>NZ_CP081826.1:0-2377500 GCF_019793815.1 Stenotrophomonas sp. DR822
CCCAGCTTTTCCTTCAACACACGCTGGATCTCGCTTTCCACCATGCCCTTCATTGCCGACAGCAGGAAGCCCAGCTTGGCCGTGACCCGCACCGCGCCCGGCTGCAGTTCGATCGCACCGTCCACGCCACTGCCGGAGAAATTCAGCACGTCGGCGGCCCACGACGACTTCAGGCCGAAGCGTTCGCCCAGCTTTGCGGCAACCTGCTCGATCGCTTCACGTGCCTGGGTGTCGGGCAGGGTGTGGGCGTGGCGGACATCGATGGTGGACATGCAGGCTCCTGGCGCAGGGCGGGGATCAATTGAGAGGGCGAGCATTGTGCGCATCGACGGCGCCCACGCCAAGCGCTCATCGCAGGTTCTTCTTCGTGGGCGGCCAACCTGCTAGTCTGCGCCGCGTGCAGAACCTGCTAGTTCACTTCAGTCAACAACAACAGCCCGACCAGCCGCTGCGGCCCGGGGTGCAGCGCATCGTGCGCCAGGCAAACGGCAGCGTGCGCCTCGGTGATGCCGGCAACGGCGCGCTGCTGCTTGCGCAGTTCTGCATGGACGACCGGGGCCTCTGGCTGCAGGTCGGCAACGGTATCCGTGGCATCCATGTGAATGGTCGCCCGGTGCGGCGCATGGCCCTGCTGAGGGCGGGCGACGCGGTCTACGTCGATGGCGTGGAAATGGTCCTGCAGGGCGAGGTCGACACCCTGCTGCAGGCACCGGCGCCGGCAGCCAGCGTCGAAGGCAGCGGTGACGAGCAGCGTCTGCTGCGCGGTGTGGGTGGCCTGCACCACGGCCGCAGCTACCCCCTGTCGCGCGCGCGGGTGATCGGCCGTGGCAGCGATGTCGACATCGAGATCGATGAGCCCGCCTTCGCCGAACAGCACGCGCGGGTGGAAGTCCACGGCGAGCGGGTACTGCTGCGCGACCTGGGCAGTGCCGATGGCACCCGGGTCAACGGCGTTGCCGTACGCCACTGCTGGCTGCAGGCCGGCGACCAGGTCGTGTTCGACGGCCAGCACCGGTTCGTGCTGGAAGTGCCGCACGACCCGCGCCGGCGACCACCACTGGCCGATGACGAAGGCAGCGACGAAGCCGAACAGGCACCGGTGGTACCGGTCGCTCCGCGTCGGGTGCGGCGCTGGCCGTGGTTGCTGGGCAGTGCGTTGCTGCTGGCAGCCGTGCTCAGCCTGCTGCTCTGGTTCGGCGCGCGCTGAATTCGTTCCACCGGGCATGGCCCGGCGCTACCGCCCGGACCAACCCGCTTTGGGTAGTGCCGGCCGCTGGCCGGCAACCTCGGTGAACCAAGGTGATTGCAGTTGCCGGCCAGCGGCCGGCACTACCAGTGCCGCCGCGGCAATGGATACGGATGCAACCAAATTTCCCTTGCGCCACAAGGCCGCAAGGCTGGTGCAGTGCGGCATACTAGGGGTCTTGCCCCACAGGTGTGCCATGACGCGCGCGTTCAACTTCAGTGCCGGCCCTGCAACGTTGCCGGAATCGGTCCTGCGCCAGGCGCAGGCGGAAATGCTGGACTGGCACGGTAGCGGTGCCTCCATCGTGGAAATGAGCCATCGCGGTCCGGAGTTCATGTCCGTGGCCGCCGAGGCCGAGGCCGACCTGCGTCGCCTGCTCGACATTCCCGAGGACTATGCGGTGCTGTTCCTGCCCGGTGGCGCCACCACCCAGCAGGCGTTGATCCCGCTCAACTTCGCCAGCCCCGGCCAGCGTGCCGACTACGTGGTCACCGGCCACTGGGGCAAGACCGCAGTCAAGCAGGCCAGCCCCTACGTGGACGTCAACATCGCCGCCAGCAGCGAGGCCGAAGGGTATCGCCAGCTGCCCGAGCGCGCCGGTTGGCAGCTCTCTCCCGACGCCGCGTACGTGCACATCACTGCCAACGAGACCATCCACGGCGTCGAGTTCCGTGATGTGCCCGAGACCGGCAACGTGCCGCTGGTGGCCGACTTCAGTTCGTCCATCGCCAGCGAGCCGCTGGATGTACGCCGCTACGGTGTCATCTATGCCGGTGCGCAGAAGAACCTGGGTCCGGTCGGCATCGCGGTGATGATCATCCGTCGCGACCTGCTGGAGCGTAGTGGCCAGCCACGCGCGGACATCTTCGATTACCGCTCGCACGTCGCCCGCGTTTCCATGCTCAACACCCCGCCCACCTGGAACTGGTACCTGGCCGGTCTGGTGTTCAAGTGGATGCTGGCCGAAGGTGGCGTGGTCGAGTTCGCCAAGCGCAACGCCGCCAAGGCCGCGCTGGTGTACGGCGCCATCGATGACTCCGGCGGCTTCTATCGCAACGAGGTCGCCCATTCGGCGCGCTCGCGGATGAACATCCCGTTCTTCCTGCCCAACACCGACCTCGATGCCCGTTTCGTCGCCGATGCCAAGGCCGCCGGCCTGCTGGCGCTGAAGGGTCACAAGGTGGTCGGTGGCATCCGCGCCTCGCTTTACAACGCCATGCCGCTGGCCGGGGCGGAGGCGCTGGTCGCCTTCATGGCCGATTTCCAGCAGCGTCACGGCTGAGCAATGAACGGCGCGCATCGTCGGGTGCGCGCCCCGCAACAAGGAATTCCGATGGCAAGCAAACCCAGCAAGAAGGCGTCGAAGAAGGCCGAGCCGGCCAAGGACAGCGCCACTTCCAAGCCCAAGGGCAAGTCGAAGGCAACTGCGGTGCCGACCCTAGCGCCACTGGCACTGGCCGATGTGCGTTCGAAGATCGACCAGATCGACCGTGACATCCAGAGCCTGATTGCCGAGCGCGCACAATTCGCCCACCAGGTCGGCAAGGCCAAGGGCAAGCTCGCCGCCGCCGTCGATTACTACCGCCCCGAGCGCGAGGCGCAGGTGCTGCGCATGGTGGTGGATCGCAACGAAGGCCCGCTCAGCGATGAGCTGCTGGTGCACGTCTACCGCGAAATCATGTCGGCCTGCCTGGCCCAGCAGGAGCCGTTGAAGATCGGCTACCTCGGCCCGGAAGGTACCTTCAGCCAGCAGGCCGTGCTCAAGCACTTCGGCCGCTCGGCGCTGGGCCTGCCGATGGCCAGCATCGAAGAAGTGTTCCAGGAAGTGGAAGCGGGCAACGCCGATTTCGGCGTGGTGCCGGTGGAAAACTCGGGGCAGGGCACCATCCAGATCACCCTGGACATGTTCCTCACCTCCAACCTGAAGATCTGCGGCGAAGTGGAACTGCGCGTACAGCAGTACCTGATGTCGCGCAGTGGCCGCATCGAGGACATCGAGCGCGTCTACGGCCATCCGCAGTCGTTCATGCAGACCTCGGCATGGATGCGCGCCAACCTGCCCAAGGCCGAGAAGATCCCGGTGGCCAGCAACGCCGAAGGCGCGCGCCGTGCGCGCAACGCCGACGATGCAGCGGCCATTGGCGGCGAGAGCGCCGGCCATGTGTACGGCCTGAAGAAGGTCGTCACCAAGCCGATCCAGAACGATGCCGACAACACCACCCGTTTCCTGGTGGTGGGTCGCAACATCTTCCCGACCTCCGGCCATGACCGCACTTCGGTGCTGGTGTTCATCCATGACAAGCCCGGCGCGCTGTTCGATGTGCTCAGCCCGTTCGCGCGCCATGGCATCAGCATGAACCGCATCGAATCGCGTCCCTCGCACCATGGCAAGTGGGAATACGGCTTCTTCATCGACCTGGCCGGTCACATCGACGATGCGCCGATGCAGGCCGCACTGGCCGAACTGGAAGCGCACTCGGCGCAGATCAAGGTGCTTGGCTCCTATCCGGTAGCCGTGCCCTGATCCCTGCTGTGGCGGCTGCGGCCGCCGCCCCTGATGCACCGCCGGCGAGCCGGCGTTTACGGAACCATTCAACGATGAGCAACGCGCAGCACTGGATCGCCCGCAAGGGCCAGCCCCTGCAGGGCAGCCTGACCATTCCCGGCGACAAGTCGGTCTCGCACCGCTCGGTGATGTTCGCCGCGCTGGCCGATGGCACCTCGCATATCGAAGGCTTCCTGGAAGGCGAAGACACCCGCGCCACCGCGCGCATCTTCAGCCAGCTGGGCGTGCGCATCGAAACCCCCAGTGCGTCGCAGCGCGTCGTGCACGGCGTCGGCATCGATGGCCTGCAGGCACCCAGCGCACCGCTCGACTGTGGCAATGCCGGCACCGGCATGCGCCTGCTGGCCGGCCTGCTGGCCGGTCAGGCATTCGACTGCACGCTGGTCGGCGACGAATCGCTGTCCGGCCGTCCGATGCGCCGCGTCACCGGTCCGCTGTCGCAGATGGGCGCGAAGATCGACACCGAGGAAGACGGCACGCCGCCGCTGCACGTGCATGGCGGGCAGACGCTGCACGGCATCGACTTTGCCTCGCCCGTGGCCAGTGCGCAGATCAAGTCTGCCGTGCTGCTGGCCGGCCTGTACGCGCACGGCGAAACCAGCGTGACCGAACCGCACCCGACCCGCGACTACACCGAGCGCATGCTGTCCGCGTTCGGCGTGGACATCGCGTTCTCGCCGGGCAAGGCCCGCCTGCGTGGTGGCCAGCGCCTGCGCGCGACCGATATCGTGGTGCCGGCCGACTTCTCCTCGGCCGCGTTCTTCCTGGTCGCGGCCAGCATCATTCCCGGCTCCGAACTGCGCCTGAAGCAGGTCGGCCTCAATCCGCGCCGTACCGGCCTGCTGCACGCGCTGCGCCTGATGGGCGCGGACATCACCGAACAGAACCCGGCACAGCAGGGCGGCGAACCGGTGGCCGATCTGCTGGTGCGTTACGCGCCGCTGAAGGGTGCGCGCATTCCCGAGGAGCTGGTGCCGGACATGATCGACGAGTTCCCGGCATTGTTCGTGGCCGCTGCTGCCGCCGAAGGGCAGACCGTGGTGACCGGCGCCGCCGAACTGCGGGTGAAGGAATCCGATCGCCTGGCTGCGATGGCGACCGGCCTGCGCGCGCTGGGCATGCAGGTGGACGAAACCGAAGATGGTGCCACCCTGCACGGTGGCGTATCGCTGGGCAGTGGCACCATTGAAAGCCACGGTGATCATCGCATCGCGATGGCCTTCGCCATTGCCGGCCAGATCAGCCATGGTGAAGTGCGCATCAACGACATCGCCAACGTCGCAACGTCCTTCCCGGATTTCGACGGACTGGCTCGCAGCGCCGGCTTCAACCTGGCCTGAGGTAGTCCCGGCGCCGCTGCGCTCGCCGGGCATGGCCCGGCGCTACCCTTCGGCCCCTGTTCCGGTAGCGCCGGGCCATGCCCGGCGGAATCCCAACGCGCGCGAAAAAAAACGGAGGCCGAGGCCTCCGTTTTCATTTCAGGCGTCAGCCGGTGATCAACGCTGTTCGGTACGGAAATCCACCGGCACGCGTACCACGCTGGCCACCGCACGGCCCTGGTGCATGGCCGGCTCGAACTTCCAGCCCTGCACCGTGTTCAGCACGGCACGGTCCAGGTCGCGGCTGCGCTCACCACTGCGCGACACGATCGCAGCGTCGGTCACGTTGCCACGCGTATCCACATTCAAGCTGGCAACCACGCTGCCCTGCACGCCACTGCGCAGCGCGGCGGCCGGATAGTTCGGCTTGCTGTTGCTGGCCAGCGGACGCGCCTCACGGTTGCGTACGGCCGGGGCTGCCTTGCGCTCGCTCTGCGCGGGCGTGGCCTGCCGCGCAGCCGGGGCGGGCGTGGTGGCAACCGGGGTTTCCGTGGCCGGCAGCATGCGCTCGCTTACCGGCGCAGGCGCGACATCGTCATGGCTGGAGAATCGCAGCCAGACCAGTGCCGCGGCGAACATCGCCACAATCAGGGCCAGCCACAGCCAAGGGGAGGTCGAGCGCGGCTCGAGCGCGCCATCCTGCTGCAGTTGCGGCGAATGAAGATTCTCGTGGGTGGTGGCAGCCATCGCAAACTCCTCACGTCAGTAACGACGCCCAGAGTGTTGCCCGAGGCGGCGTCGAAGCGTGTCAGCACTGCGTCAACGCAACCTGCAAGGTTCAGCTTTTCTGCGGGGAAGCGTTCAGTTACTGCGGCTTGAAGTCGAACGGCACTTCAATGCTGCCGGGTACCGGCTGGCCATTGCTGACTGCCGGGCTGAAGCGCCAGCGACGCACCGCGTCCGTCGCTGCACGGTCCAGCTCGCGCGAACCACTGCGCTGGATCACCGTCACGTTGTTCGGGTAGCCGGTGGCGTCCACCTCCACCCGCACCACCACGCTGCCCGCTTCACCGCGTCGCAGGGCGGCGGCCGGGTAGGCCGGCGGCGGCGACTGGCCGGCAATCGGCATCGGCTGCGCATTGGCGGCTGCCGGTGCCGCAGTGCCCGGCGCGGCCGGAGCGGGTTCAACCGTGGCCGGTGGCGGTGGCGGGGGCGGGGCGGTTTCCACCAGCTTCGGCGCATCTTCCTCGTCCGGCACCGGGGCCGGCTTGGCGTCTGGCATGTCGCTGGAACCTGCGGCCGCGGCCAGCGGCTCGGGCAGCGGTTCCACCTGGGCGGTTTCTTGCGGCGTGTGCGCGGCCGGGTCGGCACGGAAGAATTCCTTGTCGCGTCCGGTCAGCCAGACCAGCACGAACAGCAGGATGCCCACGCCGAAGGCGATGCCGGCGATCTTCAGGGAGTTGCGCGGGATATGCACGGTGAACGACTTGGCAGGCGACGGACGGGGAGCAGACATGGACCAGACCAGTACGGAATGCCTCGATTCTGCCACGGCCGGAATGAACCGGGCGGCAGAATTCCGTATAACAGGCGATAATCCCGTTCCTGTTACCCACCACGACGCCTGCCATGCTTGATCCAGCCCTGCTCCGCCACCAGCCCGCCGACCTCGCCGAACGCCTGCGCACCAGCCGCGGCTTCGAGCTCGACGTGTCTGCCCTGGAGTCACTGGAGGCCGATCGCAAGCGCATCCAGGTGCGGACCCAAGAGCTGCAGAGCCTGCGCAACAGCCGTTCCAAGGCCATCGGCCAGGCCAAGGCCAAGGGCGAGGACGTTTCGGCCATCATGGCCGAGGTTGCCGCGTTCGCCGACGAGCTGAAGGCCTCGGAAGTGGCCCTGGACGAGCTGCGCGAGAAGATCGACACGATCTCCATGGGCATCCCGAACATTCCCGCCGATGACGTACCGGCCGGCGCCGACGAGAGCGAGAACGTCGAGCAGTCGCGCTGGGGTACCCCGCGCCAGTTCGATTTCAAGGTACTCGACCACGTCGAACTCGGCGCCCGCAACAAGTGGCTGGACGGCGAGACCGCCGCCAAGCTGTCCGGTTCGCGCTTCACCGTGCTGCGTGGCCCGATCGCCCGCCTGCATCGCGCCCTGGCCCAGTTCATGCTCGACCTGCACAGCGGCGAGCATGAGTACCAGGAAACCAACGTGCCGGTGATCGTCAACGCCGACAGCCTGTACGGCACCGGCCAGCTGCCCAAGTTCGAAGAGGACATGTTCATCACCCAGCTGGGTGAGCAGAAGCGTTACCTCATCTCGACCTCGGAAATCTCGCTGACCAACATCGCCCGCGACGAGATCCTCGACGCCGAGCGCCTGCCGCTGCGCATGACCGCCCATTCGCTGTGCTTCCGTTCCGAAGCCGGCAGCGGTGGCCGCGACGTGCGCGGCATGATCCGCCAGCATCAGTTCGAGAAGGTCGAGCTGGTTTCGATCTGCCGCCCGGAAGACAGCGACGCCGAACACCAGCGCATGACCCGCTGCGCCGAAGTGGTGCTGGAGAAGCTGGGCCTGCCGTACCGCAAGGTGCTGCTGTGCACCGGCGACATGGGCTTCTCGGCCATCAAGACCTACGACCTGGAAGTCTGGCTGCCGTCGCAGGAGACCTACCGCGAGATTTCCTCGTGCTCGAACTGTGGTGACTTCCAGGCCCGTCGCATGCAGGCCCGCTGGCGCAACCCGGCCACCGGCAAGCCGGAGCTGGCGCACACGCTGAATGGCTCGGGCGTGGCCGTCGGCCGCGCGATGATCGCGGTGATGGAGAACTACCAGAACGCCGACGGCAGCATCACCGTGCCCGAAGCCCTGCGCCCGTACATGGGCGGCATCGAAACCATCGGCTGATCAGCCGGTAGCGCCGGGCCATGCCCGGCGGCCTTTTGATGGGTGCCGGCCATGTCGGCACCGCATCCACGCATGGCGTGGATCTACTAAGGCGGTGTGGCATCCACGCACGGCGTGGATCTACTGACGCGGTGTGGCATCCACGCATGGCGTGGATCTACTGACACGGTGCGGCATCCACGCATGGCGTGGATCTACTGAGGCGGTGTGGCATCCAGGCGCTGGGGGCTTAGGGCTTTGCAGTAGATCCACGCCATGCGTGGATGACGCAATCCATCAACCTGCTACGCGCAGCTTCTCCAGCGGTACCCAACCGGCCTCGCCAGCCACCGGCACACACCACGCCCACCCATTGAGCGTGCGCACGCCGCGCAGGTGCTGCCCCGGCTCCACATCCAGCTCCCGTGCGCAGTAATCCTCCGTGGCAAACGCGCCACCCTGCGCATCGCGGCCGATCACCGGCGCCGGCACGAACCCCGGCTGCTGTCCCTCGGCCTCGCACAGGAACCAGTCTTCCCAACCCTCGGGTCCCTCATAACGTTCGCCCACCACCAGTGCCTGGCCACGGTGCAGGGTGATCGGGTGCGGAAATTCGCTGCGGTGCGCAGCCATCACGATGTAGTTCATCGCCCCATGGTGGCAAAAAAAAGCGGCCCCGCAAAAGCAGGGCCGCCACGGTGGGCCGGGATGGGGGAGGGAATCCCGGCCCGCGTTCAGCGCCCAGACGAGGGAGAGAGGCGCCGAACGCTGGAACGTGTTACGCCGCTGCCACTTCCACCGTCTCATGCGACGGCAGCGCTGCCAGTGCACCGGCAATGGCGTCTTCGCGATGCTGCGGCGAATAGGCGATGCCCTCGGCACGCACGAACTCGATGTCGTTGATGCCCCAGAAGGCAAACGTCTGGCGCAGGAAGGGCTCCTGGAAGTCTGCCGGCGAATCGGTATAGATGCCGCCACGGCTGCTGACCACGATCACCCGCTTGCCACCGGCCAGGCCCACCGGGCCGTTCTCGGTGTACTTGAAGGTGCGCCCGGCAACCGCCACGCGGTCGATCCAGGCCTTCAGGGTGGAGGGCACGCTGAAGTTGTACATCGGCGCACCGATAACCACGATGTCTGCGGCCAGGAACTGCTCGAGCACCTGTTCAGCATCAGCGGCCTCGGCCGGGTCGGTCTTGGCCAGCGAACCGCTGCGCAGATGCGGTACCGGATTGGCGTCAAGATCGCGATAATCAACCTGCAGGCCGTCGATCTGCTGCTTGAACTGGGCCACCACGGCGGCGGTCAGGTGGCGGGAGACGGAGTTGTCGCCAAGCACGCTGGCGTCGATGTGCAGAAGCTTCATGGCAGTACCTATGTTCGGGAGAGGTGGCGGGCTTGCCGCCGACGGAGAGAACAATAGGTTGTTGCATCGACGGGATAAAGGTGGTTGAATGCCACGTATTGTTCTATCAATGGAACTCGGGTATGCATGACCTGAATGATCTGTACTACTTCGCGATGGTGGTCGACCACGGCGGTTTCGCCGCCGCCGAGCGCGCACTGGGCATCCCCAAGTCGCGCCTGAGCCGCCGTATCAGCCAGCTGGAAACCGACCTGGGCGTGCGCCTGCTGCAGCGCTCCACGCGCCGCTTCGCCGTCACCGACGTCGGTACCAGCGTGCACCGCCACGCCCAGACCATGCTGGCCGAGGCGCAGGCCGCGCGCGAGGTGGTGGACCGCCTCAGCGCCGAGCCGCGCGGCCTGGTGCGCGCCAGCGTGCCGGTGTCGCTGGCGCAGATGCAGCTGCCCAAGCTGCTGCCCAAGTTCCTCGAGCAGTACCCGAAGGTGCGCCTGCAGCTGAACATCAGCAACCGCCGCGTGGACATCATCAACGAAGGCTATGACGTGGCCCTGCGCGTGCGTTCGCGGCTGGATGACGATGGCAGTCTGGTGATGCGCAGCTTCGGCCAGGTGCAGGAGCTGCTGGTGGCCAGCCCGAAATACCTGGACCGTGCGGGCCGCCCGAAGGACCCGGAAGAGCTGGCGAACCACGTAACCCTCAGCATCAGCGAAGACGAAGCGCGCCAGCGTTGGGAACTACATGGGCCGGAAGGCGCGGTGCGCCGGGTGGACCTGCAGCCGCGCGTGGCCGGTTTCGACTTCCCGCTGCTGCAGAGCATGGTGAAGGACGGCTTCGGCATCACCATGCTGCCGGAAACCGTCTGCGCCGATGCCGTGCGCAACGGCGAGCTGGAAGTGGTGCTGCCGGACTGGTCGCTGCCGCAGGGCGTGTGCCATGCCGTGTTCGCCTCGCGTCGCGGCCTGCTGCCGGCGGTGCGGGTATTCATCGACTTCCTGGCCGAGCACCTGCCGCCGCAGCTGGAGGCCTCGCGCCTGGATTGCGGTGGCGCCTGCGAGAAGGCCAAGGAGCGGATCAAGGCCAGTGCGCTGGGTGCGTTGGCGGTGGACGCGGGCTGAGGCGCCGCCCCGACGGAACAACGGTCTTGGGCAAATCGCCCGGCCGTGCGAGAATGCGTGCCCGGCCAGCAGGCTGGGCCGATACGGAGAGATGGCCGAGCGGTTTAAGGCACCGGTCTTGAAAACCGGCGAAGGGTCAAACCTTCCGTGGGTTCGAATCCCACTCTCTCCGCCAAGAATGCAAAAACGCCCCGAAAGGGGCGTTTGCATTTGTGCAGGACCGAGGCTTCTTCGTCAGAATGCAGGCTCGATCACCGGAGAAGAATCAACCGTCGGGTAGGAGAGCCGATACTTCCGCGTGGTGTCCACATCCACCAGGATCTCGATGGAGCGTCGCCTGGCCACCGCAGCCTTGGTTACGCCCAACGCGCACAGGCCCGTGGCCTCCAGCACAGTCGCGGTCATCAGATGCCGCCCCGGCTTTAATGCAAACGTGACCGTTTCGGCAGTGTTGAGGTGCGCGGCCATCTTTTCGTCAACCATGACGCCCACGGCGCACATTCCGTTGATCGCACCTATATCGCGTGTTACCACGACATTGCCAGTGGAAGGCCCCTGATCGGCAAGTGGGAATACCCGCTCAGCGGGCACTGGCCTTACGTCAGCGACCTCGGGCTGCCGGGTAGGCAAGGCGCAGCTCGTGGCCAGCAGTGGAACGGCGCACATTGCGGTACGCATCATGATCTTGGCGGTTCTGCGATACATGCTTCCCTCCCTGTAGAAAAGACCTGTCCCAGCGCGAAAGCTCGCTCTGTTGGCGCGACTTTACAGGAAGCCGAGGTACCTTCGTCCATGGCTCTACAGGAACGTCGGTTTTTGCCAGCAGGTCGCCATAAGTACTGCTGAGTCTGACTATCAGATGGGCGTTTCGCTGATGAACTCTGCAGGTGGACTACCGATCCACATCGCCTCTGATTGACTGCGTTCAGCCCATGCGCATCGCTGCTCGCGTCTGCTCTTGGGTATGATCCTGCTGCGCGACCTGTTGCGCCTGTGAAACTTGTTCGACCTTGGCAAGCGAATGCTCTACGGGCGTGTTGACCGCCTCGCTGACCGCCACCGATGCGCGCAGGTGTGCCGGGTTGTTGAGTTCGCCCTGCACGACGAACATGCGCGGGCCAGACTCGTTATTGGGCGGGTTGCCCAGTACCACATGATCCACGCGCTCCAGGCCGCTGTTCTTGGCCGTTGCCAGCAAGCTGGCTGTTACCCGCTCACTGGTTTCATCGAAGCTGCGCCCGTGCTTGGCATCCACGGCGGATACGCCGTCGCGAATCTGCCGGTAGAGCGAATGGTCAGGATGGCCTTCCTTCCTGGGATCCAAGCCTGCCTTGTCCAAGGTGGATTCGATGCTTTGCTGCAACGGGCTCTTGGGAGAGAAGCCCGGATTGCTGAGAGAGGGAGAGCCCTTGTCAGTTGGGTCCTGGACCAGTCGTTCACCGGGTTTGAGCGCATTGCGGGGCTGTTGCTCCGCTTCGGCCTCGCGGCGAGCGTAGGCGCCAGCATCCTCGGTGCCACGCAGGTAATTGATCCCGTCGCGCAGGAGGCCAGGTCCACCGCCTGCAAGCACCGTGACTCCCGCGCGCAGTTGATGGATGTCACTGCGGTAGTCGGCAATCCGGCGCAGATCTTCAGGATCTGTAACCCGGGCATTGGGGTCATCCAACACGGACTGCACTGGCCCCTTTTCGGTCATACGGTCAAGGAAATGAACCATTCGATGGGAGTCACCCAGCTGGACCGCCACGGCAGCGGAGATGGCGTGGCCGCCCCTCAATCCGGGTGCTACGAGGGACGCAACGCGTTGGCCCTGCTCGGCATTGCGAAGAACCTCGAGTTCCTTCGGGAGCGCGTACATCTCAACCTTACCGTAGTGCGGGCCGCCAGCGCTGACCAGGTCGCCTGCCATCACATGGTTGGTGAAGGGCGCCGCATTGGCGGGTTGGCCTTCGGGCATGCGGTACGCCAACCCAGCAGCACCGTAAGGATTGAAGGCATCGCCGGGGAGGTTGTAATGGTGTGCAGTGATCTGTGCGAGCGCGCCACCCAGTGAATGGCCGGTGACGTACACGGCCCCAATCCCCCTTTCATCGGTCAGCTTGATAGCTTGCCGGGTCAGTGCCAGGGCGTCGTCGAGTTGTGCGTTGATTCTCGCGGTTACCATCGCAGCGTCGATGCCGCCATCAAGCAGTGCCTGACGATCGAACTCGGTGCCGCGATGGGCAATGATGACTTCGTCGGTTTCAACTTTGCGATAGACAATACCTTGGTAGCCGGTGCTGGAATCCCGTCTAGCCAATATCTCGTACTCGATTCCTGCAATGGTGACGGACGTAGTGTCCGGAGATAGCTCATTGTAGGCATGGTCCGAGAGCGTGGCGCTGGTAATAGGGTTCATGGAGCGTCTCCTTGAATCCGTGTGGAGATCTCAATTGGGAAGTACTTCGGGTGATCGGCGAGTGGGCGCTTATCGAACATAGTCTTAGACAATGTCCACGCCCGTTCAGGTGTCTGCCCTGGGATCAGGGGCTTTAGTGCCTTCTCTACGTAAGTAGTAGAGCGTCCCTCCTCTTCAATTCTCCGGAAAGAGACGCCGACTGTGGCGTAGATTGAGCGCCCATCAATGATCATTGGGAATGCAGCTTGCAGGGTGTTTGGCGTCCATTTGCATGGGCCTCGCCCGTAATAGTCAGCGACCGCCATCCCATCTTTGAACGCTGTGGTGGTGAAATCGGTTGGGCTGACGCGCTGTACCTGCAATTGAACAGAGTGCCACTTAGGTTCGTAATGCACGCCCTCGTAGTTGTTGATCGGGGGGAGGCAAAGCGGGTCTATCTCGTACAAGACGGTTACTTTTGGGGTTGGGACGTCCACAGGCGCGTCATGGACCCGGATCACAATCGGCAGCGCATCCTTGGGGGCGGGATTCTCGCGATAGACCGGGTATGAGCGTTCCTTGTTGCAGCCCGGAACGGCCAGGGTGATCAACGCGATCAATGCCACGTGTGGAAGAGCTGGAAGAAATTTCAGCATGAGCGGTCCATGTCGCTGATTGAAGTACTACGGGGGTAGGCTTGTACAGGGCGACTACGGAGCGTGGTTCTCAAAGCGTGAAACCGCAGACAGGGCTTACCTGATCGCTTGTGGGCCCGACACGGGGTTCCCTTGTGGGACACGGCGCCTTGCGCCAGACCTGGGGGCAGACGCGACAGCCCTAGTCTCGCTGACTGTTCATTTCCATGGCCTTCATCCATCCGACCCGATGATTCAGGGCCTTGCGAGGTGACGTTCACCGGCGCTCCATTGCTCTGCGTCATCTGACTATACGGCCCGCATCGGTTGGGCTCCAAGGTCTCGACCCGTCATGCCAAGGTATGAGCGCTGGATCACACATTCAGAATGCCTAAGCCTGCGTCAATGCGTACCTGCAGAAGTTGGCCCACCCCGTCATCATGCGGCGCCTCTTCCCCAGCACTGTGCCTCGCTTGAAGGCGGGCTGGCCTTGTCATAGATCTGGCGCGCTTGGCGGTCTCGGGCAGGATGTCCGGGGAGTCGGTGTAGAGCCCACCTGTCGCAGCGACCTACGAGCGGTCGCCGATACAAGAGCGTTGGGTCAGGCGGCTTGGACCTTCCGCCCCTTGAGGAGCCGCACCGCAACCAAGCCCAGCGCCACCAGACCGGAGGCAATGGCCAGCCATAGCATCAGAAGCGAATTGTCAGCATCTCCAGCGGCCACCGCCACGGACGGATCGTGGAGGTAGTAGCGGATATCGATCTCCTCGGCTTCGTCGGATGCACACATCTGATTGCCGAGGCTGTTGGATACCGCAATCTTCTCCACCCGCTCCTGGCCGTCTTCAGTTTCGAACTCGACATTCAGGACGAAATTGTTCTCTCGACCCTTTCGCTCGTCCCAGGTGACTTCAGTCACCAGGCCCACGGCATCCCGCCCGTCGAGCCCGTCGGCAAGGGCATGGCGATGATGGTCTTTGTAGGCCACCACAGAGAGGCAATAGCCACACCAGCGGCAACGAGAATGTTGCGCCAGGAAGTGAAAGTCACGGTCAGCTCCTGAATCGATTGAAGCCGGCGACCTTACTGACCCGCGCGGTATCGGACTTGATGGGCGCGGAGTAGGTACGTCACTTGGCGGCCTTTGAGCCCTTGCGGTGGAAGCGTTTCCGGTAAGTGCCCACGACACCTTGGCGGGTCGAGACACCGAGCGCGGACGGGGCGGATTGCGACGTTCTGCGCGTTGACGGCAGGTGTGTCCGGATCTCGCTGCGCCTCGCGTAGCGCGTGTCGCTTCTGACACCACGCTGCGTATGGGCGGTCCAGATTCTCGGCGGTATCCGGCATGCAAAGCGCGCCATTCAATGCGCAAATCGGCATCCCATGACGCAACATCCGCAACCACGCACTGATGCGAGCTTTCCCTGCTTTTCATCGCCGCCGCAACGAGTCAACCATGGCGTCGCCAAGGCACCTGCCTCGGCCGGGATTGGCGTCCCGAACTTACGTACCGCTACCGGTCGTGCTTGCAGGCACAACTGCAATCACGACAATGCACCGTCTGCCAGTCCATGGCGGGCGGTGCGTGGGGATCTCTCGATCCGTCGGCTTTAGCGGTACGTATCCGGCACGCCAACCCGCACCGTCCGCCACCTTGCATCTGCAGGTGGCCACACCGTGAGGTTGCCGCCATGCCTGACCTGCTTCCCGACTATCCCCGTCTGCACGCGCTGCTCGGCGATGCCGTGCGCGATCTTCCCAATGCTCTCGCCGAAAAGATGGAAGACGCACTCAGTGATGCCGCCGAGTCCGTGCCGCCATCGGCGTTCTTCACGTTCCTGCAAAGCCACGGCAAAGGCCGCCGTGCGGATGGCGCGCCCTGGACCGAAACCCGCCTCACACCCGGCCGCGCATTCGATCTGGCCCTGGCCACCCGCAGCGCCTCGGGCATCACCGCGCTCACTGCCATGTTGCACGCCGCACACGTAGCCCGGGAGAACGAAGAACCGGGCTTCTATCCGTCGGCGGCGCTGGTCGATGGGCTGTTTGATGCCTGCGAAGCGCTGTCGCTGCAGGCGGAGCGCTGTCTCGACCCTTGATTCACAGGTGCGCCGCAACGGGAAGGGTGGGGACTTCCAACGTGGTCCCCATGCCTGGGGTTCAAGCGCCGTGCTAGTCGCTGTCGCTTTCTGCTTGCTCTGCGACGCTCGACCGCTTCGCGCGCTCTTTCAATTCGGCGGCCAGGCGTCGCTGTTCTGCGTGCGGCATCCTGGCGGCTGCGAGAATGACATTGGCCAGTACATCGCTATCGGCCAATAGATAGGCGAGAGGAACGCCCAGTTCGGCAGCCATCTTGCCGGCAGTGGCAAAGTCCGGCTCCGACGTGCCCTGTTCGTAGCGTGTCACCCGGCTGGACACCACATCCTCAGACAAGCCAATGCGCCGGCCCAGCTCGCGCTGGGAAATGCCCATCGCCAAGCGCGCTTCTTTGAGGCGCTTGGTGAACTGGTCGCGGAGAGGTGTGGGGGACATTACCCGCCTGGGCGCATCCTGTAACGGTCTACAGGATGGCAACCGGCCCACATTTCGTATGCTACATTATTTGTAGCATCGTAGGCGGGGGTGGGGCATGAAGCCGTCTTCGCGGCCAGCGCCGCCTGGCAGCACAACTTCGACAACCTGCCTTGCCTGCGGATACCGCGGCCCGATGGCCATCCGCAATGGCCGCGGGCATTGGTCTAGCTCCGGGTGGGCATTCACGCTTCTCGCGCTGCTTGGCGGTGCAGTTGGTTTCGTATTGATGGGCGTCACCGGGATGCTGGCCATGTCGATACTGATCGGCATTGTGGGCGCACTCGCGGTCCGCCCGGAATCTGCCTACCACTCCTGCCCGCGATGCCACGTCGATCTGCAGTGGCGTTGAATGTGCCAACTGGTACGGCGACGGAGGTGCGTAGGAAAAGTCTGATCGTGGGCAGGTAGTGATGACGTTCCTGTCCCGTTGATCGGCCTTTGCCTATAGTGGAGCCAAACCCCGCAATGGAATGGCCCGATGCACCCGATGTCCTCCGGCCGGTGCTTGGCACTCGCAATCGCCGTTGCTGTGAGCGCCAGTGCCTGCGCACGACCGCCGTCCACCGAAAACGAAAGGAATCCTGCCATGTCCGGCGCAACGCAGACCGGCCGCACCCTCAACGGCCACACCTATACCAACGCGCCCGTCGACGTGAAGCTGGGGCCAAACACCTTCCGTATCCCCGCCAACTATCTGGACAGCCAGATTGCGCCATGGCCGGGTGAAGGCGTTTCGCTGGTCATTGAATGGCCGGACATGACGCCAACCGCACCGGGCGCACGGGCCAATCCCCGTACGAATGATTTCCGCAAGGAAATTTCCGTTCGGATCAATTACGTTGATCGCGTTCCCATCGAAGACTTGATGGAGCGCTACGCGTCCAACGAGGCCCTTGCCGAGGCGGATTCGGTGGAACGCGGAGATCCCAGGGATAGGCTCGATCTTCGAATTCCCCAGCCTGAGACAATGGGGTTGACGCCGTACGCCATCGACGAAGCGGCGATGAAGGAGTTCGCAAAGCGCTACGAGGCGCGATATGGGAAGGCTCCCGTCAGGAATCCAGCTTACGAAAGGGACTGGTACATCGCACGACAAGCCGATGGCCGGATCAGCACGTTCATCAAGTGTGATGCCGAGGGCTTTCGTCAGGATGGCGTGCGGCTGGAGGGGGATCAGGTGATCAGCGTGCAAGGTGAGGTTGCCGCCGGCTGTGTTCACTACTTCGTGGATAGTGACAACAAGCTCTCCGTTACCCTGGACTACAAGAGAGCCTTCCTGAAGGACTGGAAGCGTATGGAAGACGCTGTCAGAGATGTCATCACGCGCACCCGATCCAATTGATCCAAGGAAGGATTCAGGCATGAGTGGATTGACCGAACATGACCTCAGGATCCTTGGCAGCTATGCCAAGGATGGCAACCGCGAGCTCTATTGGAACTACCTGTCGCAGTTGCCGGACGCCGACGGTTACGGAACGCTGGCACTGGGTGTCGTCAGGAATGACAGCCTGCCAGGAAGGGTTGCGAACAGCTACGCGCAAAGCGTTGCCAGGACGCAGCAAGATGAAGGTTCCCGGTTTCCGAACGCCGAATTGACCGAGCGCCAGTGGGAATCGTTTGGGCAGACACTGCTTGATAGAGATCTGGAGCTACGGCAGAAGTGGATGGCCGAACGCCGCCCGGACCTGGCGCTGAACCTGCCTGGGGCTGACGTGATGCTGGCCCACGACCGCGCCTTCGATCAGCATCATCTGGATCCCAATTGCTGGACACCCCGCGTGCTGCTTCAGGCCGCACTGGAAAAGAGTGGCCCGCAGAAGCTCGAGCAGATCTGGAGCAACATGCTCGACAACGATGGGGCCGGATTGCCTCGGGTGGGAAGTACCAGCCGCGATGCCATCACCCAGATGGGATTGAGCAAGGGGAGCCAGTACCTCGGCACGCTGACGTTCCATGAAGTCACCCAGGCCCTGGGTGGCCGCTCCTCGGTCGACCCCAACGTCATCGGCGGCCTCAATTCCTACGCGTTGTACTTTGAAAAGGACAGCAAGTGGGTCAGTGTCACCTCCGGCGGTGGGCACAGTTCGCTGCGCGAGATCACCAATCCGGCCCGCATCGCCGAACTCAACGATGCCCGCGAAGTCCGCCTGGAGCGCCAGCAGAAGGCCACCCAGTTCCACCCGGAAGATCCGTACCGAACCATCACCCGCAGCCCGCTCACTGCATCGGTTGATGGCATGCCAGCCCCCCAGGGCTCGCCAACGCGTCTGGCGGACATTGGCCCGGACCACGCCGAGTACAGTCTGCTGCAGCAGATCAGCGGGCATGTCGCCGGCATCGACGCCAGAGCAGGACGCACGCCGGATGAAAGCAGTGAACGTCTGACTGCCAGCGTGATGGTCCTGGCCCGGCAGAACAACCTGGACCGTGCCGACCATGTGCTGCTCAGCGCGCAGACGGCGGACAGCCCAGCGGGCCGCAACGTGTTCGTGGTGCAGGGCGAGATGAACGACCCGGCACACCTGAGGGCTTCCATGCCCACCGATGTGGCCGTGCAGACGCCGGTAGAGCAGTCGTTGCAGCGTCTGGAGCTGGCCAGTGCAGAACGGCAACAAGCCCAGTCCCAGCGTCAGCAGCAGGAACTGGACAACCAGGTGCGCGAGCATCCGGCAATGCGCCTGGCATAGTGCACAGCAAGGGGCAGTGGGGTATTCCCATTGTCCCCGCACCCGTCACTTGCCCGGTGCGTCGGCAGTCTGCGCCGCCACCATCGCCTGCTGCATTTCCTTCAGCGACAGGTAGCCATCGCCGTCGGTATCCAGCCCCGTGAAGTACTTCGCAATTTCCGGCACCACGGTCGCTTCTTCCTTGCTGATCTTTCCGTCCTTGTTCTTGTCCATCGCAGCGAACGCGGCATCGATCGAGTCAGCCTGCTTGCTGAAGCGTGCCTGCTGATACGTAGCAAACTCGCCCTTGTCGACGCGACCGTCCTTGTTGCTGTCCATCGCGGTGAAGGTGGAATCGATATAGGCCTGTTTCGGGTCGGCTGGCGCCGCCTGTGCAAGCAGCGGGGCGGCGCACAGCGCGATCAGCAGGGCGGTCTTGTTCATATGCATTGCATGTAGTCCTTGATCGAGGGAGTCAGCGGCAGGGGTAGGTGTAGCCATCGCGGTCGCGATAGCTGTCGGTACGCCGGTCGTAGTTGCCGTAGCGGTTCATGCAGTAGTCGGCGCGCTCGCGTGTTTCCCGCTCGCGCTTCGCCGCTGCCGCGATCACGCCCGCTACCACAGCCGCGCCCACGACGCCCACCACCACGCCCGTGGTCTTGGCATCGTGCCGACGCTCACGCTCACGCTCACGCTCACGCTCCCGCTCGCGGCGCTGCCAGTCATCGCGTTCGCGGTCACGATAGTCCTGGTTCCACTGCGGGTTGTAGCGGTCGCCACGCTGCGCATGGGCATCGCCGGAATACGGCATCAGCACCAGCAGTTGTGCGGCTGCTGCCAGCAGCAGCGCAGTCCTTCCTGTTTTCAGAAACATCGTCCAGCTCCTGTGCGGACATCGTCGGTAGCTGCAGTACACACCGCAGACATTGCGCGAACCTGCCGTCACCGCAGGCAATTGCAACGACTACCGGATCAGTGCTTCCACCGGGTCCAGCTGCGCCGCGCGACGTGCAGGCAGGAAGCCGAAACCGATGCCGATCAGGCTGGAGCACGCGAATGCCGCAATGATCGAGCTCGCCGAGAACACCAGGCTGAAGCCTACGTCCGCCAGTGCCAGCACCGCGCCCAGCAGCAACGCCACACCAATGCCCAGCACACCACCAAGCAGGCACACCAGTACCGACTCGATCAGGAACTGCTGCAGGATGTCGCTGCGGCGCGCGCCCACGGCCATGCGTACGCCGATCTCACGGGTGCGCTCGGTCACTGATACCAGCATGATGTTCATCACTCCTATACCACCCACCACCAGCGCGATGGCGGCGATGGAGCTGATCATCATGGTGAGGATGCCGGTGGTCTGTTCAATCGAGTGGCGGATCTGCGCGTTGTTGCTCATGTAGAAGTCGGTACTGCCGTGGCGGCGGGTCAGCAATCGTGCGATGGCCTGCTCGGCCGCTTCCATGCTGATCGCATCGGATACGCGCACGGTGATGCTGGATACATGGCTCTGGCCCAACACCCGCGCCATGGCCGTGGTGTAGGGCATCCACACCCGTAGCAGCGAGGCGTCGCCGGCGGCGCCGGCATCTTTCTTCACCACACCCACCACGCGCACCGGCACGGTGCCCAGCAGCAGGGTCTGCCCGATCGGGTTCTCGGCTGCGGCGAAGAAGCGCGCGCGGGTGTTGGCGTCGATGATCGCCACCTGCTGGTAGCCGGCCACACCCTGCGCGCCGAAGAAGGTGCCTTCGCCCAGCTTCAATCCATGCACGCGGAAGTACTGTTCGCTGACGCCCTGCACCTGCACGCTGGCCGAACGGTTGCCGCGCAGGGCAGTGCCCGTGGTGGCTACGCCCGGGGTGGCGCTGTCCACGAACGGTTGCCCTGCCAGGGCCACGCTGTCACCTGGGGTAAGGGTCTCCACCCGCGCCGCGTGCAGGTCGCCAAAGCCGGAGCCTGGATAGATCTCGATGGTGCTGGTGCCCAGCGAAGAGATGTTGGACAGGATGGCCTGCCGCGCGCCCGTACCCAGCGCGACCACCGAAACCACCGAGGCGATGCCGATGATGATGCCGAGCATGGTCAGGAAGGTACGCATGCGGTGCGCATTCATGGCGCGCAGGGCCATGCGGAAAGCCTCGGAGAAGCGATCGCGCACGGCCTGCCAGCCGATGCCATCGTTGCGTTGCGGCAGCGCGGACGGCGCCACACCCGCTGCCGACGCAGTACCCGTGGCACGGTCATCGACAATCCGACCATCGCGGATCTCGATGAGGCGCTGGGCGTGCTCGGCCACCGCCATGTCATGGGTCACCAGCACCACGGTGTGGCCTTCGGCATGCAGCTCGCCGAGGATCTTCATCACTTCCTTGCCCGACTGTGTATCCAGGGCGCCGGTCGGTTCGTCGGCGAAAATCACCGCACCGCCATTCATCAGTGCGCGGGCAATCGACACGCGTTGCTGCTGGCCGCCCGACAGCTCGCCGGGCAGATGTTGCATGCGTTCCCCCAGGCCCAGCCGCGCCAGCAGTTCGGCGGCCCGCGCGTGGCGCGCGGGGAAGGGCATGCCGGCATAGATCGCCGGCACTTCCACGTTGCCCAGCGCGGTCAGGTCGGCCAGCAGGTGGTAACGCTGGAAGATGAAGCCGAAGTGTTCGCGGCGCAGTTCGGCCAGTTCGTCGGGCGACATCTGCGCGGTCTGGCGCCCTGCAATCTGGTATTCGCCGGCTGAGGGCCGATCAAGGCAGCCGAGAATGTTCATCAGCGTCGACTTGCCCGAGCCGGACTGGCCGACGATGGCCACCAGTTCACCGGCATGGATGTCCAGGTCCACACCGTCCAGTACCACCAGCGCCTGCTCGCCGGCAGCGAATTCACGGCGCAGCCCACGTACGCTCAGCAGAGGCTCGCTCATGGGGGCGCTCATCGGGGCTGCGCGGGTGCGGCGGCGTCTTCGTCGCCGGCTTGAGCCAGAACGACCTGCTCGCCTTGCTTCAAGCCGCTGCGTACTTCCACCTGGATCTGGTCATCCAGCCCGATGGTGATGCGCCGCGCCACGGCGCGCCCGTCTGCACCGCGAACCTGCACGCTGTAGCTGCCATCGCCGGCCCGCGCACCCAGCGCGGCGGAGGGGATGGTCAGCACGTTGTTGGCACGGCCGAGCACGATGCGTACCTGGGCGGTCATGTAGCTGCGCAGGCGCCCATCACTGTTGTCCACGTCGAACTGGCCGTTGTAGTACATGGCGGTACGGCTGCCGGCGGACAACGCCGGTGACGTGAGGCTGGATGCATCTTCGTTGGTGATCGATTCGGGCGCGGGCGCAATGTCGCGCAGCGTGCTGCTGTAGCGGCGGCCCGCATCGCCAAGGATGGTGAAGAAGGCCTCCTGGCCGACCGTGGTGTGCACAACGTCGGCCTCGGAGATTTCGGCATAGACAGTCATCACGTCCTGGTTGCCCAGCATGACGATGGTGGGTGCGCTCTGTACCGCGTTCACCGTCTGCCCCTGACGGGCGACCACCGCCAGCACCGTGCCATCGGTAGGCGCGGTGATGCGGGTGTATTCCAGATTGGTCTGCGCGATGTCCACCTCGGTCTGCCGCTGCACGATCTCCCCATCCAGCGCTTTGATCTGTTCGCGTGTCGCCTCCACCTTGGCGGTGGCTGCGTCGAAGTTCGCGCGGGCAACCAGCTGCGATGCGACCAGCCGTTGCTGCCGCCGCAGGGTCAGTTCGAACTGGCGCAGATCGGTGGCCAGTGCATCGCGGTTGGCGCGTGCGGTGCGCTGCGCTGCCTGCGCACTCAGCAGTGCATTGCGCTGGGTACGGGAGTCGATGTCGGCAATCGGGTCACCTGCCTTCACCTTGTCGCCCAGCTTCACGTGCAGGGTTTCGATGCGTCCGGAAACCTGCGCGCCCACGCTTACCAGCCGTGATGGCTTCAGGGTGCCGGTGGCTTCCACCACCTGCTCGATGTTCCCACGCACCACGGTCGCGAGCTGCAGCAGTGGTGGCGGTGCCGGTCGGAGCCAGAACCAGGCGGCAATGGCAGTGCACAGTACGGCACCGGCGGTCATCAGCAGTCGGCGGTGTTTACGCGGTGCCGTGCTCATTCGCACAGCATCCAGAAGGGGCAGGTCATCGGTGGTCCTCGCGGCAGGAGAGATGCACGCGCCGGGTACCGGGCGTGGATGGCCGTCGAGTCTCAACGTGATGGATTGCGTGAACCTTGCGGCGCTGTCGTGGTTGTCAGGTCACTTCCATGGCGATGACCAGCGCCACGGCGACGAACTGCAAGGCACTGCCCAGCACCAGCAACGCGTTGCGAAGGCGGTTGGACGTCATGCGCAGGCTGCAGAGCTGGCACAGCGTGCCGATCACCAGCCCTGCGGCAGCGAGTGTGCTGGTCGGCTGCGCGTGCACGCGATGTATCACCAGCGGGACCCACGCGCTGGCCAGCATCATCCACGCTGCATGCCTGTCTACGTTGCGCAGAGCAGCAGGAAGGGTTCGCGCTGTAGTTGATCGCCATGCGGACAGCGCGTGCAGCACGGCATGTGCGACGACGAAGAGCAGCACTGCGCTGGTCAGTGCTGCGTGTGCATGGCGGTGCGTTGAAACCACCAGTGCACTGCCGGGCAGCAGCAGGAACAGCGCGGCAAAAAGACGAATCAGCACGTTCGGACGCTTCGCCGCAGGGATCGCGCGCACCCACTGTGGCCAATGCGGCAGTCCGCGCGCGCGATCGGCATGCGAGCGTCTATTCCACGCAGCCGCGGTCAAACCAGATGTGGCTGGTGTCGCGCGGGATCGGGCAGAATAGGAGGGTGGAGGAACTCCTTCGGTCACGTGCAGGCTTCCTGTCAGGATGGAACGCGATGGCACCGCAGATGCCATCGATTCGATGCTGCGCAGCGAACATTGCCGCAACCTTGCGTGTCATCGCTGTCTGCAGCGCACGGACAGGCGGCAGTCACCGATGTGCGGACGTCCTCAGTGCTCTAGCGATGGCGCAGAGACAACGCCCGGGTGCTGTGGGAATTCGACGCGGATCAGCGCGCCGCCACCGGGGGCATCCAGAATAGTGACATGGCCACCGTGACGGTCGATCACCTGCCGCACCAGGTTCAGTCCCAGGCCGGCGCCGGTCTGCCGTGGGCGCAGTCGCTGGAACGGCTCGAACACACGTTCGCGCTGGTCCACCGGAATGCCGGGGCCATCGTCTTCCACTTCCAGGCAGCTGCCCTGCACCCGCACAATGATCTGGCGGCCACCGTGCTCGGCGGCATTCAACACCAGGTTGGAGATCACCCGTTCGACCGCGCCAGCTTCACCGAGCACTGGGAAGTGTGGTTCCACCGCCACCGCCACCGTCTTGTCCGACTGGATCAGCAGGGGCGCTAGATCGGCCGCCACCCGTTTGGCCACCCGGGCCAGGTTGAGGGTTTCCTTCGGACCGTCCTTTTCCATGCGATGAAGGTCCAGCAGCTGCTCGGCCAGGGTCGCCAGACGCGCGACTTCCACGGCCAGGCTGCGCGAAGTCGAATCATCCGCGGCATCGATCTTTACCCGCAGGATCGCGATCGGCGTGCGCAACTCATGCGCCGCTGCGGCGATGAAACGGCGTTGCCGCTCGTGTCCTTCATCCAACCGACCCAATGCATCGTTGACGGCGGTTACCAGCGGCGCGATCTCCACCGGCACCGCGGTCTCGGTCAGGCGGATGCCACGACGGCTGGCCGAGATGTTGCGGGCTTCCTGCGCGATGCGCTCGACACCGGCCAGTGCCCGCCGCACGATGATCGGCGTCAGGATGATGGTGGCCAGCGCCAGCAGGAGGAAGATCGGCAGGGTGATGATGTGCGCGGCCAACGCCATCTGCATGGTCAGCGAATCGGTTTCGCCATGGGCCATGATGGTCAGCTTGCCGGCCGGTCCGCTGTGCTGGCGTACCACCACGGCCAGGCCATCGCTGCGATCACGCCCGCGCAGGTCGCCATAGGGGATGCCATCGAGGGCGCCGACCAGCGAGGCATAGGCCGGTGGCACATGACCGAAGGTGACGTGGTGCCCATGCTCGTCCTCGGCGATGAACCATGCGCCAGGGACGATCTTCAGCAGTTCGGACAGCTCCGGCGTGTGCTGCACGTACAGTTCGCCGTTGCGGTCGCGGTGCACCGCCTCGGCCGCCACCGGTGCGAAGGTCTGGATGGTGTAGTAGCCACCGCTGTCGGCACGAACCAGCACCATCAGCAGGGCGAAGAAGGCCACCAGCAGTGCGAGCAACTGGTAGATCAGCGTCTTGACGATCAGTGGGCGCTTCAACGACGGGCGACGCGCCATCACTTGCTTTCCCGCATCAGATAGCCAACCCCGCGAATGGCGTGGATCTCCACGCCCGCATCGGCGTCAGCGAGTTTTCGGCGCAGGCGCGAGACGTGCGAATCCAGGGTGTTGGAATGGATGCCGTCGTCGAAGCCATACACCGCCATCTCGATGGATTCGCGCAGCACGGTGCGGCCCAGGCGCCGTGCGAGGGCGGCCAGCACCCGGATCTCGCGCCGCGGCAGCTCCAGCCGTTGGCCGCCCACACTGGCCTCGCCCGAGGCGGGGTCGAACACCAATCGGCCGATGCTGATGGACTCCACCTGCAATCCGCTTGGACGACGGCCCGCAGCACGGATCCGCGCGAACAGCTCCTCCAGCGCGAAGGGTTTGGCCAGGTAGTCATCGGCGCCTTCATCCAGCCCGGCAATCCGGTCCGGCAACTGGCCCAGCGCGCTCAGCACGATGATCGGCACCCCGGGGTTGCGCTCGCGCAGCACCGAAATCAACGCCAGGCCATCGCCATCAGGCAGGGTGCGGTCCAGCAGCACCAGATCGTGCAGGCCGCACAGGGCCGCCTCCCGCGCCAGTGCCAGGGTATTGGCCACGTCCACCACATAGCGCTCGCGCTGCAGGGCAGACTTGAGGGTGGCGGCCAGTTCGGCTTCGTCTTCGATCAGCAGGATGTGCATCAGCAGGGCTTGGGCAGGGTGGGGCCGCAGAAGGGCGGTTCGGCACGCGCCGGCACCGTATTACAGGAACATTGCGTGAACATGGCGTGCCTGCACAGCCGCCGGCAGGTCATGCAGGGATGCGATGACGCCGTGGGGACGGCGCAAGGTTCACGCAATCCAGGCGCTCCAGCCTTGGCACCCATTCGCAGTTCCCATCCCTGGAGTCACCATGAAGTTGTTCGTTCCGCTGCTGTTCCTCGCCACGCTGACCGGCTGCACCACCGCCAAGATGACCGTCACCCCGGATGGCCGCCGCGGCGTTTCCATCGACTGCAGCGGCTCCAGTTCCTGGAGCGGTTGCTACGAGAAGGCCGGGCAGATGTGCCCCGGTGGCTACGTGGTCTTCAGCAAGGATGGCGACGAGGGCAACGCCATCGCGGTCGGCAACAAGAACGGCTTCACCTCCACCCAGATGGCCACGCGCTCGATGCTGGTGTCCTGCTCGGGCTGACGCCGGTCGGGGAAGTGGCCATGCCACTTCCCCGTCGCGTTGCGCTGCAGCGCTGGCCTAGAAGCTGTAACCGGCCTGCACATACACCCGGCGCGGCTCGCCCGGGAAATGGCCGTTGCGCTCGATGAATCCGCTGGCGGCATACACTTTGTCGAACAGGTTCTTGACGTTGGCCTGGAACTGCCACTGCTTCCACGTGGTTTTCCAGCTCATGTCGAACACGGTGTACGGCTTCACGCGCTGGCCATCCAGGCTGATGCGCTCATCCACGTAGTCGGCACCGAAGCCAACGGCCGAGTTGATCGCCGGCAGGTCGTAGCGCGTCCACAGGCCCAGTTTGTTGCGCGGTGCATTGGCGAAGCGATCGCCAGAGGCATTGGTGATGCCATTGGGGCCTGCGTCTTTCACCCGCGCGTCGTTGTAGGCGTAGGTCAGGTTCAGCACCCAGCGCTCGGTCACGTCGGCCAACAGATCCATCTCCATGCCGGTGCTGCGCACCAGGCCCAGCGCCGCCAGTTGGTTCACACCATTGATGACCTCGCCAGTGGCCTGCACGATGTTGCTGCGGTCGATACGGTAGGCCGCCAGGTTCAGGCTCAGGCGCTCGGCAAGCAGCGATTTCATGCCCACTTCCCATTGCCTGCTGCGCTCGGCATCGAACGGGCCGCCTGCGGCGGAACTCTGGTTGGCCGCCGACTGCGGCACGAAGCCGTTGGCCACGTTGGCATACAGGTTCAGTCCATCGCGAACGGTGAACGTACTGCCCAGGCGCCAGCTGATGTCGTTGCCATCCACGCTGCTGCCGGCAAGGCGGTCATCGTCCTTGAACCCATCCCAGCGCAGGCCGGCCAGCACGTGCCAGCGCGGGGTCAGGGCGAGCTCATCCTGCAGGTAACCGCCATAGCGCCTGCTGCGCGTGCTGGTGCTGCGCCAGGGCAGGCTGGACAGGTTGTAATCGTGCCAGGTGCTGGCGCCATACACCGGATTGAACAGGTCGATGCCACGCACCGGGCCGGCGCCGCGCGCGAGGTCGGCGCTGTTGGCGGTCTGCGCGGTAAAGTCCGCATCCAGCTGGTACACGTCCGCACCGAACAGCACCTTGTGTTCCACCGGACCGGTGCTTACCCGCCACACCGCATTGGCGTTGGCGGTGAACGCCTCGTTGTCGCGGATCTGGTTGCGCAGCTGCCGGGTCATCCATTCGGCCACGCCGTCGCGGTCGCGGTCGATCAGGCCCATCGGCTCGTGGTACATCTGGTGTTCGTTGTTGCTGAACCAGCGCGCGGCAATATCCACGTCCAGGTTGTCGCGTGGCGCGAAACGGTACTGTGCCAGCGCCACCTTGGCCCGCATGTCCAGGAAGTCGCTGGCCTCGTTGTGGTTCCAGCGGCGGTCGGTCAGGAAATTGCCTCTGTCATCGACCGGAACACCGCGCAGGCGATTGCCGCCCAGGTTCTGGGCAATGTCGGTGAACTGCAGCACCAGCTCGCCGGTGTCGCCCACGTCGAAGGCCAGCGAGGCATCGCCGATCACGCTTTCACTGTCGGTGTTCCAGCGCACGCCCTGCTCGTTGTCGCCATACAGGCCGGCGCGGTAGCGCACCGTGCCGGCTGCATTCAACGGCCCGGTACCTTCGATCGAGCCGGCGCGGAAATCCTTGTTTCCCATCTGCAGTTCAACGCGGCGTTCGGCAGTGGCCTTCGGCTTGCGGGTCACGTAGTTGATGACGCCGCCAGCGTCGCCACCCCCGTACAGTGCGCCGGCCGGCCCCTTCAGCACTTCCACCCGCTCGATGTTGAACAACTGCGGTACCGAGAATCCCGCATAAGGGTCGCCCCGCAGGCCGTCATACAGCACGTTCTCCTGGCGGAAACCACGCAGGGTCACCCCGGCATAGCTGAAGTAGCTGATGCCGCTGATGCTGCGATAGAGATCGGTCACCTGGCGTGCAGCCTGGTCGTCGATCAGTTCGCGCGGCAGTACCTGGATGGACTGCGGCACCAGTTCCAGCGGTGTATCGGTGCGGGTGCCGACAGCCGCGTCATCCACCCGGTACAACGTCTGTGCGCGGCCACGCACCTCCACCTTGTCCAGCTCCTGCACGCGGCTGGGCGGGGCGTCGGCCGCGTATCCGGGGGCGGCAAAAGCCAGTGTCGTCGCCAGGCACAGAATGCTGCGGCGGGGCAGGAAGTGGGGCATGGGCGTATCAGGCTTGTCTGCAAATGAGAAAGATTAGCATTTGCAATGATCGGGTGCCCATCCCCCGATTGCGTCATGGACGCGCGGACGGATCCGTATACGGCGTACCGGCCAATGCCACCAGCGTCCCCTTCGCGCCGCGCACGATCAGCGGCAGCATCGCCTGCCGCGGATCGCCGCCGAACGACATGGCGCGCAGCCCCTGTTCGTAGGCGGCCACCATCGACGCCATCAGCATCGAGGCGCCCAGTCGCGCCTCGGCATCATCCGCGGGCCGCCGCGCCGACGCGGCCATCAGCTGTGCCAGGTCGTCGGTCAGCAGCGCCTGCAGCTGCCGCGCATGGGCCACCAGTACGGTGCTTTGGGCCACGGTTTTCCAGAACGACGCCGCACCGGCGTTGATCCGCAGCAGCGGATGGCCGGTGTCCAGCAGTTCCCGCACCAGCCCTTGGAAGGCGGCCAGCGGCGTCATCGACGTGCGCGCGGCCATGCCCTCGCGCAGCAGCTGGCGCGCTTCGTCGTCACGGTCGAACACCAGCTGTTCCTTGCTGGCGAAGTAGTTGAACACCGTCTTGCGCGAAACCCCGGCGGCATCAGCAATCTCGCTCATCGACACCGCCTCGAAGCCGCGCTCGATGATCAGCCGGGTAGCGACGTCGGAAATCGCCTGTCGGGTCTCGGCTTTGCGCTGCTCGCGGCGGCCGGGTGGCGGGGGCATGGGCGGGTCACTTGTGGAAAAGTACACCGAGTGTAACATGGTGGCCGCCAGAGTGCCGACCGGGTGCTCACGAGGATTTCCAATGCGGTACGACGTCGTCATTGCCGGGGCTGGCCCGGTGGGACTGCTGCTGGCTTGTGAACTGTGTCAGGCAGGAAGCGCGGTGCTGGTACTGGAGCAGGCGGCCTCGCCGGATTCGCCGCTGAAGCGCCTGCCGTTCGGGCTGCGAGGTTTGAATGCCCCGACGCTGGAGGCGCTCGACAGGCGCGGTCTGCTGGACGCGGTGGCAGCCGGCCAGGTGCTGAAGCCGGAGAAGGGCCCGCCGCCGCCGGGAACCGCGCACTGGCTCTCGCAGCCACGCAAGCTGGGTGGTCACTTCGCGGGTATTCCGTTTGCACTGGACAATGTCGACAGCGGTCGCTGGCCGTGGCGCCTGCCCAGCCCGGTCGGCACGCAGATGGCGGTGGAACTGCAGGCGCTGGAGGCCGTGCTGGCCGAGCGCGCGCAGGCGCTGGGCGCAGTGATCCTGCGTGGTGCAGGCGTGCAGAGCGTGCGGATAGGGGCCGACGAGGTCCAGGTCGAGGCGGGCGGACAGGCC
The DNA here is from genome assembly GCF_019793815.1 of Stenotrophomonas sp. DR822. Taxonomy (NCBI): domain Bacteria; kingdom Pseudomonadati; phylum Pseudomonadota; class Gammaproteobacteria; order Lysobacterales; family Lysobacteraceae; genus Stenotrophomonas; species Stenotrophomonas sp. DR822. The sequence continues at coordinate 29,782 of NZ_CP081826.1, forward strand.
TTCCGCGGGCGCTGGCTGGTCGGCTGCGATGGAGGCCGCAGCACCGTGCGCAAGCAGTGCGGTTTCAGCTTTGCCGGCACCGCCCCGGAGTTCACCGGCCACTCGCTCAGTGTTGAACTGGAAGATCCGACGGTACTCAGCCCGGGGCGTCACACCACCGCGCAGGGCATGTGCAACTTCAATCCGCCGGGCACGATCGCCCTGGCCGACTTCGACGGCGGCGCGGGCCACCGCCAGCCACTTGATCGCGAATCGGCACAGGCGCTGCTGCGCCGCATCTCCGGCCGCGAAGCAACGATCACCGCACTGCATCTGGCCACCACCTGGACCGACGGCGCACGGCAGGCCACCGCCTATCGTCGTGGCCGCGTGCTGCTGGCCGGCGATGCCGCACATGTGCATTCGCCGCTGGGTGGGCAGGGTCTGAATCTGGGCCTGGGCGATGCGATGAACCTTGGCTGGAAGCTCGCCGCCGTCGTGCGCGGCGAGGCAGCTGATGCGCTGTTGGATACCTATCAGGCCGAACGCCATCCGATCGGCGCGCGCGTGCTGGAATGGTCGCGCGCGCAGGTCGCACTGATGCGCCCCAGCGCAGGCTCGCGTGCACTGGCTGCCATCGTCGCCGATCTGGCCGAAACGTGCGATGGCGCCACCTATCTCGCCGAGCGCGTATGGGGCGTGGGCCAGCCGCTGGATCTGGGCCATACCCATCCGCTGGTGGGCCGCAGCACGCCGGATTTCCTGCTGGCCGATGGTCGCCGCATGGGCGAACTGTTGCGGGCAGGGCAGGCGGTGCTGCTGGTGTTCGATGCTGATGCCTCGTTGTGCGAGGCGGTTGATGTCGAGCGGGCCCGCATCCTGTCCATCGCGCAGCCCGCTGTCGATTCGCTGGGCCTGTCGGCGCTGCTGGTTCGTCCGGACGGCATTGTCGCCTGGGCCAGTGATGGCGCCGATGCGGCAGGACTGGCGCAGGCGGTACAGGAATGGACGAGCTCAGCTGGCAGGGAAGCAATTGCCTGAGTTCCGGCGCAGCCCGCGCAGGGCTGCGCCGCCGTCTTTCAGGGATCCTTCTTCTTGCCGCTCAGGTCCAGCGGCTGGTCACTGCCTTTGCGTTCGCTCGACCAGACCTCAATGCTCTTGCTGCATCGGCTTTCGCGGGCGGCAACCTCAGGCGGCAGGTCCTTCACATGCGGCGACTCCTGGCAGGCTGCGTGCATGGCCGAGTCATCATAGGTGGCACAGGCGCTGATCGAAACGAGTGCAAGGACACAGAGGGCGGAGCGGAGCAGGGGCTGCAGGAGGCGCATGGGGGGATCTCAAGAGGGCCGGTCTGGCCATCGAATTCAATCCGTGACCTGACTCACGCGCAATCCGACTGGCAGCACTTGTTATTGAGTAACAATTGTGGAAGTGCTCAAGGGTTGCCCGCTGCACAATCAGGCAATGCAGATCAGGAACACCGTCGACAGCGCGAGCATCAGCACGAACACGCGCCGGCTCAAGGCCAGGCAGGTCAGGCAGGCCGCCAGCGCCCATGCAGCCAACACAGCACACCCCAGCAGCCACAGCGCCACCGTCATCATCGAGCCTGCCGCCGCCGCGGAGAGTGCAAAGGCCTTGAACAGCGCCACGCCCAGGACGCTGCCCAGCGCGCCGGCCCGCAGGGCAATCGCATCGTGGCAGGTGGGGGAAAGCTGGCGGTGCATGAGGGCTGTGTCGCGCTTTGGGAGAGGGCGTGCGCAACTCTGCAGCAAGGCGGATCTAGGCCGCGTGTTCGTCGCACCGCCAGCGCGCACATGCCGTGATGAGCTGACCACCGCATGTGCATGCTGCCTGCCAGTGCTGCCCGGTCAGCGCGCCGGTTGGGAGGCCAGCCTGTCGCGCCCACGCGGGGTCAGATCGATATCCGCATCTTCCGCCTGCACCGCCAGGCCTTCCTTCACGGCCCACGTCGCTGCATCGCTTCCTACTGGGCGCGCATCGGCAATGGCGCGCAGGATGGTGAGCTGTTCTTCAGTCAACGGCATGGTACGTCCTCATACGCCCAGCAGGGGCGGCAGTTGCCAGTCCGAAAGGCGCGCATTGCTGATGGCCTGATGGCAGCCACAGGCATCACAACGGAACAGGGTACCGCCCGGCAGGTGCAACAGGTTTGCGTCCTGGGCGCAGGTGATTTCCGCACAATGACGGCATGACACGGTAAGCGAAATGATGCGCTCCACGTCGCCGGAAATGTTGAACGCGGCCTCGAAGGCATGGATGGCGAAGTGGCCGGTGTCCGGCATGGTGTTCTCGGTTGCAGACAGGTGTCTCCATCCTCGTTTTCCCACCGTGATGAGGCTGTCAGGCCAGCGCGGTGGCGAAGTCAACGAGGTCCGCTGCTACGCTTCAGGACTGCGCATGCGGCTGGGATAGCATGCAGGTTGAATTTCCACTCGCCGCTGGTAACGGAGTAGCCCGCAATGGACATCGAACTGGACGGCAACCGCATCCACAGCGAGCGGGCATTCCACGAGACGCTGGCGCTCGCACTGGGTGTCGAGCGCGGTTATGGGAACAATCTCGACGCCCTCTGGGATCTGCTGAGTGCCAGCGTCGAGCGACCGCTGCAGCTGACCTGGAGCGGCCATCAGGTTTCCAGAGAGGCGCTGGGGCCTCGCTTCCAGCAGATCGTCGACGTGCTTGAGCGGGTGCAGCGCCAGGATGAGGCCATGGCACTGGACGAACGCTTCAGCTATTGCCTGCGGTAGGTTCGGTGTGCAGCCGCTGCCAGTGCGGTGCTACCTGTTGCCTCCAGGGCAACACCGTCGCCTGGGCGACGGCTGACGAACCGTGCGCAGTTCAGCGGCTGCCGGCGATGGCAACCCTGCGCTTCTCCAGCATCACCGACACGCACCACAGCAGCAGGCCGCCGACCGCCGTCGCCGCACCGACGTAACCGGTGGTGGCCGGGCTGAAGCCGGCGCTGATCGCCATGCCGCCCAGCCACGGGCCGAGCGCATTGGCGGTATTGAACGCCGCATGGTTGGAGGCGGCGGCCAGGGTCTGCGCCTCGCCGGCCACGTCCATCAGGCGCGTCTGCAACACCGCAGCCAGGGCGCCCATCGTACCCACTGTGATGATCATCGGGCCGATGGTCCACGCCGATTCGGCAGCCAGCGGATACAGCAGCAGCATCACGATCGACCACACCAGCACCACGGCGGCGGCCTTGAAGTGGAATTTGTCGACCAGCCAGCCGCCGGCGATGTTGCCGATGATCGCGCCGATGCCGAATACGCCCACCGCGAGCGGCATCCACGACTCGGCCACGCCGGTCACCTGCACCAGGGTCGGTGCCAGGTAGGTGAACACGCAGAACATGCCGGCAAAGCCCACCGCACCGATCGACAGCGCCAGCCAAACCTGGGTGGTGTTGAATGCCCGCAGCTCGCGCATCGGCGAGGTCCGCACCTCATCCGGATCGGGCAGCAGGAAGCGCGCGATCATCGCCACCGTGGCGATGGCCAGCACGCTGACCAGGGCGAAGGCAGTGCGCCAGCTCAGCTGCTGGCCCAGCCAGGTGGTCAGCGGATTGCCGATCAGGATCGCCACCGACAGCCCCAACAGCACGCGCGACATCGCTTGCCCGCGCTGCCCGGCCGGGCTGATCGCTGCGGCCACCAGCATCGCCACGCCGAAGTAGGCGCCATGCGGCAGGCCAGCGACGAAGCGCGCCACCAGCATCGTGCCGTAGTTCGGCGCCAACGCGCTGGCCAGATTGCCGACGGCATAGAACCCCATCAGCGCCAGCAGCAGCTTGCGGCGCGGGAAGCTTGCGCCGACGAAGGCCAGGATCGGTGCGCCCACCACCACGCCGATGGCGTATGCGCTGATCAGGTGGCCGACCTGCGTCTCGCTGATCGACAGGCCGCGGCTGATCTCCAGCATCAGGCCCATGCTGGCGAATTCACTGGTGCCGATGGCGAAGCCGCCCAACGACAGGGCGAGGATGATCAGGGTGCGCTGGCGCGGCGTCAGCCGAGCGGCCAGGGGGGAATTGGGGCTCATTCGGGGGCGCAAAGGGGCGGGGGAAGCGCCCCATTGTACTGCTGCACCGCAACAGGCATCAGCCGGGCTGGGGGTAAATCAGTGTTCGATGGGTGGTGCTGCCGACGTGGCCGGCTGGCCAAGCGCCGCCAGGGCCCATCGATATTTGTCACGCAGGCGCTCGGCGGTGGCGGCATCCAGCCATGCCAGCCGCGCTTCATCGGCATTGTCGGCGATGTCGGCCAGCTTGACCTTCAGTGCCAGCGGATCCGCCGAAATTCGTGCGTAGTACGTGTCGGCATCCGCCGCAGACGTCCGGCTCAGCAGCCGGACCGCGTCCTGCAACGGGGCGGGAAAGGCCTGCACCCGCACAGCGAAGGCCGGGCAGTCCTCGATCACATCATGCAGCCAGGCCACCGCCTCGGCTTCATCATCGCCGCGCACGGCAGCGGCCACCCGGCCAACGTGGCCGATGTAGGGGTGTCCCGCCTTGTCGACCTGGCCGGCATGGGCCTCCAGCGCCAGCGTGCGTGCACGTGCTACCCAGTCCATTGCGATCTCCCCGGTGCAAGCGTGTATTGTCGTACGGACTGTCTGCATGCCGCCACCACGGCCGTGCAGGCATGATCGGACGCTGCAGGAATGGCATCTGGATTCCATCAGGGAGATGAGACATGCAGGAATACACCCATCAGCTGGAACTACGCGGCCGCTTCCGTCTGGTAGCGGTGACCCACGAGCCGGTGTACGCTCCCGGCGATGTGGTCGGCCATGCGGTCATCGTCGACGATGGGGAGCGTCTGACCGACCTGATGTCGTTGGCCGATGCGCGCCGGTACCTTGAGGAACTGGTGCGGGAAGAGGGCGTGGAGCCCGGGCTGGAAAATGAAGTCAACCTGCGGAGAAGGGCGTCGCAGCGACGCCGCCGCTAAGCCGTCGCGCCCTCGGGCGCATCATGGAGGATTCGGGTGTTGTCCAGTAAGAAGTATCTGCTCATCGCCATCATCACGCTGGCGACCCTGCTGCTTGGGTTCGTGCTTTCCGGTTGCCTGACGCTGCTGCTGCTTGGTCTGGATACCAAGCTGCTCACCTGGAATACCTATTACCAGTATTTCCACGCCATCGGCCAGCCGCAGGTTGCCCCGTTCGTGGGCAAGATCAAATGGGCCGGCTACCTCGGCTTCGGCCTGCCGCTGCTGGTGCTGGCCATCGTCGGCCTGGTCGTGCTGCTGAAGAAGGACAAGCGCTCGCTGCACGGCGACGCGCGCTTTGCCACCAGCGCCGATCTGGCCAAGCATGGCATGTTCAAGAAGAGCGGCCAGAGCATCGTGGTCGGCAGCCATGGCGGCAAGCTGGTGCGGCTGGACGGCCAGCAATTCGTGATCCTGGCGGCCCCGACCCGTTCGGGCAAGGGCGTCGGCGTGGTCATCCCGAACCTGCTGGAGTACGGCGAATCTCTGGTGGTGCTGGACATCAAACAGGAAAACTTCGACCTTACCAGTGGTTGGCGCGCCAGCCAGGGGCAGGAGATCTACCTGTTCAACCCCTTCGCCGAAGATCGCCGCACCCATCGCTGGAACCCGCTCAGCTATGTCTCCGACGACCCGGCGTTCCGTGTCTCGGACCTGATGAGCATCGGTGCGATGCTGTATCCCGATGGCTCGGAAGACCAGAAGTTCTGGATCAGCCAGGCGCGCAATGCCTTCATCGCCTTCACCCTGTACCTGTTCGAGAACTGGGATGACGAGCGCAGCAGCGGCTTCCCGGGCGGGCAGGGCACACCGACCCTGGGCGCGGTGTACCGCCTGTCCTCCGGCGATGGCAGCGACCTGAAGAAGTTCCTCAAGGGCCTGTCCGAGCGTCCATTCCTCAGCAGCAACGCGCGCTCGGCATTCGCCAACATGCTGTCCCAGGCCGACGAGACCTTCGCCTCGATCCTGGGTACCTTCAAGGAACCGCTGAACCCCTGGATCAACCCCGTGCTGGACAAGGCCACCAGCACCAACGACTTCCTGCTCACCGACGTGCGCAAGAAGAAGATGACCATCTACATCGGCATCCAGCCCAACAAGCTGGCCGAAAGCCGATTGATCATCAACCTGTTCTTCAGCCAGCTGATCAACCTCAACACCAAGGAACTGCCCAAGTCCAATCCGGACCTGAAGTACCAGTGCCTGCTGTTGATGGACGAATTCACCTCGATCGGCAAGGTCGAAATCATCGCCTCGGCGGTGTCCTACATGGCCGGTTACAACGTGCGCCTGCTGCCGATCATCCAGAGCATGTCGCAGCTGGATGCCACCTATGGCCGCGAAGTCTCGCGCACGATCATCACCAACCACGCGCTGCAGATCCTGTACGCCCCGCGCGAGCAACAGGACGCCAACGACTATTCGGACATGCTGGGTTACACCACCATCCGCAAGAAGAACGTCACCCACGCGCGCGAAAAGACCCACAGCTTCACCGAGGAGCGTCGCGCGCTGATGCTGCCGCAGGAGCTCAAGGCGATGGGGCCGGACAAGGAAGTCTTCCTGTACGAAGGCATCCCGCATCCGGTCAAGTGCGACAAGATTCGCTATTACAAGGACCGCTATTTCACGTCACGTCTACTGCCAAAGGTTGACGTGCCGATGCTTGATGTCTAAGTTGAAGCCTTGAAAGTGTGACGGATGCACGCGTTCACGGAAGTGAATTAGTGAGGTGCGTCAAAGAAACGCCATACGTTGGTCAAAATTCAGATTTGTCTGACATCGAATTGACGCGTAGTTGTGCGACTCTATGCGTGGCTTGCGGATCTGTGTGATTCGTCATGCTTTCAGAGTGGCCAGGAGTTTCAGCCATGGGAACAGGGATGGTTCCGACGTTGGTGAGGGTGCGTGAGAGGGGCCTCGGATGAGGTTGCTTCACGCGACTTGGTTGGCAGCTTTCGAGCTGCAGGGGAACCGTGCCCATGTGCTGTTAAGCAGTGCATTCGTTACGTTTCCGGCGTGCATCGCGCAGTGCCGGACGACCAAGGGACCAACATCGGGACTGCTTTTTCGTACGTCAAAGTGAAGCCCGTATGAATCAGGCGTTTATTGCAAAAATGTCCATCGCCGCAGTGGCGGCGTTGATGGTGGCAGGTTGTGCTACCAAGCCCGCACCCGACTTTGGAGGGCGTTGGAAGCCGGTCAACCGTTTCGCGACGGCTCCGACCGAGATTCCGCTGTACTCCAGCTACGTCTATCAGGCGTCGCCGATGGATCGCACGCTGAAGGCCATGCTCGAGCGCTGGGCCAAGGATTCCGGCCGTACGCTGGACTATCGCCTCAGTTCGGATTTCACCCTGTATGGCGCGGTGTCGGAGATCGACACCACCAACGCACAGCAGGCCGTGATCGATCTCACGGCGGCCTATGCGGCGCAGGGCGTTTCCGTCTCCATCGTCGGCAACCAGATCGTCGTGCAGAGCGCTGGATCGACGCCGACCGCGTCGGCCCAGGATCCTGAAGCCAGCAGCGGCAGCTGAGACCGCGTCGAAATCATCGAACGTGCCGCACCCCGCGCCTGGCGCAGGGGCGTCGCGCCCATTGATGTTTCAGCAGTACGGAAGAACCCATGTTCCGCAAGAAGGATGCAGGCAACAGCCCCAAGGTCGAGCAGTCGGTCGCCAAGGCGGTCAGCTACGAGATCACCGTGGCCGACATGGCCCGGCGCAGCGAGCGTCGTGCCTGGTGGGTCGCCACCGGTTCGTTGCTGATGTCGCTGGCGCTGGCCGGCGGCTACTACTACATGCTGCCGCTGAAGGAGAAGGTGCCGTTCCTGGTGATGGCTGATGCCTATACGGGTACGGCAACGGTTGCGCGCCTGCGCGGCACGTTCCAGGGCGAGACGATCACCAGCAACGAAGCAGTCAACCGCAGCAATGTCGCCCAGTACGTGCTGGCGCGTGAGTCGTACGACTCGGCGGTGATGGGCCTGCGCGACTGGGAGCTGGTGTTTGTGATGTCCAGCGGTCCTGTCGCCCAGAGCATGCGTCAGCGCTATGCCGGCAACAACCCGCAAAACCCGTTCGTGATGTACGGTCGCGAGAAAGCGATCCGGGTCAAGATCCTCAGCATCACCCCCTTGGGTACTGAGGCGAACGGCAGTTTCCGCGGCGCTTCGGTGCGCATCCAGCGCAGCCTGCTCGACAAGCGTAGTGGCGCGGCGACCTATCTGGACAACCAGCTGGTGACGATGCGCTTCGAGTACAACCAGAACCTGGCGTTGTCCGAACAGGATCGTGTACTCAATCCGCTGGCCTTCCAGGTCACCGAATACCGCGTGGACAACGATTACGCACGTGGCGTGCCGGTGCCGGACGATGGCGCGATGCAGGCGCAGGCGCAGGCGCAGCAGGCCGCGCAGCAGGCCGCGCAGCAGGCACAGGGCATCTATGATCCGAACAACCCTGCCGCGGCAACCATGATTGATCCTGCAACGGGCCAACCTGTGGCAGTGCCAGTCAATGAGCAGGGGCAGCCGATGCAAGGCCAGCCCATGCAGGGGCAACCGATGCAAGGCCAGCCGATGCAGGGGCAACCGATGCAAGGCCAGCCGATGCAGGGGCAACCGATGCAGCAGGGGCAGGCCATGCCGCCGGCGCCGAACAATTCCACCGGAAATGCTGATGGAGCAAGCAACCGATGAGTAGTCGAAAAGTCAGGGGGAGCGCATTGGCGCTGCTGTCGTTGCTGTCGCTGGTGTTTTCCACCGCGGCGATGGCACAGGCGGTAGACCATTACGAGTATGAGAAGGACCGCATCTATCCGGTTCGCACCGGCCTGGGTCTGACCACCCAGATCGAGCTGAGCCCGAACGAAAAGATCCTCGACTACAGCACCGGCTTCAGCAGCGGCTGGGAGCTGACCCGCCGCGAGAACGTGTTCTACATCAAGCCGAAAAACGTCGATGTCGACACCAACATGATGGTGCGCACCGAGACCCATTCGTACATCTTCGAACTGAAGGTGGTGGCGACCGATTGGCGCCAGCTCGAGCAGGCCCGTCGTGCTGGCGTGCAGTACAAGATCGCCTTCAACTACCCGAACGACACCGTGTTCGGTGTTGCCCAGGAGGCCGTGGAGGAAGAGGCACAGCCGCTCTTGAGCACAGAGTTGGCCAAGGATCGCCAGTACAACTTCAACTACTCCTATTCGACCAGCAAGGCGAAGAAGATGGGGTGGCTGATTCCGGTCAACGCGTACGACGATGGTCGTTTCACCTACCTGAAACTTCCGAACTCGCCGGAGTACAAGACCGGCATTTTCCCGGCCGTGTTCGGCCGTGAGAAAGAGTACGGCGAGGATTTCGTGGTCAACACCACCGTTGAAGGCAACACCTTGATCGTCCACGGGACCTACCCGTACCTGGTCATCCGCCACGGCGATTTCGTCGTTGGTCTGCGAAGGAACGTGAAGAAATGAGCCAGCAGAACACTCCCGGAAGCGATCCAAACAACGGGCGCGACGACAGCCAGAGCCCTTACGGCAGCGCTTCTGGCGCTGCGCCCGAGGCGTCGTCCAATCCCTATTTCGGCAACACCCAGGCCGGCCCTGCGCCGGATCTGGACGCCAGTGCGCCGCAGCTGCGCTCGGCCGAAGAACAACGCCTGAACCGCAAGGCACTGCTGTTCCTGGGCGGCATCGTGGTTCTGCTGGTGGCCATGGGCTTCCTGCTGTTCCGCAAGGGGCAGGAAGACAAGGATGCCCCGGCGGACGTCAACAAGACCGCGCGCGCAGTGACGCCTGAGCTGCCGACGGCTACACCACCGCCGCAGGCTGCTGCCGATCCGATCCAGATGGTGCCGCCGCTACCGCCGCCGCCGCCGATGGATTCCACCCCGCTGTTCGTTCCCCAGTCCGATTCGGCACGCGAGATGGACCGTGGCCCGACTTTGCTGGACCGCCGCATCGGCTCCGGGAGCGGGGTGGGTGGTGGTGATGGACAGGATGGCAACGGGGGCAATGGCGGCCGCGGCATGGATGAGTACACCCGTGCCATGCTGGCCCAGCTGCCCAACAACCAGGCGGCGCCGGCAAAGGTCCGTCGCGGACCGGACGTGGAAGACGTGTCCAGCGCCAGCTTCATCCGCAGCCCGGATGCCCTGCTGGTGCGCGGCACCTATCTGCGCTGCGTGCTGGAAACCCGCATCATCACCGATATCGCCGGCTATACCTCCTGCCTGGTGACCGAGCCGGTCTATTCGATCAACGGCCGCAACCTGCTGCTGCCGAAGGGTTCGAAGATCTATGGTGCATACGGTGGCGGCCCAACCGGGAAGCGCGTGGAAGTCATCTGGGATCGCATCACGACCCCGAACGGCATCGACGTGGCCATGTCGAGTCCTGGCGTGGACCAGCTGGGTGGCGCCGGTCATCCGGGTCAGTACAGCGCTCACTGGGGTAGCCGCATCGCGTCGGCCCTGATGATCAGCCTGATCGCTGACGCCTTCAAATACGCTGCCGCAGAGCACGGTCCAGAGTCGACCACCGTCGCCAGCAACGGCTTCGCTGTCCGCTCGCCCTATGAGAGCGCCACCGCGCGCACCATGGAGCGCTTGGCCAATGAGGCCCTCAGCGAAGGTCGTCGTCCGCCGACTGTCACCATCAACCAGGGCACGATCGTGAATGTATACGTCGCAAAGGACGTTGACTTCACCGGCGTGCTGAACCCGCGCCGGTAACCCGGAACCCTCATGGACGCCGAAGTGTCGCCCCTCGCCCTCGTCTCCAGCGATTTCCTGCGCTATCAGTACGAAGTGCTGGGCATCGCCGAGTACATGACTTCGCCTGACGTGACGGAAATCTGCATCAACCGTCCGGGCGAGCTGTACCTGGAGACGCGGGCAGGGTGGCAGCACGTGGATGTACCGGGCCTGACGTTCGAACGGGCCCGGCAGTTCTGCACCGCGGTGGTCAACGAGAGCAACACTGGTCAGCGCATTACCGATGCCGACCCGGTTGTGTCGCTGACCTTCCCGACCGGGCAGCGCGCACAGTTCGTGATCCCGCCTGCCTGCGATGCGGGCAAGGTGTCGATCACGATCCGTCTGCCGTCCAAGCACACCAAGTCACTTACCCAGTATCACGAAGATGGTTTCTTCAACCAGATTCTTGAGCAGGATGGAAGCCTCAGCGAGCAGGATCGCGAACTGCTGGAGCTGAGGCAGCAGCGTGAGTACGCCGAGTTCTTCAGGCGTGCGGTGATGTACCGCAAGAACATCGTCGTCTCTGGCGCCACCGGTAGCGGCAAGACCACCTTCATGAAGGCGCTGGTCAACCATATTCCGGACAGCGAGCGCCTGGTCACCATCGAAGATGCGCGCGAACTGTTTCTGACTCAACCCAATGTCGTGCATCTGCTTTATTCCAAGGGCGGGCAGAGCGCCAGCAACGTGACGGCCAAGAGCTGCATGGAAGCCTGCCTGCGCATGAAGCCCGAACGCATCATCCTCGCCGAGCTGCGTGGCGATGAGGCGTTCTACTTCATCCGCAATTGCGCGTCTGGTCACCCCGGCTCGATCACCAGCTGCCACGCTGGCAGCCCGGAACAGACCTGGGACCAGCTGGCGCTGATGGTGAAGGCGTCGACCGAAGGTTCGGGTCTGGAATTCAATGTCATCAAGCGTCTGTTGATGATGACCATCGACATCGTCGTGCATATCAAGGCGCATGCGGGTTCGCGCTATATCACCGGTATCGATTTCAATCCTGGGCGCGCCCAGGGGCAGGAGGGCTGAGCGATGTTGCCAGGACTTGAAATGATGGCGTGCCCCGAGATGGCCGTCTCGATGGACGTCATGCAGCACGTCATCAATGTGGAATCCTCGCGCAACCCCTACGCCATCGGCGTGGTCGGTGGTGCACTGGCGCGCCAGCCCAAGGCGCTGGACGAGGCCCTTGCCACCGTGCGCATGCTGGAGGAGAAGGGTTACAACTTCTCGATCGGCCTGGCCCAGGTCAATCGCTACAATCTGGCCAAATACGGCCTGGATTCGTACGAAAAGGCCTTCCAGCAGTGCCCGAACCTGCAGGCGGGTTCGCGCATCCTGGCCGAGTGTTACAAGCGCTCGGGCAAGGATTGGGGCAAGTCGTTCAGTTGCTACTACTCGGGCAACTTCGAAACCGGCTTCCGCCACGGTTATGTGCAGAAAGTGTATGACTCGATCCGTCGTGGACAGCAGGTTGCCTCCAATGGCGTTGCGCCGATCGACGTGATCAATCGTGGTGAGCGCCGTACCGTCAAGGTGGAGCACCACCCGCAACGGGCGTCTCCAGCACAGGCACGCATCGTCGCCCAGGCCAGTACTCCGGTGTATGTGCCGTCCAACGATCCGGCACGAGCCTATACCGTCTATCCGTCCACCGGTGCGATGGCGCGCAGCAGTCTGGTCAATCTTGCCGATCAGGCGCTGTCACGCGTTGTGCTGGGCTCGGTGGATCGAATGATGCAGCCGGAAGGCCCGGCAGGCGCAGGCTATCCGCAGTCGCCGCAGCAGATTCCGCAGCAGAATCCGCAGCAGAATCAGCAAGTCAGGCAGGGGCAGGGTGGGCCTGTCATGCCGCAGCAGCTTCCCGGAGCGGTCGCCGGCGACGATGCCCCGGTCATGCTGCGCCCATGGAGCGAGCGGAACGCACCTGTGGCCGGAAACGGCAACGTATACAACGCGCCAGCGGCAGCGCCGGTGCAACAGATTCCCGCAGGGGATGCGGCCTTCGTGTTCTGACGAAGTCGTGGTACGGCCAGTCCCCCGGCTGGTCGATTCAGTTGTGTTAGTCCATCAACAAGGAAATCAATCCATGAAGCGATCCAATCTCGACCTCGTCCAGGCCCAGCGCACGCTGAAGACCCTGCTGATGGCCACCTTCTTTGCTGGCGCCGTGTTTGCTCCGCAGGTGTTTGCCTCCGGCGCCACCGATTTCGGTGGCACCGACGAAAAGGTCTGCGGCTTCTTCAACAACATCAATGGCCTGCTGAATATTGCCTCGATCGCCGTGGTGACCATCGCGGTCATCTTCGCCGGCTACCAGATTGCGTTCGCGCACAAGCGCATCTCTGATGTCGCGTCGATCCTGATCGGCGGCGTGCTGATCGGTGCCGCAGGCCAGATCGCCCGCATGCTGCTGGGTGATGGCAGCGACGGCAAGTGCGGCGGCGGCGCTGCTGGCGGTATGGCCCTCCACATCCAGAACGCCATCCAGTACTACAGTGCATAAGAACGTTCTGTTCCGGGGTTGCACACGCCCAGCGATGTTTCTGGGCGTCCCCTACCTGCCGTTCTTTATGGTGGCCGGCGGGTTGCTGCTCTTGAGCATGTACACGAACTTCTGGTTCCTGCTGACCATTCCGGTGGCCATCTTCATCATGCGTCAGATGGCCAAGCGTGACGAAATGATCTTCCGGCTGCTGGGCCTGAGGCTGATGTTCAAGCTCCGGGTTCGCAACGTGCAGGAACACGAAGGAATGTGGGTGTTCAACCCGAATCATTACCGCAACAAACCGGCCCGAATGGATTGAGGGCTGGACCGGACCAGGTGGGCGTCGGACGCCCACCTGGTCCACTCCGAATCTTCGTCGGCAGTACCCTTTGGAAGCAGTCGTATGTTCAGCCCAGATACGTCCATCAGCGAATTCATTCCTCTGTCCTCGCATGTAGCCCCGAATGTGGTGAAGACCACGGGCGGCGACTATCTGTTGACCTGGCACCTGGAAGGGTTGCCGTTCGTGGGGCGCGAGGAGTGGGAGCTGGAACATCGGCACAACACCTTCAATCGGTTGCTGCAGACGCTGCGCGCGCCGGATTTCGTCAACGTCGCCTTCTGGGTGCATGACATCCGCCGTCGCCGCACGTTGAAGGGCAAGAGCAGTTACAAGCAGCGCTTCAACCAGGACGTGTCCGACCAGTACATGGGCATGCTGTCCTCGCAGCGCATCATGCAGAACGAGCTGTACCTGACCATGCTCTACCGGCCGGTAGTGACCGGCAAGCGCTTCGTGGAGAAGTCGGCCAACGTCGACAAGCTCCGCGCCGAGCAGGAACAGGCCGTCGAGAAGCTGATGGAACTGGCTGGCAACGTCGAAGCCGTCATCCGCGACTACGCGCCGTACCGCCTGGGCATGTACGAAGCCAAGAACGGCGTGGTGTTCTCCGAGACCCTGGAGCTCTTCGGCTACTTGATCAATCGCATCGATGAGCCCGTGCCGGTGCTGTCGGCACCAGTGAAGGACTACCTGCCGGTCAGCCGGCACATGTTCTCGGCCAAGACCGGCGACTTCGTGATCAACACGCCCAACGGCGTCAATCACTTCGGCGCCATCCTCAACATCAAGGAGTATGCCGAGGGTACCTACCCGGGCATCCTCAATGGACTGAAGTATCTGGACTTCGAGTATGTCATCACCCATTCGTTCAGCCCGATGGGGCGCCAGGACGCGCTGAAGGTGCTCGACCGCACCAAAGGCATGATGATTTCCTCCGGTGACAAGGCCGTCAGCCAGATCGTCGAGCTCGACCAGGCGATGGACCATCTGTCATCTGGCAACTTCGTACTGGGCGAGTACCACTTCATCATGGCGGTCTATGGCGACAGCCAGGCCAAGCTGTCCCAGAACGTGGCTACTACCCGTGCCGAGCTTTCCAATGCCGGCTTCGTGACCACCAAGGAAGACTTGGCTGTCACCTCGTCGTTCTATTCGCAGATTCCGGCCAACTGGCGCTTCCGCACTCGCCTGGCCAACGTCAGCTCGCTGAACTTCCTCGGTCTGTCGCCACTGCACAACTTCGCCACCGGCAAGCAGCACAACAATCCGTGGGGCGACTGCGTCACCACGTTGCAGACGACCAACGGCCAGCCGTACTACTTCAACTTCCATGCCACCCATCCGTCGGAAAACTCGCTGGGTGAAAAGGCGATCGCCAACACCATGGTGATTGGTAAGTCGGGTACCGGTAAGACCGCGCTGATCAACTTCCTGCTCAGCCAGGTGCAGAAGTACGAGCCATCGCCGACCATCTTCTTCTTCGACAAGGACCGCGGCGCGGAGATCTTCGTGCGCGCTTGCGGTGGCAACTACTTGGCCCTGGAGAACGGCGCGCCGACCGGCTTCAATCCGTTCCAGTGCGAGAACAACGAAAGCAATGTGCAGTTCCTGGCCGACCTGATCAAGGTGTTGGCAGGCAAGCGTGAGTACAGCTCCCGCGAAGAAGAGGATATCTACCGCGCGGTCGAGAGCATGCTTGACACGCCGATGCACCTGCGCAGCATGACCAATTTCCAGAAGAGCCTGCCCAACATGGGCGACGACGGACTGTACGCGCGCATGCGCCGCTGGACCTCGGGCAACTCGCTGGGCTGGGTGTTCGATAACCCGGTGGATACCGTGGACCTGAGCAAGGCCAACATCATCGGTTTCGATTACACCGACATCATCGACAACCCCGAAGTGCGCGTGCCGGTCATCAATTACCTGCTGCACCGTCTGGAGTCGCTGATCGACGGTCGTCCGTTGATCTACGTAATGGACGAATTCTGGAAGATTCTGGACGGTGAGGGTGGCCTGAAGGAATTCGCCAAGAACAAGCAGAAGACCATCCGTAAGCAGAATGGCTTGGGCATTTTCGCGACGCAGAGCCCAGAGGACGCGCTGAAGAGCGACATCTCGGCGGCGCTGATCGAGCAGACTGCCACGTTGATCCTGCTTCCGAACCCGAACGCCAGCAAGAGCGACTACATGGACGGCCTGAAGCTGACCGAGGCCGAGTTCAAGGTGGTCACCGCCTTGGATGAGCGCTCGCGCTGCTTCCTGGTCAAGCAGGGTCACGCGTCCAGCGTGTGCCAGCTCAACCTGCGCGGGATGGACGACATTCTGTCGGTGATCTCGGCGTCCACTGACAACATCGACATCATGCATCGCGTATTGCAGACGGCTGCGGTACGCGCACGAGTGACGGTGGATGAACTGACGCCGGAACAGTGGCTTGAAGATTTCTACAAGAATCGAAAGGGCTCGGGCAAGGCGGCTGTCGCAGCGCGCGACACTGTTACCTGATCCGCGAGACGGCCTGCCCGAAGACTACGAGTTCCGATCAATGGAGACTGATATGAACAATACCAAGCAAACTTCCTCGCCCCGCCGCCGCGGGCCCCGTCTTGCAGCGATGACCGTGGCAGCCATGATGGCGCTCGGCACCGGCAATGTCAGCGCCTGGATTCCCGTGCAGGAGACCGGTACCAGTCTCATCCAGCACCTGCTCAATCAGATCAACACCTACAAGACTGAGGCGACCGCCTACGCGGCCAAAGCGCAGGACGCGGCCGAGTACATCGAGCAGAACACCCGCTGGATCCGCACGCTGGAGCAGTATCGCCAGGCGCTGATCCAGGTGCAGGCGGCGGTGAACAGCTTCGGCATGCCCGACAGCGCGCCGCTGGTGCCGGTGGCGCCGAACTATCTGGTTGCCGAAACCTGCGGCAAGGCGCTGGACTTCAGCCTGGAGTCCGCCTTCAAGGTGTTCGTGTTCAATCCGCAGGCGGATGTGAAGGAGCAGCAGATGCAGATCTGCGTCAACATCCGGATGATGCAGAACCGCAAGTACAACGACGCGATCGATTTCCTGACCCAGACCGTTCCGCGCATCAACAACTCCTTGAACCGCATCCTCAGGATCCGCCTGACCAACAACGATCAGGGCACCGTGCAGGGTGCCGACAGCGAATCGATCCGCACCGCCAATGACATTGCCGCACTTGCCCAGAGCTGGGAAGCACGGATGAAATCCTATGATTCCTATATCGAGGTCATGGAGGCCAACCAGAAGGTGGTGGCGCAGGCCGCATTGAAGGGGGACCCGACCAAGCAGCTGATCAGCGACATGGTAAAGACCACCGCACTGAAGGCCGCGCTCAGCGTCAAGTGATTGCACGCCGCTAATACGTAGACAGGCGCTGCAAAGCAATGCGGCGTTTCTTGCAGTAACGGAATTACCAAGGGATTGTGGAAATGACGATCAGGTGGCTGGCCAACTTTGATTTCTCAGGCGGATTGCAGGATCTGCTGGGCTACGCTGTGCGTGTCCAGTCGATCGGCGATTTCGTCTTCTTCAAGCTGATCATGGATTACCTGCGCGACAGGATCAGTGACTACGGCATCGACTTGATGGGGCGCATGATGTCCTGGGTCGGTGGCATTGCCCTGGTGCTGATGACGCTGTGGGTACTGATCCAGGGCTTCCGGATCGTCACCGGCCGCAGCCGCGACTCCATGATGGTGCTGGTGACCAATATGGCGCGCGCGGCGTTGATTGTGAGCGTTGCCACCAGCATGGCGATGTTCGGCAGCAACCTGCAGAAATTCCTCAACGAGGACGTCAAAGGCCTGATCACCCACGTGGTGACCGGCAAGGACCAGCAGCCGGAAGACCAGATCGACAAGAGCTTGGCCTGGATGCAGGTGGCGCTGTCGAGCATTGATGGCATCAAGATCCTGAATGATCCAGGGTTGCAGGCGGACAAGACCCGGGCGCTGTGGTTCATCGGCCTGGGCACGGGCGGCCCGGCGGTCACCGCTGGTGCGATGTTGCTGCTCTACGAGGTCGCGCTGGCGCTGTTCATCGGCCTGGGTCCCTTGTTCATTCTGTGTCTGCTGTTCGACCAGACCAAGCAGCTGTTCCAGCGATGGCTGTTCTACGGCATCGGCACGATGTTCTCGATGGCGGTACTGGCCGCGATGGTATCGATCGCGCTGGACATGGTGATCCGTGTCTCAGCCGCGTTCTGGTCCACCGCCCTGGTCAACAAGTTCCTGCTCGACGGCGCCTCCAGTGACGGCATGACCAGCCAGGCGATGCAGCAGGGCGGCATGGGCCTGATCCTCACGACCCTGATCCTGACCGCTCCCCCAATGGCGGCGATGTTCTTCCAAGGGACCTTGGGTGGTTTCGCGCCATACTCCCAGATCGGTGGATCGGCAGCGGGCCAGCCGGGTCCGCAGGGCCAGCCGCCGGGTTCGTATACGCCGGCGCAGACGGTAAATAGCCATTCAACGTCGAGCGGATCGCAAGTGGATATTGCCCAGCAGAACATGACAAGAACTGTTGGTGCAGTGTCTGAAGCTGGAGTTTCGAACTATAACGGTCGAAAGTTAGGAAATGCAGATTGAGGTAGATTGCATGGGGGCTCTTCCCTATGTCTAGTGCTTACTTAGGTCGAACGGAGGGTGCTGTGAAAATGCTTGTTGCTGTGCTTGTGTTGTTTGCTTTGCCCTTCGTTGCGTTTGCCGAGGGTAGGTGCCCTCCTGGCCAGTACCCAATAGGCGACAGCCGTGCACCAGGATGTGCTCCGATTCCTGGCGGCGGTGCTTCTGATGGACAGCAGGGGCCGGTTGCAACGGGGAAGTGGGAGACAAGGTGGGGAGCCATCGCAGAGGATTCGAGCACGCTTACCACCGGCGCGGCGTTCTCAATGAAGTCGAAACGTCGGGCGGTTAGTGCCGCAATGGCTGAATGTAATCGCTTGGGGGGGAAGCAGTGCAAGCTCAGGCTCGCCTATCACAATCAATGTGTGGCGATTGCGGATCCATCAGCACAGTCGCTCGCTCGCTCATCTGGTCAGTCAATGGCGGTGACGGCCGAGACTGAAAGTAAGGCCAAGGATATGGCAATCACCCAGTGCCAAGCCTACGGTGCGGGACAGCTTTGCAGTGTGGTGTATTCGGGCTGCAGCATGTCGGAGTTCAAGGCCTTCTGATCGTTAGGGTCGGGCACGTGCGCGCCTGCATGTCTCACGCTGATTGGTGTTGTACGGTATTGACAGACTTACTATGAAGGTTGACTTGACCTTCAAACATTCGGCTTGAGTGTTGTGGCTGGGTAGCTTCAAGCGATGGGGCGCGGCGATGGCGCGGCAAGGAGCTCAGGCATTTGGAATGCCGGAAGTGTTTTATGATGCCTTGGTCATGGCTGCAATCCAAATGAAGGCAGTTCTTCTGGGGCGAGTAGGTCTGCGGCCAGGCTGCATTCCACTTTCTGAGCGCATCTATTTTTGCGATGACGAGCCCCCCGCCAAGGTCGGAATGGTGCAGGCCGCACTTGGTATTGCTCTGTTCGCTAGTGAAGTGCCGGGTTTGCCTCTGTGATATTGGTTTGGCACTGACACGTATTCACCTCAGTTCGTTGCCTTCTGGCCTTCTGGGATTTGATGTTGCTGCTCTAGGAGGTCGTGCTGGCGCTGTTCATCATCCTCACGACCTTGATCCTGATCGCTCTCCCAATGGCAGCGATGTTCTTACAAGGGACCTTGGGTGGTTTCGCCACTTACTCCCCCGCAGCGGGCCAGTCAGGTCCGCAGGGCCAGCCGCCGGGCTCGTATACGCCGCCGGCTCCCAAATCGAATGATCATGGTGGTAGCGGTAGTTCCGGGGCCGACTACAGTCGTGTGGGCGGCATGAACACTGGAGTCTCTAGTGTTAGTCAAGATACGGGTCAGCGAGGTATTGCAGGCACAGCAGCGGCCCGGCGGTCACCGCTGGTGCGATGTTGCTGCTCTACGAGGTCGCGCTGGCGCTGTTCATCGGCCTGGGTCCCTTGTTCATTCTGTGTCTGCTGTTCGACCAGACCAAGCAGCTGTTCCAGCGATGGCTGTTCTACGGCATCGGCACGATGTTCTCGATGGCGGTACTGGCCGCGATGGTATCGATCGCGCTGGACATGGTGATCCGTGTCTCGGCTGCGTTCTGGTCCACCGCCCTGGTCAACAAGTTTTTGCTCGACGGCGCCTCCAGCGACGGCATGACCAGCCAGGCGATGCAGCAGGGCGGCATGGGCCTGATCCTCACGACCCTGATCCTGACCGCTCCCCCAATGGCGGCGATGTTCTTCCAGGGGACCTTGGGTGGTTTCGCGCCATACTCCCAGATCGGTGGATCGGCAGCGGGCCAGCCGGGTCCGCAGGGCCAGCCGCCGGGTTCGTATACGCCGCCGGCGCCGAAATCGAACGATCATGCTGATAGCAGCAGTTCCGGCGCTGACTACAGTCGAATGGGGGGCATGAACAGTGGGGCCTCAGGTGTAAGTCAAGATACGGGGCAGCGAGGTATCGCAGTCACGGCAAAGGATTTAAGATGAGAAACGCCTACAGATCAGGTATTCAATCGACCGCCCCGATTTTCCGCGCCTTGATAGTCGTTTGTACTATGGGTGCTCTATCGGTTGTTGCCGGACCAGTGCTGGCAGAGGGTAGGTGCCCGCCCGGTCAGTACCCAATCGGAGATGACAGAGCGCCTGGCTGTGCACCAATTCCAGCGGGAGGGGGGGGCGCGGAATCTGGTCCCAGGCCAACTGGTCGCTGGATCAAAACTTGGGGCGCGCTCTCCAGCTCCGCGTCAGGTGATGCGGGAGTTTCGATGGGAAAATTCAGCAAGTCTGATGCTCAGAAGGATGCTCTCGCACAGTGCGCCCAATGGGGGGCTAGTGATTGTCGGATCGATCTAGCATTCAAGAACACGTGTGTAGCTGCGGCTACCGCTGGTGGGGGGCGTGGTACGAAGATCCATACTGGTGCTGATGTGGGCGTGGCTCAGGCCCGCGCTCTCAAGGACTGTCAAGTTAAGGGGGGGGCGGCGTGCAAGGTTGTTTACAGCGGTTGCACGGAGCCGTATTTCAAGGCGTACTGATCCTTCCGTAGCCTCACTCTTGATGGATGCTGATGCCGCGATGTGTGCGGTGCTGCGTTGATCGTCAGCGTTGCCACTAGCGTGGCGATGTTGGGTGGCGGCCTGCAGAAATTCCTCAACGAGGACGTCAAAGGCCTGATCACCCACGTGGTGACCGGCAAGGACCAGCAGCCGGAAGACCAGATCGACAAGAGCTTGGCCTGGATGCAGGTGGCGCTGTCGAGCATTGATGGCATCAAGATCCTGAATGATCCAGGGTTGCAGGCGGACAAGACCCGGGCGCTGTGGTTCATCGGCCTGGGCACGGGCGGCCCGGCGGTCACCGCTGGTGCGATGTTGCTGCTCTACGAGGTCGCGCTGGCGCTGTTCATCGGCCTGGGTCCCTTGTTCATTCTGTGTCTGCTGTTCGAACAGACCAAGCAGCTGTTCCAGCGATGGCTGTTCTACGGCATCGGCACGATGTTCTCGATGGCGGTACTGGCCGCGATGGTATCGATCGCGCTGGACATGGTGATCCGTGTCTCAGCCGCGTTCTGGTCCACCGCCCTGGTCAACAAGTTCCTGCTCGACGGCGCCTCCAGTGACGGCATGACCAGCCAGGCGATGCGGCAGGGCGGCATGGGCCTGATCCTCACGACCCTGATCCTGACCGCTCCCCCAATGGCGGCGATGTTCTTCCAGGGGACCTTGGGTGGTTTCGCGCCATACTCCCAGATCGGTGGATCGGCAGCGGGCCAGCCGGGTCCGCAGGGCCAGCCGCCGGGTTCGTATACGCCGCCGGCGCCGAAATCGAACGATCATGCTGATAGCAGCAGTTCCGGCGCTGACTACAGTCGAATGGGGGGCATGAACAGTGGGGCCTCAGGTGTAAGTCAAGATACGGGGCAGCGAGGTATCGCAGTCACGGCAAAGGATTCAAGATGAGAAACGCCTACAGATCAGGTATTCAATCGACCGCCCCGATTTTCCGCGCCTTGATAGTCGTTTGTACTATGGGTGCTCTATCGGTTGTTGCCGGACCAGTGCTGGCAGAGGGTAGGTGCCCGCCCGGTCAGTACCCAATCGGAGATGACAGAGCGCCTGGCTGTGCACCAATTCCAGCGGGAGGGGGGGGCGCGGAATCTGGTCCCAGGCCAACTGGTCGCTGGATCAAAACTTGGGGCGCGCTCTCCAGCTCCGCGTCAGGTGATGCGGGAGTTTCGATGGGAAAATTCAGCAAGTCTGATGCTCAGAAGGATGCTCTCGCACAGTGCGCCCAATGGGGGGCTAGTGATTGTCGGATCGATCTAGCATTCAAGAACACGTGTGTAGCTGCGGCTACCGCTGGTGGGGGGCGTGGTACGAAGATCCATACTGGTGCTGATGTGGGCGTGGCTCAGGCCCGCGCTCTCAAGGACTGTCAAGTTACGGGGGGGGCGGCGTGCAAGGTTGTTTACAGCGGTTGCACGGAGCCGTATTTCAAGGCGTACTGATCCTTCCGTAGCCTCACTCTTGATGGATGCTGATGCCGCGATGTGTGCGGTGCTGCGTTGATCGTCACCGTTGCCACCAGCATGGCGATGTTCGGCAGCAACCTGCAGAAATTCCTCAACGAGGACGTCAAAGGCCTGATCACCCACGTGGTGACCGGCAAGGACCAGCAGCCGGAAGATCAGATCGACAAGAGCTTGGCCTGGATGCAGGTGGCGCTGTCGAGCATTGATGGCATCAAGATCCTGAATGATCCAGGGTTGCAGGCGGACAAGACCCGGGCGCTGTGGTTCATCGGCCTGGGCACGGGCGGCCCGGCGGTCACCGCTGGTGCGATGTTGCTGCTCTACGAGGTCGCGCTGGCGCTGTTCATCGGCCTGGGTCCCTTGTTCATTCTGTGTCTGCTGTTCGACCAGACCAAGCAGCTGTTCCAGCGATGGCTGTTCTACGGCATCGGCACGATGTTCTCGATGGCGGTACTGGCAGCGATGGTATCGATCGCGCTGGACATGGTGATCCGTGTCTCGGCCGCGTTCTGGTCCACCGCCCTAGTCAACAAGTTTTTGCTCGACGGCGCCTCCAGCGACGGCATGACCAGCCAGGCGATGCAGCAGGGCGGCATGGGCCTGATCCTCACGACCCTGATCCTGACCGCTCCCCCAATGGCGGCGATGTTCTTCCAGGGGACCTTGGGCGGTTTCGCGCCATACTCCCAGATCGGTGGATCGGCAGCGGGCCAGCCGGGTCCGCAAGGGCAGCCGCCGGGGTCGTATACGCCGGCAGCACCTGAAAAAAGCGGTGGACAGGTGAGCGATGTCAGCGCAGGTAGGGCGCATGTTCCACAAGTATCGACGACTCCCTCCAGCCAAGGCGTAACACCGGGAACCTATGGCGCAGCAAAAAACTAAGTGGTCATACTCGTAGGACGGAGACGCCGATATGCTTTTCAGTAAATCCAGTTCAATGATTCTAGGCGCGCTGGTAGTAGCTGCAGGCCTTCTCACCCTCTCTGTTGGTGTAAGGGCAGAGGGGCGTTGTCCGCCGGGTCAATATCCAATCGGTGATAGTCGTGCGCCGGGGTGCGCACCCATTCCTGCGGGCGGCGGGACTGCTCCAGAAGCCAGGGCGACAGGCCGCTGGATCAAGACCTGGGGATCATTTGCACTTTCCCCTAGTGGAGAGTCCGGTGTCGCAAATGGCCGACGTCGGAAGGCGGATGCAGAGCGGGACGCTGTGGCGATCTGTTCGCAGGCCGGTGGAAAGAACTGCAAGCCGGCCTTTACCTACAAGAATCAATGTGCGGCAGCAGCTGTTCCCAACGCAGGAAATGGCGGCACATCATTTGGGCGATCAGCCACGCAGGAAGTCTCAAAGGGGCTTGCGCTTAAAGAATGTCAAGCCGGTGGTGGTGACGATTGCCAGATTATTTACTCTGGTTGTACGGAGCCAGAGTTCGAAGCGTTCTAGGATTGTGTCATCTTCATCCGCCGCTGTTGCCCCACTTTCATGGTCAATATTCAACTGAAGGTTCCAGTTGGTGATTGCGCATGCCAAGATATTCCCGAAAGCTGGCTATTGCATTGGAACGCAGCAGCTTAGTAGGCACTAAGCAGGCGTGAGAGGCTGCTTGCTCTGCTTGCAAGAAGGGCATGGCGAGCATTGATGGCATCAAAATCCTGAGCGATCCAGGGTTGCAGGCGGACAAGACCCGGGCGCTGTGGTTCATCGGCCTGGGCACGGGCGCCCGGCGGTCACCGCTGGTGCGATGTTGTTGCTCTACGAGGTCGCGCTGGCGCTGTTCATCGGCCTGGGTCCCTTGTTCATTCTGTGTCTGCTGTTCGACCAGACCAAGCAGCTGTTCCAGCGATGGCTGTTCTACGGCATCGGCACGATGTTCTCGATGGCGGTACTGGCAGCGATGGTATCGATCGCGCTGGACATGGTGATCCGTGTCTCCGCAGCATTCCGGTCGATTGCGCTGGTCAACAAGTTCCTGCTCGATGGCGCCTCCAGCGATGGCATGACCAGCCAGGCGATGCGTCCAGCCTCACCCATAGGCATGCTTTGCGAAGCCGCAGCCCGTCTTTGCGTTTCATCAGGACGCCTTCGTGCATGCGTTGCACTGAATTTCTGTGATCAAGAGCGCTTTTCGAGCCGTTCCCCCTTCGACGCAATTAACCTCCTCGCGGTAAGCTCTCCGCGCGTCAGAAAAATGACGCGTCGGCGCTAATGCCTGCAGGAGCTTTCCCGTCAATGAGGACTCTGTCTGCCCGTTCAACGGGTGACGCTTGCCACCATCGCGGCCACCCTGTTTCCGGGGCTATCATCGGCGTTCACGGAGTGACCGGCGTGGCCGCGCGACGCCGCCATGAACAACTGCGGCGCGGGCATCGGCAGGACGACATCGAAGGAGTGGGAGGGGATGGAAGACAGGTTTGGCGCACACATGGACGATGCCCTGGCATTTGTTCCATCCGGTGCGAACCTGCTCGAAGCCGTCAGGGGCGAGCTCAACGGCGATGGCATCGAGTACCAGTTGCTGGTCATCGATCAGCCGACGCCGGAAGGGCTTGTGCTCGGCCAGCACGGACCAAACCGGGTGCTGCTGTTGCTGCGCGGTGACGGGCGCGGGCGCTGGCAGCTGGCCGCGCGCAACGACAAGCTGGTGCCGTGTTCCACCCGCGGTGGCCTGGCTGGCGACCCTTTTGCGTATGCAATGGTTGAGGAAGACACCTTCAGCGTGATCACCAACGGCGGCAGCCGCGAGCGCTGGAGCAGCACGTACCGGTTCCGTTACGCATCGGCGGACAAGGCGTGCTGGGTGGATGGGGTGAGACGCAAGGTTGTGGATATCGAGACCGAGGCGACCAACATCCGGGATTTCTCGGTGGCGGAACTGGGCAGGGTGCGGTTCGAGGACTTCGACCCGTCCAGTGTCGCCGAGGTGTCGCTTCCATGAGCCAAGCTCCAACCGGCGGAAAGGAATCCGCGCTGATGAACATCCAGGAGTTGCGCTGTGTCGACCGATAGAGAGTCGCAACTGCTGCGGCAGGCGACCAAAGCCGGCATCGACTCCCCCCTTGAACTGGCCAATTTCATGGCCCAGGCAGGGCACGAGTCGCGCGGCCTGAGCCGGCTCAACGAGAGTTTCAACTATACCCGGGGCATCTCGCAGATCCCGGTCGAAGCGGCGTGGCGCAATGGCACCGAGGCGCTGGAGTCCGCGCGCCAGGAAGCCCTGCGAGGGCGTCCGCATGATCTGGCTGAGCTGATGTATGGCGGCCGGATGGGCAATGACGCGCCCGGAGATGCGCTCAAGTACCACGGGCGCGGTTATCTGCCGCTGACCGGCAAGGAAAGCTACGAGCGCGCCGGCAGTGCGCTGGATCTGGACCTGGTCAACCATCCCGAGTTGGCATCGCAGCCGGAACACGCAGGTCGCATCGCGGTGTGGCAATGGCAGAACCGTGTGCCGGAACACGCGCGCGAGGACGTGCGCGAGGCGACCTACGCCATCAACGGTGCCGTCAACGGGGTGGAGGACCGACTCAAGCGTTTCGAGGCGTGGCAGCAGAAGCTGACCCCGGACGTGATGGACCGGCTTGCCCGCGGCGAAGTGGGCGAACCTGCACAGTTGCCTGAGCGCGCGCGCGACATGTCCGATCCGGCCCATGCCGGCAACCGGTTGTTCACCGACGCGCGGGGTCATCTTCAGCAGATGGGGCCGCAGAGCGGCCTGCGCAGCCAGCAGGAACTGGACAATGCGGCCGGCGCCCTGGCGTTGAGCGCACAGAAGGCCGGGATGAGCCGTATCGATCACGTGGTGGCCGGTACCGACGGCAGGGCGCTGTTTGCGGTGCAGGGCGTCATGGGGGACCCGGCGATGCAGCGCTCGATGGTGCAGCGTGAGGCCGCTGCCCAGTTGCCGCTCGAGCAGAGCAGCCAGCAGTTGGCGGCTGAAGCCTCTTCCCGACAGGAACAGACCGCTTCGGTCACCCGCGAGCAGGAGCAGAATCGCCCGCGATCGCTGTAATCTGGGCACCGCTCGGCAGGTCGGAGACCGGCGGGCCCATCGCACGACACCGAGCACCCTCGGGTGCCTACATGGATCTCTTTGTAAGGACACAACATGCGAAATACTTTCCTGCGTTCCCAAGTGGCCCAGCGTGGTCGCGCTCCGGCACTGTGGCTGCTGCCGCTGGGACTGGCTGCCGCCATGGCCCACGCACAGCAGGCACCCGACGCCCCGGCGGCTCCCGCCGTCGAGGAGGCGGTGCCAGCACCGGTAGTGGCCGCGGCGGACGCGCAGACGCCCGCTGACGCCGCAACTGATGCCGTAGCTGCACCGGCTCCCGTCGCCGCGGCTGAGCCGGTGCCTGCCCTGGTAGTTGCACCTGTGCCGTCCATGCCCCCGGCGCCCGAACCCGCACCGCAGCCGCAACCGGCGACGGGCGTCGCTCCGGAAGCCGTCGCCGCTGAACCCGCGAGTGCACCGGCACCTGCGGCAGCACCGATTGCGGCAGCACCTATGGCACCGCCGGCCGACGTTGCCTCCACCAATGCTGCGCCTGTCGCAACGGCTCCTGTCGCAGCTCCTCCACCGGCTCCCGCGCAGGTGCCGGCCCCCGTTGCCGCCGTCGCACCGGCGCCCGACACCGCGCCAGCCTCTGCGCCGGTCCCGCCACCCGCGCTGGCCCTCGTCGCACCGCCGATCATCCCGTTGGCACCGGACCAGGCCGCCGAGCGCCAGCTCGGTGCGCGCTGCCCGGTCGATCTGGCCGGTCGCCTGGCACCGCAGGGCGATCTGATGATCGGCGCCTGCCAGGGCGCGTTGCCGCCGCACCTGGCGGCGCTGCTGGTGGCCTTGCCTGAGCAGGACATCCACCTGCCGCGCAGCTGGCGCGAGCGCGAAGTGCGCCACAAGGCGTGGTTCAAGGCCGTGGCCGGCATGGGCCAGCGCCCGGACTTCATCGCCCGCCTGGGAGATATCTGGGTGCGTTCGTTTGAAGGTGCGGATGCGTCGACGACCACCTACCTGGTCTCGGCGCCGTTCGACTGTGCCGATGGCGCACTGCCAAACGAGAACACCGCAGAGCCCGTCCGACTCGCGGCCGGCAGTTGCGGGCAGGCCTACGTCCGCCAGCGCGTGTACCAGGTGGGCAGCGATGGCGTCCCTCAG
This sequence comes from Stenotrophomonas sp. DR822, assembly GCF_019793815.1. Lineage (NCBI taxonomy): Bacteria > Pseudomonadati > Pseudomonadota > Gammaproteobacteria > Lysobacterales > Lysobacteraceae > Stenotrophomonas > Stenotrophomonas sp. DR822. The sequence continues at coordinate 57,155 of NZ_CP081826.1, forward strand.
GACATCACTGCAATGGCAATGCCGGCGGCACCGTCGATCGCCGAGGCCGATCGTGCCCGTCACCGCACCCGCGAAGGCAAGATCAGCCTGGACCACAGCAAGTTGCAGTACGGGCCGGCCATGCGCTGGTTCGTGCAGTACCCGGAATCACCGCAGAAGACCGGTCCGCACAGCTTCAGTGACTGGAACCGCGAACACCTGGCCTTCGTGGTGTGGAACGGCACCCGTTTCGAGCTGCGCGATACGGTGACGCGCGCGCAGTGGCCGTGTGATCCGGTGGCGCCGGGCGACAAGGCCTGTGGCGGTTTCCCGGACTCGGGCCCGGATGCGTACGTGCTGGCAGGGCCGGCGGCGCACTCGGCGGTCTCCAGCCCCTGATCGACCGCAGAAATGACGGGAGCCGGCAGTGCCGGCTCCCGTTTTCATTCCAGCAAGCGCCTCAGGCGTGCAGGCTGCGCTGGGTCGCCTGGGTCTGTTCCAGCTGCTGCTCGCGTGCAAGGGCTAGGCCAGCAGCCTGCTGCTCGATGCGCTGGCTGCTCTGCTCCAGCGGCGTGTTCATCGCAACGGCTGTGTCCACCGATACACGCAGATGGGCAGGGTCACCCCCCTGGCCCTGCACCGCGAAGCTGCGCGAGGCATCGGCGTTCATCACCACTTCGTCGATGCGCTTGCCGCCCGCGGCATGCATTTCGGCGGCCAGGCTGCCGGCCAGCTGCGTACTCATCACATCCGGCACGCGGCCGACGCGCACGTCCTGTGCATGTACGCCACGGATCGCGTCGTTGAATAACGGATTGCCCAGATGATTGGCATCGTCCATGCGCAGCATGCTGGTGTGATGGCCGTTCTTCTCCGCTTCGCGGCGTGCCGGCTCACCGGGCTGCAGCGGGCCACGGATGTGGTCGTACAGATCGATTGCTCCGCCAGGGATGCCGCGTGCAGTACGGGTGACGCCGCGGCGCAGTGATTCCACGTCGTCGCGGTACTCCTCGATCATCTTGGCGTTGTCTTTCGCCAGTTGCTGCGTTTCCGGATGCTTCAGTACCGAGCCGTCGTTGAGGAAGTTGCCCAGTTTGTGCGCGCCGAACGAACTGCCTGCTGCAAGGATTGGACGATCCGGGATCAGGTCGCGCAGCGGGTGGTTGCTGAAGCCGGCCGCTGACAGCCTCTTGATCTCATCCGGGTTGGCGTAGATGCGTACTTGGCCGAAGTGGGGCGAAGCAGCACTGACCGGATCGGACGCCATGACGTGGTTGATCATGGTGTTGCCGCCTTCGGGGATGCGGTAGCTGAGGCTGACCGCACCATAGGCGTTGAAGGTCTCACCCTTGACGTTGAAGTGGTGCGAGGTGATCTGGGCAAGGGCGCCGCCGAGGGAGTGGCCGGTGACGGTGACCTGGGGAGTATGTCCACCATTCAAGCGGGACTGAAGTGCGGCAGATTCAAGCGTTCTCTGGGTCAATGCGATCGCGTCAGGTGCCTGTACATTGGTGCGCGCTACCACCATGCCGCCATCGGTCAGGATCGCATCGCGGGCAATATCCTCCGTGCCACGATGGGCAATGACGATCTCTTTGCTGTCTACGCGCTGATAGACGGTGCCCTGATAGCCGTTGAGCCGGTTGTCGACATGCTCGAGTATTTTGTACTCATGGCCGTTGAGCGTGACCTTTTCTTCCTGGCCGGGTGCACGTCGGCCGACGGCGCGGTCCTTGTAGGCGTCATCGGATAACGCAGCGTAGTCCTGGGAGGTGATGGTCACGGTGCCACCTCACTCGCAGAAAGGCTGATCGTGAACAGCTTGTCCTGCAGGTCGGCGGCATAGCCGCTGCGATCAGGCTCACCACTGGCCGGGAAATTGGGAACGCGATCTGCCCGCGGATAGACCAGTTCCGGATAGTAGAGCGTATGCGCGCTGCCGTCGGTCAGCGGCTTGGCATCGACGAAGGTCAGGAAGCGAGTTTCGTCTTCGGCGCCGGTTGCTTTCAGCATGGCACCGGCTCCGCTGAATTCCCATCTGCAGACGCCGCGGCCGTAGTAGTCCTCATCCAGCATACGGTCCACATACAACGTGCCGCGATACTCGCCATCGGCAACCTTGCGCAGCTGCACCGGTTCCTGGCTGGTGATGCGCGCTGCGGTGCCTGTGGCGGGCTCGATGTGACCGCACTGGTCTTCGTTGATGACGTCGTACTGCGCGACGCCCTCGACCACCGCGAAATCGCCGGGGGCATCCTTCAGGCGCAGCACCAGTTCATAGGCCTTGCGCGGGCTGGGGTTGAGCTTGGCGAGGCCACGCCCACCCTGGGCGACATCGGCTTCGGCAGCGGCACGTTCCTGGTTCATGGCGGACTCCGGGTTGCAGGCGGTCAATAAAAGCAGAGCAAGGCACGGAAGCATCTTGGGGCGCAATGTCGGCCTCCCTGGGGCATAGAGGGATATATGGAGCAGGCCACTCTCCGCGCGAGATTCTGCGCAGTGATCATGGTTGAGAGTAACGCGTCACGCAGATCGACCTGGTAGCGCGTCGGGCTTTTCTCGCCGCTTGCGCCATGTCCGGCAATCTCTTCGATGCGGGGGGGACATGCATCAGGAGCGATTCGACGTTCATGCGCTCCCTTTGGCGTGATACGGCGTGGTACATCCATGTCCATGCATCCTTCCCTGTTGACAGGTCCGGCGATTATGGAGTGCCCGGGAAAGCTGGCGCCAGCCGTCTCTGGACAAGGGGGGCGATTTATTGACGCATTCGGCGAAGGGTGATGCCAGGGAATCGACTGCGGCACAGGCGATTCGATAGCGCCAAGGCGTTTCAATGTCGCGATCGGCTCTCACTATCAATTTGTGACTTGAATCATGAATTCACACCTTCCTTACCCTGACAAAGTGCCTGCCATGAACCTTGCAATCCGCGCAGAATCCATCGACGACCATGTCGCCATTCACAAGCTCACCGAAATGGCGTTCCGCGATGCTGTCCACAGCAGCCACACCGAACAGCACATCGTCGATGCATTGCGTGAGCGCGGCGAGCTGAGCATCTCGCTGGTGGCAGAGGAAGCGGGCCAACTGGTGGGTCATGTCGCGCTGTCCCCGGTCAGCGTGCAGGACGGCAGCCAGGGCTGGTTCGGGCTCGGGCCGATTTCGGTGCTGCCGCAGCAGCAGGGGCGCGGCGTGGGCACGGCATTGATGCGGGCCGCGATCGAGGCGCTGCGCAAGAAGGGCGCGCGCGGCTGCGTGCTGTTGGGCGAGCCGGCCTACTACGGGCGCTTCGGCTTCCGTGCCGTGCCGGATCTGGTACTGCCCGGCGTGCCGGCGGCGTATTTCCAGGCCCTGTGCCTGCAGCCACCGATGGCACAGGGGGAGGTGCGTTACTCGCCGGCGTTCGACGTGGTTGCCTGACCGGGGAACGGCCGGTGTTCCAACCGCCGGTCAGCCTGGATGGCGCAGGTGGATGAGGGGATACGGACGACCCTGCGAATCCACCGGCGAGCGACCGGTTTCGATGAAACCCATGCGCCGATAGAAGCCCACGGCCTGCGCATTCTGCGCGTTGACGTCGGTGGTCAGTTGCGGCTGCAGTGCCAACGCATGCTGCAGCAGCTGGCGGCCGATACCGGCTCCGCGCACGTTGGGATCGATGAACAGCGCTTCCATGTGCGAGCCGTCGATCAGCATGAAACCCTGCGGCTGGTCCTGGTCGCCGACGGCCACGACCATCGGGGCCTGTGGCAGGAAGCCGGCAACTTCAGCATCGATCGCCTGGCGGTCATCGGTACTGAGGAAATCATGGGTAGCATCGACGGCGCGACGCCAGAGATCGACGAGAGCGTCACCATCGGTGGCGCGGGAAGGGCGCAGGGTGGTCATGGGATCGGCCAAGGTGCTTCGGAGTACCCGGATTGTACCGGTGCGACACCCGCAAACAGAAAGCCCCGCCGAAGCGGGGCCTTGGATGTCACCGTTCGCTGCGCCTTACTGCACGGTGCAGCCGGACAGTGCCGGGAAGCCGATGACTTCGCCATTACCGGTGCAGGCGAGCGTGACCTTCTGGCCCTTCTTCAGGCTGGCAGCCACGTCCTTGGGCAGGTCGCTGGCCTGCACGAAGCCGAACGGCTTGGCGCTCAGCTGCACGACCGGCTTGTCCATGAAGTCCGAGCTGATGGAGTCGACCGTGCCGGAAACCAGCAGCGCCTTGCCCTTGTACTTGCCATCGGCAGCGATCTCGTTGTCCTGGTAGTCGCTGAACATCGTGGTGGCGGTCACCTCCACAGCCGAGGCGGAGGGCGTAGCGGCATCGTTGGTGACGGCGGTGGCTGCCGGCTCTGCAGCCTTGGCGGCAGCATCTGCCTCCGCGGCGGCTGAAGAGACGCTGGCTTCAGCAACGGCCGCATCGTACTGGCCCTTGCTCTGCGCGCTGATGCCGCTCACCGTGCCGGCAAAGATCGCCAGGCCGACGAAGTACACGATCGGCGAAACGATGATCGAGCCCAGCAGCTGGAACAGGCCCTTCATGGCGCCGCCCTTGGCCATCGCGACGATGGCGAGGATGAAGGCCACCAAGTTCAGCGGCCAGCCCAGGAACAGGCCCAGGCCGGGGAACGGGACGAGGAAGCACAGCCAAGCGATCGCCAGCGTGATCCATGCGGCTTTTCCGGCAGGACTGGCCTGCACGGTGGTTTCTGCAACTGCGTTCAAAACTACCCCCTGTAGAGATCGAAAGGTGAAATCGCTGCCGGCAAGCAGCAGTGCACAGTCGTCAGATGACGAAAGCGCGATCGTAGCGTGAAGGAGTCTTCACGGCAGATCAAGCGGCGATGCAGCGTTTGCCGGTGCGGCGCTCCGCATCGGCGCAGCGGAAGCGCCAGAAGGCCTGCGTTACACTACGCGCGCGCTCATTCCTTGAATCCGAGAAACGCCATGACTGATAGCTTGGGCGTGCCGGTGCACGACATCGACGAGAGCTGGATGCGCCACGCATTGGCATTGGCCGAACGTGCGCAACGCGAGTTTGACGAGATCCCGGTCGGTGCGGTGCTGGTGGGTGCCGACGGTCAGCTGCTGGGCGAGGGCTGGAACCTCAACATCGCCTCGCACGACCCCAGCGCGCATGCCGAGATCGTGGCCATGCGCGAGGGCGGGCGGATGCTGGCCAATCACCGCCTGATCGGCAGCACCCTGTATGTCACCCTGGAGCCGTGCGCGATGTGCGCGATGGCGATCGTGCACGCACGCGTGGCGCGCTTGGTCTACGGTGCCAGCGACCCCAAGACGGGCGCCTGCGGCAGCGTGTTCGATCTGGTCGCTGATGCCCGCCACAATCACCGGGTGGAGGTCCATGCCGGTGTGCTGGCCAAGGAGGCGGGCAACCGGCTGACCAATTATTTCAGGGCCAAGCGTGGCAAGCCGCCGCTGCTGCTGGAGGACCACGCTGGCGAGGGCTGAGTGGCGAAAGGGTATGATGGCCGCCACTTCCCATTACCGGCCGGCCTCGTGCCTGCCCAGCAACGAGGCGACACGATGGCAGAGAACGGCGCGGCCAACGAGCGGCTGATCTGGATCGACCTGGAAATGACCGGGTTGGATACCGACAACGATTCGATCATCGAGATCGCCACCGTGGTCACAGATGCCCAGCTCAACGTGCTGGCCGAGGGCCCGGAGTTCGCCATCCATCATCCCCTGGAAACGCTGGAAGCGATGGACGAGTGGAACCGCAACCAGCATCGTCGTTCGGGCCTGTGGCAGCGCGTCATCGACAGCACCACCACGCTTGGCCAGGCCGAAGCGCAGACCGTGGCCTTCCTGGCGCAGTGGATTCCGGCCGGCGTGTCACCGATGTCGGGTAACTCCATCTGCCAGGACCGCCGCTTCCTGCACCGGCAGATGCCGCGGCTGGAAAAGTACTTCCACTACCGCAACCTGGACGTGTCCACGGTGAAGGAACTGGCCAAGCGCTGGGCGCCAAGCGTGGCTGCGGGCGTGGGCAAGAACAGCAACCACACTGCACTGAGCGATGTGCACGATTCGATCAACGAGCTGCGCCACTACCGCCAGTTCATGGGCGCGCTGTCGGGACTGCCGAGCCCGTGAGGGGGAGTGCCAGCCGCTGGCCGGCAATCGCCTGATCCCCGCCGGCCGCGCAGGGTTGTCGTCCGGCGGCCGGCACCACCCTGCGTTCAACTCCCTGTCGCTAAGATCGGCCGCATGAACGAGCCCATTCTGCTGCCCCGCGATATCGTCCACGACGCTGGTGACTGGTCTGACCTGCAGCGGGCGGTCGCGCTGCTGGAAGCCCCCACGATCACCGCGCGCATGGCCAACCTGGTCGGAACGCCGCTGGAGTTCGCGGTGAAGGCGCTTCCCACCTCGGTGTCCAACCGCATCCATGGTGCGGTGCAGGCGGCGTTGTCCAAATCCGTGCAGGCCGCGCTGTGGAGCATGGACAACACCCCGGGCAAGAGCGCCTCGACGCGTTGGCACAAGCTGGCGGCGGCGACGTCCGGCGCGGTGGGTGGGGCGTTCGGTTTCGCTGCGCTGTTCATCGAGCTGCCGGTGTCGACCACGATCATGATGCGCGCGGTAGCTGACGTTGCCCGCAGCGAAGGCTTCGATCTATCGCAGTTCAGCACCCGCCAGGCCTGCCTGGAGGTGTTTGCACTGGGCGGCAATTCGCCGCGCGACGATGCCAGCGAGACCGGCTACTACCTCGCCCGTGGTTTCACCACCGATGTCATGCGCCACCTCTCGGCCGAACTGGCCGGGCGGGTGGTGACCGGACGTGACCTGACCCTGGGCGTGGCGCCGAAGGAAGCCGGCAAGCTGCTGGCCAAGGTGGTGGAAAAGGTCGCCGCCCGTTTCGGCGTGGTGGTCACCGAGAAGTTTGCCGCGCAGGCGGTACCAATCGTCGGTGCGGCAGCCGGCGCGACGCTCAACACCATGTTCACCGACTACTACCAGGACATGGCCCGCGGCCATTTCATCGTGCGCCGGCTGGAGCTGAAGTACGGCGAAGAGGTCGTGCGAGACTGCTACGACCGCATCGCACACGGCGGGGCGTTGATCGAGCCGACGTTGTAATCCACGCCACGCGTGGATGCGGCATCGTTGCCCCGGCGGCACAACTGTTTTGCGCGGACGCGCCTGTTGCGCGCGCAGCGCCATCCCCATCCTTGCCGGCAATCCCCCGCAAGAGAGTGCCGCCATGTTGTTCACCCCCCACCGCCTGGGCGCGCTGACGCTGCCCAACCGTATCGTGATGCCGCCGATGACCCGCTCGCGTGCGGCGGCCGGCAATGTCGCCACCGTGCAGATGGCCGAGTACTACGCCCAGCGCGCTGGTGCCGGGCTGATCGTCAGCGAAGGCACCCAGATCAGCCCGCAGGGCCAGGGCTATGCCTGGACCCCGGGCATCCACAGCGACGAACAGGTGCAGGGCTGGCGCAGGGTCACCGATGCCGTGCACGCGGCCGGTGGGCGCATCTACGCCCAGCTCTGGCATGTCGGCCGTGTCTCCCATGTGGCCCTGCAACCGGACGGCGCGGCGCCGGTCTCTTCCTCGGCCCTGCTGGCCGACGGGGTGAAGGTCTTCGTCGACCCCACCGGTGCCGGTCCGGAATCCGGCGTGGGCGAGATGATCCAGCACTCGATGCCGCGCGCGCTGGGCGAGGACGAGATTCCGGGCATCGTGGCCGACTATGCGCAGGCCGCCCGCAATGCCCTGGCTGCCGGATTCGATGGCGTCGAGCTGCACGGCGCGAACGGCTACCTGATCAACCAGTTCATCGACTCGCAGGCCAACCAGCGTACCGATGGCTATGGCGGCGCGCTGCGCAATCGCCTGCGCTTCCTGCGCGAGGTGGTGCAGGCGGTGGTCGATGTCGCTGGCGGCGAGCGAGTCGGCGTGCGTCTGGCGCCGCTGACCACGCTGCAGGGGGCGGTGGATGACACGCCGCAGGCGACCTATCTGGCTGCCGCACACCTGCTGGGCGAGCTGGGTGTGGGTTACCTGCACATCGCCGAGGCCGACTGGGAGGATGCCCCGTTGATGCCGGTCGCGTTCAAGCAGGCGCTGCGGATGATCTATCCGGGAACGCTGATCTACGCCGGCAAGTACACTGCCGAGCGTGCCAGGCAGGCGCTGGAGGAAGGCTGGGCCGACCTGATCGGCTTCGGTCGGCCGTTCATCGCCAATCCCGATCTGCCCGATCGCCTGCGCAGCGGCGCGGTGTTGAATTCGCCCGATCGCGCGACGTACTTCGGTGGTGGCGCGGCGGGATTCACCGACTATCCGGTGCTGGAAGAGGCAGTCGAGGCCTGAAGCAGCGTCCGCCGGGCATGGCCCGGCGCTACCGATGACGGCGGATGGGTGCCGGCCACTGGCCGGCACTGCCGATCAGGGCTTGTCGCGCACCAGTGCGTCGGCCTCGACCACGCCACCATCCTTGCCATGCAGGTACAGGTGCATGTCCTGCTGCGGATACGGGATGTTGATGCCGGCCTTGTCGTAGCCCAGCTTGATCTGTTCGAGCAGGGTGACCTTGGTGCCGAAGTGATCGGCCGACTTCACATAGCAGCGGATGCCCAGATTGATCGCGTGCGCACCCAGCTCGTACACCACCACGTCCGGTGCCGGCGTCTGCAGCACGCGCGGGTCGGCCTTCATCAGGGCCAGTGCGGTATCACGCGCCAACTGGATGTTGTCTTCGTAACCGATGCCCACCACCAGCTCGACGCGGCGGGTGGGCTCTGCGGTGAGGTTGATGATCGGCGCGGCGGTGATCAGCGTGTTCGGAATGGTGGTGTGCTGGTTGTCCGCGCCGGTGATCACGGTCTGGAAAATGCGTACCTCGCGAACCGTGCCGGTCTGCCCGGCGATGGTCACCACATCACCCACGCGGAACGGACGCAGGGTCACCAGCATCACGCCCGAGGCGATATTCGACAGCGAATCCTTCAGCGCCAGGCCAACGGCGAGGCCGGCGGTACCGAGCACGGCCAGCAGCGGAGTGATCTGCACGCCCAGCGTGCCGATGGCCAGGATCACCACGATCACCAGCGAGGCCGCGTAGACCACGTTGCGCAGGAAGCTGCCCAGCATCGGGTCCACGCCCATGCGCGAGGTGGCGCGCGGCATGGCATTGGACAGCCGTCGTGCGAGCCACATGCCGACCAGCAGCACCACGATCGCGGCCAGCAACGGCACGCCGTAGGTCTCCAGCAGGCGTTCCCAGTCGAGTGAGCGGAACCAGGAGGTCGTGGCGGGGGAGGGTGGGGCAGCGGCGATCATGCGGACTCCTTTGCAACGGGAACAGGCGCGACGGAAACATGGCGTACGCGGACGCCAGAAACAGCAAGCCCCGCAGAGGCGGGGCTTGCGTGCAGCTTCAGTATGGGCAGGCGTCGATGAAAGCGACGTCAGCCATCACACGTCAACAGGTCACCCCTTGGCCTTCAACTTGGCCAGGCGCAGCCAGGTATCGACCACGGTGTCCGGATTCAACGACACCGACTCGATGCCTTCCTGCATCAGCCATTCGGCCAGATCCGGATGATCGGACGGGCCCTGGCCGCAGATGCCGACGTACTTGCCCTTGGCACGTGCCGACTTGATCGCCATCGACAGCAGCTTCTTCACCGCCGGGTTCCGCTCATCGAACAGGTGCGCCACGATCGACGAATCGCGGTCCAGGCCGAGGGTCAGCTGGGTCAGGTCGTTGGAACCGATCGAGAAGCCGTCGAAGATCTCCAGGAACTCATCGGCGAGCAGCGCGTTGGACGGCACTTCGCACATCATGATGATCTTCAGGCCGTTTTCGCCCTGCTTCAGACCGTTCTGGGCCAGCACCTCGACGACCTTGCGGCCTTCTTCCAGGGTGCGCACGAACGGGATCATGACCCACAGGTTGTCCAGGCCCATCTCGTTGCGCACGCGCAGCACGGCCTTGCACTCCAGTGCGAAGGCGGCCGAGAAGCTCGGATCGACGTAACGGCTGGCGCCGCGGAAGCCGATCATCGGGTTCTCTTCGTGCGGCTCGTAGTTGCTGCCGCCGATCAGGTTGGCGTACTCGTTGGACTTGAAGTCCGACAGGCGCACGATCACCGGGTTCGGCGCGACCGAGGCGGTCAGGGTGGCGATGCCTTCGGCCAGACGGTCCACGTAGAAGCCGACCGGGTCGGAATAACCGGCGATCTTCTCGTCGATCTTCTTCTTCGTCGCCGCATCCTGGCGGTCGTATTCCAGCAGCGCGTTGGGGTGGATGCCGATGTGGCTGGCGATGATCATTTCCAGACGCGCCAGGCCGATGCCCGCGTTCGGCAACTGGCCGAAGTCGAAGGCGCGTTCCGGGTTGGCCACGTTCATCATGATCTTCAACGGTGCCGGCGGCATGTTGCCCAGATCGGTGGTGGTGCGCTCGAAGCCGAGCTTGCCTTCGTAGATGAAGCCGGTATCGCCTTCAGCGCAGCTGACGGTGACCAGTTGGCCATCCTCGATGACCTTGGTGGCGTTGCCCGAACCGACCACGGCCGGCACGCCCAGCTCGCGCGCGATGATCGCCGCGTGGCAGGTACGGCCGCCGCGGTTGGTGACGATCGCCGAGGCACGCTTCATCACCGGCTCCCAATCGGGATCGGTCATGTCGGCGATCAGCACGTCGCCCGGCTGCACGCGGTTCATGTCTTCCAGCGTCTTCACCACACGTGCCACGCCGGCACCGATCTTGGCGCCCACGGCGCGGCCTTCGGCGAGAACGTTGCCGCCCTTCTCGGTCAGTGCGAAACGCTCGATCTGGGTGGCATGGCTGCGCGACTTCACGGTCTCCGGGCGCGCCTGCACGATGAACAGCTTGCCGCTGACACCGTCCTTGGCCCACTCGATGTCCATCGGGCGACCGTAGTGCTTTTCGATGGTCAGCGCCTGGCGCGACAGTTCGGCCACGTCTTCATCGTTGATCGAGAAGGTGGTGCGCAGTTCGGCCGGGGTGTCCTCGATCCTGACGCGCTCGCCGGGGACATCCGAGTACACCATGCGGATCGCCTTGCTGCCGAGCGAGCGGCGCAGGATCGCCGGCTTGCCGGCCTGCAGGGTGGGCTTGTAGACGTAGAACTCGTCGGGGTTGACCGCGCCCTGCACGACCATTTCGCCCAGGCCGAACGAGGAGGTGACGAACACCACGTCGCGGAAGCCGGATTCGGTGTCCAGGGTGAACAGCACGCCGGACGCGCCCACGCCCGAACGCACCATCAGCTGCACGCCTGCGGACAGGAACACGTCCTCGTGCTTGAAGCCGTGGTGCACGCGGTAAGCGATGGCACGGTCGTTGTACAGCGAGGCGAACACTTCCTTGACCTTGTGCACGACATCGTCGGCACCGGTGACGTTGAGGAAGGTTTCCTGCTGGCCGGCGAAGGACGCGTCGGGCAGGTCTTCGGCGGTGGCCGAGGAACGCACGGCCACGGCCACGTCGCCGCCGCCGTTGTCGGCGCTCAGCTTGGCGTAGGCAGTGCGGATGTCCTGGTCCAGCTGCGGCTGCAGCGGTGCATCGATCACCCAGCCGCGGATTTCCTTGCCGGCTGCGGTCAGCGCGTTGACGTCCTCGACGTCCAGCGTGGCCAGCTTGTCGAAGATGCGCTTGGACAGGTCGTTGTGCGCGATGAAGTCCTTGAAGGCTTCAGACGTGGTCGCGTAGCCCCCCGGAACGGAGACGCCCAGACCGGCAAGGTTGCCGATCATCTCGCCCAGCGAGGAATTCTTGCCGCCTACGCGGGCCAGGTCGGCCAGACGCAGTTCGTGCAACCACAGGATGTTCTCGTTCAAGCGCGATGCTCCGTTTGGCCATCGCCCGAGGCGGGCTTTGATGGCCGCGTCCGTAGGAAGAAGCCGATATGATGCCGGGCAGACCACCGTCGGCACAAGCTTGTGTTGGCGGCCCTTTTAGGCTTCGTAGGGGGTAAATGCGCGCATGTCGACCATCCGTCCGGTGTTCTACGTTTCCGATGGAACCGGTATCACCGCTGAAACCATTGGGCATAGCCTGTTGACCCAGTTCTCCGGGTTCAGCTTCATTACCGACCGGATGTCATTTGTCGATGACCCCGAAAAAGCCCGCGAAGCCTGTGCCCGGATCCAGGCGGCGGGGGAGCGCTACCAGGTCCGGCCGATCGTGGTGAACTCCTGCGTGGACCAGAGCCTGAGCCTGATCCTGGCCGAAAGCGGGGCGCTGATGCTGGATGTGTTCGCCCCGTTCATCGAACCGCTGGAGCGCGAATTGTCCAGCTCGCGCCTGAACCGGGTCGGCCAGGCCCACGGCATGGTCGACTTCGACACCTACCACCGGCGCATCAACGCGATGAACTTCGCGCTGACCCACGACGATGGCATCGCGGTGAACTACGACGATGCCGACGTGATCCTGGTGGCGGTGTCGCGGGCGGGCAAGACGCCTACCTGCATCTACCTGGCCCTGCATTACGGGGTGCGCGCGGCCAACTACCCGTTGACCGACGAGGATCTGGAGAGCGACCGCCTGCCGCCCCGCCTGCGCAACTACCGGCGCAAGCTGTTCGGCCTGACCATCGACCCGGACCGCCTGCAGCAGATCCGCCAGGAGCGCCGGCCCAATTCGCGCTACGCCAACCTGGACACCTGCAAGCGCGAGGTGGCTGCGGCGGAGGTCATGTTCCAGATGGAACGCATCCCGACCCTCAGCACCACCCATACCTCGATCGAGGAGATCTCCAGCAAGGTGCTCGGCACGCTGGGGCTGCAGCGCGAACTGTATTGACGGGGGCGCCACGACCAACGGTCGTGGCCTACCTGCGCGGTTGACGGGTGCGCTACGACCCAGGGTCGTGACCCACCTGCGCGGTTGACGGGTGCGCTACGACCCAGGGTCGTGACCCACCTGCGCGGTGGGTATCGACCGTTGGTCGATACAGTACAGGGCCCCTTTGGCCGGGACCGATCAGTCCCCACGTTGAAGGGCCAACGTGTAGGATCAGCCCATGGCCCGAGCATTGCCCCGTACCGAGCGCATTCCCCGCCTGAGCCGGCTGAGCTGGCTCATGGGGCTGTACGCAGAGAACTACCGTCACCTGGTGCGCCTGTTCGCGCCGGCCGAGCTGGTGGCGGGAAGCTACGTCTCTTCGGTGGGCGATGGCCTGGACGTGCGCCTGGACGTGATCGAGTGCCACCGGTACACGGTCGAGCTGCGCCTGACCTATGACCTGGCCGACCCGGTGACCGGTGAACCGGACCCATCGGCCTTCGTCCGCCTGTACCGGGACGCGCGCCAGGCCGAGACCACCCACTGCTACGTCGGCCGCCGCTGGCAGGACACGATGGGCCTGTACCCACCGCCGGCCGAGCTGATCAGCCATCGCATGCGGATGAACACCTTCCTCGGCAAATGGCTGGAATACCTGGCCGAACGCGGCCATGGCGTGGCCACCCTGCGGCGTGATCCAGACGGCAACACCGTGGGTGAGGGCGACCGTCGCCTGTCGCTGGTGCGATGATCGGCCATAATCCACGGCTGACCCGCCGCCGGACCCGCACATGCCGTATACCCCGATCGTCGCCACCCTGGGCTATGTGCTCTCGCCCGATCGCCGCCAGGTGCTGATGATCCACCGTAATACCCGGCCGGGCGACCACCACCTGGGCAAGTACAACGGCCTGGGCGGCAAGGTCGAGCCGACCGAGGACGTTGCCGCCGGCATGCGCCGCGAAATCGCCGAGGAAGCCGGTATCGACTGCACGGCCATGCGCCTGCGCGGCACCATCAGCTGGCCGGGTTTCGGCAAGCACGGTGAGGACTGGTTCGGTTTCGTGTTCGTCATCGACAGCTTCGAGGGTGCCCCGCACGGCGGCAATCACGAGGGCACCCTGGAGTGGGTGGACGTGGACAAGCTGGACCAGCTGCCGATGTGGGAGGGCGACCGCAACTTCCTGCCGCTGGTGTTCGATGCCGATCCGCGACCGTTCCACGGAGTGATGCCTTACCGGGATGGGCGCATGCAGAGCTGGTCCTTCAGCCGGCTGTGAGGCATTCCGGAGGCCGTTGCGTTCGCCGGGCATGGCCCGGCGCTACCCATCCGGCGCAGCCTCGGTAGCGCCGGGCCATGCCCGGCGGGGAGAGCTTCAACGCCGATGTGCCAGCAGCAGGTGGAAGTGCTTTTCCCGCTGCTGGCCGTCATTGCCGGCCGTGCATTCGCGATGCGAGCGCCATGCCGTGACGGTGAAGCCGGACACCCGCAGCGCCAGCTCCACTGCGTCCAGATCATGCAGTTCAAGGTCCTCGGCAAAGGGCAGGCTGCGCATGAATCCGGCATCACCGAAGGCCAGGCATAGCCGGCCGCCGCGATGCAGCACCCGTGCCAGTTCATCCAGTACCGGGGCCAGGTTCGGCCAGCGCAACTGCCCGGCCAGGGTGTATGCACCCAGCATCAGCATCGTCCGTCGGTAAGGAGTCGGGCGTGGCGGCGGCGGGTCCGCCGCAGACCATAGCGCTGGCGGACCGGCTTGGGAAGTAGGAAAACCCCGGCTTGTGGTGATGAGGAAATGTCCAGCGTCGCAGTCGGTGAGAACCAGTTGTCCACAGGGGGTGTGGATTACGCGTGGGCAACTTTGTGGATAAGCGCTGACAGGCGCCACCCCCCTAGGCTGTCAAGATGGGTGGCGAAAAATTCACCGCCGGTGAGGATCGGTGAGTGTCGGGTGAAGGACAGGGGCAGCCCACGCTGTTGCCGGTGGCGGCGCTCGCGGTACCCTGTGGGCCTTGATGCCCCGTGAGACTTCATGAAACGTCACTTCTCGATGCTGCGCGAGTTCCATCTGGCGGACTGGTTCACCCTCGCCAACGCTTTCTGCGGCACCGGCGCGGTGTTTGCCGCCATGCGTTTCCTGCAGGATGGCGAGCGCGGCTACCTGATGTTCGGCATGGCGCTGATCCCGCTGGCTTTCATTTTCGACGCACTGGACGGCCGCATCGCGCGCTGGCGCAAATCCAGTTCGACTCTGGGCCGTGAGCTCGACTCGCTGTCGGACGTCATTTCCTTCGGTGTCGCACCCGCAGCGCTGGCCTATGCCTGTGGCATGCAGGGCGGCTGGGACTGGCTGGTGTTGAGCTACTTCGTCTGCTGCGGCGTCAGCCGCCTGGCCCGTTACAACGTGACCGCCGAGGCGATGAGCGGTGACGAAGGCAAGGTGAAGTACTTCGAGGGAACGCCGATTCCCACCAGCCTGGCGCTGGTGATCGTGCTGGCGATCGCCGCCGGCACCGATGCCATCGGCCGCGACCTGTGGCTCGGCCAGTGGCAGATTGGCCCTTGGCAGCTGCATCCGTTGGTGCTGCTGTTCGCGTTGTCCGGGTCGCTGATGATCAGCAAGACCCTGCGCATTCCCAAGCCATGACCCAGCCCTGCGGAGGAGCGCGATGACCAGCTCGGCCAACGACGCCGGCAGCAGCGATTTCGAAAATCTGGCCCGCCAGTACTTCGGCGCCTGGGGTGATGCCTTGCGCCATGCCGCCGTGCCGGGAACCCCGGCTGGCGACGACCCGGGCAGCTGGAAGCGCCTGTTCGACTGGTGGGGCCAACTGCTGCCCGGGACCGGTGCTGCCGCGCCCGAAGAGGCGGTGCGGCGGTTCCGCGAACAGGCTGGCAGCTGGTACGGGACCATGCAGGAAGTCGCTGCACGCTTTGCCGGCCGCGATGCCAGCAGTGCCGAGGTCGCGCAGGCCTGGCGTGAAGCGGTGAAGGGGCAGGGCGACGGCATGCTGCAGTGGATGCTGCAGGGGGCCCGCGGCAGCACCCATGTGGACGCTGCTCCGCCCGAGTTCACGGCGTGGTTCCAGCAGTTGCAGACGCTGGCTGGCCCTTGGCTGCAGAGCCCGGCGTTCGGGCCCGGCCGCGAGCACCACGCGCGGTGGCAGGCCCTGCTGCGCGCGCAGGAGGAGTACCAGCAGCATTCGCAGGCCTACGTCGAGCAGATCAAGCAGGCACTGGAAGAGGCGTTCGACCTGTTCGAGCAGCGCCTGGCCGAACACGAGCAGCCCGGCAGCCAGCTGACCAGCGCCCGGGCGATGTTCGATCTGTGGATCGAAGTGGCCGAGGAGGCCTACGCCAAGGTCGCCATGTCCGAGCCGTTCCAGCAGGTGTATGCCTCGCTGGGCAACGCACAGATGCGCCTGCGCGCAGGCATGCAGCGCGAGGTTGAACAGATGAGTGAACGCATCGGCCTGCCCACCCGCAGCGAGATGGATGCCGCCCACCGTCGCATCGCCGAGCTCGAGCGCAGCCTGCGCCGGGTGCAGGCACAGGTGGCGGCGCTTGCCGGTACCCATGCCGTCGATCCGGTGGCCCAGCCGGCGCCTGCCAGGGTCAAGCCCGTCGCGCGCAAGCCTGCAGCGAAGAAGGCTGCAGCGAAGAAGCCTGCCGCGAAGAAAGCGCCAGCGAAGAAGGCCACCACCCGCGCGACCACGCGGAAGTCGTAAGCCATGAAAGGACCGCTGGGCTTCAATGCCGATGACCTGATGCAGGAGACCCTGGCCATGCAGCGCAAGCTGATGGAAGGGTTGAAGCTGTTGCCGCAGGTGGAGGATGTCGACTATGGCGCCACCGCCCGCGAAGAAGTCTGGCGCGATGGCAAAGTGGTGCTGTATCGCTTCGTCGGCGAGAACGCGCCGGTGCGGCGCACACCGCTGCTGATCGTGTACGCACTGGTCAACCGCCCCTACATGGTCGACCTGCAGGCCGATCGCTCACTGGTGCAGAAGCTGCTGGCCTTGGGCCAGGACGTGTACGTGCTTGACTGGGGTTATCCGGACCGTTCCGAGCGCTACCAGACGCTTGAGGACTATCTGCTGCGCTATATCGATGGCGCGGTGGATGCGCTGCGCGCGCGCAGTCGTGGAACGGTCGACATGCTCGGCATCTGCCAGGGTGGCGTGTTCGCCCTGTGCTACGCCGCACTGCGGCGGCAGAAGCTGGGCAATCTGATCACCATGGTCACCCCGGTCGACTTCCAGACCGCCGACAACATGCTGTCGCACTGGGCCCAGCAGATGGATGTGGATCTGCTGGTGGATACGCTGGGCAACATCCCGGCCGATCTGATGAATGCCAGCTACCTGATGCTCAAGCCATTCCGCCTGAACGTGCAGAAGTACGTGGGCCTGCTCGACATCCTCGATGACAAGGCCGCGCTGGAGGATTTCCTGCGCATGGAAAAGTGGATCTTCGACTCGCCGGACCTGGCGGGTGAAGCCTTCCGCGAGTTCATCAAACAGTTCTACCAGGGCAACGGCCTGGTCAATGGCACCGTGCGCATCGGCGAAGAGGCGGTGGATCTGTCGCAGGTGACCCTGCCGGTGCTGAACATCTACGCCGAACAGGATCACCTGGTGCCACCGGATGCATCGCGCGCGATGCGTGGCCGGCTGGGCACGCAGGACTACACCGAATCCAGTTTCCGCGGTGGGCATATCGGCATCTACGTCTCCGGCCGCGCACAGCGCGAAGTGCCGGCGACCATCGACAACTGGCTGAAGGAACGCACGCCATGAAGTATTCCCCTCTGCTCGCGCTTGCCCTGGCCCTTGCGCCGGGCGTCGTCGGTGCTGCGCCGAGCGCCGATGCGCGCCGCGAGATCGCGCAGTTGATCGGGAGCCTGGACGGCTCCCAGTGCCAGTTCCAGCGAAACGGCAGCTGGTACGGTCCGGCCGATGCGCGTTCCCACCTTCAGCGCAAGTACGACTACCTGCTGAAAAAGGATATGGTCGACACTGCCGAGCAGTTCATCGAACGTGCGGCGAGCCAGAGCAGCATGAGCGGCAAGGCTTACCGGATCCGCTGCCCCGGCCAGCCCGAACAGACCTCCGCGGCGTGGTTCAGCGCCCGCCTGCAGGCCTTGCGCCAACGCACGCCGTAGACATTGCAGGCGCTACAGTGGCAACAGCCAGTCAGCCGGGAGACCTCGCCATGAACGCTGTGCCGCGCACCCTGTCGCGCTCGCTGAACGACCGCATGATTGCCGGGGTGATGGGCGGCATCGCCCATCGTTTCGGCTGGAACCCGACCCTGGTACGGGTGCTGTACGTGGTGGTCTCGCTGGCGTCGGCCGCTTTCCCCGGCATCCTGGTCTACCTGCTGCTATGGCTGCTGATCCCCAACGAGGCGGATTGAATACCGCGTCCCGTCCCTGGCCGATCTGGCTGCGCGCGCTGCAGGTGCTGGGTGCGCTGTGGACCGTGCCCAATACCCTGATCGGCCTGCTTGGCGGTCTGGCCGGGTTGCTGGGGGGGGCGAAGATGCGCTGGAGCGGTCGTGATTGCGCGGTGGTTTTCGATCACTGGCCCTGGGGCCCGGGCGGAGCGATCACCCTGGGCAATGTGATCCTGCACACCGGCCACGACCTGGGCATGTGCTGCCGTACCTACGCGCATCAGGCGGGGTGGGGCGTGGAGCCGTTGATCCGGCTGGATGACCATGAGCGTGCGCACGTGTACCAGTATCTGGTGCTGGGGCCGCTGTACCTGCCGGTGTATCTCCTGTGTGGTGGTGTCAGCGCGCGTAATCCGTTCGAGCGTGCGGCCGATCATTACGCGCGGTTCGGGCACGGCTGGTGGCCGTAGATTCCAGCCAACGGCGCAGCCCCTCGTGGGTGGGTCGCGAAATGCGATTCATGTGATTGGGCCGGGCGGGGTGGGTTCGCGGGACACGCCGTAAACCCGTCCCTGGGGGCTCGATGGCGCCATCCATGGCGCCAACGGTCCCGCGAACCCACCCCGCCCGACCCCTGACAGTTTCCGTGTGCGTCCAGCCACGGAGAAGAAAAAGAACAGCAACAGCGGGTCGCGCGCTGCGCTTGCTCGTGCAGAGCCGAGCGTGGGCTCGGCTCTACAGAAAGCGGCCAACCAGGCCGCTTTTGCTTTTGATCTTCTTTTTCTCTTCCGTGGGTGGCAGACCGCAGAAATTGTCAGAGGGCGGTCGGGTTGGGTTCGCGGGGGTGTCCGCGGCATGGATGCCGCGGCCAAGCCTTATCTGATTGGAATCTGGCACCGTAGGTGTCGAGAGCCGGCGTGGGCCGCCGTGTAAGCCTGGATCTCGACGATCGCCATGTAGCTTGGCGCCCACGCCGGAATCTCCCTTGATCCGCCCGAACAGTTGCTGGAGCTGACACTCGCAGTGATAAGACTGGGCAAGCGGGGGAGCTCTCGACCCTTCCAGACTATACGGAGTCCGGTGATGAACGGGATCGGGATTGATGTCAGCAAGCGCCAGTTGGACGTTGGCACGACAGACGGACAGACCCTGCAGGTCAGCAATAGCCGCTCCGGCTCCAGGGACGGATTCACGGCGTCCCCCGCGAACCCAACCTGGCCGACCCACCTGCGGCTTTTGCATTCCGCGACCAACCAACCCCACCCACGAGGGGCTGCGCCGTTGGCTGAAACCCGCGTATTCGTTAGCTGGAAGTTAAAGATCCGTAAGCATTCTGCTGCTATCCCGCAGTCATCTGCATGCAACCGATCGTCATTAGTCTTCGTGACGTTCCAGTCAGCTTGGCCGCGGTAAGCTCTATCCCGATGGGCTCGCAAGTACCGCTCATCGTGTGCAGTACGCAGTAGCAATTTGGAGGAAGACATCACATGGCAATCGTTCTTTATGTCGGTGGTAGCAAGGATGGCGAGAAGGGCGTGGTGCCCTACGGCTTCAGCAAATCCCGCGCCGATACCGCGCTGGGGCCGGAGTTCTACACGGAGCGGTTCATGGAACTGCAGGGTGTCGGCAAGGTCCGCCTGATGGCGCTGGAGAGCCTGCGTGACGACATCGTCATGCAGCGTGCCGCCCGCCACTACCGCTGACCTTCGCAGTACGCGGCAGGACGCGCCCCACCATCGCGCGTCCGCGCCGGCATCCCAGCCCCGGGGCCAGTCCGAGCCCCCTTTGCCAGGATGCCGGCGTCCCATCCGGACCCGCCGCCTGAACCGCCGCTCTGTCAACGCCTTGTCCCTGCCGCCCGCGCATTGCAAGAATGGACCTTTCCCGCAATGCGGCCCAGGCCGGAAACAATGCACGACGCCAAGCACGCCCAGCGCCAGCTCGCCCAGCAGATCGCCCAGACCATCGCCGATGAGATCGGCGCCCAGACCGCCCAGGTCAGCGCCGCCGTCGGCCTGCTCGATGAAGGCGCCAGCGTTCCGTTCATCGCCCGCTACCGCAAGGAAGTCACCGGCGGCCTGGACGACACCCAGCTGCGCAACCTGGAAACCCGCCTGACCTACCTGCGCGAACTGGAAGACCGCCGTGCCGCGGTGCTGGCCAGCATCGGCGAGCAGGGCAAGCTCAGCGATGAGCTGCGCAACGAGATTCTCGCGGCCGACACCAAGAGCCGGTTGGAAGATCTGTACCTGCCGTACAAGCCCAAGCGTCGTACCCGCGCGCAGATCGCCCGCGAAGCAGGACTGGAGCCGTTGGCCGATGGCCTGTTGGGCGATCCGACACAGGACCCGCAGGTCTTTGCCGCCACGTTCGTCGATGCCGACAAGGGCGTGGCCGATACCAAGGCCGCGCTGGAAGGTGCCCGCGCGATCCTGATGGAGCGCTGGGGCGAGGACGCCACGCTGGTTGGCGAGCTGCGCAGCTGGTTGAGCGAGCAGGGCGTGATCCGTGCCCGCGTTGCCGAGGGCAAGGAAACCGAGGGCGCCAAGTACCGCGATTACTTCGAGCACGCCGAGTCGTTGGCGAAGATTCCATCGCACCGGTTGTTGGCGTTGTTCCGTGCGCGCCGCGAGGAGATCCTGTTCCTGGAACTGGATCCGGGCAAGGATGCCGAGGCCGGACATCAGTACGCTGAAGGGCGCGTGGCGCACAACGCCGGTATCCGCGATGCGGGGCGCCCCGCTGATCGCTGGCTGCTGGACGCCTGCCGCCTGACCTGGCGGGCCAAGCTGCACATGCACCTGCTGCTGGACCTGTTCAACCAGGCCCGTGAGAAAGCCGAGGCCGAAGCCATCGCGGTATTCGGTGACAACCTCAAGGATCTGCTGCTGGCTGCACCGGCCGGCCCGAAAAGCGTGCTGGGCCTGGACCCGGGCATCCGCACCGGCTGCAAGATTGCCGTGGTCGACGCCACCGGCAAGCTGGTCGCCACCGACACCATCTACCCGCACGAGCCCCGCCGGCAGTGGGAGCAGTCGCTGCAGACGATCAAGCAGCTGTGTGCCAAGCACAACGTGCAGCTGATCGCGATCGGCAACGGCACCGCCAGCCGCGAGACCGACAAGCTGGCCGGTGAAGCCATCAAGGCGCTGGGTGACAACGCGCCGCAGAAGATCGTGGTCAGTGAAGCCGGGGCGTCGGTGTATTCGGCGTCGGAAACGGCGGCCAGGGAATTCCCGGATCTGGACGTGTCGATCCGTGGTGCGGTATCGATCGCGCGTCGCCTGCAGGACCCGCTTGCCGAACTGGTGAAGATCGAGCCGAAGGCGATCGGCGTGGGGCAGTACCAGCACGACGTGGATCAGTACCGCCTGGCGCGCGCACTGGATGCGCGCGTGGAGGACTGCGTGAATGCCGTCGGCGTGTACGTCAACACGGCGTCGGCTGCACTGCTGTCGCGCGTCTCGGGCCTGTCGTCGACGGTAGCCGAGAACATCGTGCGCCACCGCGATGACAACGGTCCGTTCAAGCGTCGCAAGGACCTGCTGAAGGTGTCGCGCCTGGGCGAGAAGACGTTCGAGCAATGCGCGGGTTTCCTGCGTATCGCCGATGGCGATGAGCCGTTGGATGCGTCGTCGGTGCATCCGGAAGCCTATCCCGTGGTCGAGCGCATCGTGGCCAGCACCGCGCGCCCGATCAAGGCGCTGATCGGCGACGGCAGTTTCCTGCGCGGCTTGAAGGCCGAGCAGTTCACAGACGAGACATTCGGTGTGCCGACCGTGCGCGACATCCTCAAGGAACTGGAAAAGCCGGGCCGTGATCCGCGCCCGGAATTCAAGGCGGCCCGTTTCGCCGATGGCGTCGAGGACATCAAGGATCTGCGCGAGGGCATGGTGCTGGAAGGCGTGGTCAGCAACGTGGCCGCGTTCGGTGCGTTCGTCGATATCGGCGTGCACCAGGACGGCCTGATCCACATCTCGGCGCTGTCTGGTACCTACGTGAAGGATCCGCGTGACGTGGTCAAGGCCGGCGACATCGTCAAGGTGAAGGTGCTGGAGGTGGACGTGCCGCGCAAGCGCATCGCCCTGACCCGTCGTCTGGACGACACGCCTGGCCAGGCCACCAGCCGCCCGGGCAGCCGTGACGAACGCAGCCAGGGGCAGGCGCCGCGCCGCGACGCTGGCAACCCCGCGCAGGGACGTGGCCAGGGGCGCAACCCGGGCAATGGCGGACGCCCGGCACAGGCCGCGCCGCCAGCCAACAATGCCCTGGCCGAGGCGTTCGCCCGGGCCAAGCGCAGCTGAGTCCGCCGTCCCCCTCCCGGCGCTGTCGGGTGGGGGACTTGTCGATGTTCCCCGGCAATGCGCACACTTGCGCCGGAAGGGGCGCTTGGACCCCTGCTGTCGCTGGGGAGGCCATGCCGTCAGCACCATCCGCGCTGTTCCGTGACCGCTGTGGTTCGCCACGGCCTGCGGGCAGCTGCGTCGGCAGGGGAGGTGGCTGATGGCCGATCAGGGCAACAGCGGCAACGCACGGCTGGAGCGCCGGCTGCAGGAACTGGCCGAAGAGCGCCGTCGCCTGGCGATGATCATCGAGGGCACCGCGGCCGGCACCTGGGAATGGAACGTCCAGAGCGGGCAGATGCGGGTCAACGAACGGTGGGCCGAGATCGTCGGCTACCGGTTGGACGAACTTGAACCGATCTGCCAGAAGACCTTCATCGCGCTGGTCCATCCGGATGATCTGGCGCTGTCCGATGCGGCCCTGCAGGACCACTTCGATGGCCGCACCGACCACTATGTCTGCCTGTTGCGGATGCGCCACAGGAATGGCGAATGGATCTGGATCCACGATCGCGGACGGGTATTCGAATGGGACGGGCAGGGCAGGCCACTGTGGATGGCCGGCGCCCATGCCGATGTCACCGAACTGCAGCAGGCGCGCCAGGACGCGGCCGAAATGCGGCAGCGCCTGCAGGCGATGGTGGATGCTTCAGACGAAGTGGCGGTGATCGCGACCGACACCGATGGCATCATCACCATTTTCAATACCGGCGCGCAGCGCCTGCTCGGCTACACTGCCGCTGAAGTAGTGGGTACGCGCCGCCTGGATGCCTTCCACGACCCGGTTGAACTGCAGGCGTGGCTGCGACCGCTGGCGACCGCCGATGGACAGGTTCCGGGTGTGTTCGAGGCACTCAGTGCACGTGCCGAGGGCCAGACGTATTCGCGGCAGTGGACACTGCTGCGCAAGGACGGGCAGCGTCGCCAGGTACGCCTGTCAATCAGCCGCATGGATGGCGCCAATGGCGAGCGCATCGGCTATGTCGGCATGGCCATCGACATCACCGAGATCCTGCAGGCGCGCGCCGAGGCTCGTCTTGCGGCGGAAAAATTCGCCGGTGCGTTTACGTCGGCGGCATTGGGCATGGCGCTGGTGTCGCTGGAAGGGCGCTGGCTGGATGTCAACGATGCGCTGTGCCGCATTCTCGGCTACGCGCGGGAGGAACTGCTGCAGGTCGATTTCCAGCGGTTGACCCATCCGGCCGATCTGCAGACCGACCTGGCCCTGGTGCAGGACCTGCTGGCGGGGCGACGCACGCACTATCACCTTGAAAAGCGCTACGTGGGCCGTGAGGGCAACACCATCTGGGCACGGCTGTCGGTATCGCTGGTACGCAATGAGCGCGGTGAACCGTTGCATTTCGTGTCGCAGATCCAGGATGTCAGCGCCCAGCGCAGCAGCGAGCAGCGCCTGTTCGAAAGCGAGCAGCGCAGCCGCATCACCCTGGATGCGGTTGCCGACCTGGTACTCAGCGTGGCCCTGGATGGCCACATCGAATATGCCAATGCGGCCGCCGTGCGAATGCTTGCCGGCGATGGAGCGCTGTCGCTGGCCGGGCATCTCGTGCAGGACGTGCTGTCGTTGACCACCGAATACGCACCGCAATCGCAGCTCGATGTCAGCGTGCTGCTCGATCCGGAAAGCAATGCCGTGGATCTGCATGCCGATCTGCTGCTGCAGATGGGCACCGCCGTGGTGCCGGTTGACCTGACCCGGGCCTGGCTTCGCGACGACGAGGGCCAGGTGCGTGGTGCGGTGTGGGTCCTGCGCGATGACACCCAGCAGCGCGCACGCGAGCGCGAGGCACGACACCTGGCGGAGATGGATCCGCTGACCGAACTGGGTAATCGCCGCGGCTTCGAAGTGCATCTGCAGCAGGCGATCACCCGGGTCGAGCGGACCGGGCAGGCGGCGTCACTGATGTACATCGATCTGGACCGCTTCAAGCCGGTCAACGATACCTTTGGTCATCTGGCCGGCGACGCCGTGCTGTGGGCCGTGGCCAGCGTATTGCGCCATGGTGTGCGCGACTCGGATGTGGTGGCGCGCCTGGGGGGGGACGAATTCGCGGTGATCCTGTCCGGGTGCAGCCCGCGCCGAGCGGCGCGCATCGGCGGCGAGCTGCTGCACACCCTGGCCAACCTGTCCATTCCGTGGGACCAGCACCAGCTGCGGATCGGCGCCAGCATCGGCATCGCACCGCTTGCCGCCGGCATGAGCGTGGACCAGGCCGTCGCCGCCGCCGATGCCCAGTGCTACCGGGCCAAGGCGATGGGGCGCAACAATGTGCAGGTGCAGGGCGAAACCGGCGAACTGTCCGGTAGCTCGCCGGCGGACGGCGGCGACCTCGGCGACGGCTGATCTCAGCCTGTGAGAGGGGCGCGGCGAATACTGCGCCAACGCCCCACCTTCGCAGGAAAACAACATGACGTCCTGGAACCTGAGTGCAGTCCGTGCTTATGCGCCGGCCGTTGTCGGCTGGTCCCTGGCTCTCTCCGGCTGGCTCCGTCTGGAGCAGCTGCGCAACGACCAGCAGGCCCGGATGCTGGTCCCCGTGGTGCAGTGGGGCGTGGCGCTGATGCTGCTGGTCACGCTGGGCTGCATCGTCGTCACCAGCCTGGTGCTCTGGCGCGCCGGGCGTCGCGATGCGCAGCAACGTGGGTAGCGGACCTGCTGCATTGATCAGGTGCGGGCCTCAGCGCAGCACCTCTTCGGCATCCACCAGCTGCACGTCGTGCATCATGTTGAGGTAGGCCTCGTAGTAGCCTTTGTGCGAAGCGCCAACGATGGCCAGCAGGCGCGTTCCCGGGCGCTGTCCCAGCACTTCGCGGATGTTGGCGACCATGCGCAGGTTGCGGGTTTCCCAGTAGCCCACATAGTTGCGGCCAAAGCCCTGGGCTGAGGGTTCGACCAGCGCAGCACCGAAGTCGGCCTGGTAGGCCTGCAGGCCGACGCCGGGGCGGTTGTAGGCGCGATACAGGTCCAGCACGCCATCGACCTTGCCGATGTTGGCGTACAGCGGCTCGTCGGCGTCCCGCCGTGCGTTTGCCTGCGGGTTGTCCCACGCCTTCATGATCGCTTCGCCTGCCGCCTTCTCGTGCTCGGGCGGGGTGGGCGAATCGGCGGTGTGGTCGTCCACCGCCCACAGGCGTTCCAGCCCCAGCCGCGCGGCGAGAACGGCCGCCACCAGGTTGGTTTCATTGCGACGGGTCAGGCTCTTGTCGAGAATCTCGACCAGCGCAGCATCCAGGCCGTCGCCGGCAATACGCTCCTGCACAGGCAGGCGCAGCCATTGCACCTGCGCCGATCCGCGCTCGCCAGCGGCCAGGAACACCGCGGCCAGATGTCGACGCTGCGCGGCTGTCGGGCTTGCCGGCCATGCCGACAGCAGGCGCCCCATCTCGACGTTGGCGTTGGGTACGTCAAGGCCGGTGGCGGCGCGGGCCGCGTCGGTGTCGAAGCAGTAGGTTTCGACGCTTTCGGCATAGCGGCCGGGATTGCGACGCATGAAGTCGCACTGCAGGCCGGACAGGTTTTCGGTGGCAATCGCCTCCGGGCGCCAACGTGCCAGGCGCTGCAACAGTGGCTCCAGCATGGCCGGCTCGAAGGTCTTTGGCAGTTCCGACAGATGTGCTGTCCCAAGCACCAGTACGTCGTTGTGGCGACCGGCGGGTGGCCCCTTCAGCTGGTCGGGATGGAAGCTGGGACGGAAGCCCGCGTCGCTGGCCAATGCGCCGGCACTGCACAGGCTGAGGAAGATGATGGCGTTCAAGCGTCGAAGCATGCTGCCTCCCCAGGAAAAATCCATTCAGTGGGCACATGCTGCGGGCAGCGCGCAGGCAAGGGATGTCCCGATGGTCATTGCAACCTTCTGCGTGCCTGCCGCATCCCCTTTCCGTCGGCGCTGGTCCAGAATGGTGGCTGGAAGACTTCCGGAAGCGCGTCATGGATGAAATCGCCACCATCGCAGCTGCAGGTGCCGTGCTGGGTGCACTGGCCGGCTGGATCGGGCCGGCCAGATGGCGGTGGCAGCTGTTGCGGCTGGCACCGTTGCTGCTGTTGCCGTTCGCGCTTTACATCCTCGCCACCCGCAGCTGGATCCTGGGCGGCGGCGGGCCGCTGGCGGGGCCATCCCTGCTGGTCGTCTGCGGCAGTCTGGGCTACCTGCCGGCGGTGCTGGCAACGATGCTGCTGCGCTGCGTTCTGCGGCGCGCCGCCGACCAGCGGCTGGCCCCCTAAAGTTGCCGACTGCTTCGCCGATACCTTGTCTGGAGCCCGCTGCAGGCTCCCGCCGCCGGACCCGAGGCTGCCTCCGATGGGCGGCCCGTGCCGTGTGCCTCGCCGCTGTTTGATGACGATCGCAGCTGCCGTACTGTTCCTGCCAGTCGCTCGAGTGACGCCTTCCGGCGTCTGCAGTCCCAGGCAATCGAAGTTGCCGCCGGGCATCCCGCCCGGCGGGTCGCAACCGCTACCCGGACACCGAGGATCAGACGATGCTTATTTCAGGCTCCATGGAAGGTGCTCAGGCGCCGGCCGAAGTGCTCACCCGTTGGTCTCCCCTGCGCGCGCTGCAGGGGGTGTTGGGCAGGCAGCGCCGTGCCACGGAGGTGGCCGAGCAGCATCGGCGGCACGTCGAGCTTGAGGCCCAGGTGGCCGCATTGCACCGGGTGCAGGCGGTCATCGAGTTCGCCCTCGACGGCACGATCCTGCAGGCCAATGACAACTTCCTGCAGGCAGTGGGATATCGCCTGGATGAGATCCAGGGCAGGCATCACTCGCTGTTCGTCGACCCCGAGCACGCGCGCAGTACCGGATACCGCGACTTCTGGGCGCGGCTGGGCCGCGGTGAGTTCGATGCAGGGCAGTATCGACGCTTCGGCAAGGGGGGGCGCGAAATCTGGATCCAGGCCTCCTACAACCCGATGCTTGATCAGCACGGTCGGCCGTACAAGGTGGTCAAGTTCGCCACCGACATCACCGCGCAGAAGCAGCAGGCGGCCGAGTCGGCGGGGCAGCTGGCGGCCATCGACAAATCGCAGGCGGTCATCGAATTCAGCATGGATGGCCGCATCCTGGCGGCCAATGCGAACTTCCTCGCCGCCACCGGCTATACGCTGGAAGAGGTACGCGGCCAGCATCATTCGCTGTTCGTCGAGCCTGATTACCGGGCCAGCGACGAATACCGGCGGTTCTGGGAAAAGCTCGGCTCCGGCGAGTACGATGCGGGCCAGTACCGGCGGCTGGGCAAAGGTGGCCGCGAAGTGTGGATCCAGGCGTCGTACAACCCGATTCTCGATGCCAGCGGGCGACCGTTCAAGGTCGTCAAATACGCCACCGACATCACCGCACAGGTGCATGAGAGCCAGGCCATGCAGCGCGCCGTGGCGCAGACACGCGAGGTGGTGGCGTCGGCAAAGGAGGGCGACCTGACCCGAAGCATCGGCATGGCCGACAAGACGGGCCCGATCGCCGAACTCTGCGGAGGCGTCAACGCGCTGGTCGAAGCGATGGCCGCGATCATCGCTCAGATCAAGTTCGCAGCAGACACCATTGCGGTCGGTGCGAGCGAGATCGCCGAAGGCAACAACGACCTTTCCCAGCGCACCGAGCAGCAGGCTGCCTCACTGGAAGAAACCGCCGTGTCGATGAAGGGGCTGGCCGAGACCGTGCAGCGCACCGCGAACAACGCGCGCCAGGCCAGCCAGCTGGCCGGTGGCGCCGCCGACGTGGCCGCACGCGGTGGCCAGGTGGTGCATGAGGTGGTCTCGACGATGGCGGTGATCAACGCGTCCTCGCGGCGCATCGTCGACATCATCGGTGTGATCGATGGCATTGCGTTCCAGACCAACATCCTGGCATTGAACGCGGCCGTGGAAGCGGCGCGCGCCGGTGAGCATGGCCGTGGTTTCGCCGTGGTCGCCACCGAGATCCGCGAGCTCTCGCAGCGCTCGGCGGGTGCGGCAAAGGAAATCAAGCAGCTGATCGATGCGTCGGTTGCCAACGTCGGTGCCGGAACGGCGCAGGTCGAGAGCGCCGGCCGGACCATGGACGAGATCGTGGCCGACGTGCGTCGCGTCAGCGACCTGATGACCGAGATCAGCGCGGCTGCGCAACAACAGAGCGATGACATCCAGCAGATGAACCACGCGGTGGACCTGATTGACCAGGGTACGCAGCAGAATGCAGCGCTGGTGGAGGAGGCCTCAGCGGCCGCGCGCAGCATGGAAGAGCAGTCTTCGCAGCTGCTGCAGACGGTGGCAGGATTCCGTGTGCACGCGGGGGCAGGGCATGGCCATGGCGTGCATGCCCCGGCGCTGCGGGTGGTGTAGGGCGCCGGCGCGCGCTGGCCTATGGGGCGGCGCGGGCCGCCCCGCCAACGCAGCGGTGGCTTGCTCTGGAACGGCAGTAAACTACGGGATCGCCCGTCTCTGCTCAGTCACCATGTCCCTATCGGCAGCGCGTGGTCGACGTTCTCGACGATTTACCCAAGTACCTTGATGGCTGGGAAGGGCCTAGCCAGGCACTGGACTGATTCATGAGTCCGCTCTGGCGGCCAAGGTGTGATCGCACTCGACCAAGCGGGCGTTGCTGACGGCTTGGCGCCCTCCGCATTGGGCACAAGCGAGCAGCGTACCGCCCGGTATGGATTGTAGGTCGGGGCCTGTCGAGTGGGTGACGTGCTGGCAACTGTTGCACCGGACGCTGATGGCGATGACGCTTTGGATGTTCCCCTGCTGATCGCGCATCGGGTCGATGTTGAGAACGTAGAAAAGACCTGTGTCTGGCATGGCCGTGTACCGAAGAGTCAATGCATGCTGCAGGGTGGAGCGGGTTGATCTTGTGACGAGAGTGCGGATTCAGCAAGAGTTTTGGAGCTGAAGCGCTATGGATTCTGCCTATACAGCTACGCCCATTTTGAAGCCTCTGCTGCCAAGCCGGTGACCGGAACGGACAGGCTGAGGGCGCTGGTCGAACCTTACGCAATCGCCGCTTGATCAACCAGGGCCGGCCAAAGCGCTGGAGGCCCGAGCGTCAAACGTTCTTCTGCAGAAAGTCTGCGAATCTGGCCAGGCTGATAGCCTGCCGATTGGGGCACTTGGGGCAACTGAGAATTGCGCCACCAGGGAGATCGATCAGGCCTTCGTTGGGCCGCCCGGTGAACCGGCACGAGCATTCCAGACAACGACACACCACCTGGGTTACCTGCAGCAGACGGCCGCTGTCGTCTTCCTGCCCGAAGACATCGCTGAGGAGGAACAATCCGGTGTCGGCCATGCTCGAATCCTTAACGCCTGTTTTCCATGGAGCCGAAGTCTACAGCTTCCTTGGAAGCTGGAGTTTTGCGTTATGCGCCGGCTCGCGATCGCGGCCAAGCCAGGCTTCGCATTAAACCATTTGGCCCGGTGGCGCATCCAAAGCGGAGCATGGACTCATGCCTTGCCCAACGGACGCTGCCAATGTCCCAGATCTGCCGTATCCGGTTTCTTGCCCTTATCGCGGTGACTGCCCTATGTGGGGCTCCTGCCGTCTCCGCGGAGACCATCGCGATCCCGTTCGAGCTGGGCAAGGACCATCGAATATATGCCGAAGGCACGATCAATCATTCGCGCCCCCTCCGTTTCCTGGTGGACACGGGGGCGGACGGCATGGCCGTGTCGGTCGCTGCAAGCGGACTGGCTGGTATGAAAATCGACGATCAATCCGAAAACACCGGCGCGGACGGCACGACGTTGGTTGACTACAGTACGAGCAACACGGTTGCGCTCGGCGGTGCCAGCAGGACGTTGGGCGCCGCAGTAATCGACTACCAGAATCGGCCCTTCGATGCAGTTCTCGGCTGGAAATTCTTCGAGGGAAGCGTGGTCGAGATCGACTACGACAAGAAGACCCTGTTCGTGCATGGCGCTTTGCCCAGCACGGCGGGATACACCAGGATGAACACGCGATGGATCGACAACATTCCCGCTGTCGAAGTGACGTTGCATGCGGAGAACGCATCACTCCAGGCGTGGCTCTCTTTGGATACCGGCAGCAACGGGACCATCGACCTGGGGTATTCCTACAGTTCCCGACACAACCTCCAGGATGTTCTTACGAAGAAGATCGGAACGTCACAGTTCAGTGGGAGCGCAGGCAAGAAGATCCGCGCGGTCGACGTTCGCGTTCCCTCGGCCGATATCCAGGGGATTCGTCTGGACCAGCCCAAGGTGTCTTTCACCATCGACGAAGACGGCTCCAGTGGCGATGGCACGATCGGAAGTGAAGTTCTTCGGAATTTCAACATCCTGCTGGACACCAAGACCGGCGACGTCTATCTGCGTCCCAACGGGAGGGCGGCGCTGCAGCAACTGCGGCGGTGACAGGACGATCGAGAGGGGAAGTGGGGGAGGAGAATTGGCCGGAGTCGGCTGATTCACGACTCCATTACGCCATTCCTTCTGGAAGCCTCGCGTTGCAAGGTTTTGTGGTGCCGGTGAAAGGACTCGAACCTTCATGGGGTCACCCCCGGCTGATTTTGAGTCAGCTGCGTATACCATTCCGCCACACCGGCAGCAGCGGGATAGTGTACCCGAGCCGGGCGGGCGTTCATAGAGGTGCGGGCGAACGGGGCCGAAATGGCTTCAAATTGTCGGTATCGGCCGACTGCTGGCTATACTGGCAACGCTTAACAGGCACGGAGCGATAGCCTATGTCAGCGTTGCAGGACCTGCGGGTGCTGGTAGTGGAAAACGACGAGATGAGTGCGGCGCTGCTGCAGATGCAGCTGGTGCATTCCGGTGCTCTGGTCGTTGGTCTTGCCGCGTCCGTTGCCGAGGCACTGCGCCTGCTGGAAGAGGCCAACCCTGACGTGGCCCTGCTGGATTACCGGTTGGCCCACAACGAGACCAGTGAACCAGTCGCTGCGGCGCTGGCCGCGCGCGGGGTGCCGTTCGTGCTCGCCACCGGCATGACCGCCGAACAACTGCCGGTCGCGATGCGATCGGGGGTGCTGTTGATCAAGCCCTATCTGTCGGCGGAGCTGTCCAAGGCATTGGCCCGCGCAGTGGGGCGCTCCAGCGCAAGCGCCTGATCCGAGCGCTCAGGCGGCTTCTTCGTAGACATAACGGATCTCCTCGCGGTCGTCGAGGATGGCGTACTGCACCGCCAGGTTGTCCGGGTCCGGGTTGAGCCATGCGTCCAGATGCTCGGCGCGGATCGGCAGTACGCCCCGGTCATGGCCGGCAGCGGCAACATCGATTGACGGTCCATCGGTGATGGTGGCGAACGACAGCAGGCGTCCTTCCGGGCCCTCCCATTCCGCCCACAGGCAGGCCAGCAACAAGTCGCGCGGCGGATCAGGGCGGAACTCCAGCACCACGTCCTGTTCCTTCTCGTCGTTGTGCAGGGTGCGGCCGGCAATGGCGTGGCGAGGGACGTGTTCGTAGAAGGCCTGTACCACCACCACGCCGTGGCGCAGTCCGAAGGCCCCGCGCCAATAGCCTTCCAGGCTGTCCCGCCGCGCATTGTAGGTGCCGGGGTAGAGGACATCGTTGCGCGCGGGCTTGTCCGGAAGCCGGCATTGATAGCGCATCGGCTTGATCACGCGCCGGCCATTCTCGCTGACCATCACCGGAGCGTAGGTGCCAGGAAAAATACGGTTGTCGCGTGGCAGCAGCTGTTCCCGATGCAGGTCGTCCAGTCGTGCCTGCGCGCGGTCGATGCGGTTGCCGGCAACGCGCAGGTCATTGCGCGCCTTCTGCGTGGGACGGACGGCCAGGGTTGCATTGGCGATGTCGCGACGCTCAAGCTGCCGCTCCAGCTCGGCCTGCAGCTGCTGCCGCTCCTGTGCATGCCATTGCTGGATCTTCGCCACGATGTCGCGGCCCAGTTCGGTGCGTGCACCGGCAAATCCGTCGTCCATCGCTTTCGGCGTTTTCGGTCGTTTCTTGCCGGGATCATGCGCATAGAGTTCGGCGAACTCCTCCAGGGAGAGGACGGCGCCGAACTCGCGCACCAGCTTGGCGTAGTCGGCGCGGATCAGGGCGGAATAGCACATTGGACTCTGCCGGAAGATGGGTCGCAGCGGCTGCGACGTGGATGCGGCAGGATAGCTCGACCTTCCAGGAGACGTTGCATGAATGATCCAGAGACGATCCAGTTCCGCCAGGCGGTGCCGACGGTCGAGGACTACTGCCAGCTGCGTGCGCTGGCCGGGCTCAGCGCAAAGACCCATGAGGCGGCGACGCGGGCATTGCCCAATACCGTTTTCGGTGTCTGTGCCTACCAGGGCAGCGAGCTGGTAGCGATGGGCCGGATCATCGGCGATGGTGGTTGCCACCTGCAGGTCTGCGATATCGCCGTGCTGCCGCGCCTGCAGGGGCAGGGTCTGGGCAAGGCGGTGATGCAGCGTCTGAGCGACTGGATGCAGGGCAACCTGCCGCCGTCGGCGTATGTGAGTCTGTTGGCCGATGGCGAGGCACATCGGCTGTATGCGCAGTTTGGCTTTGCGCCGACCGCGCCAGCCTCGATCGGCATGTATCGCCGGTTCTGAAACGCGGTCACCAGGGAATCGCAGGCAAAGAAAAACCCCGGCCGAAGCCGGGGTTTCAAAGATTGGCGTCCCCACGGGGATTCGAACCCCGGTCGCCACCGTGAAAGGGTGATGTCCTAGGCCTCTAGACGATGGGGACGCACGAAAAACTTCAAGTTGTAGAACTCTCGACGGCCTAATGCCGAAAGTGGTGGAGCCAAGCGGGATCGAACCGCTGACCTCCTGCATGCCATGCAGGCGCTCTCCCAGCTGAGCTATGGCCCCATGAAACCAGGATTCCTGCTGGGAGCAGGGTCCTCTTTGAAACTGGCGTCCCCACGGGGATTCGAACCCCGGTCGCCACCGTGAAAGGGTGATGTCCTAGGCCTCTAGACGATGGGGACGCACGAAAAACTTCAAGTTGTAGAACTCTCGACGGCCTAATGTCGAAAGTGGTGGAGCCAAGCGGGATCGAACCGCTGACCTCCTGCATGCCATGCAGGCGCTCTCCCAGCTGAGCTATGGCCCCGTGTTACCGAGCCGCCTATCATACCTGCCTGTTCACATTTGTGGAAGCTTTTTTTGAAGCTTTTTCATCGAATCGTTCATTGCCACAAGGGCAGGGAGCGTTCCGACGCCACAACCTGAATGCCGGTGGGCGGTGAACAAAAAAGACCCGGTTATCGGCCGGGTCCTCGTTGTTCATGATGAGTGGCGTCCCCACGGGGATTCGAACCCCGGTCGCCACCGTGAAAGGGTGATGTCCTAGGCCTCTAGACGATGGGGACGCAGATCTCATCAATGTTCTTTGCGACCTTTCGACGGCCTAATGCCGAAAGTATGGTGGAGCCAAGCGGGATCGAACCGCTGACCTCCTGCATGCCATGCAGGCGCTCTCCCAGCTGAGCTATGGCCCCACGTCGCTGAGGAGCGAAATAATAGCTGCGCCCCCAGGGGTTGGCAAGCGATTTGTTGCACTTTTCCACACATGGCGTGCGATGGCGCGGTTGCGAATTCCGCCTGCCGTGCAGCACATGTGTGGACGCAGACGCCAAGGGTCAGCGGTCCTCTCCGGTCAGCGCGGCGAGGATCGGGCACTGGTCGAGCGCGCCGTGCCCGGGGCAGGCCTCCACCAGCTGCGAGAGGGCGCCATGCATGCGCTGCAGTTCGGCCATCCGCAGTTCGATGTCCTGCAGGCGAATCCGCGCGGTGTCGCGCACGCTGCCCATGTCCTGCGGAGGATGGTCGCTGAGGGAAAGCAGCTCGCCGATCTCATCAAGGCTGAAGCCCAATGCCTTTGCCCGGCGGATGAAGCGCAGGCGTCGCAGATCCTGCTCGCCGAAGATGCGATAGCCACCTGCCGAACGTGCCGCCGTCGGCAGAAGCCGCTGACGTTCGTAGTAGCGGACGGTGTCGATGGGGACGCCGGCCTGGCGTGCCAGCTGACCAATGTTCACGGCGGACTCCTCTGGACCTGCCGTGCATAGTCATCCCTGGACTCTGGTCCAGAGTCAAGGCATGGGTCGCATCGCCCATTCAGCGCACTTTGCAACTTTCTTCATAGCCCCCGGGGCAAAGCAGTTCCTACCCTGCGCCTGAACCGGCCGCTCGACGGCCTGAACCGGAAGAGGAGGTGGGGAGTGGAGGGAATCAGGAACGAAGGATTCGTCGAGGTTGCGGTGGTTGAATACCCCGGAGGCGATCCGTCGGCTGCATCGGTGCTTGCCGAAATGGCGCACGTCGCCAATCGCTTGGCGCAGCAGCAGCGACGGCCCTGCAAGCGGGTGCTGGTCACCCGCTGGATCGTGCCTGCGAGCAATACCGGCGTGCATCGCATTGCCGGCGCCGAGATGCTGGACGCGGCAATTCCTGCGGTGATCGCCTTGCCGGGCCAGGTCAGCTCCGGCGCGTCGCTGCGTGCCGAGGATGTCCTGCTGGATTGGTTGCGGGCCCACTACGACGGCGGCAGCCTGCTGGCCGCCGCAGGTGACGGGGTCAGTGTGCTGGCGCGGGCCGGTCTGCTGACCGGGCGTACAGTCTCCGGCCCTGACCTCAACCGCCACCCGGCGCTGCAGGTGCAGGTCGGCGGCTGGGCACCCAGCGAGCGGGCGCTCGTCGATGATGGCGATCTGCTCACCGTGGGCGGGGCCCAGGCCTGGCGCTTCCTCGGTCTGCGCCTGCTGTACCGGCTGCACGGCCAGGGCGTGGCCAGCGCGGTGGCACAACAGTTGGGGATAGTGGTGCCGGTGGGGATCCAGCAGGATCTCGAGCGATTCAGTGCCAACTTCGCCCATGGCGACCGTGACGTGCTGAAGGCGCAGCGCTGGCTGCATACCACGGCTGCACGTGGGGCGACGCTGGGGGCGATCTGTGAGATCTCCGGCCTGGAACCGCGGACCCTGCAACGCCGTTTCCTGAAAGCGACCGGCCTGCGGCCCATCGAGTACTGCCAGCGACTGCGCGTGGCAAAGGCGCAGACGTTGCTGCAGCAGGGCGCCAGCATCGACGAAGTTGCCTGGGGGGTGGGCTACGCTGATCAGAGCGCATTCCGCCGGCTGTTCCTGCGCATCGTCGGCATGACGCCCGCCAACTATCGTCGCCACGTCAGCAATAAACGCCGCGATCGTCCGCTGACGCCTGCCGTGGCCGGCAGTCTGCGGGGGCTGCGCGCCTCGCCAGGCACGCAGCTGGGGCGCAACGCCGCTTGATGAACGCTGTTGGATGCGTCGTGCTTGCATCGCAGGCACGACGCTTTGACCATGCGGGTCTATGCAGGCGAGAGCTGGTGAGCTGATGTCGAGTGTTGGGCCGGTGCCGATGCCGGTGGTGTTGATCCTGATCTTCCTGTTGCTGGCGATGGCCATTGCGCGGGTCTGGTCGCGTGCTGAGCCTGGCCAGTCTCGGCCACCTGCAGCCGGGATGGTGCTGGACATGCTGCTGGTTGGCCTGCTGTGTGGCCGGCTCTCCTTTGTTGCCGCGCATTTCAGCCTTTATCGTGAAGCTCCCTGGAGCGTGCTGCAGATTGCTGATGGTGGGTATCACCTGGCCGTTGTGATTGGCGCTGGATTTGCCTGGGCACTGTGGCGACTGCGCAGGCATCGCGCGTTGAGGGCGCCGGTGCTGGCAGGTGCGCTGGCCGGGCTGCTGCTGTGGGGCGGTGCAAGCCAGGGGCTCGCGTACTGGCAGGCAAAGCAGATGCCGCTGCCGACACTGCAGGTGGTCGACCTGCAGGGCAGGGCGGTTGACCTGCAGCAGTTTCACGGCCGGCCGCTGGTCCTGAATCTGTGGGCCAGCTGGTGCGGCCCGTGTCGCCGGGAGATGCCGGTGCTGGCAACGGCCCAGCAGAAGCATGCCGATATCCAGTTCGTCTTCCTCAACCAGGGCGAGACCCTTGCCGAGGTCCAGACCTTTCTGGTCGCTGAACACATCTTGCTGGGCAACGTCCTGCTGGATGAGTCATCGGCTGCCTCTACCTCGCTGGACGTCCGGGCTTTCCCCTCCACGCTCTTCTTCGACGCGCAGGGGCGGTTGCAGGAACTGCATCTGGGCGAACTGACCCAGGCCGGTCTTGAACACAAACTGCGCCGGCTGCGGTAGCCTGCGCTGGCATCCCACTACGGAGTTTCCATGTTGTCGATTTCCCCGCGCATCGCGCATACGCTGATGCTGCCGGCCATGCTGGCGCTGGCTGCCTGCAGCCAGGCACAGACCCCACCGGGCAAGGGTGCCGCTGCACCGGCAACGGCTTCGGCAACGGCAGCCGCCAGGAAGGGTGAGTTGCCAGCTGTCCTGAAGGGCATCGAGAAGCATGGCTTCGAGGTGGTCTCCGAATTCGACGCGCCGGGCGGCCTGCGCGGCTTTGCCGGCATGGTTGGCGGCCAGCAGCCGGCAGCAGCTTACGTGACCGCCGATGGCAAGCATGTGCTGGTGGGTAGCCTGTTCGACGCCGAGGGCAACGAAGTTGCAGCCGGGACGCTGGAGAAGCTGGTTGCCGCGCCGATGTCGGCCAAGATGTGGAGCAAGCTGGAGGCCAGTGCCTGGGTACGCGATGGCAAGGCCGACGCGCCGCGCGTGGTGTACACCTTCAGCGATGCCAATTGCCCCTACTGCCACAAGTTCTGGGAGGCGGCGCGGCCCTGGGTGGACGCAGGAAAGGTGCAGTTGCGCCACATCATGGTCGGCGTGATCCGTGAAGACAGTCCGGCCAAGGCGGCGGCGATCATGGCCGCGCGCGATCCCAGTGCGGCACTGCTGGAGAACGAGCATCAGTTCGATCGCGGTGGCATCAAGCCGCTGTCCGGCATCAGCCGGGAGATCGCAGCGAAACTGGATGCCAACCAGGTGCTGATGGTGGAGATGGGCTTCCAGGGTACGCCGGGCATCCTGTTCCAGGATGCGCAGGGCCAGGTGCAGCGACGTGCCGGCCTTCCGCAGGGCAACGATCTGCAGGCGGTACTTGGCCCGCGCTGAGGCGCCGGGCTGCTGAGCCGAGTGACAGGCCCACATGGCGACATGTGGGCCTGTTGCTTTCTGCGACAGTCCCGGCGATGTGGGCTGCGCACGGCGCGAACAGATGTCACGTCTGAATCGTGACTGACATCAAGCATTTCGCCTTGATCCCAATCAAGGCCAAAAACGACAGTCGAACTAGCCTTGGCGCATGGATTACAGCGTCACTGCGCGATGGATGCCGCACACGTCATGCCCTCGAGAGAGCATGCGCGCAATGCCATTCACGACGTTCTCACCCCGCCCTTGCTACCCAGTCCGCTGCGGTCGCTACCCCTTCGGCAGCACTGCTGCAGTGGAAGCGACTCCGGCGCAGTCTGGGCAGGGAGAATGGTGTCATTCCCATGTCGCCTGCAAGGTGCAGGCTGGTGACGGTCGTCGACGCAGTACCCGCATTTCCAGCAACGGCTCGTTGAGGTCGCCGCGGCGCACGCGCGCTGCACGGCGGCACAGCGGGAGTTCCAGCCCGGGGAGAATGCAATGCGCTTGGCGGTACTGAGTATGGGGTGTCTGGCGGCGATGGCAGCGATGCCGTTGCACGCGCAGGAGGATGCGCAGGCATTGCGTCGGGAGATCGATGCGATGCGGCAGACGCTGCAGGGCATGCAGCAGCGTCTGGACCAGCTTGAACGACGCGAGGAGCACGCGGCTGCGGCTCCCGCTGCAGCGTTGCCGGCGACGCCTGCCGGGCCGGAGACAACTGCGATGGCGCCGAACAACGACGTGCTGCACCCGACCCAGGTTCCCGGCGTGTCGCCGACCGTGCTGCCACAGCGTGAGTCGGTGGCCGATCCGTCAACGGCGGCCTCGCGCCCGGACAGCGCCGCCGGCCCGACCGATCCGGACCTGAAAGGCTTCTTCGCCATTCCCGGCACCGACACCGTGATCCGCATCGGTGGCTATGCCAAGCTCGATGCGATTGCGGATTCGCGCGGCGCAGGGGACGAGGATCAGTTCATTCCCTCGTCGATGCCGGTGGGCGGCAGCCATCGCGATGTTTCGAACTTCAACATCCACGCCAAGCAGACGCGTTTCAGTTTCGAGGCGCGGCGGCCGACCACCCATGGCAACCTGCGCTTCTATCTGGAGAATGACTTCTTCGGCAGCAGCGATGGCTATCAGTTCCGCCTGCGCCATGCCTATGGCCAGCTTGGCAACACGTATGCGGGTTACGGGTATTCCAGCTTCATGGACCCGGACAGCCTGCCCGACACGCTGGATTTTGCCGGACCCGGCGGCGCCGGTTACCTGCTGGTGGCCGGCATCCATCACAGCTTTGCACTGGGCAAGGGCAACACCCTGACCCTGGCCGCCGAAGACCCGGACACTGAGCTGGCCGGTGCCAGCGATGCGATGGCGGCGGTCAATCGATTGCCGGATGTGAGTGCCATCGCGCGCATGGAGCGTGACTGGGGCCACCTGCAACTGGGCGTCGTGGCGCGCAATCTGGCCTACGACGGCGATGCCCGCCGTGACCGCGTCTTTGCCGGTGGCGCGCAGCTCAGTGGCTCGGCCTCGGTGGGGGAACGCGATCTGTTGCTGTTCGGCGCGCTGGGCGGCCGCGGCCTGAGCCGCTACACCGCCGATCTCACCGGTTCCGGCCTTGACGCCGTGGTAGGTGCCGATGGGCGCATCGATGCGCTGGACCTGCACGGTGGCTTCGTTGGCTACACGCATTACTGGTCTGATCTGTGGCGCTCGAACCTGATCTACGGTCAGCTGGCACTCGAGCGCAATGCGGCGCTGCCGAGTGATGCATTCCGGCAAAGCCGCTACGGCGTGTTCAACCTGATCTGGAGCCCGGCCCCGTCGTGGACGATGGGCATGGAACTGCTGTACGGCCGCCTGCAGCAGCAGAGCGGCGCGCGCGGCGACACGGTCCGGGTGCAGGGCAGCCTGCAATACAACTTCATCAAGTAAGCGCCAGCGGCAGTACGCCAGCGTCACCATTCCCCACGCCCGGGTTCACCGGGCCCATGCCAGGTACAGGAGATTGTCATGGCAGAAGCAAAGAAAATCGGGGTGGTCGGAGCCACCTTCCTCGTCGCCGGCAACATGATGGGCTCAGGGGTGTTCCTGCTGCCCTCCAGCCTGGCCAAGATCGGTACCGCCTCGATATGGGGGTGGCTGATCACCACGGCCGGTGCGCTGCTGCTGGCCTTCGTGTTCGCCAAGCTCGGCAAGCTGGCGCCGAAAGCGGGCGGCCCGTATGCGTATGCACGCGATTGGTTCGGTCCCTACATGGGCTTCCAGACCAACACCATCTACTGGTTCGCCAACTGGATCGGCAACGTTGCCATTCCCATCGCGGCGGTGGGCTACTTCAGCTACTTCTTCCCGATCCTGTCCGAGCCGCTGGTGCGCTGCATCGCGGTGCTGATCCTGGTGTGGGCGTTGAGCTTTGCCAACGTGATTGGACCGGCGTTCGTCAGCCGCGTGCAGACGGTCACCACCAGCTTCGCGCTGGTGCCGATCCTGGGCATCGCCATCTTCGGGTGGTTCTTCTTCGATGCCGACATCTTCAAGGGGGCCTACAACGTCTCCGGCGAGTCGAACTTCGGTGCGATCTCCAGTGCTGCGGCACTGACCCTGTGGGCCTTCATCGGCGTCGAGTCGGCCTCGGTCACGGCCGGTGTGGTCGAAAACCCGGAGAAGAACGTGGCCCGCGCCACCCTGGCCGGTGTGTTCCTGGCCGCCATCGCCTACATCGCCAGCTCCTCGGTGATCATGGGCATGGTGCCCAACGGCGAGCTGCAGGTGTCTGACGCGCCGTTCGCACTGGCGGCGGCCAAGGCCGTCGGTGGCTGGGGTGGTGCGCTGGTCAGCCTGTGCGCCTTCATCGGCGCCGCAGGTTCGCTGGGCGGCTGGATCCTGCTGACCGCGCAGAGCGCCAAGGCGGCCTCCGACGATGGCCTGTTCCCGAGCATCTTCAGCAAGACCAACAAGGACGACGTGCCGGTCAAGGGCGTGCTGATCGTGGCCGTGCTGATGACCCTGGCGGTGCTGGTGACCTCCACCTCGAAGACGGCCTCGGCCCAGTTCGACGTGATCACTTCGGCGGCGGTCGTGCTGACGCTGCTGCCGTACATCTATTCGTGCGTGGCCTGCTACTTCGTGGTGGAGCGGTCGCACACGCTGGTGCATACGGGTGCGTTCTGGACCCTGACCAGCCTGACGGTCGTGTACTGCCTGTGGGCGATCTATGGCTCGTCGGGAACGATCGTGCAGTACGCCTTCCTGTTCGTGCTGTTCATCACCGTGTTCTATCCCTTCTTCAGCGAGGAGCGTCGCCAGCAGCGGCAGCGTTCCCGCGAGGCGGCGGCGATCTCTGCCGGCGCCCAGCGTTCCTGAGTTAGACAAGGAGAATCAACGTGTATTTCAAGTCCCTGGATTATCCGGTCATCGTCATTGACGGTGACTACGATTCGCCGCGCATCGGCGGCATCCTCATCCGTGCGCTGGTGGAAGAACTGCGCAGCAATGACCAGCGCGTGCTGTGCGGCCTGAACCTGGACGATGCCCGTGCCGGCGCCCGTACCTATGTGGCCGCTTCGGCGGTGCTGATCTCGATCGACGGCAGTGAGGAGGTCGATGGCGAATTCCAGCGCCTGACCGCTTTCCTGCGCGAGCAGAGTGCGCGCCGCGCCAACCTGCCGGTGTTCCTTTACGGCGAGCGCCGTACCATCGAGAAGGTGCCGAGCAAGCTGCTCAAGTACATCCACGGTTTCATCTTCCTGTTCGAAGACACCAAGAGCTTCATCTCGCGGCAGGTGATGCGTGCGGCCGAAGACTACATGCAGAACCTGCTGCCGCCGTTCTTCAAGGCGCTGATCCACCACGCGGCCGAGTCGAACTATTCCTGGCATACGCCTGGGCATGCCGGTGGCGTGGCCTTCACCAAGTCACCGGTCGGGCGCGCCTTCCACCAGTTCTATGGTGAGAATACGCTGCGCAGCGATCTGTCGATTTCGGTGCCGGAGCTGGGCTCGCTGCTGGACCACACCGGCCCGATCAAGGAGGCCGAGGACGAGGCCGCGCGCAACTTCGGCGCCGACCACACCTTCTTCGTCACCAACGGTACGTCAACGGCCAACAAGATCGTGTGGCATGGCACCGTGGCCCGCGGCGACGTGGTGTTCGTCGACCGTAACTGCCACAAGTCGCTGCTGCATTCGCTGATCATGACCGGCGCGGTGCCGGTGTACTTCACGCCCAGCCGCAATGC
Organism: Stenotrophomonas sp. DR822; assembly: GCF_019793815.1. NCBI lineage: Bacteria > Pseudomonadati > Pseudomonadota > Gammaproteobacteria > Lysobacterales > Lysobacteraceae > Stenotrophomonas > Stenotrophomonas sp. DR822. The sequence goes on from NZ_CP081826.1 coordinate 98,908, forward strand.
GCACGGCATCATCGGCCCGATCAGCCTGGACCAGTTCACCCCCGAAGCCCTGCAGCAGAGCATCGCGGCCAATCCGCTTGCCAGCCAGGCCTACCAGGCCGGTTCCAAGCCGCGTATCGCGGTGGTGACCAACTCGACCTACGACGGCCTGTGCTACAACGCCGAGAAAATCGCCGAGGAGATCGGCAGCGCGGTCGACTTCCTGCATTTCGATGAGGCCTGGTACGCCTATGCCGCGTTCCATCCGTTCTACGAGAACCACTACGGCATGGCCAAGGGCAAGCCGCGCGAGCAGGACGCGATCATCTTCACCACTCATTCCACGCACAAGCTGTTGGCCGCGTTCTCGCAGGCCTCGATGATCCACGTGCGCAATTCGGCCAGCCGCGACCTGGACGCCGAACGCTTCAACGAATCATTCATGATGCATACCTCGACCAGCCCGCATTACGGCGTGATCGCGGCGTGTGATGTTGCCTCGAAGATGATGGAAGGGGATGCGGGGCGTTCGCTGGTGCAGGAAATGCATGACGAGGCGATCGCCTTCCGCAGGGCGATGCTGCATGTACGCGACGATCTGGGCCGCGATGACTGGTGGTTCAGCGTGTGGCAACCGACCAAGGTCGAGCGCAGCCTGGACAAGGGCGATACACCGGCGCCGCTGGTCGCCAAGCGCGAGGAGTGGTACCTGCAGCCCGATGCGCATTGGCACGGGTTCGAGAACCTGGTGGATGACTATGTGCTGATCGATCCGATCAAGGTGACCCTGTTGACACCGGGGCTGTCGATGGACGGCAGCATGGGCAAGCTGGGCATCCCGGCTGCGGTGCTGAGCAAGTTCCTGTGGGGCCGCGGCATCACCGTGGAGAAGACCAACCTGTACTCGGTGCTGTTCCTGTTCTCGATGGGCATCACCAAGGGCAAGTGGAGCACCTTGGTTACCGAGCTGATGGCGTTCAAGGAGCTGTACGACCGCAACGCGCCGCTGACCCAGGCGCTGCCGTCGCTGGCTGCCGACTATCCCCATGCCTATGCCGGCTGGGGCCTGCGTGACCTGTGCGACGCACTGCATGCGTTCAACCAGGAGTTCGCGGTGGCCAAGGTGATGCGTGAGATGTACGTGGACCTGCCGACGCCGGTGATGACCCCGGCCGATGCCTACAACCACCTGGTGAAGGGCGAGATCGAGCGGGTCGACATCGAGCAGATCAGCGGCCGCATCGCTGCGACGATGCTGGTGCCGTATCCGCCGGGCATCCCGACGATCATGCCGGGCGAGCGCTTCGGCGACCGCGACGAACCGATCATCCAGTCGCTGCGCATCGCCCGCGAGCAGAACGCGCGCTTCCCGGGCTTCGAGTCGGACGTCCATGGCCTTATCATCGAGCGCGATGGCGACGTGCCGTCCTACAAGGTGGAGGTGCTGAAGGCCTGAGCCGGTACGGTCGGCCCTTCGGCGGACGATGGATACCGCGCGCGAGCAACGCATCCTGAAGTTCTCGATCGGGGTCACCGTGGCGGTCAGCGCGGTTGGCTTCATCGGTGGCCTGCTGGTGGGATCGCAGGCCATCCTGTTCGACGGCATCTACAGCCTGGTCGACGTAGCCCTGACCCTGGTGTCGTTGTCGGTGCTGCGGTTGGTGGCGCGGGAGCACAGCCCGCGCTTCCAGTACGGCTATTGGCACCTGGAGCCGATGGTCGAGGCGCTGGGCGGGGTGATCCTGTCTCTGGCCTGCGTGTATGCGCTGGCCAACGCGGTGATCGGCTTGACCACCGGCGGGCACGAAGTGAAGTTCGGACCGGCGCTGTGGTGGGCGGCGCTGCTGAGTGCCAGCAACCTGGGCATGGCCGCGTTCGTGGCCCAGCGGGCCCGCAGGCTGCAGTCGGCATTGCTGTGGCTGGATGTGCGCGGCTGGTTGCTGGGGGGCTTGATGAGCCTGGCGGTGGTGCTGGCCTTCGTATTGGCGCTGGTGCTGCATGGTGGCCAGTGGCACCACTGGGTGCCCTATCTGGATTCGATCGTACTGGCGTTGATCAGCCTGGCGGTGTTGCCGGTGCCGGCGCGCAGTGCGTGGAAGGCCATGCGTGAAGTGCTGCAGGTGGCGCCCGATGACCTGGACGAGCGCGTGCAGCAGGTGATGCAGGCATTCGTGGCCGAGCATGGCTATGCCGGCTTCACCAGCCATGTAGCGAAGATGGGGCGGATGCGCTTCATCGAGATCCACATCCTGACGTCGCCGTCGACGCCGCTGGGCACGGTGGGTGAGGTGGATGCGATGCGCGATGAGATTGCAGTGCGGTTGGACGCGCGAAGCAGCACGTTCTGGCTGACGATCGATTTCACTGCGGACCCGGCGTGGACCTGATCCTGCAGATCGTTGCGTGCGTTGGACCGCTCTGTTGCAGGTAATCGGTTTGACCTCAACAGCAGTTGAGGTCGCAGACTGCGTCGCATTCCCCACGAGGCATGCGGTATGAACCTGCTGACCACCCCGGACTTCAGCCATGGCCTGCTGGATCTGTTCGATCCGCCCGGCCTGCACGATCCCAGTGCCAACGGATATTCGCATGTGGCGGTGGTGCGACTGCCAGCGCGTGTGATCCATATCGCCGGACAGGGAGGCGAGGACGACCAGGGAAGCCTGTCGCCGAGCTTCGAGGAGCAGGTGTCGCAGGCACTGGACAATCTGCAGACCGCGCTGCGGTCGGCGCATGCGGATCTGGCCGATGTTGCACGGCTGCGGATCCTGGTGGTCGACCACGACGAGGATCGCCTGGGCATCATCGCCCGCCAGGTGCGGCGACGTTGGGCCAATCGCGCAGCGCCGACCTGCACGTTGATTCCGGTGCCGCGGCTGGCGTTGGAAGGAATGCTGTTCGAGATCGAGGCAGAGGCCTACAGCGCTTAGCGCAGGTAGTACTCCACCGGCACCACCAGTTCCTGCGGAGCTGGCAGTTCTTCTGGAATCCGGGGCAGGGGCTGCGCGCGGCGGAATGTCGGCAGCGCGCTTTCATCCAGCATCGGCTGTCCACTGGACTGTTCCATACGCAATGCCCGCAGGCGACCGTCGCGGTCGATGCTGGCCCTGACCCATGCGGTGCCCTGCTGGCGCCGCGACCTCGCTACGGCGGGGTAATAGCGGTAACGCTCCAGCCGCGCCATCAGGCGGGCTTCCCACTGGTCGCTGGCGGCGCCGGCCTGGAAGTCCGCCGGTGGTGCGTCCGGAGCGGGCGGTGCGGCCGTGATCGATGCCGGTGCGGAACGGGCATCGGTCGCGGCCGCAGGTGGGGCCACGGGCAAGGACTGGTGGCCGTCGCTATTCTTCTCGCTGGCGGCGAGGTTGCCCTCGGGTGCCGCCGTGGCCCGCGGTGGTGGGGGTGTTTTCCGCGCCTCGGCTGCCCGCGATTGCTGGGCCTGGCTGAAGCGTTCGGACTGCAGTTCTTCCACCGGCTGCGGCGGCGTGGCTGGCGCCAGCAGGCGCAGGCTGATGCGTACGTCCTGTTCCGGCGGCGGCTGCAGCGGCGGGGTGGACACCCAGTGGACGAACAGCAGCAACGGCAGCAGGTGCAGCCCGATGCTGATCGTCACCGCTTGCCAGTGCTGCCGACGCTCACTCATCGCTGACTACCCCGGACGGGTCGGAGACGTCGGCAGCGTGCAGAGGGCCAGTGACCGCAGCAGCACCTGAGGCAAAGCTGTGTTGGATGAGTTTGCGACGGACGTGGGCGTGCAGCGGCCGGTAGCGGGCTGCGCACTGCTGCGCGACATCCGTCGATTCGACAGGCATGGGCACGGGGCAGGCGAGGGAAGGGAACAGCCCGCGGCGGCAAGGGCAGCGGCGTCACGTTACAGTAAAGAAGAAGCATTGGCATCCGAGCTTGTGCGCGCCCGTCCTGTGGTAGTGCCACGCGGGCGTGGCACGCGTAGAGCGGGCTATGGCGAGCGCGCGGCGCGTTCCATCTGCAGCAGCAGGCGATGCGCGGGGAACATACGCAGGCTGGGGTAGCGGGCGCGGTAGTAGGCATTCCAGTAACTGGCAGCGCGCTGTCGGCAGAGGTCGAAGAATGCGCGGTTCTCGCCAATGAGCGCGGCATAGCGCTGCAGGCCGGTCTGTTGCGCCGGGATCGCCACGGCCGACGCGACCTCGTCCACGTACTCCCCCAGCAAGGCCAGCTGGAAGGCATGCACCCAGGGCATCGGCGAGGGACCCAGCGTCTCGATCGCACGTTGCCGTACATGTCCGTCACAATGGCGCGAGAGCAGGCAGAGGCAGAGGGCGCGCGCATCGTCCTGCAGATGGGATGCGAGCCGGAACAGGTTCGTAGCGTCCGCATAGATGCGATAGGGGAAGCGCAGCAGTTCTCCCTCGAGGACGAGGCGGTGTTCACCATTGCCCGACAGGTTGTCGATCCGTCCCAGGCGTTGCTGGAGCTCGGTGCAGGTTGCCTGCAGTGCGCTTGGAACGTCGATCAACGCGACCGTTCCGCCAGTGTCGTGCCGCGATGGTCGCAGTGGATCTGCAGGCTCTCGGTGGCGTTGGGGTGCAGATCGAAGCCGCACCGCTGCAGTGCATGCTTGGCCGCTGCAACGGCGTCTGCATGACGGCTGACGCGCTGCTGCTGCCAGCGCAATGGAGTGAACACGCCCAGCGGAAGCAGGCGTACGCGCCGGCCGTGCAGGACCAGCGAGACATCCACATGGCGACCGTCCAGATCATGGCTGTTGGCGCCGAAAATGGCGTCGATCTCATCGTGGCGATGCCGATAGCAGCAGCGGAACACGGCGATGCCGAGCCGCCGTACCAGACGCCGGAAGCCTCCCAGCTTTCCCTGGCTGCATTCGAAGCCGCGGGTGACCAGCAGGCGCAGCGTGGATGGCAGCAGTTCCTGCGCATCAAGCAGGCACTGCAGGACCTCGGCCTCGAGGATGACCTGTGACGCGGGCCAGCGCGGGGCAATGCGCAGGCCGTCGATGGAGCCGCGTGACAGGGACAGTCTGGAGGTTGGCGGAAGGTGGTCTGGCATGAGCGCGTTCCTGCGGCATCGAGCGGGTACGACTCTACAGGACGTTGCGCAGCATGCGTTGGGTCAATGCCGCATCACCTGGGGATCAGAGATCGCGGTATTGGATCTGCGCGGCCAGCACGCGCAGGCCATCGGCAGTGCTGGAGAGGATGCGCTCCTCGCCGATGCCCTTCTGCCGTTGCAGGCTGAAGCCTTCGGCGGCGGGCAGGCGTGCGGCGATGGCATCGATGCGTTGCAGCGCATTGGGACCGTCACAGTCGAAATGGCCCCAGTGGATGCCGTTGTGCTGGATGGTCAGGCGGTAGTGCATGGGCGGGTCTCCGGCAGGTCGTGCAGCCACTGTTGGAACATCGCGGTCGCCGCAGCGGCGAGAGGCCCGCCGTAGCGGCGGGCCTGCGCGCGCAGGTCGATGGGATCGATGCCGGCCGCGGCCAGTTCCAGCGCGTGGCCGATCAGCCAGCGCTCGAACTGGCGCGCATCCAGTTCCGGATGGCATTGCAGGGCGAGTGCATGGTGGGCGATGGCGAAGGCCTGGTGGCGACAGGCGGGCGTACTGGCGAGGCGGCGTGCGCCCTCCGGCAGTTCGAAGGCTTCACCATGCCAGTGCAGCACCGGGATGCCCTGTAATGCCTGCAAAGGCGAGCGCTGGCCTTCATCGGTGAGCAGCAGCGGTGCGAAACCAATTTCCTTGCCGCCGGTGGGGGCAACGACCGCATGCAGTGCGCGCGCCATCAACTGGGCGCCCAAGCAGATGCCCAGCGTCGGCCGCTGTTGCTGCAGGCGACGCTGCAGCAACGCGGTGCTGTCGGCGAGGAACGGGTAGGCCGATCCATCGTTGACGCTGATCGGGCCACCCAGCACCACCAGCAGATCGGCATCTTCGGCAGCATCGAGTGCATCCACGCCGGCTTGCAGTGTATGTACCTGCCATCCCTGCGCGAGCAGCAGCGGATGCAGGGTGCCAAGATCTTCAAAGGCCACGTGCTGCAGGGCAACGGCGCGCTTCATGCCGGTGCTCCCGGGGTGGGCCAGTAGAAGCTGTCGGGCGTGGAGCGTGCACCGAAGATCGCTTGGCCAACGCGGACGACGGTGGCACCTTCCTCGATGGCGACTTCAAAATCACCGGACATGCCCATCGACAGCTGCGACAGGTCCAGGCCTGCCGGCGCCGTCTGCTGCAGCTGGTCGCGCAGCTCGCGCAGGCGCACGAAGCAGGCGCGTACGCGTTCCACCTCGGGGGTGAAGATGGCGAGGGTCATCAGGCCACGCACGCGCAGGCGGTCGAAGGCGGGCAGCTGCTGCACGAAGTCGGCCACCGCAGCCGGCTCCAGGCCGTATTTGCTGGGCTCGGCCGAGGTGTTGACCTGTACGAACACATCCAGCGTACGGTCCTCCAGCAGCAGCCGCTGCTGCAGCGCCTCGGCCACGCGCAGGCTGTCCAGCGCCTGGAACTCGCTGGCGAAGCGTGCGACGTACCGGGCCTTGTTGGTCTGCAGGTGGCCAATGACCGACCAGTGCACGCCAAGGTCAGCCATGGCCTCGGCCTTGCGCTGCGCCTCCTGCACCTTGTTTTCCCCCAGTTGGTGGCAACCGGCGGCTACGGCCATGCGGATGCGTGCTTCATCGACGGTCTTGCTGACCGGTAGCAGGCGCACGCTGGCCGGATCACGACCGGCGCGGGCACAGGCGCTGGCGATGCGCTGGTGCACGGTGGCGAGATTGGCGGCGATCTGTTCGACGGACTGGGCGACGGGCCAGTCGGCGGCGGCGAGGGACATGGGGCACCTCCGGTGCGGGGTGGCCAGGGTGGGATACACTGGCACAGGACAAGATATAGTTTGGCATAGGACAAAATGAAAATCACCGGGAACAGCGCCGAAGCGATCTTCGACAGCATCCGCGAGGGCATCGGTAGCGGCCATCTGGCAGCCGGCAGCGTGCTGCCGCCGGTACGCGATCTGGCCGATCAGCTGGGGGTCAACCGCAACACCGTGGCGGCGGCCTACAAGCGGCTGGATGCAGCGGGGCTGGCCAGTACGGCGGGACGTCGCGGCACCGTGGTGCGCGGCCTACCGGCGACGATGGCACGCGAGGGCAGTGCGCCGGGGTTGGCCCTGCATGATCTGGCCGGCGGCAATCCGGATCCGCGCTGCCTGCCCAGCCTCCGCGTGGCTGCGACGGCTCCGCGCCTGTATGGGGTGGAGACGGTTGATCCACGCATGCAACGCCTGGCACGGGCCTCGCTGGATGCCGATTGCCCGCCGGACTATGCGCTGGAACTGAGCCACGGCGCGGTCGATGGCATCGAGCGCCTGCTGTCGGCGTGGCTGCTGCCGGGGGACCGCATCGCGGTGGAGGATCCCTGTTTCCTGGGCAGCCTCAATGTCCTCGGTGCGGCCGGACACGTGCCGTTGCCGGTGGCGGTGGATACGCACGGCATGCAGGTGGAATCACTGCGGCAGGCGTTGGATGCGGGTGCACGTGCGGTGCTGCTGACCCCACGCGCGCACAATCCCACCGGTGCCAGCCTGGATGCGAAGCGTGCGCGTGCGCTGCGCCAGTTGCTGGCCGGCTATCCGCAGGTGGCGGTGCTGGTCGACGATCACTACGCCCTGCTCTCGCAACAGGCCTATCACTCGGTGCTGCCGATGGACGGTCGGCGTTGGGCGCTGCTGCGTTCGTTGTCCAAGGCATTGGGCCCGGACCTGCGCGTGGCCTGGTTGGCCTGCGATGGGCAGACCGCGGTGCGCCTGCGCCTGCGCTTGGCGGCGGGCACCGGCTGGGTCAGCCATCTGCTGCAGGATGCAGCCAGTTCGGTATTGGAGTCGGCGCAGCAACGGGCGAAGGTGGCTGCCGCCGGTGAGCGCTACCAGCAGCGGCTGCAGGGTCTGCAGGCCCTGCTGCAGGCGCGCGGGCTGCCGACACCGATACCGATGGAAGGCTTGAATCTGTGGCTGCCACTGCCGGCCGACAGCACGCCGCAGGTGCTGGCACTGGCGGCACGTGGCTGGCATGTGCGTGGGGGTGAAGTCTTTGCGGTGTCTGCACCGGCGCATGGGTTGCGCATCACCTGTGCGGCACTCGGCCCGCCGCAGCAACGTCGGTTGGCCGATGACCTGGCGGCGGTGGTGCGCTGAGCGTGCGCGCTCAGGGCGCAGCGCTGGCGCCGGGGCGCACGTAGTAGGACTGGCCGCTGTCGTCGAGGAACACCAGCTCCGGCTTGCCCTGCCAGGAACTCAGCATGGCGCCGGTGTTGTTCTGGTGCTTGACCATCAGGCTGGCGCCGCGGTCCGGGTTGGCGACCACCTTGAAGACTTCGGTGGTGCCGGTGGCATCGTCAAGGGTCAGCAGGGCTTCGCCACCCCGGTCGCTGGTGCCGTAGCCGCCGCGCTCGGAGCCATCGGGGCCGAGCAGGATCAGGCCGGACAGGGCGGTGGCACGCGGCCCCTGCGGGCGGCCCCGGCTGAGGGGGTCGGGAACCGGGGCGCCAAGGATCACCCGCGGCTGGCCGCTGGCATCGTGGATGATCAGGCCGCGCGCTTCGATCACGCGGTGTGGTGACTGGCTGCGATGCAGGTTCCAGGCTGTCCAGCCGGAAACGAGCAACGCGAGCAGGGCGACCACCAGGGTGGTCAGGGTCAGGGCACGAGCCATTGTGTATTCCTTCCTTGGACGTGGCCGACGATAGCGGAATCCGGTTGGCCGTGGCCAGTTCGTTGTGTGACGGTGTGTATCGTCAATGGAAGTCGCGGCTGTGGCTGCGCAGTCCCTGTAGCAGTTCGTCCAGGCAGTGCATGCGCTGCACGATCACATGCTGCACGCCATCCACGCGTTCCAGCCGGCCGTCGATCTGCATCAGTTGCGTGTCTACCAGGACGTGGTGCTGGCGGTCGGCCAGATGTCGCCAGACTACGGCGTTGACCATGCCGGTTTCATCTTCCAGGGTAAGGAAGGTGACACCGCTGGCGGTCTGCGGGCGCTGGCGCATGCGTACCAGGCCGGCGATGCGTACGCGCCGGCCATGACCATGGTTGGCCAGCTGCGCGGCATCCAGGCAGCCACGGGTTCGCAGCTGCGCACGCAGGAACGACATCGGATGGCGGCCGAGGGTGGTGCCGGTGCTGCGGTAATCGGCCTGCATGTCTTCCCAGGCGCTGGGCAGGGGCAGGGCCACGCGCGCTTCGGCGGTGGCCCGGGCCTGGTCGAACAACGGCAGGCGGTTCTCCACGCCGGAGATATCCCAGCGTGCGCGGTGGCGATGGCCGCTGAGGCCGCGCAGGGCGCCGGCATCGGCGAGCAGGCCCTGCTGGCGGCGATCCAGTGCGGTGCGCTGGCAGAGATCGCCGACATCGTCGAAGGGGCGCCGTGCGCGTTCACGCATGATGATCTGCGCGGCCGGTTCGCTGCAGCCATCGACCAGGCGCAGGCCGAGCCGGATTGCCGCCGCGCCCTTGCTGAAGTCCAGTGTGCAATCCCAGTCGCTGTGACGCACGTCCACCGGCAGTACCGTGATGCCATGCCGGCGCGCATCCTGCAGCAGCTGGTCGGGGCTGTAGAAGCCCAGTGGCTGGCTGTTGATCAGGCTGGCGGTGAATGCAGCCGGGTGGTGGCACTTCAGCCAGCAGCTGGCATAGGTGAGCAGGGCGAAGCTGGCCGCGTGGCTTTCCGGAAAACCGTAGTCGCCGAAGCCCTTGATCTGCTCGAACAGGTGCTCGCCATATTCCAGACTGAAGCCGTTTTTCAACATGCCCGTCAGCAGCTTTTCGCGGTGCGGTTCCAGGCCGCCACGACGCTTCCAGGCGGCCATCGAACGGCGCAGTGCATCGGCTTCGCCTGCGGTGTAGTTGGCCGCATCTACCGCCAGCTGCATCACCTGCTCCTGGAACAAGGGCACGCCCAGAGTGCGCGCGAACACGCGGTCGAGCTGGGGGGGATAGAGTGGGTTGTCCGGATCGTTCAACGCATCCACGCCTTGTTCGCGCAGGATCCGCCGACGTTCCAGGTAGGGATGGACCATGTCGCCCTGGATCGGGCCAGGGCGCACGATCGCCACCTCGATCACCAGGTCATAGAAATTACGCGGCTGCATGCGTGGCAGCATCGCCATCTGCGCGCGCGACTCGATCTGGAACACGCCGATGGTGTCGGCGGCGCAGATCATGTCGTAGGTCGGCTTGTCATCGTCCTTGATTGCATCCATGCGTCCTTCGTGCAGGCCGTGCTGCTGCAGCATCGCCAGGCATTTGCGGATGGCGGTGAGCATGCCCAGTGCCAGGCAGTCGACCTTCATCAGGCCGGTGGCGTCCAGGTCGTCCTTGTCCCACTGGATGACGGTGCGGTCGGCCATCGCCGCGTTCTCCACCGGCACCAGCGTCGACAGCGGATGTTCGGAAATCACGAAGCCGCCCGGATGCTGCGACAGATGGCGCGGAAAATCGATCAGCTCGGCGGTCAATGCCAGCAGCCGGCGCATCAACGGTGTTTCCGGATCGAAGCCGCGCTCGCGCAGGGTTTCCGGCAACGGAATGTTGCCGCCCCAATGGTCCATCGCCGCGCCCAGCTCGTTGACCTGGTCCATCGGCAGGCCCAGCGCACGGGCGACATCGCGGATCGCGCTGCGGCCACGGTAGCTGATCGCCACCGCCGTCAGCGCGGCACGCTCGCGGCCATAGCGGTTGAACACGTACTGCAGCACTTCCTCGCGGCGCTCGTGTTCGAAGTCGATGTCGATGTCCGGTGGTTCATCACGCTCGGCCGAGATGAAGCGCTCGAACAGCAGGTTGCTGCGCGCCGGGTCGATCTCGGTTACACCCAGCACGAAGCACACCGCTGAATTGGCGGCCGAGCCACGGCCCTGGCAGAGGATGTCCTGGCTGCGGGCGAAGCGCACGATGTCCTGCACGGTGAGGAAATAGGAGGCGTACTGCTTCTGCTTGATCAGTGCCAGTTCGTGCTCGATCTGCTTGCGCTGGGCTGGCTCGATGCCCTTTTTCCAACGCCAGGGAATGCCGCGCTCGACCAGCACGCGCAGCCAGCTGTCCGGGTCGTGGCCTTCGGGCACCAGTTCGCGCGGGTAGCTGTATTTCAGCTGGTCCAGGGAGAAGTGGCAGCGTTCGGCGATGCGCAGGGTTTCTGCCAGCAGGTCGGGCGGATACAGCTGGGCCAGTGCAGTGCGCGGGCGCAGATGGCGCTCGCCGTTGGCAAACAGGCGCCAGCCAGCCTCGGCCACGCTGCAGCGGTGGCGGATCGCGGTCAGCGTGTCCTGCAAGGCACGACGCCGGCGCACGTGCATGTGCACGTCGCCACTGGCGACCAGCGGCAACTGGTGGCGCTCGCCGAAGGCCTGCAGCTGCTGCAGCCGGCGCGTGTCGTCGTGTTCGTGGTGCAGCTCCACGGCCAGCCACAGGCGCTGCGGAAAACAACGGCGCAGCAGTTCCAGTTCGGTGGCCGCCGGTTGCCGGTCCAGCCACAGGCACAGCAGGCCCTCGGGCAGTCCGTGCAGATCCTCGCGCAGGCAGCGGTATCCGCCCTTGGCTGCCCGCCGGCGACAGGTGGTGATCAGCTGGCACAGTCCGGCGTAAGCGGCCTGGTTGGTGCACAGCAGGGCCAGCTTGGGCCCGTCTTCAACCTGGAATTCGGCACCGACGATCAGCGCCACGCCGTGCGTCTTCGCCGCCTGCCATGCGCGCACGATGCCAGCCAACGAGCATTCGTCGGTGATGGCCAACGCGCGGTAACCCTGGCCGGCGGCGCGTGCGAACAGTTCCTCGGCGGTGGACGCGCCACGCTGGAAGCTGAAGGCCGACAGGCAGTGCAGTTCGGCGTATCCGGGCAGATCGGTGTGCATGGGGTTCAACCGAACCAGCCGTGCAGCATCCACGGCGCATGCGGATCATTGCGCGTGCGGAAGGCCCAGCCCCGCTGGCCCTGCGCGGTTTCCACCACGTAATAGTCGCGGCGTGCATCGGCCTGGTCCCACCAGCCCGATTCGATCCGTTCCGGCCCGGCGACGATGCGCAGGCGCGGATCGCGCAGCGGCTGTGGCGTCTCCAGCAGCCAGCCGGGGCGCAGCGGCCACCAAGCGGGTGGCTTGGCCGGTGGCTGGGTGCCACTGGCGCGTTCGGGGCGGTGGTCGGCCTGCACGGCCAGTGGCTGCACGGCGTCATCGCCGAGGCGGGCACGCAGGCGCTCGCGCAGCTGGGTCCATGGCATCGCCTGCGCCGGGCGGGTATCGAACAGGTCACGTGCGGCCGGTACGAACGGCGGCAGCTGCTCGGCCTGCAGGCGCAGCGCACGGCTGCCGGCGGGCAGGGCGAAGGCTTCCATGCGGTTGCGTGCGATCTCGAACAGCAGCGCCGCATCGCGTTCGGGGGCCAGCAGGCCGATGGTCAGCACGCTGGCCGGCAGCAGGTCATGCTCGAAATGCAGATCGAAACGCTGCACTCCGCCATCGCGCGAACACAGGAATGCGGCCAGGTCCAGCAGCAGGCGCCGCAGCGGGAACAGCAGGGCCTGGCTGGATTCGATCTCGTATTCGAATTCGATGCGCGCATCGAACCGGTCCGGCGGCTGGTAATAGCGCAGCGGCGCGTTGCCCAAACCGCGCACGGCATCCAGCTGCTGCAGTACCTCGGGGGCGAAGCGGCGGGCCAGGCTTTCGCGCGGCAGGTCGAAGGCCGCCCCCAGCGTGCGCAGGCCGGAGCGTGCCAGCACGGTCACTGCATCAGCGGGCAGGCCACTACGCGCCAGCGGCAGCTGTGCCAGTGCGGCGGGCAGCTGCTGCGCATCGATGCCAAGGCCATCGTGCACATTGGCCAGCACGCGCGCGGCATGCGGGTTGGGAGCAGCGACCAGGCGATGGCGGAAGCCCAGGTCGTGCAGGCCGTTGCGCAGGCGTTGTTCGATCGTCAGCCAATCGCCGAACAGGGCACGGCTGGCACCGATCTCCAGCACCAGCGCATGCGGAAAATCAAGGCTGACCAGCGAACTGGTGGCATACAGCCAGCTGGCCAGCAACTGCCGGGTGTGCTGTTCGGCGCTGGGATCGTAGTCATGCAGCTGCAGGTCCTGCACCAGCACCTGCGCGGCCGACAGCAGCATGCCCGGGCGCAGCCCCGCTGCCCGCGCGGCAGGGCTGACCGCACGCAGCACACGACGCTGCGCCGGCCCCTGCAGCAGTACCAGTGGCCGCTGTGGATCGGGCTGCAGGCGCAGCACGCTGTCCAGCGCCAGCTGCGGCAACAACAGGCAGGCCCAGTGCATGGCGCGGCCTCAGTGGGCGATGGCCAGCGGCAACGGCTGCGCTGGTGGCAGCCCGCCGCGGCACTTCAGCACCCGCACCTGGCCATGGTCGAGCTGCAGGCGCAGGCTGGCCGGGGAGGGGTTGCGGGCGGCGCGGGCCTCGCGGAACACGAAACCCAGGCACTGGCCGCTGTCAGCGGCGACCTGCAGGCGGCGCAGGGCACGATCGTCGGCCTGCTGCGGCCAGCACAGCACGGCGGCGCAGGCGGCAGAGCGCAGGCACTGCTCGGCCGCCCACAGCGCCTGCTTCGGTGCGGCGTGGATGATCTGCAGCTGGGCCAGGTCGAGCCCGGCGGCGGCCCATGCCGGGGCGTGCGGGCGATGGGGTGGGGCGACCAGCACGATCGGCCGTGGGTGCTGGCTCAGCTTTGCCAGTGCCGGCCAGACCAGGGCCAGTTCACCGACCCCGGGTGCGGCCTGCAGTACTTCGCACAGCCCGCTGGCTGGCCAGCCACCGCCGGGCAGGCGCGCGTCCAGCGCCGGATGGCCACTGGCCAGATGGTCGCTGGCCTGCCCCTGGCGTGCCGGCCCGCGCCAGACCTGGCGGCCGTCCAGCAGGCGGTCGAGTGCGACGACGGCGCCCATCAGCCGGTCCTCCGGGGGAGGCGCCGGGCTGGCGGGAAGCGGCAGAAGTGGGCGGAAACGGCAGGCATGGAGCGAGTATCGACAGGCCGATATCAGGGGCTGAGACCGGACATGCTACTCGGCTTGTGAGTAATATTACTAATGAAATCGGAGGGCAGGGTTTCAGCTTGCTGAAGGAGGCAAAGCATCCACGCATGGCGTGGATCTACTGGGGAACGGGGGCCTGGATGCGGGAAAGCCGGCCTTCGCGCAGTAGATCCACGCCAGACGTGAATCGCCCACCAAGGTGGGCATTCAACGTGAGCGGACGCGGGGTTGCGCTGTTTGTTCAAGCCGGCAGCCCGCATGCCGCGCCAGCATTCAGGCCCCTCACTTTCAGAGTCAGCCATGAAGCACTGGATGCTCCGCCTGTATGCCCCGTTGTTCCTGCTGGGTTTTGTCACTGCCGCCATCGTATGGGTCGGTCACCATCACGGTGACCCATTGTGGCTGCTTGCCTTGCTGGCTGTCGCCATCGCGGTGTCGTTCGCTGCCGAACGGCTGTGGCCATACGATCCGGCGTTCAACCACGACCAGGGTGACCGCCTGCGCGATGTCCTGCATGCGCTGGTCAATGAAAGCCTGAACCTGCTGTCGATCGCCACGGTGCCGCTGCTGGCGGCAATCATGCCCTGGCACGTATGGCCGACGCAGTGGCCATTCGCGCTGCAGGTGCTGGTGGCGATCATCGCCGCTGACCTTGGCATCACCCTGGTGCATTACGCCAGCCATCGCATCGGCTGGTTGTGGCGGTTGCATGCGGTGCATCACAGCGTGACCCGCATGTATGGCTTCAATGGTTTGATGAAACACCCACTGCACCAGGCCGCCGAAGCGGTGGGCGGCGTACTGCCGCTGCTGCTGTTGGGCATGCCGATGCCGGTGGCCGCGGTGCTGGCGTTCGCCATCGCGATCCAGCTGCTGCTGCAGCATTCCAACGTGGACATGCGCCCGGGAGTGTTGGGCCGGGTGATGGCATGGGCACCGCTGCACCGCTTCCACCACATCCGCTATGGCACCGCAGGTGATGTCAATTTCGGTTTGTTTTTCACCGTGTGGGACCACCTGCTGGGGACCGCGTTTGATGCACCGGGCTATCGGTTGCGGCAGCGTGACCTGGGCATCGGCAGCCAGCCGGACTATCCGCAGGCGTATTCCGCACAACTGCTGGCGCCCTTCCGCGCGCTGCCCCATGGCGAGGTGCCGAAGCTTCCGGAAGGACTGCGCAGGCGCGGGTGATCGATGCGTCAGGCCGCGCGCAGCTGCAGGCCCTGCAGTTGCGCGGCACCGATGCCGAACATGCGGCGCAGGCTGCGCGAGAGGTGGGGAAGATCGGCGAAACCGGCGGCATGCGCGCTGTCGGTCAGGCTGTGCCCGCGCAGATGATGCGCCAGCGCACTGCGCAGCCGTTGCCACAGCACCCAACCGCGCAGGGTCACTGCCAGCTCGGACTGGAAGCGCCGATGCAGCTGGCTGGTCGACAGATGCGCGGCCTCGGCGATATCGGCGGCTGGCACCGGGCCGGGCAGGTGCTGGGTGATGCGGGCCAGCGCCGCCTGCACACGGCGGTCCAGGGGCTGTGGGCGGCTCAGTCGCGGCAGCCACTCGTGCAGCTGCGCAGCATTGCCGGGCAACGACTGCAGATGCTGCTGGATCTGTTCGAGGTCGGCATGTGCCGGTTCGAGGAACACCGTGCAGCCGTCAGCGGGCGCCGACAGGATCGCGTGCGATTGGAAGGAGCGCAGCCACAGCCGTTGGCCCTGCTGCTGCACGCCATCGATCTCGACCTGCCAAGGGTCGCCCTCGCTCAGCAGCAGCTGATGGGCGTAGTGCGCGTGCGTGTCACTGTCACCGGCGTGGCCCTGCAGCACAGCCACGTGTGCATCCAGCAGCAGGGTGCCATTCCAGGGTAGAGCGGGGGAGGACATGGAGGAATTGTAGATCTACGCCATGCGTGGATGACGTATGCCGCAAAAGTTCATGGGAAAAACATCCACGCATGGCGTGGATCTACTGCGCGCCGGGAATCTGTCGAAGGCGGGGTGGGTCCGGTTGCGGGGGCGTGAGCGCCATGGGCCCGAGGCATGCCTCGGGCGGGTTGGGCAGGATGCCCAACCCCGGTCTTGCCGTGTGCGCAGGACAGCGCACACGAGCAAGCGGCGACCGAGGCTACATGGACGTACTTGCGCCGTCCCCCGCAACCGGACCTGCCCCGCCTACCAACAGGAGCCCAGCTTTTGCTTCGGCTATTGCTGTTGCAGTTGCCGTTGCCTCTGCGGGTGCCGGGCGCAGCCCGGCCGCCACCTCACCGCCCCTGCGGGTCCGGCCGGTGGTGCACGTACTCGACCACGGTGCCATCGGGATGCACCGCATTGAACGCCGCACCGGTCGGTACCACCTGCAGCGGAAAGATGATCTCGGCGCCGGCGGCCACCAGCTTGTCGTGATAAGGCCGAACGTCGTCGACCAGCAACGTGCCCGTGGTCGACGTGAACGGCGCCAGCGCCTCGTCGCAGCCTTCGATCAGCAGGAACGCACCGACCATCGCCAGCCGCAGGCCCGCATCGGGAAACGGAAAGCCGGCATCGGCGACCACGCCCTGCAGCTGCTCGTAGAAGGCCACGCTGCGTTCCAGTTCGCCGGGGGCGACGAACACCCGGATCAGCACGCGCGGGCTGCGCTGGCTGGAGGTGTCACAGCGGTCGCGCCAGAGATGGTCGAAGTCGCGATGTACGGTCATGGGCTCGAATCGTCGCCGGGGAGAACCATTATCGGCAGCGCCGTGCAGCCCGTTGATGACCGCCGGTGATGGGCTGATAACCAGTCCGCACATCGCGCCTGTGACTTAGGTCCTGTTGACAGCGATGAACGCCCTCGCACACTCTTCACATGATGGGTCGCCCTGCGCGGCCCGGACAGGCAGGTTGTCACGCACGGGAGGAGGGTCCCGCGCGCAGACCGGCCCGTCCTCTGGCCTGCAAGGCGTTGCCCGGCAACGCATGCGCGGCATGACGCTGCACCCTTCGGCGGCACTTTCCCTGGACCGATTGCCTTGGCAACGGAATTACGCCCGTCGATGAAAACGTTTACAAAGCCGCTCGCCCTGTCCCTGGCCCTGTCTGCCGCACTGGCCGCCCCGGCCTGGGCCGACTCCGCCGCCTTCACCGTGCTGACGCTGGAACAGGCGCCGACCGCGGACGCGATGCCGGCCCTGGCTGCCCAGTTGAAGACCCTGCAGGTGGATGCGGTCAGCGTTCGCCAGGTACAGCGCGGCATCGGCCAGGTCGATCCGCTGCAGCTGCTGGCCGATGGCCTGGGCTACCAGTACCGCTTCATCGCCGCCAGCAAGGATGACGGCCAGACCCAGCACGGCCAGGCCGTGTTGACCCGGCTGCCGATCGCCGCCGAATCCGGCCCCGACCAGCCGGGCCTGAACTACCTGCGCCTGGATGACGGCCGCCATGCAGTGGCGGTGTACACCGACGCTGGCGCCGGTGCTTCGCAGTTGCCGGCACTGGTGTCGCGTTCGCGACTGGGCGCGCCGGCGGTGCTGCTCGGTGCGGTGGCCGGTGAGTCGGCCAAAGCGGCCGGCTTCGATCCGGCACGCGTGGCCCTGGAGGCCGATGCCAGCTATTTCAGCGATGGCTTCCAGGCCGCCAGCAGTGCGCCGTTCAAGGTTGAAGGCAGCGCGCTGCGTGCAACCCTGCTGACCCTGGCCTATGCGGCGGACAAGGGCGGCGAGCAGCCGTGGATGGATACCACGCTCACCGCCGATGCGCGCGCTGCGCTGCTGCTGAAGGCGATGACCGAGGACGAGAAGTTCCAGATGCTGCACAGCTACTTCGGGCTGGGCAAGGACGGTGGCAAGCTGCCGGAAGGTGCAGTGGGTTCGGCCGGTTTCGTGCCGGGCGTAGCGCGCTTGGGCATTCCGTCGCAGCAGTCGGCCGACGCCGGCGTGGGCGTGACCAATCCCGGTGGCATCCGCCCGGGTGATTTCGCCACCGCCATGCCGTCGGGCCCGTCCACGGCGTCCACCTGGAACCGCGGTGTTGCCTTTGCCGGTGGCGCGACGATGGGTCGCGAAGCCTGGCAGCAGCGCTTCAACATCCTGCTGTCCGGCAGCGTCAACCTGCAGCGTGACCCGCGTAACGGCCGCAACTTCGAATACGCCGGTGAAGACCCGCTGCTGGCCGGTTCGATGGTCGGCGCAGTGATCCAGGGCGTGCAGAGCCAGCACGTGATCTCCTCGATGAAGCACTTCGCGCTGAACGACATGGAGACCCGCCGCAACTTCCACGACGTGCGCATTGGCGAGCAGGCCATGCACGAGTCGGATCTGCTGGCGTTCGAGATCGCGCTGGAAGCTGGCCGCCCGGGCGTGGCGATGTGCTCGTACAACAAGATCAACGGTACCTACGGCTGCGAAAACGGCTACCTGATGAACCAGGTGCTGAAGCAGGAGTGGAAATTCCCCGGTTTCGTGATGTCCGACTGGGGCGGCGTGCACAGCGGTTCGAAGGCGGCGCTGGCCGGCCTGGACCAGCAGTCCGCCGGTGAAGTGTTCGATGCGGCGGTGTTCTTCGATGAGCCGCTGCGCCTGGCCGTGCACGGCGGCGTGGTACCGCAGGCGCGCCTGAACGACATGGTCGCGCGCATCCTGCGCACGATGTTCCTGCACGGCAACTTTGACAACCCGCCGCAGCACCAGAAGGTCGACGCCGAAGCCGGTTTCGCCGTGGCCCAGCGCACGGTGGAAGAAGGCAGCGTGCTGCTGCGCAATGAAGGCAGCCTGCTGCCGCTGGCCGACAGCGCCAAGCGCATCGTCATCATCGGTGGCCATGCGGACAAGGGCGTGATCGGTGGCGGTGGTTCGTCGATGGTGGGCGTCACGGCCAAGGGCACCAACGCGGTGCCGGGCGTGCTGCCGACCACCTGGCCGGGCCCGGTGATCTTCCATCCGTCCTCGCCGTTGGAATCGCTGCGTGCCGCGCGTCCGGACGCCACCATCACCTATGTGGACGGCACCAATGCCGCCGCTGCGGCCAAGGCTGCTGCACAGGCGGATGTGGCCATCGTGTTCGCCACCCAGTGGGCGGCCGAATCGGTGGACCTGCCGGACATGCAGCTGCCGGACAACCAGGATGCGTTGATTTCGGCGGTGGCCAAGGCCAACCCGAAGACCGTGCTGGTGCTGGAAACCAACGGCCCGGTGCGTACGCCGTGGCTGGCGCAGGTGCCGGCGGTGCTGCAGGCCTGGTACCCGGGTATCCGTGGCGGTGAAGGCATTGCCGCACTGCTGACCGGCCAGGCCAATCCGTCCGGCCGCCTGCCGGTGACCTGGGTGGTGGACGAATCGCAGTTGCCGCGCCCGCACATCGATGGCCTTGGCTTCAAGCCGGCCAAGCCGTTCGGCGATGTGTTCGATTTCGATATCGAAGGCGCCAACGTCGGCTACAAGTGGATGGCGGCCAAGGGCCTGACCCCGACCTTCGCCTTCGGCCACGGCCTGTCCTACACCTCGTTCGCCTATGAAAACCTGAAGGTGAGCGTGGAGGGTTCGCGCCTGGTTGCCAGCGTCGACATCCGCAACACCGGCAAGCGCGCCGGTGCCGACGTCGCCCAGCTGTACCTGAAGCTGCCGGCCGGCAGCACCACGCCGATCCGCCTGATCGGCTACGACAAGGTCGAGTTGCAGCCGGGCGAGCAGCGCCGCATCCGCATCGAAGCCGAGCCGAAGACCCTGGCCCATTACGATGCACAGGCCCGCCAGTGGAAGATCGATGGCGGCACCTACCAGGTGCAGCTGTCGCGCAACGCCGCCGAGCCGCTGCAGACGGTGGACGTGCAGCTGGTGGAGCAGGTGCTGCGCTGATCCGCTGCGGTACTGATGGTTGAAGACACGGCCCCGCAAGGGGCCGTGTCTGTTTACGGGGTGCCGCTGCGCTGGCCGGGCATGGCCCGGCGCTACCCGATTACGGGCATCCCGGTAGCGCCGGGCCGTGCCCGGCGGGCGAAGGATTCAGCTGGCGTCGTCACCAAACCACCCGCGCAGGAAATCGATCAGCTGCCGCACCTTCGGCGAGGGCTGGCTGCTGTGCGGGTACACCGCGTACACGCTCTGCTGCGGGAATCGATGCTGGCGCAGCACCGGCCGCAGGCGGTCGTGGGCGAGATCGTCCTCGATCAGCCAGCGTGGCAGCACGGTCACTCCTGCACCGGCCACGGCGAACGCGCGCAGGCTGCTGGCCCCATCCACGCGGATCACCGCGTTGCCCGGATTGGTGGCAAACAATGCATCGCTGCCATCCGGCGCGACCACTGGCACATCGGCCAGGCGCGGATAGCCGAGGCGGGGCAGGGTGCCCAGCAGCACCGGATCATCCACCGCCCTGCCGGACCCCAGGCGCGCCAGCAATGCCGGAGCGGCGACTGCGCACAGCGGGTGACGTTCCAGCTCGGTGGCATGCAGTTGCGAATCGGGCAGGCGGCCGAGGCGGATCGCCAGGTCGAAGCGCTCGGGAATCAGGTCGGCCGGGGCTGGCGAGGTCGATAGATGCAGCACCAGCGCTGGATGCTGCGCGCGGAAGGCTTCCAGAGCTGGAATCAGCCGCAGCTGCGCGTACTCCGGGGTGGTGGTCAGGCGCAGTACGCCCTGCAGTTGATGCTGGTCGCGGCGCGCGGCATCGATGGCGGCCTGCGCGGCATCCAGTGCCTGCACGCAGTGCTGCAGGAACTGTTCGCCGGCCTCGGTCAGCGCCAGGTGGCGGGTACTGCGCAGCAGCAGGGTTACCCCCAGCTCCTGCTCCAGCCGCTTCAGGTTGAAGCTGACCACGGCCCGGCTCAGGCCCAGGCGCTCGGCGGCGGCGGTCAGGCTGCCGGCCTCGACCACGGCACGGAAGATATCGAAGCGATCGAGGCTGACCATGGTGGCTGATTGTCAAAACAGGTTTGACAGTGTTGCAGCTGCCGTCGTGTTTTTCCAACAACGCTGGTCCGCGATGCTGTCGCCTTCGCTGCCGGAGCCTGCTGATGCCTTCCCCACGCCTGCGCCATGAGGCGATCTTCCTGCTGGTGTTCGCCCTGGACCTGGTCAACATGTTCATCGCCACCGTGGCCTACCCGGCGCTGGCGGCCGAGCTGCATGCGGACATCGGCACCCTGGCCTGGGTGGGCACGGCTTACATGCTGGGCCTGAGCGTGGTGATTCCGCTCGCCCCGTGGCTGGCCGCGCGCTGCGGCGAGCGTCGCCTGCTGCTGGCTGCCTTGGTGCTGTTCGCAGTGGCTGCGGGCCTGGCCGGCGCCGCGCCGTCCATCGGCTGGCTGCTGGGCTGGCGGCTGCTGCAGGGGTTGGCTGGCGGGCTGCTGATTCCGGTGGCGCAGGCGGCGGCGTACCGGCAGTGCACGCCTGAGCAACGCGGTGCGCTGACCCGGCGCATCCTGCTGGTGGCGTTGCTGGTGCCGGCACTGGCACCGGCTCTTGGCGGCCTGCTGGTGCAGTGGCTGTCCTGGCGCGGCGTGCTGTGGGCCAGCCTGCCGCTGGCGGTGCTGGCGATCGCCCTGGTGCTGGCGTGGATGCCGGCCGATGGCCTGCGCAGTGCGCCACGCCTGCAGGGCTATGCACTGGCCACCGCGATGTCTGCGCTGGGCGCGTTGCTGCTGGCATTGACCTGGCTGGGTGAGCCCGACCATCGCTTCGCCGGCGCAGGGTTGCTGCTGCTGGCAGCAGTGCTGGCCGCCGCCCACCTGCGTAATGCACGCCGGCAGCCGCAGCCGCTGCTGCGCTGGTCGCTGCTGTCCCATCGAGGCCTGCGCATGGCGATGCTGGTCTATCTGGCGGTGCCGGGTGTGTTCATCGGTAGCCAGCTGGCCAGTACCCTGCAGTTGAACCACGCCGGTTACAGCGCCGCGCAGATCGGCGCCTTGATGTTGCCGTGGGCGCTGGCCTCGGCACTGGCAATCACCGGCAGCCGGCGATTGCTGGCGCACTTCGGGCCGGGCGCGGTGCTGCGGCTGGGCATGGTCCTGCAGGCCAGCGGTCTGCTGCTGATGGCGCTGCAATCGCAGCCCCCCTTCGCGCTGGCCGCCATGCTGTTCGCCCTGATGGGCGCTGGCGGCAGCCTGTGCAGCAGCACCGCGCAGACGCTGGCGTTCCAGGGTGTGGACGCCGAGGCGCTGGGCGATGCCAGTGCACTGTGGAACCTCAACCGCCAGCTCAGCTTCTGCCTGGGTACCGCCGCCATTGCTCTGCTGCTGGCCTTGGCCATGCAGTGGTGGCCGGCGCATGCCACCGGCGTGGCGCTGGGCCTGGCGGCCGTACTCACCCTGTTGCCGCTGGCGCTGCTGCGCCGGTCGCAGCTACATTCCCTTTCCGCTCCGGAGACTGCTTGATGGACATGACCGCCGAACACGAAATCCACCTGCTGCACGACACGCTGCAGGCCTGGTTCCGCGCAGAGGTCGCGGCCGATGCACTGGCTGATCTGATGGAACATTTCTGCGCGGACTTCAGCATGGTCGGCATCTCCGGTCGCAGGTTGGACCGCGCCGCCGTGCAGGCGCTGTTCGTGGGCGGACACGGCGGCCGGCCGGGACTGCGGATCGCCATCGAGGCCGTGCAGGCGGTGGAAGCGCCGTCGCCCTTGGCGGTGCTGCGTTATCGCGAGGGACATGCCGTGGGTGGGGGAGAAACCGAATGGCGGGAATCGCTGGCAGTGCTGCGGCAGGAACGAGGGCGCTGGCGCTGGCTTGCCCTGCATGAAGTACCGGTGGCGTGATGGATCCGCCGGGCATGGCCCGGCGCTACCGTGGTTGGCCGTGAACGGGTAGCACCGGGCCATGCCCGGTGAGCGCAGCGGCAGCAGACCGCACATGTGCCATCAGTCCTGCCTGTAAACGCCGCAGAATGCAAAGCAGGCACACGCTTTGCCGGGGGCTACGGGAGTAGGCTGGGGCCTTTCCTGCCCGAGGGGTCGTCCATGCGTGTGCGTGCCGTTGCTGTTGCCGTAGCCCTGAGCCTGTCCAGCGCCGTGCTGGCCGCCGACACGCCGCCGATGACCCCGGACATCAGCGGAAAACCCTTCGTCGCCCCCGATGTGGGCCGCGACTACGACAAGCGCGTGGTGATGGTGCCGATGCGTGATGGCACCAAGCTGTACACGGTGATCGTGGTGCCCAAGGGTGCCCGCAATGCACCGATCCTGCTGACCCGCACACCGTACGACGCCGCCGGCCGCGCCAGCCGCAGCGATTCGCCGCGCATGCGCGATCTGCTGCCGCAGGGCGATGAAGTGTTCGTCGATGGCGGCTACATCCGCGTGTTCCAGGACATCCGTGGCAAGTACGGCTCCGAAGGCGATTACGTGATGACCCGGCCGCTGCGTGGGCCACTGAACGGTACCAAGGTCGATCATTCCACCGACGCGTGGGACACCATCGATTGGCTGGTCAAGCATGTGCCGGAGACCAACGGCAAGGTCGGCATGCTCGGCTCGTCGTACGAAGGCTTCACCGTGGTGATGGCGCTGACCGATCCGCACCCTGCACTGAAGGTGGCCGCGCCGCAGAGCCCGATGGTCGATGGCTGGATGGGTGACGACTGGCTCAACTACGGTGCCTTCCGCCAGGTCAATTTCAACTACTTCGCGATGCAGACCGAGAAGCGGGGCAAGGGCACGCCGCTGCCGTCGCTGGGCTACGACGATTACAGCACTTTCCTGCGCATCGGCTCGGCCGGTGACTACGCCCGCTTTACCGGCGTGGACCAGCTGACCTGGTGGAAAAAGCTGGTACAGCACCCCGCATACGATGCGTTCTGGCAGGGCCAGGCGCTGGATGCGGTGATGGCGAAGACGCCGCTGAAGGTGCCGACCATGTGGCTGCAGGGCCTGTGGGACCAGGAAGACATGTGGGGTGCCAACCACGCCTACCAGGCGATGGAAGGGCGCGACACCGGCAACACCCACAACTACCTGGTGATGGGCCCGTGGCGGCACAGCCAGGTGAACTATGACGGCAGCCAGCTTGGGGCGCTGAAATTCGATGGCGATACCGCGCTGCAGTTCCGCCGCGACGTGCTCAAGCCGTTCTTCGACCAGTACCTGGTGGATGGCGCGCCGAAGGCCGATACGCCACCAGTGCTGGTCTACAACACCGGTGAAAACCACTGGGACCGCCTGCAGGGCTGGCCGCGCAGCTGCGAGAAGGCGTGCGCGGCAAACAGCAAGCCGCTGTACCTGCGTGCCGGTGGCAAGCTGGCGTTCCAGGCGCCGGCGGCGGGCGAGGGCGACTTCGAGGAATACGTGTCCGATCCGTCCAAGCCGGTGCCGTTCGTACCGCGTCCGGTGCGCTTCGGCGACCGCGACATGTGGACCACCTGGCTGGTCAAGGATCAGCGCTTCGTCGATGGACGTCCCGACGTGCTGACCTTCATCACCGAGCCGTTGACCGCACCGCTGCGCATCGGAGGTACGCCGGTGGTGAACCTGCAGGCGTCCACCAGTGGCACCGACAGCGACTGGGTGGTGAAGCTGATCGACGTGTATCCCGACCAGGAGGCATCGACACCGGAAATGGGCGGCTATGAGCTGCCGGTGTCGCTGGCGATCTTCCGTGGCCGCTACCGCGAGAGCTTCAGCGACCCCAAGGCGCTGGCGGCGAACCAGGTGCTGCCGTACCGTTTCGACCTGCCCAATGCCAACCACACCTTCCAGAAGGGCCACCGGGTGATGGTGCAGGTGCAGTCCAGCCTGTTCCCGCTGTACGACCGCAACCCACAGACCTACGTGCCGAACATCTACCTGGCCAAGCCGGGTGACTACCAGAAGGCGACGCAGCGGGTATGGCACAGCGCCGCGCAGGCCAGTTACATCGAACTGCCGGTGTACTGAGACAGAGGGGATGACGCCGGGCACGGCTCGGCGCTACCCCGGTCGCGCGATGTCGGTAGTGCCGGGTGAGGTAGTGCCGGCCGCTGGCCGGCAACGCGATGGTGCGAAAGCGTGTCGACCAAGGTCGACACCTGCCCGGGCAGATGCGCTTCAACCAACCTTCGAAGGGCCGGTGCGCCAGCGGCTGGGCACCAGCCCGAAGCGCTTGCGGAATGCGGCAGCGAAGTTGCTGGGGTGCCGATAGCCGGTTTCCGCAGCCGCCTGTTCCACGCTCCAGCCGGATTCGCGAAGGCCCTGCTCGGCATGTCGCATGCGTTGTTCGTGCAGGTAGTCGAACACCGAGCAGCCATACGCCTGGACGAAGTGCCGGCGCAGTGCGCTGGGGCTCATGCAGGCCAGTTGGGCAAGTTCCAGCAGGCTGTGCGCATGGCCAGGATCGTCGTACAGGAACGTCCGTACGCGTTCCAGCCGCGCCCGCTGGCCACTGCGCAGCGCACGCGCACCTTCGGCGTGCAGATCATCGGCCTGCAGACCGGTGGACAGCAACTGCAGGGCAATGCCCTCGCGCCACAGCGCGTCCAGGCCATCCTGCCAGGGGCTGTCGAACAGCTGCGCGAGAGGCGGCAGCATCGCGTGTGGAATCGCCCAGTGCCTGCATTCCATGTGTGAACCCAATGCCCGCTGCAATTGCGGTTGCCGCAGCAGGTCCGGGTCCAGATCGGCTGGCACCATCAGGCTGATGCCACGCAAGCGCATATTGCCGGGATGGACGCCGACCATTGCCACATGGTCGCGGTGGCTGGTGGTCACTGCGGTGCCTGCGCGCAGGCTGAAGTCACTGCGGTTGGGAACCTGCACGTCGACCTGGCCCTGCAGCATCACACGGATGACCAGGCCGGGCCGTTCGTGCGCTGTGGCGGTGTAGGCGATGCGGTTGTGCACATCCGAGGCGAGCAGGCTCATGCCGCCACGCAGGGTCTGTTCGTGCAGGTCGCCGTGACCGGCCCACTGTTCTTCGCGCAGGTGGCCTGGATCGGCACGGTAGTCATAGCCGTGTCGCTGGCCAAAACGGCGGTAATCGGCAAACGTGAAATATCGGGACATCGCTCGGCGCTCAACCATGGATGATGGGTGCCGGCGACGATGTGCCCGCACGTTCCATCGTGCACCTGCAGCGCGGATCGGTCCTGCGCTTTCAGAGTTGGAAATAGATTCCTGTCATTTTCTCCAATGCGAGCCCGAATGCGATATCCAACGGGTCAATCGATTGGCATTTACGGCCAAGTTGAAGATCGCGCAGCAATGCGCGTGCGTACTGTAACTGCTCGGGACGGGTGATCGATTCGTCTTCGTAGTGGTCAAAGAGCAGGCCGAACCGGGTATTGAGGGCAGTGAGGAAGCCGCTGTCGAACAGCAGATCGACCGTGGCATCGCTGAGCATCACTTCGTACAGGTCGCCAGGCAGGCAGGAATCGGTATCCAGCCGCCGTTCGGCATCGGCAGAAAGTGGAACGCAGGCTGTACGCATGCAAGCTCAGGTGGCGGGCATGCGCGCAAGTATCCCGCATGCAGCGCTTTCGTCACGAAGAAGGGCGTAGTGTCGGTGAGGTCGGACGGTTTGTCCGAATCGATTTCCCAACAGATGGAGACCACAGATGATTGATTACCGACTCAACGGAAAAACCGCGATCGTCACCGGCGGTGTATCCGGTATCGGCCTGGCGGTAGCGGAAACGCTCGCTGCATCGGGTGCGCGCATTTCGGTGTGGGACCTGAAGCAGGATGCGGTGGATGCCACGGTGGCCACGCTGCGCAACCAGGGTGCCGAGGCCATCGGTGTCGCGTTGGATGTCACCGACGAGGCGGCGGTGGAAGCGGCGGTGCAGCGCACGGTGAAGGAACTGGGCGGCGTGCATGTTGCAGTGAATAACGCTGGCATCGGCGGGCCAGCGGCAAGCAGCGGCGACTATCCCATCGATGGCTGGAAGCGCGTGGTCGATGTGAACCTGACCAGCGTGTTTCTGTGCCAGCGGGCGCAGATCCAGGCGATGCGCACGGCGGGCAGCGGCGGCAGCATCATCAACATGGCCTCCATCCTGGGCCAGGTCGGGTATGCCGGTTCGACCGCCTACGCGGCCGCCAAGCACGGCGTGGTCGGCCTGACCCAGACGGCTGCATGGGAGCACGCTGCCGATGGCATCCGCATCAATGCGGTGGGCCCGGGCTTCATCAACACGCCGTTGCTGGAAAAGATGGACGCCAAAGTGCGTGCCACCCTGGAAGGCCGGCATGCACTCAAGCGGTTGGGAACGCCGCAGGAAGTGGCCGCGCTGGTCGCCTGGCTGGCCAGCGACGATGCCTCGTTCGCGACGGGTGCCTACTACGCCATCGACGGTGGTTATCTGGCGCAGTAGTGCCGGCCGCTGGCCGGCAACTCCCGTTGCATGGAACAAGGCGGCATCGCCCGGTGAAGAGGGCGTGCCATCGCCTTCACCCCCGTCCCACGGCCGCCGGGCAACGCTCCGGGAAACTTCCGGAGCCTCCCCATGGAACTTACCCAGGACATGTCCATTCTGCTGCGCGTGGCCGCCGCCATGGTCTTTGGCGGCGTGCTGGGCGTTGAACGTGAGATGGGCAAGCACGCTGCCGGCCTGCGCACGCACATGCTGATTGCCGGTGCCGCCGCGTTGATCGTCGGCCTCGGTGATTCGGTGGCCGAACACTTCCAGCAGGAACGCTACCGCGATCTGCTGCAGGTCGACCCGGTGCGATTGATCGAAGCAGTGGTGGCCTGCGTGGGCTTCGTTGCCGCCGGCACCATCCTGCGCGGCAATCGCGAAGACCAGGTCAGCGGGCTCACCACCGCCAGTTCGCTGGTGATGGCTGCGGCCATCGGTATTGCCGTGGGCATCGGCAAGTACGTGATCGCGCTCGGTGTCAGCGTACTGTGCGTGCTGGTGCTGGCGTTGATACGGCGGGTGGAAAAGAAGTTGTAACCGCTAAATGGTACTACCAATAATTCCGTATAGCCCTATGGTCTAATAGGCTGTCGGCAGGATTGGAGGTTCAATTCGCGCCTGCGGTCCGATTGTTGGTCAATGTGGTACGACCAATATATGGCGGGCCCGACGCCCCCACCCGGTGGGGAACCTCCTGTTCCTGTCGAGAGCCCTATGCAGCCCTGGCAACACGTGTACGACCCCGCCGGCAATCTGTGGTTGTCGAGCCTGATCGCGCTGCTGCCGATCGCCTTCTTCTTCATCGCCCTGGCCGTGCTGCGCATGAAGGGCTGGATCGCCGGCACCCTCACGGTGGCCATCGCGCTTGCCGTGGCGCTGCTGTTCTATCGCATGCCGGTGGCGCAGGCGCTGGGCGCGGCCGGCTTCGGCTTCGTCTATGGCCTGTGGCCGATCGCCTGGATCATCATCGGCGCGGTGTTCCTGTACAAGGTTTCGGTCAAGACCGGCCAGTTCGACGTCATCCGTGCCTCGATCCTGTCGGTCACCGAGGACCAGCGATTGCAGATGCTGATGGTCGGCTTTGCCTTCGGTGCCTTCCTGGAAGGTGCAGCCGGGTTCGGTGCGCCGGTGGCGATCACCGCCGCGCTGCTGGTCGGGCTGGGCTTCAAGCCGCTGTATGCGGCCGGCCTGTGCCTGATCGTCAACACCGCGCCGGTGGCGTTCGGCGCGATGGGCATCCCGATCATCGTGGGGGGGCAGGTGACCGGCCTGGATGCCTTCGAGATCGGCCAGATGGCCGGCCGCCAGCTGCCGTTCCTGACTGTCATCGTGCTGTTCTGGATCATGGCGATCATGGACGGCTGGCGCGGCGTCAAGGAAACCTGGCCGGCGGTGCTGGTGGCCGGCGGTTCGTTCGCCATCGCCCAGTACCTGACCTCCAACTTCATCGGCCCGGAACTGCCGGACATCACCGCCTCGCTGGCGTCGCTGGTCTGCCTGACCCTGTTCCTGCGCCGCTGGAAGCCGGCACGGATCTTCCGCTTCGATACCGAAACCAGCGCCGAGGCGGCCGCACAGGCAATGGAGGCGCCGCGCCACAGCGTCGGCCAGATCGCCAAGGCGTGGTCGCCGTTCCTGATCCTCACTGCGATGGTCACCGTGTGGAGCATCAAGCCGTTCAAGTCGCTGTTCGCAGCCGGTGGCCCGCTTGAAGGCTGGGTGCTGAAGATTCCGGTGCCGGGCCTGGACCAGTTGGTGCAGAAGATGCCGCCGATCGTCGATGCGCCGCTGAGCTATGAGGCGGTGTACAAGTTCGACTGGTTCTCGGCCACGGGTACCTCGATCATCCTTGCCGCAATCATTGCGATCATCGCCCTGCGCATGCCGGCGCGCTCGGCGCTGCAGACCTTCGCTGAAACCGTGCGCGAACTGCGCATGCCGATCTTTTCGATCGGCATGGTGCTGGCGTTCGCCTTCATCGCCAACTATTCGGGCCTGTCGGCAACGCTGGCGCTGGCACTGGCGCACACCGGCAAGGCGTTCCCGTTCTTCTCGCCGTTCCTGGGCTGGCTGGGCGTGTTCCTGACCGGTTCGGATACCTCGTCCAATGCACTGTTCTCGGCGCTGCAGGCGACCACCGCGCAGCAGATCGGCGTGTCCGACGTGCTGCTGGTAGCGGCCAACACCACCGGCGGTGTCACCGGCAAGATGATCTCGCCGCAGTCCATAGCCATTGCCTGCGCGGCGGTGGGCCTGGCCGGCAAGGAGTCGGACCTGTTCCGCTTCACCGTCAAGCACAGCCTGATCTTCACCACGATGGTCGGCCTGATCACCTTGGCCCAGGCCTACTGGTTGACCTGGATGATTCCCTGAGCCATGCAGTACAGGCCGACCAACAGCGGCGTGCTTCGGGCCACAATGGCGCCATGAGCACACAACGGGTTTCGGACAAGGTGGCCGCGCAGCTGCGTGCGCTGGTGCAGGAACAGCAGTTGCAGCCGGGCGACAGGCTGCCGGCCGAGCGCACGCTGGCCGTTCAGCTGGGGGTCTCGCGCACTGCGCTGCGCGAGGCCATCGCGCAGTTGTCCAGCCATGGTCTGCTGACCGCGCGGGTAGGCGGTGGCACTTACGTGAGCGAGCCCGCCGCACGTGCGCGGCAGGCGCTGGATGAACCGCTGGTGCCGTACCTGCCGCTGTTCCAGGGGGACCCGGAATACCGCTTCGATGTGCTGGAAATCCGCCACGCGCTGGAAGGCGCCACGGCCTGGCACGCCGCGCTGCGCGCCACCGACGAGGACCGCGCACGCATCGCCCAGGCGTTCCAGACCATGATGGATGCGCATGGCAAGGACGACCCCGCCGGTGAGGCGCAGGCCGATGCGGCCTTCCACCTGTCCATCGCCGAGGCCTCGCACAACCTGGTATTGCTGCAGGTGATGCGCGGCCTGTTCGAACTGCTGCAGACCAATATCTCGCAGAGCCGCGAAAAGCTCTACACCTCGGCCAGGACCTTCTCGCCGCTGTCCGACCAGCATCGCGAAATGATGGATGCGGTGCTGGCCGGCGACCCCGAACGTGCGCGCGCCGCCGCGCATGCCCACCTCGAGTTCGTGCACACCACCCTGCGCACCCTCGATGACAACGAAGCCCGGCGTGCGCGGGCTTCACGTCTACCTTCCCCACACGGTTGACCCCATGATCATCTCCGCCTCCACCGATTACCGTGCCGCAGCCGAACGCCGGCTGCCGCCGTTCCTGTTCCACTACATCGATGGTGGCGCGTATGCCGAGCACACGCTGAAGCGCAACGTGTCCGATCTGTCCGACATCGCGCTGCGCCAGCGCGTCCTGCGCAACATGTCCGACCTGAGCCTGGAAACCGAGCTGTTCGGCGAGAAGCAGGCGATGCCGGTGGCACTGGCACCGGTCGGCCTGACCGGCATGTATGCCCGTCGCGGCGAAGTGCAGGCCGCGCGTGCAGCCGACAGCCGCGGCATTCCGTTCACGCTTTCCACGGTGTCGGTGTGCCCGATCGAAGAAGTCGCCCCGGCGATCCAGCGCCCGATGTGGTTCCAGCTGTACGTGCTGCGCGATCGCGGTTTCATGCGCAATGCGCTGGAGCGCGCGCAGGCGGCCGGTGTAACCACTCTGGTATTCACTGTCGACATGCCGGTGCCGGGCGCGCGCTATCGCGACGCACACTCGGGCATGAGTGGTCCGAACGCTGCAATGCGCCGCATCGGCCAGGCCATCACCCATCCGCGCTGGGCGTGGGACGTGGGCCTGCGCGGACGCCCGCATGACCTCGGCAACATCTCCACCTACCGTGGCAACCCAACGGGCCTGGAGGACTACATCGGCTGGCTGGGCAGCAACTTCGATCCGTCCATTTCGTGGAAGGACCTGGAGTGGATCCGTGAGTTCTGGAAAGGCCCGATGGTGATCAAGGGCATCCTCGACCCGGACGATGCGCGTGATGCGGTGGCGTTCGGCGCCGATGGCATCGTGGTCTCCAACCATGGCGGCCGCCAGCTTGATGGCGTGCTGTCCACCGCACGGGCGTTGCCGGCCATCGCCGACGCCGTACAGGGTGACCTGAAGATCCTCGCCGATTCGGGCATCCGCACCGGCCTGGACGTGGTGCGCATGCTGGCGCTGGGCGCCGACACCGTGCTGCTGGGCCGCGCGTTCGTCTACGCTCTTGCCGCGCAGGGCGAGGCCGGCGTGGCCAACCTGCTGGACCTGATCGCCAAGGAAATGCGCGTGGCGATGACCCTGACCGGCGCGCATCGCATTGCCGACATCGGCCGTGATTCGCTGGTGCGCCTGCCATGAGTGATCGCAATACGGTGCTGGAACAGTTGCGTGCCGCGGTGGGGGACCGCCACGTACTGACCGGCGACAAGGCCACCCGTCGCTTTCGTCGCGGCTATCGCTTCGGTGATGGCCCGGTACTGGCGGTGGTACGCCCGGGCACGCTGCTGCAATTGTGGAACGTGCTGCAGGCCACGGTGCAGGGCGGGGCCGCGATCATCCTGCAGGCGGCCAATACCGGCCTGACCGGCGGTTCCACCCCGGACGGCGACGACTACGGCCGGCCGATCGTGCTGGTCAGCACCCTGCGCCTGACCGGCATCCAGCTGTTGAACGAAGGCCGCCAGGTGCTGTGCCTGCCCGGCACGACGCTGGACCGGCTGGAGCAGACGCTGGCGCCACTGGGCCGCGAGCCGCACTCGGTGATCGGCTCGTCGTGCATCGGCGCCTCGGTGCTGGGCGGCATCTGCAACAACTCCGGTGGCGCGCTGGTGCGCCGCGGCCCGGCCTATACCGAACTGGCGCTGTATGCGCAGGTCGACGCGCGGGGTGAACTGCAACTGGTCAACCATCTGGGCATCGCGCTGGGCGATACGCCCGAGCAGATCCTGCAACGCCTGCAGAGCGGTGACTACAGCGCTGCCGATGTCAGCGACGGTGATGGCCGTGCCGCCTCCGATCCGCGCTACGCCCAGGAAGTGCGCAAGGTCGATGCCGATACCCCGGCACGCTTCAACGCCGACCCCAGCCGCCATTTCGAGGCGGCCGGATCTGCCGGCAAGCTGGCGGTGTTCGCCGTGCGCCTGGATACCTTCGAGAAGGAGGCCGCCGAGGTCTTCTATATCGGCAGCAACCGCACCGACAGCCTGACCGCGATCCGCCGCCAGCTGCTGACCGGCTTCGAGCGCCTGCCCATCGCCGGCGAGTACATCCACCGGGATGCCTATGACATCGGCGAGCGCTACGGCAAGGACAGTTTCCTGCTGATCGACACGCTCGGTACCGCGCGCGTTCCGGCCGCATTCGCACTGAAGAGCCGGGTTGATGGCTGGTTCGAACGGCTGGGCCTGCGCGGTGTCACCGACCGCGTGATGCAGGCGCTGACCGGCCTGTTGCCCTCGCACCTGCCCAAGCGCATGGGCGAGTTCCGCCAGCGTTACGAGCATCATCTGCTGCTGAAGGTTTCCGCACAGGATGCGGCTGCCACCGAGGCCTGGCTGCGCGGCTTCTTCAACGACCACGAAGGCGGCTACTTCCATTGCACGGCGGACGAAGGGCGCAAGGCCTTCCTGCATCGTTTCGCGGTGGCCGGTGCGGCGGTACGCTACCGCGAAGTGCATCGCGACCAGGTGCAGGACATCGTCGCGCTGGACATTGCGCTGCGCCGCGATGACGCCGACTGGTTCGAGCAGCTGCCAGCCGATATTGATGTGCGCCTGCTGCACAAGCTGTACTACGGCCATTTCCTGTGCCATGTGTTCCACCAGGACTACATCGCGCGCAAGGGGGAAGATCCGATGGCCATCGAGCATGCGATGTGGGCGTTGCTGGACCAGCGCGGCGCGGAGTACCCGGCCGAGCACAACGTCGGCCACCTGTATCCGGCCAAGCCGGCGCTGGCCGGCTTCTACCGCACGCTGGACCCGAGCAATACCTTCAACCCCGGCATCGGCCAGACGTCGAAGGCGAGAGGGTGGGGCAGCTGCGACTGCGACGGGCACTGATGGTGAACTCGTCGAAAATTCGGATTCTTTGTATTCCAGACTCATCGCCTTGGCACTAGCCTGAGCCCTTGCCTTAGGCGGATACAGGATCGATGCAGAGCGCAAATGAAATATGGGTGTCCATCAAGGCGTCGCTTTTCGAGAAGAACTGTCTGGATGAGATGCAGCTACGGCCAGGAGCTTCCGAAAGTGAATTGATTGGACTGGAGACCAAGCTGGGAGTTGTTCTGCCAGATCTGCTGAAGCAGATGCTGATGATTCACGACGGACAGGATGGGTTCGGGCTGCTTTTCGGAAATCAGATGCTCTCGATAGCGGAGATCCTGCGACAGTGGCAGGGATGGCGGGAGATCGAGGCTGACGGGATGAACGAAGACTGCGCTGAGTTCATGGAGGCTAGCCCCCCTGGGGTGGTGAAGCCCATGTACACGAATGCGCGCTGGATACCGCTCACGCATGATGGTGGTGGAAATCATATGGGCCTGGACTTCGATCCGGATGCGGGAGGGGCTGAGGGTCAGATGATTGCATTTGGCGCCGACGAAGATACGAAATATCTTCTCGCACGTACTTTTGATGATTTTGTGGCGAAGGCCTTGGAGTGGATCCAACAGTCGCGTTGGAATGACGGCGACCTGCAATCCATGGCCGATGATGGTTTTGCTCCTCCTGCGATTCTGCGTAGCATCAGCGGATAGCCTTGGATTTCGCTCTCTTGATGGCTCCCTGCATTGCTCGCGACGTGATCGGAAATTGATTCGGGGAGCCCGTTCTTCTCTGCGTTACCATCCGTGTTCCCTAGGCACGCACCGATGCGCAGGAATTGCGATGCAGAGAACGATTGTTCGCACCGTGCTGAGCACGCTGCTGCTGTCCGCTCCGCTGCTTGCGGAGGCTGCCGCGCCCGTTCAACACGATGCCGCAGGCAACCGACTTGAAGCGCTATTGCTGCAGGGCGGGCAGGGGCCGGACGGCCCGGAGCGCTACTGCACTGCTGATGGCCAGTGGTGCGTGCAGGCGCTGCCTTCAGCGGGCGAAGACCAGCCGGCCTCGCTGGAAGTTGCCGAGCGCGCGGATGCTGAAGGCGAGCCGCAGATGCGCTACGTGCCCATCGACGTGGTTGACGATGGCGACCTGCGGGTCTGGCCCTTCATCGTGCGCCTGGCTCCCGGCGCCGGGGCAGCCCAGGCCGTGGCCGATCCACAACAGGCCGCATTGCAGAACGTGCTTGTCGGCGGTCTGGTGGAGGCCCGTGCGATGTATTCCGGCGGCGGTGCCAGCGCATCGACCCTGCACCTGGCACGCATCCGTCATCTCGACGATGGCATCCAGGTGGACGCCGACGTGCTGTCCGTTGCGTGGTCGGCCAACAAGATGATCCGGGCCTGTTTCAGCGAGCGCGATTTTGATCAGCGTGCCGGCGCCTGCCATGACGAGTACAGCTTCGATGCGGAACTTGCGCTGGCAGCCGAAGCGCAGGACATGCCCGTACTGCGCTACCAGGCCGGGGCCACCAACTATCCAGCCGGGGTATCACCGCAGCGGGACTCGCTGGCCAAGGGGCGGTTGACGAAGAAGGACCTGCGCACCGAACAGGATGCGCAATGCAGCTACACGCGCACCTTCCGCTTCACGTCAGGGGCGTACCAGCCGGACCAGCCGCTGCCGGAGTGCTCGGCCTACACCGAGCCCTGAACCATGGAGCCGGGCGCAAGCCCGGCTCTGCGCAACGGCCGTGACGCGCTTACTCGCAGCGGGTGGCGGTGATGATGTTGTCCTTGTCCACGAACACGCGCAGGCGGTCCTGGCGGATGTCCTTGCTGGTGATGGTGGCCGGGCCGATGGGGTTGACCATGCCGGCTCCGCTTTCGCTGGACAGGCGGCGGATGTTCGGCTCGTTGGCCGGCTGGCCGATGGCCCAGCCCAGCTGGCTGGCATCGCAGCGGCCACTGCCCTTGACCTCCGGGCCGGGAGTGCTGACACAGGCCGACAGCAACAAGGCCGAGGCGGGCAGCAACAGAGTCAGGCGGATGGTCATGCGGGCGCTCCTGCGCAGGGGATTGGCGGCACGATAGCACTGACCGCGCGAAACCCGGCAGCGTTCGGGTCATTGCCCGCGCGGCCGCCGCACTGCATAGTGGCCGGCGTTGCCGGCAACGTGCCGGCGGGCAGGCCGGGCCACTCCGGTGCAGGTGTTGGGTCCGGTATGAGGTCAGGCAGTTTCCGTGGCAGGCAGAACGCAGTGAAGGCGACGGCAGTGCTGTCGTTGCTCTGCATGGCAGTGGCAGCCATGGCTGCCGAACCGGCGCCAGCGCCCGCGGCCGAAGCGCCGGTATTTGGTGGCTGGCGCAACCTGCAGACCGAAGCCGGTTACCAGCCGGCGCAGCGCAACCTGGCGTTCGCGATGCTGCCGCAGGCCGCAACCCGTGGTGATCGCTTCGCGATCCTCGACCGTGAAGGCAAGCGCACGGTGTGCTGCCTGCAGGTGGACAGTGAGTCGCTGGGTGTTGCCGCGCTGCGCGAGCAGTACCACCTGCCGCAGGCCGGGGTGACCGATCTGAGCAACGGCCGCAGCCCCGCGCGCCCGTATCTGCCGCATGTCTATGCGATGCAGCGGGTGGATGAACTGGCCGATTATGGTTTCGCCGATGTTGCCGGCGCCTACAGCGACCTGGGCGGGCTGCTGCTGCCCGACGCTGCCGCCTTGGCTGCTGATGGCACTGAAGTGCGCGTGGGCGAGGGCCATTATCGCCTGCAGTTCCACCGCCAGCCGCTGGCCGATGATGACGGCGCACTGGACCGGTACACCCTGCAGGTGCTGCCTGCCGGCGCCCCGGTCGTGGTTGAAGTGCCGTTCGGCACCTACTGATTGCCACATCCCACTGGCTAGAATGGCGCGCGGCGCTGCCTGCGCGCCTGATCCTGCGAGTTGTTGCCGTGCGATTTCTGTTGCTGCCCCTGCTGTTGCTGGTCGGTTGTGCCAGCGTGCCCCCTGCGCCGCCACCGGCCCACTCGGATGCGCTGTGGCGCCTGATCGAACGTGATTGCCAGGGCGCACAGTCGCCACGCGGCGATTGTCTGCAGGTGCGCCCGGCCGTTGATCACCGCGATGTGCTGGTCAAGGACGCACACGGCCGCTATCAGTTCCTGCTGATGCCGCTGGACAAGGTCAGTGGCATCGAAAGTCCCGCGTTGTACCGGCGCGGGGCACCCAATTACTTTGCTGCCGCCTGGCAGGCCCGCGCTCGTACCGAGCAGGCACTTGGCCAGCGGTTGCCGCGCAGCGTCGCCAGCCTGGCATTGAACTCGCCGCATGGACGTTCGCAGCACCAGCTGCACATCCACGTCGACTGCCTGCGCGCCGACGTGCTGCGGGCGCTGGAAGACAATCGCGCGGCCCTCGGCACGCAGTGGGCACCGCTGCCGGTACGGCTGCGCGGCCATCAATACCAGGCGCGGTTGCTGCCGGGCGAGGCGTTGACTGCCAATCCCCTCAACCTGCTGGCCTATGGCCTGAGCGGTGTGGACAGGGTTGGCCAATGGAGCCTGCTGGTGGCGGGGCACGAGGACGTGCATGGCGCGCCGGGTTTCATCCTGCTGGCCACGCAGCTGGATCCCGGCAGCGACAACGATGCCAGCGCCGAGGAGCTGCAGGACCATGCCTGCAGCGTGTTGACCGGCGCGGATGCTTCGCTGGAGCGGGTGCGCTAGTTCTCTGCTGACTGCCGTTGCCGCCAGGCAGGGGCTGTCAGGGCGTAGAGCTGGCGGTCCTGCCAGCCTTCGACATCCAGGTGGTGGTCGCGCAGCAGGCCTTCGCGCTCGAAGCCGATCGCCTGCAGGGTAGCGACCAGCGCGCTGCCTGCATCGGGCGGCAGCAGCACGAACAGGCGACGGATTCCCACCTGTTCGAACAGGAACGTGCACAGCGCCTGCAACGAAGCGTGCAGCTGCCGCCGCTGGGGACAGCCTGCGGCATGCAGCCAACGCAGTTCAACGCTGCGCGCATGCGCGCAATGCAGGCGCAGGTTCAACTGGTCCAGCAGCTCACCCGCTGCGTCGAAGCTGCCCAGCAGCAACTGATCGTTGTCGTGTTGCAGCTGCGAACGCTGAACACCGCAGAGGAAATGGGCTTCGGCATCGAAATGGTCAGGCGGGTTGCCGCTGCGTTCGACCTGACGATAGTGGTGACGCCAGGCGGAAAGGTCTGAACGCTGCAGCGGGCGCAGCACCACAGGCCCGTGCTGGAGCAGCAGGAGGTGGCGGCGCAGCACCGGTCGCAGCGGTGGCAGGGAAGTAGGGAAATACCGGTTCATGGGGTGGGACGATGCCGCAGGCCGCCGAGGGGGAACAATGAAAGAAGTTGCAAATGCAGTGCGGTCGCTGCCTGCGGTCTGATTCGGTTCAGGCATAACGCCATCAAGCCTGGTCATTTCCGTTGCAACCATCCGTTCAGGACACTTTCGTTACGGGATCGTTATGCGCGCACCGTCGCCAGCGCCCCGGACCACCCGCCCAACTCCCCCAGGAAGCCCATGTCCGCCTCTCCCCTGGCGCTGCGCCCGCGTCCGCTGGTGCTTGCCTTGTCGTCCCTGATGCTGGCCTCGTTGCCGGCCTTCGCGCAGGAAAGCGCACCCACCTCATTGCAGGAAGTGAAGGTCACCGGCTCGCGCATCCCGCGTGCCAGTGTCGAGGGGCCGTCGCCGGTCACGGTGATCAGCCGCGAGCAGATCGATGCGCAGGGCTATCGCAATGCATTCGATGCGTTGAGCGCGCTCACCGAGAACACCGGCAACGTGCAGGGCGAGGACTTCGGCAATACCTTCACCCCGGCGGCGAACACCATCAACCTGCGTGGCCTGGGCCCGAACCGCACGCTGGTGCTGGTCAACGGCCGCCGTCAGGCCGACTATCCGCTGGCCTACGAAGGCTCGGTGAACGTGGTCAACCTGGCCAACATCCCCAGTGCGCTGATCGAGCGCATCGAGGTGCTGGCCGCAGGGGCATCTGCGGTGTATGGCTCCGATGCCATCGCCGGTGTGGTCAACATCATCCTCAAGGACCGCTTCGACGGCGTGGACGTCAACGTGCGTGCCGGCGGCACCCAGCAGGGCGGTGGTGACAACCAGCGCGTGCAGGTGGTGGGAGGCAGCTCGGGCGACCGCTGGGAAGGCCTGTTCGGCTTCGAACTGGACGTGCGCAAGGCGATCCATGCGCGCCAGCGCGATTTCATGGATTCGCTGGACGATGACCCCACCGGCAAGGCGCCGCAGCCGACGGCCGTCGCCTATCGTCGCAACGCAGCCACCGGTCGCAACATCGATCCGGGCGCCGCCGGCTGCAATGCGGCTTCGGCCATCTACGGTGGCAGCGTGCTGCGCGCCAACAACCCGCGGCAGGGCTGGTACTGCGGCAGCAACGAAGCCGCTGCCAGCTACTGGACCGTGCAGACCGAGAAGCGCAACCTCAACGGTTACGGCCTGCTGACCTTCCACGTCAACGAGACCACCGACCTGTTCGCCGATGTCGCGCTGGGCAGCGCACGGATCAACAACAATACCCGTGCGCCCACCTGGACCTCGTCACGCAACTACTTCTACAACCAGAACACGGGCAACCTGGAGAGCTGGTACCGCCGCTTCGCGCCGGAGGAAATCGGCGGCCTGCCGCGCAATGCCAATCGCTTCCTGGAAAGCTCGTGGTCGTTCAACGTCGGTGCGCGTGGCCAGATCGGCGACAGCGGCTGGGACTACGAGGCCGTCTACAGCCGCTCGCGCTACGAGAACCGTACGCGCCGCCCGGTGCTGCTGGCCGGCATCAACGAGTACCTGCTGGGCCCGCAGCTGGGCGTGCGCAACGGTGTGGAGGTCTACGCACCAGACCCTGCGCGCCTGTTCCAGCCATTGACGCCCGACGAGTACGGCCGCCTGTCCGACTACCAGGAAAGCCGCAATGCCGCGTGGCTGCAGACCTTCAGCGCGACGGTCAACGGCCGCCTGTTCGCGTTGCCCGGTGGCGATGCCGCATTGGCCGCGGTGGTCGAAGCGGGCAGCCAGGGCTACCGCAACCGCCCGGACCCGCGCTTGGGCACCGGCGAATTCTGGAACACCAGCGCCGGCATCGGTGCTGGTGGCGAACGTGACCGCTATGCGGCCGGTGTTGAACTGCAGCTGCCGTTGCTGCAGTCGCTGACCACCACCCTGGCAGGTCGCTACGACCAGTACCGCGCCGGCGGCGAGCATATCGGCAAGGCGACCTGGAGCTTCGGTGTCGAATTCCGTCCGATCGAAAGCCTGCTGATCCGCGGCACCGCGGCCACCAGCTTCCGTGCGCCGGACATGAACTATGTGTTCGCCACCGAGACCCGAGGCTACAACCCCGGCATGACCGACTACTGGCGCTGCCGCACCGCCGGCCAGTCGTATGACAACTGCGACTACAACGGCCTGTCGATCGACTACAGCAACCGCGCCAACCCGCAGCTGCAGCCGGAGTCGGCCAAATCGTACGGCTTCGGCGTGGTCTGGTCGCCACTGTCCGGGCTGGATTTCAGCGCCGACTACTACGACATCCGCATCGACAACGAAGTGACCAGCCTCGACACCAGCCGCATCCTGCGTGATGAGGCCGATTGCCGGCTGGGCCGCACCCTCGGCGGCGAAGCGCGCGACATCAGCTCGTCGCTGTGCCAGGACGCGCTGTCGCGGGTGATCCGCAACCCCTCCACTGCCACCGTGCAGCCGGACCAGGTGACCCGCGTACTGATCAACCCGATCAATGCGGCATCGGAGTCGGTGCGCGGCATCGACCTGAAGGGCAACTGGCGCTTCGATGCGGGCCGCTATGGCCGCTTCACCACGCGCCTGGCCTACACCCTGGTGCTGGAGCATGAGTACAAGCAGTTCGCCGATGACGAAGTGCGCGACATCCGCAATTCGCTGGATGACTACCAGTGGCGCAGCAAGGCCAATGGCAGCGTCACCTGGAACCAGGGCGATTGGACCACGACGCTGTATGGCAACCGTTTCGGCTCGCTGCCCAAGACCGATGGCAGTGGCCGCATCGCACCGTACATGACCTACAACGCCAGCGTGTTCCGCCAGTTCGGCGAAAACCTGTCGGTGGGCGTGATCGTCAACAACCTGCGCGACAGCCGCCCGCCGGCGGACAAGAACGGTGGCGGTTGGCCGTTCTATCCGGTCGGCAACTACGACCCGTATGGCCGTCAGTTCTGGGTGCAGCTGGATTACCGGTTCCGTTAAGCGATGCAAAACGAAAGGCCCGGCATTGCCGGGCCTTTCTCTATCTGCGGGTGGATCAGGGCAGTGCCTGTGTGAGGTATGACTCGATGACGTAGCTGAAAGGCTGCTGCTGGCGGTCGCGCAGCAGGGCGCGCACTTCCAGGATCACGCCACGGTCGCCTTCGCCGCGCGGCGGCCAGAACGTCTGGTCGGTCACGGTCTGGCGCTGGAAGCCGAGCGGACCGACCACGCGGCCGAACGGCTCGTCGGTGGTGTCCAGGACCTGGTTCATGGCCGCGCTGAGATGGTCGGGCAGGTACCAGTTGTCGGCCTCGGACAGCACGCGGCTGCCGCAGGCCAGCTGCACGCGCCGGTAACGCAGGGGCGTGGAGGCAGTGGCGCCCAGGGCCTGCAGCACGTCGGCCGGCGCGGTCTTGTCCTGGCCGTGCACACGCACGGCACGGACCCGGGCCTGCTCGGCCAGGCCGTGCTCGGCGCACCAGCTTTCCAGGGTGGCGGTGGCGCTCTGGCCGGCCAGCACGCGCTGGTGCAGTACCTCCACCAGCGCGGCGGAGGCAATCCGCTGCTGGCCCGGCGGCGCCTGCAGGGGCGCGCTGGCGCTGGCATCGGTGGCGGACAGGCTGGCGATCGGGGCAGCGGCCAGCAGGGACGCGGCCTGCCAGCGGCG
This sequence comes from Stenotrophomonas sp. DR822, assembly GCF_019793815.1. Lineage (NCBI taxonomy): Bacteria > Pseudomonadati > Pseudomonadota > Gammaproteobacteria > Lysobacterales > Lysobacteraceae > Stenotrophomonas > Stenotrophomonas sp. DR822. The sequence goes on from NZ_CP081826.1 coordinate 140,167, forward strand.
CAGACGATCGTGGCGGTCGGACGGGCCCATGCGGCATCACAGCGGAAACAGGCGCCCATGTTACCCGTTCAGGCGTGTATCCGGTGTCCCTGCGGCGCACGGTCGCGGACGGGATTCATCGTGCCGGTGAATGCATGGCATGCAGATATTTCGTTGGCCGATGGACGCGGCGGCGGGCAGGATGGCGCCAGTGTTGGTTTTCCGGGAGAACCTGATGACCCTGCAGTTCGTCCATGGTGGCGTCGATCGCGACGGTGCCCCGCTGCATTTCCACATCCGTGATGGGCGGTTTGCCGGCATCAATGGCGACGATGCAGCCGTACAGGGAGCCGAAAGCGTCGATCTGACCGGCTTTACCCTGCTGCCTGGACTGGTCGACGGCCATATCCACTTGGACAAGAGTTTCGTCGGCGACCGCTGGCATCCGCATCAGCCGGTGAACAGCCTGCGCGAGCGTCTGGCGGTGGAAAAGGCCGCGATTGCCACCGCCGCACCCATGGCCGATCGTGCCGAGGACCTGATCCGCCAGTGCAGCGGATTCGGTACGGTGGCGATGCGGTGCCACGTCGACATCGATGGCAGCACCGGCCTGCGTCACCTGGAGGCGGTGCGTGAAGCGGCGCTGCGTTGTGCCGACATCATGCGCATCCAGTGGGTGGCATTCCCACAGGCCGGCGTGATGTCGTGCCCGGGTACGGCGGCCATTCTGGAACAGGCGATTGCTGCCGGGGTGGAGGTGCTTGGAGGCATCGACCCGAGCACGCTGGACGGGGATGCCGAAGGCCAGCTTGCGCTGTTGTTCGGGCTGGCCGAGCGCTATGGCGTGCGTCTGGACATCCATCTGCACGAGCCGGGCGAGACCGGGCTGGCGCAGCTGCTGAGGATCGCCGCGCGCACACGCGCGGCGGGCCTGCAGGGCAGGGTGGCGGTCAGTCACGCCTATGCGCTGGGCGAGGTGCCGTTGGCGCGGGCGCTGCAGGTGGGTGAGGCCTTGGCTGCCGCAGGCGTAGCGATCATGAGCAATGCGCCGGGCGACCATCCGTTCCCGCCGCTGCGTGCTCTGCACGACGCCGGTGTGCGCGTGTTTGCCGGCAACGACAACATCCGCGACTGCTGGTGGCCCTATGGCAATGGCGACCTGCTGCAGCGGGCGATGCTGCTGGGCTATCGGTCGGGTTTCTACACCGATGCGGACCTGATGCTGGCGCTGGACATGGTCACCACCCATGCGGCGGAGGTGATCGGGTTGCCGCAGTACGGCATTGCAGAAGGTCGTCCGGCTACCTTCGTGGCGGTGCGTGCCGACCATGGCCCGGCGGCGGTGGCCGCAGTGCCGGCCGAGCGACGCGTGGTGGTCGACGGCCGTTGGCTGTAGCGGCCGGGCGGTGCCCGGTAGCACCTGGTAGTGCCGGCCGCTGGCCGGCAACTTCAACAGCAACAGCCGAAGCAACAGCGGCATGCCGTGGGAGGGCGGTGCGGTGTCGGATTGCGGGGACGCCGCAAGTACGTCCCTGTAGGCTCGGCAGCCGCATCCATGCGGCTGACACCCCGCAATCCGACACCGCACCGCCTCCGACAGTTTTCCCGGTAACCAGTAGATCCACGCCATGCGTGGATGAATCTCCATTGGAAATCGAATATCTCGAAAAGCATCCACGCGTGGCGTGGATCTACTGGTCGACCAAGGTCGACACCTGCCAACAGCATCACAGAGCGCCGTCCCGCAGAATGCCAGCTTCTGCTGTTGCTCTTGCTGTTGCCGTTGAGGTTGCCGGCCAGCGGCCGGCACTACCCATGCGGTACAGGGCGCAGCCCTGGCGACTATTCCGGCTCGCGCTGCACCTGGCGCCACAACTCGCTGGCCAGCGCACGCACTGCATCATCGGCATCGGCACGATGCAGCAGGCCGATCTCGTAGTTGTCGACAAGGGGCAGGTCGCGCTGCCCATCGATGATGCGGTGTTCGCGGTTGACCGCGCGCCGTGGCAGCAGACTGATGCCGATGCCGTCGGCCACCGCGCCCTGGATGCCGCTCAGCGAGGAACTGGTGAACGCGATGCGCCAGCGCAGGCCCAAGGCCTCGACGGCCTGGATCATCTCGTCGCGGTACAGCCCGCGCGGCGGGAAGGTGACCAGTGGCAGCGGGTCCTGCTGCAGGCTGCTGCTGCGCAGGCTGTCGATCCAGTGCATCGGTTCGCGCCGGCAGTGCACGGCCTGGCGGGTGTTGCGACGCTGCTTGACCAGCACCAGGTCCAGCTCGCCATGGTCGAAGCCATGGGCCAGATCACGGCTGAGGCCGCTGCTGATTTCCAGCTTGACCTGCGGGTGGCGGCGACTGAAGGCGGCCAGCATGTGCGTGGTCTGCGGGTTCACGAAGTCCTCCGGCACGCCGATGCGCACCGCGGTCTCCACGGTGGCGCCGGCCAAGGCCTGGGCCAGTTCCTCGTTCAGATCCAGCATGCGCCGGGCATAGCCCAGCAGGGTGTGCCCGGCGTCGGTGGGATGCACGTCGCGGTGGCTGCGTTCAAGCAGGCGGTGGCCGGCAAGCTCCTCCAGGCGGCGGATCTTCTGGCTGACCGTGGACTGGGTTGAATGCAGACGGGTGGCCGCGGTGGTGAAGCTGCCACAGTCGGCGACCATCACCAGGGCCCGCAGCAGGTCCAGTTCGAACACTGTTCTATTCGATTTGGCACTGTCTTGCATTTGAACATTTCACTTCTGGATACCCGTGCCGACTTCTACCATGCAGGGCAGGGGCCGGCAATGGTCGGCGCCATTGCGCATGAGGAGAGTCACCATGCACCACCCTCGCTCCCGGCAGCGCCGTTCGGCAGTGGCCCGCATGCTGCTGCTGTGCCTGCTGGCCATGGTCATCCCGGCGTGTACGGCGACGTCCCGAAGCGACGCCGATGCGCAGCTGCGCGATGCCGCCAGCCGCGGTGACGCCCGGGCCGTGCGCGAGGCACTGGATGCGGGTGCTGATCTGGAGGCGCGTGACGGCCAGGGCCGCACGGCCCTGCTGCTGGCCACCCACGGCAACAACGTGGACGCGGCGCGGGAACTGATCGAGGCCGGTGCCGATGTCAACGCCAAGGACGCGATGCAGGACAGCGCGTACCTGTATGCCGGCGCGCGCGGCCTGGATGAGATCCTGGCGCTGACGCTCGCCCACGGTGCAGACCTGCGCAGCACCAACCGCTATGGCGGTACCGCGCTGATTCCTGCGGCCGAACGCGGCCACGTCGCCACCGTGCGTACGCTGCTGCGCGCCGGCGTGGCCGTGGATCATGTCAACCGCCTGCACTGGACTGCACTGCTGGAGGCGATCCTGCTTGGCGATGGCGGCCCGCGCCACGTGCAGATCGTACAGCTGCTGCTGGACGCTGGTGCCAACCCCGAGCTTGCCGATGGCGACGGCGTAACACCGCTGGCGCATGCCAAGCAACGCGGCTACACCAACATCGAAACCCTGCTGCGCCAGCATGGCGCGACGCGCTGACACCCGCCCCTTCCACCCGCACGCTGCCGTGCCCACCAGGATGCCGTCCATGTTCCGTTCCCATCCGTTGTCCCTTGCCGTCCTTCTTGCCGTTGCACCGCTGTCGGCCTCTGCCGCCGAACGCGCCGATCTGCTGATCCGCAACGCCACGGTGGTCGATGTCGAGCACGCACGCAGCGTGCCCGGGCAGAGCGTGGTCATCCGTGGCGAGGACATCGTCGCGGTCGGTCCCGATGCGCAGCTACGCAGCCAGTGGAGCGCCAGCCGGCAGATCGACGCCAAGGGCAAGTACCTGATTCCAGGCCTGTGGGACATGCACGTGCATTTCGGTGGTGGTCCGGCGCTGGTGGAAGAGAACAAGGCGCTGCTGCCGCTGTACATCGCCCATGGCATCACCACGATCCGCGATTGCTCCGGTGATCTTCCGCAGCAGGTACTGCAGTGGCGCGGCGACATCGCCAACGGCACGCTGTTCGGTCCGCGCCTGCTGACCTCCGGTGCGAAAATCGAAGGCATCAAGCCGGTCTGGAAGGGCACCATCGAAGTGGGCAGCAAGGCCGACGCGGACAAGGCGATCGAGCGCCTGCAGCACGACAAGGTCGACTTCGTGAAGATCACCGACAGCACGCTGACGCCGGAGCTGTTCCTGTACTCGGCCAGCGCGGCGCGCAAGGCGGGTCTCAAGGCCTCGGGCCACATTCCGATGGCGTTGACGGTGGAGCAGGCCGTGGATGCGGGCCTGGCCTCGATCGAGCATCTGGACTATGCCTTCAAGGCTGGCAGCAAGGACGAGGCGCAGATCGCGGCCGATTTCGGCGCCGGGCGCATCGATCGCGCCGAAGCCAACCGCCGGCTCGACGCCAGCTTCGATCGCGAAACCGCGCTGCATGCCTACCGTGATTTCGCCAAGCGTGGCGTATTCGTGACGCCGACCCTCAACGGTGGCCGCATCCTCGACTTCCTCGACCAGGACGACCACGCCAACGACCCGTATCTGGCCTATATCGGCCCGGGCCTGCGCGCGACCTACACCTGGCGCATCGAACGGGCGGCCAAGGCCACCCCGGCGCAGATCGAGGCGCGCCATGCGCAGTACCACCAGGTGGCTGCGGTGCTGCCGCTGCTGCAGGAAGCGGGAGTGACGATCATTGCCGGTACCGATGCCGGCTTCCTCAATTCGTTCAACTACCCCGGCATCGGCCTGCACCAGGAACTGCAGCTGTTCGTGAAGGAAGGCCTGAGCGCACCGCAGGCGCTGTCGGCCGCGACCCGTTCGGGCCCGGCCTGGTTCGGCCAGATGCAGCGCTATGGCGGCGTCGCCACGGGCAAGGCGGCCGATCTGGTGCTGCTGACCGCCAACCCGTTGCAGGACATCGCTGCCACCGAAAAGATCGACAGCGTGATCCTGCGCGGTGATGTGTACGATCGCGCGGCGCTGGACAAGATGCTGGCCGACACCAAGGCAAAGGTCGCTGCATGGAATGCCGTGGCGAAGCAGGACCACGCATCGCAGTGATGCGGCCGGTAGCGCCTAGCGCGGTGCCGGCCGCATGCCATGCAGCTGCGGCAGCGTGGTTTTCATCGCATCGATGAAGGCGCGCAGGCGCAGCGGTTGCTGTCGCGCAGCGGGGAACACCAGATGCACCGGCAGTGGTGGTGCCTGCCAGTCCGCTAAAAGCTGCACCAACCGGCCTTGGGCCAGATCCTCGGCCACCAGCCAGGCCGACACCACTGCGGCCCCCAATCCCGCACGTGCGGCCTGCTGCACCACGAACAGGTTGTCACTCAGCAGGCGCGGCGTGATCGACAGCGTGTGCGCACGGCCCTGCGCATCGTGCAGCAGCAGACGTTCGCGGTAGTAGGTGACCAGCGAGATCCACGGCAATGCCTGCGCCTGTTCGGGGGTGGTGATCGACTCCGCATCGGCCAGCGACGGTGCGGCCACGACAATGCGAGGTACTTCGGCCAGGGGCAGGGCAACCACGCGCGGCTCATCGACCGCGCCGACCCGCACCGCGCAGTCGATGCCTTCGGCGATGAAGTCCGGGCGGCGGTCCTCGAGGATCCATTCCAGGCTCAGTTGTGGATGCTGGGCCAGGAAGTCGAGCATGGTGGGCAGCAGCTGCGCCTGGCCGAACGCATGCGGCACCATCACCCGCAGGCGGCCGCTGAGCCTCTGTGTCTGCCCGTGCAGCTCGGCCTGCAGCGCTTCCCATTCGTCCACCACCCGCTGCGCATGGCGTTGGCAGCGCTGGCCGTCCTCGGTCAGCAGCAGGCCGTGGGTAGAGCGCTGCAGCAGGCGCAGGCCCAGCTGCCGTTCCAGGGCTTGAAGCCGACGGCTGACGGTGGGCTGGGTGGTGCCCAGCTGCACGGCGGCGGCCGAAAGGCTGCCGCTGTCGACGATGCGCAGGAAGGTACGCAGCAGGTCCAGGCGGTCGCCGCCTGATGCAAGGTCATTCATGCGCATCGCGTATGTAAAGTATGTGATTTAGCCTACTACAGGCGATACACGAATGTGGGCACGCTAGGCTCCAATTCTCTCCCTGGTGTCCTCCATGCCCACTCCTTCGCTCTCCATCGTCTCTGCGCCCAGCGCTGCGCCCGCGCCATCACTGGTGGTGGCAATGGCCGCCGGCGCCGGCTTTTCGGTGGCCTCGCTCTATTACAGCCAGCCGATGCTGGGCCTGATCGCGCAGGATCTGGCTGCGGGCGAGCGTGCCGTGGGCCTGGTGCCGACCCTGACCCAGCTGGGTTATGCGCTGGGCATCCTGCTGCTGGCTCCGTTGGGCGACCGCTTCGACCGGCGCAACCTGATCCTGCTGAAGTCGGTGCTGCTGGCGTTGGCTTTGGGGGCGGCCGCCCTGGCCGGCCAGTTGCCGGGGCTTCTTGTTGCCAGCCTGCTGGTGGGGCTGATGGCCACGCTGGCACAGGACATCGTGCCGGCCGCCGCAGTGCTGGCACCGGATGCGCAGCGCGGGCAGGTGGTGGGCAGGGTGATGACCGGCCTGCTGCTGGGCATCCTGCTGTCGCGCGTGGTCAGCGGCGTGGTGGCCGAAGCCTGGGGCTGGCGCGTGCAGTTCGGCCTGGCAGCGCTTTCGGTGCTGGCGATGGGGGCGGTGATGGCACGCGCACTGCCGCACTTCGCTGCGACCAGTACGCTGCGGTATCCGGCGCTGCTGGGTTCGTTGCTGGCGCTCTGGCGTGAGCAGCCGCAGCTGCGCCGCGCCGTGGCCAGCCAGTCGCTGCTGGCGGTGGGCTTCAGTGCGTTCTGGTCGACGCTGGCGCTGATGCTGCACGCACGGCTGGGCCTGGGCAGTGCCGCCGCGGGTGCGTTCGGCATTGCCGGTGCTGCCGGTGCATTGGCGGCACCGGTTGCCGGTCGTTTTGCAGATCGGCTGGGCAGCCCTGCAGTCGCGCGGTTGGCGATTGCCGTCGCCCTGGTTGGCTTTGCGCTGTTGCTGGTTGATTCGTGGCTGCCGGCCGTGGCGCTGCTGCCGCTGCTGGTGGTCAGCGCGCTGCTGTTCGACTTCGGTTTCCAGTCGGCGCTGGTCGCGCACCAGACCTTGGTCTACGGCCTGGTGCCGCCGGCGCGCAGTCGCCTCAATGCACTGCTGTTCACCGGCATGTTCATCGGCATGGCTGGCGGCGGTGCGTTGGGCAGCCTGGCGCTGGCGCAGTGGGGTTGGCACGGCGTGGCGTGGCTGGCGACGATCTGCGCCGGTGGCAGCCTGCTGATCCGTCTGCGTTGAGGGTGGTTCGGCAGGGCTGCGCCCTGCACCTGCTGTGGTGCCGGCCGCTGGCCGGCAACCTCAACCGCAACAGCAACAGCAACAGCGGGTATTCCGTGGGGGGCGGGGCGGTGTCGGATGGCGGGGACGCCGCAAGTACGTCCTTGTAGGCTTGGCAGCCGCATCCATGCGGCTGACTGATCAGACACCCCGCAATCCGACACCGCCCCGCCTTCGACAGTTTTCCGGTGTCTGATGGATCCATCCCATGCTGGATGAATCTCCATCAAAGTCCAATATTTCGACAATTGAACGTAGAGCATCCACGCATGGCGTGGATCTACGTGTCGACCAAGGTCGACACCTACCAAAAGCAGGCCATGTCATCCAGACAGATTGCGGAGATCTGTCGAAGGCGGGGTGGGTCCGGTGGCAGGGGCGTGAGCCGCATGGATGCGGCGACCGAGCTTACATGGACGTACTTGTAGCGGCCCCTGCCACCGGACCCACCCCGCCATCCCGCAGAAAACCCGCTGTTGCTGTTGCAGTTGCCGTTGCTTCGGCCGTTGATTCGGCGGGTGCCGGGCGCAGCCCGGCCGAAACCCCTTCACTCCTGACCGGTGTCATCCAGGCTGATGATTCCGCGACGCAGTGCCTGGGTTACCGCGTGCGTCCGGTCGCCAACGCCCAGTTTTTCCATCAGGCTCTTCATGTGTGCCTTCACCGTCTGCTCGGAAATCTGCATGCGTTCGCCGATGCGCTTGTTCGACAGGCCGCCGGCCACGTGGCGCAGCACTTCGGTTTCGCGTGGCGACAGCCGGTCTTCCACCACGTGCGCGGCGATGCTGGCCGCCACTTCCGCCGGTATCGGTGCGCGGCGGCCACTGGCCACGGTGCGGATGGTGGCCACCAGTTCGTGGCGCAGCATGTCCTTCAGCAGGTAGGCGCTGGCACCGGCCTGCAGCGCGCGCACGGCGCGCACGTCGCCGCGGTAGGTTGTCAGCACGATGATGCGTGCGCGGGGATCGATCGCACGGATCCGCACGATCGCTTCCACGCCATCCATGCGTGGCATCTGCAGGTCCATCAGCACCACATCCGGGCGCAGCTGCTGGTAGCAGGCAAGAGCCTCCTCGCCGTCGGCTGCTTCGCCGAGCAGGCGCAGGTCGGCATGTGCGCCGAGCAGTGCGGCCAGGCCATCGCGCAACAGCGGATGGTCATCAACCACCAGCACGCCGATGGGAGGAAGCGATTCAGTCATGGGAGGTTCTGCTCCAGGGCCAACGCCAGCGCGATGGATGTCGGTGATACAAGCGACGGGCCGGCACGGACAGCGCGACTTCGGTACCCAGGCCGGGGCGAGTCCACAACTGCAGCTCCGCGCCCAGCCGTTGTGCGCGCTCGCGCATGCCCTGCATGCCCCAGTGTCCGCCGCCCGCATTGTCACTGGCGATGCCGACGCCATCGTCGCGCACATGCAGCAGGAAGCAGCGCGTGCCGTAGGACAGTTCCACTTCGATGGCACTGGCATGCGCATGCCGCAGCGCGTTGCGGATGGCCTCGCGCCCGATCAGGAACACTTCCTCGGCGGCTTCGGCCTGCAACGGCGGTGGGGTGCCTTCCATGGTCAAGCGCAGTGGATTGGTGCCTTGGCCTGCATATTCGGCATGCACGTCGGCCAGCGCAGAGGCGAGATCGCGGCCGGCAAACGGTGCGTCGCGCAGCGCGTTGACCCGTTCCCGGCCTTCGGCCAGATTGCGCTCGGCCAGCAGCATCGCCGATTCCAGCTGGGTGCGTACCGGCTCTGGTGTCTGTGCCGACTGGCTGATGGCGTGCAGGCGCAGGATGAGTCCCTGGCTGCCCTGCAGCAGGGTGTCGTGCAGATCGCGCGCAATGCGCTCGCGCTCGCCGTTGCGTTCCTGCAGGCGGGCGCGGAACAATGCCGCCAGCTGCCGGCTGCGGACCCGCACGGCCAGCGCCAGCGCAGCCATCACCACGCAGACGCACAACAGTTTGAACCAGGCGGTCTGCAGGAACGTCGGTGCGATGTGGAAGCTGCGGCTGGCTGGCGTGCTGCTCCAGATGCCATCTTCGTTGGCTGCTTCCACCTCGAAGCGGTAATGGCCCGGTGCGAGGTTGGTGTAATAGGCGCGCGTGCTCGCGCCGGCCTCCTGCCAAGCGTCGTCCACGCCGGACAGTCGGTAGCGGTAGCGGTTGCGCTCCGGCCGCGCCAGCGACAGCGCGACATAGTCGATCTGCAGCTGGGTAGTGCCGGCCGGAAGGCGCAGTCCCTCCTGCAACGGGGCCTGGGTACTGCCATACAGCACGTCGCCGATGCGCACGCCAGGCGCCATGGTGTTGATGTGCGACTGCCGCGTGTCCAGCCACGCCAGGCCTTGATTGGTGGCAAGCCACAGCAGGCCATCAGCCGCCAGTACCGCAGTGGGGATGGGGCCGCTTTGCAGGGCGATGCCCGGCATGCCGTCAACCGCGTCGAACAGGCGGGGGGCTATCGCCTGGTCGTTGCGCAGCGCGCTGCGCAGGGTGGCAACCTGCAGCCGCACCAGGCCGCGGCTGCCGTTGAGCCAGAGCAGCCCGTTCGCATCGGCGACCATGCCGGTGATGCCTTCCAGTACGCCGGCCATGTCGGTGCGCACCGGCAGGAAGCGGCCGTTGCCGAAACGCGCGGCCAGGCCGGCCTCGCCGGCGACCAGCAGCAGATCCTTGTGCTGCAGCAACGCGGTTACCGGGCCTACCGACAGTCCTTCGGCGGCGCCGAAGGTATTGACCGTGCCGCCGTGCAGGCGGCGCAGGGTGCCATCGGCGTAGCCCAGCAGCAGCGCACCGTCATCGGGACGCGCCAGCGACGAACAGGCCTGCTCGGGAAGCCGGGTTTCGCGTCGCCAGCGGTCGTCCGTGTAGTGCAGCACCGCGCGCTCGCCGGCGCAGGCCCAGGCCTGGTCCGCATCGGCAAACAGCAGGGCGTGCAGTGGCTGCCCGGTGAACGGTGCCGGCAGCGGTATGAGGGTGGTGTGGCCGCTGACGGTACGCGCCAGATTGATCCAGTCGAACTGCCACACCGGAGTGGGTGCCTGCCGTGCCGCGGCCTGCAGCTGCGCAGCGCTGCCGCCCAGCAGCGGACGCCGCAGATCGAACAGTTTCAGGTCTTCGCCATAGCCATACACCCGGCCATCACTGGCGCGTACCAATGACCGGTACGGATCGGTAGGGCCCACGGACAAGGTCTGCACGCTGTGCGCACGGAAGCGGTTGAGGCCGAGGTTGGTGCCTACCCAGATGTTGCCTTCGCGATCGGCAAGGACCGGCACTGCCGACGTCGCGGTAAGGCCCTGCGCGGCATCGAAGCGCTCCATGCGCACAGCCTGTTGGCCGTCGAAGGTGACCCGGGCCACGCCACCGTGCGGGCTGAGCGTGGCCCACAGGGCCCCGTCGGCCGTGAACTGCAGGCGCGAGGCGACCAGTCCGGGCAGCCGCCGTGCTTCACGTTCCTCGGCGGGCAACAGGCCATGCGCGTTGGCCAGCGGCGACGTGCCGCGCACGCGGTCGGCCAGCCAGATTTCGCCGCGCGGGCTCTCGACCAGCGAGGCCATCTGCGAGACCGCGATGCCGGTGGCTTCGAAGCGGGCCGCGCCAGGAGGGCGACGCCATATCTGCAGGTCCGCCAGCACCCAGAATGTGCCGTGGCGGTCCTGCAGCACCCATTGCACGCGTCTCTGCGGCAGGCCGAAGGAAGCCGGCGGCTCCTGCCAGCGATGTCCATCGAACCAGCGCAGGCCGCCATTGACGGCAGCCCACAGGCGGCCGTTGCGGTCATGCGCGAAGCGGGGGACCACACCCACCGGCACGCCCTGCGGGCGGCCGAAGCTGCGTAGGCGTTCCTGCGTGAACTGGCTGATGCCTGCCTGGAAGTAGCCGATCCACAGGCCACCATCGCCGCCATCAAGGCCGAGGGTAACCATGTTGGTGGAGGGAAAACGGGTGCCTGCCGGTGCGGCCTGCCGCTCGAAACGCCGGCCGTCGAAGCGGTACAGGCCCGAACCCGTCGCCAGCCACAACATGCCCTGGCGGTCCTGGACGATATCCCAGATATCCCCCGGGGCGCCCTGGCCGACGCGCCAGGCGGTGTGCTGATAGCCGGGCATTCCATCGCTCACTGCGGGTTGCTGCACGGCGAAGACGGGCAGGGCAGTCAGCAACAGCAGGCACGACAGCAGCGCCGGCAGGCGACGCAGGAAGGGGAAGGGGCGGCCACGCATGCGGTCATTCTGGCAGGTGCGGGGCAGGCCGGGGTGACCCGTTCGGGGTAGGCGTACCGCTTCGGTGTCCGCTATCACGCCGTGATGGATGACGGAGCCCGGCGATGCAGCGCTTGTATGTGATGTTCCCTGACCGCGGCCCCGGACTGGGATTGCTGTGGCTGCGCCTGTGCGTGGCAGGAGGGCTGTTGGCGGGCGGAAGCCCGGCCGGTGTGCCGGGACTGATGTGCCTGGCGGCGATCGGCCTGCTGCTGCCTGGGCTGCTGACCCCGCTGGCGGTGCTGCTGGCGGTGCCGGGGTTGTACGGACAGGGCGCGGCGCTGCCCTGGCTGCTGCTGCCGTTGGCCCTGCTCATGCTGGGGCCGGGCGCGTATTCGCTGGATGCGCGGTTGTTCGGCCGCCGCCTGCTGCAGCGCCGGCCTCCCCCGAATGGGTGAGCGCCGGCCTCGACCGACGGGGGTAGGGCGATCGCAGCCGGCGGCACACCATGGGCGCTCCCGTCGCGGCGCTCCTTCATGGCTACCGTCCAGCCTCCTGCCCTGTCCGCAACCACGTTGGCACCGCACCAGTCGGCTGCCCTGCAACGTGCGCTGCGATACATCGACGAGCACCTGTCGCAGCCGCTGCGGGTGACCGAGCTGGCTGCCGTTGCCTGCGTAAGCCGGTTCCATCTGGTGCGGTTGTTCCGCATGGGTACCGGCGCCAGCCCGCTGCGCTACGTGCGCCGTCGGCGCATCGAACGCGCCACGCAGCTGCTGCCGATGGCCGCGCAGTCGATGACCTGCCTGGCCCAGCATCTTGGCTTCTTCGACCAGAGCCACTTCGTCCGCAGCTTCCGCGCCGAGACCGGCTGCAGTCCCGGCCAGTACCTGGCCGATGGCGCGGCACGTTCCCAGCCCCCTGTTGTTTCCTCCACCGGAGTCCACCCATGAGCCTCGCCACCGCCACCCCCGCCAAAGCACTGCTGTCACCGGCCGACCACGCCCTGATACTGATCGACTACCAGTCGCAGATGGCATTTGCCACCCACACCATCGACATCTCCGCGCTGCGCAACAACGTGTCGTTGATCAGCAAGGGTGCCAAGGGTTTCAAGGTGCCGGTGCTGCTGACCACGGTGGCCGAGAAGTCATTCTCAGGCCCGATGTTCCCGGAGCTGCCGGTGATCTTCCCCGGCCAGGCGGTGTTCGATCGCACGTCGATGAACACCTGGGAAGACCAGCCGGTGATCGATGAGGTGAACCGCATCGGCAAGCGTCGGCTGGTGCTCGCCGGCTTGTGGACCAGTGTATGCATCGTCGGCCCGGCGCTGTCGGCGCTGGAGCAGGGGTTTGAGGTCTACGTGATCACCGATGCCTGCGGCGATGTGAGCGAAGAGGCGCACGAACGTGCGATCGCCCGCATGGTGCAGGCCGGTGCCGTGCCGATCACCAGCGTGCAGTACCTGCTGGAACTGCAGCGCGACTGGGCGCGTGCTGAAACCTACGACCTGACCACCGGCATCGCCCGTGACCATGCGGGTGGCTATGGCGTCGGCATCCAGTACGCCAAGACCATGTTCGGCGCGCAGGAAGGCGGGCACTGAGCGTGCGCGATGGCCATGGTCTCGACCTGGCCTTGTTGATCCTGCGTGTGGCGGCGGGAGGATTCCTGCTGCCGCATGCGCTGGGCAAGTTGTTCGGCTGGTTCAACGGGCCGGGCCTGGCAGGTTTTGCCGGCGAACTGCGCAGCTTCGGTCTGCCGTCGTCGGCGCCGCTGCCACTGCTGCTGGCGCTGCTGCAGGTGGTGGCCGGTAGCGCTGTGATGCTGGGCTGGCAGGCCCGGATCGCCGCGCTTGTCGCTGCCGCCTTCATCGCCTTCACCGCCCTGCTGGCGCTGCGCAACGGGTGGTTCTGGATGCGCGGTGGTGCCGAGTATCCGTTGTTGTGGACGCTGGCACTGCTGGCCATCGCCCTGGCCGGGCCGGGTGCATGGGCGGTGGATGGTCTGCTTCTTTCTGGAGACGTCGCGTGAACAACGAACCTCTCGATCCTGGCCGCCGCAATGTGGTGCTGGCCACCAGTGCCGCACTGGCGCTGGGCCTGGCTGGCGGTACCGCCGCGGCCATCCAATCCCCTTCCAAGGAGCGTCGCATGAGCACACTGGTCATCCGCAACGCACGCATCACCACGCTTGATCCGCAACAGCCGCATGCGCAGGCACTGGCCGTGCAGAACGGCCGCATCGTTGCCGTGGGAAGCGACGAGGACATCATGCGCGGTTGGGGCAGCGAAGCCACGATCGTCGATGCGCAGGGGCGGCGCATCGTGCCCGGCCTCAATGACAGCCACACCCACCTGATCCGCGGTGGCCTGAACTACAACCTGGAACTGCGCTGGGATGGCCTGCGTTCACTGGCCGATGCGATGGCCATGCTGAAGGCGCAGGTTGACCGCACGCCCGCGCCGCAGTGGGTGCGCGTGGTCGGTGGATTCACCGCGACCCAGTTCACCGAGAAGCGCCTGCCGAGCCTGCAGGAGCTGAACGACATCGCTCCGGATACGCCGGTGTTCCTGCTGCACCTGTACGACCGCGCGCTGCTCAATCGCGCCGCGCTGCGTGCCTGTGGCTATACCAAGGAGACGCCGGACCCGCCCGGCGGACAGATCGTGCGCGATTCGCTGGGCAACCCGACCGGCCTGCTGCTGGCCAAGCCGAATGCATTGATCCTGTATGCGACCCTGGCCAAGGGGCCGAAGCTGCCGGTCGAGTACCAGGCCAATTCAACCCGCCATTTCATGCGCGAGCTGAACCGCCTGGGCATCACCTCGGTGATCGACGCTGGAGGCGGTTTCCAGAACTACCCCGAGGACTACCAGGTCATCGAGCAGCTGCATCGCGATGATCAGCTGACCGTGCGCATCGCCTACAACCTGTTCACCCAGAACAAGGGCAGCGAGGTCAGCGATTTCCGCGGCTGGAGCGAGATGCTGCAACCGCGCCAGGGCGATGACCTGCTGCGCCACAATGGCGCCGGCGAGATGCTGGTGTTCTCTGCAGCCGACTTTGAACTGTTCAACGAGCCGCGCCCGGAACTGCCACCGGAACTCGAGCCGGAGCTGCACGATGTGGTGAAGCTGCTGGTGGAGAAGCGCTGGCCGTTCCGCATCCACGCGACCTACGACGAAAGCATCAGCCGCATCCTCGACGTCTACGAGCAGGTCAACCGTGAGGTGCCGTTCGATGGCCTGCACTGGTTCATCGACCATGCCGAGACGATCACCCCTCGCAACATCGAGCGTATCCGCGCACTCAACGGCGGCATCGCCGTGCAGCACCGCATGGCCTACCAGGGCGAGGCATTCGTGCAGCGCTATGGCGTGCAGGCGGCGCGGCACACGCCACCGGTGAAGCGGATGCTGGCCGAGGGCGTGCCGGTCGGCGCCGGCACCGATGCTACCCGCGTGGCCAGCTACAACCCGTGGGTGGCGCTGTCGTGGCTGGTGACGGGACGCACCGTCGGCGGCCTGGCCCTGTACGGTGATGAAAACCTGCTGGAGCGCGAGCAGGCCCTGCGCCTGTGGACACAGGGCAGTGCCTGGTTCTCCGGCGACGAAGCGGTGAAGGGCACGCTGAAGGTGGGCCAGCTGGCCGACTTCATCCTGCTGTCGGCCGACTTCTTCCGCGTCGATGAGCAGCAGATCGCCGACATCACCAGCCTGCTGACCGTGGTGGGTGGCCGCATCGTGCATGGCGACGGCGACTACGCCGGGTTGGCGCCGCAGCTGCCTCCGGCGATGCCGGACTGGTCGCCGGTGAACCGCTTCGGGGGTTACCACGTCGGTGGCGGGGCGACCGGGTTGGCTGCGGCGCACCGTCATCACCACCATGGTGTGGCCTGCAGCACCCACGGTGCGCATGGCCACGCGGTCCGTCATCCCGCACCAACCGACGACCTGACCGCGTTCTGGGGCGCGATGGGGTGTTCGTGCTTCGTGTTCTGACCCTGGCATCGCTGGTGTTGCCGTCGTTGGCGCTGGCCTGCGACGGTGGCGCCTGTACCACGGTGGGCGACGGCCAGTTGCAGTGGGATGCATCACTGCGCCTGCGTGGCATGTACTACGCCCCGACCCGGTTTGGCGTCGGTGGTGGCGACGATGGCTACGGTCTGCTGCGTGCGCTGGCTTCTGCCTCCTTCGCGCAGGGTGACTGGCAGGCGAAGCTGCAGCTGGGTACGCATGCCGAGCGCGGCAAGGCCGGTGGCCCAGGTCGTACCGATCGCGGCGCGCTGGACGTGCAGCAGGCGTACTGGCGCTGGTCCGACGCTGGCATGCACGTGCAGCTGGGCCGGCAGGAAGCGGGCTATGGCAGCTCGCGCCTGTTGTCGGTGCGCGACGGGCCGAACATCCGCCTGGCCTTCGATGGTGCGCGGGTGGGGTGGCAGGGCAGGCGGGGCGCACTGGACCTGATGGCGCTGCGCCCGGTCGAGAATCGCCCGGGCGCTTTCGATGACCGCGGTGAGCGCGGTGCACACCTGCTCGGCGCGTATGCGACCACGGCCAAGGGCGCCGGCATCAGCCAGTGGGACCTTTACCTGCTCGACTATCGTCGCGAGGGCGCGCGCTTCGCCGCGGGCAGCGGCACCGAGCGGCGGCAGACCCTGGGCGCGCGCTGGTTCGGCCAGTCGGGTGCGCTGGACTGGAATACCGAACTGGTGGCGCAGGGCGGTGAACTGCGGACGGTGACCGGCGATCTGGACATCCGCGCCTGGACCCTCGCCACCGATACCGGTTGGCGCTGGAGTGCGCTGCCGCTGCAACCGCGGCTTGGCCTGAAGGCCGACATTGCCAGCGGCGACGCAGACCCGGGTGATGGTCGTCTGGGTACGTTCAATGCGTTGTTTCCCAAGTCCGCCTATTTCAGCGAAGCCAGCCTGTTGGCACCGGCCAACCTGATGGATCTGCAACCGACACTGGCACTGCGCGTGCAAGAGGCGGTGACCACCGAGCTGGGTGTGCAGCTGGCCTGGAAGCATCGGCGCGCCGATGCGGTCTATACCACGCCGGCACCGTTGGCAGCGTTGCCCGGCAGTGCCGGAGGCGCACGCCGCATCGGTACCCAGTACAAATCCGAAACCCGCTGGCAGGTCAATGACCACTGGCAATGGCAGCTGCAGCTGGCCTGGGTCGACGCGGGTCCTGCACTGACGCAGGCCGGCGGCCGGGACACGCTGTTCGCCTCAATCGTTGGAGCTTGGCAATGGTGAACGCATCGGCGTCACAACACTCCCCGCAGGTCGATGGCGCATGGTCGCCGTTGAAGATCCGCATGTTCCGCTCGATCTGGCTGGCGATCCTGGCCAGCAACATCGGCACCTGGGTCAACGACGTGGCTGCGGCCTGGGTGATGGCCGAACGCACCGGTTCGGCGCTGATGGTCGCGCTGGTGCAGTCGGCCACCACCGTGCCGATCGTGCTGTTGGCGCTGGCGGCCGGGACCCTGGCCGACATCGTCGACCGCCGCAAGTACCTGCTGTTCACCCAGGGCTGGATGCTGCTGGTGGCGGCAGCGACCGCCGTGCTCACGGCATTGGACCTGCTGACGCCGCAGCTGCTGGTGCTGCTGACCTTCTGCATGGGCTGCGGTGCGGCAATGGCGATGCCGGCACAGGCCGCGATCGTCTCCGAGCTGGTTCCGCAGCCGATGCTGGCCTCGGCCGTGGCACTCAACTCCATCGGCATCAACATTGCCCGTTCCATCGGGCCGGCCATCGGCGGGGTGATCGTGGCCCAGCTGGGTGCGGTGTGGGCCTTCGGGTTCAACGCCATCACCTTTGCCGCCATGCTGTTCGTGGTGTGGGGCTGGAAGCGTGATCCGAAGGCGTCCAGCCTGCCGCCCGAAGGGTTCGGCGCTGGCCTCAAGGCGGGCCTGCGCTACGCCAGCCGTGCCGGTCGCCTGCAGGCGGTACTGATCAAATCGGCCGGCTTCTTCTTCTTTGCCGCGGCGATGAACGCGATGCTGCCGGTGGTGGTGCGCGGGCAGATGCAGGGCGGAGCGGGTCAGTACGGCGTGCTGCTGGGTTGCATCGGCATCGGTGCGGTGGGCGGTGCGCTGCTGCTGCCGAAGCTGCGGGCCAGGCTTGACCGCGACCTGCTGGTGCTGCTGGCCACCTTGTCGCTGGCAGCAAGCCTGGCCGGCCTGGCGCTGACCCGCAGCTGGTACGTGTTGCCGCTGGTGATGCTGGTCAATGGCTTTGCCTGGATCACCGTACTGTCTTCGTTGCAGATCGCAGCACAGACGGCGGTGCCGGCCTGGGTGAGGGCGCGTGCGCTTGCCCTGTACATCATGGTGTTCTCGGCCGGCATGGCGGCCGGTGGCCTGAGCTGGGGTGCACTGGCGCAGCGCACGTCGCCCGAGCTGGCACTGCTGGTGGCTGCAGCCGGCGCGGTCATCGGCGGCCTGCTGGTGTGGCGGGTACGCATTGCAGGCGCCGAAGATCTGAACCTGAGTCCGGCCGGGCACTGGCCCGCACCGGAACTGTCGGTGCCGGTGTCGAATGATCGCGGACCGGTGCTGGTGACCATCGAATATCGCATCGATGCCGCCGACCGCGCCGCGTTCCAGGCGCAGATGCGCACGCTGGGAACGATCCGTCGACGCGATGGCGCCGTGGTCTGGGGCGTGGTCGAGGATGTGGCGACCCCGGGCATCCATCTGGAGTATTTCGTCGCAGCATCGTGGCTGGAGCACCTGCGCCAGCATGAACGCATCACCGCTGACGACAAGGCGATCCAGGAGGCGCTGCGCGCGCTGCATCGCGGCGAGCGCGCGCCGGTGGTGCGTCACTTCGTTGGCGGCCATGATCCATTGCCGGCGGCGGCGCCGCATCACCACAGCGATATCTGATGGACCCGTGATGGAAGCTGGCCGCTGGCCGGCTCCAAGGCAGGAGCGGCGGCGCACGGGCGCCGCCGCGATACGTCATCTGCGTGCGAATGCCAGCAGGTCGGCGTTGAACTGATCGGCATGGGTCAGGGTGAGGCCGTGCGGTGCACCGGCGTACACCTTCAGTTCTGCGTTGCGGATGATCTGCGAGGACAGCTTGGCCGAAGCATCGAAGGGCACGATCTGGTCGTCATCGCCATGCACCACCAGAGCCGGCACGTCGATCTTCTTCAGGTCGTCGGTGTAGTCCACCTCCGAGAATTCGTGGATGCAGTCGTACTGGCCTTTCACGCCGCCCAGCATGCCCTGCAGCCAGAACGAATCACGCATGCCTTCGGTGACGCTGTTGCCATCACGATTGGCGCCGAAGAACGGCGTGGCCAGATCCTTGAAGAACTGCGAACGATCGCCACCGGTGCCCTTGCGGATGCCGTCGAACACTTCCAGCGGGGTACCGGCCGGATTGCCTTCGGTCTTCAGCATCAGCGGCGGCACCGCGCCGACCAGCACCACCTTGGCCACGCGCTTGCTGCCATGGCGGCCGATGTAGTGCGCCACTTCGCCACCGCCGGTGGAATGGCCGACCAGGATCGCGTCCTTCACGTCCAGCGCATCCAGAACGGCAGCAAGGTCATCGGCGTAGGTGTCCATGTTGTTGCCGTCCCATGTCTGGCTGGAGCGGCCATGGCTGCGGCGATCATGGGCGATCACGCGGTAGCCGTTCTGGCCCATGAACAGCATCTGCGGGTCCCAGGCATCGGACGACAGCGGCCAGCCATGGGCGAATACGACAGGCTGGCCGGTGCCCCAGTCCTTGTAGAAGATGCGGGCGCCATCATTGACGGTCACGAAATTGCTCATTGCAGGTTCCTTGGCGAAACGGAGGGAAGACGCCTGCGGGTTGGCCGGCGCCTGCGGCAGTACAGCGCACGATGGGCGATGTGCATTGCACGGCTGTGCCGGATTGGCGTGGTCGTCACGCTGACGCGACTCGCTCTGGCGGCAGGCCGGTGCTGGTGGCAACCATGGCCATCGGACGCGCGAGGGCCAGTCATGAAGATGCCGGGATGGGCAGTGCTGCCTGCATTGCTGTTGGCTGCTGTAGCGATGGCACAGACCAACGTCTACAAGTGCACCGGGGGTGAGCATCCGGTCTACCAGCAGACGCCCTGCCAGGGGCGCGCTGAGTGGCGCTGGGAAGTGCCCGGTGCCGAGTCGAAGGCACGCGGGCCCACACCTGCAGTCGTGCAGCCTGCCCGCAGCGGTAGCAGGCGGACGCCACGGCGCGGGCGCGCACAGGGCGCGCTGATATCGATCACGGCTGACCCGCGTGGCTGCGAGCGGGCGCGCCGGCGGCAGGTGGCAACGCTGGCCAGGCCGCGCAGGCTCGATTACCTGCAGCGCAGGCAGCTGGATGACGCCGTACGCGAGGCCTGTCGTTGAGCACAACGAAAAACGGCACCCGAAGGTGCCGTTCTGGTCTACAGGCCCGGAAGACCTCAGCGGCCGTCGCTGGCGGCGGCCGGTGCCGTCGCCGCATCCGGCTTGGGCAGGCTCAGCTCCGGGTTGCCCTGTTCGGCCTGCAGGATCTGGATCCGTCGCTGCAGCGCATCGAGCTGGCTGTTGGTGCTCTGCACGTCGGTGCTCAGGCTGACCGCCTGCTGCTGGGCCTGCTGCAGCGCTGCGCTGACCTGCGCCGACTGCGCCTGCTGCTGTTCCATTTCCTGCTGCAGGGTGCGCAGGCGTTCTTCGTTGTAGGCCACCAGGCGCTCGGTGTAGCGCTTGCCGGCTTCCAGCCGGGTGGTGTCGATGTAGACCTGCGCCAGCTGTTCGGACTGCTGCGCGAAGGTGCGGTAGACACGCTCGGCGTTGTCGACGGCATCGGTCTTGATCACCCGCCAGAAGTTCTTCTCCTGGAACAGGGCCACGTAGTAGGTCAGGGTATTGGCGTTGAACAGCAGGCTGGCGCCGTAGTTGCCGTTGTAGGTGGTACGCAGCTCGGTGAGCTGCTGCGCATCCATCAACTGCTTGAGTTCGTCGACGGTGTTGCGTACCACCGGTGCGGCCTTGGCCGGTTCGACCGCGGCAGTGCGATCGCCACGTGCGGCCAGCGCCGACGGCGCCACCACCATCATGGCCACGGCCAGCAGTGCTGCGCCGCGCCGATACCGGGCGAAGACGGTGCCCCCTGAAGTTTCTCGCATGTCTAGACCATCCACGGATGTAGTGTGGGTTGAGTTGAATGTGGTTCCCCGCCGCGAGTCTAGCATGGGCGCGGACGCCGCCAACCGGTGCCCGCGCGGGTCAGAAGACCAGCTGCGCCGAGCTGCACTGGATCGACTGCATGCTGACATCGGTGCGGCCCAGTTCCAGCCCGAGCAGGCTGGCCAGGGTGTTGGTCAGCAGGGTGCCGACGCTGTTGAGTACGGGCTTGAGCGCCGCCAGCACCGGGTTCAGCAGCGCACACAGCAGGCCACTGCAGGTGACGTTGTTGCCGGGGGTGGTCACGCCGCCGCCGTTCTGCCCATCCAGGAATCCGGCCGGGGCGGTCTGGATGTAGGACGCCAGGTTGGTGCGCACGCAGCCGTTGTAGTCGATCAGGTTGCCCAGCAGGCTGTCGCAGCGGTTGATCAGCAGGCCGCCGACCAGCGAGCCCAGCAGGCCGTCGAGCAGGCCCAGGCCCTGGCCGGTCACGGTGGCGCGGTAACCGGCCCAGACCGATCCATCTTCCCAGCAGGTGCTCAGGCCAATCAGGCAGGGCTTGGGTACGCCTTTGGTAACGGTCCAGTTGCCCAGCGGTGCGAGGTTGCGTGACGGATCGCCATCGCGCAGCAATGGAATCACCTGGTCCACGTTGTAACGCCCGCCGCTGGGGAAGGCCGCCTGCAGGTAACGGTCGGCCAGTGCCTTGGCGGTGTCATTGGCGCTCATGCCCTGCTTGGGTGAACTGAGCATGCCCGACAGCACGCGCAGCAGTTCGTTGACCAGGTCTGACACGGCGGTGCCGACGGCCAACGGGTTGATCCGGGTCGAGCCGGTCTGGCCTGCGGCCAGGGTCAGGCTCTGCGTGCTGGTCAGCGCCGGCAGGGTGACCTTGTCGTTGATCAGGGGCTGCCCCAGCAGCTTCAACAGCTGCTCGTTCTGCAGGGTCGCGTCGCAGACGTTGCTCTTGGAGAAGCGATCGGCCGCGTTGACCTTGCCGACACAGGCGCGCAGTACCGAGGAATCGACCTGGACGGTGGCCGTCGGCGGCGCCGCACCGCACTGGATGCTGGTCAGTGTCCCCATCGCATTGGCCACATCCACGTGCACTGGCAGATGCAAGCGGGTGCCGAGCAGGTTCAGCAGCGGACCAATCGCGAACAAGCGGTCGCTGTCGACGTCCACCATCAGCCGCACCTGCGCGTTGTACGCGCGCGCGCCGACGCCACCGATGGCGATCGACGGTGGCTCCACCACGCCGGCCTTGACGTCGATGCCCAGCAGGTTCAGGCCCTGCACCTGCACGCCATTGCCATCGTTGGCGATGGAGATCGCGGCGGTGACAAGATCCAGCACGTTGACCCTCGATTCCAGTGCGCTGCCGATGGTGCCGTCCGGTGAGATCACCTGCGCGAACAGGCCGCCGCCGCCGTTCTGGCTGCCCAGCAGAATGTTCAGCTGGTTGATGTCCAACCGCGTGCCGACCAGGTTGGACAACGCCTGCAGTTGTACGCCGACGGCAGTCTCGCGGCCCACCACCGTGGCAGTGGCATTGACCAGCTGTGCCAGTGATATGCGGTTGACCGACAGCAGCCGGTTGAAGTCGGCCACGCTGAGGTCGGCGGTCACCGGGATGCCCAGTGCCGCCAGCAGCCCCGACGGGGTGACGGTGGCCTGGGCCAGGCCGTCGTAGGACAGAATTGTTGCGTTGGTGACGTCCAGGCCGACAAGCCGAAGGGTCGCCATCAAGGGGGAGTTGCCATTGGTGCGCAGCAGCTGCGAACCCACTGCAAACACGGCGGTGGGTTCCGAACGCTTGGCCACCGCCTGCACGCGCAACGTGGGCAGCGTGCTGTTCTGGCCGAAGAACGGCAGCACGCCGCGTTCGGCAATGACCCGCACCGCGTTGCGTGGATTGCCTGCGTCCACGCTTGGGCTGAAGTGGTCAGCCGTTCCGCGGGTGGCATTCCAGTTGCCACACTGGATCTGCACCTGCCCAGGGAAGGTGTTCTGTGCGAGCGCATTCTGCCGGGCCGCGCTGTTGTCGGCGTTGTCGGGCCGGCACAGGTCCAGCCGTTGTGCGCCTGCCAGCGCAGCCAGATCGACCACCTTCTGCGCATCGCGCTTGGCCCAGAACAGGAAGCCGATCTCGATCAGGCCGAGCATGGCCAGCAGCGCGATCATCACCAGCATCATGGTGACCGACATACCGCCGCGCGGGCGACTGAAGCTGATGTGGCGTGCTCGGTTCATGGCGGGCCTCAGCGTCCGGATCGGGAGGATCCTGCGGACTTGGCGACGTCGGTTTCGAAGAATTGCGGAATGTCGTACTGGAAGCTCTTCAGGTAACGCGCGTAGCTGGATGTGGCCTGGTCGCCGAGGATCGGCAGGCGGGCACCGGCCACCTCGCCGGACGCTTGCAGGCGGAACAGGCTGCGGGTGGTGTCGCCGATCTGCGAGGTGTTGGGCTGCAACTGCGTGCCGCCGAAATCAGGCTTGGTTTCAGGGGCTGCGGGGGCTGCGATGGGCGCTGCGGCTGGTGGCGGCGATACGTCCACGGTAGCCAACGGCTCGCTGTGCAGGGGAGCGGCTGCCGGCGCGGGCGCGGCACCACCCAGCATCTGCCCGGTCAACGGTTGCTGCGGCGTCTGCGCCTGCACAACCGCAGCGAAAGACAAGCCGGCAAGCATCGGCAGCAGGCAACGGATCAGCGGCGTCGAGGTCATGGCGTGTTCCCGGTGGGATGGTCGGTGGAGCCGAAGCGTTCCAGCATCGAGGGCGGCAGTCGTGGCGGGTCGCGTTGGTCGCGGCCATCGCGGCGCGGTTCGGCGGCCAGGCGTGGGCCTGCGTTGGCGGGGGTGGCAGCTACCGAAGCAACCGGCCGTGTCGCTGCCGCCGCTGCAGCAGTGGCAGCGGCCTGGCGTTGCTGCAGCCGCGCGCGGATCTGCTGCGCCTGCTGTTCCACGCTGCGGCGGGTCTCCTCGCTGAAGCTGGCCTGTTGGGCCAGCCGTTCGAAGGTGGCCGTGTCGCCACGCAGTAGCGCCCACAGGGCAAGATTGGCGGTGGCCTTGGCATTGCCTGGCGACAGTTCCAGCGCCTTGGCCAGTGGCTCGCGTGCCTGTTCGAAGCGGCCGGCACGAAGCCGTGCATAGCCCAGGTCGCCGAGGTAATCGGTGTTCAGCGGGCTCAGCTGAGTGGCTCGTGCCAGCGCCTGTTCGCCACCCTGGTCGTCGTCGCGAAGGGCAGCGATCAGGCCCATGCCGTGTGCAGCGGCGGCGGCCTGCGGGCCATTGCCGAGTTCGCGGTACAGCGCCAGCGCCGCATCGATCTGGCCGGTCTGGCGCAGTGCGTCGGCCTGCAGCAGTCGCAGTGCAGGGGTATCGCCGTAGCGCTGGCGGAACGCATCCACGTGCGCCAGCGACGCATACCACGCGCCCTGCTGCTGCATCCGCTGGATCAGTTCCAGATAGGCGTTGCGGCTGTCCTGCGGGGCCGGCGTCGGCTCGGCCAGGCTCGGCGCACGCAGATACTTCGGCGTGGTGGAGCTGCAGCCGGTAGCGGCGGCAACCAGGGCAAGCAACAGGCAGGCGGGGCGCAGGACAGGCATGAAGGTCATCCCATTTTCGACAAGGTAGTGGCCAGCGCGACCAGCGCCGGTCCGGCCAGCACCAGCATCAGTGCCGGCAGCAGGGTCAGCATCATCACCACGGTCATCTTCACCGAGAGCTTGCCGACCTTTTCCTTCAGCGCGTTGCGGCGCTGCTCGCGCAGGCGGACGCTGAACTGGCGCAGCGGTTCCTGCACGGCACCGCCGTGGGCGTGCACCTGCAGGATCAACTGCACAAGGCTGGACAGATCGTCATCGCCGTACACATCGCTCAGCCGCCGCAGCGACTGCGCGCGCGTGCGCCCATGGGTGTAGGACACATTCGCTTCCTGGATTTCCCCACCCAGCACCGGCAGTGCATCGCGCAGCTTGTCGCCCAGTGTCTGCAGGCTCTGATCCATGCTGTAGCCCACGCCCTGCAGCAGGCGCAGCAGGTCGATCAACAGCGGCAGTTCATTGTTCACCGCGCGTCGCCGCCGCTTGACCCACGCACTGAGCGCGAACTTCGGCAGCAGCAGGCCAGCAGCCAGCGCGCCGATCACCACCATGATCCTCGACAACCCCGTGGCGTCACTCAGCGTCAGCGCAATACCCAGTACCAGCACCGCCAGCAGCAGCCGCAGGCCGAGGTAGATGGCGGTGCCGCGGCGGGTGTTCCAGCCGGCCAGGTCCAGCAGCAGGCGATCCTCACCGGCCAGCAGCGCCGCTTCCAGGCGTCCGCCGCTCAGTCCGCGGCCGAACTGCTCCAGCCAGCCCAGTGAGTCCTTGCGTGCGTCGGCCGCTGTGTCTTCGCTTTCGCGCGGACGCAGCGCTGTTTTCAACGTGGCCTCGCTGCGATCCTCGCGATGGCTGCGCACCCAGCTGCCAAGCCCCAGCAGGGCCACGCCGGCGGCCAACACCAGCAGGGCAGCCACGAACCAGATGCTGGCGCTCATTGGATGCCTCCTGCGTGGTCGGGGATGTTCATAGCGATTTGGCCAGGCGGTACAGCAGGAAGGCGCCGGTCAACTCCAGCGCCAGCGCGATCAGCAGGATCTTGTGGCCCAGTGGGTCATGCAGCACCGGCTGGAAAAAATCGGGGCTGGAGATCGCCATCAGCACCGCGCTGGCCGGTGGCAGGAGGCCCAGTACCCACGCCGACATGCGGGTTTCAGAAGTGGTTGCGGCCAGTTCCTGCTGCGCCTGTTCCAGGTCACGCATGAAGTCGCCCATGCGCTGCAGGATCTGGTCGGCACGGCCACCGATGCGCACGCTGACGCCCATCACCACCGCCAGCACCTTCAGCACGTCCATGCGGTAGGGCTGTGCGGCCAGGTTGAGCGCACGGTCAAGGTCCATGCCGCCACGTGCATAGCGCACCGTGGTGTCGAGCAGGCCGCGCAGCGGCGCGTTGGTCTGCATCGACGCGACCTGGAAGGCAGCCTGCAGGCTGTTGCCGAGCGCGGTAAGGCGCACCAGGTTGTCGAGGAAGTCCGGCAGCTGGTGCAGCAGCTGCGCCTGCAGCTTGCCGATACGGCGCATCAGCCACAGCCAGCAGCCCAGCAGGTACAGCAGCAGGGTCAGCGGGAACATCCAGAAGGTGCCCAGGCGCAACACTGCGAACGCGGACAGGGCGATGCCCGGCAGCAGCATCAGCAGCGGCAGCTTCCAGCCCGGTGTCAGGCCGGCACGCTGCAGCAGCCCGTTCCAGGGCAGGGCGCGGCGACCCGGCGTTGGCAGCGGCGCCGGCCGTGCTGCATCGGCCGGCGCGGCGACAGCGCCGGTGCCGCGCGCCAGCTGCTGCTCGGCATGCTGCAGCGAGGCCTGGCGCTGTTCGCGGCTGCTGGCCGTCCCCCACAGCCACACCGCCAGCGCCAGCAGCACCGACACGATGCTCAGCACACCCAGCAGCAGGCCGGTACCCATGCTCAGAAGTCTCCGTACAGGGATTCGCGCAGCAACTGCCGGAACGGCTCCAGCTTGTACGAATGTGGCTGGAAGCCGAGGCCGATCCAACGGTCGATTTCCTTGCCGCTGCCGTCGATCTGCACTTCGTGGCGGAACATCTCCTGGGTGGTGATCAGGTTGTCGCTGACGCCGGTGATTTCAGTGATGGATACCAGCACCCGGCGGCCGCTGCCCAGGCGCGAGATCTGCACGATGAAGTCGATGGCACTGGCGATCTGCCGGCGCAGGCTGTCTTCGCTGCCCTGGAAGCCGGCGAAGCCGGCCAGCATCTCGATGCGGTACAGGCAGTCGCGCGGTGAATTGGCGTGGATGGTGGCCATCGATCCGTCATGGCCGGTGTTCATCGCCTGCAGCATTTCCAGCACCTCGGCGCCACGCACTTCGCCGACCACGATGCGGTCCGGGCGCATGCGCAGGCTGTTGCGTACCAGGTCGCGGATGCTGACCGCGCCCTGGCCTTCGGCGCCACCGATGCGGCTCTCCAGGCGCACCACATGCGGGTGGTTGAGCGAGAGCTCGGCGGTGTCTTCCACGGTGATGACGCGTTCGTTGGCCGGCACATAGCTGGCCAGCGCATTGAGCAGCGAGGTCTTGCCCGAGCTGGTGCCACCTGACACCAGGATGTTGCAGCGGCCCAGCACCATCGCCTTCAGCAGCGCCTGCATCGGCGCATCGAAGGTGCCCTTGGCCAGCAGTTCGTCGGGGGTGAACGGATCCTTGCGGAACTTGCGGATGGACACCATCGGCCCGTCCACCGCCAGTGGCGAGATGATCGCGTTGAGGCGGCCACCATTGGGCAGGCGTGCATCGACCATCGGATTGGAATCATCCAGGCGGCGGCCGAGCGGGGCGATGATGCGGCGCAGGATGCGCAGCAGGTGGGTGTCATCGGTGAAGCGCTGTGGCGCGCGTTTGAGCTGCCCGCCCTGGGAGACATGCACATCCTTGAAGCCATTGATCAGGATGTCTTCGATGGTGGGGTCATGCAGCAGGTCATCGAGCGGGCCGAACCCGGTCAGCTCCTTGACCAGGCCTTCGGCCACCACCTGCATTTCTTCTTCGTTGATGGGGATGCGCCATTCCTGGATGAAACTGACCGTCTGCACTTCCACCCAGCGGGCGATGGTGTCGGGGGCCCAGGAATCGATGTCGATGCGCTCGTCTTCGATGCTGTTGAGCAGATGCTCGTGCGCGGCCGACAGCACCTTCTGGTACTGCTCGGTCTGTGCGAACGGCAGGCTGCCCGGTGCATGCTCCGGCACCGTGCTGCGGGCGACAACGTGCGGGAACGGGGTCACTTTGTCTTCCATTGCGATCCACCCAGGGCAAGGGCAAGTCTTTCCCGCAGGCCGTGCGCCTGGACCGGGCAGGCAGCCGGATCCAGGTGTTGCACCAGCGGGGCGAGGGCATGCAGGTACGGGTCGCGCGGCGCATCCTGCAGCAGCAGATGGCCATGGCTGGCGGAGGCGCGTACCCGCGACCGCTCGGGCAGGGTGGCCAGCAGCGGCAGCTCGAAGCGGCGCGCGATCTGTTCGGGGCTCATGCCACTGTTGTCGTCGTGGCGGTTGATCACCAGCTGCAGTCGCTTCTCGCGGTCGCGCTGGCCGGAAAGGTGCTTCAGGGCGTGGTCCAGCGACACCAGGGTGGCGATCGATGCGTCGGCCACCAGCCAGATTTCATCGGCCTGGTCCAGCAGCAGCGGTGGCAGCTGCCGCAGCGGGCAGCCACCGGCATCGCACAGTACGCTGGAAAACACGCCGCGCAGTCGTTGCAGCAGCGCACCAGGATCGGAGGGCGGCAGTGCGTCGCTGCCGCTGGCACGGTCGAGCAGGACCAGCCCGCTGGTGTGCCGGGCCATCGCCGTGCGGGCCAGGGTGGCATCGATGCGGCTGGCATTGCGCAGCGCGTCTTCGTAGTGGAAGCGGCTGTCCAGGTTGAGGTACAGGGCGAGGTCGCCGGCCGGCTGCGCCAGCTCCATCAGCAGCCCGTCCTGCACGGCCGCATCGCCCTGGGCCAGGGTGCGGGTCTGCTGTGCGAGCACCGACAGGTGTGCGGCCAACGTGCTGGTGCCGACGCCAGCGCGCACGCCCAGCAGCACGATCAGGCGCGCCTTGTGCGCCTGCTGTGCGCTTGCGGCGGGGCGCGGTGACAAAGCGCGACGCAGGGCGGCTTCGATGCCGGTGTTGTCACTGTCCAGGTCCAGTACATCGCGCAGGCCGGCGCGCAGCGCCATCACCACGCCTTCCACCTGGCCGGCGCTGGTGGCGCCCACGGCCACCAGAGTCAATTCGGGTTGGGTCTGCTGCAGTTGCTGCGCCAGTACCGTCGATGCCGAGGCATGCTCCGGGCGGAAGTCCAGCAGCACCAGGTTCTGCGGGCCACGCTGCAGGTCCTGGGCCGAGGTCGGCTCGCTGCTGTCCTGCCAGTGCAGTGCCGTGGTCGGCGGCAGCTTGGCAGCCAGGCGCGGAAGCAGTTCACGGTCGATCCCGTACAGGACCAGGTTCATCGGTGGTCCTTGCGGGTGCAGCGGCAGGGCAGTGGCGTAGGGCATGGGCGTAGTACCGGAGACGTCATGCAGGTCAGCGCGAGAAACCGGGAACCGGATCGCGGCTGATCGGGCCAAGCAGCCACGCGCCCCATTCGGGCATGTTCGGCTTGGCTTCGCGATCGCCGGGCAGCGGCAGTTCGGTATTGCGGGCAATCGGCTGTACCAACCGCGGGGTGACGATGATCACCAGTTCCTTGTCCTGGCGCTTGTAGTCGAAGTTGCGGAAGAACGTACCGATGATCGGCAGGTCGCCGAGCAGCGGAATCTTGTTGACCGTCGAGGCCACGGTGGAGCTGACCAGGCCGCCGATGACGAAACTCTCACCATCGCCAAGCTCGACGGTGGTGTCGGCGCGGCGGGTGGTGATCGAAGGGATCTGCACGCCGTTGAGCGCGATCGCATTGGTGTAGTCCAGGTCGCTGGCTTCCGGGGCAACCTTCAACGCAATGCGGTTCGGTGAGAGCACCGTGGGAGTAACGGTGAGGCCGATGCCGAAGGGCTTGTAGGTAACCGTGGTCGTGCCGAGCCCCTGCGGCTCCAGGATCGGCAGTTCGCCACCGGCCAGGAAGCTGGCGCTCTGCCCGGACAGCGCGACGAGAGTGGGCTCGGCCAGCACGCGCGCCATGCCGTTGGCCTGCAGCAGGTCGACATCGGCGTTCCACAAGCCCTTGGTCGAACCGAACACCAGCCTGAACGCCGAGGAGATCGGTGACTCGCTTTCGTTGCTCGACTCACCTTCCTTCATGCCAGGCAGGATGCCGGTGTTGCCTGGCAGCTGCCCGCCCGGCCGCGCGAATCCATAGGCGAAACCACCGTTGCGGTTCTGGAAGTTGATGCCGATCTGCTTCAGCGCGGTCTTGTTGAACTCGACCACCTTCACCTCGACCTGCACTACGCCGCCGCTGCTGATAGTGGAGGCATCGGCCAGGCTGCCGTCCTTGCCGAGCGCCATCACCGCGGTCTTCTGCTCCTGCATGTGCGCCAGCACGCTGTCGCTGCTTCCCTGCAGCAGCCCCTGCTGGTCCTGCTGGGTGAACACCAGCCCGCTGGAGCCGGCATCGGCGGCGCCCTGCACGGCACTCTGCACCCGCACCTGCACGCGCTGCGGTTCGCTTTGCTTGCGGTGCCACAGCAGCAGGGTGGTGGTGCCCGGTGCCTTGCCTACCAGCAGCGCCTGGCGTGCGCCGCGCAGCATCACGATGTCAGCCACGCCGGGGTCGGCGATGGCAACCCGTTCCAGATCGGCCGGCAGCGTCCATGGCCGCTGTTCGCGGGTCTGCAGCAGCAGATCGTCGGCAGCCACGCTCGCACCCGGTGCCAGCAGCACCAGCAGTAGGGCCAGCCAGCGCTGGCGGACAGTGGGGCGTAGGCGGTGGCGACGTTCAGTCATGTGCGCTCTCGGCAAGGGTCAAAGGGAGCCACGGGGGGCAGCAGTGTCACCGCGGATGATTTCGATGCCTGCCGGTCGCGGCGTCGAGCGACGCTGCACCGGTGCACGCGCCGGCGTTTCGTGAACGCTGCGCTGCACGCTGCTGCCGCGGCCAGCCAGCGCATCGCCATCCAGGCCGGCGTAGGCGTTGTTCTCCGGTCGCTGCAGGGCCTGCTGTTGCTCGTTGTCCAGGCCGCGCACCGGGTCCAGCACGCCGCGCGCCTGTGGGAACAGCGCCACATCCGGCAGGCCGGTATCGGCGGGATTGCGCAGGGCGAGGAACAGCTTGCCCTGCTGTGCGCCGAGCAGCAGGCGGTTGGCGTCGGCCACTGGCACCGCCAGCACCGCGGTGCGTGCGGGCTGCGTGGCATCGCTGCCGTTTCCGTTGCTGTGGGCGCTGCTGGAACCGCTGGTGATATCGGCTGCACGTGAGTCGTTGCCTGCCGTGGCCGGGGCCTCGCCCTGGCTGCCCGTCGGGGCTGCTGCGATATCCTGCTGTCCGTAGCTGAGCACGCGCAGGCGTGACAGCAGCAACCGCGTCTGTGCGATGTCCTGCTGGCCGTTGTAGCTGGTAGCGGCGCTGCGCAGGTTGAGGAAGACGTCGACGAAATCACCGGGCAGGATGCGGTTGCCGGCCGCGACCAGCTCATCGACCGGCACCGCCAATGCCCGTTCACCCGGCCGCAGCTGCAGCGAGAATCCTTGTGCGAGCAGGCTGGCAGCAATCGCGCTGCCTTCGCTGATGTCCTGCACCGGCACCTTGCCAACCACCGCCGCCAGGTCGTT
Organism: Stenotrophomonas sp. DR822; assembly: GCF_019793815.1. Classification (NCBI taxonomy): domain Bacteria; kingdom Pseudomonadati; phylum Pseudomonadota; class Gammaproteobacteria; order Lysobacterales; family Lysobacteraceae; genus Stenotrophomonas; species Stenotrophomonas sp. DR822. The sequence goes on from NZ_CP081826.1 coordinate 171,114, forward strand.
CACCGCTCCCGGCACTTCCGCTGTGCGTTGCGTCAGCCGCACGCCATTGGCGCTGATCGGCTCGCCGGCGGGTAGCCGCGCGGTGGCTTCAACGACACTGAAGGTCTGCGCATCGGCCTTCACGATCGTGCTCGGGTTGTCCGCCGAGGCCGCAGGCTTGCGCCCGATCACGAAGGCCACCACGGCCAGCAGCACGGCGAGCGCAATCAGTGCGATGGCGGCGATGCGGGTCAACTTGAGCATGAAGAACGTCTCCTGTACCGATCGTCAGTTGCTGCCAAGGTCCAGCTGGGCGACCGCGACGCTGCGGATGGGGGCCTGCATCACCCAGCCATAGAGCGTGGCGGTGCCGGGCAGGAAGGGATGGGATGCATAGTCGTAGCTCACCGTCACGGTCATGCATTGCACCGTCGCCAAGCCGGCGCAGGGCGCCTGCGGCGAGACCACGATGGCGCCGGTGCCGCCGCCGCTGCAGTCCGGGTTCTGCCCGGAAAACTGCAACAGCCATTGCATGGAGCGGCGGGCCGCCAGGCAGGCGGCGGTGCGCCGCTCGCCGGCGTTGCCAAAGCGCAGCGAAGCACGCGCGCCCTCGGCCGAGGCCGTCGCCAGCGTCTGCTGCGCGGCCATGATCAGCACGCCGGAAAAGGTGAGCAGCAGCAGCGGCACCAGGCCGAGCAGCAGCATCAATGCGAATTCGATGCTGGCCACGCCGCGTTGGCGTTGGCGTTGGCGTGCGAACGCTTTCATGCGACGCCTCCATAGGTGGTTGCCAACACCCAGCCAATCGCCGCGAAGGCCAGGTAGGCTGCGTAGGGAATGCCCTGTCGCCCCTCGCGCGCGGCATGCAGTTCGCGCAGGGCAGGGTGGCCAGTCAAGTGCGTGCTGGCGCGGTTTACCTGCATCTGCAGGCGCAGCGGCAGGTGACCGGCCAACTGCCGGCCGGCCAGCACCAGCACGGCGTGGGCGCCTGCGGCCAGGCTGGCCAGCACCCACACCGGCAGCAATGCCTTCCAGCCCAGCAGCAGGCCGAGCACGGCGAAGAACTTCACGTCGCCGGCGCCCATCCAGCGCACCGCATAGAACGGCAGCAATGCCAGCAGGCCAACGACGGCGCCCAGCAGGTGTGGCGCCCAGGCCGTGGGCGTGGCATTGAACTGGCCGGCGATGATCAGGGGCACGGCGGTCGCGCACGCGGCCAGCAGCCAGGTGTTGGGCACGCGGCGGGCATACAGATCGCTGATCGCGATCCGCAGGCACACTCCCATGGCCAGCAATCCCAGCAGTGTCATCGCACACCCTCGTTGTCCGTCACTGGACAGTTGCAGAACCCCTCATCGGCCACCGCGGCCGCCATCGAAGCGACCGCAGGTGCTGCACCCTGCGCGCTGGCTAGGTGGTGGTGGCGTCGGTGGCAATGGCCTGCAGGCGGGTGAACAACGTGGTGAAGAACGCGGTGATCTGGGTTCTGCCCACCACGATCAGGATGCCGGCGATCACGGCGGCCAGCAGCCCGTATTCGAGCGCGGTCACGCCATCTTCTTCTTTCAGGAACTTGCGGATCGATGCGTTCATGACGGTTGTCTCCCTCTACCTGTCAGTTGCTGCAGGACACCTGCATGGGCGGTGGCCCGGCTCCGCCGGGACCGTCCGTAGGCCCCCGCCATCCTGGCGGAGGAGGCACGGCGGGCAATCCCGCTGTGCTCAAGCAGGGTGATCATTCCCGGGCAGGGCAGCGGCCGCGCAACCACGACCACCCAGCTCCAGGCCGGTGGTCGAGACGGTATCTCGTACGTGCATGGTCATGCTGTCCCCCTGGGTGTGGCCGCTGTCCGCGTGCCCGATCACCGTGTATTCGACTTTGCCTGAATGGCGGTTCCCTGCAACCGGAACCTATATGCAAATTCGGCAGATTCGCTGGATGCCTGAATATTCCGGCGCGGATCTGTGACGTAAATCCGTTCCTGCGCAAAACCATTCATGGTCGTGCAGATAATGTGATGCCCGCCCGCGCATGCGAAAACCATGCCATCGACGCGCACATTTTCTTCACGCAATCGATAATTCCGCAGCGTCGAAACATCCTGTTTACGGCTGTCGATTATCGCGCATACTCGCATTCAAGGTTTTGCATTTTCAGGGAGGGACGCGCGCGCATCGCAGCGTCCATCTCGGCAACGGACGATGCTCTTGGAAACGGCGTGCGCCCTGTCAGGCAGTGGGGGCGGGGTCGTGCGGCAGGCCAAACGGGGGACGACACTGTCATGGTCGATGGTGGGGTGGAAGACAACGACGACGGCGATCTCAGGTCGATCGACCTGGCCACGCTGAGCGGCGTGCTCCGCGTGTGCGATGTGGAACTGTTGCTGCTGGATGGCAATGGTCCGCGCGCGGCATTCGCTTCGCGCGTACACGAGGAAGCCCTGTTCTGCAGCATTACCTGTGGCTTCCACTGCCGCGGCCGCTTCATGCTGCCGCCGGACTGGGCAATGCTCGGCTACCTGCACACCACCGATGATGCATTGAGCTGGTGCCATGGCGTGCCGCTGACGCCGGGCATGGCCTTGACCGTGATGCCTGAAGGCATCAGTGAATTCACTCTCAGCCCTGGTACCCAGATGACGCTGATGCTGGTGCCGGTCGCGCGCGTGCAGCGCAAGTTGACCGAGCTGAGCCTGCGCAGCACGCCACCGGCGGGGCAGGCGCTTTCATTGTTCAACCTTGGCGATGATGCGATGCCGTTGGTACGCCATTACCAGCAACTGCACGCGCAGCTGGGGCAGGGCGGTGGGCTGCAGCCGGAAGAAACCGAGCGCCTGCTGCACGAGCATGTCCAGGCGCTGCTCGGTGCCGGCCCAGCCGATCGGCCCAGTTGCAGCCGCGCCCGCCGCACGCATTACCTGATCGCGCAGCGGGCGGAGAATTTCATGCGCCTCAATCTTCGCCGCAATATCTACATGAATGAAATCTGCGATGCCGCCGGCGTCAGCGAGCGTGGCCTGCGCTATGCGTTCGAGGATCTGTTCGGCACCTCGCCCAATCGCTACCTGTCGATGCTGCGGCTGTGCGCGGCCTGCCGCAGCCTGTCGATGGCCGATTCCAACCGGCGCTCGGTCAAGGCCATCGCCCTCAGTTGCGGGCTGTGGGATCTTTCCCGCTTTGCCGACAACTACCGGAAAGTGTTCGGCGAACTGCCGCGTGACACGTTGATGCGCGCGCCGGCACAGCTCGGCCAGCCAGCCTGAGGGGTATCGGCCGGGCTGCCGCCCGGCACCCGCAGAGGCAAGGGCAACGGCAACTGCCGAAAGCAAAAGCAGGTTTCCTGTGGAATGGCGGGGTGGGTCCGGTTGCGGGGGGCGCCGTAAACCCCCATACCGGCCCAGCCGCTGGCGGCTGTGCGTTCGGGCGCTTGCGAAGCAGTGCTTCGCAAGCAAAGCGCCCTCACCCTTGGGGGCTTGGCCGCGGCATCCATGCCGCGGACACCCCCGCAACCGGACCCACCCCGCCTTCGACAGTTTCCCGCGCGCTTTGGATGTAGCGCCGGGCCATGCCCGGCCGAGGGAAAGTCGGATCATCAATTTCGATTTAGATCGAAATAATCACTGAAAATCAAAGATCGATCATGTCGACAGTGAATGCACGACGGCAGATCCAACCGTCGTGGGGAAACTGTCACAGGTGGGGCGGTGTGGGCTTGCAGGACCGTTGGCGCCATGGATGGCGCCATCGAGCCCCCATGGACGGGTTTACGGCGTGTCCTGCAAGCCCACACCGCCCCGCCAACCCGCAGAAAACCCAGAGCCGGCTGTTGCTTTGGCTTTGGCTTTGGCTTTGGTTTTCGCCTCTGCGGGTGCCGGGCGGCAGCCCGGCCAGCCCTCCCTGCCGGATTTGCATATGTGGCTGCCGAATCCGGCCGTGGATTTGCCGGAATGCGCAATTGCCCTGCCGGAATGAAGTGCGCAGCCCTCGCTGAAAGGCGCGAAATGTCAGTCACCTGCCTAACGGCAAGTCCACTGACATTCAAGTTGTCCGCCTACGGGGGAAATGCTCATGAACCGCATCTACCGGCGTGTATGGAACCGCCAGCTCAATGCTCTGGTTGTGGCCTCGGAACTGGCCACCGGCGATAGCGGTGGTACCGCACCGCGCGACCGTCGTGCCAGCCTTCTGGTGCCCAGCACCCTGGCCATGGCACTGCTGTGCGTGCTGGCCAGCGGACCTGCGGCGGCGACAGAGGCCAATCAATCGCTGCGCGACCTGCAGGCGCTGGCGGCCAAGTACACCCAGCCGATGCCGGTGAAGGTGGATGCCGAAGTGGCGCTGGCCGCGGCTGCACGACAGGCCCAGGCGAACCCGGCGATCAGTGCCAACGCACGCGTCGGCCTGCAGCTGAGCACATCGTCATTGCCGGTCGTGCGCGACGTGCTGCCGGCCACCGTGCAGGTCAAGCTGGCGGCCGGCGCCGCGCCGCGCCAGGTGCCTGCACCGGCGCTGGGCGCAGAAATTCGCGCCAACATCGGCGTTGCCACTGCAGCCGCTACCCGTGTTGATGCCGCGCTTGCCGCGAACGTCGCACCGGCTGCACAGGCGCCGTTGGATCTGGCTGCCAACGCGGCAGCAAAGGCCGATGTCGGTGTCGCCGGCAAGCCGGTTGCCAGTGTTCACGCCGGCACCCAGGTTGCCGCCGCAGCGGGTGCAACGCCGTCCGGCTTGAAGGCGGCCGTTGATGGCAAGGTCGATGCGCAGCTGGTCGTGGCCGGCAATCACATCGAAGGCCAAGGCCAGGCCGGGGCCACCGCAGCGGTCACATTGCCGGCCAAGGAAGAGCTGCCGGGTGACACCGATGACCGCGCGATCACCGCAGCGTTCGATACCGGCGTGGCAGGCAAGGTGCGGGTGCAGGGCAAGGACGGCGAGGAAATCGTCGCCGATCGCAATCTCAAGCTGGCCGGCACCGCAACCGTCGCCGCGCAGAACAGCGCGCTTGGCCTGGGCGGCCTGCTCAACGGCGTCGGCACTGCGCTCAACGGCGTTGGCAGCGCGGTCGGCAGCCTGCTCAATGGTGACCTCAATGGCACCGTCGGCAACCTGACCGGCGCCGTCGGTGGCCTGGTCGGCAATACCCTGGGCAGCCTCGGCCTGACCTCGCCGTCGGCCATTCCGCCGACCAGCCCGAAGGCGCCCGCCGCTGCCGACCCGAACGCGGGCCTGGTGATCGGTACCGGTGGCCTGGTGGGCGGTGTCACCGAACTGGTCGGACCGACCACCGCCAGCCTGTTCGGCGGCACCGGATACCTGTCCAACGGCAACCTGAAGCTCAGCACCGCCAACGTCATGCAGACCTATTCCACGGTCAACGTGCTCGGCCTGCCGGTGGTCAATGCAACGCCGGTTGGCACCACGCTCAACGGACTGGGCGGCGCGGTCACCGGTGGCAGCTCGCACCTGACCCTGATCGGTGGCGTCACCTCCGACAGCTACATCTACAACATCAACAACGGCAATCCCGGTGGCCTGCTCGGCCTGCTGCTGCCGACGGACTCGCCGGCCTGGGCGGCCAAGTGCCTGGACATCGCGCTGGCGGACATCTCCTGCTGGGCGGTCAACGCAGCTCAGGACTACCAGGTGCTGATGGGCGATGGCGCCTATGCCAACGGCTCCAAGGAAGTGGTGATCGGTGCCAACGCCCGCCATGAGCTGCCGAAGGTCGATGCCAACGTCGCCTTCCCCGGCGCGGGTGCGAATGATCCGAGCGATCCGACCGGTGTTCCCACCGCCGACTATGCAGCACGCATGGGGCACTCGGTTGTGGTCGGCGACAGTGCCAGCGGCACTGCCAACGGGCAGACCCTGCTCGGCGCAGAGAGTACCTCCAACCAGGCCAACTCGGTGGCGCTGGGCTACCGCTCGGCCGCACTGCGCGGCGCGCAGGCCAGCTACAGCGCCTATGGCCTGACCACGGCACAGGTGTCGGCGGGCGAAGTGTCGGTGGGCACCGCAGGCGGTGGCGAGCGGCAGATCACCAACCTGGCGGCCGGCAGCGCCAACACCGATGCCGTCAACGTGGCCCAGCTGAAGGGCGCGATCAGCCAGATCGATGCGGTCGGCGCGGCGGCGGTCACCTATGACCTGGATGGTGCAGGCGACCCCGACTACCGCCGTGTCACCCTCGGCAATGGCACCGGCACCACCACCATCGGCAACCTGGCCGCCGGCGCGGTCAACGCCACCAGCAGCGAGGCGGTCAATGGTGCGCAGCTGTTCGCCAGCAACGACACGATGGCAAAGTTCTTCGGCGGACGCGCAGCGTTCGATCCGCTCACCAGCACTTTCACTGCACCGCTGTTTGAGATCAGCACCATCTCCACCGGTGGCGCCGTGGCCCCGGGGCTGTATGACAACGTCACCGACGCCTTCGATGCGGTGGATGGTTCGCTGGTCAACCTCAACACCCAGATCAACGACATCCGCAACACCGGCACCCGGTACCTGCGGGTGAATTCGACCGGTGCCGACGCCGTGGCCAGCGGCGCCGAAGCAATCGCCGTCGGTGCCGGTGCCAGCGCAACCGCCGCCAACAGCATCGCGGTCGGTGCCGGCAGCCTGGCCGACCGGGCCAACAGCGTGTCGATCGGTGCCGCGGGCGCCGAACGCCAGGTCACCAACGTCGCCGCCGGCACCGCCAGCACCGATGCGGTCAACCTGGGTCAGCTGCAGGCTTCCGAAGAGGGCGCGCTGCGCTACGACCTCAACGGCGACGGCAGCGTCAACTACGCAAGTGCGACGCTCGGCCAGGCCGGCACCGCCACCACGCTGCGCAACCTCGGCCCGGGCCAGATCAGCGCGGCCAGCAGCGAAGCGATCAACGGTGCGCAGTTGTTCGCGGCCAACCAGACGGTGGCCACCCACCTCGGCGGCGGCGCTGCAGTGGATGCCAATGGCGTGGTCACCGCACCGACCTACACGCTCAACAACGTCGCCGCCAATGGCACGGTCAGCCAGGGCAGCTACAACGACGTCGGCACGGCCTTCGATGCGGTCAGCAATTCGCTGGCCAACGTGGCCGAGCAGACCGATGACCTGGACGCACGCGCCGTGAAGTACGACGTGGACGGGAGTGGCAACGTGGTCGATACCGTGACCCTCAGCGGTACCGGCGGTGCTCCGGTGAAAGTCACCAACGTGGCCGCCGGCAGCATCCTGGCGGGCAGCAGCGATGCCATCACCGGCGACCAGTTGTTCAGCACGCACCAGACGGTGGCCAGCTACTTCGGTGGCAGCACCGTGTACAACGGCAGCACCGGGCTGTGGACCGCGCCGACCTTCAACATCTCCACCATCGCCACCGATGGCACCATCACCGGCAACGACTACAGCAACGTCACCGCTGCGTTCTCTGCAGTGGACGGTTCGCTGCGGGTGCTCAACCAGCGCATCAGCAGCGGCGGCGGCAGCCCGTACCTGGCGGTGAACTCCACGGCTGCCGCAGCCACGGCCACCGGTGCCGAAGCACTGGCGGTCGGCCCGCAGGCCAGCGCAGCCGGTGCGGGCAGCGTAGCGGTCGGCAACGGTGCCAATGCCAGCGCGGGCAACAGTGTTGCTCTTGGTGCCGGTTCGGTGGCCAGCGTGGGTGCGCAGACCGGCTATACCGGTGCCTATGGCCAGGCCGGCGCCAGTAACTCGTCCGGTGAGGTGGCGGTGGGCAGCAGTGGCAGCGAGCGCAAGATCACCCACGTGGCCGATGGCTCCGACGACCACGATGCGACCAACGTCGGCCAGCTGAAGAACGGCGTGAACTACGCCATCGACCAGTCCAAGGCCTACACCGACCAGAAGATCCAGAACATCACCAACGTTGCCGGCAGCTTCCGCGCCAACAACAGCAACAACCTGGCCGATCCGGCCGCCACCGGCGCCAACTCCGCCGCAGGCGGTGCCGGCTCCACTGCGGCCGGGGCCAACTCGACCGCAGTGGGCAACGGCTCACAGGCGCAGGCAGACAACTCGGTGGCGCTGGGTGCGGGCTCGGTCGCCAACCGCGCCAATACGGTGTCGGTGGGTGCAGCCGGTGCCGAACGCCAGGTGGTCAACGTGGCCGATGGTTCGCAGGCGACCGATGCGGTCAACGTGCGCCAGCTGCAGGCTTCGCAGCAGGGCACGATCCGCTATGACACCACCACCAACGGCACCACCAACTACAACAGCGTGACCCTGGGCAGCACCAGCAGCGGCCCGACCACGGTGCGCAACGTCGCTGCCGGCACCGCCGGTACCGACGCGGTCAACGTCGACCAGCTGAAGTCGGGCATGGCGCAGACCCTGGACTGGTCCAAGGCCTACACCGATGAGCGCATGGGCGGCTTCGAACGCGACCTGCGCAAGACCGACAACCGCGCCTCGGCCGGTATCGCCTCGGCGATGGCAACCGCATCGCTGCCGCAGCCCAGCGAAGCCGGCCGCAACATGGCCTCGATCGCCGCCGGCAGCTACAACGGCGAATCCGGCGTGGCCCTTGGCATATCCGGTGTCTCCGAGGGCGGTCGCTGGATCTACAAGTTCAGTGGTTCCACCAACAGCCGCGGCGAGGCCGGTGTGGCCGTCGGTGCCGGCATCCAGTGGTGATCGCCTGCGCCGGGTCGCATTCGCGGCCCGGCGCAGCGGGCAACGTCTACAGGGGGAATGACATGAAACCGCATCGCATCGCTCGCAGTGGCCGCGTCGCCGCCACGCTGGGCCTGATCCTGGCCGCGGGGCTGCTGGTTGCCTGCCGCAGCCACGCACCGGCCGCCGACGGGCCCGCCGACAGCACCGCCGTCACCTTCCCGGAGGCCAGCAAGGCATCGCTGAAGGAAGGCATCTATCCGGATATCGCCGACCTGCGCCGGTTCGCACCGGGCATGAGCAAGCGCCAGCTGTACACGCTGCTCGGCACCCCGCACTTCAACGAAGGCATGTGGGGCGTGCGCGAGTGGAACTACCTGTTCAACTTCCGCACCGCACAGGGCGCGGAGTACTTCACCTGCCAGTTCCAGGTGCGCTTCGACAACAAGGGCATCGCCCAGGGCGGCTACTGGAAGCCAGAATCGTGCGCAGCGGTCCTCGACCCGCCGCGTCCGCCGCCACCGCCGGCGCCGGCGCCCTTGCCGGAGCAGCCGCTGCGGCTGGCCGCCGATGCACTGTTCGGCTTCGACAGTGCCGTACTCAGTGCCAGCGGCCAGCAGGCCGTGCAGGGTGTACTGGCGCAGGTGCGTGAGGCCAGCCAGGTGCAGTCGATCCAGGTGGTCGGCTACACCGACCGCATCGGCAGCGCTGCCTACAACCAGACACTGTCGCAGCGACGTGCCGAGGCGGTGCGCATGGCGCTGGTACAGGGCGGCGTATCCGCGGCGAGCATCAGCGCTGAAGGACGGGGTGCTGCCGAACCGCTGGTGCAGTGCGACCAGCGCAACCGGCGCGAGCTGATCGCCTGCCTGGCGCCCAATCGCCGGGTGCAGATCGCAGGCGTGGCCCGATCGCACTGAATCCCCGCGCCGGGGCGTGCCCCGGCATCCCGAGTCCCCCCTGTTCCGCCGGCAGGACGTGGAAACGTCTCCCCCGTTTTCCACGCCTGCCGGTGGGCAGGTTTCTTCCCTGGTGCACCTGATGAATGCCCAATTCCTGCCCTTGTCCATGAAGACGGAAGCCACTCTCAGCGTGTACGGCCAGCTCGGCAACCATGCGGTCGTGCGCATTCCCGGGCGCCGGCTGCCGGGCCTCATCCTGCAGGCCGACACCGTTGCCGGCTTCCTCACCCAGCTGCAGGAAGCACAGGCGTGCCTGCGCAGCGGCCGCGCGCAGCGTGCCGACGCCGAGCTGGACATGCTGGTCGACATGCTCGAGCAGTGGTGCGCGCTGATCGAATCGCGCCTGGCCGATGCCGGCGAGGCCTTGTAGAGAAACAGGGGACGGCGGGGATCAAGTCGTTTCCCGCACAACCGGGGCATGAAAGACTTGATCCCCTCCGTCCCCTGTTCTGTTGCTATGCGCGGGCGCGGATCATCCAGCAGGCGGTGTCCACCCGCACACGGTCACCTTCGATGAACGGTGCGAACGCGGTCAGCGCCTGCGGCAGCAGCGCTTCGGCGCGTGCGGCCGGCAACGCACGCAGGGCCAGACCCACAGGTCCGAGCTGGCCGACGTAGCTGGCCAGCGCATCACGGCTGAGGAAACAGGTCAGGTCCAGCGGCGCGATGTCCACGTCCTGCCATCCGGCACGCCGCAGCAGCCGGCGCACCCGTTCGCCATCGGCGAAAGCGAACTGCCCCGGTGCACCGGGTACCCGCGCCGGCAGCACCAGCTGGTCTGCAAGGGCGCGCTCGGCGGTGGTCATGAACGGATTCTCCTGCGCGCTGCGCCAGGCGATGCAGCGCAGGCCCGCGCCCGTTCGGGCAGCACGGTGCAGGTTGGCGAAGGCGGCCTGCGTGTCCTCGAAGAACATCACCCCGAAGCGCGACTGGATCCAATCGTAGTGCGCCGTTGCGAAGGGATGGCGCTGGGCATCGGCAACGATGAAGTCGATCCCGCGCCCGATCGCGGCGGCGCGCTGGCGGGCCAGGCCAAGCATCGGTGCGGAGATGTCCACGCCCGTGCAATGGGCGTCAGGGCGTGCTGCGGCGGCGCTCAGCGTACTGGCGCCGGTGCCGCAGCCCACGTCCAGCAGTTCCGTGACGGTAACCGGCAGCTCGTCGCGCAGGGCATCGGCCATCGGTTGGAACAGGCCGTCCAGCAGGGTCTGCTGCGCGACCCAGTTCTCGCCGGCGGCGCCGTTCCAGAGCGTGTTCTGATCGAGCGGGAGTGAATCGTCCATGGGCTTGCCTTGCGCGGGGAGTGCGACCATGGTGGCGCTTGAAGCCCACTTGAGGTCAAGCACGATGCAGGAACTGGATATCGGTGAGGTGGTCCGCCGCAGTGGCGTACCGGCCTCGACGCTGCGCTACTACGAGCAGCTCGGCCTGTTGCAGGTGCTGGGGCGTCGCGGCCTGCGTCGGCAGTACCACGAGCAGGTGCTGGATCGGCTGGCACTGATCGGCCTGGGGCAATCGGCAGGCCTGTCGCTGCAGCAGATCGGCGCAGCGATGCCGCAGGGGGCAGGGCTTGCACTGGATCGCACGGCATTGCTGGCCCGGGCCGATGCGCTGCAGCAGCAGATCCGCAGATTGCAGCGGGCGCAGGATCGGCTGCGGCGGGCTGCCGCCTGTCCACACGCCGAGGATGCTCGGCGCTGCGCCTCGTTCCGCAGGTTGCTGCGAGCGCAGCAGCGCGTAGCGCGCGGATGAACTGCCGACACCCGCTCAATCGCGGGTGCTGACTTCCCAGGTGGCATGCAGCACGCCCGGCACCTGTTCCATCCGTGCCAGCACCACGTCCAGTTCGTCGGCGCTGACCGCGGTGCTGACCAGCACTGCGATCACATCAGTGGGCGCATCGGCGTGCTCCACCAGTTGCACGTCGCCAACGGGGTACTGCGCGGCTTCCAGCGCATCGACCAGGCGCTCGCGCACGCGCGGCACCGCGTCGGCATCCACGCTCAGGCGCACTTCGTAGGTCGCTTCGCTGGCGGCTTCGTTGATCGGGATGCGGTTGATCGCGTTCACCAGTGGCCGCAGCAGGGTATTGCCGGCGATGATCAGTACGGTCAGCAGCACGCCTTCGGCCAGCATGTCCGCGCCGGTGCAGCTGCCCACGGCAGCCGAGCACCACAGCGTCGCGGCGGTGTTCAGGCCGCGCACGTTCATGCCTTCCTTCATGATCACGCCGGCGCCGAGGAAGCCGACGCCCGAGACGACGTAGGAGATGACCCGCACGGCCTCGGCGCTGCCGGCGATGCGCATGCCCAGGTCAACGAAGGCGGCAGCGCCGACAGCCACCAGCACGTTGGTGCGCAGGCCAGCGGTGCGCTGCCGGTACTGGCGTTCGGCGCCGATCAGGGTGCCGAGCACGAACGCCGCCAGCAGGCTGACCACGGTGTCGGCGAAGGGGCCGGGCTGGAAGGTTTCAATGAAGCGCATGGCCGCAGTCTACCTCCCGCAGGTGACAGTAGAACCACGCCACGCGTGGAGGGGCAGGGGGCATCATCCACGCATGGCGTGGATCTACTCGTCGACGCGCTCGCCCATCATTTCGCGCTGGCGCTTGTCCAGCTCCTCCGCATAGCGCTTGCGCACGAATGCTTCAGACACCACGCCCAGCACCTGGCCATCGTCGGCCACCACCGCCAGCTCGTCGGCCTGGGTCTGGTCGAACCGCTGCATCACGCTCACCACGTCGGCGCTGGCTGCGAGTGCCACGTCGCGGTTCTCGGCGAACGTACCCACGACGTCCTCGGGCTTCACGCCGTCGCCGAACAGGCGCGGAATCTGCACGATGCCGGCATAGTGGCCTTCACTGTCGATCAGGATCACCCGGCTGCCCGAGCCCAGCGGGAAGCGCTGGCGGAAGGCGGCGGCATCGAGGTCGGCCGGGGCGGTGGCCACACCCTTGCGCATCATCCGCCCGGCGTTGAGGTTGTGCACCCAGCCGATGTCACGCGCGCTCTTGATGGTTTCCCCGCGCAGGTGCATGCGCCAGGTCGAGAAGGAATAGCCGAACCACTGCCGCACCAGGGTGCTGGACACCAGCACGGCGCTCATCACCACGCTGGTCAGCAGGAAGTCGTGGGTGCCTTCCAGCACCAGCATGGCCATGGTCATCGGCGCGCCAACCACCGCCGCGGCCAGTGCAGCCATGCCTGCCAGCGCGGCCGAGGTGGCGTCGACCACCGGGACGCCGGTGGCCATCGCCAGCAGCCCGGCAAACAGCGTGCCGACCAGGGTGCCCATGAACAGCGAGGCGAAGAACAGGCCGCCGCGGAAACCGAAGCCCAGCGAAATGCCCGAGGCCAGGCATTTCAGCGTCAGCAGCCCGCCGATCCAGATCAGCGGCAGATGGGTGGTCAGGTCCAGGTGCAGCGCTCCGTGGCCGGACGACAGTACCTGCGGGCTGGCCAGCGCCAGCGGGATCAGCAGCAGGCCGCCCACCACCGGGCGCCCCCACAACGGCAGCGGGCTGCGCTTGACCGTGCCTTCGATGGAGGCGATCAGGCGCATCACCACGATGCCGACCATCGCACAGCAGCAGCCGAGCAGGCCGTAGATCGCATAGTCGGCGGCGCGCACGTCGATGGTCGATGCCGCCGGCAACAGATAGGCCTCCACGCCGGCCTGGTCGGCAACGAAGGCGCCGGCCAGCGCGGCCACCGCAACCGGCGCCAGTGCCGCCGGCGTATAGGCACCGATGACGATCTCGAAGGCGTAGAACGCCCCGGCCAGCGGTGCACCGAAGGCCGCGGCGATCGCACCGGCGGCACCAGCACCGACCAGGATGCGCACGTCGTTGCGGCGCAGGCGCATCACCCGCCCCAGCTGCGAACCGCTGCCGGCGCCCATCTGCGTATACGACGCCTCCAGTCCGACCGAAGCACCGCAGCCATTGGAGACCAGGGTCTGGGTCAACACGATCAGGTTGTCGCGCATCGACATGCGGCCGCCATGCAGTGCATTGGCTTCCACGGCATCCAGCAAGGGGCGTTTCAGGCGCGTGGCAGCCAGGCTGACCAGGCCCACCACCAGGCCACCCAGCGGCAGCACCAGCAGGGCAGTCCAGGTCAAAGCGGGCAGCGAGCTCAGGCGCATGCCCTCGTCCAGCCCATACAACGCCGTCTGCAGGGTACGTGCCAGCCCAGCCTGCAACAGGGTCAGGCCGCCAGCGATCAGCCCGACCACCAGCGCCAGGGCGATGAACCACAGGTCGCTGCCGCGCAGGCGCAGGCGCAGGCCCTGGAAGGCCAGATGCAGGCGCGATGGCGAAGCGGTGGAGGACATGGTGGCGGCATGATACGCCGCCACCGTGAGCGCTACCGTCACCGCATCAGGCGGTTGCCATGCTCAGAAGCGGTAGCGGCCCTGCACGTAGAACGTGCGCGGCGCGGCCACCATGCGCCCGGCGTTGCCATCCACGTTGCGGGTGTACCAGCGCTTGTCGGCCAGGTTGTTCACGCCCACCGCGACCTCGCTGTCGGCCAGCCAGGGCAGCTGCCAGGCGGCCTGCGCGTTCCACAGGCGTACGCCGGGTACACGGCCTACGCGCGCATCGGCGGTCTCGTTCCATGTGTTGGCGGCGTCGGAGAACTGGCCGCTCTGGTGGGTGCTGGACACGTTGAAGGTCCAGCCGGCCAGCGCATAACGGGCGCCGACGCTGTCGGTATCGCGCGCGTAGAACGGCACATCGAGGCCGCGGTTGTCGCCTGACTGCTGGATGGCCTTGGTCCAGGTGTAGTTCGCGTACAGTTCCAGCCCGGCCAGCGCGCTGCTTTCGGCAAAGCGGTACTCGATCGCGCTTTCCACGCCCTTGTGGTCGGTGGCGCCGATGTTCTGGAAGGTGGGCGGGGTGATGCCCGGCACCTGCAGGATCTGGTTGTCGAAGCGCATCTTGAACACGGTCACTTCCGCACGCAGCGCGCCATCCTGCCAACGCGCGCCCAGCTCGGTGGTCCTGGCGATTTCCGGGTGCAGCGGATTGGTCGCGCTCTGCGAGTTCAACTGGATGTTCTGCACCGGCCCGAACGAAGTGGTGTAGTTGCCGAACACGGTCAGCTGCGGGGTCAACAGGTAGGCGACGTTGAGCGAGGGCAGGGCCTTGTCGTTGCGGCTGCTGAAGGTCGCGCCGCCGCCGGCCTGGCGGCGGTCCATGTCGATCCACTCCATGCGCACGCCAGGCGTGATCCGCCACTGGCCGATGGCGATGCGGTCATCAACGTAGAACGCGTGCGCATCGGTGGCGTTGTCGAAGCGGGTGGTCGCGCCGGTCGCACCGGTACGGCGGGTAACGGTGTAGCTGCGGTCGTTGCCGCGCTCGCGCAGGAAGCGGTAGCCGGCGGTGATGTCGTGCACGCTGCTGCCCCAGTGCAGGCGCTGGGTGTAGCGTGGCTCGATGCCGAGCACACGGTAGTCGCGCGGCTGCACCGTGATCTGTGTGTTGGCCGCGTTGATCAGCGAACTGGCCCGGTTGCTTTCGTTGTAATACGCCAGCACCTCGAACTCGCTGTTCTCCGACAGCGTGTTGGTGTAGCCCAGGTCGATGCCGGTGCGATGGCCCTTCCAGAAGTCGGACGGGCGGGTGTTCTGGAACGGATCGGCCTGGTACTGGGCGCGGGTCAGGCCACCCGGGGTCAGCGAACGCACGTCGTAGTACGACAGCTTGGCGCGCAGTTCCTGCTGTGCGTCGATGGCATAGGCGAACTTCAGCGCCAGATCATCGAAGCGGTCATCGCTGCCCTGGCGCCAGCCGCGGCCGTCCTGCCCCGAATACAGCAGGGCCATGCCCAGGCCGTTGTCGGCGGTGCCGCCGAGGAACGCGTTGTACTGGGTGCTGTCGCCGCCGCCGTGGTCGTAAGCGCTGTAGCGCACGCCGGCCTCGCCGTGCAGGCCGGCCGCAGTCGGAATCGCGCGGGTGCTGAAGTTGATGATGCCGCCGACATTCTGCGGCCCGTAACGCACCGCACCGCCGCCGCGTACCACGTCGATCGATTCGATGTTGGCCAGGCTGGCCGGGGCGAAGGAGAGCTGTGGCTGGCCGTACGGCGCAACCGCCAGTGGCACGCCGTCCAGCAGGACGGTCGAGCGCGGCGAGTAACGGCCGGTCAGGCCGCGCACGCCGATGTTGAGCGAGACCGAGCTGCCAGCGGTGCCTGAGTTGTCGGTGACCTGCACGCCGGGAATGCGGCGCATGGCATCGCCCAGGCTGGCGGCGCCGCTGGCCTCGATGCGCTGGCGATCGACCACGGTACGCGCGCCAGCGAAGCTCTTGACGCTGTCGTGCAGGCCGGTGCCCAACCAACTGCCCGAAACCTGGATGCTGTCGAGCGTGGTGGCGCTGTCCTGCGCGAGCGCGCTGGCGACCGGAAACACGCACAGGGCGAGGGCGGCAGCCAGGGGCAGGCGGGCCGATTGCGGGGCAGGAATAGGCATCGGTGCGGGGCGCGGAAGGTCGTAAATGAGAATTATTGCTGATTCCATTCGCCATTGGAATCGGTCCGCCGTTCAGCGCTTTGGCCCGGTGGTAAAGTGGCCGATTGCCTCCTGACCCGCTGAGAACTGCCATGTCCACTGCTGCTTTCTACCCCGTCGGTACCCCTGGCCAGCCGTGGGGCGTTGCGGAAAGGGAGCAGTGGCGTGCGCGCCAGCAGCGCCTGCGCCGTTACGACGAGGAGGTGCTGCCGCGCATCGATGCTCTGGCCGGGCATTTCGACAAGGTGGCCTACGGCCAGCTCGACTATGCAGGCGAGACCTACACCCTGTTCGCCCTGCGCAGCCGCGACTGGAACCCGGCGTTGCCGGCCGCGCTGGTGACCGGTGGCGTGCATGGCTACGAGACCAGTGGCGTAATGGGAGCGCTGGAGTTCCTCGAAAAACATGCCGCCCACTACGCCGGCAAGGCCAACCTGCTGGTCGCGCCGTGCGTGAATCCGTGGGGCTTCGAGCGCATCAACCGTTGGAACTTCGATGCGATCGACCCGAACCGCAATTTCCGCGCGGACGGCCCGGCCCGTGAATCGACGGCGCTGATCGAACTGATCGCACCGTTGAAGGGCCAGTTCGTGCTGCACATCGACCTGCACGAAACCACCGACAGCGACGAGAGCGAGTTCCGTCCCGCACTCGCCGCGCGCGATGGCAAGCCGTTCGAACCGGGCCTGATTCCCGATGGCTTCTACCTGGTGGACGACAGCGGGAATCCGCAGCCGGCCTTCCAGCAGGCCGTGGTCGCCGAAGTGGAGAAGGTGACCCATATCGCACCGGCTGACGACAAGGGCGAGATCATCGGTTCGCCGGTGGTCGCGCATGGTGTGATCGAGTACGCGCTGGTGCCGCTGGGCCTGTGTGCGGGCATCACCGGGGCGAAGTACACCACCACCACCGAGGTCTACCCGGACAGCCCCCGCGCGACGCCGCAGCAGTGCAACGACGCGCAGGTGGCGGCGGTGTGCTCGGCGCTCGATTACGCGCTCGCCCATCGTTGATCGGTAGCGCCGGCCGCTGGCCGGCAACCATGGGGCAAGGGGATGCCGGCCAGCGGCCGGCAGTAGCTCACCCCAACGCCTCGGCCCACCACAACGCTGCCGGCCCCGGTGGCGTATCGCGGCGCCACACCAGGTCGCTGTGGATGCGCCTCGGCCAGCCCGGCACGCGCAGTTCCAGCAGGCGGCCCCGGTCGTAGCGCTGCACCAGCGCACGCGGCAGCTCGGCCCAGCCGATGCCGTCCTCGGCCATCTCCATCACCATCAGGTAGTCCGACGCGGTCCATGCCGGCCCGCTGATCGGCGGTGCGTGGTCGACCTGCGCGCTCAGCCGCACCTGCCGGTGCCGGGCCAGTTGCGCCGCTGCGCGCACGCCGGCCTGCGCCAGCGGATGGTCGCTGGCCACGTACACCGCCAGTTCGCTGTGGTGGGCCAGGGGCTGGGCCACCAACGCATCGGGGTACTGCGCCTGGCGCGGCAGCAGTCCCAGCCCGGCGCGGCCAGCATCAACCAGTTCCAGCACGTCGCGCCCCTCGGCATCCAGCCATTCCAGCTCGATCTCGGGAAATGCCTCGGCAAACCGCTGCAGCACACGTTGCGCCGGATCGAGCTGGTAGACATCGGAGAACACCACGGTCAGGCGTGGCTCCACGGGTGCGGCCAGGCGCACGCTCAGTTGCTGCAGGCGCGCGTCGGCGGCAAGGATTTCCTGCGCGTGGCCCAGCACCTGCCGGCCGGCGTCGGTCAGCTGCGGATAGCGGCCGCTGCGGTCGAACAGAACCATGCCCAGGTCCGCTTCCAGATGGGCAATGGCAGTGCTGACCGTGGACTGGGTCTTGCGCAGCCGGCGCGCGGCCGCCGAGAACGAGCCCAGCGCGGCGGCCTCGACGAAGGCCTGCAGGGATTCGGGAGAATAGGGCATTGATCCATCGCTCCTGTCGATGGAATCCATTTTGATACCACCGTAAAAGACGATGATACTGACCGCCGTCGCCCCTGTCTGCGGGGGCGTTCCGGATCATCCACGCACGGCGTGGATCTACTGATGACGGGGCGCGGTCCCCGTCGCGCAAGGAGCTTCACATGTCCCGACCTGTTCCCGCCCGTGGCGCCTTCGTCGCCTGGGCCTGCCTGACCGTGGCGATCGTCGCCGAAGTGGTCGGCACGTCCTTCATGGCCCATGCCGCCCGCGATGGCGGCTGGACCGGCTATGTGGTGATGGCCGCCGCGCTGGCGCTTTCCTATTACTTCCTGGCGCTGTCGGTGCGCCGCATCGCCGTCGGCGTGGCCTACGCGGTGTGGGAAGGCCTGGGCCTGACCCTGCTGACCGTGGTCGGCATCAGCGTGTTCGGTGAGAGCCTGTCGCTGCAGCAGCTGGCCGGCCTGGTGCTGGCGGTGGTCGGCATCGTCTGTGTCACCCTCGGGGAGGCGCACTGATGAACTTGATGGCCTTGTTTTTCGTGATCTGCTCGGCGCTGATCGATGTGGCCGCCAACATGATGGTGGCCAGATCCGATGGCTTCCGTCGCTGGCGTTGGGGTGTCGGCGCCATCGTCCTGGTCTGGATCGCCTTCGCCCTGCTGGGCCAGGCCGTGCGCTACATGGACCTGGCGACCGCCTATGCGATGTGGGGCGCGATCGGCGTGATCGGTACGGCCACCTGTGGTCGCCTGCTGTTCGGCAACCGCCTGCGCCCGATCGGTTGGATCGGCATCGGCCTGGTCACGGCGGCGGTGCTGCTGCTCAGTACGGCGTGAACCCGGCTTGATTGCGGCGATCAGTGAGGTGGCCGACACTTGGGCTTTCCCGCAACGGAGTGCCCGCATGTTCAGTCACGTCACCGTCGGAACCAACGACATGGCGGCTTCCCGCCGCTTCTACGATGCCTTGTTCACTGCCATCGGCGGTCGCGCAGGCGTGTTCGATGACGAGGGCAAGCTGGTCTACGTCAAGGATGGACGGATGTTCATGGTCATCCCGCCCATCGATGGCCAGGCGGCGTGCCACGCCAACGGCGGCACCATCGGATTTGCGCTGGCAGACCCGCAGGCGGTGCATGCCTGGCAGGAAGCGGGAGTCGCCCACGGCGGTACCGCGGTGGAAGACCCGGCCGGCGTGCGGCACAAGGCTGGACGCCAGTTGTACCTGGCCTACCTGCGGGATCCCGACGGCAACAAGCTGTGCGCCGTGCATGTGATGGGTTGAATCGTCGGTGCCGGACGCGGCGTGTCGTAATCGGACCAGAGTGACAACGCCACCCGGTACGCCCGTCGGTCTGCCGGCGCGCGCGTAGCACGGAAATCCAGCCGATCGTGCCTGCGCGATGCCACGACTTCATCCTGTGTCCACTGCGATTCAGCCAGAATCGGTAGGCTTACTCTTTGATCGATCCGGAGATGGCTGCCCATGGAAGCACTGGAGCCTCAACATCAGCCGGTGCGAACCCTGCGGCCCGTTTTCGCCTTCGCGGCGATCGTCGTCGTTGCCTTCGCACTGTTCGTCAGCCTGTTTCCGCTCGGCGCCGGTCGCCTGCTGGTCAAGGCGCAGGACTGGGCCGCGCTCAACGTCGGCTGGTACTACCTGCTGGCGATGACCCTGTACCTGGTGTTCGTGGTCGGCGTGGCGTTGTCCAAATACGGCGGCATCAAGCTCGGTGCCGACCATGACGAACCGGAGTTCAGCTACCTCTCCTGGGCCGGCATGCTGTTCGCAGCAGGCATCAGCATCACCCTGTTCTTCTTCTGCGTTTCCGAGCCGCTGACCCACTACCTGCAGCCGCCGCAGGGTGATCCGGCCGCGGGCGAGGCCGGTGCGCGCCAGGCCATGCAGCTGCTGTTCCTGCACTGGGGCCTGCATGGCTGGGGCGTGTTCGCGCTGGCGGCGATGGCGATGGCCTATTTCGCCTACCGGCACAACCTGCCACTGGCGCTGCGCTCGGCGCTGTATCCATTGATCGGCAAGCGCATCAACGGCCCCATCGGCTACACCGTCGATGCCCTGGGCATTGTTGCCACCGTGTTCGGCATCGGTGCGGACATGGGCTTCGGCGTGCTGCACCTCAACGCTGGGCTGTCGCACCTGTTCAACGTGCCGCACTCGAACATGGTGCAGATCCTGCTGGTGGTGGCGATGATGGGCGCGGCGGTCGCGGTGGCCGTGTCCGGCGTGGAGAAGGGCGTGCGCTGGATGGCCAACATCAACATGCTGCTGGCGATTGCGCTGGTGCTGTTCATGCTGTGCGCCGGCCCCACCCAGTACCTGCTCAGCACGCTGATGCAGAACTTGGGCGACTACCTGGGCAGCGTGGTGGGCAAGAGTTTCGACGTATACGCCTATGGCGGCCGGCCGGAATGGCTGGGCGGCTGGACGGTGTTCTACTGGGCCTGGTGGATCGGCTGGGCGCCGTTCGTCGGCCTGTTCATCGCGCGCATCTCGCGCGGCCGCACCATCCGCGAGTTCGTGTTCGGCGTATTGCTGATCCCGCTCGGCTTCACCCTGGCGTGGCTGTCGATCTTCGGCAACAGCGCGCTGGACCAGGTGCTGCACCACGGCCAGCAGCAGTTGGCGCAGCTGGCGGTGGATGACCCACCGACGGTGCTGTACGCGTTGCTGGACAGCTACCCGTGGAGCAAGGCGGTGATCGGGGTGACCGTGCTGGTCAGCTTCATCTTCTTCGTGACGTCGGCCGATTCCGGGGCGGTGGTGCTGTCCACGCTGTCCTCGCATGGCGGTGCGCCGGAGGACGATGGCCCGCGCTGGCTGCGCGTGTTCTGGGGCACGGTGATCGCGGTGCTGACCGCCGGCCTGCTGCTGGCGGGCAGCATCGATGCGCTGAAATCCGCAGTGGTGCTGGCCTCGTTGCCGTTCTCGGCGGTGCTGCTGTTGATGATGTGGGGCCTGACCCGCGCCTTCAGTGACGAGTCGCATCGCAAGCGCGCGCAGCAGTTCAGGCCATCGCCGCTGATCGGCGATGACCGCCACCACCAGGGCTGGCGCCAGCGCCTGACCCAGGCCATGCACTTCCCGGTACGCGACCAGGTGTACCGCTTCATGGATGACACGGTGAAGCCGGCGA
Organism: Stenotrophomonas sp. DR822; assembly: GCF_019793815.1. Lineage (NCBI taxonomy): Bacteria > Pseudomonadati > Pseudomonadota > Gammaproteobacteria > Lysobacterales > Lysobacteraceae > Stenotrophomonas > Stenotrophomonas sp. DR822. The sequence goes on from NZ_CP081826.1 coordinate 192,278, forward strand.
TGGAGGCGGTGGCCGAGCAGCTGCGCGAGCAGGGCTGGGACGTGCAGACGCGGTTCGAAGCGGGCGACATGGAGCTGTCGGTCAACCACGGCGAGCAGCAGGACTTCCAGTACCGGGTGATCCTCAGTGGCTACCTGACCCCGTCCTTCGCCGCGCAGCAACTGCGCAACCAGCGCTACTACCGCGCCGAAGTGCATCTGTACGAGGGTAGCCAGGACTATGACCTGGTCGGCTACAGCCGCAAGCAGATCATCAACGACATCATCAGCCAGTACGAACGGCACCTGCAGTTCCTGCACCTGAGCCGTTGAACCTCGACCGGAGTGAAAGGTGTGATCTACACTTCGCGTTCACATGAACTGCTAACTTATCGATCATGGATGGTAACGATCTGCGCGCGCTGAGCGCGAAACGGACTTGGGCGTTGATTGTAAAAATCGGGCGTGACAAGGAAGAGCGAGAGCCTCTCCTCGCTCTCGTTTACATAATTTGCCTGTATGACTCATTGAATTATGGGTCACTCAAGTCCGAGATTGAAAATTTTCGCGACATTAAGAGTTTCATTGAGCCCGATAAATTCTCTTCGCTTCTGAATGATCTAGTTGGCGAGGAAGATTCCAAGCAGGGACGGTCTGAAGTTGCTTGGAGTAGATTGGTTGGCGCGCTGGTTGCTTGGGCGGGGGCTCCTCAATGGAGGGCGGAGCCACCGAGCCATGAAAATGTGCGCGCTGTCTATTCATCTCTTCGTCAATGGCTTCCGAGCTTCGATGGGCTTGGCATTGTAGTTTTTTTGAATGAACTCTATTTGCGCTATCGAGGTGCGGCATCGTCTCGCACGGTGGAGACACTCTTTTGCGCTGCCTTGGTAGGGGGCAATTCAAGGCTATCCGAATCAACCGCATGGTCGGGTAATGTTGTGTCGGAGGCCGCTATTCGCTCCCGTTCCACCCCGCGCCTCATCGCCCCGCTTGGTGCTCCTGCGTTGAGTCGAGCCGGAGCTGCGCTGTGGTGGATACGCCTTCGATGCAATGGAGTTGAAGTTCAGCAGTCGGCAGACGTGGTCGATCTTCATGTTATTGAGGGTGAGTCCATCTCGGCGAGTTTTGCGGGTCGAGACTTGCCCCCTTCAAGGAACTGGAGGTGGATTGAGCAGTTGCATGAAATCGTTTCGGGCGAGAGATTGGTCGCTCTAATCTTGCCTTCGTCGTCACTGGCGCGGCCAACGTACCAGCGAAAGCTGTCTGAGCTTGCATCCAAGGGTTGGATACATGGTCTCGTCGCGATGCCGACTGGTTCTTCTAAGAGTGCCCGAGTCGTACTGATTCTATCCAGGCATGAGCGCCGGCGAGATGCGGTGCTTGTGACAGATCTTTCCTCCATTCCCGATGGGCTTTCGCTTGGGCTTGAGGATAAAGCCGAGATCGGAGGCCTAATTGTTGGGAGGGCACTTGGTATTGATCGGGTTTTTGATGTTGGTAGTCGCTGGGCACTCAGTCCGTCGGTTGAGAAGGTTGTAAATAGAGAAGGTTTGGACGAGCTTGCGGCGTCTTCTGGGTTGATCGAATACGTCGAGGATCAGGCTGCTGAGGCGGATCCTAGTATTTTGATTCCCCGGGCTGGAGCTGTATCTATTGCGGGAGAAGATCTGTTTTCTCCAATCCGAAGTGATAAGTTATGGTCTGATGTTAATTCTTCTCCCGGGTCTTGCTTTTATGTGATTGGCGACAATGGTGAAGGGAAAAGTTTTCTGTTGGCGGATTTGGCTCGGAGATTTTCCAATGATGGGGTGGTTTGTGTGGCGATTGCCTTTTCAGTGAATGATAGGTTTTGGTCGATAAAGTCCTCTGTTGACATTGGTTTGAAATATGTTTATCGCGGGCTCCTGGATTCAAAGGGTAGGGCTAGTGGAAAGGAGTTTGAGAGAAGTTTGCTTCGAGATATTGAAGCTATCAGCTCAGATCCAGCTAGACTTGAAAGGTTGAGAGGTTTTCTCGGTGAGTGTGGATTCCAGGAGGGTGTGTACCTGCTTCCGGGTGGAGGGCGGTCCGCGAAGGATTCCGCCTTTGTGGAGATAGGTGAGTTGGCGGGTCGATCTATCGCCGGCTATCAGCCATGCTTCCGGCGAAAAATGAGAGATGGTGAAATTGTTCCATTCGCAGGTTTGAGCTCGGGCGAACGGCACATCGTTCACTTGCTGCTTGTTGTTGTGAGGAATATGGGGCAAGGGGTCGTGTTCCTTGTGGATGAGCCGGAGATTAGTCTTCACGCTAAGTGGCAGAGGTTAATGCCAATTCTGTTCTCAAGAATGTCTGGAGAACTCGGAGTAACGTTCGTTGTCGCAACGCACTCGCCAATTCTTATTGCAGGTGCGAACGATGCGGCGGGAGTTGTCTATTCGGCCTCCTCGGGCAGTTTGCAGGAGATGGAGCTCTCCGACCGGAATTCGGTTGGGCGGGCACTGCTGGATGGTTTCAGCGTGTACACCCCTGGCAGTTTGGATCTATATGAAGATTGTGCGAGGATTGTTTCTACGGCTGTTGAGGCTTGTAACGATGATCAGCCGGTTGGACGCAGGGTGGAAATCGCTCTGGCTGACGCGGATCGTCTTTTGCAATTGATTTCGGCTGCCAAAGGGTGCGTGGATGAGGCGCAGAGAGGCAAGGACATGGAGCTCTTAAGGATGGCGCGCCTGGCAATAGGTGAGGTTGAAAGTCACGCACACCTCAATGCAGGGGGCTGATTGAGGATGCCTGGAGTGAATTCTGCTGTGAAACAGTATTGGTCAAAGCCAACTAAGGTTCTGCTTGATGCTGGTCCCGCGAGAAAAGCTTTGCGCAGTCTCTACTTTTCGTCAATGAGGCGCAGGGTTGATCTTTGGGCCGAAAGCCAGAAGTTTGATGAACTGATTGATGGGAGAAAAATTACGTGGCGCATCCTCCAATCAGGATTCAGAGACTATCGCGCCGCAGTTCAGGGTGGGCGCTGCTGTTATTGTAGGGGCGAATTAATTGGATCCAAAGGTGGGAGGCCCGTTGAACACGTCCTGCCTCGTTCACACTATCCCCAATTTAGTTTTTGCTTTTGGAATCTTGCCATTTCTTGCCCAAGATGCAATGGGATTAAGACAAATCATGACTGGATGTTGGCGTTGGATAAAAGCGGTCGAAGGTATCCGAGGCCAGTTGACTCCGTCCATTTTTTCCATCCCGTTTATGATGCTTATGGGGATCATGTTTGGATGCGCCGGGTTAGTGATGGGCACTCGTCCGTCGCCGTCTTCGTCGGCCTGACCGACAAGGGGAGACACCTGTGTAGTTCTGTGCTTAACAAGGTCTCGAAGGTCGAAACTAGAGTCGCCGGAAGCCCAGGGCTAGCCAAATCACTCGATTTAATAGATGGGTTGGTGTCTGGTATCGCCGTGCCTGCTAACGGGGACTACGTGCGGTTTCGTGAGCAATTGAAAGTGGTTCTTGGTGGTCTTTAGATCGCAGTTCGACCGGCCGCTGCTTCAGCGCAATTGCTAAAGTGCAATTGTTCAATGGCGTCCAGGATTACGACCTGGTCGGCTACAGCCGCAAGCAGATCATCAACGACATCATCAGCCAGTACGAACGGCACCTGCAGTTCCTGCACCTGAGCCGTTGATGCAGCCACGCCGGGCATGGCCCTTGTCTTTGGAGGGTGCGGACCGTTGGTCCGCACCCTCCTGCACGGTCAGAGCCCTTCCCCTTCGGAAAGGGATCCGACCCCGTGGGCATCACGCGCGCAGCAGCACCTTGCCATTGCGGCCCGAGCCGGCGCCGGCTTTCGCCGCCTGGGCGATGTCGTCCAATGCGAAGATCTGCTCCACCGGCAGGGTCAGTTCACCCCCGGCCGCACGCTTCAGCAGTTCACCCACCAACCGCCGCTTGTCTTCCACCGCCATTGCCTGGCTGACCTTGCTGCCCCAGAAGCCCTTCACCGTGGCTTCCTTGTAGATCAGGCCGCCGGCGGGAATGCGCATCGGTTCGCCGCTCATCACACCGAAAGAGACCAGGGTGCCGTGGTGGCCGAGCAGGTCGACCAGGTCGCCGCTGGCATCGCCACCGATGGAATCGACTGCAGCAGCGGCCTGCGCTTGCCCGGTGGCTTCGCGCACGCGGTCCTTCCAGCCGTCCACCGAGGTATCGAACACGTGATCGATGCCCAGTGCCTGCAGTTGCGCCACGGCCTCGGCATTGCGCACCAGGTTGGCCACGTGCACGCCGCGCGCCTTTGCGAGCATCGCCAGCGATTTGCCGACGGCACCGTTGGCGGTGTTCTGCACGATCCACTGGCCCTGCTCGACGTGCAGGAATTCCAGCAGCATCAACGCGCTCAGGGGCATGGCGATCAGCTGTGCGGCCGTTTCATCGGCGATCGCGTCCGGCATCGGGATCACCATCCGCGCCGGTGCGATGAACGCCTCGGCCCAGGTGCCGTGCACCGAGGCGGCGGCAACCCGCTGGCCGATCTGCAGGCCGTCGACGCCTTCGCCGAGCGCATCGACCACGCCCAGTGCTTCGCTGCCGCCGATCGCCGGCAGCGTCGGCTTGTAGCCATACAGGCCACGCACGGTCAGCAGATCGTGGTTGTGGATCGAGGCCAGCACGGTGCGGATGCGTACTTCGCCGGGACCGGGTTCGGGCAGGGGGGCATCGGCAACGGCAAGGACCTGGGATGGATCGCCGAAGGAGGAGTACAGGGCAGCGCGCATGGGCGGTGTTCCAATGAAAGTTGACGTTGTACCGAACTGGGGATGCGCCCGGCGTCGACAAGGCCGCGCACGTGCAACACGGCATCCTGCGACCGATGGTCGCGTTGGCGCACGATCACCGCATCTTGTGTTGACGGCTCGGGATATCCCCACTATGTTGGGGCTGTCACTCCCGGTCAGCCGCCGCCGCCGGACATGCAGCAAACGTCCCGCGGCCCGCCCCTGAAGGCTTGCCGTGTCGACGCGGCCGCCACCGTGCGGACGCAGGTCGCCCCCACGGCCCGGATACCGGCCGCAGGCGCAGGCAGATGCCGACGACCTGTGTTCCCGCCCCTTGGCACTTCACCCGTTCGCCCCGTGCGCCGGTATCGCGTGCAGGGCCGCCATGGCATCGGGCGCCGACGCGCGCACGAGCCTGGAGTTCCACCACCATGACCGACAGTACCTTCCGCGTGGCCGACCTGGCCGGCGCCGGCGACGCCATGCGCGCCAGCGGCGAGCGCGTGCCGACCTGGATCACCAAGGAAGCCGGCAATCGTCGCCTGCCGTTCGATGCGGCGCGCCTGCTGCGCAGCATCGATACCATCCACGCCGAGCTGCCGCAGCTGGATGTGGCCGACTATCGCCGCGTGGTGCTGGCGATGGTCGAACGCAAGCCCAGCATCAGCGCCGATGATCTGGTGGATCTGCTGATCCGCGAAGCGGAATCGCGCGTCGACCTTGTCGCGCCGCAGTGGGAACAGTTCGCTGCACGCCTGTACCTGCGCCGGCTGTACAAGCGCGCCAGCCGCAACCGCTTCTACGATGTCAGCCTGAAGTACGGTTCCTACGTGGGCCTGCAGGAAAGCCTGGCCGATCGCGGCATCTACAGCAACGACATCCTGCGCTGCTATTCGAAGGAAGAGCTGCAGCAGGCCGGCGAGATGATCGACCCCGAGCGCGATCGTCTGTTCGCCTACAACGGGCTGTACCTGCTGGCCACGCGCTACCTGGCTACCGATCGCAGCCGCGAGGTGTATGAGCTGCCGCAGGAACGTTGGTTGACCATTGCCCTGTACCTGATGCAGAACGAGGGCGGGGCTGGTGAGAGCGGCCGCGTGCGCCGCATGCAGCTGGTGGGCGAGGCGTACTGGGCGTTGTCCAACCTGTACATGACCGTGGCCACGCCGACCCTGGCCAATGCCGGCAAGGTCGGCGGCCAGCTGTCGAGCTGCTTCATCGACACGGTGGACGACAGCCTGCAGGGCATCTATGACTCCAACACCGACATCGCCCGCGTGTCCAAGCACGGTGGTGGTGTGGGTGCGTACCTGGGGTACGTGCGCAGCAGTGGCGCGCCGATCCGCGGCGTGCCCAACTCGTCCGGCGGCGTGGTGCCGTGGATCAAGCAGCTCAACAACACGGCGGTGTCGGTCGACCAGCTCGGCCAGCGCAAGGGTGCAGTGGCGGTGTACCTGGACATCTGGCACCGCGACATCGAGGCGTTCATGGACCTGCGCCTGAACAACGGCGACCAGCGCCTGCGTGCGCATGATGTGTTCACCGCCATCTGCGTGCCGGACCTGTTCATGGAGGCCGTCGAGCGCCGTGCCGACTGGTACCTGTTCGATCCGCACGAGGTGAAGCAGGCCAAAGGCTGGTACCTGCAGGATTTCTACGACGAGAAGCGAGGGCAGGGCAGCTTCCGCGACCGCTACGCCGAACTGGTGGCCGACGAGCGCATCAGCCGTCGCACGGTGAAGGCGATCGACCTGTTCAAGCGGATCATGCTCAGCCAGCTGGAAACCGGCAACCCGTTCCTGTTCTACCGCGACGAAGTGAACCGGAAGAACCCGAACAAGCATGCGGGCATGGTCTATTCCAGCAACCTGTGCACCGAGATCCTGCAGAACATGAGCCCGACGCGGATGATCCAGGAGATCGTCAGCGGCGACCAGATCGTCACTACCCGCCGCGCGGGCGACTTCGTGGTCTGCAATCTGTCGTCGATCAACCTCGGCCGTGCCATCACCGCCCCCGAGGATCTGCTGGCCAAGGATGTGCTGGAACGGTTGATTCCGATCCAGGTACGCATGCTCGACAACGTGATCGATCTCAATGCGCTGCCGGTGCCGCAGGCCACCATCACCAACCGCAAGTACCGCGCCATAGGCCTGGGCACGTTCGGCTGGCACCACCTGCTGGCACAGCAGGCGATCCATTGGGAATCGCCCGAGGCCGAGGAACTGTCCGATCGCCTGTTCGAGCGCATCAACTTCCTGACCATCCAGGCCAGCGCGCAGCTGGCCAAGGAGAAGGGCAGCTATCCGATGTTCGCTGGCAGCGACTGGCACAACGGCAACTATTTCCGTGACCGCGATTACAGCGGTGCGGCCTGGGACAGTCTTGCGCGCGAGGTGGCCACCAACGGCCTGCGCAATGGCTGGCTGCTGGCGGTGGCGCCGAACATGAGCACCGCGCAGATCGCCGGCTCCACCGCGTCGATCGATCCGATCTACAGCGCGTTCTACTACGAGGAAAAGAAGGACTTCCGACGACCGGTGGCCGCGCCTGGCCTGTCGCTGGACACCTGGCCGTACTACGAGAAGGGTGCCTACAAGGTCGATCAGTTCGCCAGCGTGCGGCAGAACGCACGCCGCCAGCGCCATGTGGACCAGTCGATCAGCTTCAACCTGTACGTGCCCAGCACGATCCGCGCCAGCACCCTGCTGGAGCTGCACCTGAGCGCCTGGCGGGAAGGGTTGAAGACCACCTACTACGTGCGCTCCAACGACATCGACATCAGCGAATGCGAGTGGTGCTCGAGCTGATCGCTGCGCTCCAGCCGCGGTAGCGCCGGGCCATGCCCGGCGAGCGCACTGCGCGGCCACCGCACCTCACCTTCCGCCGGGCATGGCCCGGCGCTACCTCTGCAGGAAAGACCATGGCAACACCCCTGGACCGCATCAAGATCCTCGAACCGCGCCACCCCAACCGCAGCACCGGCATCATCAACGGCCGCACCAGCGGCATCCTGAACTGGAACGACATTCCGTACCCGTCGTTCTATCGCGCCTACAAGGAACTGTCGACCAACTTCTGGATCCCCGACGAAGTGGACATGAAGGTGGATGCACGCCAGTACGGCGAGCTCAACGCGCGCGAGAAGAACGCCTACGATTCCATCATCGGCCTGCTGGCCACGCTGGATTCGCCGCAGACGCGCTTCATCTACAACGTCGCCGAGTACATCACCGATCCGGCCGCGCACGCCAACGCGGCGATCATCGGCCAGCAGGAGGTGATCCACAACGAGAGCTACAGCTACGTGCTGGCCTCGATCACCGACCTGCCCAACCAGAACCGCATCTTCGAGATCGCCCGCACCCATCCCACCATCATCAAGCGCAACGCACCGATCATGGGGGCCTATGACGATTTCATGCGCGAGAAGACCGCCGAAACCCTGCTGAAGTCGCTGATCCAGTCCTCGATCCTGGAAGGCATCAACTTCTATTCCGGCTTCGCGTACTTCTACAACATGGTGCGGCAGAACCGCATGAACGGCACCGGCAAGATCATCAGCTTCATCAATCGTGACGAACTGGCCCACACCAAGTTCATCAGCGAGCTGATCCGCGCCATCATCGGCGAGAACCCGGAACTGCAGACCAACGAGCTGACCGCCTACGTGCACCAGTCGTTCGAACACGCCATCGATCTGGAAACCCAGTGGTCGGCGGAGGTGCTCGATGGCATCGATGGCATCGACGTGGACGAGATGGTGCGCTACGTGAAGTACCGCGCCAACAAGATGGCCGGCATGCTCGGCATCGAGCGCCTGTACAGCGACACCACCGACAACGTGATGCCGTGGATCAAGGCCTACGCCGACAACTTCACCGAGACCAAGACCGACTTCTTCGAGATGCGCAATGCAAGCTACAAGAAGACCAACGTCGACAACGGCTTCGACGACCTCTGAGCGCGGCCCGGCGCTGCGCATCCTGATCGTGGTGGCGTCGCTCAGCGGCAACACCCGTGAGCTCGGCCGCCACATCGCCGCGCGTTGCCGGGCCGCAGGCCACGCCGTGCACTGGCAGGAGGCCGACGACCTGCGCCAGGGCCCGCCGTTGCCGGTGGATGAGGCCGACCTGGTGCTGCTGGGCTGCTGGACCGACAACGCCGGGCGCACGCCATCGGAGATGAAGGCCTGGGTGGCAGGCATCGCCGAGCGCGGCCAGCAGCCGCGGCAGGTGGCGGTGTTCGGCACCGGTGAAACGCAGTGGGGGCAGGAGTACTACTGCGGTGCGGTGCACCGGCTGATCCGCTATTTCCACAGTGGCTACCCGCCGCTGGAGATCGAACAGATGCCACATGGCCGGCGGCATGCCGCGGCCATCGATACCTGGACCGATGCGGTCCTGGATCACTACTGGAGTACCACCGATGCAGATCATCGACGCCACCACGCCTGAGCAGTTCCAGCAGCTGCTGGCCGACCATCCACGCGTGCTGGTGGACTTCCACAAGGACCAGTGCCCGGGCTGCCGGATGCTGGACATGTCGCTGCAGCGGGTGGCCAGCGGCACTGCAGGGCAGGGCACGACCCTGCTGCGGGTGCAGCTGGAGGTGGTGGGCGAGGCGTTCTTCCGCGAGCTGGGCCTGCGGCAGACCCCTACGCTGTTGCTGTTCCTGGACGGTGACGAGCGCATGCGCATGCCGGGTTTCCAGTCGCCGCAGCAGATCGAAGCGGCCATCGCGGAGTTCCTGTAGCGCCGGTCATGCCACATCCACGCGTGGCGTGGATCTACTGCAGGTCGCCAGCGGTAGCGCCGGGCCATGCCCGGCGGATTCCCACCGCGCGGATCAACCGGCTGCGAACGTATCCACCAGCAGCTTCACGTTCAGCACCACGATCACCAGCGCGATCACCCAGGCAATGCCGCCCAGCCAGCGCGGTGCCACCAGCGCGCCCATCGTCACTTTGTCGGTCACGATGCGTACCAGCGGGATGATCGCGAAGGGCAGCTGCATGGACAGCACCACCTGGCTCAGCACCAGCAGCTTCACCGCGCCCTGGTCGCCGAACAGCATGATGACCACCACCACCGGAATGATCGCCAGTGCGCGGGTGATCAGCCGCCGCAGCCACGGTGGCAGGCGCAGGCGCAGGAACCCTTCCATCACGATCTGCCCGGCCAGTGTCGCGGTCACGGTGGAGTTCAGGCCGGAGGCGAGCAGCGCCACTGCGAACAATGTCGAGGCCAGGCCGACGCCCAGCATCGGTGCCAGCAACTGGTGCGCCTGCTCGATGTCTTCCACGTCGAAGCGGCCGTTGGCATGGAATACCGCCGCCGCCAGGATCAGGATGCTGGCGTTGATGAACAGCGCCAGGGTCAAGGCAAAGGTGCTGTCGGTCACCGCCCAGCGCAGCGCGCTGCGACGGCCTTCATCGGTGCGTGGATAGGCACGGGTCTGCACGATGGAAGAATGCAGGTACAGGTTGTGCGGCATCACCGTGGCACCGATGATGCCGATGGCGATGTACAGCGCGTGCGGATCGGTGACCACCTGCGCGCGCGGAATGAAACCGCCCAGCACCTGCATCACCGGCGGCGCGGCCAGCGCGATCTGCACCATGAAGCAGCCGAAGATCACCAGCAGCAGCGCAATCACGAAGGCTTCCAGCGCGCGGAAACCGCGGTTCATCAACAGCAGCACCAGCAGCGTGTCCAGCGCGGTGATCACCGCGCCCCACAGCAGCGGCAGATCGAACAACAGTTTCAGCGCGATGGCCGTGCCGATCACTTCGGCCAGGTCGCAGGCGATGATCGCCGCTTCGCACAACGCCCACAGCGCCAGGTTCACCGGGTTGGGGTAGCGCGCACGGCAGGCCTGCGCCAGGTCCATGCCGGTGGCGATGCCCAGCCGTGCCGACAGCGCCTGCAGGATCACCGCCATCAGGTTGGAGATCAGGATGACCGACAGCAGCAGATAGCCGAAGCGTGAGCCACCTGCGAGATCGGTCGCCCAGTTGCCCGGATCCATGTAACCCACCGACACCATGTAGCCGGGGCCCAGGAAGGCCAGCAGCCGGAACCACCAGTGGCCCTTTTCGGGCACGGCGATCGACGCGTTGAGCGCACCCAGGCTGGCCGCGGTGGAGGCCGGAGAGTCGGTGGGCGCGACAGTGTTCATGGCTGCCAATATAGCCACTGCTATATCGCATAGCAATGTGAAACAATCGTCTTTACTGCGTCACTGGTCCAGAATTCAGGTTCGCACCCGGCTGACAACTGCAGGACAGGCACACGCGTGGGCAAGACGGACGATTCGACATCGCTGAAAAGCACCCCCTTGATCGAGGCCGAGCGCCAGGTCGAGAGCTTCCGGCAAGTGCGCGAAGCACACCGGATGGAGCTGGTGGAGGATTATGTCGAGCTGATCTCCGACCTGCTGGCCGACGGCGGCGAGGCCCGCCAGGTCGACATCGCCACCCGCCTCGGTGTGGCCCAGCCGACCGTGGCGAAGATGCTGCGCCGGCTGGCCCGCGATGGCTGGGTGGTGCAGCGCCCGTACCGCGGCGTGTTCCTGACCCCGGAGGGCGAGGCGCTGGCCCATGCCAGCCGCCAGCGCCACCAGACCGTGGAGCGCTTCCTGCTGGCGCTGGGCGTGGACCCGGATACCGCGCGACGTGATGCCGAGGGCATCGAGCACCACGTCAGCGAACAGACGCTGGCACTGTTCGACGCATTCGTGCGCAAGGCCGAGGGCGGTTCCGCCGAACGGTAGCGCCGGGCCATGCCCGGCGGAGGCGTTGCCGTCTCACGCATTTCGCCGGGCATGGCCCGGCGCTACCAGGGTTGAACGCCTGGCGCTGGGCGTGGACCCGGATACCGCGCGACGTGATGCCGAGGGCATCGAGCACCACGTCAGCGAACAGACACTGGCACTGTTCGGCGCATTCGTGCGCAAGTGCCGAGGGCGGCTGAACCAGGTTTGCTGGGGAGACCAGCCAGGCGCGGCCTGGCTCTACGTTACAGCTGACTCGACATTACACGGTGCGCACACAGGTGTGCCGGTGGTCATGCACCGGAAGCGGTCAGCCGCGGCGGAAGGCGGCGGGAGTGCGCGCGCCGACGATGATCATGCGGATCATCGTGGAGATCTGTTCGACCAGTTCCGGATCGTTCTCAGGGGGCTGGTCCATGGCCGAAGCGCCCATCGCAAACACCAGCCGGGTGATCGCCATCGACACCAGTTCCGGCTTGTACAGCACCGCGCCATCCAGTGCGGCCAAGCGAACCAGGTCATGCTGCAGTTCTTCTTCGAAGTAGTGCAGTTCGCGTTCGACCGCGTGCTTGAAATCGTCCGAGCCGACCGCGCCTTCGCGCAGCAGTACGTGCAGCAGCTTGTCGTCGGCACGCAGCTGTTCCATGAAGGTTTCCACCGACACGCGTACCACGCTGGTGGCGCTGGACGTAGCGCGCTGGCGGGCTTCACCGATGATGGTGCGCAGCGAGCGCCCAGCCACGTCGATCAAGGCGACGGCCAGTTCGTCCATGTCGCGGAACTGGCGGTAGAAGCTGTTGGGTGCGATGCCCGCCTCGCGCGCGACTTCGCGCAGGCTGAGGGTGGAGAGGCTGCGATGCGGGCCGATCAGTTTCAACGCGGCGGCCAGCAGATCCTCGCGGCTCACCGTACGGCGGGCCGGGCTGCTGGCATCTTCAGGCGGAGACAGAACGGTGGCGGCGGCCATGGTACTTCCGGAGGGGCAAGGCTGAATCATACCCAATCCGGTGCAATATACACATGTATACACAGCTGTGTGTGCGGCCGTATAGTGCATCCATGAGCGCTGTCGTCCGTCCTTCCCTGTTTTCCCCGTACCGCTGGCTGTCGCCGTCGCTGTTCGACTTCTGGGCGGGCCAGCTGAATCCGTTGTGGACCCTGCGTGAGCCGATGGCCCGCCTGGTACGGCGCGAGCCGGCCGGCGAGGGCGCCGCTACCCTGGTCCTGCGCTGCAACCGGCACTGGGCCGGGATGCGCGCCGGCCAGCACGTCACCTTGGGCGTCGAGCTTGAGGGGCGTGTATTGCGCCGCAGCTACAGCCCGACCCGCCTGGGCCGTCGTGAGCTGGCCATTACCGTCAAGGCGGTGGAAGGCGGCAAGGTCAGCCAGCATCTGGTCGCGCATGCCAAGCCGGGCGACCTGTTCCGGCTGGATGCGGCCTTCGGTGATTTCCACATGCCCGCCGCAGCGCCGGTGCTTCTGCTGGCGGCCGGCAGCGGCATCACGCCCATGCGCAGCCTGCTGCGCGACGCCTGCCAGCGCCCGCTGGCGGCGCCGGTCGACCTGTTCTACTGGGAACGCAGCGCTGCGGCGTTCCAGTTCCGTGATGAGCTGCAGGCGCTGGCCGCAGCGAACCCGAACCTGCGCGTGCATCTGCTGACCACCCGCGAAGGCGAGGTGCCGGCCGCGCGCATCGACAGCCACACGTTGGCCGTTGCCGGTGACGATACCCCGCTGGCGCAACGCCATGTGCTGGCCTGTGGCCCCGATGGCTTCGTTGCCGCTGCGCGCACGCGGCTGGCGCAGCAGGTGGCCGGTTTCCAGGCTGAAGCCTTTACGCCGCCTGCGGCACTCAGTGATGCCGACAGCCTGGGGGAGGTCGCATTGACCCTGGCCCGCAGCGGCCGGCGGCTGATCGTGCCGCGTGGCCGCTCGCTGCTGGAAAGCCTGGAGGCGCAGGGCATCGCGCCCAAGCACGGCTGCCGCATGGGCATCTGCAACAGCTGTACCTGTGAACGCGTCAGTGGCACCACCCGCCACCTGCGCACCGGTGACACCCAGTCCGAAACGGCCGTGCCGGTGCGGATCTGCGTGAGCGCGCCGACCACCGACCTGACCCTGGATCTCTGAGGACTCCGCTGCCATGACCCGCGCTACCGACCGTGCCCTGAGCCCTGCCGAGATGCAGACGTTTGGTGAGGAACTCGATGCGATCCGCGACCGTGTGATCGGCAGCCTCGGCGCCTCCGACACCCGTTACATCCGCCGCGTCGCAGCGGCTGTGCGCTGGTCCGGCGTGCTTGGCCGCAGCCTGCTGTTCCTGGGCGCGTTCTCTCCGTTGTTCTGGGCGCCGCTGCTGTGGCCGGCCTGCATCGCCGGCACGCTGCTGCTGGCGCTGGCCAAGATCCTGGAAAACATGGAACTGGGCCACAACGTGATGCACGGCCAGTACGACTGGACCGGCGATCCCAAGCTCAACGGCAACACCTACGAATGGGACATCGTTGCCACCGCCGACAACTGGCGCAAGACCCATAATTTCCGCCACCACACCTACACCAACGTGCGTGGCATGGACGATGACATCGGCTATGGCCTGCTGCGCATCTTCCCGGAACAGCGCTGGAAGCCGTTCTACCTGCTGCAGCCGATCATCGCCCCGATCTTCGCGCTGCTGTTCCAGTGGGGCGTGGCGGCGCAGGACCTGCGCCTGGGGCGCTGGTTCAAGGGCCGCATCAGCAGCCGTGCGATGTGGCTGCAGACCCGTCCAGTGGCCCGCAAGATGATCCGCCAGGTGCTGAAGGACTACGTGTTCTTCCCGCTGCTGGCCGGTCCGTTCTTCCTGCCGGTGATGCTGGGCAACATGGTGGCCAACGGCCTGCGCAACATCTGGACCTACGTGATCATCTTCTGCGGCCACTTCACCGCCGAATCGGAAACCTTCCCGAAGGAATGCCTGCGCAATGAATCGCGTGGCCACTGGTACCTGCGCCAGCTGCGCGGTTCGTCCAACATCAGCGGCGGTTTCGTGATCAACGTGCTGTCGGGCAACCTCAGCCACCAGATCGAGCACCACTTCTACCCGGACCTGCCGGCCAACCGCTATGCGGCCATCGCCAAGGAAGTGAAGGACATCTGCCGGCGCTACGGCCAGCACTACAACAACGGCTCGCTGCCGCGGCAGTTCACCCAGGTGGTCTGGCGCATCCTGCGCCACGCGTTCCCGAGCAAGCCGCGCCGCCTGCCGATGCCGGACATCATGCCGGCACCGGCGTCGGCCAACGCCGGCTGAGTCTTCAGCCGGCCTTCGCCAACAGCGCAGGCGAATCGCGATCGAGCCTGCGCAGGAACACCTGCATTTCCCTGCGGGCCTGCTGGTCGCCCTTGCTGCCGGCCACGCTGAGCCCGCGCTGCCACGCTTCGCGCGCCGCCTGCGGCTGGCCACCAGCCAGCCAGGCCTTGCCCAGCAGCTTCCACGCCGCCGAATAGTCCGGGTCCAGCACCACGCAGCGGCCCAGATGGGTGGCTGCGCGCACCGGGTCGCCGGCATCCAGCCAGCTCTTGCCCAGGCCAAAGCGCAGCAGTGCGCTGTCCTTGCCGGCGGCAAGCATCCTCTCCAGCGTTTCGATGTCCATCAGCGCACCTCCAGCAGGGTTTCCACCGGTCCCGCCTGGAAGCGGCCGCGATGGAACAGCAGCGGTGCACCGCCTGCTTCCTGCACATCGACAATGCGCCCGGCCAGCAACAGGTGATCGCCGACCGGCCACTGCGCGTGGCGGGTGCAGGTGAGATGGATCACGGCACCGGCGATACGCGGTGGCGCATCTTCGCCGTCGTCCAGCAAGGGCACATCGGTGAATCGATGGCGCACCTGCGGATCGGCGAATCGGCGCGCCAGGGCTTCCTGGCCAGCGCCGAGCACGCTGATCGCAAAGCGGGTGGCGCGCTGGAACATGGACAGGCTCTGCGCATGCAGGGCGAGGTTCCACAGCACCAGTGGCGGCTGCAGCGAGATCGGCACGAACGAGTTGATGGTCAGCCCCTGCGGTTTTCCCTGTGCGTCGCGGGCGCAGACGATCGCCACGCCGGTAGGGAAATGGCCGAGCAACCGCCGCAGCGCACGCGGTGGCAGGCTGACCGATGGCACCGGTGCCGGAGCGGGGAACACCCCCGCCCACGGCCCGGCGTATGCACCGGAGTCCGCGTTCATGCGGCCCTGGCCTGGCGGTAGCGCCGGCCGACCTCGGCCCAGTTGATGAGGTTGAAGAACGCGCCGATGTAGTCCGGGCGACGGTTCTGGTAATGCAGGTAGTAGGCGTGTTCCCAGACATCCAGGGCAAGGATCGGGGTGTTGCCGGAGGCGCCCACCGCCGCGCCCATCAGCGGGCTGTCCTGGTTGGCGCTGCTCTCGACCTGCAGGCGGCCCTGGTGATCGACGGTGAGCCACGCCCAGCCGCTGCCGAAACGGGTCTGCGCCGCTTTGCTGAATGCCTCCTTGAAGGCGTCGTAGCCACCGAGGTCGCGATCGATGGCCGCGGCAAGCTCGTCATCGGCGGTGCCGCCATTGGCGCTGAGCACGGTCCAGAACAGGCTGTGGTTGGCGTGGCCGCCGCCGTTGTTGCGCACTGCACCGCGGATCGATTCGGGCAGGGCGTCGAGGTCGGCGATCAGGATTTCCACCGGCTGTGCCGGCAGGCCCGCCTGTTCCAGCGCGGCATTGAGGTTGTTGACGTAGGCCTGGTGATGCTTGCTGTGATGGATTTCCATCGTGCGCGCATCGAAGTGCGGCTCGAGGGCGTCGTAGGCATAGGGGAGGGCGGGAAGCGAGTACGGCATCGGGACAGTCTCCGTGGGGAAGGCCAGGGGTATGGTCGTGGGGAGACTGTTATCGCACCTCAACATTGGTTGAGGTCAAGCGGGGTGATGAAAAGAGGGCGCTGCCGGCGCGTTGACTGTCCCGGGATCGCGTGGGCGGATCGGCCCATGCAGGACAGGTCCACGCGCCGGCGCGGAGGCGACGTCAAAGGCGAGAGCAGAAGCAGCAGGGTAGTGCCGGCCACTGGCCGGCAGCGGGTTATGGTCGGGGCTGCCGGCCAGCGGTCGGCACTACCGCCATCCGTCGAATCCTGCGTCTGGCGTCAGCTCAACCATTCCTTGCAGCCGCTATCAACCTGCTCACCACAGGCCGCCTGCATCCGCTGCTGCAGCCGCGCCAGCGTGTCCGCACCCTTGTGCTTGGCGCTCCACGCCTGCAGCTGTCCGGCCAGCCGTTCGAAGCGCTGACGCGTGCGCTGGTGGTAGCCGGACGGCTGCTTGTCCAGCTCGGCGATCAAGGCCTCGGTGGCCTGCTCGATACGCGGTGCATCATCGGGTGCCAGCCGCAGCAGGCCTTCCACGTACAGCACGCCCCACTGCACGCGCGTGGCAGGGCCCTGCGCGCCTTCATAGGCACGCTTCAGCCATTCCAGGGCGCCGGCGGTATCACCACGCTGCTCGGCCAGTTCGGCCAGCTCCGGCATGTAGTAGTAAGGCTGCTCGCTGCGCTTCAGCTCTGCCAGCAGCAAGGCCTCGGCGCCTGCATCATCATCGACCTGACGCAGCGCGTAGACGGCACTGCTGATGGTGGCCTGGCGCGCGTGTGCATCGGTGGCTGCGGCATCGGCGGCGGCCACGCGCTGCTTTACGCGCTGCACCAGTGCTGCCGACAGCGGGCCTTCAGGCTGCTGCTGGCGTGCCAGCGCCAACTCGGTCAACGCACGTGACAAGGCATCGTCTGCGCGATCACCACGCGCGGCGTCGGCACGTTCCAGCGCGACCAGCAACTGCTGGCCAAGGGCATTGCTGCTGGCCGGACCAGCGCTGGCCTGCTTGACCAGCCCGGCGCCGGCATACCCCAGCAACTCGCGGTTGCGACGTACCTCCGCCGGTTGTGCCAGCACCGCCTGCAACAGTTCGCGTACCTGGGTGGGCGCTGCCGTCGGTTTCTCGGCGGTAGCCAAGGCGAGCAGCGCGAAGCGACGCTGCAGCGCAGGCTCGGGTGCGGCCTTGGCCAGCTGCTGCAGCACGTCCTGGGCGCTGCGCTTGCCAGCCAGGCGGTTGGCATCCACCTCCCAGCCGTAATCGCCCAGTACCTGCCAGTCTTCGGCGCCAAGCGTGGCCGGCGTCGCCAGCGCGGTCGCAAGTGTTTCGGCGACAGCGCTGCGGCGGCTGGCGGCGACGGTCAGGGCCCGGGTCAGTTCGGCCGCGTCGTTGCCGCCGGCCACGCGGGTGATTTCGTTGCGCTGCGGGTCGAGCACGATCAGGGTTGGATAGCCGCGCACGCCGAAGCGTTCGCCCCATGCCTGCGCGCCTTCTTCGTCGCCGTCCAGGTAGACCGGCACGAATTTGCCGGTCAGTGCGATGAAGGCCGGATCCTTGAACAGCCCCGCCTTGAGCTGGTTGCACGGCGGGCACCACACCGCGCCCCAGTACAGC
The DNA here is from genome assembly GCF_019793815.1 of Stenotrophomonas sp. DR822. Taxonomy (NCBI): domain Bacteria; kingdom Pseudomonadati; phylum Pseudomonadota; class Gammaproteobacteria; order Lysobacterales; family Lysobacteraceae; genus Stenotrophomonas; species Stenotrophomonas sp. DR822. Next base: position 210,261 of record NZ_CP081826.1, read on the forward strand.
AGCACCGGCTTGCCACTCTCGGCGGCTTCGTTGAAGGCATCATCCACGTCGCCCTGGCGCCAGGCGATGGCGGAGGCCGGGGCGGTCGATGCCGCCTTCGCCGTCGGTACCGGCGCGGACGCGGGGGAGCAGGCGCTCAGGGCCGAGGCCAACAGCAACAGGGAAAGCGCGACGCGCATCGGCAGCATCTCAAAGGGCAGGGTGGTGGGCCATTGTAGGAACCGTCGGGGTGCTGGCTGATGCAGTTTGCTTATGTCGCACGCGCAGCACGGCATGTGGGCGGGGTATCAGTGCGGACCAGGGGGCGCAGCCACCGCAGCGGGCACCGCCAACACCAGCGGCTGGTAGATCAGGCCGTGGTACTCGCCGACGTCGCCATCCAGCACGAACCCATAGTGTTCGTAGGCCGGCACCGCGTTGAGCGAGGCGCGCACGGTCATCTGCGGGCCGCGTACCTGCGGCAGCACCGACTGCAGCAGGGCACGACCGATGCCTTGCCCCTGCAGCTTCGGCGCGACGAACAGCATCGCCAGGTGCTGGCCCGCCTTCAGTTCCACCACGCCGACCACACGGCCCTCCTGTTCGGCCACCAGGATGTGGTTGTCACCCTGCAGGCGCTCGGCGAACGCGCTGGCTGCGGCCACGTTGCCGAAGGTGGCGATGCCCTCGGCGGTAAGCATGGGCGCAACGGCTGCAGTGAAGGCCGCCATGCACACCGCGCTGATCGCGGGCAGGTCATCGACGTGGGCGGGACGGATCCTGGGCATGCGCTGTACTTCCTGTTGTGGGACGCCATCAATGCCCCACGCTAAGCTGGCGGCATGACTGATTTCAATCCTGCCCATGCACGTCTGTTTCCAGAGCAGGGCTTGAGCCTTGGCCTGATGACGCCGGTGGCCGCACGCGGCCTGGCCGATCCGCATGAGGCGCGCCGCGTCGCGCGGCTGGCCGACGATCTGGGTTTTGCCGCGTTGTGGACCCGCGATGTGCCGCTGATGGTGCCGCAGGGGCCGGATGCGACCGCCAGTGCGCTGGATGATCCGTTCCTGTGGCTGGGGATGCTGGCCGCGGCGACCGAGCGCATCGTGATCGGCACTGCGGCCATCGTGCTGCCGTTGCGGCAACCGCTGCAGGTGGCGAAATCGGCGCTGACGCTGGACCGGATCAGCGGTGGACGCTTCGTGCTGGGGCTGGGCTCGGGTGATCGACCAGAAGAGTTCTCGGCCTTCGGCGAGGACCTACAGGGCAGGGCGGGCACCTTCCGCGAGCGCTGGTCGCTGCTGCGTGCGGCGCTGTCCCCCGAACCCTCCGAGCGCGCGCCGGTGTTGCAGGCAACCGGTGGATACGACGTACTTCCCGCGCCGGCAAGGCGCATTCCGATGCTGGTGGTAGGTACTGCGCGGCAGAGCCTGCAGTGGATCGCACGCGAGGCCGAAGGCTGGGCGACCTATCACCGCGAAGAGACCGCGCAGGAAGGGCGCATCGGTCTGTGGCAGCAGGCGCTGGCCCAGAGCGGCGGCGCGCCCAAGCCATTCGTGCAGTCGATGCTGCTGGACCTGCAGGCCGATCCAACTGCGCCGGCGGAGCCGCTGCCGCTGGGCCTGAAGGTGGGCCGCGATGGCCTGCGCGGGTACCTGCAACGCGTACGCGCGCAGGGCGTGGCGCATGTGATGTTCAATCTGGTGGACAACGGCCGGCCGGTGGACGACGTACTGGGCGAGATCGGCGAGCACGTCCTGCCCGATACGCTTCGGTAGGTGTCTACCTTGTGGACACAGCTCTACCGTTCGCCGGGCATGGCCCGGCGCTACCCTCGGTGTTCGGATCGTTCGCATCTGCGTATCATTCGCATTTGATATCCAGCGCTGGAGCCCTGCGTGACCCACCGTAACCCGCTGCACCCGACCGGGCGCCTGTTCGCCGTCGTCGCCTTCATCGAGGCCATCACCTGGGCCGGGCTGCTGGCCGGCATGTGGCTCAAGTACGGCCCACAGGCCAACGTGGCGCTGGTGAAGCTGTTCGGGCCCTTGCATGGCGTGGCGTTCCTGGTCTACGTGGCGGTGACTCTGTTTGCGGCGTTGCGCCTGCGCTGGCCATGGTGGGCAACGGGGATGGCGTTGCTGGCTGCGATTCCGCCGCTGGTGACCCTGCCGCTGGAGTGGTGGTTCAAGCGTCGCGGCCTGCTGTCGGTGCGCGCAGGGCAGTGATGCACCCGCAGGTGCGTGCCCGTTAAGCGAATGGGTATCAAATGCAAATGCGAGCCGTTATCATTTAAGAATGGTGTCGCCGCCTGACAGGGCGACGTCGCGCGGGGTGCGGATGCGCCCGGCGTTCCCTCCCTGGTTACGGTTGGTGTTCCATGCATGCACGTCCCGTGGTTCCCGGCTTGCCGGCGCTGGTGTTGGCTGCCCTGATCGGCACCATGGCGATGATGTCCTTCGTCGCCGTCATCGGCCCGGTGGTCCGCCTGCTGGGCCTGTCCGAATGGCATGCCGGTCTATCGGTTACGGCCGCGGGCGTGTTGTGGATGCTGGCCGCGCGCCCCTGGGGCCAGCTCAGCGACCGCATCGGCCGCAAGCGCGTGCTGATGCTGGCGATGAGTGCCTACACCGTGGTCTACATCGCGCTGGCGGTGTTCATCGATGTCGCGCTGCAGACAATACCGCCGGTGCTGGTCTCGGTGCTGGTGCTGGTCGGTGCGCGTGGCCTGATCGGCCTGTTCTACGCGGCCGTGCCGCCGACCGCTGCCGCGCTGATCGCCGACAAGGCACCCACCGGCCAACGTGCGAAATTCCTCGCCCGCCTGGGCAGCGCCAACGCGCTGGGAATGGTGCTGGGTCCGGCTGCTGCCGGATGGCTTGCCTACAAGAACCTGCCGCTGGCGCTGTACGTGGCTGCGCTGTTGCCGCTGCTCGCGCTGGGCCTGCTGGCATGGCGCCTGCCGGCCACGCCGCCGGTGGCAGCCGCACACAGCCGCAACCGCGTACCGCTGTCGCGCCTCGACCCGCGGCTGCGCCTGCCGCAGATGGCCGCGTTCGTGGCGATGGTGTCGGTGACCATCGCCCAGGTCACGGTCGGCTTCTTCGCCATCGACCGCTTCGGCCTGGATGCAGCCGAAGGTGCACGCATGGCCGGCATCGCACTGACTGCAGTCGGCGTGGGCCTGATCCTCGCGCAGGGGCTGGTGATGAAACTGGACGTGCATCCCCGGCGCTGGATCATCCTCGGCGCACTGATCGCAGGCATCGGCTTTGCGTCGGTGGCGGCGGTGCAGCAGACCTGGCAGTTGCCGGCGGCCTACGCGCTTGCAGCGTTCGGCATGGGCTTCGTGTTCCCCTCGTTCCAGGCGTTGGCCGCCGACGCGGTGCAGGCGCACGAACAGGGGGCGGCGGCCGGCACCGTCGCGGCGGCGCAGGGGCTGGGCATGGTGGCCGGGCCGATGCTCGGCACCCTGTTGTATCGCGGCGGCGCCAGCCTGCCTTACCTGCTGGTCGGCGTGCTGCTGCTGGTGCTGTGCGTGCTGGCCGCAGCGTATCGGATGAAGGAGACCCCATGAACGATTCCCTGATGCAGGGCGCGTGGCCGGAGGCTGCGTCGATGCTGCCCGAGCCCGCCGCCGAAGCGTCGCTGTTCCTGCTGCGGCAGGCCGATCAGCAGATGCACGCGCGCGGCTGCCGCGCACCCTTGCCGACCGGTGTGCTGGCGACGCTGGCCGAGCGCGTGGCGACGTTCTTCGCGCAGCAGCGCGGTGGGCCGGGCCTGCTGGTCGGCGCGGTGCCGTTCGAGCCGCGCGCCGATGATGCGTTGTACCAGCCCGAGCGCCTGCTGCCGGCGTTGCCCGTGCAGTCGCAGGCGGCGCCGGCGCTGTCCGGAGCGCTGACTGCCGAGCCCTCGGCGCAGGCGTATGCAGCGGCCGTGGCCGACGCGGTCAGCGCGATGCGCGCGCCGGACCCGGAGCTGCACAAGGTGGTACTGGCGCGCAGCCTGTTGGCGCACACGCAGCAGGCGCTGTCACCGGAAATGCTGCTGGCCCGCCTCGGCACCGATCCTTCGGTGGCGACCTACGCCGTGCCGCTGCCGATGGACGTTGGCCAGGCGCCGGCATGGCTGGTGGGGGCGACACCGGAGCTGCTGCTGCGCAAACGCGGGGCGCAGGTGCTGTCGCATCCGCTGGCCGGTTCGGCCAGGCGCAGTGCCGATCCGGTTGCGGACGAGCGCGCCGCGCAGGCGTTGCTGGCATCGGCGAAGGATCATGACGAACACCGGCATGTGGTCGACGCCATTGTCGATGGCCTCTCGCCCTGGTGCAGTCACATCGAAGCGCAGCCACGCCCGCTGCTGCACGCCACCGCCAGCATGTGGCATCTGGGTACGCGCATCCACGCCACGCTGAAGGACGTTGCCACGTCGGCGGCGACCCTGCTGGCCGAGCTGCATCCCACCCCGGCCGTCTGCGGTACCCCGCGGCTGCAGGCACTGCAGCGCATCCGTGCGCTGGAACCGGTGCCGCGCGGATTCTATGCCGGTGCGGTGGGCTGGCTCGATGCGCAGGGGGACGGCGACTGGTATGTGGCGATCCGCTGCGCGCGCCTGCAGGGCACCCAGCTGCGCCTGTATGCCGGCGCCGGCATCGTCGCCGACTCGCAGCCCGAGGCCGAAGTGGCCGAAACCGCCGCCAAGTTTGCTGCCCTGCTCAACGCATTGGGTGTGCAGGACCCGCTGTCCCTGATCGAGGTATCCGCATGACGCCGTCCACCGTTGATTCGCGCCTGCCGCTGCAGCAGCAATGGCCTGAAGCGCTGGTCACGCGCTATCGGGCCGCAGGTCATTGGCGTGGCGAAACCTTCCCGGGTTTCCTGCGCGAACGCGCCGAGCGCCATGCCGATGACATCGCGGTGGTGGCTGGCGATGTGCGCCTGAGCTATGCGCAGCTCTGGCATGAGGCCGGGCGCATCGGCGCCGGGCTGCTGGCACTGGGCCTGCAACCCGGCGAGCGCGTGCTGGTGCAGCTGGGCAATACCGCCGGTTTCATCGCAACGATCTGTGGCCTGTTCCGCGCCGGGCTGGTGCCGGTGTACGCGCTGCCGGCACATCGCATCACCGAGCTGGCCCACTTTGCGCGCAAGGCCGAGGCCAGTGCCTACATCAGCACCGATGTCCATGAAGGCTTCGATCATCGTGCCCTGGCGCGCGCGCTGCAGGCAGAAGTGCCGGCGGTACGCCACGTGCTGATCGACGGCGATGCGGCCGAGTTCGTCGCGCTGGAATCGCTGCAGGGCGATCGCTGCCAGCTGCCGGCCGATCCTGATCCGCAGTCGGTGGCGTTCCTGCAGATCTCCGGCGGCAGCACCGGGCTGTCAAAGCTCATTCCGCGCACGCACGACGATTACATCTACTCGTTCCGCGCCAGCAACGAAATCTGTGGCATCGACCGCGACAGCGTGTACCTGGTTGCGCTGCCGGCAGCACACAACTTCCCGATGAGCTCGCCGGGTTTCTTCGGTGCGCTGTACGCCGGCGCCCGCGTGGTACTCAGCCCGGGCCCCGGCCCGGATGCGGCGTTTCCGTTGATCGCGCGCGAGAAGGTGACCTGCTGTGGACTGGTGCCGCCCCTGGCGCTGCTGTGGGCGCAGGCCGCGGCGACCAGCAGGCACGATCTGTCCAGCCTGCAGGTGCTGCAGGTCGGGGGAGCGAAGCTGGTGCCGGAAGCCGCGCGACGGGTCATCGATGGCCTCGGTTGCACGTTGCAGCAGGTGTTCGGCATGGCCGAAGGCCTGGTCAACTACACCCGGCTGGATGACCCGCAGGAGCTGATTGTCGCTTGCCAGGGCAGGCCGATCAGCGAGGATGATGAAGTGCGCGTGGTCGACGACCACGACCAGCCCGTTGCCGAAGGCGAGGTCGGGCATCTGCTCACCCGCGGTCCGTACACCATCCGCAGTTACCACAATGACGCGGCGGCCAACGCGCGCTCGTTCACCGACGACGGCTTCTACCGCACCGGCGACCGCGTGCAGCAGCTGCCCGGCGGTTATCTGGTGGTGCAGGGCCGTGCCGGCGACCACATCAACCGGGCGGGCGAGAAGATCTCCGCCGAGGAGATCGAAGACCATCTGCTGGCCCATCCCGGCGTATTCGACGCCGCCGTGGTCTCCATTCCTGACGACTACCTGGGCGAGCGCAGCTGTGCCTTCGTGATCCAGCAGGGCGAGTCCATCAAGGCGCCGGCGCTGAAGGCGTGGATGCGCGGGCGTGGCCTGGCCGCGTTCAAGGTGCCCGATCAGATTGTTTTCGTGGACAGTTTCGACACCACGGCGGTTGGCAAGATCAGCCGCCGCGAACTGCGCGCGCAGCTGCGCGCGCGTCATCTGCAACAGACAGGAGGAACGCGCTGATGGCGCTGCCCCGCATTACCCCGTATTCCCTGCCGACCGCTGCGGAACTGCCGCAGGCGCGAGGCGCCTGGCGCCCCCAGCGTGATCGTGTTGCCTTGCTGGTACACGACATGCAGCGCTATTTCCTCGCCGCATTCGACGCGGGCAACGCGCCGCTGCAGCCGGCGGTGGACAACATCGCGCGCCTGCTGGGACATTGCCGTACGCACGGCATTCCGGTTTTCTACACCGCCCAGCACGGCGACCAGGACCGCCGCGACCGCGGCCTGCAGGCAGACCTGTGGGGCCCGGGCATGGGCCGGCGTGCCGACCACGAGCCGATCATCGACGCACTCGCGCCGCAGCCGGGCGAGCATGTGCTGGTCAAGCACCGCTACAGCGCGTTCCAGCGCAGCAATCTGGAAACGCTGATGCGCGTGCGCGGCCGCGACCAGTTGCTGATCACCGGCGTCTACGCGCATATCGGATGCACCGCCACGGCGGTGGAGGCGTTCCAGCGTGACATCGAGACGTTCATCGCTGCCGATGCCGTGGCCGATTTCTCGCGTGCCGACCATGACCAGGCGCTGCACTGGATCGCCCGCACCTGCGGCGTACCGATGACCACCGACCAGCTGCTGGAGGCAATGTGATGAACGCGACGACCGAAACCCTGACCCTGGAGCGCATGCGCGCCGACGTCGCCCGCGTGCTGGACTGCCAATCGGCTGACATCGGCGATGATGACAACCTGATCGATCTGGATCTGGATTCGATGCGCATGCTGGGGCTGGTGCTGGCATGGGGCAACACCGGGCTGCCACTGGAGTTCGCGCAGCTGGCTGAGCACACCACGCTGCGCCAGTGGTGGGCGGTGGTGCAGCAGCTGCAGGCCGCGCAGACGGCATGAACGGATCGCCGCTGCCGCTGACCGAGGCGCAGGCAGGGCTGTGGTTTGCCCAGCGGCTGGCACCGCAGAATCCTGCATTCAATACCGCGCACGCGGTGTGGATCGAGGGTTCGCTGGATGTGCCGGCGTTCACCGCTGCCGCCAACCAGGCCGCCGTCGAGGCCGAGGCGCTGGCGTTGCGTTTCGCCGAGGCCGAGGACGGCCAGCCCGTGCAATGGCACGATCCCGCGCGGGTGCCATTGCTGCAGCTGCGCGATGTCGCCGCGGCCGATGATCCGCAGCAGACGGCGCGTGCGACGATGCTGGCTGACCGCTGCAGCGCGGTCGACCCGACCCGCGACCGGCTGAGCCAGCAGGTGCTGTTCGACCTGGGTGGCCAGCGCTGGGCCTGGTACCTGCGCGTGCATCACCTGGCCACCGATGGCTATGGCATGGCGCTGTTCACTGACCGCGTCTGCGCTCTGTATGCGGGCCGCACCGGTAGTGCGCTGCCAGGGTTGGCGGGCGTGCTGGCCGATGATGCCAGCTACCGCAGTGATGTGCGCCGCGACGTCGACCGGCAGTGGTGGTTGCAGGCGCTGCAGGGCGCCCCGGCCTCCACCGGCCTGGCCGGCACCGCCGCGGCCAGTGACGATGCACTGCGCTGGGTGCAGCCGGTGGACCCCGCCTTGCGCGAGCGCCTGCTGCAGGTCTCGGCATCGTGGCTGCAGCCGTGGCCGGATGTGCTTGCCGCGTTGGCCGCCGAGTATGTGCGTCGCATGAGCGCGTCCGAGGAAGTCGTGCTCGGCGTGCCGTACATGGCGCGGCTGGGCAACGCGGCGGCGCGGGTACCGGCGATGGTGATGAACGTGCTGCCGCTGCGGGTAGCGGGCGGCGAGGGCGGCGTCGAGGAATTCTGCCGGCGCATCGGGCGCCAGCTCAGCCAGAGCCGCAAGCATGGGCGCTACCGTGGCGAACAGCTGCGTCGTGACCTCGGCCTGGTCGGTGCACAGCACCGTCTGCATGGGGCGTTGATCAACGTGCAGCCGTTCTACAAGCCGCTTGCGCTGCCGGGTGTGCAGGCCTCACTGGAAGTGCTGAGCACCGGCCCGGTCGACGACCTGACACTGGGCTTCCGTGGCGATGGACAGACCCTGCTGGATCTGGAGATTGAAGCAAACCCGGCCCTGTATGGCCTGGATGACATGAAGGCGCATGCCCGGCGCCTGCTGCATTTCGTGTCGGCCGCGCTGCTGGCCGAAGACATCGCGACGGTGCCACTGGCCACGCCGGAAGAATCGAAGCAGGTCGTGCATGGTTTCAATGCCACCACGCATGCGCTGCCTGACACCACCCTGGTCGAACTGCTGCAGCAGGGCATGGACCGCGATCCGTCGGCAGCGGCGCTGGTGTTCGGCGATACGACGCTGGACCATGCTGCGCTGGAGGCCCGCAGCTTCGCCCTGGCCGCGCAGCTGCGCTCGCTGGGCGTGGGCCCGGGCACGGTCGTTGCCGTGGCGCTGCCGCGTTCGCTGGAACTGGTGATTGCGTTGCTGGCGGTGCTGCGTGCAGGCGGTGCGTACCTGCCACTGGACCTTGCCCATCCCGCGGAGCGCCTGGCGCGGATTCTGGCGTCGGCGCAACCGGTCTGCGTATTGGCAGAGGCCGGCGTGCAATCCCGTCTTTCAGATGTGCCGGTGCTGCCGCCGGAGCAGTGGACCGACGTGAGCGTTGCCGCACCCTGGCCGGGCCCGACGGGCGACGATGCGGCCTACGTGATCTATACCTCCGGTTCGACCGGCGAGCCCAAGGGCGTGGTGATCGAACACCGCGCCATCGTCAATCGCCTGCTGTGGATGCGCGAGCACTATGGCATGGGTGCCGACGACCGGATTCTGCAGAAGACCCCGGCAACGTTCGACGTATCGGTCTGGGAATTCTTCCTGCCACTGCTGTGCGGCGCGACGCTGGTGTTGGCGGGGCCGGACGCACACCGCGACCCGACCGAGCTGGCGGGATTGATCCGCGTCCATGGTGTCACCACCGCACATTTCGTACCGTCGATGCTGGATGCGTTCCTGGCTGCACCGGCCTCACAGGACCTGCGGCTGCGGCGCGTGTTCACCAGTGGCGAGGCGCTGGATGCCGCGCTGCGCGACCGCTTCCACGCGAGAATGCAATCCGAACTGCACAACCTGTACGGGCCGACCGAAGCGGGAGTGGATGTGAGCTGGTGGCCGGCGTCGGCCGATGACCGCTCGCGCCCGGTGCCGATCGGTTTCCCGGTCTGGAACACCCGCCTGTATGTGCTGGACGCACGGATGCAGCCCGTGCCGGTGGGCGTGGCCGGTGACCTGTACCTCGGCGGTGTGCAGTTGGCGCGCGGCTATCTCGGCCGCGACGACCTGACGGCCGAGCGCTTCCTGGCGGATCCGTTCCTGCCGGGTGAGCGCATCTACCGCACCGGCGACGTGGCACGCTGGCGGGGCGACGGTGCTGTCGAGTACCTGGGGCGCAGCGACCATCAGGTAAAGCTGCGCGGCCTGCGCATCGAACTTGGCGAGATTGAAGCAGCGTTGCGCGAGCTGCCTGGAATGGACCGGGTGGAAGTGCTGTTGCGCGATGATTTACCCGGCGAGGCGCGGCTGGTCGCCTATGTACCGACGGCGCTGCTCGACGCAGCGGCGCTGCGCAGCCATCTGCTGATGCGGGTGCCGGACTACATGGTGCCGTCTGCGTTCGTGGGCGTGGATCAGTGGCCGGTGACCGCCAATGGTAAGCTGGACCGGTCTGCGCTGCCGAAACCGCCGCAGCAGGACGTTGCGGGGCAGGCGCCGCGTACGCCGCTGGAGCAGGAACTGGCCGGGCTGTTCGCACAGGCGCTGGGGCGCGAATCACCGGTGGCCGTCGACGTGGATTTCTTCAGCATCGGAGGCGACTCCCTGTCGGCCGTGCACCTGCTGCTGGCCATCGAGCAGCGCTGGCGTTGCGAGCTGGGGCTGGGCGCGCTGTTCGCGCAGCCGACCGTAGCCGCGCTGGCGGCACGCATTGCCGAGCCGCCCGCACGCGCCGATCACGCGCTGGGGCCGGTGATTGCGCTGTCGGCATCCGGCGAGGCAACCGCAGCCCCCCTGTTCGTGCTGCACCCGGCAGGCGGCATTGCCTGGAATTATCGCGCACTGGCCCGGGCGCTGCAGCCAACGCGCGCGGTGTACGGGCTTCAGTCGCCCGCGCTCGACCCCACGCAGCCGCTGCCAGGCAGCATCGAGGCCATGGCCAATGACTATGTGCAGCGGGTGATCACGCTGCAGCCACAGGGGCCGATCCATCTGCTCGGCTGGTCGGTGGGGGGCATCCTCGCGCAGGCGATGGCCGTGCGCCTGCACGACATCGGCCGCGAGGTCGGCGAACTGGTGCTGCTTGATGCCTATCCCAGCGAATGCTGGCGTGCCGAACCGGAGCCCGACCCGATCGCGGCGCTGCGGGCGCTGTTGGCCATCGCCGGGCATGACCCGGACGCGCATCCGGAACTGGACGATCGCGAGCGCATCCTCGCCTTCCTGCGGCGCGGTGGCAGCGCGCTGGGCAGCCTGCCCGAGGTGGTGCTCGACGGCGTGGTACGGGCGGTGACCGGAACCAATCGACTGATCCGCGAACACCAGCACCGACCCTTCGTCGGAACGCTGGCGCATGTGCGGGCCGGACGCGATCATCAGGCACGGCCGCAGTTGCAGTCCGCGCTATGGAAGGCACATGCGCTGCAGGTGGATGCCATCGAGCTGCCGTTCCTGCACGCCGAACTGACCGGGCGTGATGCGGTGGCGCAGCTGGCACCGTGGTTGTCGGCGCGGCTGCAGCAGTGGGACAGGCAACAGGAGAGCGCAACATGCAGCTGACGGGTTTTGAAGGAAATGTGGCGCTGGTGACCGGCGCAGCCGGCGGTATCGGTGCGGCGCTGGTCGGGCAACTGCTGGACGCAGGGTGCCGGGTCGTGGCAACCGATCGCGAGCGACCTGCGCTGGCGACCGACGATGGTCGCGTGCAGGCTTTTGCACTGGACGTCACCGACGGCGCGGCCGTGGACGCGCTGGTAAACCAGGTGGAAGCCACGGTGGGACCGATCATGTTGGCGGCCAGCGTGGCGGGCGTGCTGCATGTCGGCGAGGTCGTGGACACCGGTGACGCGGATTGGCGCAGGGTGTTCGCGGTCAATGCCGATGGTGTGTTCCATGTGGGCCGCGCACTGGCACGGGTGATGTCGCCGCGCCGGCAAGGTGCCATCGTGACCGTCAGTTCCAACGCGGCGGGCGTGCCACGGCATGGCATGGCCGCCTATGCCGCGTCGAAGGCGGCGGCGACTATGTTCACCCGTTGCCTGGGCCTGGAGCTGGCACCGTTGGGCATCCGCTGCAACATCGTTGCGCCGGGCTCCACGCTGACCCCGATGCAGACCGGCATGTGGGAAGACGAGCAGGGCGCGGCACGGGTGATCGCCGGCAATCCGGCCACCTACAAGGCGGGCATCCCCTTGCGCAAGCTGGCCACGCCGGAGGACATCGCACAGGCAGTGATGTTCCTGCTGTCCGAGCAGGCCGGGCACGTGGCGATGAGTGACCTGTACGTGGACGGTGGCGCTACGCTGCGCGGGTGACGGGGCCGGGCGCCGCCGGGCGGGGTTCATGGGTTGCCGGCCAGCGGCCGGCACTACCAAGGGGAGTTCCTTGTCCGGTAGTGCCGGCCGCTGGCCGGCAACCCCAGCAGACTGTCAGCAACATCCTCATGCAATGCTGCACTGTTCCCCGACAGCCAGCGATGTCTGCCTGATCCACGATGGGCCATGAGCAGCGATCTCCTGCGCCACGGGCGGCGCTCCATCATCGGTCAGGTATATGTGCTGGCCACGACAACATGCCAGCGCCGCCGACGCTTTGAATGCGGCGCTACGGCAGGTTGCGTCTCCAGCCAGTCTGAGGAACTGGAGCGACAAGGCCTGGTCCAGTCACTGGCATGGGTGGTGATGCCGGATCATGTGCATTGGATGTTGCAATTGCATGCGTCGGAGCTGTCGGGCATCGCCCGTCGGTTCAAATCATCCAGCGCGTTGGCCTTGAATCGGCTGGTCGGTCGTCGCGGCGTGGTCTGGCAGTCCGGGTACTTCGATCATGCGGTCAGGGCAGAGGAATCGTTGCATCGCCAGGCTCTGTATATCCTGGGCAATCCCATTCGGGCGGGCCTGGCCAGGGAGATTGGCCAGTATCCCTATGCGTGGTCGATCTGGTAGTGCCGGCCGCTGGCCGGCAACCAGGCGGTGTTTCCGGAGATTCATGAGGCTGCCGGCCAGCGGCCGGCACTACGGCAGGGTGAGCCGATACACCAGCACCCGGTTGTCGTTGTCGTACGCACTGTCGCAGTGCTCGCCCTGCATGCGGCAGTTGCGGGCGGTGAAGTCGTTGTCGTTGCCGATCAGCAGCAGTACGTCGTTCGGGTGCTCTGGATCAAGCGCCGGCAACACGTCCATTGCTTCCCACTTCTCCGACAGCAATCCCGGGTGAGGGCCACGCCCTGTGTCCAGGTCCAGCCCGGCCCGGGCCAGCTGTGGCCGGTCGAGCAGGTTCAGCACCTCATTGACCTTGGCGGGCACGATGCCGGTCTTCAAGATGGCGTCAGCGGGATCGGCCAGCACCGATGCCGTGCCGGTCTCATGTTCCGTATCCACCAGATTGGAGGCCTGCGCCACGTTCACCAGCAGCACCGATTTATAGACGATCGGGTCGTCGCCATCCTTGCCCAGGCCATTGCCATCGCGCGCCAGCATCAGGAAACGCTCGTTGTCCAGCGCACGCAGCTCGCTCTGTGCAGCGGTACGGTCGAGCTTGCCTTTGCCGTCGTGGGCGTAGGCGGGCAGGATCATCACATGGTGGCCCACCGGTTGCGTCGGCGTCGGGTTGCTGGACACGTCGTAGACCAGCACGCGGGTGTTGATGCGGCCGGCGGCATTGCCTGCCGCGCTGTCCTGCATCAGCGCGCTCTGCAGGGCAACGAACAGCCGTGTGCCGTCGGGCGACAGGCCCATGCCTTCCACGCCCTGGTTGTTGCGGCGCCCGGTCTGCGGCGGAGCCAATGATCCAAAGGCAGGCTTGCCATCACGTTGTGGCTGGATCGCCCACGGCGGCACGATCACGCCCTGCAGCTGCCCCTGTGCGTTGAAGTAATAGACGTTGGCGGTGTACTCGTCGCCGATGTAGAAATGGCCGTCCGCAGTGAACTGCAGCGATTCGGCATCAAGTGCGACCTTGCCGGCCCCCGCGCCCACGGCCGGCGAGGGCAGCACCACGCCACGCTGGATGATGGTGTGATCACCCGGGTCGGCACCGGTGAATGGCTGGCCGTTGTAGTCCTTCAGCACCAGCCCCTTTTCCGGCTTCATCGTCAGCGTGCCGAAGCTCTCTGGCTTGTCCGCCGGCCAGTCGATGCGCAGCTGCATGCGCTCCAGGCGGCCGGCGTAGTCGTAGAACAGGCCGGCCTCCGGATCGTTGCGACCGCGGTCGGGCAGGGTCCACAGCACCCCTTCATAGCCACGCGCGGTACGCCGCCACGTGCCCGGCTGTACCGCCAACGACGAGAACGAGCCCAGCGTATCGCCGAGGAAGTCCACGGTGCCGGCCGGCAATCGTCCGGCGGCGACCAATCCCTTGTCCACGTAAGTGAAACTGGCCACGTCCACGGCGCGTGGTGGCATGCCGCGGGCTTCATGCGGTGCGTTGTAGCCGCTGACCGAGAGCGCGGCCAACAGCAGGGCAGTAACGGACATCAATGGACTCCTCGGCCGGCGATCAGAAACGGATGTCGATGGTACCGAACACCTGGCGAGGTGCCGACGCATGGAACGCATACAGCTTGCCGGCCGGGTCGCTGGGTGCGAACACGCTCGAGTCCAGGTTGCTGGCGTAGCGCTTGTCACCCACGTTGGTCACGTTCAGCGACAGGCGCATGCCCTTGGCGAAGCCAACCTGACCGAAATCGTAGCCACCGGCCAGGTCGAACACAGTGAAGCCACCAAAGCCCTGGTCGTTGGTATAGGTGTAGAAGCGTTCGCCGGTGTACTTGCCGCGCAGGCTGGCGAACCAGCCGTTGTCGCGCCAGGTGATTTCGGTGGCCAGCAGCTGCTTGGGCGTGTCGGTCTGGATCTTGCCCTTGATCTGCTGCTCGACGCCGGCTTGGGTGTAGTTGGAGGCATACGTCGAGCGGTTCAGCGACGCCGAGGTGTACCAGCTGAAGTGCTCGTTCGGTGTCCACAGCACGGTCAGTTCGGCACCGCGACTGTCGACGCCGCCGACATTGTAGAAACGGTTGCCGCAGGTGGGGCCGACCGGCTGCCGGGAATCGCAGGGGTTGTACTGCAGCAGGCGATTGTCAAAGCGCACGCTGTAGGCAGCGACCGACGCCTGCAACGTATCGGTGACGAAGCGATAGCCCGCCTCCAGCGAGCGTGATTCTTCCGGCTTCAGGTTGCCCTGCGCGTTCCAGGTGGCCTGGCTGACCGCTTGTGGGCCAAGTTTGAAGCCGCCCTGGAACATGGCGATGTTCTCGGCGTAGCTGGCGAACACTTCGTGATGCTCGCTGAGGCGGAAGTTGGCGCCCACGCTGGGCAGGAAATTCCTGCCGGCCTTCAGAGAACCGGTGGCGAACTGGTTGTTCGAGCTCGGCAGGATCGGTGTCTTCGCATCGCCCGGCAGCGCCTGCGCATCGGAGGTGGCGTGCGGGCTCTTGGCGCCGAACTCCAGGGTCAGGCGGTCATCGAGCAGGCGCCAGGTGTCCTTCAGGAAGAACTGGTGGGTCTTCCAGCGCGTACGCTGGGCGAACACGCCCACATCCGAGGGCAGGGTGTTCATGCCGCTCAGGTCGCGTGGGCCGTCCACCGCCGTCTGGTAGCGTTCTGCGCTGCTGGTGTTGCGTTCGTACCAGAGGCCACCTTCGAGGCGGTGTGCGCCCAGCTCCCAATCGAAGGACAGCGTGCCGCCATCGCGGTCGATGGTGTAGATGGTGTTGCGGAAGATGATCGGGATTTCCTGCGCGGTGCCTTTGTTGGACCACGCACCACTGTTCCAGTTGTGGCCTTCGCCGCGGTCATCGTGGTGGTAGGCCAGTGCCCGCAGGCTGAAGCCATCAGCCAGGAAGAAATCACCGGCCAGGTAGTACAGGTTGTCATCGCGCAGGATCTGCCCGGCGGTGAATGCGCCGTCGGCGTCCTTGTCCGGA
This sequence comes from Stenotrophomonas sp. DR822, assembly GCF_019793815.1. Lineage (NCBI taxonomy): Bacteria > Pseudomonadati > Pseudomonadota > Gammaproteobacteria > Lysobacterales > Lysobacteraceae > Stenotrophomonas > Stenotrophomonas sp. DR822. The sequence goes on from NZ_CP081826.1 coordinate 225,783, forward strand.
CCGCTGTTGTCGCACTTCTTCGCGTTGAGGCTGGCGGTGTTGCAGTAGGCCTTGGCCACGGCCTTGTTCCAGTCCGGTGCGTAGCCGCCCCAGTCCCAGCCCAGACCGCGGGACATCTCGTCCTTGGACAGGTAGAAGTAGTCCGCCTGGCTGGTCCGCGAGGTGTCGACGAAACCTGTGATCTGGCCGCTGCCGAAGTTCCACACGCCCTTCGCGTTGAACTGCTTGGTAGTGGATGTGTTGTACACGGTCTGGTCGTTCCACAGGTCCGAGACCGCGTTCATGCCCGATACGTAGCCGGAGAATCCGTTGTACTCGCCGCTGTCCACGCGCACGAAGGTGCGACGGTTGGCATCGCTGCCGAAGGTCTGCACCACGCGGCCGCCCAGCTCCTGCGCCGGGCGGTCGGAGGTATAGGAGATGGTGCCGCCGAGGTTGCTGGTGGACGGCGTGCCGAGGCTGCCGATGCCCACCGCCAGTTCGGCGCCCGCCATGTTCTCGCTGATCAGCGCACGGTTGATGGTCAGGCCGTTGTAGTTGTTGTACGCACCATCGCCCAGCGGCACGCCGTCCAGCGTGTAGCCCAGGCGGGTGGAGTTGAAACCGCGCAGGCTCAGGGTCATCGACTGTTCGTTGGTGCCCAGCGCGTCGGCCGACTGCGCGTTGACGCCGGGCAGCAGGTTGAGCGTCTTCTGCAGGCTGGTACCCGGCGGCAGGATGTCCAGGTTCTCGCGGGTGATGCGCTGCACCTGGCGCGCCTCGCCACTGCCGATGACTGACACCGCATCGAGTTCGGTGGCCGACGGCGCCTGCTGCGCCCACGCGGTCGATGCAAGGGCCAAGGACAACGCAGAAGCCAACAGGGTCTTGGTCATGGAACAGGCACTCAGGCAGGCGCGAGCCGCCGCATGGAAGCGGAGCTCAGGCAGATGAAAGGGGAAGCACGCGATGCGATCACGGGCGCCTTGGGCGCCGCGCGATCAACGTGAAAATGGTGCGCTAGACAGATGACTGTCTGGTGACATGGTCAACTGCGGACATCACGCGCGGGGAGTTCCGGCCGCTGGCCGGCAGCTGCAGGATGCTGCAGGATGCTGCGGAGGGTTCATGAGGCTGCCGGCCAGCGGCCGGCACTACCGCTATCCGTCAACCTGCGTTGCGCGGCTTGCGTGTGCGTTTGGGCTTGGCTGCATCACCGCTGCTGGCGGCACCATCCTGCAACGCCTGCAGCCACGACAGCGTATCGACATAGTCGATGAAGTGGCGCAGATACCCGGGGCTGGTCGCCTGCATCGTGTCCAGCATGCGCTGCACCAGCACCGCCGAGTTCAGCGGGCCACCATCCGCCGGGGCTTCGGTGCGCAGCGAGCGGCGCACCTGCAGTTCGCTGCGCAGCTCGGACCACTCGCGGCGCACGTCGTCCAGCATCGGCACCTGCGGGTAGTGCAGCAGCGATCGCGACCCGGTGTCGAGGTCGCGCACCAGGGCACGCAATCCCTCCAAAGGCGAGGACTCAGCTGCCATTGCCGTTCTTCTCGCCCGGCGCAGCAGCCTTGGGCTTGGGAATCGGCGCGATCTCCACACGGCGGTTGCGCGCGCGGCCATCTTCGCTGGCATTGGAGCTGACCGGCTGCTCGCTGCCGAACGCCGCGGCGAACACCGCATCGGCCGGTACGCCGTCGGCGATCAGGGTACGGGTCACCGTCAGCGACCGCTGTGCGGACAGCTCCCAGTTGTCGGCGAAGCGGCGGTTGCCTTCCCGCACCGGTGCGTCATCGGTGAAACCGCTGACCATCAGGATCTCTTCGCGCGTGCCGAGATAGGCCGCCAGCGGCGCGGCCAGGCTGCGCAGCAGTTCCTGGCCTTCCGGCTGCAGCTGGTCCGAGTTCAGCGCGAACAGCACGCTGCCGCTGATGCCGATGCGGCCATTCACCAGCGTCACCCGGCCGGCGGCGAGCGGGCCGGCCAGCGCCTGCTCCAGCGTCTGCAGGCGCTTGGCTTCGGCCTGGCGCTGCTTGACCTCCTGGTCCAGGCGCTGCGACAGCTCCAGCTGCACGGCGACCACGCCGACCAGGATCAGCACGAACGCGCCCAGCAGCACTGACATCAGATCGCCGAATGCCGCCCAGATCGGGGCGTGTGAGCCGCCGTCGACCTCCAGCTCGTCGCTCATGCGCTGCCGACCTTGCCGCGGCGCGCGGCCAGCTGCTGCAGTTCTTCCATCACCTGCTTCTGCGACAGCAGGCTGAGGTCGACCACCTCGCGCGCCTGCGCCACGTAATACGCCAACTGCTCATCGCTGCGCGCCAGCGAGGCGTCCAGCGCACCGCCAATCTGCTCCAGGCGCCCGGAGAGCTCTGCCGAAGCGGTGCCGAACTGCGCGACGGCAGAACCGAAGGTGCCGGCCAGCTGGCCCACTTCACCGGCACTGCCATTGAGCAACGTGGCGATGCCATCGAGCTTGCCGGTCTCGGCCGCGATATGGTCGCTGAAACGGTTACCGACGCGTTCCAGCAGTTCGGCCGAGCCTCCGACCAGTGCATCCACAGCGGTGCGCTGCTCGTGCGAGGCGTGGTTGATCGCGTCCAGCAGGGTCTGCACGGTGGCCAGCAGGTGGCCGCGTTCTTCCAGCATCTTGTTGTCGCGCACCAGGCTTTCGGACAGGGTGCTGCGCAGTTCGTTGATGACCTCGGCGGCGGCCTTCGGTGCCGCGGCCGCAGTCTGCAGCAGGGTGGACACTTCGGCCAGCGTGGCGCTGGCCTGGGCACGGCCGTTCTCGCCGATCTGCTGCGCGGTCTGTGCCAACGTGTCGCAGACCTGCTGCTGCTGTTCGGCAAGGCGCTGGCCATTGGCCTGCAGGCGCTCGGCCAGATCGGCCGAAACGCTCTGCAACGCATCGCTCCAGCGCTGCAGGCGCTGTTCATCGCCTGCCAGCAGCTGGGCCTGCAACGCCGCGTGCGCCTGCTGCAGCTCGGTACTTACCGCGTCCCAACGCAGCTGGCGCTGCTGTTCGCGTGCATCCAGGCCCGCCAGCAGTTCGGCATGCGCCGTGGCGGTGGCGGCCTGTGCGGCCTGCCAATCCTGCAAGCGCTGTTGCTCGTGTTCCTGCAGCAGCGACTGGCCGGCGGCGTGGCGTTCATCCAGTGCCTGCAGCAGCGCCTGCGCACGATCATCCAGGTGGCTGCTGGCATGCTGCAGCGCCTGCTGCTGGCGCTCGACAAGTTCACTGTTCAATGCATGCTGCTGTTCGGCAGCAGCGCGCCAGGCCTCGGCGTTGCTGCTGGCATCGGCCTGCAGGCGCTCGCCGATGCGTGCCACCAGGGCTTCGCCCTGCGTGCTCTGGCCTTCGCTGAAGGACTGCAGATGCTGGCGCAGTTCGGCAACCAGCGCCTGCTGCGCGCCGGTCTGCTCGGCCACTACCTTGGCCCAGCTCGCTTCGGTCGCCACGCGGCTGCGCTCGAAGCCCTCGGCCAGACCATTCAACTGCTGCTGCACTGCCTGTTCGACGCGCGAATGCAGCGCCTGGCCGTGGCTGGCCAGACCGGCCAAGGTGGTTTCGGCCATCGGTTGCAGCGCGCCACCAATGGCCGCGGCACTGGCTTCTGCACCTTCGCGCAACGACTGCTGCAGCGAGGTGGCCAGGCGTTCCTGCAACGCCTGGCTCTGCGTCAGGAACTCAGCCTGACCGGCCAGCAGGCGCTCATTGGCGGCCGCGCTGTGCTGTTCGAAGGTGCTGGTCATCGCCTGCAGGCGATCGATCAGCGTAGGCAGCGCCGCAGACTGCGACTGCAGCAGGCGCAGCGACTCGGCACGCTGCCAGGCTTGCGAATACGGATGCAGGTCAGTGGCGATGGCGCGGTCCAGCTGCTGCACCACCTGCAGGCGGTCGCGGCGCAGCAGTGCCGACAGCAGGCCCAGCATGGCCGAGCTGGCCACGCCGGCGATGGACGTGCCGAAGGCCACCGCCAGGCCCTGCACCGGCGAGGCCAGCGAGCCGCGGATGGCTGCCATGTCAGTAGCGCTCTGCAGCGCCAGGCCGGTGCCGCGCAGGGTGTCCATCATGCCCAGCAGCGTGCCGAGCATGCCCAGCAGCACCAGCAGGCCTACCAGATAGGGCGTCAGCACCGGCGAGGGCAGGGCGGTGCGTTCGCCTTCCACGCGCAGGCGCACGGCATTGCGCAGGCCCAGCGGCACACGCTCCAGCCACGGTGCCAGGCTTTCCTTGGCCAGCGAAAGGTCAGCCAGTGCGGCGCGCAGGCCATTGCTGGCCTGCCGGTAGCGGTACAGCTCCACGCCACCGGCGATGTAGCAGGCTGCGATGATCGCTGCCACGGCTGCACCCAGCGGGTGCACCGAGACATAGCCGACGCCGATCCAGCACACGGCCAGCAGGCCAGCAAGGAAGACAAGGACGTGGAAAACAGTTCTGGACATGGTGTTCCGGTCAGTGTGAGCGCAGGGCGGCAAGCAGCCCCTGGATCGGGTGGAAGCGCAGTTGCAGCTCGGCGAGCAGCAGCGTGCGCATGTCGTGGCGGAAGGACGCGCGCCAGCCGGGCTGGCCGTGCACGCGTTCGAATCGGGCACCCAGCACCGCCGGGGCGGTGGCAAGCAGGCTGTGTTCGCGCGGGCTCAAGGTCTGTTCCATCACCGCATCGACCTCGGCCAGCCGCGCCAGCTCCGGTGACGCCTGCACCAGCTGGTCGCGCAGGCGGCCGCGCAGGCGGCCGGTAGCGGTCTGGATGGCCTGCTGCAGCACCCGGTAGCGCTGCCGCAACGAAGCGAAGTTCGGCGCGGCGGCGGCCTCGGCCAGGTCCAGCAGACGCTCGGCCTCGGCATCCTCGCTCAGCGAGGCCAACAGGCTCGCTTCGGCCTGGGCGCAATCGGCCAGCAGGTCATCCAGCGCTTCGGCGGCCTCGGCCGGTTCAGCCAGGCGGCCATCCAGCGCCCCGGCAAGGGCCACGGCACGGCTCCAGTCCACCCACTGGCCGAGGCGATCGGTCAGGGCGGGACTGGAGGCCGGCATCGCGCCGTCGCTGAGACGGGCGAGCAGACGGAGGAAGTCCGGTCCATCCACGACCGGCTGCGCTGCGTTCGCCATCAAGAGAGTGGGGGCCAAAAACCGTTGATTTTACAACCAGATGAGGCCGACCGTATGAAGGCGGGGGCGAGGGGCAGCACCGATCGGGCCACAAGGCTTAAAATGGTCGGCTGTACCACCGCACCCCGACTTCTGGAGCTTGAGATGACCGTTGCGCAGTTCTACCCGATCGGCACCCCCGGACAGCCCTGGGGCGATGCCGAACGCGCGCAGTGGCGGGCCCGCCAGCAGCGGCAGCGCAGCTACCACGAAGACGTGGTGACCGCGCTGGAACGGCTGGACGAGCGCTTCGACGTGGTGCAGTACGGCCAGTTGGACTACGCCCCGGACCACTACCCGCTGTTTGCGGTGGTGAACCACGACTGGAACCCGGCCCTGCCGACCGCGCTGGTCACCGGCGGCGTGCATGGCTACGAAACCAGCGGCGTGCATGGCGCCCTGCAGTTCCTGGAGCAGCACGCCGAGCGTTACCTGGGCCGCTTCAACCTGATCGTGGCCCCGTGCGTGAGCCCGTGGGGCTATGAGCGCATCCAGCGCTGGAACCCCAACGCCATCGATCCCAACCGCAGTTTCCGTGACGGCGGCCTGATCGAGGAAGCCGCCTCGTTGATGCGCTGGGTGGCCGAACGCAAGGCCAACATCCGGGTACATCTGGACCTGCACGAGACCACCGACAGCGATCTGCACGAGTTCGACCCGGCCCGCTGCGCCCGCGACGGCAAGCCGTTCGAGCGCGACACCATTCCCGATGGCTTCTATGTGATCGGCAACAGCGAAGACCCGCAGCACGAATTCCAGAAGGCGCTGATCGCCGCCGTGGCGCCGATCACCCACATTGCCCCGGCCGACGCCGAAGGCAATCTGGTGGGCATGCCGCTGCAGTCGCTTGGCGTGGTGTGGGGCGAGTCGCGTTCCATTGGCGCATGCGCTGGCTTCACCGATGCGCTGTATGCCACCACCACCGAGGTGTACCCGGACAGCCCGCGCACCAACCCGCAGGAATGCAACGACGCCCAGGTGGCAGCGGTGTGCGCGGGGTTGGATTTCGCCCTGGCCAACTGATCGGGTGTCGCATTGCGGCGCCGAGCCTTTGCTCGGCCGCTGCGGTGCGCAGCCGGGCCAGTCAGTTCCTTCTGCCCGCCGACGACGGCTGTTGGGCGCGTCGACCAAGCCGGGCGCCGACGGCAGCCGGCCATCGCGCACAGGTGCCGTCTTCGCCACGAGCATGGCTTCACGGCCCGCGAGCGATGCAATCGCGATGATGTTCTCTCCAGCGAAGCTGCGTGAGACACCATCGGGAATGCTCCAGAATCTGCTTCACCTTGCACCTCTGATCACCGCTGCCATGACCTGCGTAACGGCGCTGATCTGGGTGGTCTATCTGAGCGTGTTCCTGCGCAGCTACCGCCGCCAGCAACGGCCATCCATTCTGATCACCTCCGGTGCGGGCAAGCATCTGGATGCGCACTGTTTTGTGACCAACCTTGGGTTGGAGCCGGTGTATCTGCTGGATGTGGTCATCGATCTGATCGAGCCTGGCGGCAAGGTCGTCCGCGCAGTCATTCCCGAGCGCACTGAACATTGGAACAACGCTGTCCCCGGAGAGGAGGAGGACATCCGGCGCGCCACCAACGTGGGGCCCCTCAGCAGCGGCGGAGAACGCGACCTGGGTCGCTTCCGCACGCTCATCGACCGTGCCGGCACTGAGAACCCGGACATCAAGGCGGATATCGCCTTCACCAGCCTGGAGGTGACCGTGGTCATCGTGACCGCCAGCCAGGCTGAGCTCTGTGGCGCCTCGCGCTGCTACCGCATCGACCACGCTGTGGAAGGCGCGCCCTGTCTCATGGCCAAGACCATCAAGGCCAAGCAGCTGCAGGGGTGGTTGGCACGCAGGACCCTGACGCGTCTGTTGAGTGCCCAGCTCAGGGCCAGCGGCGAAAGCTGAAGCGCCGCCCGTCCACCTGGAGGCCCGATCGCGGCAACTCTCCGCCGTTCAGTGCATCACGATCCCGTGAACATCCTCGCGACGCGGCACGCACCTTGTTGAACCGTTCACTGCCCCAGCGCCAGGCGATGCATCCGGTCATCGGCTTGCGGCGTATGTCCTCATGCACGCAACGCTGTTGCCCTGCTGCTACCGATGCCCTGCATTCCCGCATGGCTGCAAGGCGGTGCAGTGACGGCAGCGAACGTTGCGCACTTCCCAGCCCGGTTGGGCTATCAACGAGGACACGAACATGCTTACCCAGATCCAGCGCCTGACCCTTGCCGCCACCGTCGCGGTTGCCTGCGCAACTGCTCCGGCCGCCTTTGCCGCCGACAACCCGATGGTCGGTGGCGTGCCGATGTACGCGAACAAGACCATTGTTGAAAACGCCTCCACCGCCCAGAACCTGAGCACCCTGGTGACTGCGGTGAAGGCGGCCGGGCTCGTTGACACGCTCAGCGGCAAGGGCCCGTTCACCGTATTTGCTCCCGACAACCAGGCCTTCGCCAAGCTGCCCGCAGGCACCGTGGAAACGCTGCTGAAGCCTGAGAACAAGGCCAAGCTGACCCAGGTCCTGACCTATCACGTGGTGCCGGGCACCTACACTTCCACCCAGCTGACCGCCGCAGCGCGCAGCCACGGCGGCAGCAGCACGCTGAAAACTGTGCAGGGTGAAGCGCTGACGGTGAAGCTGCAGGATGGCAAAGTCTGGGTGGTCGACGCCAAAGGCGGCAAGTCTGCAGTAACCACCGCCGACGTGAGGCAGTCCAACGGCGTGGTGCATGTGGTCGATTCGGTGCTGATGCCGAAGTAAGCCCAGGGCCACAGCATCGATGGCAGTGCGGGAGCGGCTGGTTTCACAGGCCAGCCGCTCACGATGCCGGCGCGGCATCGGCGTTGTGCCCGCCTGGATCCACCCGTGGCGGGGTTGCGCGGCGGTCCGGCCACGATACGTGTCAGCAGCGGACCGAGAGATGCGCTGACACGGTCGTTGCTCAACAGCTGCTTGAATGAACCTGCTTGGTGGATATTTGGTGGCACAGCAACGCGCGTCCGTTGCAGTTCTGTACGCCTGGGTGCCGGTGATGGCGAACTACCACTTCAGATAGTGCATCAGCGACGGCGATGGCGAAATGTCCTTCGGCGCAGGCGGCTTCGATGCAGGTGGCACGGCGGGTTGGGTCAGGTTGCAGGTGTTCCTGTGCCGATACATCGCCAGGATCGGCCGTATCGCAGCGATGCGATAGAACGGCAGGCATTCCTGTGGGTAGGCCGGTCCCATGTCATCGAACCAGACCGCAATGCGGCCGTCGCGGGTGCGTGCATTGGGCACATAGGTGTGGCCAGCCACGGTGTCTATCGTGACCTCCAGCCTGGCGACCTTCATGCTGGATGTCAGCATTCCCATCTCCGAACCGGCGCGCAGTTCGGAGGTCGCCTGCACGCTAAAGGTATGCTGCCCCGGTGGCAGGTGGTAGCTGGGCGTGCGCAATCCGTTCACCGACGTACCATCGATGGTGAAGACATTCAGCGCCAACTCGCGTTCGGGGTAGATTCCCTGCCCGGAGATGACCACCTGTTGTTCGGCCGGAAGCCGCGCGCCCCCCAACATTGCCGGATTCTTCAACGTGCAGCCGGTGGCACCGAAGACCATGATGGCTGCGGCCACGCACAGAGGAACGGTACGGCCTTGCTTGGCGTACATCATTCAAGTGATCCCTGGTTGTGCCCAGCGCTCCCCGCCAGGTCCGCGCCACTCTACCGCAGGCAATGGAAATGCGGCAGTGTTCTATGGCGCGACCAGCGTGGTCGATTCCGGGGCGGCAGCCGGTCCCGCCCAGCCCCCACCCAGTGCCAGGAACAGATCCACCTGGCGATCCCCCAGCTGCGCGCGCGATGCTGCCAGCGCAGACTCTGCATCGGCCAGCGCAGCCTCGGCAGACAGCACGTCGATGAAGTCGATCCTGCCGAACCGGTACAACTGCCCGGCCTGGTCGCTCGCATGTGCCGCGTCGTCGCGGGCGAGGGCAAGGCTGTGCTCGCGATCGATCTCCTGCGCGTAGGCCGACAGCACGGTTTCGGTCTGCCGCAGCGCGTCCAGCACCACGCCATCGAACGAGGCCAACGTGGCATCGGCGTTGGCGCCGGCCGCATCGATCCGCGCCCGGGTTGCGCGGCGGTTCGGCCAGCGCCACGACAGCAGCGGCCCGAAGGACGCGCCGACGCTGTCGCTGCTCAGCAGCTGCTTGAATGAACCTGCCGTGCCGGCGGACGCGCCGATGCTCACCTGTGGGTACAGGGCTGCCGTTTCCACGCCGATCATCGCGGTGGCGGCCGCCAGGCTGCGCTCGGCCGCGCGGACATCCGGGCGGCGCTGGATCAGCTGGCCACCATCGCCGACCGGAACCGGTTGCTGCAGGCGCGGCGGTTGTTGGCAGTTGGCGACGTCCTGCGGATAGTCGGCTGGTACGCGTCCCATCAGCGCCGCCAGCGCGAACAGGGCGGCCTGCCGTTCGGCAACCAGATGCGGCACCGCCGCCGCACTGCGGTTGGCCGCCGCGCTTGCCCGGCTGACGTCGAACTCGGTTCCGCGTCCGCCGGCCGCCAAGCGGGTGGTGGCGTCCAACGTAGCGCGCTGCGTAGCGAGCACCCGCTGCGTCGCCGCCAGGGTGAGGTTGGTCGAACAGATGCCGACATAAGCGCGGGTGACGGCGGCGGCGACCACCACCCGCACCTGGTCACGTGCCGCAGCGACGGCCTCTGCATCGGCGCTGGCTGCTTCGATACCTCGGCGGATGCCACCCGCCAGGTCCAAGGGGTAGGACAGATGGATGCCGAGCGCATATACCTGCGGTGGCGAGGTGGGCGAGGTGTATCCCCCGGCATGGTCCAGCGTGGCCGATGCATCTGCGTCGGTGCTTGCCGAGCCCTCGGCCCGGTACTGCAGCACCATCGCCGTGGCGCGGCGCAGGTTGGCATCAGCCGCGCGCAGATCGGTGTTGGCTCGCAGTGCTTCGCTGACGTAGGCATCAAGCCGTGGATCGTCATACAGCTGCCACCAGCGGTCCGGCAGCTCGGCCTGTGCGTAGGCCGCTTGGTGGCTCGATACGAATGCGCGGCGGGCTGCCGGCGCGGCGGCAACCGCGTTGGCCGGCAGCGTGTAGTCCGGGCCGGACACGCAGCCGGCCAGCGACAGCGCACAGGCGAGCACACCCACGCGTGATGCGGTGCCGATCACTTGCAGGCTCCCTGCGTGCGCGGAGTGATGGTCACGCTGGCGGTCCTGCCGACGATCAGGCGCGTATCCGGTGCCACGTCGTCCAAGCGGATACGCACCGGGATCCGCTGCGCCAGCCGCACCCAGGTATATGTTGACGCAACCGATGGCAGCAGGTTGTGGGTGCTCGCGCGCTGATCGTCGGCAATGCCGGCGGCGATGCTCTCCACATGCCCATGCACGTCGCGGTCATCGCCCATCAGGCGGGCGACAGCGGCATCGCCTTCATTGATGCAGTTGAGCTTGGTTTCTTCGAAATAGCCTTCGACCCGGAGGCTGGCGCTGTCGATCAGTGCCAGCGCCTGGGCACCCGGCTGCAGGAAATCGCCCGGGTGCAGGTCCAGGTTGGTGACGATGCCATCGGCGCTGGCGCGCACTTCCGTGCGCTGCACGTTCAGCAGCGCCACCCGCCGCTCCGCTCGGGCCTGTGCAAGGCCGGCCACTTCGGTATCGACCTTGGCGGCATTGCGTTCCCGCGTTTCCGAAGCCACCAGGTTGCCCAGCGCGATGTCCCGCTTCGATTCACGGCGGGCAAGGGCAAGCGTGGCCTGCGCGCTGTTCACTGCGGCATCGGCCTTGTCCAGCGCGGCGGCGTAGCGTGGCTGGTCCAGCACCAGCAACAGCTGCCCGGCTTTCACCCGCTGGTTATCCTGCACCAGCACCTGGGTGACCAGCCCGCCCATGTCCGACGCCACGCGGATCACGTCCGCGCGCACGCGGCCGTCGCGCGTCCACGGCTGCGCTTCGTAGCGGTTCCACAGGGACAGCGCCGCGATGACGGCAACGACGAACAGGCTGAGCGTTGCGCTCCAGCGGCCAATGACACTCAACAGGTGCTTCATTTCAGTTTCTCAAGCAGGGGCGCGAGCTGGATCAGCAGCTCCACCAGGATCACGAACAGCGAAAGGCCCACCAGCGGGCGATAGGCGAACAGCCGGTACAGGCCGAGGCTTGCCAGCAGCCGCGAGGCCATCATCGACAGCGCCAGCGCGATGAGTGCCACCGCCAGCAGGCCGGGAACGAAGACGCCGTCAATGGAGATATCGGAGAACATCGACTCAGTCCCCATGTACGATCAACGGAGCGATCAGGTCGCGGCGCAGGCCGCAGAGCAGCGGAAGAACACGTTCGGATGCGCCGTTGTTGCCAGCGATGATCACCTCGCGTGTGCGCTCGAGTGATTCCAGCAGCGGCGTATCCACTGTGCGGCATGTGGAGGTACGGGTACGGAAGTGGGCGGACGCGCTGTGCAGCAACTGGGCCAGGCAGTCGTGGCTGCGGCGATCATTCAACGCCCCGCCAATTACGCGAAGTTCGGCCACGGCACTGGCCGCGCGCATGTCCGCAAACAGCGTCCGCAACGTGGGGGCTGCATCCGGATGGCCGCGCAGGCGAGGGGCAAGCAGCGCAAGCCGATCCACCATGCGGCTTGTCCAGTCGCTGGCATTTCGCACCTGCCCGGCGGCGCGGCGTGCGATGTCCCGCCGGATGACATCCTGCAGGCGCGCGCGGCTGCGATTGCTGTCCAGCGTCTGCAACAGCGACATGCTGCACAGCGCCGCCGCCGTGCCCACGAACAGCGCTACGCTGCTGTTGAGCGCGCCCGCGATGTGGGTGGCATTGGTGGCGCCCAACCCGGCGATGAGGGGGAAGGTGAGCGCTACCCCCAATGCGCCCATGATGAACGGCGGGCGGGCGAGGAACGAGCCGCACACCAGCAGTGCCGGCGCCAGTGCCACGGCCAGGCCGACGAAATCGGACAGGCCCGGAAAGATAACCAGCGCGTAGAACAGCCCGATGACCACGCCGATGGTCGACCCGATCAGATAGCGCATGACATGCCCGGCAGGTGCCTCGGTGGTCCCGAACAACACGCAGGCGGTGCCGATGATGGAGACGGCGGTTGCACCATCCGACCACGCGGTAATGATCCACAACGCGCAGGCCAGTACGATGCCGACGAAGGCGCCCAAGGCGCTGCGCAGGGCGACCCGGTGGTCACGATGCAGCACATGACCGCTCGCCTTCCTGGCAAGGTGCACGGGCACATGCCGGCGCCAGTCCGGGCGGGCAGCGTGCAGCTGCGCTTCCAGCAGCCGGCAGTCGTGATGCGCAGCATCGAGTTCGGCCTGACGTGCGCAGAGATCTGCACGCATCAATTCCTGCCATGTGGTGTGCGCCGTGCCAGCGGGCTGCGCGCGCAGCTGGGCCAGTGATTCGTCCACGGCGCTGGACAGCATCAGCACATCGAGCATCCGGTCATGCAGTGCGCGCAGGATCTGCACCTGGGCGACGCCGTGCACACTGTCGAACGGCAGGTGGATGGACAGCGTGTGCAGGTCGAGGAGATCTGCGGCTACCTTGGAGCGATCCGCAGCCAGTACCGTTTCGTTTGCGCCAACGCGCATGTCCCGCGTCCAGTGCTCCGCATCGGCGAGGACCGATGCCACGCGCGCGTGCACACGCGGTGAGACCCGGCGTGGCCACAGCAGGCCATGGACCAGCGTCGCCGCAAGAATGCCGATGGAGATTTCCTGCACGCGGGTGATGGCGATGGTGAAGACGTCATCGGGCACCATCACCGCCGGGAAACCAATCAGGCTGGTGGTATACCCGGCCAGCAGGAAGGCGTACGCACGCGGTGTGCGGTCGAGCATGGCCAAATACAGGCACAGGCCCATCCAGGCGGCCAGTACCACGCTCAACACCAGCGGCGCGTTCGCGAACCGCGGCACCAGCAGCACCGTAGCAACCGCACCGCCGACCGTTCCCAGCAGCCGGAACAGGCCACGGCTGAGTGTCGCGCCGGACATCGGCTGCGACACCAGGTAGACAGTGCCGATCACCCAGAACGGGCGGGTCAGGCCGATGCGCAGCGAGACATACAGCCCGAGGATCGCGGCGAGCAGGCATTTGAGCGAGAACAGCACCGCTTCGCGGTCGACCTTCAATGCGGGCGACGTCAACAGCGCGATGGGGCGCGAAAGCCAAGGGCGGGTAGGGGCGGGGATGTGCATGGCGCCATCGTATTCAGCGAGCCCCGCCGCCGAATTTCGCTAGAATGTCAGTCTATCGCTGAATCCGGTCATCGAGAATGACTCGCATTTCACTGCCTGGCTTTGATCTGGACCCGGACGCGACGGATCGGCCGGCAGTGGCCAGCCGCCTGCAGGTGGCCGACCACGATGCCGAGATTCCAGTGCATGACCACCGCAAGGGACAGCTGATCCTGGCACTTCATGGCGCGGTGACCTGCGAGGTGGCCAATGCGTTGTGGATCGTGCCGCCACAGTGCGGCGTGTGGATTCCGGGCAGCATGCCGCACAGCAACCGGGCCACCGCCAACGCCCGCCTGTGCTATCTGTTCGTCGAGCCAGGCGTTGTCGACCTGCCACTGCACTGCGTGACGCTGTCGATCTCGCCGATGGTGCGCGAGATGATCCTGCACCTGGCCGATGCACCGCAGGACTACCCGCGCGGCGGGCACACCGATCGCCTGGCGCGAGTGTTGCTGGACGAACTGGTGCAGATGCCGGCCGAGCGGTTGTACCTGCCGGTGAGTGACCACCCCAAGATCCGTGCGCTGGCTGCGGCGCTGTCAGCCAATCCGGCCGATCGCAGCACCATCAGCGAGTGGGCCAAACGCCTGGCGTTGGGCGAGCGCACGTTGACGCGGTTGATTGATCGGGAAACCGGTCTGTCGTTCGGGCGCTGGCGGCAGCAGCTGCATCTGCTGGTTGCCATTCGCGAGCTTGCAGGCGGCGCGGCGGTGCAGCGGGTTTCTGAAACCCTGGGCTATGAATCGGTGACGGCGTTCATCACGATGTTCAAGAAAGCGCTGGGGCAATCGCCCACGCGGTATTTTGCGGCGCGGTTGCGGGATCAGGATTCAGCTGCGCGTGGTGGTTGATGGTGACTGGCTGACGTTGATTTGCTGAAAGGGCGCATCAGCTCTCTGCGGAACTGCGTTTGTCACGTATCGAATAGATCACCGAAAAGATCTTCCAGCCCCACTCGGTGTGGATCAGCTGGACCCAAGGGCGGCCACCGTTATCGATAATCGTGACCTGAATCTCAGGGTTTGACTTGATTATGTAATCGGCTTCCGCGATAACTGCCCCGTGCGGCATTGCCGCATTCCGGAACAGGGACGATCCGAAGCAGGGCGCGACAGGGCGGTGAACCGCCTGTGCGCCTTCGTCCCTCCCGGCGCGGTATTCGCCCAGGAAGGAGAACACGGATGTTCGGACGGAAAATGAAGCTGGCGTGTGTGGCGCTGACGATGGCCGCGCTTGGCTGCGCAGCCCCCCTTGCCGCGCAGGCGCAGGAGAGCAAGACAACCTGGCGCATCTCCCGAGGAGGGAGAAGATTGTGAAGCCCTGCTACGGACTGACACGGATACCTGCAATGGAATCACCGGGGGGCGTGGCGCAAGAGCTGGTGCGGTCTGTCATGCGTCGGCGACGCAGAGATATGCTGCGTGTCTTAGCGGAAGCCCTATTCCGCCATTGAATACATGGAACAATTGACAATGAATACGTATGACCATCTCGTCTGTGTTGATGAAGATGCAAAGGAATTGGTTGTTTTTCGGGTGGGGGCAGATGGGAAGAGGACCTTGTTCACTAGGGTGGCGCTTCCGCAGGTTGAGGGATGGTCTGCCGAGTTGCAGGATCTTGCGAAAGCGCTCGGCGAGAACCTGCTGATCGACTCTCCGGTGATCCGGCGGATTCTTAATGTGCGAGACATGAAACAGGGAGCTCCTCAGCCCTCCAGGAAGGTCCGTGGCATAGCATGAGAGCGTTTGATCTGCGGAGATTGAAAAAGGACGCGAAGAAAAGCGGCATGCGGGTCGTTGGAAATTTCTTGATTGCCTCGTATACGCGAGATGTGATCTCTGGGTTTGCGATAGACCCTGCACCGTCTGCTATCTACTTATGGACCTTCGTACTTCCGACCTATGATAATTTGCCGTTCCTGCACATGTCTCTAGGCCAGAGGGTTGCAGTTGCGAAAGGAGATGAACGTTTCTTCTGTGGCATGCATACTGAGTACGTCGAAAATCTTGAGAGGGTGAGAACGGCGGCAGACCTTTTGATCTATGTTGACGGCCTTGACTTCAGGAACGACTACTCCGAATGGATAAAGTACATATCCGCCATTCGGCTTGGCGATTTATTGGCGGCGGATGCCACGCTGGAGAATCTCCTGGCTTTGCCAATGTCCAGTGCGGTCCAACGTAGATTGGATGCGATTATCTCCGTCCTGAAGAATGGTGGTGAATCGGGCGCGCAGCATCTTCTGGAGACGTGGTCTGTTCAGACGGCTCGATTGGTCGGCGGCAGCTCCTGGGGCAGCGGACGGTAGCGAATCGCCTCGCTGCGCGCAGCCCTAACGCAGCAGGGAATACCACGCTCTGGCAGCAGATCGTTTACCTGCAGTGATACCAGCCGCATGAATGCGGTGAAGCAGGGCAACGCCACATTGGAGAGCTACGCCTACAACCATCGCGGCGAACGCGTGCTGCGCAAGCCGGCCGGTGGTGCGGCTCAGATCACGTTGTACGACGAAGCAGGACAATGGCTGGGCAACTACTCGGCCACGGGCCAGGTGCAGCAGCAGGCCATCTGGCTGGACAACCATCCGGTGGCGTTGATCAACGCGCCGAGCACCGGCGTACCGGAACTGGCCTATGTCCAACCGGACCATTTAGGCACGCCGCGCGTGGTGATCGACCCCGTGCACGATGTTGCGATCTGGGAGTGAAGTAACAAGAGCGAAGTGTTCGGTGATCAGATTCCTAGTGCTGATCCGGATGGCGATGGCGTGGCGTTCGACTTGGCGCTGCGCTTCCCCGGGCAGCAGTCGACGGATGGGAGTGGGCTGTTCTATAACTACCAGCGCGAGTATGACCCCGCAGTGGGGCGGTATTCGCGGAGTGATCCGATTGGTCTGAGTGGCGGGATCAACAGCTATCTCTATTCATCTGCTATGCCTGCAGGCCGGACGGATCCGCTTGGACTGAAAGACTATTCAGCATGTGAGACAAACGAGGAACTGACGTACGCAAGGCGCAGCGCCCTCAATCCACTTGGAGTCACGATGGTTTTTTTGAATAGCACCACCATTCTTGACTATAGGGCAAAGAATGATGGTCGAACCGGAAAGGATCGAGATACCTTTTTGGTGGACGGAAATAGGTTGAGTGCAGAGAGCTTAGGAAACTACGTTGCGGGATATGGTGCCGCCTACCTTTGGGGCCCAGTTGGCTGGGGGGTGACGAGTCTCGCGGGTATGGTGTATGACATCGAAGACGTGTTCCAGGGGCGACCATACAACTGGGATATGGATAGCAGAGCCGATATCGACGCCGGTGCAATCAGAGCGATGCATGAGATGTTGGGGAACCGGCCTACGGGCTGCGGCTGCGGGGGATAGGACAATGATCTGGACGCTGGTTACTTTCTACGCAGTTCTCTCGGCACTTACGTATTTCGCAATGGTCGGCAGAAATCCTACCAGACGGCTGTTCTCCTCGATCGGAATCGTTGTTGTTCAGATAGCTGCACTTGTGTGGATTCAGATCATTGCCAGAGCGCTGGGTTCGCAGGCAAATCATGGGTCTTTTTCTCGGGGAGTCGGTGAGCTCTACCTCGCCATACGGCCCATCCTCTTGTTCAACGTGGCAGTGTGCATCGCGCTTGTTCTGATCTTTCTGGTTGCTCTATCCGGAAAGAGGGCGGCAGGCGAGTGAGCGAGGGGCAATGCTGTTGTTGAGACGGAGTAACACGCGAGACAAAGGGGGGGCTGCAGTACCGGTGGGCTTTTTCCCGTTCGCTGGTGAGCCTGGAGGCGCAAGGGGGCATTCCAAACGGTTCGCGTTTACCGTTCCACCTGCAATCGCCCCACAGCCTGCGCACTCAACGCCAGGCACGCCAGCATCAGCCCCTCCATCACCCGGTCGCCCACGTAGTCCTCGGGCTCGCCGTTCTGCCGGGTCCGTTCCGCTGCCAGCAGCACCTCCTGCACCACCCGCAAGCCGGCCAATGCGCAATCGGCATCGGCAAGCGCCATGCAGCGCCCGGGCAGTTGGTGTCGCTCCGGCCAGGGCTGCCCGTCGGCGGCGGCGCCTTTGCCGATGCGCTTCAGGTTGGCAATCAGGGTGTTCGTACCCGCAGTGGGCACAGCCTCTGCCAGGTCATCGGCGTTGGCCGGGTCACTGTAGGCGTGCAGATGGGGCAGGTCAGATCCGTTCATGGCATGGCTCCGTGCAAGGCAATCGGTAGCCGCCACACAGAGGTGGCGGACGGTACGTGGTTCGAATCCCGGAGCTCTACGCATACACCGGCGGGCATCAAGCCCCCACGCACCGCCCGCCATAGCCGGCAGACGGATTGCCAGCCGGCGCCACGCAAGGTGACGCCGGCTGGCAAGCGTAAACAACGCATAGAGCATCACGGGGATTCGAAGCCCGGCCACCCGTTTTCGGTGGCACGCCATCTGAGCCCGCGTCGCTGTGCAATGCCAATCAGAGAAGTTGCAAATAACTCACGATTGGAGACGCTTTCGGCATTGAACCACGCTGTTAAGTACCGGCAGCGCTGGCTGCCGCCTTGGTCCACCGCGAACAGGCAATCTGCGACAGGTGTCGTGGTTGGGTGAAGGAGTGGGAGGCGGCAGGCGGTTCGAAAACGACAGGGTTGAAGGCCGTACCCTTCAGCGCCACCGCAGTCGAGCGCCGGGTTGACGCTTCCAGCGCTCCGGCGCACTCTGAGGGCTCGGGTCGACAACCTGTTCAGGCGCCCAGCGGCATGGTGGGCTCAGGAGTGAAACAGCCATGAGCCAACTCACCGACGGGTTCGGACGCCGCTTCCCGTATCTGCGTCTGTCATTGACCGAGGCCTGCAACTTCCGTTGCAGTTATTGCCTGCCCGATGGCTACCAGGCCGACGGCCGCCCGCGCTTCCTGGCGGTGGACGAGATCGCGCGCCTGGTGCGCGCCTTTGCCATGCTGGGGATGAGCAAGATCCGCCTGACCGGTGGCGAGCCCAGCCTTCGCAAGGACCTGGACGAGATCATCGCCACGGTGGCGGCCGTGCCGGGCATCCGCAAGGTGGCCATTACCACCAATGGCACGCTGCTGCCGCGGCGCCTGCCGGGCTGGCACCGGGCCGGCCTGACCGCGCTGAACGTGAGCATGGACAGCCTGCAGCGCGAGCGCTTCAGGACCATCACCGGCCATGACCGCCTGCCGGACATCCAGCAGGGGCTGGAAATGGCGCAGGCACTGGGCCTGCCGGCCATCAAGCTCAATGCGGTGCTGCTGCGCGGCCTGAACGACGACGAGCTGCCGCAGTGGATGGCGTTCCTGCGCGACCGTCCCTTCAGCGTGCGCTTCATTGAACTGATGCGCACCGGCGACAACGAAGCCTATTTCCAGCGCCACCATCTGCGCGCCGACGTGGTGATCGAGCAGCTGCTGGCCGCTGGCTGGCACGAGCGCCCGCGCGCGGACGATGCCGGCCCCGCGCGCGAGTTCAGCCACCCGCAGCATCGCGGCACGGTGGGCATCATCGCCCCGTACTCGCGTGATTTCTGCAAGGGCTGCAACCGCCTGCGGGTGACCGCCAAGGGTGACCTGCGGCTGTGCCTGTTCGGCGAATTCGGCGTGCCGCTGCGCCCGCTGTTGCAGAGCGACGACGACCAGGACGCGCTGCTGGCACGCATCACCACACAGCTTGGCCTGAAAGCGGCCGGGCACGGATTGCACCAGGGCCAGACCGGATTGATTCCGCACCTGGCTTCGATTGGAGGATGAGGAACACGATGCCGGGTGATCTGAAGGCGGCCTTCCACATGGCCGATGTGCGCGACAAACGTATTACCCGCCGCCGCGCGGTGGCGGTGGGCGAGCTGCATGCCGGCCCGGTGGCCTACCCGCTGATTGTCGAGCGCCGGTTGCCCAAGGGCGATGCGCTGGTGATGGCCGAGATTGCTGGGCTGCAGGGCGCCAAGATGGCCTCGATGCTGATGCCGCTGTGCCACCCGTTGCCGCTGGAACTGGTGCAGGTGTACTGCGCGCCGGTGCCGGAGCGGCAGGCGATACGTGTGTGGTGCGAGTGCGCCAGCGAGGCCCGCACCGGTGTGGAGATGGAGGCGCTTGCCGGCGTCAACGCGGCACTGCTGACCCTGTACGACCTGAGCAAGCCGGTGGAGCCGGCGCTGCGCATCGAGGGCATCCGCCTGTTGTTCAAGGAGGGCGGCAAGCGCGGCCTGTGGCTGCACCCTGAAGGCATGGACGAGGGTGAGCGCGAGCGCTTCAGGCCACGCCCGCCGAAGCGCCTGAACGGTGCGGCCTGCGCGGTGATCACCCTGAGCGATCGCGCCAGCGAGGGTAGCTATGCCGATGAGTCCGGCCCGAAGCTGGTGAGCGGGCTGCAGGCGCTCGGTGGCGAGGTGGTGGCTGTCGAGGTGTTGCCCGATGGTGTCGAACCGCTTGCGGGTCGCCTGCGTGCGCTGGCGGGCGAGGGCGTGCGCCTGTGCCTGTGTACCGGCGGGACCGGGCTTGGCCCGCGTGACCTGACCCCGGAGGCGCTGCGTTCGTTGAGTGCGCGACCGGTGCACGGCTTGGCGCAGATGGTGCGCGCGTTGAGTGCGCAGCACACGCCGATGGCCTGGCTCAGCCGGGCCGAGGTGGTGCAGCTGGATGACATGCTGGTGTTTGCGCTGCCGGGCAGCCCGCGTGCGGCCGCGCAATGCCTGGACATTCTGGCGCCGGTGCTGGGCCACGCGCTGGCGATGGTCGATGGCGGTGGCCACGCATGATTGCCTACAGCGAAGCGCTGCAGCACCTGATGGAAGCGGCTGCACCGCTGCCGGCCGAGCGGCTGGCATTGCATGAGGCTGCGGGTCGCATCCTGGCCACTGACATCATCAGTGGGCAGTCGTTGCCGCCGTTCGACAATTCGGCGATGGACGGCTTCGCGCTGTTCGCCGATGGCGCCCCGCTGGAAAGCGATACCGAATTTGTGGTGCAGGGCTGGCAGGCGGCGGGCGACGCCGGTACCGAGGGCGGCGACGGTGCATGGGAAATCATGACTGGCGCGCGCATGCCGGTTGGGCTGGATACGGTGGTGCCGATCGAGAACGTGGAGATCCTTGCCAGCGAGCAGGGTCGCCCGACCCGCATTGCGTTGAAGAGCGGGGTGAAACCTGGCCAGCACGTGCGCCTGCGCGGACAGGACGTGGAAGAAGGCGAGCGCGTGCTGCAGGCCGGGCAGGCCTTGGACATCAATGCACGCACTCTGCTGCACGCCATCGGCGTGGCCGAGGTGGCGGTGGTGGCACGGCCGAAGGTCGCGGTCATTGCCACTGGCAAGGAACTGGTGACCGAAGCGGCGCAGGCGCTGGACTCCGGACAGATCCGTGACAGCAACCGGCCCTACCTAATCGGCCGCCTGCAGGCCGCCGGTGCCGAGGTGGTGTGGCAGGGCACGGTAGGCGATGACGTGGCTGCCTTCGATGCGGTGCTGGACGACGCGCTGTCTGCGGGTGCGAAGGTGCTGATCAGCACCGGCGCGGTGTCGGCCGGCCGCTACGACTTCATTCCCGATGCGCTGCGCGCCCGCGGCGCCCGCATCGTGTTCCACAAGGTGGCGATCCGCCCGGGCAAGCCGCTGCTGTTTGCAGTACTGCCCGATGGCGCGCTGTATTTTGGCCTGCCGGGCAATCCGGTGTCGGCGGCGGTGGGGCAGCGTTTCTTCGTTGAACCGGTGTTGCGTCGCCTGCTGGGCCTGGCCGCAGAGCCGCTGCTGCAGCTTCCGTTGCAGGCCGACGTGCGCAAGCCACCGGGCCTGCGCTTCCACGCGCGTGCGCGGGTGGACGTGGACGCGCAGGGGCGCTTGAGCGCGCGCGTGCTGTCCGGGCAGGAGTCGTTCCGTTTGAAATCCATGCTGCAGGCCAACGCCTGGGTGGTGCTGGAGGGCGAGGGTGACCTCGTCGCGGCCGGCACGCTGGTGCGCGTGCAGGGCTGGGGCCACCAGGACCCGCTGCAGCTGGCAACCCAGGAGTCATGATGAAGCAGGTGAATCTGCAGTTGTTCGGTGCGTTTTCCGATCTGGATGCCAGCCGCGAGATCGCGCTGGAGGTGGCCGGTGGCACGGTGGCCGATCTGCGCCAGGCGCTGCGTGAGCTGTTGCCAGTGCGCTTTCCCGGTTTCCGCGCCGGGTTGCTGGACTATTCTGCCTTTGCCGACCAGCAGCGCGTGCTGCGTGACCACGAGGCGCTGCCTGCCGATGGCAAGGTGGCGATTCTGCCGCCGGTGAGCGGGGGCTGAGCCATGAGCAGCAACGTGACCGCAAAGGTGGTGGACCGTGCGCAGCACGCCATCGACCCGGCCGAAGGCATCGCGGCGGTGTCCGCCCCGGCATTCGGCGGCATCGATGTGTTCATCGGCAAGGTGCGCGACTTCAATGTGGGGCGGCCGGTGACCGGCATCACCTATGACCTGTTCGAACCGCTGGTGCTGAACGAGATCCAGCGCGTGGCGGTGGAGATCGAGGCGACGTTCGGGCCGAGGCTGAAGCTGTATGTGGCGCATGCCAAGGGCCGCCTGGGCATTGGCGATGTGGCGGTGGTGGTGGCTGCGGGCAGCCCGCACCGTGATGAAGCGTTCCGCGCGTGCCGGCAGTTGATCGAGGCGGTGAAACACCAGTGCCCGATCTGGAAGCAGGAACATTACGAGGACGGCGACAGCGAGTGGAGCGAAGGCTGCACGCTGTGCCACGCCGATGGTGAACCCGCGCATGATCACCTGTGACGCCAGTAGATCCACGCCATGCGTGGATGGCGCCATCCCCTCGCGCCCGGCAGGAGCAGCCACGCACGGCGTGGTCGGGTTTCCCGCGTGAAAACGCCCATTGCCGGCATCGTGCTGGCCGGCGGCCTGTCCAGCCGGATGGGCCGCGACAAGGCGATGCTGCCCTGGCAGGGGCGCACCCTGTTGGAGCACATGCGCGGCATCTTGCGGCTGGCCGGGGCAGACCGGGTCTGGGTGAGTGGACGCTATCCGGCGTTCGGCGGCGTGCCGGACCAGATCACGCGCTGCGGGCCACTGGGTGGCCTGTACAGCGTGGCGATGCAGATGCCTGACGGCCCGGCCTGGGTGGTGCCGGTGGATACACCCCGGTTGACCCCGGAGCTATTGCAGCAGCTGCGTGAGCGCCATCGCGGCGCTTGCACGATCTTTGACGGGCATCCGCTTCCGATGCTGTTTAATGTAGGCAATGAAAGCCGCACGATCCTCGAAACCATGATCCACGACCCCCTCGGCCCGCGCTCCCTGCAGGCCCTGCAACACCGGCTGGACGCGCAGGCACTGCGCCTGGCCCATGCCGATGAAGGCGTCCTGGTCAACTGCAATACCCCCACCCAATGGGAGGACGTTGCCTCATGAAGGTGCAGTTGCAGGACCAGACAATGCGCTTGCGCCTGGACGAGGCCGAGCTGGCCACGCTGCTGGCCGGTGAAACGGTGGAGAACCTGACCCGATTCGGTGGCAGCGGCGGTTGGGGCACGGCCGTTTCGTTGCACGGCGGCGAAAGCGCTGTGCTGCTCGACAGCGGCACCGATTGCCGCCTGGTATTGCCCCGGTCTTCCGTGGAGGACCTGGCTGGGCGCCTGCCATGCCGCGATGGCCTGGCCTTTGCGCTGTATCTGGACGACGGCACCACGCTGCAACTGCAGTTCGATGTGGATGTGCGCGACAGCGTGCGCCAGCGCGGCGCAGGCCGGCGCGGCACGTCACCAGCGGCGTGACCCGTGCAGTGCACGGAAGGCGATGGGGCCGTGCCGTATGATGGAGGCTTCCGTTCGAGCGTTGCCGTGATGTCTTCGATTCCGTCCCCTCAGCCGCGCCCCGGCCGGGCCACGCCGAATCCTGCCGCCGCCGATGATGGCGACGCGCTGCATTTCTGCAGCACCTGTGCCTTCTCCGATGCCTGCATGTCGCAGGGCTATGACAAGACGGCGCTGGGCGAACTGCATGTGCTGGTCGACCACGTCGGGCCGTTCCATGCGGGGGAATACATCTTCCGTGCGGGTGAGGCCTTCGATTCCATCGCCGCTGTGCGCGCAGGCATGGTCAAGACCTTCGTCGACGACAGCCAGGGCAACGAGCAGGTGCTGGGCTTTGCTCTGCCGGGCGAGGTGATCGGGCTCAATGCGATTCACGGTTCGCGCTTCCCCTGCAATGCGGTGGCACTGGATACGGTGCACCTGTGCCGCATTTCGTTCCCCAAGCTGAGCCTGCTGGCCACCCGCATGCCGGGGCTGCAGGCCAAGCTGTTCAGCCTGCTCAGCGCGGAGATCGGCAAGGTCGCCACGCTGGCGGCCAACCACCGCACCGAGGAGCGGATGGCGGCGTTCCTGCTGGATATGTCGGCGCGTTATGCGCGGCGTGGTTTTTCCGCGACCCGCTTCAACCTGACGATGGCCCGCACCGAGATCGCCAACTACCTGCGGATGGCGCCGGAGACGGTCAGCCGGGTGCTGCGGCGGCTGAGCGATGAGGGTGTCATCGCAGTCAACCAACGTGAGATGCTGCTGCTGCAACCCGAGCGGCTGGCGGCGCTGGCCGTGGCCAGGGATTCCGAACCGGATTGAACACGGCCAAGGAGCCGATATGAAGACGCTGGGCGTGTTGTTGCTGGGGATGGTGGCTGCGCTGCCAGCGTGGTCGGCCGAACTTACGGTGTCGGCGGCATCCAGCCTTACCGAAAGCTTCCGCGAGCTGGGCGCAGCCTATGAGAAGGCGAACCCGGGCAGCAGGGTCGACTTCAACTTTGCCGCTTCCGGCGTACTGCTGCAGCAGATCGCGCGCGGCGCACCGGTGGATGTGTTCGCTTCGGCCGATGAGGCAACGATGGACCAGGCTGCGCAGCAGAAGCTGCTGGCGGCTGGTACGCGTGAGGTCTTCGCGGTGAACGCGTTGTGGGTGGTCGTGCCACCGCAGGCGAAGGCGCCGCCGCGCGCACTGGCCGATCTGGCGGGTGCCGGCGTGCAGCGCATTGCACTGGGCAACCCGGACAGCGTACCGGTGGGCCGCTACGCGCAGGGCGCGCTGCAGGCTGCCAAGCTGTGGCCGGCCGTGCAGGGCAAGGTGATCAGTACGCAGAACGTGCGGCAGTCGCTGGATTACGTGGCGCGGGGCGAGGTGGATGCGGGGTTTGTCTACGCCACCGACGCGCAGGCCATGCCTGATCGCGTGCGGCGCGCGTTCCAGGTTCCGGTTGCTGGACGCATCGCCTATCCGCTGGCGGTGGTGCAGGCCAGCACGCAGCCGGTGGAAGCCAGGCGCTTCGCGGCGTTCGTGCGCTCGGCGCAGGGCCAGGCGATCCTGCACAAGCACGGGTTTGGCAAGCCCTGACGGATGGACCTGGACTGGAGCGCACTGGGATTGTCGTTGAAGGTGGCCGGCTGGGCCACGGCGATCAATCTTGTTGCCGGCGTGGCACTTGGCGCGCTGCTGGCGCGACGGCGCTTTCCCGGTCGGGAACTGCTGGATTCGATACTGACCCTGCCGATGGTGCTGCCGCCGACGGTGCTGGGCTATTACCTGCTGGTGTTGATCGGGCGCAATGGCCCGATCGGCGCCTGGTTGCAGTCGTGGTTCGGCATCAACCTGGTATTTACCTGGCAGGCGGCGGTGATCGCTGCTGCGGTGGCGTCGTTTCCGCTGGTGTTCAAGCCAGCACGCGCTGCATTCGAGGAAGTGGATGGCCAGTTGGAGCAGGCCGCGCGCACGCTGGGCGTGTCCGAAGCGGCGGTGTTCTTCCGCATCACCCTGCCGCTGGCATGGCGCGGGATTCTGGCGGGCCTGCTGCTGGCGTTCGCACGGGCGATGGGTGAGTTCGGCGCCACGCTGATGGTGGCCGGCAGCATTCCGGGCCGCACGCAGACCTTGTCGATCGCCATCTATGAAGCGGTGCAGGCTGGGCAGGATGGCAAGGCCAATGCGCTGGTGATCCTGACGTCGGTGGTGTGCATCGTGATCCTGCTGCTGGCCGCGCGGCTGGTGGGTGGGCGCCGTCGGGAGCTGCGCGATGTGGCTTGACCTGCAGGTGCGGCGGCGATTGCAGGCGTCCGGCCAGACGTTCGAGCTGGACGTTGCACTGCAGTGCACGCAGCGGCAGGTGGTGCTGTTCGGGCCTTCCGGTGCCGGCAAGAGCCTGACGCTGAAAGCGGTGGCCGGTCTGCTGCGCCCGGAGCATGGGCATGTGCGCCTGCACGGGCAGACACTGTTCGATGCGGGAGCGGGGGTCGATCTGCCACCGCAGCGTCGTCGACTGGGTTACGTGTTCCAGGACTACGCGCTGTTTCCGCACCTGAGCGTGCGCCAGAACGTGGCGTTCGGGCTGCAGCGGGGCTGGTTGAATCCACCGCGCGTCACCCGTATCGAGGCAGTGGAGCAGTGGCTGCAGGCATTCCGGATCGAGCACGTGGCGGATCTGCTGCCGTCGCAGGTATCGGGCGGACAGCGCCAGCGCACGGCGTTGGCGCGTGCACTGGTGACCCGGCCGCAGGCGTTGCTGCTGGACGAACCGTTCGCAGCGCTCGACCACGACCTGCGCCAGCACCTGCGCCAGGAACTGGAAACCGTGCTGGATGAAACCGGTATTCCGCTGCTGCTTATCAGCCACGATCCGCAGGATGTGGCGGTGTTCGGCCAGCAGGTAGCGCGGGTGGTGGACGGGCGCGTCGTCGGCCGATGACGCGCGGCGGTCATGCCGGGCCATGCCCGGCGGACACCGGCACGCTGTGCATCCACGTGGGTAGTGCCGGCCGCTGGCCGGCAGCGTCGTAGCGCCAACAGCAACCGGCCAGCGGCCGGCTCTACCCGAAGGACGGTTCAATACAGCTCGCAGTGGGTTCGGCCCTCTCCGCGCAGGGCATCCCAATGACCCTCACCGCCGATCGCGTCGATGGCTTCGCGCACCGCACATTCCAGGTGGCTCTTGTTGCCACACAG
This sequence comes from Stenotrophomonas sp. DR822, assembly GCF_019793815.1. Taxonomy (NCBI): domain Bacteria; kingdom Pseudomonadati; phylum Pseudomonadota; class Gammaproteobacteria; order Lysobacterales; family Lysobacteraceae; genus Stenotrophomonas; species Stenotrophomonas sp. DR822. The sequence continues at coordinate 252,175 of NZ_CP081826.1, forward strand.
GTAGATGTGGCCGCTACGGGCCAGCACATCCCGCACCTGCGTGGCCTGCTGCTGCAGCACATGCTGCACGTAGACCTTCTGCGCAGCATCGCGCGAGAACGCCGCGTGCAGACCAGTCAGTACGCCACGCGCCTGCCAGTCCTGCAGCTGCTCGCGGTACAGGAAGTCATGCTCGCGGTGCTTCTCGCCGAACACCAGATGGACCTCCCGCGCGTCGCCGGTGGCCTGCAGTTCCTGCATCAGGCCCATCAGCGGCGCGATGCCGGTACCGGTGCCGACCAGCAGCAGGGGCGCGTCGCCGCCTTCGGGCAGGTGGAAGCCCGGATTGGAGCGGCAGTACACACGCGCCGTGTCGCCGCCGTGCAGCAGGCTGCCAGTGGCGGTGCCGAAGCGTTCGCGGCCACGCAGGGTGTAGCGCACTTCGCGTACACACAGGCTCAGCTGGTCATCGCGCGGATGCGAGGCAATCGAGTAGGCGCGCGGCAGGCAGGGTGAGAGCAGCTCGCCCAATCGCGCCAGCGGAACCGACTGCGGGGTGGCGTGGTCCTGCAGCACGTCCAGCAGGTCCAGGCCATGCAGGTAGGCGTCCAGTTCCCGTTTCTGGCTGATCTTCAGCAGGCTTTTCAGTGCGTCGCTACCCCCCAGCCTGGCAAGTTCGCGCAGTACACCCTTGCTGAGCAGGCGCAGTTCGCGGTCGCGCAGCGCGTCAGCGGCGCTGGAATCGGCATACCAGCTGGCCAGGGCCTGCAGCAACGCAGGATCGTTTTCCGGAACCAGATGCAGGGTATCGCCGGCCCGGTAGGCCATGCCGCTGCCCGCGATGTCCAGCTGCAGGTGCCAGGCGGCCGGGGTGCTGTGATTCAGTCGGCGCCGTTCGACAATGCGGGCGGCGAACGCGTTGTCTTCGCCGTAGGCCGTCACCTGCAGGCGCAGGTCCCGGCCCGCGGTCGCATCACCGCCCAGTACCTGGCCCAGCACCGGCCGCCACTGCTGGAAGAACTGTTCGTAGCCGAGGTCGGCGTCGACACGGTGCAGCAGCGGCTGCGCCTGACGATCGCTCAACGCTGCATCCAGCGCCTTGGTGAAACCGCAGAAGCTGGGGTAGCCGGTATCCCCCAGGCCGAACACCGCGTAGCGCAGTCCAGGGAGGGCAGGGACCTGGCGCAGCGACTCGAAGAAGCGCTCGCCATTGGCCGGTGGCTCGCCGTCGCCGAACGAGCTGGAGATGGCCAGCAGCACATCGCCGTGGCCGAGGCCGGCCACATCGATGTCATTGAACGGCAGGACCTGCGGTCCATGCGGCTGCAGTTCCGGGTCCGCACCCAGGCGTTGGGCCAGGGCGCGGGCGTTGCCCGACTCGGAGGCGAAACCCACCAGCAGCCGGCTGATGGGCCTGCGTGTGGGAATGGCGTTCACGCAGCCTCGTAGAAGTCGTCGAACTTTTCCTTGCTGAACTCGACCAGGTCGTAGTTCTGCATCAGGTCGTTCACCACGCGGCGGATGCTGATGTACGAGGTGATGTTGCCATCGGCGTCGAACAGTGGCTGCACGGTGGTGTCGACCACGTAGAGCACGCCGCCCTTGCCAAGGTTGGGGACGATGCCGGTCCACGTCTTGCCGGCCTTGATGGTGTCCCACATGTCCTTGTAGACGGCCTTGGGTACGTCCGGATGGCGGACGATGCTGTGCGGCTGGCCGATCAGTTCCTCGCGCGCGAACCCGGTGAGCGTGCAGAACAGGTCGTTGGCATAGGTGATGTTGCCCTGCAGGTCGGTGGTGGAGATCACCATCACGTTCTGCATGGCGTTGAGCAGCTGGGCGTTGTCGGGGGTGTAGCTCATCGCAGGTCCTTTGGATGCCGGTGACGCCGGCGTATTGGGTTCCTGCATAGAGATACGCGCCCGTGGCGTGGGGCGGATTGATATAGGTCAAGCGTGCGCCCGGAGGGGGCTGCGACCGGCTGTCGCAGGGAGGGGCGGCGCTAGTGGGCGATGGCGGGGAATCCGATGGCGTGGTGGCAGTGCCGTAGCAGTGCGCGCCCTTCTTCGTCATCGCGTTGGATACGATCCCCGCTGAAGAATGCCTGCAACGACTGGCCCATCGCGTTGCCGGCATTTCCAGAGCGCCGTGCTGCCGCCGGCAGCAGGCTGTCAGCGCGGGGATCATGGCGGCCGGGTAGCTGCTCGCGCCGAAGCTCACCTTCAATCGCCAGCAGCGCGCATGCCCCGGCGAGGTAGGCCTCCGGTTCCCGGTGCGCTCCCCATCGGCGCTGGCCTGCCATCGTGGTGGCGATATGGTGGAACTCGTGTGCGGTGGTGGAGACTACGCGCGCACGCAGTGCAGCAGCGTCGTCGCCGGCGGGAAACCAGAACGCCACCACCAGTTCTGGTCGGACTGGCCTGGCAGATTGTTGCCAGATGCCGCCGCCGTCGCTGACGATCGTGACCTGGTAGCGGACCGGTGTATCGTTCAGGCCTGCGGCATGGAGCGGTTGTCTCGCGGCGTGCGCGGCGGCAGTGCATAGAATCACTGCCTGGTCAGTGGATAGGCTGGGCTCGACCCAGCGCACCATCACGTCGATTGTTTCCCGTTGGCAAGTGTGCGAGTGCGTCGTCTGCTCGGAACTCTCCTGGCCGCGCAGTACCGATGCGGTGCCAACGCTCAGCTGCGAGGGCGCTCCGCCCAGGCGCGTGGCAAACCCTCCGTCCGCGCCGACACTATCGCGCGGGGGAATATCGAGGGTATTGCACGCACTGGCGCAGAGCAGCAGCGCTGCTGCGCCCGTGGCGTGCCGCAACCAGGATTCCATCTACAGGAGATCACCCTTCCAAGGCGGTGGATGCATCCTTGCAGACGCCCCGGCGCACGCACAATCAGACGTGTTGCATAGGGAAGCCGACGGTCGGCGCCGGTTGTCCTCTGGCGCTCACCCCATCACATACCGCAGCACAGCCGCCGATACCACGCCGATCAGCACCGTCGGCAGCATCGACAGCCGTGTGGCCGCAAGCAACGTGATCGCCAGTGCAGCCAGGTCGGCCGGCTTGTCGGCCACGAAGTCCGGAGCGATCACCGAGATCAGCACGCAGCCCGGGGCGGCTTCCATCACCGTCACCGCGCGCTTGCTCAGGGTGCGGTTGCGCAGCGCGAGGAAACCGATGATGCGGGTGAGATAGGTGGCGGCGGCCATCAGGATGATGGTCAGCACCGAGGTCCAGTGGATCAGGCCGTTGAAGATCATGCGGCGTCCTCGGCCAGCAGCCACGCAGCGGCCAGACCGGCCAGCGCGCCGCTGGCGACGTACCAGGCGCCGGGCACCAGCAGGTAGGTGCCCGCTGCCACCACCAGGCTGACCAGCCATGGCCGGGCGGCGCGCATGCCTTGCCACATGCCACGCAGCAACACCAGGAACACGGCGGGGAAGGCCATGTCGAAGCCATAGGCGTGGATGTCACCGAGCAGTGGGCCGACGATCGCGCCCAGCGCGGTGCACAGTACCCACACGGTGTACAGGCCGGCCGACACGCCGAGGTAGTAGGACAGGCTGAAGCCCAGTGCGCGACGGCGCGCATCGGCCACGCCCAGTGCCCAGCTTTCATCGCACATGAAGAACAGCGCCGGCAGCACGCGACGGCGCGGCAGGTGCTGCAGCAACGGCGCCAGGCTGGCACCCATCAACAGGTGGCGGCTGTTGACCAGCGCGGTGATCGCTACGATCAGCGCGATGTGTGGCGGCGAAGTCCACAGTTCGACCGCGGCGAATTCAGACCCACCGGCAAAGTTGAGGCCGGTCATCAGCGGCACTTCCAGCGCCGACAGGCCCTTCTGGGCGGCTTGGGCACCGAGCACCAGGGCGAAAGGAATGAAGCCGATCATCACCGGCACGGCGGCGCGCAGGCCGCGCAGGAATTCGGCGCGCGGTGCGGTGTCGCACGCGGGATCAGGCAGGGGCAGGGTGGTTCGTGCGTCCATGGATCAACAACGGGTGGGGGTGGCCCATGCTAACGGTCCGATCACGAAATCGGGTTGCGTTGATGCCATTGAGTCGACGGAATGTGGAATATCATGCGGTCATAGGCCTGATGGGTGAAATTTCATGCAGTACCAGCTCGACAACCTGGATCGCCGCATCCTCGACGCCCTGCAGCGCGATGGTCGCCTGCAGAACCTGGAGCTTTCGCGACAGGTGGGGCTGTCGCCGTCCGCCTGCCTGCGCCGGGTCCGCCTGCTGGAAGAGGGCGGCTACATCGATCGCTACGTGGCCCTGCTCAACGCGGCCAGGATCGGGCGTGGGTTCACGGTGTTCGTCCGCGTATGGCTGCGCGGCCAGGATGAAGACACCACCAACCACTTCATCAACAGCATCAAGTCCTTCCCGGAAGTGCTTGAATGCCATCTGATGGCGGGCGACTGCGACTTCCTGCTGCGGGTGGCCGTGGCCGACCTTGATGCGTACCGGCAGTTCCAGATACAGCACCTCAACCGGATCGCCGGGGTGCAGAACACCAAGACCGAAATCCCCATGCAGCGGATCAAGCAGACCACTGAACTGCCGGTCTGAACGGCCCGGCGCGTCCCCTGCGCGCCGCCGTCATCGCAATGACACGTGACGCCGCTACGGTTTGACCCGCTTGCCGGCCGTGCGCAGGTCGACCCGCCTGGTCGCACCGCGCTGCGCCGCTGCAGCTGATGTCGCTGCCGAGGGTCATGTGTTCTACGTCAGGGGGCTGAATGGACAGCATGCGATCAGACGTTGGAGGGTGGCGGCCGCCGCCGGGTTGCTGTTCGCCTTCGCTGCCGCCGCACAGGACGACATCCGCGCCTATGACATTCCCGCGCAGCCGCTGGAACAGGCGGTCGAGCGCTTCAGCGTCGTCAGCGGCTGGTCGGTGATGTATCCCGGCGACCTCGGCACGGGACGCAGCAGCCATCCGCTGCAGGCCAGCCTGCCGCCACTGCAGGCGCTGCAGGTGGTGCTGCAGGATACCGGTGTCGAGGCCGAGCTGATCGGCGCGCAGCGCGTGGTCCTGCGCCGCGCCGCACGCGCCGCTGCCGAGGCCTCTGCGACCGGTGTGGCCAGCGACGTTGGGCTGCGTCGCCGTTTCGGCGACCTGCAGCAACGGCTGCGCACTGCGTTCTGTGGCGACCCTGACCTTGCGCCTGGCGCCTATGCGGCGACGCTGCGCTTCCGCATTGCCAACGACGGCCAGGTGCAGGAACCCGAGCTGCTTGCCGGCAGCGGCAGCACCCGCCGCGATGCGCGTCTTCTGAAGACGATGCAGGCGCTGCGACTGGACGCCGATGCTGCCGCGCTGCCGCAGCCGGTGACCCTGCAGATCCGTCCTTCCAGCGCGGGCCACGACTGTGGCCGGCGCCCGCCCCAACCATGACGTCAAGGAATCGAACATGAGCAACAGCACGGCTGGGGCGGTGGACCTGATGGACCATCTGCTGGGCGCGTACGACGAACTGAAGCGCCGCCTGGTGCGCAAGCTGGGCTCGGAAGAGCTGGCCGGCGACGCGCTGCAGGACACCTGGATGCGCCTGAGCACGCGTCGCGATCGCCTGGACCCGGTACAGAACCCCGCCGCGTACCTGCTGCGCATGGCGATGAACACCGTGATCGACCGACAGCGCGCCGACCATCGCCTGCTGAGCCTGGAAGAAGTGGATACGTTGATGGACATGGCCGATCCCGGCCCGGGGCCGGCACAGGCGGCCGAGCAGGAGATGGCGCTGGAAGACATGGTCGGCCTGCTGCAGCGGATGCCCGAGCGCCGCCGCCGGATACTGCTGGCGATCCGCGTGGACGGCCTGCAGCAGCGCGATGTGGCCGAGCACCTGGGCGTGTCGTTGCGGCTGGTGCAGCGTGAGCTGAAAGCCGCACAGGATTACCTGGCCGAACGCAGCGGGCAGGGACGGCAGGTGCGGTTCTGAGGCACGGCATCCGTCTACACTTTGACGCCGAGCAGAACCCCGCAGCGTGCGGGGACGGCAAGAGCCCTCATGGACGCTGACGATCAACCGCACCGCCCGCTCGACGCCGTGGAGCGCCAGGCCCACGCGTGGGTGGTACGGTTGACCTCGGGCGAAGCCACTGCGGCCGATGCCAGGAAATTCCGCCAATGGTGCGAGGCCGATCCCGGCCATCGGCACGCCTTTGCGCGCGCGAAACGGCAATGGGAACAGGTACGCCTGGCCGGTGAGCAGCTGCCTGCCGCTGCGCGCCAGCCGCAGCCTGCAACCCCGGCACAACGCTGGAGCCGGCGCGCATTCCTGGGTGCGGCCGTGGCGGCACCTGCGAGCCTGGCCGTGGTGGCTGCGCTGCACCCGCCACTGGGCCTGTGGCCTTCGGTGACGGCGATGACCGCCGATTTCCATACCGGTACCGGCGAGCGGCTGCAGATTGCGCCGACGCCGCACCTGAAGATCGAACTGGATACGCAGAGCAGCCTGCGCCGGCGCAGTGATGCCCAGGGTGAAGGCTTCGAGCTGGTGCAGGGACAGGCGGCGATCGAGGCCGCTGCGGGAGCGCGCCTGGCGCTGTTCGCCGGGCCGGGTTGCCTGGTGGCCGACGAGGGCGCAGCACGCCTGGATGTGCGCAACACCGACGGCCAGGTGCGCGTGACCTGCCTGCACGGCAGCGTGCGCATCGAGCATCCGCAAGGTCGCCTGCAGCTGCAGGCCGGCCAGCAGACGGGGTATGACGAGCGCCTCAGTGGTGTGGTGGCCGAAGCCGTGACGGCCGAAGTCAGCGCCTGGACCGAAGGCATGCTGGTATTCCGCCGCGCGCCACTGCGTGAGGTGGTGGCCGAGATCAACCGCTACCGGCGCGGCAAGGTGCTGCTGGGCGAATCCGCATTGGCGCGGGCGCCGGTCAGTGGTCGCTTCCGCATTGATGATCCGGATGCCGCACTGGAGCAGCTCGGGCAGACGCTGTCACTCGGCCTGCGTCGCTTTCCCGGTGGAATTGCCGTCTTGGGGTAAGACCCTGGCTGCGCGCGACGCGCACGCCCGATGCATGCATGGAGAAGCCAAGGATGCGCAACGAGACCATCGGTGTGTTGGATCTGCGCCGCAATCTGTCGGCGCTGCTGGAAACCACCCAGCGGCGGCCGCTGATGGTGCACCGCTATGGCGCGCCGTGGGTATGCGTGGTGTCCGACCCGCAGTGGCGGCAGCAGGCGGTGCTGCTGGAGTTCGAGCCACAGGACCATCCGTTGGCGATGCTGCTGCGGTTGCAGCGGCAGGCGCTGCCACTTTCGGAATCGGGAATGTTGCCTGCCGCTGCACTGGCACGTGCCTTGTTGCTGATGGCCATGCACGGCATCGAGGGTCTGGCGGCACTTCACGATCACGTGCGCTACCACCGGTTGTGGCACTGGTTCGTGGCCGCCAGCGATGCACAGATGGAGGGATGGCAGCTGCCACTGCTGCAGGCGACGACGGCGGCGCTGCTGGATGACGCGGACGCAATGCATGCGCTGGCGGCATTCGCGCAGCGCAGCGACGTTGTCGTGCTGGCCCGGCGGTGTGGCGGAGAGGCGCGGCGCCTGGACCTGCAAGCCTGCAGGCGGATGACGTTGCGGTGACATTCCCGCGATGCTGCCACGCACTGCTCAACATCGCATTCGTGCTGTCGCTTCGGCTGCCTTGCTGACGTCTTCTGCAGAGTACGACGCTCCCGCGTCGCGGAGCGCAGGCGACGCCGATGAACGACAGTCGCAGGATCAGCATGCTGGAGCTGGACCGCCACCTGAGCCAGTCGTTGGAGCAGGCACGGCATGCGCCAGTGAATGTGCAGCGCTATGGGCAGCCGTGGGTGTGGATGCTGTCCAGCGATGCCTGGGCCGATGCGGCAAGGTGGTCAGCGCTGGATGTCAGCGGCCATCCGTTGATGCTGCTGCGGCAGGCGCTGGACGCATGCCTGCAACCGTGGCCTGAAGCGGCCCTGGCCACGCTTGCGCAGGAGAGCGCGGAGGTGCGCATGGTGCAGCGTGCGGTGCTGCTGATCGCACTGTGCGCCCCTGGCAGCGTGCAGCGCCTGCACGACGATCTGCGCTATCACCAGGTGTACCGGCAATTCATCGGCTTCGATCATGGCATGGCCTGGTCGCCCCTGCAGTGCATGCGCCTGCTGCAGGCGTGTGCCGCGCCACTGCTGCAGCACTGCGTGGAGGAAACGCTTGCGCGCGTTCCGTCGTCGCTGCTGGACGCTGCCTGCGTGGCGAATGCGCGCGGTGTGGGTGATCGGCTGCAGGAACGGCCGATTTCCGCAGGATGTTTATCGTACTGACACATGCGCCGCTGACCATGGGGCGGCGGTCTCTTCCAGGGTGATGAGGGCGGAACAATGGCAACGCAGATGGGTGGTCGCAGGGCTCGGCAGCAGGGCTTCAGCCTGATCGAGATCATGGTGGTGGTGGTCATCATCGGCATTCTGGCTGCACTGATCGTGCCCCGGCTGATGGATCGCCCTGACCAGGCCCGCGTGGTGGCGGCACGCCAGGACATCGCCGCACTGATGCAGGCCATGAAGCTGTACCGGCTGGACAATGGGCGTTACCCCAGTGCCGGGCAGGGGCTGCAGGCGCTGCTGAAACCGCCGCAGGGCAGCGGCGCGATGCCGGTCACGCCTTACCTCGACCGCCTGCCGGATGACCCGTGGGGGCACCCTTACCAGTACCAGAATCCCGGCACGCACGGCGATATCGATGTGTTCTCGCTGGGGGCCGACAGCAAGCCCGGCGGTGAGGCTGGCAACGCGGACATCGGTTCCTGGCAGTTGTGAGGCCGGACAATGGCACGCCGGAACATTCCAGGTACGATTGCCCGCCAGCAGGGCATGGCGGTGATCGTGGCGATGCTGGTGGTGGCACTGGTGGCGGTGATCGCCACTGCGCTGCTGACCCGGCAGGCCGTACAGCTGCGTGCGGTACGCAGCGACCAGCTGCGCATGCAGGTACGCATGGCGGTGGACGCCACGCTGGAGCGCGCGGCGCAGCAGCTGCGTGACGACGCGCGCGAGCAGTTGACTACCGTTGGCAGTGGACGCTGGGCGCGGCCGGTGCAGCTGCAGGCGCCACTGCCGGTGCACCTGCAGCTGGTGGACGCGCAGTCGAGGTTCAACCTGCGCACGCTGCTGGCTGACGGCCAGCCTGCCGCAGAGGCACTGCGTGCGTTCACCTCGCTGTGTGTGGGGCAGGGGCTGCCCCGCGCGGCCTGTGCCAGCGCCGCAACGCAGGTCCAGTCGCGCCTGCGCGATGGCGATCGGCAGGCGCGTGCACCGTTGCCACGTGAGTCGCTGATCGAGCAGGTGCTGGCAGGCGCCGATCCGGTGGCGATACAGGCACTGGCGCGGCGTACGGTGGTGCTGCCAGCGCAGACCCTGGTCAACGCCAATACAGGTGATATCGCCGTACTGCAGGCGGTTGCACCGGGGGTGGATGCCGGGCGCCTGCAGGCGCTGCTGGGCGAGCGCGATCGTGGCCACTGGCTGCTCAACCGCGGTGACATCGCCAACCGGCTGCAGCTGAGCAACGAACAGATGGCGCTGATGCCGCTGGGTATCCACAGCGAGTGGTTCCTGGCGGTAGGGCAGGTACAGGCAGACGGCGCATCGGTGGATTTCCGCGCATTGATCTGGCGCGAGTACCGTGACGACAGCGTGCGTGTGCAACGGGTATGGACAAGGATCGGTGCATGAGCCTGCAGCTGAGAGTGCGCCTGCCGGCGCTGGAACGATTGGATGGGGACAGCGCGGTTGAGTGGGCGCAGCTGCACAAGGACCGCGTGCTGGCCACGGGCAGCGACCCTCTGTCGACGCTGGGCCAGCGCTTTCCGCAGGCGAGGGTGCATGCGAGCCTTGACCCGCAGGACCTGATCCTGCTTGAGCTGCAGCTGCCGCCGCTGCCCGGGCGACGCCTGCAGGCGGCCCTGCAGGGTGAAGTGGAAGCGATGCTGCTGGATGATCTGCAGGAGGTGGCGCTGGGCCATGGCACCCAGGCGGCCGATGGCACGGTGGCGGTGGCGTGGCTTGGCCTGCAGGCGATTGCGCGCGTACAGCAGCAGCTGCAGGAGTGCGGGCTGCAGTTGCAGGCGCTGCACCCAACGCCCTTGCTGCTGCCGTGGGCGGTCGGGCAGGCCACCCTGCAGCTGTGTGGTGAGCAGGTACTGGTCCGCTGTGGCCGTGATCGTGGCTTCGTGCAGTGGTGCGGTGGGCGTGACCTGGCCTCTGTGATGCAGGTGCTGGCCGTGCGCTTGCAGCAGGCCGGGGTGCAGGCAGTGCAGTGGATCGATGCCGTGCCGCCCGCTTGGGCCGAGCGTCTGCCGGCCAGCGTGCTGACGCAGGCGGTGCAGTGCAGCGGTCCGCTGCCTGGCTGGTCACTGCCGTTGCCGGCCTCGGGTGCAGGTGCGCCACGCCTGGCCATCGGTCTTGCGCTGGCGGCGGCAGTGCTGGCTGCGCTGGGCCTGCAACTGCAGGTGTCGCGCTGGCACAGCGAGGGTGAAGCCCTGCAGCATGACATGGCGCGGCAGTTCAGCACGCACTTCCCCGAGATCGACGATGTGGTCGATCCGGTGGTGCAGGCGCGGCGGGCACTGGCGGTGCCGGCAATGCCACGGGCACTTCCCGCCGTGCAGCAGCAGGTTGCCAGCGTGCTGCAGGCCATCCCCGAGTTGGCTGGCCAGGTTCGCAGCCTGCGCTATCAACCGGGCCAGATGGAATTGGAACTGGACGCTGACGCGCAGGTGTTGGCCGAGGACGCGCAACGGCTGGAGCGCTGGCAGCAGGCGATGCAGGCACAAGGGTTGCAGCTTGCGCACGAAGCCGGTGGCCGCTTGCGGATCAGCAGCGGGACTGCGCCGTGACCACACCGGAACTACGGCCGGCGGGCGTCATGCGCGGGCTGACGCAGCGTTGGCAGCGGCTGGCGGCGCGCGAGCGCGCGATGCTGCTGTTGATGGCTGCGGCGATAGCGGCGGCCGCACTGTGGCTGGGCTGGCTGCAGCCGCTGCTTAAGCAGCGCAGCCATTGGCAGGCTGAGCTTCCACGGCTGCAGGCGCAGGCGGCAGCACTTGCACCGCTGCTGCGCGCCCGTGAACAACAGCGGCAGGCGCAAGGCGGGCGGCCGACACTTGCCGGGCTGCGCCAACAGATCACCGCTGCCGGCCTGGCCGGCAGCCTGCATATCGAAACGCGCGACGGGCGCTGGCACCTGCAGGTACGCAGTGTGCCCGCCGATGCGCTCTGGAACTGGCTGCTGCCTCTGCTGGCCGATCCGGCCATCGAACTGCAGCAACTGCAACTGCAACGCACAGGGGACGCGAACATGCCGGCGGCACGGATTTCCGGAAACATCGTGATGGCCGCCCATGGCGGTGGCCATCCATGAAGGCGATGCGCAGCCTGGGCTGCAGCGCGGCATTGGCACTGGTGGTGGGCCTGGCCCATCTTCCGGCGCCGGTGCAGGCGCAGGACGCCAATGGCGAACCGGTGCAGCTGAACCTGGTGGACACCGACATCGGTGGGGTGCTGCGCATGGCGGCACGCTTCACCGGCCGCCAGTTCCTGGTCGACCCCCGGGTGAGCGGCAAGATGACCGTGGTCTCCGATGGGCCGGTCAGCCGCGTGCAGGCTTACCAGCTGCTGCTGGGTGCATTGCGCATGCGCGGTTTTGCCGTGGTCGAAGGCGGGGGCGTCAGCCGGGTGGTGCCGCAGGCCGATGCCAAGCTGCTGGGCGGCCGCGTTGGCGCCGGTGGCGCAGGCGGTGAGATAGCCACGCGCACGTTTGCCCTGCGCTACGAGAGTGCCGCGGCACTGGTGGCGGTGCTGCGGCCGATGATCACCGCGGACAATCCGATCACCGCCAACCCCGGCAACAACACGCTGGTCATCACCGACTACGCCGACAATCTCGAGCGCATCGCGCGGGTCATCGCCAGCGTGGATACACCGGCCGGCATGGACACCGACGTGGTGAAGCTGCAGCAGGGCATTGCCGTGGACGTGGCGGCGATGGTCGCACCGCTGCTGGACGCGCAGGGCGCGGAGCCGGCGCAGAAGGTGGTGGTGATGGCCGACCCGCGCAGCAACAGCGTGCTGCTGCGTTCCAGCAGCCCGGGCCGCACACGCCTGGCGCGGCAGCTGGTGGAGAAGCTGGACAAGGCCCAGGACGAGTCCGGCAACCTGCACGTGGTGTACCTGCGCAACGCCCAGGCCACCCAGCTGGCCGGCGTGCTGCGGGGCGTGGTGGCAGGGCAGAGCGATGCGCCGGCAATGGGCAGCAGCGACGGCATCACTGCATTGCCGGGCGAAACCAGCCGCAATGCCAGCACACCGGCGCAGCCTGCGCAGGGCAAGAGCAAAGGCAATGCGCTGGAATCGCCGCGGCTTGATCCCGGCCGTCGCGAACCGATCGATGCCGGCAGCACCGGCTTCAGCCAGAACGGCATTTCGGTGCAGGCCGACATCGCCACCAACACCTTGCTGATCTCTGCCCCGGAGCCGGTGTACCGCAACCTGCGGCGGGTGATCGACCAGCTGGACCAGCGTCGGGCGCAGGTGCTGGTGGAGAGCCTGATCGTGGAGGTCAACCAGACCGATGCCGCCGAACTGGGCGTGCAATGGATGCTGGGCAACGGTCGCACCTTCGGTGGCACCCACTTCGGCGGCACCACCGGCGGCAGTGGGCTGAACACCACCGCGCGCACCACGCTCGACGTGCTGCCGAAAGACGGGCTGAACATCGGCGTGATCGACGGCACGATCAACCTGCCCGGCGTCGGCCAGATCCTCAACATGAAGGCGCTGGCCAACGCACTGCAGAGCAAAGGCGGCGCCAACATCCTCTCCACGCCAAACCTGATGACGCTGGACAACGAGGCGGCCAGCATCATGGTCGGGCAGACCGTGCCCTTCGTCAGTGGCCGCTATGTGACCGATGGCGGCGGTGGCAGCAACAACCCGTTCCAGACCATCGAACGCGAGGACGTGGGCCTGAAGCTGCGGGTGCGCCCGCAGATTTCCGAGGGCGGCACGGTGAAGCTGGACATCTACCAGGAAGTCAGCAGCATCGATGCGCAGAGCTCGGGCAGCGCCGGCATCATCACCAACAAGCGGGCGCTGGATACCAGCGTGCTGCTTGATGACGGCCAGATCATGGTACTGGGCGGTCTGCTGGAAGACAGCGTCAGCCATGGCCGCGATGCTGTTCCGGGGCTGGGAAAGATCCCGGTGCTGGGCGCGCTGTTCCGCAGCGATACGCGCAAGCGGGCCAAGACCAACCTGATGGTGTTCCTGCGCCCGCACGTGGTGCGCGACCCGGCCGCCGGGCAGCGCCTGACGCGCGACCGCTACGACTACATGCGCAATGCACAGGCGGCCGCGCAGCCGGTACAGAGCTGGGCGTTGCCGGCGCTGCCGGCACCGCAGCTTCCGCCGCAGGACCTGTCGGTGCTGGGCCAGGGCAATGCACGCGATGGCCAGGGCCAGCCGCCGCAGAACGGCAGCCTTGCGGCGTTGTATCCAGCCAGCGAGAGCACTGTGCAGGTGGTGCAGTTCGCGCAGGGGCTGGATGCAGCACGTGCCACGCAGGCCGTGGCACAGGTGCGCGCGCTTGGCCTGCAGGCCTATGCCGAAACCACGCCGGGCGAAACCGGACAGCGACTGCGGGTGCGGGTGGCACGCGACCCGGCCACGCTCGACCCGGCGCTGCAGCAGCTGCGCGGGCTGGGCTACACCCCGGAACTGGTCATCGGCCCATGAGCATGGCCACGCCGCCGCCAGCGCTGCCGTATGCCTGGGTGCGCAGCCACGGGGTGATGCTGGCCGAAGCAGGCGGCGCGCCGGTCCTGCTGGGAACTGCCGAGACCGCCGCCTGGGCGGTGGCCGAACTGCGGCGCCGGCACGGGCCGCTGCCGTTCCAGGTGCTGGATGCGGCGGCCTGGCAGCAGCGGTTGGGCGAGCAGTATCGTGACGGTGGCGATGCCGCTGCGGTGGTGGGCGCGGCCGAAAGTGAAGTCGATCTCGACCGGCTGATGCAGGACATGCCCGAGGTGACCGATCTGCTGGATGCACAGGACGACGCGCCGGTGATCCGCATGATCAACGCCCTGCTTGCACAGGCCGCGCGTGACGGTGCAAGCGATCTGCACATCGAACCTTTCGAAACCCATTCGGTGGTGCGCTACCGCGTCGATGGCACCCTGCGTGACATGGTGCAGCCACGACGTGCGTTGCACGCGGCGCTGGTCTCGCGCATCAAGATCATGGCCCACCTGGATATCGCCGAGAAGCGCCTGCCGCAGGATGGGCGCATTGCGATCCGAGTGGGGGGCCGGCCGCTGGATATCCGCGTCTCCACCGTGCCCACCGGGCACGGCGAACGAGCGGTGCTGCGCCTGCTGGAAAAGGATGCCGGGCGGCTGCAGCTGCAACGCCTCGGCATGGCCGACGATACGCTGGCCACCTTCACCGGGTTGATCCGGCAGCCGCATGGCATCGTGCTGGTGACTGGGCCCACCGGCAGTGGCAAGACCACATCGCTGTATGCGGCACTGGGGCAGCTCGACAGCAGCACCAGCAACATCCTCACGGTGGAAGACCCGGTGGAGTACGACTTTGCCGGTATCGGCCAGATCCAGGTCAACGCGCGCATCGGCATGAGTTTCGGCACCGCATTGCGCGCGATCCTGCGCCAGGATCCGGACACCATCATGATCGGCGAGATCCGTGACCTGGAAACGGCGCAGATCGCGGTGCAGTCGTCGCTGACCGGTCACGGCGTGCTGGCATCGCTGCATACCAACGATGCGATTTCGGCGGTGACCCGACTGGCGGACATGGGCGTGGAACCTTTCCTGCTGGCCTCATCGTTGCGTGGCGTGCTGGCGCAGCGGCTGGTTCGCAGGCTGTGCCTGCAGTGCCGGCGTGCCGAAGTGGATGCCGAGGGCCGCACCGTGTGGCGGGCCGTAGGCTGCCCCGCCTGTGCGAACAGCGGCTACCGCGGGCGCACCGGTATCCACGAACTGTTCGTGGTGGATGAGCGCGTGCGGGCACTGATCCATGAAGGGCAGGGCGAACCTGCGCTGCGCGAGGCCGCGCGGCGCGCCGGCATGCGCACCCTGCGCCAGGACGGGCAGCGCTGGGTCGACAGCGGGGTGACTACGCTGGAGGAGATCCTGCGCGTGACCGGCGACGACTGAGGCGCGCATGGCACTGTTCGACTACCAGGCCGCCAACGCGCAGGGGCGCATCGAGAAGGGACAGCTGGACGCCGACAACGCGCGCGGCGTGCGCCAGCAACTGCGCGGGCGTGGGCTGACACCGGTACAGGTATCAGCCGCACGCAGTGCTGGCAGTGGCTGGGGCACGCGCAGGCTGTCGGCCAGCGAACTGGCCTGGGCCACGCGGCAACTTGCCAGCCTGCTGGCCGCCAGCCTGCCGCTGGAAAGCGCATTGAGCGCCGTGATCGAGCAGGCCGAACGCCCGCACGTTGCGCAGGCACTCACTGCGGTGCGTGCCGATGTACGCGCCGGCCAACGGTTGACCGTGGCGCTGGCGGCGCGGCCGCGCGACTTTCCCGCGATCTATCGTGCCCTGGTGGGTGCGGGCGAAGATTCCGGCGATCTGGCGCGGGTGATGGAGCGCCTGGCCGACTACATCGAAGAACGCAATGCACTGCAGGCCAAGGTGCTGACGGCCTTCATCTACCCGGCGGCGATCAGCCTGGTGTCGGTGGCGATCGTGATCTTCCTGCTCAGCTACGTGGTACCCCAGGTGGTGACAGCGTTCGTGCAGGCGCGGCAGACGTTGCCGATGCTGACCCAGGTGATGCTGGCGGCCAGTGCTTTCGTGCGCGCGTGGGGCGTATGGACGGGGATCGGTATCGGCGCGCTGGTGGTCGGCTGGCGGCTGGCCCTGCGGCGGCCGGAGCTGCGCCTGCGCTGGGACAGCCTGCTGCTGCGCGTACCGATGGTGGGCCGTTTCGTGCTGGGCGTGAACAGTGCACGCTTCGCATCGACGTTGGCGATCCTGCTTGATGCCGGCGTGCCCTTGCTGCGCGCCCTGGACGCCGCACGACAGACACTGGGCAATGCGCTGCTGGCGCGCTGTGCCGATGATGTGGCCGCACGCGTGCGCGAAGGTACTTCGCTTGGCGCTGCACTGAAGGTGCAGAAAGTGTATCCGCCGATCCTGGTGCATCTGGTGGCCAGCGGCGAGAAGACCGGTTCATTGGCGCCGTTGCTCGACCGCGCTGCACAGACCATCTCGCGCGAAATCGAACGCCGCGCGATGGCACTCACTGCATTGCTGGAGCCCACGATGATCCTGGTGATGGGGGGCGTGGTGCTGACCATCGTGCTGGCCGTGCTGATGCCGATCATGGAAATGAACCAGCTGGTGCAGTGATGCGCGAAGCGCATCACGGGTAGCGACGGTCCATGCCCGGCGAGCGCGCAGCGCGGCAGGCTTTCGATTCTCCACACAATCCTCCACACCTTTTCTCGATCTTCCACAGGTTTCTTAAGCGGCCTGTCATCGGCGACGGCCAGCATGTCCCTGTCGCCGCAGAGTGGGCTGGGAGGCCCTCGGCGGCAGCAGGCGTGTAGTGACCGTTCCTCCCTTGGTGTTTCACCTTCGCAGTAAACCCTTCAGGAGAAGATCATGACCAAGTACAAGACCCTGGCCGCGCTGGTTGCTGCCGCGCTGCTCGCCACTGCCGGTGCCGCTTCGGCGCAGACCGTTACCGGTGGTGGCGCTTCGCTGCCGGCCGACCTCTACAAGGGCCAGGCCGACAGCATCCTGCCGAGCAACTTCAGCTACGCCGTGACCGGTTCGGGCACCGGCAAGAAGGCCTTCCTGGAAAACAACTCGGCGCTGTTCGCGACCACCGGCACCGTGCACTTTGCCGGCAGTGACTCGGTGTTGAGCTCGACCGAACTGAGCACCTACACCACCAACTACAACCAGACCAGCAATGCCAACCGCTATGGCAACCTGATCCAGGTGCCGTCGGTGGCTACCTCGGTGACCATTCCGTTCAACAAGGCCGGCGCGGCGGTTGACCTGAGCGTGGCGCAGATCTGCGGTGTGTTCTCCGGTGCGATCACTGACTGGTCGACCATCGATGCCAACCGTAGTGGCCCGATCCAGGTGGTCTACCGTCCGGAAAGCAGCGGCACCAGCGAAATGTTCACCCGCTTCCTGACCGCCGCCTGTGCACCGGAAGTGGCGGCCACCTCGAACCTGGTCGATGGCAAGTTCGCCATCAAGTCGACCTTTGCCGATCTGTACAAGCGTGATGCCAACAACAACCTGCCGGCTTTCCTTGTGGCCGCCCCGGCCACCGGTGGCAGCTCGCTGTACAGCGCCGTGTACGCGCAGGCCGGCCGCATCGGCTATGTGGGTCCGGACGTGATCCCGAGCCTGACCGATGCCACCAAGGTTGCAAAGGTCAAGGGCTTCTCGCCGGACCAGGTGAGCGTGCAGGCCACCCTGGAAACCGTCGCGCCGCCGACCGGCACCGCGGCCGAGAACCCGGCCAACTGGGTGCCGGTGTTCGGCAATCCCTCGGCTGGCTATCCGATCGCCGGCTACACCAACCTGGTCATCGGCCAGTGCTACAAGGATTCGACCGTCGCCAACAGCCTGCGTGGCTTCCTGATGCGCCACTACGCCACTGACTACACCGCCACCCCGGCGCTGGTGGCCCATGCCAAGGCGATTACTGACCACGGCTTCATCCCGCTGACCAAGGCTTGGCGCGATGCGATCCGCAACCGCTTCGTGCTCGCCGGCAACGCCGCCGGCCTGAACAACCCGAGCACCTGCGCTGGCATCGGCCGTCCGCTGTAATCGCGCCCGTTGCTTGCAATCTGTGTTGACCGACGCCGGCCCCTTGGGCCGGCGTCACTTTTTCGGCGAACGTGCGGGTCGGTGCAGCGCATTGCTGTCGGCTTCATGTCACGGGAACCGTCTATCAGTGGCAGGGCACGCGTTGCGCGTGCCTCCCGCTCGCTGCCGCAGCTGCGGCCCACCAGGTTGAAGAGGTTCCGATGTCGCTCCCGCACACGTCCGCTGTTCATTCGGCTGCGCCGATGCGCCGCAAGCACCCGATGGCCTGGGCCATCGCGGTGGCATTGGGAACCCTGGCTGCCCCCGCCAGCCATGCGCAGCAGGCATTCAGCCCGGGCTGGTTCGCCGACCGCGGCGAGGCGCAGGGTGCGGCCGCACAGAGCGGGCGCATGCCCAATGGCGTGCCCATCCAGTTCCAGTTGCCCGCGCAGCAGCAGGACGCGGCGCGGCAGAAGCTGCAGCAGTCGATCGACAACCTGGGTACTGCGGCGCAGGCGATCGCCCTGCAGCAACGCATGCAGGAACAGGCCCGGCAGTCGCGTCGCGAGGCCGGCTTCGTGGTGGCCGATGGATTGGGCAAGGATGGACTAAAGGTCGACGAGAACCCCCTGACGCGCGGCTGGGTGAATGCGCGCGAGGCGATCCAGTCGCAGGGCAGCGATGGCCGCGTACAGGTCAGCATCGAGCAGACGGCTGACCAGGCGATCCTGAACTGGGAAACCTTCAACATCGGTGGAAACACCACCCTGAACTTCCTGCAGAACCCCGACTGGGCGGTGTTGAACCGGGTCAACGATCCCAGCGCGCGGCCCAGCCAGATCCTGGGCCAGCTGAAGGCCAACGGCACGGTGTTCGTTGCCAACCGCAACGGCGTGGTGTTCGGCAACAACAGCCAGGTCAACGTCCGCAACCTGGTTGCTGCTGCCGCACGCATCAGCGACGCGCAGTTCCGTGACAACGGCCTGTACAGCGCCGACACGAACACCTCGGCCCTCACCGATGCAGTGGGCAAGGTCATGGTTGAGCGCGGCGCGCGCATCACCACGCATGAACCAACCAGCGCAACGCGTGGCGGCGGCTATGTGTTGCTGGCCGGCCACAGTGTGGAGAATGCTGGCCAGATCGAGACGCGCAAGGGCCAGGTCCAGCTGGCGGCCGGCGACAGCTTCGTGATCCGCCGTGGCGTGGGTACTGCGGCCAATACCGCTTCGACCACACGCGGCAACGAAATCGCGCCGCGCCTGGTCAACGACAGCAGTGCCGGCAGCGTCCGCAATACTGGCCTGCTGCTGGCCCGCGAGGGCGACATCACCCTGGCCGGACGCAGCGTCGAGCAGGCCGGTGTGGCCGTGGCCAGCACCACGCTGGGCCAACGCGGTACCGTGCACCTGCTGGCCTCGGCCAGTGACACCCGGGCCAAGGTCACCTTGGCCGAAGGCTCGACCACAGCGGTGCTGATCGAAGACGATGGCAAGGCCCGCGCACTGGATACCCAGCGCGATGCACTGCTGAAGGAGTCGGCCGAACAGGATGCGCTTCGTGCAGCGTCGCGGACGACGACCTTCGACAATCTGTCCCTGCACGGCGATCGGCGCGACCAGTCGCGGGTGGAGATCGTTTCCGGGGGCGACATCCATTTCCAGGGCAGCTCGCTGACGGTAGCTACCGGCGGCCAGGTGATCGCCGATGCCGGTCGCCGCAGCCAGCTGGACAACGGCGCGCGTGTGGATGTCTCCGGCGCGGTAGGTGTGCATGTGGCGATGGAAAGCAACAACGTACAGGTGAAGGTGCAGGGCAATGAACTGCGCGATTCGCCCGACAACCGCGACAGCGGCAAGCTGACCAGCAGCGAAGTATGGATCGACCGTCGGCAGCTGATCCACGTGCCGGCGGGCACCGGCGGCCACGAAGGCGATCGCTGGTATGCCGCCGGGGGCCTGCTGGAGGTGGGCGGCTATCTGGACAACCAGGGCCACTCCATCAGCGAATGGGCTGCGCAGGGCGGCACCGTGTTGCTGGGCGGCAGCGAGGTGGTCGCGGCCGCAGGCTCGCGGGTCAATCTGGCAGGCGGTAGCCTGGATGTGCAGAGTGGGGCGATACAGCAGAGCTGGTTGCGCGGCATCGATGGGCAGGTATATCGGCTGGACGACGCGCCGGCGGAGATGCTGTTCGATGGTCTGTACAAGGGCTACGAGGTGAAGCAGGAGCGCTGGGGTGTCACCGAGGCGTTCCGCAATCCCATCGTTTTCGCCGCGCAGCGGACTGACAACGGTTATACCGTCGGCCGCGACGCCGGGCGCCTTGTAGTGTCCGCACCGACCGCGGTGCTGGACGGCCAG
Organism: Stenotrophomonas sp. DR822; assembly: GCF_019793815.1. Lineage (NCBI taxonomy): Bacteria > Pseudomonadati > Pseudomonadota > Gammaproteobacteria > Lysobacterales > Lysobacteraceae > Stenotrophomonas > Stenotrophomonas sp. DR822. The sequence continues at coordinate 272,371 of NZ_CP081826.1, forward strand.
GTGGAGACCACCACCTTCCAGGGCGCGCAGCAGGGGCGACGGCCGGATGCTGCGTTGGAAGGCTATGCGCAGGCGCAGACGGCAGTGGCGCGCAACGCCGGGCTGTATCTGGGGCGCTATGACGCCCAGGGTCGCAACGGCGTGTTCGACTCGGACGTGCGTGTTCGCGGCGCAACGACAGCGACAGCGGGTTTGTCGCTGCAGTCGCCGATCGCCAGTGAGCGGCGCAACACGGTCTGGCTGGATGCCGGACTGGTCAACGCGCAGCAGTGGGGCTCCATGGACCTCGCCAGCGCAGGCAGCGTCGCGGTCGACGCACCGCTGGCGCTGCAGGCGGGCGGCGCGCTCAACCTGATCGGCAGCACGGTGAACGTGGCCGGTGACATCCGCATCGTCGGTGGCCAGCTGCAGGCGGGCAACCTGCTGGACGTGCTCGGGCGGCCGACAGCGCTGCTGCGCGATGGCCGCGCCAGCGTCGCCATCGCCGACGATACCCGCATCGATCTTGCCGGTGGCTGGAGCAATGCGGCGTTCGGTGCCGGGCAGGACAGTGGCCGTGCGTGGACCGACGGTGGCAGCCTGCGCCTGCAGAGCAGCCATGACGTCACTGTGGGCAGCCGGGTGGCCATCGATGTCGACGCCGGTGCTGCGCTGGACATGCAGGGCAAGGGCCGCATCGGCAAGGGCGGAGGCGTGAGCCTGCAGGCCAACACTGCCGAGGTGGCTACCGACGGCAGTGGTCGCGTGCAATTGGGTGAAGGCAGCCATATCAGCGGACGTGGCGAGGGCGGCGGCACGTTCGCGCTGGGTACCGGAGGCAAGGCGGTCGTCGGCGCAGCGGAGCAGGACGTGACGGTGCTGCAGCTTGACACCGCCTTGTTCGGCAGTGGTTTCGCGCAGTACGACATCAACGCGCACCAGGGCCTGGAGGTCGCCGACGGTACCCAGCTGGTCGCGCGCATGCCGGGCCTGCGCCTGGCTGAAGACGCACGCACGGCGCGGGATCGTGCCTCCGCGCTGCAGCCGTGGTTGGCACCGTTGTATGCCGCCGATCCGCAGAGTGGGCGCATCCGGCAGCGCAGCGGGGCCAGTATCACCCTGCGCTCGGACCGCAACAGCGTGGGCGGCGACCTTCGGGTGGGCCGCGATGCACGGGTCGCCGTCGATCCGGGCCAGGCGATCACCCTGCTCGGTGCGGGCAACATCGACGTGGAGGGGACGCTGCAGGCCCGAGGCGGCCGCATCAGCATCGACGATGTGCGCCCGGATACGGCGCTGTACGCCGGCCAGCGCAGCGAGCGCACCTGGCGGATCGATGACGGTGCGGTACTGGACGCCAGCGCCGATTCGGTGTCGATGGTCGACGGCGCTGGCCGCCTGCGCGGCCAGGTGCGGACGGGTGGGCGCATCGAGATCGGTGGCGCCCTCGACTGGGAGACGTCGGCTTTCGTCGACAACCGGCCGCCGGAAGCCTTCATCGTGGTCGAGCGGGGCGCGCGCCTGGACGCACGCGGCGCTTCGGCCGAGCTGGACATCGACGGCCAGGGCCGTACCCGGGTCGACAGCGACGGGGGGCAGATAGTGCTGCGTTCGGCCAATGCGCTGTACCTGCAAGGGGCGATGGATGCGGCGGCCGGTGGCAGTGGGGCGCGTGGTGGAACGCTGGGCCTCGCCTTCGGCGGCAGCGTGCATGCACGCGGAGCAACCGAGGAGGTGCTGCGCGAACGGGCGATCACGCTCAGCCAGCAGACTGCGGCCGAGACGTCGCTGCCAGCGCGGCTGGACTATGGGCACGCCGCACTGTCGGTGCAGCAGATCCAGGCCGGCGAATTCGACAATCTGTCGGTCTTCGGCGACATCCGCACGCTTGGCAATGTCGACCTGCGCATGGCCGGGTCCCTGCGCATCCATGGGCAGGGGCAGTCCAGCCTGGGCGTGGCCGCAGGCGCGAGCACCTCCAGCGCGATATCGCTGTCGGCCCCGTATGTGCGCCTTGCGCAGGCGCGCTGGCAGCAGCTGTCGGGCGAGAGCCTGCAGTTCCCCCAGGGTGCGGTGTCAGATACCGCGGGCGATCATGCGCTGGCGGTCAACGGCGATCTCATCGATCTTCGCGATGTCACCTGGCTGCCCAGTTTCGACCATCTCTCGTTGAACAGCCGCAGCGATGTGCGCCTTCTTTCCAGCATCGCCAGCAACGCGGCGGTCAGTTCGCTGCTGGCACCGGGCTCGATCGACCTGACCGCCGCGCGCCTGTATCCGACGTTCGGGGCGGTGGGCCGGGTGGTGGCGGGTGCATCGGCGCAGACCGTGGACACCGTCGACTACTGGGCGAACCCGGATGCGGTGCTGCGCATCCAGGGCAACGGCACAGCATCGGGTGTCCCTGCATCGGCGTTCGGTTCGCTGCGGCTGGTGGCCGCTACCGTGCAGCAGGGCGGTGCGGTGTGGGCGCCGATGGGAACACTGCAGCTGGGTGGTCTGGCCGTGGGCGGTACTGCCGGCGGGCGGGTGGAACTGCTGCCCGGCAGCATCACCTCCACCAGCGGTGCCGGCCTGGCGCTGCCCTATGGCGGTACCGCCGATGGCGTCAACTGGCGCATCGGCAGCCGCAGCGTGGATTCCTTGACCGCTGGTGGCATCAGCTCGATGGGCGTCACCCTGAAAGCCAACCAGGTGAACGTGAGCCCGGACGCGCTGCTGGACATGTCCGGTGGCGGCGACCTGACCGGTGCAGCCTTCATCTCCGGGCGGGGCGGTTCGGTGGACGTACTGCGCACCGCGTTGGCCGATGCCAATCCCCGCTATGCGTTCAGTGCCTCGGGCAACCCGGTGTATGCCATCGTGCCCGGCTATACGGGCGCGTTTGCGCCCACCAGCACCGACGGCTTCGCCGCGCCCGGCATCGGTCAGCAGATCACCGTGCCGGCGGGTGTTCCCGGGTTGCCGGCGGGCACCTACACCCTGCTGCCGGCCAACTTCGCTCTGCAGCCCGGTGCGTTCCGTGTCGAGCTTGGCGCGACCGGTGCGTCCGGCGTCTCCCGGCCGCTTCAGACCGGCACCGGCACCTGGCGCGTGTCCGGCCACCAGCGTGGCGATCTGGGCGGTGTGGAATCGCCGCTTCTGACCGACCTGCTGTTGACACCGGCGGCGGCGGTGCGGCGGCATTCGGGTTACAACGAAACCAGCTACAACGCCTTCGTGCAGGCAACGGCCGACCGCCGCGGCGAATCGCGCGGCTGGCAGACCATCGATGCGCTGGGCCTGACCCTGGCGCTGGGCGAGGGCGCCGGACGCCAGGGCGCGGCGGCAATCGACTTCGCCGGTACCGCGCGCTTTGCCGCCGCCAACGACAAGGGACGTGGCGGCACCCTGGTTGCTTCGATGGCCAACCCGGCCATCGGCACGCTGGAGATCATCGGTGCGGAGGGCGTGGCGCAGGCGCGCGATCGTGGCGTGACCTTCACCGACCAGGCACTCAATGCGTTCCAGCCCGCGCGCATGGTGATCGGTGGTCAGATCAACCAGGCGGCGTCGCAGGTGGCGGTGACCGGCCAGGCCCGCAGCGTGGCGATCCGTTCCGGGGCCACGCTGCAGGCGCCGGAAGTCCTGGTGGCAGCAGCCTCCGGTGGCAGTGGCATTCTGGTCGAAGCCGGGGCGACCGTGGACACATTGCCCTACGCACGCGCCGGCGGCGACGCCGTCGACACGCTGCCCTACCAGGTCACGGGCGGCCTGCTGGCGGTGTCCAACCAGCGCCTGAACCTGATCACCGGTTCCACAGGCGTTGCCGCCGGCCCGGTGGCGATCGATATCGGCGGCTGCCAGGACGCGTGCGAGGGACAAGCGCGCCTGGTGTCCGACGGCAGCATCGCCGTCGCCACCGACGGCACCCTGCAACTGCGCGATTCGGCCAGCTACGGCACGCGCCAGCTGGGCGTCAGCATGGCTGCATTGAACCTGGGCAGCGCCGAAGCCATCGCACAGGCGGCAGCAGCGGGTGCACTGCCTGCCGGCATGACCATGAACCAGAGGGTGCTGCAGCAACTGCTGCGTGGCAACGTGGCTACCGGCGCACCTGCGCTGGACACGCTGAGCCTGGTGGCGCGCGATTCGGTGAATGTATTCGGCAGCGTCGACCTGGATGCGCGCGACAGCGCCACCGGCGTTGGCAGCCTGCGCACGCTGGTGCTGGGTGCGCAGGCGATCCACGGCTATGGGAACGCCAGCGACCGTGCGCGCATCCTGGTGGATACGCTGGTGTGGGATGGTGCGCTGGCGGCCACGCAGGCCCCGGGCAGCAACGCGGCCGTGCCGCCGGCAGAGCCGATGGTGGATCGCTTGGGCGAGGGCCAGCTGGATATCCTCACGCGCACCCTGACGCTGGGGCGTGCGCCGTACAGCAGGCCCAGCTCCGAGGTCGCGGCCAACCGTCGGGTACTTGGCTTCAGCGCGTTGAACCTCGGGGCTTCGGAACAGATGGTGTTCTCGGCGAAGGGAACACTGGATGTGTACCAGCAGCGCGGCGAGTACCTGGCAGACAAGGGCTGGCAGTACAGCGGCGGCAGCGTGGCCATCAGCACGCCCCTGCTGACCGCCGACGCCGGCGCACAGCTGGCCCTGCGCACCGGCGGCAGCTTCGCCCTGCATGGAGGCAACGGCAAGGCCGGTGGTGATGCGCTGGGCAGCGAACTCAGCATCGACGCCGATCGCATCCTGCTGGATAGCACGGTTGCGCTGGCCTCTGGCCGCCTGTCGGCCAGTGCACGCCAGGGCATCGGCGTGGGTGCGCATGCGGCGCTGGATCTGGCGGGTCGCAAGGTCAGCCTGTTCGACGTGGACAAATACAGCTGGGGCGGCGACGTGCTCCTGTCCAGTGACAGTGGCGAGGTGACCACCGATGCCGCCTCGCGCATCGATGTGTCGGCGCGCAACAACCGCGGTGGACGATTGACGGTCAATGCCCTGGCCGGTCGCGCGGATCTGGCCGGACATGTGGACGGCGCGGCCAGCGGCCGCTACGACGCCGGTGGCACCGTGGTGCCCTACGACGCGGGCGAACTGGTGGTGCGTGCACGCCAGCTGCTGGATTTCGCAGGTTTGAACCAGCGGCTGAACAGCGGCGGCGTGACCGGCGCGCGCACCTTCCAGATCGGCGAGGGTGACCTGCAGATCGGCGACGAGGTGAAGGCGCGACGGGTCGACATCAGCGTGGACAAGGGTCGCCTGACCGTGGCCGGGCGCATCGACGCCAGCGGCGAGCAGGTCGGCAGCATCCGCCTGTACGCCCGTGATGCGCTGCAGGTGAACGGCACGCTCGACGCGCATGGCAGCGGCCTGCGTGTGGACAGCTACGGCAAGATCATCGACAGCGCCAACCGAGCGACGGTCGAACTGGGCAGCGCGGCGGGCCAGGTCAGCATCGGCGCTGGCGCCGCGATCGACCTGCGTGCCGGCAGCGGCGTCGCCGTGGGCAGCCAGCGCGGGCAGAACGATGGCGTTGCGCGCGGCACGCTGAAAATCGATGTGCCGCGGATCGGCGCCGATGACGCGGCCATTGCCGTTGCCAACGGTGTGCGCATCACCGGTGCGGCCGACATCCAGGTCAACGGCGTGCGCCGCTATGACGATGCACCGCTGGCCTCCAGCGTGGATGTGCACGGCAACCGGGCGCAGGTCGTGACCCAGCAGTGGCTGGACCAGATCGTCGATCCGGACAACCGTACGTGGATGGACGGGGCGCTGGCCAATGCCGATCTGCAGCAGCGCACCACAGCGCTTGGCAGCCACCGGCTACGTCCGGGCGTGCAGGTGGTGGCGCGCCGTAGTGCGGACAACCCCGGTGGCGACCTGACCGTTTCCGGTGACATCGACCTGTCCGGCTACCGCTACGGTCCCGATGCCGACCGTCTCGACCCTGCACGACGCGGGTTTGGCGAATCGGCCTCGCTGGTGCTTCGGGCCGAAGGCAACCTCAACATCCATGGCAGCATCAACGATGGCTTCGCGCCACCGCCCGCCAACCCGGATGAAGCCGGCTGGGAACTGATCGAGGGTCGTAGCAGTGGTGCCGCCAACACGTCGTTCGGTGGTGGCCTGGTGGTGCCGGTGGACGGCGTACAGCTGCAGCCGGGTACCGAATTCCCGGCGGGCGCCACGCTGAACTATGCGGTACCGGTGGAATCGGCTGTGCTGCCGGCCGGTACCGTGCTGCCCGCAGCGATGACACTCGCCGACAGCTTGCGACTGCCTGCCGGCACCGTGCTCGGTGCGGCGGTGACCACCGCTGATGGGCAGACCTTCGCCGCCGGCACCCTGCTTGACCAGCCGTTGCAGCTGGAGGCGGGCGCGCGCCTGGGTGGCGGCTTCCGTCTGCGCAGCAGCGTGCAGATGGCTGCACAGGATTGGCCCGCCGGTGCTGTGCTGCCGATCGCGTTGCGTCTGGCGCGGGCGGTGGACCTGAAAGTGGGCGCATACATTCCCTCCATGACCAAGGTGGAGCTGGCCACCGATGCGCCGGTGAAGCTGCGACCTGCCGATGCCAATGGCAACCAGGGCCGCAACTGGGCGCTGGCGCCGATGCTGGCGGAAGGCACGACGTCGTGGGACCTGACCGCTGTGGCCGGCGCGGACAGCGACGCTGCCGATCCGCGCACGCGTCGCTGGGGCAGTGACGGCAGCGTGGTGCTGGCCGATACCCATCAGGGATCGGTGGGCACGGTGAAGACCGAGATCATTTTCGTGGGCGACCGCGTGCTGACCGAGCAGGCCTCGCTGGACTGGATGGGGGATACCTCCTATGCCGGCCGCCCGATCGCCGAACTGGCCGACATCTTCGGTTACACCGAAGACGAGTTCTGTGCACTGGCAGACGGTTACTGCGGCCCCGCGCCGCGGCAGGTGGCCGCACAGGGCTCGCTGGATTTCTGGGGCGATGAATCCTACGTCGGCACGTCGGCCAAGGACTTCGCGGCGATCTTCGGCATGACCGAAGACGAGTTCTGCGGATCGGCACCCACCTATTGCTTCGGCGGAGGCACGCAGACCGAGGTGACCACCTACGGCAAGCGCCCCGGCACACCCGCGTGGAGCGTGCTGCGCACCGGCAGGGGAGATCTGGAACTGCTGGCGGCCGGCGACGTGGTGATGAAATCAGGATTCGGCGTCTACACCGCAGGGACACCCACCTCGCTCGGCAACGGTCGTGATGCGGACTTCAATTCGCCGCGTGCGCCGGCGCCCTGGAACAGCGCTCTGCTCGGCAAGGGCGTGGTGCCAGGCAGCTACGATGCTGCACTGGCGGGCTACCAGGCGTGGTATCCGGACCATGGTGGCAACCTGCGCGTGGAGGCCGGGCGAGACATCGTCGGCGATGTGTGGACCGCGCGCGCCGAGTCGGGCAGCACCGACCGGGACATGGCCCTGCATGGCAGTGCCGCAGTGGGCAGCTGGCTCTGGCGGCAAGGCACGGGCAGCACCACCGGGGTGGCGCCGGTACCGACCAGCTGGTGGGTGAACTTCGGCACCTACACCAACGTCTCGGCCACCGTAGACAGCACGCCGCGGATGGTGGGGTTCACCGGCTTCGGTACGCTCGGTGGCGGCAATCTGACGCTTGACGCCGACCGCAATGCCGGTGTGCGCGAGGCGATGGGCGATGCTCTGGGGTTCATGACCGCACCGCACTCGGGCGCGATCGTTGCCGCGGTCGGTTCCACCGGACGGGTCAGTGATGGCCAGCTGTACCTGACCGGCGGTGGCGATCTGCGCTTGCGCACCGGGGGTGTGCTGAATCCCGAGCTGACGGCCACGTTCTCCAGCCTCAACACCGCCAGGGCAGCGCAGGACCTCGATCTCAACGGCACTTTCACCAACCTGCGGGGCAGCCTGCTGCTGGAGGCCGGTCGCATCGGTGGCATGGGCGTGACGCTGGAGAACTACGGCACACTCGGCCGCCAGCGTGCGGCCGACCTGTTCGCCGCCGACAGCGCACGTGCGATGGGCGGTCCGGTGCTGGTGCTGGGCGATGCCACGGCATCGCTGCAGGCGCGCGGTGACGTAGTGCTGGGTGGTGTTGGCGATGCTGGCCGGGTAGCGGTGGCGAACTACAGCGGTGTGACCCAGGACAACGGCAGCCGCGCCGCCGGCACCACGTGGTTCTCGCTGTGGACCGCATCCACCGCCGTGGACCTTTTCAGCGCCGGAGGCGATCTTTCGCCAGGCGTGGCCGGACCCCTGAATCTGAGCGGCAGCAACCTCGGCGCCGAGCAGGTGCAGCTGCAAGCCGGCGGGCGCGATCTGCTGCAGTACTGGCTCTATCCTTCGCGGTTCAGCGCGGTTGCCGCACAGGGCAACATCACCTTCGACCGCCTGAGCATGCAGGACAACACCCAGGACGTACTGCTGCTGGCACCCTCGGCCAGTGGCCGCCTGGATGTACTGGCCGGCGGCGGCATCTTCGCCCAGCCGGGTGCCACCCAGATCGCGCGTTCGGCCGCGGATACACGTATGCCGGGACCGTTCGATCCGGCCTTCATGGCCCAGGTGGGCGATGGCAACGGCAACCTCACGCGGCCGCACCACAATCTGTCGGTGGATGGCCATTCGGCGACGCCGGAGGCGGCATTGCCGCTGTTCGCGTTCGGTCCCAATACACCGTTGTCGAATCTGCCGGGTGCACTATCGCCCAGCCGCTTCTATGCCGTGGGCGGCGACATCATCGGCCTGCAATCGGGTGCGCAGCGTACCTTGGATCGCTCCGGCAGCCAGCGCACGCAGTTTGCTCTGTTCGAGGCGGCTGGTGCGGTGCAGATGCGCGCCGGGCGCGACATCCTGGGTGTTTCGCTGACCGCCCTGAACAGTACAGCCACCGATATTTCGGTGGTGGACGCAGGGCGCGACATCGTACACCTGGATGCCGTGGTGGCCGGTCCCGGCAATCTGGAGGTCAGTGCGGGTCGTCAGCTGCGGCAGGAGGACGTGGGCGGCATCGTCAGCCTGGGCGGCATCGTGCAGGGTGATGCCCGCCCAGGTGCAAGCATTGCGATGACGGCGGGCAGCCAGCACATCGATTTTGATGCATTGCGCACGCGCTACCTCGACCCGGCCAACCTCGCCGATCCAGCGCAGTCGCTGGCGGCGCAGCCGGGCAAGGCGATCAAGATCCATGACAAGGAACTGAAGCAGTGGTTGCAGCAGCGCTTCGGTATCTCCAGCGAAGGCTCGGATGCACTGGCCGTGTTCGACGCATTGCCGAAGGAGCAGCAGCGCATCTTCCTGCGCCAGGTCTACTACGCTGAACTGCGCGAAGGTGGTCGTGAGTACACCAATGCAGAAGGGCCGCGTTTCGGTTCCTATCTGCGCGGGCGCGAAGCGATCGCCACGCTGATGCCGGACAAGGATGCCAATGGCGCAACGATCAACCGTACTGGCGATATCGTGATGTATGGCGGCTCCGGTGTGCGCACCGAAGCGGGTGGCAACATCGAGCTGATGGCGCCAGGCGGGCAGATCGTGGTGGGCGTGCAGGGCGTGGTGCCTCCGGCCAGCGCGGGCCTGGTCACCCAGGGCCAGGGCGACATCCGTCTGTTCAGTCAGGACAGCGTGCTGCTGGGCCTGTCGCGGGTGATGACCACCTTTGGTGGTGACATCCTGGCGTGGTCCGAGCAGGGCGACATCAACGCCGGCCGTGGCTCGCAGACCACGCTGCTGTACACCCCGCCGCGTCGGGTCTACGACACGTGGGGCAACGTCATCCTGTCGCCGCAGGCACCGGCCAGCGGCGCCGGCATCGCAACGTTGAACCCGATCGCCGAAGTGGCGCCAGGCGATGTCGACCTGATCGCGCCGCTGGGCACCATTGATGCAGGCGAGGCAGGTATCCGCGTGTCGGGCAACATCAACCTGGCGGCGTTGCAGGTGCTCAACGCCGCCAACATCCAGGTGCAGGGCGACAGCAAGGGCCTGCCGGTGCTGGCCTCGGTGAACGTCAACGCGCTTGCTTCGGCAAGCGCTGCGGCCAACAGCGCCAGCCAGGCCGCACAGGACGTGATGCGCAAGAGCCAGGACGATGCGCGGCGCAACCAGCCGTCGGTGATCAGCGTGCAGATTCTCGGCTTCGGCAGTGCCAGCAGCAGCATCGACCCGCCAGCACGCGGAAACACAGCCGCCGCCAGCGGCTACGACGTCAACAGCGCCTTCCAGTTCCCGCAGGCGCGCGTAGACGCGGGCAAGCAGCCGACCCAGTAGACCCACGCCACGCGTGGATGGAGGAACGGTGCGGACCAAGGTCCGCACCCACCACGCGCAGAACACAGGATCGGGCCAGCTGCCAGGGAGCGGTGGCGGCACCCGCCAGGACGGCACCGAGGGCAGGGAACAGCCATCAGCGGTGAGGAACACCGACACGGCGCCGCCGGGCGCGGGACAGCGCCCGGCGGCAGGAGGGCGGTAAAGCCACGCCATGCGTGGATGCCTCTCAGTAGATCCACGCCACGCGTGGATGTCGTCCAGTAGATCCACGCCATGCGTGGATGTCGTCCGGTAGATCCACGCCATGCGTGGATGCCGTCCAGTAGATCCACGCCATGCGTGGATGGCAGGGTCAGCTTCAGTGCCGACCAACGGTCGGCACCCACCAGAGCAGCCTTGGCAGCAGAAGCAGGCCCGGCAGTAGATCCACGCCATGCGTGGATGCGCGTCAGAGCGCCAACACCCGCCGATAACTCAACGGCCCGCGTCCATCACGCAACCCCAACCGCAACTCCAGACCGGTAGCCGGCAGTACCTCGCCCTGGCTGGGCAGCATCGCCCAACCCACCCCGGGCTGCCACACCCGCACCTCGAAGCGCTGCACATCACGTGCCACCAGCAACCCGCGCGTCGGCTCGGGCGCAGGCAGTGGATAGTGATCGGACGGCGCACCGCTGGCACGCCACAACATGCTGCCCTGCCGCCACCAGCGAACGCGCTGCCACTGCAGCCCATCACTGCCGACGCTGCGGGTGATCTCCAGCGTGAAGCCACCATCGGGGTGGCGCTCACTGGTCAACGACGGCGGCAGCAGCCGCGCGGGTTGATCGGCCGGACGCACCGCGCCGTTCATCAGCGCATCGTCAGCGCGCATCTCGATATCGCGCTGGAACTGCTGCAACACCCGCATCGCCGTGCTGGTCTCGGCATCGGCCTGGCGCAGGCGCTGGTCCGTATTGGCCACGCTGTCCAGGGCGCGCCAGCAGATCACCGCCAGCACGCCCATGATGGTGATGGCGATCATCACCTCGATCAGGGTGAAACCGCCCGCCGCGCGTTTCATGGCGCCGCCGTCCACGGCAACTGCAGGCGCGTCAGCGATTGCTTCGGCGCATCTTCGGCCACCACGCTCAACTCCAGCTGCGGTTGCCCGTCGGTGCCACTGCCCAGGTGCTGCTGCACCAGGAAGCGGGTGCGCCCCTGCAGGCACAGCAGGCGCGCATCGCCGGGTGGCTGTGCGGACAGACGCAGCTCCTGCCAGCGGTCCTGCGCGCACAACAGGGCCAGCCGACGGTCACGCAGACGCGACTGGTCATCGGTCGCCACCGCCACCGAGCGCATCACCGCCGCCAATGCGATGGCCACGATGGCCAACGCGATCAGCACCTCGATCAACGTGAATCCGTGTTGCGTCCGCTTCACTGCATGACCTGCAATTGTCCGCTGCCATCATCACGAAGACGCAGTCGACGCCCGTCCAGCGACAACGCCAGCTCCCACGGCTCACCAATCCATTCTGGGCTCAGCTCGATGGCAGCCGTTGGTTGCACGGTGATGCCACGGGTCTGCCACTGCTGGGGGCGCAGCAGGTCATCGCGCCGCAGCTCGACCCAGCCTTCGCCGTCGCGGCGGCTGAAGCGGTAGCCCTCTGCAGTGGCCTGCCAGCGGATCGGCCGACCATCAATGCGCGCTTCATCGCGCGCGACCTGCAGGCGCTGCGCCAGCCGCTCCGATTCCTGGCGCAGCTGCCGCGCAGGGTCGAGCAGGCTGCCCAGGCCGAGGCCGATACCCGCCGTGCAGATGCCGACGATGACCAGCACCACCATCAGTTCGATCAGCGTGAAACCGCGTGGCCTGCGTTGCATTGCACATCGCTTCCCGTCCTTGCCGATACCTGCCAGCGTAGGCGCGGATGATGAAACAAAAGCGTCAGCGTCAGCTGCTAGCGTGGCCGCACGGGAACCTGGCGAAGGTGCGGAACATGGACGGCAGGCGTTGGGATCGCAATCGCACGTTGACCCTGCTGGCGGCCATGCTGCTGCTGACCGTGGCGGGATACTGGGGCATGGCCCTGTTCATGGCGCCGGCTCGCGTCGCCGCCGCCTCGGTGCCGGTCGCCGTACCCGCTGCCCCGGCCTTCGACGACGCTGCAAGCACACCGCTGGTGCGGCTGCTCTCGCCCGGCGCGGTGCAGACCGACGTGACCGTGCTGGGGGTAATGGCCGGGCAGCAGGCGCCGCTGGTGCTGCTGTCGGTGGATGGGGCGCCTGCACAGGCCTATGCACCGGGCCAGCGTCTCGGCCCATCCACGGTACTGGCAGCAATCAGCGCGAACGCGGTTGAACTGCAACAGGCAGGCCAGCCGCGCTCGCTGCCCGTGCCCGAACTGCCGCCGCTGCCCACCGATGGCATCGTTCCCGCCGTCGTGGGGCGGCACTGAACACGGCTCAGCGCGCTGGACGCTGCGGCACCACCGAACGCCCGAACGCATCGCCCATGCGCTGCCGCGTGCCCTCCAGGTTGTACTGCAGCAACTGGTTGCCGGGCTTGCGCATCAGGCGTTCGGCTTCGGGAAGGTCGGGGCGGGCGGCCGTGCCTGCTGCCGGCGCCAGCTTGCGTTGCAGGCAGTCCCAGGCGGGGATGCGCTCGCCATTGACCTGTACTTCGATGCATGGCGCTGCATCTGCCTGTTTGGCAGCCTGGTCGGCCCGCGCCCAAGGCGAAGCCAGAGCCAGAACCAACGTCAGGCAGAGGGCAGGGCGGTTTGGCGTAAGCAGAGTGGCGTGCATCCTGAATCTCCCGACGCAGCAAGCGCTTTGCAATGAAGACGTGTGCCAGGCGAAGTGTCCGCCTGCGCCTGTTTCAGCATCGTCAACAGATGACAGTGCTGTCACAAAACTGTTGGCGGTTTTGACGCGGCCTGCACGTCCTGTTGGTAGACCCACGCGCCGCTCCCTGGCCATTCCCTTCGATACGACGCGATGCCTTCGATGACTCCCGTTCCGTGCCGTGCCGTTCGCCTTCCGCTGCGCCTGCATCCCTTGCTGCTGGCCTTGGCCTCGCTGCCGTCTCCAGCGTTCGCGCAGGACGCCGCGTCAGCGTCCACGGTGAACATCAACGAGTACATCGTGCGCGGCAACACCGTGCTCGATGCGCGCCAGATCGAACGCGCGGTCGAACCGTTCCTCGGCCCCGGCAAAACGCTCGCCGATGTCGAGAAGGCGCGCGATGCAGTCAACGCGCTGTACCAGCAGGCCGGCTACCAATCGGTCTATGTGGAGCTGCCAGAGCAGCAGGTCAACGCGGGCGTGGTGCTGCTGAAGGTGCAGCAGACGCCCATTGGCCAGCTGCGCGTGGTCGGTGCCCGCCATGACTCACCCGAGCGCATCCGCGAGCGGGTGCCGTCGTTGGCTGAAGGGCGCGTGCCCGATTTCGACCAGGCACAGAGGGAACTGACGGCGCTGAACGAAGGGGGCCGCCGCCAGGTGATGCCATTGGTGCGCGAAGGCCAGGTGCCGGGCACCATGGATGTGGACCTGCAGGTGGAAGAGAAGTCACCCTGGCGTGCCAGTGCCGCGCTCAACAACGACCATAGCGCCGATACCGAGAAGCTGCGCCTGAGTGCATCGCTGGCCCACGACAACCTGTGGCGGCGCGGCCACAGTGCGAGCATCGGCGTGTTCATCGCGCCGGAAGACACCCACCAGGCAAAGGTGTTCTCCGCCTCCTACACCGTTCCCTTCGAGGGCACGCCGTGGAGTCTTGAGGCATCGGGCTACACGTCCGACAGCCGCGTACTCAATGCCGGCGGACAAGGCGGCGCAGGCACGGGCACCGGCACCAACGTGATCGGCAACGGTCATTCCATTGGTCTCAAGCTCAACTACCGCCTGCCGGGCAGCAGTGCCTGGTGGCGCCAGCTCAGCCTCGGTGTGGACTTCAAGGACACCGAAGAAGACACGCAGATGGGCATGGACAGCCTGAAGACGCCCTTGAAGTACGCACCGGTCACGCTGGCCTTCGTCGGCGTGCGCCAGGGCGAGCACGATCAGCTGAGCATCAACACGCAGCTGGTGGCGGGAACCCGGCGTCTGTTCGGTTACGGCAGCAACGCCACCGATTTCGGTCAGAAGCGCTACTGGGCCGATCCGAGTTTCGTGGCGTTCAAGGCCGATGTCTCCAACACGCACACCTTCGGCAACGACTGGCAGTGGTATGCGCGTGGCTCGCTGCAGGCGACCGATGCGCCGCTGGTTTCGGCCGAACAGTTCGCCGCCGGCGGCATGTACACCGTACGCGGCTACCTGTCGGCCGAAGCGATCGGCGACTACGGTGGCCTGGCCAACCTGGAATGGCGCACCCCGGCGTGGTCGCTGTGGAGCGGTACCGACCTGCGGCTGTACAGCTTCGCCGACGCGGCCTACCTGCGCCTGCGTCAGCCGCTGCCGGAGCAGCGCGACAAGTACAACCTGGCGTCGGTCGGGCTGGGCGCGCAGCTGCGCCTGGGCGAACACCTGCAGCTGCGCCTGGACTACGCCTGGCCCTTCGCCGATGGCCCGGTCACGCGCAAGGACGACCCGCGCCTGCATTTCAACATCAGCACCAGCTACTGACCCTTCCCTTGAGATGCGTTCTCCGGAGACCTTTTGCATGGACCGTCTGCTTTCCCGAATGTTGCTGCTGCTGGCTGCGCTGATTGCGCTGCCCGCGGCCGCGGCCGATGCCAACTGGTGGCAGGCCGAATGGAAGTACCGCAAGCCGATCACCGTCGACGCCGGCCCACAGGGCGCGGGGTTGGCCGGCAACCCCGGGCGTACGCCGCTGCTGCTGCGCCTGCATACCGGCAACTTCGGTTTTGATGGCACCCAGGAGGGTGGCAACGACCTGCGTTTCGTTTCTGCCGACGGGCGTACGGTGCTGGCCCATCAGATCGAGCAGTTCGACCCGAACCTGGGCCTGGCCCTGGTCTGGGTGGACGTTCCGGCACTGACCGCCAGCGCGCCGCAGACGATCTGGATGTACTACGGCAACGCGAAGGCACCGGCGAGCGGCAATGGCCAGCAGGTGTTCGATCCGGACTACACGCTGGTCTACCACTTTGCCGAAGCCAATGCGCCGGCGCGTGATACCACGGCCTACGGCAACACGGCCGGTGCGGTAGTGCCTGCGGCGGAAAGCACGGTGATCGGGCGTGGCGTGCAGCTGGGCGCTGGTTCACTGCCGCTGCCGGCCAGTGCTTCGCTGGCACAGGAAGCGGGTGCGCCACTTACCGTTTCTGCCTGGATCAAACCGGGCGCGCTGACCACCGCGCAGGCGATCTACGCCCGACGCGATGGCACCGCAGAGTTGGTGGTGGGCATCGACAACCGGGTGCCGTTCGTGCAGCTCAACGGTCAACGCAGCACGCCGGCGCAGCCGATTCCGGAAGGGCAGTGGGCGCATCTCGCGCTTACCGCCGAGAAGGGGTCGCTGCAGCTGTATCTGAACGGTCGCGTGGTGGCCCAGCTCAGTGGTGAGCTGCCGGCACTGACCACCGCAGCGGTGGTGGGTGCCGATGCGCCGGGCGCGGCGCAACCGCTGGCCAACTTCGATGGCGCGCTGGATGAACTGCGCATCTCACGCGTGGCACGCCCGGCGGCGCTGCTGCTGGCCGATGCCACCGCGCAGGGCGCCGATTCGCGCCTGGTCAGCTACGGTGCCGACGAGCAGTCGGCCGGGCAGAGCCACTTCGCCTTCATCCTCAAGGCGATGCCGTTCGACGCCTGGGTGGTGGTCGCCATCCTCGGCCTGATGATGCTGTTGTCCTGGGCGATCATGATCGCCAAGAGCCGTCATTTCGGCCGCACCAGCAAGGCCAATGCGGTGTTCACCGAGAGCTTCAGCAAGCTCTCCGGCGTGCCGCTGCGCACGTTGTCCGAGATGGACCGGCAGGGCAAGGTACCGACGGCGATGCACGACGGCTCGCTGTGGCGAATCTACCAGGTGGCCATCGACGAAATGCAGCAGCGTCATCAGCGCGATGGCAACTCCGGTTACCTGAGCGCGGCCACCATCGCCGCCATCCGCGCGTCGATGGATGCGGTGATGGTGCGCGAACAGGAAGCGATGGCGAGGCGCATGAACTGGCTGTCGACCACCATCGAGGGCGCACCGTATGTCGGTCTGTTCGGCACCGTGATCGGCATCATGCTGGTGTTCGTGGTGGCGGCGATGGCCGGTGCGGTGGACATCAACTCGGTGGCCCCGGGCATGGCGGCAGCGCTGCTGTGTACCGCCGCCGGCCTGGGCGTCGCGATTCCTGCGCTGTTCGGCTACAACTGGCTGGGGGCACGCGCCGAAGCGATCGGCGCCGACATGGTGGTGTTCATCGACGAGTTCGCCGCCCGCCTGGCCGAAGAGCAGGACGGGCGCGGCCCGGCCGTGGTCCAGGGCTGAGGGGCCGGCCATGGGCTACAAGGCGAAGTTCGGCATCAAGAAGCGCGAGAAGGGCATCAACGTGACGCCCTTCGTCGACGTGCTGCTGGTGGTGCTGGTGATCTTCATCCTGACCAGCAACGCCTCCATTCCCGGCATCGAGGTCAACCTGCCGAAGGCCAGCAACAGCACCGCACTGGAGAAGCCCAAGACCAAGGCGATCACCATCGACCCCAGTGGCCAGGTGTTCCTGGATGCCTACCCGGTGACGATGACCGAGCTGGAGGACCGCCTGCGTACCGAACGGGCAACCTCGCCGGATTTCCCGGTGATCGTGCGCGGTGATGCGCAGGTGCAGTACGCGCGCGTGGTCGAGGTGCTGGATCTGCTGCGCCGGCTGGAGCTGGCCCAGGTCGGGCTGGTCACCGGCAAGGCGCAGGGCTGAGGCATGGCCGGTCATCGACCACCCCTGCAGGAGCCCGGTACGCGCGGACGCCAGTTGCTGGTGACGATCGCGCTGGTGCTGGCGGCGCTGCTGGTACTGGGTGTTGCCGTGTGGTGGCTGCTGTTCAAGGACACCGCCAGCACCCGCCGGCCGGTGGTGCAACCGCCCATGTTGGCGTTGCCACCGCCACCACCACCACCACCGCCGGAAAAGCCGCCTGAGCCGGAGACGCCGCCGGAAGAGACCGTGACCGAGCCGGAACCGCTGGAGCAGCCAACGCCGGCCGAAGAACCGACGCCGACGCCGGACAACACCGACCCGGTGACCATGGACGCCGATGCACAGGCCGGTGGTGACAACTTCGGCATCCAGTCGGGCAGCGGCGGTGGCTCGTCCGGCGTTGGCCGCGGCGGTGCCGGCAACGCCAGCTATGGCCGCTACCTGGGCTATCTGATGCAGCAGGCGATTTCGCGCGATGCGCGGGTCAAGCGCCTGGCGTTCCAGCTGCAGGTGAATGTCTGGCTGGCGCCCGATGGCCGGCTGGAGAAGGTCGAGCTGGTGCGCGGCAGCGGCAACGAAGAGGCCGACGTGGCCGTGCTTGAAGCACTGCGACAGATCGGCAAGGTCGACCAGATGCCACCGGCGTCGCTGGATTTTCCCGCGCGCGTGCTGATCCAGGGGCGCCGTCCCGGCGCGTGACCGATGACTTCCGTGATTTCCCTTCTTTCGATGAGAACCGTGATGAACGACCACGACCGCGCTCGAACCGCATCCCGCCGCCCACGGCCGGCCCGACGGGCGTTGCTGTGCTGCGCCGTACTGCTCAGCCTGGCCGTGCCGGCCAGTGCGATGGCTGCCGAAACCACCATGGTCAAGTTGATCAAGGGGCTGATCGCCAGCGGCGCGCTCAAGCCCGAAGACGGCCAGGCCCTGTTGGTGCAGGCCGAAGCAGAAGCGGCGGCCGTGCAAGGCGGTACCGCCGGCAGCACAGCCAGTAGTGGCGGCGTGGCGCTGGAAGCTGGTGATGTGCGCGTGCCGTACGTGCCGCAGAGCGTGCGCGATGGCATCCGCGACGAGGTACGCCAGGACGTGATGGAGCAGGCCAAAGCCGAGGGCTGGGCCGCGCCGAACGAGGTGGCCGAGTGGACCAAGCGCATCAAGGTCAGCGGTGACATGCGTGTGCGCAGCGAATCGCGCTTCTACTCCGAGCGCAACAGCGACATTGAGACCAACTGGGCCTCGGTGAACGCAGGCAACGGCTTCGATACCAACAACAACACCAACCTGCAGCTGCCGCCGCTGCTCAACACCCGCCAGGACCGCCGCAACCTGTGGCGGATCCGCGCACGGCTGGGCATCGAAGCGACGATCGGCCAGCACACCACCGCAGGCGTGCGCCTGGCCAGCGGCAGCAGCAACGGGCCGGTGTCCACCACCGAACAGCTTGGCGGTGGCCTGGGCAAGAAGGACGTGTGGCTGGACCAGGCATGGCTGGCCTACAGCCCGGCCGACTGGGTGACGGTGCGCGGCGGACGCTTCGGCAATCCGTTCTGGACCAGCGACACGCTGTTCTCCAACGATCTGAACTTCGACGGCCTGGCGGCCAATCTCAGCTACGACCTCGCCGAGGACGTCGGCCTGTTCGGCAACCTGGCGGTGGTGCCGTTGGAGTACACCTCCGACAGCGCGCCCAGCCAGAGCCGGGTAAAGACGCCCAACGAGAACAAGTGGCTGTCCGGTGCGCAGGTGGGGGTGAACTGGCGCTTCAACGATGACAACAGCCTGCGCGCGGCACTGGGCTACTACGATTTCAAGAACATCAGCGGTCGTCTGTCGTCCCCGTGCGCGCTGTACGCCGGCGCGGTCGGTTGCGATACCGACTGGTCGCGGCCGGCGTTCATGCAGAAGGGCAACACCCTGATGCTGATCCGCGACATCGCCCGCAACCCGTTGGATCCGGCCAACACGCCCACGCCGCAGTATGTGGGCCTGGCTTCCGCCTTCCGCCTGGCGACCTTCAACCTGCGCTGGGATACACAGCTTGCGCAGGACATCGGCATGCGTCTGGATGCGGACTACATCCGCAACCTGGCCTATGACAAGCAGGCCATGTTCGCGCGGGCCAACAACGGCATCGTCAACAACTACGGTGCCGGTGGCAGTGCCAGCATCGACACCTTCCGCAGCGGCGACACCGCCTGGATGCTGCAGGCCACCTTCGGCGCCACCGAGCTGAAGGAGAAGGGCCAGTGGCAGGCCCTGCTGGGCTACAAGCGGATCGAGGCCGATGCACTGCCCGATGCCTACAACGATCCGAACTTCCACCTGGGCGGCACCAATGCGCGCGGCTACTACGTGGGCGGCGCCTATGCGCTGGACGCGCGCAGCTGGATCAGCGGCAAGTGGATGGCGGCCAAGGAAGTGTCGGGCCCGCCGTTGTCGATCGACGTGTTCCAGCTGGAGTTCAATACCGGTTTCTGATCGGACAGCGTGACCACAGTCACGACACGTGTGGCGGGGGCGCGGCAATGCGCCCGTCTAGGAAAGGAGACCACGCGTTGCACAAAGGAGGAGTGGATGAGCCGTCGCAAACTGTTCGAGAGTTCCGAGCCCGCCGCGCAGGCACTGGGCATCGGGCCGGCCTATGTCTCGGTGGAGGGGTTGCGCCAGCACCTGGCCGAATTCCTGCTGTATGCGGGGCGGCCGGTCGTCATCATGCGCGGGCGCAGCGAGGTCGGCTATTTCCTGCCGGCACGCTGCTGGCGCCAGCGCGAGGATGATCCGCTGGCTGCCGCCGCAGCCGATCAGCTGCTCGGTGCCGCCGGCTTCCAGGTCGAAGACATCCAGCAGGTCGAACAGGAGTTCAACGCCATGCGCCAGCGCACCGTGCTGCATTCGCGGCGTTGAAACCAGGGCCGCCGGGCATGGCCCGGCGTTACCTGATGGCGCCAGGCTCCTCCGGTAGCGCCGGGCCATACGCGGCGATCAGGCAGCAGCCCCGCGCTCGCTGGTGATCCGTGCACCTTCGCGCATCACCAGTGTCACCGGGGTCTTTTCCACCACGTCCAGCAACCGCTGCCACTGCGCATCACTCAGCTCGGCGGTGGCATGCAGCACGCGGTGTACATGGAAGCGTCCATCCGCATCACGTTCGGAACGCAGCTCGGCGTGGAACTCGCCCAGCTCCCAGCCCTTGCGCTGGGCGTACATGCGCAGGGTGATGGCGGTACACGCGGCCAGCGAGGCCAGGTACAGGTCGAACGGGGCGAAACCCTTGCCCTGGCCACCGAGCGAAGCGGGTTCATCGGCCGCGACATCGAAATGGCCGTTGCTGATGTGGTGCAGGTAGTTGTCGGCGGTCGAAACAATGCGTGCGTAGGCCATGGAAATCCCCGGTGGTAGGGCCGAGCCATGCTCGGTTGCAGGAAAAGGCGGCGCCAGCCGGAGCCGGAGCCGCCAAGGAATCACTCGGTACGATCGTACGAGAACTGGATGCCAGCCGTGCCACCGGTTTCGATGAAGAGATTCATGAAGGCCGGCACGGTCTCCGCCCGTACCCAGTCGCGCTGCAGTTCGCAGAACAGCTGCGTCACGCTGATCAACTGGCCGCCGGCCTGTTCGATGCGGCGCAGCGCGGCATCATGCGCGGCCAGCGACGTGCCGCCTACTGCATCGACCACCACGTAGACCTCATAGCCTTCCTTCAGTGCATCCAGCGCGGGGAAGGTCAGGCAGGCTTCGGTCCACAGCGCGGTCATGATCAGTTTCCTGCGGCCGGTGGCCTCCACCGCCTTGCGGAACTCGACATCTTCCCAGGAGTTGATGGTGGTGCGGTCGTAGGTCGGGCAGTCGCCCAGCACCTTGCGCAGCTGCGCGATCGGCGGCTTGTTCAGGCCGGTCTGCACGTTCACGGTCGAATGCACGATCGGCAGGCCATAGGCGACCGCCGCCTTGGCAGTGCCGACGATGTTGTTGACCAGCAGCTGGCGGTCCATCGAGGCGATGGAGTTCACCTGTACCGGCTGGTAGTCGATGATGATGAAGGCGGAATTCTGCGGGGTCAGCAGGTGGTCGCTGACGGGGTCACGGATCGGTTCACTGGCCATGGGGGGTGTCCTGGTCGGGGTTGGCTTGCGGTGGTGCCGGCGGCGTGCCGGCAGGCGGAAATCGCCGTGGATGCAGTGGCTCAGCTACGCTGCGAATCCAGCGGCTCGTGGTTCTTCTGCACGTCCTGCGCTTTCTGGTAGCTCTCGATCAGCAGCTGGTAGTTGGGGAAGATCTGCGTGTAGATCGCGGCCCAGTGCTGGGCGTCCTCGCGGTTCCAGGTGCGCTGGATTTCCGAGGCGACCGCAGCGGTATCCATCGGCACCACACCGGCCTGCACCACGCGCGCCAGGGTGATTTCCTCGGCCATCTTCGAATAGGTGCCGGAGGCATCGACCACCGCGAACACCTGGTAGCCGTCGGCGACGGCGGCAATGGAAGGGAAGGCCATGCAGACGCTGGTGATGGTGCCGGCAATGATCAGCTGGCTGCGGCCGGTGGCCTTCACCGCGGCGACGAATTCGGGGTTGTCCCAGGCGTTGATCTCGCCCCGTCGCGCTACGTATTGCGCATGCGGTGCGGCGTCATGGATCTCCGGAATCAGCGGGCCGTTCGGCCCCTGCGGTACCGACGCGGTGGTGATCACCGGCATCTTCGCCAGCGTGGCCGTCTTCGCCAGGGCGGTGGCGTGCGCGCGTACCGAAGTGAACGGCATGTCACCGATGGTCTGGAACAGACCACTCTGGTGGTCGATCAGCAGCATCGCGGCGTTGTCCGGGTCGATCACCGGGCGGGCGCCGTTGAAGTTGGCGGGGGTACTCATGGTCAGTCTCCTGGGCAGGGGGCGAAGGCCCGGAATGCGGCGGGCGGTTGCCCGCCGCAATGCAGTGGATCAGTGCGCGATCTGGCCGAAGCGGCCGCCGTTGAAATCGTTGACGGCCTGGCTGATCTCGGCCTGGGTGTTCATCACGAACGGGCCATAACCCACCACCGGCTCGTCGATGGGTTCGCCGCTGAGCAGCAGCACGGTGGCGTCGCTGTCGGCGTCGATGAACACGTCTTCGCCGCTGCGGTCGAAGGTCACCAGCTGTGCTTCGCCGACTGCCTGGCCACCGTTGATCCGCACCGTGCCCTTCAACACGACCAGCGCCAGGGTTCGGCCGTCGGCCACCGGCAGCTCGGCGTGCTGGCCCTGCAGCAGGCGGATGTCCCACACGTCCATCGGGGTATGCGTGCGGGCCGGGCCGGCATGGCCATCGAATGTCCCGGCGATGACGCGTACGCGGCCGGCACCGTCGGGCAAGGCCACTGAAGGAATCTGCGCATCGAGCAGGGTCTGGTAGCCCGGTGCGCCCATCTTGTCCTTGGCGGGCAGGTTCACCCACAGCTGCACCATGTCCAGGGTGCCGCCGCGCTTGCTGAATTCCGGCGTGTGGAATTCCTCGTGGAGGATGCCGGAGGCAGCGGTCATCCACTGCACGTCACCCGGGCCGATGGTGCCACCGGCACCCGTCGAGTCGCGATGGGCCACCTCGCCTTCGTACACGATGGTGACCGTCTCGAAGCCGCGATGCGGATGCTGGCCGACCCCGCGCGGGGTCTCGCTGGGCGGGAAACTGTACGGCCCGGCGTAGTCCAGCAGCAGGAACGGGCTCAGGTGTTGGCCGTGGGTGTTGTAGGAGAACATCGAGCGGGCGGGGAAGCCGTCGCCCACCCAGTGCGGGCGGGGGGCGCTGTAGGTACCGGTGACACGCTTCATGGCGATCTCCTGACCGGGGCAACCGGTCGCTGTTGTTCGTTGCGGAGACGATATCGGCGTGACAATGGCCTCGGTAGTCGGCAGAATTTGCCGTCATAGTCCTGTTTTGTGAACGATGCAGGCCCAGCAAGGGCCGCAGGAGATCGTCCCGTGTTCATCGCCGACATCCGCCGCTGCGATCTGAACGACCTGTTCTACTTCGCCATGGTGGTCGAGCATGGCGGCTTCTCGCAGGCCGGGCGCGCACTGGCCATGCCCAAGTCCAAGCTCAGCCGCCGCATCGCCCTGCTGGAGGAACGGCTGGGTGTCCGCCTGATCCAACGTTCGACCCGCCGCTTCTCGGTCACCGAGATCGGCCAGGACTACTACCGGCACTGCAAGGCGATGCTGGTGGAGGCCGAAGCGGCCGAGGAGGCCATCGCGCTGTCGCGTGCCGAGCCACGGGGCACCCTGCGGCTGGCCTGTCCGATCGCACTGCTGCACGCGCGCATTGGCGCCATGCTGGCTGACTTCCTGGCCCTGCATCCGCAGGTGACCCTGCAGCTGGATGCCACCAACCGGCGCGTGGACGTGGTGGGCGAGGGCGTGGATGTGGCCATCCGCGTGCGCCCGCCACCGCTGGAGGACAGCGATCTGGTGGTGCGCGTGCTGGCCCGCCGCATCTGGTGTACCGCTGCCAGCCCGGCCTTGCTCAAGCGCTTGGGTACGCCGAAAGTGCCGGCTGATCTGGCGATGATGCCGACCGTGGACCTGGCATCGCCTGCCCAGGTGCATGCCTGGGAATACGCCGGGCCTGAGCAGGTGCAGGCCAGCGTGCACCACCGCCCGCGGCTGGTCAGCGATGACATGATCGCCCTGCGCAGTGCGGCGGTGGCGGGTGTCGGCGTGCTGATGCTGCCGCGGATGATGATCACCGACGAACTGGCCAGCGGCACGCTGGTGCCGATCCTGCCGCAGTGGCAGCCCAGGCATGGCATCGTGCATGCGGTGTTCCCGTCGCGGCGCGGCCTGCTGCCGGCGGTACGCGCGTTGATCGATTACCTGGCCGAGCGCTTCGAGGCGCTGGAGGAGCCGTAGATCCAGGCCGGCGGAGGGCAGGCGCCCCCAGGGTGGTCCATTAATCCCCAATTTGGCCAAATTGGGTATA
Source organism: Stenotrophomonas sp. DR822 (assembly GCF_019793815.1). NCBI lineage: Bacteria > Pseudomonadati > Pseudomonadota > Gammaproteobacteria > Lysobacterales > Lysobacteraceae > Stenotrophomonas > Stenotrophomonas sp. DR822. The sequence goes on from NZ_CP081826.1 coordinate 296,428, forward strand.
GTGGCCGCATATGCTTCCGCTGGAGCCGTGCCATGACCCTCCCGCTCGACCTGCCCGGCCTCGACAAGGCCCCGGCCTCCTCGGTCAAGACCCGTGGCTGGCCCAGCTTGATGCGTACCGTGCGCGAGAAGCAGGCGCTGGTCATCACCAACCACAATCACCCCGAGGCGGTGATCGTGGACATCAAGACCTACCAGGAGCTGTTGGCCAGGGCCAGCGGCAGCGACACCGAAGAGCGCAGCGACGTACTCTCGCGCCTGCGCAGCGAGTTCGACCAGGCGCTGGCCGGGCTGCAGCAGGGTGAGGGGCTGGGCAAGGTGATGGGCAAGCCGATCCGCCGCGGCCACAAGGTCGCGCTCGGCCGTCCGCTCTGAATCATGGGGCGGATCCTGGCGTTGGCCGGCGTCAATGGCGCCGGCAAGAGTTCGCTGCTCGGCACCTGGCTGGAGGCCGACGGCCTGGGCTGGTACAACCCGGACAGCTTCACCCGGCGCCTGGTGGAGGCGGGCTGGCCGTTGGCCGACGCCAACGCCGAAGCGTGGCAGGAGGGCGCACGACGACTGCGCCAGGCGATCGCCGACGGCAGTGACTTCGCCTTTGAAACCACCCTGGGCGGCAACACCATTCCGCGCCTGTTGCGCGAGGCCTGCAGCCAGCATGACGTGGCGATCTGGTTCTGCGGGTTGGCCACCGTCGAACTGCATGTTGCCCGCGTGGCAGCCCGCGTTGCTGGCGGTGGCCACGACATCCCGCAGGACAAGATCCGCGCACGCTTCGATTCCGCGCGCGAGAACCTGTTGGCATTGATGCCGCACCTGGCCGAACTGCATGTGTATGACAACAGCGCGCCGGCCGATCGCTATGGGCGTGTTGCCCCCTTGCCGGTGCTGGCGCTGGATCGCCAGGGCCTGCAGTATCCGGTGTCGGTGGTGGAGCTGCTGCACACCCCGGACTGGGCCAAGCCCATCGTCATGCGCGCGATGGAACTGCATGCCGACAGTACGCCGCTTGCCGGCCCGCCTGTGCGATGATCCGAGCCCGCAGATTCATTGATCGAGGAACACGGATGTACGAGCGGAAGCACTGGCAGGCCACTGGCCTGCGCGCGCTGGTGGCGGCCATGGCATTGACGGTGGCGGCACCGCTGCTGGCCCAGGATGCAACGCCGGCCGATGCCAAGGTCGAGGCGCCGAACGAGCCGATGAGCTACGACAAGGCACGCCGCACCGCCGAGGCATCGCTGCGCCTGCACCCAGGCACCGACAGCCAGTACGACTACCGCCCGCTGTGGGCCGGCAATGCCGACCTCGATGGCGACGGCCGCCCGGAGATCATCTATCTCTACACCGCGACCCAGACCGGCAGCGCGATGCAGCTCAACGAACTGGTGGTGATGACCCCGCTGGCCGAAGGCGATGCACGGGGCCAGGCCACGTCACCCGGCAAATCCGCCTATGACGACGAAACCTACGCGTTGATCCGCGCCTCGGGCTACGCCGATGACGCCAGCGTGCATATCCCCGGCGAAATGGAAACGATCACCATGGACGGTGACCGCATCCGCGTGACCTTCAACAGCACCCGCAGTTCGAAGCTGTGCGTGCGAGGCAAGGTGGCCTGCCCGCCGGAAGGTCAGCATGCCTGGGTGTACCGCTGGACCCCGGGCAAGCTGACCCGCGCCGAGTAGTCCTGCGCTGACGGCAGCGCCAGGCAATGCCTGGCGCCACCGCAGCCACTCAGGCCGGGGTCACCTGTTCCGGTTCGGCCACGTCCGGCAACGGCGGCAGGGCGCGGTCCACCGTGACCGGTGCATCGCTCTTCAACAGCGCGGCCGCCTCCTTGTCGCAGCCCACGGCCGGCGGCGAACCACGCAGCGGCAGGCCGGCGGTCTCCTTCACGAAGATCATCGTGATCAGGCCGATCACCGCCGCGCCCATCAGGTAGTAGGCCGGTACCAGCGGATCGCCCGTGCGTTCCACCAGCCAGGCGGTCACCAGCGGCGTTGTGCCACCGAACAGCGATACCGAGACGTTGAAGGCGATCGACAGCGCGCTGTAGCGCACCGGCGTATAGAACAGCGCCGGCAGCGTGGACGGCATCGAACTGGTGAAGCACACCAGCGCCAGGCCCAGCAGCATCAGGCCAAGGAAGATCAGCCCGTCGTTGCCGCTGCCCACCAGCAGCAGGCTCGGTACCGCCAGCACCAGCAGCGCGATGCAGGCGCCGATGATCATCGGCCGCCGGCCCAGCTTGTCGCTGAAAAGGCCGCCGACGATGTTCAACGGCATCATCACCAGCATCACGATGATGATCAGCAGCAGGCCCTTGCTCTCCGCATATCCCATGGTCACGCTCAGGTAGCTGGGCATGTAGGTCAGCAGCATGTAGTCGGTCACGTTGAACACCAGCACCAGGCCCATGCAGACGATCAGCTGGCGGCCGTGCACGCGGAACAGGTCGACCAGGCCGGGGCGCTCATGGTCGCGCTTCTCGGCCTCTTCGGCGAACGCGCGGAACGCTGGCGTTTCCTCCAGCCGCATGCGCATGTACAGGCCCAGCAGGCCGAGTGGGCCGGCCACCAGGAACGGAATGCGCCAGCCCCAGTCCAGCATCTGCTCGCTGCTCAACAGCATGTGCAGTGCAGTCACCGTACCGGCACCGGCGATATAGCCGCCCAGCGTGCCGAACTCCAGCCAGCTGCCCATCAGGCCGCGGTTGCGGTCGGTGGAGTACTCGGCGATGAAGGTCGCCGCGCCGCCGTACTCGCCGCCGGTGGAAAAGCCCTGCACCACGCGGGCGAGCAGCAACAGCACCGGCGCCCAGATGCCGATGCGTTCATAGGAGGGAATCAGGCCGATGGCGAACGTACCCAAGGCCATCATGATCATGGTGAAGGCCAGTACCTTCTGGCGCCCGTAGCGGTCGCCCAGGGGCCCGAAGACCATGCCGCCCAGCGGGCGTACCAGGAAGGCCACCGTGAACGTGGCGAACGCGGCGATCACCTGCGCGGTGGGGTTGCTGGACGGGAAGAACACCTGGCCGATGGTGACGGCAAGATAGCCATAGACACCGAAGTCGAACCATTCCATCGCATTGCCCAGTGCAGCGGCGCCGACGGCGCGCTTGAGCATGGGTTTGTCGACAACGGTGATCTCGTCGACCTTCAGATGGCGGCGGCGTTTGAACCAGCCGAAATGGGCATGGGCATCGGAGTTGTCCTGCATGGGGACTCCCTTGGAAGAATGGAAATGGCGTTGGAATGGGCGGTACGAATGTCCCGGAATTCGGAAACGGCGATGCTGGCGCAGCAGGCGCAGGGGCATCGGATGGAAGACCCGGAAGGGGCGAAAGGCGTGTGCGATGAAACGCCGCGCACGCAACACGCATTGCCCGCTGCCAGAACGCAGAGCGACATGCCGGACGAACCGATGGGTCCGATTACATGTCAGCGCACGCGCGGGTGGGGCAGGCGCAGGGAACAGGCGGGGCAGGGCCCGCAGGCGTCATCCGCCGGGATCCAGCGCGAGGCGATGGAAAGGCGAGGGAGAGGCAATGATGGAAAGCGAAGCGCCGGTCGGCAGTGCTTCCCGCAGGCCAGCAACAGGTGCTGACGTGCAGTGGGTCGTGTCGATCATGCGTTCATGATAACGGTTACAGTGTGAGCGTACCGAGAATCGCGTCAGTACGAACGCAGCGTTCCATGATGCCTGTTCATGCACATGACCCACGCACATCGAATGAACATGTTGTGCTCGCCTCGCTCACGCCCCGGCTTCTACGGTGGTCACGAACCAACGCAAGGAGTAACGCATGACCCGTCGCATTCCCGAAGGCACCCTGGTTATCGTCGCTGATGGTGGCTCGGCCCGCGTGTTCACCAACGTCGGCAACGAGCACAAGCTCACCCTGAAACAGGAAGGCGAGCTGCGCCTGCAGGACATCAGCGAACAGGGTGTGTCCGGTCAGGGCCCATCCGGTGCGGTGCCCAAGGACATGTCGATCTCGCAGCTCAACGAGGCGACCTTCGCCAAGCAGGTGGCCGAGCAGCTCAATGAAGACGCGCTCAACAACCGTTATGCGCATCTGGTGCTGATTGCCGATCCCACCACGCTGGGCCGCATCCGTCCGTTGCTGCACAAGGAGACGCAGTCTCGCTTGCTGGCCGACATCGCCAAGGATCTCACCAACGCGCCGCTGGAAGACATCCAGCGCACGCTGCAGGCGTAACCGGCATGCCCTTCATGCGTGACCATGTGGCAGCCGAGCCGGCCCGCGCGGAGGTGGATGCGCAGGCCGGTTGGCTGTTGCTGGAATTCGGTGCACCGTGGTGTGGTCACTGCCAGGCTGCACAATCGGCACTGCAGGCTTTCGTGGAGGCACATGATCTGCCGCACTGGAAGATCGAAGACGGCAAAGGCAAGCCGCTGGGCCGCTCGTTCCAGGTGAAGCTGTGGCCGACCGTGATCCTGTTGCGTGATGGCACGGAAGTGGCGCGCGTGGTGCGGCCGGTGGATGCGGCAGATCTCGCCACACTGCAGAGCGCGCTGCCCGATTGAGTGGTCTCTTGAGTCCCCTCCATGGAGCCGAGCCACGCTCGGCTCATTTCCCCGGCGGTGTCCGCTTCAATGCAGCGTCACCCGCACATGCTGCTCGCGCAGTTCATGCAGCAATCGCCGGCCATGCTGGCTCAACGCCATCATCGCAACAGTGATCTTCTGCAGGCTGTAGCCCGGGCGCAGATGCGCCTGCGGGTCGGCTGGTTCGTTCTCGCCGATCATCATCGCCATGCCCTCGGCGGTGTTCAGGGCGTGCTCGATGCGGAAGAACAGGGATTCCATTTCCGGGGTCAGGATGGGCGGTTCATGCGACATGCGATGGCTCCTTGAGGGGACGTGGCCACCGCAAGGGTGGCGGGCGGTGCGGGGTTGGAACTTCGGCTGAGCTACGAGAAAAGCCGGAGGGCCATGCGGCCGCCGCGCACCGCCCGCCGCAGTCACGGCAAGCAGCTCTCGTAGCTCATTCCGGGGTTCCACACCCGGCAGCGGTGTTCGCGCTGCGCGGATATCCTGCACACGCATTGGCGGTCTGTTCCACCCGGCATTGCATCTGGACGTCTCCATTTACGGGCTGAGTTGTTTCAGTAGGGCCCATTCCGACAACCGCTTGCGCGTTCGCATCGAAATGGGCCTGCCAGCCTTGGCAGCATCCCTTCAATTCCAGTGTCGATCCATCCAATCGGTTGCAGATGCATGCGTTGAAGGCGGCATCCGCACTGCAGCATGCGACACCGTCACCCCGGTGCTAGGATCTGACCACCACCTGAATCGATCCAAATGCCGATGCCCACGCTGGACCGTCGTCTCCTGATCGCTGTCGCCGCTACGGCGATGTTCGCCACCGGCCTGGCTGCGGCCGCCCCGGCCAAGACCGCCGCCGACAAGGCCTATGCCTCGGTCGATCCCTTCATTGGCACCGGCGGTGAGGGGCATACCTACCCCGGCGCGACGGTGCCGTTCGGCATGGTCCAGCTCAGCCCGGACACGCGCATCCAGCCGCGCGAGAAGGCCTACGGCTGGGCGGCGGGCTACCGTTACGACGACAGCAGCATCGTCGGTTTCTCGCACACGCACTTTTCCGGCACCGGTCATTCCGACCTGGGCGATATCCTGCTGATGCCGTTCACCGGCAACCCTGGCCTGGAGCGCGGCGACCCCGAAAAGCCACGCAGCGGTTACGCCTCGCGTTTCCGCCACGATGATGAGAAGGCCGAACCGGGCTATTACGCGGTCACCCTGGACGACTACAAGGTGCGTGCCGAGCTGACCACCAGCGCCCGCGTGGGCGTGCATCGCTATGCGTTCCCGAAGGGCAGCGAAGCCAAGGTGCTGCTGGACATGCGTACCAGCATGTACGACTACCCGGGCAAGATCCTGTGGTCGCGGGTACGCGTGCGTGGCGATGGCACCATCACCGGTTTCCGCCAGACGCGTGGCTGGGCCGCCGGCCGCCAGCTGTATTTCGCGATGCGCTTCTCGCGGCCGCTGGCCAGGCACGCGCTGCACAACACCGAACAGGACATCGTCTACAAGGGTTTTGCGCCCCCGGGCGAGAAGGACCCGGCGCAGCGCGCGCAGATCGAGGGGCGGCAGCTGGTGGGCACCTTCGACTTCGGCAAGCTGGATTCACCGCTGGTGGTGAAGGTGGCCATTTCGCCGGTCAGCGAGGCGGGCGCCATCGCCAACCTCGATGCCGAAGTGGCCGACTTCGATTTCGACCGTGTGCGCGCGCAGGCGCGGCAGGAATGGACGCAGGCGTTGTCGGTGCTGGATATCGATGCACCCGAACACGCGCGTCGCAGCGCGTACACCGCGCTGTACCACACGCTGCTGGGGCCGACGCTGTTCATGGATGCCGACGGCCAGTACCGCGGCGCGGACAACGCCGTGCACCAGGCCAAGGGCTACACGAACTATTCGACGTTCTCGCTGTGGGATACCTACCGGGCGCTGCACCCGCTGCTGACCCTGGTGCAGCCGGAGAAGCGCAACAGCGATTTCGTCAATTCCATGCTGGCCCATCACGAGCACAGTCCCTACGGCATGCTGCCGGTGTGGTCGTTCCATGGCCTGGAAGACTGGTGCATGATCGGCTACCACGCGGTGCCGGTGATCGCCGATGCCTACGTGAAGGGCATTCGCGGCTTCGATGCGGACAAGGCCCTGAAGGCGATGGTGCAGACTGCCAACTACGGCCCTTACGATGGCATCGCCCAGTACCGTGAGCTGGGCTACGTGCCGATCGACGAGGAAGGGGAAGCAGCCAGCAAGACGCTGGAATACGCGTTCGATGACTGGACCATCGCGCGCATGGCGCAGGCGATGGGCAAGACCGATGTGGCCGCAACCTTCGACAAGCGCGCGGGCAACTGGCGCAATGCCTTCGACAAGGACACCGGCTTCATGCGTGCGCGCAAGCGCGATGGCAGCTTCCGTACGCCGTTCGACCCCAGCGCCAGTGGCTACGGCACCGACTACACCGAAGGCAATGCCTGGCAGTACTCATGGTACGTGCCGCAGGATGTGGCCGGCCTTGCCGCAGCGCATGGTGGCAGTGACAGACTGCTGGCGCGCCTGGATGAAGTGTTCAACGCGAAGGTCGATCCGGCCATCTTCGAGCACATGGAAGACATCACCGGCCTGATCGGCTGGTATGCGCATGGCAACGAGCCCAGCCACCACGTGGCCTACCTGTACTCGCATGCCGGCCAGCCGTGGCGCACGCAGGCACGCCTGAAGCAGATCATGGACACGCAGTATGCCGATCGGCCCGATGGCCTGGCCGGCAACGATGACGTGGGCCAGATGTCGGCGTGGTACGTGTTCACCGCGCTGGGTTTCTACCCGGTAGCGCCGGGCTCGGGCGAGTACATCCTCGGCCGCCCGTTCCTGCCGAAGACCGCAATGCGGCTGCCCAACGGCAAGACCTTCACCATCGTGGCCGAAGGGCTGGACGACAAGCACACCTATGTCGGCAGCGTGACCCTCAACGGCAAGCCGTTGCAGCGCACGTTCCTGCGCCATGATGAGATCCTGGCCGGCGGCGAGCTGCACTTCACCATGCAGGCCGAACCGAACAAGGACTGGCCGGGGCAGGGAGCGCAGGCACCGTATTCGATGACTCGGTAACACCCACGGTAGCGCCGGGCCATGCCCGGCGGTTGAGGGGCGGCGCCAACCAAGGTTGGCGTCTACCGGAACCGCGCACACCGCATTGAGGCGCCCTTGGTAGATGCCAACCTTGGTTGGCACGCCGCTACACCATCCCACCATTGGCCCGCAGCACTTGGCCATTGATCCAGCCGCCATCGGCACCGGCCAGGAACGCCACCGCGCCGGCGATGTCTTCCGGCGTACCCAGCCGCTCCAACGGATTCATCTTCGCCAGCCGATCGATCAGTTCCGGCGACTTCCCGTCCAGGAACAGATCGGTGGCGGTCGGCCCGGGCGCCACCGCGTTCACGGTGATGCCGCGCCCACGCAGTTCCTTGCTGAGAATCGCGCCCATGGTCTCCACCGCGGCCTTGCTGGCGGCATACACGCCGTAGTTTTCCAGCTTGATGCCAACCACGCTGGTGGACAGGGTGACGATGCGACCACCGTCGCGCACGCGCCGCGCGGCCTCGCGCAGCACATTGAATGCACCCTTGAGGTTGATGCCGATCACACGGTCGAACAGGGCATCATCGCTGTCGGCCAGTGCGGCCAACTGCAGCACGCCGGCACTGTTGACCACCACATCGATGCCACCGAAGCGTGCCTCGATGGCGTCCAACAGCGCGTGCACGGCCTGCGGGTCGGCGACATCGGCCTGCAGGGCGATGGCGTGCCCTCCGCTGGCGGTCAATTCGGCAGCCAGTGTTTCGGCCTCATCACGGCGCCCGGCATAGTTGATCACCACGGCATGGCCGTCGGCGGCCAGACGGCGCGAGATGGCCGCGCCGATGCCACGGGAGCCCCCGGTGACGAGGGCGACAGCGCGGGAAGCAGAGGAGGTCATGGCAGATTCCAGAAGGGCGCGCCGGCATAGCGCACGGCCATCTTCGTCTCTCCGCCGTCGCGGATAATCATGGATAATCCGGAAACATCATCCGGCCATCCGAACAATGGACAGATTCACCGCCCTGCGTGCGTTCGTGCGGATCGTCGAGCGCCGCAGCTTCAGCCGTGCCGCCGAAGACCTGGGGCTGCCGCGGGCCACGGTGACCGACGCGATCAAAGCACTCGAGCAGCGTCTGGGCGTGCGCCTGCTGCACCGGACCACGCGCGTGGTGGTGCCGACGCTGGAAGGCGAGGCCTTCTATGGCCGCTGTCTGCGCCTGATCGCGGACATGGACGATGCCGAAGCCGCGTTCCGTGACGTGCCGCCACGCGGGCCGCTGCGCATCGAGGTGCACGGTACGTTGGGGCGCCACCTGTTGTTTCCGCATCTGCCGGATTTCCTGCAGCGGTACCCGGACATTGAACTGGAGGTCAGCGAGGGCGACCGCTATGTCGACCTGCTGCGCGAGGGGGTGGACGGGGCCATCCGCGTGGGCACCCTGGCCGACAGCGATCTGGCCGCGCGGCGCCTGGCGTTGCTGCGCGAGGTCACGGTGGCGTCGCCCGCCTACGTGCAGTCACACGGGCGGCCGGAAAGCATCGCGTCGCTGGCGGCGGGACACCAGATGGTCGGCTACCGTTCCAGCGCCACCGGCCAGCTCATTCCGCTGGAGTTCCAGCAGGGTGGGCAGGTTCGCCACGTGCCGCTGCCGGCACGCGTGCGGGTGTCCGGTGCCGACGCCTTCCTCGGTGCCGCGCTGGCCGGGTTGGGCATCATCCAGGCACCGCGCTACCGGATGGACCCTTACATCGCGCGCGGGCAGTTGCTGGAGCTGTTGCCCGACATGCCACCCACACCGAGCCCGGTCAGCCTGGTCTATCCGCGCAACCGCACGCCATCACCGCGGTTGCGGGTGTTCATCGACTGGGTGGCGGCTGTGTTCGAGCAGAGCGGCTAGCCCCCAGCGCCCGCCGGTTGCGCAGATGAGCGGTGGCCAGCATCACCCCACCACAGGCGGTGGCAGCGCCGTGCCAGAGCAGCGATTCCTTCAACGGCAGGTACAGCGAGGCGGACAGCAACAGGATCGCGCCTGCCAGGGCCACGCACAGCGGCAGGGCGCGTCGATGGCGGCGCTGGCCGGCGGCGGTGCTGAGCAGGGCGATCGACGAGGCCAGCAGCGCGAACAGCCATTCCCAGCGCGACATCACCAGCAGTGCGGTCATCGCGCCATGGCCAGGGTGCTGGAACGAGCGCAGCGCCATCATCGCCGCCGGCGTGAAGGCCAGCAGCAGGGGCAGGGCCACGCAATGCGCGGCACAGACCAGCGACAGCCATGCGCCTGCCAGATCGAAACGGGGATGCCAGCGTGCCGAAGCTGGCGGTTGGGTGCGCGCCCTTGCGGGCGAGATCGGGATGTGGTCCATAATGTTACATAGTAACAATACGGAGCCGCCCGATGAAACGTTCTGCCGCCCTTCTGCTGCTGCTTGCTGCCCATTCTGCGAACGCCCACGACGTGCGCCATCACGGTGCTCATGTCCATGGCCAGGCCGATGTCGATCTGGCCGTGGTCCAGGGAACGCTGGAACTGGCACTGCGTGCGCCCGGCATCGGCATCCTCGATTTCGAGCGACCCCCGGCCGACAGCCGCGAACAGGCCGCATTGGCGCGGGCGCGATCGATCCTGCAGCGCGGCAGCTGGGTCACGTTGCCGACCGCTGCGCAGTGCCGTTTGGACCGTGCCGAGGCGACGGCGGAGGGCTTTGCGCCAGTGGCTGTGGCAGCACAGCCAGGCCAGCACACGCACGCTGGATTCACCGCCGCACTGCGCTACCACTGCGCCAACCCGGCAGCACTGCGCGGGCTGGCAGTGCCGCTGCCTACGCTGTTTCCGGGGCTGCACGAGGTGATCGTCAACACCGCAACGTCGACCGGGCAAGGCCGCAGCGTGGTTACTGCTGACAGCCTGCGGGTGCCGCTGGCGCCATGAACGACGATGCCATCATCGACCTGCAGGGCGTGCAGTTCGGCTACGCAGGCCGTGCAGTGCTGGACATCGCACAGCTGCAGGTGCGCGCAGGCAACAGCGTGCTGCTGCGCGGGACCAGCGGCTCGGGCAAGAGCACGCTGCTGGGCCTGCTGGCGGGCATTCTGCTTCCGGCCAGCGGCAGCATCCGGGTTGCCGGCCATGGGGTGAACACGCTCGGTGCCGCCGCGCGTGATCGTTTCCGAGCCGACCAGATGGGCGTGATCTTCCAGCAGTTCAACCTGCTGCCGTTCCTGAGCGTGCGCAACAACATCGCCCTGGGCGTGCGCTTTTCGCCATTGCGCAACGCGCGCATCGAAGGTGGGCTGGACGCGGAAATCGCGCGCCTGCTGCGTGCGCTGCAGCTGGATCCGGCACTGATGCCGCGCGCGGCGGGCACGCTCAGCGTCGGCCAGCAGCAGCGCGTTGCCGCTGCCCGTGCCCTGATCGGTCGCCCGGCGGTACTGCTGGCCGACGAACCGACCTCGGCGCTGGATCCCGAAGCGGCCACGGCGTTCGTACAGCTGATGTCCGCGCAGTGCCGGGCCGCCGGCACCACCGCGCTGGTGGTCAGCCACGATGACCGCCTGCAGCCGTTGTTCGACCAGGTGCTGTCGCTGGGTGATCTGAACCGGGCAGGGGGTGCACATGTTTGAGTTGGCCTGGGCCAGCCTGCGCAGCCGCGCCTTGAGCGTGAGCCTGGCCGTGCTGGTCATCACCCTGAGCGTGGTCCTGCTGCTGGGCGTGGAGCGCATCCGCACGCAGGCCCACGAAGGCTTTGCCAGCACCGTCTCGGGTACGGACCTGATCGTGGGCGCACGCTCGGGGCCGGTGAACCTGCTGCTGTACTCGGTCTTCCACATCGGCGACCCGACCAACAACGTGTCCTGGCAGTCCTACCAGGAACTGTCCGCGCTGCCGCAGGTGAAATGGGCGGTGCCGCTGTCGCTGGGCGATTCCTGGCGTGGCTATCGGGTGATCGGCACCACCGCAGCCTACTTCGAACACTACCGGCATGGCGCAGGGCATGCGCTGGCATTCGCGCAGGGCCAGCCGTTCGACGACCTGTATGACGCGGTGGTCGGCGCTGAAGTCGCGCAGGCCGCGCACATCGGCCTGGGCACTGAGATCGTGCTGGCCCATGGCACCGGTGCGGTAACGCTGGCCACGCATGCCGACAAGCCGTTCCGCGTGGTCGGCATCCTGCAGCGTACCGGCACGCCGGTGGATTCGTCCGTGCTGGTGTCATTGCCGGCGATCGAAGCGATCCATGTCGATTGGCGCTCCGGCGTGCAGTTGCGCAGCCAGCATGTCAGCGCCGAACAGGCACGGCAGCTTGACCTGACCCCGACCAGCATCACCGCCTTCATGCTCGGGCTGAACTCGCGCATCGCCACCTTCGGCGTGCAGCGCAGCATCAACGAGTATCCAGACGAAGCGCTGCAGGCGATCCTGCCCGGCGTGACGTTGCAGCAGCTGTGGCAGTCGCTGGGCACTGTCGAGCGCGCGTTGCAGCTGATCAGTGCGATGGTGGTGCTGCTGGGCATGGTGTCACTGATGGCGCTGCTGGTATCGACGCTGCAGGAACGCCGCCGTGAGATGGCGGTGCTGCGCGCCACCGGTGCGCGTCCGGCCTATGTGGCCTGCCTGCTGGTCGTTGAGGCCGTGGCCACTGCAGCAATGGCCTGCGCGTTGGCGCTGGCGGTGCTGACCTGTGCCAGCGCGGCCGGGCGCAGCTGGGCGCTGGCCAATTTCGGTCTGTCGATCACCCACGTCTGGCCGGACGCGCGCGAACTGGCCTGGGTGGGCGGCGTGCTGCTGATCAGCGCGGCTGCCGGCCTGCTGCCTGCGCTGCTGGCCTACCGGCGCACCTTGGCCGATGGCCTGGCGCCTGCGTCGTGAGCGCGGTCGTGCGCTGGTTGCTGCTGGCTGCCGCAATGCTGCTGGCCGCCTGCACGCGGCCGACCGATACCGGTGTGCAGGCACTGCTGCCGGCGCCGGTGCAGGGCAATGCTGGCACGCAAAGCGAGCAGGAACTGGACTGGTTGCAGATGCTGCCCAGCGATGAACTGGCAGCACTCGAGCGCGGTGAGGGGCCTGAGGTGCAGCACAACGGCAACCGGCGCATGGCCCAGTTCGGTACGTTCCGTACGGTGGACGCGGTACTGGATCGCGCAGTGCGGTTGCCGGGCTACGTGGTGCCTTTGGCCAACGCGGCAGATGGCCGGCTGGTCGAATTCCTGTTCGTGCCGTACTACGGCGCGTGCATCCACGTGCCACCGCCGCCACCGAACCAGATCGTGCATGTGGTGCTGCGGCGGCCGATCGCCATGCCCGACATGTACTCGCCGTTCTTCCTGGCCGGTGTGCTGCGCGCCGAGCGGGTGGACGATGATCTTGCCGGCTCGGCCTACAGCATGGCCGACGCCGAACTGAGGCCTTATGAACCGTAACGCGAAGCTGCTTGCCGGTGCGCTTGCCGCTGTACTGCTGGCCAGTTGTGGCCGGCCCGCCGTGGACGCCCCACCGCCACAGGCCAACAATGCTGCTGCGTCGCCGGCGGCAGCGTCTGCAGTGATCGACCGCTGGGACGCGCTGATGCCCGAAGAGGACAGCTTCCAGCGTCCACCGCCGCAGATAGGGTTGTCGCGTGGCAATGGCATGGACGGGGTGGGGGGCTTGATCGACGATACGGGTTCGGGCTCGCTGCCTGGGCAGGCCATCGATCACTCCAGCCCGCTACGTGCGCAGCAGTTCGGCTCGTCGGCGGTGGTCGATGGCGTGGATGGACAGGCGCTGGACCTGGATGGCTATGTGGTGCCGCTGGCGATGAACGACGCCGGGCAGGTGGACGAACTGCTGTTCGTGCCGTTCTATGGCGCGTGCATCCACGTACCGCCGCCGCCACCGAACCAGATCATCCATGTCACCCTGGCCAGCCCCATCACGTTGGGCGCGCTGTGGGATCCCTACCGGCTGTCCGGGCGACTGCAGGTGAAGCACTTCAAGGCGGATATCGCCAGCGCGTCCTATGACGCTGCCGCAGCGACGCTTTCCGCGATCAGCCGATGACGAGCATCCGATGACGAGGCTCCGCGCACGCACCGTCGCGCTGCTGATGGCGGTGTTGCTGCTGGCAGGCACCGCGGTGGCGCTGCTGTGGAACGCAACGCAGGCGCCCTCGCCACCGGCCGTTGCATTTCCCGCACCCGTGGCGGAAGCGCAGGCACGCATCGAACATCACCTGGCGGCCGACACGGCCTTTCGTGATGACCTGCTGTTCCTGCTGGTGGCGACGCTGCGCGACCGCTGCGAACCCGCGCAGGCGGGAGTGCTGGCGCGCATGGCCAACCGTGCGTCGCTGCCGGTGCTGGCGGCGGTCAGCGCCGTGACCGCGCAGGATGCGAGCCTGGACCGACCGATCTACCAGTACATCCAACACCGCGCCGACGCCACCGGCTGCGGTCAGCCACTGCGCGTGCCGGCAGGCGAAGGCGGCACTGTCGAGGTGGACATCGAACAGTACGCGCGCACCTTCCCGGACAGCTACTTCGATCCGCAGCGCAGCAGCGTGCCGCGTGACTTCGGTGGGCGTTCGCTGGCAGAACGCGCCGGCAACGCCTGCAACAGCGTGGTCTATTCGGTGCTGCCGCTGGGAGGGGGCGATTGGCGCTGCAGCACGCTGCGCAGCAACGCCCGCGCGCGGGTGCGTGCGCTGTGCGAAGACCAGATGCAGCGCCAGCACGGCCATCTACAGGGGGAGCTGGATGCCGCGGTGGGACGCGCCATGCAGGCCCCGATCGTGCAGGCGGTCGCTGCCTTGCCTGCGGAGTGCAGGTAGGCCCCGGGTCATGAGACAGGAAGCATTGCACCTCGCGGCAGCTGAATGGATCTCACTGGGAGCTCCATAACTATACAGGATGTCCGGTATAGTTATGGCCATACTCCTTCCCCATCCAGGTTCCCATGGCTCTCTCCCAGCCCTTGGACGGTGCTCCGTCCCTGTCGCGCGCCCGACGCTGGTCGCTGCTGTTCACCGTTGCCGCCGGCCTGCTGCTGGTCACGCTGGACAACTCGGTGCTGTATACCGCGCTGCCGACCCTGACCGAGGAGCTGTCGGCCAGTGCCGGGCAGGCGCTGTGGATCATCAACGCCTACCCGCTGGTGATGGCCGGCCTGCTGCTGGGGGCGGGCACCCTGGGCGACCGCATCGGCCACCGCCGGATGTTCCTGGTCGGGCTGGTGGTGTTCGGCATCGCCTCGTTGGCAGCGGCGTTCTCTGCAACCGCAGGGCAGCTGATCGCCGCGCGTGCCTTCCTCGCCGTGGGTGCGGCGGCGATGATGCCGGCCACGCTGGCCTTGATCGGGCTCAGCTTCCATGAAGAACGCGAGCGCAACATCGCCATCGCGATCTGGGGTTCGGTGGCCATCGTCGGTGCGGCGCTGGGGCCGATCATCGGTGGCTTGCTGCTGCAGCACTTCTGGTGGGGCTCGGTGTTCCTCATCAATGTGCCGGTGGTGGTGGTCGCCTTCATCGCGACCCTGCTGCTGGCGCCGGAAGGGCAGCGCGACAGCACCCGCCCATGGGACCTGCTGTCCTCGCTGCTGGCACTGGCAGCGCTGTCGGGCCTGGTACTGGCGATCAAGTCGCTGATCGCCACGCCGCCCTCGTTCAGCGTGGGAGCGGTCTCGCTGCTGCTGGCGGTCATCTCCGGCATCGCCTTCAGCCGCCGCCAGCAGCAGTTGCCGTATCCGCTGCTGGATTTCGCCATCTTCCGCAATCCGGCCTTCCTTGCCGGCACCCTGTCGGCGGTGTTCACCCTGTTTGCGATGGCCGGGCTGCAGCTGCTCACCACCCAGCGTTTCCAGCTGGTGGCCGGCCTCAGCCCGTTGCAGGCGGGCCTGCTCGTATCGGTGGCGGCGCTGGGCAGCCTGCCCAGCGCGTTGCTGGGCGGCAGCGTGCTGCATCGCGTCGGCCTGCGGCCGCTGATCTGCGGCGGCCTTGCGGCCGGTGCGGCAGGTGTGGGCGTGGTGGCGCTGGGCTTCCCGCATGGGCTGGGCTGGGTGGTGGCCGGCATGGCGATCACCGGCTTCGGCATGGGTGCTGCCATCTCGGTGGCGTCCACCGCCATCCTCAACAACGTGCCGCCGCATCGTGCGGGCATGGCCTCGTCGGTGGAGGAAGTGTCCTACGAGTTCGGCGGCCTGCTGGCCGTCGCGCTGCTGGGCAGTCTGAGCGCTGCGATGTACGGCGCGTTCCTGCCGGAGTCTGCGGGTATTCCCGCCGCCGCACGCGAGGGCTTCACCCAGGCATTGCACGTGACGCGTGAGGCGGGGCAGGGCGAGTGGTTCGCGCTGGCCACCGCGGCCTACGATCGCGGTTACCAGATCGTGCTGCTGGTGATCAGTGCGGTGCTGGCGGCCGGCGCGGTGATCATCGCGCGCCTGCTGCGTGGACGCGCCGGTGGCCGCGACGGCGCCGCCGATCGCGTAAAATAACGGCATGAGAACCAGCAAGCGCGAGCGCATCCTCGACGCCGCCGTCAGCGTGATCAACCGCGACGGCGTGCGTGCGGTCACCTTTGAATCGGTGGCGGCCGAGGCGCAGTTGACCCGTGGCGGCCTGCTGTACCACTTTCCTTCGCGCGAAGCGTTGCTGCGCGGCATCGACGAGCACCTGGTGCAGAGCTGGGAAGCATCGATGGAGGCGCTGCTGGGCAAGTCGGCCGGCGAGGCCACTGCGTTGGAGCGCTACCAGACCTTCGTGCGCGTTTCGGCGCAGAGTGCCACCCGTGCCGAGCTGATGTTCATGCTGGACTCGGTGGACCCCGAATTCCCCGGCGAGCGGCCGTGGGCACCGGTGGTGCGGCGCTGGGCGCCTTCGCCACCGGCCGCCGGCCGCGAAGATCCGGCGGCGCTGGATAATTTCGTTGCGCGGTTGGCCGCCGATGGCCTGTGGATCTACGAGGCCATGTACGAAGGCCAGCTGGACGAGAACGTGCGCGCACAGGTGACCGAACGGATCGGTGGGCTGCTTGCTCCCGAGCGGTCCCGCAAGGCGTAGCTGCCAGTCCATCCGCTGTAGGCACCCGTCAGGCAGGCGGATGCCCGTGCAGGCCATCCCCCTGCAGCCGCTCCGGGTGGGTATACACGTTGAAGCCCTCTTCGCGGGCGAAGCCCACCAGGCACAGGCCGGCACTGCGGGCCAGGTCGATGGCCAGCGCAGTGGGGGCCGAGACGGCGGCCAGTACGCTGGCACCGGCGCGCGCTGCCTTGCTGACCATTTCGTAGCTGGCACGGCTGGATACCACCAGCAGGCCGCCATCGATGCTGTGTTCGTTGTGGTGCAGTGCACCGATCAGCTTGTCCAGCGCATTGTGGCGGCCGACGTCTTCGCGCACCCAGCCGATGCGGCCACTGGCATCGGCCCAGGCCGCTGCGTGGGTCGAACCACTGGCTGCATTCATCGGCTGGCGTAGGGCCAGCCCAGCCAATGCCCGCTGCAGTGCAGCCGTCTGATACGTGCGGCGGTCCTTTACCGGAGGCAGTGGACGCAGCACGTCCTCCAGCTGGCGTGCACCGCACAACCCACAGCCTCCGCGACCCGGCAGCAGGCGCCCGTTGTCCGGATCCAGTGCGGCACCGGGGGCATCGGCAGACACGCTCATGTTCAGTTCGATGCCCTCCAGTTGTGGCTGCACCTGCAGGGACAGCAACTGGTCAGGACGCTCGATCAACCCTTCGCTGAGCGAGAAGCCCAGCGCGAAATCCTCCAGGTCGCACGGCGTGGCCATCATCACCGAGAAGGCCCCGCCGTTGTAGCGCATCGCCACCGGTACTTCTTGGGCGATCGTATCGAGCCGTTGCTCCTGCCCCGTGCTGCGCCAGCGCTGCAGCGTGCGCAGGGCCGTGCCGGCGGGCGGGGGCGAAGGCAACGTCGATCCGGGCATGTGGCACATCCTGGGCAAAGCAGAAGGGCAGGCTACGCGCGGAGGATAGCGCAGCGCCATCCAGTGAAGACGCGGTGGTAACCGTTGCCATGGCAGCCTGCTGTACCCGGGCTGGGCCATGGCGTTGGGGTTGCCGGTGTGCTTGACTGGCCACGGCAGCCGGGCGCGGGCCCGGCACTGCTGGCAGGCACTCCACCAACGCAGGTTCCCGACCATGTCCGAACAGAAGCCGCCGCGTTACAAGCCCTACAACCAACCGGCAGGTGGCTGGGGGGCCGCCGGTGCGACCGCCAAGGTGCTGCTGCAGCAGAGCGTGATCGGTAAAGGATCCAAGGCGCTGCTGGCGATGAACCAGCCGGGCGGATTCAAATGCCCCAGCTGCGCGTTCCCCGATGCCGACCACCGAAAGAAGCTGGAATTCTGCGAGAACGGTGCCAAGGCCTTGGCCTGGGAAGCGACCCAGCACCGGGTGACCCGTGAGCTGTTCGCCCAGCACACCGTCACCGAGCTGATGGCGCAGACCGATTACTGGTTGGAGCAGCAGGGCCGGCTGACCGAGCCGATGCGCTACGACGCCGCCACCGATCACTACGTGCCCTGCGAATGGGCCGAGGCGTTTGCACTCATCGGTCGTCATCTGCAGGCGCTGGACAACCCCGACCAGGCCGAGTTCTACACCTCCGGCCGAACGCCCAACGAGGCGGCGTTCCTGTATTCGATCTTCGTGCGCGAGTTCGGTACCAACAACTTCCCGGACTGCTCGAACATGTGCCACGAGCCGACCAGCCGTGGCCTGCCACCAGCGATAGGCGTGGGCAAGGGCACCATCGTGCTGGACGATTTCGAGCACGCCGAGGCGATCTTCGTGATGGGCCAGAACACCGGCACCAACTCGCCGCGGATGATGAGCAACCTGGTGGAAGCGCGCAAGCGCGGCGTGCCGATCGTGGCGGTCAACCCGATGCCGGAGCGTGCCCTGATCCGCTTCACCGAACCGCAAGACGTGGTGCAGATGGCCACGTTCGGTTCCACCGAGATCACCAGCGAGTTCGTGCACGTCCGCATCGGCGGCGACCTGGCGCTGATCAAGGGCATGATGAAGGTGATGTTCGAGCGCGAGGCCCAGGGTGAGCAGGTGCTGGATCATGCCTTCCTGGCCGAACACACCGTTGGCCTGGAGGCGCTGCGCGAGGACGTGCTGGCGCAGGACTGGGATGAGATCGTGCGGGTGTCGGGCATCGCGCAGGAACAGATCCGGCGCTGCGCGGAGATCTACATCCGTTCGCAGGCGACGGTCATCTGCTATGGCATGGGCCTGACCCAGCACCAGCAGGGGTCGCGGCTGCTGCAGCAGGTGGCCAACCTGTTGTTGCTGCGCGGTAATTTCGGCAAGCCGGGCGCGGGTATCGGTCCGATCCGTGGCCATTCCAACGTGCAGGGCGACCGCACCGTCGGCATCGACGAGAAGCCCACGGCGCGCTACCTGGATCGCGTGCAGCAGGTGTTTGGTTTCGATCCGCCGCGCGAGCACGGCCACCATGTGGTCGAGTCGATCGCGGCGATGCTCGATGGCAGCGCCAAGGTGTTCATCGGCATGGGCGGCAACTTCATCCATGCCGTGCCCGATACCGAGCGCGCCTACCAGGCCATGCGCAGACTGGAACTGACCGTGGGCATCGCCACCAAGCTCAACCGGGGGCATCTTGTGCACGGTCGCGACGCGCTGATCCTGCCGGTGGTGGCGCGCTCGGAGTGGATCCGCACGCCGAAGGGCGAGCAGTTCGTCACCATCGAAGATGCGATGTCCAACGTGACGGCGTCGCGCGGCGTGCTGGAGCCGGCCAGCGACCACGTGCTGCCGGAGGTGGAGATCGTCTGCCGGATGGCGATGGCAACGTTGCCGGACAGCAAGGTGGACTGGGCCGCGTACATGCACGATTACGGCCCGATCCGCGACCTGATCGCCGCCGTCTACCCGGACATCTATGCCGGCTTCAACGAGCGCATCCAGGCACTGCACGGTTTCCACCTGGATATTCCGCCGCGCAGGCGCGTGTGGCCGACCCCGAACGGCAAGGCCAACATCCTCGTCATGCCGGGCCTGGAAGTGAACACGGTAGTCGATGACCCGGAGATGCTGCGGCTGGCCACGGTGCGTTCGCACGACCAGTACAACACCACCATCTACAGCTACAACGACCGCTACCGGGGCGTGTACAACGACCGCATGGTGGTGTTCATGAACATCAAGGACCGTCTGGCGCGCGGGCTCGGCAAGGAAGCCCTGGTAAGCCTGGAAACGATCAGCGACGACGGCGTGACGCGGCGAATCGAAGGCCTGACCGTGCTTGACTACCCGATGCCGCGCGGGGCGCTGGCGGGCTACTACCCGGAGCTCAACCCCCTGCTGCCGCTGGACTACTACGATCGGATCAGCGGCACGCCAGCGGCGAAATCCATTCCGGTACGGATGCGCGCGCAGGTCGACGTGCCCGCGTAGGCGCCGATCCTACAATTGCTCGTTGTCGCTCAGCACGATGCTGCCATCCAGCAGCACCGGCACCATCTGGGTCCAGCCCTTGGCGTTGTAGTCGAGGCTGACCAGGTACACCCAGCCGCGCGCTGCGTCTTCGCTCTGCGGCGCAGCGCCGGCGGTGAACCGCTGCAGGCTTACCTCGGAGACCACGAAGTCATCGCCGGGATAACGTAGGCGCGCGTGGACCAGTGCTGCCGCCGCAGCTTGATGCACCGACAGCGGCGGCTCGGCGCGTGCCGGGTCGAACGCGGGAAGCGTTCGCAATCGCGTCCCGCTTACCTGCCAGCGCTCATGGGTGTGGTCACCATCGCCGCTGGACAGCACGGTCCATTGGCGTTCGCCTGCCATGACCGGAAGGCTCAGCAACGCGGACAGCAGGAGGGCAGCAGAGGCGAAGCGGGCAGGCATGGAAAGGCTCCAATGAACGTCATGCATGATGACAGCAGGCAGCGGCGACGGGCGCATCGTGCGTCGGCTATCATCACCCCGTGGATATATCCGGCCTGCCGCTGCGAGTGATGCTGCTCCTGACCCTGGTGCTCAATGCACCGGCGCTGGCACTTGCCTCGGGCGGCATCAACGGTCAGTCCGGCGGTGGTCATTGCGATGGCCCCCACGAGATCGCCGACGCTGCGATCTCTGTCACGCCCGCCTGCTGCGATGAACGGAACGCAGCCGCGTGCAGCAGCGAGGGTTGCGAGTGCGTGCCGGCGAGTGTGGCCATGCTGCCGTCGGCGGCAAGCCTTGCTGCATGGCCGCTGCGTGCAGTGCCCGGCGACGCGCTGCCGCCGGCTCATCCCGCGCCTGCGCTGCCTCACCTGATTCGTCCGCCGATCGCCTGATGCGCGCAGGTTGCGTACCTGCCGTCCTGCAGTACCCCTCATCTACTTGACCCATGCGCATCCGTCGCGTGGATGGCAGGCGCTCGCGCCTGCGATTGCAAAGGAAAACCTGATCCATGAACCGCATTCTTTCCCTGAGCCTGTTGCTCACCCCCGTTCTGCTGGCCACCGCCTGCGCGCGTGCCTCCGAAGAGGCCGTGTCCTCGCCCGCAACCGCAACCGCCTCGGCAGTCGAGGCGACGGCCGGAGCGACGATCGACCGGGAGCTTCCGTTGGCCATCGTGCACAAGACGGCCAGTTGCGGTTGCTGTGGCGTGTGGGCCGACCACCTGAAGGCTGCCGGCTTCGCGGTTGAGATACGCGATACCGATGACATGCATCCGGTCAAGCAACGGCTCGGCGTACCGGCCGGCAAGGCGTCCTGCCATACCGCCGAGATCGGTGGCTATGTGGTGGAAGGCCATATTCCGGCCAGCGACATCAAGCGCCTGCTGAAGGAACGGCCGACGGCACGTGGCCTGGTGCTGCCGGGGATGCCGGCTGGATCACCGGGCATGGAAATGCCTGATGGCCATGTGCAGCCGTATACCGTGGAGCTGGTGCTGGCCGATGGCCGCACCCAGCCCTTCGCACAGCACGGGCAGGGTGGCTGACAAGGTGTAGCGGGCGCGGCGGCGGATCGCCGCCGCGCCTGCTCAACGCTGCTTTTCGCGTTGCTTCTTCAACTGCGCGTCGAAATTGCGTTCGGCCGTGTCGGCGTAGTCCTGGCAGGTCATTGCCCTGGAACCCGCTGATGCTCCGGCTGCGTAGTTCCAGCCGCTGGCGCCGGGATGCGGGGTCAGCAGGACATCGCAGGGCAGGGCGCGCACCGTGGCGAAGCTGCGGCGATAGTCCTCGATCAGGTGCGGGTAGCGCGGGTTGGCCTGCAGCTGATAGCCCGGCGCACTCAAACTGTCGGCGTAGACCACGCGCACCGGCTTGCCGCCCCGGGTGTCGGTCCAGGTCCAGGCGGTGCTGCCCGGGGTATGGCCGGGCACGAAGTGCGCGGTGAAGTCGACCCCGCCGAGCGAGACCACCTCGCCATCCATGATGATCCTGTCCGCCGTTGCGGGCGGATAGGTGATGTCGTCGCCGAAGTGCAGGTCGTTGCTGCCGCCACGTGCCAGCAGCACCGCAGATTCGGCATTTGCGACGATCTGCGCAGCGGTATTGCGCTTGAGCGCAGCAACCGGGCCGGCGTGGTCGGCGTGGGCATGACTGAGCAGGATCAGGCGCAGATCCTGCGGCGCAACGCCGCGCGCTTTCATGTTGCGCAGCAGGTGGTCGGCCATCTGCGGCATGCCACCATCGAGCAGCACCGCGCCCTGCGGCGTCTGCACCAGCAGTGCGGTCAGGTCTTCGGTGCCGATCTGCCAGGTGTGATCGGCAATCTGCAGCGGCGCCATTGGCTGCAACCAGGAGGCATCAACGGTGTAGGCACGCAGTTGCGGCAGCGTCGGTTCGGCGGCGGCAACGTTGGCAACTGCGAGGACGGTGACGAGGGGGAAGACGATGCTCTGCAGGCGCATGGCGATGGAGTTGATGGCGAAGGTGAAACGAGGCTAGCACGCAGTGCTGGAAGCCCGTTTCGCGCATTTCTAATGGCAGGCATGAGCTGCATTGCATGCCCGGGGAGCTCGTTCAGGAAGGCGGGGTGAAAGAGCGAAGCCGTTCGCAGCACGCCAACCTCTGGCGGGGTAACCTGCCCGGACCACAAGGAAGGAGAAGACGCATGTGCATCGCGTGCAATCCGGGCGCCGCAGCGTATCTGCAGGCACGACGTGAGTTCCTCGGCGCCATGGTGGGGCTGGGCGTGCTGGCCCTCGGTGGCGCTTCGCTGTCACCTGCTGCCCATGCAGGCACCACTGCGGTGGGATCTACAGGCCCCGCGGACCTGATCTTCCACAACGGGCCGATCATCACCATGGCCCCGCACCCGCACCCGCACCCGCACCCGGAGGCGTTGGCCGTGCGCAATGGCCGCATCCTTGCGGTGGGCGCGAAGGAGCAGGTATGGCAGCATCACGGGCCGAACACTGAACTGGTCGACCTCAAGGGCCGCGCGTTGCTGCCGGGTTTCATCGATCCGCATATGCATTCGGCAATGGCCATTCTCTCCGAGTGGCTGGACGTCACTCCGTTCAGCACGCGTACGCTGGCCGACGCAATGGCGAAGATCAGCACGGCAGCCAGCGCACTCAGGCCCGGTGAATGGCTGCGTGCACAGGGCATCGACCCGTCGCTGATGCACGGTGACCCGATCACCATGGCGGCACTGGACAAGGCCGCACCGGACAATCCGGTGTTCGTACTGGAGTCCAACGGCCATATCGCGTACAGCAACAGCAAGGGCTTTGCCGCGGCTGGAGTGAACGACGCCACGCCGGACCCGGACCAGGGACGGTACATCCGCAGGGATGGCAGGCTGACCGGGCGCATGGAGGAGTCCCCGGCGATGAAACCGTTCATGGCGGTTGTGCCGATGCCCAGCCAAGCGCGCTACGCCGAACTGGTCCAGCAGCTGTTCGCCGACGCGGCCAAGGCGGGCTGTACCAGCCTGCATGATGCGGGCATTGGCACCGGTGGCGTCTCCGACCTCGATCTGCTCAACACCGTGATGGCGGCCAATCCACCGGTGCGGTATTCCGGCTTTCTGACCTCGGATCTGATGGATGACTGGATCAGGCTCGGGTTGAAGCCGGGGCACGGCAACGACACGTTCCGCCTGACCGGCATCAAGTTCTGGTCCGACGGGTCCAACCAGGCGCAGACCGGTTACCAGCGCGAGCACTATCTGCATTCGGACAAGCGTGGCGCGCTCAACTACACCCAGGACGAGCTGGTTGCCGGCGTCCAGCGGGCGCACGACCTCGGCTGGCAGATCGGCATCCACGCCAATGGAGATGCGGCCATCGATACCACGCTCAATGTGTACCAGACAGTGTTGAAGAAGACACCGCGCAAGGATCACCGGCATCGCATCGAACATTGCAGCGTGCTCCATCGGGAGCAGATCACCCGGCTGTCGCAGCTGCAGGTCTCGCCGTCGTTCCTGATCGGCCATGTCCACTACTGGGGAAAGGCGTTCCGTGACGATATCCTGGGGCCGGAGCGGGCGGCACTGTACGATCCGTGCCGGTCTGCATTGAAGGGTGGGCTGCGGATTTCGCTGCACTCGGATTTCAACGTCACCACCATTGCGCCGCTGCGCTACATCGACA
Source organism: Stenotrophomonas sp. DR822 (assembly GCF_019793815.1). Classification (NCBI taxonomy): domain Bacteria; kingdom Pseudomonadati; phylum Pseudomonadota; class Gammaproteobacteria; order Lysobacterales; family Lysobacteraceae; genus Stenotrophomonas; species Stenotrophomonas sp. DR822. Next base: position 320,640 of record NZ_CP081826.1, read on the forward strand.
ATGCGGTGAACCGGGTGATGCTCGATGGCGGCGAAGTGCTCAATCCGGGGGAGTGCATCACTGTCGAAGAGGCGCTGCGTGCGGTTACTCTCGATGCCGCCTGGCAGTGCCGCACCGATCACATCGTCGGCAGCCTGGAGCCTGGCAAGTATGCGGACCTGGTCATCCTCGACCAGGATCCGCTGAGTGTTCATCCCGGCAAGGTCGGCAGTCTTACGGTGCAGGAAACCTGGCTGCAGGGCGTACGACGTTACAAGGCCTGATCCGGCCATGTCGCCCCGGCATGCAGGGCTGCCGGGGCGACGTGGTCCTGGCTGTCTCAGTAGCGGTACTGCCACCCCAGCGTAAGCACTCGCCCACGCCCGGCGAAATAGCTCGGGTTGGATGGCGTGGTCTGCGAGTAGCAGGTGATGTACTGCTTGTTGGCGAGGTTCTGCACGCCCAGGGTGAAACTGCGCTTGCCCAGCGCATTGCGGGCGACCAGGTCGACCGTGGTGTAGCCCTTGAAGCTGGCCACCGGCACTCCGCGCAGGTCTTCGGCACGGCAACGATCAACCGCAGCGTCATGCGCCATCCGTCGCAGCAGCGCGATCGGCTGCAGCACGCCGGCCGGTTCGGGGCGCTCCAGCAGGCGTACGCAGACGTCGTGCACCGCCTCGCGAGCCAGCCCGGGTGAGGCCAAGCGACGGCGCAGGTAATCCACCCGATCCTCGTAGTGGCGCACCAGCGAGGACACCAACGGCAGCACAGGTGGCGGGGAGTGCGGTGGCGTGGGCATCCGGGAGAACGGCGCAGGCAGGAAGGGGTGCCACGCAGGGCCAGCCCTGTGCGGTGCCACGATAGTAATGGGAACTGTTCGCATTTGCCACCGGAGGAGCGACGACGGGATTGTTCGCGGTGCCCGGAAGGTGAATCCACGATCACCCTCTGCAGCGCACACTCGGCGGCAGATAGGCTGCATGGCAGCCATCGGGGAGAGTGACCATGCACGTGCTTCTGGTGATCGTCGCTGGGTTCCTGCTGCTGGCCGTCTTCGCGCTGTTCGGCAGGCTCTGGAGCACAAGCAGCCCTCAGCTGCCAACGGCGCTGCTGGCCTTCATCGGCACCTGGCTGCTGGTATCGGTGGCCAACATGTGGGTGGGGGTCAGCCGGGCAGGCTATACGGTGCGCGAGGAGTTGCCGGTCCTGCTGCTGGTGTTTGCCGTGCCGGCGCTGGTGGCCGGTGTCATCTTCTGGCGGCTGGGCCGCTGAACCGAGGATCCGTGATGCCGGCAACGCCCCGTCTTCCTGCCCTGCGTCGTCGCGACGGCCATCATGCACGGGTGACCTACGAAGAACTGTTCTTCGACCTGGTCTATGTGTTCGCGGTCACCCAGCTCAGCCACCACCTGCTGCACCACCTGGGCCTGCTGGGCGTGCTGCAGACGCTGGTGCTGTGGTTTGCGGTCTGGCTTGGCTGGCAGTACGCGTGCTGGGTCAGTAACTGGTTCGACCCGGAGGCGCCGCGTATCCGTGGCCTGTTGTTCGTCACGATGCTGCTGGCGTTGCTGATGTCTTCGTCCATCCCGGAAGCCTTTGCCGGTCGCGCCTGGATGTTCGCCGGTGCCTACGCCACGATGCAGGTAGGGCGGACGCTGTTCGTGCTGCTGGAAGTAGGGCGCGCGCACCCGCTGGCCGCCAACTTCAGGCGCATGCTGGCCTGGGTCAGCGTTTCGGCCTGCTTCTGGCTGGCCGGTGCGGCGGTCGAGGGCAATGCGCGGCTGGCATTGTGGGCGGTGGCTGTCGCCTGCGAGTACATCTCGCCGATGTTCGGCTTCGCGTTTCCGGGCCTTGGCCGTTCGCGTACCCGCGAGTGGACCATCGAAGGTGGGCACCTGGCCGAGCGCTGCCAGTTGTTCGTGATCGTCGCATTGGGTGAGACGTTGCTGGCAACCGGCGGTGTGCTGAGCGAGGTGGAGCACTGGAGTGGCGCGGTGGTGTCGGCAGTGCTGGCGACCTTTGCCGGTACGATCGCGATGTGGTGGCTGTACTTCGGCATCTCCAGCCGCGACGCCACCGACACCATCACCCGTTCCGACGATCCGGGCCGCATCGGCGCCTACTTCCACTACGTGCACGCGCTGCTGATCGCCGGCATCATTGCCACTGCCGTCGGCAACGACCTGGTGATGGACGAACCGGAGGCGAGGGTGACCCTGCCGCATGCCGCGATGCTGGCAGCGGGGCCGTTGATCTACCTGCTGGGCAGCGCACTGTACAAGCGGGCGGTCTACGGCCGCGTGCCGCGCTCGCACCTGGTGGGGGCAGGGGCTCTGGTCGTGCTCGGCTTCGTGCTGCCATGGATGCACCTGCTGGCCGCTGGGTGGCTGACCAGCATCGTGCTGCTGGCGGTGGGGCTGGCCGATACACGGTTGAAACGCCGGCATCTGGGGTGATCAGGCACAGAACTCAGCCCGGTCCTATGGGGAGGATCCCAGGGCGCCGATAGCCTCGTGATCCCATCACAGGCCGTTACCCAGGAGGCCGCCGGCGTCGTTCTGAGCCGGTGTCGCTGCCTGCCCCCCCACATGCACTGGTTCCCCTTCCTTCCACTTACGTTGCGCGGACGCAAGCCCCCTGCCGACGAGGACTGCGACGTCAGCGCGCTGCGGCTCTATCAGCACCGCGTGCTGCTGTGGGGTGGGTGCCTGCTCAGTCTTGCCATTGTTGCCGGGATGGTCGCGCTGGTCCTGCTGCAGGCCAGCGGCTTCCAGACCCGTCGACTGGAAGCCCTGCAGCGTACCCATGCCGCAGTGGAGGCGCATCTGGTCGCGGCCGATGCTGCACACCAGCGCATGCTGAACATGGCCGAGTACGCCTGGCGGCATCGTCCGGACAGCGATGCCGCGACCCGCCTGGCAGAACGGCAGCGCTACCTTGCCGGCGGCCAGCGGATGGTCGTCAACGCCGGGCCGGAGAGCGCGCCGCAGATGGTGCTGGGTGTAGGCACCGACCACTGGCCTTTGGCGCGCCTGGATCGCTATCTCACCTTGGCCCACTCGTTGTCGGTGATACGCCGGCTGAGTGCCTCGGATACCGAAGCGGAAACGGCCGCCAGTGGCTTCTTCTTCGACCCCAGCCATCAGTTCCTTGTGCTGGGCGACGGGCTGACCGAACAGCGCCTGCTGGCTGCGACCAACGCGGGGCATCGTGCGCAGTTGTTCCAGCATCTGCAGCAGCTGTCGGAGCCGGCGGCGCGTAGCGGGCACACCCCGCACGCGCTGCCGGCGCTTGAAAGCCCGATGCAGATCGCACTTGTACGCCATCCAGTGAGTGGGGCAGCCTCCATTGCGGTGCGACTCCTGGCCCATGACAGAAAGGGGGCGATCGGGACGTTCGTGACCTTGGAGCCGACCCACCGCTTGGCACGGGTGATGGCCGTGGCGGATAGAGGTGCCTCGTTCGTGGTGACGGCCGATGGTGGTGTGGTTGCCGGTACCGCCGACGCCGGGGACATGCCTCTGACATCCGTTGCGCGCGCACTGCGCAGTAGCCAGCAGCGCGGCGATTCGGTGATGGCGGTGCGGCAGGGCCTGCGCTTCTACCAGGCGCTGCCCATTGCCGGTACCGATTGGTTGCTCGTCAATACGTACTGCCTGATGGACATCGCCCGCGACGGCTGGCGCCTGTACCTGGCGGCTGCGCTGTCAGGTGGCGGGTTGATGTTGGGCCTGTGGGTGCTGCTCGCGTGGCTGCATTGGCGCATATTCGGCCCGGCGCTGGCACGTGCAGCGCGCGTCTACCAGGGTGAACAGCTCAGCCGTTCGCTGATCCAGTTGTCGCCCGTCGGGCTGTGCCTGATCGACCGCCGGGAGGCCAATGCCGTCCTGCAGAACGAGCTGATGCGCCACTATGCAGCGGCGGCAGAGCGCAGCGGCATACCCCTCTATCTGCAGCTGGTACAGATGGCCACCGAGTGCGAATCCCGCGCCGCAGCGTCCCCCGAGCCGGTGGAGTTCGAGCTGCCGATTCCAGCGAACAACAAGACACCGGCCCGGCAGCTGCTGGTCGGCGCCGTAGGCGCTACCTACCAGGGGCGCGATGTACTGCTGTGCGCGCTGCGTGACCTGAGCGCGCGGGTGGAACTGGAGCAGCAGCAGGCCCAGGCGCGCGAAGCCGCCGAAGCGGCAAGCCGCGCCAAGGGGACATTCCTGGCGACGATGAGCCACGAGATCCGCACGCCCCTGCATGGCATCCTCGGGCACCTCGAGCTGCTTGGCCGATCCTCGCTTGACGAGGACCAGCGCGCCCGCCTTCGCCGCATCAACCAGTCGGCAGACTCGCTGCTGCAGATCATCAACGACGTGCTCGATTTCTCCCGCGCCGAGTCGGGGCAGCTTGAACTGCAGGCAGAGGTGTTCGAGCCGATCGTGCTGCTGGAGCGCGTCGCGGTGCTGTTCTCGCCGCTGGCAGAGGCCAAGGGCCTGGTGCTCGATCTGTCGGTGGACGGAGCCGTTCCGGGGCAGGTAAAGGGTCCACAGGCCCGCATCGAGCAGGTACTGCGCAACCTGGTCAGCAACGCGGTGAAGTTCACGCTGTCCGGCCGTATCGACCTGCGGGTACGGGTGAATGGCGAGGGAGAAGCGCTTTCGCTGCAGGTGGAGGTGGCCGATTCGGGCATCGGCTTGAGTCCGACGCAGCTGGAGCGGCTGTTCCAGCCCTACGTCCAGGCCGATGCCAGCATCATCACCCGTTTCGGAGGCTCCGGCCTTGGCCTGTCCCTGTGCCGGGAGCTGTGCCAGCGGATGGGGGGGGAGATCCACGCGCGCAGCACGCCGGCGGTGGGCAGTGTGTTCGCGTTCTCCGTACCGGTGGAACGCGTTGCCGGGGTTTCGCCGTCGCCCTTGGCCGGGCGCAACGTGATCCTCGTATCGGCCGCAGCGGGGTGGCGCGATGAGTTGAACCGACGCCTGCAGGCCTGGGGTGCGCACGTACAGGTGATCGCCGACGTTGCCCAGCTTGCCCACGACGACTGCGACGTGGAAGCGGCGCTGGTGGTGTTCGAACGTGGGCCCACGCCCGGGCTGCAGCGCTGGTGTGAAGGCCGGTGCCTGGTGCGGGTGAGCGCCGATGGACCATTGCGTGCCCAGCGACGTGGTGGCGCCTGGCGCGTATCCTGCTATTCCGGGGAATCCCTGCTGCAGGCGCTGCAGGCGCCGACACGTACGGGGCAGGGCACGCTGGCGGTCCTGCAGGGCCTGCACTAGATTCATCGAAGGCGCCATTGCACGACCATCATCCAAGGGGAATCACCATGCATCCGGCCGCGCCTGCAGTGCCCATCAATCAGATCGACGCCTTGCGCAGGATGCAGCGACGATTGTTGTTCGGTGGTGGCGGCTTGATCAGCGTCCTGATCGTGTTGACCGCCGTAGCGAGCCTGGTCGGTGGCATCGGCGCGTTTCACTCGCAGGAGCGGCAGACCTTCCAGGACGCGCAGTCCGCGCTGGACTACTTCCTGTTCCAGCGCGACCGCGCCTACGCCAGCAGCATCAACGCCAACGACGCACTGTGGGCAGATCAACAGGATGAACTGCGGCGATTGGGTGCTCCGTTGCTTGGGGCTTTCCAGAGCGGGGGGCAGCAGTTGCTGGTGCGCGCCGAAGGGCGTGCTTCGGTGCCGTGGCTGGTGCTGGGCAATCCGGCGCAGCCCTTGCCGCAGGCCGAACTGCAGGCCTACCTCGGCATGCTGCACGAATACTCGGCGTATACCGCCGCAACCGTCACCGCCCTGCAGAGCCAGGGGCCGGTCACGATGTTCGCGTATGAGCCAAAGGGACGGCTGCTGGCGGTGGCCGGCGTGGTTGACGAAGCACAGCTGCTGCAGACGCTGCGGGTACCGACCCGCGCACAGGCGTTCGAACGGCTGATGCGGACCGAGACGGCCGTGCGCGGGCAGGTGCCGGCACCCGGGCCGGTGGTGAGCGCGGCACAGGGGCGCCGCTTGGTATCCTTCCTTGGCGACAATCCGCTCAACGGGCAGACGTCGTTGATCGGTGTGATGACCATGGCCCGCTCGGATGCGCCCTACTTCCGTCGCGTTGTATTCGAGTCGATCGACAATATCAGGAGCCGGCTGGAAGCGACCGACCCTGGCAGCTATGTGGTGAGTACCGGGAATGGGCGCGTGGTGCTGGCCGGCGGCCCACTTGCGCAGTCGCCTGGTTCACTGGCCCCCGTGCTGGTGAACGCGCGTGCCGATGCCGGCCAGCGCCAGTACCACGACGGCCGTTTCCTGGTCAGTGGTCCGCTGCGTGGCGTCGACTGGCGGCTGACCCATCTCTACAGCTGGTCCGATCTCTGGCGCGAGCAGCATGTGGCCATCCTGCTGCGGGTATTCACCGCGCTGCTGATCCTGGCAGCGTTGTGGATGCTGTTGTGGCGCATGGATCGCCGCGTCTTCGCGCCTGCATTGGCCAATGCCTCGCGGGTGTACGAGAGCGAAGCACTGAGCCAAGCGATCATAGGCACCGCGCCGGTGGGCCTGGCCCTGTTGCGCCGGGGCGACGGCGCGCCATTGCTGCAGAATCAGGTGGCACGCGCGTTGGCTGGCGGTGACGCTGACGACGATGGGGAGGTGCCCGGGCTCTATGCCCAGCTCATCGCCCACGCACGCAGCCTCCCGGCCCGAGGCGGCGAGTTCAACTGGGCGCTGGACGCAGGTACCGCAGATGCACGCCAGCTGCAGATTGCCCTGGCCGCTGCGCAGTACCACGATCAGGCGGTCTGGGTATGTGCGCTACGCGATGCGACCGCGCAGGTGGAGCTGCAGCGCACGCTGCAGCAGGCGCGACAGGATTCAGAACGTGCGCGCGAGGCCGCTGAAGCAGCCAGCCGTGCCAAGACCGCGTTCGTGGCGACGATGAGCCATGAAATCCGCACGCCACTCAATGGCGTGCTGGGTCACCTTGAGCTGCTGGCACGCTCGCCGCTGCAGCCCGACCAGCACGAGCGGCTGCAGCGGATCCGGCTGTCGGCCGATTCGCTGATGGCCATCATCAGCGACGTACTGGATTTCTCGAAGATCGAAGCTGGGCAGCTGGACATCGATCCACTGCCATTCGCGCTGCGGCCGCTGATCGAGCAGGCGGCGTTGCTGTATGCCCCGGAAGCCCAGCGCAAGGATGTGAAACTCTACTACGCCATCGATCCGGCGCTGGAAGAAACCTTCATCGGTGATGTTCATCGCATCCGCCAGATCCTCAACAACCTGCTGAGCAACGCGGTGAAGTTCACCGCCTCTGGCCGCATTACCGTGCGCGCCGATGCTGGCGGCGGGACTGCGCAACAGCGCCTTCTGCGCCTGCAGGTCGTTGATTCGGGCATCGGAATGACCGAAGACCATGTGGCCACCCTGTTTCGGCCCTTCCAGCAGGGAGATGCCAGCGTGTCGCGGCGTTACGGTGGCAGTGGACTTGGCCTGGCGCTGTGCCAGCAGCTGGCGCAGCTGTTGGGTGGCCGGATCCAGGTACAGAGCACGCTGGGCGTTGGCAGCGTGTTCACCCTCGAGGTGCCGGTGGCGCCAGGTGAGGCCGCGCCAACGCTGGACAAGCCGTTGTCCGGTCGCCGGATCACGCTGCTTTCTTCGGCGCAGGAGTGGCGGCAGGAGATCGGTCAGCTGCTGCAGCGCTGGGGGGCAGAAGCAACGGTGACCGAACGGCCTGCGGCCGGTCCGGTCTGCGAACCCGGGTCCACACTGGTGATCTTCGGCGAGCGCCGTGCGTGGACTGAAAACGAGGAGCAGGAAATGCTCCAGGGGCACGCGTGCGTGGTGCGTGCCTATCCGAGGGGACCGCTGTCTCCCGAGCAGCGTGAGGATGCGGTGCATGTCTCCTGCTATCTCAGCGCGGCGTTGTTGCAGATCCTGCGTGGAGACCGCCTGCCTGCGCCGCAGCTGCAGGACGTGCCGCCGAAGGTTCATGTCCGCCAGACGCGCGGGCGGGTTCTGCTCGTCGAGGACAACCCGGTCAATCGTGAGCTGATCCAGCAGCAGCTGGAAGAACTCGATTGCCTGGTGGACGCGGTGGAGAACGGCCAGGTCGCGTTGACGGGGTGGCAGCCAGGGAGCTGGGATATCGTGATGACCGACATCAACATGCCGATCATCGATGGCTATCAGCTCGCACGCGCATTGCGCGGTCTTGGCGAGACCCTGCCGATCCTTGCAGTGACTGCCACCGCCCTGGCCAGCGAACGCGAGCGCTGTCGTGCTGCCGGCATTGATGACCTGTTGCTCAAGCCACTGGATCTGGCCCGGCTGCTGGCAATGCTGGACCGCTACCTGCAGCCGCAGCCGCCGCCGCACCCGCAGCCGCAGCCGTCAAGCTCACCGTTGCCAGCAGGGCAGGACAAGCCGTTGAAGCTGCGCGCGCTGTTTGTGGAAAGCAGCTCGCGCGACCTGGAGCGGATGCGGATTGCAGGCGAGAGCCACGACGATGCGGTCCTGCTGGAACAGCTGCATGCAATCAAGGGCGTGTTGTTGATGATGGGGGAAAAACAGCTTGGCGCGCGCTTCGGCGATGCTGAGCGACTGCTGCGTGAGAAACGAAGCCTGCCAGAGGTCGACAGGATCGCGCTGCTGACCGATCTCAGCCTGTTGATCGAGGCCTATCGGGCGGGTCTGGAGAATGGTGGATGAGGCGGGTATGGCTAGCCCGCGTCCGGTCTGGCCGCACGCAGCCCCAGCTCGCTTGCGAACTTGAACAGGTCGGCGTCCTTTTCGATGCCGAGCTTGGCCATCCCGGTCGTTTTCTGTGTGCTGATGGTCTGCTTGCGGCGGTCCAGCCGTGTTGCGATTTCGTTGACGCTCAATCCAGAAACGAACAGCACCAGAACCTCGTGCTCACGGGGGGACAGCACAGCGGCAGTGCGGGCGCTTGCGCGCGCAGGAAACAATCGGGCGATGGACGGCGACAGGTAGCGGCGGTTGGCCCAGGCGGCAGCGATTGCCGCCGGAACGTGGCTGGTGTCGTCCGCCTTGCTCAGGATGTGGTTGATCCCGCTGGCGTGCAACGACTGGATCATGGCCGGTTGATCAAGCCCGGTCATCACGATCAAGCGCAGGTCGGGAAAATGTGCGCGCAGATAAGAGAGCAATTGCAACCCATCGCCGTAGGCGCCGCCAGGCATCGCATAATCGGTCACCACTACATCGCATGCAGCGTGTTCCAGCAGCGCGATCAGCGCAGAAGAGTCGCCCACCGCGCCGATGCAGGACAGGGTCGGGATTTCGTCGATGGCAGCTTCGATGCCCATGCGGATGACCGGATGGTCATCGGCAATGGCAACGCGGATGATCGGATGGGACATGGGATGACCCTGATGGTGTTAGGAACGACAGATATTGCCGCAAATCATGCAGGTCACTATAAGCCAGCCGGCCGCTGTCCGGCCGCTTGTGTGTTGCACCATTACCGGAGGACGCGAGCATGCCTTTGAACGTTGTCGTGGCTGATGACCACCCGGTCCTGTTGGCCGGCATGGAGCACCTGCTGCAGGCTGCGCCTGACCTGGTCGTCGCCGGGCTGGTGCGTGATTCCACCGAGCTGGTCGATCTGCTCAGCCGCACGCCGGTGGACGTGGCCGTCTGCGACTTCTCCATGCCCAACGGTCGCTATGGCGATGGTGTGACGTTGCTGAGGTTCCTGCAGCGCCGCTTTCCCTCCCTGCGGCTGGTGGTGCTGACCGGCATGGAAAGCCCGCTTGTTCTGCGCTCGATCCAGAAGGCGGGGGTGTCCTGCATCGTCAGCAAGAGCGACCCCCTGGAGCAGCTGTTGCCCGCAGTGGAGGCCGCCAGTCAGGGGCAGTCGTTCATATCGGCGGAGATCGCGCGCCTGGTCGTCGAGGACGGCGAGCAGGGAGACGTGCGCGACGCCGAGGCACTGTCCAAGCGGGAGTCTGAAGTGCTGCGCATGTTTGCAGAAGGGCTGAGCGTGCTGCAGATTGCCGAGCGCGTGGGCCGTAGCCGGAAAACGATCAGCACGCAGAAGATCGCAGCCATGCGCAAGCTCGGATTGCAGCGTGACGCGGACATTTTCGAGTATGCGCTGGCGCATGGCCTTGTGCAGGCGTCACAGAATGCGCGTGCAGGCGCGGCTGGAGAGGGATCTTCGGAGTGATTGGGGACCGGTCCGATGGACCGGCCCGCGTGCGCACCTAGGCTCGGGGTTGACCCCCTTGCCCCGGTGATGATGTGTCCGTTCGTGAAGACCCCCATTTGACCGCTCTGCTGCTGCACTTCACCCGGCTGCCCGCGGCCGCGCAGGCACACTTTCTCGAACTGCTGAATCACTACCTGTTCGCTTCACCGCGACGCCGCAGCCAGCTGCGTCGACATTGGCACCTGCATGCCCCCGCCGACGACGAACGGGATGGTGTGTAAGGCGGTACCGCGCAGGCCGCGAGCGGCCCCGCCTGAAAACTCGGCCCGGTCCGATGGAGGCCAACGCCCCCGATTCCTAGCATTCCTTCCGCAGGCCAGGGAACTGGCCCGCCGGGAAGGGCGCTTCTCCCCAGCTGTCCCCCCGTTCCCGGCCTCGCCGTCCTCCCCGGCGGCGGGGCCTCTCTACCGCCTCGGGCGGACCACACCTGCGAAGAAGAATTCAACATCATGAAGCTCATCCCGATTGCTTCCGCTGCAACCCTGTTGCTGGCCGCTGCGGCCGCCAATGCCCAGTCCTATGGCTCGGGCGTCATCGAGTTCACCGGCGAGGTCACCGATCTGACCTGCACCATTTCCGGCGGCGCCGGCGCCATCGGCACCACCAACATCACGGTGCCGATGGATCCGGTCCAGGCCAATCAGCTGGCAGTCGCCGGCGACACCGCCGGGCTGCACCCGTTCCAGCTGGTCATCGGCGGCCCGGGCCAGGGCACCTGCCAGAACGGCAAGATCGCCGAGCTCTACTTCGATCCGACCGCCGGTCAGGTGGATGCGGGCAACGGCAACCTGCGCAACCAGGAGGCCAACGCGCCGGCCGTCAACACCCAGATCCAGGTGCTGTACAAGAACGCCGTGGTCGACCTGCGTGATCCGGCGTTCAAGACCGATCCGGTGACCATCGCCAACAACACCGCGGTAATCGACATGGCCAGCCAGTACGTCGCCGTCAACGGTGCCGCCGCCCCTGGCTTCGTGCAGTCGTACGTCAACTACAAGGTTGTCTACAACTGATGCCACTCAGGGACGCCGGCCTGTGCCGGCGTCCCTGTGAACCACCCTGCTGGAGGTGACCCATGCTTTCCGTCAACCACATGCTCTGTGTCGGCGTCCTCGCGCTCGGCGCGCTGTTTGCCCCATCCGCCGACGCGTCGGTGGTGATCGGTGGCACCCGCGTGGTCTACCCCGCGCAGGACAAGGAAGTCACCCTCAAGTTCATGAACGAAGGAGAACGCGCGGCACTGGTCCAGGTGTGGCTGGATGATGGCGACGATCAGTCGACGCCGGATACCGCCAAGGCGCCGTTCGCGGTCGCGCCCCCAGTGTTCCGCCTGGACCCGAAGAAGCAGCAGACTGCCCGTATCCTGTTCACCGGCGCCTCGCTTCCCGCCGATCGCGAAACGCTGTACTGGCTGAACATGCTGGAGATTCCGCCAAAGTCCGGTGGCAGCACTGCCAACATCCTGCAGTTCGCCTTCCGGACCCGCATCAAAGTGTTCTACCGCCCCTCGAATCTGGCTGGCGAGCCGGTACTGGCGCACCAGAAGGTGCGCTGGTCGCTGCAGTCCGCGCCGGGCCGGCTGCTGCTGCGCGCAGACAATCCCACGCCCTATCACGTCAACTTCGCCAGTGTCGGATTGTGGGCCAATGGCAAGGAGCAGGGCACGCAGGGCGGCGGCATGGTCGCACCGTTCTCGCAGGCCGAGTTCGCGCTGGAGGGAATCAGCGTGCGCCCACAGGGCGAGCTGAAGGCTGCAGTCACCGTCATCAACGACTTTGGTGCGCTGGTGCCGACCCAGGTTTCCCTGGTGCCCTGATCCGAGCGCGCAGGCACTGCGCGACTTCCCCCGTCCCTGCGGAGAGATTTCGATGAACGCCCCCAACAGGGCGCCGGGCAACGGCGCCTGTCGCCTGCTGCTTGCCCGGTTGCCGATGATGGTGGCAGCGATCCTGCTTGCGCGGACCGCCTCTGCAGCCGGTACCGGCATCGACGACGAGCTCGTGTTCGACGCAGCCTTCCTGCCTGCCGGGGCATCTTCACGACTGGATCTGGAACGATTCGCGCAAGCCGACTATGTTGCGCCCGGCACCTATCGGGGCGACATCCGCCTCAACGGACAGTGGCAGGCACGCACCGACATCCTCTACCGCGAGGTGGAGGGCGTGTCACGCCTGTGCCTGGATCCTGCCAGCCTGCAGGCCTACGGCATTGCGCCCGACCGCCTGCGCCTGGATCCGGCGCGGCCGCCGGAACTGGCGTGGCCGCAGGCGGTGTTCTGTGGAACGATCGGCGACATCGTGCCCGATGCGTCGGCGACGTTCGATGCGGGCAGCCAGACCTTGGAACTGCAGGTGCCCCAGCTGTACCTGCGCAGCGAGGCGCGGGGCCATGTCGATCCCAGCCAGTGGGATGCCGGCGTGCGTGCGTTCGCGCTCAGCTACAACGCGAACGCATACCACTATGACAGTGGCGGCGCATCCCGTCATTCGGGTTTCGTCGGCCTCAATGCTACCGGCCGTCTGGCCGGATGGCAGCTGGTGCACCAGGGCGCGATGACGCTCGGTGGCAGCCAATCACAGCGCTATCGTTCCACCGCAGCCTATCTGCAGCATGACATCGTGCCGTGGAAAGCGCAGCTGGTGCTGGGGGATACCTCAACGCCCGGCGACCTGTTCGAGAGCGTCCGCCTGCAAGGCCTGCGCGTGGGCAGCGACGATCGCATGCTGCCGCAGTCGCAGCGCGGGTTCGCACCGGTCATCCGTGGCGTCGCCGAGACCAACGCACGGGTGATCGTGCGCCAGCGCGGTGCCGTGCTGCATGAGGCCAGCGTCGCCCCGGGCCCGTTCGAACTGGATGACCTCTATCCCACCGGCTATGCCGGCGATCTGGAGGTGGAAGTGCGGGAGGCCGATGGCCGCTCCCGACGTTTCACGGTGCCGTATTCGGCGGTGCCGCAGCTGTTGAGGCCTGGCCAGTCGCGCTGGAGCGTTTCCGCCGGACGGGTCGACGAAAGCACGTTGCGTGCTGCGCCGGACATGCTGCAGTTGCAGTACCAGCGCGGTCTGTCCAATACGCTCAGCACCTACGGTGGCGTGGTGGCAGGCCAGGACTATCATGCAGGGCTGGCGGGGGCTGCAATCAATACCTCCTTCGGCGCGCTGGCGGCTGACGTATCGCTGGCCCGAACAGCCGTGCAGGGGCTGCCGACGATGAGCGGCAGCAGCTTCCGCCTGGCCTACAACCGCAACGTGGTGCGGACCGGCACGTCCTTCGCCGTTGCTGCCTATCGTTACGCCACCCGCGACTATGTGGGCCTGCGCGATTGGGCGTCGCTGCGTGATGCGCGTGCACGTGATCTGGATATCGACACCGTTGCACGCCAGCGCAACCGCATGGACCTGAGCATGAACCAGCGGCTTGGCGAGCGCGGTGGACAGCTGTTCGTGATCGGCACACGCCGCGACTTCTGGAATGCGCCGGGCCGCCAGCTCGACCTGAGCATCGGCTACAGCAACCAGTGGAAGGCCTTGAGTTACAGCCTGAACTTCCAGCGTACCCGCGACTCCATCGACTTCGGTCGAGATCACCTGCAGGACAGCATCCCCGGCGCAATCGTGCCGGAGCTGCGCGCGCAACAGGCACGCGTGGACAATCGGCTGATGCTCATGGTCTCGCTGCCGTTGGGTCGCTCGCCACGTGCGCCACTGGGCAACCTGATGCACAACCGCAGCCGCAATGGTGAGCCGGCGACTCAGTTGTCGACCAACGGCCTGTATGCGCGGGACGACCGATTCAGCTATGGCGCCACCTTGTCACGCATCGCCGGCAGCAACAGTGTCGACCTCAACGGCGGCTATCGCGGTTCGCGCGGGCAGTGGTCGGCAAGCGTCAGCAGGGGCAGCCGTTACAGCCAGCTGGGCATGGGCGCGACCGGCGGCATGGTGCTGCATGGCGATGGCCTGACCTTTGCGCCGCCGCTGGGCGACACCATTGCCCTGGTGCATGCGGCCGGCGCCGCGGGTGCACGCATCGAGAATGGTGGCGGTGCGCGGTTGGACAAGCGTGGTTACGCGGTTGTTCCATTCCTGACGCCCTATCAGCTGAACACCATTTCGATCGACCCCAAGGGCACCGGCTTCGACGTGGAACTGCAGGAAACCGCGCGCAGCGTCGCGCCGCGTGCGGGCTCCCTGGTGCGACTTGGCTTCAGCACGCGTGCCAGCCATGGACTGATGGTCGACGCACGCACCAATGACGATCGACCGCTACCGTTCGGCGCCGAGGCCACGGATGCCGAAGGCACCCCCATCGGCGTGGTGGGGCAGGGAAGCCGCCTGCTGCTGTCGGGCCTGCAGGCGTCCGGACCGGTGCAGGTGCAGTGGGGCCCTGGCAGCGATGAGCATTGCGTGATGCAGGTGGACGTGCCCTCCGCGCGTTCCAGCGGGGAGTACACCGTGCTGGAAGCGCGCTGCGAAATGAGCGCCGCTGCGGCCGATTCCCTCCCTGCCGCGCGGCCTCGCGTGGCCACCTTGGAGCAGGCTCCATGAACCTGATCACTTTCGTGACCCGCTTTTCCCTGCTTGGCCTGCTGCTGGCCTGCGCGCCGGTGTGGGCGCAGAACTGTCGGTTATCCGATGGTTACGCTCCGCTCGTCAATCTCGCCAACCTCAATGGTTCGATCACCGTGGGCCCCGACGTGCCCGTGGGTACCGAGATATTCCGGGCGACCTACTATGCCGGTCCGACCAACCAGATAACGTGCACGGCAGGGCGGATCGACCGCATCCACCAGTACACCTCGCTTCCGCATCGCGCATCGAGCTATGTCCATCCCAGTTATGGCACGGTCTATGAGACCAATGTGCCGGGCGTAGGAGTGGCGGTCTGGTACAACGGCAGTGGATTTCCCCGGCTCACCGAAGGGGAGACCAACGTGCAACCCCCCACGGTATTCCTGCTCTGGCCGGTTCAGTCCTACGACGTGAGCCTGATCAAGATCGGCCCGATCAGCCCGGGTACGGTGACCGGCGCCAACCTGCCACAGTTCGAGTACCGGATGACCGGCGTCAACCGCAACGTTCTGTTGTGGAGTGGGCGCGTGCAGGGCAGCCTCAACATCGTCTCGCGCACCTGCAGCACCAGTGACGTGCCTGTCGACCTGGGCACGCACCAGATGAGTGAGATTCCTGCCGTGGGATCCGCTACGGGTTGGGTGAATGTACCCGTGGTGCTCCGCAACTGCCCCGCGTTCTTCGGGCGCTACCGCGGTCACCTGACCACGGGCACGGTGCAGAGTGCCAACGGGCGGGTAGACAACCGTATCCGCTACCGTGTCGACCCGGTCACCGCCGTTGCCGATCGAACGCGCTCTGTGATGGCCCTGCAGGATGATGGGGTGAACATGACGGCGACCGGAATCGGCATCCAGATCGGCACGCAGACGCAGGATTCGGTCGGCTTCAATGCGATGCGCGACTCCGGCTTGGTGCTGACCGAGACCAATAACGCGCAGTACACGATCATGCTGCGTGCACGCTATTACCGCCTTGCGGCGGCGGCCTCCTCCGGCCAGGCCAATGGCGCGGCGACCATCACGCTGGAGTACAACTGACATGCGCGCCATGCTGCGGTTGGCCATGCTGGCCCTGCTGATGCCGCTGCCATCGCACGCGGCCGACCTCACCCTCCGGTTCACCGGTCGCTTCCAGCCCGGCACCTGCCAGTTCAGCGTGGCCGACGTCGATGTGGGCACCTTCGAAGCGCCGTACTTCGCGACCAATGCGCAGTCACCGGCGGTCAGCTTCGTGCTTTCGCGCAGCAGCTGCGCCAGCGACCTGCGGGTGCTGCACGTGCGCATGGCGGGAACGGCCGACGGTAGTGATCCACGCTACTTCGCCATTCCCTCCAATGGCGGCGTGCGTGGACTTGCGGTGTGGCTGTACACCCCGTCGCAGCAGACATTGGCCCCCAACCAGGCAGGCTTCGACTGGGTGACCAGTGGAACGCCGGCTGCAGGGCACCTGCTGTATGCCCGCCTGGTACGTACCGGTACCGTGTCGGCCGGCACGCTGCGAACACCCGTGACCGTGCAGGTCACCTACAACTGAGGTCAACGATGGATCGCATCGCACTCTTGCTGGCGCTGGCCGCGGCGTCAGCCGCCGCACATGCCCAGGATAGCCAGCCTTTCACGGTCTCGGGCGAAATCCTGCCCGGCGCTTGTCGGATTTCCTTCCCCGATGTGGATCTGGGCTCGCATGCCGCCACGCTGTTCACCGGAAGCCATGGCACGGCCTACGTCGATTTCAGCGGTACCGTCAGCGACTGTGATCCGCTGGTGCGGCGTGTGGCGATGTCGTTCGATGGCAGTGCTGATCCGGACAACGGCCAGCTGTTCCAGGGCGTGCAGGGCGTTGGACTCGAGCTTGTGCGGGTGGTGTCGTCCCTGAATGTGCCGATCCCACCGGGTGGTCGAACGCAGTACACGACGGCCGAGGGCACCTACCCGTATCGCGCGCGCCTGCTGCAATCGGCGGCGGTGGTCGCGGCTGGACGTATCCAGCGACCCATCACGGTCTCCCTGACCTACAACTGAGAACCCTCATGCGCCGATCGATTCAATACGTGTGCCTTGCTGGTCTGTTCGCGCTCTCCGGCACTGTGTGCGCGCAGACCGCGACCACCACCAACTTCAACGTCACCGGCACCATCCTGCCCGGCGTGTGCCGCATTGCCGTGGCTGATGTCGACCTTGGAACCTATCAGGCCACCCAGTTCACCGGTGCGTTCAATACGCCGTTCCAGGCGGTCAACGTGGTGGTCAGCCAGTGTGATCCGCTGGTGACCCGGGTAGGCCTGCGCTTCACCGGCAGTGCCGATGGCAACGATGCCACGCTCTTCCAGGGTGTTGCTGGCATCGGCATCGAATTGCAGCGCACCAGCACCGGCACCCGGCTGCCGCCCGGCGGTCTGTCCCAGATGAGCACTGCCGCCGGCACCCACGTGTTCCGCGCGCGGTTCATGCAGAGCGCGGCGACGGTAGCAGCGGGAACGGTCAGCCGGCCGATCACGGTATCGATGACCTACAACTGAGACCCGGTACGCGTGACGTGCAGTCAATGTTCGGTTTCCCGGCATGGCATCCAGGCCGGGTCCAACGAACAGGCGCATCGATGTTCCGAGCAGGCTATTGAAGGGCAGTGGCGATCGTCGCCAGCGTATCCACTGTGCTGGGATTGCGCACCGTGCCGTGTGTTATGCAGGCGGTCATTGCGCAGCGGCCTGCAGGCGGTCGTACATGCGCACCAGATCGACCAGCGTGCGTGCTTCCATCTTGCGCATGACCTGCGCGCGACGCACCTTCACGGTGATCTCGCTGACCCCCAGGTCGGCGGCGATCTGCTTGTTCAGGCGACCGCGCACTACGCCGGCAACCACCTCGCGCTCGCCGGCGTTCAAGGTGCCCCAGCGCAGTTGCAATGCCCCCAGCGCATCACCCTCGCGGCGCCGCTGGCGATCGATCTCGATGCCCCTGTGGATCGCGTCCAGCAGTTCCTGGTCGCGGAACGGCTTGGTCAGGAATTCGATCGCACCGTCCTTGATCGCATTGACGCCCATGGCGATGTCGCCGTGGCCGGTGATGAACACCACCGGCAGGTGCAGATCGTGGCTGGCCATGCTGCGATGGAAATCCAGTCCGCTCTGCCCGGGCATGCGCACGTCCAGCACAAGGCAAGCCGGAGCGTCGTCCCTCGGGTGGGCAAGGAATTCCCCGGTGGAGGCGAAGGCCCGCACCTGCAGGCCCATCGAGGCCAGCAGGTCCTCCAGCGCGGCACGCACCGAGGCGTCGTCGTCGATCACATAGACGATCGGTGACGGTTCCACAGGTGTTGTGGTGGGTTTACGCATGCGCAGCCTCCGTGGCCGTGGGCAGCTCGAAGATGAAGCAGGCGCCGCCACCGGGCGGTCGTTCGGCGCGGATACGGCCGCCGTTGGCCTCGATCATCGAGCGGCTCAGGCTGAGACCCAGGCCGAGGCCGTTCGCCTTGGTGGTCCAGAATGCATCGAACACGCGGTCGGGCTGCTCCACGGGCAGGCCGATACCACGATCGCGTACGCTCAGGCTGATGCGGCTGCGGCCATCGTACGCCGTCAGCAGGGACAGCCTGCGCTCGCTTACCGGCGTATCCGACATCGCATCGACGGCGTTGAGGATGAGGTTGCCGATCACCTGCTGCACCTGTACGCGATCGGCGTGGGCAGCGGGAAGCTCATTGCCCAGCAGCAGCGCCACGGTCACACCATGCTGTTCCAGTTCGCTGCGCGAGAGTGCCAGCATTTCCTCGGTGGCCAGGTTGAGGTCGAAGGCCTGGCGCTCTGGCGCAGCGCCCTGGGTCAGGCCGCGGATGCGGGCAATGACGTCACTGGCACGATGGGCGTCGGCGACGATGCGGGCGATGGTCTGGCGCGCCTTGTCCAGGTTCGGCGGATCCTGGGCCAACCAGCGCTGGCTGGCTTCGGCGCTGCTGGCGATGGCCGCCAGTGGCTGGTTCACTTCATGTGCGATGGAGGTGGTCAGCTCGCCGACGGTGGAGGCGCGGGCCACCCGCAGCAGGCGTGCCTGTGCATCCTGCACTGCGGCCTTGGCCGCTTCCATCTTCAATGCCAGGTAGGTGGTGATGCCGATCACCAGCATGCCGATCGCTGAATTGACCAGGCCGATGCGGTAGGTGCCGAAGCGGGTCAGGAAGAAGCTGAGGCCGGTCAATGCGATGCAGACTGCCGCAAGGGCGATGAGGCCGCGGGCGGGCAGCCGCCGCGACGCTGCGAGGATGACCGCCGCGTAGAAGCAGGCAGCGGCAACGGCGTAGTCGGTAATCGTATCGACCAGGAAGATGGCCGCCATCACGATGATCAGGGCCAGCACGACCAGTGGGCGGCGGGGCGACAACGATGGCATCGGGATAGCTCCCTGGCGTGGGTGGAAAGGATAGCAAAGCCGCCTTCGGTGGATGCCGGGCAAGGTCGGCAGGCGCTGTCCGCGGTCATGGCGCCTGACGGACTGTGCCGACCAAGGCGGTGCACGGTAGCGCCGGGCCATGCCCGGCGGAGTGCATCCACCAGCGGCCGGCACTACTCCTCCAGGCTGGCGTTCCAGAATCCCTGCAGCACGCCCGGGGTGGCGGCCAGCGTTGCCAGCACCGCATCCAGTTCAGCGCCATCGACCGTGGTGGCGTACAGCACCGCTTCGATCTCGACATCGCGCTCGCCGAACGGCCGCTGGTCGACTGCGCGTACCGGGTACTGCGCCTGCTCCAGCAACAGCAGCAGCCGGTCCAGCACCTCGGCCTGCTGCTCACGCTGGCTGACCACGTTGATGGCATAGGTGGCCTCGCTGAACGCTTCCGGCAGCGGTTGCCGCTGGATGCGGTTCACCACCGGCCGCAGCAGGGTATTGGCAGCCAGCACGAACACCGCAGCCAGTACCGCTTCAGGCAGCAGCTTGATGCCGGCACAGGCGCCGACCGCCGCCGAGCCCCACAGCGTGGCGGCGGTGTTCAGGCCCGACACCTGGGCGCCATCCTTCATGATCGCGCCGGCACCGAGGAAGCCGACACCGGAGATCACGTAAGCCACCACATGGAGTGGCGACGGCGGCCCGCCGTACAGGTCGTGGAAGCGCACGGCCAGGTCGACGAACACCGCTGCGCCCACCGCTACGAGCGTATTGGTGCGCAGGCCGGCGGTGCGTTGGCGGAACTGCCGCTCCAGGCCGATCAGCGCCCCCAGCACGAAGGCGACGGACAGGCTGATCAGCGAGCCGAGGGTGGCGCCCGCGTTGAAAGCGGGCAGGTGCGGGTTGAAGTCCATGAGGGTTCTCCCTGCGCCCGTGCTTTTACTGCCAGCCGTAGCGGCGGATGTAGAGCTTCTTCAGCGCGGTGGTCAGCACCGCATAGCCGAACAGGATCGCCACCAGGAACGGCCAGTAACCGGCCGGCAGTGCCTGCAGCTTGAAGTAGCCGGCCAACGGGCTCATCGGCAGGATCACGCCGATGGCCATGATCGCCCCGGTCATCAGCAGCAGCGGCGGCGCGGCGATGCTCTGCAGGAACGGCACTTTCGGCGTGCGGATCATGTGCACGATCAGGGTCTGGGTCAGCAGCCCGACCACGAACCAGCCGGACTGGAACAGGCCCTGGTCGGCCGGCGTACGCGCATCGAACACGTACCACATCAGGGCGAAACAGCTGATGTCGAAGATCGAACTGATCGGCCCGAAGAACACCATGAAACGGCCGATGTCGGCCGGGTTCCACTTCAGCGGCCTGCGCACCAGCTCCTCATCCACGTTGTCGAAGGGAATGGCGATCTGCGAGATGTCATACAGCAGGTTCTGCACCAGCAGCTGCAGCGGCAGCATCGGCAGGAAGGGCAGGAACGCCGAGGCCACCAGCACCGAGAACACGTTGCCGAAATTGGAGCTGGCGGTCATGCGGATGTACTTGAGCATGTTGCTGAAGGTGCGCCGCCCCTGGATGACACCTTCCTCCAGCACCATCAGGTTCTTTTCCAGCAGGATGATGTCGGCGGCCTCCTTGGCGATGTCCACCGCACTGTCCACGCTGATGCCGATATCGGCGGCACGCAGGGCGGGAGCATCGTTGATGCCATCGCCGAGAAAGCCGACCACCTTGCCCTGCGCGCGCAGCGCGCGCACCAGACGTTCCTTGTGCAGGGGCGTGAGGCGGGCGAACACGCGGTGCTCCTGCAGTGCATGCGACACGGCAGCGTCGTCCATGCGCTCGATCTGCGGGCCGGTCACGATCGTGTCGGCATCCAGGCCGACCTGGGCGCAGATCCGTGCGGTGACCAGTTCGTTGTCGCCGGTGAACACCTTCACTTCCACACCATGCGCGGCCAGCGCCTGCAGTGCTTGAGCAGCGGATTCCTTCGGCGGATCGAGGAAGGCCACATAACCCACCAGGGTCAGCTCCCGCTCGTCGGCCTGCGAGTAGACCGTCTGGCTGGCAGCGGTTTCTTTCATCGCCACCGCCACCACGCGCAGGCCCTGTTCGTTCAGTTCCTCGGTGGTCTGCCGCACCCGGGCCAGGCGCTGCGCGTCCAGCGGCATGTCCCGGCCGCTCTCGCGCACGGTGCTGCACACCGCCAGCATCTCCTCCACTGCGCCCTTGCAGATCAATTCGTGATGATCCTCGCGCTCGGAGACCACCACCGACATGCGACGGCGCTCGAAGTCGAACGGGATTTCATCGACCTTGCGGTAGTCCTGCGACAGGCGCAGCGAGCTCTGCAGCTCCACATGCTCCAGCACCGCACGATCCAGCAGGTTGATCAGGCCGGTCTGGAAGTGGCTGTTGAGGTAGGCGAAGGTCAGCACATCCTCCGAATCCTGCCCGAACACATCGGTGTGCCGCTCCAGCGCGATCTTGTCCTGGGTGAGGGTGCCGGTCTTGTCGGTGCACAGCACTTCCATCGCACCGAAGTTCTGGATCGCGTCCAGGCGCTTGACGATCACCTTGCGCCGCGACAGCAGCACCGCGCCCTTGGCCAGGGTGGAGGTGACGATCATCGGCAGCATTTCCGGGGTCAGGCCGACCGCCACCGACAGCGCGAACAGGAACGCTTCTGTCCAGTCGCCCTTGGTCCAGCCATTGACCAGCAGCACGAACGGCACCATCACCAGGGCAAAGCGGATCAGCAGCCAGCTGACACTGTTGACACCGGCCTGGAATGCCGTCGGCGCGCGGTCGCTGGCACTGCTGCGCTGGGCGAGGGTGCCGAAGTAGCTGGTGTTGCCGGTGGCCAGCACCAGTGCTGTTGCCGTGCCGGACACCACATTGGTACCCATGAACAACAGGTTGGCCTGTTCCATCAGGCCGGCGTCGGCGTTGCCCGGCTGCACGAACTTCTCCACCGGCAGCGATTCGCCGGTCATCGCCGCCTGTGCGACAAACAGGTCCTTGGCGGCGAGCACGCGGCAATCGGCCGGGATCATGTCGCCGGCCGACAGCACGATATGGTCACCCGGTACCAGGGCGCGGATGGGCAGATCCAGCAGCCGTGCCGGCCGACGGCTGTGAAGCTGCGCGCCGAAATACTGGTCGGCCACCTCCGCCGCCTCGGTACCCGCAGCGCGGCGCAACACGCGGGCGGTGTTGCCTACCAGCGCCTTCAGTCGTTCGGCGGCGCGGTTGGAGCGCCCCTCCTGCACGAAGCGGATCAGCGTGGACAGCACCACCATCGCGCCGATCACCACCGTCGCCTTGGCGTCTTCGGTCAGCCAGGACACGGCCGCCAGCACCGTCAGCAGCAGGTTGAACGGGTTGCGATAGCACTGCCACAGATGGCGCCACCACGGCAGCGGCTTCTCGTGATCGACCTCGTTGGGGCCAAAGCGCAGCAGGCGCTCTTCGGCCTCGTGCGGGCTGAGACCATCGACATGTGACTGCAGGGTGGCCAGCACATCGGCTTCGCTGCCCTGTGCAAGCGCGAGCAGCCCAGCAGTGAGCGCGGCGGGCGCGACCTGCGTGCTGCCACGGCCATACCCGGCTTCGGGCATCGCGCGACGACCGAACAGGTTGCCCGCGCGACGGCTGCGCAGGAAGGCGTTGAACCAGGCGTTGAGCAGGCTCATGGGAAGGTCCTCTTGGAGCGGCGCCGGGCGAAGCCGGCGCGTGGAGCGGAAGGGGTGGTATCAGGCGTGGCGCATGGCCAGCACCGACGGCGACCAGGGCTGCATGCGCAAGCGTTGGCTGCCGCCGATGCACAGCGGCTTCATCGCATCGCGCAGCGGGTAGGGCAGGTGGCGCAGCACGTTGATGCGCTCGCTGATCGGCAGCAGCGACAGTGCGTCGGCCACCACCCGCGGTGAGCCGAGGGCCAGCGAACGGGCGAACAGGACAGGGCCGTGCTGCAGCAGGAGGCTGCGCAGGGCGGAAACATCGCGCTCACCGATCAGGCGGCGCACGGTGATGTAGAGAATCTTGTAGGACATGGGATTCCTCCGGGCAGGCGCTGCCCGGGGCTCCCATCGTTTACACGGGAACGAACCTGGGTTCAGTCGCCAGTAGTGAACAAGTAGGCAGGCAGGGGCGCGCATTACGCCCGGCAGGGTCGGGGTCCATCTGCGTCTCCGCGTGGGGCGGCCAGTCGCTGGCCAGTGGCGCTATTGTCCGCGCTCGTATTCAGCAGGCCTAGAGGCCTGTGGGTTAGCCCGGCTATACCTTGGTATAGAAAAAGGGGCCGTTGGCCCCTTTTGTTCAGCTGCGGTCCGCGAAAGCGTCGGTGGCCCGCACCAGGGCGTCGGTCGTGGCCGCTTCGTTGGCGCTGTGGCCGGCGATGACCATCTCCAGCCGGGCTTCCGGCCACGCCTGCGCCAGGTCCCAGGCACTGCGCGGCGGACAGATGATGTCGTAGCGCCCCTGCACGATGACCCCCGGCAGATGGCGGATGCGATCGATGTCGCGCAGCAGCTGGCCTTGATCGAGGAAGCTGTTGTGACGGAAGTAGTGGGCCTCGATGCGTGCCTTGGCCAGTGTATCGAGCGGATCAGCAGCGGACACCGCGTCGACGTCGTGCACCAGCGTGGCGGCATTGTCTTCCCACCCCAGCCACGCTTGTGCCGCGGCGATGCGGATGGCTTCGTCGGCGTGGTCCAGGCGCTTCCAGTACGCGTCGAGCATGTTGCCGCGCTCGTCCTGCGGGATGTGGGCCTCGTACCGATCCCAACGCTCCGGGAAGATCCAGCGCGCACCGCCGTTGAGCTCGGCGAACCAGCGGTTCTCTTCCTCGCGCCCCAGGAACACGCCGCGCACGATCAGCCCGGTGGCGCGGTCGGGATGCCCCTGTGCATAGGCCAGCGACAGCGTTGAGCCCCAGGAGCCGCCGTAGACCAGCCAGCGCTCGATGCCCAGATGTTGGCGGACCTTCTCGATGTCGGCCACCAGATGCTGCGTGGTGTTGTCGCGAAGCTCGCCGAAGGGCGTGGAGCGGCCGCTGCCGCGCTGATCGATCAGCACGATGCGGTAGCGCTTGGGGTCGAAGAAGCGGCGGTGGGTGGGCGAGATGCCAGCGCCCGGGCCGCCGTGCAGATACACCACCGGAATGCCAGCGGGCGTGCCGCACTCTTCGATATGGAGGGTGTGCAGTGCATCCACGGGCAGCGTGTGTTCGCGGTACGGGGCAATCGACGGGTACAGCGTGCGCATGGCGGTGCCTCACAAGCGGGGAGTACAAGCATAGCGGGGCGCATCGACCAGCGTCATCCGCCCCAGGTTCAAGTATTCTTTGCGTTCAAGGGGTAATTCCGTCGAGACCCGGCGATATCGACCCTGCAGGACGCACAGGATGGATGGCATGAGCGCGCAGGACGTCGCTGCACGACACCCCCCGGCGCGCAGCGCCCTCGGCAGCGGCGCCCGCGAGCTGCTGAAGTGGCTCGCGCTGCTGTCGATGACCGGCGATCATGTCGCCAAAGTGGTTTTCGGCGGCTATGTACCGGTGGTCAGCGAGCTGGGGCGCATCGCCTTCCCGCTGTTCGCACTGGTGATGGCCTGCAACCTCGCGCAACCGGATGCGGACCTGCGCAAGTCGATCCGCCGGCTCGGGATGTGGGGGCTGGTCGCGCAACCCTTCCATATGCTGGCCTTCGGCTACTGGCTGCCGTTGAACATCCTGTTGACGTTCTGCCTGGCCGCTGTGGCCGTGCATGCGCTGGCCAACAACCGGCAGCTGTTGCTGTTGGTGGCAGGAGGCCTGCTGCCGTTCTTCGTCGACTATCAATGGGCCGGGGTGGCATTGGTGATGCTGGGCTGGATCGCGTTCCGCCACCGGGCCTACTGGCTGCTGACGTTCGGGTTCGGTGGGCTGTGCTGGGTCAATGGCAATGGATGGGCATTGCTGGCCATCCCGCTGGCGCTGGCGGCCGCGCGCGTGCAGTGGCGGCTGCCACGATGGCGCTGGGCGTTCTACGTCTACTACGTGGTGCACCTGGCGGTGCTGGCCGCCTATGCGCACTGGCTGCGCTGACGCAGGGCACTCATCGCGGCGGCGAACTGCTCCCGGCGACGTCGCTGGAGTACTGCAGGACCTTGTCTTCGCGCTGCAGTGCAATGACAGCCACCGGCTGTCCTCGCAACACCGCGCGCAGGCAGCGGATCGCCTCGGCGGAGTAGCCCAGCTCTGCAGGTGGCAACGACAACGTAACGCGGCCATCGCTGTGCTGATGCACCACGTATCGTGACAACGGCAGCGCAGCCAGCGCGTGGGTCAGGTCGATGTTGTTGATCCATTGCTGGTCGGCGGTCAGATAGCGTACCGGACGTCGCCCCTGCAGGCCGACGATCATCGGCGTATCGCCGGCCATGGCCAGCGCGCCGCGGTCGCCGGTGCGGTAGCGCAGCAGCGGCAGGCAGAAGTTGAATCCGCCGCTGAGCGTGATCTCACCGATCTCCCCGGGCGGCAACGGCGCCCCGTCGGCGCCGAGAATTTCCACATACATGCGCGGCTGCAGCAGTACGTGGCCGCCGGCAGCATCGTCATACACGGCCAGCGGGCCCGCTTCGTTCATCGAATACAGATCGAGCACCGCGCAGCCAAAGCGCGCGGCCAGGGCCTGGCGCAGGCCCGGAGACAGCGCCATCGATACCGACAGCAGCGCCTGCGGCCGGTGTCGCACGGGCAGTTCCAGCAGCGCTGCGAAGGAAATCGGATCGCCGGCGATCACTTCCGGCTGCATCTGGTCGATGTAGCGTGCGCGGTCCTCAGGATGGCGCCAGTCATCGGGATGCAGGTTGATCTTGGCCAGGCCGGATTCGTCCATCGTCGGTGTCACCGAAACATAGGTGAAGCACCGCTGCTGCATGCCCAGCAACATCACCCCCATCTGGCCGCGGCCGTGCGCCAGGGTGATGCCGAAGCGCTGCAAGGCGCGCTTGTGATGGGCCAGATAGCGTGCCGCCACCACCGGATGCGATGGCAGTACCAGTGGATGGCCGGTGGTGCCGGTGGTGCGGAAATTGATCATCCGCTCCAGCGGTACCGGGTCTGGCACGAAACGGGCGATGTCCGCTGCGAGGTCGCCACGGTGGACCGGTGCAATGTCGCTGAAGGCGGCTGGCATCGCCTGCGCGCGGTAATACGGCACCTGCGCAAACACCTCGGTCACATGCGCCTGCAGCCACGGTGGCGGTTGACCTGGCGTCCACTCGAAGCGCGCGCAGGCGATCTCCCGTTCGTAGCCGCGCAACGCCGTCACCTCATCGGCAAGCAGGCGGTTGCCGCTGGCATTGCGGAAGATCGGCGCCGCCGGGTGCTCGCGCATCTGCTGCAGCATCGCCAGGCCCGCCGCGCTCAGTGTGGGATAGCGATCGGCATCGGTCGGCTCGCGGCTCACTCGCGGGTCCACTTGTCCGCAGACTCTTCGGCCGCCTTGCGCGCCAAGGCCTCGCGGATGGCACGCGCGCGCGCTTCAGCGGCGCGGCTGGCATCGAGCAGGCGCTGCCGTTCCACGCCGCTGACCCGGGCCAGGCGATCGGTCGCCTGGGCCGCTGTTTCACCCTGCGGCAGCAGGCCCAGCCGGGCCACCACGGTACGCACCAGTTCTTCGCGGCGCTCTGGATCGAACACGAACCGGTCTGCGCTGGTACTGGCCGCCAGCGCTGGCACTGCTTCGGCGAACAGGGGCATCCACGCCTCCGGGGCGATATCCAGTGCATTCCAGTACGCATCTGCCATCAGCCATGCGGTCACCGCTGAAAGCGAGAGCTGGTTTGCATCCACGCCGGCCAGATCACCCGACAGCGTTGCCCGCAGTGCAGGGGGCAGGTGCAGCGAGCGTGCGGCAAACACATCGCCCACCACCGCCGCGACGTGCAGCCGACCGCTGCCGGCGCGGCGCGGTGGCTCGAGGAAATCGGGCGGCATGTCCAGCAGGCGCCGCAGCAGAACGTCAAGGGAGGGGCCGGAGAGCATGGTCAGGGTCCAGACTTGGCAAATACCTGGGTGGAAGGGCAATCGTCAGAGGTGCGCGGGCGCAAGGCAGAGCACGATCATCGCTGCACCCGCATGCCGCCAGGGCCGTAGTGCTGCTGGCTGAAGGCGCGCGCGAACTGCAGCAGGTCGGCCATGTCGCGCACCACATGGATGTTCCATCCCGCGTCGCGTGCGCGCAGCAGATCGCCGGTCCATCCCGCGTTGCCGCCATCGGCGATGCGGGACGGCAGCGGACTGAACAGGTTCAGTGCCATGGTGCCGCCACCGCCGGCCACACGCAGCGCTCTGGCGGCCACGTCCCAGCCGCTGTTGCCGCGCTCATCGTTGTCGAACATCGTGGTGATGCCGTCGTCGGAGATGTGCAGGATATGCACCGCCCGTGCATGCGGTGGACGCTCGGCGTAGGTGTCACGCAACCGGTGGATCGGAAACGCGGTGGCGCCACCGAAGTAGCCGGTAAGCACCTTGAGGATGTCGTCTTCCGAACGCACGAAGCCGTCGGTGTGCAGGTGCTGCCCGGTGCCGCTCCACAGCGTGGCCTGCACGCGTGCACCCACGCGCAGCGCCGACAGCGCGATGATGGCGCCGGCCAGGGTCAGGAACGAGGTCCATGCCTGCGGGTTGGGCATCGAACCGGAACTGTCCACGTACAGATCCAGGTCCACCGGTTCGGCAGCGGGTTCACGGCCGGGTGCCAGCCCGTGTACACGCTGTACCGTCGTCAGCCCGGGAATCACATGGGGTGACTGCAGCACCGATTGCAGCCAGTCCACTGCGTCCAGTGCATCGCCGGCTTCCCAGGGCTGCAGCCCTTCCGGCAGCGGCTCTAGGGCCTGCGGCTGCGGCCGCGACGGATAGCGGATCAGGTGTGGCAGCGCGCGCTCGCGGTAGTAACGCACGGCGATCTGATGGTCATCCAGGTCCAGGCCGGCCGCGCGCAGGATCTGCCCGTACTCGAACGGCTCGCGCATCTGTCCTGGCGGCTGCGCGGGGTCCGCAGCGAGCGCATCTGCAGGCAGATCGCTCTTCTGCTGTGCGTCGCCGCCGCGCTCATCGCCGGTGATGCGTGGGTCGGATGCAGGGTGCGGCGCCGGCGCCAACTCGTCGTCCTCCAGCTGCCCCAGGCCGACCGGTTGGCTTCCCTGGCCGGCGTGCCGGGTATCCATCAGGGCATCCACCCGCGCATCCTGCTGTGATTCCAGCAGCCACGGCAGCAGCAGCGTGGCGAAGCGGCCAGCGCCGATCATCCAGTCGCTGGCGTAGACGCGCACGACCCGTGCACCGAGCCAGGCATCGCCCTGCAATGCGCTGTCGTCGGTCGAGCCGCCCAGCGTGCCGCGCGGCTGCTGCCACAGTTCCTCGTAGATGCCCATGTACAGCTGCCAGACCGGCGAGCTGGCCTGCGCCGGTTGTGCGGCCAGGCGTCGATAGATCGCATCCATGCGCAGCCCGCTCTGGCGTTGCAGGCGATCGTTGATGAGCAGGTCGGTGTAGAGGTTGGCGACCATCGGTGCATGCGCTTCCAGCGTCGGCAGCGCACGGCGGATGCGCGCCAGCAGCCGTGCATGGTCGCTGGCGGTGGCAGGCGCCAGCACGTGGTGACCGATCTCGTGGGCGAGGATCTCCAGCGCGTAGGGTTGCAGCTGCAGGCGCTGTACTTCTTCCAGGTCGATGACGATGCGCTGGTCGGCGAGGCGGATGGCCGCGAAGCTGCCGGTCAGGCCCTCGGCGGCCGCCTGCATGCGCGAATGGCACAGCTTCGGGTCCTGCAGCCGGGTGAAACGGCTCCATGTGGCCAGTGCCTGTGGCCAGGCCTCGCGCCAGGGCTGCAGCGGATCATTGACTGTGGCACTCATTGGGGTGGCAACACGTGCACATGGTGCGACCACGGCGAGAACAGGGCGATGCCCGACGCACCGGAGACGGCACACAGGTCGTCCTTGGACAACGCCGGCGCCATCCACTGCACACCCAACCGGGCGGTCACATCCGGCGCCGGTCCACTGCTGCTGCCCGCTGCGTACTCGGCGGCGCTGGCAGGCAGCAGGACAGCACCGAAGGCATCGGCGAGCAGCAGGAAGTACCCGCCTGCACTTTCGACCACGAAGCCCTCGGTTGCTGCACGCACCTGTGGCGGTGCCGGAAACGCGCCGTCCAGGCCGCTGAAGCCGCCGACACGATGCCCGCGCAGGTCAACGCTGCCCTGCCGCGGATTCCACCAGCGGTCCTGCTCAAGCTGGACCCGGACCGAGGCCAGATCACCCGCATCGATGCCCAGCACGGCGGCCACCGTATTCGCGGGCAAGGCATCGATACGGGCAAGGGCAGGGCGGCGCAGCTGCACCATCCCCGCCTGCCAGGCACAGAGCGCTCCGAAGTCGCGCAGTTCCGGCACGGATGTGCACCCGCCTGCATGCGCGGCCATCGCATCGATCCATTGCGCGACGCGAATGTCCGCACTGGCGCCCAGCCGCACCACCGCATTGCTGATGGTGCCGAGGGTCTCGCGCGGAGCGTGGGCCAGCAACGGGGCGAGGGCCGGGGCCAGCGAGCGCCAGGCCTGCTCGACCCACGGAAGGCGCGCCTTGGGGCCGGCATGGCCCTGCGCCACCAGCTCCAGACCGATCTCGAAGGCGGCCTCGCAGGCGCTCTGCGTTGCCGACGGGTGGTGGCGCTGGATGGCCTGGCAGAGGGGGTCGATGGTCTGGGTGACGAACGCGCTGAAGGCGGCCATGTCCAGGCCGGGCCAGCGGTGGCGGGCATCGGCCACGGCCTGGTTCAGCACGGAACGGCGCGCGGCCAGCAGCTCGGCGAGAACGGTGGAAACCACGATCAGCGTGCCCGCAGCCAATGCAGGTAGTTGGTGTAGCGCTGGTGCAGGTACTTCAGCTTCAGCAGGTCGTCGTACAGATGGCCGTACAGCTTGCGTCCCTTCACCCGTTCCTCCACCAGACGCTCGATGCGGGTTAGGCGCTTGCGCGTTTCCGTCTCGGTCATCCCATCCAGGCCCCGCTGGAACTGTGCCGACAGCTCGCCCACCGGATCGTCGCGATCCAGATCCAGCCGGTCATATTCGGCATTGGAGGCATCGAGCAGCCAGCGCAGCCAGCTGAGCCGATCGCTGCGATAGGGCGCATTCTCCGGCAGGGCGAAGAAGGGAGCATCAAGATCCGGCTGCAGCTTGTCGTTCAGCACGAAGGGCAGTACCTGGCGCACATCCTCCAGGGCAACGGCAGGGCTGCCGCGGAAGTACGCCATGGCCTTGGCGAACATCAGCAGGGTCATCAGGTTGCGCACCGACAGGCCGTTGCGGGTCTGGCAACCCAGGTCCTTCATGCGATCGCGGCCGCTGTCGGCAGCGGTTGCCTGCGCCCATTCGGTGCCGGCCAGGCGCACGGTGTCCTTGGTCAGGTACTCGAACTGGGCGCCGGCGGTTTCCATCAGCTCGAACTGGCTGCTGAAGAATTCGATGCGGCGGCGCACGTCCTGCGGTACGTCGACCGCGCGGATCTCCTGCAGCAGCTGGTCGCCCTCGGCCTCGCTGAAGATGATGTCACGCGGCACGACCTCTTCCGGGCGGATGTCCTGCTCGATGCGCAGCAGCATCTCTTCCAGGAACCGCGGGTTGAATGCCAGTGCCTGCACCACCACGTCGATGCGGTCGCGCAGGGCTTCGATCACCTGATAGGTACCGCCGCCGCGATCATCGTTGGCGGTCAGGTACCACGCCGATTCCGGGCATTCGTAGACGTGGTTGAGGATCTCGGCGTAGTTGTCGCCCATCACCGTCAGCAGCGCGCTCTGGGTGCGGGTGGGAATGCGGTTGTATTCGTCGATGATCTTCACCCGCATGCCCAGCCACGACCGCCAGGCAATGCGGATGTCCGCCATGTCCTGCGCGGCCACCAGGTCGGCGGGCAGGGGGTTGCCGAGCAGATCGGCGATGGTCATCTGCGGGTGCCCGTGCTGCATCGCCCGGCGCACCTCGCGGACCGGATAGCCGGCCAGCACGCCCATCAGGATCGCGCTGGCGGTCTTGCCGCGCCCCGGCCCACCCACGAACAGGCATTTGCGGCGGGTGGCGAAGGTCAGCAGCGGCAGCAGCACGTAGCTGGAATAGCTCTGCGCCGAAGGCAGGGTCAGCGGCCGCCGTGTGTCACCCACCGCGAACGAGGCGGAGGGGCCGTCGTGGTACTCGATGTCGTAGTGCGGGCTGATGATCGCGTTGTTGACGATCCAGAAGTAGGCCTGGCGCAGTTTCTCGTCCAGCCGCAGGGGCGCTGCGGCGGCATCGTCCTGCAGGCGCACCGGCCCTTCGTACAGCTCGGCCACATCGAACGTGCGCGGTGCAGTGTCGGTGCGCGGGTTGGTCGGCGCCTGCGACAGGCGCTGGAACAGATTGAACGGTGGCACGCGATTCCCTTGGCTGTGGCCTGCTGGGGAGATTGTAAGCGGCGGGCCAGCGGATCCGGTGTGGAGCGAGCGCTGGCGGTGCGGCCGGTCGCGGATCCCGAGACGCCGCTTCTAGGAATTTCCCTACGCAGTTTCGTGGACGTTTCCGATGGTTGCCTGGGTGTTCGAGGCCTAGACTGAGGCGATAGCGACACTATTGGATGGCGTGTTCTGCTGGGGAGGGCAGGCGCGCGCGATACATCCCCAGCCGGGAGCTGTTCGAGTGCACATGAAAGGATTCCTGCCGGGCGCTCTCGCCTGCGCCCTGCTGGCTGCGGCCGGTGCTGCAGGCGCGCAGACGCTGGGCGCCGCCGCCAGAGCGAGCGCCGATGGATGGATCGGGCGCGAGGCATCGCAGCTGTTGATGCAGCTGCGCGTGGATGGCGGCCGGGTGCAGATCGAGGAAGACGATGCAACGCTGGAAACACGCTACACCTGGCGCACGGTCGTACCGGCCTACACCGAGCAGGTGAAGGTGGGCGGTGGCGAGTTCCTGTACATGGAACCGACCGGTACCAGCGGCGAGCGTCCGGTGTTCGCACCGATCATCGTCGAGGACGTGCACCATGCCGAGCAACACCGCTGCGACATCACCTACATCGCCGACCGTGATGGCGTGGTACGGCGCTGGCAGCACCGCGGGCCCCATTGCGATACCGATATCGTCGGCCCGGACGCGCGTCGCCCAGGCAGGTCAACCCCGACCGCTTCCCGCAACCAAGGACACTGACATGAGACAGCACACCCCCTTCCGTGTTGCCGGACTGCTGGCCCTGGCGATCGGCGCATCACTGTTGATGCCGACGGCCTGGGCCAAGCCTCGGCATGGGGTGGTCGAAGACATGCAGCCGATCGAGAATCGAGGCGAGGATACCTCCGAACGCACCAAGCGCGGCCGCAGCATCGGCGAGCGGCTGGGCAAGATCGGCGGTGTTCTGGCGGGTGTCGGCCTCAGCAGCGCCGGGCAGACCGAAGCAGGCTATGTGGTCACCAATGTCGCCGCCAACAGTGGCGACAAGATCGGTGGCTCCATCGGCGAGAAGATCGCCGGCGAAGGCCCCACCACCCGCTACATGGTGAAGGTGCGCCTGGACGAGGGCCGTGTGCTGTCAACCACGCAGTTGCGTGAACAGGTCGCAGGCCTGCAGGTCGGCAGCCGGGTCATCGTGGACGGCACCGGTGACGATGCCCGCATCGTGGCCGAGTAAGGCCAGGCGCGCCTTGCGCGGATGACGTCCTGCAGCGGGGCGGCCGGCAGTCCTACAATCGGCCCATGCCGACCTCGCCGACCCTCGATGATCTGCGCCGCTACGCCGTAGCCCGCACGCTGTTCACGCCCACCACGTTGCTGACAGCGATCCGTCGCCTGGGCTTCGTGCAGGCCGACCCCATCCGCGCGCCCGCACGCGCCCAGGACCTGACCCTGCGGCACCGGGTGAAGGGCTACCGGGCCGGAGATCTGGAGCGCCGCTACAGCCGCCTGCCGATCGAGGAAGACTTCCTGGTCAACTACGGCTTCCTGCCGCGCGAACACCTGTCCCTGATGCATCCCCGGGTGTCCCGCAGGCCATGGGACGCGAGCACGCGGCGCAAGGCCGCCGACGTGCTGGCATTCGTTCAGGAGCGGGGTGCGGTGCATCCGCGCGAAGTCGACCAGGCGTTCGCGCATGGCCGGGTGACCAACTACTGGGGCGGCACCAGCAATGCCAGTACCCACCTGCTGGATGGCATGCACTATCGCGGCATGCTGCGCATCCATCGGCGTGACAGCGGTACCCGCATCTATGCTGTTGCGGCACATGCCCCGGCCGATGGCGGCAAGGCTGCACGCCTGCAGCGCGCCACGGCACTGCTCGACCTGGTGGTGCGAAAGTATGCGCCGCTGCCTTCGGCAAGCCTCACCTATCTGGCGCGGCTGCTGGGCTACGGCGCACCCCATCTGGCGGAGGAGATCCAGCAGGCACTGCGGTTGGCGCGCGAGCAGCTGGCGGGCTGCAGCATCGATGGAACCACCTGGTACTGGCCGACCGACGAGAACCCCCGTTCGCGGCGCTACCAGACCGATGGACAGGTGCGGCTGCTCGCGCCGTTCGATCCGGTGGCCTGGGATCGGCGACGGTTCGAACTGCTCTGGGGCTGGGTGTACCGGTTCGAGGCCTACACCCCGGCGGCCAAGCGTCGCTTCGGCTACTACGCGCTGCCGCTGTTGTGGCGCGACCAGGTGATCGGCTGGGCCAATGTCGCGGCGAAAGATGGGCAGCTGCAGCCCAGCTTCGGTTATGTCGACGGCAGCGCACCAAGGGACGTGGCATTCAGCAATGCGCTGGAGGACGAGCTGGAGCGGATGGCGAACTTCCTGCCAGGGACGGGCCCGGCAACGCCGTGAACCTGCGTGTGGCGTCCTCCACGCTGCCTGCATGCCGCCTCGCCAATACTGCGGGCCCGCCGCCCGGGTACTTCCGCAATGGCTCGCCGCAAGACACTGCGCATTGCCACGTTCAACGTCAATGGCATCGGCACGCGCTTGCCGCATCTGCTGTCCTGGTTGCAGCGTGAAGCGCCCGACGTGGTGGCACTGCAGGAGCTGAAGACGGTCGATGCCGCCTTTCCGGTCGACGCGCTGGAGCGGGCAGGGTATGGCGCACTGTGGCTGGGTGAGGCGCGCTGGAACGGGGTGGCGATACTGGCCCGCGATGCCATGCCGATCGAAAGCCGGCGCCGCCTGCCCGGCGAACCGGCCGATACGCAGAGCCGGTACCTGGAAGCTGCCGTGCATGGCGTTGTGGTAGCCGCGCTGTACCTGCCCAACGGCAATCCGCAGCCGGGGCCGAAGTTCGACTACAAGCTGCGATGGATGCAGCGGCTGATCCGCCATGCGCGCACCCTGATCGATCTTCCGCACCCGGCACTGCTGCTGGGGGATTTCAATGTCATTCCAGACGACGAGGATGTGTACGACCCGGCCTCGTGGCGGCGCGATGCGCTCATGCAGCCGGAGGTCCGCGATGCCTTCCAGCGGCTGCTGGCGCAGGGGTGGACCGACGCCCTGCGCACGGTGCATGGTGAGCAGCGCATCTACACCTTCTGGGACTATTTCCGCCAGCACGCCGAGCGCGATCGCGGCCTGCGCATCGATCATCTGCTGCTGAACCCGGTACTGGCCAAAGGGCTTCAGGATGCGGGTGTCGATCGTTGGGTGCGGCTGCAGGAAAAGGCCAGCGATCATGCGCCTGCGTGGGTCACCGTTACCCGCTAGTCGGCGCTGCCCTGCGGACGCATCTCGCGACGTACCCGGGCCCGGGTGCGATAGAGCCGACTGTCGGCCTTGTGGATGGTGTCGGCTACGGGTTCGCCGGGGACGTTGACGGCCGCGCCCATCGAAAACGCAGTGGGAGCACGCGCGGCGTTGCCCGCATACCAGGCTTCCAGCGCAGCCAGCCGTCCGGCTGCCGGTTCGATCAGCGCCACCAGGAACTCGTCGCCGCCCAACCGCACTGCCGCCTCGTCGGCCTGCAGCGGCGCGCGCAGGAAGTCGGCGAACTCGACCAGCACCGTGTCGCCGCGACGGTGCCCCAGGGTGTCGTTGACCTGCTTGAAGTGATCCAGGTCGAACACCAGGCAGGCCCACGACCGTGAGGCGACGTCGTCGAGCCGATGCAGGTACCGGCGGTTGTGGCACCGGGTCAGCGGATCCTTCAGCGACAGTTCGCGCAGGCGCTCTTCCTGCAGGCGCAGCGCGGTCACGTCCTGGGCGTGGCCGAGCACGAACGGAGGATGGCTCTCGGTGTCGAGCACGTTGTTGTAGGCCCAGTAGCGGCGGCTGCCATCGGCGGCGAGCAGTTCGATCACGCCTGCGTCGGTATGGTTGGCTTCGATGCGCCGCAGGTAGGCCTTGAACGCCTCGCGCTTTTCCGGTGGCATCAGGTCGCACAGGCTGCGGCCAACCATCTCGCTTTCCGGGTAGCCCAGCGACTGCACGGCTGCCGGATTCACCGATGTCACGGTGCCGTCCAGCGTGTGCGTGCAGATCAGGCCCAGGCTGTAGTGGAAGAGACGGCGATAACGCACCTCGCTGGCTTCCAGCGCATCCACCACCGCGCGTTCTTCGGTGATGTCCTGGATTGCGCCGACCAGCCGTGGCTGGCCCTCCACCTGTTGCCGGGTACCAAGCACGCGCGTCCAGATGCTGCGGCCATCGGCGGTGGTCATCGGCAGCTGCACTTCCCACGGCGTGCCCTGTTCGGTGCAGCGCTGCACCGCCGCCTGGATGATGCTGCGGCTGTCCGGACGATAGAACGACAGGGCCGATTCGAATGTCGGCTGGTAGCTGGAACGCACGCCGTGGATCTGCTTGGTCTCGCGCGTCCAGCGCACTTCGCGGGTGGCCAGCTCCAGCTCCCAGCCGCCAACCTTGGCGGCAGTGTTGGTGCGTTCGAGGAAGTCCTCGCTGCGCTTGAGATCGCGATGCAGCGCCTGTGCCTGCTCGATCTGCCGTAACAGCGCACTGCGCTGCTCCAGCACCTGGGTGGTGACGCGGCCAAGATGGACCATCAGCTCACGTTGCGACGGTGACAGCACGCCAGGCAGGGTGTCGAGCAGACACAGCGTGCCGATGCGCGCGCCATGGGCAGTGGCCAGAGGGATGCCGGCATAGTGGCGCACCCTGGGCCCGGCAGTGACCAACGGGTTGTGGGCGAAGCGCGGATCCTGTCGTGCATCGGGAATCTCCAGCAGCGCGTCCTGTTCGATGGCGTAGGTACAGAACGAGATGGAGCGCGGCGTTTCGCTGACATCGCCCAGGCCGATGCTGGATTTGAACCATTGCCGTTGCTCGGCAACGATGGAGACCAGGCCGATGGGCATGCCGGTGGCGGCGCGCGCGGCGGCGACGATGGCATCGAACACCGGCTCGGGCGGCGTATCGAGCACGCCCAGCCGTTCGATTTCGCGAAGTCGGGTGGCCTCATCCATGGCTGTCCACGCTAGTACCCGGTCTGTTAGCGCGCTGCGTACGGCGGTGATGCCGTCGTGAGGCGCCTGCTCATGGCTGTTGCAGGGACGCCTGCAGGGCGCTGGCCAACGCGGCGTCACCGGAGACGAGGTCTTTCCAGCGCAGTTCCAGGCCCTTC
The DNA here is from genome assembly GCF_019793815.1 of Stenotrophomonas sp. DR822. Taxonomy (NCBI): domain Bacteria; kingdom Pseudomonadati; phylum Pseudomonadota; class Gammaproteobacteria; order Lysobacterales; family Lysobacteraceae; genus Stenotrophomonas; species Stenotrophomonas sp. DR822. Next base: position 357,433 of record NZ_CP081826.1, read on the forward strand.
CGCCGTCCCTTCTCGACCAGCTTCAGTCCGCTCGGGTCCAGGATCAGCGTATAGGCCTGGCCGGCGATGGTCAGTTCACGGCGCAGCGGTTTGTCGAGAGGTGTCATCCGGGGCTCCTTCGCGTTGAGGCGCGGGCAGGGCGCACTGAAACGTGACGATGATCGCGAACATGCCAGCGCCAAGGAAAATCCACTGCCCGGGTGATGCCGATGCGTGGGCCTATCACCGGATCGTCGGGGGGCCGGGTGCCGTCATCGACGAGGGTGATGCCGTGGCTGGCGGTGACCAGATCGGCGCCATCAACGCGCCGGTCCAGGCCGAACGCCTGCGACAGTTTGCCCGGACCGCTGGCGAGGTCGTGATCGTGGCGGGCAGCTGGCCGCAGCGGGTACATCCGTTCCTGTCCGGCCACCGGCTCTGCCGCGCGCAGCAGTACCGCAACACCCTCGCCGACCTCGCCGCAGACCACATTGCTGCCCCAGTGCATGCCGTAGGTGAAATACACATACAGGTGCCCGGCCTCGCCAAACATGCTGGCGTTGCGTGCGGTCCTGCCGCGATAGGAATGCGCAGCCGGATCCTCACTGCCCGCGTAGGCTTCCACTTCGACGATACGCGCTGCACGGCCGTCGCTGCGCACCAGCAGCTTGTTGAGCAGGTCCGGTGCAACCACCGTCGACGGGCGCCGGTAGAAGGTGCGGGGTATCGGTATCCAGGTATCCGGCAGCCAATCCATCATGTTGCGGCAGTGCTCGCTTCCCAGGCCTGCTTCAGTGTGGCGTGCAGCGGGTGAAGCCGCCGCCATCGATTCACTCCGGGTCAGCCAGCGCCGCGCGCCGTCTGGCGAAGACTTCCGGCGTCTGCGGTTTCACGAAAAGCGCCACCAGTTCCGGGAACTCCTGCTTCACCGCACTCTCGATGCGGGTGATGCAGGCTTCGATCTGCGGGGTGGTGCGGTCGTCCTCGAATTCGGCGCTGAGCATGGCCACCACCTGTTCCGGGCCCATCTGCATGGTGGTCACGCCATTGGCACGGCGCAGGTCCGGATCGGTCACGGCCACCGCCATGATGCGTTGGGCAACGGCCGGGTGCGCAGGTTCACCCACCAGCAGGCCCTTGGTTTCCCGCGCCAGCAGGAATGCGGTCAGCGCCAGCACGCCGGCAATGCACAACGAGGCGACCCCATCCAGTACCGGCATTTCCAGCAGCTGCGCGGCCAGCAGCCCGACCAGGGCAAAGCCGAGACCGAGCAGGGCGGCACTGTCCTCCAGCAACACGGTGAAGGTGGAGGGGTCCTTGCTGCGGCGGAACGCCTCGAAATAGCCCAGCGTGCCCTTGCTGCGCCGGAACTCGCGCAGTGCAACCCACCAGGAGGCGCCTTCGAACAGGATGGAAATACCCAGCACGGTGTAGCTGATTGCGTGGTTGGTGGCCGGTTCCGGCTGGCGGATGTGCTGGATGCCCTCATAGGCCGACACCCCGGCGCCGGCGGCAAACACCAGCAGGGCGACAATGAAGCTCCAGAAGTACAGCTCGCGGCCGTAGCCGAACGGGTGCAGGGTGTCGGGAGCCTTTTCGGCACGGCGCAGACCGTACAGCAGCAACACCTCGTTGAGGGTATCGACCAGCGAATGCACGCCTTCGCTGAGCATCGCCGAGCTGCCGGACAGGCCGGCGGCGATGAACTTGGCAACGGCGATGGCGAGATTGCCGGCCAGCGCGGCGTAGATGACAAGGCGGGAGCCTGAGGGTGCGGCCATGTGCGGGGGCTGGCAGGTAGCGGGCGCTCCATCCTGCGCGGCGGAGCGTCCGCGCAGCGTGTATGCCAAGCGTCCGCGCAGCGCGGTCGGGCCAGTTCAACTGTCGCCGGCGCCCTCAGGCGGACGCAGGATCCAGCCAGCCGAGCGCGCGAGCGCGGCGCAGGTCCTCGGGGGTATCGATATCGCATTCCAGCCCGGCGCCGGAGCAGCGCGCAATGCCTTCGGTCTGCCGCATCCGCCGGCCAAATCCCCCGTCTGCAGGTTGCAGTCCTGTGCCGGCAAACCAGCTGCCCGGCACCACCGCCGGCACGCCGATGGTGTCGCCCAGTACCGTGGCCGCGCAGCCGGATGGTGCAGCGGCTGCCGCGCCCAGCAGCGCGCGCAGGTGCTCCACGCGCAGCGTCGGTTGATCGCAGATCATCACCAGCACCTTGGCGGCGCTGTGCACGTGGGTAGCGGCCAGCGACAGGCTGCCGCCGATGCCGAGCCCAGGGTAGGGATTGCGCAGCCGCTGTGCCGGCAGGCTGTGGAGTTCGTCTTCGAAGCGGGGGTGCTGGGGCAGTACCACCACCAGCGTGTCCGGCGATGTTTCCAGTGCCAACCGCACGCTGCGTCGCAACAGCGTCTCTCCGCCCGCGCGCAGCAGCTGCTTGGGCTGCCCCAGGCGCTGGCTGCACCCGGCCGCGAGCACCACGGCCGCATGTCCGCTCATGGCGTGGCCAGGGGCGTTCCGTGCCGCCATGCCTGCAGCTGTGCGGCGATGCTCAAGGCAATCGCTTCGGGACCACGTCCGCCCAGTGGCAGGCCGATCGGTGAGCGCAGGCGCGGTTCCAGCGCGCGGCGCGTGTGGACATCCAGTACGCTGAAAAGGTCGTCCTTGCGACGGCGTGGCCCCAACAGCCCGATGAAGGGTACGCGCGAGCCTGCCAGCCGTTCGAGCGCGTCACGGTCGAGCTCGAAACTGTGATGCATCACGAGTGCGGCATCGGCCACGCCGGCGGCAGCGGAAGAACAATACGAACCAGCGGCAAGGGGCAGGTGCTCGCGCCAACGGGGTCGCGGTTCTTCAACATGCGCGCACCAGCCCAGCTGGTCCAGCAGGGGTAGCAGAAGCGTGGCCTCCGGGCCTGCTCCGTGCACGTGCACGACAGGCGACCGGTGCCACTGCAGCCGCCAGCGGTGGCTGCCGTCCAAGGACTGCGGGGCGGCAGGTGGCACCGTGCGGGTGAAGGTGAAGCCGGCGCAGCGGGCGTCCAGCCGTCCGTCGGCCTGCAGTGTCAGGTGCAGCGTGTGCGGCCCTTGCAGCCACGCATCGAGAAGCTGTTCGATGCCGCCGAGCTGCGGCAACGGAAGCAGTGCCAGCCACTGGCGACCCCGGCATCCGGTGGCGTTGCCGGAGAACAGCGCAGCGTCGTCTCGGCTGTCGATCACCATCCATGCAATGCGCCCGGTATCCACCGCGTTGGCGGCCTGCCGCGCCAGCTCCGGTTCCAGGCAGCCGCCGCTCAGCCAGCCCACCTGTCGACCCGGTTCGAACAGCGCACAGGTGCCCGCGCGGCTGTAGCTGGACCCTTCCGTCTGCAGCACCACTGCCAATGCAGCCGCACGGCCGGTACGCGCCGCGTCGGCGGCAGCCTGCAGCACCGGGCGCGGGTTGCCGCCATCCAGATCCAACGGGGCAGGGTGGAGCGCACTGGTCATGCGATGTCCGGCAGGCCGGCGAGCAGCTTGTCCAGGGTCAGTGGATAGTCGCGCACGCGGATTCCGGTGGCGTTGTACACCGCGTTGGCCACTGCCGCGCTTACGCCGCACAGGCCCAGCTCGCCAACGCCCTTGGCCTTCATCGGCGACGACACCGCATCGCTTTCATCGAGGAACACCACCTCCTGGTGCGGCACGTCGGCATGTACGGGTACTTCGTAGCCGGCCAGGTCATGATTGACGAAGAACCCCAGCCGCCGATCCACCACCAGTTCCTCCGACAGCGCTGCGCCGATGCCCATCGTCATCGCGCCGATCACCTGGCTGCGCGCGGTCTTCGGGTTGAGGATGCGGCCGGCTGCGCACACGGCCAGCATGCGGCGGATCCGGCTTTCGCCCGAGGCCACATCCACGCCCACCTCGACGAAATGCGCGGCGAAGGTGGACTGCTGGTACTTCTCCTGCAGCGTGTCGAACTCGATGCTGTCTTCGGCCACCAGCTCGCCTGCCTGAGCGGCATCGGCAAGGGCGCGGCTGTGGCCTCCGGCGGTCACCTTGCCGGCGTCGAACTGCGCTGCCGCCGGATCCATTCCCAGCGCCTGTGCCACCTTCGTACGCAGTGCCATGCATGCGGCGTAGACGCCCGCGGTGGAGCTGTTGGCACCCCACTGGCCACCGGAGCCGGCAGCCACGGGATAACGGGAATCGCCCAGCTTGACTGTGACCTGCTGCAACGGAACCCCGAGCATTTCCGCGGCGGTCTGGCCGATGATGGTGTAGCTGCCGGTGCCGATGTCGGTCATATCGGTTTCCACGGTGACCTGGCCATCAGCGGCCAGGCGGACGCGTGCGCCGGATTTCATCACCAGGTTGTTGCGGAAGCCTGCCGCCACGCCCATGCCGACCAGCCAGCGTCCATCGCGCACTGCCCGCGGGGTGGCGCTGCGCCGCTGCCAGCCGAACCGTTCGGCGCCCGTGCGCAGGCACTGCACCAGCTGCCGCTGTGAAAAGGGGCGCTCGGGATTGGACGGGTCGACCTGGGTGTCGTTGCGGATACGGAATTCGATCGGATCCAGGCCGAGCTTGATGGCCATTTCGTCCATGGCGATTTCCAGCGCCATCAGTCCCGGCGTTTCGCCCGGCGCGCGCATGGCATTGCCTTCGGGCAGGTCGAGGGTGGCAAGGCGCAACGCGGCCAAGCGGTTGGGCCCCGCATACAGCAAGCGGGTCTGCTGCACCGCTTCCTCCGGCGAGCCCCCTGGCAGGTTGCCCGACCATGATTGGTGACCGATGGCGGTCAGGCTTCCTTCCGGTGTTGCGCCCAGCCGGATGCGCTGCAGCGTGGCCGGGCGGTGCGTGGTGTTGTTGGCGATCAGCGGCCGCTGCAGGGCCACTTTCACCGGCCGCTTGGCAGCGCGTGCGGCGAGCGCGGCCAGCAGCGCATCGGAGCGCAGGAACAGCTTTCCGCCAAAGCCGCCGCCGATGTAGGGCGACACCAGCCGTACCTTGTCCTTGGCAATGCCCAGGGTGCGGGCCAGATCGGTGCGGCCCCAGTCGATCATCTGGTTGGAGGTCCACACCGTCAGCTGGTCGCCTTCCCAGGCGGCCATCGTCGCGTGCGGCTCCATCATTGCGTGCGACTGGTCCGGGGTGTGGTAGGTCGCGTCGAGCGTAACCGCCGCCTGGCTGAAGGCCTTCTCGAAATCGCCGACGCGCGCATCGGGCTCCGGTGTCTGCAGGGAAGCGCCTGCCTGCTTGGCGTCGGCCAGATCGAAGTGGCCGCGCTGCGGGGCATAGCGGATGCGGATCTGTCCGGCCGCAGCGCGGGCCTGTTCGAACGTTTCGGCCACCACCACCGCCAGCGCCTGGTGATAGTGGTGCACCTTCGGACCACCCAGCAGCGGCGCGGCGTTGCGCTTGACCGGATGCAGCGGCCCGGCGGTGTCGGCGGTGACGATGGCCAGAACGCCGGGCGAGCGCCGCGCCGCCTCCAGCTCCATGCGGGTCACGGTGCCGGTGGCAATCCCCGCGCCGACCACCACGCCATAGGCGGGGGCGGAAGGCGTGGCGTCATGCCATTCGTGTGCGTAGGTGGCCTTGCCGGTGACCTTCAACGGGCCGTCGATGCGATCGTGCGGCTTGCCGACGACGGTCTGCGCATCGATCGGATTGCGGCCTGCGGGGGTGTCGAATTTCATGCCTCGGCCCTCACGTCCTGCAGGATGGAAGCCAATGTGCGTTCGGCCAGCGCCAGTTTGAAGGCGTTCTGCGCGGTGGGCACAGCACCCTGCAGCAGCACCGACATCACGGCGGCGGCGCCCTGTGGCAGGGCCGCATCGGCCGCAGCGCTGTGCCACGGCTTGTGCGCGACACCGCCAAGGGCGATGCGGCCGCTGCCGTCGGGCCGCAGGATCGCCGCCACCGACACCAGGGCGAACGCATACGATGCGCGGTCGCGCACCTTCCGGTACACGTGCACGCCACCCGGGGGCGGCGGCAGGATGACAGCGGCGATCAGCTCGCCCTTGTCCAGCACGGTGTCGATATGCGGCGTACGGCCAGGAGCGCGATACAGGGCGTCCAGCACGATGTTCCGGCGCGATCCGTCGGCGCGGACGGTCTCCACCGATGCATCCAGCGCCATCATCGCCACCGCCATGTCGCTGGGATGGGTGGCGATGCAGTGCTCGCTGGCACCGATCACGGCCAATTGCCGGCTGAAACCTTCGCGCGCGCCGCAGCCACTGCCGGGCAGCCGCTTGTTGCAGGGCTGTGCGGTGTCGTAGAAATAGGGGCAGCGGGTGCGTTGCAGCAGGTTGCCGGCGGTGGTGGCCTTGTTGCGCAGTTGACCCGATGCGCCGGACACCAGTGCGCGGGTCAGCACCGCATAGTCGCGCCGGATGCGCCGGTCGGCCGCCAGATCGGTATTGCGTACCAGCGCCCCGACGCGCAGACCCCCCTCGCGGGTTGGCTCGATGGTGTCCAGGTCCAGCCCGTTGACGTCGATCAGGTGGGCGGGCGTCTCGATCTCCAGTTTCATCAGGTCCAGCAGGTTGGTGCCGCCGGCAATGAACCGAGCGCCCTGGGTACGCGCCGCTGCCGCTGCCGCCTCGGCGGGAGAGTGGGCGCGCTCGTAGCTGAAAGCTCTCATGCGCTGGCCTCCCCGACGTCCTGGATGGCCTCGATGATGTTGGAATAGGCACCGCACCGGCAGATGTTGCCGCTCATGCGTTCGCGCAGTTCTTCGGCAGTGAGGGCGCTGGGCGCGTCCAACCCGGCGCTGACGTGGCTCGGTATGCCGGCTTTGATTTCCTGCAGCACGGCGACGGCCGAGCAGATCTGCCCCGGGGTGCAGTAGCCGCACTGGAAACCGTCATGCTTGACGAAGGCTGCCTGCATCGGGTGCAGTCGGTCTGGCGTGCCGAGGCCTTCGATGGTGGTGATCTTCGCGCCCTGGTGCATCACCGCCAGGGTCAGGCAGGCATTGATGCGCCTGCCGTCCACCAGCACGGTGCAGGCACCGCACTGGCCGTGGTCGCAGCCCTTCTTGCTGCCGGTCAGGTGCAGGTGCTCACGCAGGGCGTCGAGCAGGGTGACGCGGGTGTCCAGCCGCAGCGATCGCGCTGTTCCGTTGACTTCGAAGTCCACCTGCATCAGTTCCGGTGCCCGTGCACCGGTCCGGTCCGGCTCCGCCGCAGCGACCACGGCAGGCAGGGCCATGGTGGTGGCCGATCCCGCGCTCAACTTCAGCAGCTCCCGGCGCGAAAGGGGAAGGTGTGACGGTGGGCTCATCGTGGCTCCTCGCTGGCTGCGGCAGGCTGGCTGGCGGTTTCAATGCCCGGACAGCATGGCGGTGCCGCGGTAGGCACGCGGTGAAGCATGACCCGGTCGCGCATTCATCCGCTGCCGGCTGCGGCGCAACCTGCGTGGTGGCCTTCAGCGATCGCCGGCCAGCGCGATCCTTACCCGCGAGGCCAGTTCGCCGATGGTGAACGGCTTGCCGATCAGGTGAACCTGCGCATCCAGTACGTTGTTGTCCACCAGTGCGTTGCGGCTGTTGCCGGTGGCGAACAGCACCTTCAGCTGCGGATGGCGCGCGCGTGCCTGCTCGGCCAGCTGCCGTCCATTGACCTCGGGCATCACCACGTCGGTAAACAACAGCGCGACCTCTGGATGGGCCTGCAGCAGCGCCAAGGCGCTGGCGGCGCCATCTGCGGCCAGTACCCGATAGCCGAGTTCAGTGAGGGCGTCGACCGAGAACGCGCGGACGGCCGCATCATCGTCCACGACAAGAATGTGCTCGCGCCCACCGTGCAGGGGCAGCGCACCGTCATCCGATGCGGCAGCGGGCATGTCGACGTCGGCCAGCAGCCGCGGCAGGTAGACCTGTACCCGCGTGCCTTTGCCGGGCGCGGAATCGAGTTTCACATGCCCGGCCGATTGCTGGACGAAGCCATACACCTGCGACAGCCCGAGCCCGGTGCCCTGGCCGACCTGCTTGGTGGTGAAGAACGGATCGAACGCGCGCGCCATCACCTCCGGCGTCATCCCGTTGCCGTCGTCGGTGACCGCGATCACGACGTAGTCGCCTGCAGGTACACCCGCATGCGTAGATGCGGTGTCGAGGTCGACGCGCTGGTTGCGGGTCTCGATCGTCAATCGGCCGCCGGAGGGCATCGCATCGCGCGCGTTGACCGCCAGGTTCAGGACCACGTTCTCCAGCTGGTTGGCGTCGGCATGGGTCCACCACAGGCCCGCGCCGAGTGCGGTTTCAAGGATGATGCTGCTGCCAAGGGAATGCACCAGCAGGTCGGTCATGCCGGCCACCAGGCGGTTGGCATCCATCGCCACCGGCTGCAGCGGTTGCTGGCGCGAGAACGCAAGCAGGCGCTGGGTCAGCTGAGCGGCGCGCTGCGCGCCATCAAGGGCCATTTCAATATACCGGCTGGCGCGCGCGTCGCTGTCGCCCAGGCGCAGCGCCAGCAGGTCGAGCGGCCCGATCACCGTCGCCAGCATGTTGTTGAAGTCGTGGGCGATACCACCGGTCAGCTGGCCGACCGCCTCCATCTTGCGGCTCTGGCGAAGCGCCTCTTCCACCCGCAGGCGCTCGGCGACTTCGGCCCGCACACGTGCCTCCAGCTGCCCGTTCAGCTCCTGCAGGCGCGCATCGGCCGCCTTCCGCGCGGTGATGTCGATGGCCACGCCCAGCACGCGCACGCACCTGCCGAACTCGAAGATGCCGCGGCCCTTGGCGGCGACCCAGCGGACGATGCCATCCTCCTTGCCGACGGTGCGGTACTCCACGTCATAGGTCTCGCGCCGCTCCGGATCGCAGGCGGCGGCGAACGCGGCCAGGGTTGCCGCGCGGTCGTCCGGGTGCAGTCCGGCACGGAAGTCGTCCATGGTCACCGGCGCACCGGCGGAGATGCCGAACATGGCCTTGGTGCGCGCCGGCCAGATCAGCACGTCCTGCACCATGTCCACGTCCCAGAACCCTTGCTCGCCTGCTTCGGTGGCCAGCCGCAGGCGCTCTTCGCTCTCGGCCAGCGCCGCTTCGGCGGCCTTCCGCCCGGAGAGATCCAGCATGGCCCCGATCATCCGCAGCGGGGTGCCATCGGCGTCGCGCAGGACCGTTCCGCGATCCAGCACCGACGCATAACTGCCATCCGCGCGCTGGAAACGGTACTCGTCCGTCCAGCCGCTGCCGTTCCCGTCGATCACAGCGTGGATGCCGTGATCGATGCGCGCGCGGTCATCGGGGTGGATGTGCTGCAGCCACCATTGCGCGGTCGTGTTCTTCTCCGTGTGGCCGAACAGGCTGGCCAGCGCTTCGTTCCAGATCACCTGGCCATCGGCGATGCGCCAATCCCAGATGGCATCGTTGGTGGCCTGTGCGGCCAGCCGGTAGCGCTCTTCGATATCGCGACGCTCGGCTTCGGCGGCCTTGCGGTCGGTGATGTCCAGCGACGTACCGACCAGGCCGATCACGGCGCCATCGGCGTCGCGCAGCGGCGATTTGGTCGACAGCCACCAGGCCCGGCGACCATCGGGGAAGCTCACTTCCTCCTCCAGCTGCTCGCTGTTGCCGCTGGACATGATGCGCTCGTCGGTCGCCATCACCGACGCCGCCTGCGCGGGGTCGCCCAACAGCTCGGCATCGGTGCGCCCGATATATTCCCCCGGCGGCAGGCCAATCAGCTCGGTGGTGCCGTGGTTGCCGATCAGCAGCCGGCCTTGCCGGTCCTTGGCATACATCACGCCCGGTGCCGCCTCCACGAACGAGCGCAGCAGCGCCTGTGCCTGGTCGCGCTCGGCCTCGACGCGCAGGCGTTCATCGATGTCGATCAGCACACCCGGGAAACCCAGCGCACGGCCCTGGCCATCCAGATCGACCCTGCCGATGCTCTCCAGCCAGTGGTAGCTGCCATCGGTGGCGCGCGCGCGGTACTGGTGGGCAAAGCGCCCGCCCGTCTGCACGGTCTGCTCAATCGCCGCCGACAGCGCAGGCAGGTCTTCGGGATGCACGGCGCCCAGCACGTCCTGCAGGTGCAGCTTCCGCTGTGCCATGGCCGGGTCCAGGCCGAAGGCGCGGGCCAAGGCCTCATCGACCGTGAGCTGGTCGGCCTGGACGTCCCAGAACCAGGTGCCGACGATGGCCCCGGCGGCCAGCGCCATGTTGACGCTGTCGGTGGCCCGGCTGTCGCGGGTGGCAAATGAGGGCAGGGACGTCACGTTGATCTCGAGCGGGAGGATGGGTGCGGCGCCAGCGTGGCGGGATCAGCGCGGGCGAAGGGGCGCAAGTCTAGGCAGCGGCGCGTCACGGCTGCGTGGTGCCGGTTCCCGACGGGAGCAGGCTACACTGCGGCTCCCATCCCGGCAGGGAACATCGATGTCCGCAGCAGAACCCGGCGAGGCCTTTCGCCAGAGCGCGCTGCATGAGTGCGCCGCGATCGCTGCGGCGTTGTCGTCGGCATCCGACCCGCACCCGGCCATCCATTCCGCGCGCAAGGCCATCCGCCGATTGCGGTCCCTGTTGGCGCTGCTGCAGCATGCAGCGCTGGACGTCGAGACTGCCGACCTGGGATTGAAACGCCTGGGTGATGGCCTGTCCCGCCTTCGTGATGCGCATGTGGTGGTCGAGGTCGCCCGGCAACTGCAGGAGCGGGATGCCGATCGACGGTGGAACGGGGTCATCCGGATGCTGGTGCTGCGTCGTGACGGACTGCTGCAGGCGACCCTGCAGCGTGACCCGGGGTTCGCCCGCCGCCTGCGTGTGCTGGCAGCGGTGCAGCAGCAGTTGGCGGTCCAACCCTGGCATCAGCTGCGGCGTGGCTCGCTGCGCCGGAATCTCGAGCGTAGCTGGCGCCGCGTGGACAAGGCCGCCGCACGGGCGAAACGCGACGGCGGTGCCGCGGCGGTCCACCGCTGGCGACGACGCGTGCGCAGGCTGCGCATGCAACTGGATATCGCCTGCGACCTGCAGCTGCACGTGCACAGCAGGTCGCTGCATGCCTCGGGGCATCGTTACAAGGCGCTGCATCGGCTCAGCGACGAGCTTGGCCGGCAGCAGGACCTGCGGCTGCTGCGCAACCTGGTGCGGGCGATGCCTGCCAGTGACGACAAGCGCTCAGTGATGCAGCAGATCAACGGAGAGGTGGCGCCGGACTGAATCCATGGGCATCGGGACCTACGGCCGCCTGACGTTCCGGTTTGCTTCCAGGGCTGGGATGGTCCCAGCCCCCGAAGCGCTGGCGGAGCGTTCAGTCGTCTCTGCTGCTCACCCGCGCCACCCGCTTTCGATACTCATACACGTTGTCGCCGCGGATCCGCTTTTCCTGCGTGCCCGAGATCGAATCGACCCGGCGATCCGAGCCGGTCACCGGCTTGGCATCGATCTCGGTCTCGTGCTCGAACGAATGCGATTTGTCGGTATTGCGGTAGAAGCGGTACAGCGCCCAGTACAGCGCAGTTGCGCCGGCCGGGCCTGCGGCCAACAACCAAAGACCACTGTCATCACTCATGTGCTGGCCACCAGGAAGGCAATTGCGAGGGCTTCGATGATCGTACCTGCGGTCAGCGTCGCCAGCAGCATCTTCCACTGCTGCACCGGCACGCTGCCCATCGTTTCACCGGTCCGGCCGTTCACCGCGATGTAGTGCAGCATGCCGCCGTTCCTGCCGGGCTGGTGGTACGAATACAGCCACACCGGCAGGTACATGGCCACCCAGCGGGTGCCGTGCACTTCCAGTTGCTCCTGTTCCCAGCGCACGCCACGGTCGTAACGGCGCACCGTGCCTTCCACCTGCGCGCGGGCGATCGACAGCAGCTGGTCTTCCAGGCGCGGCCGCAGCTTTTCGACGTCCAGGTTGCGCTTTTCCGAAGTGAACCCGGCCAGGTACGAGGCGTTCCACTTCACAGCGTTCTTGGTGTCGAACGGCAGAATGGTGTTGATGATGTTGTTGGTGTTGGCGCGCGTGTCCAGGTTGCCGCGCTCGGCAGAGGATTCCAGCGGCAGGTCGTCCACGGTGAAATCGACCTGGCGTTCCACCTGGTAGACATCCGCGTCGTAGTAGGTCTGCTTGTTCTTCTCGGTGCCACGGGTGTACTCGCGGGTCTTGATCTCACCCTTGCCAGCCACCGCTGCGCTGACATTGCCGTCGACGATCATGTAGGGCAGGTACACGCCCACCACGTTCTCCGGGGTGAACTGCTCCTTGAACGCCTTGAGCGCGAACATCCGGCGCTTGTCGACGAACTGGCGGATGCGCGCGACCGCATCCTCCTTCTTGATATGGAACGGCAGCACGGCATCGGGTACCGCACCGTTGGCGATCTGTTCGTTCACGCCGAACACATGCCGGCACCAGTGGCAGCGCGCCGTCATCGTGCTTTCGGTGTTGACCGTGACTTCGGCGCCGCACCCGGTGCACTTGAAGGTCATCAGTGCCGAGGTATCGGCATCGATATCGCGTGCGCCCGATGCGATGACCGTGCCACGCAGCTGGTCGATGGCTTCGCCCAGCCCGAATTCCTCCTCCACCCGCGCGCCATGCCATTGGTGACGGCAGTACAGGCAGACCAGGATGTCGGTGCCCAGCTTGGGCCGTATGTCGGTGGCGCCGCACTTGGGGCAGCGGTTGAGGCCGTCTTTCAGTTCGGCCGCAGCGGTGTCGATGGCGACCGGGTCGGGCGCCTCGACTTCGTTGCGGATGGCCTCGGGCAGCCTGGAGGTATCCAGCGGGAAGCTGCCGGGCAGGGGAGGAACATCCTGCGGCGAACCGGGGCCGTCCAGCACCGCCGCCGGCAGGGGCGGGGGTGCTGAAGCGGAACCGGGCAGCGGCGGAGGCGTGTTTCTGGGATCGGACATGGTGGTTGCGCGTCCTGCGTCTTCTTACAGTCCCAGCGCCTTGGCCTTCAGCGCGTCGTAGTCGGTCTGGGTGATCAGGCCCAGGTCGAGCATTTCCTTGGCCTTCTTCAGCTTGGCCACCGGGTCGTCGGCGGCAGGGGCGGCCGGGGTTGCCGGCTGCTGCAGGTTGCCCGCGCCGAACATGCCCGATGCCATGCCCACGCCGACAAGCCCGGCGGCACCGCCGTTCTCACCGGCGGACTGGATGCCCTGGGCGACGCTGGCCTGCAGGTTGGAATTGCCACGCGAGCCGGACAGCGCATCGGCGCGCTGCACGGTCTTCAGCAGCTCGCGGGTGTTGGCGTCGTACTCGATCGAGACGATGGCGGTCTTGACGATGGCCAGGCCACGATCGGACTTCCAGTGGTAGCCCTGTTCGACGGCGGCCGACAGGCTCTGCGCAAAGCCCAGCGAATCCTGCTGCAGCCTGGTGATGCGGTTGCCCTTGCCCGGATCGTTGGTATACAGGCTGAACGCCGGCGCCAGCGAACCCACCACTTCATTGAACAGCTGGCTGGCAGCAGCATTGTCCAGGTCGGTGAAGTCGAACACCTGGCCCGGCCGCAGGTAGCTGGCCGGAACGAAGTTCTTCACGAACAGGATCGGGTCGACGATCTTCAGCGTGTACGAACCACGGGTGACCGCGCCGACCTGGGTGTTGAGGAAACCGTCGTCCCAGTAGATTTCCGACTGGGTGCCGAAGCGGTTGTCCGGCAGTTCCTTCAGCGATACGAAGAAGGCGGCCTGCTGCGAGCCCGGCTGGCCGCCGAACTTGAAGCGCTCCCAGCTCTGCTTGATGAAGGTGCTGACCAGGCCGTCGCCGGCGAAGATCGACTGCGAGTTCAGATCATCCGAGCGCCACTCGTAGCCACCCGGCTCGGCAACGAACGCTGTGATCGCGCCATCCTGCAACAGCAGCAGGCCGTAGCCCTCGGGCACGACGATCTTCGAGCCGTTGCTGATAATGTTGGAGGAGCCGCCGGTGTTCGAACCGCGCCCGGCATTGGTGCCCTGCGGCACCGCTGCGAACAGGGCTGCCGTGGACGGCAGGCCGGTCGGCACGGTGTAGAAGTCCTTCCACTGGTCGGCCAGCACACCGCCGACTGCACCCTTCACCGCTTGTACCAGACCCATGACCCACTCCCTGTAGTTGCCGGACAGGCACCACGCCTGTCGTGCTCGGCTGACTATAGAGGAGGCGGCCTACATGCGGCTAGCGACCGGGCCAATCCCCATTCATCTGGTGGTCGCCCGGCCCTTTCCAGTGGTGGGGTGCAGGAACGCGGCGGCGTTCGTGCGGACGCGGTCACGGATGATCACCCTCCAATGCGGAACATCGCTTCGCGCAGGCTCAGCGCACCGACTGCGGCACCTTTCGCAGCTTGCCGGTGTCATAGCCCATTGCCTTGATGCGGGCGACCGCCTGCTGGTAGTCCGCCTCGCTCACCTGCGGCGTACGCGCCATGTACCACACGTAGTCACGCTTGCTGCGGGCCACGATGGTCTGGGTGTAGCCCTCATCCAGCCAGGCAATGAGGTACTCGGCCTGGATGGGCCAGATGAACTGCATGCCCCAGACCGCACCGTTTCCGTGCTTTTCCACACGACCTACCGGGTGCATCGACTTCTGTGGCGACTGGAAGCTGCCCTTGCGATAGGTGAAGGTGGTCTGGATGCGGCCATCCGGCCGTAGCGCATAGCTTTCCACCGCGTCGAAGGCCTCCCGCTCGGGCCGGGACGGGATATGGGCGATGACGTACCAGTCGCCCATGAAGCGCGGCACGTCCACCTTTGGTGGCAGCGGGATGGGGCGGGTGTCGTGGCTGCTGCAGCCAGCGCCGAACAGGGCAACGGCCAGCAGCGGGAACAGCGATGCGATACGCATGGGGGCGGTCTCCTTCAGCGCGGGCGGAACAGGTAGTGGGCGACCAACCATTGCTGGCCGTCGTCGTAGCCGAACAATTCGGCACAGGCCATCCAGAACATGCGCCAGCGCTGCCACCAGATGCGTGCGGCTGCTTCGTTGCCATAGGTCTGTGCCAGCACCGGCAGCAGCTGTTCACGGGCGGCATCCTGGTTGGCCAGCCAATGGTTGGCCGTGCGCTGGTAGTGCGTGCCGTCCAGCAGCCAGCGCTGGTCCAGCACCAGGTCGCGCTGGAAGTGCAGCAGCGTGTCCGCTGCCGGCATCAGGCCGCCGGTGAAGAAGTGCCGGCCCATCCAGTTGTCGTCGCCCTCGGTCTCGAACGGATACATCAGCGTGCGATGGGCGAAAATGTGCACGAACAGCGCACCGTCCGGCTTCAGCCAACGGGCAATGCGGCCCAGCAGGCGGTCGTAGTTGCGGACATGCTCGAACATCTCCACCGACACGCAGCGATCAAACGCAGCGGCAGGCAGGTCCAGCTGGTTGACGTCCCGGGTGAGTACCTCGACGTTGCCGAACCCGCGCGCCTCGCACTGCGCCAGGATATGGCTGCGCTGGCTGTGCGAGTTGGACACCGCGGTGATGCGCGCGTTCGGGTAGCGCTCGGCCATCCACAGCGTCAGCGAGCCCCAGCCGCAGCCCAGCTCAAGAATGTCCTGGCCGTCGGCCAATCCGGCGCGCTGCCCGTACAGCTCCAGCATCGCATCCTCGGCCTGGTCCAGCGTCTCGCGGCCGGTGCGGTAGTAGCAGCTGCTGTACTTCAGGCGATGCCCCAGGCAGCCCTGGAAGAAGGCGGCAGGCACCTCGTAATGCTGGCGGTTGGCCGCATCCACGTGCAGTGCCAGTGGGCTGCCAGCGAGCTCGGCGATACGGCGGCTGAAGCGCTGCGCCTGCTCCTCCATGCTGCCGCTCGACTCCTCGGCCAGGCGTTGCGCACACAGGCGGCGGATGCCCGCGCGCAGCGCCGCATCGGGCAGCCAGCCACGCTCGGCCCAACCGGTGAGGCCGGCTTCCGTATCGGCAACCGGAGCAAGGGACGGGGTGCTGTTCATCGGGATCACTCCTTGGGGCTGCGCGGAAACCAGGGGAAGAACATCGGGGTACTGCGCTGGTAGTCGCGATAGTCATCGCCTCGACTGCGCAGCGCCTGTTTCTCGGTGAAGGGAACGCCACTGAGGTAGCGAAGGAACACGTACATCAGCACCGGCCCGGACCAGGCCAGCCACCACAAGGGTGAGCCGGCTGCCAGCAGTACATAGGTGAACCAGTGCAGCCACTCGAAGAAGTAATTGGGATGGCGCGTGTACCGCCACAGTCCTTGGCGGCAGGTCCGGCCCCTGTTCGCCGGGTCGGCACGGAAGCGTGCCAGCTGACGGTCGGCCAGTGCTTCGCCGCCCACGCTGAGCAGCCACACGACCACCGCCGCTGCGATCCAGCCAGGCATGTCACTGTGGGGATTGCCGGCCACGGCCGTGAACGGCAGCGCAAACAGCACCACCAACAGCGCCTGCGCCATGAAGAAGCCGAAGATCCTGCCCTGGTGGCCGTGCCAGTGGTCGCGCAGATAGCGGTAGCGACCGTCTTCTTCCTCGCTGCGGACGCGGCGCCACAGATGCAGGGCGAGACGACTTCCCCACAGGCCACCCAGTACCGCCAGTGCGATGCGTGGCTGCAGCGCGCCATCGCCCAGCCATGCAAGCAGCAGCGCGCCTGCCGCCACGCCCTTTGCCCACAACACATCGACGACGCCGATGTTGCGGTGCCTGCGCTGCCAGGTCCAACCCCAGGCCATGATCAGCACGGCGTACAGCAGTACCCACCACAGAATGCTCATCAGGCGGCTCCGATCAATGGGGTGTCACGATTGCTGGGCGTTCCGCGACGGGCGACGGCGCACAGCAGCGACAGTGCCACGCACCAGCCCAGCGCCAGAGTTGCCACGCCCAGCCAGGCCGGGGCGGTGAAATGTACGGCCTGGAAACCCCGCGCCGCGGACAGATACGCCAGCGGCGCCAGCAGGCCCAGGGCCACCGGCAGCATCCAGTGCCGCTGCAGGAACGCCATCGAGGCCGTCAGCGTCATCGCAAAGGCCGCCCACAGCGCGAAAATCCACGGTGGCGGCACCCATCCAAGCGGTGCGGCGGCGTACTGCACAGCACCGCTGGCTGCAGCGCTGCCATCCACCAGCCAGGCACACCCCAGCGCGAGCAACAGCAGGCGCAGCTCCAGGCGTGGTCGCGTCGAGGCAAGCAACTGGCTGCCGACATAGAGTGTGGCCGACAGCAGGGCCGGCCATTGCCAGCCGCGGCCGGCTCCGGCAACGGCGCACAGCCATACCAGCTGGTTGCCGATTATGTTGATCCAGGTGCGGCGCATGTCAGCCGGCCCGTTGGCCATGGACGTCCGTCTCGGGACGGTAGCCCGGCCGTGCCAGCAGCAGATGGGACACGCCGATCGAGCGCTCGAGGAAGCCGCCCTCGCAGTAGGCCAGATAGAACTCCCACAGCCTGCAGAAGCGGTCATCGAAACCCTGCGCACGTACCGCCGGCAACTGCGTCAGGAAGCGCTGCCGCCAGGCGCGCAGGGTGAGTGCATAGGAGTGGCCGAAATCCTGCTGGGCGATCAGCTGCAGGTCGCAGGCCCGGGTCTTGGCGGCCAGGATGGCGTTGATCGAGGGAATGAAACTGCCGGGGAACACGAAGCGCTTGATGTAGTCCACGCTGCGACGCGCCTGCTCGTAGCGCTGGTCCTCGATGGTGATGGCCTGCAGCAGGGCCACGCCATCGGGCTTCAGCAGCCGCTGCAGGGTCGCCATGTAGGTGTCCAGATACTCGGCACCGATGGCCTCGATCATCTCGATCGACACCAGCTTGTCGAACTGGCCCTGCAGATCACGGTAGTCCTGCATCAGCAGGGTCACGCGCTCCTGCAGGCCCGCCTCGGCCACACGCTGGGCGGCAAGCGCGTGCTGTTCGGCGGAGATGGTGGTGGTGGTCACATGGCAGCCGTAGTGCTGGGCGGCATGCAGGGCGAACCCGCCCCAGCCGGTACCGATCTCGACGACGCGATCACCGGGTTGCAGCTGCAGCTGCTGGCAGATGCGGTCCAGCTTGCGGCGCGAGGCGGTTTCCAGCGAGTCGCCGGCATCGCTGAACACCGCCGAGGAGTACATCAGGTCCGGCGACAGGAACAGCGCGAAGAAGTCATTGCCCAGATCGTAGTGGGCGGCGATGTTGCGGCGACTGCCTTCGCGGCTGTTGCGCCGCAGGCGGTTCCAGCCGCGCAGCAGCCAGCCACCGATCCGCGCCGGCCCGCGTTCCATGCCGTCCAGCAGGTCGCGGTTGCGTACCAGCAGCCGCACCAGGGCCACCAGGTCATCGCAGCGCCAATCGCCGTGGATGTAGCTTTCGCCTGCGCCGACGCTGCCCTGCGCGGCCACCTTGCGGTAGAACGCCATATCGCTGATGGTCACCGTGGCCTGCAGTGCGCCGGCACGATCACCGAGGATGACCTCGCCCAAGGGGTCGCGTACCCGCAGCCCGCCTTCGCGCAGCGGCGCCAGTACCGCCAGCAGCCTCCGCCGCAGGAAGACGTCCACCGCGCCGGGTCGGGGCAGGGCAACGGAAGGATTCAGCTCGTTCATCGCGGTTTCTCGGCAAGAGCGGGGTGGTCATGAACAGGATTGCGCTTCAGCCACAGGCGCAGTGCCTGCCAGTGGATGGCGGCTACCACCTGCACGGTCATCAACGGGTAGAACGCCAGTACCCGGGCCAGGCCGCGGCCATCAAGCGGGCGTCGCTGCATGGCCTGGGTGGCATCGAATTGTCGGACACCGTCGCGCCAGACCTGCATATGAACGCGCAGGTCATCGCCGGGCGCGGTGAAGCGCCAGTCGTACCGGCAATCCATCGGCAAGAAGGGGGAAACATGGAACGCTTTGTCGAACTGCCAGCGCAGGGCGCGCCCCTGGGGCTGGGCGCGCTCAACAGGCAGCACATAGGCATGCCGTTCCTTCCACGGTGTGTTGGTGATGTCGGCGACGATGCAGTCCAGGGTGCTGCCATCGGCCCGATAGCAGTAATAGAAGCTGACCGGATTGAACACGTGGCCACCGAAGCGCAGGTGGGCCAGCAGCCGCACCGGACCGTCCGGGCGCCGCCCCAGCACGGTCGCGGCGTGGTCACGCACGGCGTCTGCAAGTGATGTCTTGGGATCGCCGAGATAGTCACTGCGGCGGAACTCTGCCAGGTTGCGGCGCCCGAACGACCACAGCCAGCGCCCGGCGAAGACCTGGTCCAACTCGTCCAGATCCAGCAGCAGTTGCGCGATGGGGTAGCGGAAGGCATGCGGATGCGGATGGTGCCGGCGGTGCACCACCTGCCCGAAGTAGAGGGCGCTGGCGCTCATGCCGCCACCTCCACCTGCAGCGGAGGCGGCGCGCCGGCGTCGCGCATCTGCAGTGCATCCACAACGCGGCGGGCACTGCGGATTCCATCTTCATGGAAGCCCCAGCCCCAGTACGCACCCGCAAACCAGGTATGCCGCCGGCCCTGCAGTTCGGCCCAGCGCCGCTGCGCGTCCACCGCAGCCGGATCATGCACCGGATGCGCGTAGTGCAGTCGGCGCAGCACCTTGGCCGGGTCGATGGCCTCGCCGCGGTTGAGGGTCACCACCAGCGGCGTATCACCGGGCAGCCCCTGCAACAGGTTCATGCAGTAGCTGACCGTGCAGGGTGCGGTGGGGTCGCGCGGTACATGCGCGTTCCAGGCCGCCCATGCCTTGCGGTTGGCGGGCAGCAGGGAGGCGTCGGTGTGCAGTACGGCCTCGTTGGGCTGGTAGCGGATCGCGCCGAGCACCGCATGCTCGATCGGATCGGCGTCGGCCAGCAGGGCAAGGGCCTGGTCGCTATGGCAGGCCAGGATCACTTCATCGAAGCCTTCAATGCCGGTTGCGGTGTGTACGCGTGCGCCCCAGGGCATGCGCTCGACCGCATGCACCGGGCATTCCAGCCGCTCGTGCACCCGCCAGCGCGCACGCAGCGCGTCCACGTAGCGCGCCGAGCCACCCTTGACCACGCGCCAGGGTGCGCGCCCGGTCATCTGCAGCATCTGGTGGTTGGCCATGAACTGCACCAGGTAACGGGCCGGGAAGTCCAGCACCTGCGCGGTCGGCGAGGACCACAGCGCCGAGGCCATCGGCAGCAGATGTTCCTGCACGAACGCTTCGCCATAGCGCTGGCTGTGCAGGTACTGGCCCAGCGTGGGGCCCTGTTCCTCGCCCAGCAGCAGCGGCGCGTCGCGATAGAAGCGCCGCAGGTCGGCCAGCATTCCCCAGAACCGCGGTGAAAGCAGGTTGCGGCGCTGGCAGAACAGGCCATCGAGCGATGTGGCGTTGTACTCCACGCCGCTGCGCTCGCTGTGCATCGAGAAACTCATCGTGGTGGGCTGCGAGGCCACGCCAAGCTCGTCGAACAACGCCGACAGCAGCGGGTAATGGTGCGGATTGAAGACGATGAACCCGGTGTCGACCGCCATCGTGCGGCCGTCCACCGTCACCTCGTGGGTGTGGGTGTGGCCGCCCAGGTAGTCGTTGGCCTCGAACAGGGTGACGTCATGCTCGCCGTCCAGCCACCACGCGCTGGCCAGACCTGCGATGCCGGAACCGATGACCGCGATACGCATGTCAGTGCCTCGCCCTGGCCAGTACCCAGGCCGGGATCGGCTTGAGGCCCTTCACCAAGCCCAGCGCAGCCATTGCGCGCAGGCCATACCAGCTGATGTCGATCTCCCACCAGCGGAAGCCCTGGCGGGCGGTGCCGGGGAAGAAGTGATGGTTGTTGTGCCAGCCTTCGCCGAAGGTCAGCAGCGCCAGCCAGAGGTTGTTGCGGCTGTCATCGCGGGTCTCGAAGCGGCGCCGGCCGAAACGGTGCGCCAGCGAATTGATGGTGACCGTGGCGTGGAACAGCACCACGGTGGAGATGAAGAAGCCCCAGACCAGCAGCTGCGGGCCGGAGGTATGCAGGCCCGGTGCCACACGCTCGAGCACCGCACCCACACCATACAGCGCAGCAGCCAGCAACACCGGAACCACGGTGTCGAACCGGTCCAGCCAGCGCAGCTCGGGGTAGCGGGCCAGATCGGGAACGCGCTGCAGATCGGTGGCAAAGGCGCTACGGGTGAGGAACCAACCCATATGGCTGCGCCAGAACCCGCCCTGGCGCGGGGAATGCGGGTCCTGCGGTTGATCGGCGTGGCGGTGGTGGTGGCGGTGGTGCGCTGCCCACCAGAGCGGGCCACGCTGCACGCTGGCGGCGCCGATGACCGCGAACACGAACTGCACGGTGCGCGATGCCTCGAACGTCCGGTGCGAGAAGTAGCGGTGATAGAACGCGGTGATGGCGAACATCCTGATCGCGTACAGGAACACGGCGACGGCAACCGCTGTCCAGGACACGCCCACCCAGATCACCCCGAGGCAGGCCACGTGCAGCAGCGCGAAGGGCAGGGCCCGCAGCCAGTCGATGCGATCACCCTGGCTGCCGTCGATCGCCGCTTCGCTTCCGGCATCGGTGTCGAACCAGCGCTGGAAGGTGCGCAACAGGCGCGAACGTCTGCGGAGTGGAGGCGCTGCGGATGCCATGGACGGAAGCCCGAGGGAGTCGATTGCCTACCTATACGCGTTGCAGTGCGGGTTGGATGCAGTGGATTGCAACAGACCGCATGTTCACCTGGTCGTAACACCGCAGCTGGCTACCAGCGGTCGCTGCAGCTCAGTGCGCCAACGCTGCTCCGGCTGCTCGGTTGCGGGCGCGGCGAAGCGCACGGTCACCTGCGGATAATCGCCACGTCCATCGCGCAGGTTGCTGGTACCACGGAACTCCAGCAGGCGGCGATCGGCATCGGCGTAGACCAGCGACAGACGTGGGGCCACCGCGCCGAACCAGGTATCAAGGCGGACATTCACCGCATGGGCGGAAAGCCCCCGCCAGCGCACCGGGCCCTGGTACTGCACCTGCACGGGGTAGAAGCGTTGCCGGCCGGGCACCAGAAAAGGCAGGCTGACCGGCGCTCCCCCCTGCAGCGTCCGCCAGTGGGCCCGCACGGCGGCATCGAAGCCGGCGTCGATCACGGCATCCGGGGGCAGCGGCAGCTGCCTGGTCCGGGAAGGCGTGGATATGTCCTCCTTCCAGTCGACCCGGACCACGCCGGGGTCGACCCTCACATCGGCCGCTTGACCGCTGCGGGCATCCTGCAGCACATAGCCCCGCACCTGCGGCCGGGTGGCGGCGGGCATCTGCTTGCGGGCGAAAGGTTGGCCCTCAGGGCAAAGGTATTCCACCCAGCGTTCGCTGCCATCGCCGGCGCCGCGCTGCCAATGCACTTCGCGGTAGGCAATGACTCCGTTGGCCAGGGTGGCCACGCCCTCCGAACGCAGAAGAGGGGCGGCCGAAGCGGCGCAGGGCATGCAGAGCAGCAACCAGGCAAGACGCATCGGGGCGATCCATGGGAGGCTTGCGGGCCTGTACGCGCGACGGCGCCGGCTGGATGCACGTTGGCACCCATCCCGGGTGCATCCAACAGGCGCCACCGTGCGTAGAGGGAAGGACTCCTCTTCACCCAACGGCAGCCCCCGCCGATGTACCGTCCTCCCGCCAGTCCCTCCCATCCCTTCGACACCGCGCGGATCGTGTCCAGTTCACAGCAGCCCAGCAACGAGCCAACGAACTGGAACGGCGAGATGGATGGCGTCGCCCGGCTGCGCGATCGTGACTGCTTCATGCGCATCTACGACCATTTCATGCCGCGCCTGTGCATTTATCTGCGTGGCCTTGGGGCACCCGCTGCGGTGGCCGAAGAGCTGGCCCAGGAATGCCTGCTGCGCCTGTGGCTGCGCGCGGCCGAGTTCGATCCTGCCCAAGGTGCGCTGAGCACCTGGTTGTATCGCATCGGCCGCAACCTGCACATCGACCGCGTGCGTCGCGAACGCAGCTGGATGCAGGTGCAGGAAGCCGTGGAAGACGCCGCTGCCGCCGACGTCGGCGAGCGCAGCAGCGCCGAGCAGTTTGCCGATCATGCCCGCCTGCGCCAGCGCATCAATGAACTGCCGGCCACGCAGGCGCGTCTGGTTCGCATGTCCTACTTCGAGGCCAAGAGCCACAGCGAGATCGCGCAGGCGCTGGGGATGCCGCTGGGCACGGTCAAATCACACCTGCGACGAGCGTTCCTGCAGTTGCAGTCCAAGGTCGGGGGTGCACCATGAATCCGCACCACCACCTGCATGAGTCGACGCTGATGAGCTACGCCGCCGGTGCTCTGCCGGCACCGTTGAGCATCGTCGCCGGCACCCATCTGGAGCAGTGCCCGCACTGCCGCCAGCGGCTGCGCGAGGCGGAGGCCATCGGTGCCGCACTGCTGGAGCAGACCCAGCCCGTGGCGGACGAGGCGCGGCGGGCGGGCCTGCGCGACGCGATGCTTGCGCAGCTCGTCGAGGTCCAGGCCGACGAGCTGCCAGGCCCGCTGCGGTCGATGCCGCGCGAACGCCCCGAGGCGGATCCGGATCATCTGCCGACGTCGCTGCATCCGTACTTCGGCGATTCGCTGGGCCGGCTGCACTGGCGCTGGATGGCGCCGGGAGTGCATTGCATCCGTGCCGAGCAGATGCCGTCGCTGATCATGCTGAAGATCGCGCCGGGCAAATGCCTGCCGATGCACAGCCATGGCCGCAGCGAACTGACACAGATCCTGCGGGGTTCCTACAATGATGCCTTGGGTCTGTTCGCGCCCGGCGATGTTGCGGACCTGGACGAGGAGGTCGAGCACCAGCCGGTAACGGCGCCGGGCGTACCGTGCATCTGCGTTTCCGCGCTGGATGCGCCGCTGGTATTCAGTGGTTGGCTGGCCCGCCGGATCCAGCGCTTCGTGAAACTCTAGGCTTCCTCAAGGTCAGCCCATGTACGGAACACGCCCCCTGCGGATTCTGCTGACCGGCGCGACCGGACTGGTCGGGCAGGGTGTTGCCCGTGCCTGCCTCGCTTCGCCGCAGGTGGCGCGCACCGCTGCCCTGGTCCGCGGCAAGGCCCCCCTTGACGCGCGTATCGAGCAGATCGTGCTGGCCGATTTCCAGCATGCCCGTGGTGTGGGTCCGCAGCTGGCCGGATTCGATGCGTGTTTCTATTGTGCCGGAGCACCGCCGGTCGGCACCGCCGAGGACGTGTATCGGAAGGTGACGCTTGATGCCACCCTTGCCGTGGCTGCAGCATGGGCCGAGGCGAATCCGGACGGCCGGTTCCTGTATGTCTCCGGCGCCCATGCCAATCCCCACAGCCGGATCATGCCCCTGCGCATCAAGGGCAAGACCGAGGCCGCGTTGGCGCAGCTCGCGGTGCGCACCGTCATGCTGCGTCCCGCCGGGGTGCGCCCGGTGGCGGGGACCGGCACCCGTCATGCGGCGTTGAAGCCGCTGTATCGCGTTGGCGGTCCCCTGATGGCGGCGGCGGGCCGCGTCCTGCCCTCACTGGTGACCAGCAACGAAGCCATCGGCCGCGCGATGATCGTGCTGGCGACGATGCCGGAGCCGCCGCCGGTGCTGGAATGTGCGCAGATCAACCGGCTGGGTGGCGCTGCTGCAACCTGATGGGCGCGGTGCACATCTGCTGCACATCGCGCCTACTACAGTCGTCGCTCATCCTTCTGTGACGCATCGACGTGAACCTGCAGCCATCGTCTTCCCTGCTTCGCCCATCGCGCCCATCGCCTGAAAACGGCCGTTTCGACCTGCTGGATGTCAACGCACTGCAGGATCCCGGCAGCGGCCGCATCGTCCATCTGTATTCACTGGTGGCGCGCTGCCTGTGCTGCGAGGTCGTATTCAAGGCGCAGGAGGGCGATGGGCTTGTCAGCACGTCTGCCGCGCGTGTGCTGCGCTGCCCGACCGGCTGCGGTGAGCAGGCCTTCAGGGGCAGCGCGCTGCGCCAGTGGCGGCCCGCAGCGCAAGGCCCTCAGGCATTGCCCGGCTAAAGCACGGCCGGATTGGCCTGCCACACTGCGTAGTTGAGCGCGCAGGCGAACGTCACCCATGCCAGGTAAGGCAGCAGCAGCCATGCCGCTGCCGGACGCACGCGATGGAAGGCGACGATCGTGGCCACGATCAGCGCCAGCAACAGTGCGATGTCAGCGAACGCCAACGCCCCCTGTTTCCAGCCGAAGAACAGCCAGCTCCACAGCACGTTGAGGGCCAGCTGCAGCAGATAGAGCGCCAGCGCAGGCGTGGCCGCGCGCCATCCGCCCTGGCGCCAGACCAGCCAGGCCGCCAGCGCCATCAATGCGTACAGCACCGTCCACACCGGACCGAACACGCTGGCCGGCGGTGCCCATGCCGGCAACGCCAGGCTTGCGTAGAAATCCGCTGCCGAGATCGAGGCACGCGCGCCGAGTGCGGCCGCCAGAAAAGTGACGATGGCCCAGCCCAGAAGGCCAACTGCTTGCCTGCGGACATTCACGGTGTCTTTCCTCCTGCACTATCGCCAACTGCGGTAGTGCGTTGTACGTAAAGGCGTCGCGACTGGATGCAGCCTGCGGGTCAGTCCGCCGTGCCACCGTCGCTGGCCGCTGCAGCACCGGGCAGCAACGCGGGCCGACCGTCGAACCATTCCCGCGCACCGGCCAGATGCCATTGGCGGCGCTGCCCATCCAGCTCGATGCCAGCACCCAGCAGGCCCCAGCGAAGGTAGAGGTCGCCACGTTTGCGCTGGTCCAGCAGATCCAGCCGCGCACGCAGCGAAAGGCGCTCGTTCTCCGCCTGCAGTCCATCCAGTACCAGATGCCCGGCGCGCCAGCGCAGGCGGGTATGCGCATCCACCTGGCCGGAGTCGAGCAGCGACAATGCCCAGCGCGGGTAATCGCTGCGCTCGGCAAACAGCGCCAGCAGCGGGCCCGCGTCGCGCATGGCAAGATCCGCGCGTGCGTCCACCTGGAACGGTGACTGCGCATCAATGTCACCGCGGGCAATGGTGACCCGGCCCCACCACGGCTGTGAACGCTGCTGCTCACCTACCTGCACGTTGCGCAGCTCGATCACGCTACCGCCCAGATCGAAGCGGCGCTGGCTGAAATCACCACGCCGCAGCCTGCCATCAACGCGGGCGTCGCCCTGCAGGCCAAGCCCGGCCACCTGCAGGCGTGCGCGTTGGCTGCGCAGGCGGACACTGCCATTGCCAACCCGGCCCTCGGTATCCAGTTCAACGTCGCCGCTCACCTGGCCAGCGCCTCCCAGCAGCCGCACCTGGCCGTTGCCCAGGTAGCGGTTGTAGGCGGTGAGGTCTGGAATGCTTGCGTCATCGAAGCGCAGCTGCGCGCGCACGCCCTTGCGCAGCTCGCGCAGGCGACCGTCACCGGTGAGTGTCAGTGCCAGGTCGCGCCCATCGAACAGCGTGGCACCCTTGGCGCCGCCTGCACGCGCATTGAACGTGGGAAGCTTCACTGCCAGGACGGCGTGCGTTGGCGTCCCGGCCTGCAGTTGGCCATGGGCGCTGGCCGTTCCCTGCATGTGCACGCCGGCCACGTCGGCCACCGCCCGCGCCGCAGGAATGTCGACGCTGCTGCCAGCGGCCAGCTCGCCGTTCTGCAGGCGCAGGTCGGCGCGCAGCACGCCACCACCCTGCAGCTGGAACCAGGGTTTCTGCACGAACAGTGCAGGAATCCAGTTGAGCGAGGTGAAGGTCCATTCGCCCTTGACCGTTCCGGAGGTGCGGCCCAGCATCTGGCTGGGTTCGGCGAATGGAATGTGCCGCCCGGTGATGGTCAGATCCGCGTCCAGCGCAGCGCCTGTGCCCTCGCGCTGCGGCAACCGCGCCTGCAGGCGGATATCGCGGGCGGCATCCAGCTGCACTGCCAGCGTTCCGCGGTCGGGGGCGCCAGCTCCCATCTGCAGGGGAACGCGCCAGACCGCATGGCTGCCGGGCTGAAGCGCGCCCTGGTCCAGAGTGATCGCGGCCTGCAGCTGCCCCGGCGCGGCGGCGCTGGCAATGGAAGGACGTTGCGTGTCCGTATCCAGGCGCAGGCCTTGGCTGCGCGCCTGCACCTCCAGCACGGCATGCAGCAGCCCCAGCTTTGCCAGCCCGGGTGCCTGATCGCGGTAATGCCGTGGGTAGGAGAACTGCGTCTTCAGTTGCATGTCGCCGAGCAGCTGGGTGCCGTCCAGGCTGACGTCGGCATCAGCGAAGGCCACCTCCGAGTCGAGCAGTTCCGAGGGACCACCACGCAGCTGCTTCACGAAACCGACCGTGCCGCTGCCCTGGCCAACGATCAGCAGCTTGCCCACGCGGACGCTGCGGATGGTTTCGCTATGAATGCCATCGAACCGCAACGTCCAGCCGCGATCGCCGCGCGGTGGTGAGGGAATGGCCTCCTCCACGCGCGCGATCTCGGCGGCCACCCCGGTCGCGTGCAGCGACGGCACGCGCACCTCGCGCTGGAACAGCGGCAGCAATGCCAAGCGTGCACTGGCGCGGTCCGCGCGCAGCACATACACCGTGTGATTGACGTGGCCGCGCATCTGCACATTCCAGGCGATGACATGCCCCGGCAGCAGCGTGATCGCCGGGCCAGTGGTCATCACGAACTTGTGCGGCTTGCGATTGGTAACCTGATCGAACAGCGGCGTATTGAGGAAAACATTGCCTGCCAACAGGTACAGCAGATACAGGCCCAGCAGGTACGGCAGCAGCTTGCGGCCGTGACGGCGCCATCGCTGCGGGCGGGCGAGGGAGTGGGGCATGGACCCTCGGCGTGGAATGGGATGGTCATCACTATCGTAGATGCGGCTGCGGCGCGATGTGAACGTGCTGCGCACACCGCGTCCTATAATCAGCGCGTCACTGTTCAAGGAGGTCACGGCATGAATGCCCGGACCAGCAAGGAAGGCGCAACCCAGGATGCGCCGCGCGATGCCGCCTCGGCGTCGTTCGATCCGACCTACACCTCGGCCAACAGCGAGGTGCGGGCCGCCGCCGGTGGTTACTCGGTCACGTTGAACGAGGGCGACGGCGCGTTGAAAGTGGGTACCGAGCACAAGCGCGCAGCGTCCAGTCTCGCAGCTCAGTTCCAGGGGACGTCGCTGAACATGGCCGGCAGCCCGACGCCCGATGGCGGCAGGGATTACCTGCTCACGATGGAGTCGGTGGTCGGGGCAAGCGCGAAAGGTGCCGGCTTCCAGGACACCAGCAGCACCGGCATGCGCGGGCGCTACAGGGTCAGCCTGCCCAGCGAGGCGGTTCACGTCGATCCCACCCGCATCAACCCGTTCGATCCGCAGACCATTCCCAAGGGGGGCAGCGTCACCCTGGATGGCCAGCAGTTCACCGGCACCGCACTGGAAGGCAGCTTCCGCAACATCGCCATGCAGAGCCAGACGACCGAGGCGAGCGGTGCCAGCTACCGCGTGGATCGCCTGGATGATGGCCGGGTGCGCGTCTCCACCGGGCCGAACGAGGCGGTGGAAGCCTTCAACGGCATGGGATTCAGTGCCGGCAGGTTCAGCGCGATTGCCGGTCGGCAGGACGCGCTCGGCCATGCTGCCGTCCGCACTGCTACGTTCGACCTGGATCAAGCCGAAGGCCGCCAGGCCTATGAACAGTTCATCGACAACGGCACGCTGAGCGGCCAGACCCCGGGCGTGCAGGATCTGGCGACGGTCGAGCGGCTGGGCGTGAGTTCGCAGACGCGGCTGAAGGTCGGCTATGGCGACACGTTCGGCCTGGACCTGGCGGGTGCACGCAACA
Organism: Stenotrophomonas sp. DR822; assembly: GCF_019793815.1. Taxonomy (NCBI): domain Bacteria; kingdom Pseudomonadati; phylum Pseudomonadota; class Gammaproteobacteria; order Lysobacterales; family Lysobacteraceae; genus Stenotrophomonas; species Stenotrophomonas sp. DR822. The sequence goes on from NZ_CP081826.1 coordinate 386,001, forward strand.
GCGGCGACGTGGTGCAGGTCAGTCGCGAGGACGGCAGCCGCACCGAACTACGCAGCGTGCAGTACAACGGCAACCTGCCGGCAACCCGGGTCAGCGCCTACGGCGCCGACGGCCAGGAAGACAGAGCGCAGCGCCGCTATGAATTCACCTTCGACCTGCGCGGCCATGCGCAGGGTGAGCAGATTGCCGGAATGGTCAACGCGGCACTGTCCGGCGACCCCAGCGGTGATCGCGGACCGGTGAAGGCCGGTGAGCTCACTACCCTGAGCTTCAGCGAGGCCCAGATGCGCACGCTGATGGAGCGTACCCAGTCGATGGTCGGGGACAACCCGATGCTGGGGCCATCGTGGCAGGTGCTTGCAGAGGACGGCAACGGCAGGCCGCAGCAGGATGTGGACGCCTTCGCCCTGGGGCTGGCGCGCAACCAGGGGCAATCCACCTATGGCATGGCCGAACGTCTGTTCCATATCGCTGCGGCGGGCGGCAAGGATCTGCACAAGATCGATGCTGCCGTGCAGGGCGAGCACCTGCAGTCGCTCGCGCCGCCCTCACCGCTGCTGCCCCGGCAGGACCCACGGCACACCGCCAGCCCGGACCACGGCATGTGGCTGCAGAGCCAAGGCGCGGTGAGCAGCCTCGACCAGGCGATGGGGCGCCAGGGTGATGAGATGAGCGAACGGCTGGGCATGGCCCTGCTGGTCGCGGCCAAGGGCAAGGGCATGCAGCGGATCGACGAGGCCGTGCTCAGTGACGACGGCAGGTACGCGTTCGCGGTGCAGGGCCAGCCGCACGCCGCCGATCGTCAGATCGCCCGCACCGATACTGCGCAGGCAGTGGCTACGCCGGTCGAGGACCAGGTGCGTCAGCTGCAGGATGCACCCGAGCGCACCGGCGCCGCACGGCAGGATGCCCGGCAACAGGAGCAGGTCGTACAGGAGCAGGCCGCACAGGAGCAGGCCGCACGGACCATGGCGCGCTGACGCGCGCCCGGGCCTGCTACCCGCCCGGCGCCATCATCGTGCGAAGGAGCCCTCCGGCAGGCACTGGCGCTCGGCCGAATCGACCACCATGCTCAGATAAGGTTCGCCGATGCCCTGTCCGGCCAGCAACCGGCGCTGCCACGCCTTCGCAGCGGGCACGTCACTGCTGAGGCAGGCATGGCGGGCGGCGGTCTCCAGGTTCCATGCAGTCGGGTACTCGGCGAGGATGTCTTCCCATCCCTGCCGCATCAGCGGCCAGTCGACCGCCGAGTTCTGGAACAGCTGCTGTCCCGGCACGCCTTCGCTGACCGATGCGTACAGGCGCGCATACAGGCTGGCGCGGCGGCGCTTGGAGGTTCGTGCCAGAGCATGCCGTGCGAAAGCTTCCATCTGCTGTGCATCGCCCTGCCAGTGCGGGGTGAAGCGCTGCATCGCGATCAGATACAGCGGGTCATGGTCGGGAAAGCGCCTGCTGCCTTCGTCGACCAGCGCCATGAAGGCTGCTTCATCCACCCCCTGCCGCAACGCGATCAGGAGGGACATTTCATACCAGTAGGGGTCGCGCTTGGCGATCGCCTTGTGCTCCTGCATATAGGCGGCCGCTACCGCGTTGTACTCGCTGAACTGCTGCCAGCCCTGCGCCGACACCTCGTGGGCATAGCCATCGCCTCGGAAGCTCCAGGCCAGATTGAGCGGCACGCGCGCGGCGACCAGATGGGCCGACAGGGAGCCCGGTGACTGCCGGATCCAGCGTGCGGCCCAGGCGGTCCAGTCATTCCACTGCCGTACATCCTGAGGCGCGGTGCCGATGCGCCGCGATATGCAGATGTAGAAACGGCTGAGGTTGGAATAGCCGCTGGCATTGCGCTGGCCCTTACGGAAGCGATCGGCCATGGCATCGAGCGCCTTGAAGTCGTCGGCGTCCATCAGTGGCGCCACCTGATCGCACAGGGCGAGTGAATCGGGATCTTCCGAGGCCCAAGCGGACGAAATGGTTAGGCATGCCAGGCTCAACAGCGTGCCGGCGAAGTGCATCCTGCGCATCGGGATCATCCTTGAAGTTTGGGCGGGGCCGGGAGCGGCTTCAGGCCCGCTGCGGCATTGCGCAGTATCCCACCGCCCGCTACCCACCGGAAGTGAGGCCGCCTTCTGCGCTACGCTGGGCGCATGACCCAGAGCCCGGAACTGCTGCGCCGCCTGCTGCGTGCAAAAGACCACATGGACCGGGCCAGCCATGAAGACTGGCCAGTGGCGCGGCTGGCCGGGATCAGTGCGGTTTCCGCGGCCCATTTCGCGCGCTCCTTCAAGGACGCCTTCGGGGTGCCGCCGCACCGCTATCTGCTCAGCCGCCGCATCGAGCGCGCTGTCGCCCTGCTGCGCGATACCGACCTGCCGATCACCGAGATCGCACTGCAGACCGGCTGGACCAGCCTGGGCACCTTTGGCCGCATCTTTCGTGACATCACCGGCGACAGCCCCGGTGCCCTCCGCGACCGCGAGCGGACCGATGCCCCGGCGCAGGGTGCGGTGCCGGAGTGCCATGCGCGTGCCGCACGGCGCCCGGACCTGAAGATCGCAGTTTTGGAGAAGCGCCGCCGCACCGGCCTTGTTAGCGTAGATCCCACCTGAGGGAGGATGCTATGACTGGCATGGTGAATGTGGTCGGCCTGTATGTGCACGACCAGGATGCGGCACTGGATTTCTACGTCAACGCACTCGGCTTCCAGGTGCATACCGATGTCGGCAACGGCGACCATCGCTGGCTCACGGTGCATTCGGGCGGCGAGGGCGGTTTCCAGCTCGGCCTGTTCAAACCGGGGCCGCCGGTACACGATGCGGCCACTGCGCTGACCCTGCAGCAGATGGTGGCCAAGGGTGCGATGCCGCCGCTGGTGCTGGCGGTGGACGATTGCCGCGCCAGCTACGAGCAGCTGCTGGCACGTGGGGTGGAATTCACCCAGGAGCCGGTGGAGCGCTATGGTGCAGTGGATGCCGGATTCCGTGATCCGTCCGGCAATGGCTGGAAGATGATCGAGCGCCCTGCGAAGACTGCCGAGAGGGCGCCGCAGTGAGGGCCGGCAGCTGGGCGCGTCCCGTGCACCGCTGGACGTCTATCGTCTTCACCCTGACAGTGATCGCCAACTTCGTGGCGCGCTGGATGGGGCAGGGCGAACCACCGGCCTGGCTGACCTACTCGCCGCTGCCGCCGTTGTTCCTGCAGCTGTTCACCGGGTTGTATCTGTTTGCGTTGCATTACCGCCGCAGGCCGGATGCCGCTCGCGCCGGCGTCGCACCCTGAGGCGGGGCGCGGAGGCAGATCAGGCAGGGTCCTCACGCAGCGCAGGCCCGGCGGAGAAGACTCTGCCGGGCCATCCGGCGCTCAGCTCAGATCGCATCCGCTCGGCAGCGGCCAGCTGGCACTGGGCAGCATGTTCTTCAGCGACGCCGGCGCGTTGATCGCCACGTAGCTGGCACCCAGCAGCTCTTCCAGATCCGCGATGGTGACCAGATAACTGTCCAGACTGCCCAGACCCGCTTCATTGGGAACGATCCAGCTGATGGCCTTGGCGGTGCCGGTGTTTGGATCCTTGGTGATGATCGTCTTCCAGAAGAATTCCGGGGTCGGAATGCCATGGCTGGCCAGGAAATGGTCATTGGACGCATCGCCATAGACCACGCCGCCATAGACGTCGACCGGGGCGATGTCCCGGTAGCACTCGGCCACGTTCTCGGCCTTCACCCAGATGCCCTGGTTGAAGCTGGACACCTGCGGCACGATGTTGGTCATGTAGTTGGCGCGGCGGATGTAAGTGGCCTCGTAGTCCATGTGATTGGACGTCACCAGATGTCCCCGGTCATAGCCGGACTGCACGCTGGCATAGGAGGCGGTGCTGGTCTGGCCGAGGCAGCCTGCCGGCAGGTCCGGGTCCTTGTAGAAGCTGGACGGGCGGGCCGCCGAGCCGGTGTCCGCCACCAGCGTGTATTCGTAACGGGTCGCGCTGTGGATGCTGCAGTCATAGGTCAATACGAACCCACCCTTGTTGAGGGTCACGACCTGGGCATGTGCGGCCCCGGCAAAAGTGCTGAAAACAAGGGCAAGGAAGAACGTGGCAAGGCGCATTGCGGATCTCCATGGATAGGGGCAGGGCGCAGCCGTCCACCACGGCAGGCGAGGCTTTTCCGTGTGCAGGACGATGCGGTGACAGGTGTCGGGGATGCGATCCGGCCGTAGCCGGTATTGCCTGGGATCTCGACCGCGCACTGGCGTCAGGAAAGCTTTCGCGGTGTCGTTAGCGTCTTTTTTTGTCGTCAACAGGTCAACGACCAAAGTGCGAAGGTGTGACTGCGCGCAAGCACTGGGCTCCTGTCAGATCAAGGTGCCCATGCATGAAAGAATGACCTGTTAGCGGCGTGGCCCTTGCCCGGTGGATAGCTGTCCGCAGGGCGCGTGCCGACGATTGACGTGACGCATCACGGCCGGGCAACCCGATGCCCGTAGCGGCCGCGCCGCGCTGGCGCTATGCTCGCCGTAAAAAGGGCATACGCAGATGAAATGGACTTCCATCGCGGCCGCAACACTCTGCGCGCTGCTCACGAACAGCTGCTTGCGCGATATCCCTTCCAACGCCAGTTGGCCGTTCCTGCGCCGGGCGCACCGTCCACCGACGCGCTTGAAGAAGAGCTGAGAACCTGCGGCGAGAAATGCAACGCCTACCTCGCGGCGCCTCTGCAGATGCGGTAGAACCTGCATGTCGCCCGGCATTTCAATGGAACCGGACAGATGAAGCGAACGATTGCAATGGTAGCGCTGTTGATGCTGTCGACAGCAGCGAGCGCGGGCGTGGAAAACATCAAGGAATCGAAGAAACTCAAGCCGGACGAAGGCATCCTGGTCACTTCGGTCACCTGCGCAGATCGGATCAACTTCGTGCAGCTCTACCTGTCCGGAAACGCGTCGACCGGCTTCTGGGGTCCGTACAGGTTCGATTCCGTAGCCACCTGCGCAAAGGGCCTGAAGACCCGCCCCGTCAAGGCTGGCCGCTACTACATAGGCTGGGTTGGCATCGGGCAGCAGGGCGTCGCCATTGCCGAGCCCCAGGCGGTCAGCTTCAATATCGAGGCAGGCAAGCTCAATTACATCGGTGACATCTACGTCGGCGACGTTTCACCCTTCCACCTGGACAACGAAACACTGTTGCGGACAACCGGCAATCTGGTCAGCGTCGTCGATCAGGAGGCACGGGCGCGAGCTGCCTTGGCAGCCGATCATGCCTGGTTGCTCTCACGCTATGAATTTGTCAGTGCTCCCGCGGCGGCGCCGCCGAGAGTTGAAGGAAGTAACCAGCATCCGGCCAGGCCTTGAGATCAACGGCTCACGCGGGGAAGCAGGCAGGGATCGACCTGCACGCAACGGCCATCCATTCTTGACGGCGCCTTGGCGCCGGACGTGGATACTTCCGCCGTCATTGGCCGAGGAGGACTGGAAATGGGTAGCACCGAGACCAACCGGGCGCCGCGCATTCTGCGCGTGGAAGTGATGCCGCTGGACTGCGGGGAAACCGCAGTGGTGGTGGAACTGGCATCGCCCCCCGGCAGGGCCTGGGAGAAGGCACTGAAGCGCGTGATTTCTGAAACCGAGGGGCTTGAATCGGCGCAGTCGCGCTGTGACGGCCGCTTCGTCTACATCATCGGTATCGAGCCCGGTGGCCGTGGCACGCTCCATCGGGTGAACCAGGTCCTGGCCGCCACCCACGAACGCATTGCACCGCGCAACGGGCATTCCATGCCGATGCCACAGCAACCGGCAGGCGCCATGGTCAACGCCAGCCTCTGAGCAGCGATGGCCGATACACGGCAACCGGCCGGCTGCAGGCCGGCCACGCCCGGCGGCACAGGCTTCACGCCGCAGCCAACGTGTGTTCACCATGTTGCTACGGGCCTGTCGCCACCGTAGCGCCATGGCACGTGAACTCCGTCATCCGCGACCGGGCCACCCGGTCGCCGTGGGCTGCGCAGGGTGGTCACTGCCCACGGACATCGCCCACGCGTTCGCGGCAGGAGACAGTGCGCTGCAGCGCTATGCATCGCGCTTTCCGATCGTGGAGATCAATTCGTCGTTCTACAGGCCACATCAGCCCGTCACGTATGCGCGCTGGGCGGCCAGCGTGCCGCACGGTTTCCGTTTTTCGGTGAAGATGCCGCAGGCCATTTCCCATGACGCGCGCCTGCGCGGTACTGCGCCGTTGCTCGACACGTTCCTGCACGCGGTGGCGCATCTGGGGGATCGGCTGGGCGCCCTGTTGCTGCAGCTGCCGCCGAGCCTGGCCTACGATGGCCGCACGGCCTCGGCCTTCTTCCGGGCGCTGCGCCGGCGCAGCGCCGTGCGGGTCGCCTGCGAACCACGCCACCCGAGTTGGTTCGACGACAAGGCCGACGCGCTGCTGGATAACCACGGCATTGCCCGGGTCGCGGCCGATCCCGCCCGGGTTGCAGGGGCCGATCAGCCGGGCGGAGCCAGGCACTGGAGCTACTGGCGGTGGCACGGGCAGCCGCGCATGTACTACAGCGCCTACCAGCAACCGCAGCTCTGCAGTCTGGTGGCCGCCGCAGTAGAGGCCGCCCAGGCGGGGGAGGCGTGGATCATCCTTGACAACACGGCGCACGGCCACGCCGTGCCCAATGCACTGCAACTGCAGTCGATGCTGGAGCACGCCAATGCCTGAAGGTCCTTCCATCGTGCTGCTGCGCGAGGCCGCCGCCAGGTTCAAGGGAAAGACCGTCCGTGGCGTCAGTGGCAACAGCACGCTCGACCTGGCCTGCCTGGAGGGACGCCGGGTGCGGGCCGTGCGCAGCTGGGGCAAGCATTTCCTGCTGGAGTTCAGCCACGTCAGTCTGCGCATCCACCTGATGATGTTCGGCAGCTGGCGCATCGACGAACGCAAGGAGACCCCAGCGCGGGTATCGCTGCGCTTTGACAACGGCGAACTGAACTTCTACACCTGCTCGGTGAAGCTGATCGATCAGCCGTTGGACGAGGTCTACGACTGGCGCACCGACGTGATGAGCGACCTGTGGGACCCCCGGCTTGCCCGCCGTCGCCTGAAGTCGATGCCCGATGTCCTGGTCTGCGATGCCCTGCTGGACCAGACGCTGTTCTCCGGCGTGGGCAACATCATCAAGAACGAGGTGCTGTTTCGCATCCGGGTCCACCCGGCCAACCCTGTTGGTGATCTTCCGCCGCGCAAGCTTGCCGAACTGGTCAAGCAGGCCCGCGAATACAGTTTCGACTTCCTGCGCTGGAAGCGCAGCTTCGAGCTGAAAAAGCACTGGCAGGTGCACACCCGGCGGACATGCCCCCGTTGTGGTGGTCCGGTCAGCAAGGTCTACATGGGCACCACGTATCGGCGCACCTTCTTCTGCCCGGTATGCCAGGTCGATTATCGCGCTGGGACGCCGCGGCCGCCGGCGAAGAAGCGCACCCTGGCGAGAGGCCCGGTTCAGCGCGGTGGTGTCAGGCCCGTGCGTTGATGTGAGGACGTGGATGACAGCGAAGCGATGATCTGACGGTTGCTGAGTACTTCGACGGCGCCCGATCGCTGCAGGGTCTGCAGGGCCGGCTGGCGGCGGTCCGGCAGGGCGGCGACCGCTTCCCGGGCGACCACCGTCGCGTACTCGCGCGAGTTGGCATCGATGGCAGTGGCCAGCACGCACGCGTCCAGTACCATGCCGGCCAGCACCAATCGCCGGGTGCCGAGCTTGGCCAGCAGCACCGGCAGTGGCGTGGCGAGGAAGGCGGAGTGCTTCGGCTTGAGGATGAAGTAGTGTTCCTCGCTGGGGGCAAGGTACTGGACGATCCGCGCCGAGGCGCCGCCCTTCTGCCGGCAGGCCTCGACCAGCTGCGGGAAGTCGCGCTGCCAGTTGCCGAAATTGTCATTGGCGTAGATCACCGGGCAGCGGTGCGCGTCGAATGCAGCACCCAGGCGGGCGGTGCGCTGGGCTGCACGTACGGCGTACGGAGCCAGTTGCCGCCCCTGTGGAAAGTCGAACAGGCTGAAAAGATCGATGATGAGCAGGGCGGTGGGCTGTCCCATGGCGGGCTCCGAGGTGTCAGGCCTCCACTGTCCGTTCGTCTTCAGCACCACGGACCAGCGCACCGGAGCCGCCTGACGGGCGCGGGCTGGCCGGCCCCCTCGGCGGGAGCGCAGGCCCGATCACTGGCCAGCTCCGTCGTCCCCCTCTCCCTTGTCGTGCCGAGCGGGCGCCACGCGCTTGCCAAGCCGTTGCGCCTGCTCATCCGGCGTGGCGGCGGCGACGAAGGGAGAGATCGGATCGCTGGCCGGGAACGTCTCCGTCAACGCCTGATCATGATTGGCACCGTTGTGGGCCTTGGCCTGTCCAGCGCTGGCAGCAGGCACCGCAGCCGCGTCGTCATCCGGATGGGGCAGGTCTTTCTGATCGCGCTGCATGACGTTTCCTCATTGATTGGACCGCATCGTGCGGGGGGCACGACAACGGTAAACGTGAACGCGTGAGTACCCGCATCAAGCCGGCGTGGACGCAACGTCAACAATCAGGGCGTCCTTCCATATGAGCTCGAAGGCGTTGCACGGTTGCGGCGCCACGCCAGCAGCTGTCCGATCAGCGCGGTTGCCAGCAACAGCAGGTTGGTGACCACGAACACGGTGGCACCCAGCAGCGCGCTGTAGATCGTGAACAGGGTAGACGCGGTCATCTGCCCGATGAAAAGCCACTTCGAGACGGTTTCCGGGTGCGCCGAGTGCCATTGCTTGACCATCTGCCGGACCAGCGTGGCCATCAGTACGGCTGTGGCGGTCCATCCAAGTAGATCAGGATGCATACGTCATCCTCGCGCAGAAGCGCGCCGCCCCCTGGCGGGCGACGCGCAGGCTGATCTGCGGTGCACCTGCGATCACGCGGCCTGGGCGGCCTTGGCGTTGCCGCCGCTCTTGGCCAGCAGGGTCAGCTTCTCGTCCGTGGCCTTTTCTTCTTCCAGCGTTTCCAGCAGCAACGGCACAGCGTCCTTGTATCCGAGCTGCTTGGCCAGCGCGGCGATGGTGCCGTAGGAAGCGATTTCGTAATGCTCGACTTTCTGCGCGCCGCCAATCAGTGCTGCATCGCGCACTGGGCCCTTTTCAATGCTCTCGATGACTTCCTTGCCTTCTTCCACCAGGCCCTCCATCGCCGCGCACTTGATCCGCTTCAGGCGGATGCCCAGTACCTCCACGACCTGGTCGATGCGCTCGACCTGGCCCTGGGTCTCCTCGAGGTGGGTCTCGAACGCGGCGGCAAGTGCGGGGTTCTCTGCGGCCCGGGCGAGGCGCGGCAGGGCCTTGGTCAGCTGCTTCTCGGCACTGTAGATGTCGGACAGTTCGTGGATGAAAAGGTCTTCAGCGGTCTTGATGGCCATGGCGCGCTCCAGCGGGGAAGGAGTGACGAGGCTATCCCGGCCGGTGTTGGGCTGCGGGGTAGATGCAGTGAACGGCGGATGCGCATCGAGCGCGCAGATGCATGCATTCCCCTCACGCCGGGCACTGGGCGCGCGTCGGAACCAGGCTCAGCGTTGGTCGGCCGCTGCTGCAGAGTGGCCGGTTGCCGCCAGATGTTCGCCGTCCACCAGGCGCGCATTGCTCACGGCTTGGTGCGATCCGCATTTTCCACAGGTCAGCAGCGTGCCCCCTGTCATCCGCTTGAGCTCCGCGTCGGCGCGGGACACGTGGTGGCACTGGTTGCAGCGGAAGGCGATAGCGGTGACCTGATCGATGCAGCCTCGCGCATCGGTCGCGTAGTCCACTGAAAAGACGTAGAAGAGTCCGGTGTCAGGCATGAAATCGATCTCGCGGGCGGAGTTGTTTCATGCCATGGGGCAGCAGTGCATGGCGTGAATCCTGCCGGGGTTCCTTTTCACATTTCACTGAATTGTTCTGTTTCAGGCTGCGCCTGCTGCACTGCCTCAACCGGCCTTCTGCTACGGTTGGGAGCCCATTGCAGGGAGGTCGAACGTGCCCATCAGAGCCGTTGTGTATACCAGCGAGGCGGCAGCGGATATTGCTGCCAGCCGGCTGGGCCAGGCCGGGGGCAGGCTGTGCGACATCGTGGATGACGCAGCACGTTTCAACCGCGATGCCGGCGTCACCGGCGTACTGCTGTTCGACGGGGTGCGCTTCGTGCAATACATGGAAGGCCCGGACGATGGCCTGCAGGTGGCATATTCCCGGGTACTGGGTGCCAGCAGCCACAGCGGCCTGATCGAACTGCAGCGGGGCAGGGTGGGGCAGAGACGCCTGCCTTTCTGGCCCATGCGTTGGCTGGCGGTGGAGCCGACGGAGCTGAGGCGGGTGGCCGGCGCGGACTGGACCGGTTTCGTCCAGCGCGAAGGCACCGCTGCACCCACCACTACTGCCACGGGCATGGAGCTGCTGCGCGCCCTGGTCCAACCCTATGCCGCCTCACCCGGTACGGAGTCGCCATGACAATACAAGCCACGTTCCACAGTGGACACCACCGCCGGCTGGACGTTCTTGCCGGAGCGTGGGAGACCACCCTCATCGCGCTGCAACCCGACGGCAGCACGGGCGGGGTGTCGTTCGCATCGGACGTCTACACGTGGATGCCCAACGGTCACTTCCTGGTGCATGAGGTCGACGCGATGATGGACGGGCAGCGTGTGCGCTCCACGGAAATCATCGGCGTCGATGTTGAAGCCGGTGGTTTCTTCAGCCGCAGCTACGACGCTGATGGTGGCACCAGCGATTTCACTTCACGACTTGATGGCGGCAGGTACACCATCCAGGGTCAGTCCCAGCGGTTCGACGGCGTAATCAGCAGCGACCGGCAGTTGCTGACCGGGGAATGGGAGCATCGGGTCGGCGATGACTGGATCCCGTTCGTACGCATCGTGCTTGAACGGGCCGAGTAGATTCGCTTGTTCCGCAGCCCGCCGGACCGGGGACGTTGCGGTCGGTCGCGCCTAGCGCTTGGGCGGCGGCGGCGCGGCTTCTTTCCCGCGTTCGGCCTCTGGCCCCGAGGCCTGGTCTTCGGAGGCGGCGGTGCCGCTGCCGCCGCCGGGCACGTTGCGCGCCAACGCGCTGGCCGCTGGTGGGGTTTGCCGAACCGCATCGGCATGTTGTGCCTTATCGGTCGGTTCGCCTTGGTTGCAGGCCGACAATGCCATCGTCGCCACGGCACACAGCAGCAGTACCCGCATGGCCACTCTCCAGAGTAGGAAACCCCTTGTTTCTAGCGTTGAGGGCGTTGTGCGGGCGTGACGGGGGCGGCAGCGCACCGGCTGAAATCTGCCTCTGCTGGTGCCGGGAGAAGGGCGCTTCGCCGCGCTGCGGCGCTTCCTGCTCACTCCGCGACGACGTTCAGGTGCGTTAAAGTTGCCCGCGTAGGTGCCCCCCGCGTCGCGGTGAGGGGCAGCCGAAGAAGTGACGCATCAGGAGTCCACATCATGAGTGTTCCCGAGGGGTTGGAAGGGAGTGGGCAAGGCCTGACGCGCAGAACCTTCCTGCTGGCCGTTGGCTCCGCTTCGCTGCTTGTTGCCTGCAACGGCAAGGCGCCAGCAGCCCATGCCGGTGCCACGCCAGCGAGACGGACGGACGGGCGCTTTCTGCAGCTCTCCCAGGCACTGACCGGCAAGTCCGACCTTGATCCGGCAACCGCCGCGCGCATCGAAGCCGCCTTCGCCAAGCTGCATCCCGACATGCACGCCCAGTTCTCCGCACTCGCGGCCAAAGCGCAACAGGTGCAGGGCCCTGAAGCGCTGCTGGCGGCTGTTGGCGATGCACGGCCGACAGCGCTGGCCATCATCACTGCCTGGTACACCGGCAGCGTAGGCAAGGGGCCGCAGGCCATCACCGTGTCCTATCGCGATGCGCTGATGCAGCGCCCGGTGGACGATGGCCTGTTCCCGCCCACCTATGCACAAGGCGGTCCGGCATGGTGGACGGCCGAACCGCCGGCGGCGGTACGCGCGCACGGCTGAGCCTGCGCTTCCAGCTCTTTTCCCGTAATTGTTATGGATTCCCCTCATGAAAGCTCCGGTTTTCCGTGATGGCGACGCCGATGCCGATGTTGTGATCGTCGGTTCGGGCGTCGTCGGCGCCTTGATCGCCCACCAGTTGGTTCGTGCCGGAAAATCGGTTCTTGTGCTGGAGGCGGGCCCCCGCCTGCATCGTTCCGACGTGGTCGAGAACTGGCGCAACGTCAGCTTCGAACGGCGCATCGGCAGTGATTTCCAGGGGCCGTATCCGCAGTCACCGCTTGCCACCGCGCCGCTGTACTTCCCGGCCAATGACTACGTGGGCCTGACCGGCCCCGACGCCAGCAGCTTCCATCAGGGCTTCATCAAGGCCGTGGGTGGCACCACCTGGCACTGGGCCGCCTCCTGCTGGCGCCACCTGCCGGTGGACTTCAGGATGCAGAGCACCTACGGGGTGGGGCGTGACTGGCCGATCAGCTACGACGACATCGAGCCTTATTACTGCCGCGCCGAGGAGGCGATGGGCGTCTCCGGGCCGAATGATCCGGACAAGCAGAGCCCCTCCGAGCGATCCAGGCCCTACCTCGCCGACATGATTCCCTGGGGCAACGGTGACAAGGTGTTCGCCGAGGTGGTCAATCCGCACGGCTACAACCTGGTGCCCATTCCGCAGGGTCGCATGGTCACGCCCTGGAACGACCGGCCCGCCTGCTGCGGCAACAACAACTGCCAGCCGATCTGCCCGATCGGCGCGATGTACAACGGCATCCATACCATCGAAGCGGCCGAGAAACTGGGCGCGCAGGTGCTGGCCGAAGCAGTGGCCTACAAGATCGATACCGACGCGCAGAACCGGGTCACGGCCATCCACTGGTATGACAACAACAAGGTCAGCCACAAGGCCACCGGCCGCAGTTTCGTGATTGCGTGCAATGCACTGGAGACGCCGCGTCTGCTGCTGCTTGCCGCCAATGAGCAGAACCCGAACGGTATCGCCAACAGTTCCGACCAGGTGGGGCGCAACATGCTCGACCATTCCGGTTTCCACTGCTCGTTCATTGCCGACAGGCCGATCTGGCTGGGCCGTGGACCGGCGCAGTCCAGCTGCATGGTTGGCCCGCGCGACGGCGCCTTCCGCTCGCAATACTCGGCCACCAAGATCATCCTCAACAACATCAGCCGGGTGGCGATCGCCACCGACCAGGCGCTGAAGAAAGGCCTGGTCGGCGACGCGCTGGATGCGGAGATCCGCCGCCGTGCCGTCTTCGGCGTGGATCTTTCGATCAGCCTGGAACCCTTGCCGGATCCCAGCAATCGCCTGACGCTGTCCAAGACGCGAGTGGATGGCCACGGCCTGGCCTGCCCGGATATCCACTACTCGCTGGGCGACTACGCCCGGAAGGGTTACGACGAATCCTGCAAACAGCTGCGGCATATCGGCTCGCTGTTCAATGCCGAGGAGTTCGTCATCACCACGGCGCTCAACGCCAACAACCACATCATGGGCTCGACCATCATGGGCGCGGATCCGCGCGATTCGGTGGTCGATGGCGATTGCCGCGCACACGATCATCCCAACCTGTGGCTCCCGGGCGGCGGCCCGATGGTGTCGGCCAGCGTGGTCAACAGCACCTTGACCATGGCCGCGCTTGCGCTGAAGGCAGCAGATGCCATCGAGCGTGCCGCATGAAGACCTTCTGCTCGCTTCTGCTGATGATGCTGGCTGCAGCCAGTCAATCCGCGCACGCAGATGAGGTCGCCGAACGCGGGCGCTACCTGTCTGTCGCTGCGGACTGCGTGGCATGCCACACCAGCCCCAAGCAGGGCAAACCCTACGCAGGCGGCTACGCGATTGCCTCGCCGCTGGGTGAGATATGGGCAAGCAACATCACGCCCTCCAGAAGCCATGGCATCGGCCTGTACAGCGAAGACGATTTCGCCAGGGCGGTACGCGAAGGCGTGCGCAAGGACGGCGCCCATCTGTATCCGGCGATGCCTTATACCTCGTATGCCAAGCTGACCGACGAGGACATCCACGCGCTGTATACCTACTTCATGAAGGAGGTGGCGCCGGTCGATGAGGAAGCTCACGCGACCGAGCTGCCGTTCCCCTTCAGCATCCGCCAGTCCATGGCGGTGTGGAACCTGCTGTTCCTGGACAAGGAAACGTTCACCCCCGATGCGGGCAGGAGCGCGCAGTGGAATCGCGGCGCCTATCTGGTGGAGGGTCTGGCGCACTGCTCCAGCTGCCACAGTCCGCGCGGGCTGATGATGCAGGAAGTGGACGGCAAGGCCTTCGCCGGCGGATCGCTGGGTGACTGGTACGCCCCCAACATCACCTCACACCCCACCAGCGGCCTCGGGGGTTGGAGCGATGCCGAGCTGGCCCAGTACCTGAAGACCGGCCGCGTTGCCGGCAAGGCGCAGGCCGGGGGTGGCATGGCCGAAGCGGTGAGCAACAGCCTGTCCAAGCTGCAGGACGATGATATCGCGGCCATCGTCGCCTACCTGCGCACGGTGCCGGCCGTGGCCGATCCTGAGGCCACCCGGGCCGCCTTCGCGTGGGGAGACGCCGCCACGGCGCCGGGTGAGCAGCCGGTACGCGGCACGAGTGCTGCATTGGCCTCGGGCGGGGTGCTGTACTCAGGCTTGTGCGCAAGCTGCCATGGATCCAGGGGCGAGGGCAGCAGGGACGGGTACTACCCCTCCCTGGTGCACAACACCACCGTCGGCATGACCCGCCCGCAGAACCTGATCGCCACCATTCTCGGCGGCGTTGACCGCGACGTGCATGGCGAGCATGCGTTGATGCCGCACTTCTCGAAAGGCTCGTTCGTACAGGACCTGAGTGACGCCGATATCGCAGCGGTGGCGACCTACGTGCGCACGCAGTTCGGGCCGGGCGACCAGGTCACCGAAGCGCAGGTGGCGTTGACCCGTGCTGGCGGCGAGAAGCCACTTCTGGCTAAGATTGCACGCTTGTGGCTGCCGATGCTCATCCTTGCCGTGCTGGCGTTGGTAGGCATGGTGCTGCTGGTGCGCCGCGCGTGGAAGACCCGGAAGGCGCGGAGGGCGGCTGCATGAATTTCGTATCCTTGACCGGCATCGGGCTGCTCGCCTTCATCGTCAACGGGCCGGTGTCGGCCGCCGAAGCAAGTGGCACCGCCAAGCCCAAGCCGGTAGACAGCGTCGTGCAGACGCCGCTGAGTGCGGACTGGGCTGCGCGCCTCTGGCTGCAGGACCGCGGTGTCACGCCGAGTGCGCGCATCGTGATCGGCAGTGGCGTCAACAGCGACGGATACAAGGGCAGTGGCTGGTCCACCGCCGAGCACATCGACCTGGGCGCGACGATCGACACCGGCAAGGCATTCGGCTTCGACGGCACCCTGCGCGTGGTGTTCTCCGATCGCTTCGGCAACGCCATCAATGAACGATCCACCGGTTCCTACATCCAGAACCAGGCCTTCTATGGCCAGGGCCAGAACCTGCGTTTCAACGAGCTCTCCTACGAGCGTTGGCTGCTGGACAAGCGGTTGAGCCTGAAGGGTGGCTTCTACTCGATGGGCAACGACTTCGGTGGCTTGCCTTACACCTGCAACTTCAACAACAACGGCCAGTGCGGGCATCCGCTGGGCCCGATCTACAGTTCTGGCTGGCTGGACAATCCGACAGGCCAATGGGGCCTGCGGGTAAAGTGGAACGATCCCTCAGGCTGGTACGTGCAGACCGGCATCTACGACGTCAATCCAACGCGCAAGCAGGCCAACAGCGGCTTCCGTGTATCGACGAGGGGAAAGACCGGCCTGTTCCTGCCGGTCGAGCTGGGCTACAGCCATGGCAAGTCCGGAGAGGACTATGGCGGTACCTACAAGGTCGGCTACTACCTGGATACCTCCAACGCCGATGACATCGGTGACCCGACGGCACCTCGCGCTTCGCATCGCAGTGGTTCGTACGTGCAGGCCGCGCAGCGGGTGTGGAAGCCCGAGGGTGACACGGTGCGCGGCATTTCGGTGTTCGGCGTGGCCACCCGGGCGGATGCAAAGACCGGGCTGATGCGCTACTCGTGGGAAGCGGGCGTGAGCTGGCGTGGCGTGATCGCATCGCGCGAGGATGACGTGCTCAGCCTGGCCTGGAACCGGCTGGACATCTCCGACCGGCTCGCCCGCCATCAGCAGCTCGCCGGAAAGGATGTGCAGAGCAACGAGCAGTTCGTCGAGCTGAACTACGGCGTGCAGGTCGCCCCGTGGCTGGTGCTGCGGCCGGCGGTGCAGTACGTGGCACGGCCCGGCGCCTATGCCAGCCGGCCCGACAGCTGGGTGTTCACCCTGCAGGCGCAGGCAACGCTGTAGCGCTGCGTCAAATAATTGACCATTTTCCCCGGCGATATTCCGCGGTCCAATGGATTATCTGCACTTTCTACTTTTGCGACGCCGCGCACGATATTCATTGATTATAGGATCATACTTCGCCGCAACTGCAGGAGCGGATGCAAGGTTCGCCCTCCGGCCCGGATCAACGAACGGGCCGCATGCAGAAGCGGGAATACACGATTGGCGTAACAAGAATTCCAGGCTTGTACATACGTCCAAATGCGAAGGGGGCAGGGGATGCGCACGCGAACCTTTGGAATGCTGGCCGTCGGCATGGTCGCCTTGTTGGGATTTGAAGGGGCGGCCATGGCGGACTTGCCGAAGAACATGATTTTCTTCATGTCCGGAACTGCTTGCCCGGCAGGCAGCAGCCGGCTCACCAATGCGAATGGCAGGATGCTGCTGGTGGCCAACGATGCAGGTGCGATCGGGTCGACCTCGGGAAAGGCGCTGGCAGACCGCGAAGATCGCAGGCACAAGCACAAGGCGAAGGTTTCGGCCAATTTGAACGAGCATTCGATATCGGCTGCCAGCAGTTGCTGCAACAGCCAATCGACCCGCAAGGGAGAGCACTCTGCGGAGCTGGAGACCGACGAGTCGACATCCGCGCTGCCGTTCGTTCAATTGCTTGCCTGCAAGGTCGATTGACTTCTCCTTCAAGCTGCACGTTTTCCAACATCAAGCGCCGTGCTGCGACCTCGGGTCCAGTACATGCCTGACCACGACCGCTTTCGCCTTACGCTCACTCAAAAGGTGCGACATGGCTACCACGCGTCGTCTTTCCCGGCCAACCCAGGCCCCGCTGCTCGCAGCTCTGCTCCTGTACGCATCCGCGCCGCAGATCGTTGCAGCAGCTGATGCCATGCCATTCTTCACGCAGGCCTATTTTGCCGGCACATGCCCAGAGGGCTGGACCTCGGTCGATGGTGCCAAGGGACGCTTTGTGGTGCCCGCGCCCCTGGGCGCCGGTGTCGGCGGCTTTGCCGGAGATGCGCTTGATGGAAAAAAGCCTCCGGCGCACAGGCATCAGCGCATCAACGGCAAGATCAATCTCCCATCGAAGAATTTCGTGCTGATCGGCGGTTGCTGCAATGGCAGCCTGGGTGATTCCGGGGACTATGCGGTGAGCGGTGCCTCCGAGGAGGCGAGCGGTGACCTGCCTTACGCCCAGTACGGCCTCTGCATCAAGACCTCCAATGGCGATGGTTCTGCCATCCCGTCAGGTCTGATGACCTTCATGGCACAGACGATGTGTCCTGCATCGTGGGAGGTGGAAAACTCAGTTGCGGGGCGCTATATCGTCGCGCTCCCCGATAATGGCACGCCCTACTACCAGTTCGGCGGGAAGCCGCTGGATCCAAGCGAAGTGCGCAGCCACGTGCATGGCGTGCAGGGAAAGATTCCGTTCAGTGGCCATGACATCGCCGGCGCCAGCGGCTGCTGCGCCAGCGGCTATGCGTCCAAGGGCGATTTCAACATCGTCGATACAAAGACGGCGCCGGTTGCCGGGCAGCCGTCCGACAGCGCGGTGCAGGCGCCGTACTACACCGCGCTGATGTGCCGGAAGCACTGAGTCCGGCTTTCGAAGGGCAGGGAGAGCATCATGAGCTGGGGTCACTTTGGCGGCGAACGGGATCGGGAGCGTGCCGACGCCTCCGATCGTAATGCGCCAGGCACGGCCGCCGTACGGGTGCGCAATCGCACTTGCCCATCGTGGATGCGTGCAGTTGTGGCAATGTGCTTGACTGCGGCAGCGCTTGCCAACGTTGCGGCGGCACAGCAGGCAATGCAGGTGCACGGGGAAAGCGCTGCTGAGGTGCGCCCCGGTGAAGTGGATCCCATCACCAACCCGAAGCGGCTGACGATGTTC
Source organism: Stenotrophomonas sp. DR822 (assembly GCF_019793815.1). Classification (NCBI taxonomy): domain Bacteria; kingdom Pseudomonadati; phylum Pseudomonadota; class Gammaproteobacteria; order Lysobacterales; family Lysobacteraceae; genus Stenotrophomonas; species Stenotrophomonas sp. DR822. The sequence goes on from NZ_CP081826.1 coordinate 404,226, forward strand.
CCGGTCAGCACCATCGGAATGCTGGCGAGTCAGAACTCATCGCTCTACAGCGATCTGTTCGACTACGCCGCAGCCAACGCAGCGCTCACCCAGTGGAGCGTGTCGGCGCAGAAGCTGCAGCCGGGAGATTCCTGCCAGCAGTCACAGCGGCGACGCCTTGCCCATGGCCGTGTATCCACGCCCGATTTCGAGCAGGCGGTGTGCATGACCAACTTCGGCATCACGGTTTATACAAGCCCTCTGAAGATCAACGATGGTCAGCGCGCAACGCTGTCCTTTGCCAATCCATCCACCAGCATGGCGGGCCGCAATTTCGATCTGGCGGTCGGGGAGATCGTGCGGCGCCCCAACCAGGATGAACAGCCCCAACAGATGATCGTTGCCGCCTATGCCAACCTGCAGCAGCGACTGCAGGTCGACGTGATCCTCTGGACGCCAGGAGCGGGTTCGCAAGGCGGACTGGAAGTGGCTGCCTCCTATGTCGGCCCGGCCGATGAGGCGCCCACCGGCGACGTCGCGGTGACGCTGGGGGACTACATGAACGACGGCACCCTGCAGATCGTCACTGCCGCCGATGCGTCGGCTGGCGCAGGCGCCGGACGCATCCGCCTGGCGGCGTACCGCTATGCGGGCGACGGCAGCAAGCACACCCTGCAGCGAGTCGGCAGCTCCTATGCGTACGATGTCCCCAGCGGCCGCCCGAGTTCGATCGGGCTCGCCTCGGCGGACTTCGTTGGCCGGGGCCATGAGCAGTTCATCGTGAGCTATCTCGCCCAACGGGACGCCGGCACCGACCAGATGCTGTCACTGGTCTATTTCGACCCGGCCAAGCTGGAGCAGATAGGGCCGCCGAGGGCAAACTCCCTGCTCGGACCTGTCGCCGGCAACTCCTACGCCGATCTCGCCACTGGCCTGTTCCAGTTCGATCCCAGGACAGCCACTCCGGCAAGCGATCCGTTCTTCAGGCGGCAGCTGGCGGTCGCCTACGTGTCACCCGAGGGCAGAGTAATGGGGCGCGTACTGCAGGTCCGTGATGGCACGCCGCCATCCTTCCATGCCGGTCCGGAAGCTCAGTTCTCGTCGGACCGATCGCCGGTCGCAACCACCGGGTTGGGCCCGATGGTTGCGGCAGGCAATTTCATCGGCCTCAGGAACGATGGCGTCGATCCGCGGCACCAGCTGGCGGTGGCACTGCCCCAACGGGGTGACCAACCCGGGCGCATCCTGCCGGAGATCGTTGTCGCCCGTGTCAACAACGAGTCGTTTGCACTTGATCCGGTGTATCGCCATCGCATGCCCAACTACGAGAGCACCGGCCTGGTCTTCGGCGTGCCGATCATCGCCTATGATCGTGGTGGTGATTCCCTGTACCTGGGAAATCCAGCGCACATCACCATCCAGGACATGATCGATCCGCAGTACGTGGTCGGCATGCCGCCGCGCCACGTTGATGCGCTGCCTGACCCCGGTGGTGATTCCCCCTACCGGATCGTCAACCTGCTTGGCGGCTTCGGGCCATCGGCGTTCAGTGTCACCTTGCGTGACAGCGCAGACAGCACGCTCACCGAGACATCAACCAACTCCAGCTCGTCCCGGTTTGGTGGCGGCCTTACGCAGACCGTGGGCAGCAGCGTCGGTGGCGGCTTCATGAACATTGCCAACTTCGAGACGTCACTCTCGGTAAGAACGGCGGCATCGTTCGAGACCAACAGCATGGAGCGCACGCTCAACAACGCCTACCAGTCGATCACCACCCAGAAGGCCGCCACCACCACCCAGGACGACCACTTGGTATTCAACATGCGCCTGATCGATATCTGGCGCTATCCCGTTTACGGCGTGAACCAGGAGCGCTCGGGCCGGTTCCCCTTCTACGACATCGTCATACCCGGGCAATTGATGGAGTACAGCGGCGGCGGCCTGAACTACGACTGGTACAACCCGTCGCACCAGAACTACAACGCCACCAGCTATCCGGAGATCCCGACGCAGGGTCTGTTCGCCACCGACATCGGCACGTTCAGCTTTCGCGATGAGGCGGGGAAGACCGTCGAGGTGGCGGGAAAACCGCTCAACAGCCCCATCGCGCGTGCCTTCGATGGCAATGCCCAGACGTTCAGCCTCGACTACACCAGGGAGTCCGGCTCCAGCAGCGAGAAGTCCTTCTCCTATTCGCTCAGCAGGAGCATCGACATCACCACCGGATTCCGGGCGTCAGCGGAGGTGCGCATGTTCAGCGGCAGCGCGAACTACGAAGGCACCGTCAGCCTGTCTGACGCATCGAACTGGGAAAGCAGCGTGGTCGCGCAGCGTACGATGCGCAACTCGCGGGGAATCACCCTCGATCAGCCGGATGTGCCCGGAATTGCGTCACGGGCCTATCACTACCAGACACTGATCTATGTCACCGGCAATGGCGGCATCAAGGTCGCGCATGGAACCGACTTCCTCCGCTCTTCCGGTGGATCGCAGTGGTGGAAATCCACCTATGGCGGACGACCGGATCCTGCCCTCAACCTACCGTGGCGCATGGCCTACGACCCGACGCAAGGCGCGTGGACACTGGCGCCGCAGGACGAGTACTTCCGCTTGCGTGGACTGGCGCTCACCGAGGCCTTGCCGGACGATGTGACCGGTGAGTACGCACCGCTGCTGGGTGGCGTGGATGCAGGAACCAAGGTCAGGATCGTGGTGCCGGTGCACAACTACTCTCTCGATACAGCTGCGCAGAAGGTCGTCGTCGCCTTCGCCTATCGCGCAAAGGCGCCGGACGCCGACAGGCTGGGCGGGCGCGAACCGGTCTCTGCACACGAAGAGGACTATGTCGAGTTCGCTCGTTCAAAGCCGGTCACCATTGCGCCGCGCGGTATCGCCAACGTCGAGGCGCTGTGGAATACCGCCAACCTGGGCGGTAGTGACGCCGGCACTGCCTATGAGTTCAAGATCACCGTGGACCCGGACGATGCGATTCCGGACAAGTTGCATGGATCGGATCCCGCCGCCGGTGCGCAGACCATCGGCCATTGGCCATGGAATGGCGGCTTCTGGGTATTCAATGCCCAGAAGCCTGGCGCGGGCACGCGGCGCCATGACCTCCTTCAATCGCCACAGACGCCTCGATTGACGCTGAGCGTGCCGGCGCCCGCGCGACCGGCAGGTGAGGGCAGGGCGGCTGAAGGCAAGCGCACTGACGTTGCCACCGTGATCATCGATATGCCGGCAGCGGACCGCTCTCTGCGTCGACTGATCATCGGTGGCATCGACGCCGACGGCAGACGCGTCGCGCTGGCGTCGCGCTCCCTCTATGGACTAGGGCCCGGCCAGCATCGGTTTGACATCAGGCTTGGGGCCGCGGATGGCCCGGTCGGCCTGGCATCGCTGCACGCCTGGATGTCCTCGGGTGCGCTGCGCGGAGAATCACGCGCCGGCATCAGCACGCAGGACGTGGATGCGGTGCATCCCGGTCCAAAGGAATCGAATCCAATAGAAGGGGAGTGATGCGTGACGAGGCGAGGCAGTCGCCTTCGGTGATCCACCCGTACCGGTTGGCGTGAGGCTATGCCGCCGGAATATCGACTTCTATGCATGGAGGGGTATCCCGATGAGAACGACCATTGTTGTTGCGATGCTGCTTGTGGCTGGCTCGATTTCCACAGCGAATGCCGCACAGTGCTATCAGGGGAGGGCCACGGTGCGACAGAACGCGCCAGCGAACATGTGCACGCAGCCGGAAAAGGGCTATGCCAACACCGGCAAAGGTCCATTGACCCATGACGGTTGCACGGCAGCCAAGAACCAGGCCGCCACCAAGCTGCGAGCGCGCCTGCAGCAGAGTTGTCGCGCCTATGTGCAGACCAATGAATCGTGCACCGTCATCACCGCTCCAACCTGTACCTGACAAGGGTGGTGAGGTCGTTTGCGGATTCATGCCTGCTGGCGGCGGGTTGGCTCGGGCCGGATGCCGGGGCCGATCCGACTGCTGGCGCTCGAACAGACAACAGGGACTACGGCGATGACGGACTGCAGAACCTTCAACGGGGTCACCGAGGCCATCTTCAGCTGCGTCAAGAAGAAGAGCTTCGAGGAGCACGGCACGGTCTACGAACCGGCGAATGCGAACCAGGGCAAGGCAACGACGAAAGTGCCGGTGGTCGGGACGGTGGTCGTCAGCTTCAGCTTCGATCCAACTGCGGGAACGATTGTCTACTGCATCATCTCAAAGCCCTGGATCGTGTCCGCTTCCCAGGTCTTCGATGGCATCGGCGACACCATCAATTCCTGCCGGAAGTCGTAGGGCCTGCGCAGGCACGCCGATGGCATGCCTTGCGCCTCCTTGCCCCACCCATGCTGCAACGCAAGGTGTAAGCCACCATTCGCACTGGTACGGTCCTGCCCGTTGCACCACCAACGACGGGGAGAGACGACGATGCGCAAGGTAGTGCTGCTGTTGATCCTGCTGACCGGACTGGCGCCCACCGCCTGGGCCGCCACGGTCAAGACCACCCACCGCACCCTTCCCAGCTGGGACGGCACGCCCCTCGGGGTCTTTGTCATCGAGCCCCAGGACGCAGGTGGCGGCAAGTACCCGCTGCTGGTGATGCCCAGCAGCTGGGCCGTTCCCAGCGTGGAGTACGTAGGGGTGGCACAGTCGCTGGCCAAGCGCGGCTACGTGGTCCTCAGCTACAGCTCGCGCGGCTTCTGGGAGTCCGGCGGGGCCATCGATATTGCCGGGCCGGCCACGGTCGAGGATGTCAGCGCATTGATCGACTGGGCGCTGGACAACACCCAGGCCGACCCGGCGCGGATCGGCGTCTCGGGCATCTCCTACGGCGCCGGCACCAGCCTGCTGGCGGCGGCACGCGATCCCCGCATCAAGGCGGTGGCCGCCCTCAGCGGATGGGCCGACCTGCAGGCGTCGCTGTACGCCAACGACGCCCCCAGTGCTCAGGGAATCGCGCTGCTGGTGGCCGCCGGCCTGGTCACCGGCCGCCCCGGGGCAGAGCTGGCCACGATCAACCGCAACGTGGTGGTCGGCAACTACCAGGGGGCAGTGGAATCGCTGCTGCCCGTGGCCGCGATCCGCAGCCCCGCTGCGAGCATCAGCGAGATCAACGCCAACCAGCCGGCCGTGTTCCTGGCCAACGCCTTCAACGACAGCCTGTTTCCACCGGGTCAGCTGGTGGATTTCTTCAACCAGCTGAAAGGCCCCAAGCAGCTGCAACTGCGCCACGGCGACCATGCCCTCAACGAGGCCTTGGGCGCACTGGGCATTCCCAACGAGGTCTACGACTCGGCGGGCGACTGGTTCGACCATTACCTCAAGGGCGTGGCCAACGGCATCGACCGCGAGCCGGCGGTGCAGCTGAAGTCGCAGAAGGGCAGCTGGAGCAGCTACCCGAACTGGCAGGCGACCAACAGTGGTGCGGTCAGCTACGCGTTGACCGCACCCGGCGGCCTGCTTCTGCCTACTGGCGGCCTGGCTGAGAACGGGCGCAGCAGTGGCTGGAACTACCGCATCGGCAGTGGCCTGGGGACCGCCGCCAATTCCGGCGTGGCGATGGTGTCCGGCTCGCTGCAGATGATCAACCTTCCGCCGGGTGCGTACGTGCCTTTCATCGGGCGCAACGCCGCAGGTGTCTGGCAGGGGCCGGTGTACTGGAACGCACGCCGCCTGGACGGCGCGCCGGAGGTACGGGTGACCGTTACCCCCAGCCGCGCCAACACCACGCTGTATGCCTATCTGTACGCGGAAGATGTGCTGGGCAATGGCCAGCTGATCAGCCACAAGCCGTACACCCTGCGTGGCGTTGCGCCCGGTCAGGCGACCACCCTCGATCTGCGCCTGGAAGCGAGCAGCTGGAACCTTCCGGCGGGCAGCCGGCTGACGCTGGTGGTCGATACGGTGGACCTGCGCTATGCAGGCATCAGCCAGTTGGGCGGGGCGGTGACCTTCAGTTCGCCCGCGTCCGCGCCATCGGTGCTGAAGGTGCCGTTGCATTGAGTTGATCCCGTGCCCGCCGTGGCGGGCACGGGTACTCCCTGTGCGCACCGGGGTCGCCACCACGTGCTGGAGTCAACGCTTGCCGGCCGTCCTGTATCGGGACGCACCTGTCCGCTCAGCGCGCTCCTCAGGCCTGCACGTCCTGTGTCTGCACCATCTGCACCACCACCTTGCCCTTGGCGCGGCCGCCGTCCATGTAGGCCAATGCTCTGCCGGTTTCCTCGAAGGGAAACACCGTGTCCACCACCGGGCGCAGGGCGCCTGATTCGACCAGTGCCGTGACCTGTTCCAGCTGTTGCCCATCAGCACGCATGAACACGAAGCTGTACCGCATGTTCGTGCGCGCGGCCTTGCGGCGGATGCGAAGGCTCAACAGACGCAGCACCTGCCGAAGCGGCCAGGCCAATCCTCTTGCCGCACCGAATGCCGGCGTGGGTGGCCCGGAAATGGAAATAAGGTGACCGCCGGGCTTGAGGATGCCGAGGGATCGATCGAGTTCGTCGCTGCCGAGGCTGTTGAGGACCACGTCGTAGTCACGCAGCACGGCAGCGAAGTCCTGCTGCCGGTAATCGATGACGACGTCCGCACCCAGAGCCTTCACCCAGGCAACGTTGGCCGTGCTGGTGGTGGTGGCGACGAAGGCGCCCAGGTGTTTGGCAAGCTGGATCGCAATCGTGCCGACGCCACCGGAGCCGGCCTGGATGAAGACCCGCTGTCCCTTCTTCAGTGCTGCGGTTTCGACCAGCACCTGCCAGGCGGTCAGTGCCACCAGTGGCAGGGCGGCCGCCTCGACCATGCCAAGGTTCTTCGGTATTGGTGCTACCGAGGAGGCCTTGACCGCGATGTACTCGGCAAATCCGCCGATGCGATCATCGTCCGGGCGGGCATACACCTGGTCGCCCGGCTTGAACCGGCCTGCGCGATCGCCGACCCGCACCACCGTCCCGGCCACATCGTTGCCCAGGATCAACGGAAAGCGATAGGGCAGGATCTGTTTGAACTCGCCGTGCCTGATCTTGCTGTCCAGTGCATTCACGCCTGCGGCATGAACCCGGATCAGGACATCCTCGTCGCCCACATGCGGCTCGGGCACGTCGGCGATTCGGCCGACGTCCTTGCTGCTGTAGCGGTCAATGATGAAGGCTTTCATGGCGGGCGGTTCCTGCAGTGATGGGGCCGGGTGGATGCAACGGAGGCCGGCCTCAGGCGCCGGTGCGGTAGCGCTCTGCGGCGTGCGCCTGGCGGATGTCGCCGAGCAGAGCCTGACGTGCGCCATCCAGCGTGTCCCAGCGTTCGGCCACGTGCAGCGGCGGAATGGTCACCGTTTCGCGACGATCGAAGCCGACCAGCGCTGCATCGACCAGTTCGCCCACGTCCATCACTTCAGCAAGCGTGGTGATGTCGATACCGGCGCGTTCCCAGATCTCGGTGCGCGTGGCAGCGGGCAGCACCGCCTGCACATGGACGCCCTTCGGGGCCAGTTCCTGGCTCAGGCCCTGCGACAGGAAAAGCACGTACGCCTTGCTCGCGCCGTACACGGACATGCCGAACTCCGGGGCAAGGCCAACCACCGATCCGATGTTGACGATCGCGCCGTTGCCGGCACCGACCAGCCGCGGCGCAATGGCGGCGGCCAGGCGCGTGAGCGCGGTGGTGTTCAGGGTGACCAGGCGGTCGATGGCGTCGGCCGACTGTGCGAGGAAGTCGCCGGACTGGGCGATACCGGCATTGTTGATGAGGATGCCGATGCGCGCATCGTCGCGCAGCCGTGCCTCGACCGTGGCCAGCGCGTCAGCCTGGGTGAGATCGGCCGGCAGTATGTCCACCGCCACGCCGGTCTCTTGGCGCAGTCGCGCGGCGAGTGCTTCCAGTCGGGCGCTGTCACGCGCGACCAGGACAAGGTCATGCCCGCGCCGCGCGAAGCGGTCGGCATAGGTAGCACCGATGCCGCTGGAAGCGCCGGTGATGAGGACGGAAGGGAGGACGGACATGATGGAATCTCTGGACGGGGGACGTGTCGGATGCGGGCGGCCGCGTTACTGCGCGTGCGCTTCAGCCAGGGTGGGGTAGTCGGTGTAGCCTTCGGCGCCACCGCCATACAGCGTGGCCGGGTTCAGTGCCGCCAGCGCTGCGCCGCGCTTGAGGCGCTCGACCAGATCGGGGTTGCTGATGAACGGGCGACCGAAGGCGACCAGATCGGCCTTGCCTTCGGATACTCGGGCGCTGGCCAGCTGCAGGTCGTAGCCGTTGTTGGCCAGGTAGGTGCCGTTGAAGCGACGGCGCAGCCCATCGAAGTCGAACGGTGCCACATCGCGCGGGCCACCCGTGGCGCCCTCGACCACATGCAGGTAGACAATGCCCAGTGCGCTGAGTTGATCGACGATGTAGTCGTACTGGGGCTGCGGATCGCTGACGGTGAAAATGGCATTGGCCGGCGACACCGGCGAAATGCGCACGCCGGTCCGGACAGCGCCGATTTCGCCCGCCACCGCAGCGGTCACCTCAAGCAGGAGGCGAGCACGGTTCTCGACCGAGCCGCCATACGCGTCGGTGCGCTGGTTGGCCCCGTCCTTGATGAACTGTTCGAGCAGGTAGCCGTTGGCGCCGTGGATCTCCACGCCGTCAAAACCCGCTGCGATGGCGTTGGCAGCGGCTTGGCGGAAATCGTCGACGATGGCGGGCAGCTCGTCGATGTGCAGGGCGCGCGGCTCGGACACATCGACAAAACCATTGTTGACGAAGGTCTTGGTCTGCGCGCGGAGGGCCGAGGCGGAAACCGGCGCGGCGTTGCCGGGCTGCAGGTCGACGTGCGAGATGCGGCCGACGTGCCACAGCTGCACGAAGATGTGCCCGCCGCGTGCGTGCACCGCATCGGTGACGGTGCGCCAGCCGTCGATCTGGTCCTGCGTGTACAGCCCCGGGGTGTCCTGGTAGCCCTGCGCCTGCGCCGAGACCTGGGTGGCTTCGGTGATGATCAGGCCTGCTGACGCGCGCTGGGCGTAGTAGGTGCTGGCCAGCGGACTGGGCACCAGGCCCTCGCCGGCGCGGTTGCGCGTCAGCGGTGCCATCACGATGCGGTTGGCCAGCGTCAGCGGGCCGAGGGGATAGGGCTGGAAAAGCGTGGCGTCGGACATGGGAGGGTGGCTCGTCTACGGAGGAAGGGTCTGGATCAATGATTATGACCATAATCATTGATGTCAATGGTTTGATGATGAATATAATCCATGTGTGTTAAAGTGCCCTCCACACGCGACACGACTCCCAAGGGCGAAGGCTCATGAAGGTCACCAAGGCACAGGCGCAGGCCAACCGGGCACACATTGTCGAAACCGCCTCCACGCTGTTCCGCGAGCGCGGCTACGACGGCGTTGGCGTGGCCGACCTGATGGCCGCCGCTGGCTTCACCCATGGCGGCTTCTACAAGCACTTCGGCTCGAAGGCCGACCTGATGGCCGAAGCAGCCGCCTGCGGCCTGACCAGCTCGGCCGCAGCGGTGGCTGATCTGGATGTCCAGGCATTCGTCAGCGAGTACCTGTCCCGCGCGCATCGCGACGGGCCCGGCCAGGGTTGCACGCTGGCGGCGTTGTGCACCGATGCGGCGCGGCAGACGGAGGCGGTCAAGGCTGCCTTTGCGGCCGGCATCGAGGCCAGGCTGGCAACACGTGCCACGCAGGACGGGCAGGCGCAGCGCGATCAGGAGGATGCGGCGCGTGCGCGCAGGATTGCGCTGATGGCTCAAGCGGTCGGCGCGCTGGTGCTGTCGAGGTCCTGCCCGGACGAATCGCCGCTGGCGGACGAAATCCTGGATGCATGCCGGGCGGATCTGCTGGCCCGGCTTGTGGACGAGCCTCGTAACTGAACTGCGGCTTTTTCAGTCAGGAAATTCGCGTTTCATCCTGCGGCTGACATCGTACGGCCAGGGTGCGTTCGGATGCTGGCAGGTCTTCTCGAAGGACCCCTCGAATGGTGCACTGTCGGGAGCGTCCTTGCGGTCGGTACAGGCATTCTGCGGCCTGTCCCTCGCTGCATTCCGGCACCGCGGCTGGCGCCGGCAGCGTTTGGTCAGATCCCGGGTTTGTGCCAGTGGGCCATCGACAGCATGTGGTCGCGGCTTCGTCGCTGCATAACCCCAAGACGGCGACCGTCAAGAAAGTTGTGCGGCTGCCGCTAATGCGCAGGAGGAGGGCGTATCGCTCTCTCGATGTCGCATTCCTGATCCAGATATAAGGACGTAGTTCTGTGAGAATCACTGTGGTTTTGGCGCTGGCGCTGTCTGTCAGCGGATGCGGCATGCTTCCAAAGAAGGAAACACGCGAGCAGACGGCGGCTGCGTCCCGCCTCTATCCGGGTAAATCAATCGATCAGGTGCGCACCGCGGCTACTGAGGTGTTGAATCTACTGGCGCCGGGGAAGATGAAGTACGACGCTGGCGCGCCCGGTATTGCAGCCAAGCGTGAATATGGCTATGTGGAGCGGCGCATGGGCTACCAGGGAACCATGACGACGTTCTACAACGTGCGCATGACGGCGGTGAGCTGGTATACCGTTGCCTTCTCGGAAGAAGCGGGTGGCACGCGTGCCCGGTTTGCGGTGCAGACCCGTGCCGATGACCAGAGCTCGTACTGGGCAAATCCGGCGATACCGGAGATTCACAACAGCTTCCGCCAGGATCTCCTGATGGACGGCCGTTACGGCGTGGCCGATCTGAAGCTGTTCCACGACCGCGTCGAGTACGTGTTGGGGTTGCGCCCGCAGTGGACATCGTGCGACGAGGTTAAGGAGCCGGGCATGGCCCTCGAATTCTGTGATCGCGCCGGTGCCAGCGACGTGGGTCCAGCGCAGCCGTGACCGAATCGGGTCCGGCCTCTGTTTGATATATGCAGGGGCGGGCCCGAACCTGGAGGCGTCCTGTTGCGAAGGTTGAGCGGTGCCAGCACACTCCTCGCCAGCCACTCCCTTCAGAAACGTCCATGTCCCTTCGGATCACCTGCCTGTGCGGCACAAATACCATGGAGCTGCATGGCCGTCCCGCTGCGCAGGCGAACTGCCACTGCGCCACCTGCAGGGACTTCTACGGCGTTGCGATGCTCTCGGCCACCGCATGGGCGGCCGAATCGGTGAGCGTTTCGGGGACGAAGAATGCGCGTTTCCAACATCCGTCCAAGCAGCTTTCAAAGACCTTCTGCCTGAACTGTGGCGATGTGTTGTTTGGCACCAATCGCTTGGGCATGCGCGTGGTTCCCAATGCTGTGGTTGCCCGAGCTGCTGATGGCGTACTGGATGCAGCGTTTGCGCCAACGATGCATCTGTTCTATCGGGAGCGTGTCATCGACGTAGCAGATGCGCTGCCGAAGTACCTCCATGGGTGGGATGGTCCGCTTCATGTGAGCCAGGAATATCCGCAGCCATGTCCTGGCCCCTGACGATGCGAGGAAGCAATGTCCATGGATAAATCGTTGGGCAAGATCAAAAGGACTGCGCAGTTGAACTTGCCAATCACTCACGACCTGGTACTGGATACGCTCCGGAAGAGCCTTGAAGGCCTGCCCGCGACCGATGGCGTGGGCCTGCCATTACTTGCAGTGTGCGCAGCATTTGATGACTTCAACGCGCTTTCCATTGGAAGGAAGCTCGATGAGGAAGCGCTTACCAGCCTGTTCCTGGGGCACCTGGGGTCGAGCATCCGCCATGCAAGCTGCATCTGGCCAGAAGGCGACGTTGGCGGCAATCGCATGGGCCTGCGCTGGCTCCATTACAGCCGCCCGGCAGAAAACACCTTTGGCAGTGACTTCGCGTTGCTGATCGCCGCACCTGGGCAGGACGAGCGCTACCGGTTGGCGGTCTTCCAGGCCAAACGCTGCGATGGGTCTGCCGTTGACCTGAAGCGGGCACCCGCATGGGATCTGGGTGAGAGTTCCGATGGCAATGGGGCTCCAGCGTCGGTCAGCAAAGCCAGTAGGGATCAGCTGGAGAAGGAACGCAAGGCAAAGCGTGTGGAGGAAGCCGACGCCGAGCTTGAACGCTATCTTGGGTGGTTACAGAAAACAGATGCCGTACTTGCGGCTGACCAGATTTCGGAAATCGAACAGCGACAGCCCGGCAAATGCTGGCAACTTACCAAACTGGTCATCCTTGCCCTCAGGCTGAGGCACCAGTTCAACAGGCCGGCGGCGACAAGCGTGAATTATGTGCTGTGGCCAGAGCAGACCGGTAGGCCTGTGACCTATGCGCCCGTGGCCCATGCCAGATTGGAGCGTCTGGTTGACAGCAAGAGACCCACGACAGCGCCGGTGGCGCAGCGGGATACCGCGTCCGGGGAAGCGCTTGGGCGTAGCAGGCAACGTCTGGAACCACCCCAAAGCGAGCTTCGCACGCTTTTGATGGCGTGGCTGACGGAAGACGGGGGTAGCGGCGACTCCTTGAGCGTGGACGAAGCTGCCGACGCCTGCCAATTGATCACTGACTGTGTCGGCTCGGTCGCCATCGTCGACCTTCGCAGTTCAGGGCCCGCACTCACCCTGGATAGCAGGATCGGGCTGGTAGCGCCCGCTGCAGCACTGTCTACCTACGAACACGCGTTCGAAGGGACCGTTTGCACGCCCTGATGCAGATGGGCGAAAGAGGCACGGGCCCTGCGATGCTGCAACCCGCATCGTGCGGATTGCAGCAGAACCGTCTTCGTCCTGCAGGTGCTGGTCTCAGCGGGCGTCAGTGGCACCACCCGAATCATGCAGGCTGCGCAGCTTCTTCTTGTTGATCTTGCCCACGCTGGTGCGTTCCAGCGAATCGACGAAGCTGACGCGGTCGGGGATCGCGTAGCGGGAGATATCACCGGAGCGGCTGCGTGCTGCGACCAGTTCGATGATCTCCGCCTCGGTCACATCGCTGCCGTGCTGCCGGACCACCAACGGCAGCGGTCGCTCGCCCCATTTCGTATCGCTGATGCCGATCACGGCGACCTCGTTGACTGCCGGATGCAGGGCGATGATGTCCTCCAGGGCGAGCGAGGAGATCCACTCGCCACCGGTCTTGATCACATCCTTGATGCGGTCGGTCACGCGCAGGTAGCCGCTGCCATCGATGTTGCCGATGTCCCCGGTGTGCAGGTAACCGCCGGCCCATAACGCCGTCGAAGCGTCCGGATTGTGCAGATAGCCATGGGTGAGCCAGGGCGTACGCACCACCACTTCCCCGGTGGCGATGCCATCGTGGGCAACATCATTCATGTGTTCGTCGACGATGCGCAGATCCACCAGCGGCACCGGAATGCCGGCCTTGGTGCGCAGGGACAGCTCCTCGTCCGGGCCGTCCACGGCGTCGGCATCGATCTGCGCGAGGGTGAGCAGCGGGCAGGTTTCGGACATGCCGTAGCCACCGAAGATGTCGATGCCACGGGCCAGTGCCTGCTGCGCCAGTGCCCGCGGTAGTGCCGCACCACCGATGATCACCTTCCAGTTGCGCAGGTCGGTATCGGCGGCAGTGGGATGGCCCAGCAGCATATGCAGGATGGTCGGCACGCAGTGCGAGAACGTCACCTTCTCGCGGGCGATCAGCGCCAGCAGCGTGCCCGGCAGGTAGCGGCCGGGGTAGACCTGCTTGATGCCCAGCAGCGTGGCCACGTACGGCATGCCCCAGGCATGGACGTGGAACATCGGCGTGATCGGCATGTAGACATCGTCGCGGTGTAGGCGCCCCTGGCTGGACGCGCTGCCGAGGGCTGCCATCGCCGCAAGCGAGTGCAGTACCAGTTGCCGATGGCTGAAGTACACGCCTTTGGGCAGGCCCGTGGTGCCGGTCGTATAGAACGTGGTGGCGCGGGTGTTCTCGTCGAAGTCCGGGAAGCGGGTGATGGGCGTGGCCTCGCGCAGCCCGGCCTCATACTCGGTCACGAAACCCGCTGGCAGCGGGCCCTTATCATCATCCAGCAGGATGCGCGTGCGCACGTCCGGCAGCTGTTCTTCGATGGCGTCCAGCACCGGCAGGAACTCGCGGTTGGCTAGGATCACCCGCGCACCGCTGTGATTGAGCGTATAGGCAATCTGCTCGGGCGCCAGGCGGATGTTCACCATCATCAGCACCGCTCCGATCATCGGCACGGCGAAATAGCTCTCCAGGTAGCGGTTGCTGTCCCAGTCCATCACCGCCACGGTATCGCCGCGCTTTACCCCGAGCGAGGTCAGCAGCCCGGCCAACCGGCCGATGCGCGCCTGCAGGGTGCGGTAGTCGAAGCGGACCTTGTCGCCGTAGACGATCTCCTGCCGTGGTCGCACTGCCAGAGGTGTCAGCAGCAGCTGCTTGATCAGCAGGGGGTAGGCATGAGGCTCGGCGGCGGGCGCGTCTGCGGCGGTGGCGAATGACATGTGATCTTCCTGATGGGGCGGCGCGTCAGCGGCCGGGGGGCGCGGGAATGGACAGCTGCTCGCGCAGCAGCGGCGCCTCCGCGCGTGGGCTCGGCTGGATGAGTGCATCCTGCGGCAGCGCTCGCGCTGGATCTTCAAGGTGTTCCCACACCTGGTCCATCGCCGCGAACAGGTAGGGCAGCAGCGGGACGTAGCGCTTCCGGTAGTCCGGGAAGGCCAGCAGCGAGTCGAAGTGCTGCGCGTTGTTCACCCGCCAATAGGCGATCTGCGCCCCGGCCTTGCGGGCAAGTGGCACATAGCGATCACTGGTCATGCTGATCGGGACGAGCCCGTCGTCCAGGCCATGGATGACCACGATCGGCAGGCCGCGACGCGGCGCCTTGGCAGTCGCTGCGGTGATGCCGGCGCGTACCCGTCGGGCATCGGCGCTGTCGCCCTCGCCCAGTGCGCGCAGGCAGTTCAGGCCACGCAGCGGATCAGCTGCCGCCCCGGTGGCATTGCCGTCCACCAGAACCACGCCGCTGCCCGGCGGAATGCCGCTGCCCTCGCTCCACCAGGTCGCACGAACCTCGGCCGTGGCCGCGTGGGGTCTGCCGTCGGTACCGGCGGCCGAGAAGCTGTACGCGCAGGGATGTTCGCCCGTGGCGTAGCGTCCATAGGCTGACGAGTAGGTCACTGCGATGGCGCGCCACAGATCGAAGCCGGTGGAGAATGCGCCGGCGCGAAGTGCATCGGCGCTCAAACCCGCGTCGAGCAGCTGCTGCCGTGCCGACCGTGCCTGTGCTGCAGTGTCATCGCCTTGCACCAACCCAGCGGATTTCAGCGTGGCACATCGCTGGGTCCACCCCGGCACGGCCTGCGCCCGCATCGGCGGTTGTGGTAGATCGTCCTCCGTCAGCAGGGCACAGGGCATCAGCAACGCGGCCTGGGTGACGAAGTCGTACAGCGGCGGAGCGCCGGCCACCGAGACATTGGGTTCGCCGGCCACCATCGCATCGAACCAGTCGCCTTCGATCTCCGCCGCACGCAGCACGGCGCCACCGCCATTGGATACGCCCACGCCCAGCGTGCGCGTGTTGGCCGCAGTGAACGGGGCCGACTGCGGATAGGCGCGGTCCAGCGCCTGCAGGCCGAACTGCAACGCCTGCAGCAGATGGCGTCCCCAGTCTGCTTCCGGGTTGTCACCGGAATGGGCATGTTTGAAGGCGATTCCCTGCGCGGCGGTCGCACCCGCAGGAAGGAAGGCCAACGCGCCTTGGCTGGCTGGCGTGCCGTCTGCCTGGACGCCGGCCTTGGCGTCCAGATCGTAGTAATCACTGCCGGCGCCCTTGTCGGTATAGGCGACCGCGCAGCCATGTGCCAGGCCCCAGCTGCCGGCAACCGCGATCGCGCCATGGATGCCACGCGAGCCGGAAGACGCCGCGACGACCAGGCAACGCCGCGCGGTGTCGAAACTGTCGGGCACCTGCACCAGTACCCGATGGGGATGGCGGGCGCCGGGAACGCGCGCATAGGCGGAGAACTCGCGGCCGGGTACCGCCTGCAGGCTGCCGTAGACATCGCCAAAGCCGCCGCCGGGTGTCAGGTCGGCGATGCCGCGCCAGCTGCTCCAGATCGCACGACGCCGGACTTCCTCCGCTGTAGGCTGGGCCGGGTTGGCAAACGCCGGCGCGGTGGCCGAGCGCAGGGCGTCGATGCCCAGGCCTGCGGTCAGCAGTTCGTCGCTGCCGCGATGCACGGATTCCCGCCACTGCTCGAACACCGGTACAGCGGTAGTGGGGCGGGGCGGAGCGGCGTGGGTGCTGGAGATGCTGCCCAGAAGCAATGGCAGCGCGGCGCACAGCAGCATGACGGGGCGGTGGATGTTCATTGCTCCACCCTAACCATCCGGGCGGCGCACGCCAGCGTACCTTGGTACCCGTGCCCAGCCCCGGGCGATTTGCTAACCTCGGCTGGACATGCCGACCCTGCTCATCGCCGATGACCACCCCTTGTTCCGCGCGGCGCTGCATCGCGCCGCCGAAGAGGCGGTGGCTGACCTGCAGATCAGCGAGGCCGATTCGCTGCACGGCGTGCTCGAAGCGATAGAGAGCCAGCAGATCGATCTGATGCTGCTGGACCTGCACATGCCGGGCAACCACGGCCTGGCCGGACTGGCGACCATACGTGCGCTGCAACCGGGGCTGGCGATCATCATCGTTTCGGCCAATGAAGAGCCGCACGTGATCCGCCGCGCCATCGACCTGGGCGCAGCCGGGTACCTGCCCAAGAGCTCCGGCCTGACCGACCTGCAGTCCGCACTGCAGACCGTGCTGGAAGGTGAGCGCTGGATACCGGCGCTGCTGCGCGAGACGGTGGCGCGGGTGGCGCCCTTCAGCAAGGACGCCGATCTTGCCGCGCGCTTGTCCAGCCTGTCCGCGCATCAGTACAAGGTGCTGAGCCTGGTGGCCGAAGGGCTGCTCAACAAGCAGATCGCCGACCGGCTGGGCGTGCAGCTGCGCACGGTCAAGGCACACATGACCCGCATCATGGGGCGACTGGGCGTGCGCAATCGCGCGCAGGCCATCCGCGTGCTGCACGAGATGGGGTTGACCGACCCATCCCGGCAGATCGAAGACGCGCAGGACGCTTGATCCTTCGTCAGGTCCTTTCCGCGCTGGCCGTTGCCAGCAGATGGTTGATCGCCCAGCGCAGCGCCAGTGGCTTGAACGGTTTTTTCAGCAGTGACAGGCCCACACTGCGCACCGCCTCGCGCGTGTCATTGCCGGTATCGGCGCTGAGGATCACCGTCGGCCGCGCGCCATGCACGGCGACGAGGCGCTTCCACAGTGCGACGCCGGTATCGCCCTCATCAAGGTGGTAGTCGAACAGCCACAGTGCCGCCTCATGTGCGGACGCGCCCAGCGCAGCGACATCACGCGCCGCGATGACATCGCAGCCCCAGGCAAGCAGCATCAGCCGCATTGCCTCCAGCGCCTCCGCATCGTTGTCGACCACCAGCACGCGGATGCCCTTGATGCTGCTGTTGCCAGCGACGGG
The DNA here is from genome assembly GCF_019793815.1 of Stenotrophomonas sp. DR822. Taxonomy (NCBI): domain Bacteria; kingdom Pseudomonadati; phylum Pseudomonadota; class Gammaproteobacteria; order Lysobacterales; family Lysobacteraceae; genus Stenotrophomonas; species Stenotrophomonas sp. DR822. Next base: position 421,626 of record NZ_CP081826.1, read on the forward strand.
CTCAGTGCGTGGGGCCTCAGGCGGCGCTGCACGCGCCACGGTGATGGAAAAGGCCGAGCCGCGATCCAGTTCGCTTTGCAGTTCCAACGGTGCATGCAGCAGGTCGGCAATGCGATGCGCGATGGTCAGGCCAAGACCGAGGCCCTGGCCATTGCTGCGGTCGCCACGGTGGAATTCCTCGAACACCACGGCTTGTTGCTCCAGCGCGATGCCGGGGCCGCTGTCATGCACGCCGATCGACAGTGCCTGGCCGTGCCGGCGAACGCCCAGCAGTACGCCGCCACGGCGGGTGTAGCGGATGGCGTTGGCCAGGAAGTTCTGCAGTACGCGGCGCAGCAGCAACGGGTCGCTGTGCACCCACACGCGGGTGCGCACATGGCGGAACTGCAGGCCGCGTGCCGCGGCCAGCACGGCGAACTCCTGCGCAAGCGGCTCCAGCACGGTCGACAATGCGAACGGGCGCGGATCGGCCACCAGCCCACCGGCTTCCAGTCGCGAAATATCCAGCAGGCCCGACAGCAGATCGTCGGTGGAATCCAGCGCGCCGCGAATCTGGCGCAGGAAACTGTCCAGGAATTCCGATTCGATGTGCTGCGACATGGCGTCGGTCAACAGCTGCGCCGCATGCAGGGGCTGGATCAGGTCATGGCCGACTGCGGTCAGGAAGCGGGTCTTGGCCACGTTGGCCCGCTCGGCTTCATGCACGGCCTGTTCAAGCCGGGCGGTGCGGTCCTGCACGCGGCGCTCCAGGGTTTCGTTACTGCGCTTGAGCGCGTCCTCTGCCCGCCGGAAGGCGGTGACATCGGTGAAGGTGGCCACATAGCCGCCACCGGGCATCGGGTTGCCTCGGATCTCAACGATGGTGTTGTCCGGGAAAATCCGCTCGGAAAGGTGCGGCGTGCCGCGCCGCATGTGCACCACCCGCCGCTGTAACGCCTTGTCGCGCGAGTCACCAGGGGTGTCGCCGATCTTCAGCTGTCCCAGTGCCCACGCCGTCAGGTTCGACACCGGCTGCCCCACCTGCAGCAGCTCCGGCGGGAACTTGAACAGCGCGGCGTAGCGGCTGTTCCAGGCCACCAGCTGCAGCTGCGCATCGACCACGCTGATGCCCTGGCTCATGTTCTCCAGGGCGGCCTCCAGCAGGCGCTGGTTGAAGCGCAGCACCTGGGTGGCTTCACCGACCGCGCGGGTAACAGCGTCCAGCGGCGCAGCGCCACCATCGCGTGCCGCCTCCACCAGCAGCCGCGCCATGCCTGCACCGACCACGGCGGTCAGTTCGCGCTCGATGGCAGTCACCCGGTCGTCGTCCAGCATCTGCCCGGCGTGCCCGTCCATCAGCTGGCGTGCCCGTTCCTGGCCGAGGAAGCGACCAGCCGTCTTGCGCAACGATGCAGCGGCCACCGCGTCGCGCTGCCGAGGCATCGGTGGACGCACCGCGCGCGACACCAGCACCACGGTTACCAGGTTGACGGCCAGGCTGGCGCCCATGCTGATGGCGATATGGCCCGGCTGCATGCGCAGCGAGAACATCGCCAGCCAGTGCAGTCCGTCGGGACCGGCCGACGCCAGCGGTGCAGGGAGCACCATGGGCAGCAGCACCAGCCACAACCAGACCAGCGAGCCCAGTACGATGCCGGCGATGATGGCCGGGGAGGGCGTGCGCGGACGGTACACCGCCAGCAGCACCGCCGGTGCCAGCTGCGAGAGCGCGGTGAACGACATCAGGCCGAAATCGCTGAGCGCCTCGGTGCCGCTCATCGCACGGCTGTACAGCCACGACATCAGGAACACGGCGAGGATGCCGGCGCGCCGGAAGGCCAGCACCCGCGGTCGTAGATCCGCGCCGGTGTTGAAGCCATTGACGCCGCTCAGCAGGCGCGAGCCCACACCGTGGTTGCCGAGCATGATCGACAGGGTCAGCCCGGACAGGATCATCATGCCGGTGGCGGCACTCAGGCTGCCCAGGTATGCCAGCAGTGCCAGCAGGTGATGGCCGCGCTCCTGCGGCAGGGCCAGCACGTACAGATCCGGCGTCATCGAGGGCGACAGCTGCGCGGCACCGGCCAGTGCCATCGGCACCGACGGCAGGCCGATCAACAGCAGGTAGACCGGGAACAGCCAGCGCGCCGTCTTCAGGTCCGATGACTGGCGCAGCTCGACGACGCCCACATGGAACTGATGGGGCAGGGTGAACGCGGCCATGGCACCGAGCGCCACCATGGTCAGGTAGTCCGGCACCACTGCCGGTGGCGGCAGGTGCGCCATCTTCTCAAGCAGCGGCGTGCCGGCCTTGTGCACCGATAGCGCGGCATACAGGCCAATGGCCAGCAGTGCCGTCAGCTTCAACAGCGATTCCAGGCCCAGCGCGACCACGATGCCGCGGTTGTGTTCGGTCGCCGATGCCTTGCGTGCGCCGAACAGGGTGGTGAACGCTGCCATCGTCAGCGCGAACCAGAACGACACGTCCAGCTGCCAGCCAACGGGTGCGAACTGGTCACCGAGTAGGGCGGCAAGGCCCTGGCTGACCGCTTTCAGCTGCAGCGCGATGTAGGGAATGATGCCGAACAGCGCGACCAGGGTGATGGTGATGCCCAGCCCTTGGTCGGCGCGCAGGCGCGCGACCACCAGGTCGGCGATGGTGGCGCTGTTGTGCTGCTTGGCCAGCCGCCCCAGCCGCACCAGGAACGGCAGGCCGAAGGCAAAAATGAGGGCCATGCCGATCAGTGTCGGCGGAATCGGGAAGCCCCATTGCACGCCCTGCGAGGCAGCCCCGTAGTAGGTCCACGCCGTGCAGTGCACGCCCAGTGACAGCGCGTAGATGGCTGGCCATACCTTCGACAGCCGATGCCCCTGGCGTTCCCCCCACAGGGCGACGCCGAACAGCAGCACGGTCCACGCGATGCAGGCGAACAGAACGATGGAGGGCGTCAACATCGCTCCAGTGTAGAGAGAACCGCGGCCGGCGGGCAGCCGGCCCGCCCCGCGCGGGAGGACGGTGCGGCGCTAGTCGGCGAGCACGATCAGCGACAACTGTTCGGCGACCACGGCCGTCTCGCCGGCGGGAACCACTTCCACGGTCTTGTGCTGGGTCAGCAGCCACTGCCCGGGCCTGCGCGCTTCCAAGGACATCAGCTGCGAGCGTACCCGTACCTCGGAACCGCTCGGCACCGGCGCCAGGAACCGGACCTTGTTCAAGCCGTAGTTCAGTACGTGGGCGATGCCGGGAAAACCGGCCAGGGCCGCCACGTCGTCCTCTACGGTAAGCGAGAGCAGAAGGAAGCCATGGGCGATGGTCTGCCCGCCCGGCAGGCCGGTCCGTGCGCGGGCGGGATCGGTGTGGATCCAGTTGTGGTCACCGGTGGCTTCGGCGAAGGCATTGATGCGCGACTGCGCGATGCGCGTGCTGCCGCTCAGCCGCTCGCTTGCCGCCCATTGGTGCAGGGCCTGCAGGGCGGCAGGCAGCGCATCCATCGAAACGCCGGAACTCATCGCACGCGATCCAGCAATGCCAGGATCGCGTCACGCGCCTCGGGCTCGGACAGCATCGGCGCATGGCCCACCTCCGGTACCTCAACGAGGCGGGCGTTGGGCGACGTGGCGGCCATCTGCTGCGCGACATCGGCAGGCAGGATGTCCGACAGCGCCCCACGAACCACCAGCACCGGCACGCGTGCGGTCAGCCCACGCACCGCGCGCCACAACACCGGGCGCAGCAACCACAGCAGCCACGGCCGGGTGGTGCGGATCACCGCCGGGTCGTAGTCCAGTTCCAGCAGGCCATCGCTGCGCTGGCGGAACGTGCGTACGGCCATCGCCCGCCAGTCGTCGGCGGTGAAGCGCGGAAACGCGGCCTTGCCGATGGATTCCACATAGGTCGTGGCCTGTGCCAGGTCCATCGGTGGCACGGGCTTGCCGGCGTACTTGCCGATCCGCGCCAGCGCGTCGCGCGGCACCTTGGGGCCGGCATCGTTCAGGACTGCCGCGGCGATCAGCCCGGGCGCACGCGAGGCCAGGGTGATGGTGACCAGCACCCCCAGCGAGGTGCCGACGAATACCGCCTTGTCGATGTTCTGCGACCGCAGCAGCGCCACCATGTCGTCGGCATAGGTGCGCGGGTTGTAGCTGGACCGGTCCGATGCGCGTTCCGAACCTGCGCGTCCTCGCAGGTCAACCGCGATCACCCGCCAACCCGCAGCAGTCAGCGATGCGGCCAGCGCATCGAAGTCGGCGCCATTGCGGGTCAGGCCGGGGATGCAGACCACGGTGCCGCGCGCCGGCTGCGCGCCTGCAGGAGCATGGTCACGCGCATGCAGGCGCAGGCCATCGTCACTTTTCCAGTACAGATCATCGTAAGACGGTGTCATGCAGAAGCTTCCTAGAAATCGTAACGGACGCTGAGGCTATATTGGCGCGGCGGCCCATAGAAACCAATCAGCGTGCCGACGGCCGGAATGTTGTAACCGGTGGTGCGGTACTCCTTGTCGGCCAGGTTGGTGCCCTGCAGCGAGAAGGTCCAGGCGTCGTCAAGCTTCCAGGTCACGCCGGCATTGACCAGCCCGTAGCCGTCCTGGCGGATCACCGGGCTCAGATCGGTGGTCGGCCACACTTCACTCTGGTAGCTGTAGCTCACCCGTGCGGACAAGTTGCTGCCATTGGCCAGGTCGGTGCGGTACTCCACGTTCAGCGCGCCCGAGAAGTCCGGTGCGTTGGTGAACTTCATCTGCTTGGCCACGTTGACGCCGCGGTCCATGTACTCGTCATACTTGGCATCCAGCCAGGCCAGGTTGCCGGAGATCAGCCAGTGCTGGCTGGGCAGGTACTGGTACTCGATTTCCAGGCCGTTGATGGTGCCGGCGCCAGCATTGGTGAAATCGCCGAAGAAGGCATCGTCGACACCGTCGCCGTTGGTATCGATGCCGGTGAACACCGACAGCTGGATGTCCTTGTACTTGTTGTGGAACGCCGACAGGTTCAGGAACAGGCGCTGGTCGAGGAAGGCCATCTTGCTGCCGATCTCGAAGCTGTCGACCGTCTCGTCATCGAACGGCTCGGCCGAGCGTGGCACGGCAACGGCATTGGCGCGGATGTTGTAGCCGCCGGACTTGAAGCCACGCGTGGCCAGGCCGTAGACCATGATGTCCGGGGTGATCTGGTAGTCCAGCGACACCTTGGGCGAGACGTTCTTGAAATTGGTCTTCTTGTCGAAATCGGCGGCGACCGCGATCGGACGGGTGAACGTCGCATCCGAATAGAAGCGGTTGAGCACGATCGCGCGCTTGTCCTCGTCGGTGTAGCGGGCGCCGACGTCCAGCTTCAGCTTGCTGGTCAGGTCGAACGTCCAATCGGCATACAGCGCGATGCTGTCGGTGAGCACCTTGCCGCGGGTGTCGCCGAACTGCAGGTTGAAGAAGTTGTTGCGGATCTGTCCACCGGCCTCGCCACTGAACTGGTACAGGCCCACCACGCCGCGCACGCGGCCACCGGCATCGTAGTTCAGCTGTACCTCATTGCTGAACTGGTCGTCATGATAAGTGCCACCCACATCGGCCAGCTTGACCGGCGTGCTGTCGAAGTCGATGTTCGCGTCGCTGTCCGACTCGCGCTTGGCCACCACGTACTTCAGTGCAACGTCTTCGCTGGGCCGCCAGTTCACCGTGGCCGAGGCGCCCTTGGTCTCCACGCTGTTGAGGTTGCGCATGCCCGAGCGGATGTCGTAGCGATCATCCATCGGCGGGTAGGCGCGCACGAACGGATTGGGTGCCAGCATCTTCGAACCGCGCATGCCGGACTGGTCATCGATCCAGTCCAGGGCGAACTGCACGTCGAAGTCGTCGCCCGCATACGCACCCAGGTTGAAGCGTGCAGCATTGATCTGCTTGTCACTGACCGGCTGGTTGGTGAAGGTGTTCTCGCCGAAGCCGTCACGATTCATGCTGGCCACCGCCACGCGCGCGCGCAGGCCGCTGTCGGCCCCGCCGATCGGGCCGCCGATCGCCGCCTTGGCGTCCAGCTGGCTGTAGTTGCCCACGGTGATCTGGGCGAAGCCTTCGGTCTGGGTGGGCAGGCCGCGCGAGATGTACTTGATGGCACCGCCAATGGTGTTCTTGCCGTACAGCGTGCCCTGCGGACCGCGCAGCACCTCGATGCGCGAGACGTCGAACACGTCCAGCAGCGCACCCTGCGGACGGGCGATGTAGACGTCGTCCAGGTAGATGCCCACGCCCGGGTCAGCGCCCCAGGTGGGGTCGGACTGGCCGACGCCGCGGATGTAGGCGGTGACCGTGCTGCTGGCGCCGCGCGCCGCGTAGATGGTCAGGTTGGGGACCTGTCCATCAAGGTCGCTGATGTCCTGGACGTTCATCTTGTCCAGGGCTTCGGACGTAAAGGCGGTGACGGCAACCGGCACTTCCTGCAGGGTTTCCTCGCGCTTGCGTGCGGTCACCGTGATGCTGTCCAGGTTGGTGGCCGAAGCGGTGCGGGCGGCTGCCGGCGCGCCCTGCGGTGCGTCCTGCGCCAGGACCGGCCCGGTGGCCAGCAGTGTGCCGATCATCAGGCTCAAGCAATTCCGTTTCATTCGGTCCTCCCCCAAGGCATGTACGCGGCGAATGGCCCATTGCCACCCATGGACGCTAGGCTAGCGGCGCGGTTGCGCACCGGCGAGTGGACCTAGGTCCAGTCGGCAGCGGTCGCCAGATCCGGATACTGGGCGCGTCCCCACCCGGAAGCGCCGTATGTCGCTACTGATCGTACTTGCTGCGCTGGCCTTCCTCATCCTGGTGGCCTACCGCGGTTACAGCGTGATCCTGTTCGCGCCCATCGCCGCGCTTTGCGCAGTGCTGCTCACCGATCCCTCGCTGGTGGCACCGATGTTCACCGGCTTGTTCATGGACAAGATGGTTGGCTTCCTCAAGCTCTATTTTCCGGTGTTCCTGCTGGGCGCGGTGTTCGGCAAGCTGATTGAACTGTCCGGCTTCTCCCGCTCGATCGTGGGTGCGGCGATCGGCTTGTTCGGACCGCAGCGGGCGATGCTGTCGATCGTGCTAGTGTCGGGCCTGCTCACCTACGGCGGCGTGTCATTGTTCGTGGTGGTGTTCGCGGTCTATCCGTTCGCGGCCGAGATGTTCCGCCAGAGCAACATCCCCAAGCGCCTGATTCCGGCCACGCTGGGGGTGGGCGGCTTCAGCTTCACCATGGACGCATTGCCGGGCACGCCGCAGATCCAGAACATCATCCCGACCACGTTCTTCGGCACCGATACCTGGGCGGCTCCGGTGCTGGGTACGCTGGGCAGTGTGTTCGTGCTTGCGGTGGGCATGGCCTACCTGGAGTGGCGCCGCCGCGCGGCGGTGCGCAGTGGCGAGGGCTACGGAGACCCGGCCACGCTGGTGAACGAGCCGGCGCCGTTCGCAGGCACCCATCTGGCCCACGCGGGCATTGCCGTGCTGCCGTTGCTGCTGGTGTTTGTGTCCAACAAGCTGTTCACCCTGGGCATACCGCACTGGTACGGTGCGGAGCACAGCTTCGTGCCGTCGAGCATGGGCAGCGCCGCGCCGGTGGTGCAGGGCGTGGCGAAGATCACCGCAATCTGGGCCGTGCTGGGGGCACTGCTGGTTGGCATCCTGTCGGTGCTTGCGCTGGCCTGGCGCCCGGTGGTCACCCAGTTTGCCGAGGGGACCAAGGCGGCGATCGGTGGTGCCGTGCTGGCAGCCATGAACACCGCCTCGGAATATGGCTTCGGCGCGGTCATCGCCGCGTTGCCCGGCTTCATGGTGGTGGCCAACGCGCTGGGGGCGATCAAGGACCCCCTGCTGCATGAAGCGGTCACCGTAACCGGTCTTGCCGGCGTCACCGGCTCTGCGTCGGGCGGCATGAGCATCGCCCTGGCGGCGATGTCGGAGACCTTCATCGCCAACGCGCAGGCTGCCGGCATCCCGATGGAGGTGCTGCATCGTGTTGCCGCGATGGCATCGGGGGGCATGGACAGCCTGCCGCACAACGGTGCGGTCATCACCCTGCTGATGGTCACCGGGCTGACCCATCGCCAGGCCTACAAGGACATTTTCGCAGTGACCATCATCAAGACCCTCGCGGTGTTCGTGGTGATCGGCATCTACTACGCCACCGGCTGGGTTTGACAGCGGCGTCGCAGCACCCTCTGGAAGGTCGGTCCACGAGGATTTCCGGTACCACTTCATCCACGACTCACGCATGAGGATCTGGTCATGAAATCTGGAATCGATTCAATCAAGGCGCTGATGCTGCTGCTGTGCACCTGGCTGGCCACCACGGGCGCCGCCTCTGCGGCAGACCCACCCGGGCATTGGGATGTTGGCCTGTACGGCAATCTGTTCGGTGCCCGCGAGTACCAGGTGTGGGTGCCGGCCGGCTACGACGAAACGCGGCCACTGCCCCTGTTGCTGGTGCTGCACGGCTGCGTGACCGGGCCGAACCTGATGGGCGAGGCCTCCGGCTTCAACGAGGTCGCCGACACCGAAGGCTTCATCGTGGTCTATCCGCGGCAGAACGTCACCTCCAACCCCGCACGCTGCTGGAACTGGCAGCTGCCGATCAACCAGGCGCGCGACAGTGGCGAAGCCTCCATCCTGGCCGGCATCGTGGACAAGGTGAAAGCGGGCTACAGCATCGATCCGCATCGCGTGTACGTCACCGGCATTTCCGCCGGCGGGGCGATGACTTCGATCATGCTGGCCTGCTATTCGGATGTGTTCGCGGCGGGCGCGATCCATTCGGGCGGCATGTACAAGGGCGCGACCACGATTTCCGGCAGCGCCTATGCGCTGTTGGCCGGCAGCATCTACTCACCGGACAGCAACGGGCGGCTGGCCTGGCAGTGCTCGGGCTCGCCGTCGCCGCGGCCGATCCCGGTGCTGGTCTTCCATGGCACCGCCGACGCCACGGTGAACCCGGTCAACGGGCAGCAGGCCGTGCGCCAGTTCCTGCAGACCAACGACCTGGCTGACGATGGCGTGGACAACGACTCGGTGAAGTATGTACCGACCAGTACCTTCCACGGACAGGTGCCGGGTGGGCGTGCCTACACGGTTGACTCTTACACCTATGGCGGCAGGACGCTGGTGCAGCATTACGTGGTGCAGGGGATGGGGCATGCCTGGAGCGGCAGCCAGTCCGGTTTGCCGTTCACCGATCCCAAGGGGCCCGATGCCACGTTGATTACCTGGCTGTTCCTGAAGGATCAGCAGCGCTGAGTGTGGAGGCACAGGAGCAGGGGAGGCGGCGCCAGTGTGGGAGCGGTGGGCTCCCGCACTGGCGCGCGGCCTTTGCCTCATCCATCCAAACGTGTCCCCCCCGCACGCGCACTCGTGCTCAGCCGCGGGCCAGAATCTCGTCGCGGATGATCCGTGCGCCCGCGCTGAGCGCGCGCAGCTTGCCTCGTGCTACGTCACGCGACAGCGGCGCCATGCCGCAGTTGGTGCTGGGGTAGAGCTTGTCAGCGTCCACGAACTGCAGGGCCTTGCGCAGCGTGTTGGCCACTTCTTCCGGCGTCTCGACCGTGCTGGAAGCCACATCGATGGCACCGACCATCACCTTCTTGCCGCGCACCAGCTCGATCAGGTCAATCGGCACGTGCGAGTTGTGGCATTCCAGCGAGATGATGTCGATGCTGGACGTCTGCAGCTTCGGGAACGATTCTTCATACTGGCGCCATTCCGAACCCAGCGTCTGTTTCCAGTCGGTGTTGGCCTTGATGCCGTAGCCGTAGCAGATATGGACCGCGGTTTCGCACTTGAGCCCTTCGACCGCGCGCTCCAGTGCAGCGACACCCCAATCGTTCACTTCGTCGAAGAACACATTGAAGGCCGGTTCGTCGAACTGGATGATGTCGACGCCGGCCGCCTCCAGTTCCCTGGCTTCCTGGTTGAGGATCCCGGCGAACTCCCATGCCAGCTTTTCGCGGCTCCTGTAATGCGCATCGTAGAGCGTGTCGATCATGGTCATCGGGCCCGGCAGCGCCCACTTGATCGGCTGCGTGGTGTGCCTGCGCAGGAACTTCGCGTCCTCCACGAACACCGACTTCGGACGACTCACCGCATCCACCACGGTGGGCACGCTGGCGTCGTAGCGGTCGCGGATGCGGACGGTTTCGCGCTTCTCGAAATCGACACCACTGAGGTTCTCGATGAACGTGGTGACGAAATGCTGCCGTGTCTGTTCGCCGTCACTGACGATGTCGATGCCGGCGTGCTGCTGTTCGTGCAGGGACAGGCGCAGGGCATCCTGTTTGCCTTCAATCAGGCCGTCATCCTGCAGCTTCCAGGGCGACCAGAGCTTTTCGGGCTCGGCCAGCCAGGAGGGCTTGGGCAGGCTGCCTGCGGTGGAGGTGGGGAGCAGTTTCTTCGTCGACATTGCGTCTTGTGTCCTGAGGGGCGAATGGAAAAGCGGTGGATCAGCGGGCGGCCCACTGCTCAAGCACGGCGCGGTACGGCTTGATGAAGTGTTCTTCGGTGAACCGGCCTTGCTTGACGGCCAGCTGGCTGCGCTCTTCGCGGTCGTAGACGATGCGGGTGGACGAATAGTCCTGGTGCTTCAGGCTGGGCTGGTAGACCTTGCCCGCTACGGAATTGGCGTTGTAGATCTCGGGGCGGTAGATCTTCTGGAAGGCCTCCATCGTGCTGATGGTGCCGATCAGTTCCAGGTTCGAGTAGTCGCCCAGCAGGTCACCCTGGAAGTAGAACGCCAGTGGCGCGACGCTGCCTGGCGGCATGAAGTAGCGCACCTGCAGCCCCATCTTGTCGAAGTACTGGTCGGTGGGGGAGAACTCGCCTTGCCGATACTCGACGCCCAGCATGGGATGGTTGTTCTCGGTGCGGTGGTAGGTCTTGCTGCTGGACACGCTGATGCAGATCACCGGCGGCTTGCTGAAGTGCGCACGGTAGGCGTCGGACGCCAGGAAGTGCTTGAACAGCTTGCCATGCAGGTCGCCGAAGCCTTCGGGAATGCCGAAGGTGTCCTTGCCTTCGTTGCTGGCGGGCAGCACGACGCTGAAATCGTAGTCGCGGACGTAGGAGGAGAAATTGTTGCCGACGATGCCTTCCGTACGCACGCCGGTACGCGTGTCGACGATGGTCGGCCGCAGCACCTCGATCAACGGGAACGGATCGCTGCCGTCGCTGCCATCGATGTGCAGCTCCACCGAGATGATGTCCAGCTCGACCGCGTAGCGATCCGCGCTGGGGTTGTCCCAGTGCGCCAGATCGTTGAAGCGGTTGTTGATCATGTCGAGCGTGTTGCGCAGGTTTTCCTGGCGGGATTCGCCGCGGGCCAGGTTGGCGAAGTTGGTGGTGATGCGCGTGCCGTCAGCGGGCTGGTAGTCCTCGTTGAACGGAATACGGGTGATGCTGAAGGTGAAGTTCTCGGTCGTCATGGGCGGCGTTCCGGGTTGCGGGGTGACATCCGAATGCAGGTCGCTGGCATTCGGCATTCAGAGGACTGCAGCGGCCTCGGTAGCGGCAGGGGCTGCACGATGGGAGAGCGCAAGCAGCGGCATCGCTCGCTGCACCGCCAGCCGCGCCCGCTGCATCAGGGCCTCGTTCCGCACGCAGCCATCTGCGAAATCCTTGTCGGTTGCGTAAACCCCCAAGGGCAGGGTTCGCGCCTGGAAGAAGCTGAAAAGCGGCCGCAGCTGGTGGTCGATCACCAGCGCGTGGCGTTCGCTGCCGCCGGTGGCGGCCAGCAGGATCGGGGTATCGACCAGCGCGTCCTGGTCGATGAAATCGAAGAAGTGCTTGAACAGGCCGGTGTACGAACCGCGGTAGACCGGCGTAACCACCACCAGCACATCGGCACGCTCGACAGCGGCCAACTGCCGCTCCACGGGTTCGGGCAACTGCGAGCGCCGGAGCGCACCGGCCAGTTGCGGCGCCAGTTCACCCAGTTCAATCAGGTGCTGATCGCAGGGGACGCCTTCGCCGATCAGGTCCAGCAGGTGCTCGGCCAGGGTCGCGGCCCTTGAGGGGCGCTGCAGCCCGCCGGAAACGGCGACGATACGGAGGGGGCGGGTCATCTCTTCGCTTCAGCAGGGGAGGGGCTGCTTCGGGGTGACCTGCAGGGGCGCAGTCCTGCGTGCCGGCTGGGTAGCCGCGCTGGCAGGGATCCGAAGGCATGAGCCGATGCTAGCCAGCCCTTCCCATGACGTAAAATGGTATTACTTCACCAATCCATGAGTTAGATTCATCGTCATGTTGGAGCGGATCCATCTCAGCATCGTGCAGCAGGTCGAGCAGCAGGGGTCGCTCACGGCCGCCGCCGGCGTGCTGAACCTGACCCAGTCAGCCCTGAGCCACAGCATGAAGAAGCTGGAGCAGCAGTTGGGCACCAACGTCTGGTTGCGCGAAGGCCGCAGTCTGCGCCTGACCCAGGCGGGCCAGTACCTGCTGGCGGTGGCCAACCGGGTGCTGCCGCAGCTGGACCTGGCCGAGGAACGGCTGGGCCAGTTCGCGCAGGGCGAGCGTGGCGCGCTGCGCATCGGCATGGAATGCCACCCCTGCTACCAGTGGCTGCTGAAGATCGTCTCGCCCTATCTGGCCAGCTGGCCCGACGTCGATGTGGACGTCAAGCAGAAGTTCCAGTTCGGCGGCATCGGCGCCCTGTTCGGCTATGAGATCGACCTGCTGGTCACGCCCGACCCGCTGTTGAAGCCGGGCCTGAAGTTCGTCCCCGTCTTCGATTACGAGCAGGTGCTGGTGGTGGCCAAGGGCCACGCGCTGGCGTCGGTCGAGCACGTCAAGCCCCGCCAGCTCAGCCAGGAAGTACTCATCAGCTATCCGGTGCCGTTCGAGCGGCTGGATATCTACAACCAGTTCCTGCTGCCTGCCGGGGTCACGCCCCGGCGCCACAAGGCCATCGAAACCACCGACATCATGATGCAGATGGTGGCCAGCGGTCGCGGCGTGGCCGCCATGCCGCGTTGGCTGGTGGAGGAATATGCAGCCCGCATGGACGTGGTACCGGTGCGTCTGGGTGCGAAAGGCATTCCCAAGCAGATCTACCTGGGTGCGCGTGAGGCCGATACCGGTATCGATTACCTGCAGGCGTTTGTCGAACTGGCACGGAACAGCTCCACACGCGCCGGCAACCTGCCTGGAGCCCGCTGATGTCAGCAGGCGTTGGCCGCATGGAGCCATTGGCGCAGACCTTCGTCAACGCCTTTTCATTGGAAGTCAGTGCCAAGGCCATGCCTGCGTTGCGCGCCGAAGCCGCCCGCATTGCACGGGGGACGACGATCTCCATTCCCTACCTGCCGAGCGAGGACGATGCTGCGCGACTGGCGGCGGCACGCAGGGTGCGCGAACTGGGGTTCGAGCCGATGCCGCACCTTTCCGCACGCCGCATCGGCTCGCGGGCGGCGCTGGAGCACTTCATCGAGCGTGCCGTCATCGACGCCGGCATTGAGCGCTGTTTGGTGATCGCAGGCGATCTTGCCACGCCTGCCGGGCCGTTCGCCGACAGCACATCGATCATCGAGAGCGGCATTCTCGAGCGCACCGGCATCAAGGTCGTAGGGGTGGGCGGGCATCCGCAAGGCCATCCGGTGATGACCAGCGCCGAGAGGTGGCGCGTGCTTGAAAACAAGTGCCAGCGTATCGAAGAGCGAGGCATGGCACCGCTGATCATCACCCAGTTCGCATTCGACGCCGATATCGTTCTGGCCTGGTTGAATGAACTGCGCGCCCGTGGCATCACCCATCCGGTGCTGGTGGGCGTCCCCGGGCCGGCCAGCATCGCGCGGCTTGTACGCTATGCGGCCATGTGCGGCGTCGCTGCAAGCACCTCGATGCTGTCCCGCTACGGCATCTCCATCGGCCGCCTGCTGGGAAGGGCCGGGCCGGACGTGTTCGTGGGTCGTTTGGTAGAGGGCTTGACCGAAGCCCTTGGGCAGGTCAGCCCGCATCTGTTTCCCTTCGGCGGTATCGCACCAACCATGGAGTGGGTGGAGCACTACCGGACGCGCGCAGGCGATGCGCACACGACCGGCTCACCTGTTGCCGATGAACCGTCATGACACGCATGGGGCTGTCATGGCCGATCACTGTACGCCTCTGGCGCGAGCCCGTAAGTGGCCACCCTGGCGTACTGACGCCGGTGCAGGCGGTGGCAGCGGCGGCAATCCTCGGTGCACGCACGCTGGCGCCCATTCACTATGGCATCAGCGGAATGGACAACCATGCGGAAGTGGACGACCCGCTCGGGCGGCTTCGTAAGGCAGCCGGTGACCGTGCCGTGGCCGTGCAGGTCGTCGAGCCGGGCGCGTGGCTGACACGGCCGGCGTAGTCCCGTATACGCGCCTGAATCATTCCTGGCCCTGGGAGAACCCATGAATCGAACACACTGCCCGAAGCCCATCGGCAGTGATGGCAGGTTGTCACTGACGCAGCAATCGCCCAACCACCATGGAGCCGGCATGGACACTGAAATACGGCAGCTCGAAGAAGCGCTGCGCATCGCGATGCTCACCAGCGACGTGGCCGCGCTGGATGGCCTGATTGCAGACGCCCTGATCTTTGTGGGGCCTTCGGGCGAAGTGTTTGGCAAGCAGGATGATCTGGCCCTGCATCGTTCAGGGCGCCAGAAGCTGAGCATGGCCGAATGGCAATCGGTGGAGATTGCCCTGCATGATCAAACCGCTGTTGCACTCACCACTGCGGCCCTGGCCGGAACCTTCGATGGCGCAGCCTTCTCTGGCCGCTTCAGATACTGCCGCTTCTGGGGGAAGACGGCCGGTGTCTGGCAGGTGCTGGGCGGCTCGGTTGTCGCTCTGCCCGCAGCAATGGAGACAATCGCCTAGACAGCTGCGGTGGCTCATGGCCGGGGGTGGACGTTGTTCTCCGCATCCTCCATTCCCGGGCTCACCCGGCGGCCGATGTCCTTCAGCCTTGCCAGCTGGTCGACCATCGACGGTGCATCGTCCAGGCTGCCGACAAAGGTCCACAGGTAGGTCATCACCGCATAGACGTGGCCAGGGGTCACGCCATCGGTCGTGGCGAGGCGGCCGATGGTCAAGGCAAACAGCACCGCAGCAGCCGCACCGACCACCACGAAGGCACCAGCCTCGCGATCGGACAGCAGGATGCGCAGTCGCGACAGGGTGCGGTAGTGGCGGCGCAGTACCGACGGGCCGACCCGGTCGACCAGCCGGATTTCATGCTCCAGCCGGTTGTTCAGGCGGCCGTGCAACTGCTCGTTGCGGCGAGCGAACGAGGGCAGCAACACCAGCGCACCGAGCAGGGCGATGAGGCTGGCGGCCCCAACCAGGGGTTCGATTGCCAGCAGCATCGCCGCCGCGCCGAACATGGAAACGAGCGCAGTGGCGATGATCGGCACGTGCTTCTCGAAGAAGTCGACGAACTCGCGGGCCAGTACCACGCGCGCCGCCGAGGTGGAGGTGGCCTGGCCAAGGCGCCGCTGCGCCTGCACCACGTTTACGGCCAGATCGGCGTAGATACGGGTGAAGGTGCGTGTATCGACCGCACGGCGGGCGGCGCCTACCAGCCAGAACAGCAGCACCACGCCGGCGTAGGGAATGGCATGGCCGACGTTGCCACGGATGATCGCGTCCACCGCGAAGCCGGCGAACAGCGGATAGGCCAGCAGCAGCGCATTCTCCAGCGCCACCAGCGAAAAGGTGCCGGTGAGCTGCCAGGGGTAGGTGCGCAGGATGGCTTTCAGGGTGGCGGCCGCATTCTGCTGGCCGATGCTGCCGGCTGCGACGGCCGGATCGTGTGGGGGTTTCATGGGGACCTGGGCAGATCGAGGATGGGGCAGGGGATCGATGGAGGCATTTCCCCTGATCGCTGCCAGTATCTGCAGTCCTTTGGAGGGAGCATGGAGGAGCGATGGAGATTGCGTGGAGATGCTGGCAGCGTTCAGCGACGGGCGTGCACCGGCCAGGGGAGCTCGACCCGGGGCGAGGCTCGGCATCCATCGGCAATCGAGCCCCTGCCATCGGGTATCTTAAGAGCCCTTTCCCCACCTCCCTTCAAGCGCCTACGCATGCATGCGAATCCGATGACTGTTCGAAACAGGCGATGGCTCGGCAGCTTGGTCGTATCCGCGGCGTTGTTGGCGGCAGGCTGCGCCAGCGAGAAGGCCGCAACGAAGGATCTCGGGGCGGAGATCGACGAAGTTGCCGCGACGCTGATCCAGCAGCCGCTGCTTCATTCGACCTCGATCGGCGTCGTGTACCGGGGCGAGGAATTCGTCCGTCATCGCGGCGACATGGAAACCGGCAAGCCTGGCCATCCAACCGATGCGACCCTCTACGAGATCGGTTCGTTGAGCAAGACCCTGGCCGGCACCCTGATGGCCAATGCCGTTCTGGAACACAAGGTCAGTCTGGACGACGACGTCCGGCAGTACCTGCAGGGAGACTATCCGAACCTGCAGTACAAGGGCGAGCCCATCCGCATCCGCCATCTGCTGTCGCACACCAGCGGCCTGCCGAACATGCTGCCGGAACGCGCGAACACGGTGTTGGAGGACTTCACCGATCATCGTACGCCCAGCGAACTCAACACCCTCTATGCACACTACGGCAAGGCTGATTTCTTCAAGGATCTGCACGCCGTCGAGATTGACCGGGCACCCGGCAAGGACTACGCCTACTCCAGTGCCGGAACGGAACTGACAGCGCATATCCTGGAAACCGTCTACAACAGCGACTACGAGTCGCTGTTACGCGGATTCCTTGGCGATTCCGCGGCGATGACGGGTCTCAGAATCAGACTCAGCGACAGCGAAGCGTCCCGGCTTGCGGTCGGCTATCACAGCGACAACCCGATACCGACCACGCCGATGCCACAGTTGCCGTGGGGCGCCTCCGGGAACGTGAAGGCAACTGTCCCGGAAATGGTGAAGTACCTCAGGTTCCAGCTGGCCAACGGGCCAGTGGTAAAGGAGTCGCATCGCCCTCTGGTCACGTTCGATTCGGAGTTCAGCATCGGCTACTTCTGGAACATCGTTTCCGGTGACCAGCTGAAGGGCGTCTACCATGCGCATCATGGTGGCGTACCGCGGTCGCAGTGCTACATCTACATCGTGCCCAAGTACGATCTTGGCATCTTCATCATCACCAACCAGAGCGGCGACCAGACGGCGCGCGCCATGGAGGCTGCGATCGATACGCTGGTCGAAAGAATCGCCGCGCGGGAAGCTCTCGCTGGCAATGATGTTTCCCGATAGAGAGGGTGTTTCCCAGCTGTGCGGTGTGGTGCCGAACAGTGTTGGCACCCCAGGCAGGAGCATTGCGCATTGATCACCCGTACGTTGAACAGGATTCTACTGCTCGCAGGCTTGGGGCTTGTCATTGCCCCGAACGCCCCGGCAGCAGAATCGATCCGCAGCACCGTTCCCAAGCAGGATGAAATCGATCAGGCGCTGGCACTCGTGTCCTGCAAGGCGGATCGCACCGCATTCCGGGTGTTGGCCCATCAATTGCGTGACATCGCAACCCGCGGGAAGCCATCGGGTGGCTGGCAGCCGATCGCCGGCAAGGATGGGGGTTACAGCAACGCACTGGGCGACATGCCCGGCGTTGTCGCGGAAATGAAGCTTCCAGCACCGGCTCTGGTCTTCGGTCATCCGTCCACGCGGCTGATACTGTCGCGCAGTTCCGTGGTGGCTGTCTTCGATGCAGACCTTGCTGCAGACCTCACCAAAGCGCTTTCCCTCGATGGGCCGGGGACGCAGGGCGAACCCGGAGGAATGCGCTTGGTCCAGTCAGCACCCGAAGCCCAGGGCGATGGCATTGAAGTGATGGCACTGGTGGCCCAGCGCATCGAGGCCGACCCGATGCCGATCGCCGTTGCCGGGTGTCTGTACTTCACCCAGTGAAGTGCGCGACGTTCTCATGGACGGGCCCCTTCCCGGTTTCCGATCTTCGCTCCGGGGCTGTGAACAGAGGGATTCAAGGGCGCGGACCAACCTCGAAATCCTGCGCACGTACGGGCTGTTCGATCCGCAGGAATGCCAGGCTCGGCTTGCGCGGTGAACATTAAACGTCTCGGCGCGTCCCGGTTTCAGACGCGGTTTCCATCCCTTCGTCGGTCACCACGGGAACTGGTCGCGCGTCCATCAGCAGTGTCGATGCGTTTTGCTAGGCTGGATCGATCGACCACAAGGATGAATGCTTTCGATGAATCGCTGGCTCTTTCTGCTGCTTGCCGCGCTCCCGTTCGCTGCCGCGGCCATCGTCATCCGTGATGATGTCGAAGATGGCAGGTACCGCATCGAACGATCTGACTTCGCGGCGCTGGCGGACATGTCAGGAGAGGGGCACGGCGTTCTCATCGCCCCGCGTTGGGTGCTGACCGCAGCGCATGCAGCGCCGATGGAAGGGATGGGAGCAACGATCGCGATCAATGGCCACGCGTATGGCGTTGAACGCGTATTCCTGCATCCCGGCTACCGGAGGATGCCCGAATCCCTGGGCAAGGAGGCGATGGCAACAGGAAGTCCTTCCCGGATCCATGTCTTCCTGGCGGCCTCGGATGACATCGCGCTGATCAAGCTTGCCGCGCCGGTGACCGATGCCACGCCCGTGGCGCTGTATCGGGGTTCAGCAGAGGTCACGCGGGTCGCCGTCCTGATGGGGAAGGGCGCCACCGGCAACGGTGCGGTTGGCCAGTTGCCGGATGCGCCGCGCCGTACATCCCTGCGGCGGGCCCACAACACGATTACCGGCGGCAATCAGCGGTATCTCTGGTACCGGTTCGATCCGCCGCCGCAGGGCCTGCCGCTTGAGGGGGTACTGGGAAGTGGAGACAGCGGTGGTCCACTTGTGGTCAACGACCACGGCGCCTGGCAATTGGTGGGACTCGGGTCGTGGATCACGGCCGTACCCGAGCATGCCCTTGAAGCGGGCTTCTATGGCCAGATGGTCCACAACGTTCGCGTGTCACGCTACGTCGACTGGATCGAGGCCGTCATGCGGCAGGGGGACGATAGCCTGCCGCCCAGTAAAACCGGACGCGCCAATGGCTCACTTGGAAATGGACGCCCGTAACAGGTTCGATCGTGAAATCCCGCACAAACTGGTCTGAAGCGGAGCGCGCGCAGATGTGCCGCGCTCAGCGCTCAGCGCCCCGCGCATGTCGCTGAGGTGGCCCGCGGGGCGGGCACCCGCCACACCTGTTCACCTTCCTCGTCATTGCCCACGTAGAACGCGATGCGCCCATCCTCCTCGCGGCGAAGCGTGGGACTGAACGTGATGGTGTCCATTTCGCCGCCCTTGCCGACGAAGCACATTTCACCGCCGCAGACAAAGTTCGAACCGGCCTGCTCTCCCAGCGCACCACAGTTCAGTGGCGAGGATTCGGCGCGGACCAACGGCTTTACCCGAGGCTGGATGCGCCCCTGGTCGGCCAGCTCGCAGAAATGGTCGGCGATGGTGTTGCGCATCTCGGCCTGTGAGGGCATCCATGCGGGGCAGTGGGACGGGTCGTCCTGGCAGCTGCTGGCCGGGGCGGTGGAGGCGGGCTGGGTGGACGGTGCTGCGATCGTCCCGGAAAGCGGCAGCAGGGAAGCTGCGATGGCAAGCAACAGGCGAGTGGAGACGGGCACGCGTATCTCTGGTCAGTTGAGCCCGGCATCGTAACGCAGGGCGCTGGCCTTCACTCTCCTGACTTCCCCGGCGGCAGGCTGTCATCACGCGCGTACCAGGATGGAAGCTCCAGCGCGTGGCTCTTGAGCATGGCCCGGATGCACGCGTGCGCCTGTCCCCTTTCTGCGTGCTCGCATTGGTCAAGAATCTCCGCAGCCAGCGTTTCAAACTGCGGCCAGAACTGCGCCGGATGGCGCGACCGCGCCAACCAGTGCACCAGCATCTCGGCCAGCGTATCAAGTTGCAGCTGTATTCCAGGGCGCACGTTCATCCCGGGGCCGCACCCAGATCAAGCGCGACGCGGTAGTGATGGCCGTCGTCGCGCAGCAGGACGGTGAGGTCCGGCTGCAGGACGCCATCCACGTGCAGCGTGGGCTGGCCCTGCGCAGTGCGGGTCACCACGAACTCGTAGAAGCTGCGGCCGAAGCGGTAGCTCAGTTCGAATGACGGCCAGTGATCGGGCAGGCACGGTGCCAGCGAAAGACGATCGCCCTGCCGACGTATGCCCAGCAGCGATTCGACCAGCAGGCGATACATCCAACCGGCCGAGCCGGTGTACCACGTCCAGCCGCCTCGCCCGACGTGCGGAGGCACGGCGTAGACGTCGGCTGCCAGCACATAGGGCTCGACGCGGTAGGTCTGGATCGCCTCCGGGTCCAGCGTGTGACTGAGCGGGTTGATCATGCCGGCCAGCTCCCAGGCACGCACCGCATCGCCCTGCTGCGCGAATGCCATGGCCGCCCACACGGCCGCGTGGGTGTACTGGCCGCCATTCTCGCGCACGCCCGGTACGTAGCCGCGAATGTAGCCGGGGTCTTCCGGGGTCTGGTCGAAGGGCGGATCGAGCAGCTGGATCAGCTTGGCGTCCTTTCGCACCAGGTGCGTGTACAGCGAATCCAGCGCCTGTGAGGCACGTTCAGGCGCGGCGACGCCTGACAGCACCGACCAGCTCTGCGAAATCGAATCGATGCGGCATTCTTCGTTCTGTGACGAGCCCAATGGCGCGCCGTTGTCGAACCAGGCGCGGCGATACCATGCCCCGTCCCAGGCATGCTGTTCCAGGTTCTGGCGCAGGCTTTCGGCCTGCTGTTGGCACCACTCTGCACGCGGTGCATCGCCATGCGCGCTGGCCAGCCCGATGAAGCGGCGGAGCGTGTCATGCAGGAAGAAGCCAAGCCACACGCTTTCACCGCGCTGCTGGTCGCCGACGCGGTTCATGCCGTCGTTCCAATCTCCGCTGCCCATCAGTGGCAGGCCGCGCTCGCCGAGCAAGCGGCAACCGCGCTCGAGCGCGAGCACGCAGTGCGCATACAGCGTGCCGCGCTGCGTCGAAGGCGTGGGCATGTCGTAATACCCTTCCTCTTCGGGTGTCACCGCGCGCCCCTCGATGTAGCCGACCACTTCGTCCAGCACGCTGGCGTCGCCGGTAACCTCCAGGTAGCGGCATGCGCCCTGCGGCAGCCAGAGGTAATCGTCCGAACAGCGGGTGCGCACGCCGCGACCTTGCGGAGGGTGCCACCAGTGCATCACATCCCCTTCGGTGAACTGGTGTGCAGCGCATAGCAGCAGGTGCTCGCGGGTCAGGTCCGGGCGAGCGTGCACGAGGGCGAGTGCATCCTGCAGCTGATCGCGGAAACCGAACGCACCGCCGGATTGATAGTAGCCACTGCGCGCCAGGTAGCGGCAGCCCAGCGTCTGGTAGACCAGCCAGCCGTTGGCCAGCGCATCGAGCGCCGGGTCTGGCGTGCGCACCTGCACCGTGGCCAGCACGTTGCGCCAGTGGATGCGCACGGCGTCCAGCGCGTCGATGGCCTCATGGGCGCCCTGGCGGCTTCGTGCCAACGCCAGCGTTTCCTTGCGGTTGCGCCCGGCGCCAAGGCGGAACGTCGTTTCGCTGCGGTCGCCTGCAGCCAGCAGCAACGGCACCTGGATCGCCGCGCACGGATCCAGGCCAGCACCCAGTCGTGAATCCAGGCGCTCGCGGCGCAACGCCGCCGGTGCGTGCAGGCTGCCGTTGCGGCCGATGAACTCCAGGCGGTCACAGGTCCAGCCGCAGCCATCGGCATCGGTGTCGAAGAAGGCCATCCGGCCGCCGAAGTCGGTGCTGTAGGTGTTGCGCGCCAGCAGCGCGCCACTCTGCGGGTCACGTTCGGTGAGCACGTGCATGCGCGACTTCGCGCGCAGGTCACCCATCACCCATTCAACGTAGCCGATGGCCGACAACCGCCGTGGCCGGCCCGACAGGTTGTGCAGCCGCAGGACCGAGAACTTCAGCGGCGCGGCGACGTCGACGAAGACCCACAGTTCGCTGGCGATGCCGTCCTCTAGATGCTCGTAGACCGTGTAGCCGAAGCCATGGCGCGTACGGTACGCGCCGGTGCCACGGCGCGGCAGCGGCATCGGTGACCAGACACGACCGGTGTCCTCGTCGCGCACGTAGAAGGCTTCGCCGCCCGTGTCCGACACCGGATCATTGAGCCAGGGCGTCAGGCGGAATTCGTGTGCATTCTCGAACCATGTGTAGCCCGGTGCACTCTCACTGACGACCGTGCCCAGGCGGGTGTTGGCGATCACGTTGGCCCATGGCGCCGGCGTCGGCGCGCCTTCGCGGACCACCACGACGTACTCGCGGCCGTCCTCGCTGAAACTGCCGGTGCCGTTGTCGAATCGGCCGGTGCCGCGGTAGGGAAGGAAAGGCCACGGATCGTCCACTTCTTCGTCGTGCTCGGCGCTCGGCGGCAGTCCGGGCTCCGGGCCCAGGTCGGCAACGATGGGCAGCCCGGGCGTCGCCTCCATCGACAGGGCCAGCTCCTGCTGCAGCGCTTGCGGCACCAGGGCCGGGATCCGTCGCGGAGGCAACGGCTGACGCCCCACCTGCGCGACCAACGTGCCGTCTTCGTCGCTGATGACCGCCCGTGCGACCGCCTGCAACAGAATGCGGTCCTCGTGCGTCATGTTCTGCACTGGCCGCACGAAAATGCCGCCGGGGCGGTCGAGCAGGCCGGTCTCCGAACTGGCGGCCACCATCCCCAGGATCTGGTCCTGCAGCTCCTGCCGATAGCCGGCCTTGCTGTCGTTCCAGATGACCAGGTCGGTGTTGAGGCCCTTCTGGCGCCAGTAGGCATGCGCCTGCACCAGTTGCCGGACCAGTTCCACGTTGTCCGCGTCGGTGACCTTCAGCAGCACGATGGGCAGGTCACCGGAGATGGCATGGCCCCACAGCCCGGATTGTCCTCGCTGGTTCTGCTGCAGGACGCCTGCACCGGCGCGCAGCAGCGGACCGGCATACAGCACGTGGCTGGCCAGGCGCTCGTACAGCGATGCCTCGGCCTGGCTTGCGTTGATCTGCCGGCGCACCACCTGGCTGTGTGTCCAGGCCAGGTCGAAGACGCGGTCGGCCAGGCGGCGATCACGGTATTTATCCACCAGTGCTTCGCAATCGCCGCGACTGGCGCCGATGCCATACACCATGTCCAGCTGTACGGTCTGCTCGGGCTCAAGCACCACGCGGACGCGGATGGCCACGATCGGGTCCAGCACCGAGCCATCGGTGCCGGACAGGTCGGCATCGGTGGTCAATGCCTGCGGCGTCCGCGGCGTGTTGCCACGGCCCAGGAAGCGCGCACGGTCGGTTTCATAGGAGATCGCCACCACTTCCGCATCGTGCACCGCGACCAGATGGAACATCCACGGCGGCACCTCATCGTTCGAACGTGGCCGGCGCGTGCACAGCACCGCCTGCTTGGCGGCCAGGATCTCGCTCTGCACGAAGAGGTTGCTGAAGGCCGGGTGCGCATCGTCGGCCGCTGCGGGTGCCAGCACCACTTCGGCATAGGTGGTGATCTCCACCGTGCGCGGGCGACGGCTGCGGTTGGTCAGGCGCAGGCGCCTGAGCTCGATGTCGTCCTCGGCGGAGATGGCGACCTGCAGGTGGCTCTCGCAGCCGCGGCGCACACCGCGGAATTCCGCCTTGGCGTCAGAGAAGATCGCCTCGTAATTGTCCACTGCCATGCAGGTGGGCTGGTAGGCGGCAGACCAGAACTCGCCGCTGTCCACGTCGCGCAGATAGCAGAACGTGCCCCATGCATCGGTGGTGCCGTCCTCGCGCCAGCGGGTAAGCGACAGGTCGCCGTGGCGGCTGTAGCCGCCGCCGGCATGGGTCAGCATGCCGTGGTAACGCCCGTTGGACAGCAGCTGCACTTCCGGGCGCGGGCCACCCGGGTCGCGCAGGACGCGCAGAGACGTCTCGTGCTCGGCCAGGGCTGAGTGCTCGCCAAGCGCTTCGACCTCATGGGGATGGAACACGCCCACGCGCGGGATGCGTTCCTGCAGCAGCAGCAAGGTGGCCTGGAACTCGACATCGGCAAGGAAGCGGCGCTGCATTGGCTGGTCGCGCAACAGGTAATCCAGCGACAGCAGGCCCATGCCCTGGTGGTGGGCCATGAACGAACGCAACAGGACGTGATCCTGTCCCGGCGGCACCCGGGTGGGCGTGTAGTCGATGGCCTCGTACATGCCGAAACGCCCGCAGAACCCCAATCCTTCCAGCACCTGGAGGTTCTGGCAGGCCGCTTCCGGCGCCACCATCAGTGCCATCATGCTGGCATAGGGCGCGATGACCCGATCCTGCCCAAGGCCGCGTTTGAGCCCCAGTCCGGGCACGCCGAACGCCCGGTACTGGTAGTTCAGGCGGGCATCGACGGCGTTGTAGCCGGACTCGGATACGCCCCATGGCAGGTTCAGCGTACGGCCGTAGACGATCTGTGCCTCGACCGCGTGCCGTGCGGTCTGGTCCAGCAACGTGTCCGGATAGCTGGGCATCACCAGCTGCGGCATGAGGTACTCGAACATCGAGCCACT
This sequence comes from Stenotrophomonas sp. DR822, assembly GCF_019793815.1. Lineage (NCBI taxonomy): Bacteria > Pseudomonadati > Pseudomonadota > Gammaproteobacteria > Lysobacterales > Lysobacteraceae > Stenotrophomonas > Stenotrophomonas sp. DR822. The sequence goes on from NZ_CP081826.1 coordinate 446,122, forward strand.
CCATGACAGCAGTGTCGGCGTGCCGTTGACCTCGGTGAGCATGCGGCCGAGCGCGAACCAGCTTTCCTGTGCCAGCTGGCCCTGTGCAATGGCAACGAACGCGCCCAGCCGCGCTTCGGAAGCCAGCAGGTCGTAGAAGCTGTTGTCGAGGCGGTGGTCGTCTACGTTGTAGCCGATCGAAAGCAGGTTGCGGGTACGGTAGAACAGGAACCCGTATTCCATCAGCGAGAACTGCCCGGCGCGGTGCGCCAGGTCCTGCAGCTGCTCGATGCGCGCGCGCGCGTCCGCGCCGGCCGCACCGGGCAGGGCGGCCAACTGACGCAGGCTTGGCACCGGTGCATCGACGGCCGCGCCGGCATCGGCAGGGATATCGGCAAGCGAAGCCTGGGCGGCATGGCATTCGGCGGCGAACAGGGCCGGCCAATGCAGCTCACCGTCCTCGGGCGAGGGCGGTGCCGGCCATTGCAGCAGCAGGTCGTCGGCCAGACCGGCCAGTTCCTGCAGACGGGCCAGCGACTGCGCCATCCCGACGGGACGGTCGACACGCGTAAACGCCAAGCGCTGACGAAGATGATTGAGCACCTCGACCAGCGGCGCATCGTCGGCGCGATGACGCTGCCGCTCCTCTTCCAGCACGCCCAGCGTATCGGCCAGGCCATCGAACGTGTGCGGCGCCAGCACCGGCGCGTCCACCAGCGCGAGCAGGCCTTGGCGCAGGGTAAGCAGGTGGCCGGCAAGGTTGCCGCTGTCCACCGTGGAGACGTAGCGTGGCGGCAGCGGCGCCAGGGTTTCGGTGTCGTACCAGTTCAGGAAGTGGCCGCGATGGCGCGGCAGCTGGTCCAGCGTATCGAACGTGCGGGCGGTACGTTCAGCCACCGCGCCCTGCTGCAGATAGCCGAAATCCCACGCAGACAGATTCGCCAGCAGGGACAGGCCGATGTTGGTCGGCGAGGTCCGCCGCGCGACCACCAGCGCCGGATGCTCCTGGATGTTGTCCGGCGGCAGCCAATGATCCTGCTCGCGCACCCAGGCCTGGAAGAAGGACCAGGTGCGCCGCGCCAGCCGGCCCAGGAATGCCCGTTGCGTGACCGACAACTCGGCCACGCTTGCAGCCGGCGGGCGACCCAGCCACGCCATCAATGCCGGCGCAAAGGTCCACGCCAACAACAAGGGCAGGGCGATCGCCAGTGCCTGCGGACGCACGCCGGCCACCACAGCCACCAGCGCGAGCGCCAGCAGCGAGGCCGGCGTCATCACCCGCCATTCCGCGCCACGGTCGCTGCCAAGGCGGCGCTCGACTTCGCTGGACGGGTTCCATTGCAGCAGGTGACGGCGTGTAATGGCCATGCGCCAGAGCGTGCGCAGCACGGCGTCACTGGCCAGCAGTGCTTCGTAGGGCAGGCACGCAATCTGGGTGGACGCGCGCAGCAACGACTGCAACGTACCGCGCCCGACCTTGATGTAATGCGCTTCCAGCGGGGTGTCTTCCGGAACGCTCAGGCCATCACGCAGCATGCCTATCAGCGGCGGCGCGAACCACAGCGCCAGGATCCACGCGGTCCACGCAGCAGGGTTCCGCGCGTACAGCCAACCGGCTACCAACAACGCCAGGGCAGCGATCGGCACCACGCTCCGGCGCAGGTTGTCCAGCAACTTGCCGCGCGAGAGCAGGCTGAGCCGGTTGCGTTCCCACCCCGGGCCCGGGCGCGGTGTCCACGGCAACAACCACGGCAGCAGCTGCCAGTCGCCACGGATCCAGCGCGCACGGCGCTTGGCGTCGGCGGCGTAGCGCTCGGGATAATCCTCGTACAGGCGCACATCACTGACCAGGCCTGCGCGTGCATAGCAGCCTTCCAGCAGGTCGTGGCTGAGGATGCGGTTCTCGGGCAGGCGGCCCTCCAGCGCATGCTCGAAGGCGTCGACGTCATAGATGCCCTTGCCCACGAACGAGCCTTCGTCGAACAGGTCCTGGTAGACGTCGGAAACCATGCGCGTGTACGGATCGATGCCGGGCTCGCTGCCGAACATCCTGGCAAAACGCGAGGTGCGGCGCCGGCCCAGGCTGGTGCCGACGCTGGGCTGCAGGATGCCGTAGCCCTCCACCACGCGTTGCAGCTGCGGATCGAAGCGCGGGCGGTTGAGCGGGTGCGCCAAGGTGGCGACGAACGCGCGTGCCGCATCCCGCGGAAGCTGCGTGTCCGAGTCCAGCGTGATGACGTAACGGACGCCGATCAGGGCCGCCGCGTCTCCGACGATGCGCATGAACGCAGCGGCATCGCCTTGGCGTAGCAGGGCATTGAGCGCGGCCAGCTTGCCCCGCTTGCGCTCGTGGCCCATCCACACACCTTCGCCCGGGTTCCATTGCCTTGGCCGGTGCAGCAGGTAGAAGCGGTCGCCGCGCTCGGGCGCGTAACGATGGTTCAATTCCTCGATCCGTGCCACGGCGTGCGCAAGCAGGGCGTCGTCCATCGGCGCCTGTGCTGCTGGCGCGTCGAGAAAATCCGTCAACAACACGAAGCGCAGTTGGGGATCGCGGTTGGCCAGGAAGCGCACCTCCAGCGCTTCGACCAGAACGTCGATGCCGTCGACGCTGGACAGCATCGAGGGGACCGCGACCACGGTGGCGCACGCGGCAGGAATGCCTTCGCTGAAATCAAGCTTGGGAAGCGGCCTGGGGGCGACCAGCACCGTCGCGGTCCAGTTCACCAGCACGATGCCCAGCTCACTGAACACCAGCAGCCCGAGCAGCGCGGCCAGCCAGACAGGTACCGAGCCGCTGCCGGTTGCCAGCAGGCCGCTGGTGGCCAGCACCGCCAGCAGGCCGATCGGCAGCAGGTACAGCGCAAGCGGCACGCGATGCGCCAGCCGCCGTGCCTTGCGGTGGCGCGGTGCTGCCTCGGCCACCGCCGCTACAGTGGTCTGCAGGCCTTCGCCGACCAGCCAGTAGCCCACGTGCGTGCGTGGGCCGTCGGCCGGCGTAGCCGCCCGTGCCAGGTCCAGCGCGATGGTCGCAACGCGCTCCTCGGCGATGCGGCTGCCGCGGGCAATCTTCTCCACCACGTGGCGGTAGGCATCGCGGGTACCGAAATCCATCTGCGCATAGACGCCCATGGGGTCTTCCCGCAGCCGCTGCTCGACCACGCTCATGTCTTCGACAAAGGTGCGCCAATCCATGGTGGAGAGGAAGCGCAGGCTGCCGATGCTGTTGCCGATGGAGACCTGGTCGGCCGCCTGCTGCTGCCCCTCGGCGGCAACCAGTTCGTCGATGCGCTGCCCGGCCGCTGCCGCCCACTGTTCCAGCCACGCGATGGGCATGGCCCAGGCGCCGCCGCGCCCCTGCAGCGAGCGCGTCAGCTCGGCGATGAACGCGCCGGTCAGCGGCGGCGCGGATCGCGCCATGTCGGCAACCACCAGGACCACATCGGTAGGGGTGTCGGACGCCGCGCGGTTGAGCTGGTCGGCCCACTGCGCAGCCAGGCGGCGGTCGGTCCCATCGCGCATCACCCGCGCGGCCATGCGCCGCAGGTTCTCCAGCAGTGCCAGGCGCAGCATGATCGGAACGGCCCACAGTTCGCCCAGGCTCAGCGGCGCGAGTGACTGGTACGAGGCGATGAACCGGCCCAGCGTATCGGCGTCAATGCGGCCGTCACCGTGCGCGATCGCCTGCATCGACAGCTCATACACCCGTGGCAACCCGGCCGAAGGGCCGGAGGCAAGTGAAGGCAACTGGCGGCTGTAGCCGCGCGGCAGGTGGCGTCGCGCGGTCTGGATCTGTTCTTCGACCAGGTAGTAGTTATCGAGCAGCCATTCCCCCGCCGGGGTCACCGGCCGCTGTTCGCGCACCACGCTGCTCAGCAGCGTGTTGGCGTCTTCCAGCACGCGCTCGTTGGCCTGCAGCCGTTCGAGCAGGCGCTCAGGACTGGGGCGCAACCGCACGCGATGCTGTCGCGCAAGCGCGCGGCCGTACTCCTCCATCTTTTCAACGTTGTACAGCGCGGCACGCAGTGGGCCCTCGGTGGCCTCGATGGCCGGGGCCGACGCCTGGTGCTCACGCCAGCGCCAACGCACACGACGACGCAGGCGCAGCCAGCGGCCAAAAAGACGACGAAGGTGGGGCATAGGTTACCGATGGGGGCAGGGCGCGTCCTGCATGGTTGCATTGCAGGGGCCGTGGTAACTGTGAAGGCCGGGCCCGGTTGGCGTGGTCGCCGCTCAATGCGGTCTGATCCTGAGGCGACCCGCAGTCAGCAAGGCAAGGGTAGTGCCGGGCGCTGGCCGGCAACGCGCCATCCATCGCGCTCCTCGGCTACGATGGATGTCAGCCTGCCCGGCGCACTGCTGGTCTTCGGGAACGTAGTGCGCATTGATGATGAAGCGCGCTGCAGAGCTGCAGCGGCGATGAACCGCACAGTGCAGTACGGTTGTTCGGAAGCAGGGCGGGAGGTCTTTCTATGTCGAGGCCAAGGCGCGCCCGCGCCGGGTCGTGCCAGGCGAGTGCCCGATGACGCGCTTGTAGGCGCGACTGAAAGCCGCCTGCGACGCGTAGCCGAGGCGCTCTGCCACTACCTCGATCGGTAGGCTCTGGTGGGTCAGCCATCGACTTGCCAATTGCATTCGCAGCTCAGTCACGTACCGCAGGGGTGCGGTTCCAATAACGGTCTGGAACCGATCTGCAAAGACAGAGCGTGAGATGTTGGATTCTGCGGCCAGCGCTTCGACGGTCCAGTCACGCCCGGGGTCTCTGTGCAGGGCAAGCAACGACAGCGATAGACGCGGGTCGCGCATGGCCATGACCAGGCCGGATGCGCCGTCGCAACCGCGCTCGACCCAGTCACGAACGATCATGGCGGCCACTGCATCCGCCAGCCGGGAGAGTATTCCTGCATATCCGATACGTCCGGAGCAGACCTCGCGCTTCATCGCGTCGACCATGGGCAACAGCCCAGGGAATTGCGTGCCGTTGCCATCGGCCAACATCACCGCCGGCATCACCTTGCTCAACCCTTGCATGCCGCCCAGATCGAACACCATGCAGCCGTGGAAGAGCACTGCGCTCGGCACGGCGTGCGTGCTCGGGCACGTGTCTATGCCGCCCACCGCGTCACCCAGCGGGGCTGCGTCTATCGTTTCCAGGCACTGGACGGGGTGCTCGTCGCCCGACAGCAACGCGTGTTCTTCTCCGCGGGGAAGAAGCACGACATCCCCGGCAGACAGGCGGTGTTGGCTACCGTCCGCGCCACGAAGAATGGCAGTGCCCACTGCCAGGTAATGGAAGTAGGCATGGCCTGGCTTCGGAGAAAATCCAAGCCCAAAGGTCGGCCCGGTCTGAATGCGTCGGTATTGAACGCCATGCAGCCGCATGCCGGTCAGCAGCTCGCTGATCAGGTCGGTGGGCTGGGATGGAGCGTGGCTCATGAGACGACCCGGGGTTTCGATCAAAAATACAGGTCATGCAATCATAGATCATCCGGGTCTAGCTCCCTAGACTCTCGGCTGCACGATTGCACTGGGATCTTTGATGAGTAATGACGTAGCTGACGCCGCAGACGCACCTGATTCTGTGGCCTGGAGTAGCGGGGAACCTTCTTCGTCGGCATGGGTAGCGGTGTTTTCGCTGGCCATGGGTGTCTTCGGGCTGCTCACGGCCGAATATCTGCCTGCCAGCCTGCTGACGCCGATGGCGGCGGACCTGGGGGTGTCGGAGGCGCTGGCTGGTCAAGCAGTGACGGTCACCGCTGTAGTGGCCCTGTTCGCTGGCCTGCTGGTGCCGCGGCTCACCCGTTCGATAGACCGGCGCCTGGTGCTGTTGAGTTTCACGGGTCTGATGATCCTCTCCAACGCCCTGGTGGCATTGTCGTCCAGCATGGGCGTCCTGCTGGTGATGCGCGTCCTTCTGGGCATCGCGCTGGGCGGTTTCTGGAGCATGGCAGCGGCCGTGGCCATGCGGTTGGTGCCGCTGCAGCGCGTGCCTCGCGCGCTTTCCATCATCTTCAGCGGCATTGCGGTCGGCACCGTGGTCTCCGTTCCTTTGGGGAGCTACCTGGGAGGTCTGCTGGGCTGGCGCAGCGCCTTCTGGGCTGCGACGGCGGTAGGTGGACTCACGTTTGCGTTCCAGTGGTTCACGCTGCCCCGAATGGCCCCGCGCAAGGCGGCAGTCCCAGAGTCGGTGGTGCGGCTCCTGCGCCGGCCAGGCGTTGCGGTCGGCATGCTGGGCTGCGTTCTGGCGCACACCGGTCAGTACTCGCTCTTTACGTACATCCGCCCAACGTTGGAGAGCCTGGGGCAGATGAGCGCGGATGGCCTGGCGCTGATTCTGCTCGGATTCGGTGTGGCGAATTTCGTTGGCACCCTGCTGGCCGGCTGGCTCATGGAGCGCAGCTTGAAAGTCACGCTGGTGATCATGCCCGCCTTAGTTGGCGCAGCCGCGCTGGGCATGCTCCTGTTGCCGGTGGGCGTTGGCGGGCTGTCGGCCCTGGTCGCGCTCTGGGGCCTGGCCTTTGGTGGCGTGCCCGTTGCCTGGTCGAGCTGGGTTGCGCGTGCGGTGCCCGATCAGGCCGAGAGTGCCGGCGGGATGGTGGTCGCTGCTGTGCAGTCTTCCATCGCCGCGGGTGCCGCTTTGGGCGGCCTGGTGTTCGGGTTCGGGGGCATTGTTGCCGTGCTCACCGTTGCTGCGGCGGTGATGCTCATCGCCAGCCTGCTCATTGCGTTCCGTGTCAGGGTGAGTTCGGCGACGTTGTCGGCGGGTCCGGCGTTTCACATCTAGCCGTCATCTGTCCTGAGCGTCCTACTGGGTATCAAGCCGGTGATCGACCGGGTGTTTTCGTGCGCTGAAGTGCCTGAGGCGTTCAGCCGGCGCGGGCAATGCGGGCCGCGCTGATCTTGTCGGCCCTGGCGTCGCCCCGGACCTCAGGCATCTCGCCTCAGCCAGGCCACCAGCGCCGAAAATGCCGGCGAGGGCTGCCGACGGTTCGGGTAATACAGGTGATAACCGGGGAAAGGCAAGCACCACTTGTCCAGCACGGCAACCAGCCGCCCCTCGGCAATGTGGTCGGCCACCATCGGCTCGGGCGCATACGCCAGGCCCAGTCCATCCAGTGCGGCATTGATGACGTGGATCATGCTGTTGAACACCAGTGGCCCATCACCGCGCACGGTGAATTCCTTGCCCTTCTCTTCGAACTCCCAGGCATAGATGGCGCCGTTCGGGCGATGCCGGATGTGCACGCAGCGATGTTGCGTGATATCGGCAGGCTTCCTTGGCTTGGCGTGCCTCTCGAAGTAGTCGGGGGATCCAACCACCACCAGGCGCCAATCCGGTCCGACCCTGACCGCGATCATGTCCTTGCTGAGCGCCTCACCCAGCCGGATGCCGGCGTCGAAGCGCTGTTCAACCACATTGGTGAAGCCGTAATCGACGTAGAACTCAAGTGTGATGTCGGGATACTCGGCGAGGAACCCGGCAAGGCGAGGGCGGACGATGGTCTCCATGGAATCGTCCGTACAGGAGATACGAAGAGTTCCGGCCGGGCGGTCGCGCAGATCCCCCAGTGCCTCGACGCTGGCGACGATGGCCTCGAAATGCGGTGCAATGGAGCGCATCAGGCGCTCGCCCGCCTCGGTCAGGGAGACGTTGCGCGTGGTACGGGCCAGCAGGCGGATGCCCAGGCGCTCTTCCAGCAGCCGCATGGAATGGCTGAGCGCTGAGGGCGTAACACCGAGGCGGACAGCTGCCCTGGTGAAGCTCTGCTCCTGTGCCACCACCAGGAAGGCTTGCAGATCATTGGTCTTCACGCCGTTCATGGGCCAATTGTGAGCGCAACTCAATAATGCATCAACTTTCAGCTGGCTTATCGCGGTAGCGGGCGGCGCCTATCGTGGCGACCTGAGTCCCCACTGAGGCCGTCCGCACATGAAACCCACCACGCTGCTGTTGGCACTGATCGCCAGCCATTTCGTTCCGCAGTCGGCCTTGTCCGCTGAGGTGCCGGCGGCCACAAGAACCGCCGGCGCCGACAATTTCTACAGAAGCGCCAGCGTAAAAGGCGAGCGCGTCAGCTTCCTCAACCAGTACCAGATGGAAGTGGTCGGGACGCTGTACCGGCCGCAGGGCCTGACGCATGGCGGCCACGCACCCGCCGTGGTGGTCGGACACCCGATGGGCGCGGTGAAGGAGCAGAGCTCACAACTGTATGCGCAGAAGCTGGCGGAGCAGGGTTTCGTTACGTTGGCGATCGATCTTTCCTTCTGGGGAGAGAGCGCGGGTACCCCGCGGCACCTGGTGTCGCCTGAAATCTATTCGGACGACGTCAGCGCGGCGGTGGACTTCCTGAGCACGCAGTCGTTCGTGGATCCGCAGCGGATTGGTGGCCTGGGCATCTGTGGCAGTGGCAGTTTCGTGATCAGCGCAGCCAAGATCGACCCGCGCATCAAGGCAATCGCTACGGTCAGCATGTATGACATGGGAGCCGCCGCGCGCCAAGGGCTGAACCACGCGCAATCGCTGGAGCAGCGCAGGCAGATGATCAAGGCTGCAACGGACCAGCGTCTGGTCGAGTTCAACGGTGGGCCGGCAGTCCATGTACCTGGCACCGTGAACAAGCTCGAGGCCGATACGTCCGAAGTGCAGCGCGAGTTCTTTGATTTCTACCGCACGTCGCGTGGCGCTTACACTGCCGAAGGCGAGCGCAGCGACTTGACCACCCAGCCGCTGTTCAGCAGCTTGGTCAAGTTCGTCAATTTCTACCCCTTCAACGATATCGAGACCATCTCGCCCAGACCGATGCTGTTCATCTCTGGCGACCACGCCCACTCGCGTGAGTTCAGCGAGGACGCGTACCGCAGGGCGGGGCAGCCGAAGGAGCTCTACTGGGTGAAGGATGCCGGTCATGTAGACCTGTATGACCGCACCGACCTGATTCCCTTCGCAAGGTTGGCGACGTTCTTCCAGCAAGGTCTCGCTGGGAAATGAGCAGCAACGACGCGACGGCCGACCGGGCCAACTGGGGCGGGGTGCTGGCAATGACACTGTGCGTGTTCGCACTGATCGCCTCTGAATTCATGCCGGTGAGCCTGCTTACGCCCTTGGCGGCTGACCTTGGCGTGAGCGAAGGGCTGGCCGGGTATGGGATTGCCATCTCTGGTGCCTTCGCCGTGCTGACCAGCCTGTCGATCTCCCGCTTGGCCGGGAGCATCAACCGGAAGACAGTGCTGCTGACGCTCACCGCATTGATGGCGGTATCCGGCGTGGTGGTGGCATTGGCTCCCAGCTACCCGATCTACATGATGGGCCGGGCATTGATCGGCGTGGTGATCGGTGGTTTCTGGTCCTTGTCTGCGGCCACGGCCATGCGGCTGGTGCCAGCAGCGCAGGTGCCGCGAGCACTGGCAATCTTCAATGGCGGCAACGCGCTGGCAACGGTAGTGGCTGCCCCCTTGGGCAGCTACCTTGGCGGCGTGATCGGATGGCGTGGGGCATTCCTGTGCCTCCTGCCTTTGGCCGCCATCGCGCTGGCATGGCAGTGGCTGTGTCTTCCCTCCATGGCCGCGGAACGACGGCAATCCCGGGGCGGGGTGCTGGCTCTGTTGCGGCGGCGGGTGGTGATGTTGGGAATGGCGGCTTGCGGCATCTTCTTCATGGGGCAGTTTGCCTTGTTCACCTATGTGCGCCCGTTCCTGGAAAGGGTCACGGGTGCAGGGGAATCCGCCGTTCCGCTGGTGCTGCTGGCCATTGGTGCAAGCGGCGTTGTGGGCACGCTCGCGATCGGGGCATTCATCAGGCGTGGTCTTTATCGCACACTGGTGGCCGTCCCGATCCTGATGGCGGTGATTGCCGCGGCGCTCGTGGCGCTGGGGCCTCAACTCTGGCCGACGGCCGTACTGTTTTCGGTATGGGGTCTGCTGGCCACGGCTGCGCCGGTGGGTTGGTGGAGCTGGCTGGCACGCACGTTCACCAACAACGCTGAAGCGGGCGGCGGGCTGATGGTAGCGGTGGTGCAGTGCTCGATCGCGCTGGGTTCCAGCCTTGGCGGCCTGCTGCTGGACAGTGCCGGTTTCGCCTGCACATTCCTGGCCAGTGCGGGCTTGCTGCTGTTCGCGGCATTGCTCGCCTATGTCACGGCCGCCGATGCTGCGTCCGCATCCGGCTCGGCGGTCGCCGTAGAGGCATGAGGCTGATGAGGCGCGCGACGAGGATCATTGGGCAGCTGCTTTCGCTTTGCCTTGCCTTCGCGGCGGTGTCCGCATGCTCTGCCGAGCAGAAGCATCACACCGTCGCGCCCATGAAAGACGCATCCAACCCGGAGGTGCCCTCAGTGAAGGTTCGACTGATCATCAACAACCAGACGTTGTCGGCCACGCTGGAGGACAGCGTCCCTGCACGCGAATTCGCCGCACAGTTGCCGATTACGCTGCAGCTTGAGGACCATGCAGCTAAGGAGAAGATCGCGCAGCTCCCGTACGGTCTCAGCATCGCCGGCGAACCGGATGGGTTCACGCCAGTGGCCGGCGATATCGCCTTCTACGCGCCGTGGGGAAATCTGGCGCTCTTCCACAGGCCGTTCCGTTACTCGAAGGGTTTGGTGCGGTTGGGCCGCATCCAGGGGGACTTACAGGCGCTTCGCGCGGAGGGACCGGTGGAAGCGCGGATCGAGTTCGAGTAGACGTCTGGCTACGTCCCCTGCACACGAAGGAGCAGCTATGAACAGCAAGTACAGCCGGTTCTCTGTCACCGGGCTGGATGCCCACCAGCAAGCCATCATTCCAATCAGCGCCTGCGCAGCGGCGGGCAACATGAGTGCCCTTGATCAGGCGTTGAATCAAGGTCTGGACGCGGGGCTGAGCGTGGCAGTGGTGCGCGAGATCCTCGTGCAGGTCTATGCCTATGCAGGTTTCCCACGGAGCCTGAACGCGTTGAGCGAACTGATGAGGGTGGCGCAGGCACGCAGGCAGCGGGGCATCCAGGATGAAGCTGGCCGCGAGCCGGGCAGGCCGATCCCCAAAGGAGACGCACTGCTCGCCGCAGGCACGGCCAATCAGACCAGGCTGGCTGGCGGCCCGGTCTCAGGGCCTTTGTTCGATTTCGCACCCCAGGCAAATGAGTACCTGCGTACGCATCTGTTTGGCGACATCTTCGAGCGCGACAACCTTGATTGGCAACTCCGCGAGTTGGCCACGGTCAGCATGCTGGCTGCCATGTCCGGGGTGGAGCCGCAGTTGCAGTCTCACATTGGCATCAGCATGAACATAGGGTTGCGCCCAGAGCAGCTGTACGCGCTGGCTGCTGTTCTCGAAGCGCGCTTCGGCCTGGAGGCCGCGGAGCGTGTTCGTGGCGGTATTCAATGCCAGCTGGACGTTCGGCACGAATGATGTTCAGACGGGAGATTCCGTCGCATGGCCCGCGCATTGGAGGATTGAATGAAAAATTGGAGGATTGAATGAACAAGATGATCATCGGCACGTTGATCAGCATGCTGGCAGGACCCTTCAGTGTTGGAGCGCAGGAGGTACAGATGACAAGGCTCTCGAAGATCACCGTCAATGCAGACCATCTGCCGGCCTATCGAGACGCTTTGGCTGAGGAGGTTCGCGCTTCAATGGAGCTGGAGCCCGGCGTGCTGTCGTTGTATGCGGTCTTTGACAAGGAAGATCCGACCCGGCTGACAATCCTTGAAATCTATGCGAGCCGACAGGCTTACGAACAGCATGTGAAGAGCTCACATTTCCTCAAGTACAAAAGCGGGACGCTGCACATGGTCAAGTCACTGGAACTGGTTGATGTTGATCCTCTTCTGCCGGAGTTGAAGATCAAATAGCCGCCGGGTGGCTGGTGGACCGAAAGCCCCCCCGGGAACATTGAGTCGATGCCTCAAGGCCATTCGGCTTTCGCCATGGCCCCGCTAGGCCTTCAGCGCACGCTCGATTTCAGTCCAAACAGGGGCCGCAGCCAGCGGGAACGTCGGATCAGCAGTTCGTGCAGCAGCAGGCAACCGCCTACCGTGCCGAGCAGCACCAGCGCCGGCTCCATCCAGGGCCCAAGCTGCATCGGCTTCAGCCAGAACAACACGGCGATCATCAGGCTCTGATGCAGGACATACCAAGGATAGATGGCCTCCGTGCAGTACGGCAGCCAAGGGAAGGGGCGATCCAGACAGTGCTTGCCCCAGCCGAGCAGGGTCAGCAGCATTCCCCACGAGTACACCACCTCGCAGTACTGCGACTGCAGGCGCCAGAAAGGTTCCGGCCACTGGCGCAGTGGCGATGCCGGAGGCAACCAGCGCCCCAGCGCTTCCAGGAACAGGTACCACGCAACTGCACCCAGTACCGTGGCCAGTGTTGTCCAGCGAAGCGCCTCGACCCGTTCCCAGAAGCGCGGCTCACGGCCGAGCAGGTAACCGGCAAGGAACACCGTCCCATACTTGGCATGTTGATGGACATCGTCCACCAGGGTGTTGGTGGCAGGGTAGGACGGGGCGAGCCACACCAGCCACAGCAGCAACAGCAGCGCCGGAAGCCCGGTCAGCATCCAGCCCGGGGCGTTGGCAAGCCGCCGGCTGGCCGATCGCAATGGCGCCGAATCCAGCACCGGCAGGGCGATGGCCAGAATCGTCGTATACACCCAGAGATAGGCGAGGTACCACAGGTGGTTCCAGGTGATGCCGAAGCGATCACCGGCGAAACTGCCTTCCGGCCATGGGCGCACCTGCCAGTAGCGCAGCAGGAATTCCCAGAATCCGGGCGCGACCATGCCTCTGCTCACACCCTCGCAGTACGGCTGGATGGGCACGACCACGAACATGCCGAAGGCGAGTGGCAGCAACAGCCTCCATGTCCTCTTCAGAATGAAGCGACCGCGTTGCAGTCGGTTTCGTGTCAGCGCAATGGCCACCCCGGAAATCAGAAACAACAGTGACATGCGCCAGCCGTTGAGCAGGCGCATGGGCCATTGAAGTGCGTCGGTCGTGAAGCTGCCCTTGAGATGAAAGCCCCATTCGCCCACGTACGCCATGGCGGTGTGGTAGAGGATCAGCAAGGCGAAGGCGATGATGCGAAGAGCATCGATATCGTGGCGGCGCGTCATGATGGTTCTGCTGGAGGCAAGATCGGGCCAATGTGCGGCACGTGGCCGGCAGGGCCAGCGGCGAAGGGATGGCCCGTTGACGGAAAGTGACCAATGGCGGGGTTCGTGGGACGGATGGCGCGGCTAGAATTGCCACCTTGTCGCGTTATGCGCCGTTCTGTGTGGCCACCACCCCATGCCTGTCCCTTCCTCCCCACGCTTGCCCCTGGCCTCCCGTCTGCTGATGTGGGCAGGGATCCTGCTGGTGGTGGCCGTGGCCAATGCCGTGGTGGAAGTCATGGACGCACAGCGCCGTGGCGATGTACTTGCGCTGTGGGAGCCGCTGGTCTGGGAGCTGAGCAGCGTCGGTGTGATCCTGGCCTGCCTGCCGATGCTGTGGTGGGGCTGCAGGCGCTGGCCCCTGCACATCGACACCTGGAAGCGGCGCCTGCCGCTGTACCTGCTGGCCAGCGTGGGATGGTCGTTGCTGCATGTGCTGGGCATGATGGCGGTGCGCAAGGTCACCTACCTTGGGCTTGGTACAACGTATGTGGATGGCTCCAGCTGGGCGTCACGGCTGCTGTATGAGTACCTGAAGGACGTGCGGGTCTTCTTCAGCTTCGTGGCGCTGGAGCATTTCCTGAGCTGGTTCGGCCGCCGCCGTCAAGGCGAAGCCCATCTGTTGGCAGCGCCGGAAGATGGCCCGCCAGTCGAGCCTGTTCAACGACCCCAGAATTTCCTTGTGCGCAAGTTGGGCAAGGAATTCCTGGTGGCCACCGAGGAGGTGGAGTACGCCCAGGCCTCCGGCAACTATGTGAACCTGCGGGTGCGCGGATGTGACTATCCGCTGCGGATGACGATGGCCGCACTTGAGGAGCGCCTTGATCCTTCCGTTTTCCTGCGCTGCCACCGCAGTTGGCTCATCAACCGGCGTCATCTGCGCTCGATCGAACCTGCCGATGGCGGTGAAGCCCTGCTGCACATGGCCGATGGTGCACGGGTGCCGTGCAGCCGCCGCCAGTTGCCAACGCTGCGGCAGGCACTGGGAGGAGGGTGATGGATGAAGCATGACTTCATGCACTGCAGATTGACTACAAATGTAGTCATTGTCTCTGTGTCCATTGAAGGAGCCCGCCATGAGAGCACGTCTGCTTGCCTGCACAGTCTTACTGGCATTACACCCATTTGTAGCCGCGGCCAACACGCCTGATGCCTTGGCAGCGATCGAGCGCAATGCCCGCAACGCGCATTCCGACGCGGTCTACATTGAACGCGGGCGCGGGGTGCTGCTGCAGATCGCGCCGGCAGCCGGTGAAGACCGCATCCACCTGATGTCGGCGACCAAGTCCGTCGTCGCCCTGGCCATCGGGCTGCTGCTCGATGACGGCAAGCTCGCATCCATCGACGAACCGGTCAGCACGGTGTACCCGGAATGGCGCCAGGGCAGGAAGCGTGACATCACGATCCGGATGTTGATGGACCACACCTCCGGCCTGCAGAACGTGGTCAACGCGGGGGTGGAACTGGAGGGCGCGCCGGATCTGGTGAAGCTGGCGCTGGCGGCCGAGGTGTCCAGCGATCCAGGCACCACCTTCGCCTACAACAACAAGGCGACCAATCTTCTGCCGGACATCGTGCAGCGGCTTGCCGGCAAGCCACTGGATATCTATCTGGACGAACGGTTGTTCAAGCCGCTTGGCATCACCGGCCATGCATGGATGAAGGATCAGGCCGGGACGCCCATGGGCATGGCCGGGCTGTCGCTGTCGGCGGTTGATCTTGCAGCGATCGGACGATTGATGCTGGACGGCGGTGTCACCCCGGGCGGCAAGCGGTTGCTGAGCGAACGCTCGGTGGCGTTGATGACCGCCGAAAGCGCGCGTTCCCCCGACGTCGGCCTGTTGTGGTGGCGCATCCCCGCATGGGAGCACTACCGATTGAAGGCCGGTGCGGCCACGCTTCTGAGCGCTCGCAGCATGGATGCCGTGATGCTGGACGCGCTGCTGGCCGCCGACGGCCAGGTATTTGACAGCAAGTCAGCGCTGATCAGCTTTCTGGCCGAACGGCTGGGGCCGAGCTGGCCACAGCGCTACGCTGCGGAAATCACCGGGCGTGGACTGAAGCTCGGCGACATCTTCGACATCGACCGAGGGCCGGTAGCGGCCTACGCCGCCAACGGCTATCTCGGCCAGCATCTGGTCATTGTTCCCGACAAGGGCGTGGTGGCGGTAAGGCAGATTCAACGGCGGGAGAGCCACAGCGCCCCGCTCGACGATTACGCCGCGTTTCCCATGGATGTACTGCGGTTGGCAGAGACGCTGTGACCGGACAGCACGCTAGGGAATGCGGCAGCCCGCGAACACATCCAGTCCCGGCTGGTAGATACCGCTGCTGATAGCGAACAGTCCCAGCAGGGAGTGGAAGAGATTGTCGTGGCTGTAGGATCCGGTGCCCGCGGCATGCCGCAGGCAGGCCAGATCAAGGCGGGCATGGGTTGCAAAGCCCTGGGAGAACCACATCACCATCGGCACCTGGGTCTGCTCGCGTGGCGCAATGAAGTAGGGCGTTCCGTGCAGATACAGGCCGCGCTCGCCAAGCGACTCGCCGTGATCGGAGACATAGATCAGTGCAACGTCACGCTGCTCCGAATAGGTCTGCAGCAGGTCGATGGCCTTGCCCAGCAGCCGGTCGGTATAGACCAGCGTATTGTCGTAGGTGTTGGTCAGCGCTTCGTTGCTGCACTTCTGTATCTGGTTGCTGTCGCAGGTAGGGCTGAATGCCCTGGAGTCGGCGGGATAGCGTTCAAAGTAGGTGGGGCCATGGCTGCCCAGCTGGTGCAGCACGATCAGACCATCACCCTGCATGGCCGCGATGCGCGTGTCCAGCTGGTGCAGCAGGATCTCGTCATGGCAGGTGCCGTCCTTGTTCACGCACAACCCAGGCACCTTCAGCGGCGGCATGTCGTCGGTGGGAACGCGGTTGCACACGCCCTTGCAGCCACCGTTGTTGTTGTCGCGCCAGAGCACGCTGGCGCCGGTGCGCTGCAGGATGTCCAGTACGTTCTCTTCCGATGCCGCAGCGACGCCCTCGTACTGCGATCGTGGCATCTTCGAGAACATGCACGGCAGTGACACGGCTGTTGATGTGCCGCAGGATGCAACGTCCCGGAAGCTGATGACGCCGTCCCTGCGTGACAGCTGCGGGTTGGTCGGGCGCGGATAGCCGTTGAGCTGGAAGTTCTTTGCACGTGCCGTCTCGCCGGCCACCAGGATGACCAGGCGCGGGCGCTCGCCGGGCGTGCGCGCGGCGTCTTCGCCGATCGTGCGCAGC
This sequence comes from Stenotrophomonas sp. DR822, assembly GCF_019793815.1. Taxonomy (NCBI): domain Bacteria; kingdom Pseudomonadati; phylum Pseudomonadota; class Gammaproteobacteria; order Lysobacterales; family Lysobacteraceae; genus Stenotrophomonas; species Stenotrophomonas sp. DR822. Next base: position 462,506 of record NZ_CP081826.1, read on the forward strand.
GGCTGTGCCTTGGCGCTGTAGCTGCTCCGGAGATAGCCATAGGTGTGACGGAGAACGTTCAGCGGCAGCACCTGCTCACGGATGTAGCGGTTGTTGCGGAGCAGCGACGAGTACTCCTTGTAGAACGCCAGGCTTACCGCAGCCAGCACCATCAGCGTCGCCAGCACGTTCCCCAACCACACCAGTGCCGCCCGCAAAGGGCGCCCGCTGTTTCCACTGCGCATGATCAGCAGAACGCATGTGGGCAGCGCGCCCAGCAACAGCACCGTCAACAGCAACGGCAGCGACAGGTAGGAGGTCATCTCAGCCTGGTTGGTCTCCAGCGCGTTCTGCACCATGTCGCGGTCGATCAGTACGTTGTAATGCAGCATGAAGTAGGTGCACGCAGCGCTGACGACAACCAGCAACGCCAGCACCGGTTTGCGCGCATAGGGGAGCATGCCGATGGGCGTGAACAGCAGATTGAACAGGCACAGCAGCAGCACCGGAAGGCTGCAGAAGAACAAAGCGCTGCGCAGATCATGGATATCGATGAGAGACCAGAGCGTCTTCCAGAGAGCGATGTTTCCCAGCGTGGTGAAGAACAATGCCGTGCACCAGACAAGGATGATCGGATGTTGCGGGACAGACCTGAAGCATGAACGCACGTGCAGAATCCGCTGAGCCAGAAGTGCGCGCAGTATCTGGACGTGTTCATCAGGAAGTTGTCAGGTTCCTTGCTCATCCCATCAGGACCACGGCCCACACCGTAGCCACCATCAGCAGGGCCGTGCTCTGTGCGGCACTGCCCATGTCCTTGGCGTTCTTGGAAAGTGGATGGTGTTCCAGAGAAATGCGATCCACCACCGCTTCGATGGCCGAGTTGAGCAGCTCCACCAGCAGGCTGATGAAGCAGACCATCAGCATCAGGGCGCGCTCGCTGCGGCTGACGTCCAGCAGGAGCGCGACGGTTGCCAGCGCGCCATGCAGCAACAGCAGCTGCCGGAACGCGGCCTCACCCTTGAATGTCGCGACGAAGCCGTCGCGGGAATGGATCACGGTATGCAGGATGCGGCGCAGCCCGGTCTTGCCGTGCGCGTATTTGCCGTTGCCCTTGGGTTGCCCTGGCTGCATTTCGCACCTGCCTTCATGAAGAGATCCGGCAAGGGTGGAAGGAGCAATGTCAGGAAGCTGTCAGGTATCGGCTGCGGCTGGGCGCATCTGCAGGGTGAAGCAGCAGCCTCGCACCGAGGTCTCGACCGTCATCTGCCAGCCAAGATGCTCGACCACGCGCTGCACGATGGACAGGCCCAGACCTTCGCCACTCTGCCGGGCGCTGGTCACGAAGCGCTGGAACTGCTGCGCGTCGATGCTGGACGGCAGCCCCGGGCCGGTATCGGCAACCCGCAGCGTGGTGCCATGCAGTTCCACCCGTATCTCGCCTTCCTCCGTGTACTGGCACGCATTGCGCAGCAGGTTCCAGATCACGCTCTGTGCCAGCACGTCATTGGTCAGCAGCTGCTCGTCCTGCGCCGCATCAAGGCTCAGCCGCACCGGCTTTCCTGCCAGCCACGGCACGCATCGCGCCATGCATTCCTCGATCACCGGTCGCAGCAGCAGGTTGCTGCGTGGCACCGTCCTGGGGTCGCGGGAAAGCAGCAGCAGGCAGGTCAGCTGGCGCTGCATTTCCTGCGTGGTCCGCACAATGCGCTGGGCACTGGCCAGCAGCCGGCTGTCGGCCGGGAGCTGGTGCAGCAGCGTTTCGGCGGCGCCACCGATGATCGCCAGTGGTGTGCGCAGTTCATGGCTGGCGTCGCCGGCGAAGCACTGTTCACGCTGCAGGAACTGCTCAAGTTCGTCGCTGTGCTGGGCAAAGGCGCGCGCTAGAACGCCGATCTCGTCGCGCGCGTCCTGGAAGGGGAAGGGCTTGTGCTTGTTCTGCACGGCATCAGCCAGGCGCGTAATGGGCGCGATGACGTGGGCCGACGTCCGGCGACCAATCCAGAACGCACAGAGCACGCAGGTCAGGATCACCAGCGCAGCAAAGGCGTTGATCAGGTGCTCGAGGTAGGCGTAGTGATCACCGTGCTGCAGCAGGTAGTAGCGCTGCCCGCTGCTTTCGAAGACCCGAAGGTGCCATTCGTTCGGTGCGGCGTCACCGTGGTAACCCGGCCCGTACCGGCGCAGTACCTGCGGAACCGTACGCAGATCAAACAGTTGGCTGCCTTCCGGCAGGTCCGGTTGCACGCCTTTCGCCAAGGCCGCCTGCAGCCTGCGGACCTCCCGGTCCTGGCTCATCGAAACCACAGAGGCCCTTACGTCGTCATAGTCCACCAGTTCGACCAGTACGATGAAGCCCATGGCACCGGCCATCAGCAGCACGAAGGCAACGGTGATACGCGTTCTCAGGGTCAAGCTTCGATAGAGGGACTTCAGCGAGCGGGCATTCATGGGTGGCGACTACTCCACATGTGCTGGCGCCGGCGTGCCCAGGCGCCAGCCGACACTGTGCACGGTAGCAATGAGTGCAGGGTCGAACGGCCTGTCCACCTGAAGGCGCAGCTCATGGATATGCGTACGTAGCGCGCCGCTCTCCGGCGGCTCGTCGCCCCATATCAGGTACTCCATCTCCTGCTTGCGCACCACCGCCGGCGCGGCACGCATCAGGCACATCAGCAGCTTGTGCGTGGTCGGTGTCAGGTTGAGGGCCTGGCCCTGGCGCCATGCCTGTGGCGAACGGGTGTCGACCCGCAGGTCCGCCCAGGCCAGCACGCTCTGCACCTGCCGGCCCTGGGCACGGCGGACCAGCGCCTTGATGCGCGCGTCCAGCTCCTTCAGGGAAAAGGGTTTGACCAGGTAATCATCCGCACCCAGCGCGAGCCCCTGCACGCGGTCTTCCACCGGATCACGGGCGGTCAGCATCAGGATCGGCACCGGGTTCTGGAACTCCTCGCGGAGTGTCTGGCACAGCGCCATGCCATCAAGGCGGGGCAGCATCAGGTCCAGCACGATGGCATCGTAATCATTCTGCGTTGCCCTGCGCAGGCCGCTGGCACCATCCCGCGCATCGTCAAGTACGTAGCCCAGTGGCTCGAAGAACGCGTAAAGGTTGGCAACCAGCTCGGGGTTGTCTTCAATGATGAGCAGTCGTGTCATGGGCTACGTGCATCCGTGCATGAGCAGCGGACTTTGGACGATCACCTGTGGTTTGCCAAGTGCGGGGAGGTGCTGCAGGCCATCGCCGGGCGCGGCGACAGGCGGCTGTGATAGCGTGCCAGGATGAAGATCCTTGCCATATCCGGTAGTGCACGCCGGCTGTCCACCAACACCGCATTGCTGAGGGCGCTGGAAGAAATCGCGCCGCCGGATATCGCGCTGACGACCTGCACCGATCTCGGCGGACTTCCCGTTTTCTCTCCCGACCTTGAAGATCTGCCTTTGCATGACAGCGTCGTGCGCTTCAAGCAATGCATTGAAGCCAGCGATGGCATCCTGATTTCAAGCCCCGAGTACGCAAGAGGCATTCCCGGCGGCCTGAAGAACGCCATGGATTGGCTGGTATCGGGCGACCTCGTGGTTGCAAAGCCCATCGCCCTGGTGCACGCCTCCCATCGCGGCGACGACATGCTCGCTTCTCTCCGGCTTGTGCTGTCGACCATCAGCTCCCGCTTCAACGAGGAACTGTTCCTGCGCTTTCCTTTCATGAAGATGGAGCCGGAGGCCATTGCCAGTGCTGTAAGACAACCGGTCAATCGCGCGCCGGCAGAAGCCTTTCTTCAGGAATTCGCCCGCTTCTGCAGCCGACCGCTGGGTGATCGCGCATGATCGATAGCGCGGCCTGCTGACAAGGGCGTTCTGGACACGCACCGTGCGTCCGCGAGGCCCGGCCATGCGCTTGCGGCGTCAGCGGGTCACAGGGGGTGCAGATGGGAATAGCCTGCAGCTTCCACGAACTGCGGCAGCGCCCACAACTGGCCATTGGGCCCCCAGCGCCTGCAGACGCTATACATGTCGCCGGCAATGATGGCGCCCGCCGCAGCAGCTCATCCCGTCGGTGCGCTTGAACCGGGCGCGGCTGATGCTGGAAAGCGGCAGGCTTTCGGTGGAAGAGGTGGCCGCGCAAGTGGGCTTGGGCGATTCTGCGACACTCAGGCGATTGCTGCGCCGCCGATTGGGCCTGACTCCCACCCGGATTCGAGGGTGAGGGCGCCGCATTGCTGAATGCGGGTTTGCGGGCGCCCATCGGGTCCGGTCGGGCTCACGGATTCATTCACAGGCGCTGCCCTATATTCCGGGTCACAACGCCGCATACTGCGGCTGGACCGGGAACATTCCCATGAAAACCGGACGTTTGCTTGGCATTGCCCTGGGCGCGGCAATCACCCTGGTGGCTGCCCCTGCCTGGGCCGATCCGCCGCACCATGCACGTGGCAACGGACCGCCGCCCCATGCAGGCGGCCCCCACAACCGCGACGCACCCCCGCCGGGCTGGCAGAAAAAGGCATGGCGCCGCGGCGACCGCTTGCCCTGGGCCGAGGTTGACCGCCGCTACTGGGTGGACGACTACGCGCATTACCGTCTGCGCGACCCCGGTCGCGGTCAGCGGTGGGTGCGGCAGTCGGATACGGAATACCTGCTGGTGGAGATCGCCACCGGCGTGATCATCGACGCCTTGCGTCGCTAGGGATTCCGGCACGGGCCCCCGCGCGGCACGCAGCCGCCGCGGGGGTAATGGCGGCACGGCCGCCGCTGACATCGCGCTCTCACCCCGGCAACTCGCACCTCATCTTGCCGTCCACGTAATACGGCTTGGGGACGTTCGGGTTGTCGCTGGTCTTCTCAAAGACCACTTCGAACGACGCTGCGTCGGGCGAGCCCTTGCGATCGGTACACGCGTCGTGGAGTTTTTTCTTGACCGCGGCAATGCCGGCCTCGCGGTTGGCACCGTCGGCGCTGTTGGTCAGGTTCACGGTTTCAGCCAGGGCCAAGGGGCTGAAGGCACACAGGCAGCCGGCGATCATCAGGGTATGCAGCTTGGTCAAGGGGTGCACCTCGCGGAAGTTCAATGAGGCGGTCAGCATAATGCGTGAGCGTTAACTGCACGTGCCCGGTTGCCGCAGTTGGCGTTGCTGACGTTGTTTGGTACAAACCAAGCTGTCGAAGATCAGGAAATGGGCGCGAGCCATGTCCGAACCCTATTCGGCCCTGCTCAGGCTGCAGCTGCCGCGCGAGCGTCTTGCACGCTGGTTGGCGGCCCCGGTGCCTGCAGCATCGAGGTGGAATGACTGGCGATCCATCGCCGGCCGGTGGCACCTGCCCGGCGGCGTCGATCTGGCTGCGTCCAGTGATGTGGAGTTGGGTGAATTCCTCTGCGATTGCACTGCAATGCTGGCCCGGCACGCGGACAATCGCGCCGCGTTGGCCGCCCTCCTGGAATCGGCGCAGGCCGAGAACATCAAGGTTGCGGCCTACGATCAGGCTGGCGCGTACTTCGTGGCAGGGTCGCTGACATATTCCGAGAACCTCTATGACCTGGTCGTGTTCCTGGCGATGGCGCGCGGCGCCGCCGATTTCCTTGAGCCTGGCGAGCACGGCGTGGCACTGGTGCACGACTACCTATGGGCCGAGAACGGTGAGCGGGAGACGGTTGCTGCGGTCCACCTGGCCGGCAAGGGCGATTCCGGCTTCATGACGCCGGCGCAGTCCGGTGAGACCGCTGCGACCTTCGATGCAATGGTCGAGCTCATGCTGGACGGAGCGGACGACCCGCAGTTCACTCCACGCAATCAGTTCGACCGTATCCAGGAGCGCGGCCATGCTGCCCAGGAGAACTAGATGACAAGCACAGGCACCCGCAGGGATCCAGTCAGCAGGAGAGCACGCTGCTTGCCCGGCGCCCTCGTTCTCTGCTTCTGCATGCTGGCCGGATCTGCGCTGGCGCAGACAGCGCCGGTCACGCGCACCTGGTTCGTGAGCGGAGCAGAGTTGGCCAAGCTCCTGCAGGGCAGGGGTGAAGACGGATTCTGCAGCGGCGATCAGTGCCGGAACCTGTCGAGCGTCCGCGCGGGCGCCTACATCCAGGGCGTTGCAGATACAGGCCGAGGGCAGTGGTGTGGCCAGGGACATATTCTTCCCCATGAACTGGTCGACCGTGTGTCTTCGCACATCCGGCAGCTACCCGCCGAACGACTGCATCAGGATGCCGCATCTCTGGTCATTGAGGCGCTGGAGACTGCGTTTCCCTGCCAGCAGGCGGCGTCCAGCGGCGACCGCGCCCACGCCGCGCGGAGTGGGCGATGAGCCCCTGCCGCCGCTGCAGGTGGCCTGGCCGGAACAGAGCGAGAGCTGCCGCGTGCGAGTGATGGAGACAGCGTTGTCTGCCTACGTGCTGGCCCTGCTGGAGGCCAGCGGCCTGCCTACGAAGGATCTGCGTGCAGGCAGGCCGATCACCTGTCTGGCAGCGTCGTTGAACGGAGAGCTGCTCGGTTGCGTGGGCTATGAGTCGAGCCGCGGCGTCGTGCTCCTGCGCTCGTTGGCGATCCAGCCGATGTCGCAGGGCAGGGGCCTGGGGCGGCAACTGGTGGTGGAACTGCAGCAGCATGCCAAGGCGGCGGGTGGCAGGACCGTGTTCCTTCTCACGACCACGGCAGCACCGTTCTTCGAGCAGCTTGGCTATGAGCGTGTCGCGCGCGATGCAGCACCGGGATTCATCGCTGCGTCGACGCAGTTCAGTGAACTGTGCCCAGGCTCGGCCCAGCTGATGATGCGTCGGCTGTAGGTCGGCCGGGACCCGGCGGGTGCTTCAGCCCCCTTGTCCATCGATGTCCGGGGCTTGCCGCGTTGCGATCCGGGATGCCCGGTGTCCAGAGGACAGCGGCGGTGTCGATACCGAGGCGCGCGTGATCAACTGGTGCGCAAGCACGTGGTTGACGGTAGCGCGCCTTGAAGACGCGGGGCGGCGCATTTCCCGCAGCAGGATGTCTATCGCGTTGTCCGCCATCTCTGCGACCGGCTGATGCATGGTGGTCAGTTCCGGCCACACCATGGTAGCGGCGGAGGTGTCGTCGAAGCCCACCACCGAAAGATCCCCCGGTACCTGCAGGCCGTGGCGGTGGGCCACTGAAACAACCGCCGATGCCATGTCATCGTTGCTGGCGAAGATCGCACTGGGTGGCGGGGCCTGGGCCAGCAGCCGCTCGGCTGCCTCCAGTCCGGATCGGTAGGTGAAGCAGCCGGGTTGCACGAGCGCGTCATCGTAGCCGATGCCGGCGTTGGCCAGTGCATCCCGGTAGCCCTGCCAGCGGTGCGCGCTGGCGGTCTGGTTCGGATCGCCCTTGATATAGCCGATGCGTGTATGCCCGTGAGCGATGAGGTGCGACACCATGTCATGGCTGGCCTGGCGGTCGTCGATGCGCACGCAGGAGATCCTGTCGCTGAAGCGGCTGGACGCGATGGAGACGACGGGAATGCCTGCGTTGACGAATACCTCGACGATGTCCTTCGATTCACACAGCGGCGGCGGAAGAATCACGCCGGCCACCGTAGTGGCGAGTTGCCGTGCCGCCTCGCGACGCGCCGGGGTACCCAGCTCATCCCAGGCAGCGATGACCAGCTGCGCCGCCGAGCGGGTGGAGCCGCGCAGCGCGCCGACCAGCAGTTCGCGCAGGTAGCTGGAGCTGGGGTTGGTGTAGATCAGGGCGATGCAGGTGTGCTGCGCCGCAGCCAGGGCGGAGGCAGCAGGATTGGGTCGGTAGTCCAGCGCCAGCACGCTGCGCAGGACGCGTTCGCGGTTGCCTTCGCGTACCCCGGCATGGCCGTTGATGACGCGTGACACCGTCATGGCGGAAACACCTGCATGGGCAGCGACGTCATCGATGGTGATGGCGCTTGCTTTTCGACGGACCGCTTTATGGCCGTTTTTCAAGGCTGGATTCCTTTGCTGCGCTGCATGATGACAAGCGCGATTGCGGATGAGTAGTCTGCGCCGTGACGCGATGGTAGCGCTACCACTGAGCCGGTGTAAGGCCAGCGGATGCCCCCCCCTTTACCGCGCGGCTGTTCTGGCAAGTCTGAAGGCGAGTTTGAGTCGCAGTGGGTGCAAAGCGCACTGCGATGTTCGGTGTGGAAGACGGGCGTCGCCCGTACGTGCCCCCAGGAGGGGCGGTACATCCATTCGATCGTATGTCAGAGGGGAGAGTCATGAGCGCTGCTACTTTCCGTCGTACCCCAGACCGGAGGGCTCGTCGATGAGCCGGACGCTGGCGAAGTTCACTTCCAGGGCCATGTTCACCTTTGTCGGTGGCGTCCTGGTCATCAATCCCGCATTCGCACAAGAGGCGTCAACGCCGGCACCCGTCGCCGGGCAGCAGAACCCGCCCAGCCCGACACAGCTGGACACCGTGCAGGTCACCGGCATCCGCAACAGCCTCAGCCAGGCCATGGACATCAAGCGTGATTCGGCCGGCGTGGTGGATGCGATCAGTGCGGAGGACATCGGCAAGTTCCCCGATACCAACCTGGCCGAATCCCTGCAGCGCATCACCGGCATCTCGATCGAACGCCGTGATGGTGAGGGCGCACAGGTAACGGCGCGTGGCTTCGGCCCTCAGTTCAACATGGTGACGCTCAACGGGCGGCAGATGCCCGGCGCCGACGCGTTCGGTGCGTCGGGGCAGGTCGCCATCGGTGGTGTCGACGGCGGTACCCGTGCCTTCAACTTCGCCCAGCTGGCCGCTGAAGCCATCAATGGCATCGAGGTCTACAAGACCAGCCAGGCCAATGTCCCCAGCGGTGGCATCGGTGCCACCATCAACATCCTGACCTCGCGGCCGTTTGACCACGAGGGCATCGTCGCCAGTGCCGGGGCGAAGGCCGTCTCCGACCGCAGCCAGCCGTTCGGCGACGACCTGACGCCGGAACTGTCCGGCATCTTCAGTTACGCCAATCCCGACAAGACCTTCGGCGTGGGGGTGAGCGCCAGCTACCAGAAACGCAAGGGCGGTTCGGTGCAGGCCACCGACAACTACTGGAACGTGCAGCCGTGGACCGGCACGATGCCGGGCAACCCGAGGGTGGTCAATGCACCAGCGATCGGTGCGCTGTATGCGCGGCCGAACGACCTGCGCTATGCCTTCTCCGAGTTCGAGCGCGAGCGCATCAACGGCCAGGCCGTGCTGCAGTTCGCACCGACCGATGCGGTGACCTTGACCCTGGATTACACCTATTCGACCAACGAGATCACTGAAAATCGTGGCGAGCAGGGCATGTGGCTGCAGAACAGCAACTACACCGACGTCGAATTCGATACCAGCGGTGCGGTTGCCACGCCGATCTACATCCGTGAAATCGCCGGCACCAAGGATTTCGGCCTTGAGCAGCAGCGCAGCATGCAGAAGTACAAGCTGGGTTCGCTCGGCCTGAACGCGGTCTGGAATGTGACCGACCGCTTCAAGCTCAGCTTCGATGCGCACAACTCGAAGAACGAAAGCCGCCCGAACGATCCGCTCACTGGTGGCGGCTCCATCTTCAGCAGCATCGCCGGCACCAACAACTGCACCGCCGGACCGCATTGCGGTGGGTCATGGGTGCAGGAAATGGTCTTCAACAGCGGCCTGCCGGTGGGCACCCAGGTCTGGTACCCGAGCACGGCCGATGCCATCGCCAACACCAACGGCGTGGTCAATCCGGGTTTCGCGCCGGGCGAGATCGGTTCGCAGGTGCTGCGCATCAACTCGCAGACACAGATCAGCGAGATCAAGCAGGGGCGTGTCGACGGTGAGTGGAGCTTCGACAAGGGGCGCTTCCAGTTTGGCGTGGACTCGAGCAAGCAGACCACCCACCGCATCCAGGCAGCGGAGAATTACAACACGCTGGGCGATTGGGGCGTGGCCAACGTTGACGGGGATGTTGCCAACGGATTGATGGACCTGCTGCAGCCGGTCAACATCGTCGGGCTGTTCAACGACTTCAATGCCAACAGCTTCACGGCCTGGCGCGGCGATGCCGGTCGCCTTGCGCAGTGGGCGGCGGACAACTATGGCGCCAATCTCGGCGTGAGCCCGCAGCGCGCCGCCGATAACCTGGTGGAAGAGAAGACGAAGTCGGCCTACTTCCAGGTGGAGCTGGATGGCGAGCTGGGCGGCATGCGTACCAATACCCGCCTGGGTGTGCGCTATGAAACCACCGACGTTGTCTCCACCTCGAACATCGCCATCCCGGAAGCCATCGAGTGGCAATCCAACAATGACTTCCGCGTGGTGTTGTCCGACGAACAACAGCCTTTCACCGAGAAGAACAGCTACAGCTACATCCTGCCCAATCTGGACTTCAGCATCGATCTTCGTGAGGACCTGAAGGGGCGTGTCTCATTCGGCAAGAGCATCGCACGCGCGCCGATCGGCAACCTGTATGCCGGCCCGACCGCCCAGCAGCCGTTCGGCTCGGTCCTCATCGACCCGTCCTCGCGGGCCAGCGGTACCGCACAGAACCCGCAGCTGAAACCGCTGGAGTCGGACAACCTGGATCTGGCGCTGGAGTGGTATTTCGCCGATGCGAGCTACGTCTCGCTGACCTACTGGAACAAATCGGTCGACAATTTCGTCGGCAACACCATTGTCCAGGAGAATCTGTACGGCCTGCGCGATCCTACCGCCGGCCCGGATGCGCAGGCGGCGCTGGCGTTTCTCACCAGCGGTGCCTGCGTCACACAGGTCGGCGCTGCCAATGCAGCGGCGTGCTCGGCCAACGACACCTCGCTGTTCACCGCCCTGGCCCTGCTGCGCAACAATCCCGCCGGGTTGGGCGCCTACAACGGTACCGACGCCCAGGTGCTGGCCACTGAGGCAGCCTACGACCTGTACGGCACGGCCGGCGATCCGCTGTACCAGTTCAACGTCAATCGTCCCATCAACCAGAACAAGGCCAAGCTCCACGGCTGGGAACTGGGTGGGCAGTACTTCTTCGGCGATACCGGCTTCGGCATCCTGGCCAACTACACCTTGGTCAATGGGGATGTGGGCTTCAACAACGCCGGCGATCCGGGCATCGACCAGTTCTCGCTCACCGGCCTGAGCGACACCGCCAATGCCGTGCTGATGTATGAGAAATACGGCTGGTCGGTGCGCCTTGCCTGGAACTGGCGTGACCAGTACCTGATTCTGGCCAACCAGGGGGCCAGCCGCAATCCGTACTATGTGGAGGCGTATGAGCAGTGGGATCTCAGCGTGAACTACACCCTGGACGATCACTGGTCGTTTGGCCTGGAGGCGATCAACCTGACCGGTGAGGACGTGCGCTGGCGTTCGCGTACCTCGCAGATGATCGTGAAGCTGGCCGACCAGAGCCCGCGTTACATGCTGGGCGTGCGTTACAGGTTCTGAACCGTGGGGTGCCGCTGCCACGGCAGCGGCATCCGTTCAAGGCTGCTGACGGATTGGACAACACCATGTCGCGTTTCGAAATGCTCAACAACATTGCCCATCCGGACCTGCGTGTGGCCACCGGGTTCGGCGCCGAGTTCGGCGACGCGGTGGGCATGGTGCCGGCCTATCCGAGCGAGTTCGCCGAACTGCAGCGGGAATATCCCATCTTCCTGCGCAGGGACCCCGCCACGGGCGGCTGGCAGGCGGTGGCCCTGCTGGGGTTCGAACAGCACGAGAACCTGTTCCTGCAGGACGGTCGCTGGAACGCCTCCTACCTGCCCGGTGCCGTGGCGAAAGGGCCATTCCTGATCGGCTTCCAGGAAGGCTACATCGATGGTGCGCTTACCCGGGAAGCGGTGCTGCACGTGGATCTGGATCATCCGCGCGTGACCGCGATGCACGGCGAGCCGGTGTTCCTGCCACAGGGTGGTAACTCGCCCTATCTGGACCATATCGCCGGGGTGCTGCGCGGCATCCACGACGGCCATGCCTTTGCCGCGGACATGTTCGCCACGCTCGACGCAAAAGGGTTGATCCAACCGATCACGCTGGACGTGCGGATCGACGCGGAGCATCGGGTCGGCGTCAACGGCCTGCATGCGGTCGACCGTGACCGCCTCGCGCTGCTGGAGGGTGCGGCGCTGGCCGAACTCAACCGCGCCGGCTACCTGGAGGGTGCCTATCTGATGCTGGCATCGCTGCACAACATGCGCCGCCTGATCGCCGAGAAGCAGCGACGCCTGCACGCAGCGGATGCTGCCCTCGCCGCCGGCAGGAACTGACCGGTGCTGGACGGCGTCGCCATGCGCACACTGGAAGGCCTGGATCCCACGGCGCTGCCGCTGCAGGCGCTGGTGGCTGCCGGTGAACCGGTGGTGCTGCGCGGCATCGCGCGCGACTGGGCATTGGTGCAGGCCGGGTCGCGCTCCCTGCAGGAGGCCATGGCCTACCTGCGCGGCTTCGAAGCAGGCGTGCCTGTTCCCTATTCCTTCGGCGGCCTCGAGATCGAAGGGCGTCCGTTCTACAACGCGGGCTTCACCCGCTTGAACTTCGAGGTCCGTCGTGGCCTGCTGACCGAGGTGCTGGACGCAATCACCGACCACCTCGATTCGCCGAGCCCGCCCACCTATTACGTCGCTTCGCTGCTGATCGCGCGTGCGCTGCCTGGGTTCGCCCAGCACAACGACGCCGGACTGGCGGGGCAGGGCATCGATGCTTCGGCCAGCATCTGGGTCGGCAACCGGGTGACGGCCTCCTGCCATTACGACATTCCGGACAATCTGGCGTGCTGCGCGGTGGGCCGGCGCCGCTTCACCCTGTTTCCGCCGGAGCAGATCGACAACCTCTACCCGGGGCCGATGGAGCCCACCCCGGGTGGGCAGGTGGTCAGCGTGGTGGATTTCGACCAGCCGGACTTCGACCGCCATCCGCGCTTCCGTGATGCCCTGGCAAGCGCGCAGACCGCCACGCTTGAGCCCGGCGATGCCATCTTCATCCCGGGCCTGTGGTGGCACCATGTGCGCAGCCTGGAACCGTTCAATGTGCTGGTGAATTACTGGTGGCGCAGCGCGCCTGCCCATCTCGGCTCACCCCTGCTGGCGCTGCAGCATGCGATGTGGTCCCTGCGCGATCTGCCGGCGCGCGAGAAGCAGGCGTGGGCGAAGATCTTCCAGTACTACGTGTTTGGTCCCGGCGAGCAGGCAGGGCAACACCTGCCCGAAGCGGCCCGGGGTGAGCTGGCACCGTTCGACGAGGCTCAGGCGCGGCGCATGCGCGCGCAGCTGCTGGGTCGACTCAACCGCTGATGGGAGCATCGCATTGAACACTGCGGACACTACACAAGGGCCGATCCGGAGAGTGGTGATCGCCGGTGGCGGCACCGCCGGCTGGCTGGCCGGCTGCGCACTGGCGCACCAGTTCCGCCAACAGCTGGACATCACGCTGGTGGAGTCCGAGCAGATCGGTACCGTGGGTGTGGGCGAATCCACCGTGCCGCCCATCCGCACGTTCCACCGTTTCCTGCAGATCGATGAGCAGGAGTTCCTGCGTGCGGTCGCCGGCACGTTCAAGCTGTCGATCTCGTTCGAGAACTGGCGTCGCCCCGGTGAACGCTTCATCCATCCTTTCGGCACGATCGGGCAGGGCACCTGGGCCACGCCGTTCCATCACTTCTGGCTGGACAGCCTGCGCCGCGGCATGCCCTCCGAGCTGGGCGACTTCTGCCTGGAAAGCGCCGCGTCACTGGCCGACAGGTTCTCGCTGCAGACTCAACCCCAGGTCAACTACGCCTACCATTTCGACGCCGGGCTCTATGCCAGGTTCCTGCGCGGCAAGGCCGAAGCAAACGGCCTGCGGCGGGTGGAAGGCAAGATCCGCGAAGTCCGCCAGCATCCCCATGACGGCTCGGTTGCGTCGCTGGTGCTGGACGACGGGCGGGTCATCGAAGGCGATCTGTTCATCGACTGCACGGGCTTCCGTGGCCTGTTGACCGAGCAGACCCTGCATACCGGCTATGAAGACTGGAACGAATGGTTGCCCAGTGATCGCGCCGTTGCCGTGCAGACCGACTCGGCCGCGCCGCCGGTGCCCTACACCCGTGCCATCGCGCACGAGGCCGGGTGGCGCTGGCACATCGCGCTGCAGCACCGGGTCGGCTGCGGGCTGGTGTTCTCCAGCCGCCACATGTCCGATGACGAGGCGCAGGCCAAGCTGCTGCGTGATGTCGACGGACAGCCCCTGCGCGATCCCTGGCTGGTGCCGTTCCGCAGCGGGCGCCGGTTGCAGGCCTGGAACAGGAACGTGGTGGCGCTCGGGCTGGCCAGTGGCTTCATCGAGCCGCTGGAATCGACCAGCATCCACCTGACCATCAGCGCCGTGGTGCGCCTGATCCAGCTGTTCCCGTCCGACGGCATCACCCCTTCGCTGGTGGCGCTGTACAACGACGTGAGCCGCCAGGAGATGGAGCACGTGCGCGATTTCATCATCCTGCATTACCACGCCAACCAGCGCGACGAGCCGATGTGGAAGGCCTGCCGCGAGATGGCGCTGCCTGAATCGCTGCAGGTCCGCCTGCGCGCGTGGCGCGAGCGGGCCCATGCGTGGCAGGACCCCGGCGAGCTGTTCCGGGTCGACTCCTGGACCAGCGTCCTGATGGGCCAGGGCATCCAGCCCGGACCGCCGCACCCGCTTGCGCAGGCCATCGGCGATGCGGACCTGCGCACCCTGTTGCATCGCATCCGGCAGCCGGTGCAGCACACGGTGGCGAAGATGCCGACGCAGGCAGCGTTCATCGAGCGCTACTGCAAGGCGGCGCCGGACGCATGGCAAAGGGGCAGGGCCGTGGCGTAGCCGCAGTGCGCGCTGTTGCATCGAATTGGTAGCGCTACCTTCAAACCACTACGGGGTGCAGTGAATGGAATTGGTTGCGGGAATCGACGCAGGTACGCAAAGCCTGAAGGTGGTCGTCTACGACCCTGAAGAACGCAGTCTCGTGGCCAGCGCCAGCGCGCCATTGCAGCTGACCAGTGCTGCAGACGGCAGCCGGGAACAGCGGCCGGCCGACTGGGTCACGGCACTGCAAGCCTGCTTTGCTGCGATCGACCCGGCGGTGCGCTCCCGGATTGCCGCGCTGGCAGTCTCAGGACAGCAGCATGGGTTCGTGCCGGTCGATGCGGCCGGGGAGGTGCTGGCACCGGCCAAGCTGTGGTGCGACACCAGCACCTCGGCCGAATGCGTGCAGATCATGGACGCCGCAGGCGGCACGGCGCGCACCATCGCGTTGGCCGGCAACCCGGTGCTTGCCGGTTACACCGCCTCCAAGCTGCCGTGGACGAAGACGCACCGGCCCGACGCCTACGCGCGGCTTGCCACCATCCTGCTGCCGCACGATTACCTCAATTTCGTGTTGACCGGCGAGCGCTTCTGCGAATACGGCGATGCGTCGGGCACCGGCTGGCTGGATGTGCGCACCCGAACCTGGTCGGCCGAGCTGCTGCACGCGACCGATCCGCAGCGCGATCTCGCCGACTGCCTGCCGCGCATCGCCGCGCCCGAAGAGATGTTCGGCATCACCCCCGCCGCGGCGGCGGCATTGGGCCTTCCCGCATCGGTGAAGGTGGCCGTCGGCGGTGGCGACAACATGATGGCGGCCGTCGGTACCGGCTGCGTCGTACCCGGTCGCCTGGTGATGAGCCTGGGTACGTCCGGCACCCTGTTTGCTTTCTCGGACACGCCCGTGGTCGACCCGGCCGGGGCATGGGCCGCGTTCTGCTCGTCGACCGGCGGCTGGTTGCCGCTGATCTGCACGATGAACTGCACCGTAGTGACCGGACAGGTCGCCGACGCCTTCGGCTTCAGCAGCCGCGAGGGCGACCGGCACCTGCAGGCCACGCCGCCCGGTGCCGACGGCCTGGTGATGCTGCCGTTCCTCAACGGCGAACGCACGCCGGACCTGCCGCAGGGCAAGGGGGTACTGGCGGGCCTGGACACGACCAACATGACGCCGGCGCACATCTACCGCGCGGCCATGGAAGGGGCCACCTACGCCCTGAAGTATGGCTACGACGCATTCGTCGGCGCGGGCATGCAGTTCGAACGCATCGTGCTGACCGGCGGCGGCAGCAACAGCGCGCAGTGGCGGCAACTGGTGGCCGATGTGTTCGGCCTGCCGGTGGACGTGCCGGCCCAGTCCGAAGGCGCGGCATTCGGTGCGGCATTGCAGGCCCTGTGGGCATTGGGCCACGGCCGCGGTGATGCCGCCTCCATCGCCGACGTCGCCGACCGCCACGTTGCGCTTGATCCGCTGCGGTCGGCACGCCCGGACCTGGCGCGCGCCGAAGCCTACGCCACGGCCTACGCCCGTTTCCTTCGACATCTCGACGCGATCACGCCGCTGTACCGCGGCTGATCTCCTTTCCGCGACACCTCGCACAACGACAGGAAGACGCACCATGAGCACGCAACCTTTCATCGGCGCCAAGGAATACTTCCCCGGCATCGGCCGCATTCCCTTCGAAGGCCGGGGCTCGGACAACCCGCTCGCGTTCAAGGTCTATGACGCGGACAAGGTCATCGGCGGCAGGACCATGCAGGAACATCTGCGCTTTGCAGTCTGTTACTGGCACACCTTCTGCAATGCCGGGCACGATCCGTTCGGTCCGGGTACCCGTCGTTTCCCCTGGGAGGCCGGCTCGCCGATGGCGACCGCCGAGGCGAAGGTGGACGCGGCATTCGAGTTCTTCACCAAGCTGGGCGTGCCGTACTGGTGTTTCCACGATATCGACCTGGCGCCGGACGCCGAGGATGTCGGGCAGTACGAAAAGAACCTGAAGCACATGGTGGGCCTGGCCAAGGCGCGCCAGGATGCAACCGGCATGAAGCTGCTGTGGGGCACGGCCAACCTGTTCTCGCACCCGCGCTACATGAACGGTGCGTCCACCAACCCGGATTTCGCTGTAGTGGCGCGTGCCGCCGTGCAGGTAAAGGCGGCGCTGGAGGCCACCGTTGAACTGGGCGGCGAGCATTACGTGTTCTGGGGCGGCCGCGAAGGCTATGCCGCGCTGGCCAATACCCAGATGAAGCGCGAAGTCGACCACCTCGCGCGGTTCCTGACCATGGCGCGCGACCATGGCCGCAGCATCGGCCTGAAAGGCAACTTCCTGATCGAGCCCAAGCCGATGGAACCGATGAAGCACCAGTACGACTTCGACAGCGCCACCGTGGTGGGGTTCCTGAAGGAACATGGCCTGGACAAGGACTTCAAGCTCAACATCGAGGCCAACCACGCGACGCTGTCCGGCCACACCTTCGAACACGATCTGCAGGTCGCCTCGGACCACGGCCTGCTCGGCAGCATCGACGCCAACCGCGGCAACGCCCAGAACGGCTGGGATACCGACCAGTTCCCCACCGACCTGTACGACACCGTGGGCGCGATGCTGGTGGTGCTGCGCCAGGGCGGGCTGGAAGGCGGCTTGAACTTCGACGCCAAGGTGCGCCGTGAATCGACCGACCTGGAAGATCTGTTCATTGCCCACGTCGGCGGCATGGATGCCTTCGCCCGCGGGCTGGAAGTGGCCCATGCGCTGCTGAACGACTCGCCGCTGGAGCAGTGGCGCAAGGAGCGTTACGCCAGCTTCGACAGTGGTGCCGGCAAGGACTTCGCGGGCGGCGCGCTCAGTCTGGCAGAGCTGGCTGCGCTGGGTGCCAAGGGCGGTGAGCCCAGGCAGATCAGCGGCAAGCAGGAGCGCTACGAGAACCTGATCAACCAGTACCTGCTGCGTTGAGCACGGCGGCTCGCATCGATGACACCGAACCGGGGAGGGGCACGGCAATGCAGCAGGCAATGAGCGGTGGAGAGAACACCCGGCTGATCGTATTGATCAGCGTGGTGGCGACGATTGGCGGATTCCTGTTCGGGTTCGACAGCGGCGTGATCAACGGCACCCAGGACGGCCTGCACCAGGCGTTCAGATCCGGCGAGTGGATGCAGGGGTTCGAGATCGCCTCGATGTTGCTGGGCTGCGCCGTGGGTGCCTTCAGCGCCGGCCGGCTGGCCGACCGTCTCGGCCGCCGCAACGTGCTGATCGTCTCGGCAGTGCTGTTCCTGCTGTCGGCGATCGGCGCCGGCGCCGCATCCTCCTCGGCGATGTTCATCGTCGCGCGGGTGTTGGGGGGCTTTGCGGTGGGCGCCGCCAGTGTCATCTCCCCGGCCTACATCGCCGAGGTCGCGCCGGCGCGCTACCGTGGCCGGCTCGCCACGGTCCAGCAGATCGCCATCATCAGCGGACTGACCGTCGCGTTCCTGTCCAACTATCTGCTGGCGGCCAGCGCCGGTGCGTCCACCGAGGCGCTGTGGGGCGGGCACGCAGCGTGGCGCTGGATGTTCTGGATGCAGGCCGTGCCCTCGCTGCTGTTCCTGGCACTGCTGCTGACCATTCCGGAAAGCCCGCGCTACCTGATGGTGAAGCGCCGCAAGGACCAGGCGCTGCAGGTGCTTGCACGGCTGTACGGCGGTGTCGAGGCGCAGGCGAAGCTTGCCGAGATCGACGCTTCGCTGTCGAGTGACCACCATCGGCCGCGGCTGTCGGACCTGCGCAACAAGGCCACCGGCAGGATCCGCCCGATTGTATGGGTCGGCATCGGCCTGGCCACCTTCCAGCAGCTGGTTGGCATCAACGTGGTGTTCTACTACGGTGCCGTGCTCTGGCAGGCCGTCGGCTTCTCCGAGAACGACGCGCTGCTGATCAACGTGCTGTCCGGTGCGCTCAGCATCGGCGCCTGCATCGTCACCGTGCTGCTGATCGATCGCATCGGGCGCAAGCCATTGCTGTGGGTGGGCTCGGCCGGCATGGCGGTGTCACTGGCACTGCTGGTGGCCGCATTCGCCAGCGGCGCGCTGGTCGATACGCACCTGCAGCTGCCTGCGGGCATGGGCACGCTGGCGCTGGTGGCGGCCAATGCCTATGTCGTGTTCTTCAACATCTCGTGGGGCCCGGTGATGTGGGTGATGCTGGGCGAGATGTTCCCCAACCAGATCCGCGGTTCGGGCCTGGCGGTGGCCGGTGCGGCGCAGTGGACCGCCAATTTCGCCGTCACCGTGACTTTCCCGATTCTGCTGGCCGCCACCGGGCTGGCAGCCACGTACAGCATCTATCTGGTGGCGGCGGTCATTTCGGTGTTCTTCGTGCTCAGGTACGTGCACGAAACCAAGGGCAAGGAACTGGAGCAGATGGAAGGATGAACGCGATGACCCATCGACACGTTGGCCGCGCCCACGCTGGCGTGCTGCTGACCACGCTGCTGCTGGCACTGGCGGCCTGCGGCAAGGATCAAAACGTTGCCGCAACTGCAACCGCGACGCCGGACCCGTGGCCGCAGGTCGCCTGGCCACTGGCCGAGGACCCCGCGCTGGAGAAGCGCATCACAGACCTGATGGCCACCATGACGGTGGAGGAAAAGGTCGGCCAGCTGGTTCAGGGCGATATCGCCAGCATCACCCCCGACGACGTGCGCCGCTATCGGTTGGGCTCGGTCCTGGCCGGCGGCAATTCCGATCCCGGTGGCCGTTACGATGCCGCGCCGGCCGAATGGCTGGCGCTGGCCGATGCGTTCTACGCAGCGTCGATGGACACCTCCACCGGCGGCAAAGCCATCCCGGTGCTGTTCGGCATCGATGCCGTGCACGGGCAGAGCAACATCATCGGCGCGACACTGTTCCCGCACAACATCGGCCTGGGCGCGGCCCGCAACCCGGATCTGCTGCGCCGGATCGGCGAGGTGACCGCGCTGGAGACCCGCGCGACCGGGATGGAGTGGGCGTTCGCACCGACCGTGGCGGTACCGCAGGACGACCGCTGGGGGCGCACCTATGAGGGCTATTCCGAATCGCCCGAGGTGGTGGCCAGCTATGCCGGGGCAATGGTCGAAGGCCTGCAGGGCAAAGTGGGTACGCCCGCGTTCCTCGATGGTCGTCATGTGATCGCCTCGGTGAAGCACTTCCTCGGCGACGGTGGCACTACCGATGGCAAGGACCAGGGTGATACCCGGATCAGCGAAGCGGACCTGGTGCGCATCCACGCGGCCGGGTATCCACCGGCGATCGCTGCAGGCGCACAGACCGTCATGGCCTCCTTCAACAGCGTCAACGGCGAAAAAATGCATGGCCACAGGCAGTACCTGACCGATGCGTTGAAGGGCCGCATGCACTTCGGTGGGTTCGTGGTGGGCGACTGGAACGGCCACGGGCAGGTCAAGGGCTGCACGACCACCGATTGCCCGGCCACCATCAATGCGGGCCTGGACATGGCCATGGCCTCGGACAGCTGGAAGGGCTTCTACGAGACCACGCTGGCCGCCGTGAAGAACGGCACCATCAGCCAGCAACGGCTGGACGAGGCGGTGCGCCGGATCCTGCGCGTCAAGATGCGGCTGGGTCTATTCGAAGCCGGCAAGCCGTCCACACGTGCGGTCGGCGGCCAGTTCGCCCTCATCGGCGCACCGGAGCATCGTGCGCTGGCACGGCAGGCGGTGCGCGAATCGCTGGTACTGCTGAAGAACCAGGGGGGCGTGTTGCCACTGTCGCCCAAGCAACGGATCCTGGTCGCCGGTGACGGTGCCAACGACGTGGGCAAGCAGGCCGGCGGCTGGACGCTGAACTGGCAGGGCACCGGCACGACCCGCAAGGACTTCCCCAATGCGGACACGATCTACGAGGGCATCGCCCAGCAGGCGTCGGCCGCGGGTGGCGAGGCAGTGCTGGCGGTCGATGGGAAATATGTAACGAAGCCGGATGTAGCCGTGGTGGTATTCGGCGAGAGCCCGTATGCCGAGTTCCAGGGCGATCTGCCGACGCTGGCCTACAAGCCGGGGGACGATGCCGACCTTGACCTGATCAAACGGCTGAAGGCCGACGGCATTCCGGTGGTGGCCGTGTTCCTGAGCGGACGCCCGCTGTGGGTCAACCGCGAGATCAACGCCGCTGATGCGTTCGTGGCGGCGTGGCTGCCCGGCTCGGAAGGTGCCGGCGTTGCCGACGTGCTGCTGCGCGGGCCTGATGGCAGCGTGCAGCACGATTTCAAGGGCAGGTTGAGCTTCAGCTGGCCGCGCACGGCGACGCAGTACGCCAACAATGTGGGGCAGAAGGATTACAACCCGCAGTTCGCCTTCGGCTTCGGCCTGTCCTACGCCGACAACGGCGATCTGGCGGCGCTGCCGGAAGTCTCCGGGGTAACCGGCAATGAAGGTGCCAGCGGCGTGTTCTTCGCGCGCGGCGAAGCCGGGTCCGGCATGGCCCTGCGCCTGCAGAACAGCAGGGCGCAGGGCGTCACGGTCACCAAGGTGCCGGAGGCCCTGCAGGGCGATCTGCTCAAGGTCACCGGCGTGGACCACCTGGCACAGGAAGACGGCCGCCGCCTGGCCTGGTCGGGCAAGGCTGAGGCAGTTGCCGCGCTGCAGTCGCACACGGCACTGGACCTGCAGCGCGAAAGCAACGGCGACCTGATGCTGCTGACCACGTTGCGGGTGGAGTCTGCACCCCGTGGCGAGGCCTGGTTGGCGGTGGGCTGCGGCACGGGTTGCTCGGCCCGCATTGCGCTCACGCCGACGCTGGCAAAACTGCCGGTGGGCCAATGGACGCGCGTGGGCGTGCCGCTGAAGTGCCTTGCAGCCGCAGGTGCGGATGTCGGCAAGCTGGATCGCCCGTGGTCGATCGGAACGGCGGGGGCGATGACACTGTCGGTGTCACGTGTCGCGCTGGGCGCCCTGAACGAGGCGGAGACCAGCATCGGGTGCGCAGGCGCGTGACCGTGACGCTGCGTCCTGCGCTATCGGGAACCGGGTGGGCGCGTGACCGAATCGCGCACCACCAGCCGGTGCGGCACCACATGGTCGGTCAACACGCGCACGCCCTCGCTGCGGCGGCGGATGGTGCGCAGCAGGATCTCGATGGCGGCATCGGCCATCGAGGCGATGGGCTGATGGATGGTGGTGAGCTCGGGCCAGACCGTGGTGGCGGCGGAGCTGTCATCGAAGCCCACCACCGACAGGTCGCGGGGCACCTCCAGGCCACGCCGGTGCGCGACGGAGATCGCCGCCGCGCCCATATCGTCGTTGCTGGCCAGGATCGCGGTGGGCGGCCTGGGCTGGCACAGCAGTTTCTCGGCAGCGGCCAGCCCGGAGCGGTAGGTGTAGTCGCCCTGTTCGACCAGGGCGGGGTCGACCTCCAGCCCGGCGTCGTGCAGCGCGCTGACAAAGCCGTCATAGCGCCGCGCGCTGGCACTGAGGTCGGTGCGCCCGCAGATGAAGCCGATGCGGCGGTGGCCCTGCTGGATCAGGTGTTCAGCCAGTTCCCTGCCGGCGTGGAAGTCATCGATGCGCACGCAGGAGATGTCATTGCCGAGGTGACCCGGCGCGATCGCCACCACCGGGATGCCGGCCTTGACCAGCTCGGTCACCACCGGCTTCGATTCGCACAGCGGCGGCGGCAGGATGACGCCGTCCACCCGCCCGGCCAGGGCACGCGCGGCCTTGCGCTGGGCGGCCGGGCCCGGCTCGTCCCAGTAGTCGATGACCAGCTGGATGGCAGCGCTGGACGCTACCCGCAGCAGGCCGACCAGCAGTTCACGCAGGTAGGCACCGCTGGGGTCGGTGTAGATCAGTGCAATACGCGTGTGCTGCGCGGCGGCCAGCGAACTGGCGGCGAGGTTGGGCGTATAGCCCAGTTCACGCACTGCGCGCATCACGCGCTCGCGGGTGACGTCGCGCACCTTGCCCTGGTTGATCGCCCGCGACACCGTCATCGGCGACACTCCGGCCAGGGCCGCCACCTCGTCGATCGTCACGCCACTGGTTTTGCGGCGGACCGATTTCTTCGGCTTGTCCAATACGCGCTCCCGTTCTTCTCTGTGACGCTGCCGAAGCGCGCGCACGTCCGGAGCTTACAAGGTTTGCCGGCCAACCAGCGGTCCGGTCCGGATGGCGAGCGGTGTCATTGGATGTTCGCTGCCGTGCTGGCGCTGCTGGCCTGCATGGGCGACGCGCGCGCAGAGGACGGCCATGCCCTGTGGATGCGCTACGTTCCGCTCGAACCGTCCCTCGCTGCCGACTACCGTACCCGCCTGGGGCAGGTGGTGGCCCCTGATCACACACCCACGCAGCGCGCCGCGCGCGATGAACTGCAGCGTGGACTGGCCGGGCTGCTCGGCAGCGCTCCGCAGTTGGCAGGTACGGCAGCCACCGGCCCCATGCTGGTGCTGGGTACGCCGCAGTCGTCGGCGTTGATCGCGCCGTTGCGTGCGCAGATGCAGCCGCTGGGCGAGGAAGGCTACCTGCTCAAGCGCACACAGGTGGGCGGACGCGATGTGCTGCTGGTCGCCGCACCGCGGGATATCGGCGTGCTGTACGGGGTGTTCCATCTGCTGCGGCTGCTGCAGACCGGCGCGGCACTGGACGCCCTCGATGTGCGTCAATCGCCACGGCTCCGGTTGCGCGTGCTCAATCACTGGGACAACCTGGATGGCCATGTCGAACGTGGCTACGCAGGCCGTTCGCTGTGGGACTGGCAGACGTTGCCGGAGTGGCGCGACCCGCGCTACACCGACTATGCACGCGCCAACGCATCCGTAGGCATCAACGGCACGGTGCTCAACAACGTGAATGCAGACGCACAGAGTCTTGCGCCTGACTATCTCGACAAAGCGGCAACACTGGCCGATCTGTTCCGTCCGTACGGCATCCGTGTCTACCTGAGTGCACGCTTCAGCGCACCCATCGAGCTGGGCGGGCTCGGCACCGCCGATCCACTCGACCCGGCCGTGCAACGCTGGTGGCGCGACAAAGCCGAGCAGATCTACGCGCGCATTCCCGATTTCGGTGGCTTCCTGGTGAAGGCCAATTCGGAAGGGCAGCCCGGCCCGCAGGACTACGGCCGCTCGCACGCCGACGGCGCCAACCTGCTGGCCGATGCGCTGGCCCCGCACGGCGGCGTGGTGATGTGGCGCGCCTTCGTCTATGCGCACGACGTTCCTGCGGACCGGGCCACGCAGGCCTACAGCGAATTCGCCGGCCTGGAGAGTGCGTTCCGCCCGAACGTGGTGCTGCAGGTGAAGAACGGGCCCATCGATTTCCAGCCGCGTGAGCCGTTCCATCCGCTGTTCGGGGCCATGCCGCGCACGCCGCTGGTGATGGAAGTGCAGATCACCAAGGAGTACCTGGGCTTTGCCACGCATCTGGTTTACCTGGGTCCGTTGTACGAGGAAGTGCTGCGGGCCGACACCCGCACACGCGGTAAGGGGGCCACCGTGGCGCAGTCCCTGGCCGGCATGGCCGGGGTCGCCAACATCGGCACTGACCGCACCTGGAGTGGATCGCACTTCGACCAGGCCAACTGGTACGCCTTCGGGCGCCTTGCGTGGGATCCGCAGCAATCGGCCCAGGACATCGCGGCGGACTGGGCGGCGCTGACGTTCTCGGCCGATCCCGGCGTGGTGCAGCCCATCGTCGGGATGATGATGGCCTCGCGCGAGGCCGCGGTGAACTACATGACGCCGTTGGGCCTGCACCACCTGATGGCGCGGGGACACCACTATGGCCCCGGTCCCTGGGTCGATGGTGGCCCGCGCGCGGACTGGACGTCGGTGTACTACCACCGTGCGGATCGCAACGGCATCGGCTTCGACCGCACCGCGCGCGGCAGCAACGCCGTGGCCCAGTATTCCCCCCGCGTGGCCGAGCAGTATGGCGACCTGGCGCGGGTTCCGGAGCCGCTGCTGTTGTGGTTCCACCACGTGCCGTGGGATCACCGCATGGCCTCGGGGCGGACGCTGTGGGACGAACTGGTCGGGCGCTATTCGCTGGGGGTACGGCAGGTGCAGGGCATGCAGGCCACCTGGGCGGGGCTGCAGGGCAAGGTGGATGCGCAACGACATGCGCAGGTCTCGGCCTTCCTGCGTATCCAGCAGCGCGAAGCACAGTGGTGGCGCGATGCCAGCGTGGCGTATTTCCAGTCGGTGAGCGGCAGACCGTTGCCCGCAGGCGAAGCCGCGCCGCCGCATCCGCTGGCCTGGTACCAGGCCCTGCAGTTTCCCTCCGCGCCAGGAGATGGCCGATGAAGCCGACGTCGTGGGTGGGCTGGCTGCTGCTGGTTGCCATGGGCGGCTGCGCCACGCGTGCCGCGGCGCAGGAACCAGGTAGAGCGCTGCTGCATCCGCTGTTCCAGGATCACGCCGTGCTGCAGCGTGACCGGCCGATTCCGGTATGGGGCCAGGCCACGCCGGGCGCCTCGGTTTCCGTTGCGTTTGCAGGGCGCGCTGTCAGCACGCACGCGGCTGGCGATGGCCGCTGGCACGCAACGCTGCCGTCTGCCGCAGCCGGCGGACCTTACGAAATGTCGGTCCGGTCCGGGCATGCCAGCCAGATCGTGCGTGACGTGCAGATCGGCGATGTCTGGTTGTGTTCCGGGCAGTCGAACATGGAGCTTCCCGTATGGCGCGCGCTTGATGCAGGCAGCGAGATCGCCTCCGCCACGGAACCGGGGATCCGCCTGTTCACCGTGCCGAAGGCGGCGGCGATTTCACCACAGAGTGATTTTTCCGCGTCTGTGGCCTGGCGCCCCGCGTCACCGGACACCGTGCGTGACTTTTCCGCCGCGTGTTTCTACTTCGCGCGTGAACTGCGCAGGACCGTCGACGTTCCGATGGGGCTGATCCAGGCAGCGTGGGGCGGCTCGCGTATCGAGGCCTGGACCAGCAGCAATGCCCTGCGCATGCAGGGTGGCCTGGGCCCGGCGCTTGACGTGCTCGCGCTGTACGCGCGTGATCCGGCGGCGGCAAACGAACGGTGGGGTCAGCAGTGGCAACACGGGTGGGCCCAGCGCGCCGGCGTTGCCGCCGCCGATGCACCCTGGCGGCCAGGCACCGACAGCCGTGGATGGCAACGCGCACCCGCCACGCTCGGGGCGTGGGAGCGCTGGGGTGTGCCAGCGCTGGCCGGCTACAACGGCATGGTCTGGTATCGCACCCAGGTGACACTGAGCGCCGACCAGGCCGCCAAGCGCGCACAGCTTGAGCTCGGCCCCATCGACGAGACGGACATGACCTGGGTGAACGGCGTGGCCGTGGGCAGCCAGTACGGTGCGGGCGAGCGGCGAACCTATGCGCTGCCAGCCGGATTGCTGAAAGCCGGCGCCAACACCGTGGTGATCAATGTGCTGGACACCTACGGTGAGGGGGGCCTTGCAGGGCCGGCGAGCGCGCACGCCATCGGCCTGGATGACGGTACGCGCATCGAGCTGGATGCCCGCTGGCAGTACCGGGTGGCGCCCGGCGCGCAGGCGCCGCCGCTGGCACCGTGGCACGCCGCCACGGGACTGTCGACGCTGTACAACGGCATGATCGCGCCGCTGGGCACCTATGGCCTGCGCGGCGTGCTGTGGTACCAGGGTGAATCCAATACCGGCGACGCAACGGCATACCTCGCACGCCTGCGCAGCCTGCGTGATGACTGGCGGGGGCGGTTCGGCGCACACACGCCGCTGCTGCTGGTGCAGCTGGCCGGCTATGGCCAGCCACCCAAGGCGCCGGTTGAAAGTGGCTGGGCGCAGGTGCGCGAGGCGCAGCGGCTCGCTGCGGCGGAAGATCCGCGCACCGGGCTGGCCGTGACCATCGACATCGGCGATGCCTACGACATCCACCCGCCGAACAAGCAGGAACTGGGCCGGCGGCTGGCGCGGGCAGCGCGCCATGTGGTCTATGGCGAGCGCAGCCTGGCGCCCGCCGGCCCAACTGCACACACAGCATCGGCCACGCGCGCCGGCGTGCGTATCCGCTTCAACGGGGTCACCGGCACCCTGGTCACGACCGGCGCGAACGGCCCCATCGGCTTCGAGCTGTGCGACGCCGAGGCGCACCACTGCCGCTACGCCGACGCGGTGCTGCACGGGCACGACGTCGTGCTGCGCAGCCCGCCGGCTGACGCGGGCGGGCGCGTGCGCTACTGCTGGGCCGATGGTCCGGTGTGCACCCTGCGCGACAGCAGTGGGGCGCCCGCCGGCCCGTTCGAGCTTTCCATCACCCCTGCGGAGGTTCCCTGATGCGTCTGCTGCTGGCTCCAGTACTCGTGCTGATGTCGTTGCTGCCGCAGGCGTGGGCAGCGCCGCCCGCGCCGCCGGTCTACTTCGATTGGTTCGAGTACAGCGGTCGCGACGCGGCCTTCGATGCGCCGTTGCCGGCCGGGCACTATCGCAACCCGATTCTTGCCGGGTTCCATGCCGACCCCAGCATCGTCGCCGCAAACGGGCGCTTCTATCTGGTCAATTCCAGCTTCACCTACTTCCCGGGCATCCCGGTGTTCGAAAGCGTGGACCTGGTGCACTGGAAGCAGATCGGCAATGTGATCGACCGACCGTCGCAGCTGGACTTCGACGGACTGGGCGTGTCGCGCGGCATCTTCGCGCCGGCCATCAGTTACCACCACGGCATGTTCTACGTGGTCACCACGGCCGTCGACAGCGGCGGCAACTTCATCGCTACCGCCCGTGATCCTGCCGGCCCCTGGTCGGACCCGCACTGGCTGCCTGGCATCGACGGAATCGATCCGTCATTGTTCTTCGACAACGACGGCACCGTGTATCTGCTCAACAACGATGTACCGCCCGGCCCCCCACGTTACGAGGGCCACCGTGCCATCTGGATGCAGCAGATGGATCTGGCGACCTTCACCCCGGCAGGGCCCCGCAAGGTGTTGATCGACGGAGGGGTGGAGCCGGCCAGCAACCCGATCTGGATCGAGGGGCCGCACATCTACCAACGCGATGGCTGGTACTACCTCTCCGACGCGGAAGGCGGCACCGGGCCGCAACATTCGCAGGTGGTGCTGCGCAGCCGTGATGTGTGGGGGCCCTACGTGCCGTATGCGGGCAATCCGATTCTCACCCAGCGCGACCTGCCCGCCGACAGGCCGTTGCCGATCACCAATGCCGGACATGCGGATCTGGTGGAGGGGCCGGACGGCTCATGGTGGGCGGTGTTCCTTGCCAGCCGCAACTACGACACGCGCCACTACAACACCGGGCGCGAGACCTATCTGCTGCCGGTGCAATGGCGTGACGGCTGGCCGGTGATCCTGCCGGCCAACCAGGTCATTCCGTATGCGGCCAGAGCGCCCTCCTGGATGCAGGGCGAAGCGGCGCAGGCGCCGTCCACCGGCAATTTCACCGAACGCGACGAATTCGATGCGCCGACACTCGGCAGCGGCTGGCTGCGCGTGCGCATCCCCAGGCAGCCGTGGGCGGACCTGCGCGAGCGACCGGGGGCCTTGGCCGTGCATCCGCTGGCGGAGAACCTGGACACGCTGCGCAACCCCGCGTTCCTCGGTCGGCGCCAGCAGCACCTGCGCTTCGAATCCAGCACGGCCATGACCCGGCCGGTGGCGGGCGTGGCCGCAGGTCTGGCAGCGTTCCAGAGCGAGACCCACTGGTATTTCCTTGGCGTGCGCAGTCTCGGCGGTGACCGCGTGGCGGTCTTCCTGGAAGCGCGCGACGGCGGCGGTGTCACCCGCACCCTGGCAACGCGCCAGGCAACGGCAGCGACATCACTGCGCCTGAAGATCGCCGGTGACGAAGGCCGCTATGCGTTCGCCTTCGACAGCGGCGACGGGCGTGGCTGGCAGACACTGGCCGATGACGTGGACGGAACGGTGTTGAGTACGGATCGTGCAGGCGGCTTCGTCGGCGCCCTGCTGGGACCATTCGCGCGCGACGAGCGTGCATTGAGGAGCAAATGATGACGCGCACTCCCATCTTCCGCACGCTAGCCCTGTGCGCAGCCATCGCGCTGGCGGGCACAGGTTACGCAGCCGAGCCCACGCCCTGGCTCGACACCTCGGACAGCTTTGAAAGCCGCGCCGCTGCCCTGGTCGCACGGATGACCCTGGAGGAGAAGGCAGCGCAGATGCAGAACGCCGCGCCCGCGATCGAGCGCCTGGGCGTTCCCGCCTACGACTGGTGGAACGAAGGCCTGCATGGCGTGGCGCGGGCAGGGCAGGCCACCGTGTTTCCGCAGGCCATCGGCCTGGCGGCCACCTTCGATGTGCCGCTGATGGGGCAGGTGGCCAGCACCATCAGCGACGAGGCCCGTGCCAAGCACCACCAGTTCCTCCGTGAAGGCTCGCATGGCCGCTACCAGGGACTGACCTACTGGTCGCCGAACATCAACATCTTCCGCGATCCGCGATGGGGCCGTGGCCAGGAAACCTACGGCGAGGACCCGTACCTCACCGCCCGCATGGGCGTGGCTTTCGTGCACGGCCTGCAGGGCGATGACCCGGTGTACCGCAAGCTCGACGCCACCGCCAAGCACCTGGCCGTGCACAGTGGCCCCGAGGCCGACCGCCACCACTTCGATGCGCGCCCGAGCAAGCGCGACCTGTATGACACCTACCTGCCCGCGTTCGAGGCGCTGGTGAAAGAGGGGCAGGCGGACGCGGTGATGGGCGCCTACAACCGGGTGTACGGCGAGTCCGCCAGCGCCAGCCGGTTCCTGCTGCGCGACGTGCTGCGCCGTGACTGGGGCTTCAAGGGCTACGTGGTGTCCGACTGCTGGGCCATCGTCGACATCTGGAAACATCACCGGATCGTTCCCAGCCGCGAGGCGGCTGCCGCGTTGGCGGTCCGCAACGGCACCGAACTGGAGTGCGGCCAGGAGTACGCCACGCTGCCGGCGGCAGTACGGCAGGGCCTGATCAGCGAGGCGGAGATCGACGATGCGGTGACCCGCCTGTTTGCCGCGCGGATGCGGCTGGGCATGTTCGACCCACCCGAGCGCGTGCGCTGGGCGCAGATTCCCGCGTCGGTCAACCAGGCTCCGGCGCATGATGCGCTGGCCCTGAAGGCCGCCCAGGAATCGCTGGTGCTGCTGAAGAACGATGGCGTGCTGCCGCTGTCGCGCAACCTCAAGCGCATCGCCGTGATCGGCCCCACGGCCGATGACACCATGGCACTGCTCGGCAACTACTTCGGCACCCCGGCCGCGCCGGTCACCCTCCTTCAGGGCATCCGCGATGCCGCCAAGGGAATCGAGGTGAGCTACGCACGCGGCGTGGACCTGGTTGAAGGGCGCGACGATCCCAGCGCCACACCCTTGATCGAAGCGACCTACCTGCGCCCGTCGGCGGACTCGCCGGAGCGCGGCCTGCGCGGCGAGTACTTCCGCACCGCTGATCTTTCGGGCACTCCGGCCCTGGTCCGCACCGATGCCCAGATCGGATTCCGCTGGGATCGCGGCTCGCCGACCGACAACCTGCTGGCCCGTGGTGAAGCCGCACCGGGGCAGGGCATCCCCAGCGATGGTTTCAGCATCCGCTGGACTGGCCAGTTGCTGCCGCCCGTCTCGGGGCGCTACCGGATCGAGGCGGCCGCCGACGATGGTTTCCGCCTCTACGTGGACGGCAAGCGGGTGCTCGACCACTGGGCCACCAGTGATCGCCTGCACGGCGATGGCGTGGACCTGGACCTGCAGGCCGGCCGCGCCTATGACCTGAGGCTTGAGTACTTCGACGCCGAGCGCGATGCCGGCGTCCGCCTGGGGTGGCGCATGCCCGGTGCCAAGCCGCCGTTCGAAGCGGCGCTGGAGGCCGCGCGCAACGCCGATGTGGTGGTGTTCGTGGGCGGCCTCACCGGCGACGTCGAAGGCGAAGAGATGAAGGTCAACTACCCGGGCTTCGCCGGCGGCGACCGTACCGACCTGCGCCTGCCGGCGCCCCAGCGCTCGCTGCTGGAAGCGCTGCATGGCACCGGCAAACCGGTGGTGATGGTCCTCACCGGCGGCTCGGCCATGGCGGTGGACTGGGCGCGGCAGAATCTGTCCGCCATCCTGATGAGCTGGTATCCCGGGCAACGCGGCGGCACTGCCGTCGGCCAGGCGCTGTTCGGCGACGTCAATCCGGGCGGACGCCTGCCGGTGACCTTCTACAAGGCGGACGAGGCCATGCCGGCCTTTGACGACTACACGATGGAAGGGCGCACCTACCGCTACTTCCGCGGTACCCCGCTGTATCCGTTCGGGCACGGGCTGTCGTACACCCGCTTCGACTACGGCAGGCTGCAGCTCGATTCAACGCGCATCGCCAACGACGGAACACTCAAGGTGCAGGTCGAGATCACCAACACGGGCAAGCGCCCCGGCGACGAAGTGGTCCAGCTGTATGTGCGACGGCTGCAGGCCGGGCCTGGCGACGCACGCCAGACACTGCGCGGCTTCCAGCGTGTGCACCTGGCCGCAGGCGAGCGGCGCAACGTGGTGTTCGACCTGGAAGCGCAGCAGGCCCTGCGCCACTATGACGATGTGCGCGGGGGCTATGCCGTGCCGGCGGGCGCGTACGAGGCATGGGTGGGCAGCTCCAGCGCCGACATCCGCGCGAAGGCCGGGTTCACCGTGGAGGCCAACCGTGACTGATGCACGCCGCATGGAAAGCACCGGGCACACGCTGTCCATCCGGGAGAAGCTCGGCTACAGCCTGGGCGACCTGGCCGCCAACCTGATCTTCCAGACGCTGATCACCTACCTCGCGTTCTTCTACACCGATGTGTACCGGCTGCCGCCCACCACGGCCGCTACGATCATCTTCGTGATCGGCGTGCTCGGTGCCTTCGTGTTCACCCCGTTGATCGGCATCGCCGCCGATCGCACGGTCAGCCGCTGGGGCAAGTTCCGGCCGTGGATCCTGTGGACGGCCATTCCCTTCGGGGTGCTGTCACTGCTGGCCTTCAGCACCCCCGACCTGGCGCCGCGCGCCAAGGTCGTCTACGCCCTGGCCACCTACGGCCTGTTGATGCTCGTGTATGCGGCCAACAATCTGCCGTACTCGGCACTCAGTGGCGTGCTCACCGGCAGCATGGCCCAGCGCAACAGCCTGTCGGCCTACCGCTTCGTGGCGGTGATGATCGCGCAGTTCATCATCCAGGTCCTGCTGCTGCCGCTGGTGCTGATCCTCGGCGACGGCGACCGGGTGCTGGGCTTCGAGCGGGTCATGACGGTATTTGCGGTGGTGGGAACGGTGTTCTTCCTGATCACCTTCGCCACCACGCGCGAGCGCATCGTACCGGCGAAGGAACAGACTGCCGGGGTGCTGCAGGACCTGTCCGACCTGCTGCGCAACCGCCCGTGGAAGGTGATGCTGGCGCTGACCATCCTGGTCTTCATCAACCTGTCGCTGAAGGGCGGCACCTACGTCTACTACTTCCAGTACTACATGAGCGAGACCGCCTTGGCGGGCTTCCTCGACAGCTCCGGCTTCAATCGCTGCATCAGCGCCATCAATGCGGCACTCAGCGGTCTGGGCCTGGCCGGCTTCGCCTGGCCGAAGGATCCGGCAACCTCGGCCTTCAGCCTGTTCAACGCCTGCGGCATCGTCTGCATGATCCTGGGCATCGGCGTATCGCGCCGCCTGGCCGACCGTTTCGGCAAGCGTGATGTCTTTGGCGGTGCCTTGCTGGTGTCCACCGTATTCCTGCTGGCGTTCTATTTCTTCCCGCCCACGGCGGTTGCCGTGGCCTTCGCTGCCTTCATGCTGCACGGGTTCTGCTACGGCATCACCATCCCGCTGCTGTGGGCGATGATCGCCGACGTCGCCGACTACTCCGAATGGAAGAACCATCGCCGTGCCACCGCCATCGTCTTCTCGGCGATGCTGTGTGGCCTGAAGATCGGGCTCAGCATCGGTGGCGCGCTGGTCGCCGGCATCCTCGCCCATCACGGCTACCAGGCAGGCGCACCGCAACAGCCCGAAGCCGTGGTGGACGGCATCCGCCTGACGGTGAGCGTGTACTGCTCCCTGCCGTTCCTGGCTGCAGTAGCGCTGCTCTTCCTCTACGAGATCAACAAGCGCATGGAGACCCGCATCGAGCAGGACCTGCAGTCGCGGCGCCAGGGCAGCGATCTGCAGCAACTGGCAGCACACGCCATCTCCCAGCCCCTGGTAAGCCACATCTACACGGCCGACCCTTCGGCCCATGTGTTCGAGGGGCGGCTGTACATCTATCCATCGCACGACATCGACAGCGGCGCCCCCTTCGACGATGAGGGCGGCCACTTCGGCATGCAGGACTACCACGTGCTGCGGATGGAAACACCCGAGGGCGAGGCCACCGACTGCGGCGTGGCGCTGCATGTGCGCGACGTGCCCTGGGCCAGCCAGCAGATGTGGGCGCCGGATGCCGCCTCCCGCAATGGCCGCTATTACCTGTACTTCCCGGCCAAGGACGCCCATGGCATGTTCCGCATCGGCGTTGCGGCGGCGGATCGGCCGGAGGGACCGTTCACTCCAGAGCCCGAACCCATCGAGGGCGCGTACTCGATCGACCCGGCCGTGTTCGAGGACGACGACGGCACGCACTACCTCTGTTTCGGTGGCATCTGGGGTGGCCAGCTGCAGAAGTACCGCGACAACCGCTACGACCCGGCGCATGAAGAACCTGCAGGCGAGGCGCCGGCACTGGGCCCGCGTATCGGGCGACTGGACGCCGGCATGACCCGGCTTGCCGAACCCACCCGGGAGATCGTCATCCTGGACGAGCACGGGCAGCCGCTGCGCGCCGACGACCATGCCCGTCGCTTCTTCGAAGGACCGTGGCTGCACAAGTACCAGGGCCGGTATTACCTGTCGTACTCCACTGGTGATACGCACCTGCTGTGCTATGCCACCAGCGACAGCCCGTACGGGCCGTTCACCTATCGCGGCGTGATCCTCACCCCCGTGGTGGGCTGGACCACCCATCACTCCATCTGTGCGTTCCAGGGGCGGTGGTACCTGTTCTATCACGACGCGTTGTTGTCCGGCGGGGTCACCCACCTGCGTTCGGTCAAGTGCACACCGCTGTACATGGAAGCAGACGGCAGCATCCGGACGATCCATCCCTATGGCGCCTGAGCCGACCTCGCCCACGGATGATGCGAAGGCGCAACTGCCTGCCGGCCCACTGCACTGGTTCCGGGCAGGCAGGCTGGAGGTCGCGCTTGCACCGGAAGCCGGTGGGCGCATCGCCCAATTACGCTGCGACGGTATGGACTGGCTTGTCGACGAACATGAAGTCGGGCAGGCAAGCATTGCGTGGGGGTGCTATCCCATGCTGCCCTGGGCCGGGCGCATCCGCCACGGGCGCTTCGCCTTCGACGGCAGGCCCTATCAGCTGCCGGTGAACTTCGGAACGCACGCCATCCATGGCGTCGGCTTCTCACGGCCCTGGCGCATCGACCGCCTTGAACCGGACGGCGCCTCGCTGTCGCTGGACCTCCCTGAGGATGCCTATTGGCCCTTCGGGGGCAGGGCATCGCAGCACATCCTCGTGCAGCCCGACCGCCTGCAGCTGCGCCTCGCGGTGCAGGCCGGTGCCATGGCAATGCCAGCCGTGCTTGGCTGGCATCCCTGGTTCCGCAAGCCGGATCGACTGCTGTTCGCGCCCAGCGCGATGTACCGGCGCGACGGGGAGGGCATCGCCACCTTGCCCTGCGTGCGCCCAA
The DNA here is from genome assembly GCF_019793815.1 of Stenotrophomonas sp. DR822. Taxonomy (NCBI): domain Bacteria; kingdom Pseudomonadati; phylum Pseudomonadota; class Gammaproteobacteria; order Lysobacterales; family Lysobacteraceae; genus Stenotrophomonas; species Stenotrophomonas sp. DR822. Next base: position 496,914 of record NZ_CP081826.1, read on the forward strand.
CGCAGGGGCCGTGGGATGACTGCTTCATCAACCAGGCCGAAGTGACGCTGGTTGCCGCCGGCCAGCGGCTGCGGCTGAGCGCCGACACCGATCACTGGGTGGTCTACGACGGGGCGGCGCACGCCACCTGCGTGGAGCCGCAGACCGGCCCTCCCGATGGATTCACGCTGGCGCCGACCCGGTTGCAGCCGGGACAACAGCTGGAACTGAACTTCGAACTGCGTTGGGAGATCGGCAGCGATGGCGATCTGGCTGGCGTCGACGCCAGCTGATTACCTGTCCGCAGCAGAATCCGGGAACTCCCTGCGGCTGTTCCACCGCATCGAATACCTGCCGGCCCTTCTGCTTTTCGCGTCCGCCGGGCATGGCCCGGCGCTACCCATCTTCGCGTCCGCCGGCAATGACCCGGCGTTGCCCATGCGTCGCGTCCGGTAGTGCCGGCCGCTGGCCGGCAACCCGCGATCCGGCGCGCGCCTACGGCACGCTCTGCGGTCGCACCTTCAGCAGGGAGGCTCGCCATGTCGCGTGGCACGCACCGTTGGCTTCAATTGGCGTCAACCCGCCGTGCTTACCGGGTCGGATCGGGATCAGGCCGCTCGTAGTCGTCGGGCGTAGCTTTGGGGTCATCACCATCATCGGGCATGTCGTGCTCCTTCCATGTAGCGTTGTCATTCCTGAGCCTGTCCGGGGTATGGCGCTTCGACGCATCATCCACGTCGGCGCCAGGGTTGAAAGGCAGGTCATCCTGCAGCTGCTTCTCGTTCACTGGAATGCTCCTCGGGCGTGTTGACCAGCCTCTGCCAGTGAGCGTTAACGCTGCAACACAGACGGATGAAGGGCCGCCGCACGGCCCATCAACCCATGTGCGCAGCCTCGGCATGCGGCTGCGATGGCAGCACTCCTTGCGTCATTGACCTGTCGTTGACGCACAGGTGTCAGACTCGCGCACAAAGGGGTATCCGGGTGAATGGCAGGGGAGTGATCATCAGGAGAGCTGGCAATGCCGTTCTTCACTGACTCAACAGAAGTCGCCGTCGAGGGCGTCGGTGCGGCCCGACGCATCGGCTGGATGCGCTTCGTGGGAAATGGTCTGGGCGCGCTTCCGATTGCCTCGATCATTCTCGAGCGTCAGGCGGATGCTGCGCCCTGGGTGCTGCTGTTGCTCAACGCCATCGCATGGCCGGCGCTGGCGATGCTCCTGACACGTCGCGCCCGCGAGCCTGCAGCAGCGCAGTTCCGCTGCATGATCGTCGACTCTCTCTTGGGAGGCGCATGGATCGCCTTCATGGCCCTCAGCACCGTGCCAAGTGCGTTGTTTGCCGCACTGCTGGTGGCCGACAAGATCGCCGCCGGCGGCATCCGCCTGGCCACAAGGGCAACGCTGGCCCTGGTGGTCGGGTTCGCCGCCACCTGGCTTGCCCTGGGCCTGCCCTATCAACCCATCACCTCGCAGCGCACCGTTGTCCTCAGCCTGCCATTCCTGTTCGTCTATGGCATTGGGTTGAGCCTGCTGAGCTGGCGACTGGCGCGCCGGGTGAAGTCACAGAACCGCCAGCTGCAGCGCCTGAGCCGGATGGATCCGCTGGTGGAGCTGGCCAACCGCGGCTTCCTGATCCAGCGCGCCCAGCAGGTGCTGCAGACGGGGCAGCACCTGGGCGGGAACGCCTGCCTGCTGATGCTCGATGTGGATGATTTCAAGCGGATCAATGACTCGCATGGCCATCGTGCCGGCGATGAGGTGCTTCGCCGCATCGCGGCGGTGCTGCGCCAGTTGGCCCAGCCGGGCGACACGCCGGCGCGGCTGGGCGGCGATGAATTCGCCATCCTGCTGGTCCAGCGGACACCGGTGGAGGCCATGCGTGTGGCCGAGCAGATCAGGCACTACCTGCAGGAGCCAGGCGCGCCCGGAACAACCGATATCCAGTTCAGCGTCAGTATCGGCATCGCCGCAGCCGCTGGCACGGCGACCGCAGAGGACTGGCTGGCGAAGGCGGACAAAGCGCTGTATCACGCCAAGCGGCATGGCAAGAACACTGCAAGCTGCGCCGAGTGATCTGCGCCGGGGGCGGTGTACGGTTCATGTGAGTGGAGAGCAGCCTGACATTTCACCGGATGCAGGAGGGCCAACCGCCACACTCGCCACTTCCACGGGGCCACCGGCACTTGCAGAATCGCCCGATGTTCAATCTTCAACATCTCCGCACCCGTATTTCGGCGATGGTGCTGACCGAAGGATGGCGCCGGCGCGCGGCATTGTGGAGTGGCGCGGTGGCCGTGGCGCTGGTCGCCATTGTGTTCGCCAAGGCCAGTGATGCCGCCTTCCATGTCTTCCAGCGTGTCATTGCCCATTCCCCGTGGTGGGCGTTGCTGCTTACCCCGGGCATCTTCGCGCTGCTGGCGTGGCTGACCGTCGGTGCGCTCAGGCCCACCCGTGGCAGCGGCATTCCGCAGGTCATCGCTTCGCTGGAACAGCCGGACCCGCAATTCAGGCAGACCAACCTCTCGCCTGCGGTATCGGCGGGAAAGCTGCTGCTGACCTCGCTGTCCCTGCTTGGCGGCGCGTCGGTTGGCCGCGAAGGCCCCACCGTGCATGTGGGAGCCAGCCTGATGTACCTGTTCGGGCGCTGGTTCGGGTTCAAGGATCCCCGCGAGCTGTCGCACTTCCTGCTGGCAGGGGGCGCGGCAGGCATCGCCGCAGCCTTCAATACGCCGCTTGCGGGCATCGTGTTCGCCATCGAGGAGCTGAGCGGCCGGTTCGAACATCGCTTCTCGGGCACCCTGCTCACGGCGGTCATCGTGGGCGGCGTGGTGTCCCTGGGCCTGCTGGGCAACTACACCTACTTCGGGCATGTCACGGCGTTGCTGCCCTTGGGCCAGGCGTGGGGCGCCATCGTGCTGTGTGGCGTGGTCGCCGGCCTGCTCGGCGGTCTGTTCGCCCGGGTGGTACTGCTGACCATGTCAGGTCATCCGCGCTGGCTGGGCAGGCTCAAGGGGGACCATCCCGTGGTACTGGCCGCTGCCTGTGGCGTGATCGTGGTGGTGCTGGCGCTGGTCTTCGGCGACGGCGCGTTCGGTACCGGCTATGAGCAGGCGCGCAGTCTGGTGCAGGGTCAGGCCATCGTTGGTCACGAGTTCGGCCTGATGAAGCTGCTCGCCAACCTGGCGTCCTACGTGGCGGGCATCCCTGGCGGACTGTTCTCACCCGCCTTGGCGGTGGGGGCAGGGTTGGGGCACAACCTGGCGGTGCTGATGCCGGCGGTGGACCCGAAGGCATTCGTGCTGCTGGGCATGTGCGCCTACCTGACGGGCGTAACCCAGGCGCCATTGACCTCGGCGGTGATCTCGCTGGAGCTGACCGACAGCGGTGACCTGCTGCTGCCGATCCTGGCCACCGTGCTGATTGCCCGGGGTGTGTCAGGCATGGTCTGCCGCGTGCCGATCTACCGCGGGCTGGCCGAACAGCTGCTGGCCAGCAGCGCGCTTCCCGTGGGGCAGCAGGGCGCCCCTGCATCTCGCGCTACGGAGTAGACGCTCACCTGCAGGCGAACGTCCCGTCCACGCCTGATCAGAGCAGCAGCAACGCCCCGATCAGCGCGGGCGGCATCACCAGCGCGCCGACACGCAGGAAGTCGAGCGCGCTGACATGCTCGCCTTCGCGGCGCAGCGCCACCAGCCACAGCATGGTGGCCAGCGAGCCGGTCACCGACAGGTTCGGGCCCAGGTCCACGCCGATCAGCAACGCCGCGCGCGTCTGCGCCGGCAGCTCGGCCATCTGCCCCAGCGAGCCCGCAGCCAGGCCCACCGGCAGATTGTTGGCCACGTTGCTGAGCAGTGCGGCAGCGCCTCCGGCCAGCCAGCCGGCCTGGTGCGGCGAGGTCTGCGCCAGCGCCTGCAGGTTGCTGGCCGCTGTCTGGATGACACCGGTCTGCGAAACCGCTTCAACCAGCACGAACAGGCCGGCCACCAGCGGCAGCACGCCCCAGGAGACGTGGCGCAACAGCGGCAGCGGGCTGCGGCGCTGGCGGATCGCCACCACCGCTATGCTCAGGGCGCCCGCACAGAACGTAGTCAGGCCCAGTGGGCCGTTCATCGCGGAGGTCACCAGCAGCACGGTGCCGGTGAACAACACGCCCAGCGCACTGAGGCGGCCACCCTCGGTAAGCGGGCGATGCTCGGGCGACGCTGCCAATGGCTGTGCGATCTCGCGGCGATGCACCCAGCGCAGCACCAGATACGTGGCACCGATCGCGGCCAGCGACGGCAGCGCGAACTGCGCCAGCCACTGCAGCAGCGGCGGCATGTGGTTGCCGTACACCACCAGGTTGGCCGGGTTGGAAATGGGCAGCACGAAGCTCGCCGCATTGGCGATGAACGCACAGACAAACAGATAGGGCAGGGGGTTGGCGCGGGCCGCCTTGCACGCCGCATAGACCGCGGGCGTCAGCACCACCGCCGTGGCATCGTTGGACAGGAACACCGTCACCACCGTGCCGACCAGGAACACCAGATCGAACAGCCGCCGTCCCGAGCCGCCTGCATGCCGTACCGCATACAGCGCCAGCCAGTCGAACAGGCCCTCGCGCCGCGCCAGTTCGGCCAGCACCATCATGCCGACCAGGAACAGGTAGACATCCCGCCCTTCGGCAACCGCGTGCCAGGTCGTGCCTAGCGACACCGCCCCAAGCAGCGGGAGCAGCGCTGCCGCGCCCAGCGCCCACACGTACTCCGGAATGCGGAACGGCCGGAACAGCAGGCCGACGGTGGCAACGGCCACGGCCGCCCAGATGATGAAGGGGGAACAGGAAGCGAGCATGGCGTGGGTGGGGTCTCGGCTGCACCGGCGCGTAGCCAACAGCAAACGCGCGCTGCAACGATGGCAAGTGCGAGAAAGTCGGCATCATACCGTGCCGGCTGTAGCGCCGGCCCCGCCAGTAAAGGGTTGTTTCAGATCCCGACATGCGCCCGATCGAAGGCGCATGCCATTCACCGTGATGCGTCACGGTAATATCGATCCCGGATATCCGCATCGCATGGGTAGTGCCGGCCGCTGGCCGGCAAGGAGAATGAGGACCCAACCAGCGACGAACTTCCGGCACAGGCAGCAGGCTCGCAGCTTCATTCTGCTGTAGACAAGGCGCCGTTCTCCATCGTGCATGACCCAGCCGCCGAGGGAAGCGGCGCATGCCACGCTTTCCATTCACCCACTGCCTGTCTCGACACGGCTTCATTGCGATCTGCGTAGTCCATCTCCACCCGATCAACCTCCGATCAAACAGCCTGCAGATGGCGATGGGTGGCGCGTAGCAGCGCAATCAGGGGGCAGCGAGCACGCCAAACCAGGCGCCTATTCCATAAGTGGCCGCCATTGCTATTGCCCCCCAGACCACGACCCGCAGAGTGCCGCGCAATGGCGACGCTCCACCAAGCCGGGCCGCGACCGCGCCGAGGGCGGCCAGAAGGCACAGCGTGGTGGCCACGACCGCTGCTGCCAGGTTGCTGCGATCCAAGGCTGCAACCAGAAGAACGGGGGGCAGTGCACCCACAATGAACGAAGCTGCAGAAGCGACCGCCGCCTGCAGTGGTCTTGCCTTGAGTACCTCGTGAATCCCAAGCTCGTCGCGCAGGTGGGCTGAAAGCGCGTCATGTGCGGTCAGTTCGCGGGCAACCTGCTCTGCCAGCGCTCGCGTCAGTCCTCTTTTCTCGTAGATGCCCGTCAGCTCAAGCAGCTCCGCTTCCGGCTGGTTCACCAGCTCACCGCGCTCCTTCTTTTCGTCAGCATTCTCGGCATCGGCCTGTGAGCTGACCGAAACATATTCGCCAGCCGCCATCGACAGTGCACCGGCGATAAGGCCGGAGAGGCCAGTGACAAGAATGGTCTGGGTCACCGCGCCAGCACCGACCATGGCAACGACCAGGCTGCTGGTCGATATGAGTCCATCATTTGCACCCAGGACGCCAGCGCGCAACCAGCCGCCGCGCTGACTACGATGGAATTCTCCGTGGCTCATGTCGTGTCCGATGGGAAGAAGGGAGCGCAGGCAAAGCGTACTCCCAATTCTCCACGTGCGATGGCGCCACGTGGCCAGGCCGTAGATGCGGGAGCCGGGCCGCAGGCCCGGCACCTGCAGGCACAGGCTGGAGCGCGCAACGTCGCCCAACAATATCCTGTCGAATCACTAACACAACGGGTTGGACTGGCTGGTGCTGGACTTGTCCCTGCGCGTGGTCGGCGGCGTCCATGTTCCGCTGCCCACGTTCTTCTCCGAAGAACAGCTGCGCCATGCGTTGCACACCAGCGGCGCCCAGCTGTTGGTCACGTCGGCGGCAGCATCGCCGCCGGGGCCTGCAGGCAGCCCAGCGCCACCGCTTCCCGGTATCGACGCCAAGGGCTGGAAATTGGACCCTGGCACTGGCGGGATGCTGCCAGAGGGAACCGCGTGCGTGACCTACACCTCTGGCAGTACCGGGCGCCCGCACGGTGTGTGTCTGTCGGCGGAAATCGCGTTGCCGTCATTGCAGGAAATCGGCTACACGGGCGCGTCCGGACTGGATGTCCCCGCGCTGCTGCGCTGCCTGCACAGATATCAACCGGAGAGCATCATTCTCGTGCCCCAGCTGCTGCTTGCGCTGGTAATGGCAGCCGAGCACGGCGCCGCTCTTCCTGCATCGCTGCGCTATCTGGTCCATTGTCGGGGAGGTTGCCGACGCGCATGGTGCCTCGGTACGGCTTGGCACGTCTGCCCGGCTCGGCGGCCTGGAGGTGCGTGTAGAATGGCCAGCGTACATCGCTCATTGACCTGTGGCTGGCGTGAAGACGTCAATCGCACGAACGTGCTGAAGTCCCCGTTCGATCATCTCCAAAGCGTTGCCAGCATGGTCAACACAGTGAGGCCCATCGCCCCGGTGGCGATCCATCCCATCACGCGCAGGCGCCGCCCGATCGTGTGGCCGCGCATGGTGGCGGTGCGCGAGGCGAGCAGCATGATGATCACCATGATCGGCACGGCCACCACGCCATTGAGCACCGCGCACCAGAACAGCTCCTTGACCGGGTCCCACGGCGTGAAACAGAGGCCCACCCCTCCAAGCGTTGCGGCGGCGATGATGCCGTAGAAGCCACGCCCTTCGCCACGATCCAGGCGCGCGCTCAGCGTTCCACGCCATCCGGCGGCTTCGGCCACCGCATACCCGGCCGAACCGGCCAGCACCGGGATCGCCAGCATGCCAGTGCCGATGATTCCGATACCGAACAGCAGAAAGGCAAATTCGCCGGCGACCGGACGCAGCGCCTGGGCAGCCTGGGTGGACGTCTGGATATCGGTGATGCCGGACATGTGCAACGTCGCTCCGGTGCTGAGAATGATGAAGAACGCCACCAGATTCGAGAACGTCATCCCGATCAGCGTATCGACCTTGATCCTGCGCAGGTGCTGGCGCACCTCCTGCTCCCGCCTGGGGCGCTCGTCGCGGGCTTCCTCCATTTCCTGTGCGGCTTGCCAGAAGAACAGGTAGGGGCTGATGGTGGTCCCAAAGATCGCCACCACCATCAACAGCGTCTCCTTGGTGAGGGCGATGGATGGCAACACCGCGTCGTGCAGCACCGATATCCAGTCCAGCTTTACCGAGAAGGCAACGGCAACATAGGCCAGCAGGGCCAGGGTGAACCATTTCAGGGTGCGGACGTACGCGCGGTACGGTACGAAGATCTGCAGCAGGAGGCAGGTCGTACCAAAGGTTACCGCGTAGACATGCGCCGACCCGCCGAGCAGTATGCGCAGCGCCCCGGCCATTGCTGCTATATCGGCTGCGATATTCAGCGTGTTGGCCGTGACCAGCAGCCCAACTACACACAGCAGCACCCAGCGTGGGTAAGCCTCGCGGATGTTGGCTGCAACCCCGCGTCGGCTCACGTAGCCGATGCGGGCGCTCACGGTCTGGATGGCGACCATCAGTGGCAAGGTGATCACAACCGTCCACAACATCCCGAACCCAAACTGGGCACCGGCCTGGGAGTAGGTCGCAATGCCGCTGGGGTCGTCGTCCGCAGCCCCTGTGATCAGGCCAGGGCCCAGCTTTCTCAGTGCGCGGCGAAGGGCAAGCGTCCGACTGGTCACGTTTGCTCGCGTGGAGCCCTTCGGATACAAGGGAGGTTGAGGGGCCGTTGCCACAGTCGACGTTCTTGACGAAGGGGACGCGACACCATGACTGCCGGTTTCGTGTGCATGCTTACGCCGATGCCCCGTGATGGTGATGTGTAGACGGGATGCCAATCCATCGTTCCGCTGGAAATCCGTCGCTGGAACAAAACCCCGCCGGCATCGCTGCCGGGCGTCTTTACAGGTTCGTCACTTAATCTAAGAGTGAATGGAAGAGTAATCAGGTGGGCGCGAGCGCTTATTAATGCCGTCTGTAAGCGCCCAAATTGCGGTGGGAGCGAAATTTGCGGTATGGAGAGTCGCGATATGGGCGTGCTCATCGAATCCATCGACCACGGCTCAGCCGGCTCCCACGTCGCGGCGGATCCCAAGGTTTTGATACATGAGAAGTGCCGGTCGCCAGTCCCGGTCGCCCTCACTCTCGTCAGATCATCAGCCTGCCCTGAAGGACGCGTAAGGGCAATTCTGTCCGGCGGAAGTTTTGACGGACAGGATCTGTTGATCTCCAGAATGGAGCTCCACACCGGAATCGTGATCCGATCCGGAGAGGTCTACGTCCGTCGCAAGAACGCCACCAATTCCCTGGCGGGATCGGAGTTGCCGGCATTCACGGCAGCTGCAAACCAGCAGTCCGCCACGTAGGCCACAGGATGGTCAGGACCGGCATGGATGCGCTACTTCCTTGTGGCCAGGACAATGACCCCTGCGAGCACCAGGCCGATTCCAGCCCATTCACGGGGCGCTGGTCGTTCTCCCAGCAACAGGAATGCCAGGCCAACCGCCAACACCACACTCAGCTTGTCAACCACCGCAACCTTGGCCAGCTCGCCTACCTGCAACGCGCGAAAATAGAAGAGCCACGAGGCCCCGGTGGCCAAGGCGGAGAGGACAAGGAACAGTTGTGTTCGGCCTGGAAGAAGCAGCGGATTGGACCATTTGCCTGTTGCCACCACCAAGGGCAGGATCACCGCGGCAACCACGAGGGTGCGGAGGGACATTGCCAGGTCCGGGTCGACGCCTTTTACTCCCATTTTGGCAAACAGTGCTGTCAGCGCAGCGAATATCGCGGACAATCCAGCCCAGAACAGCCACTGCGGAATACTCTGCATTTGTCCTGCTCCTCGTTGAGAGTCTCGGCGGCGAAGCCTTGCATATCTGCTGCAGGTAATACTCCTGGATCGCGCTCGTTTCCACTGCTGGCGTTATCCGGGACAGGATGGAGGCGGGCTTCCGCCCGGACGCCATCTCACGTACCGCTCCCATTCTGCAGAAGGCATCACTGATGCTCGGCACCTATCGCAAGGCGCTGGAAACCCCGTCTGCCGGGCTGCTGCGTCTCCGCTCCAGCGGTGTATCCGTCCTGCTGATGCTCGTGGTGATATCGGCGCCTGCGCAGGAGCCGGCGCCCGCCATCCAGTCACGGATTGCCCGTGTGGAACAGGGTCTTTCCAGTCGTGTCGTGGTCAAGGGCGCGCCCGGCCAGAAGGCATCGATTGCCAGCCGCATGGCCTTCCACGACGTTCCAGCGGTCAGTATTGCCCTCATCAATGATGGGCAGCTCGAATGGGCCCGCGCCTACGGCGTACTCGATGCGGCCGGTCAACGCGCCGCTACGCCGGCCAGCCTGTTCCAGGCTGGCTCGATCAGCAAGACGATCAGCGCACTGGGCGCGCTGCGCATGGTCGAGCAGGGCAAGCTGTCCCTGGACGCTCCCGCCAATGTGCAGCTCAGCAGCTGGAAGATTCCGGACAACCGCTTCACCCAGCAACGCCCTGTCACGCTACGCGGTCTGCTCAACCACAGCGCCGGCATGAACGTGCATGGCTTCTACGGCTACGCACAGGGCCAGCCGGTGCCTTCGCTGCTGCAGGTGCTGGATGGCCTGCCGCCAGCGAACTCCGAAGCGGTTCGTGTAGAGGCCACGCCCGGCACCGGATGGAGATACTCCGGAGGCGGCTACAGCGTTGTCCAGCTGATGATGACCGAATCAGCCGGGAGGCCGTTCCCCGAGTTGATGCAGGCGTTGGTCCTCGGCCCGCTGGACATGAAGGACAGTACGTTCGCGCTGACACTGCCGCCGACGTGGCAGGAACGGGCTGCTTCTGCCCACGACAGCAATGGAACACCCCTGGCGGGCGGTTGGCATGTGTATCCGCAATCGGCGGCCGCCGCACTTTGGACCACGCCGACCGATCTGGCCAACGTGATCCTCGACATCCAACAGGCACAGTCCGGAAAGCCCGGCAAGGTTCTGTCCAGTGCGATGACCTCCACAATGCTGCGCCGTGGGCAAGGCGAGTACGGCCTGGGGCTGTACGTTGAACAGATCGGCGACGGCACCAGCTTTTCGCACTCGGGGGGCACCGATGGGTTCCGCTCGCAGCTTTATGGCTACACCCACACCGGGCAAGGCGTGGTGGTGATGACCAACAGCGACAACGGCGCAGCGCTGATCGACGAGATCCTGGTCAGCGTGGCGGCGGAGTACGGCTGGCCAGAGTTCCAGATCACCGAGAAGTTGGCGTTGGCCCCCGACCCCGTGGCCAATGCGATGTTTGCGGGCAACTACACCCTGGCGGGCAAACCTGCGCAGGTCATCGCCGAAGGAGACCGCCTGTATCTGCAGAGCGAACTGTTCGCCAAACGCCCGATGCAGCTGTTTGCGGAGTCAAAGACCCGGTTCTTCATGACCGCACAGGACATGACGGTCGAGTTCCAGCAGACAGCTGGCGGCACGCCGGGCAGTTTCTTGCTTAAGCGCGGTAGCAGCACCTATGTCGCCACGCCGGCCCGCGAGCCGCCGAGTCGGTAGCCGCGGCATGCCCGCTTCTGGCTGAGAGCGGAGGCGGGGATGGGAGGGCATGGAGGAATGCCTGTCAGGGCAGGGCATGCTTCGGCGTCCGGCCGGAAGGCCGGCATGTGCCCGCGCCTGACACTCCCAGATCGTATCGCTGACACCTGTCACTTGTCCGGGCAATGCGTACCGCCAATAGTGAGCGCCACCGCCGCCTGCCTGGCCGGCACTCACCGAAAGGATCTCCCGTGAACCTGCTGCAGCAACTTCTCTGGCAGACCCCCATCTGGGTCTGGGTACTTCTGGCGTTCCTGGTCTCGCGTGGCATCGCGGCCATGCGGCCGGGGCAGACCTCGCTGCGGAAGCTGGCCATCGTGCCGGCGCTGTTCAGCGTCTGGGGCATCTGGTCGATCAGCCACCGCTATGGCGGCTCGCCGCTGGCGTGGGGCGAATGGCTGGCCGGCATCTGCGCCGGCGCGGCAGTGGGCTGGCTGCTGCTGCGCCGGGCAACGCTGACCGTGGACGCCGCCACGGGCACGCTGTGGCGCAGTGCCGACTACAGCCTGCTGCCACTGCTGCTGGTCACGTTCGTCATCAAGTACGGTTTTGAAACGGCGCTGGCCGTGGCGCCCGGCCTGAGCAGCAACGCAGGCTTCAGCGCCGCCTATCTCCTGCTGTCTGGCGGCTTCACCGGCATCTTCATCGGCAAGTACTGCCGCTATCTGGCGGCGTCGCGGCGGGCAACGCCCGGTGGGATGCAGCCTGCGGGCTGAGTCCAGCCCAGGATGAGGGGCGGTACACGCGCTTCGGCCGCGCCCTCACCACATTCACCTCGCAGCAGCGAAAATGCGTCCTCGGGCGCGCTCCAGGGCGCACCGCTCACTGCCTGCAGGAACGCAACGATGTCCAACAACCCTTTCGGTGAATCCTCATGCGCGGCCGCAGCCAACGGTTGCGTGGAGGTGCGCGGCGCGCGCGAGCACAACCTCAAGAATGTCGATGTCTCCATTCCGCGCAATGCACTGGTGGTGTTCTCCGGGGTGTCGGGTTCGGGCAAGTCGTCGTTGGCCTTCGGTACCGTCTTCGCCGAGGCGCAGCGGCGCTACTTCGAGTCCGTAGCGCCATACGCGCGGCGCCTGATCGACCAGGCGGGCGTACCTGATGTGGATGCCATCGACGGGCTACCGCCGGCGGTGGCGTTGCAGCAGCAGCGCGGCGCCAGCAATGCACGTTCCTCGGTGGGCAGCGTGACCACGCTGTCCAGCCTGGTGCGCATGATGTACTCGCGCGCCGGGGCCTACCCGGCCAACCAGCCCATGCTGTACGCCGAGGACTTCTCGCCCAATACGCCGCAGGGCGCCTGCAGCACCTGCCACGGCCTGGGACATGTGTACGAGGTGACCGAAGCGCTGATGGTGCCGGACCCATCGCTGAGCATCCGTGAGCGCGCCATCGCCTCGTGGCCGCCGGCATGGCATGGCCAGAACCTGCGCGACATCCTGGTCACGCTGGGCTACGACATCGATGCGCCGTGGAAGAAGCTGCCGAAGAAGGACCGCGACTGGATCCTGTTCACCGAGGAAACGCCAACCGTGCCGGTCTATGCCGGCTTCACGCCCGCAGAGACACGTGCCGCACTGAAGCGCAAGCTGGAACCCAGCTACATGGGCACCTATACCGGTGCGCGCCGCTACGTGCTGCACACCTTTGCCAACACCCAGAGCGCGCTGATGCGCAAGCGCGTTTCACGCTACATGGAAGGCAGGTTGTGCCCCGCCTGCCACGGAAAGCGCCTGAAACCCGAGGCGCTTTCGGTCACCTTTGCCGGTGTGGATATCGGCGAGTTCATGCGTTTGCCGCTGGACCAGTTGGCGGACCTGCTGGAGCCCATCGCGCAGGGCGATTTCAGCGCGCACAGCCGCGGCGCACGTACCAGCGGCAGCACCACCAAACGCGATCGCACGCAGCGGGCTGCAAGCGGCCGCCCTGTCCATGCTGGGGCCCCCGACGTTCGGCTGACCTCGGCCCTGTCGGAAGAGAAGCGCTTGGCCGCACAGCGGCTGGCAGGCGGCGTCATGGCGCGCGTACACCAGCTGCGAGGCCTGGGCCTGGGATATCTCTCGCTGGATCGCGCCACGCCAACATTGTCGGCCGGCGAACTGCAGCGCCTGCGGCTGGCCACGCAGCTCAGCTCGCTGCTGTTTGGCGTGCTGTACGTGCTTGATGAACCCTCGGCCGGCCTGCACCCCGCCGACAGCCAGGCGCTGTACGACGCGCTGGACCGGTTGCGCGACGGCGGAAACTCGGTGTTCGTTGTCGAGCACGACCTGGAGCTGATGCGCCGCGCGCAGTGGCTGGTGGATGTTGGCCCGGAGGCGGGTGAGCACGGCGGGCGCGTTCTCTACAGTGGCGAGCCCGACGGCCTGCGCAAGGTCCAGGAATCGCGCACCGCCCGGTATCTGTTCGATCAGGTGCCCGCGGCCGCCAGCCGGCAGCGCAGCGCCAGCAGCTGGTTGGAATTGAAGGGCATCCACCGCCATAACCTGCAGGGTGTGGACGCGCAGGTGCCGCTGGGGTTGCTGACCGCAGTGACCGGCATTTCAGGATCGGGCAAATCCAGCCTGATGGCACAGGCACTGCCCGAGCTGGTGCTGCTGCACCTGGGGCATGAGCCCGAGGACAGCAGCGCCGAGAGTGGGCCCACCGATGCACCGACCGTGATCGAAGCGACCCGGGGCCGGTTGGCTGGCGATGTGGGTGCCATCCAGCGGGTAGTGCAGGTGGACCAGAAGCCCATCGGCCGCACGCCACGCTCCAACCTGGCCACCTATACCGGGCTGTTCGACCACGTGCGCAAGCTGTTCGCCGCCACGCCCGCCGCGCGCCGTCGGCGTTTCGACGCGGGCCGTTTCTCGTTCAACGTGGCCAAGGGCCGATGCGAGACCTGCGAAGGCGAAGGTTTCGTCAGCGTCGAACTGCTGTTCATGCCCAGCGTCTATGCGCCGTGCCCCACCTGCCATGGCGCCCGCTACAACGAGGCGACGCTGAAGGTGTTGTGGAATGAGCGCAACATCGCCGAAGTCCTGCAGATGACGGTGGACCAGGCGCACGCGTTCTTCATCGGGGAAGAGGCCATTGCCCGCCCGTTGCAGCTGCTGCAGGAAATTGGGCTGGGGTACCTGCGGCTGGGCCAGCCGGCCACGGAGCTTTCAGGCGGTGAAGCCCAGCGCATCAAGCTGGCCACCGAGCTGCAACGCAGCCAGCGCGGGCGCACGCTGTACGTACTGGACGAGCCCACCACCGGCCTGCATGCATCGGACGCGGACAGGCTGCTGGTGCAGCTGCAGCGGCTGGTGGACGCGGGCAATACGGTGGTGATGATCGAGCATGACATGCGCGCGGTCGTGCAGGCGGACTGGGTGATTGACGTCGGGCCTGGCGCAGGCGCTGCGGGCGGCACCATCGTGGCGAAGGGAACGCCGCAACAGGTGGCCCGCGCCAAGGGCAGCAGGACGGCGCCGTTCCTTGCGCGCGAGCTGGGGCAGGGCGGGTGAGGCGGGGGCGTCGCCTGGGCTGCACCCCTGCCTCTGCACGCCGCACCGCTCATCCTCAGGCACATCGCCAGCAAGCCTCAGCAGCCGATCCTGCAGCGTAGGCTCCTGGCACGCTGAACAAGCCTGCCTGCCTGGCCCCTTTCCCAATGTTTTTGGGACGAGTCCGATTCGGCTCCCAAGTGGCCCTCTCTAACCTCTCAAGTGTCAGCTGGGAGCTTCCTTTCCGTTCTTTCGAACGGTTCAGGAAGCCCTCCAGCATCCATGTCACTTCGAGGAGAGCCTCATGAACACTATTCATGCAATCGCCTGGGATGCGGCCGCCGGTCGATGGCTCGTCGCCTCAGAAGTTGCCACCCGCCGCACGCGCGTCAAGGCCGGTCGACACGCTTCACTGCGCCCGCTGCAGCTGGCTACTGCTATCGCGCTGGCGTGGAGCGGCGCAGCCGCTGCGGAGACGCTGCAGTTTCCCGCGGCTCCGGTTGACATCAGCGATGGAACGCGAATTGTAGACAATATCCTTGTTGCCGACGGCGCGACAGGTATTGTCAGGGGCGAGGGCGGCACGCTGATCCAGCAGGCAAACTCGTTCCGTATCGGCGGCACGGTGAACCGCGGCACGCAGAATCTGGACCTCAGCGGCCTTTCAAACTACGTCTTCGACAATGCCCAGGGCGTCTACAGCGTGGGTGGGCGTGCTGTTGGCGGCGCTTGGAATCAGACCGGTGCTACCACGGGAGCCGTCACGCTGGCCTCGGGTAGCAACCTCATCCGTGCTTCATACTTCGGCATCGGCGATGTGGGTCGTAGCATCAGCGCAAATGCCACCAATCAGGGCACCGTGCGCCTGGGCCGGAACAATACGATCTACGCGGACAGGATCATCCTTGGAGGCAACCAGAGTTCCGGCACCCTGACGTTCCAGGACTCGGTCACGGAGGGAACCCTCACCCTGCGCGGCTCGGACGGCAGCAGCGCCGTGGGCAGCTGGAACATTGGCACGGGAAACAGCAGCAATTACAACGACGCCACCGGCAATGTCGACCTGCGTCGCGGCACGATTGATGCAAAGGTGGACGCCCTGAACATTGCGGGCGCGTTGTACGGCAATGGCTCTGCAAATGGCACCCTGAGCCTGGGCCGGGGCGTGCTCGAGGCCAATACCATCATGCTTGGCGCACGAAGCGGCACCTCAGGCACGGGCGGCTCGAACGGGCGCCTGAATATTGGCGAGGGCGGCAGCGTGCTGGCCAACAGCATCACCATGGGCAACCGCACCGGCACGACAGGCACCGTGTCCGCGAACATCACCCTCGAGGGTGGTGCGCTGCACGCCGGCAGCATCCTGGCCGGCGCTGGCGCTGGTACCCGTGCGATCACCTTCAATGATGGCGTGCTGGGCAACCGTGCCGCAGGGCAGGACATGCTGGTCAACGTTCCGGTGGTGCTGGCCGCAAGCGGCCAGCACGTGTTCCGCGTCGACGGCGGCGATGCCCTGATGACCGTCAGTGGTCAGGTCCGAGGCAATGCAGGCACCCTGACCAAGACAGGCGAGGGCGTGCTGGCCTTGACCGGCGCCAACACCTACAGCGGGTCCACGCGCGTCAATCAAGGCCTGATCCGATTCCAGTCCGGCAGCAACCTGGGCACTGGCAGCATCGTCCTTGATGGCGGCGGCCTGCAGTGGGCTGCTGGCAGCCACGAGGACATCTCCGCGCGACTGGAGGCGCTGGGTACCGCAGGCGCCGTTCTGGACACCAACGGCAACGCGGTCACCCTGGCCACCGCCCTGCGTGGGGAAGGCGGCCAGCTGATCAAGCGTGGCAACGGCAGCCTCGCCCTTACCGCGGACAGCACCCATACCGGTACGACCCGGATTGAACAGGGTGAACTGGTGCTTGGCGATGGCGGCACAACCGGCAACGTGGCCGGCGACATCGTCAACAACGCCCTGCTCACCCTCAACCGTGGTGACCGCATGTCCCTGTCCGCCAACATCTCCGGCGGCGGCGAGCTGCTGCAGGCTGGCAGCGGTACCGTTGTGCTGTCCGGCAACGTCGCCCATGGCGGCGGCACCCGGGTGGAGGCTGGCACGCTGCAGGTTGGTGATGGCGGCTCGCGCGGCACGCTGGCTGGCGATGTCAGCCAGGCCAGTGGCACGCATCTGGACGTCGACCGCAACGATACGTTCGTGCTCTCCGCGCGCGTCGGCGGCGACGGTGCGCTGCGCCAGATCGGCTCGGGCACCACCGTGCTGGACGCCGACCACACCTACACCGGCGGCACGCTCATCGCGGCCGGTGCATTACGTGTGGGCAACGGCGGCACCACCGGCAGCGTGACGGGTGCAATCGACAACCAAGGCCGGCTGGAATTCAATCGCAGCGACGACTTCGTGCTGGGCAATGCCGTGAGCGGCGCTGGCGGCCTGGTGCAGATGGGTACGGGCACCCTGCGCATCGCCGATGACCAGGCATACACCGGCGCCACCCGCGTGCTTGGTGGCGCACTACAGGTCGATGGCAGCATCCGCTCGGCAACCGAAGTGGCCAGCACTGCCACCCTGAGCGGCAACGGCACGATTCATGGTGACGTAGTCAATGCCGGAACCATTCGTCCGGGCAGCGGAAATGACTATGGCCACCTGACCATTCACGGCAACTACGTTGGCCAGCAGGGGCAGTTGGAACTGAACACCTGGCTGGGCGAGGACGCATCGCCCAGCAGCCAGCTGGTGATCGATGGCGGCGTCGCCAGCGGCAGCACCACCGTGCGCGTTCACAACACCAGCGGCGCGGAAGGCCACACCGTCGCCGATGGCATCCTGGTGGTTGCCGCCATCAATGGGGGCACTACGTCGGCCGAGGCATTCAAGCTGGGAAACCATGCACGAAATGGTGCCTTCGGGTACGGGCTCTTCCGCGGCGACCTGGAGGGCAAGTCGGCCGAGAACTGGTATCTGCGCAACGCCTTCGTCGTGCAGCCGCCGGTCGATCCTGTCGATCCGACCCATCCGGCCGACCCGGTTCCTCCGGTGGCCATGCCCATTTTCGGCCGCGAGCTGGCGACCTACGGTACCCTCCAGCCGCTTGCGCACGAGCTGGGAACACTGGCAATGGGCAACCGGCGTGACAGGGCAGAAGCCGCCGCCGCTGGCGACGCGCGTCGCGCTGCCTGGGTACGGGTGGCGGGCCGCAGCCTGCACAACGGGTACGATTCCATCGTTGCGCCCGAAGCGAAGGGCAGGCTGGATGCGCTGCAGGTCGGAAGTGATTTCTGGCAGGCTGCCGCGTCGGCAGGCACGAACTGGCGGGCGGGCGGCTACCTGTCGCACGCAAGCAGCAATGTGCAGGTCCAGGGCATCTACACCAACGATGAGCGAACCCGCTATGTGCGTGGCGCAACCGGCAGCGTTGACCTGCACGCCACCAGTGCCGGCCTCACCCTGACGGGCGCGGGCAGCAGTGGCGGCTATCTGGATGCCGTCGTCCAGCTGACGCGCTACGGCGGTTCCGCCAGCGCGGGGCCGGTCAGCCTCGATACCCACGGCGAAGGCTACCTGGCGTCGCTCGAGGCGGGCCATCCGTTTGTCATGCAGGCCGGCAAAGGGCAGTTCACGCTCCAGCCGGAGGTCCAGCTGGTCTGGCAGAAGGTGCGTTTCGATGCAGCGCAGGACGCCGCAGGCCGCGTATCGCTTGGCAGTTCGCAGGGTCTGAGCGAGCGGCTGGGCATCAACGGCAGCTGGCAGTTCCAGGGCGCGGGTGGCGTGCAGTGGGCGCCGTACCTCGCAGCGGACGTGTGGCACGCATCGAATGCGCGCTCGGCGGTGACATACGCCGACAAGGATCAGATTCCGCTGGAAGCAGGCGGAAACCGAGTGTCGTTGAGCGCTGGCGTTACCGTCCGGTTGAATGACCGCTTCAAGCTGCAGGTATCCGGTGGCCGCGAGCGCTCCTTGGGCAATGGCAGTGGTGTCAGCCGGGACGGGGCGTTCGGCAACGTCGGCCTGCAGGTGCGCTGGTAAAGCCAGCGCACCCTGCCGCCCCGGCTGACGCCAAGCCGGGGCGGCTTCTACTGCCGTACGCCACACCGCTCATCCTCAGGCACATCGCCAGCAAGCGTCAGCAGCAGCCGATCCTGCAGCGTAGGCTCCTGCACGCCAGACAGGACCTGCTCCAGATAGGTCAACGGCACCAGTGACCATTGCAGCGTGGCCTGCAGGGGGTAGATCGCAGGCGCCCGTTGCTCGGCACCCAGCGCAACCCTGATCAGCAGAAGCGGCGGCTGCCTCTGCACGTGCAGCACCGGCACACCCTTGCACAGGATCTGGAAGGAAGCCGAAGCGGGCGCCCCCTCCAGGAACTCGAAACCGTCCCGCGTCCGTGCCTCTGCGAATCGAAGCGCGTGACGGCGCAGCGTCCGGAATGTCTCATCGGGTACATCACGGTACGCGAGCACTTCGGGCTCAACGGGCTCTGGCAAGTGCATCTGCACGGCAACGACCAGCGCCAGAAAGAGCGCCCACATCACCCCGTGGCGCACCTTCATTTCGGGTTCCACCAGGGCAGTCCTTCAGTCTGCCGGCTGCAGCCGTTCGCTGGCGTGGGCTGCCAGCCCCAGGCCGGCCATGATCAGCCCTTCCATCACCCGGTCGCCGACGTATTGCTCCGGCTCGCCGTTCTGGCGGGTGCGTTCTGCGGCCAGCAGCACTTCCAGCACCACGCGCAGGCCCGTCAGCGAGCAGTCGGCATCGGCCAGCGCCATCTGCCGGCCACGCAGCTGATGCCGCTCTGGCCAGGGCTGACCGTTGGCGGCCACACCCGAGCCGATGCTGTGCAGCAGCGCGATGAGGGTGTTGGGGTCCACTGCAGGCCCGGCCGAGGGCGCCTCGTGGATGGGCTGTGGGGCAGGGGAGTAGGGCGTGGTCATGGCAGGGCTCCTTGCGTGCAGGCAGAAGCCGCCACCGATAAAGGTGGCGGACGATGCGTGGCTCGAAATCCGGCGTGCAATCAGACCGGCAGGCGCAAGGCCTCCACGCACCGCCCGCCATAGCCGGCAGACGGATTGCCAGCCGGCACCACCTTAGCGATGGTGCCGACTGGCAAGCGTAAGTCACGATTACACAACCGGGATTTCGAGGCCCGACCACCGGTGTTCGGTGGCATGGCAAGGAATACGCCCGGTTGTGCGCGATGCCAATACAGTAAGGGCAATGCCGTCACCGTTTTCGACGTTTTCAGAATCGTTGTATGCCGGGGAAGGGTGCTAGAGGCTTGGCGTGCAAGGGCTGCCGACGGTGCCGATTAGCCCGCATATTTTGTGCCGGTACCGACATGCCCTGACCGGGAGTAGGGCAGACGCGACAAATGGATGGGCGGGGCGAACCCTCGATGCTCCCTTGAGGTCTGCTCCTATCTGCGGCAATCAGAGTGCGCTGCGTGGCTGACGCCGCGCTCCACGACATGGCACTATCCTGGATGCGTCAGGGGCGCTTGATAGGGGGAGTACATGGAAAGTACGCAAAAAGGATTAACGATGGCCGATGTGGCTGGCTGGGGCTCGGCTGTCGTCACGTTTGGCTTGATTCAGGGCGCGCTCTATCTGAAGGCGTACTGGGGTCACTTTGGCCTTGATCCCTTTCAGTTTGTTGCCGTGAGCGAACTGGCCTTGGCTGGCCTGGCCGGCATTGGCATGGTGCTGTTTCTCTTGCTGGTGGCCTTGCTGTTTGGCGGCTGGGTGGAGACGAAGGTGACGAGCGGCAGCGCCAAAAGCAAGCTGTTCGCATGGCTGTTTCCGATACTTTTCTTCACTGGCCTGGGGCTGCTGCTCTGGTGGTCGAACTCGTGGCCTCTTCTGATAGGGCTTCTTCTGACGATCATCTGTGCGCTGATCGTGCAACTTTCGCCGGTAGTACCCGCGACGGTGAAAGATTCCCCTTGGCTGATCTATGCCTTGGTGATGCTGGTCTACGTTTCGATAGTGTCAATCACGCTTGGTTCCGAGCGTGCCGGGACGATTTCCTCTGGGGGCGGCAAGCACGTGACGGCCGTGACTGTTGATGGAAAGGTGCAGGGCGGCCTTAGCCTGATTGGACGGCTTGGTGATAGCTATGCACTGTGGGACCCGGCGCGGAAAGCAGCTGTGCTTGTGCCTGTTGGCGATGTTGGAAGGTTGGAGATTGCGCGAAAGGGTGTGATGCCTATCCGAACAACGCAATAGGGTTGAGTCTCGGTAAGCATCAAGCCTCGAGCTGACACGTTTCTTCGGTGCCGGCGACTAGGGTGTCTATTGAGGATAGGGGCCGCTGCATCCTTCAGAGGCGCTGGCACTGTCCGGAGCCCGACTGCCCGGATAACTCCCAGCCCACACGCCTAGCCGTCCCAGCAGCCGCGGAAGATACTTGAACACGACGCCTCGATGACGCAAAGTTGATTTCACTCAAGCTTTGACTGGCAATTCTGCGTGCTGAATCTGCTCTTGGATCGGCTCGACTAGCATTCGCTGAGGGAACTATGCCATTTACGCTGACACGGACGGTCCTTGGGATTTTGGTGCCAGGCCTGATCGCCATCACGCCTTGGTTGCTCGCGCTCGTCCAGCACACAAAGGCAACCCTTGGCTTCGACTCAAACTCCACTCTTGGACATGCCCTGATCTTCTCTGCCGCAATCGTAGCCGGTACGTTTTTCGAGGCGCAAGGAACTAAGCTTGAGGTCAAGTGGGACAATAGAAAGGAGGAGGCGCATCAGGTTTTGGAGAACTGGTATAGCTATCTGTCGCAGGTCCTAGATAAAGAGCCGGTTGGGTATCGATACATGAGTAGACTCGCCACGACTCTCTACTTTGAGCTTGCCATGATGTGGGCTGCCCCCGCCTTCCTGCTCGGCGCTACGATTCTTGCGTCACTCCGTTTTCCGGAGGCTTGGGTCATCCTTGGAATTGTTGGGCTTGCAGCCGCCGTGGCGGTTGGATTCTATTTCTATAGACAGGCAAATTGCACCCACGACGTGATCTGTTCTACCCGAAAAGAACTTGTATCGCGCCTTCCGAAAAAGGACTAGTCACAGTTGGCGGAGCAGGCCAGCTGCGGTCGCTGCCAGCTTCCGCCATACCGCTTTCTCCTCTCGGCTGACGGCACGCGCCTCGTCGACGATCCCTAGGACGCGCGTCAACGGCAGTCCCGTCAGCCCAGCCAAGTTTGCGCACATCACCGTGTCGGGCAGCGAAATTGTTCCGCGCGATACGCCGAGCTGGCGTGCGAATTCCGCGTCGCTGCTGACGTTCAGCGCTTTACGTGCCACATCGATCCGGCATCTCAAAGCCACTGGCGGGTTTCCTCGGAGCAGAGGCTTGGACAGAGGCAGGGGGCACATGGACGCACTCTTACAGAGATCTTCTCGCGACCGCGACGAGCTTCTTAAATTCGGTGCAGTTCTCGTGGGCTCTCATCGCAAAGCCCAAGATATCCCTTGTAACTTTCATGTCGGTGTCGTCAATTTTTCGATTCACGTCGCCCTTGTAGTCCGCAATGTAGCCCTGGCCACGCGCCACAGTTCCTCTTATCGCATCAAGAGCAAAATTCAACCTCGCGATTTCCCTAATGGCGTCTTCGTCAAGCAAGTCGGTAACTTCAGAAGGAAGGACTACGTCTTTTGCATTGAGCGCCACACGCTTCAGCAGATCTGATCTGGCTCCCCGTGAGCGGACGCCAAGAAGCGATACTTTGATCGCACTTGGAGGTCCTTTTATGTCCCGTATCACCCGCCGTAGCTACACCGATGAGTTCAAGCACCAGGCTGTGGCGCTGGCCGAGTCACTCGGCCCAGCCGCAGCGGCCCGACAACTGGAGATGTCGGTCAAAACGCTGGCCAATTGGGTCGACGCTGTTCGGGCCGGCCGGTCGCTGACCTCGGAGGCCCGTAGACCGGCCACCGACCTGGAAAGCGAGATCAGCCGCCTGCGGGCCGAGAACGCCAACCTGAGGATGGAGCGGGAAATCCTAAAAAAAGCGGCGGCGTTCTTTGCCAAAGAGCCCAAGTGAGGTACGCCTTCGTCGCCAGCCATAGGACTCGCTACCCGACTCGGGTGCTGTGCCGTGTTCTCGGAGTATCCGTCTCTGGATTCCATGACTATCTGCGCCGACAGTCCGGCGCAGCCGCCGACCCCGATGCAGCACTCCGTGCCGAGCTTCGGGCTATCCATGCGGCCAGCAAGCGCAGCTATGGACGACATCGGCTGGTCAGGGCCCTGCGCGACCGGAATCATCACATCGGCCATAAGCGCGTGGCGCGGCTGATGGCCGAGGAGCGCATCCAGGGTAAGACCAAGGGGCGCTGGCGGCGCAACGCTTCGGCCGGAAGTTTGACCCTCGCCCCGAATCTGCTGGATCGAAAATTCGCTCCTGGTGCCGGGCCGACGGCGTGGGTCGGAGACATCACCTATGTCGCCACCCGTCAGGGCTGGCTGCATTTGGCGGTAGTCATCAGCGTCCAGACCCGACAGGTGCTGGGCTACAGCACTTCCGGCCGGATGACCGAGGACCTGGTGGTGAAAGCCTTTGCCAACGCTTGGGCCCTGCATCCACAACGGCCTGGCCTGATCTTCCATTCGGATCGAGGCGGGCAATACTGGGGCAATGAGTTTCGCCGGCTCCTGCAATCCCACGGGGTGGTCCAAAGCATGAGCCGGCCTGGCAATTGCTGGGACAACGCAGTAGCCGAGAGCTTTTTTGCCACGCTCAAGGCCGAAGAGGCCGCTGATCCTTACTCAAGCCGGGAGCAGGCCAGCCAGTCCCTCGCCACCTACATCCACGGCTTCTACAATCCCGCCCGGCTACACTCGGCACTGGGCTATCAATCGCCCAATGCCTACGCCCGGCAGCTCAGGGCTGCCGCCTGAAACGGCTTCATGGCGTCCGTTTTCAGGGAGCCAGATCAGTTGTGCGCAAGGACCAGGGACTGGTAGGGGCAACCAAAGATGCCTAGGTCAACCACTAGCCCAATTGAAGCAGTCACGCGTTCCCAAGCATCGGCGCCCAAATTCCAGATCGCCACTAGCAGTCCCTCTAGTCTGATAGAATTCGAGTCAATACCACCTGTCCAACACGATGAAATGCATAGCTCGGTCAAGGATTCGGACCTCATGCAGCAACCGCAAGCTTCGCCACATTTTGATGACTTGAGAGCCTTCGCCCAGCTTCGCGCTCCAGCGATACCCAAGGTCCATGAGGATGAGGATGTGTGCCTGATGGGCCACGATGAGGTATTTTCTCTCCGAGAGGCTCCAAGTCATGATTGCATTTTCTGTTCTGAAAGCGGGGGCCAAGAGGGAAAGTACCTTTGGCTGGTCCTGAGGGCGGACGTGGCCTGCGCGCTAGAGTATGGATCTTTAGGGTTGTCGCTTGGGCGGAAGCGCATGGCACACACTAATTTTTCCGGTAAAGAGCCTGCTTACATTGGCGGCGAGATGTGGTTCAGAGATGAGTATTCCGTCTGGATCAACGGTGGCTCTGGTCGCTTTCCCGCGCAAGACGCATCCGAGTGGGATGCGGCCGTCAGAGGCTTCATGCACGCGGGCTACAGAGTATGTAGCGCGGGTTGGGATGAGGGCGCCGGCACCCCTTCACGCGTGATTCGCAGTGAGGAATGGACTGCTCTGACTACAGACGAGGGGGAAGTATGACGATGTTTGTTCGTAGTCAGGACAATTTGGCAGTGCGGAGTAACCCAAAAGCCAATGGACATGTACTCACAGAGTTTGAGGTTCGCTCGGCTTTCGGTGACGAAGTTCTTGCCAGGGTGCTGGATGAAGGCGTGATACCACTTGCGTCATCCTTATGTGAGCCGTCTGAGACCCTTCGACGCACGCGTGAATCGCTTGGATTGACGGCGAAAGACGTTGCCAAGCGAGCAAAGCTTAGAGAGCAGGAAGTCAAAGACGCTGAGGATCGTTCTCGCGTTAATCCCATTCAAAATCTCGAGCGACTCGCGATCGTATTGGGCCTAGATGAGCGGATTTTGTCTTATTCCGCGGGAGCCAACGGAAATGATCAGCTGGCCGGTAGACTCAAAGCACTGAGAGAGGGAACTCTTTCCGTGAACTCTGTGAGTGCACTTTCCGAAGCCTCTTGGGTTATACGTACACAGTATCGCCTGATGAAAGAATGCGGACGATCGAAATCCGAGGCTTTGAGGAAATTCGCTCCGAGCGATAACTACGGAAGCCCAGGTTATCCAGCATATAAGCAGGGATATTATCTCGCTAATGAAACTCGAAAAATTCTGGACCTGTCGCCGGATGAACCCATCACATCCCTGCGTGATCTGTGTGAAGCGATCGACATTGCGGTCGTGCAAACAGAATTGTCGCCAAAGATTGCAGGCGCAACGATCGCGGTCGCCGGGGAGCGCGGCATCGTACTAAATATTAACGGACCCAACGCCAATGTTTGGGTGCGGCGAGCGACATTGGCACATGAATTGGCGCACCTTTTCTGGGATTCAGAGGAGAGGCTTGAACATATCACTGTCGATGATTATAAAAGCTTAAATTCGCAGCCTGCTAGAAATTCAGATCGCGTCGAGGCGAGGGCCAACGCATTCGCAATAGCGCTTCTGGCGCCGCCAGTCGCGACCGCCAGGCGATTTGAGGCTGCGGCTAGCCCGGAAGAAGGTCTAAGTGACATCATGAGCCACTTCGGCCTTAGTTTTTCAGCCGCAAGGCATCATATTTCAAACTGCACCGGCAAAGTAATCAATGTGGGACACATCGACCCACTCCCCTCCGACGAGTGGACGGCCCGCGAGAACTCCACGGTGGATTTCTTTCCTGATCACAGGACTCCGTTTTCGCGGCGCGGAAAGTTTGCAGAGAATGTCGTTGCAGCCTTGGATGCGGAAATTATCTCTGAAGATAGCGCTGCCAGATATCTTAATATTGATATCGATAGCCTTGCTGATAGGCTCCCGAGCTTAAGGGGTCTCTTCCCGAGCGTGAGAGCGCAATGACGGCATAGCCCTTCGGAAGCACCAACTAGACGCTCTAGATGAAAGCACCGCTCAAGACGCGACATCGGGCGCGACCGATGCGACGTAAGACAGGGCGCGAGCAGAGTCTGTGGATTGCAAAGGACATTCAGCTAGCGGAGATCGGGATGGTCGCTCTTTATGGCCACCTCAAGATCAAGGCGATGACAACGAATTGATCCAGAGACGGGGATCGCCTGACTCCTGATCGCCAGCTGTGAAAAGGCCCTCTTATGCCCCCCCCTTAAGCGCGTGACGCGGGCCCCAGAGGACCCACGTCTGGCCAGAAACGGACATCAGGCGAAGGGGGGGGGATTAGGGATGTTTATCGAGGGTAGGGGAGGGCCGTTCCCGACCCGATGCGGAGGATGTAAAGTGTTGATGACGCCAGATCGAAGTGGTTGCTGCTACCTCTGCACGACCATCTCGGCACGACCATTGAGAGAAGTGAATGAGCGGCTGAAGTGGGCCACCCTCAAGGAAGAACGGAGAAAGAGCCACATATGGGCGGAACAAAGCCAGGCAGGAACGATCTCTGCCCGTGTGGAAGCGGCAAGAAGTTCAAGCGCTGCCACGGCGGTCCGAATGTCAACTACGAAGAGATGATCTCGCGAGGGGCCGAGGAAGCTCAGCGCAAGGCTGAGATCAATTGGATACAGCAGCAGCGACAGCAAGGCCTCGGTCGCCCAATCATTACCGCCCAGACAGCCGGTAAGCGGATCGTTGCTGTGGGCCATCGTCTTTTTCAAGGCGCATGGCCAACTTTTCATGACTTCCTCTATAGCTACATCCTCGATGTTCTGGGGCGCGACTGGTTTGAAGCCCAGACGCAGCTGGAACACGACGAACGTCATCCTGTGATTAATTGGCACGAGAGGTTCCTGCTGGCGTCCAAAGCCGCCAACCTGGCGCCAGGCGAGACACAACAGACGCCAATGACCGGCGCGATCAGTGCCTTTCTAACGCTGGCGTATGACCTCTACACCCTGGAACACAACAATGATCAAACGCGCACCCCTCAGCTGCGGAAATCACTGATTGGTCGCTTGAAGTGTCAAGATCAGTTCATCGGGGTGCGTTATGAGATCCGCGTTGCGGCCATGCTGTTGAGAGCCGGGTTCGAGCTGGAATGGGAAGATGAAACCGATCGCCGAACCAAGCATGTGGAATACACCGCCACCTATCCGCGCACCAGAAAAGCGTTTGGCATCGAGTGCAAGATCCGAAACCAGGATGTTGCGAAGCAGGCCAACCAGCATCTTGGGAAGTTTGCTGGGCTGGTGAGTGATGCGCTGAAGAAGGCAACCCCACATGACCGTTTGATCTTCGTCGATCTGAACACGCAGGCCTATCCGTATGTTCCCGGTGGACCACATGATTGGCGAACAATCGGCATCAACACGCTTCGAAAGTTCGAGGCACAACCCAAGGCAGCGACCCTGCCACCCGCCGTGGTGTTCATCACCAACTATCCGGACCATCACCACCTTGACACACAGGTTCCCGATGCTGGAGCCGCCGTTGAGGGTTTCAAGATCGATGACTATCGAACCGGTCAGTTCCTGACGCTGCCGCAGAAGATTGAGATGCGCGTACGTAATCCTGAGGTCGAGGCACTCGTGGCATCGATCCGGGAACATATCGACCTGCCTTCCACATTTGAAGGGGAAATTCCTGGGCTGACATCAAACCGCCTACTCATCGGGCACCGATATCAGATGGACGATGGTGTGGTAGGCATCTTGGAAGACGCCTGCGTGATGAACGACAACGGCGAGGTCGCGTTGATTATTGATCGGGACGAAGGTGGGCGAGCGATCTACACTAACCGGCTCTCGCCTGAGGAATTTGCCGCTTGGAAGCGCTATCCAGAGACCTTCTTCGGGGAGATCCGCCAGGAACCGGGCCCTATCAATGATCCAATTGAACTCTATGACAGATTGAAAGCTACTTACGTCCGCACCCCAAAGGAAAAGCTGCTTCAGTTCATGGGAGAACACAGCGACCGCTTTGCCGCGCTCACGCAGCCCGAGCTGTTGGACGTCTATGTGCAAGGCATGGTGAACTCTGTGATGGAGCGGGCGGGCACGCAGGAAGTCCCAGTGCACATTCAAAGGATGAAGCCGCCGCCGACTCGGGCTTAGGAGGTAGCTCTGCTAGGTATTGAACGCGCGCGTTGGATGAATGACGAATTCCCCGGGTAGGGACTTCGGCTTTGGCTAGTCCCCGGGAAATGAACAGTGATGTCCGCTCTTGCAGCTGGCATGGGAAGAGTTAAGGAGTAGGGGGATTTATCGGGATTATGGTGGAGGTCAAACGCTGGTGGATAGAGGGCGTCTAGTGGCCTAGAACCATCGCGGTGCTGTGAACCTCAGTTTGACCGCACCTGTACTTCGAGGAGGGCAGCGCACACGAAGTGGGCGCCGAGTGGCCGAAGTAGCTGCCGCCCGAAAATCGGGTAGCAGCAGGTGAGGTGGGAAGTGATCATTGTCTAGCACCAAGGGCGGCTAGCATGCGAGTGTCGTCGACGTGCCATGTGATCCTTAAGACGATTACCGTGCAATGCTCTGGAAGGTCGTCACCGCACCGATTGAGGCCTTAGCCCATCTATGCCGCTTGTCAGCCGGCGCATGCTCACGTATAGATTAGACACATAATTTTATGGGTGAGGGGGCGCAGTGGTCATGGAAAAGCGTAGCGCGGAAAAGGGAGCCCGTTATGCATGCCCTTAGGGGAGATATCGCGAGAGACGGATATGCGTTTGTTCGTTCCTATCGCCCTGAGGCGGACGTTCTCGTGGTTGCACGCGCACTTGGTCAACCGCTCGATCCGTTGGGACGTGGAGCGATCCAAGAGTTGATTCCTCGTTCTAACTCGACGCCGAACACGTACAGCGGTAGCTACGGGCTCGGTTCCTTCCCATTTCATACCGACCTTGCGCATTGGCGCACCCCACCTCGATACTTACTCCTAAGATGCGTGACCGGCTACGCTGACGTCCCAACTCTTTTACTTGACGGGCAAGACGTCTTCGATGCCGTGCCTGTGGACATTCTTGCGCGCGCCATCTTTAAACCGCGCAGACCAAGAAACGGCGCGCTCGAATTGCTTCGCTTGTACGAGCCCACCGAAAATGGTTATTGCTTCCGGTGGGATGATCTGTTCTTGAGGTCTGCCAGCAGAGTCGGTGATGTCGCCGATCGGCGCATCAAGGAGCAACTGAGTAGATCTGAGCCTTTGAGGATCGCCCTTGCGCACGTTGGAGATACTTTATTGATTGACAATTGGCGCATGCTGCACGCACGCTCGCCGATTCCTGCTGGGCGTGAAAATAGAAGAGTTCAGAGGGTATACCTAGAGGCCTTGAATGAAGAAGACAGTCAAACCAGCGGCAACCCCTATGACCTGGGATCCGGAAGCGCTTTATCTCAAGGCCCAACGTTACGTGCAGCATATGAGTGATCTCGATAGCGATGATTGGGAGTACGCCCTCTGGTCTGGGTTCTCTTTGGAATTCCTCGCGCGAGCAGCTCTAGCCAATGTGAGTCCGGCGCTTTTGGTAGAGGCCGACAAGGGGTGGGGTAGTCTCTACCATGCGTTGGGGTTCAGTCCGATAGAGGAAAAATTCACGCCAAAGTCGATCGCGGTCAGTGAAGTGTTTAAACGTCTTATGGCGATCTTTCCGGACTTCACGAAGGAGCACGAGAGTTTCGGAATATTGCACACTGGTAGGCGTAATGCCGAACTACATTCAGGCGATCCAGGCTTCGACGGAATCAAAGGCTCCTTTTGGCAGCCGCGTTTTTATCAGGCCAGTGAAGTTCTCCTTGGCTCAATGGGTATGACTTTAGAGGACTTTTTTGGCGAGGATGAGGCAAAGGTTGCGAAGCAAGTTATTGCTGCTGCAGTCGATGACAGCGCTAAAGCGGTGAAAGGCGACGTTGAAGCCCACAAAAAAGTCTGGCATGCCAAAAGTGACAAGGAGCGTGCCACGTTGGCAGCGCAAGCCGCGGTCAGGGCGACTCGGCAAGAAGGGCACCGTGTTGAATGCCCTGCGTGCACTTCGCAAGCACTTGTTGTGGGAGAGCCTGTTTCTGCACCGGTTCAAACCCTTCGTGACGGAGAGATAATTGAGAAGCAGGAACATCTTCCAGCCCACTTTGAATGCGTCGCTTGTGGCTTGAAGATAACTGGCCTTTCTCGGCTGTCGGTGGTCGGGCTTGGTGACCGCTACAAGAAGACGCAAGTCTATGATGCGGCGGAATATTATGCTCCTCAAGATGATTTCATGGGCTATGATGAAGACAATAATGAGCCATAAGATGTAGGATACTTTTTGTATTGCCGTGGGTTTGAGGCTAGGCACCGATCAATGGACCCCCTCGTGGAGATGGTTGATCGCTCGCCGGTGATCCGGTCCCTTCTCGAAGGGACGGAGATCGTAGCCACCGCGTCGACCGCTCCGCCACCCCTGTCTTCGCCCTGACCTCAGGACGTTCTCCATGGCCGCCATGCTCGACCCGAGCGATGTCCCTTGGATTGATCTGTTTCGTGATGGACACTTGAGCGATCTGAATCTGACGCTGATGGGGCCGCATGGCCAGAACGTGCGCCTCGCACGCCTAGTGTTCGTCGTGCTTGCGGGGATGACCAATGCCGAAGGCCGCCCCGTCTTCGGGCAGGCGGTCGTGATCTTGCCTCCTGACGTTCTGGACACAGTGGCGGCCGATGTCGAAAGAGACGTCACGCGGGTGCGCCCAGATCCCATGGACGCCGAGGAGCGCGTGGTGCTCGCGCGCCGGCTTCAAGTGCACCGCATGACAACCTTCGAGACCGATGAGGTGCTGCGTACGGTGGCGGCGGCGCCAGCCGGTAGCTTCGTGATCGTGGTCGGCGGCGCACGTTTCCGCCGTATCGATGAGCCCGTTCGCGAGCCTGCGGAATTGCAGGTCCCCGAAGATCGGTGGGTTCCGAGCTTGATAGATCTAGCGAATCTTTGCCGAGATCGTACGGGCGAGGAGACGTACGTACTGATCGACGCAGGGGAGTACTTGCCGAGCTTGGCGCGTAATCTGGATGCGCTGCGTGGCATGGAGGCGTCGATCTGGGGTGCCGACGTGGCGAATGCCTTTGGTGATGCGAAGATGAGGCGGTTGCGAGAGTGGGTCGAGCGAATCGAGCACGGCGACATACTGTCGGTGCTAGGCGAAATCGATGCCACTGCGGGCTGGACGCCACCCGTCAAGATGCTGGCGAAGGCGCAGGTTCTGCATCGCGGCGGGCGGACGCTGCACGCCATGGAATTTGTGCGGGCCTATCTTCCCCATCTGGAGCAGGCACCGGCCGATCTGAAACTCAAGCTCGCGACGATGGCGCTCGGTGCCGATGATGTCGAGCTAGCCCGGCAGCTAATGGAAGCAAGTGCAGACGAACTGACTGACTTGGGCGTCAACGAGCTCGCGCTCGAACTGACCGAATCCGTCCCGTCCGCGGTCATCGAGACGCGAAGCCTGGCGTGGCTGGTCGCGAACTTTCCAACATCCACGGCGCTTCGGGATCATCAATTGCGCGGGCTGTTCCGGGCGACCCGTGACGGCCTCCTGGCCCGAACCGGTTACGGCATCCCATTACCTCTCGACGACTATATCGACACCGTCCTGACTGCCATGCGCGCGGAGGGCGTGCCGGACTATGTGGCCGCGCTGGAGGCGCTGGATGGACAATGGCCTGGCCACCGCGGTGAGACACGGTTGGCGATGACGCTGGATGCCCGACGTCGTGACTTGCCTGTGCACGTGGCGCTGATTGCGTCGTCGATGAGCGAGACGTCACCCTTGGCTCGCCCCGTCGCAATGACGCTGATGTGGGCGATTGAACGGGTGCTTCTGCGTGAGGGCGGCCCACAGGAGGTTTTAGCCGACGCGGTCCTGTTCATGCTGCTCTATTTAGCCAATAATCCCGCCGAGACCGGGACGCGCGAGCGCCTGGATGAGCTGCTATCGGTCGAGGTCGCAGGCAGCGTTGGAATGGCATTGCTCGCCTTTGCGTTGCTCCGTCTCGCTGGCGCATCGCAGCCAGAACCGCAGCCGCCGGCTGACGCCGAGGGTGACGAGCCTGTGGAAGCCAATGATCTCCTGGCCTTGTACGAATGCGTGGCCGCCTGGCTAGAGCAGCAACGCACTGTCGATCTGAGCAAGGTCGCTCTGCCTCGAGAAATGCTGACGATGCCTGCCGATGCGGCACTGCGATTTATCAAACGCACGGTGCAGCACACGATTGAGCAGGAGCAGGCGGACGATGGTCCAACGTTGCGGTTGATGGCGTTGGTCTCCTTCGCACTCGCGCCCCATGCGCAGCGGCGAAACGAGGACTTGGAGATCCTACGGATGGTGACCAGCCGCCTGGTGGCGTCGGGGGAAGCTCAGCTGGCGCGCGACCTCGTGGAGGCTGGATTGGCCGCTACGCAGGGCCGCCCGGATCGCCTTCGCTTGGCGTGGTTCGCCTATGGCGATGTGTTTCATCGGATGGGCAACGAATCTCGCGCGCTTCTGGCCTTCGGTTGCGCGTTGGCCACACGAGGCGCCGTCTCGCTCGACCAGGCCTACTACGAAACGATGGGGGTGGTTCGCGCCTTGCGGGATGCGGGCCTGTGGGATGCCTCGCGGCAGTTCTTGGATCGGTGCGAGCGGCTGCTGCATCAGCTGGGAGACTTCGAGCTTCGCGGGCATCGGATCGAAACCATGCGCGTGGGCATCTCGATGGCCGAGCTCATGGCGACGCGGGCCGCAGACCAGGCGCCATGGCCGCCGCTGCTCGCCGCCATCGATGCCAATCTTCAGGTGGTTCGGCGCGAGGACGACGAACTAGTCACCATCTTGATGATCGCTGTGCAGGTGATGCGCCATGCCGAAGGGCTGGGCATCGCGATCGAGCCCGCTCTGCAAACCCGTGTTGAAGAGGCGATCGGAGCAGCGGGAGCCATCACCAAGGAGCTCGTGCGCTTGGCAGCCCATGACTCCGTAGGGCCCAAGAGGCTGCTGGAGCGCGCCCAAGCGGTGCAGCAGGCGCGCTACGCCGACGATGTCGGATTCGACGTGCAGTACCTGGTTCGCGCGGCGAGGGCGCAGTTGTCGGACGAGGCGACACTGACAGACGCGCGGACGGCAAGTTTCGCCGCCGAACTGACGACCGATCACGCAATTGCCGTTCCGGGTGCCGTCGAAGGCGCTTGGTTGCCGACGACACTGGACGAGCCTTCGCAAGTACTGCAGGCGCTTTCGCAGCATGGCGTTCGCATAGAGCTACTGGCCATCGATCACCAAGACCGCCTGATCCGTGTCAGCGCCGAAGCCGGCGCCGTTACGGTGCGGCGCGAGCATGAGGCGTTCTCGATGCCGGCGCTGCACGTTTGGTCGAAGCGTTTTCCCTACGCCTACGCCGACGGAGGCCCCACGGGTGGGCCCGAGGTCGCACGGCCTCCACGTGACCCCAACATTTTCTACACCAGCATGCGTGACCTGGGCTTGTCCGCCGGCGCAGGCGATCGGGCACTGTTCATTCTGGACACCCGTCTGCAGCGGCTCCCGCCGCAGTTGTTGCTCGTGGATGGCGAGCTCCTCGGCCGCACGACCCAGTTTGCCGTAGCGCCATCGCTGACATGGTTGCGTGCGGTTACGAGGTTGCCGCCTCGCGCGTTGGAGCCGCCTGTGGCATGGATTCCAACGGCGGTCGAAGGGGGGGCGAACGGCACGCTTGTCACGGTGGCCGAGCGCGTCACGGATGTACTTGCCGAGCATGCCGTGACGTTGCATACGGGCGCGCAGGTGCCTGACGGCCTCAAGGGCGCAGAGCTGGCGATCGTCGCCGCGCACGGGGGCCTCGCGGACGACAATCGCTTCTTCAGGGGCATCGCGGACGAGGCCCAACTGCGGGTCAGCGGGCCCGCCTTGGCACGCGCACTCCAAGGCGCCGGCGTGGTGGTCTTGTTTGTGTGCAATGGCGGACGCCAAGACGAACACCCCGCCGCCAGCACGGCGGTGGGCTTGCCCAAGCAACTGCTCGATCGCGGCAGCGCCGCTGTTATTGCCTCACCCTGGCCGCTGGACGCGCGCGTCCCTTCTCACTGGCTTCCGGCATTCCTCGCCGCGTGGGGTGGAGGCCAAACCCTGCTCGAAGCCAACGGCGCCGGCAACCGCGCCGTCAGTGCGCAGATGGGCAACGAACCACAGGACGCCATGGCGCTGACGCTCTATGGCAATCCATTCCTACGACGCGTCGACCTCAATGCCGCGCCATAGCGAGGATCAGAAAAACGCGCTCGTGCCGCCGAGCACGAGCCATGCCGACCGATGCACTGGCCGCCTACTGAGCCAAAGGTGCCGAATGTGAGCCTCTCTGCGCACGCGCCGCACGCAGATGCCACTCGGCTATCAGCACGTTGGCCTGCCAACACAGGCGTGAGATGGCGCGGTTGATGTCAGAGTTTCTACCTAGTGGAAGGTGTTAGGTTGTTTCTGAGGGCCTGCTACCGGTCAACCTCCCAAAGTGTTCCGCTACTGCTCGATCGCTTGGATGCCCCGTTTAGGTCGCTACGTCTCCAATCGATCAACAATTGGCTCCATTCATTTCAATAGTCGCGCAGCTGGGTTGTCCTCAGCAGCACCTGCTTGAAAGTACCCAATCACGCTCGCCACGGAACGGTGCTCGGTCATGGCCATCACCGCCGGCAACGGCACCCCCTGCTTGCCGGCCTCGGTCACGAACCCTGACCGGAGGCTATGTGCCCCAAAGTCCCCCTCCAACCCTGCCAACTTAGCGCGGCGTTTGACGATTGCCGCCACTGAGCCTGGAAGGAGGGCAGGGCCGACCCGCCCCTTCCAAACCCGCCGGAAGATCGCACCCTCATGGATTTCTGCCTCATTGAGCCAGGCCGCGAGCGCCTCGGCGCTGCGCCCCAAAATTGGTTTGTCCGGGGTCGAATCGACTGACACCCCGGCCTGCTGCGTCTTGGAATACTCAAGTCGATAGATATAGGCGTCCTCGCCGACCTTGCGCAGGTCCCGCATATCCGCGGCGGCGATCTCGCTGCGACGTCGCCCGCCGCTGGCGAACCCGAAGCAGAGCAGGGCACGGTCACGCAGGCCCTCGAGGCTGTCGTCGCAGGTCGCCAGCATGACCTCCAGTTCGGGCCGAGTAATCGCGGTCTTCTTGGTCGGTCGTTCGCCGCGCTTGACCGCCGCGCGCCGGGCCCGGCTAAGCAGGGTGCGGACGCTAGGCAACTCGCAGGGGTTAGCCAGGCGTTTGAGCTTGTGGGCGGTGGAAAGCACAGCTACCCGCTGTACCACGGTCGAAAGCTTAAGCGGCCCGACCTTCGCCTTGAGGCCGGCGGCGAACAGCGCTTGGTCAATACGTTACCAGCAGAGTAGGGCGCCAGTACAGGAGACATCGCATGGCCCGCGGCATCATCGAATCTGACGTGCACACCGCCGCCGACGAACTGGTGGCCAAGGGCGAGCGCCCAACCGTTGAGCGAATTCGGGCTCACCTGGGGACTCGCTGGCTGGAGACGTGGTGGAACCGACTCGGCACGCGCCTGCAGCCACGGCGTCCTGGCTTTGAGGACGCACCAGCGGTGTTGGCGGAACTGGCCGGACAATGGTGGGAGCTGGCGCTGAAGCATGCCAGGGAGGTAGCCCTTCGAGAGTTCGCGGAGTCTGAGCAGTCACTGGCCGCCCAGCGTGATGCGCTGGATGCCAGGTCACAGGTGGTGGCGGACGAACTGAGTCAAATGCGCTCAGAGCGCGCCGCCGCTATCGCCGGCGAACGTGTTGCTACTACGCAAGCTGCAGAACTGGAGCGATTGGTCAACCAGCTACGCCTGCAGATCTCGGAGCTCACGGAGCAGCGGGATCTCGGGCTTAGGAGAGCCGATCGAGCTGAGGCAGCAAGACAACAGCTTGATGCCCGTCTTCATGAAGCGCTGGAAACAGCGAAATCTGAGCGAGAGGACTGGACCGAGTACGTCAGATCTGTCGAGAATCGAACGCTCAGCGACGTGGATCGATCTCGTCAAGAGGCCAAAGATCTTCAGGCTCAACTCAACAATCAGGCCAAAGCCCAAAGGGCAATTGAGGAGCAGCTACGTAAGGAGCTGCATGCTGCCCAATCTGCAGCCATCTCGGTCGGTCAAGCTGCTGATGTTCTCCGGGGTAGATGCGAGGCACTTGAGAAGCAACTCAGTAGTCTGCGAGAGCTTCCGGCGCAGCTGGAGGCAGCCTTTAAACGGAACACACCGAAGGATGCGACCCCGAGGTTGCGCGCGCGGCGGCAGAGCCCGAAGTCGACGTGAGCGTAGGCGCCCAGGGGTTCGCGAAGAGGTGCATCAATCTTCTGCAGCTTTCCGGCACATTCTGGCCGCATCGATTGTCGCCCGCACGCGCGCCACCACTTGATCGTGAGGAATCGCCGGTCGCGTATCGGCAATGGCGCGCTCAATTTTTGCTCGGAGCCACTGGTTGTAGCTCTCGGCCACCTCAGCTGACTCAGATTCGGAACTGCTGGAACAGCAGACCCAGTGGCAGACAGACGGCAGGGTCATTACGAACAGGATCGAAGGCAACTACAGCCGATACTTCCTTATTTAGGATGGTGTCCCTGAACGCCTCAAAATTCCCAATAAAATCAAGAAGGGGCACGATCCTAAGCAAAAGGACAAGAATCAAGAAGACTGACAGCAGCCATTGCCATGCGGAGCCGACGAACCCCACGACGGCAGATATGGCATTTCGCATAATGTATATTATGTTCTCACTAGCCCATGACTGTTCAACACGCCACCGGCCCCATCGCGTGATCTCCCGTCTACAAACGCCCGATCCAGACACATCAGACCACGGCCTCACTGATGCGAGGCCGTGGCACTCCTCTTCCCACCGCAGCGCCGAGCGGGATCAGTCGCCCAGCACGATCCCGACACCGAATCGCAGAATGGGACGATCGCCGCGCGCAGCAGAGACCCCCGCGTTGATGTTGACCCGGCCATTGTCGCTCCAGCGAGAGATGCCGACACCCAGCGACGTTTCTCCGCGGTAGCTGGCCATGCCGGCGTTGAGCACCGTCTTGCCCGGCAGATAAGGCGTGACCTGGATCAAGGCTGCGGCACCGGCAATGCCGCGATTGGCCTGGCGGCTGACATGGTCCACGCGGTCATTCAGTCCTTCCCAGACGTCCTGGACCCGTGAATCGGCGTAAGCCTTTGCGTCATTCAACCCTTGGTTCAGCTGGGAAACGTTGACGGCGTCGGTGTCGCGCACGCCGCGGGCCACGTGCGTGATCTGCCGCTCGCCACCCTCGTGGCCAACGGCGACCGTGTTGTCCCGGTCGGCCAGCGAACCAGCGCCAAGCGCAACGGCGTTCGCAGCGGAAGCGTTGGCACCAGACCCCGCAGCGACCGAACCGGCACCTGCGGCGGTAGCCGGGGTTCCTGCGCCTGCCAGCGGAGATGCCCCGTCTGCTGCGCCATCGGCCGCGTTGGCGTCATAGTAAGGCGTGTCCTTGCCACCGCTTCCAGCGCCGTTCTCCACCTGGCTCACACGCTCATCCAGATGCCCGATCTGGCCATTGAGCTCATCCCGCAGTGCGGCGATCTGGCCGCCGTTGACCGCTTCACGGCTCCCTTGGCCGATGCGCCCGTCGGCAACATTCCCCAGTACCGTACCTCCCGCGCCGCCAAACGTAATCCGGCCGCGCTGACTGTCGACATCGTAGACAACGGCATCCAGGCTCTGGCCACCATCGCCAATCAGGCCCGCGGCCTTGAGCTGCCGCAGGTTGACCGCATCGGTGTCCTCACTGGCATCGGCCACATGGGTGATCTGGCGCTCGGCACCTGCAGCGCCCACGGCGACCGAATTGGCACGATCGGCCACTGAGTTGGCACCCAGCGCCACCGCGTTGTCTGCCGAGGCGTGCGCCCCCTGCCCCAGGGCGACCGAGCCGTCGCCTGCCGCGCGGGCGTTCGCGCCAGCGGCAACTGCGCCCTGCCCTGACACCGACGCGTCGTCACTACCGTCGCCCTCGCCGTCCGCCTTGAAATAGCGGGTATCGCCACTGCGCACGCCCTCGATGGCTGCGCTCAGCTGCGAGACGTTCACTGCGTCGGCGTCCTCGATCCCGTTGGCCACGCCTTTGAGCTGGCGTGCGCCGGAAAGACCGGAGAAATCAACGCTGCCGCCACCACTGCCAGCGGCAACCGTAACCACGTCGCTGGGCGAAGCCTGGCGGACCAGGCCGGCGGCGCCGCCGGAAAGGTTGTTCAGCACATTGTTGATCTCGGTGATGTCCCCCTCGTTGATGGCAACACGGCCGTCCAGCGCGGTCAGCGAGCCATCCACAGCATTCAGTGCATCGCCAACGTTGTTGTAGTCGTTGCCCTGCAACACATAACGCGGGCCGGTAACAATGCCCTGCATGGCACTCATGGTGGCACCACCGCCCAATGCCGCCACGACGGGGCGCAGCTGCTGCACATTGACCGCATCTGCGTTTTCGGTGCCGTTGGCAACGTTGATCAGCTGACGGCTGCCGTTGCCGAACTGGTAGCCAGCACCCAACGAAACGACGTTGTCGCGGGTGGCGACCGACCCTGCACCCAGTGCAACAGAGTTCTCCCCTGTCGCCTGCGCGCCGGCACCCACCGCCACGGTCTCGATCCCAGCGGCCACTGCGCCGGCGCCGATCGCGGTGGCATCTGCAACGCTCGCCCGGGCCGCACGGCCAAACGCCACCGCCCCCAAGCCAACTGCCTGAGCGTCATCACTGCCGTCATTGCGGCCCACAACCTTCACGTAGCGGGTTGCGCCGCTCAGACCTTCCTGCAGCGCCACGATGCTGGTGGTATTGCTGGATACCTGCGCATTGGTGGCGTGCAGCTGCCGCCCGTTCACGGCCTGCAGGCTGTCCGCCGCGACCACGCCATCGGCGAGCCCATCCAGCGAGCGGGCGCCAGCGGCGCCACGGATGTCCAGGCGACCACCGCCGGTGCCGACGCCAACGGTGATGTCGGCATTGGCGTTCGATTGCTGGACCAGGCCGACCGTGCCCGCATCGATGGCGTTCACAAGGGTCGTCATGCGCGCGTCGACGTTGACGACGCTCCCGTTGAGGGTATCCAGGGCCGAGCCGACATTGTCCACCGTTTCCTGGCGTCCGCTGGCCACGTCATTGACGGTATAGCTGGGCGCAGAGAGAGACCCGTCCGACGCCACGATCGTTCCACCGCCCAGTGCAGCTGCAACACTGCTGGTGGCAGAGTGCAGCTGGCCCAGGTTGACCGCGTCAGTGGATTGGGTGGCGTTGGCCACGTTCACCAGCTGTCGCTCAGCACCAGCGGTGCCCAGCGACACCGTATCGCCACGGTCGGCGATGGAGCCGGCGCCAATGGCCACGGCATTCGTGCCGGTCGCCTGCGCCTGATAGCCGAGGGCGCTCGAGGATGCGCCGCTTACACGGCTACCGGCACCGATGGCCATCCCGTTGTTGACGTTCGCCGTTACGGAGCTGCTTGAGCCGATCGCCACCGCATTGGCGCTGTTGCTGCCGATGGCCGCGTAGTAGCCGACGGCCGTCGACCCACTGCCAGCAACATTGGCCGACGCGCCGATGGCGGTGGCGGACCCCGATGTTCCGCGGGCGCCGGTGCCGATGGCCACCGTATTGCCGCCTGACGAGGCAGAACTCAGGCCGATGGCGGTTGAGTTGTTCCCACTGGCGTTGGCGGCCACGCCAACCGCAAGCGCGCCGTTGTTGGTGGCGCGAGCGGTCGCGCCGAACGCGTTGGCGCCATTGCCCGTCGCATATGCGCCCTGGCCCACGGCAAGCGAGTTCGGCCCGGTGTTGGTTGCAGCGGCCGTGCCGGTGTTGCCGAAGACGGCGATGAAGCGGCTGCCATTTGGAATGTTGGCAATCGCCTGCTCGTTGTCGGTAATTCGTGCGTCCAGCCCATTCAATGCGCTGCCGACGTTGCCGTAGGTTGTGCCCCCCAGGACATAGCTGGGCGCGATCAGCACCCCATCCGGGTCTACGGCGGCGCCGCCGCCAAAGGCATCAGCAATGCTCTGCACACTGGAGCGCAGTTGCGCACCGTTGACCGGGTCGGCATCGGCGAACAGCGCTCCCGTGTTGGGCGACGCGTCAACGTCACAGGTCACCACCTCGTTGTCGACAGCTGGGCAGGCAACGTCTGGACCGGCATCCGCTGCTGCCGCCGACGTCACCAGCAAGGCGGAAAGCAGGCAGGACAACACGGTTCGGCGCGCCGTGCGCTTGCCACGGCCATGAGCCAGTTCCGAGGCCACAACCCATTTGCCCAAAGCGGTGTTCCAGACAATGCGATAGATGGTATTCATGCTCGTTCTCCGTCAAGTAAAGGACTTGGTGAAGGCCGTTGGTGGCCTACCCGCCGGTCCAGGGGACGTTCGGCGACGGATTCAGAGTAGGTAGCGAGGGTCATCAACCCCATCGGACACAGCCTATTAGCAGTGCCGTCGGGATTTGAATTAAGCCTTTTAAATCAATTGCTTGTGGAATATTCATGGACGCTTTTAGGCGGCGTCCTATACGCCCCGGGGCGGGCTGACTCGCACGCTCGGCAGCGCGTCGATCTCAGGCAGCAGGCGGCTCTACCGTCCCGGTTGCGGCTTGCGAACCTTCGCCCCTCGAATCCAGCTGGGGCCGGAGAACCTGGATGCGCCAATGCGGAAATGCGACGGACAACCGCCGGCGAAGCTGCACGCTCTCATCTTCATCCGGGGAGTCCTGCTGAGGAAGTTCGGACGCCTCTGCCTCGGGCGTGGGCAACAGCGCGACAGTAATGGTCTGTTGAAGGCCATCGACAGCCACCTCGGCCTGCCTGTCACCAAGCCACTGGTGTACGTCTGCAATGGTGGCAGCGTCGGCCTGCCACCGTAACCGGGCCGATTGCTGCGTCAGCGCATTCATTTCCAGACGGAGCGCATCCAGATCGGCGCGGTCGCGCCGGCCGCTGTCACTGGCCTCCAGGGTTTGTCGTATGCGAACAGTTGCCGGCTTGCCAAGGCGTGCGGAAATACGGGCATCCAGCTCCTGCTGCGCATTGGGAATGTAGCGAGGGACCATCGCCACCAGTTCCACCCGGTAGCTCCGGTCATTGCGTTGCACGTTGATCAGCTCGATTGAACCCTGGTGCACGTCCAGATAGCGTTGAACGATTGAACGGGCCTGGTTTGCGGCCCATGTCTGCGTACTGATGTTGCGCAGGGCGACGCCCAGCGGAACAGCGAGCAGGAGGAAGGTGGCAACGATCACCGTGGCTTGCCAGGCGGTATGTTGTGGCGAGTTGTTCAGGCCAAACCCGTACCACTTGGCGATCAGCGTAACGCTGAAGGCAATGGCGAGCAGGTTCGTCATGAACAGAAAGAACGCACCACCTGCAACCTGGAAATTGCCGGTTGCCAACCCGAACGCAACGACGGCCAGCGGTGGCATCAAGGCGGTCGCGATCGCCACACCTACGATGGCCTCCCCCTTCCGGGTGATCACGGCATACCCGCCGGCCAGGCCGGAGAGAATCGCCACAAGCAGGTCAAACAGCGTTGGCTGCGTACGCGCCAGGATCTCACTGGTCGCCTCCTGCAGCGGCGACGCCCACACGATGCACATTGCAGTCCCCAGCGCCAACGCGACGCCAGCGGCAAGGGCCATCAATGCCCGCCGCATCATGTGGAAATCCACCACGCAGAGCGAGAACCCAAGCTGCACGATCGGGCCCATCAATGGCGAGATCAGCATCGCGCCAATGACCACGGCTGCCGAAGACTGCAGCAGCCCGAGGATGGCGATGCCGCACGACATGACTGCCATGAACGCATAGCGGGCGGTGAGGCCGCCTGCGTCCACAACGTTGTCCACGACTGCCGAGTGATCCACGCGCTGCAGCGGCCGCTCCCGCAGGAGGCGCCAACGGAAAACGGCATGATCAATGATATGACTGACAAGGCTGCCGATACGGTTCATTGCTTGAGTCCCGACGACAGCTGTGACGGGTCCAGGCCATGAATTCGCTCGAACAGCTCAAGGACGCGCTTGGCCTCGCAGACTTCAGTTCGCCCTGCCAGGAGTTGCGATCCACGCATTACCAGCCAGAAACCACTCGGTGCTTGCTTCAGATAGTGGAATGAAGATGTAGACATCGCGGTGCTCGCACAGTGCCACGTGGGTCGATATCCGGATGCTCCGCCCGTCCCCCTTCTTTCCCAATAGGACCAGGCTCAATCTGTTTCACGAGGGCGCCATCATCGTGATGCGTCACGTTAACCCCCCCCCCTCTCCCTCGTCAGGCCCGGATTGCGGCGGCCTGCCGATGGCGGCGGACGTAGTCCAGAAGCCGGCAGACGCAACAGGCCACTCCGCCGCACTCACTCAGTGTTGATCCCGACACAAGGCCCACCTTTTCCTGATTTCACTCTAGGAAAAATCTCAAAAATCGAACGTTTTCGATGCGTGCCGCGACAGCGGCGCCAGAATGAGCACCACGCCACTGGGCGCTGACAACATTCCTGCGCATGAACGGATTCCCTACACCGCGCCGGCTTCGCCTGGCCCTGCTTGATGACCATGATGTCGTCCGCCGCGGCACGGCCTTCCACCTGGGCAACGACAACCGCTTCGAGATCGTGGCCAGCCACAGTGACAGCCAGGCGTTCGTGCTGGCGCTGCAGCAGTGTCGCGCCGATGTAGCCATCATCGACATTACCCTGGCCCCCGGCGACATCAGCGGTGCCGAACTGGTCCGGCATCTGCGCCAGGTGCTGCCCCGCGTAACGCTACTCGG
This sequence comes from Stenotrophomonas sp. DR822, assembly GCF_019793815.1. Taxonomy (NCBI): domain Bacteria; kingdom Pseudomonadati; phylum Pseudomonadota; class Gammaproteobacteria; order Lysobacterales; family Lysobacteraceae; genus Stenotrophomonas; species Stenotrophomonas sp. DR822. The sequence continues at coordinate 539,306 of NZ_CP081826.1, forward strand.
CTTTGCCGGGCAGGCTTCGGTGGCGAACATCAACCACCTGCTGGATGCCGGAATCAGTGGCTTTGTCGGCAAGTCCGAGCCGTTGGCCGAGCTGTCCGACGCGGTCGTGCGCGTGGCCCAAGGGCTCTGCCGTATTCCGCCGTCGTGCAAACTGCTGACGCCTTGCGACGCCCTGAGCCGGAACGAGCGCGAGGTCATCCGGCTCGTGCTGGACGGACTGACCGTCTCCCAGATTGCCCTGCATCGGCACCGCAGCGTCAAGACCGTCAGCACGCAGAAGGTTGCCGCCCTGCGCAAGCTGGGCCTGCGCAATGATGCGGAGATCTTCGCGATGCGGCAGCAGTTGGAGGCGCTGTGACCGTGCTGTTCAAGCGCGTCCGCAGAGCCATACTGCTGGCACTGTTTACCCTGCTTCCCTGCACCTCGGCGGGCGACATCCAGCGTGGAGGCTGGGCGGCTGGCCAGGTGGTCCGGGTGGCCGCCGGTCCGACTCTGCACCCTGCCCCCGAAGACGCCGCCAATCCCGAGGTGTTGCAGACGCTGGCCCATGGCTATGCGGCGCTCGTCGCCCGCCATTCCGGACTGGTTTTCGTCGAAGTCCCTTTTCCAAGCACCCACGCAGCGATGGCGGCTGTCTGTGAGGGGCGGGCCGACCTTGTACTGGCGCAGGGCACCGGCCTGCCCCTGCCCTGCCCCGACCTGGCGCCCTCGCGCAGCTTCCACGGCGGTGCCAGCGTACTCGCCGGCCGCATTGGCGAGCGCTTGCCGCGGCGGCTTGCCGATGCCCGAACGCAGAGGATCGCCGCCGTTGAAGGAGGCCCCTATCCGGCATGGCTGGCCCAGCACCACCCTGCAGTGCCCGTGCTGCCGCAACCCAGCATGCGTGCGGCCTTGGCTGCCGTGGACGCCGGCATTGCCGACGCTGCGATAGGCCTGGAATCCACTGCGGGTGCGATGGCGCGACGTCACTATCCCCACAGCCTGCGGCTGCAGATTCTGGATGCGGATTTTCCGACCCAACTGCACCTCCTTGCCAGGCGAAAAGACCAGCAGCTGCTTGACCGTATCGAAGCGGCGCTGGATGACATCACCATCCAGGAGCATGCCCAGCTGCTGCAGCGCTGGGCCAGGCAGGCGCTACCGGCTGCATTTGGCCCGGAAGTGCGCGGTGGCTTCGATGGCGCGTTCTGGCTGTTGCCAGCCGCTGCCTTGATGCTGGCATTTCCGGTACTGGCCGCACGCAGACGACGCGAGCAGCAGGGCCTGGACCAGAAGCAGGCGCGGATGACGGGCATGATCAGTCATGAAGTGCGCAATTCCGCCCAGGCCGTGATGGCGTCAATCGACCTGCTGGGTCAAGCACCGCTGCCGGCTGGCCAGCGCGAGCTGGTAGCTGCCGCTGCCAACGCCAGCCAAGCACTGCGCGGATTGCTCAATCGCGCATTGGACTTTTCCCGCCTGGCCAGTGGCACGTTCCGGCCAAAGCAGGTGCCCTGCGACGTTCCTGCCATCTGCGCGCAGGCTCTGGATGCCATTGCGCCCCAGGCGCAGAAGAAGGCACTGCGCCTGCAGTTCGCCGCACCGCAGGCGCCCTTCCCGCTACTGGTGGCAGACCCGGATTGCCTGCGCCAACTGCTGGACAACCTGCTCGGCAATGCCGTCAAGTTCACCGACACCGGCGGCGTTGAGCTGCGCCTGCAGCTGGATGGGCCGGCAAAAGCCACGTGGTTGCTGATGGAGGTCATCGACAGTGGCATCGGCATCGAGCCAGCGCAGATGAGTTGCCTGTTTACCCCCTTCCAGCAAGCCGATGCAGGCGGGCTGCGAGGTGGCAGCGGGCTGGGCCTGTCCATCTGTCGCACGCTGGCCGAGGCGATGGGCGGCACTTTGGATGTCCATAGCGTGCATGGCCGTGGCAGCCGTTTCATTCTTCGCCTGCCGGTGCAGCGCGTACAGGAAGAGGCGCCGACCGCTACCGCTGCGTCCGCCCTGCCGCGGCTGGCCGGTCTGCGCATCCTGCTGGTCGAAGATCATGCACTGAACCGGCAGGTCGTTGCAGCCCAGCTGCGGCGCCGGGGCGCCACAGTGTGCGAGGCTGCCAACGCCATGGATGCATTGGCGCTGCAGAGGGAGTCTCCCTGTTCAGTGGTGATGCTGGACATCGGCCTGCCCGGAACGGATGGCTACGCGCTGGCCCGGCAATTGCGGTTGCTGGAGGCAGGACGGACGCCTCGCGCCCGGCTACTTGCGCTCTCCGCCTTCAGCGGCGGCGACCACGCGCTGCGTTGTCAGGTCGCTGGCATCGATGCCGTGCTGGTCAAGCCATTGCAGATTGACGCGCTGCTGCAGGCGCTGGACCAGCCTGTGGCCGGCAGTGCCGTCGAGGCCGCTGCCCCCGCACTGGTGGCCGCCTACGAAGAAGATGTTGATCGCGAGCTGCAATGCCTGCACGAAGCAATCGCTGGTCGCGATGCCGTGCAGCTGCGCCATCATGCGCATCGCCTGCAGGGCGTGCTGCAGATGCTCAACGCGCACGGCATGGATGCACGCGCCGGCGAGCTATGGGAGCTGGGGGATCGCGTGCCGCCCGGCTGGGACCATGCGCGCCAGGTGCTGGCCGAGCTGCAGGCGTGGCGCGGCTCCCGGGGTGCGGGAACCGCGCCGTCGCCCTGAATCAGGCGGCGTTGCGGCCTGCCTGGCGGCGGGTCAGGTCGTTGAAGCGACCCAGCGACATCAGGTGCTGGTGAATCAGCGCCAGCCAGCCGTTGCGGTGCCATTCGACGACGGTCGCATCCGGCAGCGCGATGAACTTCTCGACGTCGACCACGAAGAAGCCGTTGAGGTTGAACTCGCGACCATCGGGCAGGCGCACGGTTGCATTGCGCTCGACCAGCAGGCCGTTGTCGACCAGTGCCTTGGAGAATGCCTGGGTCTGCTCGTGCTCGCGGGTGAACTGGCCGCAGAACTCAAGCGCCTGCTGCACCATCTCGGTTGCCTTGCCATCGACGAACAGCGGCTGGCCTTCGTCGCCGCCACGGACGATGCGCGGGCTGTCTTCGTCGATGCCGAGCAGGAAGTCATTGTCCGCGCCGGTGTCGATGAAGATGAAGGGATGGCGGCGCAGGTAGGCCGGAATGTAGGTCTCGTCGTCCCACAGCCCATCGGTGATGAACAGGTTGTCGGTGGTCACGCCCACGGCGGCCATCGGCACCGCGCTCGGGCCAGCGAACAGGATCGGGAAGTGGTGCAGCGCCAGCGAGAATTCGCCCAGCACCAGCGGGATGGAGTTGCTGTTGGCAGCGAACTCGAGCTTGCCCGGCAGGATGCGCAGATCGGCGTGCAGGTCTGCCTGCAGCGGCACCGGGCGGGTGTAGAACAGGGGCGCGCCGCTCGGCGCAGCTTCGGTGGTGGTGTCGCTGGTGGTGGTCATCGTGGAAACCATGTCGATCATGCGCGCCTGCCATCCCGGGCGCGCCAGCGGGAACAACCTGAATCCCGCATTATCAACAAGGCAGGTGACAACGGCCACCCCGCCGCCCCAGTTATTTCAGCTGCAACGGGTAGCGCTGCCACAGTACGTGGACCAGGAAGCCTGCCAGTTCGGTATCGCGCGCACTGACCGCCGCGCGGATCTTGTCCAGCAGGACCATGTCGCTGCAATGCCGCACATCGGCGTGGTTGGCCTGGCCGGCGCGCCGTGCCCGATAGCGTGCAGCCCGCTGTGCATCGCTCATTGCGTACCCGAACTTGGGCGGCCGACCGCGTTTGCGCGGCAGGGTCAGCTCCAGGGTTCCGGGATCATTGTCATCACGCATGGGCAGGGTGCGGGCGGCGGCAAGCAACGGGGGGTGCGCAATTTATCGTGAGGCATCACTTTAATCCAGCTTTTTCTGCAGTTTTGTTGCAATGCAATGCAATGCAATGCAGGTGCGTGGCGCACGTATGGCACCCATCCACGCATGGCGTGGGAAGTAGATCCACGCCATGCGTGGATGACCCCCTCGCCAATACAAGAATGGGAGCCCGCGAACGGGCTCCCTGCATCCACCTTACGCTGCACGCACCGGCTCGTAGCCATGCAGGTGCGATTCGCTGCTGGCCCGTCCCTGGCTCAGCGAACGCAGCGAGGTCGTATACCCGACCAGCTGCGCCAGCGGCGCGAACCCGCTGACTTCGGCGCGACCGTCCTGGTCGTCGATGCGGGCGACGCGTCCATGGCGGCGATTCAGGTCGCCCACGACGTCCCCCACCGAGGCCGACGGCGAATGCACCGTCACCGCCATCACCGGCTCCAGCAGCTGTGTGCCACTGGCCGCCAACGCGGCCTTGATTCCCTCGCTGCCGGCCCGATGGAACGCCATCTCCGACGAATCCTTCGCGTGGGCCTGGCCATCCACCAGGCTGACTTCGATGCCGACCACCGGATGGCCCTGCGGGCCTTCCGACAGCGCGGCACGAACGCCCTTCTCCACCGCAGCGATGAAGTTGCGCGGCACCACGCCACCGACGATGCGGTCATTGAACACAACCTCACCGTCGTCGCGCGGCACCACATCCAGCACCACGTGCGCGAACTGGCCCTGGCCACCGGTCTGCTTGACCAGGCGGCCCACAACGCCTTCCACGGCACGCTGCGGCGTTTCCTGGTAAGCCACGCGTGGCGCGCCAATGCCGATGTCCAGCTTCCATTCGCTGCGCAGCCGCTCGACCATCACCTCCAGATGCAGCTCGCCCATGCCCCAGGCCAGGGTTTCACCGGTCTCGCGATCGGTTTCCACCCGGAACGAGGGATCTTCCTGGGCCAGGCTTGCCAGGCCCTGCGCCAGCCGGATCAGGTCGGCCGCACGTGCCGGCTCCAACCGCCAGGCCAGTACCGGGGCCTGTGCCTGGATGCTCTCCAGGCGCAACGGCTGCCCTCGCCCGCTCAGCGTTTCACCGCTGACCGCATCCTTCCAGCCCAGCACCGCCACGATGTCGCCGGCCACCGCCTGCCCGATGTCCTGGGTCTGGTCGGCCTGCACGCGCACCAGCCGGCTGATGCGACGCCCTTGCGGGTGCTGCGAGCTGGCCACGTTGTCGCCTACCTTCAAGGTGCCCGAATACAGCCGTACGAAGCTCAACGCACCGTGCTGCTGGTGGGTGATCTTGAACAGCAGGCCGGCCAACGGGCCGTCCGGGTCCGGCGGCAGCAGGACGTCGCCGTCCTCGCCTTCGGCAGTGACCGCAGGACGATCCAGCGGCGACGGCAGGTAATCGACCACCGCATCCAGCAGTGTTTCGATGCCCTTGTCCTTGAAGGCAGCACCCGCCAGCACCGGCACGCCAGCGCCCGCCAGCGTCGCGCGACGGATCGCTGCGCGCAGCGTCGCCGCGTCGATGTCACGACCTTCCAGCCATGCTGTTGCCAGCGCATCATCATGGTCGGCCACGGCTTCGACCAGCGCATTGCGCTGCGGTTGCCACTGCGCGCGCTCTGCTTCGCCCCATGCCGTCACCGTTGCCGCGCCTGCGTCCTGCCACTGCAGTACACGGCCATCGACCAGGTCGACCCAGCCGTGCAAGTCGCCCTCACTGCCCAACGGCACGCCCAGCGCCCACGGTCGCGCCCGCAGCTTGTCCTGCAGCTGCTCCAGCACGCGCTCGAACGAGGCGCCGATGCGATCCATCTTGTTGACGAACGCAATCAACGGCACGCCATGCCGGCGCGCCTGGCGCCACACGGTTTCCGATTGCGGCTGCACGCCGTCCACGGCCGAGAACACGGCCACGGCACCGTCGAGCACGCGCAGCGAGCGCTCGACCTCGATGGCGAAGTCGATATGGCCGGGCGTGTCGATCAGGGTCAGCTGGTGCAGCGGCAGATCGCGCGGCGCCCACTGTGCGTGCACGGCGGCCGCACCGATGGTGATGCCACGTTCGCGCTCGATCGCCGAGAAGTCGGTGGTCGCGTTGCCGTCATGCACTTCGCCGACGCGGTGGATCTCGCCGGTCTTCCACAGAAGGCGTTCGGTAAGGGTGGTTTTGCCAGCGTCGATGTGGGCAATGATGCCGAGGTTGCGAAGACGCGACAGCGTCTGGGTGTTGGTGTTCATGAGAAAGGTTCCTGCTGGGCCAACTTCGGGGGCCGCACACGCTGGTTGGCAACGGCGTGTGCGGCTAGCGTTCGGTCTCGGCGATCTGGTGCATGGCACGTTCTCCTTGCGGTGGAGCGGGTTGAGGGATAGGGGCGGAAACGAAAAGAGCGCCCCGGAGGGCGCTCTGTGGATGGTCCAGCGAAGGCCGCGATCAGCGGCCTCGCAGGGCTCCAGGCAGACACGCCCGTTCCGCGCTTGCGCGGGTCAGGGTGAAAAACTTCAGGAGCGGCATCCGGTTCATGCGGCGCATTCTAGACCTGTCAATCTGGCGCGCAAGTGAATATTGCGCGCATGGATGGAACGATGAGCCCCGAAGTAGAGCCACCCCATGGGTGGCTGCAACCCAGGTCGTCAGGCGAATTACTTGCAGTCGTGCAGCCGGCGGGCATCGCCCACGGTCGCCGCGTGCTGCTCAACGGTCGACACCCAACCCTTCAGCGACATCGCCGGATCGTTGCCCTGCTTGCGCGGACCGCCATGGATCAGCACTTCGGTCCAGCTGCCGGTCGGCGCCAGTTCGGCCAAGCGTGCGGCCTGGTCCTCGTCGGTACTGAAGGTGTCGTCAGGCGAGGAGGGTTTTGCGTTGTTGACCGTCGCCTGCTTGCGTACGCGCACACGCAGGGCGCCATCCGGCATGCGCTGGGTGGCCACCTCGTAGCGCTCCACGCCGTAGGCCCACTTTGATTCGCCGGGGCGACGCGTCTCAGTGCCGTCATCGGCAACCTCGATCGACTCGCCGGTGACCGAGCCCAGCGCAGCAATGCCGCCGAAGCCGGCCATCATCGCCTCGTAGGCCACCATCTGCCGCTGCTCGACCGACAGCTTGCTGGCGTCCGGTTTCATGCCGGGCAGGTTGAGATAGACCGCCTTCTTGCACAACAGCAGCACGCGCTTGTCCTCCCAGGCCATCGAGATCTCACCATTGGCGAAGTACTCGGTGGTGAACGATGAAACCGCTGCGCCCTCGCCGGTTGAATGGCGGGTCTCAATCAGCGACGCCTCTTCGGACGCTGTCATCAGCGAGACCTTGGTGGTCGCGGCGGCTCCTGCGGTACCGACAATGCCGATCAGGGCAGCGAACAGTGCGCAACGCGTGCGGGAGAGAGTCATCAGGCCATTCCTTTGAAAAAAACGAACCGCACATGATACGCGGCCAGATCCGGGGCGCCGCTTCGTCTCAGGTAACCACCACCAACGGCACACCGCGGCGCGGATGCTGCAGCACCACCACGTCCTGCTGGTAGACACGCTGCAGGTTGCCCTCGGTCAGCACGTCCGAAGGCGCGCCGTCAGCGGCCACCCTGCCCTGCTCCAGCAATACGATGCGATCGGAGTACCCGGCCGCCAGGTTGAGGTCATGCAGTACCACGATCACGCACGCACCGGCTTCGGCGCAGGCACGTACGCTGCGCAGGGTGCGCTCCTGGTGGCGCAGATCCAAGGCAGCCGTAGGCTCATCCAGCAGCAGCAACGGCGTGTCCTGTGCCAGCACGCGCGCGAACGTGGTGCGCGCCGATTCGCCGCCGGACAACTGCTGCACTTCGCGCAGGCGCAGCGCCTGCAGTTCGGCAGCATCGATCGCCCGCTCCACCTGCGCCTCATCCACCTGCGGATCCGGCGGGTGCGGCAGGCGCCCCATCGCCACCACTTCTTCCACGCTGAAGGCGAAGCGCACGCCGTGCTCCTGCGGCATCACCGCACGTTCGCGCGCAAGCGGTCCGGCCCGGTAGTCGCGCAACGGACGTCCATGCAGCTGCACATCGCCACCGTCGGCACGCAGATCGCCAGCCGCCACGCCCAGCAGGGTCGACTTGCCGGCACCGTTGGGCCCCACCAGCGCCGTCACCGTGCCCGGCTCGAATGCGAGGGTGATGCCATGCAGGATCTCGCGCTGCTGGCGACGCACCACCACGTCGCACAGTTGCAGGAAGGCGCTCATGCGGCCGCCTTGCGGCGCTGCTGCAGCACCAGCCAGAGGAAGAACGGCGCGCCCAGCGCGGCGGAGAACAGGCCCAGCGGAATCTCGGCAGGCGGGTCCAGGGTGCGCGCCGCAGTGTCGGCCACCACGATCAGCAGTGCACCCAGCAGCCCCGACAACGGCAGCAGCCAGCGGTGGCCAGGCCCAACCAGCAGGCGCGCCACGTGCGGCACCACCAGGCCGACGAAACTGATCGAGCCGGCGAATGCCACCGCCGCGCCGACCAGCAGCGCACTGAAGGCCACCAGCAGGCGCCGTGTACGCGCCACGTCCAGCCCCAGATGCTGTGCCTGGCGCTCGCCGAGCGCCAGCATGTCCAGCGGCGTGGCCAGCCGATGCAGTGCGAACGCGCCGATGGCGAACAGCGGCAGCACCGCCACCACGTCGGCCCAGTTCGCGCGCGCCAGCGAGCCCATCTGCCAGAACACCAGCGATTGCAGCTCGCTTTCGTTGGCGATGTAGGTCAGGAAGCCGATCAGTGCCGAACAGAACGCGGCCATCGCAATGCCCACCAGCAACAGCGTGGCATTGCCACTGCCCTTGCCCGGCCGCGCCAGCGCGTAGGTCAGCCCGATCGCGGCGGCACCGCCGCCGAAGGCCGCCACCGGCACCAGCCAACCGGCTGCACCCGCAGCGCCCAGCACGATCGCCGCCACGGCACCCAGCGCGGCGCCCTGGCTTACACCGACGATGCCCGGATCGGCCAGCGGATTGCCGAACAGTCCCTGCAGGCTGGCACCGGCCATCGCCAGCGCGGCGCCAACCATCGCCCCCAGCAACGCACGCGGAATGCGCAGCTGCCAGACCACGGCCAGGTCACGGCTGCTGACCGATTGCGGATCCAGCAGGCCCAGCTTCACCGCCAGTGCCTGCATCACTTCCAGCGGCGGCAAGCGCAGCGGCCCCACGGCGAACGATGCCAGCACCGCGCCCAGCAGCGCGAGCAGCGCAATCAACAACATCGTCCGCCCGCGACGGCGGCGTCGATCCGCAGGGCTCATGCCTTCGGCAGCGCCGCCAGCGCCTGCGCCAGGGCCAATGCACCGGCACCGGAACCGATGCTGGCGTACTTCAACTGCGCATCCGGCATCACCCAGACCCGGTTGGCCTGTCCGGCCGGGGTCTGCTTCAGCGTCGGGTAGGCCTTCCACAGGCCTTGGGCACCACCAAACAGCTGCAGGTCATGCTCGGTCACCAGGATTACCTCCGGCGCCGCCGCGACCACACCTTCATTGCTCAGCTGCGAATAGTTGGCCACGCCGGCCTCGGTGCCGATGTTCAGGCCGCCGGCCAGGGCGATCAGCTTGGCCGATGCGCTGTCGGCACCGGCCACGGTGGGCGCACCGCCCGCTCCCGTCGCCGACACATGGATCACCCGCGGCGCATGCGCCAGGCCCTTGCCGATCGCGGCGGCCTCATCCAGCTGGCGCTGCACCTGCGTGGCCAGGGTCTGCCCTGCGTCGGCCACGCCGAGCACGGCGGCGATCTTGCGCACCTTGTCCGGCGCCGGCTGCAGGTCATCGATCACCACTGCAGGCTCGCCCACTTCGCGCAGCTTCTTTGCCAGTTCGGTGTGGCGACGCAGGCTGTTGCCGATGAACAGCGACCCCTGCAGGCTGAGAACCCCCTCCACGCCGGTCGTGCGGTTGAACAGGAACTGGTGCGGTGCGGCCAGCCCTGCCTCGGTGGTGGTGTTGGTCGGCGCGGCGAACACCTGCTTGCCCAGGCCCAGCGCCTCGATCACGGCGATGATGTCGTCACCGCCGGCAATGATCCGGCTGCTGTCATCCACCTCCACATCGGCGCCATCGTCGGAGTGCACCTTGCTCGGCAGCACCGCCTGCTGCCCCGGCAGTGCCGGCACATCGTTGCCTGCCACCCGCTGCCAACCTGCGGGTAGTGCTCCCGCCTTGGCGGTGGCGGCCGCCGGTGCTGCTGCGTCTGGGCTGCCGGCAGACGGCGGCGCTTTGTCGCCACAGGCGGCCAGCACCAATGAAACGGCAATCGGAAGCGCGCACTGGCGCAGGCGGGAAGCGATGTTCATGCAGATTCTCCTTGCTGGCAGGGCGGCGGGGCGCCGCCCTGCCCTGTGGCTTACGGCTGGCGCAGGCTGATGCGGGTGATGCGGTCACCCTTCGGATCTTCAGCGCCACGCGACTTGTTCACGGCGAAGACATTGCCCTTGCCATCGGCACGGACGTGATTGGGGAAGGTGCCGCCATCGAGGTTGCCGACCACCTTGCCATCACGGTCGACGGCAGTGACGGTGCCGGCACCGCGATTGGTGACGTAGGCCAGGCCACTGTTCGCATCGAAGGCCACGTTCAGTGCGCCGGCGCCGACCGGCACGTCGTGCACGACCTTGCCGCTGGCCACGTCGACGATCAGCAGGTTGTCGGTGCCCTGCGAGGCTACGTAGAGGCGGTTGCGCTCGGCATCGAAGGCAACGCCCGAAGCGCTGATCGCATTGCCCAGGTCGATGACCTTGTCGACCTTGCCGCTGGCCACATCGATCACCGCCGCTTCCGGCGTACCGATGCTGACCGTGAACAGCTTGCCGCTGGGCTCATCCAGCACCAGGCTCATCGGCACGAACTTCTCGTCGTCCACGCCGGAGGCCAGGGTGATCGGCTCCAGTGCCTTCAGCGTCTTCGCATCGAACACCGACAAATGGTCTTCACCGGCGGCCGAGGCGAACACCTTGCCGTGCGTGCTGTCGACCACCACGTCGCGGGCGTGCGGCACGGCGCCGACCGGGAACTGGTGGACCAGCGACAGATCCGCCTGGCGATAGACAGCCACGGTGTCCTGGCGGGTGTTGCTGACCCAGACATTGCCATTGGCATCATCCACGCCCACGCCATACACCGCGAACACCGCACCGTTGGTGCTGCCCGGCACCTGCGCCGGGGTGATGGCCTTGGTCACCTTCAGCGACTTCGGGTCCAGTTTCAGCAGCTGCGACTGGGTGACCGGCGGGCGGCCGACGGCCGAGGTCACGAACACGGCATTGCTGGCAGCACTGTAGGCCGACTGGTACAGGCCCGGCACCAGCTTGTTGGACTGGGTGGCGAACTTCGCCTGGCCCGACAGCGGCAGCTGCGGCGACACGCGCAGCTTCAGCACGGCTGCGGCGGCCGGCTGGCTGGCGCGCACCACCACCGGATGGGTACCCGGCACGGCGTCGGCCGGAATGGCCAGCTGGGTCTTGAAGTTGCCATCGGCATCGACCACCACCGGCTGGCTGTTGAGCACGGTATCGCCACGCAGCAGGCTGACCTGCTGGCCCGGCACGAAGCCGCGGCCGGTGACATCGGCGGTGCTGCCGGGAACCACGTTCTCACCGCGTGAGACAACCTGGCCCTTGAAGGTAGCGCTGGCCGGCTGGTCGAACACCGGCTGTGCGCTGGCGGTCACTGCCAGCAGCAGGCCGGCGGCCAGGGAAGTGAGGCGGAAAGACGGACGGAATGACATGGAAGGCTCCTTGCACACGTAGGCCGCGCCTGGTGGCGCGGGATTCATCGGTTGCCTTGGCCGCTGCACATCGACAGTCCGCCTGGGTAGTGGGGTCGCACGGCACTGCCGTGCGAGGGGTTCATTCGGCGGCGCTGTCTCCACCGGCCGGCGGGCCGTCGGCGGCGCTGCGGTCGGTCACGCCATACAGCTCATGCAGCGCCGCGTGGAAGGACGCAGGCAGCATCGGGCCATGGCCCAGGCCCGGGAACTCGCGGTACCGCACGCTCAGCCCCGGCACCTTGCCCAGGCGCTGGGACAGCTGCATCGCCGCATCCGGGGTGGCGCCACCAATGCGGCGCAGATGCGCGACCACGCGCGGATTGCTCATGTCGCGCTTGCCACGGTCGCCGACGCGCTCGGCACCACCCAGCATCAGCCACACCTTTGCTGGCTGGCCATGCACGTTCTGCACGAACTGCTGCTCGATGTCACCCAGAGGCGCCCCCTGGCTCCACCACAATGACGGACTGGCACTGAGGTAGTACTGGAAGGCGGCCGGACGGGTGTACAGGCTGCTGAGCACGAACAGGCCGCCCAGCGAATGGCCCCACAGGGCCTGCTGCTGGCGATCGATGTTGGCGCGGCGTTCCACTTCCGGCTTGATGCGACGCTCGATCATGTCCAGGAAGGCCGCTGCGCCGCCGCCGACAGCCTGCGTCCTGCCGCTTTCGTCATCGGCGCGATCGATCCATGCGGTGTAGTCGCGGGTGCGCGACGCCGAATCGATGCGCAGGTCGTTGTCATAGCCGATCAGCACCAGCACCGGCGGCACTTTCCGTGCGGCAAGCTCGGCCAGCAGCGGCTGGTCCAGCACCATCGCCACGGCGTTGCCGTCCAGTGCGTACAGCACCGGCGATGGCGCCTTGGAGGCCTTGGCCGGAATCGCCACATTCACCCGCCAGCGGCGCTGCTGGTCGGGGCTGTCGATCACGAAACGCTCGAAGCGATAGCTCGCCGCCGGTGCATCGAGCACGGTCTGGCCCATCTTCTGCAGCGGATTGCGTTGCTGCGCGTATGCGTACGGGGTAGCCAGGAGCAGGCCCATCATCAAGGCGGCCAGGCCGGACAACAGCGGGCCACGGCGCGGAGGCAGGACGGAAGACTTCATCAGTGACGGCGAAAGCGGCACACGGCCACCGGTTCACAAGGGACCGCAGTCTACCTCAAACGCGAATGATTATCACATCGATCAAACGTCACGCTGTGTATCACGCGCGCGATGACCCGCTTGCGCAGGACGCGGCATTTCCCCTATTTTGCCGCCACCGGGGCATTGGATCGCCCCGCTTACAGCGCGGCCACGGAGGGCGGGCAGCCTGCCGCCGACCAGGCCGCGTCATCCGCGCCACGACTGCCATGGGATTGGATCCCATGATTGTGAGACTGCCTTGAAGCACATCCCCCTGATCGCCCTCTCCCTCGGCCTGCTTGCGCCGCTGGCCGCGCACGCCGCGCAGGATCTGCCGTCGCTCTACCAGGCCTACGAAGAGGCCGGCAATTCGACGCTGAGCATGGAACAACTCAACCAGACGGTGACGTTCACTGCGGTGGCGCTGGGCGTGTCCAGCAACCTGCAGGGCGAGCCGCTGATCGAAGCAGGCGATGACCAGGGCAATGTCCTGGCCCGGCTGACCACCTCCGATGAGCAGCAGGCTGCCAAGCTGGGCGCCCTGGAAGAAGGCGCAACGTTCACCGCCGACTGCACGCTGCAGTTCAGTTCCGGCACGGACTACCTGTCCTTCGGTGATTGCACCATCAAATAAAGACGAAGCCGGCGAAATGCCGGCTTCAGTTCATTGCCCCTGCAGAGTCGAGCCATGCTCGACTCCCGCAGCCTCACGGCCCCGTGGGCACCGGGCCGTACACGTTCTCCTGCGGCGTACCCGGCATCAGCGCGAACACGAAGATCACCAGGCCGCCAAGCGGAACGAAGGCCAACAGGTACAACCAGCCCGACTGATTGCAGTCATGCAGGCGGCGCACGGTGACGGCGATGACCGGCAGCAGGGTGGCCAGCCAGAACACGACAAACAGAATGATCGACGCAATGCCCAGGCCATCGGACTGCATCACCAACCCGGCGATGAGCGGCACCATCAGCACGGCGGAGACGATCAACATGAACAGCTGGAACATCCAGTACTCGCGACGGTTGGCACGGCCATCGAACTGGGCGTAACGCTTCAACGGCAGAATCATTTCCTGCACGGCATCAATCCTTGAAAAAGTAGCCGCGCAGTCTGCCAAAGACCGGCACGCAGGACAATGTAGACCCGAGCCGAGCATGGCTCGACTCCACAAAAGCGGGGTCAGCGGCCTTTTGCAGCCCTCGCCGCTTCGCGCTCGGCGCGCAGGCGATCCAGTTTTTCCTTCAGCTTGATCTCCAGCCCGCGCGGCACCGGGTTGTAGTACACCCGCTCGCCCATCGCATCGGGGAAACCGGTCTGGTCCAACGCGATGCCGCCCTCGGCATCGTGGTCGTACTGGTACTCGGCGCCGTAGCCCAGCTCCTTCATCAGCTTGGTCGGTGCATTGCGCAGGTGCAGTGGCACTTCTTCGGTACCACTGTCGCGCACATCGGCCTTGGCCTGGTTGAAGGCGGCATAGCCGGCATTCGACTTGGCGGTGCTGGCCAAGTACAGCACCAGCTGCGCGAAGGCGAGCTCACCTTCCGGGCTGCCCAGCCGCTCGTAGATGTCCCACGCTTCCAGCGCCATGCTCTGCGCGCGGGGATCGGCCAGGCCGATGTCCTCGATGGCCATGCGGGTGAGCCGGCGCGCCAGATAGGACGGATCGCAGCCACCGTCGAGCATGCGCGTCAGCCAGTACAACGCGGCATCGGGATTGGAGCTGCGCACGGACTTGTGCAGCGCCGAGATCTGGTCGTAGAACTGCTCGCCGCCCTTGTCGAAGCGGCGGGTGCGGTCGGCCAGCACCTGGGTCAGCGTCTGCGGGGTGATGCGACCACCCTCCCCGCCCGCCAGCTCGGCGGCGATTTCCAGCAGGGTCAGCGCACGGCGGACGTCGCCATCAGCGGCGGTGGCGATCTCCAGCAGCAGCTCGGGCGCGACTTCGATGCGTTCCTCGCCCAGCCCGCGCTCGCGATCACCGAGCGCACGTTCCAGCGCTTCGACGATGTCGGTTGGCGAAACACCTTCCAGCACGTGCACGCGGCAACGCGACAGCAGCGCCGAGTTCAATTCGAACGACGGGTTCTCGGTGGTTGCACCGACGAACAGGATGGTGCCGCGCTCGATGTGCGGCAGGAATGCATCCTGCTGCGCCTTGTTGAAGCGGTGCACTTCATCGACGAACAGCACCGTGCGGCGACCTTCGGCGAAGCGCTGCGCGGCCTCGGCCAGCACCTGGCGCACTTCCGGCAGGCCGGACAGCACGGCGGAAATGGCACGGAATTCGGCGTCGGAGTATTCAGCCAGCAACAGCGCCAGGGTGGTCTTGCCGCAGCCGGGCGGCCCCCACAGGATCATCGAATGCACGCGTCCGGATTCGACGGCGCGGCGCAGCGCGCTCTCTGGCGCGAGCAGGCGCTTCTGCCCGACCATCTCATCCAGGGTGCGGGGGCGCATGCGCTCGGCCAGCGGGCGCATGTGTTCCCGATCGACACTCAGCAGATCGGGGCCGGGGAATGAAGTGGAGCGATGTCTTGGCACGCGGTCATTGTACCGCGAGAGCGTGCCAACCAAGGTTGGCACCCACCAAGGGCGATGCCGATTGACACCCACCAGAGCAGGTAGCGCCGGGCCATGCCCGGCGGGCCGGAGCTCTGCGGCAATCGGTAGTGCCGGCCGCTGGCCGGCAGATCAAAAGCGTGTCAACCAAGGTTGACGCCTACCAAGGGCGGTAGCGCCGGGCCATGCCCGGCGACCGCAATCAGTTGCCGATGACGTCGGTACCGGCCGGCGGGGTGAAGCGGAAGGTGTTGGCGGCGAAGCTGGGGTTGCGCTTCCAGCCGCTGAAACTGATCACGGTGCGCTGGCCCACGGCGTCGGTGATCTCCATTTTCGCCAGGCCCTGCGCGTTGAAGCCCAGCGCGGCGTACTGGAAGCTGGCTTCGGTCTCGCGCTTCGGCGACAGCGACAGCCACTGCAGGCCATCGCGGGTGGCGGCCTCTTGGCTCACGTCGTACTGCTGCTCCAGCAGTGCCGGATTGATCAGCGCGGTCAGCGGGCTGTTCTGCTCTTCCTTGCCCTGCTCGCGCACGGTCGCCTGCTCCAGATCCGGCTCGAACATCCACACCTTCTTGCCGTCAGCCACGATCAGCTGCTCGTGCGGGCGCACGTATTCCCAACGGAACAGGCGCGGTGCCGACAAAGCGACGCGACCACTGGTGGATTCCTTGACCTTGCCGCGGCTGTCGAACACCTGCTGGCTGAACTGCCCATCCAGACCCTTCAGGCCGGTGGTGAAGGTCTTCAGGTCATCACGGGCGCCGGCCCAGGCGCTGCCCGCAGCGGCGCAGGCCACGGCCAGGGTGGTGGTGGCAAGGAAACGACGGAGGCGAAGGTTCATGCAGGGATCCTGTGGGCGCGCGGCCAGGAAAGTTGGGTGCCAGTGTGCCCGGCGAAAGATGAATGGGCGATCAGGACGCCATTATGACGCCCTGATCGCTGATCGGCGATTCAGCTGCCAGCGGCCGGCAGCTTGCCGTACAGCACCTGACCACGGAAGCCGCGGCGTACCTCGCGGAACAGCGCGCGGAACGCGGCATAGTCCTGCGGCTGGCACAGCGCCTCGGCGCCGCGCACCGCGTTCTGCTGCAGGCGGTGATGCACGGTCACTTCCTGGCCCTGCCGGCTCCAGTCGACCCGGTACTCGCCGGCCGCATTGGCAAACCGCTGGCTGCGCGGAATCGCGATGATCGGGGCATTGGCCGGGAACTGCAGGCGATAGGTTTCCTCTCGCAGGCTGGCATTGCAGTAGAACGGCGTCTCGTTGTCCGGCGCCGAGGCGCTGGCATACAGCCCGCGTACCGATTCACCACCGGGAGGATCGGGCACGGCCATGCCGCCGGCCACGTCGAAGTCCACGTAGTCCTCGGCCTGGAAGGCCATGCGATAGCCAAACGGCCGGGTCAGGTCGACCGGCACACCCTGCAGCTGCAGCTGGCCGCGGCCATCGAAACCGGACGCGGCCATGATCGATTCTTCAGCGCGCGCCCGGTTCTGTGCATTGAGCTGGGCGAACTGCGCGCGCATGCCGATCTCGGCGTTGTCGCTCAGCTGCGGCACTGTCTCGCCACGCAGGTTGCCCTGCGCGTCGAAGGTGAAGCGCACCTCCATCACCGTGGCGTTGCGCTGCGGATCATTGGCCGGCGTGCGTGCCAGGGTGGCATCGCGGGTGTGCAGCACCGGCGCGCCGAGGTCGCCGTCGGGCAGCTGGCCGAAGCGCGCCCAGGCACTGGTCGAATCCAGGTACAGGTCGAACTCGGGCACGTAGGTGATGGCGTGGTTGAAGCGGCCCAGCAGCGGAATCTTCGGCAGCGTCGGGCCGCCACCGGCACCGATCAGCACCGGCGAACTGGTGATGCCCTTGGCCGCCAGCAGCGCCTCGAGGATCGTTACGTGGTCCTTGCAGTCGCCATAGTGGTTGTCGAGGATGCTCTGCGCACTGTTCGGCTCCAGGCCGCCATTGCCCAGGTACACCGCCACGTAGCGGATGTTCTGCGCCACCCAGCGGTACAGCGCATCGGCCTGCGCGCGACGGTCGCTGATGCCGGCGGTGACTTCATCGGCCAGCGCCTGGATCTCCGGGGTGACCTGTGCGGCCGGCCCTGCTTTCAATTGGTAGGCGCGGCCCATCTGCGCCCAGTCGCGATAGGTGCTGGCCATGATGTTCGGCCCGAACTCCCACACCGCCGCCGACCAGTTCTGCGCCTGCATCGGCTCGCGGCGCTGGTAGCGCCAGCGCCATTGCGCCTGGCCGTTCTTCACCACCGGTCGGTCACTGCCCTGCACGCCACGGCTGTCCACGAACATGGGCAGATTGGCCGGCGCGCTGAGGGTCACTTCGGCATCGTCGTACTGGGTGAACACATTGAAGGTTTCCCACAGGCCGAAGTAGCCCGGGAAATAGGGCGTCAGCTGGGTCCGGCGCACCTGGTAGAACAGCCGCGTACCCGGCGCCAGGTTCGGGAACACGATCACCCGCACCTTGCGGTCGGCATACATCGCCGCCGAGGCACTGGAATAGCTTTCCTGGGTGTAGATGCGGTCGGCCGGCACTTCGCGGCGCTGGCCGTCGGCGGTCAGCGTATAGGCGTTGACCACATCCAGCGTTTCCATCTTCTCGCTGTAGCTCAACCGCACCTGGCTGAACTGCTCCACCGCTGCCTTGGTCTTGAGCAGGATCTCGTAGGTTTCGGTCTGCACGTTGCCGGCATCGGCGCGCACCTGGTAGTCGGCGCGATAACGTACAAAGCTGAAGTTGTTGCTGGCCTCGGCATCGCTGCCGGTGGACGGCGGCGCGACTGCGGGTACAGCCGTCGCGGCGGCGTCGGCCAGCGCCGGGCCGGCTGCCAGCAGGCAGGCCAGCGCCAGCGCGCAGGAAACGGGTTGAAGCATGCGTCGGTTCCTTGGACGTCGGGAATGCGGCAGGGCTTGGCTTACTTCGGCGGGGGCGGTGCCAGCACCGTGCGGTCGCCGTTGTGCTCGGGCGGACTGACCACACCGGCCGCTTCCATGGCCTCGATCAGTCGCGCCGCGCGGTTGTAGCCGATCTTCAGGCGACGCTGCACACCGGAAATCGACGCGCGGCGGGTCTCGGTGACCACGCGCAGCGCTTCGTCGTACAGCGGGTCGGACTCATCGCCGCCGCCGGAACTGGTCTCCGGCAGGCCGGTCGCACCGACCACCACGCCATCGCCCATCGTCTGCACTTCGTCCAGCACGCCGTCGACATAGTCGGCCGGCCCCATTGCCTTGAGGTGCTCGACCACGCGATGCACTTCCTCATCGGACACGAAGGCGCCGTGCACACGCTCGGGCATCGCCGTGCCAGGCGGCAGGTACAGCATGTCGCCGTGACCGAGCAGCGTCTCGGCGCCGGACTGGTCGAGGATGGTGCGCGAATCGATCTTCGAGCTGACCTGGAAGGCGATGCGGGTGGGGATGTTGGCCTTGATCAGGCCGGTGATGACGTCCACCGACGGGCGCTGGGTGGCCAGGATCAGGTGGATGCCGGCCGCACGTGCCTTCTGCGCCAGTCGCGCGATCAGCTCTTCGACCTTCTTGCCGACGATCATCATCATGTCGGCGAATTCATCGATGAAGATGACGATGAACGGCAGTGTCTCCAGCGGGCGCGGCGCCTCGCCCAGCTCCGGGTTGGGCTTGAACAGCGGGTCCATCATCGGCTGGCCGGCGTCCTGGGCGTCTTTCACCTTCTTGTTGAAGCCAGCCAGGTTGCGCACGCCCACTGCGCTCATCAGCTTGTAGCGGCGCTCCATCTCGGCCACGCACCAGCGCAGGCCGTTGGCGGCCTCCTTCATGTCGGTGACCACCGGCGCCAGCAGATGCGGGATACCCTGGTAGACGCTCAGTTCGAGCATCTTCGGGTCGATCATCAGCATCCGCAGATCTTTCGGCGACGCCTTGAACAGCAGGCTCAACACCATCGCGTTGACCGCCACCGACTTGCCCGAACCGGTGGTACCGGCCACCAGCAGGTGCGGCATGCGCGCAAGGTCGGCCACGGTCGAGCGGCCGGCGATGTCCTTGCCCAGCGCCAGGGTCAGCACGCTGGCGGACTTATCGTATTCCTTCGAGCGCAGCAGCTCGGACAGGTAGATCATCTCGCGGGTGACGTTGGGGATTTCCAGGCCGATCACCGACTTGCCCGGGATCACATCGACCACACGCACCGACTTCACCGACAGGCCGCGGGCGATGTCCTTGTCCAGCGAACTGATCTGGCTGACCTTGATGCCCGGCGCCGGCTCGATCTCGAAGCGGGTGATGACCGGGCCGGGGTTGGCGCCGACCACCTGCGCTTCGATGCGGAAGTCCTTGAGCTTGAACTCGATCTGCCGCGACAGCGCGTCGAGGGTGTCCTTGTCATAGCCCACGGGCTGCGGCTTGGGATCATCCAGCAGGGCCAGCGGCGGCAGGTCCGAGCCGTCGCCATTGACGCCACGGAACATCGGGATCTGGTTGTCGCGCTTGGCCCGGTCGCTCTTTTCGATCACCGGCTCCGGGCGCGGCTCGATCTTCACCGGTTCGCGCTTGGCACGCACTTCGGCATCGGCCTTGCGCACTTCCTGGCGCTCCTCGCGCAGCGCACGGGTCTGCTGCCATTCGGTGGCCTGCTCCTTCTTGCGCTCCAGCAACGGTGCCAGCGACATCACGCCGCGGCCGATCTTCTCCATCACCACGAACCAGGACAGGCCCGTGGCCAGGGTGATCGAGGCCAGCAGCAACACCAGCACGAACAGGTTCGCGCCCAGCGCACCAAAGCCCACGCTGAGCGAATTGCCGACCAGCTTGCCGAGGATGCCGCCGGCACTGGAGACATCGCCACTGAACAGGCGCACGTGCAGGAAGCCGGTGCCGGCGATCAGGAAGCCGACCAGCCCGACCAACCGCAACGCGGGGTCCAGATCGTTCTCGCCCTTGCTCTCACGCTTGAGGCCGAACATCGCGATCCAGGCCAGCGCGCCCAGCACCACCGGCAGCAGGAAGGCGATGTAGCCAAACAGCTGCAGCAGCACGTCGGCGATCCACGCGCCCGCGCGGCCGCCCATGTTGTGTACCGGCGCAACCACGCTGCCGGTGTGTGACCAGCCCGGGTCCGTCGCTGAATAGGTGAAAAGGCTGGCAGCCAGATACAGCAGCGCCGGCGCGATGGCGATCAGACCCAGGTCGCGCCACAGGCGCTGACGGCGTGGGTTGTCGGTCGTGGCCGCTGCCGCCGAGCGACGCGATGCCTTTTTGTCGTCGGACCTGGAGCGTTCGGGGACCTGCTTCGCCACCTTAGACCATACCTTTGGAATGCGCTGTTAG
The DNA here is from genome assembly GCF_019793815.1 of Stenotrophomonas sp. DR822. NCBI lineage: Bacteria > Pseudomonadati > Pseudomonadota > Gammaproteobacteria > Lysobacterales > Lysobacteraceae > Stenotrophomonas > Stenotrophomonas sp. DR822. The sequence continues at coordinate 559,951 of NZ_CP081826.1, forward strand.
TGTTTGATAATAAACGAGACGGCGTCAGTTTTCAGTTATCCGTTGCCGCGCAAGCGAGGACGGGGCCTGAAACCGCCCATGGATGGCGCTGTTCTGTTCATCGGCTTGAATCGCCCTGCCCCAGCCGCCACTCTATGACCAGCCAAGGATGCTGTGCAAACATCGCCGCGCCTTGTCCCATCTACCTTTTCGCGAGTCTACATGAGCACCAGCCTGCCCTCCCGCCACCAGCGTCTTGTCATCCTCGGTTCCGGCCCGGCCGGCTGGACCGCTGCCGTCTACGCTGCCCGCGCCAACCTGAAGCCGGTCGTCATCACCGGCCTGCAGCAGGGTGGCCAGCTGATGACCACCACCGAAGTGGACAACTGGCCGGGTGACGCCCATGGCCTGATGGGCCCGGACCTGATGGCGCGCATGCAGGCCCACGCAAAGCGCTTCGAGACCGAGGTCATCTTCGACCACATCCATACCGCGGACCTGTCGCAGCGCCCGTTCAAGCTGATCGGCGACAGCCACGAGTACACCTGTGACGCCCTGATCATCTCCACCGGCGCGACCGCCAAGTACCTGGGCATCCCGACCGAAGACGAGTTCAAGGGCCGCGGTGTCTCCGCCTGCGCCACCTGCGACGGCTTCTTCTACCGTGACCAGGACGTGGTCGTGGTCGGCGGCGGCAACACCGCCGTGGAAGAAGCGCTGTACCTGTCCAACATCGCCCGCAAGGTCTACCTGGTCCACCGCCGCGACACCCTGAAGGCGGAAAAGATCATGCAGGACAAGCTGTTCGCCAAGGTTGAAGCCGGCAAGATCGAAACGGTCTGGCACCACCAGGTGGAGGAAGTGCTGGGCAACGATGCCGGCGTGACCGGCGTGCGCGTGAAGTCGACCCTGGACGGAAGCACCCGCGACATCGATGCCCACGGCTTCTTCGTGGCCATCGGCCACCACCCGAACACCCAGCTGTTCGACGGCCAGCTGACCATGAACAACGGCTACCTGGAAATCCGTTCGGGCCTGGGCGGCAACGCCACCCAGACCTCGGTGGAAGGCGTGTTCGCCGCCGGCGACGTGGCCGACCAGCACTATCGCCAGGCGATCACCTCGGCCGGCTTCGGCTGCATGGCCGCACTGGACGCAGAGCGTTACCTGGATGCACAGGGCAAGGCCAGCTGAGAAGCGAACCTGCTTCTGTAGAGTCGAGCCATGCTCGACTGCGACAAAAGGCCGACGCGAGAGCGCCGGCCTTTTGTTTTCAGTAGCGCCAGGCCATGCCTGGCAAGTACAACACTGTGAAACCGCTTAGGTCAGGACGCAGGATTGATTGAACTCCTGATACTCCGTCACTACGCCATCCGCATCGCGTAGGCGTGTCCGCCAGCGAACGGTTCCGACCCCGTCGCCATTGCAGAGCAATTCAAGCTGCACTGGCTGGCCGGGGTCCATGAATTCCTCGTCCGACGGCGTACAGTTTCCCCCCACGCAAGAGGCAACGCTCAACTCCAGCACCAGGGGATACTGGGGATTGCCCTTGAATGCGACCGGGACAAACCGAGAGGAGCGCACCGGGATCTGTACATCTGCCAGAGGATCGAGGGCCAAGGTCTCGCATGCCTTTCCGGTAGCCCACAAGCGATAACCCTTCTCAACACCCTTCATGGCAGCAGACCGGAAGACCGGGTCCTGCAGTGCGGCAACATCCTCCGGATTGGAGTGATAGGCCGTCTCGACGATCACCGACGGCATCGTGCCAATGCGGTTCTCACCGTGGCCTTCAGCAACTGATTCGGCTCGAACTGGAAAACTCTCGTACCCGGGCTGCGCATGGATCACCTCTCTCATGCCGCACAGGATGCTGTCACCCAGCGCCTTGTCCTCTGGCTTGGTCCGATGATGATAGACCTCGGCACCGCGAACGCCGGGGGCGGCGTTTCCGTTTGTGTGCAGGCTCAGCATTACATCGACGCCAAGGTGATTGGCGTAGTTGGGACGAGCACGGATGTCCTCCTTCACCTCCCGATCACTGCTGGGACTGTTTGGAAGCTCATTCCATATGTCGGCACGTTCGGGGAAGAGCGCTTTCAAGTGATATCTGGAAGACATCTGTTCCCAAGGGTGGCCAGACTCTGGATGCGGGTCTTTAGAACGACTGCGAGCGCGGTGCACCACCAATCCACTTCGCTGCTCCAGCAAATCCTGCAGTTCGTCGCCGTATGTAGGGCTCAATACGTCCTCCTGCAGGCCGAGCGGAGCAGGGCGCTGGAATTCCCACGCCCTGCTGGGATGCAAGGCAATATATCCATGACTCGATGAAACCAGAGCCTGCGTGTGCGCGGATCGGGATTTCGTCGCTCTCGGCATAGGGCGATCTTCTGGAAAATGCGCCTCTATTTGTTTGCCCTGAAAAAGGAACTCCACATCCAGAATTTCCAAGCCCGCCTGATTCGAGTAGTGCCGAAGATCGGCGGCCAATGGGATGAGGAAAAGTTCTCCATAGTTTTGTTCATCGCCCGGAAGGTATCCGGGGCCGAAGTCGACGACCATCCTGCGTTTTTGCGGATCGACTGCCACACTCACAGTCACTTGCCGCAGCCTGCCCTCCTCTTGCAGATGACGCGTCAACTGGGCGCCAATCTCGCGCTCAAGCAGCGCCAACAGCTCGGCATAGGTGCCCGGGTCTTCGGCTGCCCTTGAGGCCTCGGCTCTAGAAGCCAACACTGGTGACGCAAGGAACAGGCTGCACGCGACTACGGCAGTTGCAAGCTTCAATCCCTTCATTATTGATTTCTCCATGTGGTGGGATACACGCCGCTCGTGCAGCGCCCCGCCACCCTGCCCCGCCGTGCGCCAGCGATTCCGCACCAGGCGCACACCGATGGACATTTCAAACTTCCCTCATCCCCAACCAGAACAAACCAACCCAGCCCCGCCAACACCGTTCGTGATCCACCTGGCCTATCCTTGCCAACCATGCCCACCGCCCGCTTCCTCAACTCACTGCAGTCCGTTCCCGCCACCGCCTGGGATGCCCTGCACGATGGCCGCAATCCATTCGTCAGCCACGCCTTCCTGTCCGGCCTGGAAACCTACGGCTGCCTGCGCGAGGACTGGGGCTGGCAGCCGCGGCACTTCACCCTGTGGGACCGTGATGCCCTGGTCGGCGCCGTTCCCGGCTACCTGAAGACCAATTCCCACGGTGAATTCGTGTTCGACCACGCCTGGGCCAATGCCTATGCGCGGCACGGGCGCGACTACTACCCGAAGTGGCTCGGCGCGGTGCCGTACTCGCCGGTGACCGGCCCGCGGTTGCTGGCCCGCGACGATGCGCAGCCCACCCTGCTGACAGCACTGCGCGACCGGTTGCCCGCGCTGGATGTGTCATCAGCACACATCAACTTCCACACAGCGGCTGACGAAACAATCTTCGACGACGACTGGTTGCTGCGCGAGGACATCCAGTTCCAGTGGCAGAACCCGGGTGACTGGGTGACGTTCGAACAGTTCCTGGGCGCGATGGACCACAAGCACCGCAAGAACATCCGCCAGGAGCGCGCCAAGGTCGGCCGCCAGGGCATCAGCTTCCGGGTGGTGCATGGCGATGAGGCCACCCGCGCCGATCTGCAGGCGATGTACCGCTTCTACCTGCAGACGTTCCTGGAATACGGCAACGCGCCGGCGCTGACAGAAGCGTTCCTGCGCCATCTGGCGATCTCACTGGGACGCGGGCTGGTGCTGTTCCTGGCCGAACAGGACGGTGAGCCGATCGCCGGCGCGCTGTGCCTGCGCGGCGGCGACACGTTGTACGGCCGCTATTGGGGCGGCGCTACCCTGCCCGGCCTGCACTTCGAGGCCTGCTACTACCAGGGCATCGAGTACTGCCTGCGCGAGGGCGTGGCCCGCTTCGAACCGGGTGCGCAGGGTGAGCACAAACTGGCGCGTGGCTTCCTGCCCACCATCGTGCGCAGCCGGCACTGGGTGGCCGATGCGGAGTTCGCCGAAGCGCTGCGCGACTGGTGCCGGCAGGAGCGGCGGGATGTGCGCCGCTACCAGCAGGAGCTGCAGGGGCACAGCCCGTTCCGTGCGGAACCGTAGCGTGGGAAAAGCGTGCCAACCAAGGTTGGCATCTACCACAGCAATGGCGGGGACCCTGCGCTCAGGTGCACTGCCAGAAGTGCCCGCTCACCCGGCACTTCGCGCACCAGAAGCTGTACAGCATGCCGCCACTACCCCACAGCAACATGCCTTCATTGGTAGTCGGCAACGTTGAGTCCAGCTGCATCACAAAAGGCATCTGCTCGCCGCAATCGATGCACCCCGGGTAGTGCGCGCTCTGCACCCAGCTCGGTGCGCCCCCCACCCGCGACAGGTTCTGCCGGTGATTGGACTGGCCCCAGTCCTGCTGTTGCCAGCGATCGCCGTCCATCGCGGCAAGACCCACCTCGGCCTGCAGCAGGTCGCCGCTGTCGGTGGGATTGATCGGCACCTGGCAGTGCTGGCTCGGGTGACAGCTCGGCATGCCTTCTGCATCGTGCCGATAGAAGCGCACGGGCGGGTCTTCCCAGCCACAGCAGTCCAGGCACAGCCCGAGCGTGACCTCGCCCTTCGCCTCCGGCTGCAGCGCCGCAGCATCGGTCCGCAGCAGGCACTGCAGCGGCGCATGACAGCTGCCGCACAAGGCATCCAGCAGCCCGCCCATGTGCCCCGCATGACGCACCTGGCCGCCATTCCAGGTGGGGTGCAGACGCCAGATCCGCTTGCGCCAGGCAGGCTCTTCGGCCACCTGTGCGCGATGCTGTTCGCGCCCGAAACGCAGGTGCAGCGGTTGCCGGCCATGCAGGTGGCGCAGACGTGGGCCATCGGCCAGGCCCGCCCAGTGCGCCCAGACCTCGGCATCCAGGTCGCTCCAGTCGGCCAGGTAGCCACGGGCGGCGGCGTGGGTCTCCGGCTGGGTGGCCAGCAGCACTGCCTTGGCCCGCTCCAGTTCGCGATCGTCGTCCGCCTCGGTCAACCGGTGCGCCCAGTCAGTCGCAACCGACGGCGGCAATGCCTGCCAGACCTGCGAAGCCAGCTGGATGTCATCCTCGATGGCGACCTCCAGCAGCGTCTCCCAATCGTCCTGCAGCGTGTGCGGCGCCTGGTAGCTGGCAAACTCCAGCACGCTGGTCAGCAGCTCGCCGCGCTCGCCGTCACGATAGCGCCGCCAGGCGTCAATACAGACCGGGGCGACAGCCTCGTCCGGCAGCAGATCCAAGGCCGTGTCGAGGAAGGTGGAGCCGGGCGAGCGGCGGTCCAGCGCCCGCAGCAACAACGCGCCAAGCTGGAGGCGGTCTTCGCTGGCCAGGGTCAACAGCATGGCCAGGCTGTCATTGCGTGTGCGCGGCGCATCGTGCGCATCGAGGATGGCGGTGATCGGATCGCTCATGCGGGGCTCCCTGCCGGTAGTGCGTGATGGTGCCAGACATCGCGCATCGCCACGACGAATACAATGCCGGCATGACCCGTCAGTTGCCCTGGCGCCTGGCCGACGCGCCGGATGCCCCCTTCCCGCCGGCCGAGACAGCGCTGCGCCAACCCGATGGCCTGCTTGCGGTGGGCGGCGACCTGCATCCGCTGCGCCTGCTCAATGCCTATGCCGGCGGCATCTTTCCGTGGTTCAGCGAAGGCGAGCCGATCCTGTGGTGGTCGCCGGACCCGCGCATGGTGTTCCGTACCGACGGCGTGCACCTGAGCAGCAGGTTCCGCCGGCAACTGCGCGGCAACCGCTGGGAAGTGACCGCCGATACCGCCTTCAGCCAGGTGATGCGTGCCTGCGCCAGCGCGCCCCGCCCCGGCCAGGACGGCACCTGGATCAGCCAGGCGATGGTGGATGCCTACAGCCAGCTGCACGACCTGGGTTTCGCACATTCCTTCGAGGTGTGGGATCGGCAGACGCTGGTCGGCGGCATCTATGGCGTGGCCATCGGCGAGATGTTCTTTGGTGAAAGCATGTTCAGTGGCGAAAGTGGCGGTTCCAAGGTGGCGCTGGCCGCACTGGCACGCACGCTGCACGGCTGGGGTTGGCCACTGATCGACGCGCAGGTGGAAAATCCGCACCTGCTGCGCATGGGCGCCGAGCATCTGCCGCGCGCGCCGTTTCTGCAGCAGGTCCGCAGCGCGGTACAGGCGCCGGGCCGGGAAGGTGCTTGGACCCGGCTCGTCGGGCGCGTGCCGGCAGCGGATTTTGCCGGGGAATAACACAATCTTTGCAAGCTGGGCGTTTGACGCGTAAAATGCTGCGCCTTAGGCCCAGCGTGGCCGTTTTCTGAACCGCACAGGACTACATGTCGAAAGACGATTCCATCGAGTTCGAGGGCACCGTCAGCGAGACGCTGCCGAACACCACTTTCCGCGTTCGTCTGGAAAATGGGCACGAAATCATCGCCCACATCTCCGGCCGCATGCGCAAGAACTACATCCGCATCCTCACCGGTGACCGGGTCAAGGTTGAAATGACCCCGTACGACCTGACCAAGGGTCGTATCACCTACCGAATGAAGTAAGCGGCTGGCGCGTTGCGCCACCCCGACAAGGCCAGCCCTGGACGCTGGCCTTTTGTCATGCCTGAAATCCGGCCCTGCCGGACGGCACCCTGACCGAATGCACCGTGACATCGGTCAGCCATGCTTGCGGCAGATTCGCATTCGCAGCGGCGGCGTCATCGTGGCATCCGATCCAGTCCGGATCGCCACCCCCTGCCCCCGCCATGAACGTGACCTCCCTGCCCGCTGGCTTCGCCGCCCTGGTACTCAGCACTGCCGCCCTGATCGCGCCCGCCGCCCAGGCCGCCGACACGCCGTCGGCAAGCGCCGGTGACAGCTGCATTGCCTTGAGCGAAGACCAGCAGATCGTCCGCGCCGGCGCCGATCGCGATGTGCTGCTGCGCAATGGTGACCAGCACTACCGCGTGGTGTTCAAGGCCTCCTGCAGCAGCGCCGTAACCTCGCGGCGGCTGGCATTTGAAACCCAGGGTGAAAGCAACCAGCTCTGCGCCGGCTCACGCAGCGCACTGAAGACCGACCGCGCCAGCTGCACGGTCGAGCGGATCGAACCCCTCGAAGCTGCCACCTTCCAGCGCATGGCCCGCCAGCGCAGCCGCTGAGGAGCCGGCACGACAAGGGCGGCCTGCGCCGCCCTGTCGTTGCTTCCGTTGCCGGGCGCTGCCCGGCACGTCCTTACTCCACCGTGGCCGGCAACAGCCGCTCCGGCTCGGCCTGCGCCTCGACCACCAGCTCGTCGTTGCGCACGTCGATGCTGACCTTGCCACCGTTGACCAGCTTGCCGAACAGCAGTTCGTCGGCCAGCGGGCGCTTCACCTTGTCCTGCAGCACCCGCGCCATCGGGCGGGCACCCATCAGCGGGTCGAAACCGTGGTGGGCCAGCCAGTCGCGCGCAGTCGGCGTGGCCGACAGGCTGACGTGCTTCTCCTGCAGCAGCATCTCCAGTTCGATCAGGAACTTGTCCACCACGCGCAGGATGTGTTCGAAGCCCAGCGGCTGGAACTGCACCACCGCATCGAGGCGGTTGCGGAATTCCGGGGTGAACGCACGACGGATGGTCTCCATCGCATCGGTGGCGTGGTCCTGCTTGGTGAAACCGATCGAGCGCCGCGAGGCCTGCGCCGCGCCGGCGTTGGTGGTCATCACCAGCACCACGTTCTTGAAGTTGGCTTCGCGACCGTTGGTGTCGGTCAGCACGCCGCGGTCCATCACCTGCAACAGGATGTTGAAGATGTCCGGGTGCGCCTTCTCGATTTCATCCAGCAGCAGCACGCAGTGCGGCGTCTTGACGATCTTTTCGGTCAGCAGGCCACCCTGGTCGAAGCCGACGTAGCCCGGGGGTGCACCGATCAGGCGGCTGATCGAATGCGGCTCCATGTATTCGGACATGTCGAAACGGACCAGTTCGATGCCCAGCTGCAGCGCCAGCTGCTTGGTCACCTCGGTCTTGCCGACACCGGTGGGGCCGGCGAACAGGAAGTTGCCGATCGGCTTTTCCGGATTGCCCAGGCCCGAGCGTGCCAGCTTGATGGCCGACGCCAGGGTGCCGATGGCAGGATCCTGGCCGAAGATCACCATCTTCAGGTTGCGCTCCAGGTGCTGCAGCACATCCTTGTCGGTGGCGCTGACCTGCTTGGCCGGGATGCGCGCCATCTTGGCGACGATGGCCTCGACCTCCTCGACGTCGATCAGCTCCTTGCGCTGGCCTTCCGGCATCAGGCGCTGGCGGGCACCGGCCTCATCGATCACGTCGATGGCCTTGTCCGGCAGCAGGCGATCGGCGATGTGCTTGACCGACAGGTCGACGGCGGCCTGCAGCGCTTCATCGGCGTAGGTGACGCCGTGATGGGCTTCATACTTGGACTTCAGGCCCTGCAGGATCTCGTAGGTTTCGCCCACGGTCGGCTCGACGATGTCGATCTTCTGGAAGCGACGGGCCAGCGCCCGGTCCTTCTCGAAGATGCCGCGGTATTCCTGGAAGGTGGTCGAGCCGATGCAGCGCAGCTCGCCCGACGCCAGTGCCGGCTTGATCAGGTTGGAGGCGTCCATGGTGCCGCCCGACGCCGAACCGGCGCCGATGATGGTATGGATCTCGTCGATGAACAGCACCGCATTGGGCACCTTCTTCAGCGCGGTCAGCACGCCCTTCAGGCGCTTTTCGAAGTCGCCACGGTATTTGGTACCGGCCACCAGCGCGCCGAGGTCGAGCGAATAGATGACCGCATCGGCCAGCACGTCCGGCACCGAACCCTCAACGATGCGTCGGGCCAGGCCCTCGGCAATCGCGGTCTTGCCGACGCCGGCCTCGCCCACGTACAGCGGGTTGTTCTTGCGGCGGCGGCACAGGACCTGGATGGTGCGCTCGATCTCGTCGGCACGGCCGACCAGCGGGTCGATGCGACCGGCACGGGCCTGCTCGTTGAGGTTGCTGGCGAACTCGGTCAAGGCATCGCCCTTGGGCTCGCCCTCGCCCCCTTCCATGCGGCCCTCACCGTCGGAGGAGGACGGCTGCTCGCCTTCCTCGCCCAGCTTGGCGATGCCGTGGGACAGGTAATTGACCACATCCAGCCGGGTGACGTCCTGCTGGTTGAGGTAATAGACCGCGTGGGAGTCCTTCTCACCGAAGATGGCGACCAGCACATTGGCGCCGGTGACCTCCTTCTTGCCGGAGGACTGCACGTGGTACACGGCCCGCTGCAGCACGCGCTGGAAGCCCAGCGTGGGCTGGGTATCGCGACCGTCATCTTCGGCCAGGCGGGACACGGAGGCCTCGATGGCCTGCTCCAGCTCCTGGCGCAGGCGGTCGGCGTCGGCGCCACACGCCTTCAATACGGCCTGGGCGGACGGGTTGTCGAGCAGTGCCAGCAGCAGGTGTTCGACCGTCATGAACTCATGTCGGGCCTCACGGGCGCGCTTGTAGCACTGGCCGATGGTGTGTTCGAGGTCTTTGCTGAACATGGATTACTCCGGCGGCAGTTGGAGACAATATGCGGCCTGACTACACGATTTCCATCACCCTAGCGGATTGCGACGTTCAGATGGCGTTAGCACTACCCGACGCTTGATCATCGTTCACTCCAGGACAGCCCACCCACATGAGCGAACCCTACCTGAGCCGCTGGCGATTGCGACGTGATGGTCCTTCGATCCGTACCCCCCATGCCCGGCTCTGGCCGGTGCTGACCGCCTCTGGCGAGGCGGCCATGTTGAAGGTGAGCACGGAGACAGAGGAACAGAACGGCCACCGCCTGCTGCGCTGGTGGAACGGCGACGGTGCCGCACGCCTGCTGGCCCACGAGGGGCCGGCGATCCTGATCGAACGGGCGCACGGCGATTCGCTGCGGCAACGCTCGATCAAGGGCGAGGACGACGCCTGCACCATGATCCTGTGCCAGGTCCTGCAGCAGCTGCACCGGCCACGGAGCGCGCCGCCAGAAGATCTGGTCTGCCTGCGTAGATGGTTCGCCGATCTGCTGCAACCAAGGGCACCGCTGCCGCCATTGCTGGAACAGTGCAGATCGCTGGCGATGGCACTGCTGGAGGACGAGCAGGAGATCCGGCCCCTGCATGGCGACCTGCATCACGACAACGTGCTGGATTTCGGCGCGCGCGGCTGGCTGGCGATCGACCCGAAGCGGTTGCTGGGCGATCGTGCGTTCGACTACACCACGATGTTCAGCAACCCGGACCTGTGTGGGCCGGGCATCCATGTGGCAACGCGGCCCGAGCGCTTCCATGCCCGGGTGGAACAGGTCTGCCGGCTGGCCGATCTCGAGCGCACGCGGCTGCTGCGCTGGATCGCGGCCAGTGCCGGCCTGTCAGCGGTGTGGTTCAGGGATGATGGCGACCCGGCCGACATCGATGAGGCGGTGGCCGTGATGGCCCTGCAGGCGCTGGCGGAGGCGTGACTGGAATCTGGCAGGCGCCCACCCTGGTGGGCACGCCGCGCCAGTGTCAGGCCTTTTCCATCGTGCACAGCAGCGGGTGCTGGTTCATCCGCGCGTACTCGTTGACCTGGGCCACCTTGGTTTCGGCCACTTCGCGGGTGAACACACCGCAGACGCCACGGCCACGGGTATGGACGTGCAGCATCACCTGGGTGGCCTTGTCCAGGTCCATGTTGAAGAACTGCTGCAGGACGTCCACGACGAAATCCATCGGGGAATAGTCGTCGTTGAGCAGCATGACCTGGTAGAACGGCGGCGGCGCCACTTCCGGGCGCGCGGGCTCCACGGCAACGCCGTGCTCGTGGTGGGAATCGGGGGCGGACTCGCGAGGCATCTGCCGATTATAAGGGCTGCGACGGCGGTGCGCAGGCCCTGCATGGAATGGACGGCACGGGCGCCCGCCGTCACAATTGCACCTTCCCACACACTTGGTTTCACAGGATCTTCATGAAAAGGACCCTTCTCTCCGCCCTGCTGATCGCCCTGGCTGCCGCGGGCACCGCTGGCGCTGCGACCACCACTGACAGCACGAAGGCCGACAAGGCCGTTGCCCGTCACCTGGAAAAGCTGGGCTACACCTACGAGGTCGATGAAGACGGCGATTACCAGATGGTGTTCGATGTCGAAGGCGATCGCACCCAGATCGTCTATGTGCGCTCGTCGGTGGAAGACTTCGGTACCCACAACATCCGCGAGATCTGGTCGCCGGGCTACACCTCGCAGACCAAGCAGTTCCCGGTGGCCGTGGCCAACCGCCTGCTGGAGGATTCGCAGGACGCCAAGATGGGCGGCTGGGTGAAGCAGGAATCGACCGCGATGTTCGTGGTGAAGATCGATGCCGACGCCACCGCCGACCAGCTCAGCGACGCCATCGATGCGGCCATCCGCACCGCCGACGCGATGGAGCTGGAGTTGACCAAGAAGGACGATCTCTGAGTTGAACACCTCGCCGGACCCGCGCTGGGCACCGCATGCAACCGTCGCCACCGTGGTGGTCGACGGCGGCAGGGTGCTGCTGGTGGAAGAAACCATCGAGGGCCGGCAGGTGCTGAACCAGCCGGCCGGGCATCTGGAGCCGGGTGAAAGCCTGGCCGAGGCCGCCCTGCGCGAGACCGTCGAGGAAACCGGCTGGACGGTGGAACTGACCGCCTTCATCGGCTGCTACCAGTGGACCGCTGGGGACGGCACCCCGTTCCTGCGCTTCTGTTATGCCGCGCGCCCGGTCTCGCACGACCCGGCGCGGCCGCTGGATGCCGGCATCGATCGGGCGCTGTGGATGACCCCGGCCGAACTGCAGGCCGCCGCCGGACGCCAGCGCAGCCCGCTGGTCTGGCAGGTGCTGGCCGACTACCTGGCCGGCCAGCGCTACCCGCTTGCACTGGTCCGGGAGGTCGCATGAGCAGCCCACGGGTGATGGTTGGCGTGTCTGGCGGCGTGGATTCTTCCGTGGCTGCCTGGCGCCTGGTGCAGCAGGGCGAGGCCGTGGCCGGCCTGTTCATGCAGAACTGGGCCGACGACGGCAGCGGTGACTGCCGCGCCGAGGACGACCGCCGCGACGCGGTGGCGGTCTGCGGACTGCTGGGCATTCCGTTCCATTTCCGCGACTTCTCCAACGAATACTGGCAGGGGGTGTTCGAGCACTTCCTGGCCGAGTACGCCGCCGGCCGCACGCCGAACCCGGATGTGCTGTGCAACCGCGAAGTGAAGTTCAAGCACTTCCTTGATGCGGCCCGCGAACTGGGGGCCGAGCGGATCGCCACCGGCCATTACGCGCGCATTGCCCAGCGCGGCCATCAGTGGCTGCTGCTGCGTGGCGCCGACCGCTCCAAGGACCAGAGCTACTTCCTGCACCAGCTGGGGCAGGAGCAGCTGGCGGCGACCCTGTTCCCGATTGGTGACCTGGAAAAGAGCGACCTGCGCCGGATCGCCCGCGACGTCAGCCTGCCAACCCACGCCAAGAAGGATTCCACCGGCATCTGCTTCATCGGCGAGCGCGATTTCCGTGAGTTCCTTGGACGCTACCTGCCGGCCAAGGCCGGGCAGATCCTCGATCCTGGCGATGGCAGCGTGATCGCCGAACATCCCGGCGTTTTCTATTTCACCCTGGGCCAGCGCGAAGGCCTGAACATCGGCGGCGTGCGCGGCCGCCCAGCAGCACCCTGGTATGTGGTCGGCAAGGACGTGGCCAGCAACGTGCTGTACGTGGACCAGGACCGTGACAGCCCGTGGATGCTGTCCAGCCGGCTGCGCTCGGAGACCGCGCACTGGATTGCCGGCGCACCGCCGGCACGGCGTTTTGAATGCACCGCGCAGACCCGCTACCGCCAGCCCGATGAGCCGTGCACGGTGGACGTGCTGGACGACGGCAGCGTGCAGGTCACCTTCGCCCGGCCGCAGCGTGCAGTCACCCCCGGGCAATCGCTGGTGCTGTATGACGGTGAGGTCTGCCTGGGTGGCGCGGTGATCGCCGCCACCGACGCGCCGCTGGAACAGCGCCTGCGCACCACCCCTTCTCCTTTTGAGGTAATCGCTGCATGAGTTTCACTGTCGACGACCGCGTTCTGGCTTTGGCCGGCATTGCCCAGGCCCTGCAGCAGGTACGCCGTATCGCCGATACCGGCCACTCCGACGCCGCTGCCGTGCGCACCGCCGTGGACAGCGTGTTCCGCATCGATGCGGCCTCGCCGCAGGCGGTCTTTGGCGATCGGCACGCCCTGAAATCCGGCCTGCGCCTGCTGCACAATTATTTCCGCAGCCAGGGCCAGGACCCGATCCTGCCCAAGCTGGCCCTGTCGGTACTGCAGCTGGAGCGCCGGTTCGTGCAGGACGGCGCCACCGTGAACAAGGTCGCCTCGGGCATCGAGCGCGCCCAGCGCCAGGCCACCGAGCTGGGTGACAGCGGCCACCCGGATGTTCTGGCCGCGCTGGGCGGCCTGTATGCAGACACCATCAGCCACCTCAAGCCGCGGGTCATGGTGCAGGGCAACCCGCATTACCTGGGCCAGGCCGGCGTGGTGGCCGAGATCCGTGCACTGCTGCTGGCCGCCGTGCGCGCCGCCGTACTGTGGCGGCAGCTGGGTGGCAGCTACTGGGACTTCCTGCTCAGCCGCAAGGCGATGGTCGAGGCCGTGGACCGGCAGCTGGCCTGAGGGCGGGGAGCCCGCCGGGCATGGCCCGGCGCTACCGATCGAGCGCCGCGAGGGCAGCGCCGGGCCATGCCCGGCGGACGGCGCCGGAAATCCGGCGCATTCAGAGAGCACATCGACGTTAAAGAGAAAGGGGGTACGGCCGATACATCCTCCGTGCACCTCCCGAGAACGTCCATGTACTCACGCATTTTCATCCGTCTGGCCGCCCCCCTGGCCCTGACCCTGCTGCTCCCCTTCGCCATCGGTTTCGAATGGCCGGCCGCCCTGCGCTGGGCGATCCTGACCACGATGACGCTGAGCTGGCTCGGCTTTGCGTGGTGGACCGCCCGCGCCCAGGCGCACCGTTCCCCGGAACATGCCCGTGTCCTGCGTGAGCAGGACCAGCTGCTGACCGAACTGCGCAACTTCGTCGGCAACGAGATCGACGGTTCGCGTGGCGAAGTGGAACGCGCCCGCGACCTGATCCGCCAGGCCGTCTCCAGCCTCGGCGGCAGCTTCGATGCCATGAACCGCAAGTCGCGCCAGCAGAGCCAGGCCCTGTCACGCATCGTCGACCGCGCCGGTGACGAAGGCGGCGCCGGCCTCGACGTTGCCCGTTTCGCCCAGCACGCCAGCCACCGCATGGAACAGCTGGTGGAAGCGCTGGAGCAGGTCAGCGGCCAGAGCAGCACCACCGTGCAGCACATCGACCAGATGGCGCAGCACCTGGATGGCATCTTCGCGCTGCTGGAAGACGTCAAGTCGATTGCCGACCAGACCAACCTGCTGGCGCTGAACGCTGCCATCGAAGCTGCGCGTGCCGGTGAAGCCGGTCGTGGTTTCGCCGTGGTTGCCGACGAGGTCCGCAACCTGTCCGAGCGTTCGACCACCTTCAACGAACAGATCCGCAAGCTGGCGCACAGCTCCAAGGACGCCATCGCCAAGGTCCGCGAGACGGTTTCGCACATGGCCTCGCGTGACATGGACCGCTCCCGCGAAGCGCGCCAGGAAGCGGCGGCGATGCTGGACAACGTGGCGCAGATCAACGCTTCGCTGGGTGACGGCATGCGCGAAGTGTCCGACTGCGCGCGCTCGATCGATGGCAGCGTGGCCGAAGCCGTGCGTGCCCTGCAGTTCGAGGACATCGCCACCCAGGCCCTGGGTGGCGTGCATACCCACCTGGACCGCTTGACCGCGATCAACCGCGAAGCGGTGGCCCTGCAGGAACTGCTGCATCGCAATGGCGGCGTGTTCGACGAAGAAATCGCCTCTGCCCTGCAGCGCACCGGCAACCGCCTGCGCGAACTGCGCAGCGAATGGGAGCGCCCGCCGCACAAGCCGGTTGCCCAGCAGAGCATGGGCGCCGGTACGGTCGAGCTGTTCTGATCCTGACGTCCGCTGCCCCTTCCGGCAGCGTGCGAGGCCCCGGTTCTGCCGGGGCCTTTGCGTGTGACCCGCCTTTGGATGCATCCTGCAAGCGCACCATGACCCTGATCCGCGCCCTGCCCCCGATCAACGAGAACGAGCGTCCGCGCAATGCGGGCGTACGTGAGCAGCTGCGCCAGCTGGAAGAGGTGGCCCGCGAAGAAATCCAGGAGCTGCAGAAGCTGGCCGACGCGCGCCCTGCCCCACCGGCAGCCGGCGATGACGTGCTGGGTCTGGCGTGGGACCTGGGGTTGGATGGCAGTGCGTTGAAGTAGCTCCACGCCATGCGTGGATGCATCTGCCCACGTGGCATGATGCGCCGGTCCCTTTCATGGAAGACCGATGGCCATCGCCCTGATCGCTTTGCTGCTGATCGAAGTCCTGCTGCTGGTCCTCTGGGCGCCGTTCTTCTTCCGCACAGGCATCGCGCTGTTCAACCGGCGCATCGCCGCTACGCCGGCAGAGCTGGCGCAGCTTTCACTGGCCGGGCTGGAGCATGACCTGCCGGCTGATACCTGGCTTCGCCTGGTATTCCGCGCGCTGCCGGACGGCAGTGTCGCCTTTCGCGAGAGCTTCGCACCGAGCGTTGGCGGTCGCTACTTTCCGCTGATGCGCGGGCGGGTGATGATCGACGCACGGCGCAGGGAGGTGCGGGTGCTCGGACTGTGCAGCTGGTTCGCGCTGGGCCTCACACTGATGCTGGTGCCGGTCATCCTCGTCCGGCCCGCTGCGTGGCCGATGCTGGTGGCCCTGCCGCTGTTCTACATGGGCTACTTCATCCAGCGCCGACGCTATGCAGAGGCGGTCGAAGCGGTACGCGCACGACTGCGATCCGAATTCCCGCAGCGGCTGGTTACCGCGCCGCAGTAGATCCACGCCATGCGTGGATGATCGCGGATGCAGGCATCAGTGCCGACCAACGGTCGGCACCCACCAAGGCTGGCCCAAGGTCGGCACCCACCAAGGCTGGCCCAAGGTCGGCACCCACCAAGGCTGGCCCAGAAGTAGATCCACGCCATGCGTGGATGAGTGCGTCAGCGCGCCAGCACCATCTCACTGGCCGCATCGGTCCGGCCTGGGGCGAGGTGCTGCTGGCGCAGCCACTGCGCCAGGTCGCGCGGCGTGAGCGGGCGCGAGTACAGGTAGCCCTGGATCTCGTCGCAGCCCTGGCGGCGCAGCATGTCCTCTTCCTGGTGTGTTTCCACGCCCTCGGCCACCACCTTCATGCCCAGTGCGTGGCCAAGATGGACGATGGCCTGGGTCACCTCGGCGGTGCCCGAGTCATGCAGCATGCCCTGCACGAAGCTGCGGTCGATCTTCAGGCGGCCGACCGGGAAACGGTTGAGGTAATTGAGGTTGGAGAAGCCGGTACCGAAGTCGTCCACTGCCAGCGGCACGCCGTGCCGTTCCAGCACATCGAAGCAGTGGCGCAGGATGTCGGTGTCACGGATCAACGCCGATTCGGTCAGCTCCAGCTCCAGCCGCTGCGGCGGCCAGCCGTGCGCGTGGCAGATCTCGATCACGCGCTCGGCAAAGCCACGATCACGCAACTGCACCGCCGACACGTTTACGGCGATGCGCTCGAAATGCAGGCCGGCACGATCCCACGCGGCTGCCTGGCGACACGCTTCGGACAATACCCAGTCGCCGATGCGGACGATTTCGCCGCACTTTTCGGCGATCGGAATGAATTCTGCCGGGCTGCAGTAGCCGATGCCCGGGCGATGCCAGCGCAGCAACGCCTCGATTGCGGGGGGCTCGCCGTGATGGGCGTGCAGCAGTGGCTGATAGGCCAGGCTGAACTCGTCGCGCTCGATGGCGCCGTGCAGGCCGTGCTCGATCTCCAGCCGGCGCTGGATCCGCGCCAGCGCGTCCTGGCTGTAGTACTGATAGGTATTGCGACCGGCTTCCTTGGCTGCGTACATCGCCGCGTCGGCAGCGCGCAGCAGCGAATCGAAGTCGGTCTGGCTCTCGCCGAGCATGGCGATGCCCACGCTGGCGCCCACTTTCAAGGTGGTGTCGCCACGGCGCAGCGGCTCGGCCAGCGAATTGATCAGCTTGCGCGCCACGTGCCCGGCATCCTCCGGTTCGGCCAGGTCGCGCAGCACCACGATGAACTCGTCGCCGCTGAAGCGGCCGAACAGGTCGTTGTTGCGCAGGTTCTGGTGCAGCCGGGTTGCGGCGGCCTTCAGCAGCGCATCGCCGGTGGCGTGGCCGAAGCTGTCGTTGATGTTCTTGAAGCCGTCCAGGTCGATGAACAGCATCGCCAGCGAGGTGCCGCGATCGCGCGCCTCCTCGATGGCTTCGGAGGTCTGCTCGCCCAGCAGCACCCGGTTGGGCAGTCCGGTCAGCAGGTCGTAGTGGGCAAGCAGTTCAATCCGCTCGTTCGCTTCGCGCTCGCGGGTGATGTCACGGAACAGGACCACAAAGCGCGGCGGCAGGCCATCACGACGGTCCAGTTCGATCAGCACCTGCACCCATACGCGCAACCCGGACTGGCGGTAGAAGCACAGATCCAGCTGCTCCGGCAGGCCGCCACCGGCGATGCGCCCCAGCGCCGCTTCAAACGCCGCACGCGAATCCTCGGCATACAACGCGAGCGCCTGGTCGAGGGTGATCGGTTCCTTGCGCAGGCCGTGGATGCGATAACACTCCTCGGTCCATTGCATGTTGCGCGTCGCCACTTCGATCTCGCAACCACCGATGCGACCCAGCGCGGACACGCGGTTGAGCAGCTCGGTACGCCAGCGGATGAGGGCATCGGTCTGATGCTGTTCGGTGATGTTCTGCACCTGCCCCAGCAGGCGCTTGGGCTGCCCGTCCATGTCCAGCAGCGGTTGCATCCACAACCGCAGATGCTGCGAGGGTTCGTTGCCGCGGGTCAGTTCCAGTTCGAGGTTGGCGGCCCGGCCATCGCGCCACAGGCGGCGCCAGGCCGCACGCAGTGCACCACGCGAGCGCGGGTGCAGCTGCTTGAGCCAGCGTCGCTGCCCCGGGATGCTGTCCTGCCGCAGCGCCAGCAGCGAGCGTAGTTCCGGCGACCACCAGAACTGGCGGCTGTGCGGATCGAACGACCAGCTGCCCATGCTGGCGATGCGCTGGGCTTCGCGCAGATGCAGTTGTTGCTCCTGCAGCAGGGCTTCCAGCTGCTTCTGCTGCTCGATGTCGGTATGGGTGCCGACCATGCGCAGCGGTTGGCCGTCGGCGGTACGGGCCACCACCCGGCCGCGGTCCAGCACCCATCGCCACTGGCCATCGGCCTGGCGGAAGCGGAACTGGGCGCTGTACTGCTCGCTGTCGCCGTGCAGGTGTTCATCCAGCGCGGCGCGCACCTGGGTGATGTCGTCGGCGTGCACGCGCGCCAGTATCTGCGTGGCCGTTTCCTCACCCAGCGCGGGCGTGCGCGCCACCCGGTCGCTGGGGATGTCCCAGTCCCACAGGCTGTGGCCGGCGCTGTCCAGTGCAAGTTCCCAGCGACCGCCACCATCAACCGGCACCGGCTCGGGCACGCTGAGGGTGAAGGCGAGCAGGTTGCCGCTGCCGTCATGCACGGCGCGCAGGTGGCCATCGTAGTGGCCGCGCGGGCCGCCCGGCAGCGTGCAGGCGACGATGCCACCGTCGGCAGCCAGCAGGCGCAGGTCTTCCAGCATCGGCGCGTAGGCGGCCACCGTGGCCGGCAGGCCATGCTCGCGCGCAGCCGGATTGGCCGCGAGCGGGCGCCCGCTGCGGTCGACGATGACCAGCGCCGAGGCGAGCGGATGCTGCAGCAGGCTGGCGATGATCCCTTGGTCCACGCGATCTTGCTCCGGATGAAACGCCCGACAGCGGGGCACGCAGTGGTTAACGGCGCCTGCGGCGGATAATTGAGTGGCCAGGGCACAGCTGCGCGGTAAGATGGCCCGCACCCCTTCTCCCTGCCCGCCTCCCTGCCCTGTCCATGCCCGTAGAACCGACCGGCACCGCCCCTGTTCCCGACCCGCGGATGGCGCAGGCGCTGGGGCGCGACCGTCGGCGCATCGTGCTGAGCTACCTGGCGATGGCGCTGGCCTGGATGATCGCCACCGACGGCGCGGTGACCGCGCTGGTGCCCGACCCGCAGCAGGCGGCGCTCTGGCAGAGCATGAAGGGCGCGTTCTTCGCCTTGGCCAGCGCCGGCCTGCTGTACCTGCTGCTGCGGCCGCTGGCCGAACACGTGCTGCACACCCATGCCCGCCTGCAGGCCTCCGAACTGCGCCTGCGGCAGATGTTCGAGGGCAACCCGGGCCCGATCCTGGTGTATGACCTGGACAGCCTGGCCATCCTCGATGCCAATCCGGCCGCCTGCAGCACCTTCGGCTGGGACCGCGAGGCGCTTCTGGCGCAGACCATCGACGTGCTCTGGCCACCCGGCCAGGACCAGGCGTTGCAGACCAAGCTGGAGGAGATCCGCGGCGCGCCCGAGCAGCTGTGCATCCTGCGCGCGCAGTTGCAGCTGCGTGATGGCAGCCTGCGGCAGATGGAACTGCGTTCGAACGCGATCGACTACGACGGCCACACTGCGCGCCTGCTGATCGCCATCGACCGCACCGCCGAAGACCTGGCCCAGCTGCGGCGCGACCAGGCATTGGCCCGCGTGGAAGAAGCCCACGAGCTGGCCCGGATCGGCGCGTGGGAGCTGGACCCGTCCACCGGCCACGGTCGTTACTCCAACCAGGTCTATCGCCTGCTGGGCCGTCGCCCGCCCGAGGCGCGACGCTGGCACCGTTTCGACGAGCTGCTGGTGGCAGCCGACCCGGCCACGGCCGCACAGACCGACCAGCTGCTGGCCGAGCTGTGCTCGGGTGAGCAGGTGCAGGTGGACGTGCTGCTGCCGGTGCTGGCAATGGATGGCCGTGCGCTGATGGTGCACCTGCGCGCCGCCAGCGGCGTGGATGAAGCCGGACGTGACCGGATACTGGGCACGTTGCAGGACGTGACCGAGCGTGAGCAGTCGCGGCGCCTGCTGCGCGAACGCGAAGAGCAGTTCCGCGAGCTGGTGCGGGTGCTGCCCGATGGCGTGGTGATCCTGTCCGACGAACATGTGCTGTATGCCAATGCGTGGGCGGCCGGCCTGTTCGGCTACGGCAGCCACACGCTGCTGGGCGAGCCGCTGTCGGCCCTGGTGGCAGGCGGCGACCTGGCCCGGATGCGCGCGCAGATGCGCGCCGGGCAGCCGCAGCACAGCCCGGGCCACAGCAGTGTGGTGGCCATGCAGCGCGCCGATGGCCGCAGCTTCCAGGCTGGCATTGCAGTAGGCGACGTGCGCTACGGCGGGCGCGACTGCAAGCTGCTGATCGTGCGTGACCTGAGTGAATCCGAACAGACCCGAAGCGCGCTGGAGACCAGCAACCGCGAACTGCAGGCGATGGCTGGCCGCCTGTTCTCGCTGCAGGAGGACGAGCGCCGGGCGATCTCGCGCGACCTGCACGATGACATCGGCCAGGCGATCACCGCGATCAAGCTGTCGGCCTATGCGGCGCAGGACGAGGACGATGCGCAGCGGCGCGGCGAGGACCTGGCGCAGATCGTCAGCCTGGCCGATACCACCGTTGCCAAGCTGCGCGACATCTCCACCCTGCTGCGGCCGCCGCAGCTGGATGCGCTGGGCCTGGAGGCGGCATTGAGCTGGCAGGCACGCGTACTGTTCCGCTCGTCCACCGTCGAGCTGCAGGCCGAGATCGAATCGCTGCCCACGCGCCCGGACAACAGCATCGAGCAGGCCTGTTTCCGCATCGCCCAGGAAAGCCTGACCAATGCACTGCGCCACGCGCGCGCCAGCCAGGTGGTGCTGCAGCTGCGCGATGTCGACCAGCGCGGGCTGCACCTGATGATCCGTGACGATGGCGAAGGGTTCGACCCGGATGGCCCGCGCGGCCTGGGCCTGATCGTGATGCGCGAGCGCGCGCAGAGCGTGGGTGGCCACGTGCGGATCGAGTCGGCGCATGGCGCCGGTACCCTCGTCGATGTCCACCTTCCTTACCAGGCCGCTGTTACGGCGGCCGTCGAGTCAGCGGAATACTGAGCCCATGTGGAACCCCAACCTGCCCCCGGTCAGCATCGACGATGCACCTGATCGCCTCGGCGCCGGCAACCCCGAGCTGCAGGCGATGGTCGCCGAAGCCGCCTCCGGTGGTACCCCGCTGATGCTGATGCATGTGGACATCGACCACTTCGCCTCGGTCAACGAGAACATGAGCGCGGAGGTTGGTGACCAGGCCCTGGTGCTGGTGGCCCAGCGCCTGCAGTCCTACTTGCGCGGACGCGGCATGCTGTGGCGGCATGGCAGCGATGAGTTCCTGATTGCCGTGCCGCGCACCGCCGATCTGCCCCTGGCTGAGGATTTCGCCGAAGAGATCCGCCAGCAGATGGAACTGCCGCTGTCGGTACTGCCCTATACGCTGTTCATGACCGGCAAGCTGGGCGTGAGCCTGTGCCCGGAGCACGCCAGCAATGCGTCGCGCCTGCTCGACCATGCCGAGGACGCGCTGTACCAGGCCGCCCGCGAAGGCGGTAATGCGGTGCGCATCCACGCGGTGGACACGCCGCCGAGCGCGCACAGCGAGAGCATCATCGCGCGGCAGATCGTCGATGCCATTCCCAACGGCGAACTGAAGCTGCGTTACCAGCCGCTGGTCAGTGCCCGCGATGGCCATGTGGTGGGCATGGAGGCGCTGCTGCGCTGGCAGTCGCCGACCCTGGGCATGCTGGTGCCGGAGCGTTTCATGCGCACCGCCGAGCGCCTGGGCATCATCGTGCAGATTGGTACGTGGGTGCTGGAAGGCGCATTGAAGCAGGCCCGGCTGTGGCGCGACCAGGGCTTTGATGACTTCACCATCGCGGTGAATGTATCCACCCTGCAGCTGCTGCGCCCGAACTTCTTCGCCGAAGTGATGGGTGTGATCCAGGCGTCCGGCGTGCCGGCGCAGATGCTGACGCTGGAAATCAACGAAAGCGCGCTGACCAACAACGTCAACTTCGTCCACGAAACGCTGGCCAACCTGCGCAACGAAGGCATCAGCCTGAGCCTGGACAACTTCGGCACCGGCGATTCGAGCCTGAGTGCGCTGGTGCGCTACCCGGTGGACAAGCTGAAGATCGACCGCAGCTTCATCAAGAGCGCCCCGGCCGGCAACCGTGAAGCGGCGATCGCGCGCGCGATCATTGCGATGGGCCACCAGCTGGGCATGACGGTCATCGCCAACGGCGTGGAATCGCAGGCACAGCTGGGCTTCCTGCGCCGCAACGACTGCGACGTGTTCCAGGGCTACCTGTTCGGCGAACCGATGTCCGCCGATGCCGCGGGCATGACCCTGCGCCGGCGCTACCTGCGTCCCGAAGCGTTCGCCGAAACCCGCCCGGACCGCACCCTGCTGCTGCTGGATGACGAGGAGAACGTGCTGCGCTCGCTGGTGCGCCTGTTCCGCCGCGATGGGTACCGCATCCTGGCGGCAGGCAACGTGCGCGATGCGTTCGATCTGCTGGCCATCAACGATGTGCAGGTGATCCTGTCCGACCAGCGCATGAGCGACATGAGCGGCACCGAGTTCCTGGGCCGGGTGAAGATGCTGTACCCGGACACGATCCGGCTGGTGCTGTCCGGCTACACCGACCTCAACACAGTGACTGATGCGATCAACCGCGGTGCGATCTACCGGTTCCTGACCAAGCCGTGGAACGACGACGAGCTGCGCAAGCACATCCACCAGGCCTTCCGCACCTACGAGGAACAGCGGCGCAGCAACGGTGGCCTGGCGGCTGTCGAGCCGGCCGACGGCGGTGAGGATCGTTCGCCGCTGCGGTAACCGCATCCGCCGGGCATGGCCCGGCGCTACCGGTCACGGGGGTATCGCCGGGCCATGCCCGGCGACCACGATCAGCGCGGCTGCTTGATCGGCAGCACCAGGCGGAAGCGCGAGCCGACGCCTGGGGTGCTGTCCAGATCGATGCGGCCGTGGTGCTTGTTGATGATGCTGTAGGAGATCGACAGGCCCAGGCCGGTACCACTGCCCACCGGTTTGGTGGTGAAGAACGGATCGAAGATGCGCTGGCGCAGTTCCGGCGAAATGCCGCCGCCGGTGTCTTCGAACTCGACCCACACCGTGTCGCCGTCCACGCCGGTACGCACGGTGATCGTGCCGCGCTCGGCGATGGCGTGGCCGGCGTTGAGCAGCAGGTTCATGTAGACCTGGTTCAACTCCGAGGGCAGGCATTCCACCAGCGGCAGCTGGCCGAACTCGCGCACCAGATGCACCTTGTACTTGAGCTCGTTCCAGATGATGTTGATGGTCGATTCAAGGCCGGAATGCAGGTCGACCAGCTTCCACGACTCGTCGCGGCCGGAATAGGAGAAGTCCTTCAGGTCGCGCACGATGCGGGTGACGCGCTCGATGCCTTCGCGTGACTCGGCCATCAGCTGCGGCAGATCGCGGCTGATGAAATCGATGTCCAGGCGGTCACGTATATCGTCGATTTCCGGAATCAACGCCTTCGGGTCGGGCGCACGCAGGGCGCGCTCGTAGGCTTCGATCACCGTGAACAGGCTGCGCAGGTATTCCTGCAGGCTGCCCAGGTTGGAATGCACGTAGCCGATCGGGTTGTTGATCTCGTGCGCCACGCCGGCGGCAAGCTGGCCGATGGACGCCATCTTCTCCGACTGCAGCAGCTTTTCCTGGGTGCCGTTCAGGCGCAGGTAGGCCTGGCGCAGTTCGGCATGGCGCTGCTGCAGTTCGCGTTCGTAGTCTTCCTGGCCTTCGATATGGCGGAACAAGGCCAGGTAGTGCCCCGAACCGGGTTCGCCATGGAAGTACAGATGGGCGATGACCACGCCCTCGCCCAGCGGCAGGCTGCCGTTCCAGTGACCGTGCTGGCGCGCATGTTCCAGCGCATCCGGCGGCAGCAGCCGGCGCAGGCGCTGCGGCGGCGGCAAGGTGCCTTCTTCGCTGCCCAGCAGGCTCTGCGCGGCCGGGTTGGCCAGGGCGACCTGCCCATCTTCGGTGAACAGCAGCAGGCCTTCGCGCAGGCGCTCAAGCAGGGCCTGCAGCACCGGTTGCGGCGGAAGGGGGGCGGTAACCAGAACGTTGGCGGCAGACACGGCGGCTCGGGGCGATCAAACAGGCGCCCAATATACGCGTTCATGCGGCGGCCTACAGCCGCCATCGGGCGGTCAGCCGACCGCCGGTCCTGTCAGGCGACGGCGAGTGGCCGCCGTGCGGTGACGGTATGCGACTGGCCCTTGGCATCGTATGCCGAGGACTCCTCGGTGCGGCCCATCTGGCGCAGCGCCCAGTTGACCTCGCGCCGGCGCCGCGACAGCAGCACCCCGTTGGCGCGGTTGCGCTCGGCCAGTTCCTGCAGCTGCTCGCCCTCGCCCACCGGTGGCGCGCCTTCCAGCGCACGCAGCGCTTCCAGCTTCGCGCCGGTGGCACGGATCAGGGCGTGCACGTCGTGCTCGACCAGGGCCTGGCGTTCAACGTCCAGGGCCTGGGCAAGGCGCTGCAGCGGCTCGCTCATCGCCGCGGTCATCCTTGCAGCTGCTGGTCCAGTTCAAGCATGCGCGAAGCGATCGCGTCCGGATTGATCTTGTAGGTGCCGTTCTGCAGCGATTCGCGCACCGCTGCAACACGCTGGGCGTCGATCGCCGGGGCGGTGCTCAGCTCACGCTCGATGGCCTGCAGGTTGGTGGCTTCGCCGGTCAGGCGCAGGCTGTCGGCCGCCTCGACTGGACGTGCCGCCGAATCGCTGCTGACGCCGGGCTTGGCGGCCGGGGTGGTCACGCTGCGCAGTGCCTGGGGGACCTGCAGGTTGCCGTCGATTTTCTGGCTCATGGGGTGTCCTGGAGTTGCCGTACACAAGGGATAACGGCCGCAGGGCCGTGATCTTTAGGGGAATTCTGCATTATTTCAACGCGCCACGATTACGTCACCGGCCGCGTCCACCGTGCCCTGCACGATACGGCGCGAGGACAGGTTTTCCACCGAGACGCGCTCGTTCTGCCCGGCATCGCCCAGTGCGCGGCCGGCGATGCGGACCTCGACCGAACCACGCCGCGATACCAGTGCCACACTGTCTCCTCGTTTGATGAGACGCTGTGCAACCAGATCGTTGCTCGACAACAGTGTTCCCGCCGGCAACGGCCGACGGGCGATGCGGCCGATCGCTGCGGCAGGATCGGCCAGCACTGCGCCGGCAATCCGTGCCGCGTCACGCTGGGCAGTACTGATATCGGCAGCGGCGATGGATTCTCCAGTGCCGATGCCACGGGTCAGCACCAGCACGGTCTGGTTGCGGCGCACCTTCACCGGCACGAACAGGCGCCAGCCACCGGCGTCGGGACAACTCACTTCCACGGTGGTGTTGGCCGTGGGCTGCACCTGCAACGTGCCGCCGCATGTTGGAAGGCGCAGCGCATCGGCGACGACCGCCTCACCTTCAGTGCCGGCGGCCAGGGTCGACAACGCGGCAGCACGGATGCTGGCCACCGGCTGCCATTCGGCTGCGGTTGCCCACGGCGCGGCCACGGCCATGGCAATGGCAAGGAAAGAAGCAATGCGGCGCATGGCGCCTCCTGTCGGTAAGACCTGGCCCAGACGCGTGCAAGCTGCGTGCCACAGGCACAGGGCAGACAGCGTCCCGGCCCCGGCCCTGCACTCGCCCTCAAGTTCCACCCTGCCCGCGCCGATACAGCAGCCATGTCCCATGACCTGCTCAACCGGATCGACCAGCGAACCCGACTGGCCGGCCACAATCGCCTGGCGCTGCTGCTGTTCCGCCTCGGCGGACGTCAGCTTTTTGGCGTCAATGTCTTCAAGGTGCAGGAAGTGCTGCGCCGCCCGGAACTGTTCCAGGTACCCGGCCTGCCCGGCCAGTTCGCCGGCGTGGCCGACGTGCGCGGCCGTTCGGTGCCGGTGCTGGACCTGGGCCTGGCCATCGGCCACCCCGAGCGCGAGCCCGATGCGGACACCGCACCCGGTTACCTGGTGGTGACCGAGTTCAACCGCTCGATCCAGGGCTTCCTGGTCAGCGGCGTGGAGCGCATCGTCAACATCGCGGTGGAAGACATCCACCCGCCGCCGGAACTGGGCGCTGAATCGAGCTACCTGACCGCGGTGACCCGCTTCCAGGGCGAGCTGATCCAGGTGATCGACGTGGAAAGCGTGCTGGCCGACATCGCCCAGGTGCGCGGTGAGGCCGTGCTCGACCCGGCCATGGCGATGCCCGCCGACGCTCCGCAGCTGCAGGTGCTGGTGGTGGATGATTCGCGGGTGGCGCGCCAGCAGATCCGCAGCGTGCTGGACCAGCTGGGGGTGGGCGCGACCCTGCTCTCGGACGGCAAACAGGCGCTGGACCACCTGCTGCAGATCCATGCCTCGGGTGAAAACCCGGCCGAACGCTACGCCATGGTGATTTCGGACATCGAGATGCCGGCCATGGACGGCTACACGCTGACGACGGAAATCCGGCGCCATGCCGGCCTGTCCGGGCTGTACGTGCTGCTGCATACCTCGCTGTCGGGCGTATTCAACAATGCGATGGTCGAGCGCGTGGGTGCCAACGCCTTCGTCGCCAAGTATTCGCCGCACGAGCTGGCCGACTTCGTGCTGGACCGCCTGCGCAAGGTGGCGATGGCGGCGTAAGGCCGCCGCACGCGTCTGCGCCGGGCATGGCCCGGCGCTACCAGACACCTGCTCCGACCCACGGTAGCGCCGGGCCATGCCCGGCGAGCGCGATGCTGCGCACCACGGTTCTGGCACACCGCTTGCAGCTTCCCGGGCAACGTTCCCGTGGGAGTGCACCGTGCGCAACCTGATTACCGACTACCTGGGCGTCCATGCCCAGGCAATGCCGTTGCGCGAACAGCGCATGAAGCTGATCGCCAGCAACCTCGGCAATGCCGACACCCCCGGCTACAAGGCCCAGGACCTGGACTTCGATTCGGCCCTTCGCCATGCGCAGGGGCTGGATGCCAACGGCTTGATGACCACCACCAACGAGCAGCACTACGAAGTCGGCAGTGGCCTCAACCCGTTCCAGGTGGCCCGTGAGGGCGTACAGCCCAGCATCGACGGCAACACCGTCGACCCCGATGCCGAACGCGCCGCCTATGGCCGCGCTGCACTGGAATACCGCGCTTCGCTGAGCTTCGTCGAAAGCAAGGTGCGTTCCATGCTCACCGCGATCACGGGGCAATAAGCCATGAGCAACCTGCCGATCTTCGATATCGCCGGCTCCGCGCTGCAGGCGCAGTCGGTGCGCATGAGCACCATCGCCTCCAACCTGTCCAACGCTGACAGCGTCGCCGGCTCGGCCGACGCGGTGTACAAGCCGCTGGAACCGATCTTCCAGGCGGTCACCAGCAAGACCGATCCGAACATCACCTCGGTGCAGGTCAAGGAGATCACCCAGAGCAACGCGGCGCCGATCAAGCGCTACGAACCGGGCCATCCGCTGGCCGACGGCGATGGCTACATCTACCAGCCCGACGTCGATCCGGTGGCGCAGATGGTCAACCTGATCTCGACCTCGCGCAATTACCAGGCCGGCGTGGAGATGTTGACCACCGCCAAGGAACTGGCCCTGGCCACCCTGACCATGGGCCGCTGAGGCCCGCTGCACCGGACACCGCCATGACCACCGCCGTCAACAACCAGAGCAACCAGGACGTCTACGCCGCACTCGGCCTGAACGCCCCCAACAGCAACGCCACCAAGAAGAAGAACACGCTGGACCAGGCCGATTTCCTGCGCCTGATGACCGAGCAGCTGCAGCACCAGGATCCGCTGAAGCCGATGGACAACACGCAGATGGTCTCGCAGATGGCGCAGATGTCGACCGTGCAGGGCATCACCGATCTGAACAAGTCGGTGAAGGGCTTCCAGGAGTCGATGGCCAGCGACCAGGTGCTGCGTGGCGCCGCCCTGGTCGGCCACCAGGTGCTGGTGCCGTCGGAAAAGCTGGTGCTGGAGAAGGAAGGCTCGGTGGAGGGCACGGTTGCCGCGCCGGCCGCCGGCATCGTCACCGTGGACGTCACCGACGCCAACGGCGCCAAGGTCACCTCGATCAGCGTTGAAGCCAAGGCCGCCGGCGAGACCGCGTTCACCTGGGACGGCAAGGATGCCAACGGCAAGCGCATGGAGCCGGGCAAGTACAACATCGTCGCCAACCACGTCGACACCACCGGCAAGAGCACCAAGCTGTCCACCTTCGTGCAGGCACCGGTGGAAAGCGTGACCGTCGGTTCCGACGGCCTCTACCTGAACCTCAAGGGCCTGGGCACGGCCCCTCTCGACTACGTGCTCCGCGTCAGCTGAGCCGCACCTACCGCATCCAACAGGAGCATCCCATGGGCTTCAACATTTCCCTGTCCGGCATCAACGCTGCCAACTCGGACCTGAGCGTCACCGCCAACAACGTGGCCAACGTCAACACCACCGGCTTCAAGCAGTCGCGTGCGGAATTTGCCGACCTGTTCGCCGCCACCAGCTACGGCCTGTCCAAGAACGCGATCGGTTCGGGCGTGCGCGTCTCCAACGTGGCCCAGCAGTTCATCCAGGGCAACAACGAGCAGACCGGCCGCAGCCTGGACATGGCCATTTCCGGTGAGGGCTTCTTCACCATGAACATGAACGGTGCACGCGTCTATTCGCGCGCCGGCAATTTCCAGACCGACGCCGCCGGCTACGTGGTCAACCCGCAGGGCGCTCGCCTGCAGGTATTCGCACCGAACGCGGACGGCACCAACTTCGACGCCGGCCGCCTGGTCGACCTGCAGCTGTTGACCACTGACAGCCCGCCCAAGCAGACCAGCGAGGTCAAGGTCGGCTTCACCCTTCCCGGCAATGCCAAGCAGCCGACGGTGAACCCCTTCGACCCCACCAATTCCAACAGCTACAGCCACTCCAGCGGCGGCATCACCGTGTATGACTCGCTGGGCGTCAGCCATACCCAGGTGTCCTACTTCGTCAAGGAAGCGGCCACCAATGCCTGGACGGTGCACAACTATGTCGATGGCCAGCCGGCCGGTACGCCGACCCCGCTGACCTTCGACAACGCCGGCAAGCTGACCGCGCCGGCCAGCGGCAAGATCAGCCTGGGCACCTTCACCCCGACCACCGGCGCCGGCGTGCTGAACATGACGCTGGATGTGAGCGGCTCGACCCAGTACGGGGAAAAGTTCGCCCTGCGCAACACCCAGCAGGATGGCTACGCGGCCGGCAAGCTCAACGAGATCACCGTTTCGGAAACCGGCGTGGTGTTCGCCCGGTATTCCAACGGCGACGACAAGCCGCTGGGCCAGGTCGCACTGACCAGCTTCAACAACCCGCAGGGCCTGGAACAGAAGGGCAACAACCTGTGGGTGGAGACCTTCGATTCGGGCACGCCGCGCACCGGCGCCGCCGACACCTCCAACCTCGGCAAGATCCAGGCCGGTTCGCTGGAGTCCTCCACCGTCGACCTGACCGAACAGCTGGTCAACATGATCACCGCGCAACGCAACTTCCAGGCCAACGCGCAGATGATCACGACCCAGGACCAGATCACCCAGACCGTCATCAACATCCGTTGATGACCTGCTGACCCTGTCACGGAACTCCCCGCATGGATAAAGCCCTTTACGTGGCGATGACCGGTGCCCGCGCCTCTCTGCAGGCGCAGGGAACGCTCAGCCACAACCTCGCCAACTCGGACACTCCCGGCTTCAAGGAAGCGCTGGCCAACACCGAAGCCTTCCCGATCCGTGGCCCGGGCTTTGCTTCGCGGGTGGATGCACTGCACGTCGACGCGGGTTTCAACCGCACGGCCGGCGCGCAGCACATCACCGGCAAGCCGCTGGACCTGTCATTGCAGACAGGCACCTGGCTTGCCGTGCAGTCCACCGATGGCAGCGAGGCCTACACCCGTGGCGCCGCGCTGTCGGTGACCCCGAACGGCCAGCTGGTGACCTCCAGCGGCCGTCCGGTGCTGGACGACAACAACAACCCGATCGCGATTCCGCCCTACCAGGCGATGGAGATCGGCAACGACGGCACGATCTCGATCATCCCGCAGGGCGAAGGCCCGCAGACGATGGCGATGATCGGCCGGATCAAGGTGGTGCAGGCGCCGGATGATCGCCTCGAACGCGGCCTGGATGGCCTGTTCCGCAATACCGATCCGCTGCAGCCGTTCGCCCAGGCGCAGGGCACGGCGGTGCACAGCGGCCAGCTGGAAGGCAGCAACGTCGATGCCGCCGGCGCGCTGGTGCAGATGATCCAGCTGCAGCGCCAGTACGAAATGCAGGTGCAGGTGATCAAGCACGGCGATGACAACGCGCGCAGCGCCAACAGCCTGTTGCGCCTGGGCAGCTGACGGAATTCCGGCACCGGCCCGCGCCGGTGCTGGCACGCCGCTTGCACTCCCTACCCCATGGGCCGCACCGCGCGGCCGGCTTCACCCAGACAGGACTCCGAAGATGAACCAGGCATTGTGGATCGCGAAAACCGGACTGGATGCGCAGCAGATGCGCATGTCGGTGGTTTCCAACAACCTCGCCAACACCAACACCACCGGCTTCAAGCAGGACCGCGCCAGCTTCGAGGACCTGTTGTACCAGCAGGTGCGCCAGCCCGGCGGTTCCTCTTCGGCACAGACCCAGCTGCCCACCGGGCTGCAGATCGGCACCGGCGTGCGCGTGGTGGCCACCGCCAAGAACTTCGAGCAGGGCAGCCAGCAGCAGACCGGCCGCGCGCTTGACGTGATGGTCAACGGCCGCGGCTTCTTCGAAGTGCAGATGCCCGACGGCAGCTCGGCCTACACCCGCGACGGCTCGTTCAAGATCAACCAGGACAG
Organism: Stenotrophomonas sp. DR822; assembly: GCF_019793815.1. NCBI lineage: Bacteria > Pseudomonadati > Pseudomonadota > Gammaproteobacteria > Lysobacterales > Lysobacteraceae > Stenotrophomonas > Stenotrophomonas sp. DR822. The sequence continues at coordinate 590,827 of NZ_CP081826.1, forward strand.
CGAGCTGGTCACCAACAGCGGCTACCCGGTGCAGCCGGGCATCCAGATTCCCGAAGGCGCGCAGTCGGTGACCATCGGTACCGACGGCACCATCAGCGTGAAGATGGCCGACGGTGCGGCATCGGTGGAAGTGGGTGCATTGACCCTTACCGACTTCGTCAATCCGGCGGGCCTGCAGGCACGTGGTGAAAACCTGTTCCTGGAAACCACCGCCTCCGGCCCGGCGCAGAACGGCAATCCCGGCCTGAACGGCCTGGGCACCGTGGTGCAGGGTGCGCTGGAAGGCAGCAACGTCAACGTGGTGGAAGAGCTGGTGTCGATGATCGAAACCCAGCGCGCCTACGAAATGAACGCCAAGGCGATCTCGACCACCGACTCGATGCTCGGCTACCTCAGCAACAAGCTCTGACCGCCCTCACCGGGATACTGCCATGTCGCCCCTTTCTTCCTTCGCCCGTACTGCCCTCGCCTGCGCCGTGGCTGCCCTGCTCGGTGGCTGCGTGATCGCTGGCGACGTGCGCCCCTATCCGACGATGGCGCCGTTGCAGCCGATCATGCCGCCGCAGGCCGAACCGACCGCCGGCGCGATCTACGCCGCCGGCCCGACCCTGCAGCTGTATTCGGACCGCCGTGCGCGCGATGTCGGCGACCTGCTGACCATCACCCTGCTGGAGAACACCACCGCGCAGACCAGCGCCAACACCGCCACCAACAAGGAATCGAACCTGAGCCTCGGCACGCCGTCGATTCTCGGCGCACCGGTCACCCTGGGCGGCAAGGACATCCTCAGTGCAACAGCCAAGGGAGCACGCGACTTCACCGGCAAGGGCAACAGCGCGCAGAGCAACCGCCTGCAGGGCAACGTGACCGTGACCGTGGTACAGCGCCTGCCCAACGGCAACCTGGTGGTGCAGGGGCAGAAGAACCTGCGCCTGAACCAGGGTGATGAGCTCGTGCAGGTACAGGGCATCGTGCGTCCCGGCGACATCAGCGCGGACAACACCGTGCCTTCCAGCCGCGTGGCCGAAGCACGCATCGTCTACGGCGGCCGCGGCCCTGTCGCACAGTCCAACGCGATGGGTTGGCTGAGCCGCTTCTTCAACTCCGGCCTGACGCCGTTCTGAGTATGGCCATGAAACTCTCCTTCTCTTCTTCCTGGCAGCGACGCGCAGCGTCGCTCTACTGTGCCGTGTTCATGGTCTTCGCGGTGGCCGCTCCCGCCAGCGCCGAGCGCATCAAGGACCTGGCCCAGGTGGGTGGCGTGCGCGGCAATGCACTGGTGGGTTACGGCCTGGTGGTCGGCCTGGATGGCAGCGGCGACCGCACCAGCCAGGCGCCCTTCACCGTGCAGAGCCTGAAGAACCTGCTGGGCGAGCTGGGCGTCAACGTACCGGCCAACGTCAACCCGCAGCTGAAGAACGTGGCGGCAGTGGCAATCCACGCCGAGCTGCCGCCGTTCGCCAAGCCCGGCCAGCCGATCGACATCACCGTGTCCTCGATCGGCAACGCCGTGTCGCTGCGCGGTGGCTCGCTGCTGATGGCGCCGTTGCGCGGTGCCGACGGCCAGGTCTACGCGATTGCCCAGGGCAACCTGATCGTGGGCGGCTTCGGTGCACAGGGCAAGGACGGTTCGCGCGTCTCGGTGAACGTGCCCAGCGTCGGCCGCATCCCCAACGGTGCGACCGTTGAGCGCGCCCTGCCCGATGTGTTCGGCGCCAGCGGCGAGATCACCCTGAACCTGCACAACAGCGACTTCACCACCATCTCGCGGATGGTGGGTGCGCTCAACAATGCCTTCGGCGAGGGTTCGGCGCGTGCCGTGGACGGCGGCACCGTTGCCGTGCGTGCGCCCACCGATGCCGGTGCGCGCATCGGCCTGCTGGCCCGTATCGAAAACCTGGAACTGACCCCGGGCGCTGCACCGGCCAAGGTAGTGGTCAACTCGCGTACCGGCACCGTGGTCATCGGCCAGCAGGTGCGTGTCGGCCCGGCCGCGATCTCGCATGGCTCGTTGACGGTGACCATCCAGGAAAACACCAACGTCAGCCAGCCCAACGCCTTTGCCGGTGGCCAGACCGTGGCCACGCCGCAGTCGACCATCACCGCCACCAACGATGGCAGCCGCATGTTCAAGTTCAACGGCGGCACCACCCTGGACGAGATCGTGCATGCGGTGAACGCCGTTGGCGCAGCACCGGGTGACCTGATCGCGATCCTGGAAGCACTGAAGCAGGCCGGCGCCCTGAGCGCCGAGCTCGAGGTGATCTGACATGCGCATCACTCCCGCATTCGAACTCAGCCCGGCCCAGCAGAACGACCCGGCCAAGATCGACAAGGTCGCGCGCCAGCTTGAAGGCCAGTTCGCGCAGATGCTGGTCAAGAGCATGCGTGACGCCAGCTTCGGCGATTCGCTGTTCCCGGGTGAAAACAAGATGTTCCGGGAGATGTACGACCAGAAGATCGCCGAGGCGATGACCCGCGGCAAGGGCCTGGGCCTGTCGAGCATGATCACCCGCCAGTTGTCCGGCGCGCAGGCCGATGGCCCGGCGCTGGATACCCGGGTGGACCCGGCCAAGGCCAGCCGCGCCTACCAGCTCAATGCGCCGGCGGCGCCGTCGCTGCCGCTGCAGGACGCCGGCCAGGCCGTGCGCATGCTGCAGCAGATGGCGGCCGGTGTGCAGGATGGCGCGCAGTCCTCCGTCGCCCCGATGGAGCAGGCGCTGGACCTGATTGCGGGCCGGGAAAGCAGCGGCATGCACCGTTCGCTGGGTACCGACGATCCCTATGCCGGTGCCATCGGTGGCGCCGATTGGGCCGCTGCCAGCGACCAGTGGGCGCCGACCGCCAGCAACCGTGGCAGCAGCGGCACCCCGGCCGATGCACTGGCCACGCGCACCGCCGTCGCCCAGTTGGGCGCACACACCCCGGAAGGCTTCGTCGCCAGCATCTGGCAGCACGCGCAGAGCGCGGCCAAGGAACTGGGCGTGGACGCGCGCGCCCTGGTTGCGCAGGCAGCGCTGGAAACCGGCTGGGGCAAGCGCCAGATCAAGCATGCCGATGGCAGCACCTCGCACAACCTGTTCGGCATCAAGGCCACCGGCTGGAAGGGCCAGAGCGCTACCGCCGGCACCCATGAGTATGTCGATGGCGTGCGCCGCAACGAGACCGCCAGCTTCCGCGCCTACACCTCGCCTGCAGAGAGCTTTGCCGACTACGTGCGCCTGCTGAAGACCAGCCCGCGCTACCAGCAGGCGCTGCAGGCCGGCACCGATGTGCAGGGCTTCGCGCGCGGCCTGCAACGCGCCGGCTACGCCACCGACCCGCGCTACGCGGCCAAGATCGCCGCGATCGCCGGCGGCCCGACCATCGAGCGCGCCGTGGCCGCCGTGGCCGACGCCGGCTCACGCATCGGCCAGACCTTCGCCAGCACCGCAACCGCGGCGCTGGGTATCACCCGTCGTTGAGGAACCCCATGTCCAGCGTACTTTCCACCGGTACCAGTGCCCTGCTCGCCTTCCAGCGTGCGTTGGCCACCACCAGCCACAACGTGGCCAACCTCAACACTCCCGGCTACAGCAGGCAGAAGGTCGACTTCGCCACCGCCACCCCGCAGAACTACGGCTATGGTGACGTTGGCAACGGCACCCGCATCGTCGACATCCGCCGCGCCGCCGACCAGCTGGCGATCTCGCGCCTGCTCGACAGCGGCGGTGAACTGGCACGCCTGAAGCAGCTCTCGGGCATGGCCGACCGGGTCAATGCCCTGTTCTCCGACGCGGCCACCAACGTGGCCGGGGTCTGGTCGAACTTCTTCGATACCGTCAGCGGCCTGTCCTCCAACGCAGCGGGTACTGCCGACCGGCAGAACATGCTCGATGGCGCCAAGGCCCTGGCCAACCGCTTCAGCCAGCTCAACACCCACCTGAACAACCTCAATGGCGAGGTCAACAACGGGTTGATGGCCGGTGCCACCGAAGTCAACCGGTTGGCGTCGGAGATCGCGCAGATCAATGGTGCCATCGGCACCAACATCGCCAACGCCGCGCCCGACCTGCTGGACCGCCGCGACCAGCTGATCTCGCAGCTGGTGGGCTACACCGGCGGCACCGCGGTGATCCAGGACGGCGGCATCATGAACGTCTACACCGCCGGCGGCCAGGCGCTGGTGGTGGGTACCACCGCATCGAAGGTCACCACAGTGGCCGACCCGTACCAGCCCGAGCGCCTTCAGCTCGCACTGCAGACCCAGGGCGGCACCATCACCCTGGACCCGAAGGCCGTGGGCGGCCAGATCGGCGGCCTGCTCGAGTTCCGCGACACCGTGCTGACCCCGGCCCAGGCCGAACTGGGCAAGCTGGCTGTGGGCCTGGCCGAGACGTTCAACAGCACCCATCGCCAGGGCGTGGATCTGTACGGACAGATGGGCGGCGACTTCTTCAACATCGGCACGCCGCGTGTCACCGGCAATGCCGGCAACACCGGCACTGGCGCGATCACCGCCAGCTACGGCGACCTCGGCAAGCTGGAAGCACAGAACATCGTGCTCAAGTTCGATGGCAGCAACTGGGCCGCCAGCCGCGCCGACACCGGCGCCAGCGTGGCGCTGACCGGCACCGGTACCGCTGCCGACCCGTTGATCATCAACGGCGTGAAGCTGGTGGTGGGCGGTACCCCGGCGGCCAACGACCGCTTCCTGCTGCAGCCGACCGCTGGCGTGGCCGGCAGCCTGGAGATGGCGATCACCGATCCGTCGCGCATTGCCGCGGCCGCCGCCATCAAGGGCGCAGCCGCACTGGCCAACACCGGCACCGGCAAGCTGAGCGGCGTGACCGTGACCGATGCGGCCAACGCCAACCTGCGCAATCCCGCTGCGATCGTGTTCACCTCGGCCACCACCTACACCATCGATGGCGGCCCACCGCAGACCTATACGCCCGGGCAGACCATCAGCGCCAACGGCTGGAGCTTCGTGCTCGATGGCGTGCCGAAGAATGGCGACACCTTCAACATCACCCCCACTCCGGCCGGCTCGTCGGATAACAGCAACGCCACCAAGCTGTCCAAGGTGGAATCGGCCAAGGCGTTCAACGCCGGCACGGTGACGCTGGGCGGCGCATTGGGCGGGCTGACCACCCAGGTCGGTGCGGCAGCGCGTTCGGCGGAGTATTCGCTGGGAGCGCAGCAGGTGATCGCCGACCAGGCACAGGCAGCGCGTGACGAAGTGTCTGGCGTCAACCTCGATGAGGAGGCGGCCGACATGCTGCGCCTGCAACAGGCCTACCAGGCCGCCTCGCAGCTGATCTCCACCGCCGATTCCATGTTCCAGACCATCCTGGGAGCCGTGCGCCGATGAGCAACCGCATCTCCACCGGAATGATGTACAGCCAGTCGGTAGCGCTGATGATGGCCAAGCAGGCCAAGCTCAGCCACCTGGAACAGCAGATCGCCACCGGCAGCAAGATCGTCAGCGCCAAGGACGATCCGGTCGCCGCAGGCGCCGCGGTGGGCCTGGACCGCAGCCTGGCCGCACTGGAACGCATGAAGCTCAACGGCAACAACGTGCAGAACCGCCTGGGCGTGCAGGAAAACACCCTGGCCCAGGTCAACGACCTGATGGCGCGCGTCAACGATCTGACCATCCAGGCCAGCAATCCCGCCTTGAGTGCGCCCGACAAGAAGACCCTGATCACCGAGTTGAACCAGATCCGCGAGGGCCTGCTGTCGCTGGCCAACAGCAGCGACGGCACCGGCCGCTATGTGTTCGGCGGCACCAACGACAGCGATCCGCCGTTCGCCAAGATTGACGGCAAGGTTGTCTATCGCGGCGACCAGACCCAGCGCCAGGTGGAAGTCGGCCCGGATACCTACGTGCGCGACGCCCTGCCCGGCAGCGAGATCTTCCTGCGCATCCCCACCGGCGATGGCTTCGTCGATGGCAGCGCAGCGGCAGGCAACGCCGGCAACGGCGTGCTGACCAACATCACCCGTGATGGCAGCGACAGCTGGAACGGGCAATCGTTCAGCGTGCGCTTCACCGCAGCCGACCAGTACGAAGTGCTCGACGGTGCCGGCAACGTAACCGGCACCGGCACCTACAAGGCCGGCAGCGAACTGGAGATCAATGGCGTTCGCCTGCAGATCGCTGGCGCGCCAGCAACGGGTGACAGCTTCAACGTGCAGGCCGCCAGCAGCCGCGACATCTTCGGCACCATGGACAAGCTGATCGCCGCACTGGATGCCGATACCGGCACCCCGGCGAAGATGGCCGCGCAGCAGAACGAGCTGCAGAGCGCATTGCGCGATGTCGGCCGCGCGGCGGAACGGATGATCGATTCGCGCGCTGCCGGTGGCGCGCAGCTGAAGGCGCTGGACAACGCGGCGGAGATGCGTGAGGCCAATGGCGTGACGCTGAAGACCACGCTGTCGGAGATGCGCGACCTGGACTACGCCGATGCGTTGAGCCAGTACCAGCTGGAAAGCACTGCGCTGCAGGCGGCACAGACGCTGTTCTCGCAGATGCAGTCGATGTCGCTGTTCAACAAGATCCGCTGATTCCACGCGCCAGCGCTGGAGCCCAAGGCCGCGATGCCCTGCATCGCGGCCTTTTTCGTTTCTGCGGTCATGTACCGCTGCGCTCGCCGGGCATGGCCCGGCGCTACCGAAGGGTTGGCCTTGGTAGCGCCGGCCCGTGCGCGGCGGATGTTCCGAAGGGTTGGCGCTGGTAGCGCCGGGCCATGCACGGCGGATGTTCCGAAGGGTTGGCGCTGGTAGCGCCGGGCCATGCCCGGCGGATGTTCCGGGATCGTCCATCAAGCCCGGCCGGCCACCGCCGATACCTTCATCAGCGTGGGTTGGGCCTGCCCGACCGCCCCTGCCAAGGGTGGCCTTGACGCTTTTCCAGGGCGGAAAACCCCGGAAAAACAGCTTTCAGCGACGAAATTCGGTTGCAACGAAATTCCCGGCTAAAGGTTGTTGACAAAGCGCCGTTATTCATTTGGCAACGGCGAAGCACACAGCCAAACAAAAAAATCAGGCGGCGCTTCGTTTCATTCACCAACGGGTTCCACATAAGAGGAGACGACCCCATGGCACAGGTAATCAACACCAATACGATGTCGCTCAACGCTCAGCGCAACCTGAGCACCAGCGGCAGCTCGCTCGCCACCACCATCCAGCGCCTCTCGTCCGGCCTGCGCATCAACAGCGCGAAGGACGACGCCGCCGGCCTGGCCATCAGCGAGCGCTTCACCACCCAGATCCGTGGTCTGGACGTGGCCATCCGCAACGCCAACGACGGCATCTCGCTGGCCCAGGTGGCCGAGGGCTCGCTGAACGAAGTGGGCAACAACCTGCAGCGCATCCGCGAACTGGGCGTGCAGGCCTCCAACGCCACCAACTCGGCCAGCGACCGCAAGGCGCTGCAGGCTGAAGTGACCCAGCTGGTCAGCGAAATCGACCGCGTCGCCAAGCAGGCCGACTTCAACGGCACCAAGCTGCTGGACGGTTCGTTCACCAGCCAGCTGTTCCAGGTGGGCGCCAACGCCGGCCAGGCCATCGCCATCAACAGCGTGGTCAACGCCAAGGCCGATTCGCTGGGCGCGGCCAGCTTTGCCAACGTCTACACCGGCACCAGCCTGGCTGCAGCCGACAAGGCCACCGCCGATACCACCTACTCTGGCCTGCAGATCTCGGTGACCCCTCCGGGCGGCGCCGCCACCACGGTCACCGTCAGCAACTTCACCGTGAAGGCAGGCGAATCGATCACCTCGGCCACCGCGGCCGCGATCAACAACAAGCTGGGCGAAACCGGCGTGGTCGCCTCCGTCAACGCCGGCGTGGTCAGCCTGGCCTCGGTCAAGGACGGCCAGACCTTCGCTCTGGGTGTCAGCGCGGCGACCCCGCCGGCCGGCGTCACGGCCGCCACCATTGCCGGCCTGGGCCTGACCGAGACCAGCACCAACGGCGGCACGCTGACCGGTGCAACCGCCAGCTTCGTCAAGGACCTGAACGTCACCACGGCCGAAGGCGCACAGAAGGCGATGTCCATCGTCGACAAGGCCCTCGAATCGGTCAACAGCGTGCGCGCCGACCTCGGCGCGATCCAGAACCGCTTCACCTCGGTGGTCGCCAACCTGCAGACCTCCTCGGAGAACCTGTCCGCATCGCGCAGCCGCATCCGCGATACCGACTTCGCCAAGGAAACCGCAGAGCTGACCCGCACCCAGATCCTGCAGCAGGCCGGTACGGCCATGCTGGCCCAGGCCAACCAGGTACCGCAGAACGTGCTCAGCCTGTTGCAGCGCTGACATGAGCCGCCCCTGAAGCACGTCAGGGGCGTCTGACCCAACTCACGTGCAACCGCTCAAGGACCTCTCCTCATGGCACAAGTAATCAACACCAACACGATGTCGTTGAATGCTCAGCGTAACCTGAGCACCAGCGGCAGCTCGCTGGCCACCACCATCCAGCGCCTGTCCTCCGGTTCGCGCATCAACAGTGCCAAGGACGATGCGGCCGGCCTGGCGATCTCCGAGCGCTTCGGCACCCAGATCCGCGGCACCGACGTGGCCATCCGCAATGCCAACGACGGCATCTCGCTGGCCCAGGTCGCCGAAGGTTCGCTGACCGAAATCGGCAACAACCTGCAGCGCGTCCGCGAGCTGTCGGTGCAGGCCTCCAACGCCACCAACTCGGCCAGCGACCGCAAGGCGCTGCAGGCCGAAGTGACCCAGCTGGTTTCGGAAATCGACCGCGTTGCCAAGCAGTCGGACTTCAACGGCACCAAGCTGCTGGACGGTTCGTTCTCCAGCCAGCTGTTCCAGGTCGGCGCAAACGCCGGTCAGGCGATTGCCATCGACAAGACCATCGATGCCAAGGCCAACGCCCTGGGTGGCGCCAAGTTCGACACCAACGCGCTGGCCCTGGCCGATCCGGGTACCAACGCTGATTTCAGCACCAGTGGCCTGTCGATCAACGGCGTGGCCATCGCCGACGTCTCGGTCAAGCAGGGCGCCGACGCTGCTGCCACCGGCAAGGCCTCCCGCGAAGCACTGGTCACCGCGATCAACGCCAAGATCGGCGAAACCGGCGTCTATGCCGAAGTGAACGGCACCACCGGCGTGACCCTGACCTCGGTCAAGGACAGCACCAACGCTGACGGCTCGTTCAAGGCCATCACCGCAACGCCGGGCACCTGGACCGGCGCCACCGCGCCGACCTTCACCGCCACCACCGCTGCGGCGGCACCGGCCTCGAAGTTCGCCAGCGATCTGGACGTCAGCACCGTCAAGGGTGCACAGCAGGCAATGGAAGTGGTCGACAAGGCCCTGGGTGCGATCAACAGCACCCGCGCCGACCTCGGTGCGATCCAGAACCGTTTCACCTCGGTGGTGGCCAACCTGCAGACCTCGTCGGAAAACCTGTCGGCGTCGCGCAGCCGCATCAAGGACACCGACTTCGCCAAGGAAACCGCTGAGCTGACCCGCACCCAGATCCTGCAGCAGGCCGGTACGGCCATGCTGGCCCAGGCCAACCAGGTGCCGCAGGGCGTGCTCAGCCTGCTGCGCTGATCCGCTCCTTGATCGACCACCGGGCGGCGGCTGAGCTGCCGCCCGGTTCCTGAAATACGTTCCACCTTCGCCAAAGGAAAAGCACCATGGCACAAGTCATCAACACCAACACCATGTCCCTGAATGCTCAGCGCAACCTGAGCACCAGCGGCAGCTCGCTCGCTACCACCATCCAGCGCCTGTCCTCCGGTTCGCGCATCAACAGTGCCAAGGACGATGCGGCCGGCCTGGCGATCTCCGAGCGCTTCGGCACCCAGATCCGCGGCACCGACGTGGCCATCCGCAATGCCAACGACGGCATCTCGCTGGCCCAGGTCGCGGAAGGTTCGCTGACCGAAATCGGCAACAACCTGCAGCGCGTCCGCGAGCTGTCGGTGCAGGCCTCCAATGCCACCAACTCGGCCAGCGACCGCAAGGCACTGCAGGCCGAAGTGACCCAGCTGGTTTCGGAAATCGACCGCGTCGCCAAGCAGTCGGACTTCAACGGCACCAAGCTGCTGGACGGTTCGTTCTCCAGCCAGCTGTTCCAGGTCGGCGCCAACGCCGGCCAGGCCATCGCCATCGACAAGACCATCGACGCCAAGGCTGGCTCGCTGGGCACCTCGACCTTCGCCACCGGCGCGACCGCTGCCCTGGCCGCCAGCACCGACGGTGCACGCTTCTCCGGCACGGTGATGGGCGTGGACATCGGCACGGTTGAAGTCAAGGCCGGTGCCACCACGGCCGACGCATCCAAGGCCGTGGCGACCGCCATCAACGCCAAGCTCGGCGAAGCCGGCATCTACGCCGAAGCCAATGCCGACGGCACGCTGAAGCTGAGCTCGGTGAAGGAAGGCAAGGCCGTTGCCGCTGCCGATATCGCCCTGATGCGCAGCGACTACGATGCCACCGGCAAGACCTGGGGCACCGCGGCTGCCGCTGGCGCCTACACCGCCGGTACCGATACCTCGGCCAACGTGCAGAAGCTGGACGTGAGCACCGTGCTCGGCGCCCAGCAGTCGCTGGAAGTGGTCGACAAGGCCCTGGGTGCGATCAACAGCACCCGTGCCGACCTCGGTGCGATCCAGAACCGCTTCACCTCGGTGGTGGCCAACCTGCAGACCTCGTCGGAAAACCTGTCGGCATCGCGCAGCCGCATCAAGGACACCGACTTCGCCAAGGAAACCGCTGAGCTGACCCGTACCCAGATCCTGCAGCAGGCCGGTACGGCCATGCTGGCCCAGGCCAACCAGGTGCCGCAGGGCGTGCTCAGCCTGCTGCGCTGATCCACGGCAAGAAGGCGCCGCTACCGTCGGGTTGAACCGACGGTAGCGGCAACCCGACAGCCACGGCGTACTCAGGTGCCGGCCATGCCCGGCCCGGGAAGCTTCCCGAACCGGCTTGGCATCGCCCGCCCCTGCGGACCTCTCTTTCAGCGTTGTGCATGTTGACTGTACGTACCGGGCGGCTTCGTCTCCCCCCGATTGTCAGTAGCCTGATCCCTCCCCTGCATTGGGGGAGGGTTTTTTACAGACCCCCGGCAGCCCGCGGTGAACCCACCCGCACCCTGCCCCAGACCTCTTGCAACCGGCGTGCCAGAACCGCCCCACCGGCCAGTGGCACGGCGCATGCATCAACGAAGTCCTCAAGACCCAGCGGCACAGGCCGCTATTTTCGTTGACGACGGGCCGCTGTACGACGGCCAGGCCCGTATACCAGGAGAAACGACGTGGCAGACTTTGGATACGGTGGCATTGGCTCGGGGCTGGACATCTCCAGCATCGTCAACCAGCTGGTCGCAGCGGACCGCAAGCCGGCCGACAATGCGCTGAACCTGCAGCAGTCCAAGACCAAGATGCAGCTGTCGTCGCTCGGCACGGTCACCTCGGCCTTCGACAAGCTGAAGACCGCCCTGACCGCATTGAAGGCCACCACCGCCTTCGACACCCGCACGGTAACCGCCTCCGGCAAAGCACAGCCAGGCAATACCGAGGATGTGCTGACGGCATCGGTGGCGCTGTACGACCTCGGTACCAGCAAGGCGGCCGCAGCCAACGGTACCCACAAGGTCGAGGTGAAGAACCTGGCGTCGGCGCACAAGCTGATCGCCGACACGTCGGTGCCCAAGACCGATACCTTCGGTGCCGGAACCTTGACGCTGACCGTTGGCGTGGGCGACAAGGCCAAGACGATGAACGTGCAGGTGGAGGAAGGCGACACGCTTACCACCGTCCGCAACAAGATCGACGCCGCCGGCCGCAAGGAAGGCGTGCAGGCCACGCTGATCAGCTCCGGCGACAACCAGTACCTGTCCATCGCCCAGGAAAAGACCGGCGCGGCCAGCGCGATCAAGCTGGAATACGCCGGCAGCGATCCGAAGCTGGGCGCACTGGTCGGCAGCCTGAAGGAAAACAGCCCCGCCAAGGATGCGGTGCTGACCATCGACGGCGTGGAAGTGGTGAGTGCCAGCAACACCGTGACCGACGCGGTGCCAGGCCTGACCCTGAACCTGAAAGTGCCGGGCCTGAGCACCGTCACCATCAGCACCGACACCACCGCCGCAACCAAGGTGATGCAGGAGTTCGTCACCGCCTACAACGCGGCCATCGCGGCGATCAACACCGAAACCAAGTACGACGCGAAGACCAAGGAAGCCGCCGCACTGACCGGCGATGCGCAGATGCGCGGTGCGATCGCGCAGCTGCGCTCGACGATGTCCGGCGTGCTCAAGGACCTGGCAGGCGACCAGCTGGATGCCAAGGCACTGGGCCTGCAGACCCGCGGCTACCCCAATGCCGACGGCACCCTGGTGCTGGACAGCACCAAGTTCGCCGCAGCCCTCGCCGCGCAGCCGGAGAAGATCCGCCAGGCGGTCACCGGCGATACCGGCGGTGCCGGCCGGCTGTATTCACTGGTGGACGGCTACGTCAGCACCACGGTGGGCAAGGAAGGCGCCTTCGTCGCCCGCACCAAGGGGCTGAACACCACGCTGGACAACATCGACAAGCGCCGCAAGGACCTGGACGCGCGCATGGTCGGTGTCGAGGCCCGTTACAAGAAGCAGTTCGTGGCATTGGACAGCCTGATGGGCAAGCTGCAGCAGAGCAACACCGCACTGCAGCAGCAGCTGGCCCAGTTGAACCGCTGAGGAAACACGCACGGCGCTCAAGTTTGGCGCCGCATGCACCGATAACGGACGCAACAGCAATCATCGCAGTGCCGGCGTCAACGGTCCCTTCGACCGCACCCCGGCACCCCGCGCAAGGGAGAATCACGAATGTACGGTTCCAGCCGTCAGTACGCCGAGCAATACCGCCAGGTGGGGGTGACCAGTGCGGTCGCCGATGCCGATCCGCACAAACTGGTGGCGCTGCTGCTGTCCGGCGCACTGGAGCGCGTGCGCCGTGCACAGGCCACCCTCGACCAGGGCGACCAGGCCGGCAAGGGCAAGGCGATCGGCGAAGCATGCGCGATCGTCGCCCACCTCAACGGCTCGCTGGACCATGAAGCCGGCGGCGAAATCGCCGGCAACCTGTCGGCGCTGTACGACTACCTGCTGCAGCGCCTGACCGAAGCCAACCTGCACAATGACCGCGCTGCACTGGACGAATCGCTGCAGCTGCTGGGCGAGATCGACGGCGCCTGGAATGCCATTCCGCACGAGCAGCGCCGTCCTGCGGCGGTGTCGCCGTGAGCCTGCTCGAACTCAACGCGCAGCTGGATGCCTTCGAGAAGGCCCTTCAGGAAGAGGCCTTCGATCAGGCCGACAGCCTGCTCGATGGCCATGACAGCACCCTGCACGCACTGCTGAGCCAGCCGCTGGGCAGCGCCGACCACGCGCCGCTGTCGGCCCTGCTGGAGCGCCAGCAGAGCCTGCTCGGCCTGCTGCGCCAACGTCGCGACGCGGTCTCCGTGCAGATGCAGGACGGCCGCCGCTCCCTTCGCGCCGCGCATGCCTACCTGCAGGCAGAATCGCTGGCATGACCACCCTGCCGACCACGTCGCTGCACCACCCGGCTGAAAGCGAGCTGTTCGACGAAACGCTCAGCTGTGAACTGGCCCTGCCCGCGGAGTTCCAGGCCGGCAGTGCAGTGGGCCGGACCAGCAGTGCCGAAGGCCTGCTGCGCAGTTTGGCGCTGGTCGAAGACAGCCGCGTCGACGAACACGAAGAACGCAGCGAAGCCAGCCTGCAGCTGCAGCGCCTGGAAGCCAAGGTGGACCTGACCATGGTCCTGCTCGGCCGCCTGATCCGCCAGCAGGGCCAGGAACCAACGCTGCGTCCGGTGCGCTGGTCGCGTCGTGGCATCCGCCTGCAGCTGGGCCCACGCAGCGGCAGCACGCCCGGCCAGGCCGGCGTTGTCCGCCTGCAACCCAGCGACTGGCTGCCCGACCATATCGACCTGCCGGTGGAAGTGATCGCCGAAGCGGCCGATGGCGGCGGTGGTCACTATCTGTGGCTGCGCTTCCATCGCCTCGGCGATGGCCTGGAAATGGCGATGGAACGGCATCTGTTCCGGCTGCACCGCCGGCAGGTGGCCGAGGCCCGCCGCGCACGCTGAAATCTGCCACCATGCAGGTGGACGGACAGCCCTTGGCGTGCCCGTTCAGCTAAGTTAAGGTGGACCCCCCTCCCCAACCTCCAGCGTGCCTGTGCGAGTTCTCATCGTCGACGATCACACCCTGGTTCGCGCCGGCCTGGCGCGGCTGCTGCAGGGGTTTGCCGACGTGCAGCTCGTCGCCGAGGCCAGCAATGCCGAACAGGCACTGCAGATGGCCCTGCAGCACGCACCGGACGTGGTGTTGATGGACCTGTCGCTGCCCGGCCGCACCGGCCTGGAAGCACTGAGCGACATCCGCCTGCGCGCACCCGGTACGCGCATCGTGATGATGACCATGCACGACGACGCCGCCCACGTGCGCGATGCCCTGGATCGGGGTGCCGTCGGCTTCGTGGTCAAGGACGCCGCACCGCAGGAGCTGGAACTGGCGCTGCGTGCCGCGCATGCCGGCCAGGTGTTCCTGAGCCCGCAGATCTCGGCCAAGATGCTGGCGCCGATGCTCGGTCGCGAAAAGCCGACCGGCATTGCCGCACTGTCGCCGCGCCAGCGCGAGATCCTTCGCCGCATCGGCAAGGGCGAGAGCAACAAGGAAATCGCCGCCGATCTTGGCATCAGCGTCAAGACGGTGGAGACCCATCGCGCACGCATGATGGAATCGCTGGGTTGCCGTCGCGCCAATGATCTGCTGTTGCTAGCAGCGCGCCACCAGCACGAACTGGAATGACGTCCCCGCGCCGGCGGTAGTACCGCAGCGCCAGTGGCTGGGCCGGCGCCGAAATACCGTCACCCACACGCGTCCCGACGGGATTCCGTACAGCACGCACGACCTGCCGCCATGGCCACTGACCACGAATCAATGACTTGGCGCGCATGATCGTCAAAATCCCGCGCTTGTGTAGGGGTTTTCCCTACAAGGTGTCGGGAACGCCACCAACACCCTCAGGAACCCCCCGATTCCGCCCTTGCCGGATCAAAAGCAAGATGTGTTCCACAAGGCGTCGGGGAGCGGCGCCGGGGAACCACGATGAAGGCTGCACTCTCGACCCAGCTGGGCCAACAACTTCACCTCACCCCGCAGTTGCTGCAGTCGATCCGGCTGCTGCAGCTCGACGGCCTGCACCTGGAACAGGAAATCCAGCGCCTGCTGGACTCCAATCCGCTGCTGGAAATCGAAGACGCCGAAGCGCCCGCCGCCGAAGCCACCGATCCGGCCACCACCACGCTGGATACGGCCGCGTTCGACGAACTGCCCGAATCCTCGATGTGGGAGGTGTCTGGCGCCAACTGGCAGGACGGCGACGACGACCGCATGGCGCGCATCGCCGCGGGCGAGTCGAGCGACCCGCATCTGCGCGTGCTGCAGCGTCTGGCGCTGGACCTGGACGAGCACGAACTGGCCGTGGCCGCCTTCTGGCTGGAACACTGCGACGATGCCGGCTACCTGCAGGCACCGCTGGCGCAGCTGCAGCTGCTGGCCAGTGCGCAGTTCGACATCGATGCCGACGGCGTTGAAGCTGTCCGCCAGCACCTGCTGCAGGGCGAGCCGGCCGGCATGGCCGCGCAGGACCTGCGCGAATCGCTGCTGGCCCAGCTGTGCAGCCTGCACGGCGTGGTGCCGGCCCGGCATCTGGCCGCGCGCATCCTGCAGGGCGCGCTCGATGCCTTGGCCGCGCACGACTACCCCGCCCTCGCCCGCCAGCACGATGCCGAGATCGAGGACGTGCGCGAAGCCGTCCGCCTGATCCTGTCGCTGCAGCCGCGCCCGGGCGACAGCCTGCTGCCCGAGCGCAATGCAGTGGTGGTGCCGGACGTGGTCGCCTGGCACGCCGACGAACAATGGAAGGTGGCGCTGAACCCGGCCACCAGCCGCCGGGTGTCGATCAACAGCCAGTACGAGCAGGCCCTGGCCGACAGCGGCGAGGCAGCCCCAGCCCTGCGCGAGATGCTGCAGGAGGCACGCTGGTTCAGCCGCGGCCTGTCGATGCGTTACGACACCCTGCTGCGCACCGCGCGGGTGATCGTCGAGCGCCAGGCAGCCTTCCTGGTGCGTGGCGAGGAAGCCATGGCACCGCTGACCCTGAAGGAAGTAGCCGAAGAAATCGGCATGCACGAATCCACCGTTTCGCGCATCACCACCGGCAAGTTCCTGCAGACCCCGCGCGGCACTTTCGAACTCAAGCACTTCTTCGCCGTGCGCCTGGAAGGGGCCAGCGTGTCCGGCCAGGCGGTCAAGGCCATGGTCCGCCGCCTGATCGACGCCGAGCCGGCCGGGCGCCCGCTGGCGGACGAGGCCATCGCTGGCCTGCTGTCCCGCCAAGGGGTGAACATTGCCCGTCGAACCGTCGCAAAATACCGCGAACAACTGGATATCGCCCCGGCCCGCGAACGGCGCCGGGTCAACGCCAGGCAACCGCAGCTGGCCCGGGTGGGCTGAAAAGGATGTTGGACATGAACAAGCTCACAGTTCTGCTGGTCGATGACCACGAGGGATTCATCAACGCGGCCATGCGCCACTTCCGCAAGATCGACTGGCTGCAGATCGTCGGCAGCGCCGGCAACGGCCTGGAAGCGATCGAACGCTCGGAAAGCCTGCGCCCGCAGGTGGTGCTGATGGATCTGGCGATGCCGGAAATGGGCGGCCTGCAGGCCACCCGCCTGATCAAGTCGCAGGATGATGCACCGTACATCGTGATCGCCAGCCACTTCGATGACGTCGAGCATCGCGAGCACGCGCTGCGCGCCGGCGCCGACAACTTCGTCAGCAAGCTGTCCTACATCCAGGAAGTCATGCCGATCCTGGAAGGCCTGAGGGAGGAACGGTCGTGAGCGAATCGCGCATCCTGGTACTGGACAACGACGCGGTGCGTGCGGAGCGCACCGTCGCCCTGCTGGAATTCATGGACTTCAACCCGCGCTGGGTTTCCGACGCGGCCGATTTCGACCTGACGCGCCAGCGCCAGAACGACTGGATGGCGGTGATCGTCGGCAGCCTGGACGACAGTGCCGCCAGCACCGCCCTGTACGCCTGGCTGGGGGGCAGCAGTCTGCCGCCGCCGGTGCTGCTGGCCGACGGTGACGCGACTGCGTTCGCGCAGCGGCATGGCCTGCACGAAGCCAACATCTGGCCGCTGGAAGCGCCGCTGCGCCATGCACAGATGGAAGCCCTGCTGCGCCGCGCCAGCCTCAAGCGCCTGGATGCCGAACACCAGGCCGGTGCCGTGCAGGACCAGGGCCCGACCGGCAACGGTCCGGCGGTCAGTGCACTGCGCACGATGATCGAGCAGGTCGCCGCGTTCGACACCACCGTGCTGGTGCTGGGCGAATCGGGCACCGGCAAGGAAGTGGTCTCGCGCAGCATCCACCAGCGCTCGCCGCGCCGCGATGGCCCGTTCGTGGCGATCAACTGCGGCGCGATTCCGGCCGAACTGCTGGAAAGCGAGCTGTTCGGCCACGAAAAGGGCGCCTTCACCGGCGCGCTGACCGCACGCAAGGGCCGTTTTGAAATGGCCGAGGGCGGCACCCTGCTGCTCGATGAGATCGGCGACATGAGCCTGCCGATGCAGGTCAAGCTGCTGCGCGTGCTGCAGGAACGCAGCTTCGAGCGCGTCGGCGGCAACCAGACCATCCGCTGCAACGTACGGGTGATCGCCGCGACCCATCGCGACCTGGAAAGCCGCATTGCCGATGGCAAGTTCCGCGAGGACCTGTTCTATCGCCTCAACGTGTTCCCGATCGATGTGCCGGCCCTGCGCGAACGTCGCGAAGACCTGCCGGCGCTGGTGGAAACCATCGCCACCCAGCTGGCGCGCACCGGCCGCGGCGAAGTGCGCTTCACCCCGGAAGCGCTACAGGCGCTGGCCGGCTACGAGTGGCCAGGCAACGTGCGCGAACTGACCAACCTGGTCGAGCGCCTGGCCGTGCTGCACCCGGGTGGCTCGGTACGCGTGCAGGACCTGCCGGCACGCTACCGCGGCGACGCCGCGCTGGCCGTGCCCGCTGTGGTCGCGGCCGCTCCGGTGGTCGCCAGCGAAGAACGCCTGGACCTGCGCAGCTTCTCGTTCCACACCCCGGGCAGCGGCAACCAGCCGTCGCTCGAGCATGGCATCGCCGTCAACCGCGCCGCAGCGCCGGCCGCGTTGCCGGACGACGGCCTGGACCTGCGCAACCACATGGCCAACATCGAACTGGGCCTGATCAACGAAGCACTGGAACGCACCCAGGGCGTGGTCGCCCACGCCGCCCAGCTGCTCGGCCTGCGCCGCACCACCCTGGTGGAAAAGCTGCGCAAGTACGGCATCGAGCGCGAAGCGGCCGAACTGGCCAGCTGACTCGCGTTGCCAGCATGAAGGGGGCACGAACGCCTGGGCTTGCCCGGGCGTTGGTGTTTATTGAGCTGCTGTATGGCGTCAGTAGATCCACGCCATGCGTGGATGACGGGCGACGGTACCGAGAATAGTTCGCTGCATTTGCACGTATTCCTACAGACAACGCAACCGCACCGCGGAGCATGGCAAGGACATCCCAACGAGGTTCCGCCATGCACCGCCTGACTCTGCTTGCCGCCCTGCTCTGCCCGGCCTTGGCCGCAGCTTCCAACTGCACACTGCCCATCACCCTCGACCAGCGCCAGTTCACCAACCTCAGCGATCCGCTGTACCAGCCAGATAATCCGAATGCCGGACGCATGGTGCAGGTCAGCTTCGGCAGCAATCAGTACGTGCTGCACATCCTCGGCACCGACCTCCGCATCGGCGGCAGCTACCGTTACCAGCAACTGGCTCCGCACCTTGCGGAGATCCACATGGCCGAAACCCATCCCGACGGCGCTGCCCGCTACACCCTGCTGCTGACCTGCCTGACAAACCACCAGGGCCGCTTCATCTACACCCAGCACGACGGCCCCATCGCCCCACGCCAGCGTCAGAATTCCGGCCGCTGGACCCTGCAGCCATAGGCCAAAAAACCGACGCCGGTGAAATGACGCGTCACGCATCCCAAGCGCCATCCACCCATGCCGCGGATCAAGCGTGTCGACCAAGGTCGACACCCACCAACAGCAGCGTGCCGACCAACGGTCAGCACCCACCAAGCGCAGCGTGTCGACCAAGGTCGACACCTACCAAGAGCAGCGTGCCAACCAACGGTCAGCACCCACCAACAGCAGCGGAAAATTGTCGAAGGCGGGGTGGGTCCGGTTGCGGGGGTGTCCGCGGCACGGATGCCGCGGCCAAGCCCCCATGGACGGGTTTACGGCGTCCCCCGCCACCGGACCCACCCCGCCATCCCACAGGAACCCCGCTTTTGCTTCGGCTGTTGCTGTTGAGGTTGCCGGCCAGCGGTCGGCACTACCGCGGGGCGCGGGGTGCAACCCCGCAAAGCAATACCCCCCTCACTTCACTGAACCGATCAGCCATTTCGGCACGGCACTTGCACTAGCTCCAGCAGACACCCCCATCCCTGTTTCTGGAACCGTTGCAGATGTCCCACTCCGTCACTTCGATCCTTTCCCAGATCCGCTCCTACCAGACCCAGGTGGGACAGCCCGCGCTCAACCCGCTGGCCGAAGCGCCGCGTAGCAATGCCCTGCCGGGCACGGTGCTGGATGCGCCGCAGGTCCAGCCTGCCAGCTTCACTGAAACCCTGCGCGGCGCCATAGCCGGCGTCAACGATGCGCAACAGAAATCCGGCGCGCTGGCCAAGGCCTTCGAACTGGGTGAACCCGGTGCCGACCTGGCCAAGGTGATGGTCGCCTCGCAGCAGTCCCAGATCGCCTTCCGCGCCACCGTGGAAGTCCGTAACCGTCTCGTCCAGGCCTACCAGGACGTGATGAACATGCCGCTGTAAGGATAGAACCGCATGGCCCTGTCGCTCTCCAAGGAATCCCTGAACGCCGAAAAGGCGGGCCAGTGGTTCGATCGGCTGCAAAGCCTGCAGATCACCCGTCGGCTCGGACTGATGGCGATGATCGCCGTGGCCGTCGCGGCCGGGCTGTTCGTGTTCTTCTGGTCGCAGAAGCCGGGCATGGTGCCGCTGTACACCGGCCTGGACCAGAAGGCCACCGCTGAAGCGACCGATCTGCTGCGTGCCGCACAGATTCCGTTCCAGCTGGACCCGGCCACCGGCGGCATCACCGTGCCGGAGAAGAACCTGCATGATGCCCGCCTGAAACTGGCGGGCTCGGGCCTGACCGACAGCGGCAAGCTCGGCTTCGAGCTGATGGAGCGCGACCCCGGTTTTGGTGTCAGCCAGTTCGTGGAAAGCGCGCGCTACCAGCATGCGCTGGAAACCGAGCTGTCGCGCACCATCAACACGCTGCGCCCGGTGCGCGATTCGCGCGTGCACCTGGCCATTCCCAAGCCCAGTGCGTTCACCCGCCAGCGTGACGTGGCCAGTGCCTCGGTCACCCTTGAACTGCGTGGCGGCCAGCAGCTGGAACGCAGCCAGGTTGATGCGATCGTGCACATGGTCGCTGCAGCCATTCCCGATCTGGCGCCGGAACGGGTGACCGTGGTCGACCAGAGCGGTCGCATGCTCAGCGTCAGCGACCCCAACAGCGAAGCGGCCGTCAACGCTGCCCAGTTCGAACAGGTGCGCCGCCAGGAAACCTCGTTCAACCAGCGCATCCGCGAGCTGCTGGAACCGATGACCGGCCCCGGCCGGGTCAACCCCGAAGTCAGTGTCGACATGGACTTCTCGGTGACCGAGGAAGCGCGCGAGCTGTACAACGGCGAGCCGCAGAAGCTGCGCAGCGAGCAGATGAGCGAGAACACCAGCAGCACGCCGGGCCCGCAGGGCGTACCGGGTGCCACCAGCAACAGCCCGCCAGGCCAGGCCACCGCACCGGCCACCGCGCAGGCACCGACCGAAAGCAGCAAGAACGCGACCCGCAACTACGAGCTGGACCGTACCCTGCAGCACACCCGCCAGCCGGCCGGCCGCATCAAGCGCGTGTCGGTGGCGGTGCTGGTGGACAACGTGCCGCGCGCCGGCGCCAACGGCAAGGTTGCACCGCAGCCGCTGTCGGCGGCCGAACTGACCCGGGTCGAGGCACTGGTCAAGCAGGCCGTCGGTTTCAGTGCCGAGCGTGGCGACACCGTGTCGGTGATGAATGCCCCGTTCGTGCGTGACACCACGCCGGTGGAGGGCCCGAACTGGTGGGAACTGCCGTGGGTGCACGATGCCGGCCGCATGCTGCTGGGTGCGCTGGTGGTGATGGCGTTGCTGTTCGGCGTGCTGCGCCCGGCACTGCGCGGCATCACCGGGCAGAACCGCACGAACGAAGAACTGGCGCTGGAACCGCACACCGCGGACGTGCAGCTGGTCGATGACGATGGCACCCCGCTGCCGGCGCTGGGCGCCGACCGGGTCAGCCTGGGCGGGCCGGAAGCACTGGCCCTGCCGGTGGATTCTTATGAGGAACGATTGCGGATGGCCCGTGAAGCCGTGAAGACCGACTCCAAGCGCGTGGCCCAGGTGGTCAAGGGCTGGGTGGCCAATGACTGAGGTCGCGCCCCTGACCGGCGTGCAGCGCGCCGCCGTCCTGCTGCTGTCGCTGGGTGAACTGGACGCGGCCGAAGTGCTGCGCCACATGGAGCCGAAGGAGGTGCAGAAGATCGGCATCGCCATGGCCACCATGTCCGACATCACCCGCGAACAGGTGGAACGGGTGATGGACCAGTTCAGCCAGGAACTGGGCTCGAAGACCTCGCTGGGCGTGGGCTCGGACGACTACATCCGCAACATGCTGGTGCAGGCGCTGGGCAGCGAGAAGGCCGGCAACCTGATCGACCGCATCCTGCTGGGCCGCAACACCACCGGCCTGGACGCACTGAAGTGGATGGACCCGCGTGCGGTGGCCGACCTGGTGCGCAACGAGCATCCGCAGATCATCGCCATCGTGATGGCGCACCTGGAAACCGACCAGGCTGCCGACGCGCTGAAGCTGCTGCCCGAGCGCACCCGCGTGGACGTACTGCTGCGCATCGCCACCCTCGACGGCATTCCGCCCAATGCGCTGAACGAACTCAACGAGATCATGGAACGCCAGTTCGCCGGCAACCAGAACCTGAAGTCGTCCAACATCGGCGGCGTGCAGTGCGCGGCCAACATCCTCAACTTCATGGACAGCGGCCAGGACCAGGCGATCCTCGGCGAGATCGCGCGCATCGACGCACCGCTGAGTGGCCGCATCCAGGACCTGATGTTCGTGTTCGACGATCTGGTGGACCTGGACGACCGGGAGATGCAGCTGGTGCTGCGCGAAGTCAGCGGCGAGCGACTGGGCCTGGCCCTGCGTGGTGCAGACATCAAGGTGCGCGACAAGATCACCCGCAACATGTCCCAGCGTGCAGCCGAGATCCTGCTGGAAGACATGGAAGCGCGCGGCCCGGTACGCCTGTCCGACGTGGAAGTGGCGCAGCGCGAGATCCTGGCCATCGTCAAGCGCATGGCCGATGAGGGCACTGTCACCATCGGCGGCAGCGCGGAGGCGATGCTGTGAGCAACGTCGTGCGCTGGCTCGCCCCGGACCTGCTGGCCCAGCCCGAACCGGTGCTGGACCAGGACGAGGCCTTCGAACTCACCGAGCCGGACCCGGAGCATGAGCCGGAGCCGCCGCTGCAGCTGCCGACCCTGGAGGAAATCCAGGCGATCCAGGACAGCGCCGAGAAGGAAGGCTTCGACCAGGGCCATGCCGATGGCTTCAGCCAGGGCCAGGCCGAAGTGCGCCGCTTGGTCGCGCAGATCGAGGGCATCCTCGACAACTTCGGCCGGCCGCTGGCACGCCTGGAAAATGAAGTGGTCGGCGCCCTCGGCGAACTGGCGGTACGCATTGCCGGTGCGCTGGTAGGCCGTGCCTACGAGGCCGATCCGGCGCTGTTGGGACAACTGGTCGGCGAGGCGATTGACGCCGTCGGCGGCAGCAACCGCGAGGTGGAAGTACGCCTGCACCCCGATGACATCAACGCCCTCGCCCCGTTGCTGACCCTGTCGCCGCAGCAGCGCCTGGTGCCTGATACCAGCCTGAGCCGTGGCGACCTGCGCGTGCATGCCGAAGCGGTACGCATCGACGGCACCCTGGAAGCCCGCCTGCGCGGCGCGCTGGACGCCGTGATCCGCCAGACCGGAGCCATCGCATGAATACCAATACCGCTTCCCAGCCGTCGCCGCCGGCCGACTGGGCCGTTGCCCGCAACCTGCGCCTGGCCAACCGCCTCGACGGCCTGAAGGTCGACACCGCGCACGGTCGCGGGCTGATCCGCGAAGGCGTGCTGCGGCGGGCGGTCGGCCTGACCCTGGAAGCGGTCGGCTGCGAAGCGCCGCTCGGCGCCAGCTGCAAGGTGGAAGTGGTTGACGGCGGCTGGGTCGATGCCGAAGTGGTCGGCTTCGCCGGCGAACGCACCTACCTGATGCCCAGCGCCGAACTGCACGGGCTGCTGCCGAATGCGCGAGTGGTGCCCTCGGCCCGTCGTGGCGGCGTGGAAGTGGGCGAAGGCCTGCTCGGCCGTGTCATCGACAGTGATGGCGTACCGCTGGATGGCAAGGGCCCGATCCGCGCTGAAGGCCACGTCGGCATGGCCGGCGTTTCGATCAATCCGCTGGCGCGCGAACCGATCACCCAGCCGCTGGACGTGGGCGTGCGCGCGATCAACGCGCTGCTGCCGATCGGCCGCGGCCAGCGTGTGGGCCTGTTCGCCGGCTCCGGCGTTGGCAAATCGACGCTGCTGGGCATGATGACCCGCTACACCGCCGCCGACGTGATCGTGGTTGGCCTGATCGGTGAGCGTGGCCGCGAAGTGCGCGATTTCGTTGAAAGCACGCTGGGTGAGGAAGGCCTGCGCCGCGCGGTGGTGGTGGCCAGCCCGGCCGACCGGCCGCCGCTGGCCCGCCTGCATGGCGCCTACCGCGCCACGGCCATCGCCGAGTGGTTCCGCGACCAGGGCCTGAACGTCCTGCTGCTGATGGATTCGCTGACCCGCTTCGCGCAGGCGCAGCGCGAGATCGGCCTGTCGGTGGGCGAGCCGCCCACCACGCGCGGCTATCCGCCATCGGTGTTCGCCAAGCTGCCGGCACTGGTGGAACGTGCAGGCAACGGCGCCAAGGGGCGCGGTTCGATCACCGCCTTCTACACCGTGCTGACCGAAGGCGACGATCCGCAGGATCCGATCGCCGATGCCGCGCGCGCGATTCTTGACGGCCACATCCTGCTCTCGCGCCGCGTGGCCGACAGCGGCCTGTACCCGGCCATCGACGTGGAATCGTCGGTCAGCCGCGTGGTCACGGAAATCGCCGACGAAGCGTGGCGCCTGCGTATCCGCAAGTTGAAACGGCTGGTCTCGGCCTACTCGGCCAACCGCGACCTGATCGCCATCGGCGCCTATCAGCGCGGCAACGACGCGGCCACCGATGAAGCCCTTGAGCGCTGGCCGGAAATCATGGAATTCCTCGGCCAGGATGTGGCCAAGGCCGCAGATCTACCGCACAGCCAGGCGGCGTTGCAGCGCCTGGTGGAACAAGAGAACGAGAGGCTGACATGATCCAGTCCAAGCGCATCGACCCCCTGCTGAAGCGGGCCCAGGAACACGAGGACGCGGTCGCCCGCGACCTGGCCGAACGCCAGAACGTGCTCGACACCCATCTGTCGCGCCTGGACGAACTGCGGCGCTACGCCGAGGAGTACGCCAACGCGCAGATGGCCGCGACCAGCCCGGCGCAGCTGTTGAACCGGCGCGCATTCCTGGACCGGCTGGACAGCGCGGTGGAGCAGCAGCAGCAGACCGTCAACGGCAACCTCGAAAAAGTGGAGGCCGAACGCGCGCGCCTGATCCTGGCCAGCCGTGACAAGGCCGTGCTGGAGCAGCTGGCCGCCAGCTACCGCGCGCAGGAAAAAGTGGTGACCGACCGCCGCGACCAGCGCGAGATGGATGACATCGGCGCACGCCGCGCGCGCCTGGCACAGACCGAAGACCAGGACGATGGCGAGCAGGGAGGCCGGTCGTGATGCCCTCCCCGTTGAGCAGCAACGCCAGCGCACCGACGCCCGGCGGCAGTGGCAATGCCGGCAGCGCACGCGCCTCGCGTAGCGATTCCGGCAAGGATTTCGGCCAGATGCTGCAGGGCGGCGGCGCGTCGACCGGCACTCCCGGTACCGCCACAAACGCCAGCAATCCGGCAACACCGGCCAACGCTGCAACACCACCCGACGGCAACCCGGGCAAGGCGACGCCGCGGCCGACCGACGGCGAAGCAGCCGCCACGGAGGCCAGCACATCGACACCTGCTGTACCGGCGACGTCGGCAGCCAGCGATGACAAGGACACCCCGGCCAACGCGGACGACGCGCCCTGGCCGCCACTCGGATTGGCCGGCCTGATGCTGGCCGTGCCCACCGGCGTCGATCCGGCGCCTGTGCTGCCGCCGCCAGCGGCCAGCGATGCCGAAGGCGGCGCGCTGCCCTCCGCTGCACTGGTACCTGCGGCCGCCGCAGTGGCCACCAATGCCGCGCAGGGCGCGGCAGCGCCGGCCGCCAGCGCTCCGGCATCCGCTGCCGGCGATGATGAAGCCAGTGGCCTGCCGTTGCCGGAGCTGGTGATGGGTGGCAAGGCATTGGATCGTGCCGACGACGGTGACAGCCTGCAGATCGGAGACCGCGCACCGCCGGCGCCGCTGCAGCCCCCCCTGCCCGCCGCCCTGCAGGACCTGAAGGCCGCACTGGCCAGCAATGCCGTCTTCAATGGCGAACCGACTCCGAAGCCGGTGCTGGGCGATGATGGTTTCGACCAGGCCATCGGCGCGCGCATCGGCTGGCTGGCCGACCAGAAGATCGGCCATGCCCACATCCGCCTCAACCCGGAAGACCTGGGGCCGGTGGACGTGCGCCTGCAGATGAACGGTGACAGGGTCCATGCCAGCTTCAGCAGCCCGCATGTGGATGTACGCCAGGCGCTGGAAAGCAGCCTGCCGCGCCTGCGTGAACTGCTCGGCGAGCAGGGCTTCCAGCTGGCCCATGCCGATGTCGGCCAGCAGCACAGTGGCGACGGCACTCCGGGCAGCCCGGCGGGCGGCGGCGGTCGTGGTGGTGACGGAGAACCGTCACTGGGCGACACCACGGTGTCGGCGTCGCAGCTGATCCGCCAGCGCGGGTTGTTGGACGCGTACGCCTGACCGTGCGTGCCGACCAAGGTCGGCACCTGGCAGAACACGGGTAGCGCGGGCCATGCCCGGCGGATTCCCGACATTCCGCCGGGCATGGCCCGGCGCTGCCGATATGAACACCCGACGGAATTCCGTCACCGCCCTCCCCGGCCACTCCGGCACACCCCTTGCATATCCCGGTGAAGCAACCCTCAGGAGCTTCACCCCGTGGCCGCAGCCGCTGACAAAACCAAGAAGACCGCCGACAAGGACAAGACCGCCAAGCCGCGCAGTCCGATCCTGATCACCGCCCTGGTCGCCGTACTGGCCGCCGGTGCCGCCGGTGGCGGCGTCTGGTTCTTCACCCAGTCCAAGCACGAAGACAAGACCGCGCAGGCGCCGAAGAAGACCACCACCCCGGCCCCGGCCCAGTACTTCGCGCTGGAACCGGCATTCGTGGTCAACCTCAACGGCTCTATCGACGGCCCGCGCTACCTGCAGGTGGAAGTGCAGCTGATGACCCGCGATCCGGCCGCGCTGGAAGCGATCAAGACCCATGCCCCGGCCATCCGCGCGCGCCTGCTGATGCTGTTCTCGCAGGTCAGCCCGCAGCAGATCGCCGACATCGCCGGCAAGCAGAAGCTGCAGGCCGATTCGCTGGCCGAAGTGCAGAAGGTGCTGAAGGCCGAGACCGGCAGCAACGGTGCCGACGACCTGCTGTTCACCAGCTTCGTGACCCAGTAAGGGCTCCCCGATGAATGACCTGCTGTCCCAGGATGAGATCGATGCCCTGTTGCATGGCGTGGACAGTGGCGCGGTCGAAACCGAGCCGGACGCCCCCAGTGGCGAAGCACGCTCCTACGATTTCGCCAGCCAGGACCGCATCATCCGCGGTCGCATGCCGACCCTGGAAATGGTCCACGAGCGCTTTGCGCGCCTGTGGCGGATCGGCCTGTTCAACCTGATCCGGCGTTCGGCCGAACTGTCCGTGCGCGGCATCGAGCTGATCAAGTTCAACGACTACATGCACTCGCTGTATGTGCCGACCAACCTGAACCTGATCCGCTTCAAGCCACTGCGCGGTACCGGCCTGATCGTGTTCGAACCGACCCTGGTGTTCGCCATCGTCGACAACTTCTTCGGCGGCGACGGGCGCTACCCGACGCGCATCGAAGGCCGTGAGTTCACCGCCACCGAGATGCGGGTGATCCACCTGCTGCTGAAGCAGACCTTCGCCGACCTGCGCGAAGCGTGGGCACCGGTGATGGACGTGGAGTTCGAGTACATCAACTCGGAGATCAACCCGCACTTCGCCAACATCGTGACGCCGCGCGAATACGTGGTGGTGTGCCGCCTGCATGTCGAACTCGACGGCGGTGGCGGTGACATCCACGTGACCCTGCCCTACTCGATGCTGGAGCCGATCCGCGAACTGCTCGACGCCGGCATCCAGAGTGACCGCAACGACCGCGACGAGAGCTGGGGCCGCACCCTGCGCGAGCAGCTCAACGTGGCCGAAGTGACCCTGTCCAGCGTACTGGCCAGCAAGCGCATGACCCTGCGCGACCTGACCCGGCTGAAGGTCGGCGACATCCTGCCGATCGACCTGAGCCCGCAGGTGCCGCTGTGCGTGGAGAACATCCCGGTGTTCACCGGTGAGTTCGGCGTCGCCAACGGCATGAACGCCGTAAAGATCACCGCTACCCATCCGCCGGGCACCCGTCCGCGCGTACCCGTCATCCAGGAAGACCCGCAATGAACGATATCGACGCCCTCGAACCGACCCCGGCCCAGTTCAGCAACCTGCAGGCCGATGAAGCGACCGGCCCGGATTTGAACCTGGACGTGATCCTCGACGTGCCGGTGACGCTGTCGCTGGAAGTCGGCCGCGCCCGCCTGCCGATCCGCAACCTGCTGCAGCTCAACCAGGGCTCGGTGGTCGAGCTGGAACGGGGTGCCGGCGAATCGCTGGACGTGTTCGTCAACGGCACGCTGATCGCCCATGGCGAAGTGGTGGTGATCAACGACCGCTTCGGCGTGCGCCTGACCGATGTGGTCAGCCCCAGCGAGCGGATCCGGAGACTGCGTTGAGCCTGCTCGCCGCCACCGCCCTGGCCGTCGCCAAGACGGCCCCGCAGATCGGCCAGCATGCGCCGGCCGCACCGAGCCTGTTCGGTGCGGTGCTGGCCCTGCTGGCAGTGCTGGCCCTGGTCATCGGCCTGGGCTGGCTGCTCAAGCGCCTGCCCGGCAGCGGCTTCCGCCCGGCCGAGGGCATGAAGCTGGTGGCGAGCCTGAATGTCGGCGCCAAGGAGCGCGTGGTGGTGGTCGAGGTCAATGGCCAGCAACTGCTGCTGGGCGTGACCGCCGGTGGCATCAACGCCCTGCACACCCTGCCCGAACCGCTGCCACCGCCTGCGCCGGTACGCGTACCCGACCTGAAGAACCTGCCGAATTTCGCCCAGCTGCTGCAACAGCGGCTGCGCAAGGACCCCTGACATGCGTGTGACCCGTTCCCGTCTTGCCACCCTGCTGCCGTGGCTGAGCCTGATCGCCCTGTGCCTGCTGCCTGCGTTGGCGTTCGCCGCCCCGGGTGCGCCGTCCACGCCGCTGCCGGACATCAACGTCGGCAAGATCGGCGGTGCGCCGGTCAGCCTGCCGTTGCAGACACTGCTGTTGATGACGGCGATCACCCTGATCCCGTCGATGCTGCTGGTGCTGACCTCCTTCACCCGCATCATCATCGTGCTGGGCCTGCTGCGGCAGGCGCTGGGCACCGGCCAGACGCCGTCCAACCAGGTCCTGCTGGGCCTGGCCCTGTTCCTCACCGCGATGATCATGCTGCCGACCTGGGACAAGGCCTGGAGCACCGGCATGGCGCCGTACCTCAATGGCGAGATCGACTTCCAGACTGCCTGGACGCTGACCACCACGCCGCTGCGCGCCTTCATGCTGGCGCAGATCCGCGAGACCGACCTGATGACCTTCGCCGGCATCGCCGGTCACGGCACCTACGCCAGCCCTGATGCGATTCCGTTCCCGGTGCTGGTCGCGTCGTTCGTCACCAGTGAACTGAAGACCGCCTTCGAGATCGGCTTCCTGATCTTCATCCCGTTCGTGATCATCGATCTGGTCGTGGCCAGCGTGCTGATGTCGATGGGCATGATGATGCTGTCGCCCATGCTGGTCTCTGCGCCGTTCAAGATCCTGCTGTTCGTGCTGGTCGATGGTTGGGTGCTGACCGTCGGCACGCTGGCGGCCAGCTTCAATCCGGCCTGATCCGAAGGTCAGCCGAGCATGGCTCGGCTCTACAGAGGCGACGCCGGGCAGTGCCGGACGCCGCATTGACCACCGCCGGGCGTGGCCCGGCGCTACCGATGGAACCATGATGTCCCCCGAACTTGCCTTGACCGAACTGCGTGGCGGCCTGATTACCGTGCTCTGGGTGGCCGGCCCGCTGCTGCTGACCGTACTGGTGGTCGGCGTGGTGGTGGGCGTGGTGCAGGCGGCGACCCAGCTCAACGAGCCGACCATCGCCTTCGTTGCCAAGGCCGCAGCCCTCACTGCCGTTTTGTTTGCACTGGGCAGCCTGCTGATCGGCCATCTGGTCGAATTCACCACGCTGCTGTTCCAGCGCATCCCGCACCTGATCGGCTAGACGGACGCGCACGCAGATGGACGCCGCCACCCAGATGGCTGCCGACGGCCTGAACGCCTTCGGCATGATCGGCACTGTGCTGTGGACCATGCTGCGCATCGGCGCAGTGGCCATGGCGATGCCGATGATCGGTACCCGCGCCGTGCCCGGCCGGGTGCGGGTGATGCTGGCCGGCACCCTGGCCATTGCGTTGGCGCCGCTGCTGCCGCCGGTACCGGACTGGACCGGTTTCGACGCCGCTACCGTGCTGACCATCGCCCGCGAGCTGGCGATCGGCGTGGCCATCGGTTTCATGCTGCGGCTGGTGTTCGAGGCTGGCGCCATGGCCGGCGAACTGGTCGCCCAGGGCACCGGCCTGGCGTTTGCACAGATGAGCGACCCGCTGCGCGGCGGCACCTCCGGTGTCATCGGCCAGTGGTTCTATCTGTTGTTCGGCCTGCTGTTCTTCACCGCCAACGGCCACCTGGCACTGATCTCGCTGGTGGTGGACAGCTACCGCGCCCTGCCCATCGGCGCGCCCCTGCCGGACCCGCATGCCTTCTTCAGCATCGCCCCGACCTTCCTGCTGACCGTGCTGCGCGGTGCGCTGACCCTGGCCATCCCGCTGACCGTGGCGATGCTGGCGGTCAACCTGGCCTTCGGCGTGCTGGCCCGCGCCGCACCGGCGTTGAATCCGATCCAGCTGGGCCTGCCGGTCTCGCTGCTGCTGGGCCTGTTCCTGCTGACCCTGCTGGTCGGTGAAATGGGGCCGCCGGTGCAGCGCCTGTTCGATGCTGCCTTCCAGGCCGCCGGTGCGGTGACCCGCTGACGTGGCCGTCACGTTCTGCTGCTTGCCGTCCCCCCCGGTGCCCGCGTTAGAGTGAATGCGCAGCGACCGGGGGGACGCTGCAACCGGCGGCTCTGGTCGCCCGCCTTGCGCATGCCCCACCGTAGTTTTTCCGTTGACAGGCAGGTCCGGGAGACTGACGAATGCTGGTAGGCACGTACAACCCGTGGCTGGTGGCAACCTCATTGCTGGTTGCAGTGATGGCGTCCTACACCGCACTGGCGATGGCCGGGCGCACCGTCACCGCGCCCGGCAAGGGCGCGACCTGGTGGTGGCGCCTGGGCGGCGGCTTTGCGATGGGGCTGGGCATCTGGTCGATGCACTTCATCGGCATGCTCGCCTTCGACCTGCCCATTCCACTGGGCTACGACCTGCCCATCACCCTGCTGTCGCTGGCACTGGCGATCGGCTCGTCGGTGTTCGCGCTCTGGCTGGTATCGCTGCGCACCCTGCCCCATCCCCGCCTGGCCGGCGGAGCGCTGCTGATGGGCAGTGGCATCGCCAGCATGCACTACGTGGGCATGGCCGCAATGCGCATGCAACCGGGCATCGACTACCAGCCGGTGTGGCTGCTGCTGTCGCTGCTGGTCGCGGTGGCCGCGTCGTGGACTGCCTTGTACGTGGCCTTCCGCCTGCGCGCACAGCACACCCGCATCGGCGACCGCCTGGCCGCCGCCGGCCTGCTCGGCCTGGCCATCGTCGGCATGCACTACACCGGCATGGCCGCTGCCCGCTTCCCGGAAGGCAGCGTCTGCGGCGCAGCGGTGGGCGATGGCCTGCAGAACAACTGGCTGGCGATGCTGGTGGTGGTGCTGACCGTGGCGATCCTGGCGGTGGTGCTGGTGGTGTCCTGGCTGGACCAGCGGGTGGAGGCGCAGCTGTTGCGCCTGCGCAATTCGCTGCTCAGCACCTCCCTGACCGACGCCCAGCAGGAACTGACCCAGGCCGCGCTGCATGACCCGCTCACCCGCCTGCCGAACCGGCTGCTGCTGCAGCGGCGCATCCTGCAGGCTCTGGCCGAGGCCGAACAGGGCGGCAGCCGCTTCGCGGTGATGTTCATGGACCTGGATGGCTTCAAGCAGGTCAACGATGCCTATGGCCACCAGGCCGGCGATGCGCTGCTGGTGGCCGTGGCAGAACGCACCCGCCAGCTGCTGCGGCCGCACGACATGCTGGCACGGCTGGGCGGCGACGAATTCGTGCTGGTGGTGCGCATCGAACAGGACGAGGACCTGCCGACCCTGGCCCGGCGCATCCTGCAGGCGGTGGGCAGCGGCCCGCTGCTGCCGGACCACGAGCTGCAGGTGAGCGCCAGCATCGGCATCGCGATCTGCCCTGACCATGCCGCCAGCGAACGTCAGCTGATGGCCTTCGCCGATGCAGCGATGTACCAGGCCAAGGAGTCGGGCCGCAACGCGTTCGTGCTGTTCGCCGACTGGATGAACGACAGCGCCGAGCAGCAGTTCCGCCTGCTGGCCGACCTGCGCCGGGCAATCGGCAGCGAGCAGTTGTTCCTGCATTACCAGCCGAAGATCCGCGTGGCTACGCAGAAGGTGGCTGGCGCCGAAGCACTCATCCGCTGGCGTCACCCGGAACAGGGCCTGATTCCGCCGGACCGCTTCATCCGCCTGGCCGAGCGCAGTGGCGCCATCAACGAGATCGGCCGCTGGGCACTGGACCAGGCCTGCCAGCAGCTGCGCCATTGGCACGATGCCGGCCACGAAGGCTGGACGATGTCGGTGAACCTGTCACCGGTGCAGTTCAGTTCGCCGCACCTGCTGCAGGACGTACGCGAGGTGATCGAGCGCTACGCGATCGCCCCGCGCAACCTGGTGCTGGAGATCACCGAAAGCACGGTGATGCGCGATACCGATACCAGCCTGCGCCTGCTGCAGAGCTTCTCCGCCCTGGGCGTCGGCATCTCCATCGATGATTTCGGCACCGGCTACTCCAGCCTGCTGTACCTCAAGCGCCTGCCGGCCACCGAGATCAAGATCGACCACGCATTCGTGCGCGACCTGGAACACAGCGCCGAAGACGTGGTGATCGTGTCGGCCATCGTTGCGCTGGGCCATGCGCTGGACATGGACATCGTGGCCGAGGGCGTGGAGACCGCCGCGCAGCGCGCCTACCTGGAGCGGCTGGGCTGCGACTACCTGCAGGGATTCCTGCTGGGCCGCCCGGTGGACGCGGCCCGCTTCATGCAGCTGCACGACCTGCCACGGCCACGGGTGGAACTGGCGCAGAGCCCGCCGGACCGGCCCCCGGGGTAGCGCCGGGCCATGCCCGGCGGATGCAATGATCCAGGCTGCCCGCTCACCGGGCATGGCCCGGCGCTACCGGTACCTGCTCCGGCAGGCGCCAACTTCGGTTGGCACATGCACCCGCAACGGAACGATTCTTGCACGCACCCCGGCATCCCCTGCTGCAGTGCCTGTGATGTCCGAGAACGAATCCGCCGGCGAAAAAACCGAACAACCGACAGAAAAACGCCTGCGCGACGCCCGCGAACAGGGCAACCTGCCGCGCTCGCGTGAACTGGGCACGGCCGCCGTGTTCGGCGCCGGGGTGATCGCGGTAATGGCCATGAGCGGCTCGATGGCCAGCGGCGCCAGCGCCTGGATGCGCCATGCGCTCAGCCCCGAACAGAGCCTGCGCCAGCACCCGAAGGCGCTGTTCGGCCACTTCGGCGACCTGCTGCTGCAGCTGATGTGGGTGATCGCCCCGCTGGTGCTGGTCTGCCTGCTGGCCAGTTTCCTGGCGCCGGTGGTGATGGGCGGCCTGCGCTGGTCGGCCAAGGCGATGATGCCCGACATCAACCGCATGAACCCGATGAGCGGGCTCAAGCGCCTGTACGGCCCCGAAGCCATCGCCGAGTTCATCAAGTCGCTGCTGCGGGTGGCCTTCGTCGGCGTCGCCGCCGGCATGGTGGTCTGGACCAGCTTCAACACCCTGCGCGGGCTGATCCACCAGCCGCTGGAAACGGCCATCGGCGACGGCCTGGGCTTCACCCTGCGCCTGCTGCTGGCCACCGCCGGGGCGATGCTGGTGCTGGCCGCCATCGACGCGCCGTACCAGCGCTGGAACTGGATGCGCAAGCTGAAGATGACCCGCGAGGAGCTGCGCCGGGAGATGAAGGAAAGCGAAGGCAGCCCGGAAGTGAAGGGCCGCATCCGCCAGCTGCAGCAGCAGATGGCCAACCGCCGGATGATGGAGGCGGTCCCCACTGCCGACGTGGTGGTGGTCAACCCCACCCACTACGCGGTGGCCCTGAAGTACGAAGGCGGGGCCATGAATGCCCCCACCGTGGTCGCCCTGGGCGTGGATGAAACCGCCCTGCGCATCCGTGAAGTGGCCGACGGCAACAAGGTCGCCATCGTCTCTGCCCCGCCTTTGGCACGCGCCTTGTATCGGGAAGGCCAACTCGGCAAGGAAATCCCCGTGAGACTGTATTCAGCCGTCGCCCAGGTCCTCTCTTACGTCTACCAGCTGCGCAGCTGGCGGACCGGCCCGATGCCGTCCACGCCACACATCCAGGTTGATGAGTTCGGCAACGGGGGCCGTCCATGAGCGCCCAGGCATCCAGCTTCAATACCCGCCGCGCGCTTGAAATGATCCGCCAGGGCCTTGGCGCGCCGCTGATCGTGCTGGCCCTTCTGGCCATGGTCGTGGTGCCGCTGGCCGCGCCGGTGCTCGACGCACTGTTCACCTTCAACATCGCCATCTCGCTGATGGTGCTGCTGGCGGTGGTCTACGTGAAGCGCCCGCTGGATTTCACCATCTTCCCGATCGTGCTGCTGATCACCACCATGCTGCGGCTGGCGCTGAACGTGGCCTCCACCCGCGTGATCCTGCTCAACGGCCAGAACGGCCACGATGCAGCCGGCAAGGTGATCGCCGCATTCGGTGAATTCGTGATCGGCGGCAACTACGCCGTCGGCATCGTGGTCTTCGCGATCCTGACCATCATCAATTTCGTGGTCATCACCAAGGGCGCCGGCCGCGTCTCGGAAGTGACCGCGCGCTTCATCCTTGACGCCATGCCCGGCAAGCAGATGGCGATCGACGCCGACCTCAACGCCGGTTTGCTGACGCGCGAGGAAGCCAAGCTGCGCCGCGAGGAAGTACGCGAGGAAGCGGACTTCTACGGTGCGATGGACGGTGCCAGCAAGTTCATCCGCGGCGACGCGATCGCCGGCATCCTGATCCTGTTCATCAACATGCTGGGCGGCCTGGCCGTGGGCGTGCTGCAGCATGGCATGCCGTTCGGCGATGCCGCCGCCACCTACACCCTGCTGTCGATCGGTGACGGCCTGGTGGCGCAGCTGCCGGCGCTGCTGGTCTCCAGCGCGGTGGCGATGCTGGTCACCCGTGCCTCGCGCTCGCAGGACATGGCGCAGGCGATGACCGGCCAGGTGTTCGGTCAGTACCGTGCGCTGGCCATCACCGCCGGCATCCTCGGCGTGGTCGGCCTGGTGCCGGGCATGCCCAACGTCGCTTTCCTGACGCTGGCGGCCATCCTCGGCTTCATCGCCTGGAAGGTGTACCGCAAGGGCCTGGTGCCGGCGCAGGCCGACACCGCTGCAGGCGAAGCCAACGCCCTGAACGCGCTGGGCCGCCCGGCTGCCCCTGCACCCACGGCGGAACTGAGCTGGGATGAGCTGCGCCCGGTCGATCCGCTGGGCCTGGAAGTGGGCTATCGATTGATTTCGCTGGTGGACAGCAACCAGGGCGGCGAGCTGATGCCGCGCATCAAGGGCGTGCGCCGCAAGCTGACCCAGGACGTCGGCTTCCTGATTCCCTCGGTGCACATCCGCGACAACCTGGAACTGCCGGCCAACGGCTACCGGGTACTGGTACATGGCGTGCCGGTGGCCACTGCCGAGATCCATCCCGACCGCGAACTGGCGCTGGACCCGGGCAGTGCCCTCGGCCCGCTGGAAGGCATCGCCGGCAAGGACCCGGCCTTCGGCCTGGATGCGACCTGGATCCAGCCACACCAGCGCGCCCAGGCCGAAACCCTGGGCTATACCGTGGTCGACCCGGCCACGGTGGTGGCCACCCACCTTTCGCACCTGATCCGCGAGCACGCACCGGAACTGCTCGGCCACGAGGAAGTGCAGCACCTGCTGGCCAACCTGGCCAAGAGCGCGCCCAAGCTCGTCGAAGATCTGACGCCGAAGGCGCTGCCGCTGTCGGCGGTGGTGCGCGTGCTGCAGAACCTGCTGGTCGAACGCATTCCGATCCGCCAGCTGCGCAAGATCGCCGAAGCACTGGTCGAACACGCCCCGCACAGTCAGGACCCGGCCACGCTGACCGCCGCCGTGCGCACCGCACTGGGCCGCTTCATCGTGCAGGAGATCGCCGGAATGTCGGCGGAGCTGCCGGTGTTCACCCTCAACCCGCAATTGGAACGTGTCTTGCAGGAGTCCACGCAGGGCAACGGCGCCGCGCTGGAACCCGGACTCGCTGAGCGACTGCACCAGAGCCTGGCCGAATGTGTCAGCAAGCAGGAAGCCCGCAACGAGCCCGCGGTGGTGCTGGTACCTGGCCCGGTGCGAGCCGCGCTGGCCCGCCTGGTCCGCCACAGCGTTCCGTCGCTGTCGGTCCTGGCCTACAGCGAGGTGCCGGAGGACAAGCGCCTGAAGCTGGTCGGAACGATCAGCTGACGCAGCCCTGCAACGCGCCAGAAAACAGACACCACTTTCAAACACCCGCAACAGACAGATTCCGAGGGGAACCCGAACCGTGCAGACCACCGACCATCCGCGTTCTCCGACCGCCACTCCGCCGACTTCGTCCCGTGACCACAGCATGAAAATCAAACGATTCGTCGCCGCCGACATGCGCTCGGCCATGAACCTGGTGCGCAAGGAACATGGTCCTGATGCCGTGATCCTGTCCAACCGCCGGATCGAGGAAGGCATCGAGATCGTGGCCGCCGCCAACTACGATGAGAGCGCCGTGCAGCGCGCCCTGGAAGCGTCGCGCCGCGACGTGGCACCGCCGCCCGCGCCGAAGCCGCGCAGCGCCGCCGACGCAGTGATCGCCGCGGTCACCCGCCGTCGCAGCGGCACCCCGGCACCGGAGCCGGTGGCCGCCACCACCTCGGCCGTCGCCGCTCTGGCCCGCGCCGCCGTCGGCGCTACCGGCCGCACCCTGGACAGCGCCGACGAGATCGTGCCGACGCGTGGCAGCACCGGCTTCGCCTCCACCCTGGCGCGTGCCGCCGTCAATGAAGCGACGCTGCCGGAACAGATCTTCGCCCCGTTTGCCGACGCCATCGTGGCGCCCTCGCCTGCGGCAGCCGCGCCGGTGAACCGCGCCCGCTTCCAGATCGACCCGCCGCTGGAAGACAGCGCGCAGATGCCGGCAGTGACGCCGCCGCCGTTGCCGGTTGCACTGCAGGCCACCACGGCCCCCGAAGACGAAGCCTCACGCGCGCCGGTTGCCGTGCAGCCGACCGAGGCTGCACCGGCACCGATGCCGGCGCTGGCGCCAGCACCCGCGCTGACCCTGGTCGCCGATGACGCCGAGATCCGCCACCTGCGCCAGGAAGTGGCCGGCATGCGCCAGGTGATCGAGCGCGAGATGAACCGCTTCACCGACGAGCGCCTGCGCGGTAGTCCGGTGCGCGCTACGGCACTGGACCTGATGGACGAGTACGGCTTCGATGCCGGCATCGCCCGCGACGTGGCCATGCAGATCCCGCTGGAAACCGAAGCGCATCGCGGCCGCGGCCTGATGCTGGGGCTTATCTCGCGCAAGCTGCCGATCGCCCCGGTCGATCCGATGGAGGAGGGCGGCGTGATCGCCCTGGTCGGCCCGACCGGCGCCGGCAAGACCACCACCATCGCCAAGCTGGCCTCGCGCTTCGCCGAAGCCCATGCCGCCCGCGACGTCGCCCTGGTCACCACCGATACGATGCGCATCGGCGCCCGCGAACAGCTGTACGGCTACGGCCGCCAGCTCGGCATCGCCGTGCACGAGGCCAACAGCGGTACCGACCTGGACCAGCTGCTGGAACGCCTGAAGGACTACAAGCTGGTGCTGATCGACACCGCTGGCCTGGGCCCGCGCGACCGTGCGCTGGCCGCCCAGCTGCAGTGGCTGCGCGCCGCCCGCCAGGTCCGCACCCTGCTGGTACTGCCGGCCAACACCAGCTTCGGCGACATGGACGAGGTGGTCCGCCGCTTCGGCGCGGCCAACCTGCAGGGCCTGGTGCTGAGCAAGCTGGACGAGACCGGCCGCTTCGGCAACGCCCTGTCGGTGGCGGTGGACCACAAGCTGCCGATCACCTGGGTGACCGATGGCCAGGACGTCCCGGACGACCTGCACCGGGCCAGTGCAGCCAATCTTGTACTTCGCCTTGAAGATTTGCGCCGCGCGGCCGATATGCCCTGCAACCCGGAGTTGAACCATGCCGTCGCGTGAGTACGCCAAGCTGACCACCACCTTCCCGCTGACGGCGACCCGCAGCGAGCCGCTGGGCCCTGTGCGCACGATTGCCGTGACCGGCGGCAAGGGCGGCGTCGGCAAGACCAACGTATCGGCCAACCTGGCCGTGGCGCTTGCGGGAATGGGCAAACGCACCCTGTTGCTGGACGCCGACCTGGGCCTGGCCAACATCGACGTGATCCTGGGCCTGAGCCCCACCAACACCTTGGCCGACCTGGTCGCTGGCCGCTGCAGCCTGGATGACGTGATCATCGAAGGCCCGAACGGCGTGCTGGTGGTACCGGCCGCGTCCGGCCGCCGGCACATGGCCGAGCTGGCCCCGGCCGAGCATGTCGGCCTGGTCAACGTGTTCTCCGAACTGGAGCGCGAGCTGGACATCATGGTGGTGGACACCGCCGCCGGCATCACCGACGGCGTGCTGACCTTCTGCCAGGCCGCGCAGGACACCGTGGTGGTGGTCTGTGATGAACCGGCCTCGATCACCGACGCCTATGCGCTGATCAAGGTGCTGTCACGCGAACGTGGCGTGGACCGCATCCAGGTGGTGGCCAACATGGTGCGCGACCCCAACGAAGGCCGCGTGCTGTACGAGAAGCTGACCCGCGTCTGCGAGAAATTCCTCGCCGATGTCTCGCTGAACTACCTCGGCTGCGTGCCGCAGGACGACTGGCTGCGCCTGTCGGTGCAGCGCCAGCAGCCGGTGGTGAAGGCCTATCCGTCCAGCCCGTCGGCACTGGCGATCACCGAGATCGCCCGCCGCACCGCCCGCTGGCAGGCACCGACCGAGCCGCGCGGGGGCGTCGAGTTCTTCCTCGAACGCATCATCAAGCAGCGCGGGGTGGCCGCATGAAAGGCGCCGCCCAGTACAGAGAGGTCCAGCGCACGGCGGCCAACGAGGTCATCGCCCAGCACTCGGACCTGGTGCGGCGCATCGCCCACCATCTGGCCGCACGCCTGCCGGCCAGCGTTGAGGTGGACGACCTGATCCAGGCCGGCATGATGGGCCTGATCGAAGCCTCGCGCAGCTACGACGCCGACCAGGGTGCCTCGTTCGAGACCTACGCCTCGATCCGCATCCGCGGCTCGATGATCGATGAAATCCGACGTGGCGACTGGGTACCGCGTTCGGTACACCGCCGTGCGCGTGACGCTGCGGCCACCATCCGCCGCCTGGAGCAGAGCACCGGCCGCGCCGCCAGTGCCACCGAAGTGGCCGCCGCGATGGAGATGCCGCTGCCCGAGTACCTGCGCCTGATGGAGGACGCCTCGCGCGGCCAGGTACTGAGCCTGGAGTCGCGCATTGAAGACCAGGGCGAGCTGGACACCGTCGCCCAGGGCGGCCCGACCCCGCAGCAGGTGTTGGAGCGCGGTGAATTCGGCCGCGAGCTGGGCAATGCCATCGGCCACCTGCCCGAGCGCGAACAGCTGGTGCTGTCGCTCTACTACGAGCAGGAACTGAACCTGAAAGAGATCGGCGCAGTGCTCGGCGTGAGCGAGTCGCGGGTCTGCCAGATCCACGGCCAGGCGGTCCTGCGCCTGCGTGGCCGACTGAAGATTTTCGAGGCGGCCGACGCCGGCCTCGAGAGCTGATCAACAAAGGAACTCTGCTTTGAACAAGAACATGCGCATCCTGATCGTCGACGATTTCTCGACCATGCGTCGTATCGTCAAGAACCTGCTGGGCGATCTGGGCTTCACCAATACCGCCGAAGCCGAGGACGGGCATGCCGCGCTGTCGCTGCTGCAGAGCCAGCCGTTCGACTTCGTGGTCACCGACTGGAACATGCCGGTGATGACCGGCATCGAACTGCTCAAGGCCATCCGTGCCGATGCCAAGCTGAAGACCCTGCCGGTGCTGATGGTGACTGCCGAAGCCAAGCGCGAGCAGATCATCGAAGCGGCGCAGAACGGCGTGAACGGTTACATCATCAAGCCCTTCACCGCACAGACGCTGGAAGAGAAGCTCGGCAAGATCTTCGAACGCCTGGCGGCCAGCGCTTGATGGATACCACGGTCGACAAGAGCGCCCTCGCCCTGCGCCTGCAGGAAGCACTGGATGCACTGGAATCCGGCGACGAGGCGGCGTGGCGCCAGCGCATCGACGGCCTGGTCGCGCTGCGCACCCAGCCGATGATGAGCGGCCTTTCGCGGCTCGCCCGCGAGCTGGGCCAGGCGCTGGGCGAACTGCCGACCGTGCCCGATGAAGCCGGCGAGCTGGACGATGCCTGCGCGCGCCTGGACCACGTGGTGGCGATGACCGAACAGGCCACCCACCGCACCCTGGACCTGGCCGAAGAGTGCCGCAGCCTGACCGAACAGCTGCGCGCCGACGGCCTGCAGCCGGGCCAGGACGTACAGCTCGACCGCATCCGCCACAACCTCACCGAGATCGCCCTGACCCAGAGCTACCAGGACCTGACCGGGCAGATCATCCGTCGCGTGGTGGGCATCGTCCGCCGCGTGCACGAAGGCTTCGGCGCGCTCGGCCTGCCGCCGGAACAGCATCGCACCGATCCGGAACTGGCTGGGCCGGCACTGAAGGGACTGGACCGCCATGCGGTCTCGCAGAACGACGCCGACGACCTGTTGTCGGATCTGGGGCTGTAACCATGGGCGCAGTAGCCGACGACATCACTGCCGATTTCATCATCGAGGCCCAGGAGATCCTGGATCGCCTCGGCGAACAGCTGGTGTCGCTGGAACAGGCACCGCAGGACAATGAACAGCTCAACGCGGTGTTCCGCGGCTACCACACGCTGAAGGGCGGCGCAGGTTTCCTCGGCATCACCGCAATGGTCGAGCTGTGCCACGCCGCCGAGGAAGCGCTGGGCGCCGCACGCGCCGGCCAGGCCGTCCTGCAGGCGCATCACTTCGATGCCGCCCAGCAGTCACTGGATTACCTGCAATCGATGCTTGACGCGGTGTCTTCGGGCACCGAGCCGGGCTTTGCCCCGCCCGAACTGGTCGCCCAGTTCGACGTGCATGGCGGCGGCGCTGCCGCGCCTGCGGCCGCGACGCCGGGTGCGGGCGGCGGCGACCTGATCACCGACGACGAATTCGAGGCCCTGCTCGACCAGCTGCATGGCGGCAAGGCGCCGACAACCGTGGCGGCGGCGAAGAAGGCCGACGACATGATCAGCGAGGACGAGTTCGAGGCATTGCTCGACCAGCTGCACGGCGGCGCCGCCCCGGGCAGCAACACCACCGCAGCGGCTGTTGCGGCACCGGCACCGCGACCGGCGCCCTCGCCGGCCCCGCCCGCTGCCAAGCCCGCACCCAACAAGCCTGTCGCCGAAGCCGAACACACCGTGCGCGTGGACACCAAGCGCCTGGACGCCATCGTCAACCTGATCGGCGAACTGGTGCTGTCACGAAACCGGTTGAAGACGCTGCGCACGCGCCTGCGCGACGAAGAACTGGACCGCGCCGTGTCCACGCTGGATATCGCCACCGCACGCCTGCAGTCGGCGGTGATGCGCACCCGCATGCAGCCGGTCGGCAAGGTGTTCTCGCGCTTCCCGAAGGTGGCGCGCGACGTTGCGCGTTCGCTGAAGAAGGAAGTGGACCTGGAACTGATCGGCGCCGAAACCGAGCTCGACCGCAACCTGGTCGAAGCGCTGGCCGACCCGCTGGTGCACCTGGTCCGCAACGCCATCGACCATGGCGTGGAAATGCCTGACCTGCGCGAAGCGCAGGGCAAGCCGCGGATGGGCCACGTGCGCCTGTCGGCACAGCAGGAAGGCGACTACGTCAGCATCGAAGTGCAGGACGACGGTGCCGGCATCGATCCGGAAAAACTGCGCGCCAAGGCGCGCGAGAAGGGCCTGATCGATCCGGAAGCCGCCGCCCGCCTGAGCAGCGAGGAATGCCTGCACCTGGTGTTCCTGCCGGGGTTCTCGACCAAGCAGCAGGTCACCGACATTTCCGGCCGCGGCGTCGGCATGGACGTGGTGCAGTCACGCATCCGCGAACTGAGCGGGCAGATCCAGATCCAGTCGGAACTGGGCCGCGGCAGCCGCTTCATGATCCGCGTACCGCTGACCCTGGCGATCCTGCCGACCCTGCTGGTGCAGGCCGGCGAAGACGTCTACGCGCTGCCGCTGGCCCGTGTGATGGAAGTGCTGCATGCGCCGCGCACCTCGCTGGGCTGGTTCGACGGTCGCGCCGTGCTTGACCGTCGCTCGCACACGCTGCCGCTGGTGGACCTGCGGCAATGGCTGGATGTGACGCCGGCCGCCTCGCCCCTGCTGACGATCGTCGTGCTGCAGGCCGGTGAAGCACGCTTCGGGCTGGTGGTGGACCAGGTGCGCGGCCGTGAGGAAGTGGTCATCAAGCCACTGCCCAGGGCCCTGCGCGGCCTGCGCGGTTATGCCGGTGCAACCTTGATCGGCGATGGTCGCATGGCCCTGATCCTGGACGTGGATGGGCTGCGCTGAAGCCCGCCGGGCATGGCCCGGCGCTACCGGAAACGGCCCCGCAGGGTAGCGACGGGCCATGCCCGCCGACCCGAAAACTGTGACTACCGTCTGTACACGACCTCCCGGTGTCTCAAGTCCCATTCATACAAGCCGATACCGGACCCATGGATAGACTCAGCCTCATTGGACTTTTCCTCGCCCTGGCCTCGCTGGTCGGTGGCAGCATCCTCAAGGGCGCCGGCCTGGCGTCGTTGTGGTCGCCTGCGGCGTTCGTGATCGTCATCGTCGGCACCATCGCCGCCATCCTGCTGCACACCTCGCCAGCGGTGTTCAAGCACGCCTTCAAGATCGTGCGCTGGGTCGTGCGGCCGCCGCACAGCGACCGTCGTGAACTCATCCAGCAGATCGTGGAATGGAGCAACATCGCCCGCCGCCAGGGCCTGCTCGGCCTGGAATCGCAGGTGGAAGCGCAGCAGGACCCGTTCCTGCGCAAGGGCCTGCAGCTGCTGGTGGACGGCGTTGAACCCGAGTCGATCCGGCACATGCTGGAGATCGAACTGGGCAGCCAGGAGCACCAGGACCAGGCCGCCGCCAAGGTGTTTGAAAGCATGGGCATCTATGCGCCCACGCTGGGCATCATCGGCGCCGTGCTCGGCCTGATCGCGGTAATGAAGAACCTCGCCGACCCGAGCAAGCTCGGCCACGGCATCGCCGCCGCGTTCACTGCCACCATCTACGGCATCGCCTCGGCCAACCTGCTGTTCCTGCCCATCGCCGCCAAGCTGAAGGGCGTGATCGCCCATTCCAGCCGCGACCGCGAAATGGTCATCGAAGGCCTGATCTCGATTGCCCAGGGCGAGAACCCGCGCAACATCGAAACCAACCTCTCCGGCTTCCTGCACTGACATGGCCCGCAGCAAGCACCACGAAGAGCACGCCAATCACGAGGCATGGGCCATCCCCTATGCCGACCTGATGACGCTGCTGCTCGCCTTCTTCGTGGTCATGTACGCGATCTCCTCGGTCAACGAGGGCAAGTACCGGATCATGGCCGACGCCCTCACGGATGCCTTCGGTGGTGCGCCGCGCACCATCAATCCGGTGCAGGTGGGCAACAAGCAGGTGCAGGGCGGCGGCTGGGACAGCCCGTCGGTGATCAAGTCCGGCACCAAGATCGGGCCGTCCGCTCCCGCGCCCTCGCACGACCCCACCCTGCTGCCGGCGATGGCCTCGCAGATGCGCATGCCGGTGTCGGTGCACAACCAGGAACAGATCGCGCGTGCCGAGCGCCAGCTCAACAGCATCGCCGACCGCCTGACCGCCGCGCTGGCGCCACTGATCGACCGCGGCATGATCAGCGTGCGCCGCACCGAACTGTGGATCGAAGTGGAGATCAACAGCGACATCCTGTTCCCGACCGGCTCGGCGGCGCTGGACGTGCATGCGCGGGACACCCTGGCCAGCCTGGCCGGTGTGCTGCGCGACGTGCCCAACAGCGTGCGCGTGGAAGGCCACACCGACAACGTGCCGATTGCCACTGCCACCTTCCCGTCCAACTGGGAACTGTCGGCCGGGCGCGCGGCCAGCGTGGTGCATCTGTTTGCCGACCAGGGGCTGCAGCCGTCGCGGCTGGCGATGGTCGGCTACGGCCAGTTCCGCCCCCGCGAAGACAACGACAGCGCACAGGGCCGCAATCGCAACCGGCGGGTGATGGTCATCATCCTGGCCGACACCAGTCATTCGGTGGACCCGCTCGGCGAACGCCTGAATGCCGCCACCGGCACTGCCCGCGGCGCCAGCGAACAGGCCGCCGCAGCACCGGCCACCACCCCCACTTCCCCCATCGCACCGGTGCAGTTGCCACCGGTGCCGGCTGGCAGCCGTGTCGGCGCCGCCGTTCCCCCGGCAATGAAGGAGTAATCCGATGCGCATCTGGGCAGTCGCCAACCAGAAGGGCGGAGTCGGCAAGACCACCACCAC
This sequence comes from Stenotrophomonas sp. DR822, assembly GCF_019793815.1. Classification (NCBI taxonomy): domain Bacteria; kingdom Pseudomonadati; phylum Pseudomonadota; class Gammaproteobacteria; order Lysobacterales; family Lysobacteraceae; genus Stenotrophomonas; species Stenotrophomonas sp. DR822. The sequence continues at coordinate 635,403 of NZ_CP081826.1, forward strand.
CCTCGCCCTCGGTCGCGGCCTGGCCGCGCTCGGCCACCGCGTACTGCTGATCGATCTCGATCCGCATGCCTCGCTGACCCGCGCCTTCGGCGTGCCGATCGAGCCGGCACCGGCCGGCGTGCTGGAACTGTTCGGCGCACCGCCGGGCGAGCTGTCCACGCTCAGCCATGCCAGCAACATCGGTGGACTCGATTACGTGTGCGCGCAGGCCTCGCTGGCCACGCTGGAACGACGCAGCGCCAACCAGCCCGGCCTCGGCCTGGCCCTGCAGAACGCGCTCGCCCGCCACCAGGGCCAGCACGACTACATCCTGCTGGACTGCGCACCGACCCTGGGCCTGCTGATGATCAATGCGCTGGCCGCGGCCGATCGCCTGATCATTCCCACCCAGGCCGAGCCGTTGGCCCTGCACGGCCTGGATGGCATGGTCCGCACCGGCGAGATGGTCGAGCGTTCGCGCCGCCGGCCGCTGCCGATCTCGATCCTGCCCACCCTGTTCGACCGCCGCACCCGCACCGGCAATGAATCGCTGCGCGCCATGCAGGACCGCCACGCAAGCCGCGTCTGGGAAGACGCGATTCCGATCGACACCCGCATCAGCAACGCGGCCGGCCTGACCCTGCCGAGCATCGGCGAGGACTACCCGGGACGCGGCCTGGCGGCCTATCGACGCGCGTTGAACTGGATCCTCGGTGAGGACGCACGTGCCCTGGAGCAGGCAGCATGAACACCACCGGCATGCTGGACGACTATCTGGACGAGCTGCTAGGCGACATTGCCGCCGCACCGGTCGCCGCTGATGCCGCGCCACGCCCGACGAGCGCAGCGGCCGACGGCGAGCGCGAGCCGACCTGGGACGATCTGCCGGCGGAAGTGATCTACGAAACCGACGCCGTCGCAGCCGTCCCGGCCAACGATGATGCGGCGCTGGAAGCCGCCTTCGACGCGGCCGCCACGCCTGCGGCCGACGCCGAACGCGAGCCGACCTGGGACGATCTGCCGGCCGAGGCCATCTACGAAACCGACGCCGTCGCAGTGGCCCCGGCCAGCGACGATGCTTCGCTCGAAGCTGCCTTCGCCGCCGTTGCCACGCCCGCGACCGATACCGGGCGCGAGCCGACCTGGGACGATCTGCCGGCAGAAGTGATCTACGAAACCGACACCGTCGCAGCCGCTCCGGCCAACGATGATGCGACGCTGGAAGCCGCCTTCGACGCTGCTGCCGCACCTGCCGCCGACGCCGACCGCGAGCCCACCTGGGACGATCTGCCGGCCGAGGTTGTCCATGAAACCGCGCCCGTGGCCACTGCCGCTGTCGCACCGCCCGCGCCGGAACCCACCTGGGATGACCTGCCGGACGAAGTGATCTACGAAACCGACGCCGCCAACAGCCTGGCGCACACCGACAGCCCCGGATTGCAGGCCGCCTTCGAAGCCGCCGCCGACGGCGAGGTGGTTGCTGACATCGCTGCGCCGGCCGTTGCCAAGGCCGCCGCGCGTCCCGCACCAGCACCGATGCCATCGATGACCCGCGCCGCCGTCGCACCGCCACCACGGCTTGCGGTGGACACCCCCTCCAGCAACCGCCCCGGTTCCTGGCAGGAGCTGCAGGCCCAGGCGCATCAGCCCGCCAGCAGCCCGCATCCGCAGAACCGCCGCGCCGGCGAACGCACGTCGCGTTGGCTGCGCCTGCGCTGTGGCACCCAGGCCTACGCGCTGGAACTGCTGAAGGTGCAGGAAGTGGTGCTGCCGGTGCCGTTGCTGCCACTGCGCGGCACTGCCCCGGAAATGCTCGGCATCATGAACCTGCGTGGCCAGGTGGTGCCGGTGATGGATCTCGGCCTGCACCTGGGTGCGGCCTCCGCCGAGGATGACGCGCAGACCCGCATTGTCGTGCTTGAAGAGAACGGCGAGACCCTGGGCCTGCGTGTGTCGGCCGTGGAGGACGTCGCCAACCTGACCGACTCGCAGATCGAGCCACCCGATACCGCCCGCATCTGCCAGATCTCCAATGAACTGTTCCGTGGCGTGGCCCGCATCAGCCAGCGGCCGATGATCCTGCTCGACGCCACGCAGCTGCTGGGGTGAATCCGTGCTCTGAATCGGCGCGCAGCGCCGATACCCCTAAAGAACCGCCCCACGGTGCCGTTATGAATGCTGGAACCGTTTGTCCGGAGCAACGATGAGCACTGTCGAACTGGGTGAGGATCTCGGCATCGAGAGCAGCACCGAGCTCAAGAACCGCCTTTCGCCCTTGGTGGCGGAAGCAGGCGAGCTGACCCTGGATGCAAGCCAGGTCGGCCGCATCCACACCGCCAGCGTGCAGGTGCTGTGCGCCTTCGTGCAGGCCCGCCGCGAGGCAGGCCTGGGCACCGGCTTCCACGGTTGCACTGCAACCTTCCGTGACGCTGCACGCCTGTTGGGCGTCACCCAGGCCCTGGGCCTGGACGTACCCCATGACAACCTGAAATCTGTGGAGAACGCTGCATGAGCGCACGTATCTTGGTGGTGGACGATTCGGCGTCGATGCGCCAGATGGTTTCCTTCGCCCTCACCTCGGCCGGTTTTGCCGTCGAAGAAGCTGAAGACGGCGCGGTCGCGCTCGGACGTGCCAAAGGCCAGCGCTTCAATGCGGTGGTCACCGACGTCAACATGCCGAACATGGACGGCATCGCGCTGATCCGCGAACTGCGCCAGCTGCCGGACTACAAGTTCACGCCGATGCTGATGCTGACCACCGAGTCGGCAGCGGACAAGAAGTCCGAAGGCAAGGCCGCCGGTGCCACCGGCTGGCTGGTCAAGCCGTTCAATCCCGAACAGCTGGTCGCCACCGTGCAGAAAGTGCTGGGCTGATCGCCCCGCACTGCTCCCCCTCTTCGCTTCCGGATCGCCACTGCCATGAGCATGGACCTGCAACGCTTCCACGCCACCTTCTTCGAGGAGAGCCGCGAAGGCCTCGACGCCATGGAGGCTGGCCTGCTGGCCCTGGAATCGGGACAACAGGACCCGGAGATCATCAACTCGGTGTTCCGTGCCGCCCACTCCATCAAGGGTGGCGCAGGCACGTTCGGCTTCGATGCCATCGCCGGGCTGACCCACGTGCTGGAGACGCTGCTCGATGAGCTGCGGGCCGGCAAGCGCGCACTGGAAGGCAACGCCGTCGATGCGATGCTGTCGTCGGTGGACGTACTGCGCGCCCTGTTGCGCGAGGCCGAGCACGGCCAGCCCGCCGATCCTGCAGCGGTTGCTGCGGTGAAGGCGCGCCTGGAAGCGGTGCTGTCCGGACAGGCGCCCGCCGCCGCTGCACCCGCTGCCGCCAGCAAGGTGGACGACACGCCGGAAGCCTGGCAGATCGGCTTCACCCCGGCACCGTCACTGTTCATGAGTGGCAACGACCCGTTGCGCATCATCCGCGAACTGGAACACCTGGGTTCGCTGCAGGTGGCCGCGCGCATGGATCGCCTGCCCGGCTTCGCCCAGCTCGACCCGCTTGAAGCCCACCTGGCGTGGGACCTGGGCCTGGTCGGCAAGGTGCCGCGCAGCAAGATCGAAGATACCTTCGCCTGGGTGCTGGACGACTGCGAACTGGACATCCGTCCGGCCGCACCGCCAAGCCTGGCCACCCAGGCACCGGCCGCCGCGCCGGTCGCTGCCCCTGCGCCCGCCGCTGCCGCACCGACGGCCAGTACCGGCGCCAGCCAGGAAGCAGAAACCTCCATCCGTGTCAGCGTCGACAAGGTCGATGCACTGATCAACCTGGTCGGTGAGCTGGTCATCACCCAGGCCATGCTCAAGCAGGTCTCGCACGCACTGGACCCTGTGCATGCCGAGAGCCTGTTCGCCGGCCTGGACCTGCTTGAACGCAATACCCGCGACCTGCAGGAGGCCGTGATCGGCGTGCGCATGCTGCCGGTCGACGCAGTGTTCCGCCGCTTCCCGCGCCTGGTCCGCGACCTGTCCGGCCGCCTGGGCAAGCACGTCCGCCTGCGCACCATCGGCGAAGGCACCGAGCTGGACAAGGGCCTGATCGAGAAGATTGCCGATCCGCTGGTGCATCTGGTCCGCAACTCCATCGACCACGGCCTGGAAATGCCCGACGTGCGTCGCGATGCTGGCAAGGACGAGACCGGCACGATCACCCTGGCGGCCTCGCACCAGGGCGGCCACATCGTCATCGAAGTCAGCGACGATGGCCGCGGCCTGAACCGCGAGAAGATCCTGGCCAAGGCGCAGGAACGCGGCCTGGCCGTACCGGACAACCCCACCGACTCGCAGGTCTGGGACCTGATCTTCCAGCCCGGCTTCTCCACCGCCGATGCGGTCACCGATCTGTCCGGTCGTGGCGTGGGCATGGACGTGGTCCGCCGCAACATCCAGGCGCTCGGTGGCGAGGTGCAGATTGAAAGTGGCCTCGGCACCGGCACGCGTACGCTGATCCGGCTGCCGTTGACCCTGGCCATCCTCGACGGCATGACCGTGGCGGTGGCCGGCGAAACCCTGATCCTGCCGCTGGCCTACGTGCTTGAAGCACTGCAGCCGCAGCCCGACGACATCCGCAGCATGGCCGGCGAAGGCCGCGTGCTGCGCGTGCGTGGCGAATACCTGCCGATCCTGTCGCTGAGCGAGTACTACGGCTATGGCCAGCGCGCACCCGGCAGTGAATCGCTGGTGGTGGTGGTTGAAGGCGATGGCCAGAAGATCGCGCTGGAAGTGGACGAACTGGTCGGCCAGCAGCAGGTCGTGGTGAAGAACATCGAGAACAACTACCGCCGTATCGGTGGGGTTTCCGGTGCCACCATCCTCGGCGATGGTCGCGTCGCCCTGATCGTCGACATCGGCGGCCTGGTGCGCTCGCTGCGGGTGCCGCAGGCCGCCTGATCTGCGCTACACGTTGTACCTGACCGCCGCCCTCCGGGGCGGCGGTTTTCGTTTGCGCGCGGGCGCCGGCAGCATTCGTACCCACGCGCAACGCGGCGGCGCCCACAACTGTGAACTCCGTCGTCCTGCGTCGTGAACCTGATCGAGCGCATGGTTTCGCCTGAAACCACGCCGTTACTGCGAAAGCCCCGCCACTGCTTGCTTTCCGTTGGTTTCCCCTACGCCAGCGAATGTGACATCGGTCCATAAAGTACGGCGCAGCTGCGCCGCTATCTCGGGTTGACGGCAGTCACCGATCCTTCACCCGGCACCACCGTTCCCTCCTGCAACGACCTTTTGCCCGCGGCGCCGCCGCCGGTATTCTGCCCACCCTGGAGCACCCTGCATGAAGTGGTTCCACGATCTGCCCATCGCCCGCAAGCTGGCTGTGGGATTCACCCTGACCACCCTGATGACCGTCGTGCTGGGTGCGTTCGCCCTGGTCCGCCTGTCCGAAGCCAACGCGCAGCTCAGCGCGATGGCCTCCAACGATATTCCGTCGGTGCAGTACCTCGGCGAAGTGCGCTCGCAGCTCGGTGAGTTCCGTACCTACGAACTGGCCCAGATCAGCATGCTGGACCAGCCGGAGAAGGTGGCCGACTACAACAAGCGCATGAACGACACCGCCACGGTGGTGCGCCAGCAGCTGGCCGCCTACGCCGCCCTGCCGGCCGGGGCCAAGGAGCGTGCGCTGTACCAGTCCGTGCAGGCCGACATCGATGGCTACTTCGCAGCCAACACCAAGCTGCGCGAAGCGGCCACCGCCGGTGATGGCGAATTGGCCCGGCAGATCTCCGACGAACAGTCGCGCCCGCTGCGCCGCAAGGCCTTCGAGGACCTCAAGACACTGGGCGCTTACAGCAGCTCGCTCATGCAGGGCAAGATCGACGCCGCCAATGCGACCCACCGCAACAGCATGCTGGCCATCATCGCCGCCATCGTGCTGCTGGTCGTGGTTGCCGCCACCCTGGCCGTGGTCATCTCGCGCGCCGTGGTCGGCCCGCTGGGCAAGGCCGTGCAGGCCATCCAGGCCGTCGCCCGCGGCGATCTCAGCGTCACTACCCAGGCCACCGGCAAGGATGAGGCGGGTCGCATGCTGGCGGCCACCGCGGAGATGACCGCGATGCTGCGTCGCTTCTCCGAGCAGACCCAGCTGATGGCACAGATGCATGCCGGTCCCGATATCAGCCACCGCATTCCGGAAGACTTCCCGGGTGTCTATGGCCAGCTCGCCGGCGGCATCAACACGGTGATCTTCGAACACCTCGATGCGATCCGTGATGCCATCGATGTGCTCAACCAGTACGCCACCGGCAACCTCGCCCCCGATGCGCGCCGGTTGCCGGGCAGCCGCGCGATCCTGCACGAATCGATGGATGCTGCCAAGGCTAGCCTGCTGGCCATCAACACGCAGATCCAGCAGCTGGCATCGGCCGCCGCCGCCGGCGACTTCAGCCAGCGCGGCGATGCGCAGCGCTTCAATCACGATTTCCGCTTGATGATCGAGCAGCTCAACAGCATGATGGAGGTCGCCGACGGCAATCTTGGCCAGCTCTCGCAGCTGCTGCAGTCCATCGCCGCGGGCGACCTGACCGCACGCATGGACGGCCAGTTCCACGGCGTGTTCGCCCGCATGCGTGACGATGCCAACACCACCGTCGCACAGTTGACCCAGATCGTCAGCCAGATCCAGGCCAGCACCTCGAGCATCACCCTGGCCTCGGGCGAAATCGCCTCGGGCAACAGTGACCTGTCGCGCCGTACCGAACAGCAGGCCGCCAATCTGGAAGAAACCGCCGCCTCGATGGAGGAACTGACCTCCACCGTGCGCCAGAATGCCGAGCACGCCCGCCAGGCCAACCAGCTCGCCATCGGCGCGCACGGCGTGGCCTCGCAGGGCGGCGAAGTGGTCGGCCAGGTGGTCACCACCATGTCGGCCATCGAAGCGTCCTCGAAGAAGATCGCCGAGATCATCTCGGTCATCGACGGCATCGCCTTCCAGACCAACATCCTGGCGCTGAATGCCGCAGTGGAAGCGGCCCGTGCAGGCGAACAGGGCCGTGGCTTTGCCGTGGTCGCCAGCGAAGTGCGTACCCTCGCCCAGCGCTCGGCCGCCGCCGCCAAGGAGATCAAGGGGCTGATCGACGAATCGGTCGGCAAGGTCGCCGAGGGTTCCAGCCTGGTCCACCAGGCCGGCAGCACCATGGGCGAGATCGTCGCGTCGGTGCAGCGCGTGACCGACATCATGGCCGAGATCTCCGCCGCCTCGCAGGAACAGTCGGCCGGCATCGAGCAGGTCAACCAGACCGTGGTGCAGATGGACGAAACCACCCAGCAGAACGCCGCGCTGGTGGAAGAAGCCACCGCCGCAGCGCGGGCGATGGAAGACCAGGCCGCACAGCTGGGCGAGGCCGTCGCACGCTTCCGCCTGGCCGCACCGAGCGCGGGCAATGCGCTACCGCGCGCAGCCATGGCCGTGGCCGTGGCCAGCAGTGCTCCGCGCAAGGCGGCGCCCGCATCCATCGCCGCACCTGCGCGCGTGCGCAAGCCCGTTGCGCAGCCGGCCCTGGCCGGTGACGGCGACTGGCAGGAGTTCTGATCGCAGCATCGGGGTGGCCGCGCGCCACCCCGTCAGCGGAAAGGCAGCGCCGGGCCATGCCCGGCCCGGGCACCACGCTTGCCCGACCGCCGCGGGCATGGCACAACGGAGCAAACGAGTGCGTTCGGTGCTACATAAATCCGCAACGCAGCCGATACCTCTTTCGAGCCACGCGCCCACACGCGTCGGCGCCCGCCCCTGACCACAGATTCCATGTCCGACGGCCACGACACTGCACTGCCCGAAGTCCATGCGGCCGACGCCGCGGATGATCGCTTTCTGGTCCGCAACCCCCGCCAGGTGAGGCAGCTGCTGCGTTCACTGATCGACCAGCGATCACTGATCAACGCCCATATCGACGGCCGCGATCGATCCTTCCCCACCGCCCTGCTGGAACTGGACGACGACGAGGATTTCCTGCTGCTCGATGGCAGCCCGCAGGAGGCCTCCAACCGCGCCGCCGAACAGTCCGACCACCTGCTCTGCTTCGCCCAGCTGGAACGGGTACTGGTGCGTTTCCGCCTGCATGACCTGCAGCGCGTGGACAACGAGGGCCATGTGGCGTTCCGCGCACCGCTGCCCGATGAACTGGTGCACCTGCAGCGGCGCGAACTGTACCGGCTGGAGACCCCCATCACCGACTCACCGCAATTGCTGCTGCCAGCGGGCGAGGCCCGCGCCGAAGCCTTGTCGATGCGGGTGGTGGACATCAGTGGCGGCGGCCTGGCGGTGACCGTGCCCACCGACTGCGCCATCTTCAGCCTGCAGCAGCGCTACCGGGCGCAGCTGTCGATGCCCGATGGCCCGGACCTGCAGATCGAACTGGTGGTCTGCAACCTGCTGCCGCAACGCCTGCCCAACGGCACCGAGGTCAAGCGCGTCGGCATGCGCTTCGACGACCTGCCGCGCGGCGGCGACAGCGCCATCCAGCGCTACATCTTCCGCATCGACCGCCAGCGCAAGGCACGCCGCAACGGCGAGCTCTGACACCCCCACGTTGGGTAGTGCCGGCCGCTGGCCGGCAACCTCGAAACCGCGTGGATACCGGTGCCAGCAGATCCACGCCATGCGTGGACGCAGGAGCCAGTAGATCCACGCCATGCGTGGATGCAGGAACTGCCGGCCAGCGGCCGGCACTACCAGATGCCTAAAGTCCCCCACCCAGGGGCCGATATCGAGCCTGACACCGGCACTTCCGGCAGAACCAGGACCCCTCGATGAACGACAAGAACAGCTCCGCCGCCGGCGCCGATGGCGAATTCCTCAGCTTCACCCTCGGCGCCGAGCACTACGGCGTGGACATCCTCAAGGTGCAGGAAATCCGCGGCTACGACGCCGTCACCCGCGTCCCCGATGCCCCGGACTACATCAAGGGCGTGATCAACCTGCGCGGCACCATCGTGCCGGTGATCGACCTGCGCCTGAAGCTGCGCCTGGAAGACGCCCGCTACGACGCCTTCACCGTGATGATCGTGCTCAACGTGGAAGACCGCGTGGTCGGCATTGTGGTCGACAGCGTCTCCGACGTGATCCCGCTGTCGGCCGAGCAGATCCGCCCGACCCCGGAATTCGGCGCGGCCGTCGACACCCGCTTCATCTCCGGCATCGGCACCCACGACGACCGCATGCTGATCCTGCTGGATATCGAAACCCTGCTGGACAGCGCCGACATGGGCCAGACCAACGTCGTCGAAGACGCTGCCGCCTGAGCAAACGGACCTTTTTCACGTTTCTGTTACGCAGCCCTTCAGTTCCCCTCATCCACGCCGATAGGGGGACAGAAGCCGGTCGCGCAGGAACGCGCCAAGGCCGGATCCACCATCACCATCCCCGGAGAATCACCCCGATGAAGTCCCTGCTTGCGTTCGTTTCGGCTGCCGTCCTGGCCACCACCGCTTCCTCCGCCTTCGCGCAGTCGGCCGAGATGATTCCGCCGGAGATGGCACCGCGCGCCGTCGGCAAGGACGGCATGGTCTGCGGCAAGGTCGAAAAGGCCCGCTTCGCAGAAGGTTCCGAAGGCCAGCCGACCTTCCTGTACATGGGCGGCGCCTTCCCGCGCCACACCTTCTCGGCACGCATCGCCGGCGAGAACCGCGGCAAGTTCTCCTTCCCGCTGGAAACCCTGGAAGGCAAGACCGTGTGCGTGATCGGCAAGATCCAGCGCGACGCCTCGCGCGCGGAAATCGAAGTCAGCTCGCCGTCCAGCCTGAAGCTGGCCAACATCAAGTAATCCGCTGTCCGTCAGACCGCGCCGGCCAGCGTGCCGGCGTGGCTGTTGCAACCGGGCCCCGCGCCCGGCCGCGTCTGCCTTAGGAGATCGCAACGCCCATGCCGTGGATCAACAACCTGAAACTGATGCCGAAGCTCATGCTGACCTTCGGTGTCCTCTTGCTGGTGATGCTGCTGCAGGGCATCGTCGCCTACCGTGGCCTGCATTCGCTGAACAACGTGACCACCGAACTGGCTGGTTCACGCATGGAGAGCATCCGCATGGCCGGCGAGATGCGCGGCATGCTCGGCGAGTACCGCAACAGCGCCTACCAGCAGCTGATCCGCGCCAGCGACGACGTCAAGGCCGACGCCCGCAAGCAGGCCGTCGAACTGCGCACCAGCATGGACAAGTCGATCAAGGACTATCCGAAGCTGGTCGACAACGCACAGCAGAAGAAGCTGTTCGACACCTTCGCCAAGGACTGGAAGGACGCGCTGGCCTCCTATGACAGCGTCACCGAAATGCTGGAGCTGGACCTGCCCGACGATGCGATCGACACCTTCGTCGGCGAAACCCGCACCAAACACCGCAAGGCCGGCGCCGCGCTTGAAGCGCTGATCGCCGAAGACAACCGCCTCGCCCGCGCCTCGCGCGACGAAGCCGCCTCCACCTATTCCGCCTCGGCCGTGCTGACCGTCATCGCCCTGCTCGGCGGCGCCGCGCTCGGCCTGGTGCTGGTGTGGCTGTTCGCCCGTGCCCTGGTCGGCAGCGTGCGTGGCGCTGTCTCGGTGGCCAACGACGTCGCCGGTGGCAAGCTTGATGGCCATATCGACGTCAGCCGCCAGGACGAAGTGGGCGAACTGATGCAGGCCATGCAGCGCATGCAGCGCGACCTGCGCGAGCGCACCGAAACCGACCAGGCCATCGCCCGCGAGAACCTGCGCATCCGCACCGCGCTGGATTACAGCTCGACCGGCGTCTACCTGACCGACCCCAACAACACCATCGTCTACAGCAACCGCGCCCTGCAGCAGACCCTGGCCCAGTACCAGGACGAGCTGCGCCGCGACCTGCCCGACTTCGACGTCCACGCCTCACTGGTCGGCAAGCCGGTCACCGTGCTTGAACACCGCGGCGAGATGGACAACACCCTGCTGGCCAACCTCAAGCAGCATGGCGTTGCCCGCCGCCCGATGCAGTATGGCGATGCCCAGTTCGCCCAGGTCGTGTCGACCATCCGCAACGAAGACGGCGACACCGTCGGCTACGTGGTGGAATGGCGCGACCGCACCCAGGAAGCGCAGGTCGAGGCGGAAGTGGCACGGGTGATCGCCCAGGCCGCTGCCGGCGACCTGTCCGGCCGCATCGATGCCAACGACAAGGAAGGCTTCTTCCTGCAGCTGGCCCACCAGATCAACGGCCTGCTGGACGCCAACTCGGGCAGCATCGAACAGATCTCCGGCCTGCTCGCCGCACTGTCGCAGGGTGACCTGACCGTGCGCATGCACGGCGACTACCAGGGCGTGTTCGCCCGCATGCGCGACGATGCCAATGCCACCGCCGCGCAGCTGAGCGAGATCGTCACCCGCATCAAGCAGTCCAGCCGTGCGATCAGCTCGGCCGCCGGTGAAATCGCCTCCGGCAACAGCGACCTGTCGCGCCGCACCGAACAGCAGGCCGCGAACCTGGAAGAAACCGCCGCCTCGATGGAAGAACTGACCTCCACCGTGCGCCAGAACGCCGAGCACGCCCGCCAGGCCAACCAGCTCGCCATCGGCGCGCACGGCGTGGCGTCGCAGGGTGGCGAAGTCGTCGGCCAGGTGGTCACCACCATGTCGGCCATCCAGGCCTCGTCGAAGAAGATCGCGGAAATCATCTCGGTGATCGACGGCATTGCCTTCCAGACCAACATCCTGGCGCTGAACGCCGCGGTGGAAGCAGCCCGTGCCGGCGAACAGGGCCGTGGCTTCGCCGTGGTCGCCAGTGAAGTGCGCACCCTCGCCCAGCGCTCGGCCGCTGCCGCCAAGGAGATCAAGGGCCTGATCGACGACTCGGTCGGCAAGGTCAACGACGGCTCGGCACTGGTGCACAAGGCCGGGGCCACCATGGGCGAGATCGTTGCCTCGGTGCAGCGCGTGACCGACATCATGGCCGAGATCTCCGCTGCCTCGCAGGAGCAGAGCGCCGGCATCGAGCAGGTCAACCAGACCGTGGTGCAGATGGACGAAACCACCCAGCAGAACGCCGCGCTGGTGGAAGAAGCCACCGCCGCCGCACGTGCGATGGAAGAACAGGCGGGCCACCTCAGCGAGGCGGTCTCGATCTTCGTGGTCGACGAAGCCGAAGCCGTGGTCGCCACGCGCGCACCGGCACCACGCGCGCCGGCACCGGCAGCCCCGGGTCCGGCAGCGGCCGCAGCGCCAGCCCGCCGCAGCACCGGCGGCCGATCCATGGCCACCGAACTGGCTGATGGAGACTGGCAGGAATTCTGATTCCTGCCTGACCTGAGGCACGAAAACGCCCCGGCCCTGCGCTGGGGCGTTTTCCTTTGCGGCCTCGCCAGGTGTTGTCCAGCCAATGGCGCAGTGCTTCGGGGTCAGATCCGTTTTCCGTAGGAAAACGGATCTGACCCCTCTTTCCAATTGGAAACTCAACGCACTTGCCGTCCGACACCGGGATGCCAGATGAGTCGTGCGGGGATGGGCTGGCGGGACCGTTGGCGCCATGGATGGCGCCATCGAGCCCCCATGGATGGGTTTACGGCGTGTCCCGCCAGCCCATCCCCGCACGGCTCCCCCTCAACATTGCAGAGCCGACCATCCGCAGTTGCTGTTGCTCTCGCTCCAAAAGCCTGCCGCAGGCAGCGCCGCAGCCGCCGCCGCTGCAAACGAACCTGAATACGTTCGAACAGCCCACCTCAATCCCCCGCCCCCGCGGCCGATAACGGTCATGTCACCGCTGCTCCCGATCAGCACCGGCGCCTCCACCCACCACCACCCGGGTACTGCTCGATGAATCTCCTGCATCGCTGGCAACACTACTTCAGCAATCTCTCCGTCCGACGCAAGCTCAATCTGCTCACGCTGCTGATCGCACTCGGCGTGATCGCGCTCTCGGTGATCGCTGCCCGCATGCAGTACCTGGACCTGACCGATACCCGCAAGTCTTCGCTGAAGACCCAGGTCGAACTGAGCTACGGCATCCTCGACCACTACCATCGCCTGGCCGGAACCGGCGAGCTCAGCGAAGAAGCGGCCAAGGCTGCCGCGCTGCAGGCGCTGGAAGTCATGCGCGCGCACAACGATACCTATTACTACAACATCTACGACACCGGCTATCACGTGCTCATGCACCCGTTCCGCAAGGATCTGGTAGGCAAGGACATGAAGGATTTCCGTACCGGCGATGGCATCCGCATCTACTACGACCAGATCGAAGCAGCCAAGGCCGGCGGCGGTTTCGTCGCCTATCGCTGGGCCAAGCCCGGCGAGAAGGGGGAAGTCGAAAAGGTCGCCTACGCTGGCCTGTTCAAGCCCTGGAACTGGGTGGTCAGCAGCGGCGTGTACATGGATGACGTGCAGCAGCAGGCACTGGCCTTCACCGCCATCATGACCCTGGCCGGCGGCGTGCTGGTGCTGATCGTGCTGGCATTGAGCTGGGTCATCGGCAACCGCATCGCACGCCCACTGAAGCTGGCCACCGCCGTGGCCGAAGGCATCGCCGGCGGCAAGCTGGACAGCCACATCGGCCCCCAGCCGCATGACGAAACCGGTCGCCTGCTCGAAGCCATGTCGCGCATGCAGCAGCAGCTGCACGCGGTCATCAGCGGCCAGCGCGAGATGGCGCGCCTTCACGATGGCGGTGAACTCAGCTACCGCATCGACGCCAGCAGCTTCCCCGGTGAGTACGGACTGATGGTGCAGGAAACCAACGTCCTGGTCGGCAGCCACGTGCAGACCCTGCACGATGTACTGAACGTCGTGCAGCAGTACGCCGTGGGCGACCTCAGCAGCGACATCGCGCGCTATCCGGGCGAAAAGGCGGCGATGACCACCACCGTCGACACGGTCAAGGCCAACCTCGGCCGCATCAACGCCGAGATCAAGCGCCTGGCCAGTGCCGCCGCCGCGGGCGACTTCAGCCAGCGCGGCGACGCACAGCACTTCGATCACGATTTCCGCACCATGCTGGAGAACCTCAATGCCATGATGGCAGTCAGCGATGACAACCTCGGCAAGCTCTCGCAGCTGCTGTCGTCCATTGCCGACGGCGACCTGACGGCGCGCATGCACGGTGACTACCAGGGCGTGTTCGCCCGCATGCGCGACGATGCAAACGCCACGGTCAGCCAGCTGACCCAGATCGTCGGCCAGATCCAGGCCAGTGCCTCCAGCATCACCCTGTCGGCCGGCGAAATCGCCTCGGGCAACAGCGACCTGTCGCGCCGTACCGAACAGCAGGCCGCCAATCTGGAAGAAACCGCCGCTTCGATGGAGGAACTGACCTCCACCGTGCGCCAGAACGCCGAGCATGCACGCCAGGCCAACCAGCTCGCCATCGGCGCGCATGGCGTGGCCTCGCAGGGCGGCAGCGTGGTCGGCCAGGTGGTCACCACCATGTCGGCCATCGAAGCGTCCTCGAAGAAGATCGCCGAGATCATCTCGGTCATCGATGGCATTGCCTTCCAGACCAACATCCTGGCGCTGAACGCCGCGGTGGAAGCAGCCCGTGCCGGCGAACAGGGCCGTGGCTTTGCCGTGGTCGCCAGCGAAGTGCGTACCCTTGCCCAGCGCTCGGCCGCCGCCGCCAAGGAAATCAAGGGCCTGATCGACGACTCGGTCGGCAAGGTCGCCGAGGGTTCCAGCCTGGTCCACCAGGCCGGCAGCACCATGGGCGAGATCGTCGCCTCGGTGCAGCGCGTGACCGACATCATGGCCGAGATCTCCGCCGCCTCGCAGGAGCAGTCCGCCGGCATCGAGCAGGTCAACCAGACCGTGGTGCAGATGGACGAAACCACCCAGCAGAACGCCGCGCTGGTGGAAGAAGCCACCGCCGCCGCGCGGGCGATGGAAGACCAGGCCGCACAGCTGGCCGACGCCGTGGCGATCTTCCGCCTCGACAACCAGGTCGCTGTCGCAGTGAAGGCGGTGACCGCCAAGGTCGCGCCGAAGGCTGCCAGCCCTGCGCCTTCGCGACCGCTGTCGACGCCGGCACCGATCCGCCGTACCCACTCCAGCACCGTCGTCTCCAACGACGGCGACTGGCAGGAATTCTGATCCTCGCGGCGGCTCCGGCCGCCGCCCCGCCGATGGACACGTCACCCGTGCAGAGCCCTACCCCCATCGTCAGCGGTACGCGCGAATTCGAATTCGCCGACCGTGATTTCCGCCGCGTCTGCGACCTGATCTACCAGCGCGTGGGCATCGCCCTCGCCCCGGCCAAGCGCGACATGGTGTACGGACGCCTGTCGCGCCGCCTGCGTACGCTGGGCATGCGCAGCTTCCAGCAGTACCTGGACCACCTGGAACAGGGTGATGGTGACGAGTGGCAGGCATTCACCAATGCGCTGACCACCAACCTCACTGCGTTCTTCCGCGAGCCGCACCATTTCGACAAGCTGCGCGAAGAGCTGCAGCAGCGCAACGGGCGCGGTCCGCTGCTGTTGTGGTCGTGCGCCGCCTCCACCGGCGAAGAGCCCTACTCGATGGCGATCACCGCCTGCGAAGCGTTCGGCACCCTGAAGCCGCCGGTACGCATCGTCGCCACCGACGTCGACACCCAGGTGCTGGCCACCGCCGGGCGCGGCGTCTACAACATCGACCGTGTCGCCGGCCTCGACCCGGACCTGCGTCGCCGCTATTTCCAGCGTGGCAGTGGCCCCAACGAAGGCCAGTGCCGCGTGCTGCCGGCGCTGCGCGAACTGATCGAATTCCGCCCGTTGAACCTGCTGGCACCGCGTTACGACGTCGGCGGCCCGTTCGATGCGCTGTTCTGCCGCAACGTGATGATCTACTTCGACAAGCCGACCCAGCGCGCGATTCTTGGCCGCCTGGTCAACCACCTGGCCGACGACGGCCTGCTCTATACCGGCCACTCGGAGAACTACCTGCACGCGGCCGACCTGATCCAGCCCTGCGGCCGTACCCTGTACCGTCGTGCGGCAAAGGCCGGCGCATGAACGCATCACTGCGTACCGACGATGTGATGCGCTACCAGGACGCACGCTTCAAGACCATCGCCGCCAAGCTGCTGCCAACCCAGTACCTGGTGGTGGATGACACCACCGCGCTGACCACTACGCTGGGCTCCTGCGTGGCGGCTTGCCTGCGCGACCCGGTACTCAAGATCGGCGGCATGAACCACTTTCTGCTGCCCGAAGGCAACGCCGGCGACGGCGCGCCCGCACGTTATGGCAGCTATGCGATGGAACTGCTGATCAACGACATGCTCAAGCGCGGCGCCCACCGCAAGCGCATCGAGGCGAAGGTGTTCGGCGGCGCCAACGTGCTGAAGGGTTTCACCAGCAATCCGGTAGGCACCCGCAACGCCGAGTTCGTGCGCCAGTACCTGCAGGCCGAACACATCCCGATCCTCGCCGAGGACCTGTGCGGCATCCATCCGCGCAAGATCTGGTTCTTCGCCGATACCGGCCGCGTGGTGGTGCAGCGCCTGCCACACGCCCACGAAGCCGAAGTCGCCGCGACCGAATCGGCCGTGCGCGCACGCCTGTCCAAGGCCCCGGTCACCGGTGGCGTGGAGCTGTTCGAATGACCCTGACCGGCAACGCCCCCTGCCGGGTCCTGATCGTCGACGACTCCGCCGTCGTGCGGCAGATGCTCACCGAGATCCTGTCCAGCGATCCGGCCATCGACGTGGTCGGTACCGCCGCCGACCCGCTGCTGGCCCGCGAGAAGATCAAGCGCCTGGCCCCGGACGTGATCACCCTGGACGTGGAAATGCCACGCATGGATGGCCTGGCGTTCCTG
The DNA here is from genome assembly GCF_019793815.1 of Stenotrophomonas sp. DR822. Lineage (NCBI taxonomy): Bacteria > Pseudomonadati > Pseudomonadota > Gammaproteobacteria > Lysobacterales > Lysobacteraceae > Stenotrophomonas > Stenotrophomonas sp. DR822. The sequence goes on from NZ_CP081826.1 coordinate 652,117, forward strand.
GAAAACCTGATGCGCCTGCACCCGCTGCCGGTGGTGATGATCTCTTCGCTGACCGAACGCGGCGCCGATACCACCCTGCAGGCACTGGGCCTGGGCGCGGTGGACTTCGTGTCCAAGCCCAAGCTCGACGTGGCCCGCGGCCTGCAGAGCTATGCCGATGAAATCATCGCCAAGGTAAAGATGGCTGCGCGTTCCCGGGTGCGCCCGCTGGTACGCGTGGCCACGCCGAAACTCACGCTGGACACAGCACCTGCCGCGCGCCCGGCAGCAACGCAGTTCCGCACCACCGACCGCCTGATCGCCATCGGCTCGTCGGCTGGCGGTACCGAAGCATTGCGCGTGGTGCTGGAAGGCATGCCCGCCGACGGTCCGGCCGTGGTGATGACCCAGCACCTGCCCGCCAGCTTCAGCACCGCCTTCGCCGAACGACTGGACCGTCACTCGGCGATGGCCGTTCGCGAAGCCAGCGACGGTGAAGCGGTATTGCCCGGCCACGCCTACCTCCCTCCGGGCGGCAAGCACCTGCGGATCATCCGCGACGGTGCGCGCTGGCGCTGCCGTGTCGACGATGGTCCTGCGGTGAACCGGCACAAGCCGGCGGTGGACGTGCTGTTCCGCTCGGTGGCACAGAGCGCGGGCGGCAATGCCATCGGCGCGATCCTCACCGGCATGGGCGACGACGGCGCACGCGGCCTGCTGGAAATGCGCCAGGCCGGCGCGCCGACGCTGGTGCAGGACGAGGCGACCAGCGTGGTCTGGGGCATGCCCGGCGCGGCCTTCAAGCTCGGCGCTGCCGAGGAACAGGTGCCGCTGGAGCGCATTGCCGAACGACTGCTGGCGATGGCCCGCGGCTGACCGACCACAGCGCCGCAGCGCCTCATCCCGTCTTTCAAACGCCGGCCCCGGAGGGGCCAGCTGTTTCGTTCTTCAAGGAGCTATACCATGGCCCAGCGCCGCTTCCCCACCCGAACCTCGCTGCTGGCTGCCGCGCTGCTGGCCCCGTTGGCCCCGCTGGCGGCCACGTCTGCCGCACAACCAGCATCGCCCCACCCAACACCCGCCGCTGCCACCGACACCGCTACCACCACCGACCACCCTGCCCCCTGGACTGATCGGGTACAGATCCAGAGCGGTCCGGCCGGCGCGCTGAAGCGCATGCACGCACCCGACGTGGCGCTGCGCATCGTCACTCCCGATGACAGTGAGGCGCTCACGCCGAAGGGGCTCGCGCTTCTCTTCAGCGGCAACGAGCCGGACTACTTCCAGCGTAACAATCTGCCCGGCAGCATCATCGAAGGACAAGCCAGTCCCGCCATCACGCTGATGCCAAACGTGGCCAAGGCGCTGGTGGGCGGCTACTTCCGCTATGCACCCGACGCGCTGCCCGCGCAGACCAGTATCCTGCGCTTCAGTGCAGACACGTGGGCGCTGGTGCACCAGGGCAACACACGCAAGGATCCGCTCTACCGCCTCAACCACTCCAGCACCATCGAGCAGCGGCGTGCCGACGGTACGCTGGCGGAAATCATCAGCTGCAATGACAGCGACAACCGCGCAACCCTGGAAGCGTGGCAAGCCGATGATTACGCGCGGCTCAAGGCGGCCGCGCAGATGATCACGATGAAATGCATCGAGAAGCTGGTCAAGAGGATCCCCGCGATGTATCCGCGCCCGTTGGCCGCTGAAGATGTCAGCGCCTATGCTGACGGCGCCGCTCCCCCGGCACGGGTGCGCGTCTACGCCGCCCTGGGGCGCACCACCACCCTGTACACCGATGCCGCCTGCCGCGAAGACTACCGCGACAGGATCGACGTCAAGTACAACAACGCCGGCGACAAGGGCGTGCTCGGCATCCCCGTTACGGAAACCCTGCGCAGCAAAGAGAACGAGCGGTTTTCCATGCTCAGCTACCAGGAATACGAAGTACCCGGTGGCAAGCCGCTGATCTTCGAGGCACGCTTCGACGCGAGCAGTCGCGTGTACTGCGACGGCAAGCTGTCGGGCCAGTTCGTGGCCAGGCCCGGCCAGGATTACGAGGTGGAATTTGAAGTGGCCGACAAGATCTGTCGGCTGCATATCCGGCAGGTGCATACCGATGGCAGCGTGACACCGCAGCAGGCGCGGCCAACCCCCACGATCTGCGAGGGCACCCGCGCGCCGGTGCGCATCGAACCGCGCCAGGACATGCAGGTCCTGCTGTTCACCCCGGGCAAGCTGCAGATCCAGGACGCCTCGCAGAACAGTGCGCCGCAGCAGCTGAGCGACGACGCCAACGCCAACGCCGCACTGCAGCAGGTGCTGCAGCAGGCCAGCAGCACCCCCGGTACGCGGTTGTGCATCGTGACGCCCGGCAGCACCTACAGCAGCCCACTGCGCGACGCGCTCTGGAACCGGGTGCTGGAATCGCCACAGGCGCTGCCCAGTCTTTGGCTGGAGGCTGCCGCAGTCACTCCGTCGCACAGCGCCGCAGCAGGCGCCCAGGTCGACCTCGCCACCGCCATGACCCACTGCAAGGCCATCCCGATCAAGGAATTCGCGGCGCAGTGAGTTGCAGCGCGCGCACCCGTCACGTTTCCCCAAGGAGTACCACCGTGGCATTACGCCAAACCTGCCTCACCGCCGCGTTCGCAGCCAGCCTGCTGCTGGCTCCGTCGGCCCACGCCGTCGACGAAGAACACGCACCGGCGCCCGATGCCGCCGCCGTGACCACGATCGATGCAACGCCCGATCGGGCAACGGATGCCATGCCGGCCCCTGAAACATCGGCCACCTCCCCCGTGGTCGATGCCGTTGGTGACGCGCCGGCAACCATGGTCGTTGCCGAACCAGCCGCCGGGGACGTCACAGTGGCTGTGGCACCCGCACTGGATCTCAGCAGCCTGCAACGGGTAAAGGTCACTTCCGGCCTGGGCGTCGGTCCCAACGGCAATCGCGTGGGCGACCATGTGCTGCGCTTGGTGATGCGCGGTGACACCGCCGCCGTCACCGCAGCCAAGGTCGGTCTGTCTGCCTTGGCGTTCGTCACCGGCGTGGGTGACATCGGCACCAGCAACAGCTTCAGCAAGAACAACGTGCGCGGCGAGGACATCCAGTCCGTTCCCAGCCCGGCCTTCGGCGCGTTGCCCGGCATGATCCGCGAGCAGCTGGCGCTCTATTTCGCAGCGCATCCCGGCGCCATTCCCAGTGACGAGCGCACCGTGGAAGCCAGCGCCGGCCAGTGGTCGCTGGTGTACCAGAAGCTCAGCGACGCAGAGACCCCGTATGAGCTGCGCCACGATGTAACCATCGGCTTCCCGCTGGTGCGCAAGCTGTTCCGCAGCGCCAGTGGCGGCCAGGGAGTGCACTGCCAGGACGAAGCGCGTGTTGCTCCGCTGCAGGAATGGCAGGCCGACGACTACGCCAAGGCGAAAGCCGCATCGCGTGAGTTCGCCGAAGCCTGCATCGTCCGCTTCGTCGCCGAGCTGCCGCGCCTGTTCCCTGACCACGGCGCGTTGCCGGAAACGGCCGCGGACCCGGAGCTGCCGACGGACACGCCAGCGGTGACCGAGGAAACGGCCGCCGCCCTGGCCTGACCCCGCACGGACCTGAATCGCGGCCAGCGGCCGGCACTACCAGGCATCATCGGCACAACAAAAAACCCCCGGCTCTCACCGGGGGTTCTTCGTTTCAACGGGCTGCCGGCCAGCGGCCGGCACTACCCTCAGGCAGCGACCGTGTTGGCCACGTCCTGGTATTCCTCGATCTGGTCGAAGTTCATGTAACGGTAGATCTCGCTGCCGCTGGCGGCGATCACACCGATATCGGCCATGTACTCTTCCTTGGTCGGGATGCGGCCCAGGCGCGAGCAGATTGCCGCCAGTTCCGCCGAACCCAGGTACACGTTGGTGTTGCGGCCCAGGCGGTTCGGGAAGTTGCGGGTCGAGGTCGACATCGCGGTGGAGCCTTCGCGGATCTGCGCCTGGTTGCCCATGCACAGCGAGCAGCCCGGCATTTCCATGCGTGCGCCGGTCGCGCCGAAGGTGCCGTACACGCCTTCCTTGGTCAGCTCGGACGCATCCATCTTGGTCGGCGGGGCCACCCACAGGCGGGTCGGCAGGTCACGCTTGCCTTCCAGCAGCTTGGCAGCCGCACGGAAGTGACCGATGTTGGTCATGCACGAACCGATGAACACTTCGTCGATCTTGGCGCCAGCGACTTCGGACAGGGTCTTCACGTCGTCCGGGTCGTTCGGGCAGGCCACGATCGGCTCGTGGATGTCGGCCAGGTCGATCTCGATGACGGCGGCGTACTCGGCGTCGGCATCCGGCTCCAGCAGCTCCGGGTTGGCCAGCCACGCTTCCATCTTCTCGATACGGCGCTGCAGCGAGCGCGGATCCTGGTAACCCTCGGCAATCATCCACTTCAGCAGCGTGATGTTGCTGGTGAGGTACTCGATGATCGGCTCCTTGTTCAGGCGCACCGAGCAGCCGGCCGCCGAACGCTCGGCCGAGGCATCGGACAGTTCGAACGCCTGTTCGACCTTCAGCTCCGGCAGGCCTTCGATCTCCAGGATGCGGCCGGAGAAGATGTTCTTCTTGCCAGCCTTGGCCACGGTCAGCAGGCCCGACTTGATCGCGTACAGCGGAATCGCGTTGACCAGGTCACGCAGGGTCACGCCCGGCTGCATCTTGCCCTTGAAGCGCACCAGCACCGACTCCGGCATGTCCAGCGGCATCACTCCGGTGGCAGCGGCGAAGGCGACCAGGCCCGAACCGGCCGGGAACGAAATGCCCACCGGGAAACGGGTGTGCGAGTCGCCACCGGTGCCGACGGTGTCCGGCAGCAGCATGCGGTTGAGCCAGCTGTGGATCACGCCGTCGCCCGGACGCAGCGAAATGCCGCCGCGGGTGGAGATGAATTCCGGCAGGGTGTGGTGGGTCTTGACGTCCACCGGCTTCGGGTAGGCCGCGGTGTGGCAGAACGACTGCATCACCAGGTCGGCCGAGAAGCCCAGGCAGGCCAGGTCCTTCAGCTCGTCGCGGGTCATCGGGCCGGTGGTGTCCTGCGAGCCCACCGAGGTCATCTTCGGTTCGCAGTAGGTGCCCGGGCGCATGCCCTGGCCTTCCGGCAGGCCACAGGCGCGGCCAACCATCTTCTGCGCCAGCGAGAAGCCCTTGCCGGTGTCGGCCGGCTGCACCGGCAGGCGGAACAGATCGGTCGGGGCCAGGCCCAGCGCTTCACGCGCCTTGCCGGTCAGGCCACGGCCGATGATCAGTGGAATGCGGCCACCGGCGCGCACTTCGTCGAACAGCACTTCGGACTTGACCTGGAACTCGGCGATCACTTCACCGTTCTTCAGCGCCTTGCCTTCGTACGGACGCAGCTCGACCACATCGCCGTGCTCCATCTTCGACACGTCCAGCTCGATCGGCAGCGCGCCGGCATCTTCCATGGTGTTGTAGAAGATCGGGGCGATCTTCGAACCCAGGCAGACGCCACCGGCGCGCTTGTTCGGGATGTACGGAATGTCATCGCCGGTCCACCACAGCACGCTGTTGGTGGCCGACTTGCGCGAGGAACCGGTGCCGACCACGTCGCCGACATAGGCGACCAGATGGCCCTTGTCCTTCAGCGACAGGATCTGCTGGATCGGGCCACGCTTGCCATCTTCTTCCGGGGTGAACGGCGCGTCGTCGCGCTTGTTCTTCAGCATCGCCAGTGCGTGCATCGGAATGTCCGGGCGGGTGGTCGCGTCCGGTGCCGGCGACAGGTCGTCGGTGTTGGTTTCGCCCGGCACCTTGAATACGGTGACGGTCAGGCTCTGCGGCACTTCCGGGTTGCTGGTGAACCACTCGGCATCGGCCCAGCTCTGCAGTACGGCCTGGGCGTTGGCGTTGCCGGCCTTGGCCTTTTCCTGCACGTCGTGGAAGGCATCGAACACCAGCAGGGTCTTCTTCAGCGCGTCGGCAGCGATGGCGCCAACGCTGGCATCGTCCAGCAGCTGCACCAGCGGCGCGACGTTGTAGCCGCCCAGCATGGTGCCCAGCAGCTCGGCGGCGCGCTCGCGGCTGATCAGCGGGTTCTGCTCGCTGCCCAGTGCGATCGCAGCCAGGTACGAGGCCTTGACCTTGGCCGCGTCATCGACGCCGGCCGGCACGCGGTGGGTCAGCAGGTCGAGCAGGAACTCGGCCTCGCCCTGCGGCGGGTTCTTCAGCAGTTCGATGACATCGGCCGTCTGCTGCGCGGTCAGCGGCAGGGGCGGGATGCCAAGCGCAGCGCGCTCGGCGACGTGGTGGCGGTAGGCTTCCAACATGACAACTCCCGGGTAATGCGTGAGGTGAATAAAAAGTGGGCTCAGGCTTGCGGCACGATCAGCTTCAGGCCCTTGAAGTAGTCGCGATAAAACGTGTCGTTCCAGGTGATCAGGCCATCGCACTGCAGCAGGGCGTGCGCGCCGATCATGAATTCGTCCAGGCCACGGCGATGGCTGCCGCCGCGCTGGCGATGGCGGCGATGCATCTCACCCGCGCGCAGTGCCGATTTGGCTTCCAGCGCGTTGAAGTGCACGCCCATTTCCTCCAGCGCTTCCAGCACCTCGGCGCCGCCGCGCAGCGCCGCACAGATCTCGGCCAGGGTCGCGCCGCAGACCACCACGCGGCCACCGACCAGGCTCTGCCGCAGGCAGGCTTCCACCGCATCGGCCTGCGGGCCGTTGCTGAGCAGTTCGACCAGTACCGGTGAATCGACGGCGATCATCACCGCTTACTCCTCGTCGCGCAGGTCGCGCACGGCCGCGTCGGCCGATTCGAAGCCGTCCAGCGAGAACTTTCCACGGGCGCGGGAGATCGCATCGTCCACGCTCTTGCGCAGGATGATCCGGCTGCCTTCCAGCTCCACCTTCAGCAAGGTGCCCTTGGTCAGGCCCAGCGCATCGCGCACTGCCTTGGGCAGGGTGATCTGTCCGCGTTCAGCAACGGTGGCTTCCATGGGGTACGCCTCAAAAAGTATGCATGAATTATACATACCCGTCGCATCCGGAACAAACCTCCCGATATGTGACCCTGATCCCTCGTCAGTCGCAGCCGGGGGTTAGACTCGCCCAGCAGCCCTGCTGCGCCCCGGCTGGACGCCCCGGCGCTCCAACCGCACCTATCCGCTCCATAAATAAGGAAGTTTCATGCGCGCGCTCGCCCTTGCCCTGATCCTCGCAGTCCCGCTGGCCGTTTCGACGACCTCCGCCCATGCCAACCCGTTCGGCGCCTACACCACCGGCATCGAGATCACCCAGCAGCAGATGGACACCCTGGAAGTGGGCAAGACCACCCAGGACAATATCCGTGAGAAATTCGGCGCCCCCGGCCGCCGCGAACAGCTGGGCGACACCCAGGTCTGGTACTACGACTTCGTGAAGATCAAGAGCTTCGGCAAGAACATCCAGGAAGCGACCGTACTGGAGTTCAACAAGCAGGGCGTGCTGACGGCCAAGTCCAAGAGCAACGCTGTCGGCAAGACCGGCAATCCGCTGATCGATGCCGCCAACGGCAAGTAAGTCCTGCAGCCGATGCATTCATGGACGGGGCGCCCATGAGCGCCCCGTCTGCGTGCGGGCCGGCGCAGAAACGATGCACACGCTGACACGAAGGCTACACACACCGCTGTAACCTTGCGTTCCAAGCCTGCCGGGTCATTGCCGGGCACTGGATCGCCGATACTGGGCAGGATCCGGGGCCGGAGTGCCACCGGCAAACGCAAGCAGGCCCGCCCATGCGGGCCACTGCAAGCCATCCGCAAGAGGAGTCATCCCGCATGAGCGATTCGTTCTCCACCCGCAGCCAGCTGGACGTCGGCGGCAAGACCTACGACTACTTCAGCCTGCCCAAGCTGGGCCAGCGCTTCGACATCTCCCACCTGCCCTACTCGATGAAGATCCTGCTGGAGAACCTGCTCCGGCACGAGGATGGCGGCGTCACCGTCGGCAAGGATCACATCGAGGCCGTCGCCCGCTGGCAGCCCAGCGCCGAACCGGATACCGAAATCGCCTTCATGCCCGCGCGCGTGGTCCTGCAGGACTTCACCGGCGTGCCCTGCGTGGTCGACCTGGCCGCGATGCGCGATGCGGTGGTCAAGCTCGGCGGCCGCCCCGAACAGATCAATCCGCTGATTCCCTCCGAACTGGTCATCGACCACTCGGTGCAGGTGGATGTGTTCGGCAAGCCCGACGCACTGGACCTCAACGGAAAGATTGAATTCCAGCGCAACCAGGAACGCTACGGCTTCCTGCGCTGGGGCCAGAAGGCCTTCGACAACTTCAAGGTGGTGCCGCCCAACACCGGCATCGTCCACCAGGTGAACCTGGAAAACCTGGCCCGCGTGGTGATGACCGCCGACAAGGACGGCAAGGCCGTTGCGTATCCGGATACCGTGTTCGGCACCGACAGCCACACCACGATGATCAACGGCATCGGCGTGCTCGGCTGGGGCGTGGGCGGCATCGAAGCCGAGGCCGCCATGCTCGGCCAGCCTTCGTCGATGCTGATTCCGCAGGTGGTCGGCTTCAAGCTGACCGGCAAGCTGCCCGAAGGCGCCACCGCCACCGACCTGGTGCTGACCGTCACCCAGATGCTGCGCAAGCTCGGCGTGGTCGGCAAGTTCGTCGAGTTCTACGGTGATGGCCTGCAGCACCTGCCACTGGCCGACCGCGCGACCATCGGCAACATGGCCCCCGAATACGGCGCCACCTGCGGCATCTTCCCGATCGACAACGAATCGCTGACCTACCTGCGCCTGTCCGGCCGCAGCGAAGAGCAGATCGCCCTGGTCGAAGCCTATGCCAAGGCGCAGGGCCTGTGGCACGACGCCAACAGCCCGCATGCGCAGTACAGCACCACGCTGGAACTGGACATGGGTACGGTGAAGCCCTCGCTGGCCGGCCCCAAACGCCCGCAGGACCGCGTGCTGCTGGAAGACGTGCAGAAGAACTACCGCGACGCGCTGGTCGGCATGACCGCCAACCGCGACAAGCGCAGCGAGGATGTCTCCACCTTCGTCAATGAAGGCGGCGGCGCCGCAGTGGGCAACGAGCAGCTGGCCAAGGGCCATGCCGACATCGAGATGGACGGCAGGAAGGTGCGGCTGAAGGATGGTGCGGTGGTCATCGCCGCCATCACTTCGTGCACCAACACCTCCAACCCGGCAGTGATGATCGGTGCCGGCCTGCTGGCCCGCAACGCGGCCGCCAAGGGGCTGGACCGCAAGCCGTGGGTCAAGACCTCGCTCGGCCCAGGCTCGCGCGTGGTCACCGACTATCTTGAAAAGGCCGGCGTTCTCACCGAGCTGGAGAAGATCGGCTTCTATGTGGTGGGCTATGGCTGCACCACCTGCATCGGCAACTCCGGCCCGCTGCCGACCGAAGTCAGCGCCGGCATCGCCAGTGGCGACCTGGTGGTGACCTCGGTGCTGTCGGGCAACCGCAACTTCGAGGGCCGCGTGCACCCCGAAGTGAAGATGAACTACCTGGCCAGCCCGCCGCTGGTGGTGGCATACGCCATCGCCGGCACCACCGACATCGACCTGACCACCGAACCGCTGGGCACCGGCAGCGATGGCCAGCCGGTGTACCTGCGCGACATCTGGCCGAGCAACAAGGAGATCGGCGACGTCATCGCCGCCACCGTCGGCCCGGAGATGTTCAAGCAGAACTACGCCGACGTGTTCAAGGGCGATACCCGCTGGAACACCATCGCCTCGCCGGACGGTGACCTGTACGAATGGAGCGATGCGTCCACCTACATCAAGAACCCGCCCTACTTCGATGGCATGACCATGCAGGTCGGCAGCATCGATGATGTGCACGGCGCACGGGTGATGGGCCTGTTCGGCGATTCGATCACCACCGACCACATCTCCCCGGCCGGCAACATCAAGAAGGATTCGCCGGCGGGCCGCTTCCTGCAGGAGCGCGGCGTGCAGCCGGCCGACTTCAACAGCTACGGCAGCCGCCGCGGCAACGATGACGTGATGGTCCGCGGCACCTTCGCCAACATCCGCATCAAGAACCTGATGTTCGGTGGCGAAGAAGGCGGCAACACCCTGTACTACCCGGGCAACGGCGGCCAGCCGGAAAAGCTGGCGATCTACGATGCGGCAATGAAGTACAAGGCCGACAAGGTGCCGCTGGTGGTGCTGGCCGGCAAGGAATACGGTACCGGCTCGTCGCGTGACTGGGCCGCCAAGGGCACCCTGCTGCTGGGGGTGAAGGCGGTCATCGCCGAAAGCTTCGAACGCATCCACCGCTCCAACCTGGTCGGCATGGGCGTGCTGCCGCTGCAGTTCCGCAACGGCGAAAACGCACAGTCGCTGGGCCTGGATGGCTCGGAAGTGATCGATGTCACCGGCCTGCAGGACGGCGCCAGCAAGCGCGCCACGGTCACCGCGACCAAGGCCGATGGCACGAAGAAGACCTTCGAAGTCTCGGTGATGCTGCTGACCCCGAAGGAAGTGGAGTACTTCCGCCACGGTGGCCTGCTGCAGTACGTGCTGCGCCAACTGGCAGGTCGCTGAACCCTTCCGTGGACCCAATGGGCGGAAGCCCGGCCCCCGCGCCAGCGCGGGGGCGCTGCGGAGGCGCGCGAACCCGTGGTTCGCAAGCGCGCCTCCTCGCCCACCACGGTGGCCTGCTGCAGTACGTGCTGCGCCAGCTGGCAGGTCGCTGAACCCTTCCGTGGACCCAATGGGCGGAAGCCCGGCCCCCGCGCCAGCGCGGGGGCGCTGCGGAGGCGCGCGAACCCGTGGTTCGCAAGCGCGCCTCCTCGCCCACCACGGTGGCCTGCTGCAGTACGTGCTGCGCCAGCTGGCTGCACGTTGATCGAACGTACTGCGCAGGTAGAGCCGGGCCGCGCCCCATGAAAGGTGGGCGCCATCGTGGCCAGCGCATCGCCAAGCGCGCGGAATCGGGCGCCCGGCGGTGGGCTTGATCCATGCCTGGCTGCAACACAGCGAAGGGCCGGACCCGCAGGGATCCTGCCCTCGCTTCATGGGCGGACCCCGTAGATCCGCCACGGCGCCCGGCTCTGGCCGACGTCATAGACCAGGCTGCGGAGTCCATCGGGCATGACCACCTCGCCTTCGGTCGCTCCTGTATTGACCACCGTTATCACCATCTCGAACGCCGGATGTGGCGACTGGCCCACGCGCGAACAGGCAACGCCCCGCTCTTCGTAGTGCACCACCGGCGTAAAGCCGCCATCGTTGCAGGCCACCGCAATGAACCGGTAGCCCCGATCCTCGTCACTGCCGGGCATCAGCGCGTGTGCAGCATAGGACACGCGACCCTGGCCGCCAGCATAGGCAGGCACCTGGACACGGAAGTGGCCGATATCGCCGATCGCCAGCACCGGAAAATCCAGCTGGCGCATCGGCGGCGGCAGAGGTTCGGCGCCCGCCGAACCGGAGGCGATCAACAACAGACCACAGACACAGCGTTTCATCGGATTCTCCTGATTGCAGAGCTCCCCATGCTCGATCACCAGGGCCTGCGAGGTATCTAGGAATTCAATGAAACGAAGCCGATGAAAGCCAATGTCATCACCGCCGCGGCGCGTCCGGGTCGGTACGCAGCGCCTTCAGCAGGCCCCACATGTAGAACGCCAGGATGAACGAGAACGGCAGGCCGCACAGCACCACCGCCGTCTGCATCGCGCTGAAGTTGCCGGCCAGCAACAGGCCGACACTGGCCACGGTAATGCCCGCCGCCCAGAACACGCGCAGCCAGATCGGCGCGTCATGCCCATCCTCCACGCCATCATCGACACGCCGGGTGCACAGGTTGGCGATAATCAGCGTGCCCGAATCGACCGGGGTCAGGAACAACACGAAACCGATCACCACCGCCGCACCAGCGATGTACGGCGCCGCAGGCAAGTATTCCAGCAGCTTGAACAGGGTCATCGCCGCATCGTGCTGAGCCACTTGGCCCAGCACCGCCTGGCCATGGTTCAGCACGAGATCGATGGCGGTGTTGCCGAAGATCGACAACCACGCCAGGGTGAAGCCCAGCGGGATCAACAGCACGCCCATGATCACTTCGCGGATGGTTCGGCCGCGCGAGATGCGCGCCACGAACAGGCCCACGAACGGTGCCCAGGCAATCCACCACGCCCAGTAGAACAACGTCCACGAGCCCATCCACTCACGCCCCTTCGGGTCGTTGAGGTACATGTCGAAGCTCTTGCGCACGAACGCGCCCAGGTAATCGCCGGTGTTCTGCACCAGGCCATCGAACAGGTGCAGGGTTGGCCCGGTCACCAACACGAACAGCAGCAGCAGGCACAGCAGGCGCACGTTGAGATTGGACAGCCAGGCGATGCCCTTCTCCACGCCGGCGACCACGCCGATGGTGGCCACGACCATCATCACCAGCACGATGGCCACCAGCACCTGCGGCGTATCCGGGATGTGGAACAGGTAGACCAGGCCGGACTGCACCACCAGCGCACCGATGCCGAGGTTGGTGACCATCGAGATCAGTGTCGCGAGGATGCCGAAGCCATCGACCATGTCGCCGATCCGGCCATGGATGCGCTCGCCGAAGATCGGGTACAGCGCCGAACGCAGGGCCAGCGGCAGGTTGCGGCGGTAGGCGAAGTAGCCCAGCGCCACGCCGACCAGCGCGTACAGCGCCCAGCCATGCAGGCCCCAGTGCAGGAAGGTCAGCACCATCGCTTCGCGGCCTGCGGCGACGGTGCCGCCGGGCTGCCCGGGCGGGTTGAGGAAATGATCGAGCGGCTCGTAGGCGCCGTAGTACAGCAGCGCGATGCCGATGCCGGCCGAGAACAGCATCGACACCCAGGCCACGTAGCCGAACGCCGGCGATTCCTCGTTGTGGCCCAGGCGGATGCGCCCATACGGCGAGAACGCCAGCCACAGCACGAAGCCCAGGCAGGCCACGATCAGCAGCATGTACCACCAGCCGAACGCCGCGGAGACCTCGGCCTGTGCCCATTGCAGCCAGTGCTCGCTGGCCTCCGGGAAGAACACGGTCAACGCACCGAGGATGCCGATGGAGACCGACGAACTGAAGAACACGAAACGGTTCAAGCGCAGGGGCGAGCGCTTGGGATGAGCCAGGGAAGACATGGGGTCGTCTCATCAGTCCAGGGGGGCACATGGGCGGGGCCGGACCGGAAACCGGGCCCATGGCGTGGGGGCGCGACCGGCATCGTAGGGTTTATTGATTGAACGTTCAATCAATAAAAAGTATGATCTTCACCAGCCCGGCATTCCGGGTCGCAATCCGTGGAGAGACAATGCCGAAGAAAGGCGTGGAACCGGTCCGCCGCGAGCAGCTGATCCGGGCCACTTTCCAGACCATCGACGAGATCGGCATGGCCGATGCCACCGTCGCCACCATCGCAAGGAAGGCCGGCCTGTCCAGCGGCATCGTCGCCCATTACTTCGGCGACAAGGACGGCCTGCTCAATGCGGCGATGCGGCAGATCCTGCGCGAGCTGAAGGCGGCCGTTGCCCGCTATCGCGACGCGGCCGCCGGCGACGCACGTTCACAGCTTCGCGCCATCGTCGATGGCAACTTCGACGACAGCCAGACCAACGGAACCGCCATGCGCGTATGGCTGACGTTCTGGGCCGCCAGCATGCATCAGCCGGAACTTGCGCGGCTGCAGCGCGCCAACGACCAGCGACTGTTCTCCAACCTCTGCCATCAGTTCAACCGCCAGTTGCCGCATGCACAGGCACGCCTGTCCGCCCGCGGGCTGGCCGCGATGATCGATGGCCTGTGGCTGCGCGGCAGCCTGGTCGGTGGTGACTTCAACGCCGACAAGGCGCGCCGCATCGCCTACGGCTACATCGATTTCCAATTGCAGGCCAACGCGCCCTGAGCGCGCCACGACCCCGCCCCATCCCTTCCAGGAGCAAGCCGATGACCACCCTGCCCGTGCAACAGCTGTACATCCACGGCCGCCGCGTCGACGCCACCAGCGGCAAGACCTTCCAGACCGTCAACCCTGCCAATGGCCAGGTGCTGGCTGAAGTTCAGATCGCCAGCCAGGCCGATGTCGAACGCGCCGTTGAAAGCGCCAGCGAAGGCCAGAAGGTGTGGGCAGCGATGACCGCCATGGAGCGCTCGCGCATCCTGCGCCGTGCCGTCGAGATCCTGCGCGAGCGCAACGACGCGCTGGCCCACCTGGAAACCCTGGATACCGGCAAGGCGCTGGCCGAAACCACCACGGTGGACATCGTCACCGGTGCCGACGTACTGGAGTACTACGCCGGCCTGGCCACCGCCATCGAAGGCATCCAGCTGCCGCTGCGCGAATCGAGCTTCTTCTATACCCGCCGCGAGCCGCTGGGCGTGGTCGCCGGCATCGGCGCCTGGAACTACCCGATCCAGATCGCCATGTGGAAGTCGGCCCCGGCCCTGGCCGCCGGCAATGCAATGGTGTTCAAGCCGTCCGAAGTGACCCCGCTGACCGCGATCAAGCTGGCCGAGATCTACACCGAAGCCGGCGTGCCGGACGGCGTGTTCAACGTCGTGCAGGGCCCGGGCCGCGAGATCGGCAACTGGCTGACCGAGCACCCGGTGATCGAGAAGATCTCCTTCACCGGCGGCGTGGCCACCGGCAAGAAGGTCATGGCCAGCGCTGCATCGTCGTCGCTGAAGGAAGTGACGATGGAACTGGGCGGCAAGTCGCCGCTGGTGATCTGTGACGACGCCGATCTCGACCGTGCCGCCGACATCGCGGTGATGGCCAACTTCTTCAGCTCCGGCCAGGTCTGCACCAACGGTACCCGCGTGTTCGTGCCGCGCAGCATGCTGGCCGCGTTCGAAGCTGCCGTGGTGGAGCGCGTCAAGCGCATCCGCATCGGCGACCCGATGGCCGCCGAGACCAACTTCGGCCCGCTGACCAGCTTCCCGCACATGGAAAACGTGCTGCGCTTCATCGAAAGCGGCAAGAGCGAAGGCGCGCGCCTGGTGACCGGCGGCGGTCGTGCCACCGACGGTGCCCTGGCCGACGGCGCCTACGTGCTGCCGACGGTGTTCTCCGACTGCCGCGACGACATGACGATTGTCCGCGAAGAGATCTTCGGGCCGGTGATGAGCATCCTCGCCTACGACGATGAGGACGAAGTGATCCGTCGCGCCAACGACACCACCTTCGGCCTGGCCGCAGGTGTGGTCAGCAAGGACATCAGCCGCGCCCACCGCATCATCCATCGCCTGGAAGCCGGCATCTGCTGGATCAACACCTGGGGCGAGTCGCCGGCGGAAATGCCGGTCGGCGGCTACAAGCAGTCCGGCGTTGGCCGCGAGAACGGTATCTCCACCCTCGGCCACTACACCCGCATCAAGTCGGTGCAGGTCGAACTGGGCGACTACGCCAGCGTGTTCTGACCGGCGCGTCCTGAGCACCGCCCATCGTCCGGCCACCGCGCCGATCCGACATTCCGCCGGGACGCCTGCATGCAGCGCGCCCGGCCTGCAGGAGAGCAACCATGAGCACCCATAACGAGTACGACTACATCATCATCGGCGCCGGTTCGGCCGGCAACGTGCTGGCCACCCGCCTCACCGAAGATGCCGATGTCAGCGTGCTTCTGCTGGAAGCCGGTGGCCCGGACTACCGGCTCGATTTCCGTACCCAGATGCCCGCCGCACTGGCCTTCCCGCTGCAGGGCCGCCGCTACAACTGGGCGTACAAGACCGATCCCGAGCCCTTCATGAACAACCGCCGGATGGATTGCGGTCGTGGCAAGGGCCTGGGCGGTTCGTCGCTGATCAACGGCATGTGCTACATCCGCGGCAACGCGATGGACTACGACAACTGGGCCGGCATGCCGGGCCTGGAAGACTGGACTTACCTGGATTGCCTGCCGTACTTCCGCAAGGCCGAAACCCGTGATATCGGCCCGAACGACTACCACGGCGGCGACGGCCCGCTGCGCGTCACCACGCCCAAGGCCGGCAACAACGAACTGTTCGCGGCGATGGTCGAGGCCGGCGTGCAGGCCGGTTACCCGCGCACCGACGACCTCAACGGCTACCAGCAGGAAGGCTTCGGTCCGATGGACCGTACCGTCACGCCGAAGGGACGCCGCTCCAGCACCGCCCGTGGCTACCTGGATCTGGCCAAGCCGCGCCCGAACCTGACCATCGTCACCCACGCGCTGACCGACCGCATCCTGTTCTCGGGCAAGCGCGCGGTGGGCGTGCAGTGGCTGCACAACGACCAGCCGCAGCGCGCCACCGCACGCCGCGAAGTACTGCTCTGCGGCGGCGCCATCGCCTCGCCGCAGATCCTGCAGCGCTCCGGCGTCGGCCCGGCCGACCTGCTGCGCAGCCTGGACATCGACCTGGTGCACCACCTGCCCGGCGTCGGCGCCAACCTGCAGGACCATCTTGAGATGTACCTGCAGTACGAGTGCAAGAAGCCGGTCTCGCTGGCCCCGGCACTGAAGCTGTACAACCAGCCGGCAATCGGCGCCGAATGGCTGTTCCTGGGCACCGGCATCGGCGCCAGCAACCAGTTCGAAGCCGGCGGCTTCATCCGCAGCGATGCCGAATTCGACTGGCCCAACCTGCAGTATCACTTCCTGCCGGTGGCGATCAACTACAACGGCTCCAACCCGATCAAGGCGCACAGCTTCCAGATGCATGTCGGCTCGATGCGCTCGCCCAGCCGCGGCCGCATCCACGTGCGCTCGAAGGATCCGCGCGATGATCCCAGCATCCTGTTCAACTACATGTCGCACGACCAGGACTGGCGCGAGTTCCGCTCGGCAATCCGGATCACCCGCGAGATCTTCGCGCAGCCGGCACTGGCACCGTACAGCGGCCGCGAGATTTCGCCGGGCAGCGCGCTGCAGACCGACGCGCAGATCGATGCGTTCGTGCGCGAGCATGCCGAGACCGCCTACCATCCGTCGTGCTCGAACAAGATGGGCCACGCCGATGATCCGATGGCGGTGGTTGACGGCCAGGGCCGCGTGCACGGCCTGGAAGCCCTGCGCATCGTCGATGCCTCGATCATGCCGCAGGTGGTCACCGGCAACCTCAACGCACCGACCATCATGATCGCCGAGAAGCTGGCCGATGTGATCCGTGGCCGCGCGCCGCTGCCGCGCAGCACGGCTGCGTACTACAAGGCCAACGGCGCGCCGGTGCGCAACAAGAGCTGAGTCTCCGGACATCGGAAACATCCGCCGGGCATGGCCCGGCACTACCAGGCGGGCTTTGCCTTCGGTCGCCGGGCATGGCCTGCGCTACCAAGCGAGCTTTGCCTTCGGTCGACGGGCATGGCCCGGCGCTACGAGGCGAGCTTTGCCTTCAGTAGCGCCGGGCCATGCCCGGCGGCTTTTGGCGCATACGGCCGCGCAGTGTCCACCCTCTTCGCGTTTTCCCTACGGGACGGTATGCTGCGGAGAGCGGTTCTGGCGGATACTGTCCGCGCCGCACCCATCATTACGATTCCTGGAGGGGGAATATGAGTCTGGATCGTCCCTGGCTGCAGAGCTATCCGAAAGGCGTTCCCGCCGAAATCGACGTCAACGAGTTCCATTCGGTAGTTTCGGTCTTCGACGCCTCCGTCGCGAAGTACCGCGACCGACCGGCCTACTCCAGTTTCGGCAAGACCCTCACCTACGGTGAGACCGACGCGCTGGTCGAACAGTTCGCCGCTTACCTGCTGGGCGAGCTGAAGCTCAAGAAGGGCGACCGCGTCGCCCTGATGATGCCCAACTGCCTGCAATACCCGATCGCCACTTTCGGCGTGCTGCGTGCAGGCTTGACCGTGGTCAACGTCAACCCGTTGTACACCGCGCGCGAGCTGAAGCATCAGCTGGTCGACGCCGGCGTGACCGCGCTGGTGGTGGTGGACAACTTCGGCGACACCGTCGAACAGGTCATCGCCGATACCCAGGTCAAGCAGGTCATCACCACCGGCCTGGGCGACCTGCTCGGCGCCAAGGGCACGATCGTCAACTTCGTGCTCAAGTACATCAAGAAGATGGTGCCCAACTACCACCTGAAGGGCGCGATCCGCTTCAAGCAGGCGCTCAAGCTGGGCAGCCGCCACACCCTGCCGAAGGTCGAGATCGACCATGACGACGTGGCGTTCCTGCAGTACACCGGCGGCACCACCGGTGTGGCCAAGGGCGCGATGCTGACCAACCGCAACCTGATCGCCAACATGCAGCAGGCCTCGGCCTGGATCAGCGCATCAGGCATCGAGATGGGCAAGGAATGGATCATCACCGCCCTGCCGCTGTACCACATCTTTGCGTTGACGGCGAACGGCCTGGTCTTCATGAAGTTCGGTGGCTGCAACCACCTGATCACCAACCCGCGTGACATGAAGGGCTTCGTCAAGGAGCTCAAGTCGGTGCGCTTCACCGCGATCACCGGCGTCAACACGCTGTTCAACGGCCTGCTCAACACCCCCGGCTTCGACACCGTCGATTTCTCCTCACTGAAGGTGACCCTGGGTGGCGGCATGGCCGTGCAGCGTGCGGTCGCCGAGCGCTGGAAGAAGACCACCGGCGTCACCCTGGTCGAGGCCTACGGCCTGACCGAGACCTCGCCGGCGGCCTGCATCAACCCGCTTACCCTGGCCGAGTACAACGGCTCGATCGGCCTGCCGATTCCGTCCACCGATGCCTGCATCAAGGACGACAACGGCAACATCCTGGCGCTGGGTGAAGTGGGCGAGCTGTGCATCCGCGGCCCGCAGGTGATGAAGGGCTATTGGCAGCGCCCGGAGGAAACCGCCAAGGCCATCGACGCCGACGACTGGCTGCACACCGGCGACATGGCGAAGATGGACGAGCACGGCTTCTTCTACATCGTCGACCGCAAGAAGGACATGATCCTGGTGTCCGGCTTCAACGTGTACCCCAATGAAGTCGAAGACGTCATCGCGATGATGCCGGGCGTGCTGGAAGTGGCCGCGGTCGGCGTACCGGACGAGAAGTCCGGCGAGGTGGTCAAGGTGGTCATCGTCAAGAAGGACCCGAACCTGACCGCCGAGATGGTCAAGGAGCACGCCCGGGCCAACCTGACCGGCTACAAGCACCCCAGAATCGTTGAATTCCGAAAAGAGCTGCCGAAGACCAACGTTGGCAAGATCCTGCGTCGCGAACTCCGCGATACGCCCGCCCAGTAAGGGTTTCGGGAAAGTTGAACGCGCTCAGGCCCGGGTCGGCAACGACCCGGGCCTTTTCGCATGCGCGGGCCCGGGGCCGGTGTAGCATCGCCGCGTGAGTGGACCGTTCGGCCCGCCGGCCACCACCTTGATCTGCGGGCCGCACCGCCGAGGACCCTTCCATGAGTACCATCGAAAAGCTGCCCAGCAGCGGCTCGCCCTATGCCACCATCCGCACCCAGGACAGCGCCGACGGCGCCGCACACTGGCTGTTCATGCACGCCGATGCCTCCACCGGCGTGCGTCCCTGCTGCCGCAAGGACATGCTGGACGAGATGTGGAGCTACATGAGCGCCATCACCCGCGGGCCGGCGCAGCGCCACAGCGGCCAGCTGCGCCATTTCGTGCTGGCCTCCGACGCCGCCGCCTACAACCTGGGCGGAGACCTGGACCTGTTCACCCGCCTGATCCGCGAAGGCAATCGCGACCTGCTGCTGACCTATGCCCAACGCTGCGTGGAGGGCGTCCACCACCTGCACACCGGCTTCGGTGGCGACGTCCGCTCGATCGCCCTGATCCAGGGCGATGCGCTGGGCGGTGGCCTGGAAATGGCCCTGGCCTGCCACACCATCGTGGCCGAGGAAGGGTGCGGCCTGGGCCTGCCCGAAGTGCTGTTCGGCCTGTTCCCGGGCATGGGCGCCTACTCGTTCCTGTGCCGCCGGGTGGCACCGCAGCTGGCCGAGAAGATCATCCTCGATGGCCGTATCTACAGCGCCGAGGAGATGCACGCGATGGGCGTGGTCGACGTGCTGGTCAGGAAAGGGGAAGGCCGCGGCGCGGTCGAAGAGATGATCCGCCAGCAGCAGCGCCTGCCGCAGTCGTACCTGGCAATGAATGCCGCGCGCAACCTGGCACAGGCGGTCAGCTACGACGAACTGCTGGAAATCACCAAGGTCTGGGTCGATTCGGCACTGGCCCTGGGTGATCGTTCGCTGCGCACCATGGACCGGTTGATCAAGGCGCAGACCCGACGCGCCAATCTGGATGTGGCCTGATACGTTCCCCTCCCCCGCAGGGTTCAAGCCCGGCTGGCCACCGGGCTTTTTTTATGGGGCCCGCCGTCATCGGCAACCCGCCGCGCAGGCCCGGCAGGCCTGGCTCTACCGCTCGCCGTCGTCGGCCACGCCGCGTGCCTTGCGTTCGGCGCGCGCATCCAGCGCCTGCCGGCCTTCCTTGATGGCCCCCTGCAGCACCGCAAGACGCTGCCGCCATTCGGCCTTGAGCTGCCAGTCGGCCATCCGCATCAACTCACCGGCGCGGTTGGACGCGCGCACCAGGCCCAGATTGCTGGCCACGCCCTTGATCGCATGCGACTGCTCGCGGAAAGCGCCCCAGCGTGCGGCTTCACCATCGCCTTCAGCCTTGCGCAGGCACGATTCGGCATCGTCCAGGCACTGGCGGATGAACTCGCGCTCGAAACCCTCGCCCATTCCCAGCGAGGCCAGCTCATCAAGCACGCCGGTATCGAGCACGCCATCAAGGTTGGTGACGGTGCGCACGATCGGCGGCGCACTCGTCTTGAGCTGTGCGTTGTTGGCAATCTCGGCCAGGGTATCCAGCAGGCGCACGGCCACCACGGGCTTGGCCAGGAACGCATGTGCACCGGCCTGGGTACAGCGCTGGATGGCTTCGGGAGTGACGTCGGCGCTGAGCACCAGTACCGGTGTGCGCGGGCCGCCGCCGGCCTGCATCACCCGCAGCTCCTTCAGCATGTCCAGGCCACTCATGCCCGGCATGTGCAGATCGACGATGGCCGCATCGAACTCGCTTTCAGCCAGTGCGTCGAGCACCGCCTCGCCACCATCGACGCACAGCACCTTGTGCCCGGCCTTCTGCAGCAGCCGCTGCAGCACCATGCGGTTGGCCTCGTGGTCGTCGGCGACCAGGATCTGCATGCTGCGCACGCGCGCGCGATGGCGCAGGAACGGATCAGCGAAGGCGATGACGTTGCCGCCGGCACCGGTTTCGTCGCCAGCAGCAAGGGTCGGTACCGCACCCGGGACCACCGGCTGCGGTGGCGCGAACGGCAGCTCCACCCAGAAGTGGCTGCCCTGCGGCGGGTTGTCCAGGTAACCGATCTCGCCGTCCATCGCTTCGACCAGCCCCTTGGCGATGGTCGTGCCCAAGCCGGTACCTTCATGGCGGCGGGCCATGCTGACGTCGGCCTGCTCGAAGGCCTCGAACAGACGCGGACGCATCGCCGGTGCAACGCCGATGCCGGTGTCGAGAATGTCAAAGCGCAGCCGCACCCCACCCTGGGTGTCAGCGTGGACAACGCTGACGCGGATCTCGACCCGGCCGTGATCGGTGAACTTGACCGCGTTGCCGGCCAGGTTGAGCAGGATCTGCCGCAGATGCCCAACGTCGCCGCGCAGGGTCGGCGGCACGGTCTCGGCCACCTTCACCCGGTAGTCCAGGCGCTTGGCCTTGGCCTGCGGCAACAGGATCAGGCCGATCGCCTGCATCACTTCGGAAAGGACGAAATCCTCGGCGACCACGCGCAGCTTGCCGGCCTCGATCGCCGAGATGTCCAGCACTTCCTCGACCAGCGCCAGCAAACTGCGCGATGACGCCTGGATGGTACTCACGCACTCACGCTGCTCGTCATCCAGGCGCGTGGTCGCCAACACTTCTGTCATGCCATTCAATCCATTGAGTGGGGTACGAAACTCGTGGCTCATGTTGGCCAGGAATCGACTCTTAGCTTCGCTGGCGCGCCGCGCCTCGGCCATCGCTTCGGTCAACTGCCGCAGCAGCGTGGAAAAATACAGGGGAACCGCCGCCAGGCCAAGCCAGAGGCCGATGGCCAAACGTGCGTTCTGTTGCCAATAGGGGGTGAACAGCGCGGTACTGCCGAAGCTGACCATCGCCATCGCCACGGCCACATACAGGTAGTGGTTGCCGAAGCGCATGCCGTTGCCCACCGTCACCCACATCACCACGATGTAGACCCACGACAACGGCTCGCCCATCTGGATCATGCCGGCAGCGATCAGGCCGTAGTCGGCCAGCATGCCCAGTACGCGGCGCGGATCCGAACGCTGCGGCCGCCACAGCAGCCAGCCGAACAACAGCAGCGACAGGCTCAGCCCCGTCAACACGATCGCCAGTACACCGACATACTGGGTGTGCGGCAGATCATGCCGCGCCGAAGGCAGCAGCACGTAAGCCAGGATCAGGCTGATCAGGACGATGCGGACGATCTGCTGCCCGTGCTCGCTGTCCTGCCGCTGGGACAGGCGCAACCGCAATCGCGACAGCAGGCGCTTCACGCGCCCAGCCCCGGCCGTGCAGAGGCGGTGGAGTGCTCGGCGCAGATCTGTTCCAGCTGCTCACGGCCGCGCAGCAACGCGTCCACGCAACGCGGATCGAACAGGCGCCCGCGCTGGGCATACAGGTAGGCCATGGTGGCTTCCATCGTCCACGCTTCCTTGTAGGGGCGCGGCGAGATCAGCGCATCGAACACGTCGGCCACGGCCACGATGCGTGCCTCCAGCGGAATCGCATCGCCGACCAGGCCATCGGGATAACCACTGCCGTCGTAGCGCTCATGGTGACGCAGCGCGATCAATGCACCGACCTGGATGAAGCGGTTCTGGCTGCCGCTGAGCAGTTCATGGCCAATCCGCGGATGCCGGCGCATGATCGCCAGCTCCTCATCATTGAGCTTGCCCTGCTTGAGCAGCACCGCATCGGGGATGGCGATCTTGCCCATGTCGTGCAGCGGCGCGGCCATCTCGATCAGCTTGACGTCGTCTTCAGGCAGGCCCAGCTGCTCGGCAATCAGACCAGCCACGCGCGCCATGCGCTCCAGGTAGGCACTGGTGCCGGCATCACGAAACTCGATCGCACGCGCCAGCCGCGAAAGCGTCTCGCGCTCGCGCTCCTCCACCTCGTGCATGCTGGCCAGCAGCCGCTGCTCCAGCGACAGCGCGCGCTGCTTCACGTTCTCGGTCTGCTGGCGCAGCTGCAACAGGTTGTAGCAGCGTGCGCGCAGTTCGCGTGGGCGGATCGGCTTGACCAGGAAATCGATCACGCCGGCTTCCAGTGCTGCCTGGCGGATCGGCTCGTCACCCACCACGGTGATCAGGATCACCGGAATATCGCGATGTTTGGGCAGCCGGCGGAAGCGGCGGGCGAACTCCAGCCCGTCCATCTCCGGCATGCGGTAATCGAGAAGCAGCAGGTCAACCGGGTACGATTCGCACCACGCGAGCGCCGTCAACGGATCGCCGAAGTCATGCACGCTCAGTTCCGGCGCGATGTCCTCGATGACGTGACGGAGCATCGTCCGTGCGGAAGTCTGGTCATCGACGATGACGATGTTCAAGGCGTTCTCTGCCTGCTTTCTCGACCATGCTGAAAGGTCAGCGGGCGAGGATACCCCGCCGCTGTGCACGCTGGCACCCTGCATCGGCTCGACTCCCGTCACAAGCTCCCCGATTCATGATCGTCGTCACAATGTGAAGCGAATTCTCCACGTTGCGGCCTCCCCTGACCCCATCAAGCCATAGCCGGCGTCAAGGTTGTGCAATAACGATACGCCGAGTGCGGGGTGCGTCAATGGCGCCGTCTCAAATCGGGACGACGCGCACAAACGGACGCCGAAAACGCCGGTTACTGCTCCGGACGCATGTACGGGAACAGCAGCACGTCGCGGATCGAGCTACTGCCGGTCAGCAGCATCACCAGGCGATCGACGCCGATGCCAAGGCCGCCGGTCGGCGCCATTCCGTACTCCAGCGCACGGATGTAGTCGGCGTCGTAGTGCATGGCCTCGTCATCGCCGCCTTCCTTCGCCGCCACCTGCGCCTGGAAGCGCTGGGCCTGGTCTTCCGGGTCGTTCAGCTCGGAGAAGCCGTTGGCCAGCTCCTTGCCGTTGACGAACAATTCGAAGCGGTCGGTATAGCCCGGATCGTTGTCGTTGGCGCGGGCCAGCGGCGAGACCTCCACCGGGTGATCGGTGATGAAGGTCGGCTGGATCAGGGTGTGCTCGACGGTGGCTTCGAAGATCTCCAGCAGCAGCTTGCCCCAGCCGTAGGACGGCTTGACGCGGATCTTCAGGCGCTCGCAATGGCGCAGCAGCGCATCACGGTCGGTACAGTCGGCCGCGGAGATTTCCGGGTTGTGGTGGCGCACCGCCTCGTCCATGCGCCAGCGGCGGAACGCCGGGCCCAGGTCGATGTTGGCGCCGTCCCACTCGACCACGGTGGTGCCGTTCACCGACTGTGCCACGTCACGGATCACGCCTTCGGTCAGGTCCATGATCTCGTTGTACGTGGCATAGGCCTCGTACAGCTCCATCATGGTGAATTCCGGGTTGTGGCGGGTGCTGACGCCTTCGTTGCGGAAGTTGCGGTTGATTTCGTAGACGCGTTCCAGGCCACCGACGGTCAGGCGCTTGAGGTACAGCTCCGGCGCCACGCGCAGGTACAGGTCAAGGTCCAGCGCGTTGTGGTGGGTGGTGAACGGCTTGGCCGCCGCGCCGCCGGGGATGTAATGCATCATCGGCGTTTCGACTTCGAGGAAGTCGCGGTTGTCCAGCCATGCACGCATCGCACGGATGATCTTCGAGCGCTTGATGAAGACCGCGCGCGACTCCGGCGTCACGATCAGGTCGACGTAACGCTGGCGGTAGCGCTGCTCGACGTCGGCCAGGCCATGCCACTTGTCCGGCAGCGGGCGCAGCGACTTGGTCAGCAGGCGGATCGATTCGGCCTTGACCGACAGCTCGCCGGTCTTGGTGCGGGTCAGGCCACCTTCGACAGCGATGATGTCGCCCACGTCCCAGCCCTTGAAGGCGGTGTAGGCATCACCCAGCACGCTGCCCTGCAGGAACAGCTGGATGCGGCCCGATTCGTCCTGGATCTGGGCGAAGCTGGCCTTGCCCATGACCCGCTTGGCCATCAGGCGACCGGCCATCTTCACCTGGCGGCCGTTGCCTTCCAGGGTTTCGGCGGTCCACTGCTCCGCATCGGCGAATTCTACCTGCAGGCTGCCGGCGAAGTCCTCGCGACGGAAGTCGTTCGGATACGCGATGCCCTGCCCGCGCAGCGCTTTGAGTTTCTCACGGCGCTCGGCGATCAACTTGTTTTCGTCGACGGGGGGGGTATCGGTAGCTTCGCTCATGGATCTGCGGGAATCGTGTAGTGAGGGGGAGTGTTGCGCCCGGCACAGCCGGTTACCCAGCATACCAAAAGCACCCTGCCCCGGACTCGGGCCGCCCCTGCTCCGGTAGCCGCCAACCTTGGTTGGCGCTCACCGTGTCGACCAAGGTCGACACCTACCGGGCCGGGGGGCGACGCCTACGGGGCTCCGGGGGGGCGACACCTAGCCGTTCCCGGGGAACGCCTGCCGCAGCTCATCCACCAGCACCCGCTGGTTCTCCGAATAGTCCACCGGCACCGACACCAGATGCACGCCGCCCGCGGTGAACGCTGCTTCCAGGGTCGGAATGAACTGCTCGATCGCCGTCACCTCGTGCCCCTGGCAGCCATAGGCCTCGGCGTATTTGACGAAATCCGGATTGCCGAAGGTCATGCCGTAGTCGGCGAAACCGTCCACCGCCTGCTTCCAGCGGATCATTCCGTAGGCGCCGTCGTTGAGGATCAGCACTACCAGGTTCAGGCCCAGCCGTCGTGCCGTCTCCAGCTCCTGGCTGTTCATCATGAAACCGCCATCGCCACAGACCGCCAGCACGCGGCGCTGCGGGTACAGGATCGAGGCCATGATCGCCGACGGCAGCCCCGCGCCCATCGTTGCCAATGCGTTGTCCAGCAGCAGTGTGTTGGCCACCTGGGTGCGGTAGTTGCGCGCGAACCAGATCTTGTACATGCCATTGTCCAGCGCCACGATGCCATCCGGCGGCATCACCTGGCGCACGTCATACACCAGCCGCTGCGGCGTGAAACCGGCCTCTTCGGCGCGGTCGGCGATGTGCTCCAGGATCGTCGCGCGCAGCGGCAGCAGTGCAGCGGCGTTGTCCACCCTGCCCTCGATACGGTCGGCCAGCAGGGTCAGCGAGCGGCCGATATCGCCGATCACCTCCACCTGCGGGAAGTACACCTGCTCCACCGCGGCCTGCGAATAGCCGATGTGGATGACCGTGCGGCCACCTGGGCGCATCACGAAGGGCGGCTTCTCCGTCACCTCGTGGCCAATGGTCACGATCACGTCAGCCTGGTCGATGGCCATGTGCACGTAGTCGCGCTCGCTCAGTGCCGCCGTGCCCATGTACAGGCCCGAGCCACCGGCCACCGCGCCCTTGCCCATCTGCGTGGTGACGAACGGGATACCGGCCCGCAGCACGAAGGCCGACAGCGCTTCGCTGGACTGCGGTCGCGACGCCGCCGACGCGATCACCAGCAGCGGCCGCTTGGCCTCGCGGATGACCTGCGCCGCACGGTCCAGCGCTTCGGGACTGGCGATCGGCCGATCCACCGGGTGTGGCGGGATCAATGCAACGTCCTCGACCTCCATGGCCGCGATGTCCTCGGGCAGTTCCAGCAGCACCGGCCCCGGGCGTTCTTCCAGCGCCGTGCGGAAGGCCTCGCGGACGATGGTGGGGATGGTGCGCGCCGACACGATCTGCCGCGCCGACTTGGTCAGCGGCTTCATCGTGCTGACGATATCCACGATCTGGAAGCGCGCCTGCTTGCTGGCCACGATGCCCTTCTGCCCGGTGATCATGATCACCGGCCACGCGCCGAGAAGTGCGTAGGCGGCACCGGTGGTGAAGTTCAGTGCACCCGGGCCGAGCGTGGCCAGGCACACGCCGGGCTTGCCGGTCAGGCGGCCGTAGGTGGCGGCCATGAACACGGCAGCCTGTTCGTGGCGGGTGATGACCAGCTCAATGCTGGAGTGGCGAAGCGACTCGACGACATCGAGGTTCTCTTCACCGGGAATGCCAAAAATGCGCTCGACGCCCTCGTTTTCGAGTGCGGCGACGAGCAGATCGGAACCCTTGGACATGGGATGACGTCCTTCTCGCAGTGCGTGATGATGGAACGTTGCAGGGATGCTGACAGGAACGGTGGATGGCCCGCGTCAACGGCGGTCGAACCACACCGTCTGCGCGTTGACGAATTCGCGGATGCCGAAGTGCGACAGCTCGCGGCCGAAACCGCTCTTCTTCACTCCGCCGATCGGCACGCGTGGATCGGAGGCAGAGAAACCGTTGACGAACACGCCACCGGTCTGCAGCCGGCGCGCCAGCTGCATCGCGCGGGCGTGGTCGCCGGTCCACAGATTGCCGCTCAGGCCGAACTCGCTCTGGTTGGCCAGTTCCACCGCATGGTCGGCGTCGCGCGCGCGGCTGATCGACGCCACCGGGCCGAAGGTCTCGGTGTCGAAGGCCTGCATGCCCGGCTCGACGCCCGCCAGCACGGTGGGTGCATAGAAACTGCCGGGGCGATCGAGCTGCTTGCCGCCCACCAGCAACTGCGCACCGGCCTCGACCGACGCACGCACCTGTGCATCAAGCTGTTCCAGCAGGTCCTGCCGGGCCATCGGTCCGATCCGGTTGCCGGCCTCGCGGCCATCGCCCACGGTCAGCGCCTGCACGCGCTCGCAGAACAACGCCACGAAACGCTCATACATGGCGTCTTCGACGATGATGCGCTTGCCGGCAATGCACACCTGCCCGGTGTTCTGGAAGCGCGAGGCCACCGCGGCATCGACCGCTGCCTCCAGGTCGGCGTCGGCCAGCACGATGAATGGATCCGAGCCACCCAGCTCCAGCACCACCTTCTTCAGCGCCTGCCCGGCCTGCGCGGCGATGCTGCGCCCCGCAGCGACGCTGCCGGTCAGGGTCACGGCCGCGATGCGGTCATCGGCGATGGCGGCACGGGTTCCCTCGCGGCTGATGTTGGCGGCAATGAAGGTGCCGTCGGGCAGGCCCGCGTCGCGCCACGCAGCGGCGAGCAGCCCCGCGGTGCCGACGATGTTCTCGGCCGGCTTCAGCAGGAAGCCGTTGCCGCCCATAAGGATCGGCACGGCCGCGCGCATCACCTGCCAGTACGGGAAATTCCACGGCATGATGCCCAGCACAACGCCCAGCGGCAGGTAGGAGACATAGGCCTTGTTGTCGGCCACCGCGGTCGGCTCGTCGCGCAGGAACGCCGCACCGTTGTCGGCGTACCAGTCACACAGCACCGCGCACTTCTCGATCTCGGCCAGCGACTCGGCGTGGACCTTGCCCATTTCGGCAGTGGCCATCGCGGCCAGCGGTTCACGGTCGCGGCGCAGCACGGCAGCCATCGCACGCAGCACGCTGGCGCGTTGTTCCAGTGACTGCGCGCTCCAGGCTGCAAAACCGGCCTGGCCGCGGTCAAGGATGGCTTCCAGCTCAACGTCGGTGGCGAACGGGTGGCTGGCGATCTGCTGGCCGGTGGCCGGATCGCGGGAAATGGCAGCGGGGGCTGCGGGGGAAGCGGACATGCAGGTCTCCTGTTGTCTCGACAACGGGCGGCTGCCCGTTTCCTGACAACGAATGTGGACCCGATCGATGGCAGCAACAAGGCGTCTGCGTATCCTGTGACCTGTACTTACCTGCCTGAATGGGGTGGTTTCCCGGCAGGGCTGCGCCCGGGTACGCGCCATCGCATGCGCGCTGCCGCTCCCACGCTTCGCTACGCGAACCGCGGGCCCCACTTACCAGCCCCCATACCCCCGCCGCTTCGCGGCCGCCCCCTGACTCAGGGGGCTCTTCTCCAGACCCAACCCGGCGCCTCCAGTAGATCCACGCCATGCGTGGATGAATTTCCATCGAGATCGACTATCTCGAATTGAAACAGAAAAGCATCCACGCGTGGCGTGGATCAACGTGTCGACCAAGGTCGACACCTGCCAACAGCAGCGGAGATCTGTCAGAGGTGGGGCGGTGTCGGAGTGCGGGGTGTCCGCGGCATGGATGCCGCGGCCAAGCCTACACGGACGTACTTGCGGCGTCCCCGCACTCCGACACCGCCCCGCCACCCCACGGAAAGCCCGCTGTTGCTGTTGCTGTTGAGGTTGCCGGCCAGCGGCCGGCACTACAGCAGGCGCAGGGCGCAGCCCTGCCGACCCACCTACCTTCGCGGCAGGTAGGTCACCAGTGACAGGTCATGCCGGCTCTCCGGCACCAGCGCCACGTACTGCAGGTCCAGCAGCCCGCGCGTGGGATGGTTCAGCGTCTTCGCACCCTCGTCGAAACGACGCACATCGTGCTCGGGCCACCACTGGCGGAACTGCTCGCTGTGCGCGCCGATGTCCTCGGCCAGCGCCAGGAACGGCGCCTTGTCCGGCGCCTGCGCCATCGCCGCGCGGAAGCTGGCCAGCAGCCCGCGGGTCATTTCATCCCAGTTGAGGATCAACGTGCGGTACGGCGGATACAGGAACATCAGCCGCAGCGTGTTGCGTTCGTGCGGCGCCAGTTGACCGTAGTCGACGAACAGATCGGCGATGGCCGGGTTCCAGGCCAGGATGTCGAATCGGGTATTGCGCACGTAGGCCGGGATCGGCTGCATCGCCGCCACCAGCTGGCGCAGGCCGTCGGTCACCGTCTCATCGGGCGATTCCAGCGGCACGCCATGGCCGGACAGTGCGAACGCGTAGGCGCGCTCGTCGTCGCTCAATCGCAGTACCTGCGCCAGGCGCTCCAGCACCTCGGGCGAGGCGCGCACTTCGCGGCCCTGCTCGATCCAGGTGTACCAGCTGACACTGACCCCGATCGCCAACGCGACTTCCTCGCGCTTCAGGCCCGGCGTGCGTCGGCGGCCGGCTGGCAGCCCCAGCGTTGCGGGGTCGACCCGCGCACGGCAGGCCTTGAGAAAGCCTCCCAGTTCCTTGCGTTCGGCTTCACTGCGCATCATCGCCCTGCCCTGCAGGTTTCAACGGCGTTGCGGGACGCCGAAGACGTCCCGCAACGCAGGGCCCGGGCAGCGGACGGTACCGCTGTCGCCGGGCACGCATCAGGCATCGATGCGCTTGGAGCCGACCGCCAGGCCGGCCTTCAGGCTGGCCTCGACGAACTCGTCCAGGTCACCGTCGAGCACCTTCTGCGTATCCGAACGCTCGATGCCGGTGCGCAGGTCCTTGATACGGCTCTGGTCGAGCACGTAGTTGCGGATCTGGCTGCCCCAGCCGATATCGGACTTGGTGGCTTCCACCGCATCACGCTCGGCGTTGCGCTTCTGGATCTCCAGCTCGTACAGCTTGGCGGCCAGCATCTTCATCGCGTTGTCGCGGTTCTGGTGCTGGCTGCGGCCGGTCTGGCAGGCCACGACCGTGTTGGTCGGGATGTGGGTGATACGCACCGCCGACTCGGTCTTGTTGACGTGCTGACCACCGGCACCGGAGGAGCGGTACACGTCGGTACGCAGATCGGCCGGGTTGATGTCGATTTCGATATTGTTGTCCACTTCCGGCGACACGAACACCGAGGTGAAGCTGGTATGGCGGCGGTTGTCCGAGTCGAACGGCGACTTGCGCACCAGGCGGTGCACGCCGGTCTCGGTCTTCAGCCAGCCGTAGGCGTAGTCGCCTTCCACGCGCAGCGTAGCCGACTTGATGCCCGCGACGTCGCCACCGGACACTTCCATCAGCTCGGTCTTCCAGCCACGCGATTCACACCAGCGCAGGTACATGCGCAGCAGGATCTCGGCCCAGTCCTGGGCTTCGGTACCACCGGCACCAGCCTGGATGTCGACGAACGCCGGAGCGTTGTCCATCTGCCCGGAGAACATGCGCTGGAACTCCAGCTTCTCCACGTGCGCCTGGTGCTTGTCCAGGTCGGCCACCACGGCCAGCGCGGTGTCCTCGTCCTGCTCGGACTCGGCCAGCTCCAGCAGTTCGGTGGCGTCGCTCAGGCCCTCCAGCACCGCGGCGATGCCGCCCACGGTCTTTTCCAGGGTCGAGCGCTCACGACCCAGGTTCTGGGCGTACTCGGCGTTGTTCCAGACGTCGGGGCTTTCCAGCTCCCGCGTTACTTCCTCAAGACGCTCTTTCTTGGCGTCGTAGTCAAAGATACCCCCGGAGCGACAACACGCGATCGGTCAGATCGGCGATGCGCTGGCGGACAGGATTCAGTTCGATCATGTCGGCGGTTATGCATTCAAAAGATGACTGTAAATGATACCGCAGGCCGGGGTGAACCGGCGCAGAAGCCGGTCCCGCCCTGCCACGCCCCTACCCGCCCAAGGCCTGGCGCAGCAGCGGCAGCTGCCGCCGGCTGCAGGGCACCTTGGCCCCATCGGCCATGTGCAGCAAGGCCTCGCCGCCATCCAGCGGCTCGATCGAGCGCAGCTGGCCGCGGTTGACCAGCCAACTGCGGTGGCTGCGCAGGAACAGGACCGGGTCCAGTCGCGCTTCCAGCACCGCCATGGTGATCCGCAGCGGGTAGTCATGGCCGCGCACCCGCAGGTTCACGTAGTTGCCGGCGGCCTGGGCGTACTCGACATCGGCCGTGGCCACCAGGAACTCCTTGCCCAGCTTGCGCACCAGGAAGTGGTCGGGGCGATCAACCGGCTCCACCGGTGGGCCCTCGTCGGGTGCGGCCAGCAGGGTCGCTTCACCCTGGCGGCGGCGGCCGAACCAGGCCAGGGCATGGACTGCCGAGACCAGCAGCGCATAGGTCTGGATGTCCTTGAAGAATTCATAGAACCATTGCGCCGGCCAGTCTCCGAACGTGTAGTGGCCGCCAAGCAGGGCGTGCGCGCCCTTGCGCAGCAGCACCATCCCGCTCACGTGCAGCAGCCACCACGCGACCGCACCCAGCAGGTACGGCATCAGTCGCTGCCGCCAGGTGTCAGCGTGCAGCGGCCAACGCGAGGCGGCGCGGATCAACAACGCCAGCAGCAGCAAGGACACCAGCGCACTGCTGAACTCGTCGATCGTGGCCGCCATCCATTGGGAGGGCAGCCCATCGCGCGCCGCCATCATGGCCTTGGCCAGCACATTGGCCGCCGCCGTCCCCAGGAACAGTACGACCCAGAACACGGCTGCCTGCCGCCCTTGCCTGCCGTTGCCCATCGATTCGCCACGCACGTCCGGGTCCTGCTGGTTGTAGTCATCCATCACTGGATTATCGCCAACCACAGCCCCGCTGACGTACGCCATTCGTCCCCCCGCCCCGCCATTGGGCCCTGCAGGGCATCCAACCGCCCCTTCCTGCTGGCGACAGCCCACAAGGATTTCCACTCTGCGAGGACGCCAACACGGATACCGCCATGACCCGCCGCCACGACCTCGACACCCTGCGTATCGGTGCCTTCGGGCTGTTGATCCTCTACCACGTGGCCATGGCCTACGTGGCCGGATGGGACTTCCACCTCAAGAGCGTCCACACCGCGGAGTGGCTGCAATGGCCGATGATCGCGCTGAATCGTTGGCGCATGCCGCTGCTGTTTGCCATCTCCGGCATCGCGCTGGGCCTGTGCCTGCCCGCGCAGGGCCGTTGGCGGTTCGCGTTGCGGCGCGGCGGGCGGCTGTTGTTGCCACTGTTGTTCGGCATCGTCGCGGTCGTTTCGCTGCAGGCCTACTGTGAAGCGGTGGACAAGGGCGACGTCACGCCAGGGCTCGGCGCATTCCTGTGGCGCTACTGGCAGTTCCGGCCGTGGCCGGGCGCCAGCTTCACCGGTGCCGCCTATGGCTTCACCTGGAACCACCTGTGGTACCTGGCCTATCTGATCCCTTACACGCTGCTGGCGATCCTGTTGGCCAGCCTAGTGCGGCCGCTGCGCCACCGACTGCCGGGCCTGCCTACGGGCGACCGCCGGGTGGCCACGCTGTGCCTGCTGCTGCCGGTGCTGTGGCTGGCATGGGCGCTGCTGGTGATCCTGCCCGCCCACCCGCCAACCCATGCGCTGGTCGATGACCTGTACGTCCACGCCGAATCGCTGCCCCTGTTCCTCGGCGGCTTCCTCGCCGCGCGCTGGCAGCGTGGCTGGGATCTGCTGGTGCGCGGCCGTCGGTTGACCCTGGTGCTGGCCGTTGTCGGGCTGACTGTCGAACTGGGCATCCGCGCGTTGGGGCGGATGCCCGACCTCGGCGATCTGCCGCAGTGGGTGCTGGCGCTGCCGTGGGCGCAGACCGAGCGCGTTGGCCGAGCGCTGTACACCTGGTGTTCCCTGCTGGCGCTCTTCGGCTGGGCGCAGGTCCTGCTGGCGCGGCCATGGCGTGGCCTGGGCTACTGCCGCGAGGCGGTGTTCAGCTGGTACATCCTGCACCAGACCGTGCTGATCGTGCTGTTGTACTGGTTGCGGCCCTTGCAGCTGGGTGCATGGCTGGAGCCGGCGCTGGTGATTGTCGGCACCGTCGCCGGCTGCCTGCTGATCCACGAACTGCTGGTGCGCCGTGTGCGCTGGCTGCGGCCGCTGTTCGGGTTGCGTGCTGATCGCAACGACGCAGTGAGCATCACGCAGGACCACAGCGCCGGCCGCCGGGCATGGCCCGGCGCTACCGCACCTCGAACTCGCCAACCAGCACCGTCTCGGCACGATCCTTCAGCCGCATCGTGATCATCTGGTCCTTCTGCTTCGGCGTGCCCCAATGGGTGGTCAGGCGCAGCATCAGCGTCGTCGCACCGGTCACCAGCTGCTGGCGGCTGCCGAAGTAGTTTGCCTCCACCTTGTACTTGCCCGGCTTGGCGTTGCGCAGCGAGAACTGTTCCGGACCATAGCCACCGGTGAAGTCCTGCGACATCTGCCCACCCTGGTAGGTCAGGCGGTTGCCGTAGTACGCACGCTCGCCGTTCGGGTCGGTGACCCACAGATCCATGTCGCTGTTGTCGGCATCCCAGGCCAGCACCACGCGCAGGTCCAGTGGCATCGCCTGCAGCAGGCGCGGGTCGATGCCGGTGGTATCCAGGCGCGGCTTGCTGCCGGCCACCAGGGTGGTCAGTTCATCCAGGGCGATCAGCGCGATGCCGTCGAAACGACCATCCCACGGCCGCACGACCACCTGGTACAGCGGCGCCAGCGCCTGCTGCGGCTTGCCGGCTGCGGCCAGCGCCAGGCCAAGATCACGGAAGCTCTGCGGTTCCTCCTGGCCCATCGCCAGCACCTGCTCGAACACCGGCACCGCCAGTGCGGGTGCATCGGCCTGCAGCAGGCGATAGCCGAGAACGCGCAGCAGATGGCGGTTGTCCAGCTCCATCTCAGCCAGGTTGGACAGCACGCGCAGGGCAAGATCGCGCTGCCCCTGTTCGATCAACAGATCGGCCACGTCGAGGAAGAACGCGCTGCTGCTGGCATTCGCAGCGCGCTCGGCCAGATAGCGGTCGTACAGCTGCGACGACGGCCCCTGGCGCAGGCGGCGGGCAACCGGCGAATCCGATTGCCAGGCAGCCAACCTGATGCCCAGCTGACCGTCATTGGCGGCGGCCGGTGCATTGGACGCCGTGGGCTCGATGGCAACGGCATCCATCGCGGCCTCCAGGCCCGCAGGTGCCTGCCGCGGCGGCGATCGACGGGCGCGCGCGCTGCTGGACTCCGCCCGCTGCTCGGCAGCAACGGCCATCGGTGCTGGCGCGGGAGGAGGCGCGGCGAGCATCGCCACCGGGGCAGCCGCGTACGCGTCCTGACCGACCACTTCCAGCGACTTCGCCTGCACGCGCATGCCCTTCGGCCAACGGCGGCTCCACCATTGCTGGCGCTGCTGCCACTGCGCCACCACCTTGTCCAGGCGCTGACGGTCGGCGGCATCGCGATCTGCAACCTGGCGTGCGAAGCGCTGGTCATACTGGGCGCGCAAGGCACCTGCGGGGCGGATCGCGTAGCGCAGGTAGTCGTCCAGCGTTTCCAGCACGATCAGTGAAGTGTCCGGGCCCACCAGGCTGAACTGCTGCGACAGGCGCTGCATCGCCTCGCGATTGCCGCGCCGATCGGTCGACAACTGCTGCAGGCGTGCCTGTGCCCACAGGCCGGCCAGCAGATCGCCATCGGCGCTGGTGGAGCTCTCCGGCAGTGCCTGCCATTGCCCACCGGCAATGCGCACCCGCATCGGCACACCTTCGGCCGCCAACCGCGCATGCAACCACAGCCAGCCCTGGGCCTGGCTGCGGCGGTCGACCACCACGTCCTGCACGCCACGGCCGGCATCGATCTGGACATCCAGCGGCATTGACAGCAGCTCCCGTGCAGCGGCATCGATATCGCTGCCGAGCGCCACGAAACTGCCCGCATGCGCCTCGCTCCAACCGCGCAGGCGGGCGGCATCGGTGCGTGCGCCGGCACTGCTGACCGCAAACAGGCGCTGATCGGCAGCCAACGCCGGCAGTGCTTCCGGCCCATAGGTCAGCAGGCCGTCGCTGACCATCAGGTACTCCTTCACCGAGGGCTGCGGCTGCCACTGCGCCAGCGCGCTGGCACCATCCGGCTGCACCGCCATCAACGCGCGCCGCAGTTCACTCCAGTCACCGCTGCGGATACGGAAATGACGCACGGGCTCGGCGCGATCACGCAGCACGGTCAGCGCGACGTTGCCCTCGCCCATCACAGCGAAGTAGCGATCCAGCAGGGCGAACTCGCGGGTACGGTCGCGCTGGCCTGCGGAGCCCGAGCCGTCCCACAGCAGGCCCACCTCCGATGGCACACGGCGCGGCGCGGCCGACGTCGGCACCGGCAGCTGCGCCAACAGGTAGTGACCGTCCTGCCAGCGCGCAACCTGCACCTGTGCCTTGCGCTCGGCCGGCAGCGTCCATTGCAGCTGGGCCGGCAACTGCGCGCCACGTCCTTGCCAGTGCAGGCGGCCATCGGCGATGCGGAACGGCGCGCTTCCTGCCTCAGCCCCCTTCGGTGCCCGCACGTCCAGTTCGACGGCTGCGGCGCCGGCGACGAACTGCAGCGGCAGTGTCCAACGCCAGCCCTGCCCGGCATATGCCAGCGGCTCGCGTACGACCAACTGTACGCGGCGGCCGCCGCCGGCCGGCAGTGGATACACGCGCAGCCGGAACTGGTTGCCGGCGGTCTGCTCCAGCAGGCCCGGATCGACGCCACGCCGGGCGATCTCCTCGAACACCTCACGACCGCGGTCCTTGGGCACCGGTACTGCCTCGCGCAACTCGCCGTTGATGTCCAAGGCGAAACCGGTGATCTGCTGGCCCTCGGCCAACGGGAACTGCAGCTCGCCCTCCAGCACGCGCTGGTTGGGGTTATGGAACTCCAGGGTGATACGGGTCTGGGCGATACCGGCCTGGACCTCGCCTTCGATGCGCGCCTGTCGCAGCTGCACGGGCTGTTCCGCCGCGGGTGCAATCAGCAACGGTGTGGACGTCATCGGCGGTGCCGGACGCCGCGACGCCTGGGGCAGTGCCGGCCAGCTTGCCAGGGCCAACAGCAGTACGGTGCAGCAACGGGCGAAGACCATGACAGGACTCCAATGGGATCGTGACTGCTTGAACGCACCAACCGGGTGGACGGGGTTAACGTGATTCGATGCTGGTTCTTCGCTGCCCCTGGGCGCACCATGTGCGACTTCCCGATCCCGTGCAAGGATGCCCATGCGTTCTCCCCTGCTTCCCACCCTGCTTCCCACCCTGCTGGCCCTGTGCTGGCCGTTGGCCGCCAGCGCCGTCGATGCGCCTGCAGGCCTCTATTTCCAGCATCACGACTGGGTCGTGGCCTGCGACAACACGCGTACGTGCCGCGCGGCCGGCTACGCCAGTGGCGATGACAGCACCCTGAGCGTGCTGCTGACCCGGGCGGGCGGCCCCAATCAGGCCATCAGCGGTCGGATGTCGTTGCAGCCGATCGATGACCAGCCGCAGCCGAAGGGCGCGCTGCACCTGCGCATCCAGCAGCGTGACCTCGGTGTGCTGGCGCCGGCCACGGAGCCGGGTGTCCACGTGCTCAGCGCGGCACAGACCAGCGCAGTGCTGTCCGCGCTGGCGCGCGATGGTGGCATCGCGGTTGTCGATGCCGCCGATCACACGTGGCCGCTGTCGGACAAGGGCGCAGCGGCTGTGCTGTTGAAGACCGATGAGTTCCAGGGCCGTGTCGGCACGCCGGGCGCGGTGATGCGCAAGGGTGCCGCCGCCGAAAGCAGCGTGCCTGCCGCCGTTGCCAAACCCGTGGTGCGCAAGGCACCGACGCTGTCGACGCCACCGGACGACCCGGCGTTTTCCAAGCTGGCTGCCTCGCCGGCGCTGCGTGCGGCGCTGCGCGCCACTCTGGAAGAACCCAGCTGCGAAGGCCTGCTCGACACCGACCCGGATCTTTCGATCAGCAATTCACCACTGCAGATCCAGCGCCTGGACGCCAAGCATCTGCTGGTCAACGTCCCCTGCTGGCGCGCGGCCTACAACTCCGGTGATGGTTACTGGGTCATCGGTGAGAAAGCGCCCTATCAGCCGCAGTGGGTGACCAGCGACGCGATCGACTACGGCGACGGGCAGATCGTCGCCTCGCACAAGGGCCGCGGCCTGGCTGACTGCGTGTCGGATGAAACGTGGACCTGGGATGGCACCCGCTTCGTCGCGACCTCGGCGATCAGTGGCGGCCTGTGCCGCGGCGTTCCCGGGGGTACCTGGGAACTGCCGACGCGGGTGACCGAGGTCCGCTGACCCTTTCGAAGCGGTAGCGACGGGCCATGCCCGGCATGGACTACGCCGGCAGGCAGTGCTCGACGATCAGCTGGATCGCGGCGCCACCACGATAGTCGTCGCAGGCGAGCCGGTAGGCGAGATGCACGTGGCGACCGGGTGCATTGCCGTGCCAGCCGCCGAAATGGATCGCGTTGATCGTGCCGGGTACGCCGGGCAGGCGCAGTTCCAGCTTCAGGTGGCGTTCCTTCAGCACGCGCCAGTTGGCCACTTCGAAGTGGCCATCGAACAGCGGCTCGGGAAAGCCCTGCCCCCATGGACCCGCCAAACGCAGCGCATCGGCATGGCGATGATCGAGTTCATCCGCGGCCAGTTCGCCGTCGCTGAGCACCTGCTGCTGCAGTGCAGCCGGGTCGAGCATTTCCAGCACGATGGCGACGAACGCGGCTTCGAAGGTGGCCAGATGATCCAGACGCATGCTCAACCCGGCGGCCATCGCGTGACCGCCGAAGCGCTCGATCAAGCCGGGATGGCGTGCATCGACCAGCGCCAGCGCATCACGGATATGCAGTCCGGCGATCGAACGCGCTGAACCGCGCAGGGTGTCGGCGCCCGGCTCGGCCGGCGCGAACGCGATCACCGGCCGATGCAGGCGATCCTTCATCTTTGAAGCAACCAGGCCAACCACGCCGGGGTGCCAATCAGCATCGAACAGGCAGGCCGCCACCGGACGCTGCCCTGCGGTATCGAGCACCACCCGCGACAGCGCGTGTTCGGCGTCATCGGTCATCGACTGCTGGACCGCACGCCGCTCGGCGTTGATCTGTTCCAGCGTCTGCGCGATGTCGCGGGCCTGCCGCGGATCTTCGGTGAGCAGCAGGGCAATGCCCAATGCCATGTCTTCCAACCGACCGGCCGCATTCAAGCGCGGGCCAAGCCCGAAGCCGATGTCGGTGGCGGTCAGGCGTGCGGCGTCGCGACCACTGGCTTCGATCAGTGCCTTCAGGCCGACGCAGCCTTGGCCATTGCGCAGCCGGCGCAATCCCGCGCTGACCAAGGCGCGATTGTTGGCATCCAACGCCACCAGATCGGCCACGGTACCCACCGCCACCAGGTCCAGCAGCGTGGTCAGGTCCGGCCCTTTGCCATCGGCAAATACCCCCGCTTCGCGCATCTGCCGGCGCAGCGCCATCAGCACGTAGAAGATCACGCCGACACCGGCCAGCGCCTTGCTGGGGAAGGCGTCGCCGTCGAGGTTGGGGTCGACGATGACATCGGCCGGTGGCAGCTGTGGACCGGGCAGATGGTGATCGGTCACCAGCACCTGCCAGCCACGCGCCTTGGCCGCGGTCACGCCGGCATGGCAGGCAATGCCGTGGTCGACGGTGACCAGCAGATCCGGCTGCAGCGCAGCCAGCTCGTCCACCAGTGACGGCGACAGACCATAGCCGTGCACCATGCGGTTGGGCACTGCGTGGAAGACATGTTGCGCGCCCAGCATGCGCAGCCCACGCACACCGACCGCGCAGGCGGTGGCGCCGTCGCAGTCGAAATCACCGACTACCAGGATGCGTTTGTCGGCGGCGATGGCTTGCACCAGCAGGTCCACTGCCGCGTCGATGCCGGTCAGCAGTTCCGGCGCATGCAGGTTGCCGAGCTTGGGCAGGGCCAGCTCCGGCGTGTGCGCACCACGTGCGGCATACAGGCGGGCCAGCAGCGGCAGCGTGCCCTCCGGCCAGCTACCGGGCACGACCGCATCGCGACGGCGGATCATCGGCGTATCGGAAGACGGCAGCACAGCATCGGCGGCAAGGGACATCGGCATCGCCGGGTTGCGGAAGACCCGCGCATGATACCCCGCTCGGCTCGCCAGGCTCTTCCGGGCTTGGCGCAGGCGTGGCGATCGCCCATGCTTGTTCGCTTCTGAAACGGAATTCGCCATGTACCGCCTGCTGTCCGTACTGCTTGCCAGCCTCCTGCTGCCACTTGCTTCCCAGGCCGCAAACACGCCGCCAACCCCCGGTATCGAGTTCGTACACCACGACTGGTTTCTGGCCTGCGACAACACCGGCACCTGCCGTGCAGCCGGCTACAGCCCTGAAAAGGCGAACAGCCTGCTGGGCCTGATGCTGGAACGTGCCGGCGGCCCCGGCACGGCAGTGAAGGCACGGCTGCGGGTCGGTGAGGATGGCGAAAGTGCAGTGCCTGAAGGTTCAATGCGCCTGCACGTGAACGGCCGTGATCTGGGCCCAGTGCAGGACACCGGGGCCGACGAGGCAGTGATGCTGCGGCCGGCGCAGGTAGAAGGCCTGCTGGCCGCCCTGCCCGGCCAGGCCCGTATCGAGGTGATCGACAGCAGGGGCACGCGCTGGCCGATTTCCGATCGTGGTGCCGCCGCGGTGCTGCTGAAAATGGACGAGGTCCAAGGGCGCGTGGGCACGCCCGGTGCGCTGGTACGCCGCGGCACGCGTGCCGAAGCGAGCGTGCCCGCCGCAGTGGCCAAGCCGGTGATCGTGCGCGGTGTGCTGGCGGCCGGCCGCCCTGGCGATAGCGAGCTGGGCAGCAGCGAAGCGCTGCGCGACGCGCTGATTGCCACCCTCGGCGACAACGACGACTGTCCGCGCCTGATCGAGTACAAGGGAACACCGGAAATGGTGATCGAGCGGTTGGATGACCGCCATGTGCTGGTGCAGGCGTTGTGCCAGATGGGTGCCTACAACTACAGCAATGGCTTCTGGATCGCGCGCGATCAGCCGCCGTTCGCACCTGAGACAGTCACGTTGGAGGCAGAAGGCTTCTCGCACTCCGATCGCATGGTGTACGCGCGCTACAAGGGCCGCGGCATCGGCGACTGCGTTTCCGGCTGGGACTGGGCCTGGGATGGCCGCAGATTCCAGCCAAGCAGTGCGTTCAGTACCGGTCTGTGTCGTGGCGTGGCGGGCGGACACTGGACGCTGCCGACGCTGGTCAGCACGGTCCGCTGACCCGGAAAGCCTGGAACATGACTACGCTTCGATTTCCTCTACTGGCGCTGGCGTCACTGACGCTGGCACCTGTCAGCTTCGCCGGCACGCCTGCGCAGTTCACGTTCCTTCAACAGAACGGGCACCTGGCATGCGATAACACAGGCACCTGCCGGATGGTGGCGTTCGGCCCACCGGCCGCGTTGATGCTGGGCGTGCTCATCGAGCGTGCCGCTGGACCAGACACCCCCGTGGCGGCGCGATTGTCGCTGGCTGATGGCAGTGACGGCGCGCCCCGCAGCCCGCGGGTGCATCCAGAGGGCCGGCTGCGGCTGCATGTGGATGGCGCAGACCTGGGTGATATCGGCCCGGTGGATGCGCTTGAGGCCGGCCTGGCTCTGGCACCACCACATGCACAGGCGCTGCTGGATGCACTGGGGCGCGGGCGGCCGGTCAGGATGACCGACACGGCGGGCCAGGCATGGCCATTGGCAGAGCGCGGTAATGCCGCACTGCTGCTGAAGATGGACGAGGTACAGGGCCGCTTGCACACCCCCAGGGCGTTGGTAGGCAAGGGTTTGCGGCCGGAATCGCAGGTGCCGGTCGCACGGCTGGCACCTCGCCTGGTGCCGCCACCACTGCTGGTTGAAGCCCACGACGAGGATGCCGCGCTGGCCGAACGTGACGATCTACTGCAAGCGCTGTTGCCGCGCGCCGAGGCCGGCGCGGGTTGCGCTGCGGCCTCTTCCCGCCACGTACGCATCGAGCGGATCGATGCAACGCATGTGCTGGCGATGTTGAACTGCACGACCGGCCGCTACATCCGGCCAGCCGGCAGCTGGGTGATCCGCGACCGAACGCCCTTCACGCCCGTGCTGATCACCGCATCGACGCTGTTTCCGCTCTACCCGCATGCCGTGTTCCTTGAAGAAGGCGTTGCAAGCGCTACGGACCGCTGCGGGACAGACAGGCATTGGGCGTGGGATGGAACCCGCCTGGTGCTGGCGGCAACCTTCGTCGGCCGGCACTGCCTGGGCGCCGGTCAGCGCCACTGGCAACTGCCGACCTACGTTACGGAATCACGCTAGCAGCCGCCGGGCATGGCCCGGCGCTACCACCGCCTCAGGCGTCGTGCAGCTGCCGAGGCTTCTTCCAGAACTGCCAGCGCTGGCCGCGATCCAGCTGGAACTGCAGGCCGTCCTCGAAATCCAGCATCAGCCGCTGCAGCTCGCCACGCTTGAGCGCGGCAAGCAGCGGCCGGATTGCATCATTGCCCAGCTGCTGAAGCGAGCGCAGCTGGCGCAGGTCGACCAATGCATCGACCGACTGCTCACCATCCACCGCAACGCCTGCGGCCTGGGCCAGGCCCTGCAGCAGCGCATCGCGGCTGCGAACCTGCGCGTGCGGCGTAGCCACCGATACGGGCATCACGCCACCACCCCAGAACCACAGCGAATTGATCGGCTGCTGGCCCTGCGCGGCGCGCTGCTGGTTCCACGAGTGGGTGTGCAGCAGCACCTGCGCTTCGGTCATCAGTGCGCGCCAGCGGCGGCCCGCCTCGCCCGGCGGCAGGTGCGAGAACAGGTCATCGCCCAGCACCTCGTCGGGGCTGTCGAACTCCGGCAGTTCAGTACCGATGGGCAGGCGCAGGTACCAGCGTGACGGATCGGGTGCATCCAGCACGAACCCTGCATCCGCAAACAGCGGCTGCAGCACGGGCAGCAACGCCAGCGTATCGGCCAGGCCGGGCCGCAGCGTTTCGCCGTGGCCCATCATCCGCGCGCCATGCATGTCCGGCACCATGCAGGCCGGATCGGCACGCAGCCAGCAGGCGCCGGCGGCGTCGCCGACGTCACGCTGGCGGGTCAACGCGGCCACCGGCCAGTGCGGCGCGGCCACCGTGAAGTGGCGCAGCAGCTGCGCGCGTTCACCGGCGTCGCCCTGCGAGGTGGTGGCGCGGCCCAGGGCACGCGCCACGTCATCCGGCAATGCAGCCACCGCAAAGCGGCTGCGTGCCGGCAACAGCAGGGTCGCCGTCGCCACTGATCAGTCCTGGTAGCTGACGCTGACGATTTCGTACTCGCGCTGGCCGGCCGGCGCATCGATAACGATCGAGTCACCTTCCAGCTTGCCGATCATCGCGCGGGCCACCGGCGAGGAAATGGCGATCAGGCCCTGCTTGATGTCCGCTTCCAGGTCGCCAACGATCTGGTACTTCTTCTCTTCGTCGGTTTCCACGTCGGCCAGGGTCACGCTGGCGCCGAACACCACCTTGGAGCCTGCATTGAGCTTGCTCACGTCGATGATCTCGGCGTGCGACAGCTCGCCTTCCAGCTGCTTGATGCGGCCTTCGATGAAGCCCTGTTCCTCGCGCGCGGCGTGGTACTCGGCGTTCTCCTTCAGGTCGCCGTGCTCACGCGCCTCGGCGATCGCGGCGATCACCTTCGGGCGCTTGACCGACTTCAGGTGATCCAGTTCGTCGCGCAGCCGCTGCGCGCCCTTCATCGTGATCGGTGCTCTCATGCGTTCAACTCCTTGTGCAGTTCCTGCAGCGACCAGACCGGGCCGGTACCGCGGAATTCCAGTGAATCCACCAGCGCCTTGGCACCGGCAATGGTGGTCGAATAGGTGACGCGGTGCTGCAGTGCCTCGCGACGGATCGAGAACGAGTCGTTGATCGCGGCACGGCCTTCGGTCGTGTTGACGATATAGACGATCTCGCCGTTCTTGATCGAATCGACGATGTGCGGGCGACCCTCGACCACCTTGTTGATGATCTCGCAGTCCATGCCGTGCTGCTGCAGCCACGCTGCGGTGCCACGGGTGGCAACCAGGCTGTAGCCACGCGCCAGCAGCGCCTTGGCCACCGGCAGCACGCGCTTCTTGTCCGGGTCGCGCACCGACACGAACGCCTTGCCCACCGGCGGCGCCTTGATGCCACCGGCTTCCTGCGCACGCGCGAACGCGGCGTTGAAGCTGCGGCCCACGCCCATCACCTCACCGGTGGAGCGCATCTCCGGCCCGAGGATCGGATCAACACCCTGGAACTTGGCGAACGGGAAGATCGCTTCCTTCACCGAGTAATAGTCCGGCACGATTTCCTTGGTAGCGCCCTGCTCTTCCAGGGTCTTGCCGGCCATGCAGCGCGCCGCGATCTTGGCCAGCGGCATGCCGGTGGCCTTGGACACGAACGGCACGGTGCGCGAGGCACGCGGGTTCACTTCCAGCAGGAAGATGGTGTCGTTGCCATCCTCATCGGTCTGGATCGCGAACTGGGTGTTCATCAGGCCCACCACATTCAAGGCCTTGGCCAGCTCAACCACCTGGCGACGCAGCTCGGCCTGGGTTTCAGCCGACAGCGAGTACGGCGGCAGCGAGCAGGAGGAGTCGCCCGAGTGCACGCCAGCCTCTTCGATGTGCTCCATCACGCCACCGATCAGGACGTTGCCCTGGG
Source organism: Stenotrophomonas sp. DR822 (assembly GCF_019793815.1). NCBI lineage: Bacteria > Pseudomonadati > Pseudomonadota > Gammaproteobacteria > Lysobacterales > Lysobacteraceae > Stenotrophomonas > Stenotrophomonas sp. DR822. Next base: position 696,244 of record NZ_CP081826.1, read on the forward strand.
CGTCGGCGATGATGTCCACGTCGCACTCGACGGCGTTGTCGAGGAAGCGGTCCAGCAGCACCGGCGAATCGTTGGACACCTTCACTGCATCACGCACGTAGCGCGCCAGGTCGGATTCGCCATAGACGATTTCCATCGCACGGCCACCCAGCACGTAGCTCGGGCGCACCACCAGCGGGTAGCCGATCTCGCGCGCCAGCAGCAGGGCTTCCTGGTCGTTGCGGGCGATGCGGTTCGGCGGCTGCTTCAGGCCCAGCTGTTCCACCAGCTGCTGGAAGCGCTCGCGGTCTTCGGCCAGGTCGATGGAGTCCGGCGAGGTGCCGATCACCGGCACGCCGTTTGCTTCCAGCGCGCGTGCCAGCTTCAGCGGGGTCTGGCCGCCGTACTGCACGATCACGCCCTTGGGCTGCTCCAGCTCGACGATTTCCAGCACGTCTTCCAGGGTCAGCGGTTCGAAGTACAGGCGGTCGGAGGTGTCGTAGTCGGTCGACACGGTTTCCGGGTTGCAGTTGACCATGATGGTTTCATAGCCATCCTCGCGCAGCGCCAGTGCCGCGTGCACGCAGCAGTAGTCGAACTCGATGCCCTGGCCGATGCGGTTGGGGCCACCGCCGAGGATCATGATCTTGTCGCGGTTGCTCGGTGCCGCCTCGCACTCGTCCTCGTAGGTCGAGTACAGGTAGGCGGTGCTGGTGGAGAACTCGGCGGCACAGGAGTCCACCCGCTTGTACACCGGGCGCACCTTGTGCGCGCGACGCAGCGCACGCACCGCCGCTTCATTGGTGCCGGTCAGCTGGGCCAGGCGGGCATCGGAGAAGCCGGCGCGCTTGAGCTTGCGCAGGCGCGCCGCATCCAGGGCGTCGATGCCATCGGCCGCGACCTGGGTCTCGGCGGCGATGATTTCTTCGATCTGGTCCAGGAACCACGGATCGATATAGGACAGCTTGAAGATGTCCTCCACGCTCATGCCGGCACGGAACGCATCGGCGACGTAGAACAGGCGCTCCGGGCCCGGCGCCTTCAGCTCGCGGCGCAGGGTCTGCAGGTCGTCTTCGTTGGCCAGGTCCAGGCCGGTCGGGTCGAAGCCGACCTTGCCGGTTTCCAGGCCACGCAGGGCCTTCTGCATCGATTCCTGGAAGGTGCGGCCCATCGCCATCACTTCGCCCACCGACTTCATCTGGGTGGTCAGGCGTGCATCGGCGGCCGGGAACTTCTCGAACGCAAAGCGCGGGATCTTGGTGACGACGTAGTCGATGGACGGCTCGAACGAGGCCGGGGTCAGGCCGCCGGTGATTTCGTTCTTCAGTTCGTCCAGGGTGTAGCCCACGGCCAGCTTGGCGGCGACCTTGGCGATCGGGAAGCCGGTGGCCTTGGAGGCCAGCGCCGAGGAACGCGACACACGCGGGTTCATCTCGATCACCACCACGCGGCCGGTGTCCGGGTTGATGCCGAACTGCACGTTCGAACCACCGGTATCCACGCCGATCTTGCGCAGCACGGCGATGGAGGCATCGCGCAGGCGCTGGTATTCCTTGTCGGTCAGGGTCTGCGCCGGGGCCACAGTGATCGAGTCACCGGTGTGCACGCCCATCGGGTCCAGGTTCTCGATCGAGCAGACGATGATGCAGTTGTCCGCGGTATCGCGGACCACTTCCATCTCGAATTCCTTCCAGCCCAGCACCGACTCTTCGACCAGCACTTCGGTGGTCGGCGACAGTTCCAGGCCGCGGTTGACGATCTCGATCAGCTCTTCGCGGTTGTAGGCGATACCGCCGCCACTGCCGCCCAGGGTGAAGCTGGGGCGGATGATGGTTGGATAGCCGACGCGGGTCTGGATCTCCAGCGCTTCGTCCAGGGTATGGGCGACGGCAGCGGTCGGGCACTCCAGGCCGATCTCGCTCATCGCCACGCGGAACAGTTCGCGGTCTTCGGCCATGCGGATCGCATCGCGCTTGGCGCCGATCAGCTCGACGTTGTACTTCTCCAGCACGCCGTGGTCGGCCAGGTCCAGCGCGCAGTTCAGCGCGGTCTGGCCACCCATGGTCGGCAGCAGCGCGTCGGGCTTTTCCTTGGCGATGATCTTCTCGACCGTCTGCCAGTTGATCGGCTCGATGTAGACGGCATCGGCCATCTCCGGGTCGGTCATGATCGTGGCCGGATTGCTGTTGACCAGCACCACGCGATAGCCCTCGTCTCGCAGGGCCTTGCAGGCCTGGGCGCCGGAGTAGTCGAACTCACAGGCCTGGCCGATGACGATCGGGCCGGCACCGATGATGAGGATGGTCTTGAGGTCAGTGCGCTTGGGCATTTTCTTCTCTAGGTCAGTACAGCGTGACAAGGGGGAGTGATCGCACGCTGTCGATCAGGAAATCTCTTCGGGTTTCAGCGCAATCCCGCACTGGTCCTGCAATCCCTGGCTCAGTTTCACCGCGTATTCGTCAGGGACGCTCATTGCATCGAAACCCGCATCCAGGCGCTTGAAGGACGTACTGCCGAGAAAGGCGTCGAATCCGGCGGCGTACGCCTCGTCGTTGACGTTGACCGACGCGTCCGCTGCCGACTCCGGGAGCGCTCGGGTGAGGATCAGGTAACCCTTTCCGGACGGTGTGGCCAGGAAGCGCGACCAGTCCGCAACGACCACGTCACCGTCCTCGCCAAGGCTGTTGATCAACGACTGGCGCGCATGAACGTAGAAGAACGACTGGATGGAGGTGCGGGCGCATTGGCGATCGCTTTCGGCCAGCGCTTTGAGCGTTGGCACCTCCTCGACCAGCATCGTCGCCGACGACGCACCGGTCGAGTCCTTCTTCAACGTGTGCAGCAGCGCGTCCATGTCCGCAGCGGACGCCGGCGCAGCCTGTGCCGCACCCGCGGCGCAGCACAGCGACAGCAGCAGAGCGGCGCTGCGCATCAAGCCTTGGCCTCGGCCATCAGGGTCACGAAACGATCGAACAGCGGACCGACGTCATGCGGGCCCGGCGAGGCTTCCGGGTGGCCCTGGAAAGAGAAGGCCGGCACGTCGGTGCGGGCGATGCCCTGGTTGGTGCCGTCGAACAGCGAACGGTGGGTCACCCGCAGGGTGGCCGGCAGGGTCGCTTCATCGACCGCGAAGCCGTGGTTCTGCGAGGTGATCATCACCCGGCCGCTGTCCAGGTCCTGCACCGGGTGGTTAGCACCGTGGTGGCCATGGCCCATCTTGATCGTCTTCGCGCCCGAGGCCAGGCCCAGCAGCTGATGGCCCAGGCAGATGCCGAAGGTCGGGATCTTCACGTCGATGAAGGTCTTGATCGCGGCGATCGCGTAGTCGCACGGTTCCGGGTCACCCGGGCCGTTGGACAGGAACACGCCATCCGGCTTCAGCGCCAGCACTTCAGCGGCCGGGGTCTGCGCCGGCACCACGGTGACCTCACAGCCGCGCTCGGCCAGCATGCGCAGGATGTTGGTCTTCACGCCGAAGTCGTACGCCACGACCTTGTACTGGGCCGGCACGCTGACGAAGGCGTTGGCATCCAGGTCCAGCTGGCCCTCGGTCCAGACGTAGGTCTTGTCAGTACTAACGACCTTGGCCAGATCCATGCCCTTCAGCCCTGGGAACTTGCGGGCCGCTTCCAGCGCCTTTTCCACGTCGATGCCGTCGCCGGCCATCAGCGCGCCGTTCTGGGCACCCTTCTCGCGCAGGATGCGGGTCAGCTTGCGGGTGTCGATGCCGGCGATTGCGACCACGCCACGCTGGATCAGCCAGTCCTGCAGCGACACCTGGCTGCGCCAGCTGCTCGGCCGGCGCGGTACATCGCGCACGATCAGGCCGGCCGACCACACCTTGGACGCTTCATCGTCCTGGTCGGTCATGCCGGTGTTGCCAATGTGCGGATAGGTCAGCGTGACCATCTGCCGGGCGTAGGACGGGTCGGTCAACACTTCCTGGTAGCCGGTCATGGCGGTGTTGAACACCACTTCACCGACGGACAGGCCGGGCGCGCCTACGGATTCGCCCTCGAATACGGTGCCGTCTTCGAGGACGAGGATTGCGGCTTGGGTCACGGAATTCTCACTTTGGCTACCGAGGGGGTGCCGAAGTCACGCCTGCGCTTCACGGAAATCCGGTTGCAAAAAAGCGCGGACGTACGGTCTGGGACCGGTCCGGCTTTCGTGATTCGGCGAGTGCGAATTGTAGCGGTGCCGGGGCGCTCGCGCCAGCGGTTATCGCCATTCATGAACAGGCGATTGCGCATTCATTTCAATCCGGAGGCGTATGCAGGCACCCAAGGGTAGCGCCGGGCCATGCCCGGCGGATCTGCCACCGACGCCGGGCATGGCCCGGCGCTACCGTTTACAGGGGGCCGTCCAGCAGGTCGCGTACCCGGTAGCTGCCAGCCGCCCGGCCCTGCAGCTGGCGAGCGGCAAACAGCGCCCCGCGGGCAAAGATGTCGCGGTTGGTAGCCCGGTGCACCAGCTCGATGCGTTCGCCCAGGCCGGTGAACTGCACCAGATGCTCGCCGACGATGTCTCCGGCGCGCAGGCTGGCGTACAGCGGCTCGGCCCCGCCCCGCTGCGCCGCGGCACCCAGGGTCAACGCCGTGCCCGAGGGAGCGTCCTTCTTCTGCGTATGGTGCGACTCGACGATGTCGCAGTTCCAGCCGGCCAGCGCCTGCGCTGCACGTTCCACCAGCTCATCGAGCACCGCCACGCCCAGGCTGAAGTTCGACGCCCACACCAGCGGGATCTTCGCCGCCGCTGCTTCCAGTGCCTGGCGCTGCACACTGGAAATACCGGTGGTGCCCGATACCAGTCCCGCACCGCGCTCCACGCACAGTGCCAGCAGCGCATCGAAGCCCTCGGGCAGGCTGAAGTCGATCGCCACATCGAACACCGGCGCCCCCGGCAACTCGCTGGCCGCGAAGAACGGCACGCCGTCGATCACCCGCTGCGCCGGCGCGCGGCCGGTCACCGCAGCGACGATCTGCAGGGAATCAGGATGTTCGGCGGCCAGCCGCAACAGGGCCTGGCCCATGCGCCCAGAGGCGCCGTGAATAAGCAATCGCAGGGGAGTCTGGTTCATGCACGCAGGCTAGCGGCAGCACGCATGGTCCGGCAAGCACTGTCGCTGCTACGCTGCGTGCCCCTTCAAGCGCTGGCCCGCACCTCATGCACCTTTGCAAACCGCCCGCGCCAAGCGCTGACGCCATCATGCCGCCTGCGCGGATGCAGGGCTGAAACGGTGCGCATTTCCGAAGTCGCCCGCCGTACTGGCGCCAGCGCCAAGGCCATCCGCCTGTACGAGGCACGCGGCCTGCTGCCGCCAGTGCCGCGCCTGAACCGCTATCGCGACTACAGCGAGCAGGACGTGGCCTGGGTGCAGCTGATCCGGCAGGCACTGGGGCTGGGCATCGGATTGGCCGCCATCACCCGCCTGCAGCGTGGCGACGGCCAGCTGGACTGGCCAGCCGTGCTCGCCCTGCTGGAACGCCAGCGCACTGCGATTGCCGCCGAGCGCGAGCGGCTTGCCCGCGTCGAGGTCGAACTGCAGCAGGTGGCTGACGAGCTGCGGCAATGGCTGCAGCAGGGCGATGGCACCTGCGTGCTGGCTCCCGCTGACTGCCCTGGCGGGGTTTGACTCTGCCCTTGGGGCATAGCGCAACGTTGGATGCTTTCCAGCCCCCGAGACTGCCGTGCCCCGCTCCATCCTGATCCTGCTTGGCCATCCCGACCGCGACAGCCTGTGCGGCGCCCTCGCCCAGCGCTACGCGACCGCCGCCCGCAACGCCGGCCACCGCGTGCACATGATCGCCCTGGGTGAACTGCAGTTCGACCCGGTGCTGCGCCACGGCTATCGCCAGATCCAGCCACTGGAAACCGACCTGCAGGATGCAGCAGACGCGATCCAGGCCTGCGACCACCTGGTGCTGGTCTACCCGACGTGGTGGGGCGCGATGCCGGCACTGCTGAAGGGCTTCTTCGATCGTGTGCTGCTGCCGGGCTTCGCCTTCCGCTACCGGCGCGATTCGGTGTGGTGGGACCGGCTGCTGGCGGGGCGCAGCGCGCGGGTCATCACCACGCTGGATACGCCGCCCTGGTACTACCGCTGGATCTACCGCGATCCGGGCATTACCCAGATCCGCGCCACCATCATTGAGTTCTGCGGCATCCGCCCGGTGCGGGTCAGCCGGCTGGGCCCGGTGCGCAGCAGCACGCCCGGCCAGCGCGAACGCTGGCTTGCCCTGGCTGCGGAGCTGGGTGAGCGCGCACGTTGACGCATCGCGGCGAACCTGTCACCCCACCCTGCCTGCAACGTAGATCCACGCCCTGCGTGGATGTTCAATTCCGACACCGCTGGAGGGCAGCGCTGGGGATGGGTAGATCCACGCCATGCGTGGATGATCAATCTGCAGTGCAGACCAAGGGCCGCACCCACCAGGGCAGGGCCCAGACGCCTCTCTAGTGCTGCTTCGGCGGTGTCGGTCCGCAGCTGTCGCAGCCACCGCACGCCCCGCCACCGCCAGTGGCCGGCGGCGCGATCTTCCGGCCCAGCGCCTGCAGCCAGGCCGCGCGGCCCGGCTTCAGCAGGGCCAGTGCCAGCGCGCCTCGCAGCTTGCGCACGGTGCCGGGCGCCTGCTTCTTCAGCACCACCCATGCGCTGACCAGCACGGCCACGGCGATGATCAGGTACTGCACCAGCAGGCCGGCGTCCATCAACCGCCTCCCAGCGCCACGGTCACCTGGTAGGTGATCAGCGCGGCCACGTACGCTGCGGCGAACAGGTAGAACGCCGCAAAGCCCATCTGCTTCCACGAGTTGGTCTCGCGCTTGATGGTGGCCAGCGTCGAGATGCACATCGGTGCGTAGATGAACCACACCAGCAGGGCCAGGCCGGTAGCCAGCGACCAGCCATCAGCCACCACCGGCGACAGTGCGGAGATCGCCGCATCGTCATCGGCAGCCGACAGCGCATACACCGTCGCCAGCGAGGACACCGCTACTTCGCGCGCGGCCAGACCCGGAATCAGCGCGATGCAGATCTGCCAGTTGAAGCCCAGCGGCGCGAAGATCGCGGTCATCGCGTGGCCGATCTGGCCGGCGTAGCTGTAGTCGATGGCCGGCATCGTCGCGTCGGCGGGCGCGCCCGGGAACGACAGCAGGAACCACAGCAGGATGGTCAGCGCCAGGATGATGCCGCCGACGCGCTTGAGGAAGATCATGCCGCGCTCGTACAGGCCGACGGCGAGGTCGCGCGGATGCGGAATGCGGTACGACGGCAGCTCCAGCATCAGCGGGTGCTCGCTCTTGTCGCGGCGCCACTTCTTCATCACCCACGACATCACCAGCGCGCTGAGGATGCCGGCCACGTACAGGCCGAACAACACCAGGCCCTGCTGGTTGAAGATGCCGATCCTGCCGGCCGGTATGAACGCACCGATCAGCAGCGCATACACCGGCAGCCTTGCCGAGCAGGTCATCAGCGGTGCCACCAGGATCGTGGCCAGGCGGTCACGCGGGTCCTGGATGCTGCGGGTGGCCATGATGCCCGGCACGGCGCAGGCAAAGCTGGACAGCAGCGGGATGAACGACCGCCCCGACAGGCCGGCCGCCGCCATCATGCGGTCCAGCAGGAACGCGGCGCGTGGCAGGTAACCGGATTCCTCCAGCGCCAGGATGAAGGCGAACAGGATCAGGATCTGCGGCAGGAATACCACCACGCCGCCCAGGCCGGCGATGATGCCGTCGGTCAGCAGGCTGGTCAGCGGACCTGCCGGCAGCACGCTGGCGGCCAGTTCACCCAGCCAGGCAAAGCCGGCCTCGATGCCATCCATCAGCGGCGTGGCCCAAGCGAACACCGCCTGGAAGATCAGGAACATCACCACCACCAGCGTGATCAGGCCGAACACCGGATGCAGCAGCCAGCGGTCCAGCGTATCGTCGATCTTCGCCGTCCGTGCCGGCATCCGCACGGCTGCGGCCAGGATCGCGCGCACCTGCGCGTGGTAGTCCGCGCCGCTCTCAACGCCGGCCAGCGGCGCATCCAGGTGCGGCACCATCGCATCCAGGCGTTCCACCAGTGCACGCGCGCCCTGCTTGCGTACCGCCACGGTTTCCACCACCGGCACACCAATCTGGCGCTCCAGCGCGGCCACATCGATCTGGATGCCGCGGCGCTGCGCGGCGTCGACCATGTTCAGGGCGATGATCATCGGCTTGCCCAGCTCGCGCAGTTCCAGGGCGAAGCGCAGGTGCAGGCGCAGGTTGGTGGCGTCGATCACGCACAGAAGGACGTCCGGCGCGGCCTCACCCGGGTAGAACCCCCGGCACAGGTCGCGGGTGATCGCCTCGTCCAGGCTGGCCGGCTGCAGGCTGTAGGCGCCCGGCAGGTCCAGCACGGCGAACTCGCGGCCGGACGGCGCACGCAGGCGGCCTTCCTTGCGCTCAACGGTGACGCCGGTGTAGTTGGCGACCTTCTGCCGGCTGCCGGTCAGCTGGTTGAACAGCGCGGTCTTGCCGCTGTTGGGGTTGCCGACCAGCGCGATGCGCAGCGGGGCGGCGGTTGCGGTGGCGCTCATGCACGTCCCTCCTGGCTGGCCGGGTCGATGAGCACGCGCCGGGCCTCACTGATACGCAGCGCGAAACGGGTGAACCCGACCTGCACCAGCAGCGGCTCGCCACCAACCGGGCCTCGCGCCACCAGGCGCACTTCCTCGCCCTTGACGAAGCCCAGCTCGCGCAGGCGCCGGGCGATGGCATCGTTGGCATGCAGGTCCTGCACGGAATCGACCACGGCCGAGGCGTGCAGGGGCAGTTCGGACAGCGTCATCTAGCGTGTTCTCTGCTGGATGTAAATGGTTCTCGATTCTAACATTCCCGCGTCGCGTCATGGCCCATGACCAATGGCCCGCTATGATCCATACAGGTATGGAGCAACCCCCGGAATCCCATGAACGATGCTTTGCAGATCGAGCGCAACGGCGCTGTCCTGACCCTCTGGCTGAACCGGCCGGAGCTGCACAACGCCTTTGACGCCGGCCTGATCGCCCGGCTGACCGCAGCCCTGGAAGCGGCCGGACGCGATGACACCGTGCGCACGGTGGTGGTGGCCGGCCACGGCGCCTCCTTCTCCGCCGGTGCCGACATGCAGTGGATGCGCGGCATGGCCTCTGCCAGCGAGGCGGACAACCGTGACGACGCCCTGGCCCTGGCCCGGCTGATGCGCACCCTGGACGAACTGCCCAAGCCCACCCTCGCCCGCGTCCACGGCGCCGCCTTTGGTGGTGGCGTCGGCCTGGTGGCCTGCTGCGATATCGCCATCGCCACTACCGCCGCCCGCTTCGGCCTGACCGAAAGCCGCCTGGGCCTGCTGCCGGCAGTGATCTCGCCCTATGTGATCGAGGCCATCGGCAGCCGCCAGTCCCGCCGCTGGTTCGCCACCGGCGAGCACTTCGACGCCGACACCGCCCTGCGCATCGGCCTGATCCACCAGCTGGTGGAGCCCGAACGCCTCGACGAGGCGGTGCAGCGACAGCTGGCCCTGCTCGACAAGGCCGGGCCGATCGCCTCGGCTTCGGCCAAGCTGCTGGTCCGGCAGGTTCGCAACGCCCATGATCGCGACAGCCTGGACCGTGACAACGCCGCCCTGATCGCCCGCCTGCGGGTATCGGCCGAAGGCCAGGAAGGCCTGGGCGCCTTCCTCGACAAACGCGCGCCGCACTGGGTCACGGAGGCCTGACATGCTCGACCATATCGGCTTGAACAGCGGCGACCTGCCGCGCAGCAGGGCCTTTTTCCAGCAGGCGTTGGCGCCGTTGCAGATCGGCGTGGTGATGGAGGTCAGCGCCGAACAGACCGGGGCCCACGACCACGTGGGTTTCGGCAACCACGGCAAGCCGTTCTTCTGGCTGGGCAATGCAACGCCGCTCAGCCAGGGCGTGCACGTGGCCTTTGTCTGCGCCGAGCGCGCCCAGGTTGATGCCTTCCACGCCGCCGCGCTGGCCGCAGGGGCACGCGACAATGGTGCGCCCGGCCTGCGTCCCTGGTACCACCCGGACTATTACGCTGCCTTCGTGATCGACCCCGATGGCAACAACATCGAGGCGGTCTGCCACCTGCCCGGGTAGACACCTGCGTCGCCACCAGACGCAGGCGTGGCCGCTTGTGCGACCGGCCTGCGTATCTCATCTGGCAGCCTGGCGAAGACCGGGCCGCCCCCGTTTCCCAGGAACCGCCGTGACCCCAGCCGATCCCATCCGCCCTGCCCTTCCCGTCCCGCCCGCCGCAGGGGTGCCCCGGTGAGCGATTTCGTCCGTATCGTCGAGGTTGGCCCGCGCGATGGGCTGCAGAACGAAAAGCAGGCCGTGGCCACCGCCGACAAGATCGCCCTGATCGATCGCCTGTCGGCCACCGGCCTGCGCACCATTGAGGCCACCAGCTTCGTCAGCCCACGCTGGGTCCCGCAACTGGCCGATGCTGCCGAGGTCTATGCCGGCATCCAGCGCCGCCCGGGCATCGCCTATCCGGTGCTGGTGCCGAACGAACAGGGCTACGACCGTGCGCGCGCCGTCGGCGTGCAGGAAATCGCGGTATTCACCGCTGCATCGGAAGCCTTCAACCGCACCAACACCAACGCCGGCATCGATGAATCGCTGGCCCGCTTCGAGCCGATCCTGCGCCGCGCGGCCGCCGACGGCGTGCGCGTGCGTGGCTACGTCTCCACCGTGCTCGGCTGCCCGTATCAGGGCGAGGTGCCGCTGGCCGATGTGGTGCGCGTGGCCCGCGCCCTGCACCAGATGGGGTGCTATGAGATCTCGCTGGGCGACACCATCGGCGTCGGCACGCCGCGCAAGGCCCGCGCCATGCTGCAGGCGGTGGCTGCCGAGATCCCGATGAGCGCACTGGCCGTGCACTTCCACGATACCTACGGCCAGGCCATCGCCAACATCGCCGCCTGCCTGGAAGAAGGCGTGCGCGTGGTCGACAGTGCGGTGTCCGGCGCCGGCGGCTGCCCGTACGCGAAGGGCGCCAGCGGCAACGTGGCCAGCGAGGACGTGGTGTACCTGCTGCAGGGCCTGGGCCTGGAGTGCGGGGTCGACCTGCCGTCGCTGGCCGAGACCGGCCGCTGGCTGGCCGGACTGCTCGGCCGCGCGACCGCCAGCCGCGTCGGGCAGGCGCTGGCAGCGACATGAACGACAGCGGCCCGCGCGACCGCCCGGCCATCGGCGATACACCCGCCGCAACCGACGTCGCGCTGGCCGCTCTGGACGCGGCGCTGGCTGCTTCGCCTCCGCCGGCCCAGGCCAGGCTGCTGCGCCAGGCACGGCAGGCGCTGGCCGATGCGCAGCAGCGCGAACTGGATACCCAGGCACGCTATGCCGCGTTGTTCGACGCCGTGCCCGACCCGGTCAGCATCCTCAGCGCCGAAGGCGTGGTGCTGGACGTCAACCGCGCCGGCATCCTCGCCTACGACCGCCCGCGCGAGGACATCGTCGGCCAGCCGATCGAACTGCTCAATCCCGACCTGCCCAGCGACCATCTGCAACCGGTGTGGGAAGCGTTGAACCGCGGCGACACCTACGTCATCGAAGTGACCAACATGCGCGGTGATGGCAGCCGCTTTCCGGTGGAAGTGCACTCGGCCGGATTCCAGGACCGCGGCCAACCCTGCATCGTCGCCGTCGCCCGCGACCTGAGCGGGCGCTGGCGCGCAGAGTCGCGCTATCGCCTGTTGATGGAATCGATCGACAAGGGCGTGATCCTGTTCGACCGCGACCTGCGCGTGCTGTCGGCCAACCCGGCCGCACACCGCATCCTCGGCCTCACCGGTGGCGGCGTGGGCTTGAACGCGATGCTCGATCCCGAAGCGTGGATCATCGTCGACGAGCATGGCCACCCGTTGACCCAGTCACAGTGGCCGACCAGCCGCTGTTTCCAGGCCGGGCGGGTGATCCGCAGCACCATCATCGGCCTGTACCACCGCCCGCGCGGACGCATGCTGTGGCTGTCCACCACCAACGTGCCGGTGTTCGGCAACGGCTGCGACCAGGCCGACCATGTCTATGCGATGTTCAGTGACATCACCGAACTGAAGCGCAACAACACCCTGTTCGCGCGCGCGCAGTCACTGGCCCATATCGGCGGTTGGGAGTGGGATCGCGGCCTGCAGCGCCTGTACCTCACCGACGAAGCGCGGCGCATCGTCGGCCAGCCGGCCGACCTGGAGGACATGCCCGACCTGCTGGACTGCCTGCGCAGCGACGACCGCGCCGCCCTGCAGCAGGCGCTGGCCGATACCATCGAACACCGCAGCAGCTTCGGCCTGGAGCTGCAGGGCCAGCGCCGCGATGGCCACTCGTTCTGGATCCGGATGATCGGCGAGGTCTCGGCCGGCGATGTCGATGCCGCACGCATCACCGGCACCGTGCAGGACATCACCGAGCGCAAGCAGGCCGAGGAAACCCTGCGCGTGCAGGCCCGCACCGACCCGCTGACCGGAATCATGAACCGCGATGCGGTGCTGAGCGACCTCGGCGTGCGCATGGACAGCCCCAGCCACGACCGCGTGGCGGTGCTGTACATCGACCTGGACCGCTTCAAGGTGGTCAACGACCTGCTTGGCCACAACGCCGGTGATGAACTGTTGATCGAAGCGACCCGGCGCATCGCCACTGCGATCGGCACCGAAGGCCTGCTTGCGCGCTTTGGCGGCGACGAATTCCTGGTGATCTGCGACCTGCGCGACCAGCAGGACCAGGCCGAGCAGTTGGCCGAGCGCATCACGGCGGCGTTCTCGGCACCGTTCCAGCTGGGCAGCGACGAGTTCCCGGTGACCGCCAGCATCGGCATCGCCCGCGCACCGCGCGATGGCGACCGGCCGCAGCAGCTGATCCAGAACGCCGACACGGCGATGTACGAGTGCAAGCGCCGCACCCGCAACGGTTGGCAGGTGTTTTCCCCGGAACTGGCACAACGCCAGCATGACCGCCTGCAGATCGAAAGCCGGCTGCACAAGGCCCTCGATGGCGACGAGTTCCACCTGGTGTACCAGCCACAGGTCAACCTGCGCAGCGGCGCCACCATCGCCTGCGAGGCGCTGATGCGCTGGCACAATACCCAGCTGGGACCGATGCGCCCGGACCTGTTCATCCGCCACGCCGAGCACACCGGCGACATTGTGCGCATCGGCCAATGGGCGCTGCGCGAAGCGTGCCGGCAGGTGCGGCAATGGCAGGATGACGGGCTCGGGCTGGTGCGGGTGGCGGTCAACGTGTCCTGGCGGCAGTTCGTCGGCGAGGATCTCGCCCGCTGGGTGCGGCAGGTGCTGGATGAGTTCGGCCTGCCCGGCAGCGTGCTGGAGCTGGAGTTCACCGAACGGGTGCTGATCGAGGATGCACCGGACACCCTGCGCACCTTCGCCCGCCTGCGCGAAATGGGGGTGATGCTGACCATCGACGACTTCGGCGAAGGCTACAGCGCCCTGAACTACCTGCGGCGACTGCCCATCCATGGGCTGAAGCTGAGCCAGCTGTTTGTCGAAGGCATTCCCCGCAACCGTTCGGATGTGGCGGTGTGCGAGGCGGTCTGCGCGATCGCGCGCAGCCTGGGCCTGGGCGTGGTCGCCGAAGGCGTGGAAACCGAGCCACAACGGCAGTGCCTGCTCGATTTGGGGGTGACCGTCGGCCAGGGCTTCCTGTTCGCCCATGGCCTGCCCGCCGCCGACTTCGAGCGTCGCCTGCGCCGCGCCCGCGAACTGGGCTGAGGCCGGCGGCGCAGTGCACAACAGCGGCTGCCGTCGCTTCCGTTAGAATCGGCGGCTCTTGAACCTGCAGGACCGTGTAATGCAACTTTCTTCCGTGCGTGCCGTGATCACTGGCGGCGTCTCCGGCCTCGGCCTGGCCGTGGCCCAGCACCTGGTTGCCGAGGGTGGCAAGGTCGCCCTGTTCGACCTCAACGACGCCAAGGGCGCGGCCGCTGTTGCCGGCCTGGGGCAGGACAACGCCCGCTATTTCAACGTCAACGTCAGTGATGAAGCGTCCGTGGCGGCGGCCATCGACCAGGCCTGCGATTTCCTCGGCGGCCTGAATGTCGCCATGAACTGCGCCGGCATCCTCGGCGCTGGCCGCGTGCTGGGCAAGGAAGGCCCGATGCCGCTGGCCGGGTTCCAGGGCACGGTGATGGTCAACCTGGTCGGCAGCTTCAATGTCGCCAAGGCCGCAGCCAACCGCATGCAGCACAACGAGGCCGGCGTGGACGGCGAGCGCGGCGTGATCATCAACACCGCCAGCGTTGCCGCCTACGAAGGCCAGATCGGCCAGGCCGCCTACTCCGCCTCCAAGGGCGGCGTGGTGGCGATGACCCTGCCGATGGCCCGCGAGCTGTCGCGCTTCGGCATCCGCGTCAATACCATCGCGCCGGGCGTGTTCTGGACGCCGATGGTCGATGGCATGCCCGAAGCCGTACAACAGTCGCTGGCCGCATCGATCCCGTTCCCGTCGCGCCTGGGCAAGCCGGAAGACTTCGCCAGCCTGGTCGGCCACATCCTCGGCAACACCTACATCAACGGCGAGACCATCCGCCTGGACGGCGCCACCCGGCTCGCTCCGAAGTGATTCCCCCCGGGCGCCGGGACGGCGCCCTCCCCCAACGACCAACATCACCATGAAAGCCAACGACATCAAGAAGGGCAACGTCGTCGAGTTCAACAACGGCGTCTACCAGATCCGCGACATCGAGCGCAGCTCGCCGCAGGGTCGCGGCGGCAACGTCCGCTTCCGCTTCATCATGTACAGCGTGCCGGGCGGCAACAAGCTCGACGCCAGCTTCGATGCCGACGACAACCTGGTCGAAGTCGAACTGCTGCGCCGCCAGTCCACCTACTCGTACAAGGACGGCGATGCGTTCGTGTTCCTGGACGACGAGGACTACACCCCCTACACCCTGGACGCGGACGTGATCGGCGATGACGCCGGCTACATCACCGACGGCCTGACCGGCATCTACGTGCAGGTGATCGACGAGCAGCCGGTGGCCATCCAGCTGCCGGCCTCGGTGGTGCTGGAAGTGATCGAGACGCCGCCGGAACTGAAGGGCGGCACCGCCACCAAGCGCCCGAAGCCGGCCAAGCTCAACACCGGCATCGAGATCATGGTGCCGGAGTACATCGTCAACGGCGAGCGTGTGCTGGTGAACACCGCCACCGGCGAATTTGCCGGCCGTGCCGATTAACCGCGCTGCGCTGATCGCCTGCCTGTCCCTGCTCGTGGCGTGCTCGCCGCGGGCAGCGGACAGCACCGGTGACGTCGCGGCGGACGCGGTGACGCAGCCCGCCGCTGCGGACACCGTTGCCGCTGCGGTGGCACCGGCCGCAGATGAAGCAGATGCTGTGGCGACGCTGGCGGACACCCCCGACGAGGAGCAACAGGTGCGGGCTGCCGCCGGTTGCAGCGTCCCCGACGACGTCGCTTTCGTGCAGGACATCCGCATCTACTGCGGCATGCCCGCCGATGTGCAGGCCTTCATCGAACGGGAGAACAGCTGCCAGCATTTTGCCGGCGAAGAACCCTACGACGACGCCCGTCGTCGCGAGCTGGAAGCCGCCATCGCCAGGTTCTGCGACGATCGAGAGAAGATCTTTGCCGACCTGGTGGCCCGCCATCGCGATGACTGCGCGATCCGGCAGGCGTTGATCGGTGTGAACCTGCGCTACGACCTGTCTCCGGATCTGGATCTGAAGCCCTGCAAGGGCTGACGCAAAAAAGGGGACGGAGGGGATGACGTCGTTCATGGCACAAACGACGTCACCCCCTCCGCCCCCTTTTTTTTATTTGCCGCCGAAGTTGCCGCAGCCGTGGTACTGGCGCGTGCCCACGGCCAGCATCGCCTTGGCCTCGAATGTCTCGCCACTCATGCCGTCCTGGCAAGTGGTGCGTTGGAAGCTCAGCTTGATGTCGGTGCCATCCGCCGCCTTGCCCACCCAGCCATCCGCACCCTCGGTCGGTTTGGCGACGGTGAAGCGGCGCTCGCCGTAATCCACATCCACCTGCAGGCCCGGCGTATCGCCGTCGACGACGGCCAGCCAGCCCGGCTCGTTGCCGGTGGCACGGAACGCCGCGTTACCGGCACTGCCATCGCCCTCGGTTGCCTCCACCGCGTTGCATTCGCGGTCCGCCTCGCCCTTCAGGCTGAGCAGCGCGTCGTCATTGCCGCGGGTCCAGAAGCTGTTGCCCTTGCCGTCGGCATACTTCGCACCGGAGGCTGCACGTTCGGAGGACATCGCGAAACTGCGGCCGCCAATCACAACCGTCGCCGCGTCCTCACCGTTGAAGGTGGCGCGCACATCAAGGTCGCCGCAGCGATAGAGGGTTTGGTTGCCGGCGCCATCGCCGCCGCCATCAGCAGCGGCGGCCACCGGCGCCGGTGCCGGCGTTGCGGCCGCATCGCCTGCATTACTGGCGGCCGGCGTCTGGGCCGGCTGGCAGGCGCTCAGCGCGAGGCCGAGGGAGGCAGCCAACAGACTGGGAATTACACGCATGGCTCGACTCCTTGTCGAAACTACAGAGACCCTGGACCCTACCATCTGCACGCAAACGGGGCCTGAAAGCCGCATGACCCTGTTCAGCCTGCCAGCACCGCCATCGACAGCAGCTGCGCGCCGATGGCACTGGAAGCGCTTGTCCAGACGCGCAACAGGCGCAAGCGCTGCACGTGTTCGCGTCCCCGCCAATGCACATGCAGCTGAACATCACTGGACAACAGCGCCAGCCGACCACACAGCAGCGTCTCGACCGCATGCGCCTGCAGCGCATGAATCTGCAGATGCCCATGTCGCCAGTCCTGCAACCAGGGCAGCTCGAGCACCCGCCCACCCTGTCCGTCCATCATGAACAACGCTGGTGACAACAGCGCAGCAACCGCGCCATGGTCGCCGTCCAGCAACGCATCGCGCAGCTGCTGTTCCAGCACGCGCAGCTGCGCCTCGTGCAGGCCCTCAGGGTTCCTGCTTTCCATCCACCTGCTTTCCATCCACGCTTCCTCCCGGCGCCGGCCGGCGTCGGCGCAGGCGCTGCGCAAGCCACTGCTGCGCCCCCTGCACCACCACATAGAACACCGGCACGAAGAACACGGCCAATACGGTCGCACTGACCATGCCGCCGAACACACCGGTACCGATGGCCTGTTGCGTTTCCTTTGAAGCACCCTGGGCCAGCATCAGCGGCACCACGCCCAGCGCGAACGCCAGCGAGGTCATCACGATCGGTCGCAACCGAAGGCGTGCTGCTTCGATGGTCGCCTCGACCAGACCGCGTCCCTGCTGTTGCAGTTGGCGGGCGAACTCGACGATCAGGATCGCGTTCTTCGCCGAAAGTCCGATCACCGTGATCATGCCGACCTTGAAGAACACGTCATTGGGCATCTCGCGCAGCAACACCGCAGCAACAGCGCCGAGCAGGCCCAACGGCACCACCAGCATCACCGCCAGCGGGATCGACCAGCTCTCGTACAGTGCCGCCAGCACCAGGAACACCACCAGCATCGACAGCAGCAGCAACCACGGTGCCTGGGCACCCGACTCGCGTTCCTGCAGCGACTGGCTGGTCCACTGCAGGGCGAAACCCGCTGGCAGCTGCTGGGCAAGGCGCTCCATCTCGACCATCGCCTGGCCGGTGGACACCCCTCCGGCAGGTGCGCCGGACAGACTCAATGCCGGGAACCCCAGGTAGCGTTGCAGCTGCAGCGGCGCCTCGGTCCAGTGTGGGGTGACCAGTTCGGACAGCGCCACCATGCCGCCTTCGCTGTTGCGGACATACAGCTTCAGCACGTCTTCCAGCTGCATCCGGTGCGGCGCATCGGCCTGCATGATCACCTGCTGCATGCGCCCGCGATTGGGAAAATCGTTGACGTACTGCGAGCCCATTGCCGCCGACAACGTGGCACTGATGTCGGTGAACGCCACGCCCATCGCTTCGGCCTTGGCGCGATCGATGTCCAGCCGGACATTGCTGCCCGCAGGCAGGCCATCGGCATTCACTTCGGCCAGCAACGGACTTGCCTCTGCCAGCTTCAACAGCTGCTGCAGGGCAGCGCGCAGCTCGGCCTGGCCCTGTCCGGTACGCGCCTGCAACGCCAGCGAGAAGCCGGAGGAACGGCCAAGGCTGTCGATGGCCGGCGGCATCACGCTCATCACCTCGCCTTCCGGGACCGTTGCCATGGCCTGCTGCGCCGCCTTCACCTCGTCCGATGCGGTGCTGCCGCCGCGTTCACCCCAGCCCTTCAACATGGTGTAGGTCAGCGCCGCGCTCGGGCCGGAACCGGAAAAGCTGTAGCCGAGGATGGCCTGGTTGGACGCGATCGCCGGCCGCGAGGCGACATGCTGTTCGTAGGCTTCGACCACCGCCAGCGTACGCTCGGCGGTTGCTTCGGCCGGCAGCTGGATGGAAGTCATGAAATAGCCCTGGTCCTCTTCCGGCAGGAACGCACCCGGCAACCAATGCAGGCCGATCAGCAGCGCCACCAGCAAGGCCGCGAACAGGCCCATCACCCGGCCACTGCGCCGCAGTACGGCCGCCACGCCCTGCTGGTAGCGCCCGGTCATCCGCTCGAAGCCGCGGTTGAACGCACCGAACACGCCGCCGCGACCATGGTGGCCACGCGTGCCCTGCCGCAGCAGCGTCGCGCAGAGCGCCGGGGTCAGGCTCAGCGCCAGCAGTGCCGAGAACAGGATGGACACCGACATCGCCACGCTGAACTGGCGGTAGATCGCACCAACCGAACCACTGGCCAGCGCCATCGGGATGAATACCGCCGTCAGCACCAGGGTAATGCCGATCACCGCACCGGTCAGCTCACGCATCGCCTTGATCGTGGCCTCGCGCGGCGGCAGCCCCTCTTCGGCCATGATCCGCTCCACGCCCTCGACCACCACGATCGCGTCGTCAACAATGATGCCGATCGCCAGCACCATGCCGAACATGGTCAATACGTTGATCGAGAAACCGAGCGCCAGCATCACCGCGAAGGTGCCCAGCAACGCGATCGGCGCGACCAGGGCGGGGATCAGCGTATAGCGCCAGTTCTGCAGGAACAGGTACATCACTGCAAACACCAGCAGCATCGCCTCGATCAGGGTCTGCAGCACCTTCTGGATCGATACTTTCACGAAGGGCGCGGTATCGAACGGAATGCTGGATTCAACACCGTGCGGCAGCAGCGGCTGCAGGTCGGCCATGCGTTCGCGCACCGCCGTGGCGGTACGCACCGCATTCGCACCGGGGCGCAGCTGCACGCCGGCGGCCGTCGCCGGATAGCCATCTTCGCGCGTGCCCCAGGCATAGCTCTGCGCGCCCAGTTCGACCCGGGCGACATCGCCAAGCAGCACCCGCGAACCATCGGCACCGGCCCGCAGCACGATCGCCGCAAACTCCCCGGGCGTGGACAGCTGGCCTTCGGCACTCAGGGGCACGGTGATGCGCTGGCCGGGAACACCGGGCGAATCGCCGATGCGGCCCGGCGAGATCTCCAGGTTCTGCTGCTCGATCGCGCTGGCGACATCGCCCATGGTCAGGCCGTAGCCGGTCAGGCGGGTGGGGTCCAGCCAGATCCGCATCGCCTGTTCGGCACCGAACAGCTGCACGCGGCCGACGCCGTCGATGCGCCGCAGCTCCTCGATGATGTTGCGCGCCATGAAATCCCCCAGCGCCGCTTCGCTGACACTGCCATCGGGTGAGCGCAGGCCCACCAGCATCAGGAATCCGGAGTCGGCCGCCTCCACGAACAGGCCGTTCTGGCGCACGCTGCGCGGCAGGCGCGGCTCGATCGCCTTGATCCGGTTCTGCACGTCCACCTGCGCCAGCTCAGGATCGGTGCCGGGCTTGAAGGTGGCGGTGATCGACGCTTCACCGGAAGTATCCACCGACGATTCGAAGTACAGCAGATGCTTGACGCTGGACAGCTCACGCTCGATCAGGCCGACCACCGCATCATTCAACGTCTGCGGGCTGGCACCGGGATAGCTGGCATAGATGCTGACGCTGGGCGGTGCGACCGCCGGGTAGCGCTCGACCGCCAGCCGCGGAATGGCCAGCACGCCGGCCAG
Source organism: Stenotrophomonas sp. DR822 (assembly GCF_019793815.1). NCBI lineage: Bacteria > Pseudomonadati > Pseudomonadota > Gammaproteobacteria > Lysobacterales > Lysobacteraceae > Stenotrophomonas > Stenotrophomonas sp. DR822. The sequence continues at coordinate 716,312 of NZ_CP081826.1, forward strand.
GATGACGAAGATCGCCAGCACCCAGGCAAATACCGGGCGATCGATGAAGAAACGGGCCATGTCGTAGGTTCCTGGAAGGGCTCAGCCCTGGCGTTCGGATGTCGGCGGTGCGCTGGCACTGGCGACCGGCACCTGCCAGTCGCGCGGATCGACCAGCACGCCTTCCTGCAGGCGCTCCTGGCCTTCCACCACCACCTTCTCGCCGGCCTTCAGGCCGTGCCGCACCAACCATTGCCGGTTGACGCTGCCGTCCACCTCCAGCGTGCGGATCACCGCCTTGCCATCGTCGGCGATGACCCAGGCATAGGCCTGGCCACCGGCGCTGCGCAGCACTGCCTGCTGCGGCAGCAGCAGCGCGCTGGCCGGCGCACCACGGGGCACCCGCGCACGCACGTACATGCCGGGCAGCAACTGCCGCTCTGGGTTGTCGACCAGGATGCGCAGGATCACATCGCCGGTGCGTGCATCGACATTGACACCGGAGAACAGCAGCCGACCGCGCTCGGGCAGCGGCGTACCCGCCGCGCCGATGATGGTCACTGGCAACTCGCCGGCCACCGCGCTGCGCTGCAGGGACTGCAGCTGCGAAGCAGGCTGGCGCACGTCCACGTAGACCTTGTCGATCTGCTGCACCACCGCCATCGGTTCGGCGTCGGCGACGCCGACCAGCGCGCCTTCGCTCACCAGTGCCTGGTCGATGCGGCCATCGATCGGTGCACTCACCGTGGCGTAGCGCAGGTCGAGCTGACGTCGCGCCAGGATTGCGCGCGCCTCGTTGACCGCTGCCCGGGCCTGCTCATGCTCGGCACTGGCATCGTCGCGGTGCTGCTGGCTGACCGCCTGCGCGGCCGCCAATGCCTGCAACCGCTGTGACTGCAACCGGCTGCGACCCAGTGCCGCCTCGCTGCGCTGCAGGGCCGCCAGCGCCGAATCGACGTCGGCGCGGAACGCCGCAGGGTCGATCTGGAACAGCGGTTGGCCCGCATGCACTTCCGCCCCCTGCTCGAACATCCGGCGCTGCACGATGCCGCCGACCTGCGCACGGATCTGCGCGGTGCGCACGGCCGCCACCCGGCCAGGCAGCTCATCATCGCGCTGCACCACCTGCGGGCCAACGGTCACCACGCTGACACGCGGTGCGGCTTCGACGGTCGGTTCGGGGCGGGAGCAGGCCGTCATGGCCAAGGCGAAGGCCGCGACCAGCGCGACCGGAGTCCTGAAGGTTCTCATTGCTGTGCACAGTGCCGCAGACGCGGCTGAGGAATCATGAAGCGCGCAGTGTGCGTGGCGATGATGGGGTTTCGATGGAGGAAGTGTGGAGATACGATGGAGGGCAAGCACCTTCCGGCCTCGCCTTGCCATGCATGCCTCCCCTGCCCTCGCGGCGCTGGTCCTGATCGTCGAGGACGAAGCCGAGATCGCCGACATCCTCACCGCCTATCTTGAACGCGAAGGCCTGCGCACCCTGCGTGCGGCCGATGGCCAGGCGGCCCTGGACCTGCATCGCAGCATGCGCCCGGACCTTGTGCTGCTGGACGTGCAGCTGCCGCGGCTGGATGGCTGGAGCGTGCTGACCCAGCTGCGCCAGCGCGGTGAAACGCCGGTGATCATGCTGACTGCGCTGGACCAGGATCTGGACAAGCTGACCGCATTGCGGATGGGCGCCGATGACTATGTGGTCAAGCCATTCAACCCGGCGGAGGTGGCGGCACGCGTGCGTGCAGTACTGCGGCGTACGCTGCGCAGCCCGCGCGCCGATGCTCCCAGCGCCCTGCGCGTGGGCCCGTTGCTGATCGATACCGCCACCCACGCGGTGCATGTGGAAGGCGACGGCTACAGCCACGAGCTGCTGCTGACCCTCACCGAGTTCAAGCTGCTGCATTGCATGGCATTGGCCCCGTCACGGATCTTCAGCCGCAGCGAGTTGATGCACGAATGCCTGCCGGAAAGCGAAGCGCTGGAGCGTACCGTGGACAGCCATGTCAGCAAGCTGCGGCGCAAGCTGGACGAAGTGGGCCTCACCCAGATTCCGACCAGCGTGCGCGGTGTCGGCTACCGCCTGATGGCCGACCGCTGATGCGCCGCTCCGGGCTCAGCCGGCACATCATCGTGTCGATGTCGCTGATGGTCGTCGGCGTCATCGTGATGGTGATCCTCTCTTCATGGCTGCTGTACGCCGTACTGATCGAGTTCTTCCCGGCCAGCGCCGAAGAGCCGGAAGGATGGCTGCCAAGCGGGCCGGAGCTGGCCTGGATGGTCGGGGTAATCCTGACCGGGCTGGCGCTGGCGATCGCTGCCTCGTTCCGACTGGCCCACCGCATCCTGTCGCCGCTCAATTCACTGGTGGACAGCGTGCGTGCGCTGGCTGGCGGCGATCTCGGCGCGCGCGCCACGGCCGAGGCCAACTCGCCCGGCGAGGTCGCAGCGCTGGTGGACGATTTCAACGCGATGGCACGCCGCCTGCAGCACATGGAAAGCGAACGGGTGATGTGGCACGCGGCCATCGCCCACGAACTGCGCACACCGGTGACGATCCTGCGCGGCCGCCTGCAGGGCCTGGCCGAAGGCGTGTTCCAGCCCGATGAGTCGCAGTTCCGCAGCCTGCTGGCGCAGGTCGAGGGCCTGTCACGGCTGATCGAGGACCTGCGGGTGTTGAGCCTGGCCGACAACGCCCGCCTCGACGTGCGCCGCGCCCGTACCGATGTGGTGGCCGAGGTGCATTCGGTGATGACCCTGGTCGATCCCGCGTTCCGCAGCGCCGGCTTCGTGCTGGAACTGGAAACCAGCCGCGAGGAGCACCCCGCCCATTGCGACCCGACGCGGTTGCGGCAAGCGCTGCTGGCCTTGCTGGAAAACGCGCGCCGCTATGCCAACCCTGGCAAGGTGCGCATCGCCGTGCATGACACCGTGGCCCATGTGCAGGTGGCGATAGAAGACGAAGGCCCGGGCATCGACCCGGCCCTGCATGCGGACATCTTCAATCCATTCATGCGCGGCGACGGCTCACGATCGCGCCTGGGCGGTGGCAGTGGCCTCGGCCTGGCGGTGGTCAAGGCCATCGCCGATGCGCACGGCGGCCAGGTCTACTGCACCCCGGGCACCAGCGGCGGCAGTCGTTTCATCATCGAGCTGCCGCGCCAGTAGGCGGCACTGCGGCCGCCTGCTCGCGCACGCGCGCGCCCAGCGCAGTGAGATTGCGGTCGATCTCATCCAGCTCACGTCGCTGCGATTGCGGCAACTGCGCGCGCAGCTGCACGCGCAGTGCCTGCCAGGCGGGTACCGCCTGTACGCTGGCAGCGGCCGCTGCCCGTGCCACCTCCGCCTGTTCGTCCGCCTGCGGCAGGCCGTAGCCAGCGTCGGCCAGCAACTGGCCCGGCCGCAACCACTGCCCGCTCTGTTCCAGCAACGCGCGCAGCGAGCGGGTAGCGCCGCTGTCCGGGTTGGCCAGCAACCGCCGCTTCAGTGCATCGCGCGCGCGCAGCTCCGCACGCCGCTGCGCCGCCTGCTCCAACAGCAGCAGGCCGGCACTGGCACGCACATCACCGCGCAGCAGCCACGGTGCGCGCCGTTGCGCCGGCAGCGCCAGCCATGCGCGCACATCGCGCGCCGGCAACGCCATCTGCGCGGCGGCAACCGCGAACAGCTGCTGGTAGTGGTCGCGCGCCGAAGCAAAGTAGTAGCCCTGCGCCTGGGCCTGCGCGGGATCGGCCAGCACCTGCTCGTCCAGCGCATGCAGCCGCGCCAGGCGGCGGCGCAGCCCGCGCGGGCTCAGCTGGGCCAGGCCGGCTTCACCCAGGCGCGGAACACCGGCCTGCAGCAGCTTCGCCGTCTCCACCGCGCAGTTGTTGCTGACGAAGTAATAGCGACCGTCATAGCTCCAGTGCACCTGGGCGGTGCGCTCGAGCAGGCTGGCGATCTCGCTGCGGTCCAGCTGCAGCGGCAGCGAGGCCAGTCCGCGCAGCTCGACCTTGGTGTATTCGTCCACCACCTGCTGCAGCGGCAGCACGAACAGGCGCGAAGGATAGCCACCGGTCAGCCCGCGCCAGTTGGAGATCTGCACATCGCCGACGAAGGCGCGGAAGGACAGCACCCGATGATGCTCCAGGTCCAGCCTGCAGTCCGGGCCCGGCGCGCGGCCGGGACGGCAGATCACCAGCCGCAGCATGCTGTGGCCCCAGCGGCTCATCGGCTGCGCACTGCCTTCGGCAAACAGGTAGTCCACGGCATACACCCGCGCCGGGTCCAGTGCGAGCAGCGATGCAGCGCCCTCTTCCGCATCGGCCTGCAGCAGCGGAACGGTGCCCGCACAGTGCGGCGCGGGCAGTGAGGGCGGCGTACCGAAATGCGCCTGGTACCACTGCGCCAAGGCCGGACGGCGGCAGGCGAACTCTGCATCGAGCACGAAGTGTTCGGCGTTCACCGCCAGGTACTCGGCCGGGTCGGTCAGTTCGTAGGCATCGGGACTGCGGTCGCGGAAGGCGTTGTCACCGCGGCCCAGATGCCAGGGCTTGCGCTGCCAACCTGCAAGGTCACGCCAACGGGCGCTGCGTGACCAGTGCGCCCCCGTGCGGTCGGCAACATGGGTCAATTCGTGCACCAGCGCACTGCGCCGGGCGCGTCGGGCACCGGCCGCATCGTCGTCCAGCAGGTCGCGGCGCAGCGCGATGCCCCCGGCGAAGGCACGGCCATGCACGTTGGCGGGCAGGTCGTCACGCCAGCCGACCTGCACCTGCGCGGGCAAGGCACGCAGCAGGCCGTCGGGCAGCAACGACTGCACATCAGCCAGTGTCTGCATTGCTACCTGCTGCTGCGCCGGGCCCAGCCCGGCCAGGTCCAGCTGCAGGCGGTCGGCGGCACGGGCTGTTGGAATGACCAGCCACGCCAACGCAGCGAGCCAGCCCATCCGCCTCCGTCGCATTGGGCCATGCCCGGCAGCGTTCCACGCAGGTGTCATGAGGTTGCCGGCCAGCGGCCGGCACTACCCGGGCGCTGGATCAACGCGCCAGCAGGGCGCGTGCCAGCTGCAGGTCGCTCTGCTGCTGCGCAGCTGCATCCTGCTCACGCAGGTGCACCAGTGCCGCCTGCAGGCGCGCGCCACGGATCTGGCCATCGCTGGCGACAAACGCAGCCGCATCATCGCGGGCAGCCAGCACCACCTTGTCATCGCCCGAACTGCTGCCCGAGGAACCCGAAGAGGCGCCCGTCGCCGAACCGGCCGAGGTGCCGGCAAAACTCGAAGCGACGCCGGCCAGCGGCAGGGACAACAGGGCAAGCAGCAGGAACGGACGGATCATGGTCAGGGAGTTCATCGATTGGGTGGGTGGAGCGTAACGGCTGGGTGAAGACTTTGCCCGTGTCAAAGGTCGAACAATTTGCCGGGATTCAGCCGCCCTTCGGGATCGAACGCGCGCTTGACCGCCTTCATCAGCGCGATCTCGGCCGGTCCACGGGTGCTGTCCAGGTAGCCTTTCTTGACCAGGCCGATACCGTGCTCGGCCGAAATGCTGCCATTGAAGCGCGCCAGCACCTGCGCCAGCAGCTTGGTGACATGCTCGCACTGGCTTACGAAGTCCGCATCGCTGGTGCCGTCCGGCTTGAGCACGTTGATGTGCAGGTTGCCGTCGCCGATGTGGCCGAACCAGACCACGTCGAAGTGCGGGTAGGCCTCGCCGATCAGCGCCTGGGTCTCGGCCAGGAACGCCGGCATCGACGAGATCCGCACCGAGACATCGTTCTTGTAGGGCTTGTAACGTGCCAGCGCCTCGGTGATGCCCTCGCGCAGGCGCCACAGCTGCGCCGCCTGGGCATCGCTGGCACTGATCACGCCGTCGCTGACCCAGCCGTTGCCCATGCAGTCCTCGAAGGCCGCCATCGCCGCCGCTTCCTGCGCCTCGTCACCGGCAGCAAACTCGGTCACCACGTAATAGGGATGCACCTCATCGAGCGGTGCCTGCGCACCATGGGCCAGAACATGTTCCAGCGCCCGGTCGGTGAAGAATTCAAAGGCCTGCAGCTGCAGCCGCGCACGGAAGGCGGCGAACACCTGCATCAGCACGTCGAAGCTGGGCAGCGCCAGCAGCATCACGTTGCTGGCCGGCGGCGGGTCGGTGAGTTTCACCGTGGCCTCGACGATCACGCCCAGCGTGCCCTCCGATCCGATCAGCAGCTGGCGGAAATCGTAGCCGCTGGAGTTCTTGATCAGGCCCTTGTTGAGCTCGAGCAGTTCGCCCGTGGCGGTAACCACTTTCAGTCCGGCGATCCATTCACGGGTATTGCCGTAGCGGATCACCCGGATGCCACCGGCATTGGTGGCGATGTTGCCGCCGATCGAGCACGACCCGCGCGCCGCGAAGTCCACCGGATAGATGAGGCCATGTTCAAGGGCCGCGTTGTGCAGCGCCTCCAGCGGCATGCCGGCCTGCACCACCAGGGTGCGGTCGACCGCATCGTAGTCCAGCGCCTTGTTCATCCGCTCCAGACTCAGCACCAGCTCGCCATTGGCCGCAACCGCACCGCCGGAAAGGCCGGTGCGACCGCCGGAGGGAACCACCGCCACGCCCTCGGCCGCGGTCCAGCGCATCACCGCCTGCACTTCTTCAACCGTGGCCGGCAACGCGATCGCCAGCGGCGCCGGTGTCCAGCGCCGGGTCCAGTCGCGGCCGTAATGCTCCAGGTCGGCAGGGTCGGTCTTCAGCTTCAGGCCGGGACAGGCCTGCTGCAACGAGGCGATGCGGGAATCGGTCATGACGGTCCGGCGCGGGGCGTGAACAACGGGCAAGCGTGCCAGTGGCCGGGCCCAGCGTCCAGCCCTGCAGAGCCTTCAATAGCTGCAGTTGCAACCAATTGCGCACTGCACCATGGGCGTTGCGATCTGGCATAGTGGTCAGCCCCTGTCCCACTGGCCGTGCCGCCCCATGTCGCCGAAGAAGACCTCGTTCCCGAAGCAGGATATCCGCGTGCTGTTGCTGGAGGGGGTCAGCCAGACCGCCGTGGAGGTGTTCAGCGCCGCCGGCTACAGCCAGATCGAGGCGCACACCAAGGCGCTTCCCGAGGACGAACTGAAGGCGCGCATCGCCGAAGCCCACATCGTCGGCATCCGCTCGCGCACCCAGCTCAGTGCCGAGGTGCTGGCCGAGGCCAAGCGCCTGATCGCGGTCGGCTGTTTCTGCATCGGCACCAACCAGGTCGACCTGGATGCGGCCGAGCTGGCCGGCATTCCGGTATTCAACGCGCCCTACTCCAATACCCGCAGCGTGGCCGAACTGGTGATCGCCGAAGCGATCATGCTGACCCGCGGCATCCCGCAGAAGAACGCCGAATGCCATCGCGGCGGCTGGTCGAAATCGGCCAGCGGCAGCCATGAGGTGCGCGGCAAGGTCCTGGGCATCATCGGCTACGGGCACATCGGCACCCAGGTCGGCGTACTGGCCGAATCGCTGGGCATGCAGGTGATCTTCCACGATGTGGAAACCAAGCTGTCGCTGGGCAATACCCGTGCGGCGGCCAGCCTGGACGACCTGCTGGCGCGTGCTGACATCGTGACCCTGCACGTGCCGGAGACGCCTTCCACGCAGTGGATGATCGGCAGCACCGAGCTGGCGAAGATGCGCCGCGGCGCGCACCTGATCAACGCCGCGCGCGGCACCGTGGTCGACATCGATGCGCTGGATGCTGCATTGGCCAGCGGCCACATCGGTGGCGCCGCGCTGGACGTGTTCCCGGTCGAGCCGAAGGGCAACGGCGATATCTTCGAATCGCCGCTGACCCGCCACGACAACGTGATCCTGACCCCGCACGTCGGCGGCAGCACGCTGGAAGCGCAGGACAACATCGGCATCGAAGTGGCGGCCAAGCTGGTGCGCTACAGCGACAACGGCAGCACCCTGTCGGCGGTCAATTTCCCGGAAGTGACCCTGCCCGAGCACGCCGACAGCCTGCGCCTGCTGCACATCCACCAGAACGTGCCGGGCGTGCTGTCCAAGGTCAACGAGATCTTCTCGCGGCACAACGTCAACATCGACGGCCAGTTCCTGCGCACCGACCCGAAGGTGGGTTACGTGGTGATCGACATCACCGCCAGCGAAGAGCAGGCCAGCGCGGTGCGTGACGAGCTGGCGGCGATTCCGGGCACCTTGCGCACCCGCATCCTGTATTGAGATGTACGTCGCCGGGCGTGGCCCGGCGGAATGCGTCCGGCATTGCGTCATCCACGCGTGGCGTGGATGCGTCTTTCAGCGCGCCAGCCAACGGCGCGCCATGCGCTGCATCGATTCGTCCGACTGGGGATCGCTGGCGACCTCGGCCACCGGTCGCCAGGCCAGCTCCAGCGACTCTTCGCTGAGCACGAAATTCTCTCCGCCCAGCGCACGGATCACGAAACGCACGTCGTAGTGCCAGTGCCCCGGCACCTCCTTGCGCTCGGGAATCCAGTGCTTGTCGATATCGAAGATGGCCGGATCATCCAGCACCAGGCCGCTCAGGCCCGATTCCTCCTCGGCTTCCTTCAACGCTACCCGGGCCAGATCGCGGTCGCCGTCGGCGTGGCCACCCAGCTGCAGCCAGCGCTGCAGCTTGCGATGGTGGGTCAGCAGCAGCCGCTGGCCATCGGCGCTGACCAGCCAGCAGCTGGCGGTGAAGTGGCCGGCCAGGCGTTCGCGGCGGAAAGCATCCTCCGCATCGTCGATCAATGTGCTGAATTCGGCAGCAAGGGCGTCGTGGGCGGGTTCTTTGCGCGCATGGTCATGCAGCAGGCCGCGCAAGCGATCGTCAAGTGCGGCAAGGGATTCGGTGGTTTCGCTCATGAATGCGGGGTGCCTGGAAAAATACCTGCCATTATCGCCGTTCATTGTTGCGTTTGCGCTTGTGCGGTGCCTTCAGCATTGGCTAAGGTACAGCGGGCCGTTCGCACGGCTTTCACGATTCCAGGCCGCCGGCAATGTACTGGCGGCCCTCCCAATCCGATCATCAGGAAGTACTGCATGCTGAAAGCTCTGTTGAGGGTCAAGCCGGTCGAACCGGCCGGGCACGTCGATGCCGGCGAACCCATCGAAGGCAGCCTGGATGGCGAAGCCACGTTGAAACGGACCCTCACGGCGAAACACCTCATCATGCTTGGCATTGGTGCGGTGATCGGCGCAGGCATTTTCGTGCTTACCGGCCAGGCCGCGGCCAACCACGCCGGCCCGGCGGTCATGCTGTCGTTCGTGTTCGCCGGCATCGCCTGCGCGCTGGCCGGCCTGTGCTACGCCGAGTTCGCAGCGATGATGCCGGTCTCCGGCAGCGCCTATTCCTACTCCTACGCCACGCTCGGCGAGGGCATGGCCTGGTTCATCGGCTGGTGCCTGGTGCTGGAGTACCTGTTCGCCTCGGCCTCTGTCGCGGTGGGCTGGTCGGCGTACCTGATCAGCTTCATCACCACCACGCTGCACATGCCGTTCCCGGACGCGCTGAGCGCGGCGCCGATCGCCTGGAACGGGCACGAGTTCGCCGCCTCCGGCAAGCTGTTCAACCTGCCGGCGGTGCTGATCGTGGCGGCGGTGACCGGCCTGCTGTACGTGGGCGTGACCCAGTCCGCGTTCGTCAACGCGATCATCGTGGCCATCAAGGTCTTCGTCATCTGCCTGTTCGTGGGCATCGGCGCGGCCCACGTGGACCCGGCCAACTGGCACCCGTTCATCCCGGAAAACACCGGCGTGTCCGGCGAGTTCGGCTGGAGCGGCGTGTTCCGCGCGGCCACCATCGTGTTCTTCGCCTACATCGGCTTCGATGCGGTCTCCACCGCCGCCGGTGAAACCAAGGACCCGCAGCGCAACATGCCGATCGGCCTGCTCGGCTCGCTGGCGGTGTGCACCATCGTCTACATCATCGTCTGCGCGGTGCTGACCGGCATGCTGCCCTACCACCTGCTGGGCACCGACAAGCCGGTGGCCACCGCGCTGGAAGCCTACCCGAGCCTGTCCTGGCTGAAGACCGCGGTGGAAATCGGCGCGATCGCCGGCCTGTCCTCGGTGGTGCTGGTGATGATGATGGGCCAGACCCGCATCGCCTACACCATCTCGCGCGATGGCCTGCTGCCGAAAGTGTTCGGCAAGGTCCACAAGCGCTTCCGCACGCCGTACTGGGCCACGATCGTGGTCGGCGTCATCGCCGCGTCGCTGGCCGGCCTGGTGCCGCTGAACGTGCTGGGCGAACTGGTTTCCATGGGCACCCTGCTGGCCTTCGCCACGGTCTGCATCGGCGTGCTGATCCTGCGCTACACCCGCCCGGAGCTGCACCGTCCGTTCCGCGTGCCGCTGGTGTGGGTGATCTGCCCGCTGGGCGCGCTGTCGTGCCTGTTCCTGTTCTGGCAGGCGTTCGTGGTGCATTGGCACCTGTTCGTAGGCTGGACCGTGCTGGGCCTGCTGATCTACTTCGGCTACGGCATGCGCCACAGCAAGCTGGCCAAGTCGCCCTGATCCTCCCGACGGGCCGGCCCCTGCGCCGGCCCGTCGATATCCGCAAGCATTTCCGCCCGCGCCCGGTCACCGGGCGCATCGCACAAGACCACCACACATGTTCAAGCAACTGTGGGCCACCAAGCATCCGCATGCCGCCCATGAAGACGCCAACGGCCTGAGCCTGCGTCGCCACCTCGGCCCCTGGGGCCTGACCGCACTCGGCATCGGCGCCGTGATCGGCGGCGGCATCTTCGTCATCACCGGCCAGGCCGCCGCCAACCACGCCGGCCCGGCCATCATGCTCTCGTTCGTGCTGGCCGCGATCTGCTGCGCCTTCTGCGCCCTGGCCTATGCCGAGTTCGCGGCGATGGTGCCGGTTTCCGGCAGCGCCTACACCTATACCTACGCCACCTTCGGCGAGCTCTCGGCCTGGTTCATCGGCTGGATGCTGGTGCTCGAGTACGGCGTCTCCGCCTCGGCCGTGGCGGTCAGCTGGACCGGGTATTTCCTCAGCCTGCTCAGCCATTTCGACATCCATCTACCGGCGGCGCTGGTCAGCGCCCCCTTGGATGCGCAGCTGCGGCCCACCGGCGCCATCGCCAACATTCCCGCCGCGATCCTGGTGCTGCTGTTGACCTGGCTGTGCTACGTCGGCATCAGCAAATCCTCGGCGATGAACATGGCCATGGTCATCCTCAAGACCGGGCTGATCGTGCTGGTGATCGTGGTCGGCTGGAAGTACGTGGACACCAGCAACTGGACCCCGTTCATCCCGGCCAACGAAGGCCCCGGCAAGTACGGCATGGAAGGCGTGCTGCGTGGCGCGGCGATGGTGTTCTTCGCCTACATCGGCTTCGAAGCGGTATCGGTGGCCGCGCAGGAATCACACAAACCGCAGCGCGACATGCCGATCGGCATGATGCTGTCGCTGGTGATCTGCACGGTGCTGTACATCGCGATGGCTGCAGTCATGACCGGCCTGGTGCCTTACCAGCTGCTGGGCACCGATGAGCCGGTGGTGACCGCCGTGGCCGCGCATCCGCAGCTGGGCTGGTTGCGCGTGGTGGTGGAAATCGGTGCGTTGATCGGCCTGTCGTCGGTGGTGCTGGTGATGATCATCGGCCAGCCGCGCATCTTCATGATCATGGGCCGCGACGGCCTGTTGCCGCCGGTGTTCACCAAGATCCACCCGAAGTACCGCACGCCGCATATCAACACCGTCATCACCGGCATCGGCATCGCCCTGCTGGCGGCGCTGTTCCCGCTGGACATCCTCGGCGAGCTGACCTCGATGGGCACGCTGATCGCCTTCGCGGCGGTCTGCGCCGGCGTACTGATCCTGCGCCGCACGCAGCCCGACCTGCCGCGCCCGTTCCGCATTCCGGGTGCATGGCTGGTCTGCAGCCTGGGCGTGATCAGCTGCCTGGCGCTGCTGTCGGCGATGACGTTGCACAACTGGATGCTGATGGGCGTGTGGACGTTTGTCGGCTTCGTGATCTACTTCTTCTACGGGTTCAAACACAGCCGCCTGCGCGGGAAGTAAGAGCGGCAGGGCCATGATGGCCCTGCCCTCCTGCTCCGAGGGGTGGGGTGCCCGCCTCGTCTAGCGACGATTGAACCAGATGAGCTGCTGCTGCCAGCCGGCACCGGCCATGCAGGCCCTGAACTCGCTGCTGCGGTCGGACGCATTGACGTCCACGATGTAGCTCTCCTCTTTCGGCATCGGCACCAGGTTGTACTTGCCATCAATTGCGCAGACTTCATCAAGCCTGCAGGGCACCTTGCGGTCCTCATAGACAGTGCGCGTGGCCACTTCATTCCTTACCGGCCAGTGATCGTCAGCCCGCGCCGTGCAACTCGAGTGTGCGGGGCCGAATGATCGAGCTCCCGCATCCATCTTCACCCATTCCATTGTGCAGCCGCTGCAGGCCAGCACGATACCGATCACTCCCATCACTCCCATCGCGCGCGCAATCATCGAAGTACTCCTGTCCTTGGCGCCGGAATTTCTGCTGCCACCCGATGGTGTTTCGCGACACGAAAGCTGTCTACGACCGGAATCGCTTTCAGCACGAGCGCTGTCTTCCCCATTCAGCCAGCGCTGTGCTTGCCTCGATCCAAATCCTGCCCACCGTCTGCCGGCAAACCGCGGAGCCTTGTCCACGCAGCAGGCCAGCTACCGCCCCGCAGGCCCAGCAATGGGCTGGATCACGTAAAATGCCGGTATGAACGCCCCCACCTTCCCCTACGACACCGCGCGCCTGAGCGAACTGGCCCAGCTGCTGATCGACAACGTCCGCGAACTGGCCCAGGCCGGCTGGACCCCGGCCACCAGCAGCAACTTTTCCCACCGCCTGGACGACCGCCACGCCGCGATCACCGTCTCCGGCAAGGACAAGGGCCGCCTGATCGAAGACGACATCATGGTCGTGGATTTCGATGGCAAGGCCGTCGTCCGCCCGCTGCGCCCGTCTGCCGAAACCCTGCTGCATACCCAGCTGTATCGCCGCTTCCCGGAGATCGGCTGCGTGCTGCATACCCATTCGCCGGTGCAGACCATCGCCTCGCGCCTGTATGCACCGCAGGGCCATATCCGGGTGGAAGGCTACGAACTGCTGAAGGCCTTCGCCGGCAACAGCACCCACGAGATGGCCATCAACATCCCGGTCTTTGCCAACACCCAGGACATGGACGTGCTGTCGGCCCAGGTCGACGCCCTGCTCGACACGCAGACCCTCTGGGGCTACCTGATCGACGGCCACGGCCTGTATGCCTGGGGCCGCGACATGGCCGAAGCACGGCGGCACATGGAAGCGTTCGAATTCCTGCTGCACTGTGAGCTGGAGCTGCGCAAGCTGCGTCGCTGAAGTTTCCGGCACCGCCAGATGCCGTTCTGGAATCAGGCGGTCAATGCCACCCTGCTACCCTGTCCTTCCCCGAGACGTTCAAGCTGCCGCCATGAGCCGACTGCGCATCTACGACGACACCCGCCCCGAATCGCCGCTGCTGGACACCCAGGACGGCGCGATCATCGCTGCCGAACTGCAGAAGATCGGCGTCACCTTTGAACGCTGGCAGGCCACCGCGCCGGTCGCCCCGGGCGCAAGCCAGGACGAAGTCTTCGCCGCCTACCGCGCCGACATCGACCGCCTGGTTGCCGAACGCGGCTTCAAGAGTGTGGACGTGGCCTCGATCGCCCCGGACAACCCGAACCGCGCCGAGCTGAGGAAGAAATTCCTCGACGAACACTTCCACAAGGAAGACGAAGTACGCTTCTTCGTCGCCGGCTCGGGCCTGTTCACCCTGCACGTGGGCGACAAGGTCTATGAGATCGAGTGCGTGAAGGATGACCTGATCGCCGTGCCCGACGGCACCACCCACTGGTTCGACATGGGTGATGAGCCCAGCTTCGTGGCGATCCGCTTCTTCACCGAACCGGATGGCTGGGTCGGTCACTTCACCGGCACCGACATCGCGCAGAAATTCCCCCGTTACATTCCGACCCAGGCGTCCTGATCAATGCAGCCCCGCGTCATCCTGACCGACATCGAAGGCACCACCAGCAGCATCTCGTTCGTCAAGAACGTGCTGTTCCCGTACGCACGCCAGGCGCTGCCCGGCTTCGTCGCCGAGCATGGCCAGCAACCGGAGGTGCGTCGCTGGCTGGATGCAGTCGCCACCGAGATCGGCGGCGCCTGCCAGGACAGCCTGGTGGTCGAGACGCTGCAGGGCTGGATCGACCAGGACCGCAAGCACACCGCACTGAAGGCCCTGCAGGGGCTGATCTGGGACGCGGGCTACCGTCGTGGCGACTACACCGCGCACTTCTACCCGGAGGTAGCGCCGGTGTTGAAGGGGTGGCACGCCTCGGGCCTGCCGCTGTATGTGTACTCCTCCGGCTCGGTGCCGGCACAGAAGCTGTTCTTCGGCTTCAGCGACGCCGGTGACCTCAGTCCGCTGGTGTCGGGCTGGTTCGATACCGAAGTCGGTGGCAAGCGCGAGGCCGACAGCTACCGCCACATCGTGCAGGCCATCGGCGTTCCCGCTGGCGAGATCCTGTTCCTGTCCGACGTGGTCGAGGAACTGGACGCCGCCCGCGAAGCCGGCCTGCAGACACGCCTGATCGATCGCCTGGACGACTACCCGATGCCGCGCATCGGCGACGCCGCCAACGGCCATGATCGCGTCGAGAACTTCCAGCAGATCCAGCTGTAAAGCGCCGCCCCGCTGCGCCCGCCGGGCATCGCCCGGCGCTACCGGGCACCGGCTCCGGTAGAGGCCAACCTTGGTTGGCGATTGGGGCCCCGCGCCAGAAGCGTGCCAACCAAGGTTGACACCTGCCAAGGCGGGTAGACGGCGCTGCTCAACGATCGTTGAGGGTCTTCACCTTCAAGGCCTCGCGCAGCGCAGCCAGATCCACCGGGCCACGCACGGCCATGTCACGGGTTTCGCCCGGCAGCAGGTCCAGCAGGTTGTCTTCCACCTGCACGTCGAGCGCGCCGAAATCGATCCAGGCTGCGCGCACCAGCGCAGTGCTGTGCAGCCGCAGGCGATAATGGTCACCGTCGATCGCCAGCGTTGACGTCAACTGCTGGCGTGGCAGCACCTGGTCCTTGGCTTCAACGAAGCCGACCACCTGCCGCGCCGTCACCTTGCCATCCTGCAGCAGTTCGAACACCGCCACCGTCCGCGCCGGATCGGCGCCGGCCAGCAGCTCGGCATCCGCGTAGGTGCCGATATCGGTCACCCCGGCGGCAGCCAGGGTCACCGCCTGCTCGCGTCGGCGCAGCACCTTGCCCTCCACGTCCATCACCCGCAGGCGCCAACGTGCATCCAGCGCGGCACCATCGTTGATCAGGTGCACGCGGGTACTGCCTTCATCGCGCAGTGCGGCCACCGTAACCGGCGCGAAGAAGCGCCGCGCGGCATAGTGCAGCGCCTTCCAGCGACCGAAGTAGTCCACGCTCGACCACGATGCCCCCGGCCAGACATCGTTGAGCTGCCAGTAAAGCGAGCCCATCGTGTAGGGCCGCGAAGCGCGATGGTGCAGCGCCGCCAGGGCGATGCCATCGGCCTGCATCACCTGGCTCAGGTAGACGAAGTCCTCGAAGTCCTTCGGCGTGCCGTAGCCCAGTTCGATGTAGTGCAGCAGGCGTGTATTGCCCTCCCCGGCCATGAACTTCTGGTGCGCGCGGATCACCGGGCTGTCGATGCGCTGTTCGGCACGCGTGGCGATCTGGTCCACCGTCGCCACCGCCGGCCAGGCCTGCAGGCCGTACTCGGACATGAAGCGCGGCGTCTCGCGCAGATAGGCCTGCACCGGCAATGCCGGATTGCCCCACACCTGCCAGTAATGCTTGTCGCCACGGGTGGAGTCGTTGGCCTTCTCGTCCAGGTCGTTGCTGGGCGAACTGGACCAGTACGGCACGCCCAACCCATCTTCGCTCACCACCTGGCGCAGGTCGTTGCCGAACAGGTCGACGTAGCCCTGCCAGACCTTCGCTGCGAACGCCGGATCGGCGGACTTCAGGTCACGGCCGTGGCCCCAGTCCTTCCACGCCGTCTCTTCCTCGTTGTTGCCACACCACAGCACGATGCTGGGATGGTGGCGCAGCCGGCGCACGTTGTCGCGCGCCTCGGCGACCACGCTGGCGCGGAATGCCGGGTCGTAACCCGGCTGCATGCCACCGCCGAACATGAAGTCCTGCCAGACCAGCAGGCCCAGTTCGTCGGCGATGTCGAAGAACGCATCGTCTTCGTAGTAGCCGCCGCCCCAGTTGCGCAGCATGTTCATGTTGGCATCGCGCGCGGCGACCAGTACCTGGCGCAGGCGCGCAGCATCCACGCGCGCGGGGAAGGCGTCGAAGGGGATCACGTTCGCGCCCTTGGCGAAGATCGGCAACCCGTTGATGACGAAGGCGAAGCCCTGCCCTCCCTTGCCGTCCTGCTCGCGGCGCAGTTCGACGGTGCGCAGGCCAATGCGCTGTTCGCGTGCCAGCACCGGATCGGCACTGCCGTCCAGGCGCGCCTGCACGGTGTAGCGGTCCTGCGCACCATGGCCGACCGGCCACCAGCGCCGCGGCTTGGCCAGTTCAACCGGCACCTCCACGCTGTTCTGGCCGGGCTTCAGTTCGACCGTGCGCTGCACCCGTGCAACGCTGCGGCCGTCGGGATCCCGCACTTCAACGTCCACCGCAATCGGAGCGGCGACCGCGTCCTGCTCCACCTGCAGCAATACCGCCAGCTTTGCGTTTTCTGCATCAAGCGCATCAGTGCGTACGGCCACATCGGTCAACCGATGCGCATCCCATGCCTGCAGGTCAACGCCCCGCCAGACGCCGGCAGTGACATAGCGCGGGCCCCAGTCCCACCCGAAGTGGTACGCCGGCTTGCGCGCGAAGTTGCCGACCATCGCGTCCTTGGGTTCATCGCCGTAGGGCGAAGGATAATTGCCGGCAATCCTGTGCGGCATCGCCTGCACGCCGGGCAGCAGCGTGCGGATCGGCGAACGGAACACGATCTGCAGCTCATTGCCCTTCGCACGCAGGCGACCTTCAACGCGGGCGCGCCAGGTGCGGTGGGCATTGTCGGCGCGCAGCAGTGGCTTGCCGTTGAGCGTCACCTCGGCATAGGTGTCCAGGCCGTCGAAGCGCAGCTCGGCATGGGCCTTGGCCAAGGTGGCAGCGTCCACATCGAAACGGGCGCGGTACTCCCAGTCGGCCAGACCGATCCACTGCAGCTCGGCTTCTGGCGCGCCAACGTAGGGATCGCGGATCAGCTCATGCGCCAGCAGATCGGTGTGCACGCTGCCTGGCACCGTGGCTGCGCGCCACTGCTGCAGGCCAGGATGGGCCGCGCCCTGCGCGTCACCGGGCAGCAGCCGGAACTCCCATTGCGCCTGCAGCGGTGCGGCGCCTGCCGGGAAGGCGCCAAGGGCGATCATCAACAGCAGCAGACGGACAGCGAGGGGAAGGCGATGCACGTGATGCTCCTGTTTTTCCGCCGGGTATGACCCGGCGCTACCAATGCCACACGCCACGGCAGCGCCGGACCACGTCCGGCGAGCACGCAGCGCGGCAGACCTCAACGCACGACGTTCAGCACTTCGTAGCACGCACCCATGGTGTGGTAATCCACCTTGCCGGCCGGGCTCTTCTCATCGCTGTACTTGCGGTTGTCGGCGTCGAGGATGCGGAACCATGCGCCGTATCGATGGTCGACGAAGTGCTCCCACGAGTACACCCAGATACGGTCGTACCACTGCCAATAGCGGTCGTCGCCGGTGCGCGCGGCCATCAGCGCGGCGGTGGCCAGGGTCTCGGCCTGCACCCAGAAATACTTGTCGTCGTCACAGACGAAGCTGTCACCGCCGATCGGCGCGCCGTCCATGCCCGGCTGCCGGCGCGACTCCGGGGCGAAGCCGTAATACAGGCCGCCGCGCACCTCGTCCCAGCTGCGCTCTACGGCCACATCGAACAGATGCTGCGCGGTCGGCACCAGCCAGTCGGCCTGCACGTGACGGTCCAGGATCAGCAGCAGCTTGGCCCACTCGGTCTGGTGCCCCGGCTGGAAACCCCACGGCCGGAACAGGTGCTTGGGATCGTCCAGGTTGTAGTCCCAGTCGATGTTCCAGTTGACGTCGTAGTGTTCCCAGACCAGACCGCCGGCCTTTGCCGCCTGGCGGCGGGTCATGTTGTCGGCCAGCTGCAGCGCGCGCTCGACATAGCGCTGCTCGCCACTGGCCTCAAACGCGGCCAGCATCGCCTCGCACATGTGCATGTTGGCGTTCTGGCCGCGGTAGCCGGTGAAGTTCCACTGGCCGTCGGCCTCGTCCCTGTACAGGCCGTGCTCGGCTTCCCAGAAGCGCGCCTGCAGCAGCTGCCAGGTTTCGTCCATCCACGCGCGGGCTTCTTCGATGCCTGCCTTCAACGCACAGCTGTAGGCGAGCAGCACGAAGGCCACGCCGTAGCAGTGGTTCATGTCGTCCTCTACCACACCGTCGCGCAGGGTCCAGGCGTAGCCGCCGGTAGCCGGGTTGCGGTGAACCTCGCGCAGGTAGCGCACCCCGTGCTCGACCGCGTCGCGATACTCGGCGTTGCCGAATTCGCGGTAGGCCATGGCGTAGTTGAAGACGAAGCGGGTGCTGCTCACCAGATGACGATGGCTGGCATCGTAGATGCTGCCGTCGTCACGGAAGTAATGGAAGAAGCCGCCCTCCGGGTCGATGCAGCGCGGATGGTAGAACGCCATCGTGTCGGCGATGTGGGCGCGCAGGAACGCGGGGGAACGGAAATCGGGCGAGGTGCTCATGCGGGGAGATCCTGTAGCTGCAGCAGCTGCTGCACTTCATCGAACGAGGGCATCGCAGCGAACGCGCCCTTGCGGGTCACCGCCAGTGCGCCAACGGCGGCGCCGAAGCGCAGCGTGGCGGCGATCGCCTGCGGGTCCTGGCAGAACGCGGCAAAACCCGCACCTGCCCCACCCCGCTCCAGCAGGCCAACCAGCACGCCGCCGACGAAGGCATCACCGGCAGCGGTGGTGTCCACGGTGGCGACGCGGAAACTGCTGACCTTGCCCTGCGTTTTACGGGTATACCAATGCAGCGTGGCGGCGCCGTCGGTGATGATCACCCAGCGTGCCTGCGCGGCCAGCAGGCGACGCAGCACCAGCGCCTCGCCGTCATCGCCCAGCGGGGCGGCGAGGTAGTCCAGTTCCTCGCGCGACAGCTTGACCAGGTCGGCGCGCTCCAGCGCCTGCCACAGGCGCGGTGTCGGGTCGACATCGGCCGGCCACAGCGCCGGACGCAGGTTGAGATCCAGGCTGACCACCGCGCCGGCCGCACGCGCACGGTCCATGCCGGCGAACGTCGCTTCGGCGATGTCCGCTTCGGTCAGGCTGTTGGAACAGGCGTGGAAACACTGCGCGCCATCGAAGCAGCCGGCCTGGAAATCGCTGTCACGGAACAGCAGGTCGGCGGCAGGCGGACGGTAGAAGCTGAAGCTGCGTTCGCCGCCCGCGTCCAGTGCAACGAAGGCCAGCGCGGTTTTGGCCGCGTCGGTACGCACGATGTAGTCGGTGCCGACGCCGTGTTCGCTCAGGCTCTCCGCCAGGAAGTCGCCGAACATGTCGCGGCCGAGCATGCCGACGAACTGGGTCTTCGCGCCCAGCCGCGCGGCGGCCACCGCGACGTTGGCCGGTGCACCTCCGGCGTACTGCAGGAACGCGCGCGGGGTATCGGCCGAGGCCGGCGGTTGCGCTAGTAGATCGATCAAAATTTCGCCGAAGCAGACGATGGAACCCATTTTCGACTCAGCCTCCCTGCGTGCCAGCAGCCGGCGCGCGGGCGCCGACCAGTCCGTAGAAAATGATGTAGCCGTAGCACAGCAGCGGCAGGATGAAGCTGGCCTGCACGCCGATGTGGTCAGCCAGGACGCCCTGCAGGTATGGCACCACCGCGCCACCGACAATGGCCATGATCAGCAGGCTCGAACCCTTGCTGGTCAGCGGGCCCAGGCGCTCGATGCTGAGCGCGAAGATGGTCGGGAACATGATCGAATTGAACAGGCCGATCGCCACCACCGAGTACAGCGCGACATTGCCGGAGGTCATCATGGTCAGCGTCAGCAGGCCCACGTTGACCAGCGCGAAGATCGCCAGCAGGCGGCTCGGCGAGAAGCGCGCCAGCAGCGCCGAACCGGCGAAGCGACCGATCATCGCCATCGTCCAGTAGGCCGACACATAGTGGGTGGCTTCCTGCTCGCTGAAGCCGCCGATGGTGGGCATCGACAGGTAGTTGACCAGGAAGCTGCCGATCGATACTTCAGCACCGACGTAGAAGAAGATGCCGAGCACGCCCAGCAGCAGGTGGCGCTTGCGCAGCGCATCCAGATAGCTGTGCTGATGCCCCTGGTCAGCCTGTTCGGTAGTGTCGTTCAACGCCGGCAGGCGGAACAGGAACACGAACAGGGCCAGCAGCACCAGCGCCACGGCCAAGCCGACGTAGGGGCCCTGTACCGCGTGCGCCTCGGCGGTACGGTAGGCGAGCTGCTCGGCGGCCGGCAGCGCGGCGATCTGCTCGCCGCTCATGGCCGTGTTGGACAGGATCAGCATGCCGCCGAAGATCGGCGCGATGGCCGTACCCAGCGAGTTCAGCGCCTGCGCCAGGGTCAGGCGGCTGGAACTGGTCTGCTCCGGACCAAGCAGCGCGACATACGGGTTGGCCGCCACCTGCAGCACGGTGATGCCGGTGGCCAGCACGAACAATGCACCGAGGAAGGCGCCATAGACGCGCAGCTCAGCAGCCGGCCAGAAGCCCAGCGCACCGATGCCGGCGATCACCAGGCCGGCGACGATGCCCTTCTTGTAACCCAGCGCTGCCACCAGCCGCCCGGCCGGCAGCGACATCAGGAAGTAGGTGCCGAAGAAGGTGAACTGCACCAGCATTGCCTTGGCGTAGTTCAGCTCGAACACCGCCTTCAGATGCGGAATCAGGATGTCGTTGAGGCAGGTCAGGAAGCCCCACATGAAGAAGATGGTGGTGACCACGGCCAGCGCCTTGCCGTTGGTGACGGCAGGCTGGTTGCCCGGGGAACCCGATGGGCGGGGCGTTGCGGAGATCGGCATGCGGTACGCGCCTCGATGCGCGAAAGGTCGTTGGTACGTGGAAGGGTGCAATCAGTTCAGGTGCGAAGCATCAATTCAATTCGGACGTGCGGCGCTGCTTTCGCGGATGCGCAACTGTACCGGGGCGACCGTGCGCCGTGGTGGCGCGTCCGGTTCCTCCAGCCGCTGCAGCAGCAGCGAGGCCGCCTGCCGCCCGCGTTCGCGCGGGTCGGCCGTCAGTGTGGTCAACGGCGGCACGGCAACCGACGCTTCGGAAATATCGTCGAAGCCGGTCACCGCGAAGTCACCGCCGGGACGGATGCCGCGCGAGTTCAGGCCCAGCATCAGGCCCAGCGCGACGGTGTCGTTGTAGCAGACCGCTGCGCTCGGCCGATGGCCGTCGACGAACAGTTCATCGGTGCGCGCGGCCGCTTCCAGGCGGTTGGGTGCAGATTCGATCATCCAGCCCGGCGGCAATGCCAACCCGGCTTCGGCCAGTGCCTGCTGGAAACCGGCACGACGCTGGTGGCAGGAACTCGATGCCGCGTGGCCACCGAAGAATGCGATCTGGCGATGGCCGCGCTCGATCAGGTGACGGGTGGCCAGGTAGGCACCATGCTGGTTGTCCAGGGTCAGGAAGTCCCAGTCGGCGCCCTCCAGTTCGCGGTTGAACAGCAGTACGTTGGCGTTGGCGCCCAGCACCTGCCGCAGCAGCGTGGCATCGCTGCCCTCGGCCGGCGACAGGATCAGGCCGGCAGGCGTGTGTTCCATCAGCGTGGACAGCACCGCCTGCTGCCGCTCGGGCGACTCGCCGGTACTGCCGAGCAGGGTCACGTAGCCGCGTCCGCCCAGTGCCTCGTCCACACCCGAAGCGAATTCGGCGAAGAACGGGTTGGACAGATCGTTGATGACCAGGGCGATGCTGGAGGACGTGCGCCGCCGCAGGTTCGCTGCAGCGCGGTTGTAGACGTAACGCTGGCGGCGCAGCTCAGCCTCGACCCGGGCGCGGGTATCGACGTTGACCAGCGGGCTGCCGCGCAGCACCAGCGACACGGTCGCGCGCGAAACGCCGATGGCACGGGCGATGTCGGTCACCGTCACCGCCTTGCCGGAACGCTTGCTGGAACTGTCGCTGTTGTCGTTCATCGTCTTCCCGCACTCCGATGGATGCTCAAGCCTAATGGATCGCGGCCCCGCCGTGCCGTGCCGTTCGCTGGGTTGCCTCGAACGGCACAGCCCGGCTCAGTGCAGCTGGCTGCCCGGTGCCGCGCACCAGGACACCGGCAGGTCCTTGACCGCGGTGCCCCAGCCCTCGGTCGGCGCCCGCCCGTCCAGCGCGAAGCGCAGCTTCGGGCCCTGCTGCAGCTGGCTCCAGCCCAGCCATACCGGGGCATGTGCCTGGCCGTCGACCTGCACGCCCTGCACGTACTGCAGGCGGCGGCCATCGGCGCCAGGTGCCTCGATGCGCAGGGTGCGGCCATTGCCCAGCTCGACCTCGACCTTGGCAAAGCGCGGCGTATGCAGCAGGAACTCGCCGCTGCCCGGCACCGCCGGGTATACGCCGATCGCACTGAACAGGTACCAGGCCGACATCGTGCCGAGGTCATCGTTGCCGGTCACGCCGTTGGGTGCATTGGTGAACAGCTGCTGCGCTGCACGCACCACTGCTGCGGTCTTCCACGGCTGGCCGATCAGCGTGTACAGCCACGGCGAATGCAGGTCGGGCTCGTTGTTGGGGTTGTAGCGGAACTGGTTGTAATAGCTGTACGGCCCGACCACCCACTCCTTGCGGGCGGCATTGAGGGGGTCGGCCTGCAGAGCGTCCATGGCGAAGAAAGCATCCAGGCGGCGGCCGGCCTGTTCGCGGCCGTCCATCGCTTCGACCAGGCCCGGCACGTCCTGCTGCGCCAGCCACTGGTACTGCCACGCCGTGCCTTCATGGAAACCGTGATGCGAGCGTGGGCTGTAATGGCCATCGGCCGGTGTGTACCACTGGCCGTCTTCGGTACGCGGGCGCGGGAAGCCGGTGAAGCCGGTCTCGGCGTCGCGCACCTGCGGGTCCCATACCTTGCGCCAGTTGCGGCCGCGCTCACGCAGGACCGCCGCATCCTGGGCATGGCCGAGCCCATCGGCCATCTGCGAAAGCGCGCAGTCGGCCAGTGCGTACTCCAGCGTTGCCGAACCACCATGGTGGGGATCGACATCCATGCCCTTGGACGGGAACGCGCGATCGTAGACCACGTAGCCCTTGTCCAGGTAGGTCGGGTTGCCGGAGCGACCGGCAGCACGCGAGTTCAGCGGCGGCGTACCGAACGCATTGCGGCGCAGCGCATCCCATGCCTGCCCTTCGCGGCCCTTGAGCGCGCCGAAGCGCCACAGGTCGACCATGAAGGGGGTGACCGGGTCACCGGTCATGATGTTGGTCTCGAAGTTGGCATAGCCCCAGCGCGGCAGCCAGCCGCCCTGCTCATCGATCGCCAGCAGGCTGCGGCCGATGTCGCGCGCCACATCCGGGCGCGTCAGTGCCAGCCATTGGTTCTGTGCACGGTAGGTATCCCACAGCGAGAAGTACTCGTAGTAGGTCCAGCCATCGGCGCGATGGATGCCGTCGTCGTAACCGCGGTAACGGCCGTCGGCATCGCTGCCGGTGAGCGGCTGCAGCAGCGCGTGGTACAGCGCGCTGTAGAACACGGTGCGGTCATCGCCATTGCCGCCCTGCACGCGCACGCGTGCCAGCTGCTCACGCCACGATTGCTGCGACAGCGCGCGCATGCGCTCGAAGCCCAGCAGCGCCCCGCCCTGCATGCCCTCGGCGCGCAGGTTGGTACGCGCACCTTCGGCATCCACATGCGAGATCGCGCTGACGGCGGTGACCGACTGGCCCTTGGCCAGGTCGAAGCTGAGCCACGCGCCGTTGGGCTTCTGTTCGCCTTCCATGCTGTGGCGCGCGCCCGGCAGGCCGCCGCCCTCGCCCCAGGTGCCATGCGCCTTGAACGGGCGGTCGAACTCGATGCGGAACCAGGTGGTGTACTGGTGCCCACCGCAGAAGCTCTTGGTGACCAGCTTGCCTTCCACCACGCGGTCGCCCACCACATCGACCACGCTGCCGATCACCGAGTGGCGCTCGTTGGCCTGACCGACATTCACCAGCACGTGGCCATCGCCCTGGCGCTGGCTGAAGGTGTAACGCTCGGCAGCTGCGCGGGTGCGTGCGGTGGCTTCGGCGTCGATGCCGCCGTAGCTGGTCAGGCGCACCTTGTAGTAGCCGGCCTGGCCGATCTCACCGTCGTGGCTGTAGGCCGACGCATAGGTCTTGTGATTGAAGGCTTTCGCATCGGCGGTATCGAAGTCGCCGCCGGGGCCGATCGAACCGGTCACCGGCAGCACCGAGACCTGCCCGCCCTGCTCCCAGCAACCGGCGCCGGACAGGAAGGAGTGGCCGAAGCCGCGGATCTTGTCGTCGTCGTAGCGCCAGCCCGAATAGTGGCTGCCGATCGGGCTGACCTGGATCAGGCCGAACGGTGCCGAAGCACCGGGGAAGGTGTTGCCGTCATCCTTGCTGCCGATGAAGGTATTCACCTCGCGCTCCAGCGCGGCCGGTGCGGCCTGCAGCCAGGGCGTCACCGCCAGTGCCAGCAGGCAGGCGATGCGGGCCAGGGGCCGATGGGACAATGCCGACAGGCGGCGGGCGGGACGACGGCGGGACAACCTGGTCACGGGCAGGACTCCTTGGCGGCAGGGCGGCAGCGAAGAACCGGCCGCACAGGCCGAGCCCTCGTTTCCATCGGTACAAATCCGCACCCCGGCGGATTTAGATCGATTCAAGTAGAGCATGGGAATTTCGCCCAATGCATTCTGCGGCGCAGCATGAGCGGGGGGGCTTCGGCCGGGCTGCGCCCGGCACCCGCAGAGGCCGGAGCAACGGCGACGGCAACAGCAACGGCTGCATTCCGTGGGGTGGCGGGGTGGGTCCGGTTGCGGGGGACGCCGTAAACCCGTCCCTGGGGGCTTGGCCGCGGCATCCATGCCGCGGACACCCCCGCAACCGGACCCACCCCGCCTTCGACAGTTTTCGGCGATCTGTCGGAATCCTGGTGGGTGTCGGCCTTGGTCGACGCGTAGATCCACGCCACGCTTGGATGCTGTTCGATGAACTACCGAAATATTGATTTCGACGAATTTTATCCACGCAAGGCGTGGATGGATGTACCTACCGATTTCGAAATCATCGATTGGATTTCATCCATGCATGGCATGGATCCACGTGTCGACCAAGGTCGACACCTACCAACAGCAGCGGGAATCTGTCGAAGGTGGGGTGGGTCCGGTTGCGGGGGCGTGAGCGCCATGGATGGCGCGACCGAGCTTACAGGGACGTACTTGCAGCGTCCCCCGCAACCGGACCCACCCCGCCACCCCACGGAATGCAGCCGTTGCTGTTGCCGTCGCCGTTGCTCCGGCCTCTGCGGGTGCCGGGCGCAGCCCGGCCGGCCCACCCCGTCTGCGCATGTAAACGCTTACAGCATTTTCCGCAAAGGGTCATTTGCTCGACACGTCGCTGCCATATTGCGCAGCAACATGCGCCGGCGCGTTGGCCGTGCTAAAAATCGCCCCGCCCATCGCTTAGATCGATCCAAGACGACATCGCGATGGCCCGGGAGTTGGGGAGCAGGACAGGACGTGCCACGCCACTTGCCAGGCGCTCGTTGCATCTGCAGGGCGAAGGCAAGATCGGCATCACGAATTAGATCGATTCAAGTTTCCGCGTCAGTCAGTCACCGGATCAATCCAGGAGAGAGGGAGAGATGGCAATGAAGCATTCAACACGTACGCAGGGCCACGACGCGTTGTCGCTGGCCATCGCGCTGGCCCTGGCCGCCGCCGTCGCCCCGCTTGGCGCTTCCGCGCAGCAAGCGTCAGCAACGACCGGCGCGCAGGACGCCACCACCCTGGACAGCGTCCAGGTCACCGGCTATCGCTACGCGATCGAAAAGAGCCTGCAGCAGAAGCGCGACGCCAACGCCGTGGTCGAAGTGATCACTGCCGAGGACGTTGGCAAGTTCCCCGACAAGAACGTGGCTGACGCGCTGCAGCGCGTGCCCGGCGTGGTCATCACCCGCAGCGGTGGCGAAGGCAAGTCGGTCAGCGTGCGCGGCCTCGCGCCCGACCTGACCCTGACCCAGTTGAACGGCAACTACGTCGCCTCGTCGGAAACCAACAACGAAGCTACCCGCTCGTTCAACTACACCCTGCTGCCGTCGAACATGCTGTCCAGCGCCGAGCTGTTCAAGTCGCCGGAAGCGCGCATCGACGAAGGCGGCATCGGCGGCACGGTGATCCTGCATACCCGCCGCCCGCTGGAGATGGAAGCCAACTCCGGCTACGTCAACCTGGAAGGCACTTCGTCCGATACCAGCCACGACGTCGACCCGCAGGTGTCGGCGCTGTACTCCTGGCACAGCAAGGACGAGCGCTTCGGCGTGCTGGTCGGCGTGACCCAGCAGAAGCGTACCAGCCGCACCATGGAGACCAGCACCGAGGACTACCAGTGGTACGGCAACAACACCACTGCGCGCGATGCCAACGGCAACCTGCTGGAACAGGATGGCATCCACTACTGGTGGGGCCAATCCGGTTTCAACAACCAGACCGGCACGAACTACAGTGAATTCTTCATGCCGACCTCGGTGAACTTCGCGGTGAAGGAAGAGAAGCGCGAGCGCAAGGGCGGCCAGCTGACCTTCCAGTTCAAGCCGATCGACAACCTGACCCTGACCGCGAACTACTTCCGCTTCGAACTGCAGGGTGACTACACCCAGAACATGCTGAAGGTGCCGGAGTGGAACCTGGCCCGCTACAACGGCGATGGCAACTGGGCCGGTGGGCGCCTGCTCAACGGGCTGAGCTTCGATCCCAGTGGCAGCATCGTCACCGGCGCGCAGTACGAAAAGCTTGCCGGCAAGACCTATTACTGCAGCGAAGACCAGGCCGCCGCGGCTGGCCTGCCGCCGGGTGGCTGGGGTCCGGATGACTGCACCATCCCCACCCCGCAGCTGACCGGTGGCTACAGCAAGGAAAAGGCGCTTTCGCAGACGGCCGACCTGACCGTCGACTGGGACATCAGCCCGCTGTGGAAGGCCAGCTTCACCGGCGGCCGCACCTGGTCCAAGGGTGGCCCGTCGATGAATTTCCGCATGTCGGCCAAGCCCCGCCGCAAGGTCGGTGACCAGTGGCAGGCGGGCAACCAGTACACCGCGTGGGACCTGACCGGCACGCCGTCGCTGACCGTCTCGCCGGACATCCAGCAGCAGCTGATGGCCGGCATCGCCGAGGTCGATACCGGCTCCACCGATTCGTCGTGGATGCAGACCGAGGTCAAGCAGAACTACTTCCAGGCCGACGTCACCAAGATGTTCGAAGCCGGCTGGCTGGATTCCATCCAGTTCGGCGCCAAGTACCGCGACGGCCAGGTGCACCGCAATACCGGCAACACCTACTGGGTCTGCCAGGGCCTGGACCCGGCCGACTATGACAACAATCGTTACCAGGCCGGTTGCGATCCGACCGCAGGCAATGCGCAGCCGGGCTTCTTCCTGTCCAACCCGATCAGCAACATCGCCGGTGGCTTCAATGCCAACGTGTTCCCCGGCATCAACTACCCGGCCTACATCGACTACCTCAACCAGACCTACGGTGGCTCGCACAACCGTACCGAGGAAGACTTTGTCTACGACGTCAACGAGAAGATCTACTCGGGTTACTTCCAGGCCAACTTCCGTACCGACCGCGTGCGCGGCAACGTAGGCGTGCGCGTGGTGCGCACCAAGCAGTTCGCCCAGTCCAGCGATTCGGTCGAACGTTTCAACGACTACTTCGTGGACAACGCCGCGGGTGCGCCGATGAGCTGCGATGACCCGGCTGCCGATCCGAACCTGCGTTGCCAGGGCGGCTTCGTGCGTCTGCCGGACAACCAGGTGCGCGACAAGGTCTATACCCTCAGCTCGCTGGAAAAGACCTATACCGACTTCCTCCCGAGCTTCAACATCGCCTGGGACATCACCGACAACCTGGTGCTGCGCGGCGCCGCGTCGAAGGTGATCGCGCGCCCGGGGTACACCAGCATCGCCTATCCGGGCGGCCTGCAGTACATCAGCCAGGAATACAGCAATGACCGTCGGGTCGCTGGCGGCACCGACACCCCCGGTTGGTACGGCTCGGGCAGCAACAAGGCACTGGAGCCGTTCAAGGCGGTGCAGTTCGACCTTGGCCTGGAGTGGTACTTCAAGCCGGGTTCGGTTGCAGGCGTGGCGTTGTTCCGCAAGAACGTGGACAACTTCACCGTGCCGGTCGTGCGCGACCAGCAGATGAGCGTCGGTGGTGAAACGGTGGTGGTGCAGAAGTACAGCACCGAAGCCAACGGCCGCGACGGTGTGTCGCAGGGCGTGGAGCTGTATGGCCAGTACACCTTCGACTTCGGTCTGGGCGTGCAGGCCAACTACACCTACAACGACACCAACCTGGCCTCGATCGTGCTTGATGGCGAAGAGATCGGTTCCTCGCCGCTGGTCGGCAGCGCCAAGAACCAGGCCAACGTCACCGTGTTCTACGAGAACGAGAAGTTCCTGGCCCGTGCCTCGTACAACCGTCGTGGCGAAGTGGTGGGCGGCCTCAACAACGGCCTGACCACCTACACCAAGCCGTACAGCCAGCTCGATCTGAACGTGGCCTACAACCTCACGCCGGACTGGACCGTGACCGCAGCAGTGCTCAACGCCACCAAGTCCGAGCTGCGCAGCTACATCGGCAACGACAGCCAGGCCCGACTGCTGTCCAACCTGTATGCCGGGCGCCAGCTGTACTTCGGCGTGAACTGGAAGTTCTAAGGCATTACCCCCGCCTGCGGGCGGGGACGATCCTCCACGGCAGCCGCGCTGGTACAGGTGGCTGCCGTTTTTCGTGGCCCCTGCACCGCGGGCCCCCTTGACCCTGCCATCGTTGCAAGGTGCACACTGCCTCCACCCCCAAGTGCATCGAAGGAGCTACAGATGGAATTCCATGTGGAAGGCATGACCTGCGGCGGCTGCGCGCGCAGCGTGACCAAGGCGATCGAGCTGGTCGACCCGGCGGCGACGGTGTCGGCCGACCCGCCCAGCCGCCGCGTGCAGGTGCAGACCTCGGCCAGCGAAGCGCAGATCATTGCAGCGCTGACCGACGCGGGTTTCCCGCCGCGCCCGGCCTGATCGCCTGAGCCACTGCATGAACGATGCCCGCCCCGTGCAACTGCCGGGGCGGGCATTTTCTTTTCCGTATGTCGTCTTCAGGTCCTGCGCGCGCGCCTGCGTACCGCCCCGGTGGGCGCCGCAACCGGCGCAGCGCCCTCCTCGCCTTCGCCCAGCCGCTGCAGGATCGGGCACTCGGGACGATCATCGCCGGCGCAGCAGCTGATCAGTGATTTCAGCGTATCGGCCATCTGCCGCATGTTCTCGATGCGCTGTTCCAGATCATCGATGTGCTGCTCGGCCAGGCGCTTCACATCCGCGCTGTGCCGCGAGGTGTCGTTCCACAGGCCCAGCAGGTCGGTGATCTCGGCCACCGAAAAGCCGAGATCACGCGCGCGACGGATGAAACGCAGCCGGTGCACGTCGGCCTGCGAATAGGCGCGATAGCCCGCGCCGGTGCGGTCAGCTGGCGGAATCAGGCCGATCTGCTCGTAGTAGCGGATCATCTTGGCCGACACGCTGGATGCCTT
Organism: Stenotrophomonas sp. DR822; assembly: GCF_019793815.1. Lineage (NCBI taxonomy): Bacteria > Pseudomonadati > Pseudomonadota > Gammaproteobacteria > Lysobacterales > Lysobacteraceae > Stenotrophomonas > Stenotrophomonas sp. DR822. Next base: position 746,099 of record NZ_CP081826.1, read on the forward strand.
CGATGCTTCACCGATGTTCATGCCATCACTCCTTTACCGGGCCGCATGGGACGCCTCGACCATCGGTGCCTGGAAGCGCCGCAGGCGCAGCGCATTGCCGAGCACGAACACGCTGGACAGGGCCATGGCACCGGCGGCGAACACCGGCGACAGCAGCACGCCCCATACCGGGTACAGCGCACCCGCCGCGACCGGAATCAACGCGGTGTTGTAGGCGAAGGCCCAGAACAGGTTCTGGCGGATGTTGCCGATGGTCGCCTTCGACAGCGCGATGGCGTTGGGCACGCCCTGCAGGTTGCCGGACATCAGCACCACGTCGGCCGATTCCACCGCGACGTCGGTGCCGGTGCCGATGGCCAGCCCCACATCGGCCTCGGCCAGCGCCGGCGCATCGTTGATGCCATCACCGACGAACGCAATCTGCCCGTAGGCCGCCTTCAACCGGCGCACCGCCTCCACCTTGCCTTCTGGCAACACCTCGGCCACCACTTCATCGATGCCGAGCTGGCGGGCGATGGCCTGCGCGGTAGCGGCGTTGTCACCGGTAATCATGGCCACCTTCAAGCCAAGCTGGTGCAGCGCGGCAATGGCGGCCGGCGTACTCGGCTTGATCGGATCGGAGACGGCGAGGATCGCCGCCAGGCGGCCATCGATGGCGGCATACAGCGGCGACTTTCCTTCGTTGCCGAGGCGGTCGGCCAGCGCAGCGAACATGCCGATGTCCACGGCCAGCGAACGCATGAAGCGATCAGCACCCACTTCCACCCGCGCACCGTCGACGCTGGCACGCACACCCATGCCGGTCACCGACTCGAAATCAATCATCGCCGGCAACGCGATGCCCTCCTCCGTCGCCGCCTCGACAATGGCGCGGGCGATCGGATGCTCCGAGCGCGACTCCACCGCGGCCACCCGCGCCAGTACCTGCGCACGATCGAAGCCGTCGGCGATTTCCAGATCGGTCAGCAGCGGGCGACCTTCGGTCAAGGTGCCGGTCTTGTCCACCGCCACCACCTTGGCGTCCTTCAACCGCTGCAGTGCCTCGCCCTTGCGGAACAGCACGCCCATCTCGGCGCCACGGCCGGTGCCGACCATGATCGAGGTCGGCGTGGCCAGCCCCATCGCGCATGGGCAGGCGATGATCAGCACGGCCACCGCGTTGACCAGCGCGAAGGTCAGCGCCGGCGACGGCCCGAAGATCAGCCACACCAGGAAGGTGGCCAACGCCGCCAGCATCACCGCCGGCACGAACCACAGCGTCACCTTGTCGACCACGGCCTGGATGGGCAGCTTGGAACCCTGTGCCTGTTCAACCAGACGGATGATCTGCGCCAGCATGGTCTGCCCACCTACCGCGGTCGCACGCAGGGTCAGCGCACCCTTCTGGTTGACGGTACCGCCGACCACGCTGCTGCCGGCCGACTTCTCCACCGGGATCGGCTCGCCGGTGATCATCGATTCGTCGACGAAGCTGCGACCGTCGGTCACCTCTGCGTCCACCGGCACGCGCTCGCCCGGACGCACTTCCAGCAGGTCGCCCAGCAGCACCTCGTTGATCGGAATATCGACGATGCGCCCTTCGCGGCCGACGTGTGCCACCTTGGCCTGCAGGTTGACCAGGCGCTTGATCGCCTCCGAGGTGCGGCCTTTCGCGCGCGCCTCCAGGAACCGGCCGAGCAGGATCAGCGCGACGATCACTGCCGCCGCTTCGTAGTAGACATTCACGGTGCCCGGCGGCAGCAGGCGCGGGATGAAGGTGGCCACCACCGAATAGCCGAACGCCGCCGCGGTACCCACCGCCACCAGCGAGTTCATGTCCGGTGCCAGGCGCAGCAGCGCCGGGAAGCCCTTCTGGTAGAAACGCCGGCCGGGAATGGCCAGGACCAGCGTGGTCAGCACGAACTGCAGGTACCAGCTGGCCTGAATGCCGATCGTGGACATCACCCAGTGGTGCATGCCGGGGATCAGGTGCGAGCCCATTTCCAATACGAACACCGGGGCCGCCAGCACGCTGGCCAGGATCAGGTCGCGCTTCAGCGCCACCCGCTCGGCATCCTTCTTTTCAGCCGCTTCCTCGTCGACCTGGGTACCGCCATCGATCGCGCGTGCCGCATATCCAACCTTGTCGATCGCCGCCACCAGTGCCTCGATGCCGGCAACGCCGCGCACGGTCGCACGCTCGGTGGCCAGGTTGACGCTGGCGTGGCTGACGCCCGGCACCGCCAACAGCGCGCGCTCCACGCGGCCGACGCAGGATGCGCAGGTCATCCCTTCCACGGCCAGTTCGGTGGTCGCGGCGGGTACTTCGTAGCCCACCTTCTCCACTGCCTGGATCAGCGCATCGCGGTCGACCGGACCAGAGGAACGGATGTCCGCGCGCTCGGTGGCCAGGTTGACCGACACGCTGGCGACCCCCTCGACCTTGGCCAGGGCCTCTTCAACGCGGCCAACACAGCTGGCGCAGGTCATGCCTTCGATCGGCAGGCTGATGGTGGAAGCCGTCTCGTGGACGGCGGTGGGGCTGGAGGTGCTCATGGCCTGGTTTCCCTGGTTCCATCTGGAGGATGGTGACCAGCCTAGACCTTGCCATCGTGGGAAGGTCAAATCCACCCCACCCCGCCAACGACCCACCCATCCCGCGCGCGCCCAGTAGAGCCACGCCATGCGTGGCTGCCCGTCAAATCGTGGCTGGCGCCGGGCCATGCCCGGCGCCGCCCTCCCTCAGAACGTGAACACATACTCCAGCGCGAACTCGCGCCCCACCGCACCCAGCAGGCGGGTCGGAGCGAAATCGTAGTCGACCTTGTACGGGTCCTTGTGGTTCCAGCTGGTCGCATTGAACGCGTTGTTTACGTACAGATTGACCTTCATGAACTCGGTCACCTGGTAGCCGACGTTGAAGTTCCAGGTAATGAACGGCCCGACCCGGCCGTAATAGCGCGCCGTCTGCTGCCCCGCATTCGGGTTCGGATTGGCCGATCCATCCGGGCGCGTGGCGGGTTCCAGGCAGTTCAGCGACGGGCTGTCGCTGGGCACGTAGCCATCGGCGAATGGCAGGCAGCCGCCGGGGTTGTCCAGGCGGTCGGTGCCCCAGTGGTAGCGCACGCCCGGCACTGAACCGATGCGGTCGGCGTACACGTTCGCATTCCAGTTGCCACCCTGCCACGCCAGGCTGGCGCGCAGCTTGCTGCGCAGGTCACGGTCGCGACGCTCCGGGTTCGGGTCGTTGGCGTAGCGCTGCTCCTTCGTCGAGATCTGGTTGGTGTAGTTCACCCCCAGCTGGAAGCTGCCCCATGCGGCCGTCTCCAGGCGGTAGCGCGCGCTCAGGTCGATGCCGCGCACTTCGCGGCTGGCCAGGTTGAACGGCCCGCGCTCGATCGACACCAGCCGGCCGCTGCTGTCACGGCTCACCCGGGCCAGGATGCCAGCGCAGTAGGCCTCACCCGCCGGGTTCGCCCACGGCGTGCCATCCATGTTCCTGCCGGTCAGGCAGCCGGCCTCACTCGCCAGCACTTCGTCGGCACCGACGTCGACGATCATGTCTTCCAGCGTGATCGCCCAGTAGTCAGCGCTCATCGACAGGTTCGGCAGCACGTCCCACACGAAACCGACCGTCCACGAATCGCCGGTTTCCGAGCGCAGCAGCGGCGTACCCCGGCGGTTCACATCGAACGCGTACCAGACATCGGCATTGCCCACGCCGCAGTTGTTGACCAGGTAGGCGCCGCTCTCGATGCAGCGCAGCCGGTCGTAGGTCAGCACTTCGGAACTGCTGGCCTGCCCCAGCAGGTAGTGCATGTCCGGCGCGTGGAAGCTGGTCGCGTAGGAGCCGCGTACCAGCAGCGACTCGAACGGCCGCCATTCCAGGCCGGCGTTCCAGGTGGTTTCCTTCTGGCTGCCGATATCCAGCGCTTCGCCGCCGCTGTCGGCCTTGTAGCTGCCGTACCGGTCGTAGCGTGCCGCCGCGGTGGCGATCAGGCTGTCGGCCAACGGAATCTTGAACTCGACGCCCGCCGAATAACGCGTACGCTCGCCACCGCCGCGATCGACGTTCTGCAGATCGAAATCGATGCCCGCGCGCGGGTCCGGGCTGAGGTGATAGCCCTGCTTGGCCACTTCGGCTACCGCTGCGAACGAGATCGGACCGGCCCAACCCTGGAACAGTTCACCGGTGATGTCGGCCGACGCCTGGTTGACGTAGGACGACGCACGGTTCTTCGCCACCGTGCCCATCTGCCAGTACTGGTCCGGGGTGATCGGGTTCCACCAGCGCGACTCGTTCAAGGCGTAGATCGCCTCGCCATCGCCGGTGGTGCCCAGCCGTGGGCCGAGGAAGAAGTCGTACGACTTCTGCTCGTCGACCACGTTCTGCCGCTCCTCGACGCGGTAGTAGGAACGGCCGACCGTGGCGCTCCAGTCGAAGCGATCGGCCAGGCGCCCGCGCAGGCCTGCGCTGATATCCCACGACAACTCGCGGTTGGTATTGCGCAGCGTGTCCAGGCCACCGACTTCGTTCGGGGTGAACTGGCGCACGCCGAGCACCGGGCGATTGCGGTTGGCATCCCAGTAGTAACCGTTGGCATCGTCGATCAGCGACACGCTCGGCGGATTGGTGCCCCAGATCGCCTCGGAACGGTAGACCGCCAGGTTGCTCCAGGCCTGCAGATCGTTGCCGAAATCGAAGGTGGCATACAGGTTGCCCGACAGGTTCTCCGAGCCTCCGGTCAACAGCCAGTTGGCGTAGTCGGCGCTCATGCCGCAGAGGCGGCCGGTGTTGCTCACCGTATTGGCGTTGTAGTTGTAGACCAGGCGGTCGGCGGTGTAGTACTCGCCAGCAAATTTCTCGCAGGTGCCGTCCGGCGGCGCCAGGCGCTGGCCGTTGCTGGGGTCGATCAACGCCAGGCCAGCGGCGGGACGGAAACCGACCTTGCGCTGTTCCATGTTCCAGGACGGGTACAGCGCATCGTCGGCGTCGTCCATCTGCGGCCGGTCACGGCCGAACAGCGGATCGCGCTTGGTGTACTGCAGGGCGTAGGTCACGCTCCAGTTGTCGCCGGTCTTGCCGCCCGCCCAGGACAGATCCCATGTATCACGCCCGCCTTCGGTGGAGGTGCCGCCGCGCACGCGCACCTCGTCGCCGTCGTAGTTGGTCTTGAGGATGACGTTGACCACGCCGGCGATGGCGTCCGAACCGTAGATCGCCGAGGCGCCGCCAGTCAGCACTTCGATGCGTTCGACCGCCGCCGCCGGAATGTTGCTGTAGTTGGAGAAATTGGTCTCGCCGCCATAGGGCAGCGGATAGTCGGCCACGCGGCGGCCATTGACCAGCAGCAGGCTGCGGTTGGGGCCCATGCCGCGCAGGTTCAGGCCACTCGCATTGGGGGTGTGCGAGCCCCACTGCGACGCCGCCTCGACCGTGCCGGTCGCCTCGGTCAGGGTCTTCAGTGCGTCGTAGACGGTGACGAAGCCTTCCTTCTGGATCTGTGCGGCGCTGATCACGTTGACCGGGGCCGGGCCCTCGACGCTGGCACGCTTGATGCGCGAACCGGTGACGGTGACCGCATCAAGATCCTTGGTGGGCGACGGGGCCGCGTCCTGTGCGCCAGCGGCGAACGGCAGCAGGGCCAGGGCGAGGGCGTGGGACAGCAGATGACGGCGGTTGCGGACGGACTGAGCCATGGGTGGTTGCTCTTGGATGGTGGACGCGCGGTCGGATGGCGATCCCGGGCGTTGAATCGATCCATCTCGATTCGACCGCCCTCCCCTGTGGATCGATCCAAACTAAAGCACAGCTGAACCACGCCCAGCATGCGGCGGCGCAGCATCCGCCCGACACGCGTCGTTATCGCCTGTTGGGCTGCAGATGAATCAATGGGTTGCACGACATCATTATGGAAGCGGCACAGAAGTCGATGACACGATCACGACACCCGCGCGCGGAACGGTTTTGTCCGTGATCGGGCTGCGTGTTCGCCGGGCATGGCCCGGCGCTACCGCGGATGCATCCATCGCGGTGCCGACCCGCCCCGGTAGCGCCGGGCCATGCCCGGCGGATGCGCTCAGCCGTCGAGCGCCTTCCGCAGCGCACTCACCGTGGCGGTGTCTGTCTGGCTCCAGTCCGGGTCCAGCCCGCGCAGGGCCGGGTTCTGGAACTGCATGGCCGAACGTCGTTGCGCCTTGGCCGAGGCATGCAGTTCGAGACAGCCGGTCTTCCGCGCCACGGCGGCGATGTTGCCCGGGCCCAGCCCTGCGCCGGCCATGACGCTGATCCTGCCGGCGGCCCGCGCGACCAGCGCGGCCAGTACATCGGCACCGGCGTCGGCGCTGGCCTGGCCGCCGGACGTCAGCACCCGCTGGCAGCCCAGCCCGATCACCTGCTCCAGCGCCGCCGGCAGATCGCGCGCGGCGTCGAAGGCACGGTGGAAGGTCACCTGCAACGGGCCGGCCGCGTGCAGCAGTTCGCGGCACAGCGGCAGGTCGATATCGCCCTGCGCATCCAGCGCACCGATCACCACGCCATCGCAGCCCAGTGCGCGGCACTGGGCGATGTCGCGCAGCATCAGCTCGGTTTCCAGCGCGTCGTAGTGGAAATCCCCCGGACGCGGTCGCACCAGCACGAACAATGGAATCTGCAGCCGCTCGCGGGCGATGGCGATGCTGGCAAACGACGGCGTGGTACCGCCTTCGGCAAGGTTGTCGAACAGTTCGATGCGATCTGCGCCACCGGCCTGCGCGGCCAGCGCCGAAGCCACCGAATTGCTGGCGATCTCCAACGTCAGGCGTGCGCTCACGTCTGCGTGATCGTATAGATCGACGGTGAGTCGCGCAGGTCGTCCTGGCGCTGCGCATCGCACACCGCGTAGACGAAGCCGTGATGCAGTGCATAGGCACCCACTTCGCCCTGCTTGTTCATGGCCAGGAAGCAGACCTGCAGCGTGCGGCTGGCCTCGGGGCGCTTGCGCACCACCCGGTCGATCGCTTCGCGGCAGGCCTGTGCCGGCGAACGGCCCTGGCGCATCAGCTCGACCACCAGGAACGAGGCCGCGTTGCGGATCATCTCCTCGCCCACGCCCGAAGCAGTGGCCGCGCCCACGTCGTTGTCCACGTAAAGGCCGGCGCCGATGATCGGGCTGTCGCCGACCCGGCCATGCAGTTTCCAGGCCATGCCGCTGGTGGTGCAGGCGCCGGCCAGGTTGCCCTTGGCGTCCAGTGCCAGCATGCCGATGGTGTCGTGGTTGTCGCTGTTGCCGGGAAGACCGCGGCGCTCGGCATTGATCTGCGGGGCGTACTTTTCGGTCTTCAGCCACTCACGCCAGGCCGCTTCGGCCTTCGGCGTCAGCAGGTGCTGGCGCTGGAAGCCCTGCTGCACGGCGAACTGCTGGGCGCCCTCGCCCACCAGCAGCACATGCGGGCTGTTCTCCATCACCCTGCGGGCCACCGACACCGGGTGCAGGATGTCGACCAGCGCAGCAACCGCGCCACAGCGGCCGTCACCATCCATGATGCTGGCGTCCAGGCTCAGCACGCCGTCGCGGTCAGGGTTGCCACAATGGCCGACAGTAGGGTTGCACAACTCGCTTTCGGCCCAGCGTGCACCGGCTTCCACCGCATCCAGCGCACTGCCGCCCTGCGCCAGTACCTTCCACGCGGCCTGGTTGGCCGGCACGCCGAAGTCCCAGGTCGAGACCACCTTGGCGCCACCGCGCGTACGCGCCTTCACCACCGGCAACGCTGCCACGCCTGCGGCCAGTGCACCGGCCTGCAAAAACTGCCTGCGATCCACCATCTTCGCCTCCGTCTGCATGCTGCGCCTGCCGGCCCGATGCCGGCAGCGCCGATCAATCGTGCGCGGGGGTCCGCGCTGCGTGCCAGGCTGCCGCACCGAGCACACCCAGCTGGCCATGTTCGACGCGCCACACCGGCACCTGGCGCAGCACGTCGGTCAGCACCCCCTTGTTGAGGAAGCGCTCACGGAAACGGCCGTCGGCCAGGAAGTCCTGCACATGGGTGGAAATGCCGCCGGCCAGGTACACCGAGCGCGCGCCCACGGCGATCGCCGCGTCACCGGCCAGGCTGCCCAGCCAGGCGCAGAACACCTGCAGGGTTTCCACTGCCAGCGCGTCGTCGCCTTGCCGCGCAGCCGCGATCAGCGCTTCGGTGCTGGTCCATTGCGGAGCCACGCCGCGCAGTTCGCACAGGCAGGGATACAGGTTCATCAGGCCGCTGCCGGACAGCACGCGTTCGTTGTCCACATGCGGCCAGCGCTGCAGCAGCTGGCCCAGCACATGCAGTTCCAGCGCATTGCCGGCACCCAACGCAGCGTGGCCGATTTCGCTGGCCAGCACCGGGCGCTCGCCATCGGCGAAGCGCAACGCGGCGCCCAGGCCGGTGCCCGGCCCCAGCACCAGTGCCGGGAAGGTCTTGGCCGGATCGGCATCGCCATTCAGCGGCACCAGCGTGTCGGCCTGCAGGTAGGGAATGGCCAACGCCACTGCTTCGAAATCATTGATCAGCTGCAGGTCGGGCAGGCCCGACTCGCGGCGCGTCGCCGACAGGGACACGGTCCACGGCAGATTGGCATTGATCAGGGTATCGCCGTCGAGCAGGCCGGCGATGGCGACCACCGCACTGGCCATCGGCTGGCCGAGACTGGCGGTGAAATCGGCCAGGATCGCCGCCAGGCTGGGGTGGTCGGCGCAGGCATAGGTGCGGTAGCTACCCAGCCGCGGCGCCTGCCCCGGCAGGGTCTCGGCCAGCGCAAGACGGGCGAAGGTACCGCCGACATCGGCGACGACCAGGCTGCGGGAGACGCCGCTGCGGACGGACTCGGATGGCGCCGGGGACACTGCTGCAACGTTCACGCTGGCCTGCTTGGATCGATTGAATCGTGCCGATTCTCAGGCATTGGACGGCCTTTGCCTAGCGCGGCGACAGCGCCGCCCGGGGTCACATGCCTTCCTGCTCGGCCACCTGCACACCGTCCACCAGCACCCGCAGGCGCTGCGGGCGGAACCCGGCGAACAGCAGCGGCCGGGTCCGCTCCACCAGCACTTCATGGCCGGCGATATGGCGCTGCCACGACTGTACCAGTGAGAACGAGAAGTGCGTGCCCGGATGCAGCGGGTGCTGCACCCAGACCTTCTCGCTGGCGCTCTGCAGCATCATCGCGCCGGTGAACCAGTGGCGGCTGAGGGTGACCGGCGTGGTGCCGGCCATGAAGCGGATATCCATGCTGCGTCCTTTCGTGATGGAAGTTGGTGATGGCAGCCCGGCCCGCGCTCAGGGCTGCGCGGTCTGCAGGCTGTAGCTGGTGCTGGCGGTGAACACCGCACCATCGGGCTGGGTGGAGCGCACCTCGACCTTGTGGCTGCCCACGGCCAGGTCGGTCGGCAACGCGCCACGCCACAGGTGCGGCGAGGCGGTGGCTTCCGGAGAGCGGTCGTAACCGCGCAGCGTGGAAGCCAGGTCGTCGGCAACGTTCTCCACCAGCAGGCGCGGATCGGGCTGGCTGACCTGCTTCATCGGCTGCCAGGCGCCGCCATCGACGCGGTACTCGACCACGCTGGCGTCCTCGCCCATGTACACGTTGGCATAGATGCCCCACGCCGGGTACGCGCCCTTGCGCAGCACCTTCGGTGCATGCAGGCCGATCTGCTCGCTGGCGGCCGCACCGGCCACCCGGTACTGCAGGCGATAGCTGCCGTTGCCGGCCACGTCCAGCAACGCATAGCCCTTCGGCGTGCCGTCGCTCATGGTGCTGTCCGGTACGCCGGCGGCATTCTTCACGCCCGACCAGAACGCACCGCAGTTGGCACCGACGTTGTACTCGTGCAGCGGCCTGGCGCCCTGCCAGCCGTCGGCTTTACCGTGATAGACGTGCTGCTGGGTGTGGCTGTGGCCACTGAGCACCAGCACGTTGCGGAAGTCCTTCAGCAGGTCGAACAGGCGCTGGCGGTCGGCATGGCGGAAGGTCTCGCGCCCCGGTGCCGCATCGAACAGCGGAATGTGCATGCCCAGCACCAGCAGGCGGTCCTTGTGCATGCCCTTCAGGTAGGCCGCAAGGAAAGCGAACTGATCCTCGCGCAGGCCACCGACATACCTGGGCTTGGCGTTGGGGTCGTACACCACGTCGTCGAGGAACACGAAACTGGCGCCGCCCTCTTCCACTGCATAGGTATCGGGGCCGTAGATGTTGCGCCAGCTGTCCAGCGAATGCGCATCATTGGCCGCGTCAACATCCAGGTCGTGGTTGCCGGGTACGTGGAACCACGGCACGCCGAGTTCGGTGGTGACCTTGTTGATCGCCGGGTACAGGGTCAGGTCGTCGTTGACGATGTCGCCCAGCGTGGTACCCAGCCGCGCCTTGGTCTGGCCCACCAGCGGCGCCACGATCGACTGCCGGTAGTAGCCGATGTCCTGCAGGCTGGCGGTCTGCGAGTCGGTGAACACCAGCATCTGGAAACCACGGCGGCTGTCATGCCGGTCGTTCTGCAGGGCGAAGTCCCAGTTGCGGGCAACGTCACTGGTCGCGGCGATGCCACCGTACTTCAGCGCCGGAGAACCATTGGGCCGATAGTGCCGCCAGAACGACGGCAGGCCGTCGGCGGCCTTCGGGAAGGAATACGCATCGGGCTTGATCACGAAGACCGTCTGCCCGTCACGCACAGGCAGGCTGTAGCTGCCGTCGGCGGCGGTCTTGACGATGGTTTCGCCGTTGGACACCTGCACGCCGGCCAGGCCCGGATCGGTCGCACCGCGGCCCGGCTTGCCGTCACGCTCCAGATAGACCTTGCCGCTGACCACGGTATCGGCGGCCCAGGCCGGCGAGGTCAGCAACAGGCAGCACAGCCAGGCGGCAGGCAGTTTCATGGGGGCGGTCCGGGAAAAAGAGACCGCCTATTGTAGATTCCGGCGATGACATCGCGCACGCGATTGCCGCTTTTCCTGTCGTGCCGGCCGCTGGCCGGCATTCCACCAGGCGTCCCACGAACATCAGGTTGCCGGCCAGCGGCCGGCACTACCGCACCTCTAACGATGGCGCTTTTCCAGCACGTCGCGGGCATCTTCCAGCGACAGCCCGCGCGCGCGCAGCAGCACCAGCAGGTGGTACAGCAGGTCCGACGCCTCGCCCAGGAAGGCCTCATCGTCCTGCGCCACCGCGGCCAGCGCCGTCTCCACGCCTTCCTCGCCCACCTTCTGCGCGATGCGGCGGATGCCACCTTCGAACAGGGACGTTGTATAGCTGCCGGAGGGGCGCAGTGCCTCGCGCACGGCCACCAGCTGGTCCAGGCCGCCGAGGAAGTCCTTCGGCGCGCCATCGAAGCAGCTTTCCGCGCCGGTGTGGCAGGTCGGGCCTGCCGGGCGCGCCAGCACCAGCAGCGTATCGGCATCGCAATCGACGCTGATCGACTGCACCGCCAGCACATTGCCGGACTGCTCGCCCTTGGTCCAAAGACGCTGCTTGCTGCGGCTGAAGAAGGTCATGTGGCCGATGGCCAGCGTCGCTGCCAGCGACTCGGCGCTGACGTAACCCAGCATCAGCACCTGCAGGGTATCGGCGTCCTGCACAACGGCCGGCAGCAGCCCATCGCCCTTGTCCCAGTCCAGCGTTTCCAGCGCCTGCGGCGACGGCCGCACATCAATAGACATCCCGCACCTCGATCTGCTGCTCGCGCAGGTAGCGCTTCAAGTCGGCAATGGCGATGGCGCCACTGTGGAATACGCTGGCCGCCAGCGCACCGTCAACGTCGGCCTGGTCAAAGGCCTGGGCGAAGTGCTCCATCGTACCCGCACCGCCCGATGCGATGAGGGGCACCTGGCACAGCGCACGTGCCTGGCGCAGCTGCTCGACGTCATAGCCACGGCGCACGCCATCGCTGTCCATGCAGTTCAGCACGATCTCGCCGGCACCCCGGCGCTGCGCCTCGACGATCCAGTCCAGCGTGCGCAGCGGCACTGCCTGGGTTCTGTCCGGGTCGCCGCTGAAACGGCGCACGCGCCACTGGCCATCGTCCTCGCGTACCGAGTCGACACCGACCACCACGCACTGCACGCCGAATTCTTCGGCCAGTTCGGTGATCAGTTCCGGGCGGCCCAGCGCGGGTGAATTGATCGAAATCTTGTCCGCGCCGGCGAACAGCACGCGACGCGCGGTCTCGACGCTGTCGATGCCGCCGGCCACGCAGAACGGGATATCGATCAGGCGCGCGATGCGCTCGATCCAGGCCACGTCCACCGACCGCGCCTCCGGGCTGGCGCCGATGTCATAGAACACCAGCTCGTCGGCACCCTGGTCGCGATAGCGCTGCGCCAGTTCGGCGATGTCCCCCATGTCGACGTGATCGCGGAAACGCACGCCCTTGACCACGCGGCCATCGCGCACGTCCAGGCACGGAATGATGCGGCGGCTCAGCATGCCAGCGCCTCCGCCAAGTCCATGCGCTGTTCCAGCAATGCCTTGCCGAGGATCGCGCCACCACAACCGGCGGCCTGTGCCGCAGCCACGTCGGCCACATCGCGGATGCCGCCCGACGCCTGCACCGCCACGCCCGGCAGCAACGCTGCGAGGTGCTGGTACAGGCTGATGTTGGGCCCGGCCAGCATGCCATCGCGGGCGATGTCGGTGCACAACAGGTGACGCATGCCGGCCTGTGCATAGCGCTCGGCCAGCGCATCCAGGGTCACCCCCGCGTTCTCGGTCCAGCCATGCACCGGCAGCTGCCATTGCCCTTGCGCGTCCTGCCGTGCATCGAGGGCGATGGTCAGCCGCTCCGGGCCGAACTCGCCCAGCCAGCCGATCACCTGCGCCGGCTCGCGCACCGCCAGTGAGCCGATCACCACGCGGCTGGCACCCGCATCGAGGATGCGTGCCACGTCGTCACGGCCACGCACGCCGCCACCGGTCTGCACCTGCAGCGGGGTCTGCGCACGGATCGCGGCCAACAGCGGCGCCAACGTGTAGCCACCGGCACGTGCGGCATCCAGATCGACCAGGTGCATCCACTGTGCGCCCTGCGTGGCGAACGCCTGCGCACGCGGCAGCGGGTCGTCGCCATAGTGGGTTTCCTGCGCGTAGTCGCCCTGACGCAGCCGCACGACGCGGCCGTCGCGGATATCCAGTGCGGGGTAGACGATGAAACTCATGCAGCGGTGCCCTCGAGGAAATTGCGCAGCATCAGCGAACCGGTATCGCCGGACCGCTCGGGATGGAACTGGGCGCCGAAGTAGCGGCCCTGCTCGACCAAGGCGGTGAACAGGCCGCCGTGATCACAGGCGGCAACGGTATGGCTGTTCAGCGGCGCGGCATAGCTGTGCACGAAGTACGCACTGGCGCGCTCGGGAACCCCCTGCAGCAGCAGCGACGGGCGCAGCGGCAGCAGCCGGTTCCAGCCCATGTGCGGCACGCGGATGCCACAGGCCGGCACCAGCTTGCGCACCACGCCGGGGATCAATCCCAGCGTATCCACGCCGGCCTCTTCGGAGCGGTCAAACAACAGCTGCATGCCCAGGCAGATGCCCATCAAGGGCACCTGCAGCTGGCGCAACGGCTCGACCAGGCCCTGCGCATGCAGGCGCTGCATGCCGGGGCCGGCCGCGCCGACGCCGGGCAGGATCACCCGTTGCGCGCCGGCCAGGCCTTCGGCATCGCGGACCAGCTTCACCGTCGCACCGAGCCGTTCCAATGCGTAGCGCACCGAACCCAGATTGGCACCGCCGGCATCGATCAGCACGACCTCGCTCACAGCGCCCCCTTGGTGGTCGGCAAGGCGGTGCCCTGCCGCGCCAGTGCCGGCCGCAGTGCACGTGCCAGGGCCTTGAAGCAGGCTTCAACCTTGTGGTGGTCGTTGTCGCCACGCACCTGCAGGTTGAGGTTCAGCCCGCTGGCATCGCACAGCGAACGGAAGAAGTGCGGGACCAGCTCGGTCGGCATGTCGCCCACGCGCTCGCGCTTGAACTCGCCTTCGAATACGAAATATGGGCGGCCGCTGAAGTCCAGCGCAGCACTGGCCAGGGTTTCATCCATCGGCAGGGTGAAGCCGTAACGGCCGATGCCGCGCTTGTCGCCCAGCGCCTCGCGCAGGGCCTGGCCCAGTGCAAGGCCGGTGTCTTCGATGGTGTGGTGTTCGTCGATGTGCAGGTCGCCCTCGGCGCGGATGTCCAGGGCGAAACCGCCGTGCTTGCCGATCTGTTCCAGCATGTGGTCGAAGAACGGCAGGCCGGTGTGGATGTGCGCATCACCGGCACGGTCCAGATCCAGTTCGACGCGGATCTTCGTCTCCTTGGTATTGCGCTGGACCACCGCCGTGCGTGGTGCATCGGCCAGTGCGTGGGCGATGCCCGGCCAGTCCCACTCGCCGCCGAACTGTTCGGTGCGCAGCTGGAAACCACGGATGTTGAGGTTGTCGGCGAACTGCAGGTCGGTGATGCGGTCGCCCACCATGCCCGAGCGCGCCCAGTCGATGCTGCGGTCCTGCAGGTAGGCCGTCATCAGGCCGATGCCCGGCTTGCGCGTCGGCGCGTTGTCGTGCGGCCAGCTGCAGTCGACCAGCACGTCACGGAAGACGATGCCCTGGCTTTCGAAGATCTGCAGCATCAGGTCATTGGGGCCATCGAAGCTGGCGCGCGGGTAGCGCTCGCTGCCCAGACCGTCCTGGTTGGTGACGATCACGAACTGGTAGCCGGCATCGCGCAGCTTCAGCAGCGCCGGGATCACCTGCGGCACGAAGCGCAGCTTCTCGTAGGCGTCGATCTGGAAATCCGCCGGCTCCTCGATGAGGGTGCCGTCGCGGTCAATGAACAGGATCGGCGTCATGCCGCGGCCCTCCGCGCCGACAGGGCCGCAAGCACGCGGTCGTTCTCTTCGGGGCTGCCGATGCTGATACGCAGTGCGTCGCCCAGCTGCGGTGCGGCGCGCTGGTCGCGCACCACCACGCCGGCAGCAAGCAGCGCGTCGAACGCCGCCTGCGCATCGGCAAAGCGGACCAGCAGGTAGTTGCCGGCCGAGGCGTATACCCGGCCGATGCCAGGCAGGCCCTGCAGGCCGTGGTGCAGGCGCTCGCGCTCGGTGATGACCGTGGCTACCCGCTCAGCGGTGCGCGCAAGCGCGGCCGGCTGCAGCGCCTGCACGGCCAGCTCGGCGCACGGCGTCGGCACCGGGTACGGCGCCTGGCAGCGGCGCAGCACGGCAATCAGCTCCGGCGCGGCGATCAAGGTGCCGACACGCGCGGCGGCCAGTGCGTGCGCCTTGGACAACGTGCGCAGCACCGCCAGGTTGGCATGCGCGGCAAGCAACGTGGTCGCCGAAGCGCGCTGCGCGTACTCGACATAGGCCTCGTCCACCACCACCAGCGCCTGCCCGCGCAGGGCAAGGGCCACGCGCTCGATCTCCGCCAGCGGGATATCGCTGCCGGCAGGATTGGATGGCGCACACAGGAAAACGAGCTTGGCGCCCTGCCCCTTCGCAGCGGCAATCACCGCATCCAGGTCCGTGCGCAGGCCGTCGCCATCGTCAATCAGCGGCACCTCGATCAACGGCGCACCCTGCAACCGCGCACAGACTGCGTACATGCCGAATACCGGCGGCGTCACCAGCACGCCATCGCGGCCCGGCGCGCACAGGGCGCGCACCAGCAGATCGATCGCCTCGTCGCTGCCACGGCCTACCAGCAGCTGTTGCGGCTGCACGCCGTACAGCGACGCCAGCGCATCACGCAGCGCAGCCGGCTGCGGCTCCGGGTAGCGGCGGCAGCCCCCCGTGGCGTCGGCCGGGTTGGCCCACGCCGATTCGTTTGCGTTCAACCACACCTCGCCCTGCACCGCGCTGCTGCGTGCCGAACTGTAGCCGGCAAAGGCCTGCAGGTCCGGCCGTACCAGTGCCAGCACGCCGTCAATGTCCGCGCTCATGCGGCCACCTCCATGCGCAGTGCCACCGCACGTTCGTGTGCATCCAGTCCTTCGGCGCTGGCGATGATGCGCGCGCAGCCACCGATCGCGGCCAGGCCAGCGGCGGTCGCGCTCTGTACGCTGATCAGGTTCTGGAAGCTGGCCACACTGACGCCACTGTAGGCGCGCGCGGCACCGGCGGTGGGCAGCACGTGGTTGGTGCCGCTGCAGTAGTCACCCAGTGCTTCCGGCGTGTAGTCGCCGAGGAACACCGAACCGGCCGCCTGCACCTGGTCCAGCCACGCGCGCGGTTCGCGCAGGGCCAGGATCAGGTGTTCCGGGGCGTAGCGGTTGCTGATCGCAAACGCATCGGCCAGCGATTCCACCTGGACCAACTGCGATGCCGACAGCGCCTGGCGGGCGATGTCCTGCCGCGGCAGCAGGGCCACCTGGCGTTCAACTTCGGCCTCGACGGCGGCCAGCATCGCCGCGTCATCGGTCAGCAGCAGCACCTGCGAATCCGGGCCGTGCTCGGCCTGCGACAGCAGGTCGGCGGCAACGAATGCAGCGTTGGCACCGGCATCGGCGATCACCAGCACTTCCGAGGGACCGGCCGGCATGTCGATGGCGGCGGCACCGTCCTGTGCCACCTGCTGCTTGGCCTCGGTGACGAAACTGTTGCCCGGCCCGAACAGCTTGTCGCTGGCCGGGATGCTTTCGGTGCCATAGGCCATCGCCGCGATCGCCTGCGCACCACCCAGCTTGAACACGCGTTGCACACCGGTCAGGCGCGCGGCCACCAGCACCGCCGGATCGGCCGTACCGTCGGCACGCGGCGGGGTGCACAGCACCACCTGTGGGCAAGCGGCCAACTGCGCCGGCACGCCCAGCATCAGCGCGGTGGACGGCAGTGGCGCACTACCGGCCGGCACGTACAGGCCAACCCGGCCGATCGGCCGCAGCATGCGCTCGCAGACCACGCCCGGCGCGGTTTCCACCGTATAGCCCTGGCCCATGCCGGCCGCGTGGAAGCGGGTGATGCGTTCGGCCGCTTCCACCATGGCCTGGCGCAGCTCGGCCGGCACCGCGGCATCGGCAGCTGCGAACTCGGCTGCGGAAACTTCGAAATCCTGCAGATCCACGCCATCGAAGCGCGCGGTGATCGCGCGCAGCGCGGCGTCGCCCTGCGTGCGCACCTGCGCGATCAGCGCGGCCACCGCATCACGGGTCTGCTGCGCCACGGTCTGCACCGGGCGGGTCAGCGCCGCGCTGCGTGCGGCCTCGTCAAGTTGCGACCAGATCAGACGATTCATGCCAGCGACCGCTCCACGCTCAGTACCATCAGGCCCTGGGCGCCGGCGCGCTCCAGCTCTTCCATGCGCTGCCAGGTCAAAGGACCGGGGCACATGGTCTGCAGGCGCAATGCACCGCCATCGGCAGGCAAACGCACCAACGGTTCGGCATCGGCCAGCAGCTGCGACAACGCGTCGACGCGGTCCTCGCTGGCGCGGAACATCAGCAGCTTGCGGTCCTGCCGCTGCACCACACCGTCCAGGCGGCGCAGCAGCATGCTGCGCAGCGCGCCGCGCGCATCATCGGGAACGCGTACCGCACCGGCCAGCACGGCTTCGCTGTCGAGCAGGTTGTGCACCGGGGTGAGCTGGTTGGCACGCAGCGTGGCGCCGCTGGAGACCAGGTCGCAGATCAGGTCGGCGGTGCCCAGGCGCGGCGCGATCTCCACCGATCCGGACAGTTCCACCACCTGTGCGTCCACGCCCTGCGCGGCCAGCCACTGCTTGAGGATGGCCGGGTAGCTGGTGGCGATGCGGGTACCGGCCAGTTGTGCCGGCCCCTGCCATTGCCAGTCTTCCGGCACCGCCAGCATCAAGCGGCACTGGCCAAAGCCCAGCCCCCGCAATGCCTGGTAGGCATCGGCCAGGCCGATCTGGCGACGCGCGGCCGCCTGTTCGTCCAGTTCATTGCGGCCGACGATGCCCAGGTCGCAGACGCCATCGGCGATCAGGCCGGGAATGTCGTCGTCGCGCACCAGCAGCAGGTCCACCGGCAGTGATTCGCCGTAGCAGAACAACTTGTCGCGGCTCTCGCGCCAGCTCAGGCCACAGGCACTGAGCAGGTTGCGGGCGGGCTCGGCCAGCCGGCCACTCTTCTGGATGGCGATACGCAGCCGGTCTCGCGCCGGCGCTGCCTGGGTTGCACTCATGGGGGAAGTCTCGAAGTCTGGAACGGGGCGCGGATCAGCGCGAAGCAAGGCGGTCGACAGCGGCGGCATAGCCTCGATGGCCATGCTCGAGCGTGCGTGCCACCCGTCCGGTGGTGGTCACGCTGACGCCGGTGCGCTCGTGGATCTCACGGTAGGGCACGCCCTGCTGCAGCAGCGGCACCACCTTCCAGCGGTCAGCCATGGCTTCCAGCTCGGCCGGCGTGCACAGGTCACGCAGGAAGGCGACTACCTGCTCCGGCTCGCGCAGCGCGGCAAAGGCCTGGGCCAGGGCGTCCAGATCGGCTTGCGGGTCTTTGGCGGCGATGTCGGGGCGGACTTTCACGGGCGGGGCTCTTGCATCAATGTAATAGCGTGTTAGTACATTAACGCATTCTTGCGAGCCGCGTCAAACCGTGAGGCCATGGGGTCAGATCCGTTTTCCAGGGGAAAACGGATCTGACCCCTGAACCGGGCGGCGGAAACGAAAACGCCCACCGGGCGGTGGGCGTTCGGATGCGGCAATGGACAGGGCATCGATCAGGGCAGGCAGCGGACCTCTGCCTGCAGCGCGCCGCGCCGCAGGCATTCACCGAACAGGCTGCCCTGCCGGCTGGGATGGGACTGCAGGTTCTGCAGCGCCCCTGCCCGGCCCGGGCACGCCCGCTCGGCAAGGGCCTGCAGATCCTGCTCAAGCTGCGCTCGATCCATCACATGGCAGCGATCAGCCACCAACTGGTAATACGCAGGGCCGATCCGGGTGCTGCGCAACGCCGGATCGCTCTGGCATGCCGCCAGCAGGAACAGCATCAGTGTTCCTGCAGCGGCACGCGTCACGGCATGACCCGCGACTGCTCCAGTTCCACCTGCAGGGTGCTGGCCAGTTCATCACGGGAGACTTCGAACTGCTGCTCGCGCAGCAGGTCCTTCACCGCCACCACGCCGCGCGCCAGCTCGTCTTCGCCAGCCAGCACCACGAAACGGATACCGGCCTTGGCCGCGTACTGGAACTGCTTGCCGATCTTCTTCAGCTCCATCTGCACTTCGGTGTTGATGCCGCCGGCGCGCAGGCGGCGGGCGATGTCCAGCGACTGCGGCATGCCCTGCTCGTCCATCAGCGCCACCAGCGCCTGCACGCTGCTGGCCTCGATGCCCTCGATCAGGCCAGCTTCGCGCAGCTGCCAGAACAGGCGCGACAGGCCGATGGAAATGCCCACGCCCGGCAGCTTGGACTTGCTGTAGTGGCTGGCCAGGTCTTCATAACGGCCACCGGAACAGATCGACCCGATCTGCGGGTGGTCGGTCAGCGTGGTCTCATACACCGTGCCGGTGTAGTAATCCAGGCCACGTGCAATGGAGAAGTTCAGGCAGTACGCGCTTTCCGGCACGCCCAGTGCCTGCACCAGCTGCAGTACTTCGCGCAGCTCGGCCACGCCGGCACGCAGGATCTCCGAGGAACCCGCACCGTCTTCCAGCGCGGCCAACTGTGCCAGCGCATCGGCATGCCCCTGCGAACGCACGGCGACGAAGGCCAGGATCTTCTCGACCTGTTCGGCCGGAATGCCGAAGCCCTCGCCCACCAGCGTCTCGCGCACGTAGTCGGGGCCACGCTTGTCCAGCTTGTCCACTTCGCGCAGCACTGCCAGCTGGCGTTCGCCCTCGGCCACGCCCAGGCTTTCGAAGAAGCCGCGCAGCAGCTTGCGGTTGTTCAACTGGATGCTGAAGTCACCGATGCGCAGTTCGGCGAACACCGCATGGATGACCGCCAGCACTTCGGCGTCGTAACGCACGCTCAGGCTGTCCTTGCCGATCACGTCGATGTCGCACTGGTAGAACTCGCGGAAGCGGCCGCGCTGGGCGCGCTCGCCGCGGTACACGCGCTGCATCTGGTAACGGCGGAACGGGAAGGTCAGCTCGTGTTCGTGTTCGGCCACGTAACGCGCCAGCGGCACGGTCAGGTCGAAGCGCAGCGCCATCTCCGGCAGCGAACGATCACCGGATTCAGCGGCGTTGGCCAGCGCGCCGGTGGACTGCACGAAATACACCTGGCGCTCGGTTTCGCCGCCGGACTTGGTCAGCAGCACATCGGACAGCTCGAACACCGGCGTCTCCACCGGCAGGAACCCGAAGCGCTCGTAGTTGCGGCGGATGACGTCCAGCATGCGCTGGAACGCAATCTGCTCGCGCGGCAGCAGTTCAAGGGTGCCGGGCGGGGTACGGGGCTTGATCACGGGCGGAGCTCCTGCGGAATCGGGGACGTGGGAGGGGGCGACATTCTAGCGCCCCGCATCGCTCAGCCGCAGATAAGGGGTCCAACGGCCGCTTGAAGTATCATAAAGCCCTCCCCCGCCCGCGATACGCCCACGCAACATGTCCCGGCCTTCCGGCGCTCCGCCCGCCACCAACGACCCCGCCGCGCCGTCCTGCGCCACGCTGGACTGCCTGCACTGCTCGGTACGCCACCTGGCGGTGTGCTCTGCGCTGTCGCCCGATGAGGTGCAGGCGCTGGAACAGGTGACCGTGTCGCAGCAGGTGCCGATGGGCAGCACCCTCGCCCGCAGCGGCGAAGAGCGCCAGCATGTCTATACATTGACCGGTGGCGCGCTGCGGCTGGTGCGCACGCTTGCCGATGGCCGTCGCCAGATCAATGGCTTCGTGCTGCCTGGCGATTACCTGGGCCTGAGCGGCAGCGACCACCATCGCTACGACATCGAGGCCATCGCCGACAGCCGCGTGTGCCGCGTTGCCCTGCCGCAGATGAAGGGCCTGCGCGCCCGCTATCCGCACCTGGAGCGCAAGCTGCTGCAGCGCGCCTGCCAGGAGCTGGACGCCGCACAGGATGCCGCGCTGGCGCTGGCACGCCTGCAACCGGCGGAGAAACTCGCTGATTTCCTGCTTCGCCTGGCCGCGCGCGAGGCCAAGCTGGGCGGGGATGGCCTGCGCGTCTCCCTGCCGATGGGCCGCGGCGACATCGCCGATCATCTGGGCCTGACGATGGAGACGGTCAGCCGCACCTTCACCAAGCTGCGCCAGCAGGGGTTGATCGCCCTGCCCCATCTGAACGTGGTTGAGATCCTCGACGAGGATGGCCTGCGCACGCTGGCCGGTGACGTGCTGGGCTGAGCGCCCGATTGGTGTCGGATTGCCGGCCAGCGGCCGGCACTACCCGTGATGCGTGCTTCTGGTAGTGCCGGCCGCTGGCCGGCAACCACGCAGGCGCCTCCATCAACGCAACAACACCTCACGCAATGCCGCGTAGTCCGCCGCCACTGGCTCGGCGTGCGCCGGACGCTGCAGCAATGCATCCAAGGCCGGCGGCACCGCCACTGCTTCGCCGATCAACGGTTCCACCACCGCCTCGAACTTCGCCGGGTGCGCGGTAGCAACCACCGCCCAGTCACCCTTGGCGCCACCGGCGCGCAGATCCTGCAGCACCTTCACCGCCGTGGCCGTGTGCGGGCAGAACAGTTCACCGTCGCTGGCATGGGCGCTGGCGATGGTCGCGCGGATGGTCACGTCATCCACTGCGAAGGCGCGGAACGCCGCCCGCAGTTCGGCATCGTCGCCCTGGTACAGCCAGCGCAGCCGCTCGAAGTTACTGGGCGCGCCGACATCCATGGCGTTGGCCACGGTCGCAACGCTGGCCGCTGGCTGGTACGGGTCGCCACTGAAATAGCGCGGCAGCACCGCGTTGGCGTTGGTGGCCAGCACGATCTGCCCGATCGGCACGCCAAGCGCGCGCGCCAGCACCGCCGCCATCGCATTGCCGAGGTTGCCGGTCGGCACCACCAGGTTCAAGCGCCGCTGATGCTGCGCATGGAGGCCCAACGCCGCGTGCGCGTAATAGCTCATCTGCGGCAGCAACCGGCCCAGGCTGATGCTGTTGGCGGAGCTCAGCGGCACCTGTGCCTGCAGATCGCGGTCCGCCAGCGCCTGCTTCACCATCGCCTGGCAATCGTCGAACGAACCGGCCACCCGCAGCGCCTGGATGTTGTCGCCAAAGCAGCCGAGCTGGTGCGCCTGTCGCGGCGACACCCGCCCATCGGGATACAGCACCACCACGCGTACACCGGGCTGCCGATGGAAGGCCGCCGCTACGGCTGCGCCGGTGTCACCGGAAGTCGCCACGACGATGGTCAGATCGCGCCCCTTGCCGGTCTGCAGCCGCGACAGCACACCGGCGAGGAAGCGCGCACCGATATCCTTGAACGCCGCCGTCGGCCCATGGAACAGCTCCAGCACATGGTCACCGCTGTTGCGCAGCGCGCGCAATGGCACGGGGAAATCGAAGGCTTCACGGCAGATCGATGGCAAGGCCTCGGCCAGCACATCACCTTCGAAGAAAGGTGCGAGCAGGTCAGCTGCGGTATCGGCCAGGCTGACGCCAGCCTGCAGGGCGCGCGGCGCCGGCAGCACCTCCGGTACGTACAGGCCGCCATCGGGGGCAAGGCCGGCGGCGATGGCCGCACTGAGTCCAACGGCCGGCGACTGGCCGCGGGTCGAAACGAATTGCATGAGGTCGATATCCGGTAGGGAGGAAGGATTCAGCACAAGCAGGCTCCGGGTGCATCCAGCGGCGAGATCCAGGCATCACTGTCGAAGCCGGCAGCGGCAAACGCCGCACGCACCGGCTGCGCTGCCGCGCGCGCCTGGTCGGCATCTTCAAACCAGGCAAAGACGCTGGGCCCGGCGCCGGAAATGCCCGCGCCCATTGCGCCGGCGGCCAGTGCAGCATCGCGTGCCGCGTCGAAGCCCCCGATCAGGCCCGCCCGCCGCGGTTCCACCAGCACATCGCGCAGGCCGGCGCGCACCAGCGAGGCATCGCTGCGATGGCAACCGCTCAACACCAGCGCCAGGTTGGAACTCTGGGCGACGAATTCGCCCAGCGCATAGCTGCCCTGCAGCGCCTGTCGTGCCCGCCGGGTCTCCAGCACCGCATGCGGATGCACCAGCAGGCTGTGCCAGCTGGCCGGTACCGGAATCGGCACCAGGCGATCAGCCGTGCACAGCGCCACGCCGCCCAGCAGCAGCGGGCCGACGTTGTCACCATGGCGGCCACCGCTGGCCACGGCTTCGCCATCCAGTGCGAACGGATACAGCGCTTCGCGCGACAGCGGCATGTCCAGCAGTGCATTGGCTGCCACCAGCGCTGCCACGCAGGAGGCCGCCGATCCGCCCATGCCGGAGCCGAACGGAATGCCCTTGTCGATCTCGATGGCAAAACCGAAGCCCAGCCCCAGCGCTGCACGCAGTGCGATCAGCGCGGCCCCTGCTGTATTGCCTGGCGCATCCAGCGGCAGTTCGACCGCACTGCCACGGATCGTATCGATGCGCACCAATGGTTCGTCGATGCGGCGCACGCTCACCGTATCGCCGATACCGGCGATGGCGTGGCCGAGGATGTCGAAGCCGACCGCCACGTTGGCCACCGATGCGGGTGCGAAAGCGCGTGCGATCACAGCCGCGCTCCTTCGCCGGCCGCCACCCGCAGCAGATCGGCGAACACGCCGGCCGCGGTGACTTCCGGGCCCGCGCCCGGGCCCTGCACCACCAGCGGGTTGTCGCAGTAGCGGCGGGTACGGAACTGCACCACGTTGTCGGTCAGCCGCAGGTTGGCGAACGCGTGGTCGGCCGGCAGCTCCTGCAGCCCGACCGACGCGCCATCCGGCCCCAGCCGCGCGACATAGCGCAGCACCGCACCGCGCTGGCGGGCATCGTGCAGCCGGGCCAGCAGCGCCTCATCGGAGGCACCCAGGCGGGCCATGAAATCGTCCACGCTTCCTTCGCGCAGCAACGCCGGCACCAGGCTCTCCACCTGCACCTGCTCCAGGCTGAGCGCGTGACCGGCCTCGCGGGCCAGGATCACCAGCTTGCGCGCAACATCCACGCCGGACAGATCGTCGCGCGGATCCGGCTCGGTGTAACCCATCGAGCGCGCCTGCGCGACCAGTGCCGAGAACGGCTGGCTGCCGTCAAAACGATTGAACAGCCAGGCCAGCGTGCCGGAGAAGATGCCTTCGATCGCCAGTACTTCGTCTCCGGTATCCACCAGGTCACGCAGCGTGGTGATCACCGGCAGGCCGGCACCCACCGTAGCCTCGTAGCGGAAGCGCGCACCACTGGTGGCCGCCGCCGCGCGGATGCGCTGGTAGCGTGCCAGCGGGCCGGCGCCAGCCTGCTTGTTCGGGGTGACCACGTGTATGCCGGCGGCCAGCCAGCCTTCATAGCGCTCGGCAACCTCTGCACTGCCACTGCAGTCGATCACCACCGCGTGCGGCAGATGCGCGGCCAGCAGGTGCTCGGTGAAGTGGTCCAGATCGCTGGCCTGGCTGGCGTCCTGCAGCGCCTGGCGCCAGTCTTCATGCAAGCCGTCGGCCTCCAAGCGCATGCGCGAGCGGGATGCAAGCGCGCGCAGGCGCAGATCGACATTGGCCTTGGCCAGCAACTGCGGGCGCGCCGCCAGCAGCTGATCCAGCAACGCAGCGCCAACATTGCCCGGACCGATCACCCCCACCGCGAACGTCTGCGGCGACAGCCAGAACCCGGCATGCGCGGCACGCAGCGCGCGGGTCGCATCGGCGCTTGCCACCGCCACCGAGATGTTGCGTTCGGAAGACCCCTGCGCGATCGCCAGGATGTTCACCTGCGCCCGGCCCAGCGATTCGAACAGCCGTGCGGCCACACCCGGCTGGCCCGCCATGCCATCGCCCACAGCGGCCAGCACGCTGACGCCCTCGCTGACCTGCACCCGCTGCACCTGGCCGGCAGCCAGTTCGTGCGAGAACGCCTGCACCACGGCATCGCGACCGCGCGCCGCTTCGCCTGCGCGGACAACACAGCAGATCGAATGTTCGGAAGAGCCCTGCGAAATCATCACCACCGAGACCTGTGCCTGGCGCAGCGCGGCGAACACCCGTTCGGCGGTACCCGGCACACCGATCAGGCCGGTGCCTTCCAGGTTCAGCAGGGCCAGATCCGTGCTCAGCGTCAGCCCTTTCACCGGGCCACGTGGCGAGCGCTCGGCGCTGATCCGCGTACCCGGATGGCTGGGCTGGAAGGTATTGCGGATGAAGATCGGCAGGCCCAGCCGGATCGCCGGTGACATCGTCTGCGGATGCACCACTTTCGCCCCGAAATAGGCCAGTTCGCAGGCCTCGTCGTAGCTCAGCGCGTGCAGTTGCACGGCCTCCGGCACCAGCCGCGGGTCGGCCGACAGCACGCCGTCGACGTCGGTCCAGATATGCAGCTCATCGGCGGCGAACAGGGCGGCGAAGATCGCGCCGGAGTAGTCACTGCCGTTGCGGCCCAGCGTGGTGACGCGGTCCTGGCGATCGCGGGCGACGAAACCGGTGGCGACCACGCGCGGCTGCGGGTGCTGCAGCCGCCACGCGGCAAGGCGCTCCGCACTGGCATCCCAGTCGACATCCACGCCCAGTTCGCCGTGGCCGACCACCAGCACATCGCGTGCATCCAGCACCGCGCAGTCCTCGCCCAGCGCGCGCAGGTGGGTGCCAAGCAACTGTGCGGAGAACACTTCGCCCAGGCCCTGCACGCGGTCGAGCACTTCGCGTGGCAGCTCGCCGATCACCGCCAGCGCGGCCAGCACCTCGGCCAACTGGTCGAAGCGTGCATCGATCCAGTCCACCGTATCGCCCACCTGCTCACCCAGCAGCGCTACCGCGGCACCCCGATGCCGCGCGCGCAGCGCATGCCACGCCTCCTGCCAGCCGGCATCGCCCTGGGCTGCCAGGTGTGCCAGTTCGATCAGCGCATCGGTAACCCCCTTCATGGCCGAGACCACGCTGACCTGCAACGACTCGGGGCGGGCCAGCAGCAGGCCGGCGACATGGCGATAGCGCTCGGCGTCGGCCACCGAGGTGCCGCCGAACTTGTGCACGACAGTGGACGGCGCGGCCAGTGCGGACGCGGCAGGCGAATGGGCGGGGGCGATGGAAGACATGCAGACCTCGGTTGGAGGCCCCGTCGCATGCAGGTGGTCGAGTTTCCCCGTCACCTGGATGGTGCGGGGCCGTTGTTTTCGGGAGTTACACGAAGACGACGGGCCGCACCAGGGCAGTGGTGACGGTGGTGGTGGTAATGGTGGTGGTGATGGCGACCGGCGCAGTCGAACGGCCCGCGGTAGCGGGGGCGATCAGGCGGGCGTTGGCGGCATCAAGGACCATGGCGTACAGAAAACACCGCCGCGATGGCCGCTGTCAAGTGTTGCGGCGCAATATTTCCTTGCGGCGATCATCGGCCAACGTGCCGGCATTTGGTTGCAACTGAGACCAAAAGGTGATCGTCGCCCTCAGTGCGTCGATTCAGCCGACATGTTCGGTTATTGCGCGCGGTGTGCGATGCGCATGCGCGCACAACAGCACCCCGCCCACCAGCAGCACGATCGCCAGCAGTTCCAGCAGGCTGGGCCAGCGCCGCTGCCAGGCGAAGGCGTACAGCAGTGCGAACAGGGTCTCGAACACGATCATCTGTCCGGTCAGGGTCAGCGGCAGCAGGCGACTGGCCCGGTTCCAGAACGCATTGCCGAGGATCGAGGCGACCACCGCCACGCCTGCGCTGATGGCCCAGAACCCACCCCATTGCGCCGCCGTATGCGCCTGGTTGTGTCCACTGAACGCCATCGGCACCAGCAGCAGCGACAACCCGCCGGTGGTGACGCCGGTCAGCAGTGACCAGTCGTGGCTGGAAAGGTCGGGCCGCCGCGACAGCCAGCGGCTGTTGCCGATGGAATACAGCGCCCACGAGAACAACGCACCGAACGCGCACAGCAGGCCGATCAGGCGTTGCCGCCAGGGCGTACCCATATGCTCGGACATCAGCGCCTCCCAGCCGACCATCGCCACACCGAGCACGCACAGCGCCAGCGCCGGCAGCAGCTGCTTCAACGGCACCGCACCCTGCTCGCGCACGCCCACCAGGGTGACCACGACCGGAATCAGGCCGACAATCAACGAAGCAGCGGCGCCACCGGCCCACTGCACCGCCGTGGCCAACAGCAGGAAGTACACCAGGTTGCCGGCCAGGCTCAGCCACAACAGGCCGATCCACTCGGCGCGACCGAGCTTCGGCGCCAGCCGCTTCCAGCGCGGCAGCAGCAGGACCACGGCGATCAGGCCATAGACCAAGTAGCGGCCGGCGGAAAGCTGCAGGGCATTGAACGTGCCCAACACGGCGGGCGCGAGGAAGACCACGCCCCACAGCGCACCGGCGGCGATGCCATTGGCGATGCCCAGGGCAATCGGGTTGTTGCGCATTGCAGGTTCACAGCAAGAACGGGCCGCGCAGTGTAAGCGGCCCCTTGCCGGCCGGTCTTGACCGAGGCTACTGCCGGTTCGCTTCCGCAGCGTTGGGTGTGGCTCGCCGCCATGCCGCCGGCGTCTGCCCGCATTCGCGGCGCAGCGCACGGGTCAGTGCACTCTGCTCGGAATACCCTGCGGCCAGTGCGATATCGCTGATCGATGCCGGGCTGACCCGCAACTGGTGCTTGGCCCAGCGCAGGCGGCTGGCACTGAGCCAGGCCTGCGGGCTGAGCCCGAACTCACGCCGGAACACCGCATGCAGGCGGCTTTCGCTGATGCCGACAAAGGCAGCCATGCGCGCTACCGACCACGCATGCCCCGGCATCGCCTCGACCGCAGCGCACAGGCCCTGCAGGCGCGCACCACTACCGGCAGGCGCGAAGACCCGCAGCAGTTCCGGTAGCAGCGCTGGCACAGGCCGGCCCGTCTGCACCTGGGCAAGCCGCTGCCGCAGCGACAGCGGGAGATGCAGCCAGCGCTGCCGGCACAGGTGCTCCTGGGTCGCGTCATCGAGCACGCCCGGCCCGCAGTCGACAATCACGAAACCGTTGGGACCCTCGGCCATCTGGTCGTGCGCCTCGCCGGCGGCCACGAATGCGCCCCGCAGCAGGTCAAGACGGCCGCCCCTGCCCTCCATCTCGAACTGCAGCTCACCCTGCAGCGGCAGCACCCACTGCGCATAGCCGTGGCGATCCAGGCCGGTGGCCTGACCGTAGTGCCGTAGATGGAAGATGGCGCCCATTTGTCCAGTGTGCGCGTGCCACTGCCGGCCCGCAACGATGCCGGGCACCGGCGACCTTCGTGCCAGCACGCCGCGCATTGCCCAGCGCGGCCACGACGTGCTGGCGGTGTACCGGACCCACGCGCGGGATGCGGCCTCGCGCTACCCCTCCACGCCCAGGAAGGTGAAGGGCGCGCTGGGCACGAAGTGCTGCAGCGCATCCCCGGCAAACGTATTGCGCTGGTCACGGCCGAGATCAAGCTTGAGCACCTTGCCGCCGAAATCGACCCTGGTCAGGTCGACCCAGAAGGTGTTGGGCGTCAGTGCCGACTCGAAGAAATACAGGCGCCGCTTGTGGTCGGCGACCGTGCGCCAGCGGGTGGACGAGATGTTGGGCTCGCCCGGCGTGGTGATGCCAAATGGTACCGACACGTTGCGGATCACGCTGAACACACTGGCCAGCGCCTCCACCGGATCTTCCGCTTTCGGAATCGCGTTGATGTAGAACGACGCGCGCGCGAAGCGGTCGGCCGAACGGTTGGTGCCCGGCAGCATCACCGTGCCACCGATCTGCTGCCAGTAGCTGTTCAACGCCAACTGCTGGTCGAAGATCGGCGAATTGGTCATCACCTGGTAGCGCCGATCGTGGTGGATCACCTGGCGCCCGCCGATGTACTCGACGATCGCGCTGTCACCGGTGGCGTCGGACAGCGACAGATGCAGCGTCGCCTGGCGGTCCTCGCCCGGCACCTTGTCGGTGACGATCGCGTACGGCTCGCGCTGCAGGGCGGTCACCGCTTCTTCCACCGTGGCGAAATTGTCCAGAACATACTGCGCCCACAATGAGATGGACAGGCCGGGCTTTCCGCTGCGCTGGGCCGGGTACTCCGACTCGACCAGCCACAGCAGGTTGGCGACCAGGCCCTTCTCGTTCATGCCATCGGTGGTGGAAATGTCATAGCCGGTGGCCACTACGCTGCCGTAGCGTGCAGTCCAGGCGATCGACCCCGGCCCCGCCTTTCCGGTGCGCGCGATGCCTCGCGGCAACACGTAGAGATTGGTGGCCACGTCCACTTTCCAGTCCATCGAGCGGGCGGTGATGACATCGCCGTTGTCGCCCAGATACACCGCGCGCGTGCACGCCATCGCCGGCGTTGCCGTCGTCGCCAGTGCCGCCGCCAGCAACGCGCCGCCTTTCCATTTCATCCGTGCCATATCGTCCTCCGTTCCCCGGGAAGGATGATCTCAACCCCGCGATGGTGAGACGGACGTGAAACCTCAGCGCAGCCAGCGATCATGCAGCCAGAAACCGGCGGCCATTGCTGGCACGAACCACAGGGCTTCGCGCGCGCCCACCGCCAACGCGGCCAGCGCCGGCCCCGGGCAATAGCCGACCCAGCCCCAGCCGATGCCGAACAGCGCCGCGCCCAGCAGCAACCGCGTGTCGACAGCCTGCGTCGTCGGCAGCTCGAAACGTTCGGCGCAGCATGGCCGCTGCCGCCGCCGCAGCCAGAAG
The DNA here is from genome assembly GCF_019793815.1 of Stenotrophomonas sp. DR822. Taxonomy (NCBI): domain Bacteria; kingdom Pseudomonadati; phylum Pseudomonadota; class Gammaproteobacteria; order Lysobacterales; family Lysobacteraceae; genus Stenotrophomonas; species Stenotrophomonas sp. DR822. Next base: position 775,753 of record NZ_CP081826.1, read on the forward strand.
TGACCCAGTGCGCTGACCAGCAGCGCCGACGCCAGCACCCAGGCCAGCGTGGGATCGAAGTCGCCAGCCACATCAAGGAACCCCAGCACGCGACGCGGGTCGGTCATGCCGGCCAGCGCGAGGCCGGCACCGAACAGGCCGCCGGCCACACCTGCCGCCCACAACCTGCGGCTCATGCCAGGCCTCCGCCGTGACGTAGCAGGAACGTGGTGAGCATCGCGCAGGCCATGAATACCAGCACCGCCACCAGCGATCGCCGCGATCCACGGGCGAGGCCACAGACACCGTGGCCGCTGGTGCAGCCGTTGCCCAGCCGCGTACCCAGGCCCACCAGGACGCCGGCGCCGATCAACTGCCAGGCCGGCAACGCGTCACGCAGCAAGGCGCGCGGTGGTTGTCCTGCACCCGCCTGCCAGCTCAGCACCGCTGCCGCCGCCAACATCAATCCGAACAGGAAGGCCCAGCGCCAACCACGATCCCCACGCGGTGCGGCCGCGGCGCCGGCAGCGATACCGCTGATGCCCGCCACCCGACCGAGCGTGGCCAGCAGCATCACCGCCGAGGCACCGATCAGGCCGCCGCCCGCCATTGCCGCCCATGGCAGGTTCATGCCCTGCCCCTCTGCGTCACGCGCATCGGCTTGCCCTTCAATTTAGATTAATCTAAATTAGACCCTTCTGAACTACCGGGTCAAGCCATGCCCCACATCAGCACCGACAGTGCCGCGATGGCCGCGCATGCCGCGCAGGCGGCTGCGCTGCTGAAATCGCTGGCACACCCGGCGCGACTGCGCGTGTTGTGTCGTCTGGTGGAGGGTGAAGCACCGGTGCCGGAACTGCAGGCCCTGACGGGCCTGAGCGCGTCGGCGCTGTCACAGCATCTGGCCGTGCTGCGCAATCTGGATGTAGTGGCAACGCGGCGGCAGGCACAGTCACTGCACTATCGGCTGCTGGAGGGTCCGGCGCTGGGGGTGCTGCAGGCACTGCACGCAGCGTACTGCGCGCCGCAGCGCTAGCGGTCAGCCCGCGCTGAGCACCGGCCGCACGACCTCGGCCAACATATCCACCGCCGTAAGCACGGCGCTGTCACCGTTCACCGAGCGGGCGAATCCCGACCAGTCGCCTGCGGAGAGCTTGCGCAGCAGCGCGGCATCGACCGGCAGCCCGCGCATTGCCCAGTACGGAAACTGGCGCTGGCCCAGCCGGCCACGCGCCAGCTCGACGATGTCGACGTGGCTGCCGGCCTGCAGGATGCGCTCATAGACCGAATCGATGCCATCCGGCGGGCCTTCGATGTACTGCAGGAAGCGCTCGCCGTCATGCAGCAGCACGCCCGTCACCCCTGCCATCTTGTTGAAGCGCGCGGCGTCATCGACCAGGGTCTGCAGACGTGCGGCAGACAGATCCGGCTTGGCCTGGCTGACATAGGCGATGGCACGCAGTGGCATGGGGCTTCCTTTGCAAGAGTGGTGCCACGGTAGCAGTTGCGGACGAGCCCGTCTCAGTTCGCTCACGCGCCAGCTGAAGAATTCAGGAAACCGCCGGACTGCGCAAATCGGAACGGCGAGGCAGCAGCGCCTCCAACACCACGTGCCCTGCTTCGTTGCGCGCGCTCAACTGGCCACCATGGGCACGCACGAACTGGTCCACGATGTACAGCCCCAGCCCGAGCCCGTTGCTCTGGTGGAAGCTGGCCTTGAAGGGTTCGAACAGGCGCGGCAGCAATGCCTCATCGACATGGCCTGTGTTGCGCACGCGCAGCGCGACCACCCGCGCATCGCCACCATCGACCTGCACCTGCACCGTCGCGTCAGCGCCGTGGGTGAGTGCGTTGCCGACCAGGTTGGCGACGATCTGCCCAAGGCGATCCATGTCGCCCTGCAGGCTCGAATCGCCACGGACGTCCAGCGCGATCCGATCGCTTCGATGGCCGGCACCGGCCTCGACCAGCACCGCACGCGTCACCTCGGCCAGGTCACAGACGCTGCTCTGCAGGCGCAGGCCACCGCTGCGGATCCGCGAGAAGTCCAGCAGCTGCTCGACCATGCGTGCCATCCGCAGCGTGCTGGCTTCCAGGTAGCTCAGTGTCTGCTGCGCACCGGCATTGTCGTCCGGCAGTTCCAGCGACAACTTGTCGGCACACAGCAGGATGGCCGACAGCGGCGTGCGCAGGTCGTGGGTGAGCACCGCGGCCATGGTCTCGTTGAGCTTCAACGCGCGCTCCAGCGCTTCGTTGCGCACCTTCAGCAGCTGCCGCTGCTGGTAGAGCTCGATGAACACATTGACCTTGCTGAGGATCACCTGCGGTGCGACCGGCTTGTGCAGGAAATCCACCGCGCCGGTCTCGTAGCCCTTGAACACCCGCAGCGGATCATCCGGCGAGGCGGTCAGGAAGATGATCGGCACATCACGGCTGCGCTGCGAGCCACGCATCAGCTCGGCCAGCATGAAACCGTCGATCTCCGGCATGTGCACGTCCAGCAGCGCCAGCGCCACCTCATGCTCCAGCAGCAGCTCCAGCGCCTGCGCGCCAGAGTCCGCCAGCAACAGGTTGACGCCCTCGCGGCGCAGCAGCGCCTGCATGGCCACCAGGTTCTGCGGCACGTCATCGACGATCAGCAGGTTGACCGGCGCCTGCGACTGGGCAGGGTCCGGCGGCAGCAGGTTCATGCAAACAACTCCTTCAGGCGGCGGCACATCAGTTCAAGGGGCAGCACGGCGTCGGCGCCGGCATGCTGCAGGGCAGAGGCCGGCATCATCGATGCCTCGGCCTCCTCGGGGCATTGCAACCAGGCCTGGCCGCCAGCGGCGCGCACGGCGGCCACGCCATCGCTGCCATCGCTGCTGGCACCGGTCAGCAGGATCGCCAGCACACCCCTGCCGAACGCGGCCGCGGCCGATTCGAACAGCGGATCGATGGCCGGCCGCGAGAACAGCACCGGTTCGTCCATCGACAGTGCGATGGCCTGCGTGTCCTCCACCAGCAGGTGGTAGTCCGGCGGCGCGAACGTCACCGTTCCGGCCTGCAGGGGCTGCTTGTCCTCCGCTTCGCGCAGGGCCAACGTGCAGTACGGCGCCAGCACCTCGGCGATGCGGCTGGAACGGTCGCGCGGCAGGTGCAGCACCACCAGCACCGGCACCGGCAGCGTGGCCGGCAACGCACCCAGCACGATCTGCAGGGCGGCCACGCCACCGGCCGATGCGCCGATCACCACCACGTCAGGGTGGGACATCGCCGCCATCAGGCCACCTTCCGGTACAGGCGGTGCTCCCGCGAACAGGCTTCGAAGGCATCGTGATGGCGACCGAACTGCAGCGACTCCTTGCTGCCCAGGCCGAGGAAGCCGCGATGCACCAGGGCTTCGCGGAACAGCCCCACCGCCCGATCCTGCAGGTCGCGGTTGAAATAGATCAGCACGTTGCGGCACGAGACCAGGTGCACTTCCGAAAACACCGTGTCGGTGGCCAGGCTGTGGTCGGCAAACACCACGTTGCGGCGCAGCTGGCGGTCGAAGACCGCGCCGTCGTAGGCGGTGCTGTAATAGTCCGACAGCGACGCGGTGCCGCCGGCGGCAAGATAATTGCGGCTGAACTGGGCCAGGCGGTCGATGCCATAGGCGCCGGCTTCGGCCGAGGCCAGTGCAGCGGGGTTGATGTCGGTGGCGTAGACGATGCTGCGCTCAAGCAGGCCTTCCTCGTGCAGCAGGATTGCCAGCGACCACACTTCCTCGCCGGTACTGCAGCCGGCCACCCACAGCTTCACCGAGGGGTAGGTGCGCAGCACCGGTACCACCTGTTCGCGCATCTGCCGGAAATACTCCGGGTCACGGAACATCTCCGAGACCTGCACGGTGAAGAACTGCATCGCCTGGGCGAACAGTTCCGGCTCGTGCAGCAGCCGATGCTGCAGGTCCGACAGGCGCTCGCACTCGTAGCGCTGCATGGCCTGGCTGACGCGACGGCGCAGCGAGGACACCGCATAGCTGCGGAAGTCGTAGTGGTAGCGCTGGTACAGCGCTTCCAGCAGCACCTTCAGCTCCAGGTCGAACAGCGCCTGCTCGTTCATTGCCGCGAGCACCAGACCCGGCACAGCGATACCAGCTTGTCCACGTCGATGGGCTTGGCGATGTAGTCGTTGGCACCGGCCTGCAGGCAGCGCTCACGGTCATCGGGCATGGCCTTGGCGGTCAGCGCGATGATCGGCAGGTCCTGCAGGTGGCGCTGCGCGCGGATCTCGCGCATCGCCTGCAGGCCGTCCTTCTCCGGCATCATGATGTCCATCAGCACCAGGTCCACCTCGCGCTGGGCCAGGCGGTCGACGGCCTCCTGGCCGTTGCGGGCGATCTCCAGCGTCACTCCCAGCGGCTCGAGCACACTGGACAACGCGAAGATGTTGCGCACGTCGTCCTCGGCCAGCAGTACGGTGCGTCCATCGAGCACGGTGTCGCGGCGGCGCGCTTCGCGCAGCAGGCGCTGCTGGTCGCTGGGCAGGTTGGCCTCCACGCTGTGCAGGAACAGCGTCACCTCGTCGAGCAGGCGCTCGGGCGAGCGCGCGCCCTTGATGATGATGCTCTTGGAGTAGCGGCGCAGGCGCTGCTCTTCTTCGCGGCTGAGGGCACGGCCTGTATAGACGATGACCGGCGGGAAGCCGACATCGTCGTTGCCTGCCATGTGCTCGAGCAGGTCGTAGCCACTGCCGTCGGGCAGCGACAGGTCCATCACCATGCAGTCGAAGGTGACCGTGCTCAGCTGCTCCACCGCTGCGGCCAGCGTACCGACAGCGGCGATCTGCAGCTGATCGCGGCCCAGCAGCAGTTCCAGGTTGCGGCGCAGATCGTTGTCGTCCTCCACGATCAGCAGGCGCCGTACGTCGCGCTGGCTGGTCTGTTCAAGCTGTTCGATGGCAGCCACCAGGCGCTCGCGCGTGGTCGGCTTGATCGCAAAGCCGATCGCGCCCAGTTCGCGTGCCACCTGGCCGCGGTCCATGCCCGAGACCACATGCACCGGAATGTGCCGGGTGTCGGGGTTGCGCTTGAGCCGCTCGAGCACGGTCAGGCCCGAGACGTCGGGCAGGCCGATGTCCAGCAGGATGCCGTTGGGACGCAGGTCCGCCGCCAGCGCCAGCGCCTCTTCGGCGGTGGTGGCCACCACGCAGTCGAAATCAAGCTCGTGCGCCAGCGTCACCAGGGCTTCGGCGAAGACCGCATCGTCCTCCACGGCCAGGATCAAGCGCCCCGCATGGCTGCGGCGCCCACGGTCGTCGGCCACCGCTGCCACCGGCGCGGCACTGGACCGCTGTGCAGGCGGAGCCGGTACTACCGTCGCGGCAGTGGCCGGCTGCACGGGCACAACGGCATCCGCGGCGTTCTCATCCGCCGGCGCCCCCTGCAGCGGCAGTTCGAGAATGAAACAGCTGCCACGGCCCGGCTCGCTGTCCACCTGGATGTCGCCGCCCATGCGCACCGCAAGGTCGCGCGAAATCGACAGGCCCAGGCCAGTGCCACCGTAACGGCGGCGGGTGCTGCCATCGGCCTGGCGGAACGCTTCGAAAATCAGCTGCAGCTGGTCGCGTGCAATGCCGATGCCGCTGTCGGCCACTTCGAATCGGATCCGGCCATTGCCGCCGTTGCGGACATGCAGGCTCACCTTGCCGTGCTCGGTGAACTTGACCGCATTGGCCAACAGGTTCTTCAGGATCTGCTGCAGGCGCTGGCTGTCGGCCACCAGTTGGCTGGGGGCCAGGCCATCGGCCTCGATCTGCAGCGTCAGGCCCTTCTGCCGCGCCATCGGCTCGAAGGTTTCGCGCAGCCGCTGCAGTACGCTGTCGACCACCACCACTTCGTCGGCCAGTTCGACGTGCCCGGCTTCGATGCGCGACAGGTCCAGGATGTCGTTGATGAGCGCCAGCAGGTCATTGTTCGACGACAGGATGGCGCGGGCGTACTTGACCTGCTCCTCGCTGAGCGAGCCGTCCTTGTTGTCGGCCAGCAGCTTGGCCAGGATCAGCGAACTGTTCAGCGGGGTGCGCAGCTCGTGCGACATGTTGGCCAGGAACTCGGACTTGTAGCGCGAGGTAGCGGCCAGTTCATTGCTGTTGCGCACCAGCTGCCCCTGCGCGACCAGCAGCGCCTGCTTCTGCGCCTCCAGCTCGTGGGTGCGTTCTTCCAGCTGCACATTGCTCTGTTCCAGCTCGGCCTGCTGCTGTTCCAGATGCGTCTGCGACTGCATCAGGCTGCGGCTCTGCTCTTCCAGTTCCTCGTTGGCAACCCGCAGTTCTTCCTGCTGTGCCTGCAGTTCTTCGCCCTGGCGCTGCGACTCTTCCAGCAGCACCACCAGTTGTGCGCGCAGCATCGAGGTGCGCAGGGCCATGCCGATGGTCTCGGCGCAGCGCAGCAGCAGCTCGTCATCCAGCGCGCGCTGCTCACCGACAGCTGCCCGGCCCAGCTCGAGCACGCCCACGATCGCGCCGTCGCTGCTGACCGGGGCGAGGATCCGTTCACGCACGGGTACGCGCCCGAGGCTGGTCTGCAGCTCCAGCGGCGCCGCTTCGTCCCCCAGCAGATGCCGCGCCCGCTGGTCGCGGGCCACCTGGCCTGCCACCCCTTCCTGCAGGCCCAACGTGGCCGGGATGCCGTTCGGCAACGCCAGCCCACCGGTCAGCTGCAGGCGTCCGCCTTCCAGCCGGTAGAGCGCACCGACATCGGCACCCAGTTGGGTCGCCAGCGTCGACACCGCCGCTTCGGCGATCTGTTCCGGCCCGAGCTCACCGCGCAGGCTGAGCGCCACCGCGTTCTCCGCCTCCTGCAGCCACAGCGCACGCATCGCCTCGCGCCGCGCCTGGATGGCGCGCGAGGCGATGAGTGCGATCATCAGGAAAGCCGCGCCACCGATCGACCGGTTGACGAACGAGAAGGAAGAATTGTTGCTGGCCGGCGCCACGTTGTAGCCCACCGCCAGCAGCACGCAGGCGCTGACGGCCACTACGAACGGCACGCGGGCACTGCGCTGGAACACAGTGACGCCGATGGCCATGAAATAGGCCAGCCACACCGCGTAGCCCAGGGGGACCACCAGTTCCAGCGCGGCCGTAACGGCCAGCAGCACCGCCGACGTCATCCAGATCCAGCGGTCACGCGTAGTCGCACCAGGACGCATGCAGGTCGGTTCCAGTTTGGAAAAGGGGACTGATGTTACTCCTTGTCGCATTCAGCCGCATACGACCAATGGCACAGGCGTCGCATGCACGCCCTCTTCACACTGCACTGCCTACGTTCTCGTGCCTGACAGAGGTAATACGCATTTCATCGTGGTCGCTGCCGCTTCGACGCCGTCCGTGTTGACGGACCCTACCCGACAGCTGCGATTGCTGATCGACAGCGTGCGCGACCATGCGCTGTACCTGCTCGATCCCGATGGCATCGTCTGCAGCTGGAACCCCGGCGCCGAACGCATCAAGGGCTATCGGTCGGAAGAAGTCATCGGCACCCACTTCGGCCGCTTCTACCTGCCGGTCGATCGCGATGCTGGAGAGCCGCAGCGCCTGCTGCGGCTGGCTGCGGAATGCGGGCAACATGCCGCCGAGGGTTGGCGGGTGCGCCGGGATGGGTCTCCGTTCCGTGCCAGCGTGGTCATCGAGTCGGTGGTCGAGAGCGGCGAGCTGGTGGGCTTCGTCAAGATCACCCGTGACATCACCGAACAGTGGCAGGCGCAACGGCTGCTGCGCGATGCGCAGCGGGCGCTGCGCCAGACCCAGCAGTTCGAGACGGTCGGCCAGCTCAGCCGCGGCCTTGCCCATGAGTTCAACAACCTGCTGACCACCATCGTCAATGCGCTGGACCTGCTGTCCGCGCGGATGGGCGATGACGAGCGTGCCAACGCCCTGCTGACCACCGCGCAGGCGGCCAGCGATCGTGGCGCGCTGCTGACCCGCCAGCTGCTGGCCTTCAGCACCGGGCAGACCCTCATCCGCGAAACGCTGGACATCAATGCGCGCATCCGCGAGTGGCTGCCGGCACTGCAGGCCGCCTGCCCTGCCGGCGTCACCCTGGAAACCGCACTGGCCGGCGGGTTGCCTGCGATACTCAGCGATACCGTGCAGCTGCAGACAGCACTGGCCAATCTGGTCGGCAACGCTGCGGACGCCACCGTTGGTGGCGGTCGGGTATTGATCGCCACCGCGCTGGAACACCGCATGGACCCCGACTCCGACACATCCCGGCAACGGACCTATGTAACGTTGAGCGTCTGCGATGAGGGCCACGGCATGGCCCCGGACATCGCCGAGCGCGCGACCGAACCTTTCTTCACCACCAAGGACATCGGCAAGGGCAGCGGCCTGGGCCTGAGCCAGGTGTTCGGATTCACCACCCAGAGCGGCGGCTTCGTAGACGTGTCCACCACGCCCGGTGTTGGCACCACGGTCAGCCTGCTGCTACCCGCCACAGAGGAACCCAACCCATGACCGATGATCCGATCCGCGTACTGATGGTGGAGGACCAGACCGATCTGCGCGAAATGATCGGCCTGGCCCTGCGCGACTTCGGCATCGACGTGGCTACCACGGCCGATGCGCAGGAAGCGGTCGCGCTGCTGCAGGGCGATACGCGTTTCGACGTGGTGTTCAGTGACATCAGCATGCCCAACGGCATGTCGGGCATCGAGCTGAGCGAGCACGTGGCACGCGACCAGCCGCAGGCGCGGATGATCCTTTCCTCCGGCTACGCGCGCTCGCAGTTGCCGCCGCTGCCCGAGCAGGTGGAATTCCTGCCCAAGCCTTACCGCCTGCGGCAGCTGGTGGAGCTGCTCAGGCAGGCGTGAGTCGCCGCCGCCTTGCCAGGCATGGCCTGGCACTACCGGGTATCGACCCCTGTGGGCCCGCCAGGCATGGCCTGGCGTTGCCCGGTCCTCAATAGCGACCCACCAGGTTCAGGTACCAGCCGCGGTGGGTGTAGTCGAACCTCGTCAGGTCGTCACTGAAATCGGTGAAGTTGTAGCCCACGCCAACCCGGAAGTTGCGACCGACATCGCGGTCCACGCCGGCCAGCCAACCCTGCCGGCGACCGCCATCCCGCACGTCCAGCAGGCGGTACTCCAGCAGGCCGTGCCATTGGTAGTACAGGTCATAGCGCAGCTGTGCTGCACCGAAGTTCGTGGCTGAATCGAACCACGGACCGGTGCCCCGGCCATAGCGCACCTCGCCTTCGCGGCGGGCCAGCTTGGCCGCCACTTCCCAGCGCTGGTCGATGCGGTACACGCCTTCCAGCGACAACACCTGGGTACGCTGGTCGTAGTCCACGCCGTTGACCTGGCCCATCGTCGACAGGTCGTACAGATAGCTGTAGCGGCCGAACAGCGCCCAGCGGTCATTGTCCCAGGGGCGGTAGGCAAAGCCGAGATTGCCCTCGATGAAGCGGGCGCCGGCCACCGGGTTGATCGCATCGTCGGTGTCGGCGTAGTTGAACCGCGCAGCGATCCGCCAGCTGTCATTGAGACGGTGGCTGAGGCGGTTGGTGCTGACCCATTGCGTGCGGCGCTCGGCACCGGTGTCGCGACGCCACTCCAGCTTGCTCTGCCACTCGGTACCCGGCGACGTGCGGCCGCCGGACAGGCTGACGGCCTTGCGGTCGACCTGGCCACTGCTCGCATCCAGCTTGCCGTCGCTGAGGGTGAAGCCCGCGTTCCAGCCCACCGCCGGATAGAAATCCATGCCGAAGGTGTTGGCCAGGCCGGATTCCTGGCCGGACTTGAGGAACTGGCTCTCGTTGAACACGTTGACCTGGTCGGACAGGCGCCAGCGCTGGCCCAGCGTCCAGCCATCCTGCGCATTCGGGCTGAACAGCGGGTCGTATTCACTGCGGTCGGTGGACTGGGTGAACGCACCATAGAAGCTGTGCTGCGGGGTCAGCTTGTACTCGGCATTGACCTGCGCGGCACTGCCCCGATCACCATCGCTCACCTCCGCGCCGATCGTGGACAGGTTGGCGAAGGTCCAGGTGCCACCGGCGACCACCGCATCATTGTCCGCGTAGCGGCCATGATCGTCATCGACGGTCAGCTGGCCGCCGCCATAGATGTCCAGCGCTGTGCCGACGCGATGGGTATAGCGCGCTGCCGCCAGCACACCGGCGTTGCTGCCGATGCCGCGGTCCTCCTGCACCCGGCGCAGCTCGGCCGACACGCGCTCGTTGTCGCCGATCCGCCATTCGGCGGTGGCCTGGGCCTGGATCAACGCCTCAGTGCCACGCCGCGCTTCGCTGTAACGCGCATACAGGCTGAAATCGTCGGTCACGTAGCCCATCAGTTCGGCGCCCTGTTCGCGCACGCGCTGGCCGGTGTCGAAGCGGCCCACCGAATAGCCTCCCTCGACCTGCCGCCACCAGGCGCCAGCGCTCCAGTCGCGCTGGGTCCAGCCCAGCTCGCGCAGGTTCACCCGTGCCTCCACCGCGGTCGCCTCGCCTTCGCGCGGCCCCTCGGGGTTGAGGCGGGTGAAGCTCAGGCCACCGTTGTCGGAGAAGAACACCGGCGCACTGGTCGCCTCGCTGCGGCTGTGCTCGACCTTCAGGTAGGTACCACGCCCGGCCTGCAGGGTCAGGTCCGCACCGCGCAGCGAATAGTCCTGCCCAGCGCGCTGTTCGTCCACATAGGTGGCGCCCACCGCCACGTGATCGCCGAACCAGTGCTTGCCACGCACGCCAGCGGTGATGTCGTCATTGTCGAAGCCGGTCGGTACCCATTCGTAGTCGACGATCAGGCGCTGCTCGTAGCCATCCAGCGGCACGTCGCGGCTGATCCGGCGCAGGTTCTCGCGGCTGACCTGGGCCAACGGCCGCGTCAGCAGGATGCGCCCCTGCAGCGCGTCGATCTCGTAATCGGCACCGCGCACCAGCGACACCCGCTGTTCGACGCGGCCGGTGGTGCGGTCACGGATCTCCAGCACCACCTGGTCCGAGCCGCGCAGGATACTGGCGTGGCGCAGGTAATACAGGCTGCCACCGGTGCCGATGAACTCGCTGTGCCCAGGTGCTGTTTCGGCCTGCGATCCGAACAGACGCAGTTCGGTCTGCGCATCGCCCCACGCATTGGCGCCGCGTGAGCGCCAAGACACCGCCGCACCGTACAGCGAACGCACGTACTGGGCGTACTCGGTGCCGCTCAGCCCGGTGTTGTAGTTGCCCCACAGCGCCTGGTTCTTGTCCCAGTCCATGCGCAGGTAGAAGCGGCCCATGCTGTCGACGTCGCGCTGGGTCAGCGAATCGTCGCCATAGGTGGGGTAATACAGGTCAGGGTCCAGGCTGCGGAACAGGTCCTGCGGATCGGCCGTGGTGAAACCGGTGAACAGTTCGTCCAGCGGCCGGTTCTGGGTATCGGCCTGCGCCGTCAGCAGGTAGCGGCCACGCGCCTTGGCCTTCAGATAGAACGCCAGCCGCCCGTCGCTGAGCACATCGTCATCGCGCTCGCCACGGGCGATATCGCGGCCCGCACCACTGGCCTTGTTCTGGTACACCGTGACATCGGCCAGGCCCACACCGAACAGATAGCTGCCGCTGACATCCACCTCCAGCGTGCGTGCGATCGCCGGCGCGTCGGGCCGCTCGACCCGAACGTCGAACACGTGGTGGCCGATCGGCATCAGGTACTCGGCGGCGAATTTGCGGTCCTGGTCCAGCGGGTAGCTTTCGCCATTGATCTTCAGTGCCGCGCCAAGCGGCAGGTCACGGCCCCGCAGGCGCACGCGCGAGCCGTACACCGGGATGTTCTGCTGGCGAAGACCGTTGCTGTCGAACACCTGCTCCAGCAGCGACAACGAAGCGGCCTGGTTGGCATCGACGGCCGTGCCGCGCCGATCTTCCAGCGCATCACGCAACTGCTGGTTGCCACGCTCCACTTCGGCCAGCGTCACCAGCTGCATGGACTGCGCCGAGGTCTCATCGACATTGCCCTCGGCATCGTACGCGCGCAGCACATAGACCAGGCGGTCGCCACGACGCAGCGGCGTGGACGCCGGCAGCGCACCGTCCCAACTGCCCTGCCCGACCGCAGCCACAGGCAGCTCAAAGGTCGCCAATGGCGCGACCCTGTCACTGTCGCTGCCGCGGTAGAGGCTGACCTCCAGACGTCTGATGAACGCGGTGTAGTTGCCACGTACGAAGAATTCGACCGGACGCACGATGCGGCCCTGGTCGAACGCCACCATGCCCGGCGCCGAGATCGACAGCTCGGGCTGGCCCATGGCCGGGTCTTCGGTGGCCCAGATCGCGCCACCTTCCGGCAGGCGGATCATGAATTCACCGCGGACGGTCGCCTTGCCCGGCTCGTCCAGCGCCACGCTTACGCGCCGGTCCGGCTGCAGTGCCTGCGATGACGAGCGCGTCGACGTGCCTTCGGTCACCGGCTCATCGAAGCTGCGCGAGCGCAGGGTGAACAGCAGGTCGCCCTCGGCGCTGCACTGGTTGCCCTCGCAGTGGATGGGTGCGCCACCGATGGACGCGTCGTTGGCCGGCGGCGGCGCGGCCTGCGCCGTTGCTGCCAGGCCCAGCAGCAGTGCCTGGTACAACGCAGCGCGGTGCAGGCGGGCGGGACGCCGGACGACAGAGTGATGGGCGCTCATCGGCGGGCCTCCTGTTGGTGGGCCGCCGCGCGGGTGGCGGCGGTCTCCTCGTTGCGCACGCGCAGGCGTTGCCGCACGGCAGGGCTGAGCTGCACGCGCAGCGCTTCGAACACGGCATTGGCACGGCGCAGGCCTAACGCCTGGTTGTAGGCGTGGCTGCCACGCACATCGGTATGGCCGACCAGGCTGACCTGGCCTCCCCCCATCTGCTCCAGGCGCGCGGCGATGGCAGCCAGCAGCGGCTTGAACTCCTCGCCGATCACCGCCTTGTCGGTGTCGAACAGCACGTTGCCGAGCAGCGCGCCGCCGGCATCAACACCAGCGACCAGCGAGTGCGGATCGCGTACGTCGGTACGCAGCTGCACCGTCAGGCCAGCGCGCGAACCTTCAGCCACTTCGGCCTGCAGCGCATCACGCACGGCCACCGCACGGGCGAAGGCCAATGCCTGGCTTTCACCGTTGGCGGCAATCACCACGTCACCGCCCTGGTAGCGATCGACCACCTCGGCCATCTTCGCCAGCACCGGACGATAGCTGGCACGCAGCTCGCTGCTGCCCGGGGCGAACAACACTTCGCCCAACGCCAGTTCGGCGCGCTCGGCGGACGCCTGCGGCGACGGCGGCAGGCGCACGCCGAAGCTGAAGCGGGTGGGCACGCCCTGGGTAACCCGACGCAGCAACGGATTCTCGGTGGTCAGCCCGAAACCCGCCGGCACCGTTGCCGGGTCCAGCTTGACGATGAAGTTGCGGCCCAACCGCGCATCGCCGCCGTGCACATCGGCCAGGTGGTATCGACCGAACGGATCGGTTTCGATCAGCAGGCCCTCCACGGTGGCCAGGCGCACGCCGGGAATGCCCTGCTCCTGGATGCCGCTGTTGCGGATCACGTAGGCCACTTCATAGCCTTCGGCCACGCGCGCGATCTCGCGATGCACGACCGGCTCGGCTGCGGTCAGGCCCTTGGCCGCCTCGCCACTGCGCTGCACGGTTGCCACACCCTGCGCATCCAGCTGCAGGCGATGGCCCTGGGCGCTGTCCAGCACGAAATCATCGGTGAAGGACAGTTCGCGCAGGCGCTGGCGGATCACCACCTGATGGCTCTCGACCGTGTCCGACGTAGACGCCAGGCCGTGTACCACGCCCACCTGCACGCCATGCAGCAGGGGCGCGCTGGCATCGGCCAACGGCTGCGGTCCATCGCCACGATCCAGCGTGGTCGAACCCGGCACGTAAGCGGCGGGCGCGAAACCGCCCTGCACGCGAACCCCGGTCAGTTCTGCACTGTCCTGCCAGCCGTCGCCGTCGCGGTCATCGAACACGGTGCCGAACACCAGGCTGTCTTCCAGCAGCGGGTCGGCATCCATGCGTACTTCAGCGGTCGCCACATTCGACAGCGGCGTGCCATCGTCAGCGGTGGCCACGGCCTGGTTGATGTGGTTGCCGGCACGCACGCCCGCGCCCACCCGCAACAGGTAGGTAATGGTGGCACTACGGCCCACGGCGATGTCGACCGCGCCGATGCGCAGCGGGGTCTGGCTGCCGCCCAGCGAGAACGCGCCGTCGTCGTCGGCCACGCGCATCGAGCCGTCCACATAGCTGAAGCCCGGCGGCGGCGTATCGACCACCACACCGTCGCGCCAATGGCTGCTGCCGACGTTCTCGACCACCAGCTGGTAGCGCACCAGGTCGCCGACCTTCACCAGCCGCGGGTTGGCGCTCTTGGTGATGCGCAGCGCGAAGTCCGAGATCACCTTGTGCCGCGTTTCGCAGGTGGTGCATTCCGGTGGTGGCGATCCATCCGGATACTGGCCGCGCAGGCGGTTGAGCACCTCCGTGCGCGCCTCCTGGTTGACGATGGCCTGGTAGACGAAGTCGTGCTGGCCCACCGGCGTACCGGCCGGCAGGGTGCAGACGATGTCGGTGCCCTGCTGCACGCAGCCTGCCGGCAGCGTGTCCACGCTCAGGCCCGCATCGGGCGTATCCAGCAGCTGCAACGGCTGGCGCAGCGAAGCGCGCTCGACCGTGGCCCGCAGGGTGTAGCGCAACCGGTCACCCGGACGCACTTCACTGCCACTTGCAGGGCCGGACAGTTTTTCCAGCACCACGCGCGGCTCGGCCAGCACGTGTTCGGTGGTGCAGGTTCCCGTGCAGGTGGGGGTATCGCCGCCACTGCCCAGCACCGCGTTGCGGACGCTGCCACTGGACTGCGCGTTGACCTGCGCGCGGTAACCCAGCGTATAGGTGCCGGGTGCGGTACCTGCCGGCAGCGTGCATACCAACGGATTGCTGGCATTGCAGGTGAAGGCGCCCGGCTGGGTCACCGACTGCAGATCCAGGCCTGCGCCCAAGGTATCGGTCAGGGTGAGCACATCGGTGGTCTGCGAGTTGGCGACCACCACCTCGACGCTGTAGTCCACCGCATCGCCGATATTGACAGGCGACGCCGTGCTGGAAGACTTGCGGTAGGTGACCGTCGCCGCCAGCACCGGGGTACTGGTGCTGCAGTCGGTGGTGCAGGTTTTGGTACCGATGCCATTGCCCAGTACGGCGTTGCTGACGCTGCCCCTGGCCTGCGCGTTGACAATCGCGGTGTAGTTCACCGTGTAGGTGCCAGGTGCGGTGGCGGCCGGCAACGTGCACACCAGCGGGTTGGCGGCATTGCAGGTGAAGCCGGTGGTGGCGGTGACCGTGCCGAAGTCCAGGCCCTGCCCCAGGGTGTCGGTGAGGCTGAATACAGCGGTCGTGCGCGAGCGGCTGACCACGGCGGTCAGGGTGTAGGCGATGCTGTCACCCACCTTGACCGAGCCGGCCGCGGCCGAGGTCTTGCGATAGTCGATCTGGCTGCCCGCCACCGGAGTGGTGGTATCGCAGTTGACGGTGCAGCTCGGGTTGTCGCCACCGCTGCCGAGCACCGCGTTGGTCACTTGGCCGGTGGCCTGGGCGTTGACCACTGCGGTGTACGACAGGCTGTAGCTGCCTGGCGCAGTGCCGGGCGGCAACGTGCACACCAGCGGGTTGGCCGCGTTGCAGGTGTAGGCGCCGGCACTGGTCACGCTGCCGAAATCGAGGCCGCTGCCCAGCGTATCGGTCAGCGTCACCACGTCGGTGGTGCGCGAGTTGGTCACCACCGTGGTCAAGGTGTAGGCCAGGCTGTCACCCACCGACACGGGACCGGCACTGTTCACCGACTTGGCATAGCTCACGCCCGGCGTCGCCACCGGCGTGGTGGTATCGCAGTTGGTCGTGCACGAGGGCGTGTCGGTGCCGGTGCCGAGCACGGCATTGCGTACCGTGCCACTGGCCTGCGCATTGACCGTAGCGGTATAGCTCAGGCTGTAGGTGCCCGGCACCGTCCCTGCAGGCAGCGTGCACACCAGCGGATTGGTGGCATTGCAGGTGAAGATGCCCGCGCTGGTCACGCTGCTGAAGTCCAGGCCGCTGCCCAGCGTATCGGTCAGGGTGACCACATCGGTGGTGCGCGAACGCGCAACGGTCACGCTCAGCGTGTAGCCGATGCTGTCGCCCACCCGCACCGGTCCACCGGTGGAGGCCAGCTTGGCGTAGCTCACCTGCGGGCTGGCCAGTGGCGTGGTGGTATCACAGCTGCCGACACACGAGGGATTGTCCGGACCGCTCGGCACTACGGCATTGCGCACCTGGCCAACCGCCTGTGCGTTGACGATGCCGGTATAGGAGAACGCGTAGCTGCCGGGCACGGTGCCGGCGGGCAGCGTGCACACCAGCGGATTGCCGGGCACGCAGATGAAGCCGCCGGCATTGGTCATGCTGCCGAAGTCCAGGCCAGCGCCCAGGGTATCGGTCAATGTGACGGCAGCGGTGGTGCGCGCATCGGCCACGACCACGCTCACCGTGTAGGCAACGCTGTCGCCCACTGCGACCGGGCCGGCCGTGGCGCTGGCCTTGGACACCGAGATGCGCGGCGCCGCCACCGGCGTGGTGGTGGTGCAGTTGCTGCTGCAGGTGGGAGTGTCGGTACCGGTGCCCACCACCGTGTTGACCACCTGGCCACTGGCCTGTGCGTTGACGGTGGCCGCATAGGTCAGGCTGTAGGTGCCCGGCGCGGTGCCCGCTGGCAGCGTGCACACCAGCGGATTGGCCGCATTGCAGGTGAAGGCGCCGGCAGTGGTGACGCTGTCGAAATCCAGGCCGGTGCCGAGGGTATCGGTCAGGGTCAGAACGTCGCGGCTGTTGCCGTCGGCAATGGTGACATCGACGGTGTAACTCACCGTCGCCCCTACCGCCACCGGACCGGTGGTGTTGGAGCGCTTTGCATAGCTCACCCGTGTAACCGGAACGGTCACATCGCTGCGGGTGCAATGGTTGGTATCGGTGCAGGCCTCGCCCGGAGCGGGTGGATTGCCACCATTGAACGGATCGTAGCCACCGCCAACGCTGGCATGGTTGCGCAGCAGCCCGCGTGCCGATGCGGACACGGTCACCGGCAGGGTGAAGCTGCTGCTGTCACCGGCGGTGCCAGCTGCCGACAGCACCTGGTTGCTGCTGCAGGTCACCGCCTGGCCGCCTGCGGTACAGCTCCAGCTGCCACTGCTGAGGGTGCCGGTCCAGTTCGGCACGATGCCCGCCGGCAACGGGTCAAGCACGGTGATCAAACCTGCCGGCACGTTCGGCGGGTTGCCGGTCGGCACGTCGCTGGTGTTGCTGACGGTCAACGTGTATTGGGTGCCGGCCTGTCCGTAATTCCAGATGCCGCCGGTGGCGTTGTTGCTCTTCACCACCTTCAGCGCGGGTGCGGTGATGGTGATCAGGTGGTCTTCCACTTCGCCGTCGTCGGCCACGCCGGTCGGCTGCTGGATCTGCGCCGCATTGGTCGCATAGCGCAGGCGCACATAGCTGGTGCCCGCGCTGACCTGCGCGGGCACGGTCCAGCTCAGGTTGGCCCCGCCGCCACTGCAGACGGCGATGTTGCTGCGCTCGCCCGGGTCGAACGTGCCGTTGCGGTTGAAGTCGATCCAGCCGGCCACGCTGCCACTGCCCACGCACGCAACCGGCTGACTGATCTGGGTGCCGGCCTGCATCACGGTCAGGCGATAGTTCGCTGGCCAGGCGTTCTCTTCGTTGGGATTGCCCGCAGGGAAATTGTCATCGCCCTTGGCATCGGCGCTGTAGCTGCTCTTCTGCTCGGTATCCGGACCCACCGTGCCGAGGAAATCGGTCAGCGGCGGTGCCAGGCCACCCGGCGTATAGCCTGCGGTGTTGATGTTGGTGGGGGTGGCGTTGACCGGCAGGCCATCCGGGCGGAACTGCAGATCGTCCACCACATGCATGGCGTCGCCATAGCTCTGCGGCGCATCACCGAAGTCGGCATACGGCACCAGCAGGCCGATGGCGATGGCGGTGGTGCCGCCGCCGCGCATCGAGAAGCCCATGTTCACCGCGAGGTTGCCCGGCGCGTGCGCGGCGTTGTCGAAATTGAGGAAGGTGACCGCAGCGGTGTTGTTGTCGTTGCCCGGGCCGAAGCGGATGACGCTGTTGCCGCCGCTGCTGGACTTGGTGACGTTGTAGGGGCCGGCGCCGAGGTTCTTGCGCATCTCCACCACGTTCCAGGTGCCCAGTGCACTGGCTTCGACGAACTCGCCGCTGTTGTTGATCGACTCGGCATCGGCCATCACCACGCCGCGCAGGCGATACGGCGCACCGCCCAGCGTCGAGACGCAGTTGATTTCGAAAGAGGAGGTGCCCGTGCTGCGCGAGATGCCCGCGATCAGCTGATTCGCGCCGCCAGTGCCACCGACGTTGTACAGGTCGTCCAGGCTGTCGCCGCTGAAGCTGCCCGGGCGATAACTCTGCAGGAGTCCGCCGCCACTGATGTTGGCCAGACTGCAGCTGACACTGAGGTTGATGCCCGCGGCCACCGGCATCGAGATCGACGAGGTATCACCATTGTTGAGCGTGACCCCGGCAGTGCCCAGGTCCGTGCCGCCACCCCAGGTCAGCCACAGCACCGTGTTGCGGTAAGGGCTGGTACCGCCGGTCGCGTAGGCCGCAGCCCAGGCCGACGATGGCAGCACCAGCGACAGCAGCAGCAACAGCAGGCCGGCGGCCAGCCATCGTCCGGTCCGGCCGGGATGTGCACTTTTT
This sequence comes from Stenotrophomonas sp. DR822, assembly GCF_019793815.1. Taxonomy (NCBI): domain Bacteria; kingdom Pseudomonadati; phylum Pseudomonadota; class Gammaproteobacteria; order Lysobacterales; family Lysobacteraceae; genus Stenotrophomonas; species Stenotrophomonas sp. DR822. The sequence goes on from NZ_CP081826.1 coordinate 794,479, forward strand.
TCAGGATGAACGGATTCACCGCCCGCGCTGATGCGCGACGTCGTCGACTGCCACATGTTGGTTTTCCCCGTCATCAGCCCCACAGGGGAGCCGCTGTTCAGTGGGTACCGGGGAGGGTTCCTGCCAGACCTGGAGACGCGTACGAATGCGTATCTGCCGGTTCCGTGGCGACTACAACCGTCCCTGGACCCTGTTGGTCAGGTCCGCAAAACTGTGACGAAGATAACACAATACAAACAATTGTGTGATGTAGGTCACATTTAAGTTTGCAAAATCTGGCGCCGGCCCCACGAACACAGTTGTAGCAACGGGCCCCGGGGGCCTCGTGCACGGATCCGGCAGCCGCACCGCCCTTTCCGGCAATTCGTCACGCATTTTCGGAGCCGGCGCGATGCATCCGGCGTGGGGCGCACACAGAAAAACCGCCGGGCCATGGGCTACCGGCGGGAGCTGAAGTGGAAGGGGGATCGCGCCGCGCCTGGCGGCAGCCAGGCTTCTACCAGGGCACGAAGAGCAGGATCAGCACGATCACCAGCAGCACGGCGGCGACGGTCAACAGCACGTTGCGCTGGCGCCAGGAAGGCTTGGGGGTGCCGGGGGTATTCATGGGGGCGCTCCTAGGCAACCGATGGGGACGGCACCAGACTGCCGAGTCCGCTTGCAGCAGCGCGTGCACAGGATGTGCAGCGGGAGTGCAGAGCCCTGCCCTTTCCCGCTCAGGCTGTACGGCGGGCCATGAACAGCAGCTCAGGCGTGGAGGCGTCTTCGCTGGCGACGAAGCCGAGGTCGCGGTACAGCGCCACGGCCGCCTGATTGTCCCTATAGACCTTCAACGTCAGCTGCACCGATGCGGTGCGGCGAACGGCTTCGGCGCACAGTGCCGTCATCAACACCCGGCCAAGGCCACGGCCGCGCGCCTGCGGCGACACGATGATGCGCCCAAGGTGCGTGTTGCCAGGTGTTGTCTGCCAATACTGGCCGAAGCCCAGGCAGGTGCCGTCTGCATCCTGCAGCGTCCAGCCTGGACGGGAAGGCAACGCCAATGCAGCGTCGAAGGCTTCGGCAGGCAAGGGAAAGGGAACACCGGGACCTGCCCAGCGCAGGGTCGCCCCAGGTGAGTCGAGCCAGCCGGCAACAACGGCAAAGTGCGAAGGCTGGACAGGCTGCAGGACGTAATCCATGGCGCCGGCGCTGTTGCGGGCGCGCGTCGATGCGCCCGACGTGGATGGTGACCCCGGCCCGATTCGAACGGGCGACCTTCCCCTTAGGAGGGGGACGCTCTATCCAGCTGAGCTACGGGGCCATGCAGCCGCCAAGTTTACAGGCAACGCACCCTGCCCTCCAAGCATTCATCTGCCACGCCACTACCACTGGCGCGGCGCACCATGGCCAATCCGGACGCTCTGCTACCATCGGCGGCTCAGTTCGTCGCGCCCCCACCTGCCCGCGACGGCACCAAACACAACGTAACGAAACACAGGAGTCTGCATGTCTTCCGAGCTGCTCAAGTCCCTTGGTCTGGACGCGATCAACGCTGGCACCTACCTGGGCAACGGGGAGTGGTCGAGCGCTACCGGTGGTGAACTGATCACCCCGATCAATCCGACCACGGGCGAGCCGATCGCGCAGGTCCGCGCCACCACCGAAGCCGAGTACGAAACCGTCATCGCGCGTGCCCAGGAAGCCTTCAAGGTCTGGCGCACCACGCCGGCTCCGCGTCGCGGTGAAGCCGTGCGCCTGTGTGGCGAAGCGCTGCGCAGGAACAAGGACGCCCTCGGTTCGCTGGTCGCGCTGGAAATGGGCAAGAGCAAGCCCGAAGGCGACGGTGAAGTGCAGGAGATGATCGACATCGCCGACTTCGCCGTGGGCCAGAGCCGCATGCTGTACGGCTACACCATGCATTCCGAACGCCCCGGCCACCGCATGTACGAGCAGTACCAGCCGCTCGGCCTGGTCGGCATCATCAGCGCGTTCAACTTCCCGGTGGCGGTGTGGGCATGGAACTCGTTCCTGGCCACGATCTGCGGCGACATCTGCCTGTGGAAGCCGTCCAACAAGACCCCGCTGACCGCCATCGCCTCGATGCGCATCTGCAATGAAGCACTGCGCGATGCCGGTTTCCCGGACCTGTTCTTCCTGATCAACGACGCCGGCACCGCGCTGTCGGAAAAGATGGTGGCCGACAAGCGCGTGCCGCTGATCAGCTTCACCGGCTCGACCCAGGTCGGCCGCACGGTCGCCGAGAAGGTCGCCCACCGCCTTGGCCGCTGCCTGCTGGAACTGGGCGGCAACAACGCGATCATCCTCGACGAAACCGCCGACCTGAAGCTGGCCATTCCCGGCATCGTGTTCGGTGCGGTCGGCACCGCCGGCCAGCGCTGCACCACCACCCGCCGCCTGATCGTGCACGAATCCATCCATGACGACGTGCTGGCCACGCTGGTCAAGGCGTACAAGCAGGTGGAAGGCAAGATCGGCGATCCGACCGACCCGGCCAACCTGATGGGCCCGCTCAACAGCGACGGTGCCGTGCAGCAGTTCCTGGCCTCCATCGAAAAGGCCAAGGCCAGCGGCGGCACCATCGAAACCGGCGGCACGCGCATCGACCGCCCCGGCAACTTCGTGCTGCCGGCCATCGTCACCGGCCTGAAGAACAGCGATGAAGTGGTGCAGCACGAGACCTTCGCGCCGATCCTGTACGTGATGAAGTACAGCACGCTGGAGGAAGCCATCGACATGCAGAACGGCGTGCCGCAGGGCCTGTCCTCGTCGATCTTCACCACCAACCTGAAGACCGCCGAGCGCTTCCTGTCGGCGGCCGGTTCGGACTGCGGCATCGCCAACGTCAACATCGGCACCTCGGGCGCGGAAATCGGTGGCGCCTTCGGTGGCGAGAAGGACACCGGCGGTGGTCGCGAGTCCGGTTCGGATGCATGGAAGGTCTACATGCGCCGCCAGACCAACACCATCAACTATTCGGATTCGCTGCCGCTGGCCCAGGGCATCAAGTTCGACCTGTGATGGCGAACGGTCCGGCCATGCACATGGGTCAGAGCCCCTCCGGGGATCCGACCCATGCCGTGCCGACCACTCAGGGTCGGATCCCCGGAGGGGCTCCGACCCTCGATTTCAACGGCCGCCGGGTGCTGATCGCCGGTGGCAGCAAGGGCATCGGCCGCGAACTGGCGCTGGCCTTCGCCCGCGCCGGTGCGCAGGTCTCGGCCTGCGCCCGCGGGCAGGCGGGGCTGGAGGCTCTGCAGGCCGATGCGCAGGCCCAGGGCACGCAGCTGCACACCTTCGCCACCGATCTGGGCGACCTCGGCCGCATCGGCGCCTGGCTGCACGCCGCTGCCGACGCGCTCGGCGGCATCGATGTGCTGGTCAACAACGCCACCGGCTACGGCATGGCCGATGACGAAGACGGCTGGGCGGCCAGCCTGCAGATCGACCTGATGGCGGCAGTCCGCGCCTCGCGCCTTGCGCTGCCGTTGCTGCGCGCCTCGTCCGACGCCTGCATCCTCAACCTGTCCTCAATCGCCGCGCAGCAACCGCGTCCCGGCGGCGCACCGTATGCGGCGGCCAAGGCCGCGCTGTCGCACTACACGACGTCGCAGGCCCTGGCGCTGGCACCGGACCGGATCCGGGTCAACGCCATCGCACCGGGCTCGATCGAATTTGCCGATGGCCTCTGGGATCGACGTCGTGTCGAAGATCCCGCCCTGTACCACGGCACCCTGGCGAAGATTCCGTTCGGCCGCTTCGGGCAGCCGCGCGAGATCGCCGATGCCGCGCTGTTCCTGTGTTCGCCGCTGGCGCGCTGGATCACCGGCCACGTGCTCAATGTCGATGGCGGCCAGGTGCTGATGGGCTAGCGCCGATCCCTCGGTAGCGGCCAACCTCGGTTGGCGCCGCATTCGTCGACCAAGGTCGACGCCTGCCAAAGCCACCCCGCGCTCGGCTCCGATGGCTGCCTACCTTGCCTGGCAGCCTTGCATTGGCCGGACCATGGGATTGCCGGGGCAGACGCACTATCATGTCGGCACTGCCACGGAGGACTCGATGAGCGTGCCACCCCGACAGAGCAACGCCCTGGCCGTGGTCAGCCTGATCGCGGGCATCTGCAGCTGGACCGTGCTGCCGGGTGTCGCTGCCCTTGTTGCCATCATCACCGGGCACCTGGCCCGCGCCGAGATCCGCCGCCGCGCCGGCGAACAGGACGGCGATGGCATGGCCCTGGCCGGGTTGATCATGGGTTGGCTCAACATCCTCGCTGCGGTGGGCCTGGTGGCCATCCTGATCTTCGCGATGGTGGCCGCCGGCGCCGACGCCAAACCTGGACTGCGCTGGTGAAAGCACGATGACCTCCGCCGACAGCACTGAACGCTTCAGCAGCCGCGTCGCGGACTATGTCCGCTACCGCCCGGACTATCCGCCTGCCCTGATGGACTGGCTGCATGGCTCCATGGCCGTGGCAACCAGCGCGCGTGTCGCTGACATCGGCGCCGGCACCGGCATCTCCAGCCGGCAGTTCCTGGCCGCCGGCCATCCACTGGTCGCCGTCGAACCCAACGCGGCGATGCGCGCCGCCGCCGAGCACTGGCTGGCGCCGCAGTATCCGCAGTTCTCCGCCGTCGATGGCCGCGCCGAGGCCACCGGGCTGGCCGATGCCAGCGTTGATCTGGTCGGCGCCGCGCAGGCCTTCCACTGGTTCGACACCGTGGCCGTGCGCGCCGAGTGGCAGCGCATCCTGCGCCCGGGCGGCCTGGCACTGATCTACTGGAATTCGCGCCTGCTCGATGCCAGCCCGTTCCTGGTCGGCTACGAACAACTGCTGCTGGACTACGGCACCGACTACACCGCCGTGGCCGAACGCTACCAGGACGACGCCACCATGCAGGCCTGGTTCGGCTCCGGCCTGCGCGGCATGGTGCAGCTGCCGAACGTGCAGCACCTGGACCTGGACGCCCTGCGCGGGCGCCTGCTGTCTTCTTCCTACGCGCCGCAGCCCGGCCATCCGCGCCACGCGCCGATGCTGGCTGCGCTGCAGGACCTGTTCGCCGCCCACGCGGTCGACGGCCAGGTCGCTTTTGAATATCGAACCCGAGCCTTCCTCGGCACGCTGGACTGAAACCAACGCATGTATTCGCTTGCCCGCCCCTTCCTGTTCTCGCTCGACGCCGAACGCGCCCACGGTCTCGGCCTGTCCGCTCTGGACCTGGCCTATCGCACCGGCACCACGCCGCTGGTGGCCGCACGCATCGCGCCGATGCCCAGCACGGTGTTCGGGCTGACGTTCCCCAATCCGGTCGGCCTTGCTGCCGGCCTGGACAAGAATGGCGAGCACATCGATGCACTGTTCGCACTGGGCTTCGGCTTCGTGGAGATCGGCACGATCACGCCGCGACCGCAGGCCGGCAACCCCAAGCCGCGCCTGTTCCGGCTGCCGGCGCACAACGCGATCATCAACCGCATGGGCTTCAACAACGCCGGCGTGGATGCGCTGGTGCGCAACGTCGAACGCGCGCGCAACCGGCGCGGCCTGCTCGGCATCAACATCGGCAAGAACAAGGACACCCCCAACGAACAGGCCGCCGATGACTACATCGCCTGCATGGACAAGGTGTACCCGCTGGCCGACTACATCACCGTCAACATTTCCTCGCCCAACACGGCCGGCCTGCGCGAGCTGCAGGAAGAGACCGCGCTGCGGCAGCTGGTCAGCCAGCTGCGTGAGCGCCAGGAAGCACTGGCCGCGCAGCATGGCCGGCGCGTGCCGATGCTGGTGAAGGTGGCCCCGGACCTCAGCGAGCGTGACATCGACGCTGCCGCGCGCGTACTTGGCGAACTGCAGGTGGACGGCGTGATCGCCACCAACACCACCATCGACCACAGCCGGGTTGCCGGCGATCCGCTGGCCAATGAAGCCGGCGGGCTGTCCGGCGCACCAGTGCTGGAACAGTCCACCCTGGTACTGCGTCGCCTGCGTGCACGCCTGCCCGAAGCGGTGCCGCTGGTCGGTGTCGGCGGCATCCTGTCCGGTGCCGACGCCGTGGCCAAGATGGCCGCCGGTGCGGCGCTGGTGCAGTGCTACAGCGGCCTGATCTTCAAGGGCCCGGCATTGGTCGCCGACTGCGTGGAGGCGATCCGCCGCCGACGCGAGGCGCCCAGCCGCGGCGCGGTGGCACCCCTGTGAGCACGCCCATGGACGACACCAACAACGCTGCAGCACCGCTGCGCTGGACCCTCACCCACAACGCGCCACTGCAGGCCCTGAACACGTTCCACGTGCAGGCCAGCGCAGCGCAGTTGCTGGAACTGCACGACGCCGCGCTGCTGCCGGAGGTTCTGGCCTTGCCGGAAGTGGCCAATGGCCCGCTGCTGGTGCTTGGCAGCGGCAGCAATGTGCTGATCGCAGGGGACCTTCCCGGCACCGTGCTGGTGTTCGGCAACCGCGAAATCAGTTTCCTCGAACACCGTGCCGACCATGCGGTGATCCGCGCCGGCGCCGGCGTGTCCTGGCACGGGCTGGTGATGTGGTCGCTGCAGGAAGGCCTGTCCGGCCTGGAAAACCTGGCGCTGATTCCCGGCACCGCCGGCGCATCGCCGATCCAGAACATCGGTGCCTATGGCGCGCAGGTCGGCGAGTTCATCCAGACCGTAGAGGCCTGGGACTGCCAGGAAAAAACCTGGGTACGGCTGGACAACGAACAGTGTGGCTTCGCCTACCGCGACAGCGTGTTCAAGCAGCAGCCGGACCGCTACCTGATCACCGCCATTGAACTGAAACTGCCGCTGCTGCACGACCTGCGCATGGGCTACGCCGGCATCCGCGAAGAGCTGCAGGCACAGGGCGTGGAACTGCCGAGCGCGGTGGACGTGGCCAATGCGGTGATCGCGATCCGTCGCCGCAAGCTCCCCGACCCCGACGTACTGGGCAACGCAGGCAGCTTCTTCAAGAACCCGGTGCTGCCGCTGGAACAGGTGGAGGTGCTGCTGCAGCACTTCCCCGAGCTGCCGGTGTTCCCGGCAGACCGCGATGACCGCCGCAAGGTCTCGGCGGCCTGGATGATCGAATCCTGTGGCTGGAAGGGCTTCCGCGAGGGTGATGCCGGCGTTGCGCCCAGCCACGCGCTGGTGCTGGTCAACCACGGCAATGCCACCGGCACTGAACTGCTGGCGCTGGCACGGCGGATCTCCGCCTCGGTACTGGAGAAGTTCGGCGTGCCGATCGAACCGGAGCCTCGCCTGCTCGGCGCACAGTGGTGAGCACACCCGCCCTACCCGCCAGCGCCACCCCATTGCGGGCGGCGCTGCTGATGCTCGGCAGCACCATGGCCTTCGGCCTGATGGCGGTGGCGATCCGCTACGCCACCCGCTACGTGCCGACCCAGGAAGTGGCGTTCTTCCGCAATGCCTTCGGCCTGCTCGCCCTGCTGCCGATGCTGCTGCGCCCCGGCCATGCACCGTTGAAGACCCAGCAGTTGCCGCGCTATTTCCTGCGCAGCGCGATCGGCCTGGGCTCGATGCTGTGCGCGTTCTGGGCATTGGGCCACCTGCCCCTGGCACAGGCCGTTTCGCTGTCCTACTCCACGCCGTTGTTCGTCACCATCGCGGCGGTGCTGTGGCTGGGCGAAACGGTACGCGTACGGCGCTGGGCAGCGGTGGTGGTCGGCTTCATCGGCGTGCTGGTGATCGTGCGGCCGGGCACGGCCGGCTTCACGGCCGGCAGCCTGATCGCCGTGGCCGCCGCCGTGCTCAGCTCGCTGGTGGCGATCCAGATCAAGCAGCTCACCCGGATCGACAGCGCCGACACCGTGGTGCTCTACACCTACGTGTTCTGGGTACCGCTGTCGCTGATACCGGCCCTGTTCGTGTGGGTGTGGCCCACCGGCATCGCCTGGCTCTGGCTGCTGGCCACCGGCGTGCTGGGCACCATCGGCCAGTTGCTGTGGACACGCGCACTGCGCCTGGGCGAAGTCTCCGCGCTGACCCCGATCAGCTTCCTGCAACTGCCGCTGGTGACCTTGTGTGGCTGGCTGTTGTTCGCCGAGACGGTGGATCGCTGGACCATCATAGGCGCCGGCATCATCCTCGCCGCCAACGCCTACATCGCCCATCGCGAAGCAGTGCTTTCACGGCGTGCAGCGAGCGTCGCCGCGAGCGCAGCGGCCAAGCCGGCAGAGTAAGGGTTCCGGCCGGGCTGCGCCCGGCATCCGTGGTAGTGCCGGCCGCTGGCCGGCAACCTCAACAGCAAAAGCAACAGCGGGCGTTCCGTGGGATGGCGGGGCGGTGTCGGATGGCGGGGACGCCGCAAGTACGTCCTTGTAGGCTTGGCCGCGGCATCCATGCCGCGGACACCCCGCAATCCGACACCGCCCCACCTTTGACAGTTTCCCGGTGTCTGGTAGATCCACGCCATGCGTGGATGAATCTCCATCGAAATCGAATATTTCGACAATTGATCAAATGATCGAAGAGCATCCACGCATGGCGTGGATCTACCGTGTCGACCAAGGTCGACAGCCACCAAGAGCAGGCCATGCCATCCCGACAGATTACGGAGATCTGTCGAAGGCGGGGTGGGTCCGGTTGTGGGGGCGTGAGCGCCATGGGCCCGAGGCATGCCTCGGGCGGGTTGGGCAGGACGCCCAACCCCGGCCTTGCTCGTGTGCGCAGGACAGCGCACACGAGCAAGGCGCGACCGAGCCTCCATGGGTGAGGGCGCTTTGATTGCGAAGCACTGCTTCGCAAGCGCCCGAACGCACAGCCGCCAGCGGCTGGGCCGGTCTGGGGATTCACGACGCCCCCCGCAACCGGACCCGCCCCGCGATCCCACGGAATGCCCGCTTTTGCCGTTGCTGTTGCTTCGGCTGTTGCAGTTGCTTCGGCCTCTGCAGGTGCCGGGCGCAGCCCGGCCGGCCCCCCTACAGCACCTGGTACGCGCGCTCGGCCGCATCGAACACATTGCCCGGCGCGAACTGCTCGCCCAGGTAATGCAGTGCTTGCCGGTGCTGCTGCAACGAGCGCTGCGCCGCGCCGGGGCCCAGCAGCATCTGCTCGAATTCGATCAAGTCCTGCAGGATGCGCCAGTGCCGATACCACGCAATCCAGCGCGGATCGCCCAGGTCGCTGCCATAGCCTTCGGCGAAGCCGAGTGGATGCTCACGCCCCCAGCGACCACCTACCGCGGCGCCGACAAACATCAGGTCGCGCTCGCGCGGGGCCAGTGCCAGGCCGTCCCAGTCGATCAGGTGCAGTGCATCGTCCTGCCCCATCAGCAGGTTGCCCGCGTGCAGGTCGGTGTGGCACAGGCGCAGCGCCGGTGCCTCACCCTGCAATTGGCGATGCAGCGCTTCGGCACGCTGGTGAAGTTCGGCGATGCGCGACCGCTGCTGCTGCCATAGCGCCAGGAACGCACCGCCGGATCGATCCTGCGCCTGCGCCAGCGTCGAGGGATCGCGCAACCACGTTCCCACCGTGTCGACCGCTGCGGTTTCAAGCCGCAGCGTCGGCAGGGCCTGGCGCAACGCGGGCGGGATCTCGGCCTCATGCAGGCGACGCAGCACTTCGCCCAGTTGGCGCCATTGCGCACGGCTCAGCGGCGCCTCGAAGCCCGACTGCCCTTCGATGTAGGGGAACAGCGTGAACTGCAGGCCCCAACGCTGCACCGACGCGCCGCCGCTCAGGGCCGGCCACGGCGCAACAATCTCTCCGATGCCCAAGGTGCCACGCAGCCAATGCAGGCTGTCCCACACCGCGGGCGCCACCTGGAAGTTGCGGCATTTCAACCACCAATGGTCGTGGCGGGCATCGATGCGAAACACGCACGCGTTGGCGTCGGCGCCCACCGGGCGCGGCACCACCGCCGTCGCGTTGATGTCGTAGGACTGCTGCAGGACTTCAACGATCTGCTGCGCCGAAGCGAATGACATGGATGCAGGCGTGCTTTGGTGACGACACCTACTATCGCAGATGGCCTTGCATCCGCACAGGCAAACTGGTCACAACATCGCTCTCCTGCGACAAAAGAACTAGCCGGCAATGCGTCGCATGACTGCTTCCAACGGACCGCGCGCGAACCGCCACGACCACAACCAGGCCGCCGCGGTCGCCAGCATCACGAACAACAACGCAGCCATCAGTACCCACGACAGGCTGGCACTGCCATCAAGCAGTCCAAGCGATTCCAGCACGCCCATGCCGATCAGGATGTGCGCCACGTACAGGCTCAGCGTCATCCGTCCGGCCGCAGTGAACGGTTCCAGCCAACCGCCAGGATGCAGCCGCACCAACCACAGGCATGCTGCGATCAGTGCACACGCCGCGCCTGCGCCGGTCAGCAGATAGGCCGGGCCGGGCGGCATCGGCTGTGTCGCCAGCCACACCTGCCACGGCGTGCCATGACCCCACTGCTGCAACACCTGGCCGGCCCCCATCAGCAGCAGGCCGAGCAGCAGCAAGGCACGCTGCACCCGGGGTTGCGACAGCGGCAGCTGCGCCAGCAGCATGCCCAGCAGGAAGAAGCACAGCCACGGCAACACCGGATGGAAGCCATTGAACAGCAGGTTGCGCATCGCCCCCGGCCATTGCCACAGCCCCTCGTAAGCCAGCGTCTGCCAGTTCCAGCCCTGGCTGTAGTCCCAGCGCAGCAGGGCCCAGAACCCGACCATCGCCAAAGCCACCATGCTGCCCAGCAGAACACGGGGCGACGCGCGCAGCCACAGCACCGCCAGCGCGAAGTACACCGCGTAGTAATGCAGGATATCGGCAGGAAACACGGTCAGGTTGAGCAGGCCGAGCACGGCCAGGAACACGGCCCGCCGCCAGGTCTGCACGCTTGCCTGCCACCACGCCAGTCGCTGCGAGGCCAGCATCAGGCCCACCCCGGCCAGCGTCACGAAGGTCGCCGAGGCCTTGCCTTCCAGCAGGTGGAAGCATCCGTCAAGCCAGCCGCCGCCGTTGGTCTCGACGGCCATCGCCAGGCGGAAGTTGACCAGCACCATGCCGGCCAGGGCGAGGTAGCGCGCCAGGTCCAGCCCGTGCAGGCGTCGATCGCCAGGGCTCACGCACGCGCCCCAAGCAGTGCTGCCAACAGAGAGGGATCAAGCACGTCGGCATCGCTCGCCTCGCCCAATCCCTGCCGCAGCGCATCGCTCTCGATCGCATCCAGCAGCACCTGCGCCTGCAGCGCGGGCGCCAGCACGGGCCGGCGGCGCTCACGACGTGCGACCTCCTGCAACGCCTCGGCCAGGCCGCGCTGCAACTGCGCGCGGTTGCCAGCGAATGCCGCTGCCACCGCCGGATTACGTGCGCTCTCGGCCAGCACCTCCACGCTCAGCAGCGCCCATTCCGGTTGCCGGCACAGGGCGTGGAAGTCCTGCAGGAGCCCCTGCACCTGCGCACGTTCGCCATTGCACCCCGCCAACCGCTGCAGCAACGGCTGCAGTTCGTCCTGTTCGGCCTCGGCCGTCGCCAGGATCAGCGCCTCCTTGCCGGGAAAGTGGTTGTAGAGATTGCCCAGGCTGACACCGGCCGCCTGCGCGATGTCGCGCATGCTGGTCTGGTGGAAGCCCTTGGACAGAAAGCACTGCAGGGCCGCCTGCAGGATCTGCGAAGCGCGTTGCTCATTGCGGTCGGTGCGGTTCATGCGGCAAACAATGAACGAACGTTCGTCCATTTGAAAGCCGAATCCAAGCCGTCGGCCAGTCACCATTCAGGCCGTCGCGCTTGACCTCAACCGCTGTTGAGGACCGATCCTGCCGCGCCCTGCTGCAACTGCGCACCCTGCATGCACCTAGAAGAACTCGTCCAGCAGGCGGTAGAACGCGAGTCGGCGTTCATCGGCACCCATGCCATAGCGGGCCAGCAAGGGCGCAACCCAGCGGGTGTCGTCATAGTTGTGGACCAGGCTGCGTGCGGCCAAGGCCAGATCCTGGCAACGATCAGCCACACCCAGCCGGCCACAATCGATGAAACCACTGAAGCGGCCGTTGACCGCCATCAGATTCGGCAGGCATGCATCGCCGTGCGCTACCACCAGATCCTCATCCGCCGGGCACGTTGCGATCAGCTCGGCAAGCACCTGCTCGGCGTTCTGGCCCAAGCGCTCATCGTCGAAATCATCCGCATCGATCAACCCTGCGGCAACGCGCGCAGCGACCTCCGGCAAGCGCGATGCAAGGCGATGATCGAACGGACAACCGGCAACCGGCAGTGCATGCAGGGCGCGCAGCGCGTCAGCCAGCAGCATGACCACCTGGGCGGGCGCCAGCGTCGGCGACGATGCCAGGTCATGGCCGGGCAACGCGCTCATCAGCAGCCAACGCCGGCCGCCCTCCTCCGTTGTGTCCAACACCGTTGGCACCGGCTGTCCCTGTGCCCGCAGCCAACGCAGGCGCAGGATTTCGCCCTCCAGTTCGCTGAAGGCATCGATCACTTCCGATTTCAGGAACGCATCCGGCAACCCCTGACGTCGCACCCGCGCTACATCGGCGCGCGACACGCCGATGCCCTGCATCTCGATATCTGCATCACGCAGCATGCTGCGCCAACGCGACGGCAAGGGCATGGCACCGCCATCGCTCGATCCTGCTTCCATCTTCGCCGCTCCGGCTCCGCTGACACCTTGGATTCTCTCCGAAGCGCACACTCCACAGCAAAGGACATCGCATGAAACTCATGATCATCGGCGCCAGCAAAGGTCTTGGCCGCGCCTTCGTGGAGGGCCTCTGCCGGCCCGGCGATACCGTCGTCGGCGTATCGCGTACGCGCCCCACGCAGCTGGACTGCGGCGAGGGCGTCGATGTGCACTGGATCGAGGCAGACCTGAGCCAGCCAGCACGGGCCGCCGCCAGCATCGCAGCGCAGGCGCCGCCGGATCTCGATGTGCTCATCCATAACCTTGGCATCTGGGAGGAGACCGCATTCAGTGACGACTACGATTTCCTCAACGAAACTGACAGCGCGCTGGCGCAGCTGGTGGACGTCAACATCACCGCCCCCCTGCTGCTGCTCAAGCAGCTGCTGCCGCGCGTGCTCGGCGGGCGCCGCCCGCAACTGGTGTTGACCGGCTCCACCTCGGCGCTGCCGCGCAGTGGCCGCCCCGAGGTGGCCTTCGGTGCGTCCAAGTTCGCGCTCAACGGCATTGCCGATGCCCTGCGCGAAGGCTTCCGCCAGCAGCGGCTGGCCGTGACGACGCTGCAGCTGGGCCACCTCAATACCGAAGATGCACTGTCGGTGCCGCTGCAGCAGGTGGCCGCACGCGGCAATGGCGAGTACGTGCCGGTGCACGACGTGGTGTCGATGGTGCGCGCCCTGCTGCAGCTGTCACCGTCCAGCTTCGTGCGCGAGCTGGTACTGCCCGCGATCGCCGATCCGCGTTACTAGACCAGCGCTCAGCACACACTGGCAGCCCCGGTTTGGCCATACACGCGGCCGTGGTTTACTCTGCGTCTACTGGCAGTTGGCCGCACACGAGACCGGCTATGGCTATCGATGCGCTATCGAGGCTCTCGACCCGGGTTCTGGACAGCGCCCTGCCCAGCCTGCCGCTGTACCTGCTGCAGGCCACTGCGGTGATCGGCATGATCGGCGTGTTCCTGATCGCCACCCGCCGCGGCGGCCATGCCATCGAAGGACGCCGCGTCTACATCGGCGCGATCCTCGGCCTGATCTACCTGTTCAATTCATGGTTCGTGGCCGGCTACGCGCAGGGCGTGGTCAAGCTCAACCTCGGCATCGACATCCTGCTGATCAGCGGTCTGCTGGGCGGCTGGCGCGGCGGCGTGACCTGCCTGCTGGCCAGCCTGCTGGCGCGCTACCAGTTCTCCGGCACGCAGTATTTCCTGCCCGCCAGCCTGGAAGCGGCGCTGCAGGTGCTGGCAGGCATCTTGCTGCGCGGGCGGATGTACCCGCGCATGCTCACCCACTTCTCGCTGCGGTTGATCCTGCAGGCCTGGGCGGTGCGCATCGCGGTGACCTTGATCGGGCTGGTGTTGGGCGTGGCGATCATCGGCAGCGCGCAGCTGCCCCTGCTGGAACTGGCCACCCAGCGCGTGCTGGCCCTGCCGGTGTCACTGCTGGTGCTGGTAGCCGTATTCGCGCTGGTCTACAACGATGCGCAGATCGATGCCCAGCGCCAACGCGAACATGCGTGGTTGCGCATCGACCCGGTGAGCGGCCTGCCCAACCTGCGCGCCCTCGACGAGCGTCTGCAGCGTCATTGGCGCAGCAGCGACGACCGCGGCAACGCGTGCCTGATCGTGACCGAGATGGGCAACCTGCAGGACCTGCTGCTGCGCTATGGCCCGCTCAATGACAGTGGCCTGTGGAACCGGCACAACGCCGAGGCCGTGCGCCGCACCCTGCTGCATGCGCGACCGACCGATGCGATGGAGATCTATCAGTTCGGTGACAGCGCGCTGGCGATCCTGCTGCCTGACGCAAGCCTTGCCGATCTCCGCGCGGACATCGAACTGCCTGCGTTGGCCGACCGCCTGTCCACGGTGATCGGCAATGACTGGCCGGGCTTCCGCCCGGTGTTCCGCTGCGCGGTGGTCGAGCTGCAGCCGCCCACGCAGGACGACAGCTCCATCCCGTTCCGCGCGGTCACCCTGGCCTTGAACGCGATCGAGTCAGGTGTTGTGTTCTTCGATGATCCGATCCAGCGCGACAGTGAAGTGGATGCCCTGATCGAGACCGCGCTGGACCACTGGCTGCAGCACGCCGATGCACCACTGTACTACCAACCCAAGTTCCGCCTGCAGGACCGCCACCTGGTCGGCGCCGAGGCGCTGCTGCGGATGCGCGATGGCGATGGCCACCTGATTGCACCGATGCGGGTGGTTTCGCTGCTGCGCCGTCGCGGACGCCTGGCCGAACTGGAATGGGCCACGCTGCAGGCGGCCACCGCCTTCCTTGGCCACTGCAGGGATGACGGGCATACGCTGACGATCGCAGTGAACGTGTCCGCCGAATCGCTGCGCCAACCCGGCTTCGGCGCACGCCTGTGCACCCTGCTGGAACAGCAGCGCATACCCGGCGCGATGCTGCGGCTGGAGATCGTCGAGTGGACCGAAATCGTCGAGCGCGACGTCGTCGATGCCAACGTCGTCGTTCTGCTGGCCGCTGGCATGAGCCTGTCGCTGGACGACTTCGGCGCCGGCTATTCGACCCTGATCCTGCTGTCGCAGCTGTCGGTGGCGGAAGTCAAGATCGAGCGGGCATTGATCGCCACGCTGTCCGATACCAAGTCGCAGTCCATCGTCCGCTTCATCGTGGAGGTAGCCCACCGCTGCGGTGCCATCGTCGTTGCCGAAGGCACCGAGACCCCGGCGCAGGAGCAGCTGCTGCGTGCGCTGGGGGTGGATGTGGGCCAGGGTTATCTGTATGCACGGGCCCTGCCACCGGAGCAGTTCCGGCAGCTGGCCTGAGCGGCCTTCAGGCCAGCCGCATCGACAGCTCCACATCGTCGGCGAAGGGCACAGACAGATAGCCTGCATTGCCCGAGCGCATGCGCTGCTGGTAGCGCGGGCTGTCGTCGGCGTTGTCGGCGATCACCACTGCGCCCGGGCGCAGCCGCTCGTGCAGCAGCTCCAGCACATCGTCGTACAGCACCTTGGCACCATCGAGCAGCACCAGATCGATCGTATCGGGCAGGTCCACCGCCAGGGTCTCCAGTGCGTCGCCCACGCGGATCTCGACCAGATCGTCCAGGCCCGCTTCACGCAGGTGGCCGGCGGCACGGCGCGCCTTCTCCGGTTCGAACTCGGTGGTGATCAGGCGGCCGCCGCCGTTGTCACGCAACGCCGCAGCCAGATGGATGCTGGAGATGCCGAACGACGTACCGAACTCAACGATGCTGCGCGCGCCACTGCTGCGCGCCAGCAGGTACAGCAGGCGGCCGGTGTCCGGCGACACCGGCAGCCACAGGTCCTTCAGCAGCTCGCCATACAGGCGCCGGTATTCGGTGCGGCTGCCCAGCAGGCGCTGCCGCTCTTCGGGGGAGACGGAGGTCAAGGCCGGGCTGAGCGCGCTGTCAGCTTCGATGAACAGGCGTGCCAGCAGGGGCGCGACCGGGGTTGAGATCAGGGTGGACATGGGCGGGTGTTCCTTGCGATGACGGGGTTAGAATGCGAATGATTCGTCGCAATCAAGAATACGGACGATCCCCGGCTCCGCCTATTCGCATTGGAAAAGCCCCATGTCCGAACGTCGTCCGCCGCAGATTTCCTCGAGAAAACAGCCTCGCCAGTCACGATCGAACGACCTGGTCGCGGCCATTCTCGAAGCCGCTGCTCAGGTTCTGAAGCACGAAGGCGCCCCCCGGTTCACCACCGCGCGGGTGGCCGAACGCGCCGGCGTCAGCGTCGGCTCGCTGTACCAGTACTTTCCCAACAAGGCGGCAATCCTGTTCCGCCTGCAGCGCGACGAGTGGCAGCAGACCGGCGCGATGCTGCGCGACATCCTGCAGGACACACGACAACCGCACCTGCAGCGCCTGCGCACGTTGGTGCATGCCTTCATCGTGTCGGAATGCGAAGAAGCGCAGACCCGTGGCGCGTTGAACGATGCCGCGCCGCTGTACCGCGATGCGCCGGAAGCGCAGGAAGCACGCAGCGAGACCGACGAAGCGATGCTCGTGTTCATGGCCGAGCTGCTGCCGCAGGCCTCGGCGGGCACGCGCCAGCTGGCGGTGGATCTGATCGATACCACGCTGGGTGCCACCGGTCGCGAATTTTCCAGTAAACCGCGCACTGCCGCCGAGATGCGCATCCATGCCGATGCGGTCGCGGATATGTTCTGCGCCTATCTCAGGCAGCTGGGCGCGCACTGACGTGCAGCCGCCGGCTTACACCGCGTAGAAGCCCAGGAACATCGCCACCGCCGACTCGGCCACGCGCGTGCGTTCGGCCTGCGCCAGCGGCGCCTGGCCCATCGTCACCTGCGGCCAGAACGCGAAGCTCTTCACCAGGCCCTGCAGCTGATGGCCGGCGAATTCCGGATCGACCTGGCGCAGCCGCCCATCGGCAATCGCCGCACGGATCCACGCGCTGACGCCGCTCTCCTTCTCGCCCATGCGGCAGACGATCGCCTGCGCACGCTCGGGCGAATGGATGATCTCGGCCATCGCCACCCGTGCCAGGTCGATGAAGTTGGCATCACCCAGCAGGTCCAGCTTCTGCCGCAGCAGCTGCAGCAGCTGCACATCCAGCGGCTGGTCGGCGCGGTACGGCAGCTCGACGCTGGCCACGCTGCTCTGCCACAGCTCTTCCAGGATCAGCGCGAACAGTTCTTCCTTGCTCGGGAAGTGGTTGTAGACGGTGCGCTTGGAGACACCAGCCACCGCCGCGATGCGGTCCATGCTGGTCGCCTCGTAGCCGGCCGAACGGAACTCTTCCACCGCCGCGCGGACGATGGCCTCGCGCTTGCGGTCGGTAAGGCGTTGCGGGGTACGGGGCATGGCGGAACCAGACAGCTGAACGGATGCCACCATTTTACACCCAGCAGT
This sequence comes from Stenotrophomonas sp. DR822, assembly GCF_019793815.1. Lineage (NCBI taxonomy): Bacteria > Pseudomonadati > Pseudomonadota > Gammaproteobacteria > Lysobacterales > Lysobacteraceae > Stenotrophomonas > Stenotrophomonas sp. DR822. Next base: position 811,988 of record NZ_CP081826.1, read on the forward strand.
GTACTTTCTGAAATCCGGAAACTACACTGTGCAGTGTACCCTGCGGACGTCACCCATGAAGCGCCTGCTCCTTGTCCTCCTGCTCGGAATCCTCGCCGTGACCGCTTATACCTTCTGCAAATCCTGGTCCCTCCCCGACTTCCCCGATTCGCCGCAGTACCGCGAAGGCAAGTTCCGCAATGCCCTGCCGAAACCGGCAATGGGCCTGCGTGATGGCCTGGAGATCTGGTGGACCTTCCTGTTCAACAAGCCCAAGGGCACCGTGCCCGACCACCCCATCCCGGTGCAGGCGCTGGACCGCGCCACCCTGGATGCGGCGCCCGATCGCAGCCTGTTCCGGCTGGGGCATTCGACGATCCTGCTGAAGCTGCGCGGCCAGTACTGGCTGACCGATCCGGTGTTCTCCGAACGCGCCTCACCGGTGCAATGGATGGGCCCGGCGCGCTTCCATGCACCGCCGATCAGCATCGACGAACTGCCGCCGATCGCCGGCGTCATCCTCTCGCACAACCACTACGACCACCTCGACCACGCGGCGGTAATGAAGCTGGCCGGCAAGACCGCGCGCTTCATCGCACCGCTGGGTGTGGGCGACCAGCTGATTGCCTGGGGCGTGGATGCAGCCAAGGTCGAGCAACTGGACTGGTGGCAGTCCACCGAAGCCGCTGGCCTGCGCCTGACCGCAACCCCCGGCCAGCATTTCTCCGGCCGCGGCCTGGGTGACAGCGATCGCAGCCTGTGGGCGTCGTGGGTGATCCAGGACGGCGACTTCCGCATCTTCTTCAGCGGCGACACCGGCTACTTCGATGGCTTCAAGGCCATCGGCGAGAAGTACGGCCCGTTCGACCTGACGATGATCGAAACCGGTGCCTACGATCAACGCTGGGCGTTCGTGCACATGCAGCCCGAACAGACCCTGCAGGCGCACCTGGACCTGCGTGGCAAGTGGCTGCTGCCGATCCACAACGGCACCTTCGACCTGGCCCTGCACGAGTGGCAGCAACCGTTCGAACGCATCAGCGCATTGGCTGCCGCAAAGAACGTGCCGGTGGCCACGCCGATGATGGGCGAGGCACTGGACATGCAATCACCGACCGCTGGTACGCGCTGGTGGGAGCGTGTGCAACTGTAACGGCCTGTCGCGCAGCGACCTTCAGCCGGGATGCTGAACCAGCCGTTCCTGCTCCTTCGCTACATTGATCTGCAGCGCCGCAGCAGCGAGCTCCGCCAGCTCGCTGCTGACCTTCTGGCTGCCGCGCGCCTGCATCCACGAAAGAATATCGGCCAGATGCCAGATCGACGCGCTGCCTTCGTGCACCGGTGCCGGAAACGTCTGCGGGTGCGCGAGCAGCAACTTGCGCATGTTCTGCCGTGACATGCCCAGCAGATCAGCGACATCCGTCAGCCCTACCAGGTCGGGACTGACTTCGATCAGCTCTGCATCGGGTACGGCTTGCCGTACATCTGCAAGCGCGGAAAGCACGGCCTCCCGGGCGCTGGTCGCCTGACGGCAGAATTCCAGCGCCAACCTGCCCGGCCTGCCAATGCCCAGCAGCGCATCATCACAGCCGGCATCGGCAAGGCGTTGCTCAAGCGAACCAGCATCGGTACCTGTATCCGGCAGACGGTATTTCAGAATGAAGGTGAATTCCATCATCGGTGTGTCCTTGGGAGGATGGCGGCTGCGTCATCGCTCACGGCTGCAGTTCTCGACAACGCGACACAAGGCCCGCGCATGGTTCAAGGCATTCCGGGGCGTGCTCCATACGCTCACCACACAGAATTCCCCGCATCGGCACTCCTTGTCGTTGTAGGGACAGTACATTCGTCCCCAGGCATGACTGCCGCCGATCCGCAGCCACCATCCACGCGACTCGGCGAAACGGAGGGCAGCTTCAATGTCTTTGTCCGGATGGCGCGAACGGGGCATTCCTTTCCCTCGGAGTCTGGATGCGATCGCATTGGTTGTCAAGTGACAACCACTGGTGATGCGATCAGTCGCTTCGACCCTACAGCCTCTCCGCCATGGGTCCAGAGCCATCCGCGTCAGTGATCCGGGTGCACCTGTTCCTGCAGGTGAATTCCCAACCCACACTCCTTCGCCGAGATCCCAGGTCGCAGCTCAAGCGATGGGATCAGATAATCCCCAGCGTTCTGCCGCCGGTAGGCAATCACCGGATCGCTCGCCAGCCCATCCAGCCGCGCGCCCAGCCCCTCCAGCACGCCAGGCAAGGACGCCTCATCGATACGGCTGCTGCGGTAGATCACATGCGCGGGCAGCACGTCAAAGCCGGGATAGAACAGGATGCCGTGCTGGATCGGGAACAGCACATCGTCGATCGGCCCATTGATGCCGCGCGGACCGTAATGCGACTCCCAGCCACCGGTGGTGACCACCAGCATCGCGCGCTTGCCGGACATCGCGCCCTCGCCATAGCGGTCGCCCCAATGCCGGTCGGAATGTTCGCCCACGCCATAGGCAAAACCATAGGCATACACGCGATCCACCCAACCCTTCAGGATGGCCGGCATCGAGAACCACCACAGCGGGAACTGCAGGATCACCGTGTCGGCCCAGCGCAGTTTTTCCTGCTCGGCGGCGATGTCGGCGCTCTGCCGGCCCGTCCTGAAGGCATCGCGCGAATCCAGTGACGCGTGGAACGGCACCGAAGGATCCCGCCCGGGGTGATCGTCGGCATCGATCTGCGCCTTCCATTGCATGGCATGCAGGTCGGACACCTGCACGGTGTGGCCGGCGCGTTGCAGGTGCTCGACGGTGAAGGCCTTCAGGGTGCCATTGAGCGAGGTGGGTTCGGGGTGGGCGTAGACAAGCAGAACGTTCATGGTGGCGCCAGGGAGGGAATGCCGGCCATGTTGGCTGCCGCCACGCTATAGTTGAAATGAATTCCTGCAATTCCCGGCATTGCCATGGACAATACCCTGCGTCGCATCGACCTCAACCTGCTGGTAACCCTGCAGGCCTTGCTGGAAGAGCAGAACGTCACCCGCGCGGCCGAACGCCTGCATCTGGCCCAGCCCACGGTCAGCGTGCAGCTGGCGCACCTGCGCCACCTGTTCGATGATCCGTTGCTGCTGCCGGGGCCACGCGGCATGCGTGCCACCGCACGTGCCGATGCGCTGCGCGAACCATTGGCCGAAGCACTGGCTGCACTGCAGCGTGCGGTCGCACCGGTGCAGGCGTTCGATCCGGCCCAGGCCAAGCAGACCTGGCGGATCATGGCGTCGGACTTCGGCGAAACCACGATCGTCCTGCCGGCATTGGCCGACCTGCGCGTGCGCGCACCCGGCACGCGCCTGGCCGTGGTCAGCCTGGCGCCGGCGCAGATGGTGGCGCAGAGCGAACGCGGCGAGATCGATCTCGCCCTCCACATCACCGCCGACGCGCCTGCCTCCCTGCACCATCGTCCGCTGTTCCAGGAACGCTACGTGCTGGCCGGGCGTCGCGACCATCCACGACTGAAGCGGCGGCCGACGCTCAAGCAGTTCTGCGCGCTGGACCATGTGATCGTGTCACCCGATGGCGGCGGTTTCCATGGCGGCACCGACAGCGCGTTGGCGCATGTAGGCGCGCGTCGCAACGTGGTGCTGTCGGTGCCGCACTTCCTGTTCCTGCGCAGCGTGCTGCTGCGCACGGACCTGGTGGCGATGATGCCCTCGCGCCTGGTCGCGCAGGACCCGGCCTTGAAGGCGGTTGCGGCGCCCATTGATGTGCCCGGGTTCGAGATGGTGATGCTCTGGCACGAACGCGTGCATCGCGATCCGGCACATCGCTGGCTGCGCGAGCGTATCTGTGCGCATTCATGAAACCTCGTGCCAAGACCCGCCCGGGAAATATTGCGACGCGTCATGTAACCGGTTACATCCCTTGCTAGCGTAGGCCGGCCCGTTCCCGGGCCCTGCCGATGTGAGGCCTTCGCAATGACGTTGTGCGCTGACCGCTGGACCGCTCCCCGCCTGCCGAACCGGCGCCTTGCCGCGGCCCTGCTGCTCGGCCTGTCACTGGCCGCCACCGCCACCGCACAGAACCTGCCACCGCGCGCGCAATGGCAGGCCAGCGCGTCGTCGCAGCAGGTTCCGGCGATGGCGATCAGCCACCTGATCGACAACGATCCGAAGACGGTGACCGGCGGCGCGTTCAGTCCCGGCCACTGGTTCCAGGTCGATCTCGGCAAGCCTGCGATGCTGGCCGGTGCACGCCTCACCTGGGATGTCTCCAACCCCGAAGGCTATTCGCTGCAGACCTCGCTCGACGGCAAGCAGTGGCAGAGCGCCTACGTCATGGGCGATTCGCTGGGTGGCATCGAAACCCTGTACTTCGCGCCGCGACAGGCCCGCTACCTGCGCCTGGCCAGTCCGCAGCGCACTTCCGACTGGGGCGTATCCATCTTCGAAATGGAACCGCTCGACACCACGCTCAGCGCACGGGTGACCGGGCTGGACGCCACCCGGTCCGCTGCGCTGTGGCAGGGCGGCGGCACGGTTGCCATCCCCGCCGGCAAAGGCGGCATCCACACGCTCGACATCACCCTGCCCCGTGCGCAGCCCAGCACCGGGCTGGCGGTGGACTGGGCCAACGTGCACGGCGCTGCACGCCTGCAGGCGCAGGACGCGCAGGGCCGCTGGCACGAACTGGCGCGCGATGCACAGGCGGCGACCCGGCAGCAGAGTTGGCTGGCGGCCGACGCGCCACTGGACATCCAGGCACTGCGGCTGACCGTGGAAGGCGATGCACCCCAGGTCAAACGCATCCGCCTGCTCGGCCCGAAGGCGGTGATGACGCCGATGAAGCGCTACCAGATCGCCGCCAGCGGCGCGCAGCGCGCGTTGTTCCCTGCCTCATTGCACATGCAGCAGACCTACTGGACCGCAGTCGGCGTGCATGCGGGCCGGCAGAAATCGATCTTCGACGAATACGGCAACATCGAAGCCTACAAGGGCGCACCGCTGGTGCAGCCGATCTGGCGCAGTGCCGATGGCCGCGCGACCGGTGCCGCCGAACAACCGGTGCAGCACGCACTGCGCGATGGCTGGAAGCCGATGCCGTCTGCCACGTGGTCACCGCAGCCCGGGCTGGAACTGCGCAGCGAAGCCTTTGCCATCGAGCGCGACGGGCAACCGGTCACCTTCGTGCGCCATCGCCTGCGCAACACCGGCAGCGCGGCCATCGAAGGCACGCTGACCCTCGCAGTGCGACCGATGCAGATGAACCCGCCGTGGCAGAACGGCGGCCTGTCGCCGATCCGCCAGGTGGCCGTCGAAGGCAACAGCGTGCGCGTCAATGGCCGCACGCTGCTGCAGTCACTCAGCGCAGTGGATGCCGCTGGCACCGCCCCCTTCGGCAACGAAGGCGACACCGAGATCACCACGGCCATCGCCAACGGACAACTGCCTGCCGCACAGCAGTCCAGCGATGCCGCAGGCCTGGCAGCGGCGGCGTTGAGCTACCGCGTCACCCTGGCCCCCGGTGCCAGCGACGCGGTGGTGGTGGCCTTCCCACTCGGTACCGCCACCGTCGATGCCAATGGCGCGCTGCCGGAAGCACCGGCCCTCAACCTCGCCTCGCTGCCGCGCGACGGCGACAAGGCGTTCGACACGCTGGCCAGCCGCGCCTCCGCTGATTGGCAGGCGCGGCTGGGCCAGGTCGGCCTGCGCCTGCCCGACCCTTCGCTGGTGGACATGCTGCGCGCACAGGCCGCCTACATGCTGATCAACCAGACCGGCCCGGCCATGCAGCCCGGTCCGCGCAACTACAACCGCTCCTTCATCCGCGATGGCATGGCCACCTCGGCCGTGCTGCTGCGCATGGGCGAAGCCAAAGTGGCACGCGACTACCTGGCCTGGTACAGCGAACACGGCGTGCATGGCAATGGCCTGGTGTCGCCCATCCTCAACGACGATGGCAGCGTCAATACCGGCTTCGGCTCGGACATCGAGTACGACAGCCAAGGCCAGTACGTCACCCTCGTTGCCGACGTCGCCCGGCTCGATGGCGGGCCGGAAAGCGTGCGTGCCTACCTGCCCAAGGTGAAGGCCGCGCTGCGCTTCCTGCAGGAACTGCGCGAACGCACGCTGGTGCCGGGCTACATGGCCGACCAGCCCTCGCCGGAGCGCTTCGCCGGCATCCTTGCGCCGTCGATCAGCCACGAAGGCTACCCCTCACCCACCCACAGCTACTGGGACGACTACTGGGGCCTGAAGGGCTGGCATGACGGCGCGTGGCTGGCCGAATCGCTGGGCGACCACGAAACCGCCACGTGGGCGCGCGAACAGTACAAGGCGCTGTATGACGCGCTGCATGCCTCGATCCGCGCGACGATGGCATGGAAGGGCATCGACTTCATTCCGTCATCGGCTGACCTCGGCGATGGCGACCCGACCGGTGTATCGATCGCGCTGGATCCCACCGGTGCGCAGAGCGTGCTGCCGGCCGAAGCCCTGCGCACCACCTTCGCCCGCTACCTGGACGATGTGCGCAAGCGCAACCAGCCCGGTGCGCTGTATGCCTACACGCCGTATGAAATCCGCAACGTGCTGAGCTACGTGCACCTGGGCCAGCCCGAAGCGGCCGACGAGCTGCTGCAGGGCCTGCTGCACGATCGCAGGCCGCTGGAATGGCAGGTGCTGGCCGAGGTCGTGCACTCGCGGTTGCGCTTCCCGCGCTATCTGGGCGACATGCCGCACACCTGGATCGGCGCCGAATACGGCCGCACCCTGTTCGGCATGCTGATGCGCGAGGATGACGATGCGTTGTCGCTGCTGCCGGGTACGCCCCCTTCGTGGGTCGCTGGCGAGGGCCTGGCCGTGGACCGCTTGCCCACTGCCTATGGCACCCTGCAGATGCAGGCACGCCAGCGCGACGGCAACCTGACCGTGTCGCTCGGCAAGGGGCTGCGCAAGGGCACGCCGGTACGCGTATGGTGGCCCAACCGTACCCTGCCCAAGGACGTGCGCGTGGATGGGCGATCGGTACGGAACTTCGACAAGGACGGCGTGCTGCTCGATGGCCCGTTCCGCACCCTGGAGGCACGTTGGCAGTAATGCCGATGCAGGAACCGAAGTGATCGAACTTGTACTCGATGGCAGCGCTGACCCCGGTAGAGGCCGACCTTGGTCGGCAGCCCTGCCTCGCATTCCGGTGGGTGCCAACCGTTGGTTGGCACGCCCTCCGGTAGATGCCGACCTTGGTCGGCACGCCTTCCGTCGAGCAAGCTCGACGCCTACCAAGCGGCATCGCTAGAACCCCGGCAACCCCGGCGGATTGGTCTGCGACTGCGGCACCGCTTCTTCGGCCACATTCCAGCGCGCCAGCACCTTCGCGTAGGTACCGCTGCTGATCTGGGTGTTCAATGCCTGGGTCACCGCATCGGCCAGGCCACTGCCCTTGCGGGTGGTCACCGAAATCGCCGCTGCGTCCGGCCAGCCACCCGGGAACAGGCCGACCCGGCGCACCTTGCCGTCGCGCGCCGAATAGGCGCCGGTGGCATTCGGCTCGAACGACACGTCGGCGCGGCCGGTGATCACTGCCAACCGCCCGATCACCGCATCATCGAAGTACTGGTACTCCACCGGTTTCAGGCCTGCGGCGATGTTCTGCTTGTCCCATTGGCGCAGGATCTGGTCCTGGTTGGTGCTGGCCCCCACCACCACTTTCAGGCCTGCCACGTCGGCCGGTGTGGCGATCTTCTGGATCGGGCCATCGGTGCGGGTATAGATGCCCAGCAGGTCGAAACGATAGCTGGAGAAATCGAACTTCTTCTTGCGTTCTTCAGTGACCGTCACGTTCGACAGCACCGCATCGTACTTGCCCGATTCCAGCCCCAGCGGCCAGTCGGCCCAGGCCACCGGCACCACCACCAGCTTCAGGCCCAGGCCATCAGCAATCAATCGTGCGATGTCCGGCTCCACGCCCACCACGTCCTTGCTGTCGGCACCGTAGTCGGCCAACGGCAGCTGGCCGGGATGGGTGGCGATGGTGAACGCGCCGGGGGTGACGAAGCGATAGCCGGCCGGAATCAGCGCCTGCGCCTTCGGATCGGGCGTGCCCTTCAGTATCTGCGCGTTGCTGGCCGCCAGCGAGGTCGCCGCAACGGGCACGCCGTCGGGGCCCTGGCGCACGCGCGAATAGACGATGCCGGCAATGCCGATGACCAGTACACCGACGATCAACAGGGTGCTGCGGGCGGGGCGTCGCTGCGATGCTGGGCTCATGGCGGTTCTCGAAATGGGGTTACAGGGTCTTGGCCAGGAAATCGGCGGTGCGTTGCTGGCGCGGGTGTTCAAACAGCGCGTCCGGCGTGCCCTGCTCGATCACCCGGCCCTGGTCCATCATCACCACGTGGTCGGCCACGCGGCGGGCGAAGCCCAGTTCGTGGGTGACGATCACCAGCGTGGTGCCGGAACTGGCCAGTTCCTCGATCACGCTCAGCACCTCCGACACCAGCTCCGGGTCCAACGCGGAGGTCGGCTCGTCGAACAGCAGTACCTTCGGCTGCAGGGCCAGCGCGCGGGCGATGGCCACACGCTGCTGCTGGCCGCCAGACAGCTGGCGCGGGAAAGCATCGGCCTTGTCGGCCAGCCCCACCCGCTCCAGCAGGGTGCGTGCCTGCTGCTCGGCCTGGGCGCGCGAAATGCCGCGCACCGCGATGGGCGCTTCGATGATGTTCTCCAGTGCGGTCATGTGCGGGAACAGGTTGAAGCCCTGGAACACCATGCCGACTTCCGCGCGGCGACGGCGGATCTCGCCTTCCGGCAGCTCGTACAGGGTGTCGCCGTCGCGGCGGTAACCGATCAGCTGGCCGCCCACGGTGACGAAGCCGCTGTCAGCGCGTTCAAGATGATTGATCAGCCGCAGCAGCGTGGACTTGCCCGCACCGGACGGACCGATCAGCACCGTCACGCTGCCGGCCCTCAGTTCCAGATGCACGTCATCAAGCACCGTCTGCTCGCCGAAGGCCTTGCCCACCCCCTGCAGGGACACAGCCGCGCCCATTCCGGCCTCGATCGGCACGGCAAATGCCGCCCGGCTGGGCACGCGTGCAGCGGTCGCCGCCCGCGGTGCTGCAGACGATACCCGCGACACGTTGCGCTCATGCTGCAGCTGGCCGCGGGCAAAGCGCTGCTCCACCCGCCGCTGCAGCAGCGAAAGCACCGTCAGGATCACCAGGTACCAGACGGTAGCCACCATCAGCAGCGGCACTACCTCCAGGTTGCGCCGGTAGATCACCTGCACGGTGTAGAACAGCTCCGGCAACGCCAGCACGTAGACCACCGAGGTGCTCTTGGCCAGGCCGATCACATCATTGAACGCTGCGGGCAGGATCGAGCGCATCGCCTGCGGCAGGATGATGCGGCGCACCTGGCGCCCACGCGGCAGGCCCAACGCTGCGGCCGCCTCGTACTGGCCGTGGTCGACCGACAGGATGCCACCACGGATCACCTCGGCCGAGAACGCCGCCTGGTTCAAGGTGAGGCCGAGCACGGCGGCAGTGAACACGCCGATCAGCTGCGTGGTCGGGTACGAGAACAGGCTGATGCCGGTGAATGGAACGCCCAGTTCGATGGTGCTGTACAGGTAGCCCAGGTTGTTCAGCAGCAGCAACAGCACCAGCAGCGGAATCGAACGGAACAGCCACACGTACCCCCACGACACCGCCGACAACAGCGGTGAACCGGAGACCCGGGCCAAGGCCAGCAAGGTGCCCAGCGCGAAGCCGAGGCCGGTACCGAGTGCGGTCAGCAGCAGCGTTCGCCCCAAGCCTTCCAGTACCGGCCGGGCAAAGAACCACTCGGCGAACGTGCCCCAGCCCCAGCGCGGATTGCCCAGCACCGACTGCAGGCCGATCAGGATCAGCGCGAGTGCCAACACCGTGCCGATCACCTGCAACGGATGCCGCGCCGGCACGATCTTCAGCGCCGTGGCCGGCTGGCGGACAATGCCCTCGATGGCAGTGGAAGGCGTACTCATGCCGCCGCTCCCTGCAGTGCGAGGGCGGCTGCGTTGCCCGCCTGTGGCTGTGGCACCAGGTGTTTCTCGAACGGCAGATGCGCGATGGTTTCCGGGTCCGCATGCAGATCGAACAACGCGGTGTAGCCGTGGCTGAGGTACAGGCCGACCGCCTCGGGCTGGCGGAAGCCGGTGGTCAGGAACACGCGCCGATAGCCCTGCCGTGCAGCCTGGTCTTCCAGTTCCTGCAGCACGCGCCGGGCGATGCCCTTCCGACGCAGGCCAGGCAGCGTCCAGATGCGTTTGAACTCGGCGGTGTCCTCATCGCGATGCGGCATGAAGGCGCCGCCGGAAATCGCCACGCCGTCGCACAGCAGCAGCACGAATGCACCGACCGGGGCAGCGAAGGCTTCGGCCGGATAGCGCTGCAGCTCCTCGCGGGCACTGCCACCGATACGCCGGCGCACGTCCGCATAGCGGTTGTCGTACTCTTGCTCCAGGCCGTCGAACAACGGGCGCGCCAGCGGGTCGTCCACCGAGGTGTACAGGAAGCGATCATTGTCGTACCGCACGCTCATGCCACGTCCTCCACCAGATAGTGCTCGGCCAGACGCGCCCACAGGCTGGCCGCCGGGGCGATGGCCGCGTCGTTGAACACATAGCGCGGGCTGTGCAGCGGCGCGCTGTCGCCGTTGCCGACGAACACGAAACTGCCCGGCCGTGCCTGCAGCAGAAAGGCGAAGTCCTCGCTGGCGGTACGCGGTGCGAAGGCCTCCACCACCTGCCCTGCACCGAACCCCTGTACCGCCACCTCGCGGACGTAGGCCGTCTGCTCGGGGTGGTTGATCACGCTGGGGAAGCCACGCGGGAATTCGATCTCGGCACGCGCACCGAAGGCAGCGGCGGTCTGCTCGGCAAGTTCGGTCACCCGCCGGCGCAGCGTATCGCGCACCTCCGGCAGGTAGGCGCGCACGGTCAGCTTCAGCTCCACCACGTCGGGGATGACATTGGCCGCCTGCCCACCGTGGATCGAGCCGACGGTGACCACGCCCATCTGCCGCGGATCGACATTGCGCGACACCACGCTCTGCAGCGCGGTGATGATGTGCGCGGCAGCCAGGATCGGATCGACGCTGCCCTGCGGCTCGGCGCCGTGGCCGCCCTTGCCGATCACCCGTAGACGCGCCCAGTCTACCGAGGCCATCGCCGGTCCGTCGACGAAGCCGAAGTGCCCCACCGGCACGCCCGGCCAGTTGTGCAGTCCATAGATGGCATCGACGGGGAAGCGTTCGAACAGGCCATCGGCGATCATCTTCGAAGCGCCCGAGCCGGTTTCCTCGGCCGGCTGGAACACCAGCTGCAAGGTGCCATCGAAACGCCCGTGGTGGGCCAGATAGTGCGCGGCCGAGAGCAGGATGGCGGTGTGGCCATCGTGGCCGCAGGCGTGCATCAGGCCTTCGCGCTGGCTGGCATAGGCCAGCCCGGATTCTTCGTGGATCGGCAGCGCATCGATGTCGGCGCGCAGACCCAACCGGCGACGGCCCTGGCCGCGCTGCAACGTACCGACCACGCCGGTGCCACCGATGCCGGTGCTGACCGCATAGCCCCATTGCTGCAGCAGCTCGGCCACGCGGGCGCTGGTGCGGTGTTCTTCGAAGGCCAGTTCCGGGTGCTGGTGCAGGTCGTGGCGGATCGCGATGGCCTGTTCGGCACGTGCCGCGATTCCCGGCAGCACGCCAGTCGTTGGGGAACTCCGCCGGGCATGGCCCGGCGCTACCGCGTTTTCTCCGCTCATCGCCCTACCCCGCCTTCCGCGCCGGTTCGGCGTCGCTTGCATGGCGGCTGGCCTTGTACGGCAGGCCCAGATGCTCGCGCAGGGTCTGTCCCTCCAGCTCGCGCTGGTGGTAGCCGCGCGCCTGCAGGATCGGCAGCACGTGGCTCACGAAATCGTCCAGGCCTTCGCGCTGCGCCGCGAAGCCGAGGATGAAGCCATCGCTTGCACCGGCGTCGAACCAGCGGATCAGTTCGTCGGCCACATGCTCCGGCGTGCCGATGAAGTTCGGCCGCGGGCTCACCGCCTGCAGTGCCACCTGGCGCAGGCTCAGGCCCTGCTCGCGCGCATCCTGCTTGATGCGGTCGGTGGTGGAACGGAAGGAATTGGCGCCGATGTCACCCAGCTCCGGGAACGGTGCATCCGGGTCGTACTGGCCGAAATCATGGTGGTCGAAGAAGCGGCCGAGATACGCCAGGGCATCGTCCAGCCCGGCCAGCGCGGCAATCGCCTGGTACTTGGCCTCGGCGTCTTCCGCCGTGCGGCCGACGATCGGGCCGATGCCCGGGAAGATCTTGACGTCACCGGCGCTGCGGCCATGGGCGATCGCCGAGTTCTTCACCTTCTGGGTGAACGTACGGGTCTCCTCCAGCGACGGCGCGTGGGTGAACACCGCATCGGCGTACTTGCCAGCCAACGCAATGCCATCGTCGGACGAACCGGCCTGGAAGATCACCGGCTGCCCCTGCGGCGAGCGCTGGATGTTGAGTGGGCCTTCCACCTGGAAGAAGCGGCCCTTGTGGTCGAGGCGGCGGAACTTCTCCGGCGCGAAGAACGTGCCGCTGTCGCGGTCACGCACGAACGCATCGTCATCCCACGAATCCCACAGGCCCTGCACCACCTCCAGGTATTCGTCGGCAATCTGGTAACGCAGCGCGTGTTCCGGATGCGGACGCCCGTAATTGCGGCCCGAGCCTTCCAGCGGCGAGGTCACCACGTTCCACCCTGCACGGCCACCGCTGAGCAGATCCAGCGAGGCGAACTGGCGCGCCACGGTGAACGGATCGCTGTACGAGGTGGAGAGCGTGCCGGCCAGGCCGATCTTCTTCGTCGCCGTCGCCAGCGCCGACAGCAGCGAGATCGGCTCGAAGCGGTTGAGGAAATGCGGGATCGACTTCTCGTTGATGTACAGCCCGTCGGCAACGAAGCCGAAGGCAATGCCGTTGTCCTCGGCGGTACGCGCGATGTCGATGTAGTAGCCCAGGTTGACGCTGGCATCGGGCACGTTGGACGGGTGCTTCCACGCATGCATGTGGCTGCCGGGGCCCTGCAGCATGATGCCGAAGGGGATGGGACGCGGGGTCGTGCTCATGGGGTGGCTCCAGCAGTCAGGCCACCGCCGCGCGGGGCGCGGGCGACAGCAGTTCAAGGGACGTCAGGCGTGCGTCGAGGTCGGCCACCGGCGCGTCGAGGATGAATTCACCGACGCCGAAGCGGCGGTGCAGCGCATCCAGTTCGCTGCGTACATGCTGCGCATCGCCAGAGAGCACGCTGGGGCGTGTCTCTTCGATGCGGAAATCAGCAACCCCCACCTGCCGCGCGTATTCGGCAGCGGCCTCGGGACTGGGCAGGTTCACCGTCTGCCCTGGGGCGAGGTGCAGCTTGTAGACCCGCAACGCGCCAATGTGACGAGCGGCGGCCTCGCTGGTGGGCGCGGCGAAGGCCACGGTCGCCAGCAGCGGTGCATGCGTGGATACCGCGCGATAGGCCTGGAAGGCGGCCTCGATGTGCTTCGGGTCGCCATCGAAGTGCGCGGCGTAGACGAAGCGCCAGCCGAGCTCTGCGGCCTGCCGCGCACTCTGTGGACTCGCGCCCAGCAGGAAGCGCTCCGGCGGCGTCTGCGGAATCGGTCGCGCCTGAGCGTCTGCCTGCGCATCGGACAGATAGCCTTCCAGGTCGCGCAGCTGCTGGTCGAAATCGGCGAATGCCGGGCGACCGGCGGCCAGTGCGGCAGTCGATGCCGGCAGACCACCCGGCGCCTTGCCCACGCCCAGATCCACGCGTCCGGGCGCAAGGGCGGCCAGCAGATTGAAATTCTCGGCCACCTTGTAGGGGGCGTAGTGGCGCAGCATCACCCCGCCACTGCCGATGCGGATGCGCCGGGTCTGCGCCAGCACCCACGCCGCCAGCACTTCCGGTGCCGGGCTGGCCAGCGTCGGCGCGGCATGGTGTTCGGCAAACCAGTAGCGGTGGTAACCCAGTTGCTCGGCGCGCTGCGCCAACTGCAGGCTGTTGCGCAGCGCTTGTTCGGGCGTGCTGCCGTCGGCCACCGGGCTCTTGTCCAACACGCTGGTGAGGTAGCTCATCGTCACGTCCTCGCTCAGGGATGGGCCACGGGAATGCCGAGCAGGCCATTCAGTGCCGCCAGGATCGGCTCGGCACCGGAGATATACTGGCGTTGCTGGTACTCGCCACTGGCGTGCTCGTTGACCACGCCCTGCGGCAGCACCAGCTTCGGCAGCGACTGATCCTGCTCACCGATCTCGGCGATCACCTCGCGGCGCGGCCGGCTGAAGCCGATGCGGCGCACATCCAGCTGTGCGTCCAGGCCCTCGATGCTCGACAGCGCACCTTCCAGCAGCAGGCTGTGCCGGCAGAAGAAGCGTTGGCCGGGCAGCTGGCCGTCTTCGAACTCGCGGTCCAGCAGGAACAGGATGGGTTTGTGGGTTGCGTCTACAGCCACGGAATCGTCCTCGTAGGGGCCGGCAATGCACTGCCGCTTCGATATCGATGCTAGAGAAGGACGGCCCGATGCCAGCGCCGGAACTCGACAATCCACGGTCGGATCCGGCCATGCAGATGCAGGTTGGCAATAAGGTCATGGCGCGGCGCTAGGCAATCCGTCGCAGTGGCGGTGCTGCGGATGCCGCCAGCGGCGTCAGGTGGCCAGCCGCGCGCTCGGCCGCCAGCTGGATGCGCGCCTGCAGTGCAGCGCTGTTGATCCGGTCGCCGTCGAAGTCGGCTGGCGTGGCATACACCCCGATCGGCAACGTATGCGCCTGCAGGAAGCTGAAGAGTGGACGCAGCTGATGATCGATCACCAGCGCGTGGCGCTCGCTCCCACCAGTAGCCGCCAGCAGCACTGGCGTATCCACCAGCGCGTCCAGCCCGATGAAGTCGATCAGGTGCTTGAACAGGCCCGGATAGGACCCGCGATACACCGGCGCGGCCGCCACCAGCAGCTGCGCCGATTCAATCGTAGCCAGCGCGCGCTCCACCTGCGGCTCCACTTCACTGCGCTGCAGCGCCTGCCCCAGCGAGCGCGCGATCGGCGCCAGCTCGACCAGCTCCACGCTGATGTTGATCCGCTCACGCAGTTCTTCCAGCAGATGCCGCACCAGCAGCAACGTGCGCGACGTCGCCGAACTGGTCGGCGACCCCACCAATGCAACCACCTTCAATGCAGAAGACATGACCCCTCCTCGGTAGCGCCGGGCCATGCCCGGCGACGTTTCACATGAACCTCAGAACCGGTAATTGACGCGCCCGTACCAGAACGTCCCGACGTTGCTCAGCACATCACCGCTGTCCCAGGTGGTCTCGATGCTGGCCACATCGGTGGCGCTGCGTGCGTACGCGGGCACCCTGCGGGTGCGCTTGTCGAACACGTTGTTGATGCCCAGCGCCGCGCTCCAGCCCGCGCCCAGCTCCACGCCACCGGACAGGTTGGTCACCAGCACCGGCGGCTGCTTGTACTCCACGCCGTTGTTCAGGCGCTTGATCGGGCCGTAGTAGGTGAAGTCCACGTTCGAACGCCAGCGCCCGTTCTGCCAACCCAGCCCCGCCACCTGCGTGTACGACGGCGTGCGGAAGCGCAGCGCGTACTCGCTCGACTTGGTCAGCAGGTTGATGTTCGGCAGCCCCTGCAACGCCTGCGGAATCGCGCTCACCTTCTGGATGGTGGTGCGGCCCACGTTGGCTGCGTAGCTCCAGCGCAGCTTGCCCCACTGCGTTTCCTGGTTCGCTTCCAGCGTCAGCTCCACGCCGCGCGTGCGGGTGTCGCCCACGTTGGTGAAGTAGCTGGCATAGAACGCATCACCGGGCAGGATGCTGATGCCGGCCGTGCCCAGCAGCGCATCGATGGTGTTCTTCTGCGCGGCGGTCAGCACGGTGCCACTGTTGTCGGTCACCCGCGCCGGGTCCTGCGCGTTGTAGCCGATCTGGCTGGACTGGCCCAGCTGGCCACGGATGTCGATCTGGTACGCATCCACCGCCAGATGGAAGGCCGGGCTCGGGTCCCAGGTCACGCCGAGGCTGTAGTTGGTGGCCTTCTCCGGCTTCAGCGGCGTAGCGCCCAGCGCCACTGCCGCCGGCGAAGCGACCTGCGCCACCAGCGTGGTACCGCACGGGCAGCTGCCGGTGGCCTGGTAGAACTGCGCGCCCAGGCTCGGCGCGTGGAAGCCATTGCTGACCGTGGCACGTACGCCCAGCGCATCGGTGAAGTCGAAGCGCGTGGTCAACCGACCGGTCGACACCGTGCCGAAGTCCGAGTGGTCTTCCCAACGCGCAGCGGCATCCAGGTACCAGCGCGAGGTGATGTTGGTGGCTGCACCGGCGTACACCGCCTTGCTGTTGCGGGTGGCCTTCACCGCATCGGCGGTCGAATAGCCGACGAAGGCAGCCGCACCAAAACCGGTGTACGACTCCCACTGCCCTGCCCCGCGTTCGTATTGTTCGTGCTGGTACTCGGCACCGGCACTCACTTCCAGCGGCGATGCGAAAGCCGCCACCTCGAAGCCGCGACGCAGATCAAGGTTGGCGATGCCCTGCTGGTAATCCAGCTTGCCGTCATAGAAGTCGGTCGGCGAGCCGGGGTATGGCAGCGAGTAGTTCACCGAATTGCGGGTGTAGGTGCGCACCGTGTTGCGGTTGCCGGTCAGGCTGAAGTCGTAGTCCCAGCCCGCAACCTGGCCCTTCACCCCAGCCGTGCCGGTGTACTGCTTCTCCTTGGTTTCCAGCACCGGCAGGAAGCCATCGGGAAACACGCTCAGCACGCCCGGCGCCTTGTAGGTGGTGAAGATCGTTGCCGGCAGGCGGAAGTTCTGGATCGCCTGCGCGGTGCGGTCGCTGGCGGTCGCATTGGCGTAGAACTGGGCGTTCTCGCCCAGGCCATGGCCCACGTTCACCGCGAAGGCCTTCAGCGCATACGACGGCGAGCTGAGGATGATGTTGGCCTCGGCATCGCGCCCGGCCTCGGCCGGGTTCGGCGTCGCTCCAGCCGGCAAGCGGTTGTTTGGACGCAGCGCCACCAGGTTGCCGTTGCCATCCACGGCGGGATAACTCAGGTAGCCGTCGATGTAGCGCCGCGTGCGGATCGCATGGTGCTGGCGCGTGCTCTCGCCGGACAGGTTGATGAAGCCGTCCTCGCCCCACGGCAGGCCGATGTTGGCGCGCACGCTGGTGCGGCTGCCGTCGCCGTCGGTGCTCTGCCCGCTCTCCACCGAGACATCGCCACCGTGCGCCTGCGATTTCAGGATCACGTTGATCACTCCGGTGATCGCGTCCGAACCATAGATGGCCGAAGCGCCGTCGCGCAGCACCTCCACATGGTCGATGGCCGACACCGGAATCAGCGCCAGATCGGCCCAGGCGTGGCCGGGATAGCCGCCACCGTTGGCGCCACTGACATACGCGCTGGCGTTGCGGCGCTTGCCGTTCACCAGCACCAGCGTGTAACCCGGCGACAGGTTGCGCAGCTGGTAACCGCGGATCAGGCTTTCCTGGTCGCTCTGGT
Source organism: Stenotrophomonas sp. DR822 (assembly GCF_019793815.1). Taxonomy (NCBI): domain Bacteria; kingdom Pseudomonadati; phylum Pseudomonadota; class Gammaproteobacteria; order Lysobacterales; family Lysobacteraceae; genus Stenotrophomonas; species Stenotrophomonas sp. DR822. The sequence goes on from NZ_CP081826.1 coordinate 829,517, forward strand.
AACCGCCGATCTGGCTCAACGATGGCAGGCTGCGCTGCAGCGCTTCCAGCAGGTTGGCCTGGCCGGTCGCGGCCAGGTCCTCGGCGGAGATAACGTCGATCGGTGTCGAGCTGTTCTTCACCGTTCGCGTGCTGGTGCGTGAACCGGTCACCACCACCGCATCCAGCGTGGACGCGGCAAGGTTCGCAGAAGTGGCAGTGGTCGCCGACGGTGCATCGGCCTCAGCCGCGTACGCCGGGGCAGCGGCAAGCGTGGCGGCAATCAGCAGGGAGAGCGTGGACAGCGCAGGAGTGTGGGCAGCAGGCATGGGGGCTCGTGGGGGTGGGCCGGAGACACGCCTCCATTCAAGAGCCCACGCCCAACACGCAACAGCGGATATCGCGTCATGTGACCGTCACATCGCGCCAGCCACATGACTGCTGGTAATGACCTTACGCAGCAACGTGCGCGCGTCCGGCGCCAACGAAAACCGGCCACCGGCCATATGCCGCACGGGCATCACCTCATGCCGCCACGACACGCTGGCGCAGGCACCTTCATCGGTAGCATCAAGCCATGCCCACCCTGCCTGCCGATCCGACCGCGCCCACCGTCGCCATCGTGGCCTGCCACGGCCAGGGCCTGTTCGAATTCGGCTGCGCGGTCGGCCTGTTCGCGCCCATCCGCCCTGAACTGGGCGTGGCCTGGTACCGCACCCAGCTCTGCGCTGGCGAGCCCGGTGCACTGCGCATGCTCGGCAGTGCACAGGTGCAGCTGCCCTACGATCTGAGCGCCGTCGACGACGCCGACATCATCGTCATTCCCGGTTGGCGCGAACCCAGCGAGCGCCCGCCGCAGGCGTTGCTTGATGCCCTCACCCGCGCCCATGCGCGCGGCGCACGCATCACGTCCATCTGCTCCGGTGCATTCGTGCTCGCCTGGGCCGGTTTGCTCGATGGCCGCCAGGCCACCACCCACTGGCGCCTCACCGAAACGCTGGCCCGCGAATTTCCACGTATCCACGTGCGCGACGATGTGCTGTACGTGGACGCCGGCAGCATCATCACCTCGGCCGGCTCGGCCACCGGCATGGACATGATGCTGCACATGGTGCGCAAGGATTACGGCGCGCGCGTGGCCAATCTGGTGGCCGAACGGCTGGTGCTGGCGCCCTGGCGCGATGCCGAACGCAGCCAGCGGGTCAGCCGCGCGATCCCGCTGGGCGAGCCCACGCGGCTGGCGAAACTGATGGAATGGATGCGCCGCAACCTGCGCGAGCCGCATTCGTTGGGCAGCCTGGCCGAACAGGCCGCACTCAGCCAGCGCACCCTGCAGCGGCAGTTCCTGGAAGCCACCGGCCTGTCGCCCATCGACTGGCTCATCCGCGAACGCGTGACCTACGCACGCGAACTGCTGGAAACCACCGACCGCCCGCTGCAATGGGTGGCCGAACAGGCGGGGTTCGGTTCGCAGGAATCGTTCCGCCGGCACTTCCGCGGCATGGTCGACGCCAGCCCCATCGAATACCGCAACCAGCACCGCAGTGGCCTCAGCGCCGACCGGCTGGTGGGTTGCTGAGTCCCGGTAGCGCCGGGTCATGCCCGGCGAGCGAAGCGGCCACTGCAGCGCGGGACGCCGGGCATGACCCGGCGCTACCTGCGCCCCGCTACCTCAATCGTCCTGCACCAGCCCGAACTCGCGCAGCAGCCCACCAATCTGGGTCTTGTCCAGCTTGTTCATCAGCAGGTTGCGCAGGAACGCCGGCCCCGGAATGTCCAGTTCCTTGCCATCGCGAAGACGCCCGGTCGCTGCCAGCAGCGTGCGCACGTCGTAGGTGGAATTGAACACCTCCGGCACGCCGCGCTCGATGCCCAGCAGCGTGTACACCGCTTCCATCGGCGTGCGCACCGAATACTCGGTGGTGAAGATGCAGTCGCGCTGCTTCGATTCGGCAAACTGGCCGATGAAGGCGAAGTTCACCGCACCCTCCGGCACCACGTCCGGGCGGTCACCGGCCTGGCGCGGCATGAAGAACGCGGTGATGTACGGCATCATCACCGGCACTGTCTTCGCCCCGGTCGCCGCCAGCGCGTCGATCTCCTCCACCGGCACACCCAGGTGGTACAGCCATTCGCGGGTGATCTCCTCGCCCGTGCAGTCCTGCATCGGCTTGTTCACGTAATCGCCCGGCGTATCCACGAACAGCGAATACACCCACACCACGATCTGGTCCTTCGGCTGGTTCTTGAAGTGCGGCTGGCGGTTCACCGTCCAGCTCATCAGCCAGCGCGAGTCACGCACGCTCACGATGCCGCCGGTCACCACCTTGCCGCTGAACGGATCGCGCTTGGCAATCTTCTCGATGTACGCCGGAATGCGCGCGTCCAGCGTGGTCACCGTCGCCGATTCCCACTTGGTTTCCGGTATATGCGCACCGAATACATCCGGACGCCCGAACGCCGCATCCTTGGCCGCGATGCGTCGCCACAGGTCCCACGCCGGTGCCGGGCCTTCATTCAAGCGTGCGGCGGTGTGGTGGTCGCCGTTGTCGGAATTCTCGGTCAGCGAGCCGATCGTCATGAACACCAGATCGTCCGCGCCCAGGTCCACGCCACCGGCCTGGCCGTCCCGCGTCCAGTGGATGCGGGTGGCCTGTTTGCGGCCCTCATGCAGCGCGAAGTCCACATCGGTCACTTCAGTGCCGTACTGGAACCGCACGCCGCGCTCCTGCAGCCACTTCACCAGCGGCAGCACCAGCGATTCGTACTGGTTGTACTTGGTGAACTTCAGCGCCGAGAAATCCGGCAGCCCGCCGATATGGTGGATGAAACGATGCAGGTACAGCTTCATCTCCAGCGCCGAGTGCCACTCCTCGAACGCGAACATCGTGCGCCAGTACAGCCAGAAATTGCTGTCGAGGAAATCGCGGCCCAGTACCTCGTTGATGCGCTTGTTCTCCATCTCCTGCCGGGTGGCCAGGAACAGCGCGACCACGTCCTTCTGCGCCTGCTCGCTCAGGGTGAACAAGCCATCGGTATGCGCATCTTCGCCGCGATTGATCGTGGCACGCTGCAGCGAATAGTTCGGGTCGTCCTTGTTCAACCAGTAGAACTCGTCCAGCACACTGGCATCGTCGATTTCCAGCGACGGAATCGAACGGAACAGATCCCACAGGCACTCGAAGTGGTCTTCCATCTCGCGGCCGCCGCGGATCACGAAACCCTTCTCCGGCACCTTCAGGCCATCCAGCGCGCCACCGGCAATCTGCTGCTGTTCCAGGATGGTGATGCGCTCGCCGGGCATGCGCCCATCGCGCACCAGGAACGCCGCACCGGCCAGCGAGGCCAGGCCCGAACCCACGAACCAGGCCGTCTTGTTGTCCACGCCCGCCGGCTTGCGCGGGCGCGCGAAGGCCTCGTAGTTGCCACTGCTGTAGTACATGCGCGTCTCCTTCCTGGATGGGGTAGCCCCCACTCTAGCGCCGAACCGATGTACCGCATCCTGCAGAGAGACTGCGACGCAGTGACGCAGGTGCTTGCTGTCCCCGCGTTTCCAGCGGCCTCAACCGCCGTCAGCCGTCGTCTCGGTAGTGAACCAGCGCTGGAACCCGTCGATGGCGTCCGGCATCAGCGCGCTGGCGCGCTCACGCACAATGGACTCGGCGTGGCGAATGGCACTCACCGCATCCGGCTGCGCGCACAACGCCATCGCCACATCCGACGCGTCCAGCATCGCCAGGTTCACGCCCACGCCCACCGGCGGCATCAGATGGGCAGCATCGCCGATCAGCGTCACGCCGTTGCGCGGTGTCCAACGGAAATCCGCCGGCAGGCTGTAGATCGGCCGCCGCACGAAATCGTTACACGCCTCCAGCAGCCGCCGCAGGTTTGGTGCCCAGCCGGTGTAGCTGCCGGTCACCAGCGCGCGCATGCCTTGTTGCGCGATCTGCGCATCAAGCCAATCAGAAGGCCGCTTCAGCGCCGCATACACGCAGAGGCGATCACCGCTGTTGCGCTGCACGAACAGCGCCTCCTCACCGCCAAAGCAGAACAGGCTGCCCTGCCCCACCATGGCCGCGATATCCGCCGCAGGCTGCGCGATCCATCCTTCGAAGAAGGTAATACCAGTCGACAGCGGCTGCCACGCACTCAAGGCAGCGCGCACCCTCGACCACGCACCATCGGCACCAATCACGATGTCCGCCTCGGCCTGTACACCATTGGCGAAGCGCAGGCTGTGGGGTCCTGCCTGTGCAAGCGCCAGCTCGGTCAAGCAGTGACCCCACTGCACCGCGTCGGCCGGCAGCGCATCCAGCAGCAACTGGCGCAGGTCGCCGCGGTCGATCTCCGGCTTGTCCATGCTTCCCTCCGGCCCGAACCCACCTGCGGCAATCGCCCCGGTCCACGGATCCCCCACCCGCGCCTCCTGGCCTTCATGGCGCGCTACCGCCCGGAACGCCTCCAGCAGACCGGCGCGCTGCAACGCCACCTGGCCGGAATCCTCGTGCAGGTCCAGTGTGCCGCCCTGGGTGCGCTGCTGCCCGGACGACTCCCCCTCGTACACGCTCACGCGATGGCCGCCGCGATGCAGGATGAGCGCCGCGGTCAGGCCGGCGGGGCCCGCGCCGATGATGGCGATACGTGGAGGGTGCGGCATGAGGCGACCTGCTGGATGGTTGATATATCAACCGTAGAACGTTCAAGTTGACACGTCAACCAACCACGGGCAACCTGAGCGCATGACCTCACCCACCATCACCCCTGACGAGTGGGCCGCCTGGCGCGGCTTCCGGCGCATGGCCGAGATCACCTCCGGCCGCATCGTCCACGACATCACCCGCAGCACCGGGCTTTCCAGTGCCGACTTCGTCGTGCTGATGGAACTGAGCAAGGCCAAGGACCGCTGCCGCCGCCAGCGCGACCTGCAGGACTACCTGGAATGGGACAAGACCCGGCTCTCGCACCAGCTCACCCGCATGGCTGGCCGTGGGCTGATCGAGCGCGACACCGACAGTGACAACGTGGTGGTGATCCGCATGACCGCAGAAGGTCGCACCCAGCTGAGCGCAGCACGGCCGGTACACGTCGCCAGCGTGCGCCGGAATTTCCTCGACCATCTCTCAGCCGATGACCTGGCCGCGCTGCAGCAGATCACCGGCAAACTGCATGCGGCACTGCAGGACGCGGAAAACTGAAACATCGCCAATCGCACGCGGCCTCCCGGTAGTGCCGGCCGCTGGCCGGCAACTGCAGTCCCCCACTTCCCCCAGGCTGCCGGCCAGCGGCCGGCACTACCCCGGTTGAAAATCCACGTCCGCACAGTTGACATGCAGGCATTTACCTGCCTATTGTGACCCCACGGACGGCACCCCGCCGCCCACCGTGGAGCCACAGTCATGGTGGATATCGCTCACAGAGTCGGCATCAACGCCCCATCAGCCCAGGTCTACCAAGCCCTGGCCACCCCCGAAGGCATCGCCGCCTGGTGGGCCGAGGACACCACCGGCGATCGCCACCCCGGCGGCACCGTCACCGCCCGCTTCACCGCCAACGGCCAGGAAATCGGCGCCATGCAGATGAAGCTGCTGCAGCTGCAGCCGAACGAGCGGGTGCTGTGGGAATTCATCGACGGCCCACCGGAATGGATCGGCACCACCGCGCGTTTCGCCCTGCACCAGGACGGCGACTACTGCATCGTGCTGTTCAGCCATGAAGGCTGGAAGGAGCGCGTGGAGTTCATGCACCACTGCAGCACCAAATGGGCCATCTTCCTGATGAGCCTGAAATCCCTGCTGGAAACCGGGCGCGGCCAGCCCAGCCCGCACGACGTCAAGATCGACAACTGGAATTGAAGGCACCCCATGGATGCAGACAAGGTGTTCAAGGCACTGGCCGACCCCACGCGCCGCACGTTGTTGGACCTGCTGTGCGAGCGCAACGGGCAGACGCTGGGGCAGCTCTGCGAGCACCTGCTGATGGCCCGGCAATCGGTTACCCAGCACCTGGGCCTGCTGGAAGACGCCAACCTGATCAGCGCCGTCAGGCGTGGCCGCGAGAAGCTGCACTTCATCAACCCGGTGCCGCTGCACGATGTCTATACGCGCTGGGTAAGCAAGTTCGAGCAGCAGCGCCTGAGCCTGCTGCATGACCTCAAACAGGAACTGGAAGGACAATGACGATGAGCGCTGAATCCACCCGTTTCATCCACGTGATCTATATCGCCTCCACGCCGCAGAAGGTGTTCGAGGCCATCACCCGGCCGGAGATTGCCCGCACCTACTGGGGGCACGAAAACGTATCGGACTGGAAACCCGGCTCGCGCTGGCAGCACGTGCGCGCCAATGACGAGCGCAAGGTCGAACTGGTCGGCGAAGTGGTGGAAAACACCCCACCCTCGCGACTGGTGATCACCTGGGCGGCCCCCTCGCAGGCGGACAACCCCAAGGCCTACAGCCGGGTGACCTTCGAAATCGTGCCGTATCAGGACATGGTCAAGCTGACGGTGACCCATGACGAGCTGGAACCGGGCAGCGGCATGGATACCGGTATCCGCCAAGGCTGGCCGATCGTGCTGTCGAGCCTGAAATCGCTGCTGGAAACCGGCAAAGGCCTGGACGTCTTCGCCAAGCCCCAGTAGTGCCAGCCCATGGCTGGCAATCTGCCCACGGCCCAAGCCAACCCGTGAAGGCGCCTTGATCCCGCTGAACGACGCATGCAACGCGTGCTGGCCGCTCATCCGCAAAGTACGCGTTACGTCACCTCAACACGGCATCATTGCGTTGCAGTTTCAATACCCTTCCACAGGTTCCTCTTGCAGCCCTCTTCCCCTTCGGCCGGTGAACCGGCCCCGTCGTCGCCAGCCTTCATTGAAGTTGTTGTTGTGCGGGCCGGTACCCACCTGTTTGCCATCGATGTCGAAGCCGCGATTGAAATCCGCGGCCCGGAAACCTTTGATCGCCCCGGCAGTGGCGCGCGCCCGCACCTCACCGTGCGCGGCCACGCCCTGCCGGTGGTCGACCTGCGCCAGGCCATCGGCTTGAGCGGGTTTGCCCATGGCTGCCCGGCCATGCTGCTGGTACAGAACAGCGCGGAGATCGTTGCCTTGGCCGTCGACGAAGTACGGGACATCGAAAGCGTGCCACGCCACAACGTGCGGCCCGCCGCGGACACCCCATTCGGGTTCTGCGGCCATCGCATCGCGTTGGAAGCCCTCGGCGAGATTCCCCTGATTGACCCCACCCGGCTTCGATAACGCGGTTCACCGCACACGGTCTCGCCGGGCCACGCCCCACAGCACCGTCTCGTCGCGCCATGCCCCACACCACCGTCTCGTCGCGCCATGCCCCGCACCACGGTAGCGCCGGGCCATGCCCGGCGAGCGCAGCGGCCGCCGTAAAACCTCCGCGCCGCCATCAACTGAACGTCCCCCCTCCCGCCCACCCACACCCAACCCTGTTCCGACCGCGTTCCGACGCTCTCAATCACAGCATCGCCCGCATACATCCCAGGCAACCCACGATGAGCGTTTCAGGCACAGACTCCCTGCATAGCAAAGTGGCCGCGGTCACCCTCGCCTTCTGGGTGATGAAGATCGCCGCCACCACGCTGGGCGAAACCGCAGGCGATCTACTGTCGATGACGTTGGGGCTGGGCTACGTCACCAGTTCCGCCATCCTGCTGGCGATCTTCGCCGGCCTGCTCGCGCTGCAGCTTTCCGCGCCGCGCTTCCACCCACTGCTGTTCTGGTTGGTGGTACTGGCCACCAGCACCGCCGGCACCACCATCTCCGATCTGCTCGACCGCACGCTGGGCCTGGGCTACGCCACTGGCGCCAGCCTGCTGGCCGGCTGCCTGGCCCTGGTGCTGCTGGCATGGCGATGGTCGGAAAAATCGATCTCGGTCAGCCACATCGCCTCGGGGCGCGCTGAGGTGTTCTATTGGACCGCCGTCCTGTTCTCGAACACGCTGGGCACCGCGCTCGGCGATTTCCTCGCTGATGATTCCGGGCTGGGCTTCATCGGTGGTGCGTTGCTGATTGGCGGGCTGATCGCGCTCACCGCACTGGCCACCCGTATCAAGGGCATCAACCGGGTGGTCCTGTTCTGGATCGCCTTCGTGCTGACCCGCCCGTTCGGCGCCACGTTCGGCGATCTGCTGACAAAGCCACTGGAGAAAGGCGGTCTTGGCTTCGGCACCGTGGGCTCATCGCTGGTGCTGTTCGCCATCCTTGCCACCTTGCTGGCACTGCCGATGCTGCAGCGGCGGGCACAGCCGGCCAGCAGCTAGCGCGCCGTCCAGCCGCCATCCACCGGAAGCGCCGTGCCGGTAATCTGCGCCGCCGCATCCGAGGCCAGGAACACCACCATTTCCCCCAGCTGCTCAGGCGTCACGAACTGCAACGAGGGCTGTTTCTCGGCCAGCAGCGCGCGAGCGGCGGCCTCCTGATCCGTTCCCTCGCGCTCCGCCAAAGCGGTGATCTGCTGCTCGACCAGCGCCGTTCGCACCCACCCCGGGCAGATGGCATTGGCGGTGATGCCCGTGCCCGCGTTCTCCAGCGCGGTAACCTTGGTGAATCCCACCACGCCATGCTTGGCCGCCACATAGGCCGACTTGTTCACCGAGCCAACCAGTCCATGCACCGACGCGATATTGATGATGCGGCCGGATCCCTGCTGCTTCATGTAGGGCAACGCCGCCGCCGTTGAGTGGAACACCGCCGAGAGATTCAGCGCGAGGATCGCATCCCACTTCTCGACGGGAAATTCCTCGATCGGCGCGGTGTGCTGGATACCTGCGTTGTTCACCAGAATGTCGATGCGGCCCATCTTGGCAACGGCGTGGGTGATCATTTCCCGCACGGCCTCACCACGCGAAAGGTCGGCGCCATCATGGGCCACCCGTACACCGAACTCGGTTTCCAGGTTGGAACGGATGCGTTCGATTTCCTGCGCATCGCCGAAGCCATTCAGTACGATGTCAGCGCCCTGCCGCGCCAGTGCAGTGGCAATGCCAAGACCGATACCGCTGGTGGAGCCGGTGACTACCGCGACTTTTCCGTTGAACATGGGCAAGCTTCCATCGGGCGTAGGCAGCCAGTTTACCTTCGTAGATCCACGCCACGCGTGGATGCTCTGCCCCTCCGGCCCCAACGAAGACGCTCCTCGATCAAGGCGTCAGGCAACCCGCCCAACCGCTGTCGCAAATGACATTGGCCCCAGAGAGTCAAGTGCGGATAATCTTGAATCCGCATGGATCTGCAGAAAAGGTGACAGTCGTGGCCCCCTCTTCCCCTCCCGTTCCAGCAAAACTCCGGGAAATGCTTAAAGACTATCCGGAGCATATCGAACGGCTGCAGGAGGCTCTCAACTCGGTAGAGCACAGAAGAATCAAGTCCGACCCGCCTTTTGAGACAGCGGTAAGGCTATTGGAGGACTGCCTTGATGGCTTTACCAGCGAAGCCCGCATTCACCTGGCCGCCGTTGAGGCATCGTGCGAAGCTCGATCTATTGCGAAAGCAGATGAGAAGTTCAAACTGATGTTCCGGGCGCGCTCCGGCAACGGGGGAATGAAGGGCCTCCATGAGCTTTACGAGTACTTTCAAGTCAACCCCGGAGAGATCTGACCACTCCTCTGATGCCCAGCAGGACCTGGATGGCGTTGAACTCATACCTGCAAGTGCAGATACTCATGAAAACGTGTCAAACCGCTGACCAGGTGAAACCCATGCCTCATTCCCCTCCCCCGGTACCGGCAAAGCTCCTTGAATTGCTCAAGGACTATCCGGATCACATCGAACAACTGCAGAGGGCTCTCATTTCAGTGAGCGACGGGCGGCAGAGTTACGCCCCTCCCTTTGAGGCCGCAGTCTGGCTGTTGGAGGACTGTCTTAGTGCATTCAAGAGTGAAGCGCGCGCTGAAATTGATGCCGCTGTGGCATCAGGCGATCCGCAAGCCATCGAACGCGCCAAAGAAAAGGAACGACTGATGTCATTTGCCAGATCCAGCAACATTGGCCTAGCGAATCTCAGTGAGCTGCGCGCCTACTTTGAAGCCAATATGAGGTAACGCTGATGGCCTCCATGGATGGTCAATTGCCAGCAGATGTGCACCAGTCGGCTCTTCGGGAAAAGATCATTCCGGAGAGTGGCTTGAGTCACCACACCTCACAGACAACACCGAGGGCCATCCTCCTCGCAGGACAGCCTGGCTCAGGAAAAAGCACACTTAAGGACTTCGGCAAAGCGGAACTTGGCGGAGTAGTTGTCGTGGATCCCGACGAGCTACGCGATGCATATCCAGGCGTAGAACGGCTGTATGAGCGGCACCCATACACCTGGGCCGGTCATACCCACGAGGACGCCAGCCAATGGGCCAAAGAATTGCGCTCCGCGGCAGTTGAGGGTCGTAGGAATCTCATCCTCGATACCACACTGGGCAACGGTGATAGCGCAATCAAACTGATAAAGGACCTTCAGGCCAAAGGCTACGATGTTGAGATTCGAGGCGTCGTCGCACACCGACTGGAAAGCGAGCTGGGCGTCGAAGGTCGCTTTACCAAATCCATGGATCGCACTGGCTTCGGCCGCTACGTCCCCGAAGAAGTGCGCAAACACGTCTACGAAGCCTTGCCCGGCAATCTGGACAAGGTCCAGGCCGAGACCGGCATCCAGATTCGGCTCTACGGACGCGAAGGCGCGCAGGTCTACGACAGCCATAGCGACACCCGCCTACCGGGCGCAGCACTGGAAGCCGAACGCGAAGCTCGACTGAAAGACCCTCGAATCACCCAATCACTGCGCGATGGCTGGCGAGCACAAGGGCGCTGGCACGCCGAGCTTGGGGACACCCTGCCCCTCAACGCCAAGGTCAGTCCGCCAACGGCGGCAGCCGTTTTCGATGAGCGCGCAACGCTCAAGGTTGTTGAAGGCATTACGCCCAACATCCAGGAAGCACGCGGCATCGACCACACCATCCGCGTGCGTCCAAACATGGTGCGGGGCGCCGTCGTCGGTGGCGCCGCAGCGACGGTCTTTGAAGCCGCCACGGAAGGAACAAGGATCGCCGACCTGTACGCGCGCGACAACCGGACGGGCGCGGAAGCCGCGCTGTTGGACTTCGGTACACGCAGCGTCGGCGGTTGGACCGGCGCGGTGCTGGGCGCCAAGGTCGGTACGCTGCTGGGCATCGAGTCCGGCCCCGGCGCCATTGTCACCGGCATCATCGGTGGCGGGTTGGGCGCGTGGGGTGGCAGTGAGATCGTCGATTGGATCGAGAAATACCAGATCAACAACCAGGCCGACAGCACCGGCAGAATCTGGACGTTTGACCCGGCGCATCCTGAAAAGGGCTGGACGCACAGCGATCGGGAAATCATAGGCACCGTCGGCACGCTGGCCGATCGCCCGATCTACGGCGCGACCACGCAGCTGACCGCCGATGCCGAATTGACCCAGCAACTGAACTACCAGGCCTCAAGCCGGGCCGTCGGGCTGCGGTTGTCCGAGCCTGATCAACCGATAAATCCTTTCAGCATTGCCGGCGACGCCAGCGATACACCCAGCGCGCTCCCACGCTCCTGGGAGCGCAACCCGGAGAACGGCGAATGGCGGCGCGAAGTCGTCCACCAGGTCCTCGAACACGGCATCAAGAACACCACGGTCGAAGTAGCCGACGCGACCAAGGCGGCCCATCTCGATGAGACCGCTCAAGGCATCATGGCCTTCAACGCCGCCCGGAGTTCAGCCGCCTTCGCCAAGCAGTACGCGCAGGTATACACCACGCAAGGCTGGTCCCAGTACGGCGAGATTCCGGAGGAGGTGGTCTTCGCCCGGAACCATCCAGATCACGTTCTGGCATCCGATGGGCGCACCTATCAGCGCCAGCACGATGGCGAATGGCTGCATGACGGTTGGATCTACGATTCGCTGGCCGAGGGCAACATCCGCGACGAGTTGAATGGCACCTACCCGCAGATCCGGGCGATCCAGCAGCAGGAGGCTCCCACACCCGGCTCCCATGAGCGACGTATTGAAGCCCTGACCGCAAACGAGCGCGATGCCTACGATCAGGCCACGCAGGAAGCGAACCGGCTGGGCGTCGCGGCTCCCCAGGCGCAGCAACTGGCCGCCGCAGCCGTAGCCGAAGTGCGCGGCGAACACGCCGATGAGCGCCTGACGCCGCAGGCGGTAGTCGATGCGCACGCCGAGGAGCGAGCTGCGCCGGCGCCCAGCGCACCACCCCTGGTGCAGGAGCACCGCACTCCCGCGCCTGCAGCGCCGACACCGCCGGATCGTGCCGAACCGGTACAGGAGTCGGCGCGCCCGGAAGCAGCACGACCCGAGCCAACTGCAGCTAAGGCGCCCCCAACGCGGGAAGATTCGAGCGAGCAGAAAGTGCGCACGGACGCAGACACTCCTGCGCAGCAGACGCCGTCTGCGCCCGTGCCATCACCCTCCATTCCCGCGGCTGAGCAATCTCGCGCCCAGCCCGAGGCGAGTGCGTTGCCTACGCCGGGCGTCGAGCGCCCCGTGCCCGCGCAGGATCCAGTTGCGGCTCACGCCCACTCCCCGGCCCCGGCGAACCAGACCGAAGTGGTCGACGCCGCGCCAGTGACTGCTCGCCTCCACGAAACCGACGCAAAGCCGGCGCCGATCCAGCCCGAGTCAGAAATTCCAGCTAACCGCGCCGCTGTCGAGCCGGCTGCGCCCCCGCCGGCAACAGACGCCGCGCCCAAGGTCTCGGAGCACGAGCATCCTTACACGCCATCGCCAGTGGACGTGCAGCCCACCCCGCCGTCCAGCGCAATGGCCTTTCAACAGCCTGAAGCACCGCCCGCTCCCCTGCTGCCGACCCAGCCCGAGCATCCCGATCACGCCCTCTACCAACAGGTACGAGAAGGCGTGGCAAGGTTGGACGCCAAGCACGGCCGCACCTTCGACGAAGCCAGCGAGCGCATGACCGCCAGCCTGCTGGTGCTGGCCAAAGACAACGACCTGGACCGTGTCGACCACGTGCTGCTGAGCAACGCCACAGCAGACAAGCCCACCGGTCACACCCTGTTTGTGGTCCAGGGCGAGCCCAGCGACCCCGCACACCAGCGCGCCGCAATGCCCACCGAGCTGGCCGCACAGACCTCGGTTGAAGAATCAATGCAGCAGTTCGACGCGGTCAGCCGCGAGGCGCAGCAGCGCGCCATTGCCAACCAACTTGAGCAGCAGCTGGAAGATCAGCGCGTGCAGCAGGATATCCAGATCCGCGCCGCCAGCATGGGCTGAGTGGGTGAGACACGTGCGAAATCATCTACGACAACCGTCCACCTAGTCCCTCTGTTTACCAATCGGCGCCGCTGATGTCGCCGCGCGATTAGAAGCGCAGGCCCGCTCGATCAACCGTCGCTAGCGGATTGGCTTTCCGCACCGCCTCCAGGAAGAGCAGGAAGTCGCGGTTGAACAGCGTCAGGTTGTTGGTGAACGTTACGCACCTTCTGCCCGCTGCTTTGCTGAAGCACACCTGCCAGACATAGCGCTCGTAGATCATGTCAGAGGTTCGGGTGACGGAGGTGATCTGCGAGAGCCGCACCGCCGTGGGCACTGGGCCCCGCTGCAGATAGAAGGTATCTGTATCAAAGAAGTAGTGCTCTCGATCCTCTTTCCCATTAACCATCACCAAGGTCATGGACGTACCGGAAATCCGCCGAGGCGGGTTCAAGCGCAGCCCAGATTCCAACGCGGAACGGGCGCTCTGGGTCCTTCGCCGCTGGATGAACCAGATGGTCAACAACGGAAGCACCGCAAGGACAATCAAGCCTACGGTCTTCAACACAGTTTCCAATGTGCTTGGCACACAGATCTCCAGGATGAACATTCAGGCATTGGCAATGCCCGGGTAGATCCACGCCACGCGTGGATGGCGCTCTCTCCACACCCCATCACTTCCAATGATCCGGCCCCAGAAACGGCAGGCTCAACACAAACACCGGAACCGCCACAGGTACCAACGCCGCACCCAGCACCTTGCCGGTCGCCGTACCCGCCCCTGGCTTATCCGCCTCCTCCGGCTGGATCCGCTCAGCCCGTGCAGTAATCGACTGCGGCAACTTCGCCTTCGCGGCCAGCGCAGCAGCGTCCGGCAATTGCACCCGCTCGCCATCGCCCTCGAACAGCGCGCTGTAATAGCTGCCGCCCTTCCTGGAAAGATTGCAGTCCGGGTTGGCCGCCAGTTCATAGCGGGTCCGGGCTTCAAGAATGTATGGCCGGCGCGTCAACTCGTCGATGGCCTTGGCCACTCGTGGGCTGATCTCCAACCGCTCCAGCTTGAACTGGGCAGCTTGCTCCGGCGTCACCTGCTCGGGCCGCAGCAGCAGCGCGTAGCTGCCATGCACCTTGGTGCGGCCAGCCGGAACGCGCCAGTCTTCACGGATGTACAGCTGCGCGCAGACCACGGCCTCGCGCAGCGGGCTGTCCATCAGCGCGCGGTAATCACGGAACGGCGCCGCATCAAAGCGCATCGGCTCGTCATAGACCGGCAGCAAGTACAGCTTGCCGTCGTCGGCCACGAACGCGCCGGTGATCTCGCGACTGTAATGGTGATACTCCGGCCCACTGGCGCAGCCAGACAACAGGGTCAGACACAAGGCGGAGAGAATGAAGAGGACGGACGTTCGCATGTCGTAGTGGCTGGCTTCCCTGGGTAACCGACCTCGCACACAAGGACGAGGCCAGTCCACCATGGTGCCATGGCACCGCATGCGATGCAGACCCCGCCTTACTTCAACCGCTCCACCAACAGCTGCCCCACTTCCAGCGCCGAAGCCGGGTTCTGCCCGGTAATCAGCTCCCGATCCACCACAACATGCCCCGTCCACGGCGTGGCGTTGCTGCGGAACTTCGCACCCGCCCGCTGCAACGCGGTCTGCGGGTAGAACTTCATCTCGCCGCCGCCCAGCAGCGGCTTGGCCTGCTCTTCTTCCTGGTTGCTGATCACCGTCATCTGGTAGCCGCTGTAGATCCACTTCGGCGTGGCCGGCAACGCACCGGCTTCCAGCTTCGCCACGAAACCCTCAGCATCCGGCAGCGTGGACAGCAGCGCGATCGGCCCGTGGCAGACCAGCGCGGTGGTCTTGTTGCGCTGGTGGAAGTCGGCCAGCAGCCGGCCCAGCGCCGGGCTCTTCAGCAGGTCCTGCATTGGCGCGTGGCCACCGGGAATGTAGACCGCATCGAAACGCGCGTAACCCTGCTGCTCCACGCGCGCCAGGCTGACCACCGGCGACGCCGTCGGCGAGGTCAGCGCCAGTTTCTCCAGCAGATCCTTGTGCAGCGTAAGCTGCGCGGCATCGTTGCCGAAGTACGCCGCCGTCACCGAGGACGCATCCACCGTCGGCGCCCGCCCCTGCGGCGTGGCGAAGGTCACCTCGTGGCCCGCGTCCAGCAGCAGCTTGACCGGCTGCATCAACTCGTTGAGATAGAAGCCAGTGGACAGCACCTTGCCGTCCTTCAGGTCCAGGTGGTTTTCGTCGGACAGCACCACCAGCACGTTGGCGGCCTGCGCGCCGCTGGCGGCCAGGGTCAGGGCCAGCGCTGCGGCCAGCCGGGTCATCAGGTTCATGGGGAGCTCCAATCGGGGAATGGCCGCCACTTTATTGATCGCCCCAGCGGCGATAAATTGGCCCCATCGCAAAAGATCTGTTCCCCGGAGAGCCAAATGAGCCGCAAGTTCGACTATCTGGGCGATGTGGAGGTGTTCCTGGCGGTGGTCGAGCACGGCTCGTTCACGGCCGGCGCAGTGGCGCTGTCCACCACGCCCTCGGTGCTGAGCCGCGCGGTCACCCGTCTGGAAGCGCGGCTGGGTCGCCAGCTGCTGCAGCGGACCACCCGCCGCGTGGGCCTGACCGACGCCGGGCGGCTCTACCGGGAACAGGTGCGTACCGCCTTCGGCCTGCTGGACGACGCCGAGCGCGACGTACTGGCCCAGGACGGTGCGCTCGCCGGCCGCGTGCGCCTGAGCGTGCCCACCACCTATGGCCACTACCGCCTGCCGCCCGTGCTGGCGCGCTTTGCGCAGCAGTACCCGCAGGTGCAGGTGGAACTGAACATCACCAACCGCAACGTGGACCTGGTGGCCGAAGGCTTCGACCTGGCCATCCGCCTGGGCCAGCTGCCGGACAGCGGGCTGGTGGCGCGCAAACTGGAAGACGCCCCGCTGCTGCTGGTGGCCGCGCCGGACTACCTGCAGCGCCGCGGCACGCCGCAGACGCTGGACGATCTGCAGCAGCACCTGTGCCTGCCCTTCGTGATGCCACGCACCGGGCGGCTGGCGCCGTGGATCTTCCGCGACGACGGGCGCGACGTGGACTGGCTGCCGCGGTCGTCCATCGAGACCTCCGACGATGTGCTGGGCGTGGTGTCGCTGGCCGAACAGGGGATCGGCATCTGCCAGAGCTATGAGTTCATCGTGCGCGAGCGGTTGCAGCGCGGGCAGCTGGTGGAAGTGCTGCCGCAGCTGCGGGGGCGGTCAAGGCCGTTCTCGGTGATCTATGCGCCGCATCGGCGGCAGTCGGCGGCGGCGCGGGCGATGATTGAGTTGCTGGTGGGGAATGCGAGCACGGCTGAGGACGGCGCTGGTTGAGGCTGCGAGGTTCGCTGGCGTTGTCGGGATTGAACCTATTTTCGGGGTGTGCGGTCGGTCGGGCGCCGCGATCTGCCGATGCGGACTAAGAACTGTTGCAAAGAAGGCCATCGCACTATTCGCTTGGGGCACGGGCGATTGCGCCACTTTGATTCGCAATAAGCAGAGCATCTGCACGAATGCGTCTTGTGGCGTCGCGTGCTGCACGAATGGTGCGTGCAACAATAGTTCTTCGCTCTCGAATCGCAAGATTTCTTCGCGAATTTCAATTTGCATTCGAAGCGACCACGTAAACACCATGGCGCGCCACCGACAACGGGTGGCCGGGTCTGCAAACCCGAAGAATGCGACGTCTGTTGTTTACGCTTGCCCGTCGGCACCGTCCTTAACCGGTGCCGGCGGGCAATCCGTCGGCCTTTATGGCGGGCGGTGCGTGGGAGTCCTCGGGCTCACCGGCTTATGACGTCGCTTCATCCGGTTTGCAGCCACGCATCGTCCGCCACCCCACCTACGCGGTGGCGCTGTTAAGCACAGCCAAGGAAACCGACGCCATGAGCGAATCCGAAACCTTCTCCTCGTACGCCGCTGTTGAGCCCATCAACGACGACACTCCCCTGCCGGACCTGAGCACCTTCTTGGGTATTCTCAAGCGCATGCGCGGATGCGAGGGGGCTGATGGGCTGCCTTGGCCGGAGAACGACGTGTCACCCGGCCGCCGCGTGAGCCTGGCAAGAACCGAGCGCGCGTTGGTGGGGCTGCTGACGGTGCTGGAGGTGCTTCACTCGGCCGACCGCTGCCGGGTCGCTGCCGAGCCAGAGCGGCATTTGGATGAGGGGGTTGTGGATGGGTTGTTTCTGGCTTGCCGGGGATTGGCTGAGTGGGCTTGTCACGAGGTAAGGCCGGAATAGTTGTGCTTGATGCGAACGCAGCTGCAAAGTTCTTTGGTAGAGCGAGGGATCTGCCAAAGTCCGCTCCAGATAAGGAGACGAAAATCAGATGAGTCAGCAACCGTGAAATTTCGCTGGGCTAGTTACTCTTACGGTCACCCATACTCCATTCAAATCAATTCCAATTAAAAACAATTCTCAAGAGAGTCAACTGACGTAGCCGCTGAAGGGGGCGGATGCATCCACCTTTTGATCGGCGCCCGCAATGTGTAGAGTGACAGAATCCCCTTTTATAGAAATAAAATCAGCCTCATCTGACATCGCCATGTGCTTTTCACGAGCTCCCTTCATTGAGCCAAAAGCGGTACGAAGCACAATCCCGTCCGACAACGAATAACTGTAGCCGGTGTAGCCTACGCTGTAATTTCCATCCTTTCCCTTTGGATAATTCGAATAAAGTTGCTTGTTGTAGGGCGGCTTGAGAACTGCAATGAATGCTTTCTCAGCATCTTTCACGAGTCGCTCATTGCTATACGTCATCAGAACGTCTTCGCCCTCGATCTCATCTTCTTTGCCCCAGGATTTGATAAGCAGAGGATCGGCCCTGAAGAGCATCAGAAATATTTCATCACTAACCCTTGCGCCCGGATAGCGCTGCGGCTCCTCCGAAAGAATCTGCTGCCTGGCAGTATGACCCTTTTGAATAAGACGAGCATAACTATCTGTTCCTGTTGCGATTCCAACGTACAGCAAGTCATAGCACGCCAGATCAAGGTGATTGTCAAAGCCCTCGACGAATGACTCCTTCCTTCCCCGATGCCATAGTATATCCTCGGTGCCGAAAGCAGCGCGCAGTGTCTCCTTTGAATCCTCATCGAATGTGCAGAAAGAAATAAATTCTTCAGTGTGCCTAACCCCCACCCTTGCACCATCCTCAAGGCTCCTCAGTGACGGCAATTTAGAAATTCTAATTCCACCCAAGCCTACCGCACCACCGCGAACATTAATTCTAAATTCAAGAAGATCCGGCTCAACAAATCGGAACCCACCAAATCTTGCTTCAGCCCTTCCGCCAATCATGTAGAAATCACTAGTCCTGAGCAGCCGAATAGCATTCTCATTCAACATCGCATCTTTGGCCCGCCCGTTTGGGATTGGACCACATATGAGATCAAGGGTTGAAATTATCGCATTTACTCCTGGGGCCATTGAAGCGATACTCCGTGCGCGCATTAATTGGTTTTGATGGGATCCCCGCAACTCATCGGTAATGCAACACCAAAATCCAGAGGATTCTACCGAAATCGCACGATTAATTTTCGGGGCAATTCGGATGGGAAACCACTATATTCGGCACCCAACATGGGCATTGCTGGTTGTGGACAGCTATCCAGTCACGTTCATGCGCATGAACTGACATGCGCATGAACCGATCGTGCACTCGTGTCGGTGCCGATGTGCGAACCGCTCCTCAACGGCCGAATCATCCACTCCTCAATTCAGCTCCACTGCGGGCAGCGTAGGAACGGTGGGCTTTTGCTTTGGGCGGGGACTACCGGAGAAGGGGTACCCATCAACTCTCGCTGCCGTCATCCCCCAACTCTTCTTCGACCGCAAAATAATCGTCAATCTTCGCTTTAATTCTCAATGATGCCTTCCGACGCACTGAATCAGAATGTGTAGTCCTTCGCTCCATTTCTGAGATTACCGCACCTTTAACTGCAGGCAAAATAACCTTAATCCTCGTGGAATCAAGCGTCATAGAGCCCCCCACGCCTTCAAATTTTGCGACCCCGGAACACGTAACTCCAACCAAGAATCCCCAAATGTATTCGGAATCACGATCACCAAATAGGGCTTGATAGTTTATATACCTATCCATTTCTTTAGCGCGCAAAGCACCATAGACGGCTGCAACCCCCTGCAGACTTGCTGTGTAAAAGAACTGCTTCAATCCAGCCTCAGTCCATTCAGGATGCTCCGCTTCACGAGCCACCTGCCTAGAGGATCCCTCGGGCTCGCGAACGACCCCCTTCTGAAGCGCATCAATCTTAGGAGATATTGATTCAACTGACCCTGCAATATTTAGCGTTGTTTTCTGCAGTGAATCCAACCCCACCCTCAAATCACCAATAAGCCTATGCAACTCTTCCGTACGCATCTCCGCTCGAGACTGCAATGACTCCCCTGAATTCAGAACCGTGGCGAGCTCGTTAGCTACACTCGCCACCCGCTCAGCTTGACTATTAATTGAACCCACGGATTTACTGAACGTTCCGGTCGAGACAAATGAATAGATAATGGCAAGAATGCCAAGAACCAGCGATGTCACACCCGAAGCCACGCTCAAATAATTAACAAATCCATCGACCTCAGTCCACTTTTTCGTCACTAGTACCGCAATTGTTCCACCGAGAATGAGAACAACGTAGAAGAAGTGAACCTTAATTCGAGAGCTATCGACATCCTTATCACACTCCACCATACCCCCCCCCTTTTAGACGCTCATTGGATTTCAATAAAGAAGAATTCACTCGTTGCAACAATCCAAGCAATACAGATAACACTGAACCAATTTATGGAATGGCCACTCCATTCGGATGATAGTACTCAGCGCTCTTGAGTCAACACTTTGAAGTTGCGGGGACTCAGGCTTCAAGTGGCCCCACCCGGGCGGCGGACCAAACAAGCTTGAAAATCCTGCCTCCGAACAAGAAAAACCTCGTTCCTGCTAGTGCGAGAGGAATAGAAAAAGGGCGCCTCTCGGCGCCCTCGTTCTTTCAACTCATTCCCACTCAATGGTCGCCGGCGGCTTCCCCGAGATGTCATAGACAACCCGCGAAACCCCCCGCAACTCATTGATGATCCGGTTGCTCACCGCACCCAGGAACTCATACGGCAGGTGCGCCCAATGCGCGGTCATGAAGTCAATCGTCTCCACAGCCCTTAGCGCAATCACCCACTCATAAGCCCGCGCGTCGCCCACCACGCCCACCGACTTCACCGGCAGGAACACGGCAAACGCCTGGCTGGTCTTGTCGTACAGGTCCGCCTTGCGCAGCTCGTCAATGAAGATGGCATCGGCCTTGGCCAGCAGTTCGGCGTACTCGCGCTTCACTTCGCCCAGGATACGCACGCCCAGGCCCGGGCCCGGGAACGGATGGCGGTAGACCATGCTGCGCGGCAGGCCCAGCTCAACGCCGAGGCGACGCACTTCGTCCTTGAACAGCTCGCGCAGCGGCTCCACCAGGCCCAGCTTCATGTGCTCCGGCAGGCCACCCACGTTGTGGTGGCTCTTGATCACATGCGCCTTGCCGGTCTTGCTGCCGGCCGACTCGATCACGTCCGGGTAGATGGTGCCCTGCGCCAGCCACTTGGCGTTCTTCAGCTTGTTCGACTCTTCGTCGAAGATCTCAACAAACAGGTTGCCGATGATCTTGCGCTTGGCTTCCGGGTCGCTCACGCCTTCCAGCGCGTTGAAGTAACGGTCGGCGGCATTCACGCGCACCACCTTCACGCCCATGTGCTCGGCAAACATCGCCATCACCTGGTCGCCTTCCTGCCAGCGCAGCAGGCCGGTATCCACGAACACGCAGGTCAGCTTCTCGCCGATGGCCTTGTGCAGCAGCGCGGCCACAACGGAAGAATCCACGCCGCCGGACAGGCCCAGGATCACTTCGTCATCGCCCACCTGTTCGCGCACGCGGGCGATCTGGTCGTCGATGATGTTGGCGGCGGTCCACAGGGTCTGGCAGCCGCACACGTCCACCACGAAGCGGCGCAGCAGCGCCTGGCCCTGCAGAGTGTGGGTCACTTCCGGATGGAACTGCACGCCGTACCAGCGCTTTTCTTCGTTGGCCATGGCGGCCACCGGAATGCGATCGGTGGTGGCGGTGATGGTGAAGCCCGGCGGCGCAACGGAGACGTGGTCGCCGTGGCTCATCCAGACATTCAGCTTCGGCTCGCCGCCGTGGTCGCTCAGGCCCTTGAACAGCGCATCGGGGTTGATCACGTTCACTTCGGCATGGCCGAATTCGCGCTGGTCAGCCGCTTCGGTGGCACCGCCCAGCTGCGCGGCCAGGGTCTGCATGCCGTAGCAGATGCCGAAGATCGGCAGGCCGCTGTCGAACACTTCCTGCGGTGCTGCCGGCGCGCCCGGCAGCGTGGTCGATTCCGGGCCACCGGACAGGATGATGCCCTTGGCGCCGAACGCGGCGATCTCGGCCGGGTTGTGGTCCCACGCCCAGATTTCGCAGTAGACGCCCAGCTCGCGGATGCGGCGGGCGATCAGCTGCGTGTACTGCGCGCCGAAATCGAGGATGAGGATCTTGTCGTTATGGATGTTGGTCATGGTGCCGTTCCAGTGGTGTTCTTCGCCGCGCCTGAAGCTTCAAGGCTCTGCGTCAACGAGGCGATGAGTGCCTCGCGTTGTTGAATATGTGAGGCATCTGCCTCGTCCCAGCGCAGCATCAGCAGCGCGTGCGGCGCACCGGCCGGATCTTCGACCATGCGCGGCAGCTCGACCGCTTCCTGCACTTCCGAGCCTTCCATCCAGCGCCGTTCGATTGCCACTGCCTGATGGCGCGGCTCGGTGGGCGTGCCCCAGTAGATGCGCTTGGCATTCATGGCCGCCGTATCCAGCGGGCCCAGCACGGGCTCCAGCACCGGGTCGGCAGGCCCATCGAGCGAAAGCGTCCGGCACTGCAGTGTTACCTGCAGCGGGCGCGCGCCGGTGCCGTGCAGCATCCAACGCTCCTCGCCCAGCGGCTGCACGCGCCATCCGGCGGGCAGCGAAAATGCCGTTGAACACGCCTGCACGTCCTGCAATTGCGAAACCGCCGCGCCCGGAGACCCGGAGCGCGGCGGCGGTTCGGACAACGAGCAGCCTGCCATCAGCAGGCTGCTCGTGACCGCAAGGACGGTGCGGAATCGCATCAGGAGCGGTAGTTCGGCGGCTCTTTGGTGATCGTCACGTCGTGGACGTGGCTCTCACGCTGGCCGGCGCCGCTGATCTTCACGAACTTGGGCTTGCTGCGCATGTCCTCGACGGTGGCGCACCCCACGTAGCCCATGGTGGCGCGCAGGCCGCCCATCAGCTGGTGGATGATGCCGCCCACCGGGCCGCGGTACGGCACGCGGCCTTCAATGCCTTCGGGCACCAGCTTGTCGGCGGTGGCGGCGTCCTGGAAGTAGCGGTCCTTGGACCCCTTCTCCATCGCAGCCAGCGAGCCCATGCCGCGGTAGCTCTTGTACGAACGGCCCTGGAACAGCTCGGTTTCGCCCGGCGATTCCTCGGTACCGGCCAGCAGGCCACCAATCATGATGGTCGAAGCACCGGCGGCCAGCGCCTTGCCGATGTCGCCGGAGTAGCGGATGCCACCGTCGGCGATCAGCGGGATGCGGTCCTGCAGCGCTTCGGCCACCAGGTCGATCGCGGTGATCTGCGGCACGCCCACGCCTGCCACCACGCGGGTGGTGCAGATCGAGCCCGGGCCGATGCCGACCTTCACTGCGTCCGCGCCGCTGTCCAGCAGCGCCAGCGCGGCTTCACCGGTGCAGATGTTGCCACCGATGACCTGCACGTTCGGGAAGTTCTTCTTGACCCAGCTGACGCGGTCCAGCACGCCCTGCGAATGGCCGTGCGCGGTATCGACCACGATCACGTCCACGCCGGCAGCCACCAGCGCTTCCACGCGGCGGTCGGTATCGCCGCCCACGCCGACGGCCGCGCCGACCAGCAGGCGGGTGGCGATGTCCTTGGCAGCGTTCGGGAAGTCGGTGTTCTTCTGGATGTCCTTGACGGTGATCAGGCCACGCAGGGCGAAATCATCGTTGACCACCAGCACCTTTTCGATGCGGTTGCGGTGCAGCAGCTGCAGCACTTCATCAGACGCGGCGCCTTCCTTGACCGTGATCAGGCGATCCTTCTTGGTCATGATGTGGCGGACCGGATCGTCCAGCTCGGTCTCGAAGCGCATGTCGCGATGGGTCACGATGCCGGCCAGCAGGCCGTCGCTGCCCACCACCGGCACGCCGGAGATGTTGTGCGCCTGGGTCAGGGCCAGCACGTCGCGGATGGTGGTTTCCGGGCCAACGGTGATCGGGTCGCGGATGACGCCGGCCTCGAACTTCTTGACCTTGGCCACTTCGGCGGCCTGCTGCTCCACGCTCAGGTTCTTGTGGATGATGCCCATGCCACCCAGCTGTGCCATGGCGATGGCCAGGCGTGCTTCGGTGACGGTATCCATGGCGGCGGACAGGATCGGAAGCTTGAGCTTCAGGTCGCGCGTCAACCGCGTTTCGAGGTTGACGTCCTTGGGCAGGATGGTCGAATGAGCGGGGACGAGCGAGACGTCGTCGTAAGTGAGTGCTTCAGCCTGGATGCGCAGCATCGGCATACCCGAGATGTGGGGAAGCGCGACATTTTACCCTGTTTTCGCGGCCTGTGGCAGGGGGTAGATGCGACGCAGTGTCGCGCGGGCGAAGATCTGTTCAGGACCTCCGCCCTTGGTGGGTGCACTCCGCCCTTGGTGGGTGCGGACCGTTGGTCCGCACTGTCCATCAGACACCCATACCCCAGCAGGAATCCCACCTTCTGGCATTGTGCCGACCAACGGTCGGCACCCACCCACAAAAGACACCCACCCTACAAAAGACACCCATCCACGGAAGAACAGTCCCAGGCGCGGTCAGTTCCCGGCTTCCGCCGCTTCCAACGTGTTCTGCATCAGCGTGGCCACGGTCATCGGGCCTACTCCACCCGGCACCGGGGTGATCCAGCTCGCCCGCTGCGCTGCGGCCTCGAACCCGACATCGCCCACCAACCGGCCGTCATCCAGGCGGTTGATGCCAACGTCGATCACCACCGCGCCCGGCTTCACCCACTCGCCCGGCACGATGCCCGGCCGGCCCACCGCCACCACCAGGATGTCGGCGTTGCGCACGGCCTGTTCCAGCACGTCCTTGGGGGTGAACTTGTGGCAGCTGGTCACGGTGCAGCCGGCAATCAGCAGCTCCAGGCCCATCGGCCGGCCGACGTGGTTGCTGACGCCGACGATGGTGGCGTTGCGGCCGCGCACCGGTTGGTCGGTGTGGCCCAGCAGCGTGGTGATGCCGCGCGGGGTGCACGGGCGCAGGCCGAACTCGCGCAGGGCCAGATGGCCGACGTTTTCCGGATGGAAGCCGTCCACGTCCTTGCGCGGGTCGATGCGCTGGATCAGCCGGCGCGCATCGGGAATGCCCGGCAGCGGCAGCTGGATCAGGATCCCGTTGATCTTCGGGTCGGCGTTGAGCTGGTCGATCAGGTCGAGCAGCTCGGCCTCGGTGGTGCCGGCCGGCAGGTCGTAGTCATAGGCTTCGATGCCCACCTTCTCGGCTGCGCGGCGCTTGTTGCGCACGTACACGGTCGAGGCCGGGTCGCCCCCCACCAGCACCACGGCCAGGCCCGGGCGGCTGCCACCGGCGGCGACACGGGCGTCGACCCGCACCTTCAGGCTGTCGAGCAGGTCCTCGGCGATACGGCGGCCATCGAGGATGCGGGCAGGAAGCTGGGGGGCGGAGTCGGTCATCGGGTGCGGGCGTGGGGCGGCGGGGACGCTATTGTCCCCGATTCACGCCCCCTCGCCCACCGCTGCGCTCGCCGGGCATGGCCCAGCGCTACCGGATTGCTGCGCCCGCTGCGCTCGCCGGGCATGGCCCGGCGCTACCGGATTGCTGCGCCCGCTGCGCTCGCCGGGCATGGCCCGGCGCTACCGGATTGCCGCGCCCGCTGCGCTCGCCGGGCATGGCCCGGCGATACCGGATTGCTGCGCCCGCTGCGCTCGCCGGGCATGGCCCGGCGCTACCGGATTGCTGCGCCCGCTGCGCTCGCCGGGCGTGGCCCGGCGCTACCCACGGAATCGCGCGACGCCCCGGTAGCGCCGGGCCATGCCCGGCGAGCGCGAAGCGCGGCGCGTGACGGTCATTCCTCTTCTTCTTCCGGCACTTCATCCGCATTGAGCGTGCGTGCCTTGCGCTTGGGCGCGGTAAACGGCGTCGGCGTCGGCACACCGGGCAGCGCGCTGCCGAACACCATGTGCGCGCCGGCCCTCAGGCTGCCACCGGCCATTTCCAGTTCGAAGCGCTCGGCATCGCGCTCGCGGATCTGCTCGGCGATCTCGCGCGCATCGTCTTCGTCCGCGCCCAGTTCCACCAGTGCCGCCTGCCCGAACAGCAGTGCCGACTCGAAGGTTTCGCGGATCTGGAAGTCCACGCCGGCATGGATCAGCCGCAGCGAATGTTCGCGGTCGAACGAGCGCACCAGCAGCTTGGCCTGCGGGAATTGATGGGCCACCAGTTCGACGATGCGGTCGGCATCCTCGGCATTGTTCACGCACACCGCAATCGCCCGCGCACTGCCCGCGCCGGAGGCATGCAGCACGTCCAGCCGGGTGCCGTCGCCGTAATAGATCTTGAAACCGAAACGCTCGGCGTTGTGGATCATCTCCACATCGTTGTCGATGATGGTCACGTCCACGTCGCGGGCCAGCAGCGACTGGCTGGCCACCTGGCCGAAGCGACCGAAGCCGATCAGCAGCACGCTGCCGGACAGGCCATCGGCGGTATCCACGCCTTCCAGGCTGACGGTCGGCGTGGGCGCCACGCGCTTGTAGACCAGCACCACCAGCGGCGTCAGCGCCATCGACAGCACCACCACGGCAGTGAAGTTGGCATTGATGTCCAGGCTGATCACCCCGGCACTCGCCGCTGCCGAGAACAGCACGAAGGCGAACTCGCCGCCCTGCGCCATCAGCACGCCACGGTCCAGCGCCTGCGCGTGGTCACTGCCCATCAGGCGCGCAACCACGTAGATGCACAACGCCTTGGCCGCCATCAGCGCCACTACCAGGCCAAGGATCATCGGCCAGTTGCCGGCCACCACGCCCAGGTCCAGCGCCATGCCCACGCTGAGGAAGAACAGGCCCAGCAGGATGCCGCGGAACGGTTCGATGTCCGCTTCGATCTGGTGGCGGAAGGTCGATTCGCTCAGCAGCACGCCCGCCAGGAACGCGCCCATCGCCATCGACAACCCGGACAGCTGCATCAGCAGCGCCGCGCCCAGCACCACCAGCAGCGCGGCGGCGGTCATCACTTCGCGCGCTTTCGACTCGGCCAGCACGCGGAACAGCGGATTGAGCAGGAAGCGGCCGACCAGCACCAGGCCGACGATGGCGCCCACGCCGATCGCCACCGACATCCAGCGCGAGCCCTCGCCATCGGCACTGCCCGCAGCCGGCGCCATCCACGCGACCAGCGCCAGCAACGGCACGATCAGCAGGTCTTCGAACAACAGGATCGAGACGATCTTCTGCCCCGACGGCAGCGCGATGTCGCCGCGCTCGGCCAGCAGCTGCATGACCACTGCGGTGGAGGTGAGCACGAAACCGGTGGCGCCGATGAAGGCGATCTGCCACGGCAGCCCGAACAGCTTGGCGATGCTGGTCAGCACCAGCGCGCAGGTGACGATCTGCAGCGTGCCCAGCCCGAAGATTTCCTTGCGCAGGCTCCACAGGTGCGAGGGCCGCATTTCCAGGCCGATGACGAACAGGAACATGACCACGCCGAGTTCGGCGGTATGCAGGATCGCCTGCGGGTCGGAGAACCAGCCCAGCCCGAACGGGCCGATCGCCAGGCCGGCGGCGAAGTAGCCCAGCACCGAGCCCAGGCCGAGCCGACGGAACAGCGGCACCATCACCACCGCTGCGCCCAACAGGGCGACGACCTTGACCAGCTCGCTGGTCGCTGCTTCTACCGCCATGCGGTGGGTTCCCCGGAAATCGAAATCGGCCTCAACGATAGAGCAACACCGATGACGGCAATAGCACGTGTGTTGCGTTTTATTGTCTTGGAGATGGAACGATAGCGGGAGTGGCCCTGGGCATCATCCCGAAACCATAACCGGTAGCGCCGGGCCATGCCCGGCGGCTGTACCTGCGCGCGCCGCTGCGCTCGCCGGGCATGGCCCGGCGCTACCGGGTTCACCCGCCCCGGCAGAACGCGGCGTAATCGATATACCCCGGGAACGGCACGCCCGGCGCGCACACCGCGCACTGCGGGTCAGGGCTGATGCGGGTCTCACGGAAGCGCATGCCGAGCGCGTCAAAGCGCAGCAGGCGACCCACCAACGGTTCGCCGATGCCCAGCAGCAGCTTCAGCACCTCGGTGGCCTGCAACACACCCGCCAGCCCGGGCAGCACGCCCAGCACGCCGGCCTCGGAACAGTTCGGCGCGAACTCCGGCGGCGGCGGCTCCGGGAACAGGCAGCGGTAGCACGGCGCCACGCCGCGCTGGCGGCCGGCATCGAACACGCTCACCTGGCCGTCGAAGCGCTCGATGGCGGCGTAGACCATCGGCGTGGCGTGCTTGATGCAGGCATCGTTGAGCAGGTAGCGCAACGGGAAGTTGTCCGAACCGTCCAGCACCACGTCAACGTCCTGCAGCAGGCGGTCCACGTTTTCCGAGGTGACCCGCTCGGGCACGGCCTCGACCTCGATGGACGGGTTCAACGCCAGCAGCCGCTCACGTGCCGAATCCACCTTCAGCTGGCCGACGCTGGCCTCGGTATGCACGATCTGCCGGTGCAGGTTGCTGCGCTCGACACGGTCGTGGTCGGCGAAGCGCAGGTGCCCTACCCCGGCGGCCGCCAGGTAGAACCCGGCCGGTGCGCCCAGGCCGCCCGCGCCCAGCACCAGCACCCGCGACTGCTGCAGGCGGCGCTGGCCGGCTTCGCCCACCTGCGGCAGCAGCAGGTGGCGCGAATAGCGGTCATAGAAATCGCGGTCGGCGGCGCTGGTCAGTGGCTGCACCAGCGGCAGCGCCTGCTCGCGCCAGGCCACGGTGCCGCCGGCAACGGAGGTCACGTTCGTGTAGCCCGCATCCAGCAGCGCCTGCGCCGCATCGGCCGAGCGCTTGCCGCTCTGGCAGATCAGCAGGATTTCCTGTTCCGGCAGCGGCAGGTGCGCCGCAGGGTCGGCCAGCAGTTCATCCTTGGCCACGCCACGCGCGCCCTCGGCCATGCCGCCGGCCCGCTCATGCGCCTCGCGCACGTCGATCAGCACCGCACCATGGGCCACGCGCGCACGCGCCTGCTCGGGGGAAATCTCTGGAATGCTCATGGTGTCCATTGTAGAGCCGGGCCCCATGTTGACGGAGCCGACGGCGCGTAGGACCCTCTGGCCGGTGAAACCATCGATCAATCCCGTACAGACCGGGCACCTGGTACTCCGGCCGTTCTCATGCGCCGACGGCCCCGAGGTCTTCGCCGGCATCACGCCAACGCTGACCCGCTTCATGGCATTCGATCCGCCGGACTCTTTTGCGGCATTCGAAACGATCGGCCAGGAATGGCTGCGCCTGATCGAGGAAGGCTCGGAATACACGTTCGTGATCCGGCATCTGCAGGACGGACGCTTTGTGGGCATCGCCGCCGTACACCGCGCTAGCGAGGGCGAACCCGAGCTCGGCATCTGGATAAGCGAGCGCGAGCACGGACAGGGCTACGGCCGCGAGGCAGTGCGTGCCGTCGTCCACTGGTGCGCGGAACGGCTCGCTGCGGTCGCCTATCGCTACCCAGTGGCGGTGGACAACGTGGCCAGCCGGCGGATTGCCGAAGCACTGGGCGGCCAGGTGGTCGGCACCGAGCAGAACGCGAAGTTTGCGTCGGTGGTCTATCGGATTCCGGTGCCGGGGCTGCCTGGCTGAGGTTGCCGGCCAGCGGCCGGCACTACCGACAGGATCGCCACAACGAGAAAGGCGGCCCTGCGGCCGCCTTCTCGTGGATCACTTGCCCTTGACGTGCTTCATCAAGCGCCGCTTGGCCTTGACCTGCCGTTCGGTCAGCACGTTCTTCTTGCCTTCGTACGGGTTGGCACCCTCGCGGAAGATGAACTGCACCGGCGTTCCGATCAGCTTGAAGCGCTTGCGGAAGAAGTTCTCCAGGTAGCGCTTGTACGACTCCTGCAGTTCCTTCAGGCGGGTGCCGTGCACGATGAAGGTCGGCGGGTTGGCGCCGGCCGGGTGCACGTAACGCAGCTTGGAGACGTGGCCGCGGATGGTCGGCGGCGGGTTGGTCTCGTAGGCCACTTCCAGCGCCTTGTTCACTTCGCTGGTGGTGAAGGTCTTGTTCGCCGATTCGTGCGCACGGTGCACCGCACGGAACAGCTCACGCAGGCCCGAGCCATGCTTGGCCGAGATGCGCACCGATTCGGCCCACGGCACGAAGCCCAGGCGCAGCGACAGCATCGTTTCGGCCTGCTCACGCTGGTAGTCGGTCAGGCCATCCCACTTGTTGATCGCGATCACCAGCGCGCGGCCGGCATCCAGCACGGCGCCGAGCACGGTGGCGTCCTGGTCGGTCACGCCTTCGGTGGCATCGAGCATCAGCACGGCCACCTGGCACTGCTCGATCGACTGCATGGTCTTGACCACCGAGAACTTCTCGACGACCTCGTCCACGCGCGAACGGCGACGCAGGCCGGCGGTGTCGATCAGGCGGTACTCGCGGCCGTCACGCTCCAGGTCCACCGAGATCGAATCGCGGGTGGTGCCCGGCACGTCCGAGGCGATCATGCGCTCTTCGCCGAGGATGCGGTTGACCAGGGTCGACTTGCCCACGTTGGGGCGACCGACGAAGGCGATGCGGATGCGGTTCGGATCGTTGTCCAGCTCTTCGCCGCTGCCCTCTTCCGGCAGGCGCTGGATGACCTCGTCCAACAGGTCGTCCAGGCCCTGGCGGTGGGCAGCCGACACGGTCAGCATCTCGCTGAAGCCGTAGCGGGCGAACTCCGAACGCACGGTGTCCTCGTCGGTGCCGTCGATCTTGTTGATCAGCAGCAGCGTCGGGCGCGACAGCTTGCGCAGCCAGGCCAGGATCTCATCGTCCATCGCCGAGGTGCCC
This sequence comes from Stenotrophomonas sp. DR822, assembly GCF_019793815.1. Taxonomy (NCBI): domain Bacteria; kingdom Pseudomonadati; phylum Pseudomonadota; class Gammaproteobacteria; order Lysobacterales; family Lysobacteraceae; genus Stenotrophomonas; species Stenotrophomonas sp. DR822. The sequence continues at coordinate 859,939 of NZ_CP081826.1, forward strand.
TCGCGGGCATCGACGACGAACAGGATCAGGTCAGCTTCGCCAGCGGCAGCACGGGCCTGGCGCGTGGTAGCGCCAGCCAGGCCTTCTTCTTCCTCTGCGATGCCGCCGGTATCGACGACGAGGAAATGGTTGTCCTCGTCAAGCCGGCAGACGCCATAGTTGCGGTCCCGGGTGACGCCGGGCTGGTCATGGACCAGGGCGTCACGTGTACGGGTCAGTGCATTGAATATGGTCGACTTGCCGACATTCGGCCGTCCAACCAGGGCGACCAAAGGCAGCATCGCGATTACTCCGTATTAATTTGCCAACCGGAATGCGGTCAGCTTGCCATCAACGTTCTGCACCAGCAGCACTCCATCGACGACGATTGGCTGGGCCAGAAGCGCATCACCGCCGCTTTTCGCCCGCGCCGCCATCGCGCCATCGGAGGCCTGCAGCCAATGCAGGTATCCCTTGTAGTCACCGACCACCACGTAGTCGCCGTGCAGCGCCGGGCCGGTCAGCGAGCGCCGGGCCAGTGCGGTCTGCGACCACATCGCCGCGCCGCTGGCCTTGTCCAGGCCGAACACGCCGCCCTTGTTGTCGGTAACGAAAACATTGCCCGAAGACACCGCCACGCCGCCGGCACCGCCGTGGTCGCGCGCCCACAGCGGGCGACCGGTCGGGCCTTCGATGGCCATGGTCTGGTTCTTGAAGCTGCTCACGAACAGCGTGTTGCCGTCGAGCACCGGGGCGCCATCGACGTCGGCCATGCGGTCCAGCTCGGTACGGCCTTCGCCGCTGCCCACGTTCTGGTCCCACAGCGTGCGGCCGTCCTGCATGGCCAGCGCAGCGACACCGCCCTCGTCCTTGCCGATGAACAGCACGCCCGGACCAGCCACCACCGGCGCGTTGCCACGCACGGTCAGCGCCGGCAGCTCGCTGGGGTTGAACCACTTCTGGGTGCCGTTGCCGGCGTCGAACGCGGTGACGCGACCGTCATTGCTGCGCACGAAGACCATGCCCTGGGCAATGGCCGGCGCGGCGATCACTTCGTTGGGCACGCGTGCGCGCCACTTCTCGCTGCCATCGTTGATGTCCAGCGCGATCACCTGGCCATCGAGGGTGCCGATGACCACCAGGTTCTCGCCGACGCCCGGACCACCGGACAGCCGCAGCTTGGCCTTCTTCTTTTCCTTCTTCGGCTCCCAGGTCCAGACCTTCTTGCCGGTCTGCAGGTCGATGGCGTGCACGCCACCGGTGATCGCCGCGGCGAACACGTGGCCATTGGCCACTGCCGGGCCCTGGCGCACGCCGATGCGGCGCTCGCCCTTGCCCAGGTTGACCGACCAGGCCTTGTTGACCTTCAGGGTCGGCTCGAACTTGACCAGTTCGGCCGGCTCCTGTGCCTTCTTCGCTGCTGCGTCCTTGCCGGCGAACCAGCCCTTCATGGTGCTGCAACCGGACAGTGCCATGCCGAGCAGCAGCACGGAGGCGACGCGGGTGATCATGACCTTCTGACTCATCAAACCGACTCCGCAGGGGCGGCGACGGTGCCGCCGGCGTCCATAACCTTGGTTTCCAGCAGTCGCCGCTGCGGCGCTGCCACGTCCAGCGTTTTCAGCGCCTTCTCATACTGTTCGCGGGCGGCGTCACGCTTGCCCTGCGCCATCAGCGCATCGCCATGGATTTCCAGGCTGCTGCTGTCGGTGGCGCTGCCCAGCAGCTTGATCGCTTCATCGCCCTTGCCGGTTGCCACCAGCAGGCGTGCCACGCGCTGGTCGACCACGCGCTGCAGGTCGCCGTCGACCTTCACCGCGCGCAGGGTGGCCAGCGCTTCTTCATTCTTGCCCGCATCGACCTGGGCCTTGGCCAGCTGCAGCGCCGCCAGGTCGCCGTAGATGCTGGACGGGCCAGCTTCCAGCGCCTTGACCGCCTTCGCAGCGTCGTCGAGCTTGTTCTGCTGCAGGCCCACCAGGGCCTTCTGGTACTCGACATTGGCCGAAGCCAGCTTGCCGCCCTGATCCTTCTGGTACCACTGCCAGCCGGCAATGGCACCGATGGCGATGACTACGCCACCGAGGATGCTGGCGCCATTCTTCCGCAGCCAGCTGCGGACGCGTTCACTTTGTTCGTGCTCGTCGAGCAGATCGTCGATCGCCATGCGTACTCTCGCCCCGCCCATCGGGAGGGACCATTGGGATTATCGAAGGTGGTGAAACCGTGTCTCAGTGCGAAACCGGGACAACGGAGCCTTCAGAGGATACCTGAAAGCGTGCCACGTTGGCTCGCTGGTAGGGCGTCAGATCGACGATAGCGCCGTTCTGCTGAACCTGGACCGCCGAAGCGTTGCCCAGGGTCACGCGGGTCACCTGGCCCGGGGTGAAGCTGCGGGTCTCGCCGGCCTTGATCAGCGCTTTCTCGACGGTACCGCCCTCGGGGCCGGCGATATCGACCCAGCTGTCACCGCTGAACTGCATGTCCAGGTTGGCGGCAGGGGCCGGCGCAGCGCGCGGCACCGGGGCCAGCGAGGCGACGTACGGGGTGGCGGCCGGCTTGGCGACGGGCGCGGCCGCGACCTCGGCGGGCGCCGGCGCGGCAGAGCCGGGGCCGGCCGGGGTAACCGGTACGGCGGCCGGGATCACGTCCAGCGAGGCGGTGCTCGGTGAAGGCGCGGTGCCATCGAAGTGACCGCGGGTGGCGAACCAGACCGGAACTGCCAGCACGGCGGTGATACCGACATACAGCGCACGGCGGCCAAGATTCTCGGCAATCCGGCGCGCACGCGGGGTGTGGGTGTGGCTGACCAGGGTGGGCGGAACCACCGGGCCAACCTGGGCCTGTTCCAGCAGTTCGCTGACATCGACGCCGAGCAGGCGGGCGTAGCTGCGCAGCTGGCCGCGCACGAACACCGGCGCTCCCAGCTTCTGCCACTGCTCCTGCTCGAGCGACTTCACCACTTGAACCGGCATGCGCAGGCGCTGGCCGACGTCTTCGAGGGTCAGTCCGGCGGCCTCACGGGCCTGGCGCAGGCGGGTGCCGCAGCCGGCCACGGTATCGAGATCGCTCACAGTCTGGTCATCAATCACAATGCATCAACCCTGGAGTTAGGAGCCCGCGTCCTGCGGAAATTCCTGTCGAATCCGCTGAAGATAGCGATCAGATGCTGCCTGATCACCCAGTCGCGCCTCGATTTCAGACGCAAGTTGTAACACGGAACGCGTGGCCGGTGCAGCCGCAATCCTACGTTCGGCGAAGGCCCGGGCTTCCATGAACTGGCCGCGACGGAAGCTCAGCTGGGCCATCGCCTCCAACGCGACCGGGTTGCCAGGCACGTGGGAAAGGGCGGCGCGCAGGTCGCGTTCGGCACGTTCAAGCTGGCCAGCATCCAGCGCGCATCCACCGGCATTGGCCAGGGCAGCGGCGGGCGTGGCGTAGTCCGGGGCCGTCAGGGCACGATCGAACCAGACCAGCGATTCGGCCGAGTGCCCGTGCTGGCACAACCATGCCGCGTAATTATTGAGAACGTCACCGCGTTGCGGTGCCAGCTCTGCAGCGCGGCGGAAGCCATCCCCCGCCTGCTGCTCGCGACCCCTGCGGTCTTCCACCCCGGCCAGCAGCATCACCGCGTCCACACCGTTGGGCTGCAGCTTCAACGCGCGGCGCACCTTGCGCTCGGCCTCGTCCAGGCTGCCCACCTGCATGTCACGGGCGGCCAGCGCCAGCAGGTCCTCGTAGTGGAACTTCTGGCGCACGCCCGGCGCATCGCGGACGCTGTGGATCGGCGCAACCCCGCCCGGGCCGATCGGAATCTCACTGGTGGTCGTGCATCCGCCCGCTGCCAATGCCAGCGCGCCTGCGAACAGGGCCACCGGCAGGCGGTCAGGCCGCGGCATCGCTCCCCTTCCCCGCCTGCAGCGTCTTGTTGAACTCGGCCTGGCGGCGGGTACGATCCATCACCTGGCCCTTGAGCTGGCCACACGCAGCGTCGATATCGTCGCCACGGGTGCGGCGCACCATGGTCAACACGTTGCTGTCGAGCAGGATCTTCTGGAAGGCGCGGATATGCGCTTCTTCCGAGCGCTCGTAGCGGGTACCGGGGAACGGGTTGAACGGGATCAGGTTGACCTTGCCCGAGTCCCTGGCCTGCACCGCGTTGTCGAACTGGTGCATCAGCCGCGCCAGCTGGCGGGCATGCTCGGGCTGGTCGTTGATGCCCTTCATCAGGGTGTATTCGAAGGTGACCGATTCGCGGCGCTTGTTGGCGCGCAGGTAGCGTGCGCACGAAGCCATCAGCTCGGCGATCGGGTACTTCTTGTTGAGCGGCACGAGGGTCTCGCGCAGCTCATCGTTCGGCGCATGCAGCGACACCGCCAGCGACACGTCGCTTTCGGCGGACAGGCGGTCGATCTGCGGCACCAGGCCGGAGGTCGACAGGGTCACGCGCTTGTTGGCCAGGCCGTAGCCCAGATCGTCGCGCATCACGCTCATGGCACGCACGACGTTGTCGAAGTTCATCAACGGCTCGCCCATGCCCATCATCACCACGTTGGTGAGGCGGCGCATCTGGTGCGGCACGTTGCCCAGGTGGCGTGCGGCAATCCACACCTGGCCGATGATCTCGGCGGTGGTCAGGTTGCGGTTGAAGCCCTGGGTGGCGGTGGAGCAGAACGTGCAGTTCAGGCCACAACCGACCTGCGAGGACACGCACAGCGTGCCGCGGGTCTTGTCGGGGATGTACACGGTCTCGATGGCGTTCTTGCCATCCACGCCCATCGCCAGCAGCCACTTGTGGGTGCCGTCGGCGGAGGGCTTGTCGAAGATGATGTTCGGGACGAGGACCTCGGCATGCTCCTGCAGCTTGGCGCGCAGGACCTTGCCGAGGTCGGTCATCTCATCGAACTCGGTGACGTAGCGATGGTGGATCCACTTCATCACCTGATGGGCGCGGAACTTCTTCTCGCCGAGAACCTCGACGAAAAACTTCTCCAGGCCCGCGCGATCGAGGTCGAGCAGGTTCTGCTTGCCAGCCGTGGGTGCCGACTTCGGCAGCGGCTGGATGGCGATTTTCTGTACGACCTCGTTCACGGCATTACTCTCAGCGCGAGACGACTTCGGTGGCGGCGAAGAAGTACGCGATTTCAATCGCGGCATTCTCGACCGAGTCCGAGCCGTGGGCGGCATTGGCATCGATGGATTCGGCGAAGTCGGCGCGGATGGTGCCCGCAGCGGCTTCCTTCGGGTTGGTGGCGCCCAGCAGGTCGCGGTGGGCCAGGACGGCGTTCTCGCCTTCCAGGGCCTGGATCATCACCGGGCCGGAGATCATGAACTCGACCAGTGCGTTGAAGAACGGACGCTCGCGGTGCACGGCGTAGAAGCCTTCGGCTTCACGACGCGACAGCTGCTTGTACTTGGCGGCCACGACCTTCAGGCCGGCCTTTTCGAAGCGGGCGTAGATTTCGCCGATGACGTTCTTGGCAACGGCGTCCGGCTTGATGATCGAAAGGGTGCGCTCCAGCGCCATGGGATGTCTCCAATGGAATCGGGCCGCTGATGGCCCGAAGGGTAACAAAAAAAAAGCCGCGTCGAAACGCGGGCTTAGCCTGATAAACGTGCGCGGATTGTAAAAGATCCCGCTCAGTAGTGCCAGCCCATGGCTGGCAGGCAGGATGCCGGATCTCGAGCCCTGGAGCCTGCCCATTCAGGATCAAGCGTTGCCAGCCATGGGCTGGCACTACTGAATCCCTTGTAACCGGGCGACAGGATTTTGCTGCACTGCAAAATGCCATACGGTACCGTCTGGTTCTAGTATCAAACAATCGTTTGATTAAGGTCCGCCCGCCCGATGGCCAAGCCCGCCCACTTCTCGACCAAGGACCGGATCCTCGGCGCCGCCGAGGAGCTGTTCGCCCAGCACGGCTTTGCCGGCACCTCGCTGCGCCAGGTCACCAGCCAGGCCGACGTCAACATTGCTGCGGTCAACTACCACTTCGGCTCCAAGGAAAACCTGGTCAACGAGGTGTTCCGCCGCCGCATGGACGAGATGACCGGCGCCCGCCTGGCCCAGCTCGAGCGTGCCCGCAACGAACACCCCGGGCAACTGCGGCCGGTGCTGGCCGCCTTCGTCGAGCCGGCCCTGGCGCTGGCCCAGGACCGCCAGAACGGAGGTGCCTTCGTACGCGTGATCGCCCGTGCCTACGCTGAAAAGAACGACAACCTGCGCAAGTTCCTGTCCGACCACTACGGCCACGTGCTGCGTGAGTTCGGCAAGGCGATCGCCACCTGCGTGCCCGGCCTGAGCAAGGAAGAGCTCTATTGGCGCCTGGATTTCCTCGCTGGCTCGCTGACCTATGCCATGGCCGATTTCGGGCTGATCAAGCGACCTGCCGGTGTCACCGAAACGGCGCATCGTGCCCATGCCGCCCATGAACTGATCCATTTCGCCGAGGCCGGATTCCGCGCCGCCGCCCGCAGCGGCAGCGCCCTGCCCGCCTCCCTTGATTCCACCCAGTAACTGCTGACCAACAAAGGCCCTACACCATGTCCAATTCCCTGCTAGTCCGCCGCGCCGCCGTGCTGGGTGCCGGCGTCATGGGTGCCCAGATCGCCGCCCACCTCACCAATGCCGGCGTCGACACCGTGCTGTTCGACCTGCCTGCCAAGGAAGGTCCGGCCGATGGCATCGTGCTGAAGTCGATCGCCAACCTCGGCAAGCTGAGCCCGGCGCCGCTGGCCAGCAAGTCGCTGGCCGAAGCCATCACCCCGGCCAACTACGAGACCGGCCTGGAACAGCTGAAGGACTGCGACCTGATCATCGAGGCCATCGCCGAGCGCATGGACTGGAAGCAGGACCTGTACAGGAAGATCGCTCCGTTCGTGGCCGACCACGCCGTGCTGGCCTCCAACACCTCGGGCCTGGGCATCAACAAGCTGGCCGACGTGCTGCCCGAACAGTTGCGCCACCGCTTCTGCGGCGTGCATTTCTTCAACCCGCCGCGCTACATGCACCTGGCCGAGCTGATCCCGGCCACCACCACCGACGCCAGCGTGCTGGAAGGCCTGGAAGCGTTCCTGGTCACCACCCTGGGCAAGGGCGTGGTGTACGCCAAGGACACGCCGAACTTCATCGGCAACCGCATCGGCGTGTTCTCGATCCTGTCCACCATCCACCACACCCAGGAATTCGGCCTGGGCTTCGACGAAGTGGACGGCCTGACCGGCCCGCTGGTCGGCCGCCCGAAGTCGGCCACCTACCGCACCTCCGACGTGGTCGGCCTGGACACCATGGCCCACGTCATCAAGACCATGGGCGATACCCTGCCCAACGACCCGTGGCATGAGTTCTTCAAGTCGCCGAAGTGGCTGGATGCGCTGATTGCCAAGGGCGCACTGGGCCAGAAGACCGGCGCCGGCATCTTCCGCAAGGTCGGCAAGGACATCGTGGTGCTGGACCTGGAAAAGCAGGACTACCGTCCGGCTGATCGCGCCGCCGCACCGGAAGTGGTCGAGATCCTGAAGATCAAGAACCCGGCCGAGAAGTTCGCCAAGCTGCGCGAGAGCCAGCACCCGCAGGCGCAGTTCCTGTGGGCGACCTTCCGCGACCTGTTCCACTACAGCGCCTACCACCTGGCCGACATCGCCGAGACCGCGCGCGACGTCGATCTGGCCATCCGCTGGGGCTACGGCTGGTCGCTGGGCCCGTTCGAAACCTGGCAGGCTGCCGGCTGGAAGCAGGTCGCGCAGTGGATCGCCGATGACATCGTCGCCGGCAAGAGCATGAGCAACGCCCCGCTGCCGGATTGGGTATTTGACGGCCGTGACGGCGTGCATGCCGCCGAGGGCAGCTACAGCCCGTCGCGCAACGCCAAGCTGCCGCGTTCGTCGCTGCCGGTGTACCAGCGCCAGCGCTTCCCCGATCCGCTGCTGGGCGAGAAGTTCGCGCCGGGCGAGACCGTGTTCGAGAACGACGGCCTGCGCATGTGGCACGACGGCGATGGCATCGCCGTGGTCAGCTTCAAGACCAAGATGAACACCGTGTCCGACCACGTGCTGGATGGCCTGCAGGAATGCGTCACCCGCGCAGAGAAGGACTTCCAGGGCCTGGTGATCTGGCAGCAGAAGGAGCCCTTCTCCGCCGGTGCCGACCTGGCTGGCGCCTTGGGCCTGCTGCAGGCCGGCAAGGTCGACCAGTTCGAAGAAATGGTGCACAACTTCCAGCGCACCAGCCAGCGCATCAAGTACTCGCTGGTGCCGGTGGTGGCTGCCGTGCGCGGCCTGGCACTGGGTGGCGGCTGCGAGTTCCAGATGCACAGTGCCAAGACCGTGGCCTTCCTGGAAAGCTACATCGGCCTGGTCGAGGCCGGCGTCGGCCTGCTGCCGGCAGGCGGCGGCCTGAAGGAACTGGCGGTGCGTGCCTCGCAGGCCGCTGGCCCGGGCGGTGACGTGTTCGCCGAACTGAAGAAGACCTTCGAGACCGTGGCGATGGCCAAGGTGTCCAACTCGGCGGTCAACGCCAAGGAACTGGGCCTGCTGCGCAGCACCGACAAGGTGGTGTTCAACAGCTACGAGGCGCTGTACATCGCCAAGGCCGAAGCACGCGCCCTGGCCGAAGCGGGCTACCGTCCGCCGCTGCCGGCACGCCGCATCCAGGTGGCCGGCGACGTCGGCATCGCCACCTTCAAGATGATGCTGGTCAACATGCTGGAAGGCCGCTTCATCAGCCCATACGACTATGAGATCGCCGAGCGCATCGCCACCGTGCTGTGCGGCGGCAAGGTCGACCGCGGCACCCTGGTCGACGAAGAGTGGCTGCTGACCCTGGAGCGCAAGCACTTCGTCGAACTGGCCCAGCAGGAAAAGACCCAGGCCCGCATCGCGCACATGCTCAAGACCGGCAAGCCGCTGCGGAACTGACGGAAGACATCGGTAGTGCCGGCCGCTGGCCGGCAACCTCTTCCAACCCCTATTCAAGAGATCACTGCAATGACCAAGCAAATCCAGGACGCCTACATCGTCGCCGCTACCCGCACCCCGGTTGGCAAGGCGCCCAAGGGCATGTTCCGCAACACCCGCCCCGACGACATGCTCGCCCACGTGCTGCGCAGCGTCGTGGCGCAGGCGCCGGGCGTGGACGTCAACCGCATCGATGACGCGATCATCGGCTGCGCGATGCCCGAAGCCGAGCAGGGCATGAACGTGGCCCGCATCGGCGTGCTGCTGGCCGGCCTGCCGAACACCATCGCTGCGCAGACCGTGAACCGCTTCTGCTCCTCCGGTCTGCAGGCCGTGGCGCAGGCGGCCGACGCGATCCGCCTTGGCAACGCCGACCTGATGCTGGCCGGCGGCACCGAATCGATGTCGATGGTGCCGATGATGGGCAACAAGATCGCGATGGCCCCGAGCGTGTTCGACAACGACCACGTCGCCATCGCCTACGGCATGGGCATCACCGCCGAGAAGGTCGCTGAAGAGTGGAAGGTCTCGCGCGAAGAACAGGACGCGTTCGCCCTGGCCTCGCACCAGAAGGCCATGGCCGCCATCCAGAATGGTGACTTCAAGGACGAGATCAGCCCGTACGAGATCGTCTCGCACCAGCCCGACCTGGCCGACGGCAAGCGCATCATCACCCGCAACAAGGTGGCCGACACCGACGAAGGCCCGCGCCCGGATTCCTCCGCTGAAGGCCTGGCCAAGCTGCGTCCGGTGTTCCGCAACGGCCAGTTCGGCGGCACCGTCACTGCCGGCAACTCCTCGCAGATGAGCGATGGCGCCGGTGCGGTACTGCTGGCGTCGGAACAGGCGATCAAGGATTACGGCCTGACCCCGCTGGCCCGTTTCGTCAGCTTCTCGGTGGCTGGTGTGCGCCCGGAAGTGATGGGCATCGGCCCGATCGCCGCGATTCCGAAGGCGCTGAAGCAGGCCGGCCTGAGCCAGGACCAGCTGGACTGGATCGAGCTCAACGAAGCCTTCGCCGCGCAGTCGCTGGCCGTCATCCGTGACTGCGGCCTGGACCCGAGCAAGGTCAACCCGCTGGGCGGCGCGATCGCGCTGGGCCATCCGCTGGGTGCGACCGGCGCGATCCGTACCGCGACCCTGCTGCACGGCCTGCGCCGTCGCCAGCAGAAGTACGGCATGGTGACGATGTGCATCGGCACCGGCATGGGTGCGGCGGGCATTTTCGAGGCACTGTAAGGTTCAAAGCGTTGCCGGCGGACCTGTCGGTTTGCGGAAGGGCCCGGGCGGGTGAGACTGCCCGGGACACGCCGTAAACCCGTCCCTGGGGGCTTGGCAGCGGCATCCATGCCGCTGACAGTCCCGGCCAGCCTCACCCACCCGAGCCACCCAACATTCCGCGCAGCGGAGGGATGAGCAAAGGTAGTAGATCCACGCCATGCGTGGATGCTTTCGGCCTTGGGGTCAGAGCCCTTTGCTGCGCAAAGGGATCCGACCCCGACCCACGAAAAAAGGCAGCCAATGGCTGCCTTTTTGCTCTTGCTTCTGCCTTTGATTCCGCCCTGCCCGTCCGCGCCCGCAGGAAACTGTCGAGAGGCGTGGGCAGGCCGCTGCAGGACCGTTGGCGCCATGGATGGCGCCATCGAGCCCCCAAGGATGGGTTTACGGCGTGTCCTGCAGCGGCCTGCCTGCGCCTCCCCCAGCTATGCAGTAAGGCGCTGCCGGAGCGCTCGAAAAACCCTTACTCCGCCAGCATCGCCGCCAGCTTCTCGCGCGCCGGGCCGGCCAGCTTCGGGTTGTCCAGCGCGAAGCGGATCGTGGCCTCGACCAGCCCCAGATGGGTGCCGCAGTCGAAACGGGTGCCCTCGAAACGATAGGCATCGACCTCGTCGGTCTTCAGCAGTTCGGCGATCGCATCGGTCAGCTGGATCTCGCCACCGGCACCGGTGCGGGTCTGCTCAAGCAGCTCGAAGATCTTCGGGCTCAGCACGTAACGCCCCACCACTGCCAGGTCACTCGGTGCATCTTCCGGCTTGGGCTTCTCCACGATCTGCGAGATACGCCCCTTGCGGCCGTCGAACGCCTCGGTGGCGACGATGCCGTAGCTGGCCGTCTTGTCGTGGGGTACGTCCTCCACCGCGATGACGCTGGCACCACTGGCCTCGTTGAGGTCGGCCATCTGCTTGAGCGCACCCGCGCCGCGGTTCCAGATCAGATCGTCGGGCAGCAGCACCGCGAACGGCTCGTCACCGATGACCGCCTTGGCGCACAGCACTGCATGGCCCAGGCCCAGAGCCTCGGCCTGGGTGACGAAGATCGCGCGCACGCCTTCCGGCAGCACATGGCGGATCAATTCGAGCTGCTCGTGCTTGCCCGCGCGCTCGAGCTTCTGCTCCAGCTCGTAGGCCTTGTCGAAATAGTCGGCGACGGCGTGCTTGTAACGGTTGGTGATGAACACCAGGGTGTCACAGCCTGCTTCGATCGCCTCATCCACGGCGTACTGGATCAGCGGCCGATCGATGATCGGCAGCATCTCCTTCGGCACCGTCTTGGTCGCCGGAAGAAAACGCGTGCCCAGACCCGCTACCGGGAATACCGCCTTGCGAATGCGCTTGCTCATTGGTGCCTGTTGGCCTCACGTGCCGGAAAGGGCACAACCTTAGCGGATGAAATGTAAGCATCCTGTTCGATTGGCGAGAATTCCGGCATGGTCGCAAACAGGATTTCCTGGATCGTATCGATGTCGTACCGGGCAATGGCCTCGCGCAGCTTCGGCACGTTGCCCAGCACGATGTCCCGCGAGAACGAACGGACGCCGGCCTCGAGGATCTTCGGGTGCGCGGTCGGCCGGTAGTCCTCGTCGGAATAGAACAGCGTCTCGTGCAGCTTCTCGCCCTGGCGCAGGCCGGTATAGATGATCGGAATTTCCTTGTAGGGCTGCTTGCCCGCCAGGCGGATCATCTGCTCGGCCAACACCCGGATCGGCACCGGCTCGCCCATGTCCAGGGTGTAGATCGCGCCGTGCGACGCTGACGCGGCCGCCTGCAGGATCAGCTGGCACGCCTCGGGAATGGTCATGAAATAGCGGCTGACCTCCGGGTCTGTCACCGTGACCGGGCCGCCCTTGAGGATCTGTTCGCGGAACAGCGGCACCACGCTGCCGGCCGACGCCAGCACGTTGCCGAAACGCACGGTCACGAAACGGGTGTGCGTGGACTTCTGGTCCAGGCTCTGGCAGATCATCTCCGCATAGCGCTTGCTGGCGCCCAGCGCATTGACCGGGTCGACCGCCTTGTCGGTCGAGATGAACACAAAGTGCTCGACGTGGGCTTCCAGGCAGGCGCGGGCCACGTTCTCCGTGGCCAGGATGTTGTTGCGCACGGCTTCACGCAGCTGACGCTCCAGCACCGGCACGTGCTTGTAGGCAGCCGCATGGAAGGCGGTGTCGACCGGGTGCAGCGACAGCGCGTGGCGGATCACCGCAGGATCACCACAGTCACCGAGCACCGCTTCGATCTCGACATCGGGGAAGCTGCGGCGCAGCTCGCCCTCGATGGTCAACAGCAGCAGCTCACTGATCTCCAGCAGCACGATACGACCGGCGCCATGGCGCGCACACTGGCGGCACAGTTCGGACCCGATCGAGCCACCGGCACCGGTCACCATCACCGTGCGCCCGCCCAACCAGCCACGGATGAGGTTCCAGTCCGGCATGATCGGCTTGCGGCCAAGCAGATCTTCGATCGCCACTTCCTTCAACTGGCCCGGCAGCGACTGCCCCTGCAGGATGTCGCTGAGCTTGGGCACAGTCCGGAACGGAATGCCGGTGCTCTCGCAGATGGCCACCACGCGCTGCATGCCGACGGCATCGAGCGAAGGCATGGCGATCACCAGCAGCTTGGCTGCGGTCTCGCGGGCTACTGCCGGCGCGTCGTCCAGGGTTCCCAGGATCGGCAGGCTCTGCAGCTTGGCGCCACGCAGGTGCGGTGCATCATCAAGCAGGCCGACCGGCTCGAAATTGCCGGACCGGCGCAGGTCGCGCACCAGGGTCTCGGCGGCCTGGCCGGCGCCGAGAATCAGCACCCGGCGCGCGGTGGAGTCGGACTGCAGCGACTGATAGTCCTTCCATGCCCGGTACAGCAGGCGCGGCGCGCCCAGCAGTGCCGACAGCGCGAACGGATAGATCACCAGCACCGACATCGGCACGCCGTCGAAGCGCTTCCAGGCCAGTACCAGAACAATGGCGATCAGGCCGATGAAGCTGGCCTTGAAGATGTTCAGCAGGTCGCTGACGCTGGCAAAACGCCACAGGCCGCGATAGAGGCCGATACGCCAGAACACCAGTCCCTGCAGCGCCAGTACCAGCGTCGTATCCACGTTCCACAACGGCAATGCGGGAGCGTCGGCAAGGATCGAGTACCGACCCGCATGCAACAGCTGCCAACAGGCCCATACCATGAACAAGTCGTGGCAGACGATGGCCGTACGCGGCATCAGGCCGAGGATTCTGTCCCGCCAGGGTGAAGACATAGATCGAGTAATTCCTTATCGGTGGCGCAATCCATTGCGCAGGAGGAGCCACAGCAGGGTCAGCGCGGCAAACCACGCGACCGCTACGGCAGCCTCCCACCTCGGCTGCAAATTGGTGCAGATATTGAACACTGTAATACTGAACAGGCCCAGAACAAAGTACATCCCTGTCACCAGGGCATGGCTGGCTCCTGCCTGCACCGCGCGCTGGTAGACATGCTGGGTGTGGGGTTCCATCCAGCGTTGGCCTGAAAGCATGCGCGCCAACAGCGTGAAGCCCGCGTCCACAAGGAATGCAGACAACGGCAGCAACAGCAGGATCCAGTTGATGTCGGTGTGAAGTGCGGCGACCGCCAGCACGACGGCCACGGCATAACCCAGCGCGCCACTGCCCACATCACCCATGAAGATCTGCGCCTGCGGGAAGTTGAATGGCAGAAAACCCACGCACGCCAGGCCAAGAACAACGGCCACCAGCGAATAGGGCCACGGCAGCACGGTGGCAAAGCCCAGCGCAACGATGACGGCCTGGCTGCTGGCAATCCCGTTGATGCCATCCATGAAGTTCCAGATGTTGATCAGCGAGGCGGTGAAGAACAGCACCAGCAGGCTCAACAGCCAGCTGCCGCCATGCATCTTGACCAGCCCTGCCAGCAACAGGGCGGCAAGGAAATGCACCAGCAGCCGGCGCATGGCTGGCAGCGGCCGATGATCATCCCACCAGCCAATGCCGGCCACCAGCAGCAGGCCAAGTCCGGCGACGGCCAGGCTGGGCGCGGCGTCCGGCCAGAAAAATGCAGCCACGGCTGCGGCAACCAGCAGACTGATCACGATGGCGATACCGCCACCGCGAGGGGTTGCGACACTATGGCTGCGGCGCTCGCCGGGCTGATCCAGCAGCTGCCTGCGCAGCGCATACACGCGCGCTGCCCAGGTCAATGCCGCGCTCAGCAGGGCCAGGCCCAGCAGCGCGGCCATCACTAGCCACGGCATGGTTCAGAGCACCGCGTAGTTCAGCAGCGGCTTGACCGTACCCCATTCCTTGCAGCTGGGGCATTGCCAATGGTGGGTGCGGGCGCCGAACCCGCAGCGCGTGCAGCGGTAAGCGGGGTTGCGCACCAGCAGCTGGTCGGTGATGTGCTTGAGGTCATGCAGGGTCGCGGTCGAATCTGCGCCCTCGGCCAGGGTCAGGTCGATCAGGGCCGATTCGCCACGCACCGACGGGCGGTCCTTGAGCTGGCGACCGAGGTAGGCGCGCGCAGGCGCAACCCCTTCCTGCTCTTCCATCAGGCGGGTCAGGGCCAGCACCGGGGCGATGCCGCGGTAATGCTCGGTCATCTCGGACAGGAAGGCGCGCGCGCCACCCAGGTCGCCGACCTTGCGGTAGTTGTCCATCAGCGCCGGCAGCACTTCCGGCAGGTACTCCGGATCGTTGCGGGCGGCACGCTCGAAGGCGCGCACGGCGGCCTCGGCATTGCCTGCATCGGTTTCCAGTCGTCCTTCGATGATGCCGGCACGGACCGACATGGCATCGGCCTGGTAGGCGCGGGCAATGGCCGCCCTCGCCTCCTCCAGCTTGCCAGCGCCACGGAAGCGCTCGGCGAGCTCGCATTCGAACTGCCCGATCAGCTTGCCCATCGGCTCGCCGGTGACATCCTCGAAGCGGGTAGCGTTGTCGATCGCCTTTTCCCAGTCGCGCTCGGCCTGGTAGATGCCGATCAGGTGCTTGAGTGCCTGCGGTGCGCGCTGGTCCAGCTGTGCCAGTTCGGTGAACACGGTTTCGGCACGGTCCAGCAGGCCGGACTTCATGTAGTCCTCGCCCAGTGCCAGCAGGGCCTGCACGCGTTGCGCGTCGCTCAGGTCCTGGCGGTTGACCAGGCCCTGGTGCAGGCGGATGGCGCGGTCCACTTCGCCACGGCGGCGGAACAGATGGCCCAGCGCGACCTGGGTCTCGAAGGTTTCCTTGTCCAGCTCGGCGATGTGCAGGAACAGTTCGATGGCCTTGTCCGGCTGCTCGTTGAGCAGGTAGTTCAGGCCACGGAAATAGGTGCTCGACAGGTGGCTGACCTGGTTGTCACCGTGGCGTTGACCGCCGCGGCGTCCGATCACCCAGCCGGCCAGGGCCGCCAACGGCAGGCACAGGAAGAACCAGAACCACTCGGAAACGAATTCCATCGTCGATCAACGTCCATCAAAAGATTGGGAGGGGGCAACCGGCGCCGACGGTGCAGCCGCCGACTTGTTGGCGCGGCGCAGCTGGCTGTAGAGCGGAATGACCACGCTTACCAGCACCAGGCCAGCGCCGACCACGACACCGATCAGCAGGGCGGCGATCAGCGCCACGCCGACGGACGTGTTCAACTGGGTAAACAGCAGGTTGATCGACATGGCCGTCATGTTGACCGCACCGATGATCAGACCAAGGATCAGCACCGCCAGCAGGACCAGCAGACGAAAAACTTTCATGCGACAGCTCCATTGGCAGGAGGCCGTAGCTTATCCGACTCGTGGTGGGATTCGCACGAAGTCGCGCGACGGATGGCTCAGGCCGGATCTGCGTCCAGCGGCAGCACACTGCTGACCCGCTCGCGCAATTCCTTGCCTGGCTTGAAATGAGGGACATGCTTGCCCGGCAGGGCAACCGATTCGCCGGTCTTCGGGTTGCGACCCAGGCGCGGCGGACGGTAGTGCAGCGAAAAGCTGCCGAAGCCGCGGATCTCGATGCGATCGCCGGCCGACAGTGAGCCCCCCATCATTTCCAGCAATGACTTGACCGCCAGATCGACATCATCGGCCTTCAGGTGCGCCTGCCGGCGCGCGAGGATTTCGATCAGTTCGGATTTGGTCATTACCGGCTCACATCAGGGGCATCTCAGCCTGAAACGGCCCGGGCAGTGCCCGGGCCGTCCAGGAAACAACGAACAGCGTAAGGCCGATATTACTCGGACTTGTTGCCGTTCAGCTGTGCACGCAGCAGCGCGCCCAGCTGGGTGGTGCCGCTGGAAGCCGAAGAGGACTGGTATTCCTCCAGCACTTCGCGCATTTCCGCGTCGTCCTTGGCCTTGATCGACAGCTGCAGGGTACGACCCTTGCGATCCATGCCCACGAACTTGGCTTCAACCTTGTCGCCGACCTTCAGGTGCTGGGTCGCGTCGTCAACACGCTCGTTGGCGATGTCGCGAGCTGCAACATAGCCTTCGATGCCGTCGGCCAGCTCGATGATCGCGCCCTTGGCGTCGACTTCCTTCACCACGCCTTCGACCTTGGAGCCCTTCGGATTGGTCGCCATGTACTGGCCGAACGGATCCTGCTCCAGCTGCTTGACGCCCAGCGAAATGCGCTCGCGCTCCGGATCGACGGCCAGGACCACTGCGTCCAGGTTGTCGCCCTTCTTGAAGTTGCGAACGATGTCTTCGCCAGTGGTCGCCCAGCTGATGTCGGACAGGTGAACCAGGCCGTCGATGCCGCCGTCCAGGCCGATGAAGATGCCGAAGTCGGTGATCGACTTGATCTGGCCCGACACCTTGTCACCCTTCTTGTGGGTGGCAGCGAAGGTTTCCCACGGATTGGCGGCAACCTGCTTCATGCCCAGCGAGATGCGGCGACGCTCCTCGTCAACGTCCAGGACCATGACTTCAACTTCGTCACCGACCTGCACAACCTTGGACGGGTTGACGTTCTTGTTGGTCCAATCCATCTCGGAAACGTGCACCAGACCTTCGACGCCCGGCTCGATCTCGACGAATGCGCCGTAATCGGTGACGTTGGAGACCTTGCCGAACACGCGGCTGTTGGCCGGGTAACGACGGGCGATGTTATCCCACGGATCTTCGCCCAGCTGCTTCAGGCCCAGCGAAACGCGGTTGCGCTCGCGGTCGAACTTCAGCACGCGCACGTCCAGCTCGTCGCCGACATTGACGACTTCGGACGGATGGCGCACGCGCTTCCATGCCATGTCGGTGATGTGCAGCAGGCCGTCGATGCCGCCCAGATCCACGAATGCGCCGTAATCGGTCAGGTTCTTGACGACACCCTTCAGGATCGCGCCTTCCTGCAGCTTGTCCATCAGCTGCTCGCGCTCTTCCGAGTGCTCGCTTTCGACGACAGCGCGGCGCGAGACCACGACGTTGTTGCGCTTGCGGTCAAGCTTGATGAGCTTGAATTCCAGCTCCTTGCCTTCCAGGTAGGCCGGATCGCGCACGGGGCGCACATCGACCAGGGAACCCGGCAGGAAGGCGCGGACATCCTTGATGTCCACGGTGAAACCACCCTTGACCTTGCCGCTGATGCGACCGGTGATGGTTTCGTTCTTTTCCAACGCTTCTTCCAGCTCGTCCCACACCATCGCGCGCTTGGCCTTCTCGCGCGACAGGACGGTTTCACCGAAGCCGTTCTCGATCGAGTCGAGGGCGACCTTGACGATGTCGCCTTCGGCAACATCGATTTCGCCAGCGTCGTTACGGAACTGTTCGATCGGCACGATGCCTTCCGACTTCAGCCCGGCGTTGATCACCACGACGTCGCCGCGGACTTCAACAACGGTACCGCTGACGATGGCGCCCGGCTTCAGCTTGGCCAGGTTGGCCTGGCTGGCTTCAAACAGTTCGGCAAATGATTCGGTCATTAGATTTACTCTGTTGGACACATGGGTCGGTTGGCTTCCCTTCAGGGAATGGCTACCGCCCGCCTGTTGGTCGACCCCGGAAATGCAGGTCGTGTGTGGAAGTAGGAAAACCGCCACGCATCATTGCGCGACGGAGCTTTTACAGCACTGCAGATGCGCGACCTCCACCGATGCTGCTGGCAGAGCTCCCGCGCGAACGGATCAGGCAGCCGGAACCGGAAGCAGATCCATCACTCTGGCAACGACATCTTCGATGCCGATGCCTGTGGTGTCGATGAGGACAGCATCGTCTGCCGGCTTCAGGGGCGCCACGGTACGCTGAGCATCACGGGCGTCGCGGGCCATGATCTCGCGCAGGAGGTCTTCAAAGTTAACAGAAACCCCCTTGTCTTTCAACTGCTTATGCCGGCGCTCGGCGCGCTCCTCGGCACTGGCGGTCAGGAAGACCTTGTAGGGGGCGTCCGGGAAGATCACCGTGCCCATGTCGCGGCCGTCGGCGACCAGCCCCGGCTCCATCCTGAATGCGCGCTGGCGCTCCTTCAGGGCCGCGCGGACCTCGGGAATGGCGGCAATTGCCGACGCCAGCGCCCCAGTGGTCTCCAGCCGCAGCTCGTCGGTGGCGTCGGTGCCATTGACCAGCACCCGCATGGCATCGCCCTGCTCGACGAACTGGACATGGGTATCAAAGGTGCAGCGCACCAGCGCGGAGGCATCGGAGGTGTCGATGTCGGCCCAGCTGGCCGCCACGCCGACCGCGCGGTACAGAGCACCCGAATCCAGGTAGTGCCAGCCCAACCGGCGCGCCACGATGCGGCTGATGGTACCCTTGCCGGCCCCTGACGGGCCGTCGATGGTCAGGACGGGAACGAGTGGATTCATGGGGGTCCTTGCGCGTGTGAAGGGGGCATTCTAGCCCCTGCCGGACACCCCGCAACGAGCCTTTTGTGCAACCACTTGAAACCATGGGGAAAAGCCCGGTAGAATGGCGGGCTTGAACGAGCGTCCACTGCCGATTGTCTTTCGCATATCGCGGCCACGCTCCACCCGAACAACTACTGTTTACGCCGAGGTATGCCATGAAAGTTCTGTCCTCCCTGAAGTCGGCGAAGGCCCGTCACCGTGACTGCAAGGTCGTGCGTCGTCGTGGCAAGATCTTCGTCATCTGCAAGTCGAACCCGCGTTTCAAGGCGCGTCAGCGCTGAGCCCAACGGTCCTTGTGACCGCGGCTGGCCCCACGCGGGGCCGACCCGATGCAAAAAGCCGCCTTCGGGCGGTTTTTTGTTTATGCGGTTTTTTCCTGCCGTTTTTGCTGTAATCGCTGTTCTTGACCACTGGGGAGTAGATCGAGATGACGCGTTACCTGTGCACCCTGGCCGTACTGGCCACCCTGGCTGCCGCCACCCCGGCGCTGGCCGATACCCTGCTTGTCGACCGCGCCCGCGAAAAGCCGGCCGGCGCCCTGCCCGTCCGCGGCCAGAGCATGCAGCAGGTGCAGTCGCAGTTCGGCGCGCCGGCAGAGCAGCTGCAGCCGCGCGGCGGGCAGAAACGGCAATGGCCGACCATCCACCGCTGGGTGTACCCGCAGTTCACCGTCTACTTCGAGAAGCAGAAGGTGATCGACGTGGTGGCAAACCAGGCGGATCCGAACGAAATCGGCCCCAAGCCGCCGATCCGTTGACCCCCATGCCCGCCATCGGCGGGCGCGTGTAGCGAGACCATGAACCAGACCCTTCGTTTTCCTGCCGAATGGGAAGCCCAGAGCGGCGTCCTGATTGCCTGGCCCACCGCCGACACCGACTGGGCCGACCGCCTGGGCCAGGTGGAAGAGACCTACATCGCCCTGGTTGCAGCGATCACCCGCTTCCAGCCGGTGCTGATCTGCGTGGCCGACGATGACGTGGAGACCTACGCCGAAATGCGGTTGCGCTCCAACCGCATCGACATGGACAAGGTCCACTTCACCACCGCCGCCTACGACGATACCTGGCTGCGTGATTCGGGCCCGATCACCCTGCGCCGCGCCGACGGCAGCTTCCAGCTGCTGGACTTCCGCTTCACCGGCTGGGGCGGCAAGTTCGACGCCACCCTGGACGACCAGCTGGTCGGCGTGCTCGACCAGGCTGGCGTATTCAACGACGCGACGGTGCGCAGCATTCCGTTCGCGCTGGAGGGCGGCGGCATCGAGACCGATGGCGAAGGCACCCTGCTGACCACCTGGAAGTGCCTGCACGAGCGCCATCCCGACCGCGACCGCGACAGCCTGAGCGCCGACCTGGCCGACTGGCTGCAGCAGAAGCGCGTGCTGTGGCTGGATCATGGCTATCTGGAAGGCGACGACACCGACGCCCATATCGACACCCTCGCCCGCTTCGCCTCGGCCGACAGCATCGTCTACCAGGCCTGCGACGACGCCAGCGACTCGCATTACGCCGAGCTGCAGGCGATGGGCGCCGAGCTGGCTGCACTGCGCACGGCTGACGGAAAGCCGTACCGCCTGTTCCCGCTGCCGTGGGCACAGCCGGTGATCGATGAAGGTCGCCGCCTGGCTGCTTCGTATGCCAATTACCTGATCGTCAACGGCGCGGTGCTGATGCCGGCCTATGGCGACCCGGCCGATGACCTGGCCCGCGACGTGCTGGCACAGGCCCACCCGGGCCGCGAGATCGTGCAGGTGCCGTGCCGCTCGCTGATCTGGCAGAACGGCAGCCTGCACTGCATCACCATGCAGCTGCCGGCTGGGCTGTTGAAGGCATAAGCCACGCGGTAACGCCGGGCCATGCCCGGCGAGCGCGGCGACATCTGGAAAATCCGCCGGGCATGGCCCGGCGCTACCGGTTGCGTGCACCATTCAGCAGCCAACACGCTGTCGTGGCGCATCCGCGTTAACATGCGGGTTTTCCCCCGCAGGATCGCCCCGCATGAACTCGCGCAGCCCCCTTACCGTCGCCCTGATCCAGGAGCGCAACCACGGTGATGCCGCCGCCAACCTGGCGGTGATCGAAGCGCGTGTTGCCGATGCCGCGGCACAGGGCGCGAAGCTGGTGCTGCTGCAGGAGCTGCACAACGGTCCCTACTTCTGCCAGCACGAATCGGTCGATGAGTTCGATCTGGCCGAGCCGATTCCGGGCCCGAGCACCGAGCGCCTGGGCGCGCTGGCCAAGAAGCATGGCGTGGTGCTGGTCGGCTCGCTGTTCGAGCGCCGCGCTGCCGGCCTGTACCACAACACCGCCGTGGTCTTCGAGAAGGACGGCACCTTGCTGGGCAAGTACCGCAAGATGCACATCCCCGATGACCCGGGCTTCTACGAGAAGTTCTACTTCACCCCGGGCGATATCGGCTTCAAGCCGATCGACACCTCGGTCGGCCGCCTCGGCGTGCTGGTGTGCTGGGACCAGTGGTACCCGGAAGCGGCGCGCCTGATGGCGCTGGCCGGTGCTGAGCTGCTGCTCTACCCCACCGCGATCGGCTGGGACCCGGATGATGTGCAGGACGAGAAGACCCGCCAGCGCGACGCCTGGGTACTGAGCCACCGTGGCCATGCCGTAGCCAACGGCGTGCCGGTGCTCAGCTGCAACCGCGTCGGCCACGAGGCCTCGCCGCTGGGCGCCTCGGGCATCCAGTTCTGGGGCAACAGCCACGTACTGGGCCCGCAGGGCGAGTTCCTGGCCGAGGCCGGCACCGAAGCGACCATCCTGATGTGCGACGTCGACCTGCAGCGCAGCGAACACGTGCGCCGCATCTGGCCGTTCCTGCGCGATCGTCGCATCGACGCCTACGGCGACCTGCTCAAGCGCTACATCGACTGACCCGGAGCCCGCGCATGGCCGTACTCATCCGTGATGCCGGCCCTGCCGACATCGCTGCGATCACCGCGATCTACGCGGTGGAAGTGACCGACTTCGTCAACACCTACGAGTACGAGATCCCTGACCAGGCCGAGATGCTGCGCCGCATGCGCGACATCATCGACCGCGGCTTCCCCTACCTGGTGGCCGAGGTCGACGGCCAGGTTGCCGGCTATGCGTATGCCAATACCTACCGCACGCGCATCGCCTACCAGTGGACCGTTGAGAACTCGGTCTATGTCGATGCCCGCTTCCAGGGCCGTGGCGTCGGCACCAGCCTGCTGCAGGCACTGATCGATGCCTGCACCGCGCGCGGCCATCGACAGATGGTGGCGGTGATCGGCGAGCCGACCAACACGGCCTCCATCAAGCTGCACGAACGCTTCGGTTTCCAGCTGGTGGGCGTGTTCCGTGGCCTCGGCCGCAAGCATGGCCGCTGGCTGGACACCGTACAGATGCAGCGCGCGCTCGGCGATGGCGCCGATTCCGCTCCTTCCAATGAATGATTCCATGACCGAAACCCTTCCCGAAACCGGCGACGATCTGTTTGCCGGCCAGCCCGTGCGCGTCGTCGAGCGCGATGGCGTGCGCTACACCCTGTTGGGCACTGCCCACGTCTCCCATGCCAGCGTCGAGGCGGTGGAGAAAGCCATCGACAGCGGACGTTTCGATGCGGTGGCCGTCGAGCTGGACCCACAGCGCCTGCAGGCACTGAGCGACCCGGACACGCTGGCCAAACTGGACCTGGTGGAAGTGATCCGCAAGGGCCGCGTCGCGTTGTTCGCGGCCAACCTCGCGCTGTCGGCCTACCAGCGCCGACTGGCCGAACAGCTCGGCATCGAGCCGGGCGCCGAACTGAAGCGTGCGGTCGACCTGGCGCGCGAGCGCAACCTGCCGGTGCACCTGATCGACCGCGAAGTCGGCCTGACGTTCCGTCGTGCTTCGCAGCGACTGGGCTTCTTCGGCAAGCTGAAGCTGGTGGCCGGGCTTGGCGCCGGCCTGTTCTCGTCCGAGGATGTCGGCGAAGACGAGATCGAGAAGCTGAAGCAGGGCGACATGCTGGAATCGAGCTTCGGCGAGTTCGCCAGCGAGAACCCGGCGTTGTACGAAACGATCATCGGCGAGCGCGACCGCTACATGGCCACGCGCCTGCGCGAAGCGCATGATCCGCAGCAGCGCGAAGTGCTGGCGGTGGTCGGCGCCGGCCATCTGGCCGGCCTGGCGCGTTACCTGGAAACCGATACCGAGGCGCCTGCGCCGTTGCGCGAGCAGCTCGAAGCGGTGCCGAAGAAGCGCAACATCCCGTGGTTCACCCTGGCGATCCTCGCCATCGTGGCCACCGGCATCGGTGTCGGCTTCTATCGCGGTGGACTGGGCGTGGGCACCGAACTGCTGGCGACCTGGGCGATGTATACCGGCGGCCTGGCTGGCCTGGGCTGCCTGGTGGCCGGCAGCCACCCGCTGAGCATCCTCACCGCGATCGTGGTGGCGCCGTTCAAGCCGTTCCGCCTGAGCATCCCCACCGGCGCATTCGCGGCACTGGTGGAAGCGCGCCTGCGCAAGCCGACCTACGAGGATTTCCTCAAGCTGCGTGACGATGCGCAGTCGTTGAAGGGCTGGTACCGCAACCGTGTCACCCGCGTGGTGCTGACCTTCATGCTGACCAACCTGGGCAGCATGCTGGGCCTGTGGCTGACCGCGGGCAAGGTGTGGAGCAAGGTGGCGAGCTGATCGCGCTGTCCCGCCGGGCATGGCCCGGCGCTACCGGTAGGTGCCAAAGGTGTGGAGCAAGGTCGCGAGCTGATCGCGCTGTCCCGCCGGGCATGGCCCGGCGCTACCGGTAGGTGCCAACCTTGGCTGGCACGTCATTTACACCCACGACGATGGTAGCGCCGGGCCATGCCCGGCGAAAAAAAAAAAAAAGGGGAGACCGCCCCACTACGACCGGTCTCCCCCCACCACAACACGTTTCCGCCCCTACGGTCGAGCAAGCTCGACCACTACACCGCGGTTCCCGCCACGACCTCGCGGCCGCGAGCGCGCTGGATCAGCCGCACCACCGCATTGCGCAGGTCATCAAGCACCGCGTAGATCGTCGGCAGGAACAGCAGGCTGACCACGGTAGAGAACGCCAGGCCACCGGCAATCGCACGCGCCATCGGCGAGTACTCCGGCCCGTTGCCGAACATCTGTGTATCGGTCAGCGAGATCGGCACCATCGCCAGGATCGCCGTGCCCATGGTCATCATGATCGGGCGCAGACGCTCGCGTGAGCCCTCCACCAGCGCCTGGGTACGGCCCATCCCGCCGCGGCGCAGATTGTTGATGTGCTCGATCATCACGATGCCGTTGTTCACCACCACGCCCATCAGCACCAGGATGCCGATGAAGGACATGATCCCGAACGAGGTGCCGGTGATCCAGAACAGCCAGAACACGCCGAAGATCGAGAACAGCACGCCGCTCATGATCGCCGCCGGGAACAGCAGCGATTCGAACACCGCGGCCATCACCACGTAGATCATCACCAGCGCGATCAGCAGGTTGAACACCATCTGCTGCATCGCCTCGTTGTCATCGCCGTAGTCGCCGCCGTCGAAAGTGAAGCCGTAGCCGGCCGGGAAGTTCATCGGCTTGAGCACTGCCTCCATGGCCTTGCGGCCGTCCGGCGCGGTGATCTTCTCGGCCAGGTTGGCCTTGATGGTCAACGTGGTCTGGCGGTTGGTGCGGCCGATCTGGGTCGCCGAGGAACCCACATCGACACTGACCAGGCTCAACAGCGGTACGCTGCGGCCATCGCCGGTGCGCACGCTGAAGCCAGCCAGGTCTTCAGGGCTGCTCTGTTCGGCACCGGCGAAGCGCACCCACACCGGCACTTCGTTGTCGCCCCGACGGAACTCGCGCATCGGCGCACCACGCAGCGCCAGGCCAACGAAGCTGGCAACCTGCTCGGCATTGAATCCGAACGCCGCTGCACGCTCGCGGTCGACGTGCACTTTCAGCTCGCCGCCCTTCTCGCCATTGTCGATGCGCACATCGCGCAGCTCGGCGCGCTGTGCCAGCAGCGGCAGCACTTCCTGGCCTATCTCCTGCAGCATCGCGCTGGAGTCGCCAACCAGCTGCACCTGCACGCCCTGGTTGCCGCCACCGCCGCCATCACCGCCCTGGTTGCCGACGAAGTAGTCGGTGCGCGCGGACTTCGGCAGGCCCTTCCGCAGTTCCTCCTGCAGCGCCTTGATGTCCTTGGCGTACTTCTCGTCCAGGGTGACCACGGTCGAACTGCCTTCCTGTTCGCTGTACCAGGAATAGACCTGCTGCACGTGCAGGCGCTCGCGGTTCTGCTCGATCCAGCCTTCGACACGGGCCACTTCCTCGGACATCTGCCGGTAGGTGTAGGCGCCCTTCCACATGTAGCCGATGAAGATGTCCTTGCCACCGTCGCCACCGAACATGTCGATCTTGGTCAGCTTCATCGGCACCAGGCTGACCAGCACCACCAGCAGGATGCCGAGCAGGCTCCAGCCGCGATGGCGCAGTGACCAGTCCAGCAGCTGCGCGTAGCGGCGCTGCAGGCGCGCGATCACGCCGGTCTGCGAGTGCACCAGCTTCGGCGTGGCCATGCGTGCGGACAGCATCGGGATCAGGCTGACCGCCACCAGCCAGGAGGCCAGCAGCGAGACCGAGATGGTGATCGCGATCTGCGCCATGAAGATGCTGATGTTGTTGGTTTCACCAAACAGGTTGGGTACGAACACGATGCAGTGGCACAAGGTGCCGGCGCTGAGCGCGATGGCAACGTTGCGGGTGCCGATGATCGAGGCCAGGCGTGGCTGGTCCGGCAGCCGCTCACGCTCCTGGTAGATGCTTTCGACCACCACCACGGCATTGTCGACCAGCATGCCGACGGCCAGCAGCAGGCCCATCATGGTCAGGATGTTGAGCGTCACCCCGGCGAAATACATGAAGCCGAGGGTGATGGTGAAGCAGATCGGAATGGCCAGGGTCACCATCAACGTCGACGGCCAGTGGCGCAGGAAGAAGAACAGCACCGTCACCGACAGGATCAGGCCGACACCGCCGGCTTCGGCCAGCTCCAGCAGGGACGAGGTCACCGCCTTGCCCTGGTTGTCGATCACCTTGATCTGCACGTCGCGCATCGACGCCTGCGCGCGGATCGCTTCAACCTCGGCAAGCGCGCCGCGCGAGACGTCCACCAGGTTGGCGCTGCGTTCCTTGTAGATGTCCAGGCCGACGGCAGGATTGCCATCCAGACGGCGGCCATAGCTCATCCGCGCCGGCTTCAGCCGCACATCGGCAATGTCGCCCAGGCGCAGCCCCTTGGCATTGATCACCAGGTCACGCATTTCCTGCAGGTCGGTGATCTCGCCCACCGGCTGCACGCGCACGCGCTGGCCGTTGTCGTCGATCTGCCCGGCCGAGATCGAGAAATTCAGCGTGCGCAGGCGATCGCTCAGCTCGTTGATGCTCAGGCCGTGGGCGTTCAGGCGGTTCGGATCGATCGCGATCTCCACCTCGTTCGGTGGCGCGCCGGTGATCTCGACCCGGGCCACGCCCGGAATCCGCTCGATACGCCGCTTGAATTCGCGGTCGAGCATGTCATAGGCAGTGGTCAGGTCGGTGGTACTGGCCAGGCGCACCTTCAGCACCGGCTGGTCGCTGCTGGACCACTTGAACACGTTGTAGCGCTGCATGTCGTCAGGCAAATCACTGCGGATCGCGTCGATGCGCTCGCGCGCGTCCGAAGCGGCGATGGCGATATCACGATCCCAGTCACTGAACTCGATGAAGATCGACGCAGCTTCGGAGGTCGCCGACGACCGCATGCGCTTGATGCCGGTCATCGTCGCCAGCGACTCCTCCACCGGCCGGATGATGGTCCGCTCGACTTCTTCCGGGGTGGAGCCGGTATAGGGAATCTGCACGAACAGGAACGGTGCGGAGATGTCCGGCAGCGCTTCCAGTGGCAGCCGGAACGAGGCGATCAGGCCGACCACCACCAGCGACACGAAACACATGATGGTGGTGACCGGGCGGCGGATGGAGAACTCGGCAACGCTCATGCCGGTTCCTCCGCACCCGACGCACTGCCCTCGGCACCGTGCAGGCCCTCACCGGCATGCTTGCGGCCCCGCTCTCGGTAGTAGGCATCGCCGCGGCGGTCCATCAGGTCGTACACCACCGGGATCACCAGCAGGGTCAACAGGGTCGACACCAGCAGGCCACCGATCACGGTGATCGCCATCGGTGCGCGCACTTCGGCGCCCTCGCCCATCGCCACCGCCAGCGGCAGGAAGCCGAACAGCGTGCACAGGGTAGTCATGATGATCGGCCGCAGGCGCGAACGCGCACCTTCCACCAAGGCCTCGTGCTTGGCCACGCCGGCCTCGCGCAGCTGGTTGACCTTGTCGATCAGGATGATCGCGTTCTTGGTGACCAGGCCGACCAGCAGGATCAGGCCGATGAACACCACCACCGAAATCGGCTTGCCGGTCAGCATCAATGCCAGGATCGCGCCGACCAGCGCCAGCGGGATGGTGAACAGGATCACGAACGGATGCAGCAGCGATTCGAACTGCGAGGCCATCACCAGGTAGACCAGGAAGATCGCCAGGCCGAAGGCGAAGATCAGCGACTTCGCCGCCTGTGCCAGTTCCTCGCCCTGGCCGCCGATGTGCAGGCCCACGCCGGCTCCCAGCGGCTGTTCGGACACCATCTGCTGTACTTCGCGCATGGCCGCGCCCAGGTCGATGTCGCGCAGGTTGGCCGAGACCACGGCCACCCGGGTCTGGTCGGCACGATGGATCTCGCTGGGGCCGGTGGTGGCCACCACGTCGGCCACCGCATCCAGGGTGACCGGACGGGTGCTGCCCGGATTGACGATCAACCGGCGGATGCTGTCCACGCTGGCACGATCGGTTTCCTGCGCACGCACCAGCACGTCGATCTTGCGGTCGCGGAAGCTGTAGCGGGTGGCGACATCGCCGCGCACCTTCTTCACCACCACATCGGCGATCTGCCGCGTGGTCAGGCCCAGTGCACCGGCTCGCTCCTGGTCGAAGCGGATCTGGATTTCCGGGAAGCCCTCTTCCACGGTGGATTTGACGTCGGCGTAGTGCGCATTGCCGCGCAGCAGCGCCGCCAGGCGCTGGCCTGCCACTTCCAGGGTCGCCATGTCCTGCCCACGCAGTTCGATTTCCAGCGGCGTGGAGAAGCTGAACAATGCCGGCCGCGCGAAGTCGACCTGCGCACCCGGGTGCTGGCCCATGGTGTCGCGCAGGCGCTCGGTGATCTCCGCTTCGGTCTGCGGGTTGCCGCCGCCTTCCATCACGATGGTCAACTTGCCGATGTTCTCGCCACTCTCGGTCGGGCTGGCATCCAGGCGGGTACCGCTGCCGCTGACACCGTACAGCGATGCCACGCCTTCGCCCTTGCCATGCGCCAACTGCAGCTCACGCACCAGCGCATCGGTCTGCTTCAGCGGCGTGCCGGCCGGCAGCTTGACCGTCATTTCAAAACGGTCCTGCGCCAGCTGCGGGATCAGGTCGGCGCCGAGCATCGGCACCAGCGCCATCGTGCCGACAAACGCTAGCGCGGCCAGGCCCAGCACCTTGCCGGGGTGGGCCAACGCAGCCGGCAGCAGCCGCAGGTAGCCACGTTCGGCACCGGCGTACGGCTTCATGGCGATGTCGCTGGCCTTGCGCATCACCGGGCCGACCACTGCAGCTACGCCACGGCAGAGGCGCACCACCAGCCATGCCAGCGCGTAGAAACTCCAGCGCATCGTCGCCACCACACCACGACGGCCGAGTGCGACCGGCTTCTGCCAGCGGCTCTGCGGCTGCCACGGCTCGGCTGCGGCTTCTTCCGGGAAGGCCAGCGGCGGCCGACCCTTCAGCGAGCTCAGCATCGGAATCAGGGTCATCGACACCAGCAGCGAAATCGCGATGGCGATGGCCACGGTCAACGCCTGGTCGCGGAACAGCTGGCCGGCGATGCCGTCGACGAACACCAGCGGCAGGAACACCGCGATGGTGGTCAGGGTCGAGGCGACCACGGCCATGCTCACTTCACGGGTACCGGCGATCGCCGCCTGCAGGATGCCCAGGCCGCGTTCGCGCGCCTTGGCGATGCTCTCCAGCACCACGATGGAGTCATCCACCACCAGGCCGGTGGCCAGTGCCAGGCCGCCCAGCGACATCACATTCAGGCTCAGGCCAAGCTGGCCCATGAAGAAGAACGTGGCGATGATCGAGACCGGCAACGACAGGCTGATCACGAACGTGCTCCAGCCGTCGCGCAGGAACAGGAAGATGATCAGGATCGCCAGCAGGCCACCGATCACCGCGTCCTTCTTGACGTCGGCGATGGCGTGCTCGATGAAGCGCGACTGGTCTTCGATGGTGGTCAGTTCGGCATCGGCCGGGAACGTTGCCTTGATCTGCTCCAGACGCTTGCGCAGCGCTTCGGCGGTGGCCACGGTATTGGCGTCGCCTTCCTTGTAGATCGCCAGTTCGACCGACTCCTTGCCGCCCAGGCGGATGACCGCTTCGCGCTCCTTGTAGCCCTGGCGCACGGTGGCCACGTCCTTCAGGCGCACCGGCACGCCGTTGGCGACCACGCTGGAGGCACCACCAGAGGAAGCGCTCTGCGCAGCGGACGCGGCGGCGACGGCTGCAGCCGAACCGGTAGAGGCAGCGATGTTGAACATCTGCTGCAGCGCCGAGTCGGCCGCGCTGCCGTTGGCGGACTGGGTGGTGACCAGCAGGTTGCGGATTTCTTCCAGGTCGGCGAACTGGTTGACGGTGCGCACCAGGAAGCGCTGCGAGCCCTCCTCCAGGCGGCCGCCGGAAATGTTGATGTTCTCTTCCTTCAACCGCTTGATGACGGTGTCGATCGGCAGGTTGAGCTGGGCCAGTTTCTGCTGGTCGATGTCGACCTGGATCTCGTCTTCCAGGCCACCGCCCACCTTCACCGCCGCCACGCCGGTAACCGGCTCCAGCTTCTTCTTCAGGTCTTCGTCGGCATAGCGACGCAGGCCGGTCAGTTCGCGGATCGCTTCTTCGTCGGTCGCAGGCGCGGCCTTGGTCGACAGCACCAGGCGCATGATCGGCTCGGTGGAGGGATTGAAGCGCAGCAGCACCGGCGCCTTGGCTTCCAGGGGCAGGTTCAGCGCTTCCATCTTGTCGCGCACTTCCAGGCTGGCCTGGTCCATGTTGGTGCCCCAGGCGAACTCGAGCACCACATCACTCTGGCCGGTGCGCGAGACCGACTTCAGCTTGCGCAGGTTCTTGACCACGCCCACGGCTTCTTCGACCGGCTGGGTGATCAGGGTTTCCATTTCCGTCGGCGCCGCACCGGTGTACTCGGTGCGCACGGTCAGCGTCGGATAGCTCAGGTCGGGCAGCAGGTTGACCTTGAGGTTGCCCAGTGCGATCAGGCCGAACAGCAGCAGGGTGACCGTGCACATGGCGATGGTGACGCGGCGGCGGGTGGCGAACTCCACCAGGCCGCCACGCATGCCTGCGGCGGCGCCATCGCTCCCGGACGAGGCACCGTGATCGTGGCCGGGCGCGGTCATTGCGTGCTCCCGGCCTTCTCTGCCGGCTTGGCCGAGGCGGTTACGGTCTTCGCCTTGGCCTTCGGATCGGCGATCACCTGCACCGCGGTGCCGTCGCGCAGGGCGACCTTGCCGGCGGTGACGATCTGGTCACCCGCCGCCAGTCCCTCACGGATTTCCACCCACGGCCCTTCGGCGTAGCCAAGCTTGACCGGCACCCGCGCGACCTTGCCCTCGCGCACGCGGAACACTGCCGGCTCACCATCGTCCAGCAGTGCCAGGCGCGGCACCACCAGTGCATCGGCACGCTGGTCGTAGTCGATGCGGATACGGCCGAACATGCCCGGCTGCAGCGACTGCGCGGCGCCATCGAAAGCACTGACCACACGGAAGGTACCGCTGCCCGAATCCACCACCGGCGCGATACGGTCCACCACACCAGTGAAGGTCTGGCCCGGCAGCGCATCGGCCAACAGCGTGACCGGCTGGCCTGCGCGCAAGGTCGCCAGTTCGCGCTCGGGCACGTTGAGGGTGGCCTCCAGCCGCGAGTTGTCGACGATGCGGAAGATCGGCGTGTTGATCTGCACGAAGTTGCCGGTCTTGATCGATCGCGAGGCGATCACGCCGGAAATCGGTGCGACCACGGTGGTGTAGGACAGTTCCAGCGTGGCCAGGCGGTATTGCGCGCGCACGTTTTCCAGGTCGTAGCGCAGCTGATCGACATCGGCAGCGCTGACCATCTGCTGGCCGACCAGCTTCTGTGCGCGCTGGTAGTTGTTCTCCAGCTTGCGCATCTGCGCCTCGCTCTGGGCAACGGCCAGGCGTGCGCGGTCCGGATCCAGCCGCACCAGAGGCTGCCCGGCGCTGACCCGCTGCCCTTCCTCGACCAGTACCGCCAGCGCGACGCCCGAGGTCTTGGCGACCACCTGCGATTCGGCGCGCGGCTCCAGTGCCGCCGTTCCGGTGTAGCTGGCGGCCACCGCGCGATGGCTGGCCACGGCCACTTCAACCGGCACCGCGTCGACCTTCTTCTCGTCCTTGGTCTCGGCCGCCTTGGCCTCGTTGTTGGGCCCAGCGGCGCAACCGCTCAGCAGCAGGGAGGTGGAGAGCAGCAGCGCGGCAGCGCAGAGTCCGCTGCGGGGGCCGGGCAGGAAGGTTTGGTGCGACATCGTCAGATCCCTGGAGGATGCGTGGGCAGGTGTGGTAGCAAAGTAATGCACCACTTCACGGCAACACCATATCCCAAAGGTCATGGTGTCTTCACGCCGCCGGTCGGGCCGACCCCATTTCAGCTAGATGAAACCTGAGGCTATACTCGGGTCGTTCCGTACCCCACGCCGGAACGACCAGACCCGAATCCCCGGAAAAGACACCATGCGCCCGCAGCCGCTCGCCGCTTGTCTCGCTCTGGCCGTCCTCCTGCCCCTCGGGGCCGCCGCACAGCCCGCACCTGCTCCTGCAGCACCACCCGCCCCGGCACCGGCTCCGGCCCCTGTGCCGGCGGCTGCCACGCCCACCGGCAGTTTCGACAATGGCCGTGTGCTGGCCTACACCTGCCAGGGTTGCCACGGCATCACCGGTTACAAGAATGCCTACCCCAGTTACCGGGTACCGAAGATCGGTGGCCAGACCCAGCAGTACCTGACCCAGGCCCTGACCGAGTACCGCCAGGGCAAGCGCCGGCATCCGACGATGCAGGCGCAGTCGATGAGTTTCAGCGAACAGGAGATCGCCGATCTCGCTGTTTACCTGTCCACCGTCAAGTAAGGCCCGCCCATGTCGAAAGCCGCGCATCCACTGCGTCACGCCATCGCCCTGTCCGTCGCCCTGCTGCTGGCGGCCTGCTCGCAGTCACAGGTGGAGAACAGCGAGACATCCGCCGGCGATCCCGGCCACGCCAGCGGCGAGCACGGATCGTCTTCCTCCGCAGGCCTGCCTGCCGGGCGCGAAGCCGCCGGCGAGGCCCGCGCCAAGGTCAAGAGCAAGGCCACCAGCCAGAGCTGCATCGATTGCCACGGTGCCGACGGCAATGCGCCGATCGATCCGACCTATCCGAAGCTGGGTGGTCAATACGGCGATTACCTGGCGCATGCGCTGCAGGCCTACCGTGCCGGTGATCGCCAGCATGCGCTGATGACACCGCAGGCGAAGGACCTGAGCGATCAGGACATTGCCGATCTGGCCGCGTATTTCGGCAGCCGGCCGAGCCAGCTGCGGGATCTGCACGGGGTCAAATGACCGCCGGCCCGCCCCAGTGGGTGCGCACCGTTGGTTGGTGGGTGCGGACCGTTGGTCCGCACGTATCCGGATATCCACGCATGGCGTGGATCTACTGAATCCGACCGGCGCTCAGCCTTCCAGTTCTTCCCAGCGTGCGTACGCGGCATCCAGTTCAGCCTGCACCTTGGCCAGCTGCTGGGTGTGCGCGGTCACTTCGGCGCTGCTGCGCGTGTAGAACGACGGATCGTTCATTGCCGAGGTAAGCCCTTCGACATCGCCTTCCAGCTTTTCAATGGTTTTCGGCAGCTGTTCCAGCTCACGCGCTTCCTTGTAGGCGAGCTTGCGCTTGGGCGCTGCCGGTTCCGCAGCAGCCGCCGGGGCAGCGACCACCGGCTTGGCGGCAGCAACCACCGCAGGCGCAGCGGCCACGCTGGCCGCGTAACGCTGCCAGTCGCTGTAGCCGCCCACGTACTCGCCGATCACGCCATCGCCTTCCATCACCAGCGTGGAGGTCACCACGTTGTCGATGAAGTCACGATCATGGCTGACCAGCAGCAACGTGCCGTTGTATTCGCCCAGCAGCTCTTCCAGCAGCTCCAGGGTTTCCACGTCCAGATCGTTGGTCGGTTCGTCCATCACCAGCAGGTTGGACGGCTGCGCGAACAGCTTGGCCAGCAGCAGGCGGTTGCGTTCGCCACCGGACAGGCGGGTGATCGGCGCGCGCGCGCGCTCAGGGGTGAACATGAAGTCCTGAAGGTAGGCGTGCACGTGCTTGCGCTTGCCGTTGAACTCGAGGAAATCGCGGCCTTCGGCCACGTTCTCGATCGCGCTCCAGTCTTCGCGCAGCACTGCACGGTACTGGTCGAAGTACGCAACCTGCAGGTTGGTGCCGGCGTTGACCTCACCCTTCTGCGGCTGCAGTTCGCCCAGCAGCAGCTTCAACAGCGTGGTCTTGCCACTGCCGTTGGGGCCGATCAGGCCGATGCGGTCACCACGCAGGATGGTGGTGGAGAAATCGCGGACCATCGTGCGATCGCCGAAGGCGAACGAAATGTCCTTGATGTCGATGACCTTCTTGCCCGAGCTCACGCCCTGGGCCGCTTCCATCTTCACGTTACCGCTGAGGTCGCGGCGGGCGGAACGCTCGTTGCGCATCGCCTTCAAGCGGCGTACGCGGCCTTCGTCGCGGGTGCGGCGTGCCTTGATGCCCTGGCGGATCCACACTTCTTCCTGCGCCAGCAGTTTGTCGAACCGTGCGTTTTCCTGGGCCTGCGCGTTGAGGCGTTCTTCGCGACGGCGCTCGTAGTTGGCCCAGTCGCCCGGCCAGCTGGTGACCTGGCCGCGGTCGATCTCGACGATGCGGGTGGCCAGCGCACGCAGGAAGCGGCGGTCATGGGTGACGAACACCACGCTGCCGTTCCAGTTCTTGAGGAACATTTCGAGCCAGTCGATGGCTTCGATGTCGAGGTGGTTGGTCGGTTCGTCCAGCAGCAGCAGGTCGGGGCTGGAGACCAGCGCGCGGCCGAGCAGCACGCGGCGCTTCATGCCGCCAGACAGGCGCGCGAACTCCGCGTCGCCATCGAGGTCGAGCTTGGTCAGGGTCTCGCTGACCCGCTGATCCAGGCCCCAGCCGTTGGCGGCATCGATCTTGGCCTGGACGTTGCCCAGCGCTTGGCCATCGAACACGTCGGCGTGGCTGAGGTGATGGAATTCGGCGAGCCATTGGCCCAGTTCGCCCAGGCCATCGGCGACGACGTCGAACACCGAGCCAGCGGCGCCGTGCGGCACCTCCTGCTCCAGGCGAGTCACGCGCACGCCCTGCTGCACGCGCACTTCACCGTCATCGGGCTTGTGGTCGCCGGACAGCAGCTTGAGCAGGGTCGATTTGCCGGCGCCGTTGCGGCCGATCAGGGCGATGCGTTCGCCCGGCTCGATCGACAGTTCGGCTTTTTCCAGCAACAGCGGGCCGCCGACGCTGAAGTCGACGTTTTGCAGAGTAATCAGAGGCATCCGGCCATTGTAGCGGGTTGCGGGGCTTGGCCGGGCGGCGCCCGGCACCCGCGGAGGCAACGGCCGCAGCAACAGCAACAGCCAACCCCGACTTGCTGGGGGATGGTGGGGTGGGTCCGGTTGCGGGGGACGCTGCAAGTACGTCCATGTAAGCTCGGTCGCGCCATCCATGGCGCTCACGCCCCCGCAACCGGACCCACCCCGCCTTCGACAGTTTCCCGCTGCTGTTGGTGGGTGCCGACCGTTGGTCGGCACGGGGTCGGATCCTGTTGCTGCGCAATAGGCTCTAACACCTACGTGGAATTCACGCTGTGGAAGATGGATCCCGGCTACTGCACTTCCCCCAACAACGCCTGCAACCCCGGCAACCATCGCTTGCCGGGGTGGCGTACCAGCCACAGCGTGCGGTGCAGG
Source organism: Stenotrophomonas sp. DR822 (assembly GCF_019793815.1). Lineage (NCBI taxonomy): Bacteria > Pseudomonadati > Pseudomonadota > Gammaproteobacteria > Lysobacterales > Lysobacteraceae > Stenotrophomonas > Stenotrophomonas sp. DR822. The sequence goes on from NZ_CP081826.1 coordinate 895,091, forward strand.
GCCGGCAATGGCGTTTCAAGGATGCGCAGGCGGCCGAGGGCCAAGGGTTCTTCCAAGGCGTGGCGCGAGAGGCAAGCCAGGCCGAGGCCGGCGATGGCGGCCTGCTTGATCGCTTCGGTATTGCCCAGCTGCAGGGTCTGGGCGAAGCCGCGCAGATGCGGCAGCAATGCCTGCTCCACCGCTTCGCGGGTGCCGGAGCCCGGTTCGCGCAGCAGCCAGCGTGCGCGGCGCAGTTCGTCCAGCGACCAGCGCGCGGGGGCCTCGGCGGCCGCCACAATCACCAGCGGGTCCTGCTGCCAGGCCGTGACCTGCAGACCGCGCTCGTGGCATGGGCCTTCGATCAATCCTGCATCCACGTCCAGCCGTTGAACGGCCGCCACCACGCCTGCGCTGTTGTCGATGCGCAGATCGACCTCGGCCTGCGGTGCCTGCCGCAGCAGCTCGGCGATGCGCGGCGGCAGCAGGTAGTTGCCGATGGTGGTGCTGGCGGCCAGTACCAGCCGCAGCGGCGCGCCTTGGGACGGGTCACCGCCCGCCGCCAATTGCCGCTCCAGATCGGCGGCATTGACCAACAGCGCGCGCGCCGGCTCCAGCAAGGCCCGGCCGTGGCCGTTCAATGTCAGGCGACGGCCGATGCGGTCGAACAGCGGCGTGCCGAAGTGCGCTTCCAGCTCCTGCAGGGCGGCGCTGGTGGCGGACTGGGAAAGCGCGATGGCCTGGCCTGCTGCGGTGGTGCTGCCTTGGTCGGCGATGGCAACGAAGACCTGCAGCTGGCGGAGCGTCAGGCGCATGTCCATTACCTGCGTTATGGGTAGGTTTCACCGATATTATTCGTTTTACGGGTCGATCGCATGGATGCAGGCTGTACACCCCTCCCCCGCATCCCCCCCCGCCATGAACGCGCCTGCCCTGTCCCCCTGGTCCCTGCCCGCCCTGCGTCAGCGCTGGCAACCGCGCCTGCCCGGCCTGCTGCTGGTCGGCCTGGTGGCGGCGGCGTCGCTGTACCTGGCCGAGCTGCCGTGGCTGCAGGCGCATGGCCTGAGTGCGCTGACCGTCGCCATCGTCGCCGGCATCGTGGTCGGCAACACCGTGTACCCGCGACTGGCCCCTGCCAGCGCGGCGGGCGTGGGCTTCTCCAAGCACTGGCTGCTGCGTGCGGGCATCGTGCTGTACGGCCTGCGGCTGACCTTCCAGGACATCGGCAACGTCGGCGTCGCCGGCGTGCTGATGGACGTGCTGGTGGTGGCGAGCACCTTCGGCCTGGCGTGCTGGCTGGGTGTACGGGTGTTCAGGATGGAGCGCGAGGCCGCCATGCTGATCGGTGCCGGCAGCGCGATCTGCGGTGCGGCGGCGGTGATGGCCGCCGAACCGGTGGTGCGCGGCCGTGCTGCGCAGGTGACGGTGGCGGTGTCGACGGTGGTGGTGTTCGGCACGTTGGCGATGTTCCTGTATCCCGCCCTGTATGCGCTGGTGCAGTCGCACGGCTGGCTGGCGATGGACGCGCGGCAGTACGGCCTGTTCACCGGCGCCACCGTGCATGAAGTGGCACAGGTGGTGGCTGCCGGACGTGCGGTGGGCGAGTCAGCCGCCGATACCGCGGTCATCACCAAGATGGTGCGGGTGATGCTGCTGGCACCGTTCCTGGTCGCGCTGTCGCTGTGGCTGGCGCGTGGCGGCAAGGCCAACGCTGACGGCAGCAAGGCGCGCATCGTGGTGCCGTGGTTCGCGTTCGGTTTCGTGGCGGTGGCCGGTTTCAACTCGTTGCATCTGCTGCCGGCCGGCCTCCAGGCCGGGCTGGTGCAGCTGGATACCGTGCTGCTGGCCATGGCGATGGCCGCACTGGGCCTGACCACCCATGTGTCTGCGCTGCGCCAGGCCGGGTTGAAGCCGCTGCTGCTGGCATCGATCCTGTTCGCCTGGTTGCTGCTGGGTGGCCTGGCGATCCACCAGGGTGTGCTGGCGGTGCTGGGCTGAGGGCAACGTGGATCGCTAGACTTGAGGCATGCCAGTCTCCCCCACCCTGCTGCAGATCCCGCTGCGCCTGCTGGATGATCGATATGGGCGGGGCAATGTCGATGAAGCCGAAGACACGCTGGTCGAGATCGTTCAGGCGGTGATGGGCGTGCAGGCGACCTGCTCGTTCGACGTCGACACGCGGCACGCCAATCCGTGGTTCCACCAGCTGCTGCTGGAGCCCCGGGTCAGTGGAAAACCCGCCACCCCGGAGCAGTTGCAGGCGATGGCTGCGCGGCTGGTGGTCATCGGGCTGGGTTGAGGCGACGTTCGGCCAAGGTGCCGACCAAGGTCGCCCGCTACCGGGTGCCCCCACAATCGTGAACGACGGCGGGACCGGGCGCGCGCGCAGGTACAATGCGCCATGACTGATTTCTCGACCCTGCCGCTGAGCCCGGCCCTGCAGCCCGGCCTGGATGCCCTCGGCTACACCACCCTCACGCCGATCCAGGCGCAGAGCCTGCCCGCCATCCTTGATGGCCGCGATGTGATCGCCCAGGCCCCGACCGGCAGCGGCAAGACCGCCGCCTTCGGTCTTGGCCTGCTGCAATCCATCGATCCCAGCCTGATCCGCGTACAGGCGCTGGTGCTGTGCCCCACCCGCGAGCTGGCCGACCAGGTGGCCAAGCAGATCCGCAAGCTGGCCACCGGCATCCCCAACCTGAAGCTGCTGCTGCTGACCGGCGGCACGCCGCTGGGCCCGCAGCTGGCGTCGCTGGAAAGCCACGATCCGCACGTGGTGGTCGGCACGCCCGGCCGCGTGCAGGAACTGGCGCGCAAGCGCGCACTGAATCTGGGCGCCGTGCGCACCCTGGTGCTGGATGAAGCCGACCGTATGCTCGACATGGGCTTTGAGGAACCGATCCGTGAGATCGCCGGCCGCACCCACCGTGATCGCCAGAGCCTGCTGTTCTCGGCCACCTTCCCCGACACCATCCGCGCCATGGCCCGCGACCTGCTGCGCGATGCCGTGGAAGTGACCGTGGAAGGCGCCGACCAGGCCCCGGCCATCCGCCACCTGTTCTGCGAAGTCGAACCGGCACACCGGCAGAAGGCACTGGCCGGCCTGCTGCTGAAGTACACGCCCGAATCGGCCGTGGTGTTCTGCAACACCCGCAAGGACGTGGACGAAGTGGCCAACTCGCTGCAGCAGTTCGGCTTCTCCGCGCTCGCCCTGCATGGCGACATGGAGCAGCGCGACCGCGAGGAAGTGCTGCTGCGCCTGGCCAACCGCAGCTGCAACGTGCTGGTTGCCAGCGACGTTGCCGCGCGCGGCTTGGACGTGGAAGAGCTGGCCGCGGTGATCAACTACGAGCTGCCGACCGACGTCGAGAGCTACCAGCACCGTGTCGGCCGTACCGGTCGTGCCGGCGCCAGTGGCCTGGCGATCAGCCTGGTGGCGGGCCGCGAAAAGAACCGCGCCGACGCCATCGAAGCGCAGCGCGGCGAGCCGCTGGATTGGCAGAAGACGCCGCTGGCGACATCGCGCCCTGCCGAGCTGCCGCAGGCGGCCATGCGCACCCTGCGCATCGATGGCGGCAAGACCGACAAGCTGCGCGCAGGCGACATCCTCGGCGCCCTCACCGGCGATGCCGGCCTGTCGGCCAAGTTCATCGGCAAGATCGCGATCTTCCCGACCCGTTCCTACGTGGCGATCGCCCGCGAGCAGGTCAACAAGGCGGTGGCGAAGCTGGAAGCGGGCAAGATCAAGGGCCGTCGTTTCCGCGTGCGGATGATGTAACGGGCAGGACATCCGCCGGGCATGACCCGGCGCTACCTGCTTGCCGTGGGTAGCGCCGGGCCATGCCCGGCGACGCAATCAGAACACCAGTTCGGTGTGCAGCGGCAGATCCGCTTCCCAGCGGCCACGGCCGCCCAGGCCATCCAGTTCGACCAGCACGCCGGCGCCGACCACGTCCACGCCCAGGCGGCGCACCAGCGACAACGCAGCAACCAGCGTACCGCCGGTTGCCAGCACGTCGTCGATGATCGCTACGCGCGCACCGGCCGACAGCGCGTCGGCATGCACTTCAATGCAGTCGCTGCGGTATTCCAGCGTGTATTCCTCGCGCAGCACCTTGCCCGGCAGCTTGCCCGGCTTGCGCACCGGCACGAAGCCCACGCCCAGTTCCAGCGCCATGGCCGCACCGAGGATGAAGCCGCGCGATTCGATACCGACCACCGCGTCCAGCTTCTGATCGCGCCAGCGATCGGCCATCGCCACGACCGCGCCACGGAAGTCCTCGCTGTGAGCGAGCAGCGGCATGATGTCCTTGAACAGGATGCCCGGCTTGGGGAAGTCGGCGATGTCGCGCAGGCGGGAGGCCCACTGCGGAGCGACGATGGCGTCGGTCATGGCGATTCGGTTGACTGATGGCGGCATAGGGTACCCGTTCCGGGCGCCGGCTGCCTGTCGGGGATCCGGCCGGACTGCCTCCGGCACCTGCAAAGGCCTCCAGGCAACCGCCGAAGCACCAGCATTCCATGGGTTGGCGGATCGGCCGGCACCGCAGCAGGTGCAGGGCGCAGCCCTGCGAAAGAACGCGTTTCAGGAACTGCAGGACAGCATCGAACAGCCTGCGCGGTCGTCAGCCCACGCCGGCCGCTTGCCGGCGCAATGTTCCAGACCCGGGCGTTCGGTGTACGGATCACGCAGTACGTCCTGCAGGGCATGCACACCGCCCAGGTCGCCCTGCTCGGCGCGGTCGATCGCTTCCTGTGCCAGCCAGTTGCGCAGCACATACAGTGGATTGGCCGCACCCATCTTCGCCACACGCTCGGCTGCCGGCAGCGGATCGGCACGCAGCCGCGCCGCGTACTCCTGCAGCCACTGCTGCAGAGGTTCCTGCACCGCGTGCTGGCGCTCGGCGTCGTAGAAGACCTCGGCCAATACGCTTGCATCGGGTGCGTTGGCATCGATGCGCATCAACGCACGCCATGCCAGGGTCATGTCCATGCCGCCGTCCTGCATCAGCTGCTGCCAGCGCTGGTAAAGCTGCAGATCGGCATCGTCGGCCGCGGCCAGCCCCAGCTTGGCTGCAACATCGCGACGGGTGCAGGCGACAAAGGTCGCCTGGTAAGCGGCCAGCCCTGCCTGCAGCGGCTGCACGTCGGCGAACAACGGCGACAGCGCCTGCGCAAGCCGGTTGAGATTCCAGTACGCCACCTGCGGCTGGGTGCCGAAACGATAGCGGCGTCCCTGCGCATCGGTGGTGTTCGGGGTCCAGTCCGGGTCGAAGTCTTCGACCCAGCCATAGGGGCCATAGTCCAGCGTCACGCCGAGCACGGAAAGGTTGTCGGTGTTCATCACCCCATGCACGAAGCCCACGCGCATCCAGTGCGCGATCATCTCTGCGGTACGCACGGCGATCTTTGCGAACCAGTCGCCATACAGCGCTTCGCCCTGCCCCTTCAGCTCCGGGAAATCGCGGGCGATGCACGCCTCGACCAGTTGCTTCAGCAGTGCGGTCTCGCCACGTGACGCAGGCAGTTCAAACGAACCAAAGCGCAGGAACGAGGGCGATACCCGGCAGACGATCGCGCCGGGCTCCGCGCGCGGATGACCGTCGTAGAACATGTCGCGCACCACGTCTTCGCCGGTGCCGACCAGCGACAGGGCGCGCGTGGTCGGCACACCCAGGTGATGCATGGCCTCGCTGCACAGGAATTCACGGATCGACGAGCGCAGCACCGCACGGCCGTCGGCGCCGCGCGAATACGGCGTCGGCCCGGCACCCTTCAGCTGCAGCTCCCAGTGCCGGCCATCGGGGGCGATCACCTCGCCCAGCGAGATGGCGCGGCCATCACCGAGCTGACCGGCCCAATGGCCGAACTGATGGCCCCCATAGTTGGCCGCCCACGGCTGCATGCCCGCATACAACGCGTTGCCGCCGAACACCTCGGCGAAGCCTTCATCATCGACCTGCGCAGGATCGAACCCCAGCATCCCGGCAACCTCTGGCGACCACGCCAGCAGCACCGGCGCTGCGACAGGCGTCGGCATCACCGACGACCAGGCCGCACCCAGCACTTCGCGCCGGCGCGGACCGGACTCGGGATCGCCCGGCAGCAGATTCAGCAGGCGGTTGTCGAACTGGGGGGCAGTGGTATCCATGGGCAAAGCATGGGGGCGGCGACGGCCATCCTCAATCGCCGCGCAAGGCCTGCAATGCCCCGCCGTGCGCCTCGGCGCGCCGGTAGGCCGGGCGCTCGCCGATGCGCTTGAGGAAGCCACGCAATGCCGGCTTGTCGTCCAGCCCGCCGCCGCGTGCGGCCGCCGCCTGGATCGGGAAGCTCATCTGGATGTCCGCAGCGGTGAAGCGTTCGCCTGCAAACCACGGGCTTTCGGCCAGACGCCGTTCCATCCAGTCCAGATGCAGGCGCCGCTGCGGGCCGATGAAACCGCGCTCGGCCTTGTCGGCGATGCTGCGGGCGATCGGCCGCGCGAAGAACGGCATCGGCGCGCTGCGGATGCGACTGATCACCAGGGTCAGCAGCATCGGCGGCATGGCCGAACCTTCGGCATAGTGCAGCCAGTAGCGGTAATCGATGCGCTCTTTGCCTTCGGCCGGTACCGGCGACGGCGACAGCTGGCGATGCACGTCGTAGCGGTCAACCAGGTAGTCGAGGATGGCGCCGGATTCGGCCAGGATGAGCTCGCCATCCTGCAGCACCGGCGCCTTGCCCAGCGGATGCACCTGGCGCAGTTCCGGCGGCGCCAGCAGGGTCTTCGGATCGCGCGGGTAGCGGCGCAGTTCGTAGTCCAGTCCCAGCTCTTCCAGCATCCACAGCACGCGAAGCGAACGGGAATTTTCCAGATGATGGACGATGCGCATGGGCGGCTTCCGCAGAAAGGTGCCCGATGGTAGCGCGGCCTGGTGCACGCAGGTGTCTGCTACCCTGCCCGGCCGTGGAAGGCCTGCCAGCATGGACACCCCGCCGTTCGATGCACTGCTTGGTTACCTCGGGCAATCCGAGGACCACAACTGGACGCAGTACATCTGCGAACACGTTGCCAAGGGCGTCCTGCGCAGATTCGAAGCGCACGATTGGCAGCGCCTGCAGAAGATGATCGCAGCGCAGCCCGCGTTCTGGCAGCAACGCTGCACCGACGCGCTGGGTGAATGCATGAGGCCCGAAGCGTTGCCGCTGCTGTTCAGTCAGCTCCATTCCAGCGATGACGACAGCCGGATACTGGCGGCCTATCACCTGCAATGGATGGAAGTGCCGGTGGGTCCGGAGGTGGTTGATGTCCTGCGCGAGATCCTGTCGCGCATTCCGGCAGCCGAACGCGCCGAGTACCAGGAAATAACCCAGCTGCTGGAGCGGGCGCTGGCTGCGGGTTGAACCCCTCGTGCGACGCAAACGAAAAACGCCGGGGGCTTTCGCTCCCGGCGTTCTGGCTACCAAACGGCAGCAGACGGATTAGACCGCCTGCACCTGGTCAGCCTGCATACCCTTCTGGCCCTGGACGGCGACGAAGGTAACCTTCTGGCCTTCCTGCAGGGTCTTGAAGCCGGTGCCCTGGATCGCGCGGAAATGCACGAACAGGTCCGGGCCGCTTTCCGGGGTGATGAAGCCGAAGCCCTTGGCGTCGTTGAACCACTTGACAGTGCCGGTCTGACGATCAGACATATTTACTAACTCCTGAAACACATGTTGAAAAAAATCGCAGCCACCGGGTATCGGGGCCGAGACTGAGTTGCAGGCGTTGGTAAAGCGGATCGATGAGCGGATCGTGAGATCAACTGCACCAGGCCACGATTCACGGTGACCCTAGCAAACACAGTGGGTCAGACGATACGCGTGTTTTGAGCAAAAAGCGATAGCCATGATATTCAGCGTCAAACGGCCAGCCTCTAGACAGGGCAAGGGGTTGCACCAGATCGAGGCTAAACCCGGGTCCCCATTCAGGTTTTTCCTACCCTACACTGGGTAAATGACTGAAGCTGAAACCCGAGCTGAACCCCTGCTCCCCCGCATCTGGGTGGACGCAGACGCCTGCCCTGTCGTCATCCGCGACATCCTGTTCCGCGCAGCTGAACGGGTCGGCGTGGAGCTGACCCTCGTCGCCAACCAGTGGATCCGCACCCCGCCTTCGCGCTGGCTGCGCTCCATCCAGGTTCCGCAGGGACTGGATGTGGCTGACAGCGCCATTGTCGAGCGGGTGGCCGCCGGCGACCTGGTGGTCACCCAGGACATCCCCCTGGCGGCCCTGGTGCTGGAGAAGAAGGGCGTGGCCCTGAATCCGCGCGGCCAGCTGTACACCCCCAACAACATGGCCGAGCGGCTGTCGATGCGCAATTTCATGGAAGAACTGCGTGGCGCCGGCGTCCAGACCGGCGGGCCGCCGCCGCTTGGCGCGCGTGACCGCCAGTTGTTCGCTGCCGAGCTGGACCGCTGGCTGGCGCGACGACCGGGCAGGTGAATCCGGCTGTGCGTCAGCCGGGAACGCACAAGGTGCGCGCGCTGCGGAAGCTGCGTCGCTGGCCGGTCAACGGGTCGTCGAAGGCCAAGGCCTGCGCCAGCAGCTGCAACGGTGGCTCGGCCACACCCTGTGGCCGCACGTGCAGCTGCGGATAGAGCTCGTCGCCCAGGATCGGCGCCCCGAGCGCGGCCATATGGACGCGCAGCTGATGCTTGCGCCCGGATTCGGGCGCTAGCTGGTAGCGCCAGACCGGGCCGTGCGCATCCAAGACCTCGACACGGGTCAGCGCATTCGGCTCGCCGGGAACTTCAGCCATACGGAAGAACGGTTCCCCCGGCTGCAGCCGGCTATGCCGCTCCAGTGGAAACCGCAGGTCCGGCAGGTCCGGCGCCAGCGCCTGGTAGGTCTTCTCGATGCGGCGCTCACGAAACAGCCTCTGGTACGCGTCGCGCGTTTGCGGCTGGGTGGAAAACAGCACCAGGCCGGCCGTCAGCCGGTCCAGCCGGTGCAACGGCACCAGGTCGGCGTTGCCGGTGCGCTCGACCAGGCGCGCCAGCAGGGTCTGGCGCACAAACGCACCGGCCGGGGCGGTCGGCAGGAAGTGCGGCTTGTCAGCCACCAGCAGGTGCGCGTCGTGATGCAGGATGTTCTCTTCGAAGGGAATCACCGGCTCATCGGCCACTTCACGGAAGTAGCGGATCTCCAGCCCCACCTGCCACGGCATGTCCGGTGCCAGCGCCCTGCCCTGTGCGTCCTGTATCCGCCCGCGTGCGAAGCGACTCTCCCATTGCAGCCGGTCGATGCGCGGGAAGCGCGCGCACAGGCCGTCCAGCAGGGAAACCCAGTTACCGGGCGGCAGCTGAAGTCGGCTGGGCAGGGACATACGACAGGACACGCCAGAAGCATCAGGGCGGCCAGCGTGCCACCGATCACGCCCTGCCGACACCCCCATATCGGACACCCCCGGGGCAAACCTCTATCATTGACGGTCTTTACCCCTCTGGATCTTCATGGCCCTCACCGCCACCATCCGCAAGGCCGAACTGCAGATCAGCGACATGGATCGCGGCTACTACGCGACCCACAACCTGACCCTGGCCCAGCATCCGTCCGAAACCGACGAACGCCTGATGGTGCGCCTGCTCGCCTTCGCGCTGAACGCTGGCGACCGCCTGGAATTCGGCCGCGGCCTGAGCACCGACGACGAGCCGGACCTGTGGGAACACGACTACACCGGTGACATCCTGCAGTGGATCGACCTCGGCCATCCGGACGAGTCGCGCATCCGCAAGGCCAGCAACCGCAGCCGGCAGGTGCAGGTGGTCAACTACGGCGGCAACGCATCGGACATCTGGTGGCAGAAGCAGGGCAAGGGCCTGGCCCGCTTCGACAACCTGTCGGTGGTCGACCTGGACGGCGGCTTCGTCGATCTGTGGGGCCAGCAGATCCAGCGCGCGATGCGCTGGAGCGTGCTGATCCAGGACGCCGAAGTGCAGCTGCTCAACGATCAGATGCAGCTGGACGTGATCCCCAACTGGCGAAAGCGCGCCAAGGCATGAGCACGATCCGCTGCGACGTGCTGGTGATCGGTGCCGGCGCTGCCGGGCTGATGACCGCGATCACGGCGGGCCAGCGAGGCCGGCATGTGCAGGTGATCGACCACGCCAACAAGATCGGCAAGAAGATCCTGATGTCCGGCGGTGGCCGCTGCAACTTCACCAACACCGGCACCACCCCGGCCAACTTCCTGTCGGCCAATCCGCATTTCTGCAAGTCGGCACTGGCGCGTTACTCGCCGTACCACTTCATCGACATGGTCGAGCGCCACGGCATCGCCTATCACGAGAAGGAACTGGGCCAGCTGTTCTGTGATGTCTCGTCCAAGCAGATCGTGAAGATGCTGGTGGACGAATGCCAGCAGGCCGGCGTGCAGATCCGCACGCAGTGCAGCGTGGAGCGCATCGAGCACGGCACTGACGGCTTCCGCGTGTACACCACGCACGGCCTGTTCCATTGCGCCTCGCTGGTGGTCGCCACCGGCGGCCTGTCCATTCCCAGCCTGGGTGCAACCGGGTTCGGCTATGAGATCGCGCGCCAGTTCGGCCACCAGGTGCTGCCCACCCGCGCCGGCCTGGTGCCGTTGACCCTCAGCGGCACCCACCAGGAGCGCCTGGCCGAGCTCAGCGGCGTCGCCCTGCCGGTCGAGGCCAGCTGCAATGGCACGAGTTTCCGCAACTTCATGCTGCTGACCCATCGCGGCGTCAGTGGCCCGGCCATCCTGCAGATTTCCTCGTTCTGGCAGCCCGGCGACGCGCTGTCGCTGGATCTGCTGCCCGGCCAGGATGCCGCCGAATGGCTGCGCCAGATGAAACGCGAACGCCCCGCCGCGGAACTGCGCACGGTGCTGGGCGATGTGCTGCCCAAGCGGCTGGCGCAGCGCCTGTGCGAGCACTGGCTGCCCGACCGCCCGGTACGCCAGCTGGACGAGCCGGACCTGCGCAAGGCCGCACAGGTGCTTTCAGCGTTCCCACTGGTGGCCAGCGGCACCGAGGGCTACCGCACCGCCGAAGTCACCCTGGGCGGCGTCGATACCAACGAGGTCTCTTCCTCGACGCTGGAATCCAAGCGCGTACCCGGCCTGCATTTCGTCGGCGAGGTGCTGGACGTGACCGGCTGGCTGGGCGGCTACAACTTCCAGTGGGCCTGGGCCAGCGGGCACGCGGCCGGCGGCGTGGTGTGAACCGCATCGCCGTTCCATGCACGCAACCGTTGCGCGCATGGACGCGCCGCCACGCATCGTGTATCTAGATTTGCAGATTGGGGAGCAGTGCATGCAGAACGCGAACGACATCACCATCCGCCTGCTGATCGTCGATGACAGCGGCGAGAACGCCGAAGCCATCGTCAGCACCCTGCGCAACAGCGGCATCGCCGTGCGCCCATGGCGCCCGCAGGACTCGGCCGAGCTGTCGCAGGTGCTGGCCAGCCAGGCGATCGACCTGGTGCTGGCTGCGCCCTCGCAGAGCATTCCACTGCCACTGGTGGCCCAGCACATCGCCGCCAGCGGCAAGGACATCCCGCTGGTGCTGCTGGCCGAACGCATCGACGAGGACGAACTGGTACAGGCCAGCAGCAACGGGGTTCGCGCCCTCGCCCTGCGCCAGCGCACCGAACACCTGCTGGCGGTGGTCCGCGACCAGTGGGTCGACCTGCAGGCGCGCCGCGGCCTGCGCCGGATCGAAGCGCAGATGCGCGAGACCGAGCGTCGCTGCGACGCGCTGATCGCCTCTTCGCGCGAGCCGATCGCCTATGTCCACGAAGGCATGCATATCCGCGCCAACGATGCTTACCTGGAAATGTTCGGTTACGAGGATTTCGAGGAGGTCGAAGGCATCTCGCTGCTGGACATGGTTGCCGCCCAGCACGTGGATGATTTCAAGCAGCTGCTGAAGTCACTCAGCCGCGGCGAAGCGCCTCCGCCGCAGTACCAGCTGGACGCCCGCCACCAGGACGGCAGCGCCTTCCCGGCGACGATGGAATTCACCGCAGCCACCTACGAGGGCGAATCCTGCCTGCAGGTGGTGTTCCGCCGGCGCATGGAATTCGACCCGGAGCTGGCGCGCGAGGTCGAGGACCTGCGCCAGCGCGACCAGGTCACCGGCCTGCTCAACCGCCCCACCTTCATGCTGCAGGTCGAGGACGCGGTTGCCCAGGCCGGGCGCAGCGAAGGCCAGTTCGGACTGCTGATGGTCGAACCGGACCACTACGCGCGCCTGCTCCCGGATATCGGACTGGCCTCGGCCGACGCCCTGATCGGCGCCCTCGCCACCCTGCTGGCCGACGTTGTTGGCGACGATGCGCAGCTGGCCCGTTTCGGCGAACACAGTTTCGCCGTACTGCAGTCCGGCCCCTATGCGCAGACCGTGGCACTGGCCGAGCGCATCCGCGAAGCCTACGCCGCACACGTCTTCAGCATCGGCGCGCGCTCGGCCACGGTGACCGTCAGCATTGGCGGGGTGCAGGTGGGCGAGAAGATCGCCAGCATCGGCCAGGTGCTGGCGCGCGCCAGCGAATGCACGCAGGCCGCAGCCGCCCTCGGCAATACCTGCCGCATCTTCGACCCGGCCGCTGTTGATCGCGTGGAGGAAGAGCGCGTGCAGCGCTGGGTCGCACGTATCCGTGAAGCCCTGGCAGGCGATGGCTTCCAGCTGCATTACCAGCCGGTGCTGAACCTGCAGGGCGAGTCGCTGGAACTGTATGAAGCGTACCTGCGGCTGGAACACAACGGAGAACTGCTGAGCCCGACCGCCTTCCTCGGCATTGCCGAAGAGCATGGCCTGCTGGCGGACATCAACCGCTGGGTCGTCTCGCAGGCAATCGCGGTGCTGGGCGCGCGTGCCCGCGAGGGTCATCCCACCCAGGTGCTGGTGAAGGTCACGCCGGAATCGTTCGATGATCCGAAGATGATCGCCACGCTGCGCCAGCAGCTGCAGGCGCACGGCGTGCCGGGCGAACGCCTGTGGCTGCATGCACCGGAATCGAAGGTGTTCACCCACCTGCGCAGTGCCCAGCAGTTCCTGGCGGAAGTGGCACCGCTCGGCTGCCGGATCGGCCTGGAGCAGTTCGGCTCGGGCCTGGACTCGTTCCAGCTGCTGGCCCACTTCCAGCCGCAGTTCCTCAAGCTTGATCGCGGCTTCACCAGCGACCTGGCCGCCACCCGCGAGAACATCGACCGGGTCAGCCAGATAACCGCACGCGCGCAGGAAGCGGGCATCCGCACCATCGCCGAGTTCGTCAGCGACGCCAACTCGATGACACTGCTGTTCAGTGCCGGCGTGGACTACGTACAGGGCGATTTCGTCGGCCCGGCAGCGCCGGCGATGAACTTCGAGTTCGGCTGACACCTCACCGGTGGCGCCGGGCCTTGCCCGGCGGATGGCCTGCAGACCGCTGCGCTCGCCGGGCATGGCCCGGCGCTACCCATGAAGAAGGCCGGCTTGCGCCGGCCTTTTCCGTTGATCAGGCCAGATCGACCAGGTTGTCGATCTTCACGTCCGGGTTGACGTCGGCTTCGTAGTCGACGCCTTCGACACCGAAACCGAACAGGCGCAGGAAATCGGCCTTGTAGCCGGCCAGGTCGCTGATCTCGTACAGGTTCTCGTTGGTCACCTGCGGCCACAACGCCAGCACCTTGCCCTGCACGTCAGCGGCCATTTCCTTGTAGTCGGCGCGCAGGCGGCCTTCCTCATCGATCAGCGCAACGGTATGGCCATCGCCATCGACCAGGTCGTGGCGCAGGCGATCGACGGCCACGCCATCGGCCTTGGCGCCGTACAGGATGTCGTACAGCACGTCGAGCTGCTCGATGCAACCTTCGTGGGTGCCCTTTTCCTTCATCACCTTGAACAGCAGCGACAGGTACAGCGGCATGGTCGGAATGGCCGAGCTGGCCTGGGTCACCACCGCCTTCAACACCGACACGCGCGCATCGCCGCCGATCCTGGCCAGCTTCTCGCGCAGCCCCAGCACCTTGTCGTCCAGATCCTTCTTGGCAGCACCGATGGAGCCGTTCCAGTAGATCGCCTGGGTGATCTCTTCGCCCACATAGGTGAAGGCCGTGGTGGTGCAGCCGTTGGCCAGCACGCCGGCATCGGCCAGCGCGTCGATCCACATCTGCCAGTCCTCGCCGCCCATCACCGCGACGGTGCCGGCGATTTCTTCCGGGGTGGCCGGCTGCAGATGGGTTTCGGTCAGCACTTCCTTGTCGGTATCCAGGCCACGCAGGGTGATCGGCTCGCCGATCGGCTTCAGCGTGGAGCTGATGATCTCGCCCGTCTTGGGATGCTTGCGGCGCGGTGCGGCCAGGCTGTAGACCACCTGGTCGACCTGGCCGAGATCGGCCTTGATCATCTCGATGGTCCTGGCCTTCACCTCATCGGAGAACGCATCGCCGTTGATGCTCTTGGCATACAGACCCGCTTCGTCGGCGTACTTGTGGAACGCCGCCGAGTTGTACCAGCCCGCCGTGCCCGGCTTGGTTTCACTGCCCGGGCGCTCGAAGAAGATGCCCAGGGTTGCCGCGCCACTGCCGAAGGCGGCCGTGATGCGCGCGGCCAGGCCGTAGCCGGTCGAGGCGCCGATCACCAGCACGCGCTTGGGGCCGTTCTGGATCGGCGGGCGCGCACGGATGTAGTCGATCTGCTGCTTGACGGCGGCGTCGCAGCCGGTCGGGTGGGTGGTGACGCAGATGAAGCCGCGGACGCGCGGTTTGATGACCATGAAGACCTCGGGTTGGCAGGTGCGGCGCGCGGGGCGCTCAGCAGGAATACGTGGCGCGCGCGTGCGCGCGAACCGCAGGATCGTAGTGCGCGGGGGAAGATTGCACAACCGACGGCGGCGTAGGGTGGGTTTCTTTTTGCAGGGTTGCACCCTGCACCCGCAGAGGCAACGTCAACGGCAGAAGCTGGGTTCCTGTGGGTTGGCGGGGTGGGTCCGGTTGCGGGGGACGCTGCAAGTCCCCCTCCGGGGCCCGGCCCAGCCGCTGGCGGCTGTGCGTTCGGGCGCTTGCGAAGCAGTGCTTCGCGAGCAAAGCGCCCTTACCCATGTAAGCTCGGTCGCCGCATCCATGCGGCTCACGCCCCCTCAACCGGACCCACCCCGCCTTCGACAGTTACCCGCGATCTGTCTGAACGGCATTCTGCTCTGGTGGGTGTCGACCTTGGTCGACACGGTAGATCTGATCCAAATTTGATTATCGATATCTGACAGATGTGTCGACCAAGGTCGACACCTACCAACAGCCGCAGGAATCTGTCGGAGGTGGGGCGGTGTCGGAGTGCGGGGTGTCAGCAGCATGGATGCGGCTGCCAAGCCTACAGGGACGTACTTGCGGCGTCCCCGCACTCCGACACCGCCCCGCCAAACCACGGATACCCGCTTTGGACGTTGACGTTGCCCTTGCCTCGGCGGGTGCAGGGCGCAGCCCTGCCAACAAAAAACCCCGCTTGCGCGGGGTTCTCTGTGTACTGCGTGCAGCAGATGCTTACGGACGGCGCGCCAGGGCCTCGACGTCCTTGGCCTTGGGCAGCAGGTCCTGCTTGGTCACGCGCAGGGCACCCACGGTCAACATCGGCACCGCCACCAGGATCGAGGACAGCACCACGATCACCGCACCGATCATGTGCGTCTCGGCCAGGCCTTCCATCGAGCTGCCGCCGTACAGGTACAGGGCCAGTGCGGACAGGAAGAACATCACCGCGGTGATCACCGTACGCGACAGGGTCTGGTTGATCGAGCGGTTCAGCACTTCCATCGGCTCCACGCGCAGGCTGCGGAAGTTCTCGCGGACGCGGTCGAACACCACGATGATGTCGTTGATCGCAAAGCCCATCACCGACAGCAGGCCGGCCAGCACGGTCAGGTCGAACTCACGGCCCAGCAGCGACACGTAGGCCACCGTCACGATCAGGTCGAACATCGCCACGATGCTCGCGGTGACCGCGAACTTCCATTCGAAACGCACCGCGATGTAGATCAGGAAGCCGGCCAGCATGAAGATGGTGGCGTACAGGCCATTCATCGCCAGGTCCTTGCCGATCTGCGGGCCAACAAACTCGTTGCGCAGCACGGTGGCCTGGTTGTCAGCCGAAGAGACCGCCTTGACCACGGCCGCGGCAGTCGCCTTGTCCTCGGCCGAAGCGCCGCCGGTACCCGGAGCATGCTCACCGTGCGGGGCCAGGCGGATCAGCAGGTCGGTGTTGCCACCCACGCTCTGTACCTGGGCGCCGTCGAAGCCGTTCTGCTCAAGTTTGCTGCGGACGTCCTCGACATCCACCGCGTGTTCGAAGCGGGCTTCGATCAGGGTGCCGCCGGTGAAGTCCAGAGCGTAGTTGAAGCCCTTGAAGCCGATGATGCCGATCGAGGCCAGGAACACGATGATCGTGACGACCATCGCGACATGGCGCCAGCGCATGAAGTCGATCTTGGTATCGTTCGGGAGGATGTGCAGCGGAAACAGTTTCATGTGCGTGTCGTCCCGTCAGATGGCCACGTTCTGGAGCTTCTTGCGACGGCCGTAGATCAGCGTCGCCAGTGCACGCGATACGGTGATCGCGGTGAACATGGAAGCGAAAATACCGATGATCATGGTCAGCGCGAAGCCCTTCAGCGGACCGGTACCGAATGCGAACAGCGCCACACCGACGATCAGACCGGTCAGGTTGGCGTCGAGGATGGTGCCCGAAGCGCGCTCGTAACCGGTCACGATCGCGGTCTTGCCCGGCACGCCGGCACGCAGCTCTTCACGGATACGCTCGTTGATCAGCACGTTGGCGTCGACCGACAGACCGACCGACAACGCCAGGCCGGCAAAGCCCGGCAGGGTCATGGTCGCGCCGAACAGCGACATCACCGCCACCACGATCAGCAGGTTGAACAGCATCGCGATCGAGGTGATCAGACCGAACATGCGGTAGTAGATGGTGAAGAACACCAGAGTGAACATGAACGCGTAGACCACCGCGGTGATGCCGTTCTTGACGTTCTCCGCGCCCAGGCTCGGGCCGACCACGCGCTCTTCGACGAAGTCCATCGGCGCAGCCAGCGAGCCCGACTTCAGCAGCTTGGCCAGGTCCTCGGCTTCCTTCTTCTGCAGACCGGTGGTCTGGAAGTTCTTGCCGAACACGCCGTTGATGTTGGCCACCGAGATCACTTCCTCGTTGACCTTGAAGCCACGCACTTCCTCACCGTCAACAACGGTCACGGTCGGCACGCGCTCGGTGTATACCACCGCCATCGGCTTGTTCACGTTCGCGCTGGTGAAGTCGAACATGCGCTGGCCACCGACGTTGTTCAGCGTCACGCTGACTGCCGGGGTGCCGCTGGTGGAGTCGGTCACCGCCTGCGCGGCCACCATCTGGTCACCGGTGACGATCACGCGCTTGTTCAGCAGCACCGGGCCGCCGTTGTCACGGCGCTGGTAGACCTTCGCTTCCGGCGGAATGCGGCCCGAGGCGATGGCGTCCTGCGCATTACCGTCCACCACGGCCCGGTATTCCAGGGTGGCGGTGGCACCGATCATGCGCTTGGCTTCGGCCGTGTCCTGCACGCCCGGCAGCTGCACCACCACGCGATCAGCACCCTGGCGCTGGATGATCGGCTCGGACACGCCGAGCTGGTTCACGCGGTTGCGCAGGGTGTTGATGTTCTGCTCGATGGCGCCGTTGGCGATCTGCGCGATCTCCGCTTCCGGAATGGAGACCGTAATGCGGTTGCCACTGACGTCATAGCCGAGCGTCGGCTGCGCCTTGGCCAGCGCGGCGCGGGCTCGGGTACCGGCGTCTTCGCCGGCCGAGGGGCTCAGGTTGGCGACGATGGTGTTGTCGGCACGACGCTCGACCGACTGGTAGGCGATGCGCGCATCACGCAGGGTGCTGCGCACGTCCTCGGTGTAGGCGTCCAGGCGCTTGTCCAGCGCGGCTTTCTGGTCGACCTGCAGCACGAAGTGCACACCGCCCTGCAGGTCCAGGCCCAGCACCATCGGGCGGCCGCCGAGCTTGGCCAGCCAGTCCGGCACGGTCGAGGCCAGGTTCAGGGCAACCGTGTAGTTCTCGCCCACGCTGTCACGCAGCGTATCGCTGGCGGCAGACTGCGACTTCAGGTCCGACAGGCGGACGATCAGGCTGTCCCCTTCCTTCTCTGCACCGATCGTGGTGACACCGGCCTTCTTCAGGTCGGCCAGCACACGGTCGCGCAGCGCATCGTCGATCTGCCCGCCACGGTTGGCGGTGATCTGGATGGCCGGGTCCTTCTGGTACATGTTGGGCAGAGCGTACAGCGTGCTGAGCGCCAGTACGATCACGATGACGACGTACTTCCAGCGTGGAAATTCGAGCATTGCTTGGGTCCCGCGCGGCGCCATCCCCGGCGCCGCGGTTGTGCTTCAGAAAGGGAGTGGCTTACTTGGCCGAATCCAGGGTGCCGGTCGGCAGCACGCTGCCGACAGCGCCCTTCTGCACGCGGATGCGCACGTTCTCGGCCACTTCGACGGTGACGAAGTTGTCGCCGATATCGGTGACCTTGCCGGCGATGCCGCCATTGGTCAGCACTTCGTCGCCGCGCTTGATCTTCTCCAGCATGGCCTTGTGCTCCTTCTGCCGCTTCATCTGCGGGCGGATCATCAGGAAGTACATGATGGCGATCAGGATGATCGGGAACAGCAGCGTGGTCAGGCCCATGCCCTGCGGTTGGCCGCCAGCGGCCTGGGCGTGGGCGGCGGGAATCAGGAAGGCAAGCAGGTTCATCGTTGGTCCTTTGGTTGGGCGGCGCTTCGGCCGTTTCACGGGCACGAGGTGTCGACCGCGGATCTGGGTCAGCCTTGAAGTATGCCACGGCCCCGGGCGTTCGTCCTTGGGCCGTTTGGCAGGGGGTGCTGCGGGTTTACAGGGGCGGCGCTACCGCCCCGCGTGCTGCGTAGAAGGACTCGCGGAAGGCCAGGAAGGTTCCCGCCTCGATGGCTGCGCGGATGTCAGCCATCAGTTTTTCGTAATAGAAGAGGTTGTGCTGGGTGCCCAGCATCGGCGCCAGCATCTCGTTGCAGCGGTCCAGATGGCGCAGGTACGAGCGGGTATAGCCGCCGGCACAGGCCACGCAGCCACAGCCCGGCTCGATCGGGTCCATGTCCCGCGCGTACTGCGAATTGCGGATGCGGACGGTGCCGAACGAGGTGAAATAGTGGCCGTTGCGCGCATTGCGGGTCGGCATCACGCAATCGAACATGTCCACGCCGCGGGCGACACCCTCGACCAGGTCTTCAGGGCGGCCAACGCCCATCAGGTAGCGCGGACGGTCGGCCGGCAGCTCCGGGTCCAGATGGTCGAGCATGGCGTTGCGCTCGTCTTCCGGTTCGCCCACGGCCAGGCCGCCAATGGCATAGCCGTCGAAGCCGATCGCCTGCAGGGCCTCGGCCGAACGGCTGCGCAGGTCGGTGTGCACCCCGCCCTGGACAATGCCGAACAGAGCCGCATCGTTGCCCAGTTCGTCATGCGCGTTGCGGCTGCGCTGGGCCCAGCGCAGGCTCAGTTCCATCGATCGGCGGGCGACGTCCTCGGTGGCCGGGTACGGCGTGCACTCGTCGAAGATCATCACCACGTCCGAATCGAGCACCTTCTGGATCTTCATGCTCTCCTCCGGGCCCAGGAACACCCGGGCACCGTCGGTCGGCGAGGCGAAGGTCACGCCCTGCTCGGTGATCTTGCGGCGGTGGGCCAGCGAGAACACCTGGAAGCCACCGGAGTCGGTCAGGATCGGGCCATCCCAGCGGCAGAAGCCGTGCAAGCCGCCGTGGTCGGCGATGATGTCCAGGCCCGGCCGCAGGTACAGGTGGAAGGTGTTGCCGAGAATGATCTCGGCGCCCAGCGCACGCACCTGGTCCGGCAGGATGCCCTTGACCGAGCCATAGGTCCCCACCGGCATGAAGGCCGGCGTTTCCACCGTGCCACGCGGGAAGGTCAGGCGGCCACGGCGGGCGCGGCCATCACGGGTCTGGAGCTGGAACTGCAATCGGGACATGGAGCGGTCGTTCGGGCAAATAGTCGCCCATTGTCTCCCAAAACCGCCTTTCCTGCTCCGGTAGCGCCGGTCCATGCCCGGCGGATGACCCGCAACTGCGCCCCGCCGGGCATGGCCCGGCGCTCCCCACCTCGCCCTACCCCGCCTGCGGGAACAGCAGCATCGCGTCGCCGTAGCTGAAGAAGCGGTAGCGCTGCTCGATCGCGTGCTGATAAGCCTCGAACACGCGCTCCTTGCCGGCAAACGCCGAGATCATCATCAGCAGCGTGCTTTCGGGCAGATGGAAATTGGTCACCATCGCGTCGACGCTGCGGATCCGGTAGCCGGGGGTGATGAAGATCTGCGTTTCACCCGCAAACGGCAGCAACTCCCCCTCACGCATCGCACTTTCCAGCGCGCGCACCACCGTCGTGCCGACGCCAATCACCCGGCCACCGGCCGCACGCGTGCGTCGCACCTGCTGCACCAGCTCGGCACCGACGTTCAGCCACTCGCGGTGCATGACGTGGTCCTTCAGGTCGTCGGCGCGCACCGGCTGGAACGTACCTGCGCCCACGTGCAGGGTGACGTGGCCGAAATCCACACCCTTGTCCTTCAGTGCTGCCAGCAGCGCCTCATCGAAGTGCAGGCCGGCGGTCGGTGCCGCCACGGCGCCCACTTCGCGCGCGAACACGGTCTGGTAGCGCTCGCGGTCGTCCACACCGGGCTCGCGCTGGATGTAGGGCGGCAGCGGCAGCCGCCCGGCGTGCAGCAGCCACTGCTCCAGCGATTCCGGCACATGGAACTGCAGCACGTAGAACTCGCCGTCGCGCCCCAGCACTTCGGCTTCGCCACCGGCATCCAGGGCGATGCGGCTGCCGGCCTTCGGCGACTTGCTGGCACCGACCTGGGCCCGCGCCTGCTGGCCGCCGAGCAGGCGCTCGATGAGGATCTCCACGCGGCCACCGCTGGCCTTCTGCCCGAACAGGCGCGCCGGAATCACCCGGGTGTCGTTGAACACCAGCAGGTCGCCCGGTTGCAGCAGCGATGGCAGGTCGCGCACCTGCAGGTCGGTGAAGGCAGCCGGCGCCGGCGGCACCAGCAGCAGGCGGCTCGCCGAGCGTTCGGCCAAGGGGGCCTGGGCGATCAGTTCGGCCGGCAGTTCGTAATGGAAATCGGACTTCTTCAAGGCAGTGGACGGCAACAGGTCGACAATGGCGCGCATTGTACGTCCAGCGTCTGCGAGCCGGCACGAGCGAGACCGAACGTCGCGCAAAATGCTGCTATGCAGCAGTCTTTTGCGGGGTTATCGCGCAAAAAAACAAGTGCTAGCATCGACGAGGAAGTCCGCTGCACGAGCCCGCCCCAAGCGCGCGTGAAGACGCGCGTTTTGCTTTTGAAGGCCCGTGCGACCCAACGTTTCAGGAGATCTGCAATGAGCTTCATCGAACGCCTCGCCCCCCTCCGCGCCCAGCCCGGCACCCGCCTCACCAACGGCCTGGATGACGCAACCCTGACCGCCCTCGCCGCCAACCACCCGCAGCTGGTCGCCGCGGTCGATGCCGCTGCTGCCGAATTCGCGCGCGTGCAGGCTGAGCTGGGGCCGCTGCTGGCACAGGATGAGCAGGCGCAGATCGATGCCATGCAGGACGGCTTCGTCAATTTCTACGCCGATGATGCGGTGACCCCGTACGTGGCGCTGGCCGCGCGCGGTCCGTGGGTGGTCACCCTGAAAGGCGCGGTGCTGTACGACGCCGGCGGCTACGGCATGCTGGGCTTCGGCCACACCCCGGACGCCGTCATGGAAGCGATGTCACGGCCGCAGGTGATGGCCAACATCATGACCCCCAGCCTGTCCCAGCAGCGCTTCATCACCGCGCTGCGGGCCGAGATCGGCCACCGTCGTGGCGGCTGCCCGTTCACGCGCTTCATGTGCCTGAATTCCGGCTCTGAAGCGGTTGGCCTGGCCGCGCGCATCGCCGACGTCAACGCCAAGCTGCAGACCGACCCGGGTGCCCGCCACGCCGGTGCGGCAATCAAGCGCGTAGTCATCAAGGGCAGCTTCCACGGCCGCACCGACCGACCGGCGCTGTATTCCGATTCCAGCCGCAAAACCTACATGCAGCACCTGGCCAGCTACCGTGGCGAGGAGTCGGTGATCACCGTCGCCCCGTACGACGAGGCCGGCCTGCGCAAGGTGTTCGAGGATGCCGCGCACAACAACTGGTTCATCGAAGCGGTGTTCCTGGAGCCGGTGATGGGCGAAGGTGACCCGGGCCGCTCCGTGCCGCCGGCGTTCTATGCGCTGGCCCGCGAACTGACCCGCGCCCACGGCAGCCTGCTGCTGCTGGACTCGATCCAGGCTGGCCTGCGCGCCCATGGCGTGCTGTCGGTGGTCGACTATCCCGGCTTCGAAGGGCTGGACGCGCCGGACATGGAAACCTACTCCAAGGCACTGAACGCCGCGCAGTATCCGCTGTCGGTGCTGGCCGTGACCGAGCACGCCGCGCAGCTGTACCGCAAGGGCATCTACGGCAACACCATGACCAGCAATCCGCGCGCGCTGGACGTGGCCTGCGCCACCTTGGCCCAGTTGACCCCGCAGGTCCGCGCCAACATCGCCGAGCGCGGTGCCGAGGCCGTGCGCAAGCTGGAGCAGCTGAAGAGCGAGCTGGGCGGCCTGATCACCAAGGTGCAGGGCACCGGCCTGCTGTTCTCCTGCGAACTGGCCCCGCAGTTCAAGTGCTATGGCGCCAATTCCACCGAGGAATGGCTGCGCCAGCACGGCATCAACGTGATCCATGGTGGCGAGAACTCGCTGCGCTTCACCCCGCACTTCGGCATGGACAGCAGCGAGCTGGACCTGCTGGTGGGCATGGTGGGCCGCGCACTGCGTGAAGGGCCGCGCCGCGAACAGGCGGCCGCTGCGTAATCCCAGACCCTCGTAGAGCCGGGCGCTGCCCGGCTGAAGGGCTGGCCGTGATCTGAACGAAATGCCGCCGGGCATGGCCCGGCGCTACAGAGAACAACGGCGAGGCCTCATAATTGCCCGGACACCCCGCCCTGCGACCGGCTTCACTGGTTGACCGCGGGGCGTTTTCGTTTCCGGCCAAGACAGGAAAGATCCATGAAGTCGATCTGTGTGTACTGCGGTTCCAACGCTGGCAGCAAGCCGGTCTACACCGAACGCGCCATCGCGCTGGGCGATCGCATCGCCCGCGACGGCATGCGCCTGGTGTACGGCGGCGGCAATGTCGGCCTGATGGGTACCGTGGCCAATGCCGTACTGGCCGCCGGCGGTGAGGTCACCGGCGTGATTCCGCGCCAGCTGGCCGACTGGGAAGTGGCCCATCGCGGCCTGACCGAACTGGAGATCGTCGGTTCGATGCATGAGCGCAAGTCGCGCATGTTCGATCTGTCCGATGGCTTCGTCGCCCTGCCCGGCGGCTTCGGCACCATGGAAGAGATCTTCGAGATGCTGACCTGGCGCCAGCTCGGCATCGGCAACAAGCCCTGCGCGTTCCTCGATGTGGACGGCTTCTATGCGCCGTTGATCGGCATGATCGATCGCATGGTGGAAGAGCGATTCCTGCACCCCGAGCAGCGCCAGGACCTGTGGTACGGCTCGGACATCGAAGAGATGCTGGCCTGGATGAAGAACTACCAGCCGGCCCAGGCCTCGAAGTGGATCGACGAGAAGCGCCGCGCGGCGCTGCGTTGAAGACTACGTGCGCGGTGGCTCAGGCTGCCGCGCGCGTCCACGGTGCCGGCCGGCCCAGCAGGTAGCCCTGGCCGTAGTCGCAGCCGAGCTCGAACAGCGTGTCACGCTGCGCCTCGGTCTCGATGCCTTCGCCGATCGTCTCGATGCCCAGCGTGCGTGCCAGTGACAGCACGCCTTCGACCAGCGCGCGCGTGCTCTGTGCCTCCGGGCCGTGCAGGCCGGCAATGAAGCTCTGGTCGATCTTCAACGTGCTGATCGGGAAACGGTGCAGGTAGGACAGCGCCGAGAAACCCGTTCCGAAATCATCCAGCTGCACCTGGATGCCACGTTCACGCAGGCCCTTCAGGATGCGCAGCGTGTGTGGACCATCGTCGAGCAGCGCCACCTCGGTGATCTCCAGGCGCAGCCGCCGCGGGTCCGCGTTGCTCGCCTCCAGCAGGCCATACAGGCGCTCGCTGAACTCGGCGGAGCGGAAATGCCGTGGCGACACGTTGACCGACACATAGCCACGCCCGCCGTCGGCAAGGCCGGCAATGACCTGCTCATAGATCAGCCAGTCGACCTGTTCGATCAGGCCACTTTCCTCGCCCAGTTCCAGGAACGCGCCCGGCAGCAGCAGTCCACGGCGCTCGTGCTTCCAGCGCAGCAGGGCCTCGTGGCCGACCACCTCGCCGTCGGAGAGGCGCACGATCGGCTGGTAGAACGGCACGAAATCACGGTTGTTGATCGCCCGCCGCAGGTCGGCCTCCAGATCCAGGCTGCGCAGCGCCTGCTCGCGCATTTCCTCATCGAAGATCGAGCAGCGGTCGTGGCCCTGCGCCTTGGCCCGGTACATCGCCGCATCGGCGTCGCGCAGCAGTTCCTCGCCGGTGCGATAGCGCGGGTTCCACAAGGCGATGCCCAGGCTGCCGGAAGGGAACAGCTCGCGACCGGCGATCCACATCGATTCCTGCAGCGCCAGCAACAGCCGCTGGCCGAAATCCAGTGCCTGCGCCAGGCCCTCCGGACAGTGCAGCAGCACGGCGAACTCATCACCGCCCAGGCGCGCCACCACATCATTGTCGCCGGCCATGGACACGATGCGCTTGGCCACTTCCACCAGCATGCGATCGCCGGCGGCGTGACCGATGCTGTCGTTGACCAGCTTGAAGCGGTCAAGGTCCAGGAACAGCACCGCGAACACCGGGCCACCTTCGCGCCGGGCCAGCGCCAGCGCATCCTGCAGCCTGTCCAGCAGGTGCAGGCGATTGGGCAGTCCGGTCAGCGCGTCGTGCATCGCCTGGTGGGTCAGTCGCTGCTCGGCGCGCAGGCGCTCGGCGATCTGGCCGAGCAGCTTTTCGTTCACCTCGCCCAGCTCGCGGGTGCGCTCCTCCACCCGCTTTTCCAGCTCGGCATGCGCCGAACGCAGTCGTTGCTGGTCGCGCTGGCGCGCAAGACCGGTGCCGATGTTCTGCGCAACGAAGATCAGCAGGCGCTGGTCATGCACGCTGAAGGCGATCTGCTCGGTGTAACTCTGCACCACGATCGCACCGACCACTTCGTCGTCGCGCAGCAACGGCACGCCGAGCCAGCACTGCGAACGTGCGCCGGATTCACGCACCTCGCCGGTTTCCAGCAGCGCATCGATCTGCGCACGCGAGGCCAGCAATGGCCGACGATGGCGGACCACATACTCGGTCAGGCCGCGGCTGAACGCGCGCGGTGCACGACTCGCGTTGTGCTCGTCGACCGAATAGACGAAATCCAGCCCATCGCCCTCGGCATTGACCAGCGCGATATAGAAATTGCGCGCATCCAGCAGGCGCCCGACCACGCCGTGCACCTGCCCGTAGAACTGCGCCAGGCTGTCGGCCGACATCGCCATTTCGGCGATGTTGTACAGGGCGGTCTGCAACTGCTCGGCGCGGCGGCGCTCGGCTACTTCATCCTGCAGGCTGAGATTGGCGCGCTGCAGTTCCTGCGTGCGCCGTTCCACCTGCTGCTCCAGCCGCACCTGCGCCTGGCGGCGGTCCATGGCGGTCTGCACGTGCTGGGCGACAAAACCCAGCAGGGCCCGTTCGGCCTCGCCGTAGCGGTCGGCATGCTCGTAGCTCTGCACCACGATCGCACCACACACGCGGCCATCGCGCAGCATCGGCACGCCCAGCCAGTCCAGGCTCTCCGGGCCGCGCTGCGGGTCGTGCTCCTGGTCTACCCGCGCCAGCAGTTCGCGCGAAGGCCCGCTCAACGGCCGGCCATGCCGCAGCAGCGCTACTGTCAAGCTGCGCGGCATCTGGTCGATGTCGTAGCCCTGGGCAGGATCGGCGACGAAATCATCGACCTGGTCGGCGAAGTACAGGAAGCGGATCTGCCGGCGGGCATCGTCATACTCGACGATGTAGCAGTTCTGCGCGTACATCAGCGTGCCCAGCACGCCATGCACGTGGCGCAGCATCTCGCTCATTTCCAGGTCGGCACCGGCCAGGTCGGCAATCTGGAACAGCGCCTGCTGCAACCGCTCAGCTTCTTCCAGCGCCTTGATCTGCCCCGCCTGGCGGCCCCGCTGCAGGGCCAGCTCCATGGCCTGCCGGGCCAGCCCCCACCAGGCTGGGGAAGGCGTCGCGCCGCGTACCGACAGCAGCAGCCGGGCGCCGTCGTATTCCCAGCCGTGGCGGCCTTCAGCATGGTCGGCCAGCGGCTGCCAGATGTCCTCCTCGCCACCGCCGATCGGCCAACCGCCCTGCCCGCTGCCGAGCTGCGGATCGTCCCAGCCGACGCGCACGATCGCCGTTTCCGGCAGCAGCGCATGCAGCGCGCGCACCAGCGCTGCGCTCAGCACGGGCTCGTTGTTTGACGCTTCCAGCGCGCGGTCGGCTTCGGTGGACAAATGACGTTCTCTTGGCGCCGCCTGAGCGCCGCCTCCCCTGAATTACCGAGCATAACGCGCCACCCGGGGGGCAATGGAAGCCCGGCAACCCCGAAACGTGCCTTCGGGCGTTATTCCTGTCGATCCCCTCCCGGTTCCTGCCGTGACTGTCGCCCTGTCCCACCCCATCGCTGGCTATGCGCCACCGCCTGCAGGGCTTACCCTGTACGGCGTGGATGCCAGCGCCCTGCCAACCGATGAAGCCTTGATGCTGGCCTGGGCCGCCGGTGAAGTGCACGCGTTCGAAAGCCTGTATGCCCGTCATCGCAAGCGCCTGTTCGGCTTCCTGCTGCGGCAGCTGCGCGACACCGCGCTGGCCGAGGAGATGTTCCAGGACGTCTGGCAGCGGGTGATCAGCGCGCGTGCAGGCTGGCAGGCCGATGCAGCCTTCAGCACCTGGCTGTTCCGCATCGCCCACAACCGCCTGAACGACCACTGGCGCGCCGCCCGCCATCGCCCCCCTGCACCGGCCGATGCCGATCTGCGCTTGGCCGCGCTGGAAGATGGGCAGACACCGGAAGCGGAATTGTCCGAATTCGAGCAACGTCGCCGCATCCAGCTGGCGATGGAAGAACTGCCCGCAGAACAGCGCGAAGTGCTGCAGCTGCGGCTGGAACAGGAACTGAGCCTGGAGGAGATCGGCCAGATCACCGGCGTTGGCCGGGAAACCGTGAAATCGCGGCTGCGCTATGCGATGGACAAGCTGCGTGCGGGACTGAACGCATGAACCGAGACGATGCACTGACGCCGGAAGAACGCGAACTGGCACGCCTGCTTGGGCGCCGCACCGAACAGGGCCCTCCGCCGGCACTGGACGCGGCGATCCTCGCCGCTGCGCGTGCGGCCGTGGAGACGCCAGCACGCGAGGCAGCCCCAGCGCCGGCGGCACCGCGCACGCCGCGCCCGCGCCGCCGCTGGCCGGCCGTATTCGGCGTGGCCGCATCGACGGTGTTCGCCGTTGGCATCGCCTGGCAGATGCGTCCAGAGCCGCCCTCGGCCCCTGCCGAGGCAGTTGCCACCGCGCCGGCTGCGCAGGAAATGGCGGCCGATGCGAGCGCCGAAGGCACGGCCTACGACAGCGCGGCCGCCGATGTCGCGGCCACCGATGCCGCACAGCTACCTGCACCGGCCGCGGCACCGGCGCCTGCGCCGGCCAAGGCAGCACCGGCTCCGGCACCGGCCATCGCGGAGGTGGTGAAACCCGCGCCTGCCGCACCCCGGCAGGCACCTGCTCCGATGATGGCGCCGGCACCGCCACCTGCGCCTGCAGCCGACACAGCGTTTGCGCCGCCTCCGATGCCAGCGGCAGCGCCCCCCGCGGCCGAGGCCTATTCGGCACCTGCGCCTGCGGCCCCTGCCGCGGCGATGAGGGCCCGCAAGGCCACTGCGGCGACGGCCGAATCCATGCCCTCCGCACAGGCCACGGCCGAAGACCGCGTCGCGCTCACCGCGGCCAAGCAGGACGCGGCCGGCAGAACCGCGCCTGGCGTCATGCGCCGCGCAAGCGACGCGAACCTCAGCGCGGACGCGGTACAGGCCGAAGTGCAGGCCGATGCCGGGCTGCCACGCCGGCAATGGCTGCAGAAGATCCGCGAGCGCCGCGACGCCGGCCAGCGCGACCTGGCCCGGGCGAGCCTGGAGCGTTACCTGCAGACCTATCCAGAGGCGCGCCTGCCAAAGGATGTGCGGCCATTGCTGGACGACTGAAGCACGTCGGCGGCAAGCCCGTAGAATGAAGGGAATGCCCGACACCCTCGCCCAACCGGTCAACCACACCCTGGACGTCAAGCACAGCCGCTTCATCGCGCATGCCGCGCCGATCGAGAGCGCGTCTGCGGCGATGGCATTTCTGCAGGACGTATCGGTAGCCGATGCGACCCACAACTGCTGGGCCTACCGGCACGGCCAGGACTATCGCTCCAGCGATGACGGCGAGCCCGCCGGCACCGCGGGCCGCCCGATCCTGGCTGCCATCGATGGCCAGGGATTCGACCGGGTGATGGTGGTGGTCACCCGCTGGTTCGGCGGCATCAAGCTGGGCGCCGGCGGCCTGGTCCGGGCTTACGGCGGCGCCGCTGCCGAATGCCTGCGCACCGCGCCGCGCCTGCCACTGGTGGCGATGGCGCGGCTGCAGCTGGTGGCTGGATTCGAGGACCTGGGCGCGCTGCATGCGGCCCTGCCGGCCCACGCGGCCGAAAAGCGCGATGAACAGTTCGATGCCAATGGCGTGAGATTGCGGGTGGAATTGCCCGCAGACCAGGTCGACGCATTGAAAATCCGCCTGCGCGACGCCACCCGTGATCGTATCCGTATCCAAGATGACCCCCTCGATGACTGACAAGGACGCACCGGCGACC
Source organism: Stenotrophomonas sp. DR822 (assembly GCF_019793815.1). Lineage (NCBI taxonomy): Bacteria > Pseudomonadati > Pseudomonadota > Gammaproteobacteria > Lysobacterales > Lysobacteraceae > Stenotrophomonas > Stenotrophomonas sp. DR822. Next base: position 924,061 of record NZ_CP081826.1, read on the forward strand.
GACCCGGCCTCCCCGCCGCTGCGCCGCCTCGGCAGCCTGCGCACACTGTGGCCGTTCGTGCGCCGCCACAGCGGATTGTTCAGCGCCTGGCTGCTGGCCCTGGCCGTTTCGTCAGCGGCGACCCTGAGCCTGCCGCCGGCGGTGAAGCAGATGATCGACCACGGCTTCAGCAGCGGGGGCCAGATCAACCGTGCCTTTGCATTGCTGATGCTGGTCGCCGTGGTGCTGGCGTTGGCGACGGCGGCGCGCTTCTACTTTGTTTCGCTGCTCGGCGAGAAGGTCGTGGCGGATCTGCGCAGCCGGCTGTACGCGCACCTGATCCAGCTCGGCGCCGGCTTCCACGACCGCAGCCGCAGCGGCGAGCTGGTTTCGCGCCTGACCGCCGACAGCGAACTGCTGCGCAGCGTGGTCGGCTCGACCATGTCCGTGGCGCTGCGCAGCAGTGTCACCGTGGTCGGCAGCCTGGCGATGCTGTTCGTCACCAGTCCGCGGCTGGCCGCCTGGTCGCTGCTCGGCATCCCGCTGGCAGTGCTGCCGATCATCATCGGCGCGCGCAAGCTGCGTACCATCGCGCGCAGCAGCCAGGACCGCATCGCCGATGCCAACAGCCTGGCCAGCGAAACACTGGGCGCGGTGCGCACTGTGCAGGCGCATGCGCGCGAGCCCTATGAACGCGGCCGTTTCGACCATGCGCTGGGCGATGCGATCCGTGCCGCGCGCCGGCGCATCGGCGCGCAGTCGCTGGTGACCGCCAGCGCCATCCTGCTGGTGTTCGGTGCGATTGTCGGGGTGCTGTGGCTGGGCGCGCACGACGTCATCGACGGGCGGCTCAGCGCCGGTACGTTGGGCCAGTTCGTGCTGTACGCACTGATCGGCGGCGGTTCGGTCGGTGCGCTGGCCGAAGTGTGGAACGAACTGCAGCGCGCCTCCGGCGGCATGGGCCGCATCGGCGAGCTGCTGCAGGAAGACATCGAGATCCGTGCGCCGGCCAAGCCGCGTGCGCTGCCACAGCCGCTGCGTGGCGAGATCCATTTCGACGACGTGGTGTTCAACTACCCGCAGCGACCGGACCAGGCCGCGCTGGATCATTTCAACCTGCACGTGCGGCCGGGTGAAACCGTCGCCCTGGTCGGCCCGTCAGGCGCCGGCAAGAGCACGGTGCTGTCGATGCTGCTGCGCTTCCACGATCCGGCAAGCGGCCGCATCTGCGTGGACGGCATCGATGTGCGCGACGTCGATCCTGCCGAGCTTCGGGCGCACCTGGCGCTGGTGCCGCAGCAGCCGACATTGTTCGCCGCCAGCGCACGCGACAACATCCGCTATGGCCGGCTGGAGGCCAGTGACGCCGAGGTGGAGGACGCAGCCCGTGCCGCCGAGGCCGACGCCTTCCTGCGTGCTCTGCCAGAGGGCTACGACAGCGAACTGGGCGAGCGCGGTGCCCGCCTGTCCGGTGGCCAGCAACAGCGCGTGGCGATCGCCCGTGCCTTGCTGAAGGACGCACCGATCCTGCTGCTCGACGAAGCCACCAGCGCGCTGGATGCACAGAGCGAACATGGCGTGCAGCAGGCGCTGGAACGCTTGATGGCGGGGCGCACCACGGTGGTCATCGCCCATCGGCTGGCGACCGTGCTGAAGGCCGACCGCATCGTGGTAATGGACCATGGCCGTATCGTGGCCGAAGGCACGCATACGCAGCTGCTGGCTGAAGGCGGCCTGTATGCGGAGCTTGCACGCCTGCAGTTCATCGATTGATGACGGCCGGCTAACACCGGCCGGATCACTCTGGTGGCGTAGCGAAGAACCACTGAAGGAGGCCAGGCATGTCGTTCCGTCAGTTCCCTGCTGTCGACAGCAATGGCGAAAGCCACATCATCATCGAGTTCAAGCCAGAGGCCAGCGGCAGTGGGCATGGCTCCGAAGCGACGCCGCGTTATGAGCTTGATGACGGCCGCCAGCTGGTACGCAACGGCCGCGAGTTCACCACCAGCGGCGGCGAGGTCAGGTTGTCGATCTAGCGATGCACCGCAGAGCCGGGCATGCCCCGGCTCTACAGCTGTTACGGACAGAAAAAAGGTTGGTCATTTTTTGACCAACCATCTTGACAGCCTTGCACGCCAAGGCCTGCCGCCGGTTATCCACATGTTTGCGCAGAAGCCATCCACACGCCCTGTGGATGAATGGCGTTACGCCAGCACCCGGCCGATCCCGCTGGCATCCACTGCTGCCGCGGCTGCCGCGATAGCCCCTGGCTCGCTGCCGGCCACGAAACCGATGCGGAAATGCACTTCGCCGGCGGGCGTGCGCGAGGAGTGGATCGAGGCGAGGCTGATGCCATGCTGCTCGAACACGTTCAGCAGCTCACGCAACGAACCGGCGCGGTCTTCAGGCAGATGCACCGACAGTGCGTTGCGCTCGGTCAGGTCGGCCAGCAGATAGCCGACGCGCTCGAAGGTGTAGTTGCCCGCAGCCAGCGCCTGATCGCCGAAGGCACACCTGTTGGCCTCCAGCAGGTGATCGCGGAACGCGCCCCGCGCAGCTTCGTCGCCCTGCCCCACCTGCACCTGCAGCGTCTGCAGCTGGCCGATCAGGCGTTGCAGCATCGGCGCCACATAGGGATTGCCGAACTGGATGTCTTCGTAGATCGCCGGATTCAACGACAGGATGCGCGAGATGATCGCGGTATCCAGTTCGAACGAAGCCGATCGATACGGCAGCATCGCCGCCAACGTGCCCAGCTGCGGTTGGTACTCGCGCAGCACACCTGCCTGGGCCAGGTGGGTCGCATGCACCATCGCCTGCACCAGCGCCATCATCTGGTCATGGTGCTGCGGGGTGGCGCGCACGCATTCGGCCTGCAGTGCCAGGCACAGTGCGTCGACCCACGGCCGCCAATGCTGCAGCCTGGCCTCGCAGACCACCATCACCCGGCCCTTCAGGGTCGGCGCCTTGGGCGGCGCCGTCATCGGATGCAGGCCCACCACCTCGGCGCACGAGGCCAGCATCGCCTGCACCGGCGCTTCCTTAACCGAGGTCACATCCAGCCACAAGCGTTCCTGCTCGCGGCCCGCCGACAGGCGCACGTACTCGGCAATCAACGCGGAGGTGTGCCGGATCGGTGCGGAGAACACCAACACGTCGGCCTGTTCCAGCAACTGCTCCGGCGCATGCGAACCCGCATCGGCCGGATCGTGGCCGATCACGCGCACCTGCATGTGCTGTTCGAAGAACCGGGTCAGCCAGCGTCCATAGGCGCCGGCACTGCCGACGATGCCGACCGTGCGCGGCGTGCGTTCGTGCAGATCGCTCATGCCAGCCGTTCGGCGCGGAAGCGCATGCCATCGGCCAGTGCCGCCGGTGCGGCCGCGATCACGTCGAACTCTTCGAAGCCGTGGGCCAGGGTCGCCTCCAGCGCCGCATGGGTGCCGGCGATGGCCCGCGAGATGGCCATCTGCATCGGCTCACCACGCAACAGGAAGGACACCATCAGCGACATCAGCACATCGCCGGTGCCTGCCACATCCACCGGCAGCAGCGGCGAGGTCCAGCGCCAGGTTTCCTCGCGCCCCACAGCCAGCGTCACCAGCTCGCCCGGATTGCCGCCGACGCTGTGCGCCAGCACCCACTGCGGTCCCCGCGCCAGCAGCGCGCGCGAGGCAGCAATGGCATCGGCTTCGGCCAGCGCCGGCATGCCGGTCAGGCGACCGAGTTCGAAGGCATTCGGGGTAACCAGCCATGCATGCGGCAGCAGGCGCTCAGCGAAGATCGCTTCCAGTCCCGGCTCCACGTAGGGGCCGGTGTGGGTATCACCGATCACCGGGTCCAGGCAGTAGCGCAGCTGCGGGCACGCCGGCAGGATCCCGTCCAGCCAATCAGCAAACGCAGCACCATTGGCAGCGCTGCCGAAGTAGCCGGAGACCAGCATCTTCGCCCGCTGCGGAAGACCCCGTTCATGCGTGCCGAGCAGCAGATCGGCAAACCAGTCGCTGGGCAGCACACGGCCACGGGTGGTCTCGTAGAACGGTGCATTGCTCAGCAGCGTGGTCGGGATCGAGGCCACGCGCACGCCGAGCGCACGCATCGGCGGTAGCGCGGCGCTGTTGCCGGCATGGCCGTAGACCAGTTGTGATTGGACCGAAATGACATCGATCGGCGAAGGGCCGTCGGGCCGCTGGCGGCGGCCGTGGACCAGGTGGTTGTCGAGGGATTCGCTCATGCCCGCATTCTACGCCCAAGGGGGTTTTCGGCAGGGCTGCGCCCTGCACCTGCAGAGGCAATAGCCACAGCCAAAGCCGAGGCAACAGCAACAGCCGGCTCTGGCTTTTCTGTGGTTTGGCGGGGCGGTATGGGGCTGCAGGACACGCCGTAAACCCCGCTCCGCGGTCCGGCCCAGCCGCTGGCGGCTGTGCGTTCGGGCGCTTGCGAAGCAGTGCTTCGCAAGCAAAGCGCCCTCACCCTTGGGGGCTCGATGGCGCCATCCATGGCGCCAACGGTCCTGCAGCCCCATACCGCCCCGCCCTCGACAGTTTCCCGGTGACGGATGGTGATGGATCCACGACATGCGTGGATGAATCTCCATCGGAATCGAATATTTCGAATTCGAATCGAAGAGCATCCACGAAGTGTCGACCAAGGTCGACACCCACCAACAACAAGTCATGCCATCCCGACAGATTGCGGAAATCCGTCGAAGGCGGGGTGGGTCCGGGTGCGGGGGTGTCCGCGGCATGGGCCCGAGGCATGCCTCGGGCGGGTTGGGCAGGACGCCCAACCCCGGTCTTGCCGTGTGCGCAGGATTGCGCACACGAGCAAGCCGCGGCCAAGCCCCAGGGATGGATTCACGGCGTCCCCCGCAACCGGACCCACCCCGCCATCCCACGAAATGCACGCTTTTGCCGTTGCCGTTGCCGTTGCTCTGGCCTCTGCAGGTGCAGAGCGCAGCCCTGCCGAAGAACACCCCTCAGTGCGCAACAGGCCTGGACGGCGGCAGCCAGGCCGCGACGATGCCCAGCAACGGCAGGAACGCGGTCAGCTGGTAGACGAATTCGATGCTGGTCTTGTCAGCCAGCAGACCGAGCACCGCTGCGCCGAGGCCGCCCATGCCGAAGGCAAAGCCAAAGAACAGCCCGGACACCATGCCGATGCGGTGCGGCATCATTTCCTGCGCATAGACCACGATCGCCGAGAAGGCCGAAGACAGCACGAAGCCGATCAGCACCGCCAGCACCGTCGTCCACAGCAGGTCGGCATGCGGCAGCATCAGCGCGAACGGTGCCACGCCCAGGATCGAGGCCCAGATGATCGGCTTGCGACCGATACGATCGCCCAGCGGCCCGCCGAAGAATCCACCCGCGGCGGACGCTACCAGGAAGGCGAACAGATGCAGCTGCGCCTGCGCCACCGGAATGCCGAAATGATGCATCAGGTAGAAGGTGAAGTAGCTGCCGATGCTGGCCATGTAGAAGTACTTGCTGAAGATCAGCACCAGCAGGATGGCCAGCACCCGGGCGATCGTGCGCGGCGGATGGCGCGCGGCAGTCACACCATGCGCTGCTGGCCTGGGCGCGCCCAGATGCAGCGAGTACCAGCGACCGACATAGGTCAGCAGGGCAATGCCGATCAACGCTGCACCGGCAAACCACGATGCGGAATGCTGGCCATAGGGCACGATCACCGCTGCGGCGATCAGCGGCCCCAGCGCCGTGCCGAAGTTGCCTCCCACCTGGAATACCGACTGCGCCAAGCCATGACGGCCGCCGGAGGCGAGGCGTGCGATGCGCGAGGCTTCCGGATGGAAGATGGCCGAACCGATACCGACCAGCGCGGCGGCCAGCAGCACCATCGCGTAGTTGGGCGCAAAGCCGAGCAGCAGCATGCCGCACAAGGTCGAGGCCATGCCGATCGGCAGCGAGTACGGGGCCGGCCGGCGGTCGGTGGCAAGGCCGACCAGCGGCTGGAAGATCGAGGCGGTGAGCTGGTAGGTCAGCGTGATCAGGCCGATCTGGGTGAAGCTGAGATTGAAGCCGCCCTTGATCACCGGATAGATGGCCAGGATCAGCGACTGCATCATGTCGTTGACCATGTGGGAGCTGGAGATCGCCGCCAGCACTCCGGGCGATACGGGGCGGGCGGATACGGCGGGAGAAGCCAGAGTCGACATTGCGCACGGTCAGGATGGGGGCGAGCCGTGCATGCTACGGTGGGCATCTACTCCCTTCTGCCGCGTTCTGGTCATGGCCTATCGCAAAAAGGACACCCCCTGCCCCGTCCGCGAAACCGCGCCGTGGAACGAGGTGCCGGTGCATCGCCCGGTCACCTGCCGCGCACGCGACTACCGCGCCGGCACCCACATCGCGGCGCACAAGCACCGGCGGCACCAGCTGGTCTATTCCATGTCCGGGCTGATGGTGGTGCGCTCGGAAGTCGGCCGCTGGGTGGTGCCCTCTACCCGCGCCATCTGGATGCCGGCGGGCATGGCCCATGCGGTGGACTGCATCGCCGAGGTGCACATGCGCAGCCTGTACATCGAACCGTCATTCGCCCCGCAGCTGCCCGCAGAGCCCTTTGCCGTGCAGGTGGCACCGCTGCTGCGCGAACTGCTGCAGGCAGCCATCCTGATCGACGGGCCGCATGAAGAAGACAGCCGCGATGGCCGCGTGGTGCGGCTGATGCTCGACGAACTGCACCGCATGGACGTACTGCCGTTGCACCTGCCCGAGCCCGTCGACCCGCGCCTGCACAGGATCTGCCAGCACATCCAGAAACATCCCGGCGACGAGGCGACCCTGCAGGACTGGGCGCAGGCGTTGGCGATCGACGTGAAAACCATCCAGCGCCACTTCGCCAGCGAGCTGGGCATGACGTTTGGCCAGTGGCGGCAGCAGGCGCGCCTGCTGGCCGCGATGGAACGGCTGGCCCGCGGCGAGAAGGTGATCGATGTTGCGCTGGCGATGGGCTACGACAGCCCCAGTGCATTCACCAGCATGTTCAAGCGCCAGCTGGGGCAGACGCCGGCGGCATTCTTCCGTTGATCCGTCGCACCGCGTCCACGCATGGCACGGATCTGCTGCGCCGGAAACGAAAACGCCGGGGATGGCCCGGCGCTGCCGTTCAACATTTCCCTCAAGGGATCAGGACGTCATCCGATCCCAGAAGCCCTTGACGCCGTCGATGAAGGTCGCCGACTTCGGCGAATGCTTGCGCGCGTCCTCGCCGTTGAAGGTGGCTTCGAACTGCTCCAGCAGTTTGCGCTGGTCGCTGGTGAGGTTTACCGGCGTCTCCACTACCACGCGGCAGTACAGGTCACCCTCGCTGCGGCTGCGCACCGAACGCACGCCCTTGCCACGCAGGCGGAACAGCTTGCCGGTCTGGGTCTCGGCCGGGATACGGATTTCCGCTTCACCACCGAGGGTGGCCACGCGCACGGTATCGCCCAGTGCGGCCTGCGAAATGCGGATCGGCACTTCGCAGTGCAGGTCGTCGCCGTCGCGCTGGAAGATGTGGTGCTCGCGCACGCGCACTTCCACGTACAGATCGCCCGGTGGCGTCCCCGCAGGGCCGGCCTCGCCCTCACCCGCCAGGCGGATGCGGTCGCCGGTATCCACGCCCGCCGGCACCTTCACCGACAGCACCTTGTCTTCTTCGACACGGCCGTTGCCGTGGCAGGTCTTGCAGGGCTTGGCGATGATCTGGCCACGACCACCACAGTTGTGGCAGGCCTGCTGCATGGCGAAGATGCCGCGCTGGATGCGCACCTGGCCACGACCATGGCAGACGTTGCAGGTCTCGACCTTGCCGTCTTCCGAGCCGCTGCCATCGCAGTCGCCGCATTCGGCCAGGGTCGGAATCTCGATGCGACGCTCGACGCCACGCACCGCTTCTTCCAGGTCCAGCTCCATCACGTAACCGATGTCGGCGCCGCGACGCGCCTGGCGCGGGCCACCACCGCCGGCACCACCAAAGATGTTGCCGAAGATGTCGCCGAAAATATCGTTCATGTCCGGGCCGCCCGGACCACCGCCACCACCGCCCATGCCGTGTTCGAACGCGGCATGGCCATGGCTGTCGTACATGCGGCGCTTGTTGCCGTCGGACAGGACTTCGTAGGCTTCCTTGCACTCCTTGAAGGAGGCTTCGGCCGCCGCATCACCCGGGTTGCGGTCCGGGTGGAACTTCATCGCGCAACGGCGATAGGACTTCTTCAGTTCTTCGTCGGTAGCGGTGCGGGCAACGCCCAGCACTTCGTAGTAATCGCGCTTGCTCATATCGTGGATCGCATTCCGGAAAGTCGGGATTCGTCAAAGCGGAAGAGCGGAACCATGTCCGCTCTTGCGTCGGGCGCCCCGACACGCCAGAGGGCGGTCAGGACCCTGGTACGACAACGGGACGCTGGCAACCAGCGTCCCGTGTCGGTCCGGATCAGGACTTCTTGTCGTCCTTGACTTCGGTGAACTCGGCGTCCACCACGTCATCCTGCGCCTTGCCCGCATTGCCGGCGTCGGCACCCGGGGCGGCACCGCCCTGGTCGGCCGAAGCCGCAGCGAACAGCGACTGGCCAGCTTCTTCCAGCACCTTCGACTTGGCTTCGATCTGCGCCTTGTCGTCACCCTTCATCGCGGTTTCCAGATCGGCCAGGGCCGCTTCCACCTTGCCGATCACTTCGCCACCAACCTTGCTGCCGTGCTCGGTGATTGCGCTGCGGGTGCCGTGGATCAAGGCATCGGCCTGGTTGCGGGCCTGCACCAGCTCCTGGAACTTCTTGTCTTCTTCGCGGTTGGCTTCCGCGTCGGCGACCATGCGTGCGATCTCTTCCTCGGAAAGACCCGAACCGGCCTTGATCTCGACCTTCTGTTCCTTGTTGGTCTTCTTGTCCTTGGCCGACACGTGCAGGATGCCGTTGGCGTCGATGTCGAAGGACACTTCCACCTGCGGCAGGCCGCGCGGGGCCGGCTCGATGCCGGACAGGTCGAACTTGGCCAGCGACTTGTTGAAGCGGGCCTGTTCGCGCTCACCCTGCAGAACGTGCACGGTCACGGCCGACTGGTTGTCCTCGGCGGTGGAGAACACCTGCGAGGCCTTGGTCGGGATGGTGGTGTTCTTTTCGATGATCTTGGTGAACACACCGCCCATGGTTTCGATGCCCAGCGACAGCGGGGTCACGTCCAGCAGCAGCACGTCCTTGACGTCGCCACCAAGCACGCCGCCCTGGATCGCAGCACCCAGTGCCACCGCTTCGTCCGGGTTGACGTCCTTGCGCGGTTCCTTGCCGAAGAACTCGGTGACAGCCTGCTGCACCTTCGGCATGCGGGTCTGGCCACCGACCAGGATCACTTCGCTGATGTCGCTCGAACGCAGGCCGGCATCGTTCAGGGCGACGCGGCACGGCTCGATCGACTTCCTGATCAGCTCTTCCACCAGCGATTCCAGCTTGGCGCGGGTCAGCTTGATGTTCAGGTGCTTCGGACCCGACGCGTCAGCGGTGACGTACGGCAGGTTCACTTCGGTCTGCTGGGCGCTGGACAGTTCGATCTTGGCGCGCTCGGCAGCATCCTTCAGGCGCTGCAGGGCCAGCGGATCCTTGCGCAGGTCGATGCCCTGGTCCTTGTTGAACTCTTCAACCAGGTACTCGATGACGCGGTTGTCGAAGTCTTCGCCACCCAGGAAGGTGTCGCCGTTGGTGGCCAGCACCTCGAACTGCTTTTCGCCGTCGACATTGGCGATCTCGATCACCGAGACGTCGAAGGTGCCGCCGCCCAGGTCGTAGACAACGATCTTGCGATCCTTGTTGTCGCCCTTGTCCAGGCCATAGGCCAGCGCGGCCGCGGTCGGCTCGTTGATGATGCGCTTGACGTCCAGGCCGGCGATGCGGCCAGCGTCCTTGGTTGCCTGGCGCTGGCTGTCGTTGAAGTAGGCCGGCACGGTGATGACCGCTTCGGTGACCTTCTCACCGAGGAAGTCCTCGGCGGTCTTCTTCATCTTCTCCAGCACCTTGGCCGAGATTTCCTGCGGTGCCATCTTCTTGGCATCGCTGGTGGCCACCCAGGCATCGCCATTGTCATGGGCCAGGATGCTGTACGGGACGTGCGCGATGTCCTTCTGCACTTCGGCGTCGGTGAACTTGCGGCCGATCAGGCGCTTCACCGCGTAGAAGGTGTTCTTCGGATTGGTCACGGCCTGGCGCTTGGCCGAGGCACCGACCAGGACTTCGCCGTCCTTGGTGTAGGCGACGATCGACGGGGTGGTGCGATCGCCTTCCGAATTTTCGATGACGCGGGCCTTGCCGCCGTCCATGATCGCCACGCACGAGTTGGTGGTGCCGAGGTCGATACCAATGATCTTGCCCATGGGGGAGACTCCTGAAGGATGTTGTTTTTGTCAGTCCGGCCGTTCGGCCGGTGGATGAATGGGATGTGGGGGAGGCTCGTGGAACATTCAAGCCATCCCCCGAACGCTGTGTTTCCGTTCGCCCAACACGTTCAGCGTCGGTCGTGCCGATGCCCCAGTCGCGGCGGGAAAACCCGCGCCAGGCCAGGCCCGGCGCCCGCGGTCAGTCGGCGGCAACCACCACCAGCGCCGGCCGCAGCAGGCGCTCGTTGAGCAGGTAGCCCTTCTGGAACACGGTCACCACGCTGCCCGGTGCGGCGCCGGGGGCAGCGACCTGGCTGATCGCCTGGTGGTGTTCGGGGTTGAACGGCTGCCCGGTCGGGTCCAGCAGCACCAGGCCGTTGTCACCAGCGACCTTCAGCAGCTGCTTGTAGGTCAGCTCCAGGCCCTCGCGAAGCGGATGGGCATCGTCGCCGGCGGCCTTGAGGCCGGCATCGAGGCTGTCGAATACCGGCAGCAGTTCGCCCAGCAGCTTCTCGTTGGCGAACTTGCGCGCCTGTTCGATGTCGCGGGCCACGCGCTTGCGCTGGTTGTCGAGGTCGGCGCGCTCACGCAGCGCTTCGGCCTTGACCTGCTCCACTTCGGCACGGAGCTGTTCGATCTGTTCGTTGACGCCCTCGGCGGCAGCTGCGTCGGCGGCGGCCTGCTGGGCGGCGATGTCTGGCTGATCTTGATTCATGTCTGGGTCCCTGGCGGTCACTCTCCGCCTCCACCCACCCTAGTGTGGGCGGGATGCTGCGTTTCAAGCGTCCGATGCACCCGGAGTTCGCCCGCTCGGCGAAAAGGCCGCGCCGAGCACATCGGCGGTGGCCTGGACCAGCGGAATCATCCGGTCGTAGGCCATCCGCTTCGGCCCGATCACGCCCAGCACGCCCAGTACCTGGCCGTTGGCGGTGTACGGCGCGGTGACCAGCGAGACCCCCTGCAGGGGAACCACGCCGGTTTCCTCGCCGATGAAGATGCGCACGCCGGGGGCCTGGATGGTCCGCTCCAGCAGCTGCAGGATCTCGCGCTTGCTGGAAAACAGCTCGAACAGCTCGCGCAGGCGCTCCAGGTCGGACAGGTCCTGCACACCCATCAGACGCGTCTGGCCGGCCACCAGCATGTCGTCGGCCGGCGGCTGCAGGGCCTGCTCGGCCAGTTCGACGCTGTGCGCCAGCACCTGTTCCAGCTCGGAACGGGCGTCGCGCAGCTCCAGCAGCAGGCGGGTACGGATCTCGGCCAGGGGCAGCCCGGCAAAGTGGGCATTGAGGTAGTTGGCCACCTGCTCCAGCTGCCCCGGTGCGAAGTCCTGGCGGGTCTCGATCACCCGGTTCTGCACTTCATTGTCGGCAAACACCAGGATCGCCAGCACCCGGCGCCCGTCCAGCGCCACGAAATCGATCTGGCGGAAGGCGAACTGCTCGCGGCGCGGCGCGCTGACCACGCCAACGAAGTGGCTCATCGCCGACAGCAGCTCCGACGCACTGCCGAGCAGCGCCTGGGTACTGCCGCCTCCGGCCAGCTCCTGACGCAGCCGGGCCAGCTCCCCTTCGCCCGGCGGCTGCATCTGCAACAGGCTGTCGACGAACACCCGGTAGCCATGCGCGGTTGGAATCCGGCCCGCCGACGTATGCGGCGAGGCCAGCAGTCCCAGGTCTTCCAGGTCACCGAGGATGTTGCGGATGGTGGCCGGACTGACCTCCAGACCGGCCACGCGCGCCAGTGTCTGCGAACCCACGGGCTCGCCATCCTGGATGTAGCGCGCGATCAGCGTGCGCAGCAGGTGCCGCGCGCGCGGGGCAAGTTGGTCGGGAGAACCGTGCATGGAATCAACCTGTGAGACAGGGTCATTAGATAATGGCGGCGCATCCCCTTGGCAAGTCATTGGACGACCCCGCCGCGCGTGCTAGCGTTGCGCGGCTGCAGACATCCCCTTACCCATGCTCAGACATCTTTCAATCAAGGATTTCGCCGTCGTCCGCGCCACCGAACTGGAGTTCGGGCCGGGCATGACCGTGGTTTCAGGCGAGACCGGCGCGGGCAAGTCGCTGATGGTCGACGCCCTGGGCTTCCTGTCCGGACTGCGCGCCGACAGCGGCGTGGTCCGCCATGGCGCGGCCCGGGCCGAGCTGTCGGCCGAATTCGCGCTGGACCAGCTGCAGGCCGCCCGCCAGTGGCTGGCCAGCAATGAGCTGGACGATGAAGACCAATGCCAGCTGCGCCGCGTGATCCGCGCCGACGGCGGCTCGCGCTCGTGGATCAACGGCCGCCCGGTCACCCTGGCGCAGCTGGCCGACCTCGCCGGCCTGCTGGTGGAAATCCATGGCCAGCATGAGCAGCAGGCCCTGCTGACGCGCCCGTCGCAGCTGGCCCTGCTGGACGCCTATGCCCGCAACGAAAGCGAACGCCGCCAGGTGCGCCGCGCTGCCGCCACCTGGCAGGCGCTGGTCGATGAATCCCTCGCACTGTCGCAACAGGGCGACGTGAGTGACCGCATCGGCTTCCTCGAACACCAGCTGCGCGAACTGGACCGTGAGGATCTGGAGCCGGAGTCGATCACCGCGCTCGGCGCCAGCCATCGCCGTCAGGCGCATGCCAGCGCCCTGTTGGCCGCCTGCCAGGCAGCTTCAGACCAGCTCAACGGCGACGAAGGCCACTCGGCACTGGACCTGCTGCAGCAGGTGCGGCATGAACTGGCCCGGGTGGCCGAACATGACCCGCGGCTGGGCGATGTCGATGCATTGATCGACAGCGCTTCCATCCAGCTGCACGAGGCCCTCGCCCTGCTCGACCGGGTGCATGACGACCTGGACGCCGATCCGGACCAGTTCGAGGAGAACGAGCGCCGCCTCGGCCGCCTGCACGACCTGGCCCGCAAGCACCGCGTGCCGATGGATGAGCTGGCTGCGCAGCGTGAGCGCATGCACGCCGAAGTGGAACAGCTGCGCGGCGCCGACGAGCGCCTGCAGCGTCTGGCCGGCGAAATTGAGAAGGCCGCAGCGGCCTGGCGTGTCGAGGCCGCAGCACTGACCACCAGCCGCCGTACCGCTGCTGCCGAGCTGTCGGCCACCACCACCGGCATCATTGCCGAGCTGGGCATGGGCGGCGGCCAGTTCCTGATCGAGCTGGAGCCGCAGGACAACGGCAAGCCGGACCCGCAGGGCGCCGAGCGCGTCGAGTTCCTGGTGGCAGCCAATGCCGGCCAGCCACCGCGTGCGCTGCGCAAGGTCGCTTCCGGTGGCGAGCTGTCACGTATTTCGCTGGCCATCGAAGTGGCCGCGCTCGACCTGGATGCAGTGCCGACCATGGTGTTCGACGAAGTCGACTCCGGCATCGGTGGCGCGGTGGCCGATATCGTCGGCCAGAAGCTGCGCGCCCTCGGCGAAAAGCGCCAGGTGCTGTGCGTGACCCATCTGCCGCAGGTTGCCTCCAAGGGCCACGCCCATTACCGGGTCAGCAAGGCACCGGTGGAAGGCATGACCCAGAGCGCGGTGGAGAAGCTCGACGCAAAGGCCCGCGAGGAAGAGCTGGCGCGCATGCTGGGTGGCGTGGAAGTGAGCAAGGAAGCCCGCGCCGCCGCGCGCAAGCTGCTGCAGGTGTAGGATCCTGCACGCCTGTTGGCGCGCGTGAATCGCGGGCATTCATCCACGCATGGCGTGGATCTACTGCAGGCCTGACGCCCGGTAGTGTCGGCCGCTGGCCGGCAACCCGACGCACGTGGACCAATACCTACCCCCGCGGCTGCGTCAGGTCGACGTTCTCCACCAGGAAATCAAGGAACGCGCGCACCCGCAGCGGCAGGTAGCCCCCCTGCCCGAGGAACACCGCGTGCACCTCTTCCAGGTCGCCCGGGTTGGCGTCCTCCAGCACCGGCAGCAACCGGCCTGCCGCGATGTCGGCCTGCACCTGGAACGCCGCCAGCCGGGCCAGGCCCAGCCCACCCAGCACCAGCTGACGCAGCGCGTCGCCATTGCTGGCGCGCGCATTTCCGCTGGGCAGTACCCGCTGCTGCTGGCCATCCTGCAGCAGCGGCCAGCCCTGCACCGACCGTGCATGGCCGATATCCAACCGGTTGTGCACCAGCAGCGCGTCGGCATTGGCCGGCAGTCCGTGTCGTGCCGCATAGGCCGGTGCCGCCACGATCATCATCCGCGTTGCTCCCAGCCGGCGCGCGACCAGACTGGAACTCTTCAACGGGCCGGCCCGCACCGCCACGTCCGTGCGCTGCTCCAGCAGATCGATCACCTCGTCGGTCAGGGTCAGGTCCACACCGACCTGCGGGTGGCGCTGCAGGAAGTCTGGCAGCAGTGGCAGCAGGAAGTGCTGGCCGAACGGCACGTTGGCATTGACCCGCAGCCGCCCCCGCGGCTCGGCGTGGGCGCTGGCACAGCGTTCGGCCTCTTCCAGATCGGCCAGCACCCGCAGGCCGCGCTCATAGAACGAACAACCCTCCGGGGTCAGCTGCAACTGGCGGGTGGAGCGCTGCAGCAGGCGCGTGCCCAGCCGCTGCTCCAGCCGCGCGACCAGCTTGCTGACCGCCGACGGCGTCATCTCCAGGCTGCGGGCGGCAGCGGAAAAGCCGCCGGTTTCGATCACCCGCACGAACACTTCCAGTTCGCCGGATCGGTTGATGTCGGTGCGTGCCATGCGATGAATCAGATTCACAGATGATTATCCATGCGCAGTCTAGTTCACAGATGATCCTGGACGCACCATGGCCGTCACTCCCACCGGGTCATTTCGATGAATCGCCTGAGCCAACTGACCGCCACCGCCCTGCTTGCCCTGTCCGGCGCCGCCACTGCGTCACCCGCCCCGCACTGGGTCGCCAGCTGGCAGGCCAGCCCGCAGCCGGTGTGGGGCAGCGATTTCCTGTTTCCTACCCTCATTCCCGGCCAACTGCAGGACCAGACCTTCCGCCAGAGCGCTCGCATCAGCCTGGGCGGGTCGCGCCTGCGGATCCGCCTGAGCAATGCCTACGGCACCCAACCTTTGCGGATCGGCGCTGCCAGCATCGCCGTGCATGCGGGGGACACGCCGCAGCCGCTGCGCTTCGGCGGCCAGCCCGGGGTCGTGATTGCGCCCGGGCAGGACCGCCTGAGCGATCCGCTGTCCCTTCCCACCGCTGATCGGCAGGCGGTGCAGGTCAGCGTTTACCTGCCCGACCGCACGCCGCTGCAGACCTTCCATTGGGAAGGGCGGCAGACCAGTTGGATTGCGCCGGGCGACCAGCATCAACGGCCCGCGCTGCACGACGCCAGCAGCACCACGGCCCGCCTGCTCCTGTCGGCCATCGACGTCGAGGTCCCGGCCAGCGCGCGCAGCGTGGTGGTGATCGGCGATTCCATCACCGATGGCGCCACCGCCAGCCTCGACCAGGACCAGCGCTGGACCGATCACCTCGCCGCGCGGCTGGCACCCGAAGGTGTAGCGGTGGTCAATGCCGGCATCTCCGGCGGTCGCCTGCTGCGCGATGGCATGGGCGAATCGGCCCGCAAGCGCTTCCAGAGTGACGTGCTCGACCAGCCGGGCGTCGCCAGTGTGATCGTGCTGATCGGCATCAACGACATCAGCTGGCCGGGCACGGCCTTTGCCCGCACGCAGGCCAGGCCCAGCCTGGCCGAGCTGCAGGCCGGCTACCGCGACCTGGCCCAGCGCGCCCATGCACACGGCCTGCGCATCCTCGGCGCGACACTGACACCGTTTGCCGGCGCCCTGCCCGGCACCCCGCTGGACGACTACTACGCCGCGGACAAGGACGCCCTGCGCCAGCAGCTCAACGCCTGGCTGCGCACGGACAGCCCGTTCGACGCGGTGATCGACCTCGATGCGGCCCTGCGTGATCCGGCCGATCCCTCACGGATGGCGGCGGCCTACGACTCCGGCGACCACCTGCACCCGGGCGATGCGGGGAACCGGGCGATGGCCGAGACGGTGGATCTGGACGTCCTGATGGGGCCATCCACGCAGGGCGTGGATCTACCGCGACGCTGAGGCCAGACAAGCAAAAACCCCGGGCAGGCCCGGGGTTTCGTCGCAATCAGCTGGCTGCGGGGCTTACTTGCGCTTCTTGCGCACGTACAGCACCAGCGAGTGCTCTTCGAGCTCGTAGCCGTGATCGGCAGCGATCTTGCGCTGCAGGTCTTCGATCTCGGTGCTTTCGAACTCGATGATCTTGCCGCTGTCCACATCGACCATGTGGTCATGGTGGCCGCCGCGGTCGAGTTCGTAGACGGCCTGGCCGCCTTCGAAATTGTGCTTGAGCACGAGGCCGGCGGCCTCGAACTGGGTCAGCACCCGGTACACCGTGGCCAGGCCGATCTCGTCGCCATGCTCCAGCAGCTGGCGGTAGATGTCTTCGGCGGTCATGTGGTGCTGGGCATTGCGCTGCTCGAGCAGCGCCAGGATCCGCATCCGCGGATGGGTCACCTTCAGGCCGACTTTACGCAGGTCGTGGGTTTCCATAGGTCTCCGTTCATTGGCGATTTAGCGCCAGCTGCCTCGGATTGGGTCGCGGTGGCACGCCGGGAGTGTATCATCGGATTGATTTCCCCAACCGCCAGTCCCGATGCGCAATCTCCTGTTGGTCGCCGCCGTCGCCTTGTCCACCACCGGGTGCGGCATCATCTACAAGCAACCCATCTACCAGGGCAACCTGATCCGGGAAGATGCCGTGGCCAAGCTGCAGGTCGGGCAGAGCAAGCAGCAGGTCAACGCCCTGCTGGGCACCCCCTCTGTGCCGGACCCGTTCCACGCCCAGCGCTGGGACTACACCTCGACCGAGCGCGTGAACCGCCTGGGCCGTACCGACGTGAAGAATTTCGTCGTGTACTTCGAAAATGATGTGGTCACCCGTTGGGAAGGCGATTACTTCCCGGCCAACGACAAGGCCCTTGCCCAGCAGACCGTGCGCCAGTTCGGCCGCAATCTGCCGAAGGACAAGAAGAAGAAGGGCGGCCGCTGAGCCACCCTGCCCGTCCTCCGGGACGGGCCTGGGGATCACCCGCCGCGCGCGCGACGCCGGCGGTTGTCCTTGGGGTCGGCCTGCAGCACGCGCAGCAGCTCGACACGATCGCCATCCAGCAGCACCTGCTGCGGCCGCGCCAGTACGCCATGCACGGCGGCGGCCGGACAGTCGGTACTGCCTTCGAGCCCGGCCGCTGCTATCGCATCAGCCACGGTCGTCCCTTCGTCCAGCTGCAACCGGCGCGACAGCACCCGCTGTGGCCAGGCCAGCACGACCTCGACCTCGATCATCGTTCAGTCCTCGTCGGCGACGCGGACGAAATCGTTGACCATGCGATCGGCCAATCCCTGGAAGCCGATGGCCAGCGCTGGACCCAGCAGGCGTGAACTCGGCTCGAAGTCCAGGGTGAGGGTGACCTTGCAGGCATCTTCGGCCAGGGCATGGAATTCCCAGCGGCCATGCAGTTGCTTGAACGGCCCCTCGCGCAGCTGCATGTCGATGCTGTGCGGGCGTTGCAGGGTGTTTTCGGTCTGGAACCAGGTGCTGAACGAACCCAGGCCCAGGTCCAGGCGAGCGACCAGCCGGTCTTCGCCCTGCTCGACGATGCGGGCATCGGAGCACCAGCGGAAGCGGCGCGGATAGGCCTGGACGTCGTTGACCAGATCGAACATGCGCGCGGCCGAATGTTCGACCAAGGCACTGCGGCGGATAGTAGGCATGAATACAGGACGCTTCGGCAATCGACCGGGCGGGCCCGAATCGGAGACAATACGGAAATGAGCAAGAACACCGGCAAGGATAAAGCAAAGAGCGCGACGGCCAACAAGACCATCGCGTTGAACAAGCGTGCCCGTCACGAGTACCACATCGAAGACCGCTTCGAAGCCGGCCTGGCCCTGCAGGGCTGGGAAGTGAAGTCGATCCGCGCTGGCCGCGGCAACATCGTCGACGCCTACGCCTATGTGAAGGACGGCGAGATCTTCCTGATCGGCGCGCAGATCACCCCGCTGATCCAGGCCTCCACCCACGTG
Organism: Stenotrophomonas sp. DR822; assembly: GCF_019793815.1. Lineage (NCBI taxonomy): Bacteria > Pseudomonadati > Pseudomonadota > Gammaproteobacteria > Lysobacterales > Lysobacteraceae > Stenotrophomonas > Stenotrophomonas sp. DR822. The sequence goes on from NZ_CP081826.1 coordinate 942,421, forward strand.
GTGGCCAACGACCGGCGCGAGCGCAAGCTGCTGCTGCACCGGAGCGAGATCGACAAGCTGGTTGGCAAGGTCGAGCGTGATGGCTACACGATCGTGCCCACCGCCATGTACTGGAGCAAGAACAAGATCAAGCTGGAAGTGGCGCTGGCCAAGGGCAAGCAGACCCACGACAAGCGCGATGCCGCCAAGGATCGTGACTGGGCGATCGAGAAGCAGCGGGTGATGCGTCGCGGCAACCGCGACGCCTGATGGAGCGCGCCGACGCTCCTGCGGCGGCCAATGCTGAAGACGCGCGCGAGCTGTGTGCGCGGTTGTATGCGTTCAATCGCGCCAGCAGCGGTTTCAACTTCGAAGACGTGCCGGTCCGGCTGGCCTGGCGCGATGAACAAGGTGAACTGCGGGGCGGACTGCTTGCCGATGTCTGCGCAGGCTGGCTGCAGGTGCATGTCCTGTGGGTCGACCCGGAACTTCGCGGGCGTGGCATCGGCCAGCGCCTGTTGGCGGATGCCGAGATCCAGGCCCGTCACGTTGGTGCGTGCGGGGTGATGCTCGACACCTTCGACTGGCAGGCCGAACACTTCTACCTGCGACAGGGCTATGAAGTGTTCGGGCGGCTCCCCGACTGCCCGCCGGGCCACGAGCGGATCTATCTGCGCAAGGTGCTGCCAGGCCTTTAGCCCACGGCACCTCCGTCGGCTTTCGAAGGATTGCGCCAGACTGCCCCAGCGCGGGGCATCGCCCACCGTTACGGGCAACGACTCAACCCGCCAGCATGCCCTGCCCGCGCAGACGCGGTGACAGCGCCGCGTGCATCACCGCCAGGTGCATCACCACCGACAGCTCCGGGGCATGGCGATCATCGCCGGCACGCCACTGCTGCGCCAGCCGCGCGGCGTCGACGGGCAGCAGGGCCAGCAACTGGGCGTCGTCCAGCGCGTCGGCGGATGCCTGCAGCTGCCGCGCCAGTTGCCGCGACTGCCACACGTGCACGCCAATGCTGAGGCTGGCCAGCGACATCAGGGTCAGGGCCAGGCCATGTTCGAACCACTGTGACAGCACATCCGGACCCCACAGGAGTGCGGCCAGTACCGCCAGGGCCGGCAGCCGCCAGCCCAGCCAATGGAAGCGGCCACGCCGAGGCCAATGCACCACCACCGCACTGGCGATCAGCGCGGCTGCAGCCGTGGCCGGCAACTCGGTTGCCCAGGTTGCCGCCAACAACACCGCCAGCACCGCCCAGACCCAGCCGGGCGGCAGTGCCCGCCGCTGGTAATCGGCCCCTACCGGGCCAACCAGCTGACGCAGGCTGCGTTGTTGCATTGCTTCGGTCACCGGCCGTCTCCGTCTCTGTTCTGGCTGGAATGGTCGTAGCCAGTGTGTCGCAAATTCGTGCCAACGACGTTAGCAATCCGCTATGACGGACGCTCTACAACATGTTGCGGATTGACGTGGCGACCGGCCGACGCCTGCCATTCAGGCCGCGCGGAGATCCTTGCTGAGGAACACGCGGCTGGTCCCCGGCGGATCGCACGGGACCTGGCCGAATACGGTCCAGCCATGCTTCACATAGAAGTCCGGCGCCTGGAAGCTGATGGTGTAGAGCACGGCGGAACGGCAGCCGCGCCGGCGAGCCTCCTCTTCGGCAGCGGCAAGCATCTGCGACCCCAGGCCATTACCCCGGTGTGCGGGCGGCAGGTAGAACAGGTCGATGAACAACAGGCCCAGCGAGGTGCGCCCGCTCAAGCCACCCACCACTTCGCCGCTGGCCGGATCGGTGGCCAGCACGGCCAAGGTGCGTCGATCGGCATGGCCGGCCGCCTGCAGATTGAACTGATCCGGGCCATCGGCAATCAGCTCCAGTGCTTGCGGGCTGGGGATGTCGGTCACGGCGATTTCGAGCTGCTTGCGTTCCATTCCCTGGGCGACTAACGGAACCGCCGATGCTAGCAAGCGACCTGCGGAAGCGGGTGACTGTTCAGGTTTTTTTGGCATAGCATGCGCAGCGTTGGGCAGGTACTGACCGTAGCGACACGGAACAGGCCTCGTACCTTGCAGAACTTGAAGAAACCTGGGGTGCATTGTCCCCGTGACGCCATCGGCGCCGGTTTCGCAAACACCAGAATAACGAAGCCCATCAATGCCTTAGCGTGATGGGCTTTTTCGTTCACGCCTGCCGGATGGGCAGAAATGGGCATCGATTGGCAGCGTTTGGTCAACTTCTTGGTCAACATTAGATGTTGATTGTTGCCGTCGTCAGCGCGCCGATGGATCTCCGAGCTGCTGGTTCTCGTCTTCCAGCTTCCTTATCTCATCACCCAGAGCTATGTGCAGGCGGTCATAGATCGGGTGCGCCTGCCAGAAAGCTTGCGCTTCGGCTTTCGCAACCGAGTTGGTCACTTGATACAGCAGCTCCCGGTACTCAGAGAGCTGTTCATAAACAGTGCGCGCGTGAATTCTCGCGTGTATCGGCACGACCTCGGCTACAGCGAGCCTGAAATCCTCCGCAACCTGAGGAGGTAACTTGTACGTCCCCCACTCGCCGGTCCTGTCGTACGCCTTGATTTCCTCGAGGTGAACAACAGCCGCCGTCCGCATGAGCTTCAGCAATAGGGTTGAACGGAGATGAGGTTCGCGCGCTCAGCATCTATGCGCCGCATGCGTAGAGCGTCGTAGCGTTGCTCTCGCCGTAATTCCTTCGCGTGCCTCCGGCGACCTTTCTCTGTCAGGTGGTCCTGGAGCCATTTCAGACCGAAGCCGAGGATCAGCGTGGCCACCGGCACCAGCCACTTCCAGTCGTCGCCAGCACTCGCCGCTGCACTGGCCGCCGGCGCGGCCTTGACGGTCGCCAGTAAAAGAGCTTCCAGCATCTTCAGTTCCCCTAGATCCTGTCACAAGTTTGCCTGAACGATTTGACGAATAGTTTAAATCGGCGGTGCGTGCAAATCGCCAAAGCAGCGGCAGTAACTCCTTCAGATCGCGCCCCCGAGCTGGCGCCAGGCAGCTGGCCGATCAAATAGTCCAGCGCCAGCCTCCTCGCTCTCGCCAATACGACCACAGCTAGGTCACCGACCACCACACCTCTGTCGAGCCGCATTCCTAATCCTGTGACTGCTATAGGGTTTTTCCTACGAGCAAGAGGCATAGACTCCGATAGCGCACTTGAGAACGTGGGCGCAGCCTTGTGCAGCTGCAAACCTAAGCGGAGGCATCGACATAAGAACACGTTTTGCACGAAACCTGATTACCTTTTCCAACAGGGAGTTGTAGCGCATGAAAATGGATAGGAAGTGGGGAATTTTGGCTCTTTCGGTCGGACTGACCTTGGGCAGCACCTACACAGTAGGTGCGCAACAGGATCCCGAGGCCGTCCCGATGCTATCTGATCAAAATAAGCTGCTTGTCACGTCAGAGATTCAGAATGATGTGCAGCGGTTCGTCAATGCCCAGAAGCGAATCGATGGACAAGGCAGGAACATACTGGCTCGGATCACCCCAGATCCGTCGCGCCAGTGGATTTATGTGGATCTTGATGGTGCCTTTCTACCCAAGGGCCGAACCGAAATGGGGGAGGACCTTGGGCAACTCGTTAGGGATATTCAGAACCATGTCGTAGATCTTCTTACAGGCATCGTAGAGTTCAAGGCCGTCGTCATCAGGGTCGATGGCAAGCGCCTGGATGAGATTTATCCCCCTCGCTACAAGTCCAAGCAGAGCGCACGGGCCACTTCACAACTGACTACCCCAGTAGATGGCTTAGTCGTGCTCAGTCCATCGCACGGAAAATACTTTCACTACGGCAGTAACAAATGGGAGTATCAGCGCCCGCTCTATGTGAACTCCACTGTAGTCCACGAGGACACTATTACCCCGGGCTACACCTCGATGCTGCAGAGCCTTCTGACATTGAGGAGCCCGACGCATGCCACGTCAATCCGTCAGACTCGAGACATTGGCAACACTGCGATTGATCCTAACAGCGGCTTGAAATGGGCAGAGCTCGCTGCACGCTACTACTTGGCCAGGCTCTATCCCAATGAAACCGGGATGTGGAATCAGTACCCTAATGGAAAGCCGAACCGCGCAGACCTCCGTGAGTATGACGACGATATTGCCGTTCGCCCCAATTTTGCAAACTTCCTAAACGCTGAAACAATGATCTCCATTCACACGGATGGCAGTGACACTAACCCTTCAGCCCGAGGGCTGTCTGTGTTCACCAACCTCAATGATCCTAAATCCGTGGCGCTTGCCGAGAGTGTGAAGTGCTACGTTCAGGAGCAGATCAAGCAGCGTCCTGATTATCCGACCTTTCCCATTCGCTCAGGCCCGAACGATGGCGTTGGTTATGGAGAGGTCCGAGAGGCGGATATGGAAACGGTTTTAGTCGAGGTAGGCTTCCACACCAATGCCGAAGACGCTGCACTGCTTCAGACCACTGAGTTCCGTACCATTTCGATGAGAGGTATCGAAAAGGGCTACCGCATGTATAGGGAGGGGAAGGCATGCGCGCCTTTTGCAATTACATCTCTAGGCCCGGCTGCTGGCAAGGCCCCTGGCAAAGTACCCGTGTCCTTCACCTATGCGGGTCATCCGCAAGGAACAATGAAGGCAGATGTTGAAATTGTGAAGTGCGCACCAGGCAATACCTGCTACGGCGCGAAAGGTCTTCCGGTCACACTCTCCGACGGAAAGCTATCGTGGAACTTCACATGCGGCACCGTCGTCGGAAACCCGACGCATACTGTACGGACGAAGATCTATGATGCTGATGGTGTCTTCGCAAATGCTGTCGAATCAGCCGTGACATGCCAGGTGTAAGGCGGCCGAGAACTCGCCCTAGTTACCTGAGTTCGCGCTAAAGCATGACCGTTTGCCAAGGCCTCCTCGTCAGGGAGGCCTTTTAGCTCATGCCTCGATTGAAAGAGGCTTCTAGGAAGGGGGCCGCCGTGGCGGCCCCATGGACCTTACAGGTCCGACAGGCCCAATCGTCTCCGCAGGGCTACCAGGAGCACTATCGAGGTTCGCACCAGAGCCCATGCGCGTAGCCACAGCGAGCGCGGTGTGCTTCTCGAGGGGATCGCGCATGTACCCGACCGCGCCGGCAATGTCGCTACTGGCCAGCGGCGCCAACCCGCCCGGAGATCCGGTGACTGCCGCCGAAGCTCGCCGGGTGCTGACCGACCACCTGGCCAACGGCCGCAGGGTCATCCCGCTCGCTCCCTGCGAGGGCTTCGACTACTCCGGCACCGGTTGCCCGGGCCACCTGGCAGCAGCTGAGGCAGACCATGGCTGATGCAGGCATTGCCGATGGCACTGCCACCCGGATTCTGCAGCTGCTGCAGGAGGGCCCGGGCTTGGCCGGCGAGTTGGCCGCCGAACTGCAGCTGCCTTCGAACCGCGTCAGCAGCTACCTGCACCAGCTGGCCAAGACCGGCCGGGTGGAGCGCGCGTTCTTCCATGGCCCTGACGAGCGCTCATCGGTCCTCTGGAGCCTGCAGGTCGTGCACCATGAGTAACCACGGACCCTCGTCACGAGGATTGTCGAGGACCGGATCCCCCGCGAACCTGCGGCCGGTCCGATTCGTCACACTCAAGCAGTTCGAGGCACTGACCGGCTACACGGTCGATGCCATCAACTCGAAGATCAAGCCTGGCGATTGGCTGGAGGGCGCCGTGTTCTTCAAGGCGCCGGACGGAAGAAGCCTGATTGACCTGGAGGGGTACGAAGAGGGGGTAATGCACGGCAAGGCGGCGTCAGGCCAGCCACACGGAGCATCGCAATAGACTTCTACTACCGGGGCAAGCGGTGCCGAAAGCGGATCAAGCTCCCTTCGACCGCACGGAACCTTCGGTGCTGCGAGAACCTGCTGGGGCAGATCAAGGTCGAGATCGAGAAGGGCACGTTCGACTATGCCACCCACTTCCCCGGCAGCAAGCGCACGGTGCAGGTGGCGGCGAAGCCAGCGGCCTTGGATACCTTGGAGCAGGTGCTGACACGGTGACTGGCACAGAAGGAGCCTGAGCTCGAGCACAGCAGCCTGATCGGCTACCGCCGCATCGTCGACAACATCCTGGTGCCGCGATGCGGAACGATCGCGCCGCGTGACTTCGACCGTATCGCGCTGAAGGAACTGGTGGCCACATTCGACGAGTCGACCTCGGCCAAGCGTATCAACAACGTCCTGGGCCCGCTCCGCAGTGCCCTCGGTGAGGCAGTGGCAGATGACTTGATCCCGAGCAACCCTCTGGACGGCTTATGGGTGAAGCGGCGTGCCAAGGTCAACGCGCGGGAAGAGGTCGATCCCTTCACACCGGAGGAAGTCCAGGCGATCCTGGCCGCCTGCCGCGAGGACCAGGTCCGCAATTACTGCCAGTTCAACTTCGCCAAGGGCCTGCGCACCTCGGAAATGATCGGCCTGTGCTGGTCGGATATCGACTGGCGCAAGGGCACGGTCAAGATCCGCCGCGCTTGGGTTATGGGAAAGATGGAGGCTCCCAAGACCGAATCAGGCGTGCGCGAAGTGCAGCTGCTGCAGCCGGCGATCGACGCCCTGAAGGCTCAGCAGGCCGACACCGCCACCGCCGGCAAGCTCGTCTTCCACTATCCCAGGACGAAGGCCCGCTGGGGGTCCGACCAAACCATCCGTGCCGGTGAATGGCAGCGCGCGCTGCGCAAGGCCGGCGTCCGGTACCGGTACCCGTATCAGATGCGCCACACCTTCGCCTCTCAGGCGCTCAGCGCGGGCGAGAACGTCATGTGGGTGGCGAGGCAGATGGGCCACCGAGACTGGACGATCACCGCCAAGAAGTACGGCCGGTGGATTCCTTCGATGGTTCCCGATGCCGGCGCCAAGGCCGCGGCGGCCTGGAATCCGCTGACTGCCCCCTGCCCCGCAGCCTGCTGCTGGACGGCAGCGGCGACTGAACGGTCCCGGCACCGTCCCTGGGCGCGTGACTGTTCAGGAAGATTGCCGTACCATCCACATCGTTAGGCGGGTTCTCGGTCAACTTTTGGTCAACCAAGGGCCTGAAAGCCTTGCAATACTTGAAGAAACCGGGGGTGCATTGGTTTCGACGGGGGTTGTGAAGTCGCCTGGCGCATGCCGAGGGGGTAGCTTTCCTCGTAAATCCAGCTGCAAAACTCTAGTTGCCAACGACGACAACTACGCTCCGGTCGCTCTCGCAGCCTAAAAACTGCGGTGCGTGACCTTCTGCCGACTTAGGCGGAGCCTCGAAACTGCTTGTGTCCATGCTCGCAGCGTAGAGTCATTATCATGGAATCGCGCTGGGCGGCTGCCTGTCAGTCCGGCACAAGAACACAACAGGCTGGTTCCCGGGTGCGCTTTGCACACCGTGCTGCTCGGGGATGAGATTCAACGGTGAGCTAAGCATGTAGTGCTGGGGATGGAGTGCCTTCGGACGGCGGTTCAATTCCGCCCACCTCCACCAATGAGCGGTTCGTCAAGAACCGGAGAAGCCCGGAAACCCACAAGCAGCAAGGGTTTCCGGGCTTTTTTTCTTTCCGGCCTCGTTCGCGTCAGTTCGTTGCAGGCCGTGAGACGATGGGGGCATATTTTGGGGCATCCGCCCGGACCTGACAGACACGTGCCCCACTGACCGACCTGGCCATTCGGAAGGCCAAAGCAACTGACCGCACCCAGAAGATCTTCGACGGCGGGGGGCTGTATCTGGAGATCTCGCCCAAGGACAGCCGCTGGTGGCGGCTGAAGTACCGCTTCGACGGCAAGGAGAAGGTGCTAGCTTTCGGCCTGTACCCGGACGTGAGACTGGCCGATGCCAGAGATGCTCGCGACGACGCCCGGCGCCTACTGCGCGGACGCATTGATCCGGGAGAGCAGAAGAAGGCAGCCGCCACGACCACTGTCGTGGACGCCGCTTCAAGCTTCGAGGCGATCGCCAGGGAGCAGCTGGCCTCCCGCCCGTGGGTGCCGCAGTACAGCAAGAAGGTCGAGGAATGGTTCGCCAATGATGTGTTCCCCCACATCGGGAAACTGCGTGTTGCCGACCTGAAGGCCTCTGACTTCCTGAAGATCGCCCGGAAGATGGAGGCGCGCCAGGCGTTCGAAACCGCCCATCGCGTCATGCAGAACTTTGGCCAGCGGTTCGATCTGCAGGAGGGATGCCCGCTGGCCGATGTCAGCAAACGTCAACGCTTCCGGGCGAATGTACCTGCAGCCGGATAGTTGCCAGAACCAAACCCAGACGTGTACAGCTGCGTCCGGGACTTCCAGCTCGGGGGATTCGGCCAAGCCGAACCTTGCGCGAGATCAGCATCGCCGACCCCCGCGGCAGGCTCCATCAGGGAACCGCGCGCCGGTCGCTCAGGTTTCGCTTGCGCCGCCAGCCGATGCTCGTAGAACGGGTGCCGCTTGTCGTCAAAGATCCGGTACAGCGCGGCCAGGTAGCCACCAGCATCGGCCCGCGCGTGCGCGGGGTGAACGGCACCACCTGGTTCTTGCCGTCCAGACCCTCCACGCTAATCGTAGAAGGGGTCGACCACCATCAGGCCGTAAGTGTGAATCGCCCAGTGTTCCGCAAACGCGCACCAGCGCTATTGACAAACCTGCGAGAACCGATAAAGGTTCTTCAGAACGTTCAGCTTACGTTTTATTTCCATAAGGACTGGATGCAACATGAAACGCAGGACAATTGTGCTGACTTCTGTCGCTGCAGTTGCGGCGCTTAGCGCCGCAGGCTTTTTCCTAATCCAGAATGACACGAAGTTCGCGCCTGCTAAGACTAGCCAATCAGCCGTTAGTGCTCGGCGTGGTCCTTCCTCCAACGAAGAACCGGGGTTTCAGCCCGCGTCCACAACGAGCGCACCTGACAGGTACACCGCTGCTAGGCCAGCACAGGCTGCTAGACCAGCACAGACCGATGCCGAGACGGCATACGAACTCGTTGAGATCAACTTGCGTTGTCAGATCGACCGTGAAGCATCTGCCAATGGAGGGCACCTTCGGAGTACGTCTGAAGAACTTTGCAAGGATCTGTCACTTAAGCCACTTAGCCGAGAAGAGATATTTGAGGCAATTACCTATGCCGCTGAACATGGAAGCACCAAGGCTCAGCTCGACTACTCTCTCTACGCATCGAGAATTTTTGAAGACGAGCTGCATTCGCTCGATCCTGATCTGATTCGCGAGTACAAGGAGAACACGATCAGATTCCTCGAGGCCGCTGGAAGCTCTGATCAACCACAGGCCTACGCTCGGCTGAGCGACATATACAAGAATGGCGCACTCACCTCGAAAGATCCGGTGATGGCCTATGCATACGCGGAAGCATACCTCCGCACAGGTTCAAGTCGTTATGGCGCGTCGTTCTTGAGCAACGCCTCGTCTGGCTTGGATGGCGCCCAATTGCGCCGCGGTAAGGAAATCGCCAATCAGATCCTTAGCAAAAGGAGTGCCTCAAGGTAAGTATGGATGACACTGTTGCGCCAGATGAGAGAACGTTGAAGAGGAAGCGCACCCGTTTGCTGCTGGGTGGAATCGTGGTGGCAGTGGCGGGGCTTGCGATCGCGGCCAGCGCTGGAAAGTATTATTGCCCCGAGTGCACATTTAATGAGCCCGCTGCATTTGGCGACACGGAGATGTACATACGCAGCGAAGTCAACCAGCATGTCAACTCATGGGTGGACAGTAAGGGAAACCCTCTGGATGTAACGATCTGCAATGGAACACAGTGCGCCACCTACCTATACGTAAAGCTTAGCTCGGTGTGGCTTCTCAAGAAGCTAGAGAACAGCAGCTGGAAGGGTAGCGGTGGCGGTGGAATGGAGGGCGGCGGACCAGGCGGTGGCTTCGGTGGGGATGAGTGCTCAGTCGTTCCCAAAACTGGCAGCGCTTGCGTCAGCGTAAACGGCGTGAACCACTGCCAGACGATCGATAGCACCTATATCGATTGCGGATTCGGTGCTTGATCCCCAAGGTGGAATCTAAAGCGCCCGGGGCACCTTGTCCCCGGGCTTCTATTTTCCGACGTCCCCCCGGTTTTGAGTAGCACGGCGATTTGGAGTTCAATCCCCATCGTTACGCCGCCAACCGGGAAGGTATTGGTGATCAGGGTCTGCTGCGTCACCTGCAACTGGGAGATGAACGCCCGGTTGTCGCTCGTCATGTGGAAGTAGTCAGCCGTCATCGTGCATCGATCCTGCGATGCCGAGCTGTAGTAGAACCGCGGTGATGGGACGACTCTGGCGTGTAGCTGATGTGATCCATGGCTACAGGAGAAGCTGCCATGGATCTCGACAGAATCGACGTTGTTTCCTGGATTGACCAGATCCTGGATCATGATCCGGCAACCTTCGAAGACGCCTACTGGGGGCTTCGCCCGGCCGCAGCCATTGCGGTGCCGTACCTGCTTGCCCGGCTGCCCGCCGTGGATGATGGTTACTCGCGCGGAAAGCTGCTGGAACTGCTCGGCGAATCAGGCGACAGCACGGTCAGCCCGACCCTGCGGGCTGAGCTGCAGCACCCGTTGGCAGAGGTCCGCCAGTGGGCGCAACTGGCCTTGGATGCCCTTGATCGGGGAATCCCTTGGCAGCCCAGCGAGGGGGCCTAGCCGACAACGCTGCCCTGCCCCACACTCAGCCTGTCTTCCCGGACTTGGTGCCAGCGCCTACGCTGCTCCGCGACATACAGAAGGATCTGCAATGAACAAGCCGCTTATCGCCCTGATGCTGGGCCTGACCTTGACAACCGCCGCTGTTGCCGCACCTCCGGCAACCAGCACCACCGCACTGGAAGCCCTGCTGGCCTGCAAGGCGGGTTCCGATTTCACCGAAGCGCAGGTGGAGCAGGCATTCCAGTCCGCCGGCCTGAGCCGCGACCCCGGCAGCGTGTTCGAGCCCAAGGGCAAGCCGGTGGCGCTGTTCGGAGGCACCGTAGCCAGCGCGGATGTGAGCGTATCAAATGTCCACAAGAGCCTGCACGTATACCTGAACAACGTCGACCACACGCGTCTGGCGCATGCGTGGTCGGTGACCACCGCCGATGATGCCGCGCAGACGGAGGAACCGTCGTACATCAAGCATACCGACGCCCGTCACACCCTGCATGTCGGCGCCGCAGACGACTACGAGGGCTACTCGGCCTCGGTGACCTGTCAGATCCATCCGTGACCGGACCGATGATCGACTGAAGAGCCAGCCCGGGCGCTATAACCAACGCCGGACCTGCTGCCGGAATGCCTTGTACTGGACGCCGAAACGCTCGCCAAGAACGCGCTCTTCCGGATGGATCTGAAAACGTGTGATGTACAGGACAAACATCGGCACCACTGCGAGTGCCAGGAGGTTCTGCAGATACAGCATGCCTCCGAGCAGGAAGGCCGCTTGCCCCAGATACATGGGGTTGCGCGTATAGCGGTAGATCCCTCCGGTGATCAGCGCGGTCGATGAGGTCGGCCGCATCGGATTGACTGTGGTACCCGCACGCTGGAATGCCCACTTGGGCAACAGGTTCATCACCAGTCCCGCTGCCATTACCGCCACCGCGGCCCACCATGGCGTGGGCAATTCCGCTGCGGGCAGCCAGCGGCTGAGGCCGAGACCGAGCAGACCGCAAAGCAGCATTACAAAAGGTGGGGGAACACGGGTTTCCAGCAATCGCATCGGCCGTCCCGGCATGGGATGTCCGGGACAGTGTCACATGCCGATGCCGGGTCCGCACATCGGCGGGCATGGAGCCACCTGCCGCCTGCTTCCGCGTTGACACGCCTGCCGCTAGAGTGGCGCCAGCGCAGGGAGTCCACATGCAAAGAACAGGCATCGGCGTCATCCGCACCACCTTCGTCCTCGTTGCCCTGCTCGCCCTGAGCGGGTGCGCGACGCTGCGCCAGTTCGGCCCATCGGTGCAGGTGGGCACGGTCACGCCAGGACAGTACATCGCGCTCAAGCGCGGTGACATTCTCACCAGCGGCAAGCTCAGCGCGGCCACCATGGAGACCCTGCGCGTGGCCGGCCTGGACGAGGGCGCCTGTGCCAAGCCCGGCCTGCCCTGCATCGAGGCGATGGAGGGCAGCATCGTCGTCCGCGAGGAAGACAAGCGCTCGGCGCTGGCCGAACTGTGGGTGCAGTATGCGATGACGATGCCGGCGCCAAAGCGCGAGTCGGCGTCGGTGGCCCGCAGCAAGGCCGCGACCACCCCGCCCGACCCGACCTTCCAGCCGCGCCTGGATGCGTGGATGCAGATCGCGCGGCAGTCCTACGCATATCTGTTCTTCACCGAACGCACCGCCAACCAGCGTGGCTTCGAAGACCGCCAGACCCAGGTGCGGGACTACTACAACCTGGCCGTTCAGGAATCAGCCGTGCTGCTGTTCGAAGCCTATTCGAGCAAGCAGGTGCGCAACGACAACGGGCGGTTCCAGCTGGGACGCTGGACCTTCGTACTCGCGCCTGCCGACGATGGCCCGGCAGCGGGCACGCGCGAGCCGATCGAACTGGTACCGGCCGCATCGATGTCCTTCACCGGCACCCTGCGCAGCGTGCATCGCCGCGACGGCTTTGGTGCCGAACTGGTGGCGGTGATGGCCGACCCGGCCAGCACCGGGCCGGCGGCCGCCGCCGCTGGTACCGCAACGACGGCCGAGCGCGACTGGAGCGAGATGCCGTCGCCGTCGATGACCGTGCTGCTGCGTTTTTCCGGCAACAACCTGTGGGAAGTGCTGCACGACGACGAGCCGGAACTGGAGATCCACGACCCCTACCAGGTGGCGGTGGTGGAACTGCACGGCGAGCAGGTGCCACTGGCGGCGAACTTCACCGCCGGTTACGCGCTGTGGCTGGCCCGCTCCAACTTCAGCCGGCAATCGCTGCGTACGCTGTTCGGCGGCAAGGGCGGTATCGACAAGCCGCATCTGTTCATGATGCAGCCGTACGATCCGGACCGCCGCGTGCTGCTGATGATCCATGGCCTGGCCAGCAGCCCGGAGGCGTGGGTCAACGTGGCCAACGAGCTGATGCGTGACGATGAGATCCGCGGCGACTTCCAGATCTGGCAGTTCTACTACCCGACCAACATGCCGATCGCCCTCAGCCACGATGAGATCCGGCGGATCCTGCATGAGGCACTGCAGCACTTCGACCCAACCGCCAAGGCGCTGGCATCGCGCGACATGGTCGTGGTCGCGCACAGCATGGGCGGGGTGATTTCGCGGCTGATGGTGTCCTCCTCTGGTGACCATCTGGTCGATACCCTGCTGGCGACCGCGCAGATGACCCCGGCGCAGCGCGAACTGCTGCGTACGAAGGGCGCGCCGGTGCTGACATTCCAGCCGGAACCGGAAATCTCGCGGGTGGTGTTCATCGCTACCCCCCATCGCGGCACAGATGTTGCCGGCACGCGCCTGGGGCGCTGGCTCGGCCGCTTCGTGCGCCTGCCGCTGACCGTGCTGGAGGATGTCGCGACATTGGCAAACGACGGCAAGGTCGAGCGCAACGATGACAAGCACGGCTACCAGATGAACAGCATCCAGAACCTGGACAAGGACGATGCCTTCGTCAAGGCCGTGGCTGATCTGCCGATATCGCCGAAGGTGCGTTACCACTCGATCATCGCGCGGACCCAGGCCGAAGGCCCGCTGGAAAAGACCGACGATGGACTGGTTCCCTACTGGAGCTCGCACCTGCCGGAGGCCGTCTCGGAAAAAGTGATCGTGTCCGGTCACAGCGTGCAGGAAGCCACGCCGGCCATCGTCGAACTTCGCCGCATCCTGCATGAGGACATGGAGGCTCATCCTCTGCCGGCGAAGTAGCGCACGACTTACAGCAACCATGGCCCGCGCTTTCCTATCCGGGCCACCGACAACGAGGCAATGGAATGCATATCTCAACACTGGTCGAGCTGCTCGGCAGCAAGGGCTCGGATGCTCATCTGCAGGCATGGTTCGCGCAGCACGGCATCGGCAAGCCCCCGACCACGATCAGCGCGAACCAGGGGCAGAAATCGGTCAAGGACAAGCTCCACGACATGGAGTTCTACTTTGCCTTCGACATCATCAATGATCGCTTCTATCCGCCCACCGTCGGAGCGCGTGGCAGCCTGCTGAGCCACTTCAAGTCCGCCACCCTGTTCAGTCACCGGCCCAAGGGCAATCCGCCAAAGCCCGAAGGCTTCTGGGACGGATACGTGCAGCCATCAGCCACACTCCAGGACTGCCTGGCGTACTTCAACGGCCGGTTGGAAGAATTCGGCGACACCGCCTACTTTGAAAAGCCGCTTACCGGGGACGTCGACATCAAGCTCTGGTTCTGCAAGCGCAGGCAGCGCGTGGACACCATCCAGCTCAATCTGCATGAGGACCGCGAGTTCATCGGCCATCATGATTTCGACCCTGGCAATGAACACAACACCACTCCGCAGGCGGCAACGCTGGTACTGAAGTGGCTGTTCGATCGCCGGCACCTGCGGGTGCCGCAGGCACTCTACGAGGCCGGGTTGGAGGATGATCACCAGGCGATCCTGCGCTTTGCCGAGCAACATCTTGGCAACCACGTCTGGGCAGGCCAGCTTCACGATTCACCTGCGCTGCGCAGCGTGCTGGCCCACACCAGGACCACCCGCCCCCTGCAACTGGACAACGGCAGCCCGCTGCACCTGTTCGACAAGTGGCTGTACCTGAAGGCAGGCGGAGCATGGGAACGGCATCATGCCCTCTACAACGACGACACACTGGCGGACTGGAGTGCGAGCGTGGATGCGTTCGAACGCGCGGTGGTACTTGATGCCGCGCAGCGACAGGCTTTCCTGGCAATGCTGGACGACGCCTACCAGCGGGTTCAGCAAGCGCACCCTGCCTGATCGCATTGAGGGAAATCCCTCATCGTGCGTACGCATCGCTCTGGCTAAGGTGACCACTCTCTTCCGCAGGAGGTCCGCATGAACACGTCAGAGCCCAGCCGTCAGCCCAGCCCCGACCCGGCCGAGCGCAATGCGTTTTTCCCGTCGCCGTACTCGCTGTCCCAGTTCACTTCGGCAACCACCGATCTGTCCGGCGCGGACTATCCCGATGCCCGTCGTGATGGACGCTGGAAAGTGCTGATGATCGCCGCCGACGAACGTTATCTGCCGACCGCCAACGGCCGCCTGTTCTCGACCGGCAACCATCCGGTGGAGACGCTGCTGCCGATGTATCACCTGCACAAGGCCGGTTTCGGGATCGACGTGGCGACGCTGTCGGGCAACCCGGTGAAGTTTGAGTGGTGGGCGTTCCCACGCGAAGACCGCGAGATCGGCGGCCTGTACGAACGCTACGAATCCCGCTTCCGCCAGCCTCTGCACCTGGACGAGGTGGCGAGGGCACTCGATACCGGTTCGGACTATGCCGCGGTGTTCATTCCCGGCGGTCACGGTGCGTTGATCGGCCTACCGGAAAGCCGCGCAGTGAAGGCCATCCTGCAGTGGGCGGTGGACAATCAACGTCACATCATCACCCTCTGCCACGGCCCTGCCGCGCTGCTGGCAGCCGGCGTGGATGAGCCCAATGGCGGTTCATTGTTCCGCGGCCATCGGATCTGCGCCTTCCCCGATGCGATGGACCGGCAGACCCCGGATATCGGCTACATGCCGGGTCAACTGCCGTGGTTCTTCGGCGAGCGCCTGGCCCAGCAGGGCGTGCAGATCGTCAACGAGGGCATCGATGGCAGCGTGATGCAGGACCGCCTGCTGTTGACCGGCGACAGCCCGCTGGCGGGCAATGCGCTGGGCAAGCTGGCTGCGCGCACCCTGCTGGATGCGCTGGCCGCACGCTGACCGGCATGGATACCGTCGTGCAGTCATTGCTGGTGCTGGAACGTGCACGTTCGCTGGCAGCCATCGGTACCGTACTGCGCGGCGTCGGCGCGCCGCTGGGTTATGACCGCACGCTGATGTTCGCTACCGGCACCGATCTGGACCGAGGCGCGCAGCGCCTGTACTGGATCGATGGCGATTGGTTCGGCGAGGGCGCCAGCAGTGGCGTGGCGCACTACCTGCATGCGTGCCCGGTCAATCGCCATGTGCTGGACAGCGATGCGCCGTTCTTCTGGAGCAAGCAGCAGGGCGTGCGCGGCGAGCGCTACCAGGTCGTGCGGCAACCGCGCGGCGAAGGACTGCACGGCCTGCAGGTGCCGGTGTTCGGTGCGACCGGCCTGGAAGGGGCAGTCAGCTGGGGAGGACGCACGATCGACGCATCTCCATCGGCACGGTTGCTGCTGGAGCTGATTGGCACCGCCGCCTTCCGTATGGCGCATCGGCTGTCTGTCGCCCCGGCGGTTGTGCCTGCCGGCACCCTCAGCGCCCGCGAGCGTGAGGTCCTGCGCTGGGTTGCCGCTGGTCGTCGCCAGGCCGATATTGCTGCGACTTTGGGGCTGTCCACACGCACGGTGGAAAACCACCTGCGCAGAGCACGCCAGCGGCTGGGCGTGGCGACCACGGCGCAGGCAGTGCGTGCGGCAAGCCGGCGCGGTGAGATCGGGGACTGAGCGCAGGCGCGGCACTTCCGGCTACTGCGGACGCATGTTAAACAGGCCAAGCGCATGTGCGCGATTGCAGAAAGCAAGGATGATGCTTATGAAACTGCAACTGGCCTCGATGGCCGCATTGGTGTTGGTAGTCGGCAGCTTGGCGGCGATGGGAGACGCCCACGCAGACCCCTCGGGCGGTGCCATCTGCGTACCAGTGAAAATGGGCCCCCACTATCACCAGCGGTGCGAGATCCACGACATCGACGAGAACGGAAATCCCTATACCTGGGTGTACTGGATCGACCAGAACGGTCAGTGGTACCTCCCGGCGGACTGATCTGGATTGAACACCGACTACGACTACAAGGAGTGTGATCAATGACGTTGCACAATCGAATGACCGCTTTTTCCTTCGCTGCAGTAGTTGCGCTTGCCGCGCTGGTGCCTTCAGCACCGGCAAATGCCGCCGAAGAGGTCGGCCTGCAGGAAGAGTGCGTGCCCTTCCGGGCCGGCTTCGGCATCCACCAGCGTTGCACGCTGTACGTGGTCTATGACGATGGCACCCGCGTGGCCAGCGACCACTACAACCGCGACGAGAACGGGATGATGTACGACCCCTGATCGCCTGTGGCATCTGCCGGGCGGCCGCACGCCGTCCGCCCGGCCCTTGCAGCCGCCCATCCCGGCATACCACTGCCCTTGCCTTCCATGGCATCCTCCATGAAACCGCTTTCATGGAATGGAGGGATTCCACGATGTTGTCTCGCTTCCGCACGTCCGCGCTCTGCGCACTCCTGGCTTTCGCAGTGCCCGCCGTCACCTGGGCAGCCTCGCCCGCGCCGTTGAAGGTGATGTCCTTCAACGTACGCACCCCTGCCGACACCGACCCCGGCAAGCGCTGGGAGGACCGCCGCGACGCCATGGTCAAGGTGATCCAGCAGGCACACCCAGCCGTGATCGGCACCCAGGAGCTGGTGCTGGAGCAGGCCAATTACCTGGCCGAGCACCTGCCCGACTATCGCTGGTTCGGCGAAGGCCGCCGCGGTGGCAGTGGCGACGAACACATGGGCGTGTTCTACGACAGCAAGGTGCTGGCGATGGAAGAGTCAGGCAACTTCTGGCTGTCCGATACGCCCGAGGTCGCAGGCAGCATCAGCTGGGGCAACCTGTTCCCGCGCATGGTCACCTGGGCCGTGTTCCGCCGCCTGGATGATGGCCGTCGCTTCTACTTCATGAACACCCACCTGCCCTACCGCGACGAGGACGAACCGCGCCGGATCAAGGGAGCCGAACTGATTGCCACGCGCGTGGCCGCGCTGCCTTCCGACCTGCCGGTGGTGCTGACCGGTGATTTCAACAGCGAGCCCGGCGGCGGCACCTATCAGGCCTTCACCCGGGTGCTTCAGGACACCCGTCGCCAGGTCAAGTCGCCGCAGGGTCCGCGCCTGACCTTCCACAACTTCACAGGAACGGCGACCGCCGAGCTGGACTGGGTGCTGGTGCGTGGCTTCCACGCGCGCAGCTTCCTCACCGATGACCGCCGCATCGACGGCGTACTGCCCTCCGACCACTTCCCGCTGGTGGTTGAGCTGGACTGGCCGAAACACTGAGCAATGCGGCGACCCTCGCTACGGCGACGGTCGCTTGCCCAGCAGGCGGTACAGCGCCTGGTGCTGGTCGCGCGCCTGGCAGATGCGCGCGCCGACGGCAAGGAACACCGCAATGCCGACAAGGCCAGCACCCAGCATTGAATCGGGCAGGCGCACGAAGCCGATCACTGCGGCCATCGCGGCCAGTACCAGCAACACCACCACGCCGACCGACAGCCCGGCCCCCGGCAGGCCGGGATCACCGAGCAGCGTCCGTTGCGCCGATTGCTTCTGTTCGCCCATGTCCTGTCCTCCCGTGGTTTTCTCCACTAGTTACACGGCGGGCGGCACTTCCGGCAGAGTCAGAAACGTCACAGCGGCGAGAACGTCCACGGCGGCCCGCGCGCTACCCTGCCAGCATCATCGTTGAGCGGAGACAACGCATGACCCATCGCAGCCGACTGGCCGGGTTCATCATCGATTGCCAGGACACGCCCGCCGCAGACAGCGCGCGCTTCTGGGCCGCAGCGCTGGGCCTGCAGGCCGAGCCTGCCCGTGCTGAAGGCGACGCAGAGTATGCCGATCTGACAGGCGCGCCGGCGGGATTGAACGTGGAGGTGCAGCGGGTCGATCACCCGTCGCGGGTGCATCTGGATATCGAAAGCGACGACATCGACGCCGAAGCCGAAAGGCTGGAAAAACTCGGTGCCCGCCGGGTCGGTTTCGTCAAACGCTGGTGGGTGATGGAAGCGCCCACCGGTCATCGATTCTGCATCGTGCGCATGCGTGATCACGATGCTCCGGCCAACCACTGGCCATGATGGAAAAAGGGACGGAAGCAGATGCTTCCGTCCCCCTGTCGATCAGCGCGCCTGCGCCACGCTCGGCGCCTGCGGTGACTGGCCCCAGCCACCGAGTGCCTTGTACACACCCACGACACTGACATTGACCTCTGATTCGGCGGCCGCCAGTGCATCATCGGCCACCAGCTGCGTGCGCTGCGCGTCCAGCAGGGTCAGGAAGTCCTCCGACCCTTCGCGGTAGCGGATCTGCGCCAGCGATTCGGCACGCCGTGCCGCCTGCGCCTGCTCGACAACGATGGCCAACCGCGCCTGCTGCTTGGAGTAGCGGGTCAACGCGTTTTCGGTGTCCTCCAGCGCCAGCAGCACCGCCTGTTCGTACTGCGCGGCCACGCCCTCGGCCTCAGCCTTGCTGGCACGCAGGCGTGCCTTGACCGTGCCGAAGTCGAATGCCGCCCAGCTCAACGATGGGGTCAGCGACCAGGCCTTGTTGTTGCCGTTGACCAGGCCACTGGCATCGCCGCCGAGGAAGCCGACGAAACCGGACAGCGACAACCGCGGGAACAGATCGGCCGTGGCCACGCCGACACGCGCGGTGGCGGCAGCCAGGCGACGCTCGGCCACGCGCACGTCGGCACGCTGGCGCAGCAGTTCGCGGGTATCACCCAGCGGCAGTGCCTTGGCAAACGCCGGCACTTCGTGCGGCGCCAGCATGGCGGTCAACACTTCCGGACGCTGGCCAAGCAGGACAGCCAACCGGTTGCGCGACTGCGTCTCGGCCACTTCCAGCAGCGGGATGTCGGCCTCGATGGCCTTCAACCGTGCGCGGCTGCTCTGCACGTCCAGTTCGCTGCCGGCACCCAGTTCCCAGCGCGCCTCGGTCAGCCGCTGCGTATCGCGCAGGTTGACCAGGGTGCGCTGGGCCACCGCAATGCGCTTCTGGGTGCCACGCAGTTCGAAGTAGTTGCGTGCCACTTCGGCAGCGATCAGCACCTGCGCGTCGGCAAGGTTGGCCTGCTCGGCGTCCAGGTCGGCACGCGCAGCCTCTGCAGCACGGCGCTTGCGGCCGAACAGATCCAGCTCCCAGCCCGCATCGAAGCCGAGCTGGTAGCTTTCACTGAACACCCGCTGCCCACCCAGCTGCGGATCGGGTTGCTTGCGGCGGTCGTAGCTGCCGCCAGCGGTAACGTGTGGCGCCTGGTCGAAGCGGCTCTCGACAAACACGGCACGGGCCTGGCTGACACGGGCGACAGCCACGCGCAGGTCCAGGTTGTCCGACAGCGCGCCGTGCACCAGTTCTTCAAGCACCGGGTCATCGAACTGCGCCCACCAGCTGGCCACCGGCGAGGCGGTGCTGAAGACCGGCTGCTGTGCACCCTGCAGGACGACGGGCTCCTGCACCGGTGCCTTGTAGTTGGGGCCGACGCTGACACAGCCCGCCAGCACCAGGCTGGAGACGGCCATCGCCAGGGTGCGGATCACCATGGCAGCACCTCGCCCAGGTAGGTGAAGCTGCCGCTGGCGCCGGACTCGCCGATCAGCGCCATCTGCACGCTGGAACGCGCGCCCTCGGCGATTTCGATCTCGCCGTTGCCACCGTTCATATCGGTTTTCACGTAACCGGGGTGCACGGTGTTGACCTTGATCGGCGTACTGCGCAGTTCATGGGCCAGGGCCAGGGTCCAGCTGTTCACCGCGGCCTTGGACGCGTTGTAGGCCGGGATCTTGAAGTCGTAGATGCCCGAGGTCGGATCGGCATGCAGGGTCTGCGAGCCGAGCATGCTGGAGACGTTGACGATGCGGCCGGACTTGGCCTGCTTGATCAGCGGCAGGAAGGCCTGGGTCACCGCCACCAGCGCATACACGTTGGTCTCGAACGTGCGACGCCAGGTGTCCAGCGACTGCTCCGACGGCAGTTGCGCTGGGTTCTCGATCATGATGCCGGCGTTGTTGACGAGGATGTCCAGACGACCATGGCGCTGACGCACCTGCTCGACCGCCTCGGCGATGCTGGCGCCATCATTGACGTCCAGCTGCAGCGCTTCCACCGGCAGGCGCTCGGCCTGCAGCTTCAACGCCAGTTCCACTGCGGTTTCGCGCTTGCGCCCGGCCAGCAGCGTGTGCACGCCGGCCTGTGCCAGCTGGCGCACGGTTTCCAGGCCGATGCCGCGGGTTGCGCCGGTGACCAGCGCGATCTTGTTCTGATGGGTGTTCATGGATTCATTGCCTTGGTAGGGGGAAGCGGGCGCCGGTGATTGCCGGCGCCGCTGTTTTCCATGTCAGTGATGGATGGTCGGCTCGCCGTGCTGCACCAGCTGGCCACCACCGTTGCGGGTGACGAACTTGCGCAGTGCCACGTAGAACACCGGGGTCAGGAACAGGCCGAACAGGGTCACGCCCAGCATGCCGGCGAACACCGTGATGCCGGTCACCGAGCGCACTTCGGCGCCAGCGCCATGCGACAGCACCAGCGGCACCGTGCCGGCGATGAAGGCGATGGAGGTCATCACGATCGGGCGCAGACGCAGGCGGCAGGCTTCCAGTGCCGCTTCGACGATGCCCTTGCCGCCCATCTCCAGCTCTCTGGCGAACTCGACGATCAGGATCGCGTTCTTGCACGCCAAGCCCATCAGCACCACCAGGCCGACCTGCACGAACACGTTGTTGTCGCCGCCGGTCATCCACACGCCGAACAGCGCGGACAGCAGGGTCATCGGCACGATCAGGATCACCGCCAGCGGCAGCGACCAGCTTTCGTACAGCGCGGCCAGCACCAGGAACGCCAGCATGATCGCCACCGGGAACACGATGAAGGCCGCCTTGCCCTGGGTCGCCTGCTGGTAGCTCAGGTCGGTCCATTCGGTAGCCATGCCCACCGGCAGCACCTTGGCGGCGATGGCGGTGAGGTTGTTCATCGCTTCGGCCGAGGACAGCACACGCGGGTCGGCTTCACCGGCCAGGTCAGCGGCCGGGTAGCCGTTGAAGCGCAGCACCGGGTCCGGACCGTAGGTTTCCTTGACGGTGACCATCGAGCCGATCGGCACCATCTCGCCACGGTCGTTGCGGGTCCGCAGCTTGCCGATGTCTTCGACGCTGTCACGGAACTGGCCATCGGCCTGCGCGATCACCTGCCAGGTACGTCCGAACTGGTTGAAGTCGTTGACGTAGGCCGAACCCAGGTAGGTCTGCAGCGTATCGAACAACTCGGTCAGCTGTACGCCCTGGGCCTTCGCCTTGACCCGGTCCACCTCGGCATCCAGCTGCGGCACGTTGGCCTGGTAGCTGGTGATCGGGAAGGCCATGCCCGGGGTCTGCGCAACCGCGCCCTGCATCGACTGCACCGCGTTCTGCAACGCGCCATAGCCGAGGTTGCCACGGTCCTGGATGAACATCTGGTAGCCGTTGCCGTTACCGAGGCCGAGGATCGGCGGCGGCATCATGGCGAAGGCGAACCCTTCCTGCAGGCCTGCGATCTTCTGGTTGATCTCCGCATTGATCTGCGCCGCGGTGCGGCCATGGCGCTCGCTGAACGGCTTGAGCGGAATGAACGCAACACCGGTGTTGGGCGTGTTGGTGAACTGCAGGGCATTCAGACCGGGGAACGAGATGGTGTGAGCCACACCGTCGGTTTCCTGGGCGATCTTGGCGACCTTGCGCAGCATTTCATCGGTACGCGCGATCGACGAACCCTCCGGCAGCTTCACGCCGGCGATCAGGTACAGCTTGTCCTGGGTCGGAATGAAGCCCGGCGGCACCAGCTTGAAGATGAAGCCGGTACCGACCAGCAGCACCGCATACACCACGAATACCGCACCACGGCGACCGAGGATCTTCGACACGCCACGCTCGTACTTTTCCGAGCTGGACTTGAAGAAGCGGTTGAACGGACGGAACACCCAGCCGAACAGACGGTCGATGATGCGGGTCGGGGCATCCTTCGGCGCGCCATGCGGCTTGAGCAGGCGGGCCGCCAGGGCCGGCGACAGGGTCAGCGAGTTGATCGCCGAGATCACCGTGGAGATGGCGATGGTGACCGCGAACTGCTTGTAGAACTGACCGGTGACGCCCGACAGGAACGCCATCGGCACGAACACCGCACACAGCACCAGGGCGATGGCGATGATCGGCCCGGACACTTCGCGCATCGCCTGATGCGCAGCGGCCAGCGGGGTCAGGCCTTCTTCGATGTTGCGCTCAACGTTTTCCACCACCACGATCGCGTCATCGACCACGATGCCGATCGCCAGCACCAGGCCGAACAGGCTCAGCGTGTTGATCGAGAAGCCCAGCAGGTACAGCGCGCCGAACGTACCGACGATCGACACCGGCACGGCGATGAGCGGGATGATCGACGCACGCCAGGTCTGCAGGAACAGGATCACCACCAGCACCACCAGCGCGATGGCTTCGAGCAGGGTGGAGACCACGGCCTTGATCGAGTCGCGCACGAAGATGGTGGTGTCATACACCGCTTCGTACTTCACGTCGGCCGGCATGGTCTTCTGCATCTCGTCCATGCTGGCCATCACCGCATCGCGGATCTCCAGCGCATTGGCGCCGGGGGCCTGGAAGATACCGATACCCACCGCGTTCTTGCCGTCCAGCTGCGAGCGCAGCGTGTAGTCACCGGCACCCAGTTCGACACGGGCCACGTCCGCCAGCCGCACCACTTCACCGTCGGTGCCGCTCTTGAGCACGATGTCGCCGAACTCCTGCTCGCTGCGCAGGCGGCCCTGGGCATTGATCAGGGTCAGGAACTGGCTGTTGGGCATCGGTTCGGCGCCGAGCTGGCCGGCCGAGACCTGCACGTTCTGCTCGCGCATGGCGCGCACCACGTCGCTGGCGGTCAGGCCGCGCGCGGCCACCTTGTCCGGGTCCAGCCAGGCGCGCATGGCATAGTCACCACCGCCGAAGATCTGTGCGTCGCCGACGCCCTGGATACGTGCCAGCGCATCCTTGACGTGCAGGCGGGCGTAGTTGCGCAGGTACAGGGTGTCGTACTTGCCGTTGGGCGAGGTCAGGTGCACCACCATCAGGAAGGTGGGTGACTGCTTCTGGGTGGTCACGCCTTGCCGGCGCACGTCCTCGGGCAGTCGCGCCTGGGCCTGGGCAACGCGGTTCTGTACCTTCACCGCCGCTTCGTCCGGGTCGGTGCCCGGGCGGAAGGTGATGGTCATCTGCAGCACGCCGTCGGAACCGGCCACCGACTTGAGGTAGATCATGCCCTCAACGCCGTTGATGGCCTCCTCCAGCGGGGTGGCCACGGTTTCGGCGATCACCTTCGGGTTGGCGCCCGGGTAGACCGTGCGTACGACCACCGACGGCGGCACCACTTCGGGGTACTCACCGATGGGCAGCATCGGAATCGAGATCAGGCCTGCGGCGAAGATCACGATCGACAGCACCGCCGCGAAGATCGGCCTGTCGATGAAGAAACGGGAAAAGTCCATGGAAGAATTCCTGGAAAAGGCCGTCGGCGGGCAACAGCCGACCTGCCCCTCGCCAATCTGGCGAAGGCAGTGACGGCTGCCGCTGGCACCGGCAGCTAAGCGGGGACGCGGATCAGGAGCCGGCGGATCAGTGGTTCAGTGCGGCAGTTGCATCGCGACCCGGCGCCGGCGCAGCGGTGGGCTGCATCGCCACCGCCTTCGCCTGCACCGGCATACCGGGCATGAAGACCTTCTGCACGCCATCGATGATCACCTTGTCACCGGCGGCCAGGCCCTGCTCGACGATGCGCAGGCCTTCGGCGGTGCGGCCGAGGCGGATGTCACGGCGCTGGGCCTTGCCATCCTTGTCGACCACATAGACGTACTTGCGGTCCTGGTCGGTCAGCACGGCCTTGTCGTCGATCAGCATGGCCTGGAACTGGCCGCTGCCGAGCAGCTGCACGCGGGCGAACAGGCCCGGGGTGAACTGGCGATCGGCGTTGTCCAGCAGCGCGCGGACGCGGATGGTGCCGGTGCTGCGGGTCACCTGGTTGTCGAGGAAGTCGACCTTGCCCGAGTGCGGGTAGCCTTCTTCACCGGACAGGCCGATCTTCACCGGCAGCTCGCTGTCGCGCTCGCTCGGGCGCTCGCCTTTGCGTGCCATCTGCGCATAGCGCAGGAAGGTGCTTTCGTCGGCATCGAAGTACACGAACACCGTATCAAGCGAGACCAGCGTGGTCAGCACGCTGGCGCTGTCGCCGGCGGTGACCAGGTTGCCGGCGGTGACCATCGCCCGGCCGGCACGGCCGTCGATCGGCGCACGCACCTTGGTGAACTCCAGGTTGAGGCGGGCGGCATCCACCGCGGCCTGCGCAGCCTGCACCGCCGCACCGGACTGGTCGGCGGCCGCACGACGCTGTTCGGCGGTCTCGGTGGAAATCGCCTGCTGTTCGGCCAGGCGCTTGGCACGCTCGGACTCGCTGCGGGCCAGCACCGCCTGGGTGCGCGCACGGGCCAGTTCGGCGTTGGCGCGGTCGTACTCGGCCTGGTAGCTGCGGGCATCGATGGTGAACAGGACGGCGCCCTTCTTCACTTCTTCGCCTTCAACGTAGTTGACCTTGTCGATGTAGCCGGACACGCGCGGGCGCAGCTCGACGCTCTGCACGGCCTCGACGCGCCCGCTGAACTCGTCCCACTGGCTGACCTGCTTGAGCAGCACGGGGGCAGCTGAGACCTGCGGCGGGGGCGGCGCGCCGGCTTCTTCGGCATGGCCACCGCTGCAGGCCGCCAGCACGGCAGCGGCGAGGATCGACACGCCAGCCATCGCGATGCGATGACCGAAACGATGTGGAGTGGTATTGGGGGAAGTCATGGCATGCATCCGTACGGAGGGGTGGTACAGCTATTTGAGAATTGCTATCAACTTTCGGCGGCGTATCCTGCGACCTCAACCAAAGTCGAGGTCAAGCAACGCCTGCGGTGTCGCGCCACAGCGGCGGTATTTCCAGGTGCAGCAGGCCGCGTGGCAGTTCGGCATCACTGCTGTCGCAACGGACGATTGCGCGGTTGTCGCGGCACCCGTCGAGCAGGGACACCACGCGGCGACCGACCAGCAGTGAACTCGGCCATTCAATACAGGCGTTGGCAGCGTTGGCCGGCGTGCAGACCGGACTGCACACTTCCAGCATCTGCGCGCGAACGCCCACGGCCTGCGCTTCCTGGTGCACCACCTGCGCGTACATGCGCAGCGCGGCGGTGGTGATCGAGGTCTCGCCATAGCCTGCCCAGGGCTTGAGCCCGGCCGGGCTGCCGATCATCACGTAGCGGCGAGCGTGCACGTTGTCCTGCAGCAGCGGCAGCAGGTGGTGCACCGCGTGCACATGCGGCATCAGGTCCGCCTGCAATGCCGCCGACAGAGCGTCACCGCCACGCTCGACCACGCGGCCACGGTTGTACGGGCCGCCCATCGCGGCAACCACCGCTGCCAGCGGGCGCGGGCGCTGCGCCACGCGTTCGGCCAGCGCACGTGCCGAACTGTCGTCGCTGAGCGAGCCCAGCATCGTCTGCAGGCCCGGCTCATCAGCGAACTGCTCGTGCAACGCCGCCAGGCGGCCGGGATCGCGGCCGACCACCAGCACGGGGCTGCCGGCCTCCAGCAATGCGCCGACCACACCCTGGCCCACGGCACCGGTGCCGCCGAGAACCAGGACTTCGGGCGTCAGAATCCCATTCACGGGACATTTCCTCCCAAATCCGGGATAGTCCCGATTCGGCGCAGCCGGTCACCCTTGTGCGAGGCAAGGTGCAAGGCACCGCCACGCTGCTGACGCATGGGTGCGGTAAACTCCCGAAAATCCTTGTTAACCAAGGAGCTGGGACGGGATTCAACGGTCATTGCCAGGTCCAGGGCGTTCTGGCCGGCAATCCGGAAGCGGGCAAGAATGTTGCGCAGGCTCATGGCGGACGGGCTCCAATTAGCGAATGGCCCCACGATAGACCTCAAACCCCTACTTGATTAGTCCTGATTAAGGGGAATAATCATCCCGCCCCCGGTCCAATCGTTCTGTCACGATTGCCCCATCCCCGACGTCCAGGATCCCTGACCATGTCCCACGATCTCAACGAGACGCTGATCTTCGTCAAAGTGGTCGAGCAAGGCAGCTTCATCGCGGCTGCCAAATCGCTCGGCCTGCCCAAGACCACGGTCAGCCGCAAAGTGCAGGAACTGGAGACGCGCCTGGGTGCGCGCCTGCTGCACCGGACCACGCGCCGCCTCGGCCTCACCGAAGCCGGTTCGATCTATCACGAGCATTGCCAGCGCATCGCGCGCGAACTTGAAGAAGCCGAAAGCGCGGTCAGCCAGCTGCAGTCCGGTCCACGCGGCTGGTTGCGCTTCACCGTGCCCTATTCGATCGGCATCACCTGGATCGCACCGCTGCTGGGCCAGTTCCATGCGCAGTACCCGGAAATCCGCCTGGACATGCACATGGGCAACGAGAAGCTGGACCTGATCGCCGGTGAGGCCGATCTTGCCCTGCGCGTGGGTGCCCTGCCCGATTCCAACCTGGTGGCGCGCAAGCTCGGCAGCCTGCGCACGCAGGTGTTCGCCAGCCCGGCCTACATCGAGCGCTACGGCGAACCGCTGCATCCGGAAGAGCTGCAGTTCCACCGCATCCTGGCCATGCGCAAGCCGTACCACACCGGCAATTCGCCACGCTTTACCTGGCAGCTGGGCGAGAACGGTGGCGAGCTGCGCGACTTCCCGGTGACGCCGCTGATGACGGCCAACGACATGTCTGCGCTGAATGGCGCGCTGGTGTGTGGCGAAGGTCTGCTGCTGACCGGCGACG
The DNA here is from genome assembly GCF_019793815.1 of Stenotrophomonas sp. DR822. Lineage (NCBI taxonomy): Bacteria > Pseudomonadati > Pseudomonadota > Gammaproteobacteria > Lysobacterales > Lysobacteraceae > Stenotrophomonas > Stenotrophomonas sp. DR822. The sequence continues at coordinate 970,060 of NZ_CP081826.1, forward strand.
TGATGGCCAAGCCGTTCGTCGAGTCGGGCATGGTGCGCCGCGTTCTGGCCGGCTGGACCGGTCCGGAAGTGGATTTCAACGCGGTGTTCGCCGGTGGCCGGCTGGTGTCGCCGAAAGTACGCGCGTTCGTCGATTTCCTGGTGGAGAAGCTGAACTTCGACGCCAACTACATGCTGGCGCAGTGCCCCGGTGCGAAGCTGGCGCGGCAGCAGCAGGAACAGGAAGAAGCGGCGCTGGCGAGCAGCGGCAAGCGGATCCTGGAGAAGGTGGCTGCTTCGGCGGCGTAAGCTGCAGCGATGCCGGCTGTACCCTGCTCCTGGATCGCCTTCGGTAGATGCCGACCTTGGTCGGCACGGCTCTCCACATGGGCTATCGGCGTGCCGAGCACACTCGGCACCTACAGAAAATGCCGCCTGCCAGGGCGGCATTTTCGTTCCGGCTGCGGCGGAACAGCAATAACGCTATGCGTTATTGTTTGAGAGGAATCACGCGGATTTCGACGCGACGGTTCTTGGCACGGCCGGCATCGGTGCTGTTGTCAGCGATCGGGTAGGCCTTGCCAGCACCCAGGGTTTCGATGCGCACGCTCTGCACGCCCTGGCCGATCAGGTACTGCGCCACCGAATCAGCACGTTCCTTGGACAGGCGGTTGTTGACCGCGTCGCTGCCGATGCTGTCGGTGTGGCCGACCACTTCGATCATGGTCTGGTTGTACTCGCGCAGGGTGCCGGCAACGCCATTGAGCGAACCGTAGAACTGCGGCTTCAGTGCCGACTTGCCGAAGTCGAAGGTGATCCCGTCGGGCAGGTTCAGCATGATGTTGTCGCCCTGGCGCTCGACGTCGATGCCGGTGTTGGCGGTGCGCTCGCGCAGCGCGCGCTCCTGGCGATCCTGATACTGGCCCACCGCGGCGCCACTGAGCGCCCCGATACCGGCACCGATCAGCGCATGCTGGCGACGTTCGGTCGCGCTGTCGCCGGTCAGCAGGCCGGCGGCCACGCCGATGGCGGTACCGATCAGGGCATTTCGGCCGGTGCGGTTCTGCTGCTCGGTCGGGTTGCCGTACGGATCACTCTGCACATAGGAGCCGCCGGTGGCGCAGGCCGACAGGACGGCCGCACTCATCAGGGCCAGTGCGACGTTGCGGGTGGTGTTGCGGATCATGGTGTTCTCCTTGGTTTCCGGTCGGGCCGGCGGCTTGCGGGCGGCAACGAGGATAAACAGCCGGACGCGATGTCGGGATGATGATCGTACCGGTCGACAGGGACGTGTTCAGCTAGCTGTCTGGACCGCTCAGCCAGCGCTTTACCCCGCCGCCGACTGACGGTAGGCGGCCAGAGCGGCATCCCGGCCAGCCGCCAGGTCCACCAGCGGCGTGCGCGGGTAGCCGGGCGCCAGCTCGGCCAACAGGAGCGGATGCTGCCATGGAGCGAACCGCGCCTTCACCGGCAGCGCCGCCAGCTCAGGCACCCAGCGGCTGATGTAGCGCGCCTGCGGATCGAACTTCTCGGCCTGTGTGACGGGATTGAACACGCGGAAATACGGAGCCGCGTCTGCACCGGTGCCGGCCACCCACTGCCAGCCCATCGTGTTGTTGGCCAGGTCGGCATCCACCAGCGTGTCCCAGAACCAGCGCGCACCGTGCAGCCAATGCGCACGCAGGTGCTTGCACAGGTAGCTGGCAACGATCATCCGCACCCGGTTGTGCATGTAGCCGGTATGCCAGAGCTCGCGCAGGCCAGCATCGACGATGGGGACGCCGGTATTGCCGCGCTGCCAGTCGTGCAGCTGGGCGGCACTGGGGCTGGCCCACGGGAAGCGATCGAAGCGTGGATTGAGGTTGTCGGTCGGCGTCTTCGGGAAGTGGTGCAGCAGGTGATGGGCAAAGTCACGCCAGCCAAGCTGGCGCAGGTAGCCGTCGATATCGGCATCGGTACCGGCACTGCGCAGGCCTTCCAGCGCGTGGGCGATGCGCCACGGCGCGATCTCGCCGAAATGCAGGTGCGGCGACAGCCGCGAGGTACCGACCCGGTCCGGCAGGTCGCGCTGCTCGCGATAGCCGCGCAGCGCACCATCCTCGAACACGGACAACGCCTCGAGCGCACCGGTCTCGCCCGGCTGCCAATGTTCCCAGAACCCGGTGTCCCAGTGCAGGGTGGGCGCCAGCTGCAGCGTATCCAGCGCGAGGCTGTCCACCGTATGCGCCGGCAGCGTCTCCGGTGCGGCCTGCAAGGCGGGCAAGCGCCAGTGGCTGAGTACATTGCGCCAGTACGGAGTGAATACCTTGTAGGGCTGCCCCTGCTGGGTGGCGATGTCCCAGGGCTCGAACAGCAGGCTGCCGTTGCAGCTCTGCGCATCGATGCCCTGCTCGCGCAGCGTGCGTTTGATGGCGGCATCGCGCGGTTGCGTCGCCGGTTCGTACTTGCGGTTCCAGTACACCGCCTCGGCGCCGGTCTGCTGCACCAGCTCCAGCAGGGTCGGCAGGCTGTCACCGCCGCGCAGGACCAGCGATGACCCCCGTACACGCAGGCCGGCATCCAGTGCCGCCAGCGAACGATGGCGCCACGCATTGGAGGCCGCGCCCGGCGCCCACTCGCCCTCTTCATGCGGCGCGTGGATGTACACCGGCACCACATCGTGGCCCGCTTCCAGCGCTGCCTGCAGCGCCGGATTGTCCTGCAACCGCAGGTCCCGACGGAACCATACCAACGCTACCGACACGTGCACTGCCTCTCAGTTGCTGGGCGGCCATGATAGCCAGTGAAGGTGAAGGCGATGCGTGCGACCGGCTCTGCTAGGCTGCGCGCTCTTCCGCTTCCGCCCGGCCCACGTCATGGATGATCTTCGCGCCACGTTTGCCCGCTTCGGCGCCCTGCAGCCTCAATCTGCCGACGCGTGGCAGGGGCCGTTCCCGCTGCCGGGCGTGCTGGCCGGATTCTATGCGCGCGTCGGCCCGTTCGGCGAGGTATTCAATCCTGCAAAAGGCCCCTGCGGCATCACCATTCCAGGCCTTGAGGTGTGGATACCGCCCCTGCAGCGCCTGTGGGCCTATCAGGCAGGCTATCGCTGGAACGGCAACGATGGAGAACCGATCAGCGACTGGCCGGCGCAGTGGCTGGTGATCGCCGACCGTGGCGCCGATCCCCTCATCCTCGACATCGACGACGGCCGCGTGCTGTTCGCCCGGCATGGTGCGGGCCACTGGGACGCCGATGACTTCGCCGCCGACGTGCCGACCCTGATGGCCGCGTTGGCTGCGGCCGGCAGCGTTTACCTCGATGCCGATGAGGATCTGTACAGCGATGACGACGATGGCGGGATCCGTCCGGTTCATCGCGACGCGGCGCTGCGCGCTGTCGCTGTGGTGTTGGGCAGCACGGATGAAGCGGATCTGTTCCTGGACGCGATGCAGTAGAGCCACGCCTTGCGTGGATGGTGCACGGAAAGGTTCAATCCACGCGTGGCGTGGATCCACTTCTGGACTGCTGCATCGCTTCGTTGATCACCCGTCCGTCGTTCTTTCCTGCGGCACCTGCTCCGGCTGAGCGGCCAGGAGCGGGTGCAGTACGGTATCGGCAGCAGCCACCGCGCCCACCACCAACAGCAGGGCAACGGCGATGGCGGCCATCGGAACGAGGTGCGGGCGTGTGCTCATCGGTCGTTCCTCACTCCCAGCACCGGTCGGTGCGGCCCTTGGCGGTCTGCGCACGCGTGCAGTCACGCGGCGCGATCCGTCCCTCCTGCTGCTCCAGCCGTTGCTTGCCGCCATTGTCATCGCGCTTCAGCTCGAAGGCGTCGTACAGGCGCCCGGTCACCGTGCGGGCCTCGTAGCGAAGGCGCTGCGGATCGATGCGCAACACCTGGAACAGCTGGGTGTCTTCGCCCACAGGGTCCATCGTCCTGCGTGCTTCGTCCGACAGGCGGTACTGCTTCGGTCCGGCCACCGTCACCACGTACTGCGGTGTTGCCGCCTGCCCTTCGCCGCGACGGCCGTAGGTATGGTCATGCCCCTGCAGTACCAGATCCACCTTGTGACGGCGCACCACCGGCAGCAGCACCTTGCGCAGGGCAGCATTCTCGCGGCCCTCGCGCGGCGAATAGAACGGCTGGTGCAGCAGCACGATCGTCCACGGCTGCCGGTTGCCGGCCAGCACCTTGTCCAACCACTGTGCCTGCGCCTTGGCGGTACCGAGATCCAGCGCCGAGGTGCCATCGACCACGGCCACGCGCACGCCCTGTGCGTCGAACCAGTAGCTGGTACCCGCCGCCGCGCTGGCACCGTTGCCCGGCAGGGCGAAGGTCACCGGCCAATGGCGGCCCAGCACACGGCGCTCCTGTGGCGTGTCCTCGAACTCCTCGAAGTACTCGTGGTTGCCGATCGCCGGCGCCACCAGCGTCTCCTGTGCCAGCCAGCTGGTGGCGGCGAACCATTCGCCCCATTCGCTGTCGTCCATGTTGTCGCCACCGCTGACCAGGTCGCCGGCAAACAAGCTGATCCGTGCATCCGGCGCGGCCTTCTGTGCGGCCCGCACCACGCGGCTTACATGGCTGACGTTCTTGTTCTGGGTATCGCCGAAATACAGCAGGGTCAGCGGCTGGTCGGCAGCGGCCAGCGTACGCAGCTGGTTCCACGCGCTCCAGCTGCCATTGCCCTGTACGCGGTAGACATACAGGGTGTCCGGCTGCAAACCATCGATGTCGGCGCGATGATGATGCGACAGGCCGTTCTCGGTCTGCAGCACCTGGGTCTTCGCGCGCACCTGGACGATGCCCTCGATGGCCGGCGAATCGTCGGCCCGTGCGATTTCCAGCAGCGGCGACTGCACGCTGCCATCAGTGCGCCAGGCCACTGCGAAACCGTGGCTGGGGTCGACCGATGGAGAGGCAACGATGCGGTCCGGCACCGGTGTGGCCGCGTAGTAGCGGCTGCCCGACGGCACCTGCGTATTGGGCTCGGCCGCAGCCATCGCCATCGATGGCAATGCCAGCAGCAGCCCGATCGCAAGCAGGCGCACCAAACGCGCGCTCACGAGCCACACTCCAGCGGCAGGGCCAACTGCTTGGCGATGCTCTCCCAGTCGAAGGCCACCACGCCCTGGTCATCGTGCACCGCATACAGGGCGCCGTGCGGGAACCGTGGCGTTGGCTGCTGCATCATCCAGATGCCATCGGTGTTGGCCACGGTATTGCCCTGGAACGCACCCACCGGCTTCAGCGTATGGCGGTCGAACAGATGGAACACGCTGCGCTGCTTGCCCTGCTCGGTGGTGATCCACCAGCCGTCCTTGCCGCAGGTGCGCAGCATCACGCCTTCGGCCTGCGCCTTGAACACGTCGCGGCCGAAGGTGGTGCCGGTGAAGCGCCCCGCCAGGGTGTAGACCTTGAATTCGCTGGCGTAGCTTTCGTCCTCTTCGGCGATCAGCAGGCGATCATTGGCCGGATCCCCCCAGATCGATTCGACCACACGCAACGCGCCGGCTTCGCTGGTATCACCGATGCTGGCCGACAGTGTTGCCTGCACCTTCGTGCCATCGCGGGACACGTGGTACTGGCGCACGCGCTTGTCCAGCTCAGCCAGCGGCGGCAGGATGTCCTTGCCCTGTGCGTCCTCGCCGTTGTCCCAGGAGTCGGTGACGTAGACGCTGTAGCCATCGGCACGGCGGTCCACCCACAGGCCGTAGGGCTTGCGCAGGTCGTCGGCACCGAAGGTGGCCAACGGAGTGAAGTCCGGCAGCGAAAGCACCTGCACACGGTGGTTGTCGCGCTCGACAATCCACAGCAGGTCATCGATCACCGCGATGCCGTTGGGACGATCGAACTGGCCCAGGCCGGTGCCGGTGCTGCCGACGTCGCGCAGGTGCTGGCCGTTGCTGCCGTCGTAGACCACCAGCTTGTCGGTGGCCTTGGCCGTGGCGATCAGCCAGGTCGTGCCATCCGGCGCCTGCCAGGACGCGGGCGAATCGATGTTGTCGGCCGGGGTCATCGGGGTCAGGAAGGCCTCGGCGATGGTCGCCACGTTGCGCTCGACCGGAGCCACAACGCCTGTTGCTGCAGCCGCTGCCGACGCCTTGTCCGCGGCCGGCGTGCAGCCGGCGGCAAGAACGGCTGCCAGCGAGGCCGCCATCAGGGTCATGCAACGCGCCATCACAGCGCCACCTTCAGGCCCACGGCGTAGGTGCGGCCGTATTCCTCCATCTGCAGGGTGCGCGAGCGCGTGCCCTGGTACAGCTCCAACGGCTTGTCCAGCAGGTTCTGCGCTTCAAAATACACGCTCACGTTCGCGTTGAACTTGTAGTCCAGCGAGAAGTCGAGCTGGGTGTTGGGCGCCACGTAGATGTCGAACGCACGGCCCTTGCCGATGCTGTCCAGGTACTCGCTGCGGTACACCGCCGCCAGACGCGTGCTCAGGCCGTACTTTTCATAGCCGATGTGGGCGCTGTACACGTGCTTGGAGGCACGCGGCAGGGTGAAATCCTCACCGGCGCGATCCTCGATGCCAGCGTCGAATCCGGTATCCAGCCAGGTGCCGCTGGCGCCCACCAGCAGGCCGTCCAGGCCGGCGGGCAGGAAGGCCAGCTGCTGCTGCCAGTTCAGCTCCGCACCACGCACGGTGGCTTTGCGGCCATTGATCGGCTGGGTCACGTCGAAACCACCGTAGGCCGGATCATTGGTGCGCACCGTCTCGACGATATAGCCGTCGATGGACTTGTGGAACAGACCGAGCGAAACGATGCCGGTGCTGCCGAGGTACTTCTCCACCGACAGGTCGATGTTCTTCGACTCGTACGGGTCCAGCTCAGGATTGCCCAGGCGCACTTCCTCGTCGCCGCGGCTGTAGCCCACGCGCGGCGAGATATCGCCGAAGGACGGGCGCGAAACGGTCTTGTTGGCCGACGCGCGCAGCACCCAGTCATCGGCTGCGTCGTAGCGCAGGTGCAGGCCCGGCAGTACGTTGGTGTAGCTGCTGTTGGCCACGCGCGGGGTTACGGTGTAGCTGCGGCCGTTGGCCGCCACATCGACCTGGTTGCCCTCGGCCTTGAAGCGGGTGTTCTCCACACGCACGCCACCGATGATGCGCAGCGCACCGACATCCCAGGTGCCCATGGCGTAGCTGGCGAAGATGTCTTCACTGGCGGTGTAGTCCTCTTCCAGCGAGGTCATCGCGTTGGCGCCGACATCCTGCGGACGGGCACTGAACTGGCCACGGTTGGCCGCCCAGTACGCGCGCATCGCGCCCGAATCCATGCCGTCACCCAGGGTGCCGTGGCGGTGATCCGGGGAGCCGGTGGTCCAGCTGGACAGGGCAACCTTCGGGCCGACGCGCAGTTCGCTTTCGTCGACGTTGACGTCGCGGTCGCGCCAGCGCCCCAGCAGGCCGAACTTGATGCTGCTGCTGTCGCCGTCGAAGCGGACGTTGACCTGTGCACTGTGCTCCTTGTCGTTCACCTGCTTGGGTGAAATCACGAAGCGGTCGAACGCGTAGTTCGCGTTGTCCATCCACTGCGGATTGTCGAAGCTGTAGCTGGGCATTCGACTGCTCTGGTCCAGCGTACCGTTGAAGGCCTTGCCGTTGAGCTTGAAGCGCGCCTCCATTTCATCGTTCACCCGCTCTTCGGTTCGGGTGAAACCAACCTTGTAATCGACCACGGCGTTGGTCAGCGTGTTCTCGCCGCCCAGGCTGGCCGCAAAGGTGTTTTCTTCCTTGGTGCGGTAGCGCATGCGCTTGTCGATGGAATCCTTCGGCATGCCGTCCAACCGGTACTGGTCGGTACCGGTCTTCACCATCTTGGCGTCATCGAAGTTGAAGATCACCCGCTGGCGGGTTTCGGCATCATCGAACTGGCTGTACAGCGCACGCAGGTAGTACTTGCTGTCCTCGTTCGGGCGCCAGTCCAGGTTGAGGTTGGCGCCGATGCGCTTGCGCTCGATCTCATACTTGCGGTGCTGCAGGTTGATCGCGGTGACGTCGCCCGGTGCGGCATCGTCTTCGCCGTCGTACTCCACTTCGGTGTTGTCCGATTCGAACGTGCGCTTCTGGTAGTTCACGCCCAGCGCGACGCCGAAGGTGTCGTTGAACACTTCGCTGTAGTTGAAGGCCGCCTTCGGGCTGGTTTCGCCGGACAGCTGCTGGTGGCTGGCTTCGATCTTGCCACGCAGGCTGCGGCCGTCACGATCGAAGGCCGAGGCCGATTCAACCAGGATCGCGCCGCCGATGGCGTCGCCCGGCATGTCCGGGGTCGGCGACTTGACCACGCGCAGGCGTTCGGTCGAATCGGACGGAATCACATCCAGCGGCGCCGCGCGGCTGGAATCTTCCGGGGTGCCGATGGCGATGCCGTCGACGCTGACGCTGTTGAGGTTGGCATCCAGGCCACGCACCACCACGAACCGGCCTTCACCCTGGTCGCGGGTCACGCTGATGCCTGGCAGGCGCTGCAGCGACTCGGCCACGTTCTTGTCCGGGTACTGGCCCAGCGCGTCGGAGGACACGGCGTCTTCGATGGCATCGCTGCTGCGCTTCAGGTCGACGGCGCGTACCTGCGATTCCAGCTGCGCGCGCACTTCGATGCGGTCCAGATCGGTCGCTGCGGCGGCACCCCCTGCCACGGCAGCGGCAGCGTTTTCGGCCGCCAGCACCGACGGGCTGGCCGTCACCAGCAGCGAGAGGCTGATTGCCAGGCCCAACGTGTTCTTCTTCTGCACAGCTATCCCCAACGGTGTAAAGATTGGGTCAGCACGGTATGTCCGGCAGGTTGCATGGGCATGACACCGGTGGAGCCTGGCCTGCCGGACCCGGCTCGGCACCACCGCGCATTCCGCTTAAAATGGGGGCCTCCCCTTCTGCCAGACCCTCCCATGAAGATCGTCGAAGTGCGCCACCCGCTGGTGCAGCACAAGATCGGCCTGATGCGCAACGCCGCGCTCAGCACCAAGGATTTCCGCGAACTGGCCAACGAACTGGGCACGCTGCTGGCCTACGAGGCCACCGCCGACCTGGAAACCGAGCCGCACACCCTGCCGGGCTGGTCCGGCCCAGTCACCGTGCAGCGCATCGCCGGCGCCAAGATCACCGTGGTGCCGATCCTGCGCGCCGGCCTGGGCATGCTCAGCGGCGTGCTGTCGCTGATTCCGGCCGCCCGAGTCAGCGTGGTCGGCCTGCAGCGCGATGAGGAAACCCTGCAGCCGGTGCCCTACTTCGAGCGCCTGACCGGCCGCCTGGAAGAGCGCGACGCGCTGATCCTCGACCCGATGCTGGCCACCGGCGGCACCCTGATCGCCACCATCGACATGCTCAAGCGCGCCGGCGCCCGCCGGATCAAGGGTATCTTCCTGGTTGCCGCGCCGGAGGGCATCGAAGCGGTGAAGGCCGTGCACCCGGACGTGGAGATCTACACCGCCGCGATCGACGCGCAGCTCAACGACAAGGGCTACATCCTGCCGGGCCTGGGTGATGCCGGCGACCGCATCTTCGGTACCCGCGTGGGCTGAGATCGACCGGGGTCGGAGCGCTTTCGAAAGGAAGTGCTCCACCTGCTCCAGGCACCTTCACGCCGGCTTTGCAGCGACGGGAGAATGCTCCGCGCACCCGCCCTGCCCTGGAGCCACCATGAAAGCCTCTTTGCTGCTCGCCGCCGCCCTGCTGGTCGGCCTCCCGATTGCCGCCAACGCAGCCACCCCACAGCAACAGCGCATGGCCGACTGTGCAGCAAAGAACAAAGGGCTGAAAGGCGACGCCTACAAGTCCGCGCAGAGCGCATGCCTGAGTTCGCACGCAGCCGCACCGGCAACCCCTGCCACGCCGCAGGAGCGCATGAAGAAGTGCAACGCAGACGCTGCCACCAAAAAGCTCGCCGGCGACGCCCGCAAGACCTTCATGAGCAGCTGCCTCAAGGCATCGTAAAAAACTGCGAAGAAAGGCCCCATCCACGCATGGCGTGGATCTACTGACCGTCACTTGGAACCTGTCCGTCGAATGGGGTCAGAGCCCGTTGCCCAGCAACGGGATCCGACCCCGAAAGACTCACCGCGTGTCCCATCCGTCACCGGAAAACTGTCGAAGGCGGGGCGGTGTCGGATTGCGGGGTGTCAGCCGCATGGATGCGGCTGCAAAGCCTACAAGGACGTACTTGCGGCCTCCCCGCCATCCGACACCGCCCCGCCACCCCACGGACAGCCCGCTGTTGCTGTTGCTGTTGCTTCGGCTCCGGCCTCTGCAGGTGCAGGGCGCAGCCCTGCCGGCCAACCTCACCCCAGCGCACGCGCCTTCAGTTCGCCCTGCTCATGCAGCGTCACGAAACGTCCCTTCTCATCCCGCCCGAGCTGCGCCAACGCCACCTGCGGATCATGGGTGAAGAACAGATGCACGTTGCGCGCCAGCTTGTCTTCCAGGAACTGCCGCTTCTCGTCGATCAGCAGCTCGGCGTTGCGGTCGTACCCCATGGTGATCGGCACGTGCACCCACGAGCGACCCGGAATCAGATCGGCGCAGAACACCACGCCGCCGTGCGCCCCCTCGCCTGCGCGTGCCTGCCCGACGATCTCGGCCAGCATCAGCCCTGGCGTGTGCCCGTCGCTGTAGCTGAAACGCACGCTGTGGCCGAGCACCTTCGAATACTCGCCGTCCACCACTTCCAGGCGGCCACTGGCCTGCAGCAGGCCCGGCAGTTCTGGAATGAAGCTGGCGCGATCGCGCGGGTGCGGCTGCAGCGCGCGCTGCCAGTGCTGCGCACCGACCACGTACGTCGCATTGGGGAACAGCAGTTCCGGTTCACGGCCTTCGTGCCACGCGGCCAACAGGCCGCCGGCATGGTCGAAGTGCAGATGGCTGAGCACCACCACGTCGATGTCTTCGTGCTCGAAGCCGGCTTCGCGCAGTGAATCGATCAGCACATGCTGGCTTTCCTGCACGCCATAGCGCTCGCGCATGCGCGGCTCGAAGAACGCACCGATGCCGGTTTCGAACAGCACCGTCTTGCCTTCCAGCGGGCTCGCCAACAACGCACGACAGGCCAGCTCGATGCGGTTGAGCTCATCCGGTGCTGCCCACTTTTCCCACAACGCGCGCGGCGCGTTGCCGAACATTGCACCGCCATCCAGGCGTTGGGTATTACCGCGGATCGACCATAGTTTCATGAGGCAATTATCGGTGGCCGCTCGTTAAATAATCGCTAGTGGGGAAATGAAAAACCCCGCCGTTGCGGGCGGGGTTCCCAGGTTTGCGTCCGCCGGACATGGCCCGGCGCAACCGCCGGCTCAGGGAGCCGGCACGACCTGGGCACTGCCGACCGGGTTGCGCGGGTCGCTGCCGCCAAACAGCTTGTTGGCCTTGCGGTCCCACTCCACCGTCTGCAGGTTGCCCCACACGTGGCTGGAGCCGCGGCCGCCGGCAGCGACCTCGCCCGGCAGGTCGATCTTGTGGCCCATCGCCTGCAGCTGCTTGATGGTGCCAGCGTCGAAAGCATTGCTTTCCGCTTCGATCAGGTCCGGCAGCCACTGATGGTGGTAGCGCGGCAGCGCGGCGACCTGCTGCGCATCCAGGCCAGCGTCGTAGCCCAGGATACCCAGCAGCACCATGGTGATGATGCGGCTGCCACCGGGCGTGCCCAGCACGATCACCTTGTCGTCGTTTTCCATGAAGGTGGGCGTCATCGAGCTGAGCATGCGCTTGCCCGGCTTCGGCGCGTTGGCCGCGTAGCCCATCACGCCAAAGGCGTTGGGCGTTCCCGGCTTCAGCGCGAAGTCGTCCATCTCGTTGTTCAGCAGCACGCCGGTGCCCTTCGGAATCAGGCCCGAGCCGTACAGCAGGTTGACGGTCTGGGTGGCACCGACACGGTTGCCATCACGGTCGATGATCGAGAAGTGGGTGGTCTCGTCATCCTCCAGCGGCGTCGGGTTGCCCGACAGCAGGTCGCTGGGGGTCGCCTTTTCCGGGTGGATGGTGGCACGCAGGCCCTGCGCGTAATCCTTGCTGGCCAGCACCTTCTGCGGGATCTGCACGAAATCCGGGTCGCCGAGGAAGAAGGTGCGGTCACGGTAGGCACGACGCATCGACTCGACCACCAGATGGGTGCGGTGCGCGGCATCCATCTGCTTGATGTCCCAGCCTTCCAGGATCTGCAGCATGCTGGCCAGGGCTATGCCACCGGAGGACGGCGGCGGTGCGGTGGTGATCTTCCAGCCGTTGTAGTTGAAGACGATCGGCGCGCGCTGCTTGACGCGGTAGCCGGCAAGCTCTTCGGCGGTCCACTTGCCGCCCGCCTGCTTCACGCCGGCCAGCAGCAGCTTGCCGGTCTGGCCCTTGTAGAAGCCGTCGAAGCCACCGGCCGCCAGGCGCTCGAGGGTCTGCGCCAGTTCCGGCTGCTTGAACAGGTCACCGGTGGCTATCGGCCTGCCATTGCGCAGGTAGACCTCGCGCGTACCGGGATAACGCTCCATCACTTCACGGCGCGAGGCATAGCCCTTGGCCATGCGGTCGTACACCGGGAAGCCTTCACGCGCGATGCGGATCGCCGGCTGCAACGATGCCGCCAGCGGCAGCTTGCCGTGCTTGGCCGACAGTTCGACCAGCGCCGCCGGCAGGCCCGGAATGCCGGCCGACCACGGGCCGTTGACCGAGCGGTCGCGGTCCAGGTCACCCTTCTTGTCGAGGAAGGCCTGCGGCGTGGCCGCGGCCGGCGCGGTCTCGCGCGCGTCCAGCATCACGTCCTTGCCGGTGGCCGCATCGTGCAGCAGGAAGAAGCCGCCGCCACCGAGGCCGGAGCTGATCGGCTCGACCACCGCCAGGGTGGAAGACACCGCCACCGCCGCGTCGAAAGCGTTGCCGCCCTGGGCCAGGATGTCGACACCGGCCTGGGTGGCCAGGGCGTGACCGCTGGCGATGGCCGCGCCATCGGGGCGCTCGGCACGGACCGGGGCATCAGCCCAGGCGAGGGAACTCAGCAGCAGGCCGAGCAGCAACAGGGGGCGGGCGAACGACTTCATTCGGATGGGGGCTCCGCATAGAGTTCGGGATGATCGTGCTGCAGTTGGCGCAACTTGGCCAGCAGCTCGATTTCGGTTTCGACGATGTCCGGATCGGGGTCGATGCATTCGACCGGGCAGACGACCACGCACTGCGGCTCGTCGAAATGGCCCACGCACTCGGTACAGCGGGCGGGGTCGATCACGTAGATGGTTTCACCCATCGTGATGGCCTGGTTCGGGCAGGCCGGCTCGCATACGTCGCAGTTGACGCAGAGCTCATTGATTTTCAGCGACATGGCGATACTCCACGCCCGCGCCTTGGGACAAGGACCGGCCTGCGCGGGCGCGCGGGCCGGTCAGGTCATCAGCGGCGCCCATCGCAGGGCGCCGCCCGGGCCGTGCCGAAGCACGACCGCCTCGGCTCGGTCTTACTTGGCTTCGACGAAAATGTACTCGGCACCGGTCGGCTGGACCACGGCCTGCACGCGGGCGTTGTCGGCGGACTGGCCGATGAAGACGACGCGCACGCCCTTCATCGAATCCGGCGAGACATCCTTGAACACGGTCTGGATCATGTCAGCCATCTTGCCCGAGGCCGACGAACCGAAGGCCAGCATGTTGCCCGGCTGCACGCCACGGGCCACGGCCTGGGTCGCGCTTTCGGTCTGGCGCTCGTACTTGGCCTGGAAGTCCGGATCCGATTCCGGCGACAGGTAGTACAGGAACGGGCTGTTGGTGATGTTGCCCATGTTCTGGATGGCCACTTCCTGCAGGTACTTCTTCCAGCCTGCGTCGTCTTCCTTGGCCGGCGCGACCAGCGCCTGCTTGGCTTCGTCGACCGGAGCGGCTTCTTCCTTCTTGCAGGCGGTGAAAGCCAGGGCAAACGAAGCGATCAGCATCGCGCGCATGGTGTTGTTCATGGGTTTCCTCCCGGAATGTTGCGTGTTGGTGTGCGTAATGGAATGCGTGGTGCTACAGGATCTACTGCTGGCCAGGGCTTACGACTGCGCCGACTTCGCTTCGCGGACCTTGCGCAGCGCCTCGAGCACGGCGGCCGGCACGAAGCCGGACACATCGCCACCCAGGCGTGCGATCTCGCGGACCAGCGAGGACGAGATGAAGCTGTGCTGCTCGGCGGGGGTCAGGAACAGGGTCTCGACCTCCGGAATCAGGTGGCGGTTCATGCTCGCCATCTGGAATTCGTACTCGAAGTCGGACACCGCGCGCAGCCCGCGCAGCAGCACACCGCCCTGCACCGAACGAACAAAATGTGCCAGCAGCGTATCGAAGCCGATGACCTCGACGTTGCTGTGGTGGCCCAGGGCGCCACGCGCCAGCTGCACGCGCTGTTCCAGCGGCAGGGCCGGTCCCTTCGAGGGGCTCTGCGCCACGCCCACCACGACCTTTTCAAACAGCGGCGCGGCCCGGCTCACCAGGTCGATATGACCGTTGGTGATGGGGTCGAACGTGCCGGGATAGACGGCGATGCGGCGGTTGGCCACGGTCATGGGCGGTAGCAGATGTTCAGATGAGGTCAAAGTGTAGCAGCGGCGCGGCGGTACAGGGCAAAGCGCACCTCGCGGGTGCCGCCATCGCGGTGCAGCAACCATTCCGGGGGCAGCGCCGGCACGTGGCTGGCCGGCGATTCCAGGTACAGCCAGGCATCGGCGGCCAGGTGCCGCGGCAACTGGGCCAGCACGTCCTGCCACAGGCCATCGGCGAACGGCGGGTCGATGAACACCAGATCCGCCTGCTGTGCCGGCGCGGCCTGCAGCCAGCGCAGCGCATCGGCCTGGGCGACCGTCACGACGTCACCCGCCTGCAGTCTGGCCACGGCCGCCGACAGGTTGCGCGCCAGCTGCGGGTCGCGCTCGACCAGGGTGGCATGCGCAGCCCCGCGCGAGACCGCCTCCAGGCCCAGCGCGCCGCTGCCGGCGAACAGGTCCAGCACGCGCGCCCCGCCCAGCTTGGGCATCAACCAGTTGAACAGGGTCTCACGCACGCGGTCGCTGCTGGGCCGCAGGCCCGGCAGGGTCGGCACCGGCAGCCGGGTATTGCGCCAGCGCCCACCGATGATGCGCACCTGGCCTTCGTTGCCACCGCGGCCGCTCACAGGCGCCCCTGGCGAGGTTCATTCGAGAATTTCAGCATGAGCGGGATTGTAGTTCGGCCGGGCTGCGCCCGGCACCCGCAGAGGCCGAAGCAACGGCCGAAGCAACGTCAGAAGCTGGCTTCCTGCGGGTTGGCGGGGTGGGCCCGGTTGCGGGGGCCGCCGTAAATCCGTCCATGGAGGCTCGGTCGCGCCATCCATGGCGCTCACGCCCCCGCAACCGGACCCACCCCGCCTTCGACAGTTTCCTGCGACCTGTAGATCCACGCCATGCGTGGATGAACATCTGTCAGATATCGAAGGATTTGATGAGATCAGAAGCCAGCCGTCGGCTCCGTCACCGGGAATCTGTCAGAGGCGGGGCGGTGTGGGTTGGCAGGACCGCAGGCGCCATGGATGGCGCCTACGAGCCCCCATGGAAGGGTTTACGGCGTGTCCTGCCAACCCACATCGCTCCGCCAAGCGAACAGACAACCCAGAGCCAGCTGTTGCTGTTGCTGTTGCTTTGGCCTCGGCCGGTGCCGGGCGCAGCCCGGCCGACCAACCCCTTGATTTCGGGACAATCACCCCTACCCCTTGGCGAGGCCGCACGCGCTTGCGCGGCACCGCACATGGAGCCCTACCCGATGACCGAGACGACCCAGACCGAAACCCTTGGCTTCCAGACCGAAGTCAAGCAGCTGCTGCAGCTGATGATCCACTCGCTGTACTCCAACAAGGAGATCTTCCTCCGCGAGCTGGTCTCCAATGCCGCCGACGCCGCCGACAAGCTGCGCTTCGAAGCCCTGACCCAGCCCGAGCTGCTGGAAGGCGACAGCGAGCTGCGCGTGCGCGTCAGCTTCGATCCGGCCGCCCACACCATCACCATCGAAGACAACGGCATCGGCATGAGCCGCGCCGATGCCATCACCCACCTCGGCACCATCGCCAAGTCCGGCACCGGCGACTTCCTGCGCCAGCTGTCCGGCGACCAGAAGAAGGACTCGCAGCTGATCGGCCAGTTCGGCGTCGGCTTCTACAGTGCCTTCATCGTCGCCGACGAAGTGGAAGTCACTTCGCGCCGCGCCGGCCTGGCCGCCAATGAAGGCGTGCGCTGGACCTCGCGTGGCGAAGGCGATTTCGATGTCGCCAGCATCGACAAGGCCGAGCGCGGCACCCGCATCGTCCTGCACCTGAAGGACGGCGAGCACGACTTCGCCGACGGCTGGCGCCTGCGCAGCATCCTCAAGAAGTACTCCGACCACATCGGCCTGCCGATCCAGATGCCCAAGGAAGGCGGCGAAGAAGGCGCCGCGATCGAGTGGGAAACCGTCAACCGCGCCAGCGCGCTGTGGACCCGCCCGCGCACCGAGATCAGCGATGCGGAGTACACCGAGTTCTACAAGCACGTCGCCCACGACCACAGCGACCCGCTGGCGTGGAGCCACAACAAGGTCGAAGGCAAGCTGGAGTACACCTCGCTGCTGTACGTGCCGGGCCGCGCGCCGTTCGACCTGTACCACCGCGATGCGCCCAAGGGCCTGAAGCTGTACGTGCAGCGCGTGTTCGTGATGGACCAGGCCGAACAGTTCCTGCCGCTGTACCTGCGTTTCATCAAGGGCGTGGTCGATTCCAACGACCTGTCGCTGAATGTCTCGCGCGAAATCCTGCAGTCCGGCCCGGTCATCGATTCGATGAAGGCCGCACTGACCAAGCGTTCGCTGGACATGCTGGAGAAGCTGTCCAGCGACAAGCCCGAGCAGTACGCCACGTTCTGGAAGGAATTCGGCCAGGTGCTGAAGGAAGGCCCGGCCGAGGACTACAACAACCGTGAGAAGGTCGCCGGCCTGCTGCGCTTCGCTTCCACCCGTGGCGAGGCCGATGCGCAGACCGTCTCGTTGGCCGACTACATCGGCCGCATGGCCGAAGGCCAGGACAAGATCTATTACTTGACCGGCGAGAGCTACAGCCAGGTGCGCAACAGCCCGCACCTGGAAGTGTTCCGCAAGAAGGGCATCGAAGTCCTGCTGCTGACCGATCGCATCGACGAGTGGCTGATGGGCTACCTGACCGATTTCGACGGCAAGGGCTTTGTCGACATCGCCCGCGGCGACCTCGACCTGGGCGCGCTGGAGAGCGAAGCGGACAAGCAGGAGCAGGAAGCCGCAGCCAAGGACAAGCAGGGCCTGGTCGAGCGCCTGAAGAACGTGCTCGGCGATGACGTGGCCGAAGTGCGCGTGTCGCACCGCCTGACCGATTCGCCGGCGGTGCTGGCCATCGGCGAACAGGACCTGGGCCTGCAGATGCGCCAGATCCTGGAAGCCAGCGGCCAGAAGGTGCCCGACAGCAAGCCGGTACTGGAGATCAACCCGGGTCATCCGCTGATCGCCAAGCTGGATGCTGAAGCCGATGGCGCACGTTTCGACGACCTGGGCCGGGTGCTGTTCGACCAGGCCGCACTGGCCGCCGGCGACAGCCTGAAGGACCCGGGTGCCTACGTGGCCCGTTTGAACAAGCTGCTGCTGGAGCTGTCGGCCTGACCGATGCCGGGATCGCCCGGCCTGGTGGGTGCCAACCTCGGTTGGCACCGCCATTGCCCCGGTAGATGCCACCCTTGGTTGGCGCTGCTGTTGGCCTGGTAGATGCCAACCTTGGTTGCCGCTTGAAAAGCTGCCGAGCATGGCTTGACTGCAAAAGCGTGCCAACCAAGGTTGGCACCTACCAGAGCCGGTCGGATCAAGCCCGTCCCGGAGCCGGTCGGATCAGACCCATCCCAGATGCGGTCCGATCAGGCCTGCCGATCCAGCAGCGAGCCCAGCATCTGGTCCTCGCGGCGGATCAGCACGCCATTGGCAGCGAAGGCCACCACCTCGGCCTTGGCAGCCAACAGGTCGCCCAGCGGTGCGGTCGGATCGGTGTCGCCATGGGACGTCACGCGGGTGTCCACCCCGCCCTGCGCTGCGGCATCGCGCTGCAGCTGCAGTCGTGGCGCATCCGGGGTCGCCAGGTTGGCCACATTGTGTGCAGCCACCTGCACGCCCTGCTGGGCCGCACGCATCCCGCTGAGCGCAACACCTGTCACATCGTTCATCGGCGGTCTCCCAGGCCACCCAACGCAGCCCTCCGGACCGGTTAACGGCCGCGCAGCTGCGACCTTGAGTCCACGCCGGCCATACAGGCCCGGGTGGTAGCATATCCCTCTGATTTCAGCGCCTTTTGCCAATGCTCAGTTTTTTCCGCCGCAAGAAGCCCCAGGACGCCGCCACACCGGACGCGCCCAAGACCCAGCACTACTCGGCTGAAGAGCTGGCGGCGGCATTCCCGTCGGCCGCGCCACCCGAGCAGGCCCCGGCCGCACCGGTAGCCCCGCCGATGGTGGAAGCGCCTGTGCCAGCTGCCACGCCCGAGGTCGTTGCGCCCGCAACGTCAACCGCGCCGGCCCCGCAAGCAACACTGCAGACGGCGCAGGAAACCATCCCCGAAGCCGCGCCCGCCCGCGTGCTGGCGCCGGAGAACTTCGAAGCCGAAGCGGCCGCCGCTGCCGCGGTGCTCGCCCCGCTGGCCCCGGTCATCCCGGCACAGGAACCTGCCGCCCCCGCCGCCGACCTGCCGGTACTGGTCGATGCCCCGGCTGCTGCGGCGGGCAAGCCCGGCTGGCGCGAGCGCCTGCGCAACAGTGCGTTTGCCCGCAGTTTCGGCGGCCTGTTCTCGCGCAACCCCAAGCTTGATGACGACCTGCTGGACGAGATCGAGACCGCGCTGCTGACCGCCGACGTTGGCGTTGCCGCCACCACCGACCTGATCGCCGACCTGCGCAAGCGCATGAAGGCGCGCGAGTTCATCGATGCCAATGCCCTGCTGGCGGCACTGCGCGCGGACCTGATCGCGATCCTGCAGCCGGTATCCAGGCCACTGGTCATCGACCGCAACGCCAAGCCGTTCGTGGTGCTGACCGTGGGCGTCAACGGCGTCGGCAAGACCACCACCATCGGCAAGCTGGCCAAGCGTTTCAAGGATGAGGGCCACAGCCTGATGCTGGCCGCTGGCGATACCTTCCGCGCCGCCGCCGTCGCCCAGCTGCAGATCTGGGGCGAGCGCAACGGCGTGGCCGTGGTCGCGCAGGGGCAGAACGCTGATGCCGCCTCGGTGGCCTACGATGCGCTGCAGGCCGGCAAGGCCCGCGGCACCTCGGTACTGATCGCCGATACCGCAGGCCGCCTGCACACCCAGTCCGGGCTGATGAACGAGCTGGGCAAGATCCGCCGCGTGCTCGGCAAGATCGACGAGAACGCGCCGCACGAAGTGCTGATGGTGATCGACGGCACCACCGGCCAGAACGCGCTTTCGCAGCTGCGCCAGTTCAATGCCGCAGTCAAGGTGACCGGCCTGGTGGTGACCAAGCTGGACGGTACCGCCAAGGGTGGCGTGGTGTTCGCGCTGGCCCGGGAGTTCGGCATTCCGATCCGTTTCGCCGGCATCGGCGAGCGCCCGGAAGACCTGCGCGTGTTCGATCCGGAAGCCTTCGTCGACGCCCTGTTGCCCGAAGCACTGGGCACTGCCTGACGCGCCCGCATCCGCGCATGGCGTGGCTCTACTGCAACCCGGTAGAGCCACCCCATGGGTGACCGGCCGCTGCCGTAGTAGAGCCACCCCATGGGTGGCTGCCCCCTGGAGTACCGATGCCCCGCCAGCCGAACGCCAGCGCCACGTCCGACCCTGAGCACGGCTTCGTTGCCCGCCTGCTCCACTGGTTCGACGACCACGGCCGCCACGACCTGCCCTGGCAGCATCCGCGCAGCCCGTACCGGGTGTGGTTGTCGGAGATCATGCTGCAGCAGACCCAGGTGGCCACGGTCATTCCGTACTTCCATCGGTTCCTGCAGCACTTCCCCACCCTGCCCGACCTTGCCGCCGCCAGCAACGACGCGGTAATGGCGCAGTGGGCCGGCCTGGGCTACTACGCCCGTGCACGCAATCTGCACGCCGCCGCCAAGCGCTGCGTGGCCGAGCACGGCGGCGACCTGCCGCGTGATTTCGATGCCCTGCACGATCTGCCCGGCATCGGCCGCAGCACCGCCGGCGCGATCCTCAGCCAGGCCTGGAACGACCCGTTCGCGATCCTCGATGGCAACGTCAAGCGCGTGCTCAGCCGCTATCACGGCGTCGAAGGCTTCCCTGGCCTGCCCGCCATCGAAAAGCAGCTGTGGGCCATCGCCGAAGCGCAGGTCGCCCAGGTGCCGGTTGGACGCATGGCCGACTACACCCAGGCGCAGATGGACCTCGGTGCCACGGTCTGCAGCCGGTCCAGACCGGCCTGCGTGATCTGTCCGCTGCAGGCCGATTGCGTGGCACGTCGCGAAGGCCGCACCGCCGAGCTGCCAACCGCAAAGCCAGGCAAGACGCTGCCCGAACGCGAGGCGGTGGCTTTGCTGCTGCGCGACAAGCAGCAGCGCGTACTGCTGCAGAAGCGGCCGGACACCGGCATCTGGGCACAGTTGTGGACGCTTCCGCAGGCCGATGCTGGCAGCGAGCTGCAGGACTGGTTCGACGTCCACGTCGATGGTTCGCTGGAAGATGCCGAGGAACTGCCAGTGCTGCAGCACACCTTCAGCCACTACAAACTGCACCTGCAGGTATTGTCACGGCAGGTGCACGGCCTGCGCGTGCAAGAACCCACGCTGCGCTGGGTTGGCGCCGCCGAACTGCCTGCACTGGGCTTGCCTGCCCCCATCCGCAAACTGCTTGAGGGCGCGCCCATCAAGAGCCCGAAGCGAACCTCCGCAAAATCCCGCAACCACGAGTGAGTGCCATGCCCCGAACCGTCTTCTGCCAGTACGAACAACGCGATGCCGAGGGCCTGGACTTCGTGCCTTACCCGGGCGAACTGGGCCAGCGTGTGTTCAACCACATCGGCAAGCCGGCGTGGACCGCATGGCTGGCACACCAGACCATGCTGATCAACGAGAACCGCCTTTCCCCGCGAAAGCCGGAGCATCGCGCCTGGCTGGAAACGGAACTGGTGAAGTTCCTGTTCGAGAAGGACGCGGAGAAGCCCGCCGGGTTCACCCCGGAAGCCTGACCTGCCGGTAGCGCCGGGCCATCCCGGCGTTCCCGCACCCGCCGGGCATGGCCCGGCGCTACCGGCCTATTTCGTGGACTCTTCGCGCTCCTGCACCTGCGCCTGGCGCATTTCCTTCTCCTCCGCCCGCAGCGACTTCACGTCCAGCTTGCGGATGGTCTTGATGAAGCACGGCATGCGCGGACCACCGGTCGGGTCACGTACCAGCACTTTGTCGAACGGCGCCGAGACGCGGCCCATGTGGCTGGTCAAGCCGATTGCCGGCGCGTAGGACAGATCCGGGCATGGCCCGCTCAGTTCCAGCAGGTAGGCCTCGCTGGGCTTGGTCCAGACCGCCAGCGCGCTGTCGCCCAGCTCGGTCCAGCCATTGAGACTGCCGAAGAACTGCATGTCCTTCTGCGGTGCGCCGGCGTGGGCACGATACAGCTCCAGCTTCTCGGCACTGCCCAAGCGCCCGGTGGTGGCGCAGCCAGCCAGGGCCAGGCACAGCCCGGCGATCAACAGTGGGGTCTTCATGGCGATCTCCGCGGGGGAACTGTGCCGATCATGCACCCGCCGGGGTGGTGCCGGCGCAACGGCCGGCAGCCCCGTTCAGGCCCTGCATCGAATCCGGTAGTCGCCAACCTTGGTTGGCGCTTGGCCGGCCGCTCAGACGTCGGCGTGGGCCAGCGCGTGCAGGCGCCCTTCGCGCAGCTCCAGCACCCGGTCCAGACGCCGTGCCAGCGAGCGGTCATGGGTCACCAGCACCAGGCTGGTATGCCGCGCACGGTTGAGCTCCAGCATCAGCTCGAACACGGTCGCAGCGGTGCGGTCATCCAGGTTGCCGGTCGGCTCGTCGCCCAGCACACAGGCCGGGTGATTGACCAACGCGCGCGCCACCGCGGCACGCTGGCGTTCGCCACCGGACAATTCGCCGGGCTTGTGGTCCAGGCGATGGCCCAGGCCGACCGATTCCAGCAGCGCCGTGGCGCGCGTAGTGGCCTCGGCCACCGCGGTACCGGCCAGCATCACCGGCATCATCACGTTTTCCAGCGCGGTGAATTCCGGCAGCAGGTGGTGGAACTGATAGACGAAACCCAGCGCCTGGTTGCGCAGCAGGCCGCGCGAGGTGTCCGACAGCGCCGACATGCGCTGGCCGGTGACATACACCTCGCCCGCGGTGGGCGTATCCAACCCGCCCAGCAGGTGCAGCAGTGTGCTCTTGCCGGCACCGGAGGCACCGATGATCGCAACCGTCTCACCTGCCGTCACCGTCAGGTCCAGCCCGTCGAACACCGGGGTCTGCATGCGCCCTTCGGCGTAGGTCTTGCCCAGCCCTTCGGCACGGATCACTTCATCGCCGCGGTTGAAGACCTTATTCATAGCGCAGGGCCTCCGCCGGCTGGGTGCGTGCTGCCCGCCAGGCGGGATACAGAGTGGCCAGGAAGCTCATCAGCAGCGCGACCAGGGTGATCACCACGATGTCGCTGGTCTGCATGTCGGTCGGCAGGCCGGTGATGTAGTACACATCCTCCGGCAGCAGCTTGACGTTGAACACCGACTCGATGGCGCCGAGGATGCGTTCCAGGTTCAAGGTCAGGGTGATGCCGCCGATCAGGCCGGCAAGGGTGCCGAAGATGCCGATCAGCGAGCCCTGCACCATGAACACCTGCATCACTCCGCCCGGGGTCAGGCCGAGGGTGCGCAGGATCGCGATATCGGCCTGCTTGTCGGTCACCAGCATCACCTGCGAGGACACCAGGTTGAACGCGCCCATGGCGATGATCAGCGAGAGCAGGATGCCCATCACCACTTTTTCCATGCGCAGCGAGTGGTACAGGTTGGCGTTCTGCTGGGTCCAGTCGCTGACCCGATAGGCACCGCCGAGGTTCTGCGCCAGGTCCACGCCCACCTCCAGCGAGCGGTCCATGTCATGCAGTTTCAGGCGCACGCCGGTGGCGCCATCCGAACGCAGCACGCGCTCCAGATCTTTCATGTTGGCAAAACCCACACCGCGATCGACCTCGTTGTAACCGGCCTCGAAGATGCCGCTGACGGTGAAGCGCTTCATCCGCGGCACCGCACCGGCTGGCGTGCCCTGCACTTCGGCGAAGGTCACCAGCACCTGGTCACCGACGTCCACGCCCAGCCAGACGGCCAGTTCCTTGCCCAGCAACAGGTTGAAGCTGCCCGGGGTCAGGCTGCCGTAGCTGCCCTTGGTGACCTTCTTGTCGATCACCGACACCTTCGGTTCCAGTGCCGGGTCGATGCCCTGGATGATCGCACCCTGCACGCGCGGGCCGCTGATCATCGACTGGATCTCGATATACGGCGCAGCACCGGCCACGCGCGGATCCTTGCTGGCCACATCGACCACGCGCATCCAGTCCGGCATCGGTTCGCCGTCGCGGCTGATGGTGGTGTGCGCGGTCATCTGCAGCAGGCGGCTGCGGATTTCCTTCTGGAAACCGCTCATGACCGCCAATGTGGTGATCAGCACCGTCACCCCGAGCGCGATGCCCAGGATCGATGCCATCGAAATGAAGGAGATGAAGCCGTTGCGGCGCTTGGCGCGCAGGTAGCGCAGGCCAATGGCCACGGGAATGGGTTTGAACATGCAGGCACGCCGGTCGATTCAGCCTATGGTGCCACCGACCGGGGCCGACGGGAAACGCTTCGTGCGGCCACGGCCAGTCGCAGTTCACGTCGTTGTGCGCGATCAAGCACGTCCGGCCAGAACAACAGGCGCCTGCGACGCCAGCCCTCGCGCCAGTGCAGCAGCAGCCAGGGCCCGCGCACCACCAGCCGGGGCTCGGCAATATCGCCGCCGTCCAGCCGCAGCAGCGCTGGCAGGGGCGGCAGCTGCAGCACGACAGGGGGCCGCCGCAGGCGCCAGCCCAGCTCAGCCAGGCCAAGCGCCCAGACCCCGATCAACGCCGGAAGCAGGTGCGCGGACGGCAGATCCGAAGCATGCAGCAGCCACGGCGCGGCCAGCAGTACCGCCAGCTGGGCGCCGGCCTGCAGCCGCGACGGGCGCCACTCAAGGCTTGAGGGCGAGGATCCTGTGCATGAGGGGGACGGCGTGTGCATGCGGGCAGGCCTCGTAGCCCATGAACCAGCGCCACAACTTATCGTCCTCGCAATCGAGCAGGAACAGGAAAACCTCGCGGTCTTCGGTCGGCGCACTGCTCCATTCGCGGTCCAGGTAGCGACCGAACAACTGATCCAGTTCACGCATGCCGCGACGGCAGCGCCAGCGCAGCTTCTTCAGCAGGACTTCTTCATCCATTGTGTTTCTCCAGATACAGCAAAGCCACGCATGGCGTGGCTCTGCTGGGGTCATGCAACCACCCGGCACCGTATCAGGCGCGGCGTTCCATCATCAGCTTCTTGATCTCGGCGATCGCCAGCGCCGGGTTCAGTCCCTTCGGGCAGGTCCGGGCGCAGTTCATGATGGTGTGGCAGCGGTACAGCTTGAACGGATCTTCCAGATCGTCCAGGCGCGCACCGGTGTCCTCGTCGCGCGAATCGATGATCCAGCGGTAGGCCTGCAGCAGGATCGCCGGGCCCAGGTAACGCTCGCCGTTCCACCAGTAGCTCGGGCAGCTGGTCGAGCAGCACGCGCACAGGATGCACTCGTACAGGCCATCGAGCTTCTTGCGGTCTTCCGGCGACTGCAGGCGCTCACGGTCCGGCGGTGCCGGGGTCTGGGTGCGGATCCACGGCTTGATCGAGGCGTACTGCGCGTAGAAGTGGGTCAGGTCCGGAACCAGATCCTTGACCACGTTCATGTGCGGCAGCGGATAGATCGGCACTTCCTTCTTGCCGCAGTCCGAGATGGCCCGGGTGCAGGCCAGGGTGTTGGTGCCGTCGATGTTCATCGCGCACGAACCACAGATACCTTCGCGGCACGAGCGGCGGAAGGTCAGGGTCGGGTCGATCTCGTTCTTGATCTTGATCAGCGCGTCCAGGACCATCGGGCCGCAGGCGTCCAGATCGACATCATAGGTGTCGGTGCGCGGATTGCTGTCGTCGTCCGGACTCCAGCGATAGATCTTGAAGGTGCGCACGTTCTTGCCGCCGGTCTTGGCGGGGAAGTGCTTGCCCTTCGTGATCTTGGAATTCTTGGGGAGTGAAAACTCGGCCATGGCTGCTCTCGTTGGCTCAGGCGGCCCGCGCCCGAGGGCGCGGATTGCATGTTAGGCGGGGTCGGATCAGTACACGCGCGGCTTCGGCGGCACCACGGACACGTCATCAGTCAACGTGTACATGTGCACCGGACGGTAGTCGAAGCTGCACTTGCCCTTCTCGTCCACGCTGACCAGGGTGTGCTTCTGCCAATTGACGTCGTCGCGGTCCGGGAAGTCCTCGTGCGCGTGTGCGCCGCGGCTTTCCTTGCGCTGCTCGGCCGAGTTGATCGTCGCCACTGCATTCAGCAGCAGGTTGTTCAGCTCGTAGGTCTCGATCAGGTCCGAGTTCCAGACCAGGGAACGGTCGGAGACCTTCACGTCCTGGAACGAATCGAAGATCTTGTCCATCTTCTCGCAGCCTTCCTTCAGCGTCTGGCTGGTACGGAAGACCGCCGCGTCGGCCTGCATGGTGCGCTGCATGCGATCGCGGATGACCGAAGTCGGAGTATCGCCGTTGGCGTGGCGCAGCTTGTCCAGCAGGCCCAGCGCCTTGTCGCAGGCGTCGGCCGGCAGGGTCTTGTGCGCCGCACCCGGGGTGATCGTCGCCGCGCAACGGTTGGCCACCGCACGCCCGAACACCACCAGGTCCAGCAGCGAATTCGAACCCAGGCGGTTGGCACCGTGCACCGAAACGCAGGCCGCTTCGCCGATGGCGTACAGGCCCGGCACGACCGCATCGGGGTTCTCGCCGTCCTTGCGCACCACTTCACCGTGGTAGTTGGTCGGGATGCCGCCCATGTTGTAGTGCACGGTCGGAATCACCGGGATCGGCTGCTTGTGCACGTCGACGCCGGCGAAGATGCGCGCGCTTTCGGCGATGCCCGGCAGCTTGTCGTCGATCACGCCCGGGCCAAGGTGGGTCAGGTCGAGCAGGATGTGGTCCTTGTGCTCGCCCACGCCACGGCCTTCGCGGATCTCGATGGTCATCGAACGGCTGACCACGTCGCGCGAAGCCAGGTCCTTGTAGTGCGGTGCGTAACGCTCCATGAAGCGCTCGCCGCTGCTGTTGCGCAGGATGCCGCCTTCACCGCGGACACCCTCGGTGATCAGGCAGCCGGCGCCGTAGATGCCGGTCGGATGGAACTGCACGAACTCCATGTCCTGCATGGCAATGCCGGCGCGCATGGCCAGGCCGCCACCGTCGCCGGTGCAGGTATGCGCCGAGGTGGCGCTGAAGTAAGCGCGGCCGTAGCCGCCGGTGGCCAGCACCACGCCCTGGGCGCGGAACAGGTGCAGTGTGCCGTCGGACATGTCCAACGCCAGCACACCACGGCAGGCACCTTCGTCGTCGAAGATCAGGTCGAGCGCGAAGTACTCGATCATGAAGCGTGCGTCGTGCTTCAGCGACTGCTGGTACAGCGTGTGCAGCATCGCGTGGCCGGTACGGTCGGCCGCCGCGCAGGTACGCTGCGCCGCCGGGCCTTCGCCGTACTTGGTGGTCATGCCACCGAACGGACGCTGGTAGATCTTGCCTTCGGCGGTGCGGCTGAACGGCACGCCGTAGTGCTCGAGTTCGATGATCGCCGGAATCGCTTCACGGCACATGTACTCGATGGCGTCCTGGTCGCCCAGCCAGTCCGAACCCTTGATGGTGTCGAAGAAGTGGTAACGCCAGTCGTCCTCGCCCATGTTGCCGAGCGCGGCGGAGATACCCCCCTGCGCAGCAACCGTGTGCGAACGGGTCGGGAAGACCTTGGTCAGGCACACGGTCTGCAGGCCCTTGGCGGCCAGGCCGAACGTGGCACGCAGGCCGGCGCCGCCGGCGCCCACCACGACCATGTCGTACTTGTGTTCGGTAATCTTGTAAGCGGACATCTAGTCTGGATTCCTGTCTTGGCGCCTGGGCTCAGGCAACGCCGAGGGCGATGCGGCCCACCGCAAACACACTGACGATCATGCCGAGCACGGCAACGAACTTCACCGCGGTCTGCAGCACCAGGGCCAGCAGCGATTCGTGGATGTAGTCCTCCAGCACGACCTGCAGGCCGAGCTGGGCATGCCAGAACATGGCGATCAGCAGGCCGATCAGCGGAACGGCGTTCCACGGCTTGGCGATCGCGGCGGTGGCGGTCACGTAATCCGAGCCCAACAGGCCCAGCACGAACACCAGGAACCAGATGCCCAGCACCACCAGCGCGGCGGCGGTCAGGCGCTGATGCACGAAGTGCTCGGTGCCGGTCTTGGCCGAACCGAGACCGCGCACGCCCTTCAACGGGGTACGGAACTTGCTCATGCGCCACCTCCGAACAGCACATAGGCCCACACCGCCAGGGTGATCAGCAGGCTGCCGATCACCGACATCCAGCTGCTGCGGATGAAGGTGGCAATGCGGAATCCGATCGCGAAGTCCTGCACGATATGGCGGATGCCATTGCACAGGTGATAGGCGAACGACCATGTCCACGCGAACAGGAACACGCGGCCATACCAGGCCCCGGCATGGCCGGTGAAGCAGTTCCAGGATTCGGGCCCCATCATCAGAGCCAACAGGCCTCCGGCGATGATGAGGGCACCAACAGACAGAAAGACGCCAGTGGCTCGATGCAGGATCGAGGTGGCCATCTGAATCTGCCAGCGATACACCTGAAGGTGCGGAGAAAGGGGACGTTGTCTGGTCGCCATTCGCTGGGCTCGTTGTCTCGGCTGGGCGGCATAAGGCCGCGTTGGCTCAATGCTGATCAAAAATCGATGCAGCGTCCGTTTTTTTCCCAATCGCCATACCGCACCGGATCAAGTCCGCCACGGCCACCGAATTCTTCTTCCACCTCTGGTTGTTCCACGGGCACAGGGACCGGGGGAACCAGCGGGGCTTCAGCTTCGGCGTCGGGAGTGGGGGTTGTTTGGCCTATCATGATGGGTCTCGCAACGCACAAATTTTAGACCTCGTTCACGTGCCTGACAACCTTCCCCCTGCTTTCGTCGCATATCCGCGCCTGCCCGGCCATCAATTGCTGAGCCTGCAGGGCGTGGATGCAGTGGCTTTTGCCCATGCCCAGTTCAGCAGCGACGTGACCGCCCTGCCCCTGCTGCATTGGCAGTGGAGCGCGTGGCTGAGCGCCAAGGGCCGCACCCTGGCGGTGTTCCAGCTGCTGCGCCTGGCCGATGACCATGTGCTGCTGGTGCTCGCCGACGGCGATGCCGATGCGATTGCGTCGCAACTGCAACGCTTCGTGTTCCGCCGCAAAGTGAAACTGCAGGTGCATGCGGACCTGGCCGTTGCCGGTGCCTTTACTGCGCCGGAAGCCGCCGCTGGCGCCGCCATCGCGCTGGTCGGCAGCCAGGGTTGGGAGCTGGATCTGGGCAACGACGCACTTCCCCGTACGCTGCGCATCGGCCCGGTCGAGGCCTTCCCGGCCAGCGACGAAGCCGAAGATGCCGCCTTCGCCCTGGCCTGGCGCCAGACCGACCTGCGCTTTGGCCTGCCACGCTTGGCAGAGAGCCAGCGCGAGGTGTGGACCCCGCAACAGCTGGGCCTGGACCGCCTCAACGGCTACAGCGTGAAGAAGGGCTGCTACCCCGGCCAGGAAATCGTCGCGCGCACCCATTTCCTCGGCAAGGCCAAGCGCGCGGTGCAGCTGCTGCATACCGCTGCACCTGCGCAGGCAGGCGATGGCGTGCAGCAGGACGGGGTCGCGCTCGGCACCCTGGCCAGCGTGGCCGGCGATCTGGCACTGGCCGTGCTGCCGCTGGAGACCGGCGACAGCGAACTGCAGGTGGGCAACGCGGTCGCGCAGCGGATGCCGCTGCTGGACGGCCTGGCGCGCTGAGGCGCCCGCCGGACATGGTCCGGCGCTACCACTGGCCTTGTGGGTGCGGAACGTTGGTCCGCACCGGATGGGTAGTGCAGGCCGCTGGCCGGCACTACCGGTTACAGGCGCTCGCCGGTTTCCGGGTTGAAGAAATGCAGGCCCTGCGGGTGGATCGCCACTCGGATGTCCTCGCCCACGCCCGGCAGCGACTGCGGCGCCACGCGCATGGTCAGCGCGTGCTGGCCGCTGCTCATGTTGACGAAGATCTCGTTGCCGACCGGCTCGATGCCCTCGATGCGTGCGGTGAACGCATGGGTGTCTTCGCTGCCTGCCGGCTGCAGGTGCTCGGGGCGCACGCCCACGGCGATCGGCTTCTGCAGCCACGCCGGATCGATCGTCGCCTGCCCCAGCGGAGCACGCCACTGGCCATCGACCACGGTCACGCCACCGGCGTCGCCCTGCAGCGTGCCGCGCAGCACGTTCATCGCCGGGCTGCCGAGGAAGCCGGCCACGAACAGGTTGGCCGGGCGGTCGTACAGCGCCATCGGCGTATCGATCTGCTGGATGATGCCGTCCTTCAGCACCACGATGCGCTGGCCAAGGGTCATCGCCTCGACCTGATCGTGGGTCACGTAGATCATGGTGGTGCCCAGCTTGCGGTGCAGCTGCGCGATCTCGGTGCGCACACTGTGGCGCAGCTTGGCATCCAGGTTCGACAGCGGCTCGTCGAGCAGGAACACCGCCGGCTCGCGCACCAGCGCACGGCCCAATGCAACGCGCTGGCGCTGGCCACCGGACATCGCCTTGGGCAGCTTGTCCATCATGTCGGTCAGCCCCAGCGTCTGCGCGGCTTCGCTGATGCGCTTGTCGATGGTCGCCTTGTCGTGCCCGCGCAGCTTCAGGCCAAAGGCCAGGTTCTCGGCCACGGTCATGTGCGGATACAGCGCGTAACTCTGGAACACCATCGCGATGTCGCGATCCTTCGGCGCCACGTCGTTGACCACGCGATCGCCGATGGTCAACGTGCCGCCGCTGATCTCTTCCAGCCCGGCCACCATCCGCAACAGGGTCGACTTGCCACACCCCGACGGACCGACCAGCACCATCAGCTCGCCATCGGCGACCTCGAAGGTGGCGTCCTTCACCGCAACCTGGCCGTTGTCGTAGACCTTGCGCACACCCTGCAACTGCACTTTTGCCATTTCACTCATCCAGTGCGCCCGACGCCGGGCTGTCTTTTGGGACTGCCTCGGCCCTCCCGATGGCAGTGATGATTGCGCGGTCGCCGCATGACGGCGACCACTGCAATCGAATACAGTTGCCCATTCTGCCATGTAAACGTTTTCACGTGGCACTATCCGACTGTCGGTGCGCACCGACCTGCATCGTCGACCGAACGAAGGGTTGCCGCTGTAGTGGTTTCGATTGGAACGGTGCTCCGCCAACCCGGAAAACCGATCCAGATGAGCCTCGGACAGGCAGTTGCGCGGATGTCCCCCGAACCCAGCCATGAAGCGATTGACAACGATGTCACCCGGATCTGAAACTCGAGCGATGCACGACACACTCTTCCTGTTTGGTGCCACAGGTGATCTGGCCCAGCGCTACCTGTTCCCTTCGCTGCTGCGCCTGCTCGGCGACGGCCTGCTGCCGGAGGATTTCCGCATCCGTGCGCTGGCCCTGTCGGGCCACGACACCGCAGCCTTCCATGACATCCTGCGCCCACGCCTGCAGCAGGCGATGCCGATGGCCAGCCAGGAGGACATCGCCTCCCTGCTGCGCCGCATCGACTACCGCTCGGTGGACCTGCGCGACGTCGACTCGGTCGCCGCTGCCGTGTCAGACCTGGTCGACCGCCGCTGCGTGAGCTACCTGGCGATCCCGCCGGGCCTGTACATCTCCACCTGCGAGGGCCTGGCCAAGGGCGGCGCGCTGGCCGCACCCGCGCGGCTGATGCTGGAGAAGCCGATCGGCAGCGACAGCGAAAGCGCCGAGGAGATCATCACCACCATCGGCCAGTGGATCGACGAAGACCGCGTGTTCCGCCTGGATCACTACCTGGGCAAGGCGGCGGTACAGAACCTGATCGCGCTGCGCTTCGGCAACACGCTGCTGGAAGCGGTGTGGAACCGCAATTACATCGAATCGGTGCACATCCTGGTCGCCGAGAGCGAAGGCGTGGATGGCCGCGATGCCTACTACGCACGCTCCGGCGCCCTGCGCGACATGGTGCAGAGCCACATCCTGCAGCTGCTGTGCATGGTGGCGATGGAGCCGCCGGCGTCGCTGGAAGCCGACCGCATCCGCGATGAGAAGGTCAAGGTGCTGCGCGCACTGCGCCCGCTGGATGCCAAGCACGCCGCGCGTGACAGCGTGCGCGGCCGCTACACCGCCGGCAGCATCAACGGCCAGCCCGCACAGGCCTACCAGCCGCCGGAAGGCAGCGACGTGGAGACCTTCGCCGGTGTCACCGCGCACATCGACAACTGGCGCTGGAGCGGCGTGCCGTTCCACCTGGTCACCGGCAAGCGCCTGCCCGAGCGCACCACCCGCGTGGTGGTGACCCTCAAGCCGGTCACGCATTGGTTGTTCGAGCGTCCGCAGCGTGCGCAGGCCGCACCGAACCGCCTGGTGTTCCAGCTGCAGCCGCAGGAGAACATCGAACTGGGCCTGATGAGCAGCCTGGCCGGGCCGGAATGGGGCGCGCTGGAACTGCAGCCGCTGGAGCTGGAGCTGTCGGTGCCGACCGGCCTGCATCGCCGCATTGCCTACGAGCGCCTGTTCCTGGACGCCTTCAACGGCAACCACACCCTGTTCGTGCGCGATGACGAGGTGCGTGCCGCTTGGGCCTGGATCGACAGCGTTGCCGATGCCTGGAAGGCGGCCAACCTGCCGCTGGAACCCTACCCTGCCGGCCAGTGGGGCCCGGCCAACGCGGTCGACTTCCTGCCGCAGGGCGTGGATGCGCCCGACAGCGGAGCGTCGGAATGAGTGCCAGCTCGCAGCCCGTGCTTGTGGCCGACATCGGCGGCACCAACGCCCGCTTCGCCCTGGCCGACACCTCGCAGGACGCCCCGCTGCTGAAAGAGAGCATCCGCGAGTACGCCGTGGCGGAGTTCCCGTCGCTGGGTGATGCCGCGCGCCACCATCTGGAGCAGATCGGCGCCACCGCAAGCCGTGGCGTGTTCGCAGTCGCCGGTCGTGTCGATGGTGACGAAGCCCGCATCACCAACCATCCGTGGGTGATCTCGCGCAGCCGCACGGCCGCGATGCTTGGTTTCAACGAACTGCACCTGATCAACGACTTCGCCGCGCAGGCGATGGCGATTTCGCTGCTGCAGCCCGATGACGTGGTCCAGGTCGGCGGTGCCGCCTGGGTTCCGGGCAAGCCGGGTCAGCCGCGCAACTACGCAGTGATCGGCCCAGGTACCGGCCTCGGCGTCGGCGGCCTGATCCTTCGCCACGGCCGCTGTTACCCGCTGGAAACCGAGGGTGGTCATGTCAGCTTCCCGCCGGGAACGCCGGAAGAGATCCGCATCCTGGAGATCCTGTCCGAGCAGTTCGGGCGCGTCTCCAACGAGCGGCTGATCTGCGGCCCCGGCCTGGTCAACATCCATCGCGCAATCTGCGAGATGGCGGGTATCGACCCGGGCCAACTGCAACCGGTGGACGTGACCGCCCGCGCCCTGCACGGCGATCCACAGGCGATGCGTACCGTGGATGTGTTCTGCGCGGTGTTCGGCGCCATTGCCGGTGATCTGGTGCTGACCCAGGGCGCCTGGGATGGCGTGTTCCTGACCGGTGGGCTGACTGCGAAGATGCTCGATTCATTGCAGCACTCCGGTTTCCGCCAGCGCTTCGAACACAAGGGCCGGTTCTCTTCGATCATGGCGCGGGTGCCGTCGCTGGCCGTGATGCATCCCCACGCCGGACTGCTGGGCGCCGCTGCCTATGCTGCCGACGCCGAACGTGACGCACCAGGAGTTGCCGCATGAGCCCAATCTTCCAGGACGACCGTATCGACTTCATCAACCACGGCGATGCCGATGGCTGGATCGAAGCGGTTGCAGCCGAAATGGCCCAGGCGATCAACCACGACATCACCGAACTGGGCCGCGCACGCATCCTGTTGTCCGGCGGCACCACGCCGGCACCGGTGTACCAGGCGCTGGCCGAGCTGGACGTGCATTGGGACCGCGTTGAAGTGAGCCTGGCCGACGAACGCTGGTTGTCGCCGCAGGATCGCGACAGCAATGCGTGGCTGGTGCGCGAGAACCTGCTCACACGTGCCGAAGGTGCGCACTTCGATCCGCTGGTGCGGATCGGCAAGCCGCTGCCCGAGTGCGTGTACACCGCCAACCTGCAGGCCCAGTACAGCCAGGCGCCAAGCCTGGTCGCACTGGGCATGGGCAACGACGGCCATACCGCCTCGCTGTTCCCGTGCTCGAAGGACCTGACCCGCGCGCTGGAAAGCACCCTGCCGTATGCCGCACTGGATGCCACCGGCTGTCCCGGTGCCAACCAGTGGCCGCTGCGCATCACCCTGACCCCGCGCGGCCTGGCCCAGTGCCGCCAGCGCCTGCTGCTGCTGCGCGGCAAGCAGAAGCTGCAGGTGCTGCGCCAGGCATTGGACAGCAACGACCCGCAGCAGTATCCGATCCTCAACGCGATCAACCTGGAAGGCGCGCGCCTGCGCGTCCACTGGGCTGATTGATGTCGGCGGCGGCGCCTTGCTGCCGTTTGCCTCTCGCCACCTCGAACGCCGGTAGCCCATGAGCCTCCATCCGCAACTGCAAGCCATCACTGAGCGCGTCATCCGCCGCAGCGCCGCCTCGCGCGCCGCCTATCTGGCAGCGATCGACGCCTCCCTGCGCGATGGCCCGTTCCGCAGCCGCCTCAGCTGCGGCAACCTCGCCCACGGTTTCGCCGCCTGTGGCGGCACCGACAAGAGCCGCCTGCGTGGCGGCGTGACGGCCAACCTGGGCATCATCACCGCCTACAACGACATGCTGTCGGCGCACCAGCCGTTCGAAACCTATCCCGAACAGATCCGTGCGGTGGCCCGCGAGCTGGGCGCGACGGCACAGGTTGCCGGCGCTGTGCCGGCGATGTGCGACGGCGTCACCCAGGGCCGTGGCGGCATGGAGCTGTCGCTGTTCTCGCGTGATGTCATTGCCCAGGCCACCGCGATCGGGCTCAGCCACGACATGTTCGATACCACCGTGTACCTCGGTGTGTGCGACAAGATCGTGCCGGGCCTGCTGATCGGCGCCCTCGCCTTCGGCCACCTTCCGGCGGTGTTCGTGCCGGCTGGCCCGATGACGCCGGGCATTCCCAACAAGCAGAAGGCCGAAGTGCGCGAGCGCTACGCCGCCGGTGAAGCGACCCGCGAAGAACTGCTGGAAGCCGAATCGGCGTCCTACCACGGCGCAGGCACCTGCACCTTCTACGGCACCGCCAATTCCAACCAGGTGCTGCTGGAAGCGATGGGCGTGCAGCTGCCGGGCGCATCGTTCGTCAATCCGGACACGCCGCTGCGCGATGCACTGACCCGCGAAGCCACCGAGCGCGCACTGGACATCACTGCGCTGGGCGACGACTTCCGTCCGCTGGGCCGGATCATCGACGAGCGCGCGATCATCAACGCGGTCATCGCGCTGATGGCCACCGGCGGCTCGACCAACCACACCATCCACTGGATCGCGGTGGCACGTGCGGCCGGCATCGTGCTGACCTGGGACGACTTCGACGAGCTGTCGCAGCTGATCCCGCTGCTGGCACGTGTCTATCCGAATGGCGAGGCCGACGTGAACCGCTTCGCTGCAGCGGGTGGCCCGGCGTTCGTGTTCGGTGAGCTGATCAAGGCTGGCCTGATGCATGGCGACCTGGTCAGCGTCGCCCGTGGCGGCATGGCCGACTACGCCCGCGAGCCGCAGCTGCGCGATGGCAAGCTGGTGTACCTGCCGGGCCTGGAGCGCAGCGCCGATGAAGAAGTGGTGCGCAGCGTCGACAACCCGTTCGAGAGCCAGGGTGGCCTGCGCCTGTTGCGCGGCAACCTCGGCAAGTCGCTGATCAAGCTGTCGGCGGTGAAGCCGCAGTACCGCACCATCGAAGCGCCGGCCGTGGTGGTTGATGCGCCGCAGGTGCTGAACAAGCTGCATGCCGGCGGCCTGCTGCCCGAGCATTTCGTGGCGGTGGTGCGTTACCAGGGGCCGCGCGCGAATGGCATGCCGGAACTGCATTCGCTGGCGCCGCTGCTGGGCCTGCTGCAGAACCAGGGAAGGCGCGTGGCGCTGGTCACCGATGGTCGCCTGTCCGGCGCCTCGGGCAAGATTCCCGCCGCCATCCACGTGACGCCGGAAGCTGCGCGCGGTGGTCCGCTGGGCAAGGTGCGCGAGGGCGACATCATCCGCCTGGATGGTGAGGCCGGCACCCTTGAGGTGCTGGTGGACGCAGGCGAATGGGCAGCGCGTACACATGCGCCGAATACGTCGCCGACGGCCAATGACCTGGGCCGCAACCTGTTTGCGATCAACCGGCGCGTGGTGGGTCCGGCCGATCAGGGCGCGATCTCTATTTCGTGCGGTCCGGCGGCGGCTGACGGTGTGCCGTGGGACTACGACGCGGAGTATGAGCTGGGGCACGATGCGGCGGCGGCGGCGGCGCCGCATGAGGCGAAGGACGCCTGAGGGATTGAAGCGCGTTGCGGGTTTGTCGCAGCGGTAAATTTCCTGGCTGAGGGCGCGGTCAGCCCCAGCCGGGACACGCCGTAAACCCATCCATGATGGGGGCTCGGTCGCGGCATCCATGCCGCTCACGGTCCCGTCTGGGGCTGACCGCGCCCTCCTGACACTCCCCCCGGCGCGTCAACGCCGCGAAGTGATCATTGAAAGCACAACTAGAGCGAAAGCAAAGGCAGAAGCAGAGCTATGGGTATCGAACAACATCAGGTGCGGGCGGCGGAGTTGTTGCATGCGGCCGGCATCCTGCCGGTGGTGACGATTCATACGCTGGACCAGGCACGTGCGGTCAGCGCGGCGCTGCTGGAAGGCGGATTGCCGGCGATCGAGCTGACGCTGCGTACGCCGGTGGCGATGGAAGCGCTGGCGATGCTCAAGCGTGAGCTGCCGGATGTGGTGGTCGGCGCCGGTACGGTGCTGACGGTGGAGCAGATGCAACAGTCGATCGATGCGGGCGCCGATTTCCTGGTGACCCCGGGCACGCCGCCGGTGCTGGCCGATGCGTTGGCTGCGGCACCGCTGCCGGTGGTACCGGGTGCGGCGACGCCGACCGAACTGCTGGCGCTCTACGCGCGCGGTTTCCGCGTGTGCAAGCTGTTCCCGGCCACGGCCGTGGGTGGCCTGGCGATGATCAAGGGCGTAGCCGGCCCGATCGCCGACCTCAAGCTGTGCCCGACCGGTGGCATCACCGAGAACACCGCCGCCGAGTACTTGGAGCAGAAGAACGTGGTCTGCATCGGTGGCTCGTGGATGGTGCCGGGCAACTGGATCGACGCCGGCCAGTGGGACAAGGTGCGCGAAAGCGCGGCGCAGGCCGCGAAGATCGTCAAGCGCGTACGCGGTCACTGACGCAGTACGGAGTCAGAGCCCTTTCCCGCCGGGAAAGGGATCCGACCCCAAGCGCGCAAAGCGCGCGACCCGCTCCTGCCGTTCCTTCTTCATTCCGCGGTGGCAGCGCACGGAACCTGTCCGTGGCCGGGCGGATGGGTTGCGCAGGGGCGTGAGCCGCATGGATGCGGCGACCGAGCTTACATGGACGTACTTGCAGCGTCCCCTGCGCAGCCCATCCGTCCGGCCAACCCCACGAACTCCGTCGCACCACCGCGAGGGGCTCAGCCGTTGGCCGACACCCTTACAGCGGCCGTGCCGGATCCACCAGCCCGTACTGGCTGGCCATCCGCGCCAACGCGATGTTGTCGTGGATTCCCATCTTCTCGAACAACCGTGCCTTGTGCGTGTTGACCGTCTTCGCGCTCAGGCTCAGACGACGGGCGATGTCTTCCTGGCGCAGGCCCTGGGTCAGCAGCAACGCCACTTCCAGCTCACGCGGCGACAGGTTGTCGAACGGCGAGCCGTTGCCTTCCACGGTGGACAACGCCAGGTTCTGCGCGATGCTCGTGCCCAGGTAGCGCCGTCCGGCGGCTACGTCGCGCACCGCTCGCAGCAGTTCCTGCGCATCACAGCCCTTGCCGATGTAACCGGCAGCCCCGGCTTCGAGCAGGCGCTTGGGCAGCGGACCGTCTTCCAGCACCGACACGATCACCACCCGCGTGCTGCGGTGGCCACGGACGATGCGCTCGGTCACTTCCATCCCGCTCACGCCGGGCAGGTGCAGATCACACAGCACCACGTCCGGTTGCAGCTGGCGGATCGCGGGCAGCGCGTCTTCGCCCGTTTCGGCCTCGCCCACCACTTCAATGTCGGTTTCACTCGACAGTATCATTTTCATCCCGGTGCGGACCAACGCATGGTCATCCACTAGGTAGACTCGAATCGTCATTCACGTACCTCTTCGAATGCGGCCAATACGGGTCAACCTAGGCAGGAGCACCTGACCACTGCAAGCGCGGATGTTGCGCAATTCCGGCGTTCTGCCTTGCGCATCACATTCTTCACGCACTGATCGTGCCCCTTGCCCTGCAGAACCCGTTACAACGAAACAACCCGTCCCTCAGGTAGACGCCCTTGGGAGGGCATCCACGTCACTCCCCTTGCGTGATCGCTTCGCTGGCCGTCGCTGGCGGCGAACCGTGCCGTCGCCATGGATGGCGGCGGCTGAACATGACCAGATAGCACCCTACCACCCAAACCAGCGCGGCACACCACCCGGCGAGGATGTCGGAGGGGTAATGCACCCCCAGATAGACCCGGGAAACGCTTACCAGCAGGCTGAACGACGGCGCCAGCAGCAGCACCGGCCAGCGCCAGCGGGTATTCCAGGCCAGCAGCACCAGGGTGACCGCCAGGGTCATCGAGCCCATCGCGTGGCCACTGGGGAAACTGAACGTGGATTCCGGCGCGATCGATTCCCACAGGCTGGGCCGGTCACGCTGGAAGAAGTGCTTGCTGCCCATGTTGAGCAGCGCCGACCCTACGAAGCTCACGGCCACGAAGGTCGCTTCACGCCAACGCCGGTGCCAGGCCAGTGCACCGACAATCAGCACATCGGCCGGGATCAGGAACCACTCGTAGCCCAGTTTCGACAACAGCACGAACACGTGGTCCAGCCACGGCGAATGCAGGCCGTGCATCTGCCACAGCAGCGGCGCATCGAAATGGAAGGATTCGAACTCGTGCACCTCGTCGGCCAGGGCGACGAATCCGGCCAGCGGCAGCAGCACGCCGGCAAACAGCAGCAGCAGCCGCCAGGCATTGCGCGCCATCCAGTGGCGGAAGCCGGAGGCGGGCTCCGGTGCAGCGAGGATCGTCGGCTTACCCGGCGCTTCGGACATAGGTGCGTTCAACGTAATCATCGATCAGGGCGACGAATTCCTGGGCGATGTTCTCGCCACGCAGGGTCACCTTCTTCTCGCCATCGACGAACACCGGTGCCGACGGTGCTTCACCGGTGCCCGGCAGCGAGATGCCGATGTTGGCATGCCGCGACTCACCCGGCCCGTTGACCACGCAACCCATCACCGCCAGGGTCATGTTCTCCGCACCCGGGTGCTGGATCTTCCACAGCGGCATCTTTTCGCGCACGTGGTTCTGCACCACCTTGGCCAGCTCCTGGAAGAATTCCGAGGTGGTGCGGCCGCAGCCCGGGCACGCCGTGACCAGCGGAGTGAAGGCGCGCTGGCCGGTGGTCTGCAGCAGTTCCTGGGCGACGATCACTTCCTGCGTGCGCGACTGGCCCGGTTCGGGCGTCAGCGAAATGCGGATGGTGTCGCCGATGCCTTCCTGCAGCAGCACGCTCAGTGCCGCCGCCGAGGCGACGATGCCCTTGCTGCCGATACCGGCTTCGGTCAGGCCCAGATGCAGGGCGAAGTCCGAACGCTGGGCCAGGTCGCGGTAGACCGCGATCAGCTCCTGCACGCCGCTGACCTTGGCCGACAGGATGATGCGATCGCGTGGCAGGCCGATGTCCACGGCCTGCTCAGCCGAATCCAGCGCCGAACGGATCAGCGCCTCGCGCAGCACGCGGCCGGCGTCCCAGGGCTGTTCGCGGTGGTTGTTCTCGTCCATCAGCTTGGCCGCCAGGGCCTGGTCCAGCGAGCCCCAGTTGGCGCCGATGCGCACCGGCTTGTTGTAGCGGATGGCGAACTCGATCAGCTGGGCGAACTGCAGGTCCTTCTTCTTGCCGAAGCCCACGTTGCCCGGGTTGATGCGGTACTTGGCCAGCGCTTCGGCGCAGGCCGGCTCGGCCGTCAGCAGCTGGTGGCCGTTGTAGTGGAAGTCGCCGATCAGCGGCACGTCGATGCCCATCATCGCCAGCTTGTCGACGATGCGCGGGATCGCCGCGGCCGCTTCGACCGTGTTGACGGTCAGGCGCACCATTTCCGAGCCGGCACGCCAGAGCTCAGCGACCTGCTTGACGCTGGACGCCACATCGGACGTGTCGGTATTGGTCATCGACTGCACCACGACCGGCTTGCCACCGCCCACGGTGACTCCACCGATCTGGACCGCTTGGGTCAGGCGACGGGGCCAGGAAGTGGCATCGGAGGGGGCTGTAGGGCGGGTGACGGCGTCATGCATGCGGGCATTCTAACGCCCGCCCCGACCTTCCGGGTGTGTCGCATTCAGGCGACAGTCCGGCTGCGGCCGATTGTCGCAGGCAGCCGCCCCCGCGAACGCATACGATGGGCGCGAATGACCGGTCCCGACGCCCCGTTTCTCCGAACCCTGTGCAGCCTGCGCTGGTTGGCCGTGGCTGGCCAGGCGGCCACCATCCTGGTTGCGACCTGGGTGCTGGGACTTCCCTTGCCGCAACTGCCGCTGTGGTCGGGCGTGGCCGTGCTCGCCGTATTCAACCTGTATACGCAGCTGCGCCCGGAGCCGGCCGATACCGCGCCGCTGACCGCCTTCGGCCACATCCTGGTGGACGTGATCATCCTCACCTGGATGGTCAGCTGGAGCGGCGGCATCGCCAATCCGTTCGGCTCGCTGTTCCTGATCCTGATCGCCCTGGCGGCCTTCGCCCTGCCCCTGCGCTGGGCCCTGGCCGTGGCCAGCGCCTGCCTGCTGGGCTACGCCGCCAGCGGACTGTTCGGGCAACCGCTGCCGGCGGGCTATTTCAACGCACTGGACCTCAATCGCTGGGGCGTGATCGCCACCTTCCTGCTGTCCGCTGCGGTCGTACTGATCTTCTCTACCCGGCTGGCGATCGCGCTGCGCGAGCGCGAGCTGGAACTGTCGGCACTGCGCGAACGCTTCGCGCGCAACGAGGGCATCGTCGCCCTGGCCACGCATGCAGCCTCGGTGGCGCATGAACTGAACACGCCGCTGGCGACGATGACCCTGCTCGCCGACGACGTGGCCGAACGCAGCGAAGAGCCGGAAGTGCGCGAGGACATGGAAACCCTGCGCGAACTGCTGGTGCAGTGCCGGGAGCGCGTGCTGGCCCTGGCCGCCCCGGCCTCCAATGACCGCCCCGGGCGCGCCCACTCCACGGCCCAGCAGGTGCTGGAGCAATGGCGGCTGGTGCGCCCGACCATCGACCTGCATCGCAACGACGACGCACCGCTGCGCCTGCCGCTGGACCCGGGCGTCGGCCACCTGCTGATGGTGCTGCTGAACAATGCTGCCGATGCCGGCGAGCAGGCCGGCCGACCACGCGTCGATCTCAGCCTGCGCATCGAAGGCGACGACCTGATCGGCGAAGTGCGCGACTACGGCCATGGCTTCAACGCCCGCGCCGCCGTGCTGCCGGGCAAGCTGTTCGGCAGCAGCAAGAGTGAAGGCATGGGCGTCGGTCTTGCCCTGTCCCATGCCACCATCGAACGCCTGGACGGCGAGATGTGGATGCGCCCGGCCCAAGGGGCCGGTAGCCGCGTCGGCTTCCGCCTGCCGTTGGCCCCCCGCGAGGAATGACCATGACTGCTTCCACCCTTGGCCTGCTGGTCGACGACGACGAACTCTACCTGCGCACCCTGCAGCGCAGCCTGGCCCGCAAAGGGCTGGAGACGCAGACCGCACAGGATGCGGCCAGCGCGCTGGCACTGGCCCGCCAGCATCCGCCGGCGTTCGCGTTGATCGACCTGAAGCTGGGCAGCGATTCCGGCCTGGCCCTGATCCAGCCGCTGCGCGCCCTGCGCGCGGACATGCGGATCCTGCTGGTGACCGGCTATGCCAGCATCGCCACCGCAGTGGAGGCGATCAAGCTGGGCGCCGACGACTACCTGCCGAAACCATCGACGGTGCCGATGATCCTGCGTGCGCTGGGCGAGGAAGACGATGGCCCCGCCGATGACGGCGAGATGGAAGTGCCCGATGCGATGACCCCGATCAGCCGCCTGCAGTGGGAACACATCCAGCAGGCGATGCATGAAACCGGCGGCAATGTGTCGGCGGCCGCGCGGCTGCTCGGCATGCACCGG
This sequence comes from Stenotrophomonas sp. DR822, assembly GCF_019793815.1. Classification (NCBI taxonomy): domain Bacteria; kingdom Pseudomonadati; phylum Pseudomonadota; class Gammaproteobacteria; order Lysobacterales; family Lysobacteraceae; genus Stenotrophomonas; species Stenotrophomonas sp. DR822. The sequence continues at coordinate 1,011,668 of NZ_CP081826.1, forward strand.
CGTTCGCTGCAGCGCAAGCTGGCCAAGCGGCCGAGCCCGGAACGCGATCCGAGCCGGTGAAGCGTCGTCGTATTCGCCGGGCATGGCCCGGCGCTACCGGCATGACGAAGGGTAGCGCCGGGCCATGCCCGGCGGCATTCCCTGCCCGCGCTCAGCCCTTCAGCTGCGCCAGCAGCTCACGGGTCAGCGGATCATTGATCTGGACATCCTCGCCCTGCAGGGCCGGCAGCAGGCCACTGGCCAGCTGCTTGCCCAGTTCGACACCGAACTGGTCGAAAGCGTTGATGTTCCAGATCACCGACTGCACGTACACCGCGTGCTCGTACATCGCGATCAACGCGCCCAGCGCCTGCGGGGTAAGCGCGTCGAGCAGGATCATCGTGCTCGGGCGGCCGCCCGGGTAATCGCGGTGCGGATCGTCGCTGCCCTGGCCGTTGGCCAGTGCTTCGGTCTGCGCCAGCAGGTTGGCCATCAGCGCCTGGTGGTTGACCGTATACGGATCATCGTTGTGCACGCAGCCGATGAAGTCGGCCGGGATGATGCTGGTGCCCTGGTGCAGCGCCTGGAAGAAGCTGTGCTGCACATCGGTGCCCGCACCGCCCCACCACACCGGCACGGTGTCGGTGGTGACCGGCTGGCCATCGCGCTGCACGCGCTTGCCCAGGCTTTCCATCACCAGCTGCTGCAGGTAGGCCGGCAGCAGCGCCAGGCGCTGGTCGTAGGTCATCACCGCATGCGTGGCGTGGCCCAGCAGATTGCGGTTCCAGATGTCGGTCAGGCCGTGCAGCACCGGCAGGTTGCGCTCCAACGGCGCGTCCAGTGCATGCGCATCCATCTGCGCGGCACCTTCCAGCAGCTGCTCGAAGCGCTCGAAGCCGATGGCCAGTGCGATCGGGAAACCGACGGCCGACCACAGCGAATAGCGGCCGCCCACCCAGTCCCACATCGGCAGCACGCGCTCGGCGGCGATGGCGAAGGCCTTGGCGGCGCGTTCCGGATTGGCGCTGACCGCGTACAGACGGTCGCTGCCGCCCAGCCAGTCATGCAGGATCTGGCCGTTGAGCAGGGTTTCCTGGGTACCGAAGGTCTTGGAGATCAGGATGCCGGCGGTCTTCGCCGGATCCAGCGTGGCCAGCGTGCGCTGCATGGCGGCGCCGTCCACGTTCGACACGAAATGCACGCGCAGGCGTGCGCCTGTGACCGGGCGCAGCGCATCGGCGACCAGTCGTGGGCCGAGATCGGAACCGCCAATGCCGACGCTGACCACATCGGTCACGCCGCTGTCTTCCAGCGCGCGCACCAGCACGCCCATGCGCTGGCGGATGCCGCGCGCGGTGGCATAGGCCTCGGCCGCCACCGGTGCATCGACTACATCGCCGCGCAATGCGGTATGCAGCGCAGCGCGGCCTTCGGTCAGGTTGACCTGCTCGCCACGGAACAGGCGCGTGATGGCGCCGCCGACATCACGTTCGGCAGCCAGCGCCAACAGCGCCTGCAACGCTGCGGCATCGTATTTCTGCCGGGCGAAGTTGACATACAACGGACCGACCCGCAGCGCCAGGTCCTGTACACGGCCGGGTTCGGCGGCGAGCAGGCCGGGAATGCTTGCGCCCTTCAGGCGCTGGGCGTGGGAATGCAGCGAGTCGAATCCGTTGTTCGTTGTCATGCGGCCTGGGTCGGGATCGTGTCGTTGGTGTGGGAGATCTGGTTGTTGCCATCCACGTACACCAGCTTCGGCTTGAAGCTGTCGGCTTCCTGCTCGGTCATGCTGGCGAAGGCGGCAATGATGATGATGTCACCGACCTGCACGTGGCGCGCAGCGCCACCATTGAGCGAGACGACACCGCTGCCGGCTTCGGCGCGGATCGCATAGGTCGAGAAGCGCGCACCGTTGGTCACGTCCCAGATGTGCACCTGCTCGAACTCACGGATGCCGGTGGCAGCCAGCAGGTTGTCATCGATGGCGATGGAGCCTTCGTAGTTCAGCTCGGAATGGGTGACGGTGGCGCGGTGGATCTTGGTCTTGAGCAGGGACAGGTGCATGGGGGCGCTGCAACGGCAAAGGAAAGAGCGGATTCTAGCACCCACGCGGCAACCGTCAGGTAGCGGCCGCAGGATGCTGAAGACCGTTCAGCCGGTGCGCTGCTGCGCGCCCGGCGATGGCGCCGCGGCACCGGCCAGCACGGCCCGGAACACGGCATGGAACGCCAGTCCGGCCATCAGGCCGAATCCGGCCGCCACCAGTACCGGGAAGGCATAGCTGGCCCAGTCGAAGTTTCCCGCAGAGGACAGCAGGCTCATCAGAGCGCCGCCAGAGCCGTCGGGCCAGGCACAGGTGGCCATGGCCAGCGCGCCCAGCCCTGCCCCGACCAGCGCGAACCACACCCAGCGCAGGCGGCCGGAAGACAGCAGGATCAGGCCCATCGGCAGCAGCACCGCCACGGCGTGGGCGAAGGCCAGCACGAACATCAATGCGGCCGCCAGCGCGGCCGTGGCCACTTCCTGGCCGAGACTGAGACCGGCAATCAGGCCACCGATCACCAGCGAAGGCAGCAGCGCGGCGGCGAACACCGCCAGGATCGCCGCCACGGCACGGCGGCCGGGGCTGGCTGGAAACGAGGTCATATCGGCAGGTCATCCTTGTCCGGCGAACACGGGCGCCCACTGCGGGCGCCCTGCACAACCGCGCGGGGCGGTTCAGAACTCCAGGTTGTCGATCAACCGGGTGGTGCCCAGGCGTGCGGCGATCAGGGCCACGCGGCCGCCGCCATCGAAACTCGGCTCGGCCAGCTCCGGAGTGCGCAGTACCGCGTAATCCACCTGGAAGCCCGCTGCCTGCAGCGCAGCGACGGCGTCGGCCTCGATGCGTTCACGCGCGTGCCCGGCCACATAGCCTTCGCGCATGCCCAGCAAGGTGCGGTGAAGGGTGGTCGCCAAGGGGCGCTGCTCGGCGCTGAGGTACTGGTTGCGCGAGCTCTTGGCCAGGCCATCCTCATCGCGCACGATCTCGGCACCGACGATCTGGATCGGGAACGACAGCTCGGCCACCATCTGCTTGATGACCGCCAGCTGCTGGTAGTCCTTGCGGCCGAACACGGCCACATCCGGCTGTACCTGCAGGAACAGCCGCGCCACCACCGTGCACACGCCATCGAAATGGCCCGGGCGGCTGGCGCCTTCCAGCACCTCGCTGACGCCAGGCGCATGCATCTGCGTGGTCTTGTCCACGCCCAGCGGGTACATCGCTTCGACGCTGGGCAGCCACACCGCATCGCAGCCCACCTGCTCCAGCCCGGCCACATCGGCTTCGGGGGTGCGCGGATAGCGGCTGAAATCCTCGTTCGGCCCGAACTGTGTCGGGTTGACGAAGATGCTGGCCACCACCTTGTCGGCGTACTGCTTTGCCAGGGTGACCAGCGCGTGGTGCCCGCCGTGCAGGTTGCCCATGGTCGGCACCAGCGCCACGCGCAGGCCCTCGCCCTTCCACTGCGCGATCTGCGCGCGCAGCGCACCGAGTTCGTTGAAGGTCTGGATCATTGGGCGTACGCGTGTTCGTCGTCTGGGAAGCTGCCATCGCGCACGGCATCGGCGTAGGCACGGGTGGCGCCGGCCACCGAACCGCCTTCAGCCAGGAAGTCCTTGACGAACTTCGGGCGACGGTGGCCGCTGTCCAGGCCGAGGAAATCGTGCAGCACCAGCACCTGGCCGTCGCACTGCGGACCGGCACCGATACCGATGGTCGGCACCGGCACCGCGGCGGTGACGGCGGCGGCAACCGGGGTCGGCACGCATTCGAGCACCATGATGCTGGCACCGGCTTCAGCCACGGCCTTGGCATCGTCCACCAGCTGGCGCGCGGCATCGCCACGGCCCTGGATCTTGAAGCCACCCAGGCGCAGCACCGACTGCGGGGTCAGGCCCAGGTGCGAACAGACCGGGATCTCGCGCTCGACCAGGTAGCGGATGATGTCGACCTTGAAGCCGGCGCCTTCGATCTTGACCATCTCCGCACCCGCCTGCAGCAACTGCAGCGAAGCATCCAGCGCGCGTTCCGGGGTGGCATCGGCGCCGAACGGCAGGTCGGCGATCAGCAGCGCACGCTGCAGCACGCGGGCGACTGCGCGGGTGTGATAGACCATGTCGGCGACGGTCACCGGCAGGGTCGAATCGTGCCCCTGCACGACCATGCCCAGCGAATCGCCGATCAGGATCAGGTCGACGCCATTGGCATCGAAGGTGCGGGCAAAGCCTGCGTCGTAGGCGGTCAACATGACCAGCTTCTGGCCATTGCGCTTGGCCTCGGCCAGGGCGGGAACGGTCCAGGGCTTGCTGTCTGCGTGGGTGCTCATGTGCTGATAACCGGGGGAGATAACCCGGGCATTATCACCCTAACGGCGCGATCCCGCAGGCATCCACCCGCATCACTGCATCCCGTACGCGACCGTGGCCGGGAATGGCCAGATCGGCGGCGATTTCGGCCAACGGCACCAACACGAACGCACGCTCGTGCAGGTAGGGATGCGGCACCTTCAGCTCGGGCAGGTCCAGCACCTGCTCGCCGAACAGCAGCAGGTCCAGATCCAGCGCACGCGGCCCCCAGTGCACGGCGGGGTCGCGTACGCGGCCGAAGCGCTGCTCCAGCGCGAGCAGGGCCTGCAGCAGCTCGACGGCGGGCAGATCGGTGTCGACCGAGGCCACTGCGTTGACGAACGGCGGCTGGTCCTCGTTGCCCCATGCCGGCGTCGCATACAACCGCGAGGCCTGCGTCAGCCGGGTTCCGGGCAGCCCGTCCAGCGCGGCAATGGCCGCGCGGACGGTGTTGGCTGCGTCGCCAAGATTGGCGCCCAGCCCGATCCAGGCACCGGTCATGGATTACTCGGCAGCACCGGCAGCTGCGCCATCGGGACGACGACGGCGACGACGACGCTTGCGCGGCGCTCCACCCTCCTCATCGCCGGCATCGCTGTGCAGGGAATCCAGCGACGAATCCAGCTCATGCCCGGACTGCGCCTGCGCTTCACGCCAGAACGCAACGTCGGCTTCGTGCTCTGCCGATGCCACCTGGCGCAGGGCCAGGAAATCGAAGGCGGCACGGAAACGGGGGTGGCTGAGCGTGCGCATCACGCGCTTGCGCTGGCGCGAACTGAAGCGCGCCTGCAGCAGCCAGATCTCCTGCATCGGCAGCGAGAAACGGCGCGGCAATGCAATGGTGCTCAGCTGCTGCACGGTGACACGGTCGGCGGCACGACGCTGTGCCTCTTCCGGTGCCACGCCCTGCTTGAGCAGCATTGCCTGTGCGCGGCAATACGCCGGCCACAGGAGCAGCGCGAACAGGAACGCCGGCGACACGGGCTCGTCATTGGCCACGCGTGCATCGGTGTTGGCCAGGCCCTCGACCAGCATGCGACGCAGCGCGCCGGTGCGGTTCGACTTCAGCGCCTTGGCGCTTTCCGGGAACAGCACGTCGAACAGGCCGTAGCGTTCCAGTCCTTCGAAGCTGGCAACGCCATGCCCGGACAGGAACAGCTTCAGGACTTCCTCGAACAGGCGCGCCGGTGCGGCTTCGTTGAGCAGGCCGGCCAGCTGCGGGATCGGTGCGGCGGTGCCCTCTTCGATCTGGAAACCGAGCTTGGCCGCCAGGCGGACCGCACGCAGCATGCGCACCGGGTCTTCCTGGTAACGCTGCACCGGGTCGCCGATGAGCTTCATCAGGCGTGCCTGCACGTCTTCGAAGCCACCGGTGTAGTCACGCACCGAGAAGTCCTCGATGGCGTAATACAGGGCATTGCAGGTGAAGTCGCGGCGGATGGCGTCGTCTTCGATGCTGCCGTACACGTTGTCGCGCACGAGCATGCCGTTTTCCATTTCGCGGTCGCCGCTGCCGTCATCGATGTTGGCACGGAAGGTGGCGACTTCGATGATCTCGCGGCCGAACACAACATGGGCCAGGCGGAAACGGCGGCCGATCAGGCGGCAGTTGCGGAACAACTGCTTGACCTGTTCGGGCGTGGCATCGGTGGCCACGTCGAAATCCTTGGGTTGGCCATTGACCAGCAGATCGCGCACCGCGCCGCCGACAAGGTAGGCGCCGAAGCCGGCATCGCGCAGTCGATAAAGCACGCGCAACGCGTTCGGGCTGATGTCCTTGCGGGAGATCGTGTGCTGGTCGCGCGGGATGACGCGCAGGCTGAACGGTGATGTAGCAGAGGAAATGATGTTGGCGCTTCCGGTTGAAGTTTCGGGATTGCCCAATGGCATCGAGGTGCATATACTAGCGCTCCTGCACCGGCAGCGACACACTGCTCCCTTCGTCTAGTGGTTAGGACGTGGCCCTCTCAAGGCTAAAACAGGGGTTCGAGTCCCCTAGGGAGCACCAGTCGCCGCAGCAGGAACCGAAAAAGCCCGCCTTGTGCGGGCTTTTCTGTTTTCCGGATTCGTGTCGCCGACTGGGCTGGTCGCTTGAGCGCCTCCCTGCTATCGGCTTGAGCCGGCGGGGTCACCCAGGGCAGGACACGCCGTGAACCCATCCATGGGGTCTCGATGGCGCCATCCATGGCGCCAACGGTCCTGCCCTGGGTGACCCCGCCGGCTCTGGACGGTTTCCCGCGCGCTGCAGCAGCAGCCGACCAGCGCTTCAGTGCATCCGCTGGCACCGTGAAACTGTCAGGAGGGGGCAGGCCGCCCTCTCCAGGACCGTTGGCGCCATGGATGGCGCCATCGAGCACCATGGATGGGCTCTTGCGTGTCCTGGAGAGGGCGGCCTGCCCCCTCACACCGTGGACAACCAGGCGCCGACGAAATGCAACCGAAGCCAGGCACACGTCAGCCTTCCATCTGCTCCAGCTCTTTGCCCTTGGTCTCGCGCACGTAGCGGATGACGAAGATGATCGAGAGGATCGCGGCCACGGTGTAGATGCCGTACGCACCGGCCAGGCCGATGCCGGCCAGCAGCATCGGGAAGGTCACGGTGATCGCGAAATTCGACGTCCACTGCGCCGCCCCGGCCACGGCCAACGCCGGGCCGCGGATCTGGTTCGGGAACATTTCGCCCAGCATCACCCACATCACCGGGCCCCAGGACATATTGAAGAACACCACATAGACGTTGGCCGCTACCAGCGCCAGCCGGCCCATGCCGTCGGACAGCTGCAGGCGCCCCTCGGCCAGGCTGCCACTGGCGAAGGCCACCACCATCAGCACCAGGGCCACCGACATGCCGACCGAACCGACCCACAGCAGCGGCTTGCGGCCGATGCGATCGATCAGCACCACCGTCAGCAGGCAGGCGCCGATGCTCAGCGCACCGGACAGGACGTTGATCAGCAGCGCATCGCTTTCCGAGAAACCCACCGCCTGCCACAGCACCGCGCCGTAATAGAACACCACATTGATGCCGACCAGCTGCTGGAACATCGCCAGGCCGATACCGACCCAGACAATCGGTCGCAGCTTGCCGGTGGCCTTGTTGAGCAGGTCGCCGAATCGCGGCTTGTGCTGGTCCTGGGCCAGGCTTGCTTCGATCTCGGCCTGCTTGTTCACCGCGGCACGTTCGCCGTACAACCGGCCAAGCACCGCCCTCGCCTGCGCCTGCCGGCCCTTCATCACCAGGAAGCGCGGGCTTTCCGGGATCACCAGCAACAACAGCAGGAACAGCAGCGACGGCAGTGCCTGCATCCAGAACATCCAGCGCCAGGCTTCCTGCCCCAGCCAGAGCGGCTCGGTCGACGCACCCGCCGCCCGGGCCAGCAGATAGTTGCTGAGGAACGCGGCGAACAGGCCGCAGATGATCGCCATCTGCTGCACGGTCGCCAGCCGGCCGCGATAGCGCGCAGAGGCGACTTCGGCGATATAGGCCGGCGACATCACGCTGGCCGCACCGACAGCGAACCCGCCGAGCACGCGTGCGCAGACGAACAACCAGGAGGCATGTGCAGCGCCGGCGCCCAGCGCCGACACCAGGAACATCACGGCCGCCACGATCAGCACGCCGCGACGTCCCAGCCGATCGCCAAGCCAACCGGCCACGAACGCCCCGATTGCGCACCCCAGCAGCATCGAGGCGACCTCGAAGCCGAGCGCGGCCTCGCTGGAGTTGAAGGCCTGGCGCAGGCCGTCGACGGTGCCATTGATGACGCCACTATCGAAGCCGAACAGGAACCCGCCGAGGGTGGCGGCGCAACTGATCAGGACGATGAAGGCAGTGTTCTCACCGCCGTTGGAGGCGGCACCGGGCTGGACTGGCGACATGAAGAATCCTGCAGGGAAGGGGGCCGACCGAAGCGGGCCGGCGGCCCTGGCAGCGTCGCACAGGGCGGGCACGCCGCCAAATGGGCCTTCGCCCCCCCCATCCCCCCACTTTCACACGGCAACCGACACCGGGGGCCAACCTGTTCTAGAATTGGCAGGTTCAGAAAGCGATTCGCCCTCTACCCATGCCATTTGTCGTCACCGAAAACTGCATCAAGTGCAAACACACCGATTGCGTGGAAGTGTGTCCCGTGGATTGCTTCCACGAAGGCCCGAACTTCCTGGTGATCGACCCGGACGAGTGCATTGACTGCACCCTCTGCGAACCCGAGTGTCCGGTCAACGCGATCTTCCCGGAAGACGATGTTCCCGCTGGCCAGGAAGGTTTCGTCGCCCTCAATGCAGAACTGGCGAAGGAATGGCCGGTGCTGACCGTGCGCAAGGACCCGCCGGCCGACGCCGGTGAGTGGGATGGCAAGCCGGACAAGCTGAAGCTGCTGGAGCGCTGAGGCGCAGGCACCATGGCCGTGGTAGCTGCCAACCTTGGTTGGCACAAAAGCGCCGACCAGGGTCGGCCTCTACCACGGCAGGTGCGAACCAGCAGGCAATGAAAAGGGCGCCCAGGGCGCCCTTTTCTGTTCCGGCCTTGGTAGCTGCCAACCTTGGTTGGCACAAAGGCGCCGACCAGGGTCGGCCCCTACCACGGCAGGTACGAACCCGCAGGGTCCGCACCCGCCCAACCGGCCATTACGGGGCCAGCTTGGCCTTCAGCGCGGCAATCAGCTTCACCGGGGCTTCGGCGGTGGCCGGCAGGCCACGCGGATCGACCGCGGAGATGTAGGCACCGGCGTCGACGGCGACCACGCGGACCAGGAAGTTGCTGCCTTCATAGGCCACGTCGTACGAACCCAACAGCTGGGCGCGGGTAGCGATGGTCAGACCTTCCACGCCTTCCAGCGCGGTACCGACCTTGGCGAAGGCTTCATCCTTGCTGCCGGCAATGGTGAAACCGGTGGCGCTGACGGCGGGGGCAGCGGCGGCCGGGGTGGCTGGCTTGGTCGCCGAGCTCAGGGTCGGCACCTGGTTGTTGCCGGCGCCTGCCGGCAGGTTCAGGTCCGGCGGCACTTCCAGCGGACGCACTTCCGGGGCCAGAGCGTAGTCGCCCTTGACGCCACGCTTGAAGCAACCGGTGGTGCCGGCTGCGGTGGCCACGGCAAGGAGCGCGAAGGACAGCACGCGGACGGCGGAAACGGATTGGCGCATGTGAATCTCCTGGATCAGACCAAGACGGAAGGTCAGTGGCTGGAAAGGGCTTCGAGGGCGGCGATATCGCCGGCGAGATGGTCGGCGGCAGGCGCGTGTGCGGCCGAAAGCGGCAGCAGCGGCAGGCGCAGATCGTGACCGATGCCGATCCGACGCAACAGCGCCTTGACCGGAATCGGGTTGGATTCGACACCGCAGAAGTCATGGAACGGCTGCAGGCGAGCGTCCCAGGATTCAACGGCTTCATGGTCGCGGGCAGCGGCCAGGTCGCACATCCGGCGATAGGCGCCGGGCAGCACGTTGGAACCGACCGAGATCAGACCGTCCATGCCGGCCTGGATCGAACGTGCGGCCGTGCCGTCATCGCCGGTGAGCACGGCAAACGTCGGACTGCGCAGGTCCAGCAGTGCCCGCACGCGGCCGGTGTCGCCCACCGCTTCCTTGATGCCGACGATGTTCGGATGGCTGGCGAGCTCGGCCACCGTCTCCGGCAGCATGTCGCAGCCGGTACGGCCGGGCACGTTGTACAGCACCACCGGCACTCCGGCCTGGTCGGCGACCGCGCGGTAATGCGCGATCAGGCCAGCCTGGGTCGGGCGCACGTACGGCGGGGTGACCACCAGCGCGTGGGTGGCGCCAAGCGCAGCAGCACGGCGGGTCTGCTCGATGGTTTTGGCGGTGCCGGACAGGCCGGTACCGGCCAGGACCGGAACGCGGCCGGCGATGCGTTCGACCGCGCTGGCCAGCAGCTGGTCGTACTCCGCATCGGACAGGGTGGCTGCCTCGCCGGTGGAGCCAGCAACGACAACGCCTTGGACGCCGCCCTCCAGCTGCAGGTGCAGCAGGCGCTGCCAACCGTCGGGGTCGAGTGCGCCGTCGGCCCGGAAGGGGGTCGCCAGCGCGGTGATGAGGCCGGAAAGGGACAAGGACGTGCTGCTCTTGGCTGGGGAGGGAAAACGTCCGCCACGGAAGGGCGCGGGCGTTCTGAATGTTACTTGCGGCGCGAAAGCACGGGCAAGTATGCTGGACACCGGTGGATCCCCGCCTCTGGCGGGCATTCAGACTAACGCATGCATTACCCGGAATCGCCTTGACCGACACCACCCCGCGCCCAGCGCCGAGCGAAAACCACCTCCTGATCAACGCCTATACGACGCATCCGGAGTCCCCCCTGTTGTCCGTCACCCGCCGCATCGCCGACAGCGGGTGCAATCTGGTGGATGCACGCCTGGCCACCGTGGGCCGCGACGTCTCGGTGACCGCGCTGGCCACCGGCTCCTGGGATTCGGTCGCCAAGCTGGAAGCGATGCTGACCCGGCTCGAGCGCGAGGAAGGCCTGAAGCTGGTGTGGTATCGCACCGAAGCCAAGCAGGCGCAGTCCAACCTGCTGCCGTACATCGTCGAGGTGATCGCCGCCGACAAGCCGGGCATCCTGTTCCAGCTGGCCGATTTCTTCGACCGCCAGGGCATCACCATCGAGACCCTGCAGAGCACGCGCTACCGCGCCATGCAGACCGGTGCGGAAATGTTCAGCGCACAGGTCACCATCGGCGTGCCGGCCAACATGCATATCGCCGCCCTGCGCGATGATTTCCTCGAGTTCTGCGACCACTTGAACCTGGACGCGATCATGGACCCGATGAAGTTCTGATTGAAACCCTGATTCTTCGCGCGCTCCTCACGGGCGCGTGGCGTTTCATGCAATTGTCGTAGAAAGAACCCAGGCTCGACAGAAGGACCTCATGAACAACGGCGATACCCTGGACAGCACCACCCTCTCCCTGCCGCTGGCGCTGTCCGGCGGCGCCCAGGCCACCCTCGGCGATTACGCCGGCCAGTGGCTGGTGCTGTACTTCTACCCCAAGGACAGCACCCCGGGCTGCACCACCGAAGGCATCGACTTCAACGCGCTGCTGCCCGACTTCCAGAAGGCGGGCGCGGTCGTGCTTGGCGTCTCCCGCGACTCGGTGAAGTCCCACGACAACTTCTGTGCCAAGCAGGGCTTCGCGTTCCCGCTGGTCAGTGATGCCGACGAAGCGCTGTGCAGCGCCTTCGACGTGATCAAGATGAAGAACATGTACGGCAAGCAGGTACGTGGCATCGAGCGCAGCACCTTCCTGATTTCCCCCGACAGCCGCATCGTGCAGTCATGGCGCAAGGTCAAGGTCGCCGGCCATGCCGACGCCGTCCTTTCCGAACTGAAGGCCAATCAGTCCAAGTGAGTCCCATCGCCCACTTTGTCCGCCACCACCCTGCCCTGCAGCAGGTCGTGGTGGTTTTTCCCTGTCCGTAACCAGGAACCGATGATGACCCGAGGCAAGCGCATCTACGTGCTGGATACCAACGTGCTGATGCACGATCCCACCGCGCTGTTCAAATTCGAGGAGCACGATGTCTACCTGCCCATGCAGGTGATCGAGGAGCTGGACAACGGCAAGAAGGGCACGACCGAAGCGAGCCGCAATGCGCGCCAGGTCAGCCGCTTCCTCAACGAGCTGGTGCAGGCTTCGGGCCTGGACAACCTGGCCGAGGGCATTCCGCTGCAGCGGCCGCAGGGCCTGCAGCTGCGCGGCAAGCAGAGCGTGGGCCTGCTGCGCTTCCAGACCAGCCATTTCGACGCGGGCAAGAGCTTTGGCAAGGTCATCCCGGACAACGCCATCCTCGGCGCGATCCTGGCGCTGAAGGAAGAAACGCCGGAGATCCCGGTGGTGTTCGTCTCCAAGGACATCAACCTGCGCATCAAGGCGGCCATCGCCGGCATCGTCTCGGAAGACTACGAGAACGACCGCGCGCTGGACGATTTCAGCCTGCTCTACACCGGCGCCACCGAGCTGCCGGAAGACTTCTGGAAGCGCCACGGCGAGGATCTGCGCAGCTGGAGCGACAAGGGCCGCACGCACTACGAAATCCTCGCCCAGGACGGCGAAGAGTGGTACCCGAACCAGTACGTGTACCTGCCGGGCGAAGATGAAGTCGAGCTGCGCGTCAGCAGGATCGTCGGCGATGGCAAGGTGGTGTTGTCGCTGGTCGATGACTTCCGCCACGGCAGCCATGCCGTGTGGGGCATCAGCGCGCGCAACCGCGAGCAGAACTTCGCACTCAACGCACTGATGGATCCGGAGATCGACTTCGTCACCCTGCTCGGTACTGCCGGCACCGGCAAGACCCTGCTGGCACTGGCCGCCGGCCTGGCGCAGACGATGGACCAGCAGCGCTACCGCGAGATCATCATGACCCGCGCCACAGTCAGCGTCGGCGAGGACATCGGCTTCCTGCCCGGTACCGAGGAAGAGAAGATGACGCCGTGGATGGGCGCGCTGACCGACAACCTGGAAGTGCTGACGCACAACCAGGAAGGCGGCACCTGGGGCCGCCAGGCCACCAACGACCTCCTCGCCAGCCGCATCAAGATCCGCTCGATGAACTTCATGCGCGGCCGTACGTTCCTGTCGCGTTACCTGATCCTGGACGAGGCGCAGAACCTGACCCCCAAGCAGATGAAGACGCTGATCACCCGTGCCGGCCCCGGCACCAAGATCGTCTGCCTCGGCAACGTCGAACAGATCGACACCCCGTACCTGACCGAAACCACGTCGGGCCTGACCTATGCCGTGGACCGCTTCAAGAACTGGCCGCACAGCGCGCACATCACGCTGCGTCGCGGTGAACGCTCGCGACTGGCCGATTACGCCTCGGAGGTGTTGTGAACCGCTGCACCCGTCTGCTGCTGCCATCGCTGGCCGCCGCCATTGCCACGCTGCTCGGTGCCTGCGCGACCACGCAGGGACCGGCCAGCGTGCCGACCACAGAACGCAGTGGCCAGTCCTGGGTGGTCACCCGCCCGATCATCGCCGCGCAGGTGCTCGACACCTGCTCGCGCCCCAGCCCCGGCCGCGAGGCCGGGCGGGTCAGCGGCTACTGGGCGCCGAGCCGGCAGCAGGTGGACCAGCTGGAAGCGAAGCTGGCATCGCTGGAAGCCCAGGTGCCACACGTGCTGGATTTCGATCGCCAGTACGTCGGCATCGAGCTGGATGGAAAGCAGGTGATCTACATCAACGCGTTCCATCTGCCTGAAGACAACAGCCTCCGGCCCGCCCGCGAGGCGGTACGGGTGTGCGATGGCGGCGCACAGTTCTGGGGCGCGGTCTTCGACCCGGCCAGCGGGACCTTCAGCGAGCTGCAGTTCAACGGCGGCTTCGGCGGGCCCTGAGGGGCCTGCCATGGGAATCCGCCTGCCCACCTGGGTCTGGATCGGCGCGGTCGCCCTGTCGTGCGTGGCCGGCATGGTCAATGTGGTTGGCTTCCTCGGTTTTGAACACCAGGCGGTCAGCCACATGACCGGCAGCACCAGCCAGCTCGGCATGGCACTGGCGCAAGGTGACTGGCGCGCGGTCGGCCATCTGTGGGGGCTGCTGATCGCGTTTTCGCTGGGCGCGATGGTCAGCGGACTGCTGATCCAGGACAGCGCACTGCAGCTCGGCCGGCGCTACGGCGTGGCGCTGGCATTGGAATCGCTGTTGCTGCTGGCGGCCATTCCGCTGTTCAAGCAGCATCAGATATGGGGCGCATTGGCGGCCGCGATGGCCTGCGGACTGCAGAATGCGATGGCCACCACCTTCAGTGGTGCCGTCGTACGCACCACTCATCTCAGCGGCATGTTCACCGATCTCGGCATCGGCCTGGGCCACCTGCTGCGCGGGCTGCCGCTGCAGGTACGACGCCTGACCCTGAGCGGCCTGATCATCAGCGGCTTCCTTGCTGGCGGCGTGATCGGCGCCTGGCTGTTCGTGCGCTGGCAGTACGACGCCCTGCTGGCCCCTGCCCTGCTGACCGGCCTGACCGGGCTGGGCTATGTGTCCTACCAGCAGTGGGCACGCTGGCGGCGTTGAGCATGGCGTCATCCACGCATGGCGTGGATCTGCGTTGTCCATCCGATCTTTTCCGCGATATCCACGCATGGCGTGGATCTACTGACAGTCACCAGGAAGCTATCGACACCGCCCCGCCTCCCCCGCAGAAATCCAGAGCCGCTGTTGCTGTTGCCCCGGCTTCTGCCGGTGGCGGGCGCAGCCCGGCCGGCACTACCCCCTGGCAAGGCAGCACGGCACAATCGCTGCATGAGCCCGACCACCCCCGTTTCCGCCCTGACCATCGCCGGCTCCGATTCCGGCGGCGGCGCCGGCATCCAGGCCGACCTGAAGGCCTTCGCCGCGCATCGCGTGCATGGCCTGTCGGTGATCGCCGCACTGACCGCGCAGAACACCCGCGGCGTCCGCGCCGTGCACGTGCCACCGATCGACTTCCTGCGCGCGCAGATCGAAGCCTGCTTCGACGACTTCGACATCCACGCGGTGAAGCTGGGCATGCTGGCCAACGCCGAGGTGATCCACGCGGTGGCCGATGCACTGGAACGCCATCGACCACCGCACGTGGTGCTCGACCCGGTGATGGTCGCCACCAGCGGTGCGCGCCTGCTGGAGGACAGCGCGCTGCAGGCAATGCGCCAACGGCTGCTGCCACTGGCCACCCTGGTCACCCCCAATGCACCCGAAGCGGAGCTGCTGGTCGGCCGCAGCATCGCCAATGGCAACGACGCAGAGCGGGCCGCCGCCTTGCTCCTTGATCTGGGCGCCGGTGCGGTGCTGTTGAAGGGGGGGCACCTGCACGAAGGCAACCGCGTGGTCGACCGCTACTTCGACGGCGTCAGCAACGAAGAATTCATCCATGCCCGCCTGCCACTGGATGCGCATGGCACGGGCTGCACGCTGGCCTCGGCCATCGCCGCGCAGCTCTGCAACGGGCTGAGCCTGGCCAACGCCTGCGAAGCCGGCATCGACTACGTGGCGCGCGGATTGCAGCAGGGCTATGCGCCCGGGCGCAGCGAGGTGCTGGTTCTGGACCACTTCGGCGCGGCGCCCCACGCATGAGCGATTCGCCACGCGCGCTCACTGTGAACAGCGGCGATGGCCACCGTTTCGATGTGATCGCCTGCGTGCCCGCACAGCCGCTGGCACGGCTGTTGTGGCTGCCGGCGCTGGGCGTGGCCGCGCGCCACTACCTGCCGCTGGCGCAGGCACTTGCAGCCAGGGGCGTGGCGGTCTACCTGCACGAATGGCGTGGCAATGGCAGCAGCTCGCTGCGACCGTCGCGCAGCCAGGATTGGGGCTACAGGCAGATTCTCGACCACGATCTGCCGGCCAGCCAGGCCCTGCTCGCCGACGCTGATGCTGGCCAGAACGCGCTGCCATGGATCATCGGTGGCCACAGCCTGGGCGGGCAGCTGGCCTGCGTGCACGCCGGACGCCAGCCACAGGCGTTCGATCGATTGTGGCTTGCCGCCAGCGGCACACCGTTCTGGCGCACGTTCCCGCCACCACGCGGTTGGCTGCTGCCACTGATCTATCGCTTCCTGCCGTGGATCGCGCGACGCCAGGGCGTGCTGCACGGGCGCCGGCTCGGTTTCGGCGGCACCGAAGCACGCGGACTGATCGCCGACTGGGCACGCGTAGGGCTGAGCAATCACTACGCCGCCGCAGGCATGGACGAGGACCTGGATGCGCAGATGGCGCGCGTGCACGGCAGTGCGCAGGCGGTGCTGATGGAAGACGATTGGCTGGCGCCGACCGGATCAATGCAGGCGCTGCTGGCGAAACTGCCGGATGTCGCCTCGGAATTACGCGTGCTTTCTGCGCAGGAGCTGGGTACGCAGGCCGATCACTTCGCTTGGATGAAACACCCGGAGGCTGTCGCAGAGGCGTTTTTCATTCAGTTGGGTGAAAATTTTCACAAAAGCGTTGACGACTCGCGCCGACATCCGCATAATTCCGCTCCTGTCGCAGGGCGCCCGTAGCTCAGTTGGATAGAGTACCTGGCTACGAACCAGGCGGTCGGGAGTTCGAATCTCTCCGGGCGCACCACTCGACAGACCTTCAGCATCCGCCGCTGGAAGTGCAGTAAAATTTGATTGTGTACCGCGCGCCCGTAGCTCAGTTGGATAGAGTACCTGGCTACGAACCAGGCGGTCGGGAGTTCGAATCTCTCCGGGCGCACCACACACCGATCAACACAACAAGTTTATGTAATTGGCGCCCGTAGCTCAGTTGGATAGAGTACCTGGCTACGAACCAGGCGGTCGGGAGTTCGAATCTCTCCGGGCGCACCATTACACCGAAACAGCAGGCCTCGGCCTGCTGTTTTTTTATGTGTGTTTTTTTTGGCAGGGCTGCGCCCTGCACCTGCAGAAGCAACGGCCGGAGCAACAGCAACAGCTGGCATTCCGTGGGGTGGCGGGGCGGTATGGATAGGCAGGACACGCCGTAAACCCATCCATGGGGGCTCGATGGCGCCATCCATGGCGCCAACGGTCCTGCCTATCCATACCGCCCCGCCCCTGACAGATCACCGCGATCTGCGGTAGATCCACGCCGTGCGTGGATGACTCCATTGAATTCGAATATTTCGACAGTTGAACGAAGGACATCCATGCTTGGCGTGGATCTACGTGTCGACCAAGGTCGACACCCACCAAGAGCAGGCCAAGAGCAGGCCAAGCCATTCCGGCAGATCGCGGAAATCTGTCGAAGGCGGGGTGGGTCCGGTTGCGGGAGTGTCCGCGGCATGGATGCCGCGGCCAAGCCCCCATGGACGGGTTTACGGCGTCTCCCGCAACCGGACCCACCCCGCCTCCCCACAGGAAACCAGCTTCTGCTGTTGCTGTTGCTGTTGCTTCTGCTGTTGCTGTTGAGGTTGCCGGCCAGCGGCCGGCACTACCGCAGGTGCAGGGCGCAGCCCTGCCGAACCCTACCCCTCTGCCATCGCCTGCCACCATTGCGCCAGCAGCTCCGGCCGCCGCAGGCGCTCGCGCCACCAGCGCAGGGCCGCGCCATCTTCGCCGGTGCGCCAGGCCAACCAGAAGGTCTCTTCCGGCTTGTGCTCCTCGACCTCGCGGATCACCAGCTGGCCGCGCGCCACCGCCGCGCGCGCGCAGGGCTCGGGCAGGAAGCCGAATCCCAGCCCCTGGCACTGCAGCTTCAACTTGCTGGCCATGTCCGGCACGGTCAACGTCTCCTGGCCCATCAACAGGCCCACCGTCCGTGGCAGCAGCCGCCGCGCCGAGTCGGACACGGCGATTGCGCAGTACGGCGCCAACTGCTCGCGGCCCAGCACACCCGGCACGGACGCCAGCGGATGCCCGGGTGCCACCGCAAACACAAAATCAACGCTGCCGAGCGGTTCGACCACGTAGCCCCCGCCACTGGGCCCCTCACCGGGCGCGCCCACCAGCAGGTCGGCGCGCCGGTCCAGCAGCGCTTCCCAGGTACCGGACAGTGCTTCGCCAAACAGGCGCAGCCGGGTGGGCGCCGCCACCTCGCGGAACGCGGCAATATCCGGCCCCAGCAGCCAGGTCGGGAACACCGAATCCACCGCCAGGGTCAATTCCGCCTCCCAGCCCGAGGCTACCCGCCGCACCCGCAGCTCGAGCTCCCGGGCCGCACGCAGCAGGTGCCTGCCCTCCTCCAGCAGCGCGCGCCCGGCCTCGGTCGGCTCCGCCCGCGGGCCGATCCGGTCGAACAGCTGCACCCCCAGATCCTCTTCCAGCTTGGCCACGGTGTAGGAAATGGTCGAAGGCACCTTGTGCAGGGCCTTGCCGGCGCCGGCAAAGGAGCCTCGGCGGTCGATCGCGTCCAGGATCTGCAGGGCATCGAGGCTGAGCTTGAGCATTCGAAATTTTCGATGATGTCTGTCAAAACTATCCGTTTTTCAAACCCAAGGTGCAAGCGGATACTTCTCTTCAACGGGGAAACAAAGCGGCTACCCGCCCACCCCGCCCCATCGAAACCATCGAACAAGGAGATTCCATCATGCTGCAGATCCGCAAGAGCGCTACCCGTGGCCTGGCCGAGCATGGCTGGCTGTCCTCGCGCCATACCTTCTCGTTCGCCAGCTACTACGACCCCCGCTATGTGAGCTTCGGCCCGCTGCGGGTCATCAACGAAGACAAGGTGATCGGCGGCCAGGGTTTCGGCACCCACAGCCACAGCAACATGGAGATCGTCTCCTACGTGCTGGGCGGCGCGCTGGAACACAAGGACTCGATGGGCACCGGTTCGGTGCTGCGCTACGGCGACGTGCAGCGCATGAGCGCAGGCAGCGGCGTCAGCCACAGCGAGTTCAATCATTCGGCCAGCGATCCGGTGCATTTCCTGCAGATCTGGATCTTCCCGGAGGCCGAGAACATCGCGCCGTCGTATGAGGAGACCCACTTCACGCCGGAGAGCAAGCGCGGCCAGCTGCGCCTGATCGCCTCGCCGGATGGCGCCGATGGTTCGCTGCATATCCATCAGGATGCGCGCATCTTCGCCACCATCCTCGATGGCGAGCAGAAGCTGCACCACGCCCTGGCTGCCGGCCGCGGCGCGTATGTGCAGGTGGCGCGTGGCCAGCTGCAGGTCAACGGCATCACCCTGGAAGCGGGTGACGCACTGCAGGTCAGCGACGAGGCACAGCTGACCCTGGAAAACGGCAACGACGCCGAAGTGCTGGTGTTCGACCTGAAGCTGTAACCAGCATGCCCGCGATGCCATCCGGCAGCGCGGGCATGTCCTGTTGCAACGCGATCAGAACCTGTACGTCACTGCCAGCCGCACGTTGCGCGGCTCGCCCCAGGTGTAGGTGCTGTACCAGCTGAAGATCGTGTAATAGCGCTTGTCCAGCAGGTTGTTGACGTTGACCGTGGCCGACAGGCGATCGTTGAACTGGTACCGGGCCATGGCATCCAGCAGCCAGTACGGCTGGGTGCGATGAACCACCGACGTGCCACTGGCCGGGTTGGTGATGTCGCCGAACGTGGAGTCCTGCCAGCGCGCACCGCCACCGACGGTCAGGCCCTGCCAGTCGCCGCGCAGGCGGTAGCTGGTGTGCAGGCTGAACTGGTTTTCCGGCTCCAGCGTGGTCACCTTGCTGCCGGCCTGGCGGGCGATCTTGTGCGCAAAGCCACCCTGCACCTGCCAGCCCTCGGCCAACTGCCCGGACATCTCCAGTTCGTAGCCCTTGGTGCGTACGCCCATCAGTGCGCGATAGGCGTCTTCTCCGTTGGGCGTTTTGCCGCCTGTAGGCTGGGCGAAATTGTCCTGGTCGAGCTGGAACAGTGCCGCGCTGGCATTGAAGCGGCCGTCGAGGAACTCCGCCTTCAGGCCCATTTCATAGCTGCGGCCTTCCAGCGGATCCAGTGCCTTGCCCTGTTCGTCGCGTTCGCTGTGCGGCTTGAAGATGGTGCTGTAGCTGGCATACACCGAATAGTGCTGGCCAAGGTCGTAGACCACGCCGGCATAAGGCACGAACACGCCGGTCTCGCGCGTCTGCGGCGAACGGTAGCTGGCCAGGCGGCTGCCGACGATCACCTTCAACGGGTCGGCCACGTCGAAGCGACCGACCACGTACAGGCCGTTCTCGCGGGTCACCTCATTGTTGCCATAACCGCGCTGCCATTCCGGCTCCGGGATGTCGCCCTTCCAGCTGTTGTAGTCGGCAACGGCGGTCGGGTACCCGGGCTGCGGCGAATAGCCGGTGTTGGTCCAGCGCTTGCGCGAGGCACTGCCGCCGACCACCAGTTCATGCTGGCGACCGAACAGGCCGAAATTGCCGCTCAGATAGAAGTCGGCCGCGTTGCTGACCGTCTTGCCGACGTACTTGCCCAGCCACAACGAGACGCCTTCGCCGGTGACCGGATCGGGATTGCCACCGGCCGCACCGGCCAGTGCCGCATCGTAGCCGTTGACCTGATGGTTGAGCTGCAGCTTGGCTACCCAGTCGTTGTCGAAGGTATGTTCCAGCGTGGCAAAGCCGGTGCGCACGTATTGGCGCCAACCGCTCCAGTGGGTGCCGTTGTTGAACGAGCGCGGCATGTCGTTGAAATTGCCCTGGCTGTCCAGCAGCGGAATACCGCCCCAGGTCGAGCCCTTGGGATCGCTCTCCAGCACGTCGCCACCGACTGTCAGCAGCGTGCGTTCGCCCAGATCGGCTTCCAGCACGGCATAGCCGACCTTGCTGGTGCGCTGGTAGAAATCCAGATTGGAATGCTTGTCCTGCCAGGCACCTACCGCGCGCCCGCGCACGCGGCCATCGGCGGCCAGCGGGCCGCCGACATCGACTTCGGCACGGTAGTCGTCCCAGCGGCCGACGCCCAGCGTCGCACTGCCAGCAAATTCCTTGCCCGGCTTCTTGCGCACCAGGTTGATGGTCGCGCCGGGGTCGCCCATGCCGGTCAGCAGGCCGGTGGCGCCCTTGAGCACTTCGATGCGGTCGTAGATCGCGGTATCGCTGAGCGTATTGCCGGCCGAGTACGCCGAGTCGCGTGACATCGGAATGCCGTCGTACTGGAAGTTCTGCACGGCAAAACCACGTGCGTAGTACTCGGTGCGCTCACTGTCGTAGGTGACGATGCTGATGCCCGGGGTCACCCGCATCACGTCATCGATGCCATCCAGACCGAAGTCGTCCATCTGCGCACGGGTGATCACGCTGATGGTCTGCGGGGTCTGCCGCGGAGTCAGCACCAGGCGGGTGGCGGTGGCGATGGTACCCGGCGTGTACGCGCCGCTGCCCTCGGTGATGGTGCCCAGCTGGTTGGCGGTGACCTGCACGGTCTGCAGGGTCTGCGAGGCTGTCCTGCCCTTTTCTTCAACCGGCGCCGATTGCGCCGAGGCGGCGCCGGCAGTGGCCACTGTGGTCAGCAGAAGACCATTGGCAAGGGCCCTCGCCAATGGGCGGCGACGCAGGGACAGCACGGAAAAACGAACAGGCACAGACGACACGACGGGACCTCCACGAAGGGGTGGGATCCTCTGGCGGCGGCTCGAGGGGAAGGGGGAATGCGGCCAAGGGCGGCCGGCGCAGGAGTTTACTCTCCTGCGCCCCCACTGTCGTGGGGTGGCGCCAGTGCCTGACCAGGGACTGCTGCCTGGCGATAGTCAGCCGTCGACGGCGGCTACGGCCTCCAGGATCAGTGCTGACACTTCGGAGGGATGCGAGGCCAGCGAGGCATGGCTTGCCTCCAGCTGCAGCAGGCGCTTGGGCTGCATGCGTTCGGCCATGGCCTTCTGGTTCTGTGGCGCGATCATCCGGTCCTGGCCGGAAAGCTGGTACCAGCTCGGCTTGTGCTTCCACGCCGGATCGCTGATCGCATGGCCGAAGGTGCTGGCCAGCGGCGCCTTCTGGGTCACCGCCATCACCCAGCCTTCGTCGGCACTGAGGTCCTGGCAGAAGCTCTCATGGAACTTGTCGGCACGCAGCCACAGATAGCCATCGCTGTCCGGGGCGAGGTTCGGTGCTGCTTCGGGCAGGTGCTGCTGGGTAATGCCGCCGGGGCTCTCACCACTGTCCGGCGCAAAGGCGGCGATGTAGACCAGCGCCTGCACATTCGGCTGGTTGCCGGCTTCGGTGATCACCGCGCCTCCGTAGGAGTGCCCGACCAGTACGACCGGGCCATCGATCTGGCGGATCATCCTGCGCGTCCGCTCGGCGTCGTTGACCAGCGAGGTCAGCGGCAGTTCGACCGCCTTCACCTGGTCATGGCCCTTGCGGTGCAGCTCCAGGATGACCTTGCCCCAGTGTGCGGCCCCGCCCCAGAACCCATGGACGAGGAGGATGGTCGGTGTGGTGCTCATGCGCTGATCTCCGGCGGCGGCCGGGCGGAATGCCGACCGTCGGTCTACTTTGCGCTGGCGACGTTAATCCCCGGTGAGGCCTTGGAGCCGGAATTCAGATGTGCGGAGCTGGTGCGCGTTTCAACAGTCCATCAATCCTCTGATATCCGTCGAACAATGCTGGCCGCCCCTGTTGCGGGCACAGTGCCGGGAGAAACGCGCCAGCCAACGACAATGCCTCGCTGTAGCACGTTGCCAGCATCGAAAAGTCACCTGTGCGGGCGCACAGGGCAGCCAGATGGAACAGCCGTCCCCGCCCACGGTGCAGCAGAATCAGAGCAAGCGTCAATTGAGGCGCGGCATGACCATCATGCGCGAGCGCATCGGCGGCAAACAGCATGCGTGCCGTGCGCCCATTGCCATCGGCAAACGGATGGATCGACAACAGGACCACATAGGTGGCCAGTGCCTTCTCGATACCGGACCGTTCCGTTTGCCGGCGCCGTGTGCTGAACAAGCGCACCGACGCTCGCATGGCCTGGACCGCTGAAGGTCCGCGGAACCGTTGACTGTAGGAGTTCTGCGTCGCGATCCCTATTCCGCGCATGCGCTGCGCCGGACGAAGGCCGGTGATCGTTTCCAGTGCCGCTGATAGCTGCCCCAGCGTGCACGCAGCGTGCGCGCGGTTGAGTGCCGGTTCGAGCAGTGCGTGCGCGTGTAGCAGCTCATGACGCTCCAGGTTCCGTTCAAAGAGCTCGGAACGATCAAACGAATCATGCAGCAGCAGCGCGGTTGCCACTGGCAGCGGACAAGTGACGTCCTGCCGAAGCGGAACACCACACGACAGGCGCAGCTCGGAAAAGGCAGCAGCGATCCACTGGTCGCTGCAGGTGAACGTGATATCCATGGTTACTGGCGCTCGTAGATGGTGACCAGATCATCTGCCGCACCCGATCGACTCAATTGATAGAGCTCGTTCCATTGCGCTGCATTTGGACGGGGATCCACGCTGGGCGGCGGCAACCCCTGCAGCCGGGCGTCTTCGGCAAGCGCGCGCAGGAACTCGCGGGACTGGATCTGCACGTGCTTCGGGGATGCCATGGCGTCCACGTCAGCCATCACGGTATCCATCAGGTACTGCACGGTGTGATCCCCCAGCGCCAGTGGCACCTCCAGCCGAGCTCGCAGTACACCGGCAGTATCCCGATTCGTAGGTCCAAAACGCTCCTCGTACAGTGCGCGCTCGGCAACCGCACCTTGTTGATAGGCATACAAAGCGCCATGGGCACCGGCATCGAAATTCTGGCTCATGGCCAGCATGTACTCACCACGTTTCTTGAATGCGGAACCCGCCATCGTCAAAAGCCGGGGATCGCGGGTTCCTGCCAGTTGTCGCGGATCGATCGACTCTGCTGCTGCCAGGTCGGCAGCTTTTGGGTAGTGATGCCGATCCATCCATGCCGCCTCTTCAACCGACAACGCAATCAGACGGGGATCGCCCGCAAATGCCTCGCGCACCGTCAGCTTGCGCTGCTGCGGTGGTTTCTTCATGGATGCCAGCGCGTCCGCATCACGCTGCGCCTTCATCCCCGCCATCGCGCCGCGGTAGGGCTGCAGGAGAGGATCGGCCTGGTGAGCCGATTGCAGCGAATCGACATCCCCCTCGACATATGAATCCAGCAGCCACAGTCCGCCGCAGACCAGGACCAGAACCAGGACCGCCAACAGGCCTGCAGCCTTCCAGGTGAACTTCATGGTCAGCTCCCGAACCCGAGATGATCGCAGTAGTTCTTGAAGGCAGCGCTGGATGTACGGCAGGCCGCGTCCATCTGCGACCGGTCATACGCCGGCTGTGACGTCCAGGGCTCGATCCATTCCCACTGCAGAAACCTTGCATACGCCGTGGCCTGGCCTATCACGAATGCACCGAATGCAGGAAATGCGCCACCGAGCCTCTGCTGTCCATCCGCGATCATGTCCTGCCGAAGACGTTCATCGCACTGATGTTTGTCATTGCCATGCGTCCCGTAGCACGTGTCATGCGCATCACAGGCCGCTTTGAACATCGCTCCGAACGCCGCCGCGCCGCCCTGCAACGCCCCTGGTGCAACCAGAAAATCCGGCACCGGTACGCCACCCGCCGTGCCACAGCCATTTACCGCCAGCACCGGCGGGCTGTAGAGGTCACAGCCATGGCCGTCCCAGGCGTAACCGGGGGCATCGGTGCACCATGAGATCTTGTGATATTCGTCGCGCGGGTCTGACGAACCGTCACCGCCGCCCCAGCCTCCTCCTCCTCCGCCCCCGCCAGGGTTGGGAAGGATGGGCGGATAGACCCAGCATCCCGAATCCGTGCAGGTACTGCCTCCGGCCAGTGCGCCGTCGGCAACCGCGCCGCTTCCCAGACCAAGAACGCTGGCCATCACCAGCTTCAGCACGTGCGGTGAGTTCATTGACGATTTCCTCCA
Source organism: Stenotrophomonas sp. DR822 (assembly GCF_019793815.1). NCBI lineage: Bacteria > Pseudomonadati > Pseudomonadota > Gammaproteobacteria > Lysobacterales > Lysobacteraceae > Stenotrophomonas > Stenotrophomonas sp. DR822. The sequence continues at coordinate 1,036,290 of NZ_CP081826.1, forward strand.
TGAAGGGCAAGGCGGTGAGCAGGGATTCCCTGCCCCGGTCGCTTCTGCGCGACGGAGAGACCTTAGGAGGTGCTTCACAGGCTCTGTATCGGAAAATGTCCATGCTTGCGCCAAGGATTCCGCTCGTGCGGGTGCGAAGCTGGCGAAGGGTCACACTTCCATGCGCGCGACATCTGCGCGAGCCATTGCGCGAGCATCGATGCAGCGCACCGTCGCTGCATGCGCCGTCCTCACAATGGCCCGAATGCGCTACCTGCAAGGGAAGACCGGAGGAATCGCCACGATGCATTCGTATTCGACATCCGATGTCATCCATGGCACTTGCCTACGGATTATGAAAACGTTTTCATGCAATCGACCCTCTGGAGCCTTCCTCGCGCATGACGCCCTCTTCTCCCCGCGCCCAGCAGCACGCGACCCGCGCTGCGTTCTTCATCCCCGGCTTTGCCACCGCTGCCTGGGCGCCGATGGTGCCCTTCGCCAAAGCCAAGGCCGGGTTGTCCGACGCCAGCCTGGGCGGGCTGCTGCTGTGCCTTGGCCTCGGCTCGCTGCTGGCGATGCCACTGGCCGGTGCGTTGACCGCGCGCCTGGGCTCGCGCCGCTTGATGATCGCGACCACGGCCTTGATCCTGCTCGCCCTGCCACTGCTGACGCTCGCCCCCACGCCGCTGGCACTGGGAGCAACGCTGTTCGTGTTCGGCGCGGGTGTGGGGGCGATGGACTGCACGATGAACATGCAGGCGGTGGCCGTCGAGCGCGATGCAGGGCGGCCGATGATGTCCGGCTTCCACGCGTTCTACAGCATCGGCGGCTTCATCGGCGCCGGCTGCATGACCGGCCTGCTGGTTCTCGGCACGCCCCTGTGGCTGGCGTCATGGGTTGCCGTGGCGGCGATGCTGCTGGTGGCCCTGTTGTCGGCACCGCACTGGCGCCCGCAGCGCATTCTGCATGACGGCCCGATGCTGGCCCTGCCGCACGGCGTGGTGCTGTTCATCAGCGTGCTCGCCTTCGTGGTGTTCCTGGCCGAGGGTTCGATGCTGGACTGGAGCGCGGTGTTCCTGGCCGAAATACGCCACGTGCCGCGCGACCAGGCCGGTGCCGGTTTTGCCGTGTTCACGCTGGCGATGACGGCGATGCGCCTGTTCGGCGATGGCATCGTCGAGCGCCTCGGCCGCACCCGTACCATCGTCATTGGCGGCATCACCGCTGCGGCCGGTTTCGCGCTGGCCACGTTGGTTCCCTCCTTCGCCATGGCGCTGGTCGGCTACGTGCTGGTGGGCCTGGGCTGCGCCAACATCGTGCCCGCCCTGTTCTCGATGGCCGGTCAGCAGCGCGCGATGCCGGAGAGCATTGCGATCACCGCAGTCACCACGCTGGGCTATGCCGGCATTCTTGCAGGCCCCGCAGCGATCGGCGCGCTCGCCCATGCCACCAGCCTGGGCTTTGCCTTCCTGTGCGTGGCAGCGATGCTGCTGGGTGTAGCGGCATCTGCACGTTCGCTGGCCCGCCGCCTGCCCTGACGCTCAGCCGCGTGCTGGGGTTTTTGCGGGTGTGTCGACGCCATGCACCAGCCATTCGGCCTGGGCCGGCAACTGCGGTGCCGGACACGCGGCTTTCGGATGGTGCTCGTCGCGCGCCATCCAGTCATCGACCACCCCGGCCAGCAGGTCCAGCCGCAGCGGCAGGGTGATGTGATCTTCGCCGCGCATCTCGATGTAGTGCGCACGCGGATTGGCCTGCGCCAGCGCACGCCCCTGGCTGACCGGAATGTGCTGGTCGCCCTGCCCGTGCAGCAGCAGCACGCAGGCGCGGGTATCGGCCAGCGCGCGGGCAACATCCACCTTGTCCAGATCCACGTCGATGCGGCGGCTGGCGGCGGCCACCACCTGGTTGATGTCCTGGCTGCCGTAGCGCCAGCGTGCATAAGAAGCGATGGCCTGTGCCTTCAACCCTTCCGGCTGCAGGGCCATCAGATGCGGAATCATGGTGCGGATCGCAACCCCGGCATTGGCGAACGATTCCATCGCCACCACGCCGGCGACCTGGTCGCCCAGCTTGTCGGCGGTGAACAATGCGGTGGCAGCGCCGTAGGAAACACCGAACAGGTACAGCGGGCCGGTCACTTCGCCGCGCGCGCGCAGTTCGGCGATGACATCCACAACATCGTCCGACTCATAGGTGCCGTAGCCGGAGGGACCGGCGCCGGACTGGCCATGGTTGCGCAGGTCCAGGGTGATCACGCGGTAGCCCGACTCGGCCAGCTGCAGCGACCATGGCAGCATCGAATCACCGTTCATCATCCAGCCGTGCAGCAGCACCACGGTGCCGCGCGGTGCCTGCGCGCGGAACGGCTGCGGTACGGACAGGCTCAACCCGGTATCCAGCGGCAGGCCGTTCTGGTGCTGCTGCGGCAGGTAGTGGTAGCGCGCACCGTAGTCGCCCGGATCGAAAGCACGCCAGAAGATCGGCACGCCATCACGGCCCGGGGCGAAGCCATGCCGGTTCGGCAGCGCGGCCACAGCTGCGGCGATACGCGGTTGATCAAGCAGGGTCGAGACGCCACCGGGCGCGATCAGGCGGTCGCTGAGCGAGGTAGACGAGGCCGTCATCGAGGAAGAGCATGCAGCCAGCCACAGGCCGGCGCACGCCAGCAAAAGCAGCAGCAGGCGCTTCATGGGCAGTCAGGGGAAAAGTGCGACAGCGTGGCAGGTTAGCGGCCACGCCCGGCGCCATCTATCGCAGCTGGATGACGGGTTGATGACAGCGCAGGATCGATTCAGCTTGTCACAATGTCGCGACCGGCCAGAGCATTGATCCGGATCAATGAATGCCATCGCATGAATGGCCACAGTGCCGGCATGCGCACCCCGTTCAAGCTCGCCATTGCCCTGGCCGCCACCTTGGCCGCCGCTTACGGCATCGCCCGCAGTACACCGTACTGGTTCGCCCCACGGCAACAGGCCGAGGTCGACATCCACGACCCGGCCCTGATCGAGCAGGGCCGGTATCTGTCGCGTGCTGCCGACTGCGCCGCCTGCCATACCGCACCGGGCGGCAGGCCGTTCGCCGGCGGCCTTGGCATGCAGACCCCGATGGGCACGCTGTACTCGACCAACATCACACCGGACACGGAGACCGGCATCGGCGCATACGACTACGCCGATTTCGAGCGCGCGGTGCGGCGTGGCATCCGCCATGACGGCCAGCCGCTGTATCCGGCCATGCCCTACGCCTCGTACGTGATCGCCAGCGATACCGAGATCAAAGCGCTGTATGCCTACTTCATGGGTGCGGTGCAGCCGGTCCGGCAGGACAACGCCGACAGCACGATTCCGTGGCCGGCAAACATGCGCTGGCCGCTTGCCTGGTGGCAGCTGTTGTTCGCACGCCCGCGCAGCTTCAGCCCTGATCCCACCCTGGATGCCGGCCAGCAGCGCGGCGCCGAACTGGTTGAAGGCCTGGCCCATTGCGGCGCGTGCCATACCCCGCGCGGGCTGGCCTTCCAGGAAAAGGCGATGGCCGATGATGGCCGCCGCCAGTTCCTGTCCGGCTCGGTGCTGGAAGGCTGGTACGCGAAGAACCTGCGCAATGAACAGACCGGCCTGGCCAGCTGGAGCGAAGCCGAAATCGTCGAGTTCCTGCGCACCGGCCGCACCGATCGCTCCGCGGCTTTTGGCGGCATGGCCGATGTGGTCGAGCACAGCACGCAGTACCTGTCCGACGCCGATCTGCTGGCGATGGCGCGGTACCTGAAGCAGCTGCCGGCCCGCGAAGGGCGCAGCGCGCAGTGGACGTCGGGCACCGACACCACTACCGCCGCACTGCGCGGCGGCGATTACCGGGTGGCCGGTTCGCTGGCCTACGCCGAACACTGCCAGGCCTGCCATCGCGCAGATGGACGCGGCATGCCACGGGTCTACCCAGCCCTGGCGGGCAACTCCATCGTCTTCGCCGATGATCCCAGCTCGCTGGTGCAGGTAACCCTGACCGGCGGGCGCACGCCACATACCGCGCACGACCGCATGGCATTCACCATGCCGGGCTTCGAGCAGCTGCCCAATGCGCAGCTCGCCGACATCCTCACCTTCATCCGCAACAGCTGGGGCAACCAGGCCAGCGCGGTCACTGAACTGGACGTAGCGCGCATGCGCCGGGTGGTGCGTGACAAGCCGGCGCATGTGGTCCCGCAGGAGACGGCGCAATGAGGCGTTCGAAAAAGCGTTCGACAGCGTTGATCGCCAGCGCGGTCGTTGTGGTGCTGCTGGCCGGTGCTGGCGCGCTGCTGTACCAGCACCTGTACCCGGACCTGGACGCGGAAGTCGCAAGGACCCTGGACATCCTCGACAGCCACGGCCAGGTGGTGGGCCAGTACCACGTACCCAGTGCCGAGGAGATCGCCAGCCTCGGCAACGCCGACGCGGTGATGTTCGGCCGTCGCCTGCTCAACGAGACCGCACGCCTGCTGCCGGACAACGTCGGCAACGATCTGAACTGCAATTCGTGCCACATGGCCGAGGGCAAGCGACCGTTCGGCAACCACTATTTCAATACCGGAGGCGGCAGCTATCCGCGCTACATGCCGCGACCGGGCAGGGAAATCGGCCTGGCCGAGCGCATCAACGGTTGCCTGCAGCGCTCGATGAACGGCAAACCGCTGGCCAAGGACGCGCCGGAGATGCGTGCGATGCTGGAATACATGGCGTGGCTGAGCCGCCCGGTACCGGAGGGTGCGCGCGTGGCCGCGCCCAGCGAAGGGCCGATCGACAGCACGCTGACACCGGACCCCGTGCGCGGGCAGGCGCTGTATGCCGCGCAGTGCGCCGCCTGCCACGGCGACAACGGCGAAGGCCGGCGCGATGCCAGCGGCGATATCGCGTTCCCGCCGTTGTGGGGCGAGCGCAGCTTCAACATCGGTGCCGGCATGGCGCGGTTGTACAAGGCCGCAGGCTTCGTCAAGCACAACATGCCGCCGGCAATGACCCGTGAACCGCCACTGGGCCAGCAGGTGATGCCCGACCAGGACGCGGTGGATATCGCCAGCTACTTCATCAACCAGCCGCGCCCGGACTTCGCCGGCAAGGCCAAGGACTGGCCGCGCGATCCGAAACCGAAGGACGCGCGCTACTGAGCAACGCCCCGGTCTTGCCGGCCGTCACACAACACACTCCCTGCATCTGCGCGTCACCGCCATGTCATCGGCGCTGCCGACACTCCCGGACTTTCCTCCCTTGAAGGTCCGGTTTCGATGCGAACGATTGCGCGCTTTCCCCGTATCTCGCTGCTTGCCCTGCTGATTGCTCCCGCACTGGATGCCCTGGCCGAAGCACCGCAGGGCGATGTGGCCGATACGCGAAGCGCCGACGCGCGGACCCTGGACCAGGTACAGGTGATCGGCCAGGCCACCAGCTATGCCAAGACCTCCGTGCGCCAGGAAACGTTGAACCGACAGACCGTGTTGAGCAGCGTCAATGGCGCGCTCAACGAAGTGCCCGGCGTGGTCGTCAGCGAAGCCGATGCCACCGGTTCGTCGGTCTGGGGCACGCAGATCAGCATGCGCGGCTTTGTCACCAACCGCGACACCCAGCAGATCGGCACCACCATCGATGGCCTGCCCAATGGTGGTTCCGGTTATGGCGGCGGCTCGCTGGCCAACCGCTACATCGACACGCTCGACCTGGAAACGGTGGAAGTGAGCCAGGGTACGGCCGATATCTCCTCGCGCTCGAACGAAGCACTCGGTGGCACCCTGAACTTCCTCACCAGCGACCCACTGCAGGAGCAGCGACTGCGCATGGTGGTGGGTGCCGGTGACAATGAAGCGCGCAAGTACTACGTGCGCTACGACACCGGCCTGCTTGGAGGGCATACCCGCGCATGGATCAGCGCATCGTCGGCGCGCGTGCATGACTGGATCGATGGCACCGGCCACACCAGCAACGACAACATCGCCGGCAAGTTCATCACCGAGCTGGACCGCTGGACCCTGACCGGCTACCTGTCCTACAACGATGCCGACGAGCCGGAGTACACCAGCGTTTCGCCGCAGGGGTTCGCCACCAACCCCGACCGCGACGGCCTGGTCGGCACCCTGACCGGCATTCCGTACCTGGACCAGAACTACCGCTCCGGTTCGCGCGCACTGCGCGAGAACACGTTCGGCTACCTGCGCGCCGCCTTCGATGACGGCAACGGTTTCAAGGCCTCGATGGCCGCCTACGGGCACCGCATGCAGGGTCGCGGTGACTGGCTGCCGCCGTACCTGGCCGACGTCAACGACGACGGTGCCGGTCGCCCGCAGTCGGAGTACCTCGGCGGCAGGACGGTCTACGGTGGCAGCAACCGCGGCCAGATCTACTTCGTGAACCCCGACGGCAGTTCCGCCCAGCGCCTGGCCAACTGCACGCCGCGACTCGGCTTCAGCGCCGAGTACGACCCCAACTGCTACGCCGGCAACGTGCAGGGCGCGCAGTCCTACCGCCACTCCCACTACGACAACGATCGCGTGGGCGTGACCGCCGACGTCGAATGGCGGCAGACCTTTGGCGCCATCGACAACACCGTACGCGGCGGGCTGTGGGTGGAGAAGCTGGACCGTTCCGTGCGCCGCGATTGGCACCGCCTGCTCAACGTCGGCCAGGACATCGCCTTCGACCACCAGCCCTACTGGGTGCAGTTCGAGGACAAGTACAAGGTCGATGAGCAGATGTACTACGTCGAGGACGTGGCCCGCTTCGGCCCGTTCAGCGCGCGACTGGGCGTAAAGCAGTTCTTCGTCGATCAGTCCCGCCACCGCGTGATCGGCGCCGCCGAGAATGTGAAGTCCGACTCGAAGTCCGATCCGCTGCTGTCCACCGGCTTCACCTGGGCCCCGGGTGTGGAGGGCATGGAACTGTTCGCCGGCTACTCGCAGAACTTCGCCGCGATCCCGTCCGGGGTGCTGGGTGAAACCGATCCCCAGCGCTTCCGCAACGTCGAGCCTGAGACCGCCGACAACATCGAACTGGGCATGCGCATCAGCCGCTGGCCGCTGACCACCTCGGTCACCCTGTACAACATCAAGTTCGACAACCGCATCGTGTATCTGCCAGCCGGCCTGGTCAGCGGCATCGACTACCTCGGCGAGACCGATGGCGTCTACGAGAACTTCGGCGGCGTGGAGAGCAACGGCCTGGAAGCGGCCTTCGGCTACGGCTGGGACAATGGCTGGCGCATCAATGCGGCCTACACCTACAACCGTTCCAAGTACCTGGGCAGCGGCAACGACGCGCGCGACACGCAGCTGGGCATCGTCGATGGCGCCAAGGTGATCGGCCAGCCGGAGCAGATCCTGGTGGTGTCGGCCGACTGGCAGGGCGAGAACTGGAACTTCGGCCTGTCCGGTCGCTACCTGGGCGAACGCTACCTGGATGCGGCCAACGTCAACAAGCTGCCCTCGGCCACCGTGTTCAACGCCAACATCGGCTTCGACCTGCAGGGCCTGTCGCCGCGCCTGAAGGGCATGGGCGCCAACCTGGTGGTGAGCAACCTGACCGACAAGCGTTATCTTGCAGGGGTGGACGGCCGCGACAACGCCTTCATCGGCGCCCCGCGCACCGTCGGCATCTCCTTCCGCGTGGACCTGTGAGTGTGACCCTGTGACTGATACCGGCCGACGCCGACTGTTGCAGGCCGGCGTCGCCGCCGGCCTTTCGCCGCTGCTGCCCAGCATCGCCCGGGCAGCAGCGATCGCCCCTGCGCCGCGCGCGCGCAGCCTGCAGGACCTGCAGCACATCGTGGTGTTCATGCAGGAGAACCGCTCGTTCGATCACTACTTCGGCACGTTGCCGGGCGTGCGTGGCTTCGGCGACCGTTTCGTTGCCCCGGCATCGCCGCTGCCCGGTGGCGACCGCCCGCGCAGCCTGTGGCTGCAACCCGACGCCAGCGGACAACGCGCCATCGCCCCCTTCCCGTTGGATACCGCTGCGCACTTCGGCTACATGCGGGTGGAAGGCACGCCCCACACCTGGCCTGATGCACAGCAGGCATGGGACCACGGGCGCATGGCGCACTGGCCCAAGGCCAAGCAGAACCATTCGATGGGCTACTTCCAGCGCAGCGACATGCCGTTCCAGTTCGCCCTTGCCGATGCATTCACGCTGTGCGATGCCTACCACTGCGCGATGCAGGCCGGCACCAACCCGAACCGCGTGTTCCTGTGGACCGGCCACAACGACGCCCAGGGCCAGGCAGGCGGCCCGGTGATCGCCAATTCGCACGACAATTTCCCCGAGCTGGGCGGCCATCCGGACTCGTACCGCTGGGCCAGCTATGTCGAGCGGCTGCAGCAGGCTGGCGTGTCCTGGCAGATCTACCAGGACATGGCCGACAACTTCACCGACAACCCGCTTGCCGGGTTCGAGACCTTCCGCCAGGCGTACCGCGGCGACCCGGGGCATGACCCGGAGCTGCGCGCGCGCGGTGTCAGTACCCGTGGCCTGGCGCAACTGCGCGAGGACGCGATCAGCGGCCGCCTGCCGCAGGTGAGTTTCATCATTGCCGACGCAGCCGGCAGCGAGCACCCCGGTCCGTCCAGCCCCGCGCAGGGCGCCGCCTATACCGCGCGCCTGCTGGATGCACTGACCGCCGATCCAGAGGTGTGGAGCCGTACCGCCCTGCTGCTGATGTTCGATGAGAACGATGGCTTCTTCGACCATGTGCCGCCACCGGCACCGCCCTCCCCGCTTGGTGCCGGCTGGGCCGGTGCGTCGGCGGTCAGCACCGAGGGCGAATACCACCGCCACCCGGCACCCGGCGACGAGAAATACGATGCCGCCGAGCTGCGTGGGCGCCCCTATGGGCTTGGCCCGCGCGTACCGTTGTATGTGATTTCACCGTGGAGCCGCGGCGGCTGGGTCGACTCGCAGGTGTACGACCACACGTCGGTGTTGCGTCTGATCGAGCGCCGCTTCGGCGTCGCCGCGCCGGACATCTCGCCGTGGCGGCGTGCGGTCTGCGGTGATCTGAGCAACGCCTTCGACTTCGCCCAGCGCGACACCCGCCCCTTCGCCAAGGCGCTGCCCGATGTCACCGCGGTCGCCGCGCGCGCCGCCGCCCTGCCCGGCCGTACCGTGCCCGCGCTGCCCGATGGCCTGCATCCGGCCCGCCAGGAGCCAGGCGTACGTCCTGCACGGGCACTGCCCTATCGGCCGCAGGTGCAGGCCACATCGGTGGATGGCGCTGGTCTCACCCTGCAGCTGGCCAGCGATGGCGCCGCGACCGTGCTGCATGTCTACGACCGCCTGCACCTGGACGCCGTTCCGCGCCGTTACACCGTGGTACCAGGCGCCCCGCTGCAGGATCGCTGGCCGCTGGATGCGCAGGGTCGTTACGATCTCTGGCTGCTGGGACCGAATGGATTCCATCGCCATTATCGCGGCGATGGCACGCTCGCGCCGCTGCACGCGCACGTGGAGCGCGCGGACGGCCAGATGCGCCTGACACTGCGCAATCCATCGCCTTCAGCGCGGAAGGTCCAGGTGCAGGCCGGAGCCTATGCCGGCCACATGCCTACCCGCGAACTGCAGCTGGTGGCTGGCGCGGAAACCGTACTGGCCTGGGATCCCGCGCCAACCGCAGGCTGGTACGACCTGATCATGCGCTCGCAGGGCGTCGAGCAACGCCTCGCCGGACGTGCCGAAGACGGCCGGCCTGGCACCAGCGACCCTGCCATGGGCAGCGAACCGCTGCGCTTCGATCACGGCTGAAAGTGATGCTGTGGAGCCGGGCGCGTGCTCGGCTCCACAGGGTGGCCCATCCCGCTCAGGCCTCCTGCAACCCCGGCCGGCCATGCTCCACGGCATAGCGCTTCCAGCTCTGCAGCGCGCCGTTCGGCTGCATGACCGTATCGAGCGTCTTCATGTCACCGATCCAGGCATCACGGGTGACGTCGCACAGCACATAACCGCGCTTGTCCGTCGTCGCCTTCAGGTGCGGACTGTGCCGCAGCTGGTTCTCTGCATAGGCATCCACGCCCTGCCCGTCCGCGCCCGACGTGATCGAAGTGGCCAGGAACTCACTGGAAATGACCCCGGAATCGGCATTGTCCTGCACCAGGTCACTGGCATAGTGGCGGTGCGCATCGCCACAGACGGTTACCACGTTGCCGAAGCCCACCTTCTGGATGTGATCGAGCAGGCGCCGGCGGCTGGACAGATAACCGGACCACTGGTCGTCGGAGGCCTGCACCACGCCGTCCTTCTCGCGCAGGTAGTTGCCCAGCGAAACCTGGTGGGCGATGGTGTGCCAGCGCGGCGCGGCGTCGGCCAGGCCGTCGAACAGCCATTGCTCCTGCTTTGCGCCAACAATGCTGCGTTCGGGAGATTCGACCTGCCCGCGCTGCGCGATGTCCACCTGCTTGCTGCGGTACTGGCGGGTATCGAGCAGGTGCAGGTCCAGCAGCGTGCCATAGCGCGCGCGCCGGTACATCTGCATATGGCCGTCGCGCGGGAACGACGAAGCACGCAGCGGCATGTTCTCGTAGTACGCCTGGAACGCCTGTGCGCGGCGCAGCAGGAACACTTCACTGGGCGTGCCGTCCTGGTCCTCGGCGCCGGCCCAGTTGTTGTCCACTTCATGGTCGTCGAACGTGACGAACCACGGCGACGCGGCGTGCGCGGCCTGCAGGTCCGTATCGGTCTTGTATTGCGCGTAGCGCCGGCGATAGTCGTCGAGCGTGTAGGTCTGCGGGCCAACATGGTTGCGCAGGTTGGTGAACGGCTGGCCGTTCATCCTGCGCACGCCAGGCTGGCTTTCGCCCTCGTAGATGTAATCACCGTAATGGAACACGAAGTCGAGCGGCTCCTCGGCAATGTGCCGCCATGCACTGTAGTGCCCCTCCTCGTAGTGCTGGCAACCGGCCACCGCGAAGCGCACGCGGTCGACCCGTGCGTTGGCCGCAGGCAGGGTGCGGGTGCGGCCAATCGCACTGGCATGGCCTCCCACGGTGAAGCGGTACCAGTACGGCCGCCCCGGCAGCAGGCCGTCCAGTTCCAGGTGCAGCGCATGGCCAAGCTCGGGGTGGGCCAGCGCGGTGCCCTGCCGCACCACGGTGCGCATGCTCTCGTCGGCGGCCAACTGCCATGCCACCGCCATCGGCCGGGTTGGCATGCCGCCGCCGAACACCAGTGGCTCGGTGGCCAGCCGCGTCCACAGCACCACGCCGTCGGCCGACGGATCACCCGACGCCACGCCGAGAGTGAACGGCGTACTGGCAAAGCGCGGCGATGCGAGCAGGTTGCGCGGATTCAGCGCTGCCACATCGTTCTGCGCAGCCAGCGCGCGGGCCGTTCCGGCCCACGCACCCAATGCGGAAAGTCCGGACAGGGCAAGGAAACGCCTGCGATTGATCGTATCCAAGACGGCCGCCCTCAGTTGTAGATGATGTGGAAATAGAAGAAACGGCCGTAGTCATCGATCTCTGTGCGGAAGCGCCCGTTCGGACCGGTGCTGTAGGTCGGCTGGGTGTTGAACAGGTTCTTGGCCTCGTACTTCAGCGTCACGTGCTTGCTGACCTTGTGGCTGAAGGCCAGGTTGAAGGTCATGTACGGGTCGTAGTACGAATCCAGCCACTGGGTATCGCCGAAGTCGACCAGCATCCGGCTGCGGTAGGTGCCGGATACGCGCAGCTGCGAGCTCTTCCACGGCATGCGCCAGATCACCGAGCCGTTCACCGACCAGTCTGGCTGGTACAGCAGGCGGTCCAGGCGGCGCTCGCTGCCGTCGCTGATGCGGTAGTTGGTCTGCCCGTCCAGGCGGGTGGCATTGAGGTACATGTCGAAACGGTGGCGGCCCCACTGCAGGTTGCGGTTGGCTACCGCGAACTCGACACCGCGCAGCGTCGACTCATCGGTGTTCATCGGCTGGGTGATCCGGTAGCGGATGTCGCCGACGTTCTCGAACGTGGTCAGGGTGTAGATGTCGTCCTTGATGACCTTGTCGAACAACGCCACCGAGACCAGGCCGTTGTTGCCGTTGAAGTACAGGTCCCAGGCAAGATCGAGGTTGGTCGAGCGGCGCGGCTGCAGCGAGGCATTGCCCTGCTTGATGGTGCAGAAGCCTCCGCCCAGCTCGTCGTCGCCGCAGCTGGTGCTGGTGGCCTGGGCGATGTTGCTGGGCGTCGGCCGGCCCAGCGTGCGGCTGGCGGAGAACCTCAGGCGCTGGTCTTCGCTCAGCTTGAAGGTGGCGTTCAGCGACGGCAGCAGGTTGTTGTAGCCGCCACTGCTCTTGCGGAATGCCGATGTGTAGGTGGTGCCACCGTCCTCACTGAACGGGCTGAACGCATCGAAGGTGGTGTGGTCGTAGCGCAGGCCGCCGATCAGCAGCAGCCGGTCCCAGGCGTAATGCGCCGACACGTAGGCGTTGGCAATGTCTTCCACGTACTTGTAATCGCTGGTGAAGTCGGCATTCGGGTACGCCGCATCGTTGTTGCCCAGCTTCGGGTAAAGCTCGTCATGCCACTTGCGGTTGTCGATCAACGGGAAACCGGGAACGCTGCCAAGCAGGGTCGAACCCGGGTACAGATAGTCATTCAAGGTCGCGCTGGTCTTGTAGTAATCGAAATCGATGTCCTGCCAGATCTTCAGGTGGCGATACTCGGCACCGGCAGCCAGACCGAAACCGCGTGCATCGGCATCGATGTTGTAGCTGAAGTCGGCGCGCAGGTTGTCGATGCTTTCCTTGGCGTCGCGCGGCGAGATATAGGCCTGCGCCGGATTGAGCTTGAACGCCGAGCTGGTCAGCAGGCTGGAATCGGAAACACCCACGGCGTTCGGAAAACCATGGCTGTCGTTGGCATAGTCAACGAACAGGTTGCTCGGGTAGGCGCGCACGCCCCAGTAGACCTGGTTGTTGTGGAAGGTCTCTTCGGTGTGGCCGGCACGCAGGGTCAGCCGCGAGAGGTCACCGATATCCCAGTTGAAACTGGCGATCGCGCCGCGGTTGCTGCGGTCCCAGCGGTCGTGGCGGTTCTTGATGTAGATGCTGTTGATCTGGCTGGTGCCGCCGTCCTCGCTCTGGTTGCGTATCGGGAACTTGGCGTTGCCATACAGATCGGTCTTGTTCATCGTCGAGTTCTCGTAGAACCGGTACGAATACAGCAGCAGCGAGGCATAGAACGGGTCGTCCGATGGCTTCCATTCCAGCTTGGCCGAGCCACCGAAGTTGGTGATGTAGTTGGTGTAGGTGCCGGTGCTGAAGTTGCCCGGTGCGCGCAGGCCGTTCCAGCCTTTCGCCTCGTCGGGGCCGGTGGTTCCATCGGTGAGGTACTTGCCGGCATCGTTGTAATAGTAGTTCGATTCCACCCAGCGCTTGACGCTGTTGCGCGAGCGCTGTTCGTAGCGCGCGACCGCGACGATGCCGAACTGATCGTCGCCGCCGAACTGGTTGGAAAACACTGCCTTGGCGCTCTTGCCGAAGTGACCCAGGGTCTTGTGGTCGCCCCCCGCGCTGCGCCCCACATTGGTCTCGGCCGTGGAATGGATGCCGGCCACGTCGGCGAACACGTACTTGCCGGAGCGGTCAAAGGCGCTGCGGCTGATGATGTCGATCACACCACCGATGGCATCCGGTGCCTGCTCGGCGCTGAAGCTCTTGTAGATGTCGGTGCGGGTGCCGATGTCGCTGGGAATCAGCTGCAGGTTGTTCATGCGCTCGCCGGAGCCACTGCCGCCCACGCTTGCGATCGCGATGCCGTCGATGGTCGTGTAGTTGAGATTGGCCTGCACGCCGCGCACGGTCACGTAACGCGGTTCGCCCGCATCTTCCACCGCACTCAGGCCGGGCGCGGCCATCAGGCTCTCGGCCAGCGTTTCATCGCCATAGCTGTCCATCTCGTCGTAGATCACCGAATCCTTGATCACCGGCGAGGTCTTCTTCTGATCGATGACCTCATGGGCGGCGATCACCTTGACCGTGCCCAGGGTCGGGGCCACCACCGCTTCCGGTGGGCGCGGTGCAGGTGCGGCCGGCCGGCTTTCCCGCGAGACCGGTGCCGCGTCGATGGCGATCACGTTGCCGTCCACCACCGTGTAGCGCAGGCCGGTGCCGGCCAGAAGCGTGTCCAGCGCCTGCTTGACGGTGGCTCCTCGCGGTACCGCGCCCGCCATGGGTGCAGCGCCCGCGCCGGCATACAGGAACTGCACGCCCGAACTGCGTGACAGCTGCTCCAGCGCCTGGCTCAGCGGCTGCGCGGCGATCGCTGCGGTGATCCGGGTCTCAAGCCCGTTGGCCGACGCCACCTGTGCATGCGCACCCAGACAGGGAGACAAGGCCAGTACCACCGACAGATAGAACTTCTTGCGCATCACGGTTCCTTGGAGGAGAGAGGACTGCTGGTACCGCGTCGGCAGGCGACGGCGGCTTCTCCCAAGTAAGAGCCGGCATCGGCGGAAGTGGAGAACGCCGATTCGATGAATTTTTTCTGACAACCGTTCGCCGAACCGCGGTCAACGGCTGGACACCCACACCGTGTCCGCTTCGCGGCGGATGACGAAGCGTGCGTCCCGCTGCAGGAATGCCTGCAGCGCTGCGACCCGGTGCGCCTCCAGGCTGCCTGACAGGCGCGCCGCGCGCGCCGCATCATCGGTCAGCCGCACCTGTACCTGGTTGTGGCGGTTGAAGGCAGCCGCCACCTCGTCCAGCCGCTCATCGCGGAACGACACCCGGCGCTGCTGCCAGTCCAGCAGCATGGACACCGGTATTTCCAATGGCTGCACCGCATGGCTGCGGTGATCGACTTGGACCACCTTCCCGGCAGGCAGCTGCGCCAGCCGTCGTTGCCCGCTGCCGGCGGTCCAGACCTCCACTTCGCCGGACACCACGCCGATGCGCGTACTCTGCAAACGGCGCGACACATCGAACACGGTGCCGATGTCGCGGATCCGCAGATCGCCAACCTGCACCTCGAACGGCCGGCGATCCGCTGCGATATCGAACGTGGCCTCGCCGCTCAGCAATTCAACCCGACGGCTGAACCAGCCGATGTTCACCCGCAGACGGCTGTCTGCGTTCAGGCGCACCTGCGTCCGGTCAGCCAGCACCACCTCACGCAGTTGCCCGTGGCCGGCGATCAGCATCTGTTCGCGAGGCATCAGCCACGGCACCAGTCCGGCCACCATCAACAGGCAGCAGGCCACCGCAGCCACCCGCCTCCAGAGTGGTCGGCGTGATCGCGATGCGACCACGGCGCGCGGCACGGGCACCGGTACGGCAAACAACGGCACGACTTTCGCCGTTGCCGGCAGCTCCGGCAACGCGGCCCTGTCCCCCTGCTCCTGTCCGTACGCCACCATCACCGCGCCTACCTGCCGGTGCACGTGCAGGACGTGCAGGTACGCGCGTATGTGTTCGGGAGAGCGCTTCATCCATGCCATGAACTCGATGCGCTGAGCGGCGCTCAGGTCACCCTCGCGGTTGCACAGGAACCAGTGCGCGGCCTGCTCGGCCACCTCGTCATCCATCGCTGCAGGCTCCTGCCGGTTCATCCATCCTTCCCGGCGCCGAGCGCCTTCCTGCAGGCATCCAGTCCCTTGCCGATGTGCTTGCGCACCATGTGCACCGACACATCCAGCTGTGCCCCCACCTGCCGGCAATCCAGCCCATCGCGATAGTGCAGCTCCATCACCCGCCGCGTTGTCGGCGGCAGTTGCGCGATGGCGCCGCGGATTCCGCTCCAGCGCTGTGCCCGCTCGAAATCAGCTTCGATGTCCTCCTCGCTGCGCAGTACCTCGGCCAGCAGGTCGACGTCCTCGATCTGTGGCAGGCCGGAGCGCGAGCGTGCCTGTTCACGCGCCAGGTTGGCCGCCACCGCGAACAGATAGGCTTCGGGATTCTCGATCGCCTGGGCATCTTCGCCGGTACTGCGCAGCAGCCGCAGGTAGACCTCCTGGGCCAGGTCCTCGGCATCGGCAGCCTGTGAACCACGCCGAAGGAAGAAGCCACGCAGCAGGCGGCGCCGCAAGGCATAGCTCTTCTCCCAGATCCTGACGCTGTTCACAACCGACCAACCACCCCGAGGCTGGAAAACCCAGCAGGGTGCACACCAACGATGACATCCGCATTGCAGCGCTGCATGGCCAAGCGAAGGTTCGCGCAGACCCAATCGTCGCCCGTCTACCCGCCAGCCGATACGGCGCCTACGCTTGTCTCCTCGGCAGCCACCACGGCCGCCCCCGCGCCACGGACCTGCCAGCGCGACTCCGCTCCAGAGCTGTCGCCCTGCCGGCGGTGCCGTGCAGGTGCAGAACCGGCGCTCTCTGGAGACGCAGCATGAACCAGGCACATTTCCCTCTCGACGCCGATCCGCAGGAAACCCGCGAATGGCGCGAGTCCCTGCAGGCGGTGATCGAGGCCGGCGGCCGCCCCCGCGCGCACTATCTGCTGGACCAGCTCGATGCACTCGATGTGCAGCAGCATGGCGACCTGCACACCCGCGCGTGGACCGCCTACACCAACACGATTCCCCCCGAACGCCAGCCCGCCTACCCGGGTGACCTGGCCATCGAGCGGCGGTTGAACGCGATGATCCGCTGGAACGCCATGGTGATGGTGCTGCGTGCCGGCAGGCATTCCAATGTCGGCGGCCACATCGCCACCTACCAGTCCGCAGCAGTCATGTATGACGTGGGCTTCGATCACTTCTTCCGTGGACGGACCGAAACCTTCGACGGCGACATGATCTACATCCAGGGTCATTCGGCCCCCGGCATCTACGGCCGGGCGTACGTGGAAGGCCGCATCAGTGCCGAGCAGATGGACAACTTCCGCCGCGAAGCCGGACGCGAGGGCCTGTCCTCGTATCCGCACCCGCGGCTGATGCCCGGGTTCTGGCAGTTTCCCACCGTGTCGATGGGCCTGGGCCCGCTGACGGCGGCCTATCAGGCCCGCTACATGCGCTACCTGGAATACCGGGGGCTGAAGCAGCACCAGGGCCGCAAGGTCTGGGCCTTCCTTGGTGACGGCGAAATGGACCAGCCAGAATCGCTGGCGGCCATTTCGCTGGCCGGGCGCGAGCGCCTGGACAACCTGGTGTTCGTGGTCAACTGCAACCTGCAACGTCTGGACGGACCGGTGCGTGGCAACGCCAAGGTGATCCAGGAACTGGAAGGCACCTTCCGCGCCGCCGGCTGGAACGTGATCAAGGTGATCTGGGGCAGCGGCTGGGACGAGCTGCTGGCACGCGATCATAGTGGGCTGCTGCGCCAGCGCATGATGGAGTGCGTGGATGGCGACTACCAGACCTTCAAGTCGCAGAGCGGCGCCTACGTGCGCGAACACTTCTTCGGGCGCTACCCGGAACTGCTGGCGCTGGTGGCGCACATGAGCGACGACGAGATCTGGGCACTGGCACGCGGCGGCCACGATCCGCAGAAGGTATTTGCCGCCTACCAGCAGGCGGTGAACACCAGCGGTCGCCCGAGCGTGGTGCTGGCCAAGACGGTGAAGGGCTTCGGCATGGGCGAGGCCGGCGAAGGCCAGAACATCAACCACCAGCTGAAGAAGATGAGCGCCGACGCGGTGCGTGCGTTCCGTGACCGCTTCGACCTGCCGGTCAGCGACGGGCAGCTGGAAGAGATGCCCTACCTGCGCCCGCAACCGGGCAGCGCCGAGGCGCTCTACTTCGCGCAGCGTCGCCAGGCGCAGGGCGGCCAGCTGCCGGCACGGCTGACCCAGGTCGATCCGTTGCCGCTGCCGCCGCTGTCCACGTTCAACGTGCAGTTGCAGGGCAGCGGTGATCGTGGCCAATCCACCACCATGGGCTTCGTACGCATCCTCACCACCCTGCTCAAGGATCCCGAACTGGGCAGGCTGGTGATCCCGATCGTGCCCGATGAATCGCGTACCTTCGGCATGGAAGGGCTGTTCCGCCAGATCGGCATCCATTCCTTCCTGGGCCAGCTGTACACCCCGCAGGACGCCGGCCAGCTGAGCTATTACAAGGAGTCCAAGGACGGCCAGATCCTGCAGGAAGGCATCAACGAATCCGGCGCAATCTGTTCGTGGATCGCAGCGGGCACCGCGTACAGCAACCACGGCCTGGCCACGATTCCGTTCTACATCTTCTATTCGATGTTCGGCCTGCAGCGCGTCGGCGACCTGGCCTGGGCAGCGGCCGACGCGCGCACCCGTGGCTTCCTGCTTGGCGCCACCTCCGGCCGCACTACCCTGATGGGCGAAGGCCTGCAGCACGACGATGGCCACAGCCACGTGCTGTCCTCGGTGATTCCAAGCTGCGTGTCCTACGACCCGACCTACAACTTCGAACTGGCAGTGATCATCCACGACGGCCTGCGCCGCATGTATGTGGACCAGGAAGACATCTACTACTACATCACCCTGCTCAACGAGAACTACCCGCACCCTGCACTGCCTGACGGCGCCGAAGCCGGCATCCTGAAGGGGCTCCATCTGCTGCGTCCCGCCGCTGCCGACAGCACGGCACAGCCTCGCGTGCAGCTGATGGGCAGTGGCGCGATCCTGCGCGAGGTGCTGGCCGCCGCCGATCTGCTGCAGCAGGATTTCGCCATCGCAAGCGATGTCTGGAGTGCCACCAGCCTGACCGAACTGCGCCGTGATGGCCTGGCTGCCGAGCGCTGGAACCTGCTGCATCCGGCCGACCCGCCGCGCGTTCCCTACGTGCAGCAGTGCCTGCAGCACCATGCCGGGCCGGTGGTGGTGGCAACCGACTACATGAAGATCGTCGGCGACCAGATCCGCCCCTTCATCAACGACCGGCGCTTCATCGCACTCGGCACCGATGGCTTTGGCCGCTCGGATACACGCGAATCGCTGCGCACGTTCTTCGAAGTCGATCGCCACTTCATCGTACTGGCGGCACTGAAGGCCCTGGCCGACGACGGGCATGTGGAACGGGGCCTGCTGCAGCAGGCGATCGACCGGTACGGCATCGACACCGGCAAGCCCGATCCCGCCGCGGCATGACAGAACAGCAACGGCACCCGCAGAGCAAGCTTCTGTGGGTGCCGTTGCATCACATCACTACGGCAACCGCTTGAACAGGTTGGTCTGCAGGATCGGCGTGCCGTCATGGCCGAAGAAGGCCTTTGTCTCGGTCATCGTTGAACGATCGGCGGCCACCGTGTACACGCGGGTGGACGCCGGCGCGCCATGATCGACCAGCTGCATCACCAGCGTATTCGGCGCCGGCAGTTTCAGCGTTGCCTGGTTGGCGCCGTAGCTGCCGGTCAACGCCGCGGGCGTGCCATCCAGTGCCAGCGTACCGTCGGATTTCATGGTCTTGCCGTCATGCAGGACGATGTCCACATGCGAGCTCCACCTGCCCGCACCGGCATCCTTGAATTCCAGCACGACCTGTTGCGGCCGCTGCGCCTCAGGAAGAGCGGAGGTGGCGATCTCCAGCGACCAGCGGCCGAGCAGGGGCGAACGCATAGCGTCGGCCGCCTGCGCCGTCGATGCCTGCTGCGGAAGAAGGGCCAGCAGCACAGCAGAAAACAGCTTCATGTGAGTCTCCTGTCGAGTGAAGAACCGTCTGCGCAACGTGCACGATGGCCGCACCACCCGGACTCTTCAGCCACCGGGGCAGGCGCGTAACGAACTGCATCACAGTGCGGCAGTCCGATCCGGGGCCAGGCCCCACGGGGTGAGCATTCATCGAGGTGATTCCGCCGCGCTCAGCCGTTCCATCCCAGCCCGCGCGGCTCGTTGCTGAAGCCTGCGGCCCGCAGCGCGTCCACCAGCGCGCCGCGATGCACCGGCACATCATTGATCCGTTCCAGGATGAAGGACAGGCGCCGCCCCCGGCGCAATGCCACCGCCAGGGCCTGTGCAGCGGCAACCAGAGTATTGGCCGCATCCTCTGCCCCGCCCTCGATCCAGCTGGACAGTTGCCGCCCGCCCTGCGCCAGGTACAGCAGCAACCGGCCGTTGCCGATCACCACCATCGCGCCGGAACGCCGCAGCGGACGTGCACCGGCCACCGGCTGCGGCCACGGCAGCAGGCTGCCGAAGGGATTGGCCGGATCCAGCGCTGACAGCGCGACAACCGACAGCTCACGCGGCACACGCTCGGACAGCTCGCGCAGATGGTCGATGGTGCCGCGCTCTGCAAACTGTGCTCCGCCCAGCCCCGCCACGAAGCGGCCGCGCAGGACCTGCCCGGCATCTTCCATGCCTCGATAGACAGGCTGCAGTGCAGGGAACCCACCGGTTACCGCTTCGGTCATTGCCGCCGCCCGGGTCACCACCCGGTAGCGATCAAGCAGGCCTTCGCCCAGCGCCAGCGCCCGCACGGTGTCGTTGCTGCGCTCGCGGGGCAGCAACGACCATCGCCCCGCCAGGGTCGGCCCGCTGGCAATGGCCGGGTCCAGCGCCGTGGCCCGCGCGTCCAGCATCGGCATGAAGCGGAAACCCCGCGTGCGCCGCGAGGCCGACGCAACGCGCGCCCGCTGCTGGCGCACGCCGGCCAGGGCCCGCAACGGCGACCACAGGTCGCTGCTCACTTCGCCCCTCCAGGCCAGCTGCCACAGCGCCAGCTGGAAGTCCTCGGCCGCCGCCGCACTGCCGGCCAGGCGCGACTGCACCTGCGTGGCCAGCTGCCGCGCGAAGTAGGCGCCGCCATCGGCCAGGACCTGCACGATGGCGTCCTGCATCGGTGTACGCAGCGCCGGATCCGCTTCCGGCAGCAGCGGCAACGTTTCGGCGGCATGTTCCTGCAGGTGCAGCGACACCAGGCCGTCGTCGTCACCCAGCCGCCCGTGCCCGGCCCACAGCACCATGCCGGTCGCCAGCAGCTCATCAAGCAGGGCCGGTGCGTAGTCGCGTACCCGGGCCGGCAGGACCTGGTGTTCCCAGACCGAAACCGGCAGCGGCAACCCCGCCAGCTGCTCGACCACACGGGCAACGCCGTCGCTGCCCTCAAGCATGGCCGCAACGGCACCATTGCGGGCACGCCCGGCGCCGCCCTCCAGCAATACCCCCTGCCCCTCCAGCAGCAGGCGCACATAGGCTGCCGGTGGCACCGGCCGGGTGGCTTCACGTGCGGCCTGCAGCGACCGCAGGCGCAGACGCTGCAATACATCTTCGCTGACCCATTCGTGCACTACGTCCGGCGACGGATGCACCCCCTCATTTTCCTGCTGTCGCCGCGCTGCGCCGAAATTGCCACGCAGCACCCGCCCCTGCTCCTGCAGCCTTTCCAGCGCGCCGTCGACCACCGCCACACCCAGCCCGAACCGCTTGGCCAGCGCGCTGCTGGTGAAAGGCGCATGCGTACGTGCGTGGCGGGCCAGCAGATCGCCGAGGGGATCGGGCATGCCTGCAAGAAACACCTCGGGCAGGCCGCCCGGCAGCGCCGTACCCAACGCATCGCGCACACGTGCGGCGTCCTCCACGGCGACCCACTGCGTGCGGCCGGCAATTGAAGCCGGGATGGCGCGCTGCTGCGCCTGCAGCGCTGCCAGGTGCACTTCCACGCATTCCGGATCGGACAGGCGCAGCGCCAGGTCCGATGCAGCCAACGGTCCCAGCTCGCGCAGCAGGTCGGACACGCCTTCCATGCCATGGGCCCTGCGCGCAGGTTCCAGCCGCTGCAGTTCACGTTCAACCTGATCGACCACCCCCGCATCCAGCAGTTCGCCCAGATCTACCTGGCCCAGCAGCTCGGCAAGCAGGCCACTGTCCAGTGACAGCACCGAAGCACGGCGCTCGGCCAGCGGTACGTCCGCCTCGTACATGAACTCGGCGACATAGCCGAACAGCAGATTGGCCGCGAACGGCGAAGGCACCTCGGTCGCGACGTCCAGCAACTGCACCTGGCCGCGTTGAACGCGTTGCATCAGTGCGTCCAGCGCATCCAGGTCGTAGACATCCTGCAGGCACTCGCGGGCGGTCTCGATCAGGATCGGGAACTCCGCATGGGCCTGCGCGATCTCCAGCAACTGGCCGGCGCGCAGGCGCTGCTGCCACAGCGGCGATCGACGCCCCGGCGTGCGACGCGGCAACAGCAGTGCGCGCGAGGCACACTCGCGGAAGCGCGCCGCGAACAGTGCCGAATGACCGACCGCCGCGGTGATCGTACGGCGCAACCGCTCCGGTTCGAACACGAACATGTCCGCCCCCGGAACGCGCCCGGTACTGTCGGGAATCCGCGCGATGATGCCATCGTCGCTGGCGACCACGGCCGGGTCGATGCCCCAGCGCTCGCGCAATCGTGCTGCCACCGCCAATGCCCACGGATCATGCACGCGGCGGCCATACGGCGAATGCAGCATCACCCGCCAGTCGCCCAGCTCGTCGCGGCAACGTTCCACCACCAGGCGCAGATCGGTGGGCAGCACGCCCGTGGCCTGCCGCTGCTCGGCGACCAGGCCGAGCATGTTGCTGATCGCGTTGGCGTCCAGGCCACTGGCCTGCAGGCGTGCGTGCAGCGCCGTCGCAGGGGTGTCACTGCTATCGATGTGCGCCTCCAACGCGGCAAGAAACGCGCCGATGGCCTGTCCCAGTTCGGCAGGGCGGCCCACACCTTCGCCACGCCAGAACGGCAGGCGCGCCGAACGTCCGGGCGCGGGCGTCACCACCACCTGATCGTGGGTGATCTGGTCGATCCGCCATGAGGTCGCGCCCAGCGTGATCACATCATTCACCCGCGACTCGTGGACCATCTCCTCGTCCAGCTCACCGACGCGACGCGATCCGGCCCGCTCTTCTCCTTCAGGCAGCACCACGCTGTACATGCCACGGTCGGGAATGGTGCCGCCGCTGGTAACCGCCAGTTGCTTCGCACCAGGGCGAGCGCTGAGCTCACCACTCTGCCGGTTCCATACCAGCCGCGGCCGGAAGCCGGCGAAATCCTCGGACGGGTAGCGGCCGGAAAGCATGTCCAGCACGGCGTCGAAAGCACTGCGCGGGAGTGAGCGGTACGGCGCGGCACGGCGTACCCGCGCATACCAGGCATCGGCCTGCCACGGCTCCATCGCCACCGCCGCCACCGTCTGCTGGGCCAGCACATCAAGCGGGTTGCGCGGCGGAGCGATGGCCTCGATGCGTCCGGCCAGCATGCTGTCCACCACCACAGCGGCATCGATCAGGTCGCGCCGCGTACGCGGATACACCAGACCGCGGGACATGCCGCCCACCTGGTGGCCGGCGCGACCAACGCGCTGCAGGGCGCTGGCCACCGACGGCGGCGCGGCCACCTGTATCACCAGGTCAACCAGCCCCATGTCGATCCCCAGCTCCAGGCTGGACGTGGCCACCACGCAGCGCAGTGCACCCGATTTCAGCGCCTGCTCGATCTCGCCGCGCTGCTCCTTGGAGACCGACCCGTGATGCGCGCGTGCAATCAGTGCCGGCGCAGCGGAGACCCGGTTGACCGTACTGCCGGTGAAAGAGCCATAGGCCAACCCGCTACCCGAATCGCCACGGATTGCGCCGTCTTCGCCACTGCGTCCGGCGTGCAGCTCGTTCAGGCGTGCGGTCAGCTTTTCGGCTACGCCACGCGAATTGGCAAAGACAATCGTCGAGCGATGGCGCAGCACGTTGTCGAGAATGCTTGCCTCCACGTGCGGCCAGATCGAGCCGATCCGCGCGCCGCCGTCGCGCTCCCCGGGCGTGCCCTGCGTAGTCAGGCTGGACATGTCTTCCACCGGCACCACGATGCGCATCTGCAGCTGCCGCGCCGAGCCGGGTTGGACCACGCTCACCGGGCGGTCGCCGCCCAGGAACGCCGCCACCTCGTCGACCGGCCGCACCGTGGCCGACAGGCCGATGCGCTGCGCCGGTTCGTGCAGCAGCGCATCCAGCCGTTCCAGGCTCAGCGCCAGATGCGAACCGCGTTTGCCACCGGCCACTGCATGGATTTCATCGAGGATGACGGTCTGCACATCGCGCAGGATCTCGCGTGCCTGCGAGGTCAGCATCAGGTACAGCGACTCGGGCGTAGTGATCAGGATGTCCGGCGGCCGCCGCACCAGCCCTGCACGTTCACTGCTGGAGGTATCGCCGGTACGCAATGCGACGGTCAGCTGCACCGCCGGCTCGCCGCGTCGGGCGCGCTCGTCGGTGATGCCCTGCAGCGGCACCTGCAGGTTGCGCTGCACGTCGCTGCCCAGCGCCTTGATCGGCGACAGGTAAAGCACGCGGGTGCGCCGCACCGGCTTGGCCGACGGCGCTGCACGCGCTTGCCGATCACGCTCGCCGAACAGCTGGTCGATGGCATGCAGGAATGCGGCAAGCGTCTTGCCCGATCCGGTTGGCGCGATGACCAGGGTATGTTGGCCAGCACCGATCGACGACCAGGACTGATCCTGCACCGGCGTGGAGGCGTCGAACGCGGCACGGAACCAGGCCTGCGTCGCGGGATGGAAGCGATGCAGCGGGTCCTGCAGGGAATCAGGCGGCGTCATGGTGCATCGATCATACCCAGCTGCGCCCGTTGGCCGGACCTTCGCAGGCGCTGGTTGCATCAGGCAGCTGATCCGGGGTCGACGACAAAGGCCCCGAGCGTAGCCATCCTGCCGTCACCGAAACACCAGACGTCGCTGCAGGAAGGTGGCCTTCTTCGCACTGGTCATCGACGTGCTCCGCTCGGCGGTCATGGTGCGAACCTGGCACCGCGATCGTGGGCCGCAGGCCAACGCGACGCACAAAGAAAACGCCCGCAGATCCTGGATCTGCGGGCGCTCTTTGCATCTGGCGGAGTGAGAGGGATTCGAACCCTCGATAGAGCTTTTGACCCTATACTCCCTTAGCAGGGGAGCCCCTTCAGCCGCTCGGGCATCACTCCGGGGTTTTCTCCGCGTCTGGTGCGTTGCACCTCAGCGGGGCGTGAATCATAACGTTAATCACGCGCGAAGGTAAAGCCTTATTCCGCAGAATTTTCACCACCGGTGCTGCCGGCTTCGTCACCACGCTGGATGCGCTGGTAGATCTCTTCGCGATGCACGGCGACGTCCTTCGGCGCAGTGATGCCGATACGCACCTGGTTACCCTTGACGCCAAGCACGGTGACGCTCACCGAGTCACCGATCATCAGGGTTTCGCCGACGCGGCGAGTCAGGATCAACATTTTTTTAAGTCTCCATGGAACCGTGTGGAAGGGTATCCCCCACCGGCTTGACGCTCCGTCAAGAAGCGCGCCCACGACAAAGGGAAAAGATTCGCAATGGTACCGTCAGCCGTCCCGCTCCTACAAGGAGGGGGACGGCAGGGGTTCATCACAGGCGGGGGCTGACCCATTCGACGACCGCAGCCAGCGCGGTAGCAAGGGCGGGCCCGTCCTCGCCACCACCCTGGGCGAGGTCCGGGCGTCCGCCGCCCTTGCCCCCGATCTGACCGGCGATATGGGACAACAGTTCCCCGGCCTTGACCTTGCCCATTGCACTGCCGTTCACGCCCGCGACCAGGGCCGCCTTGCCGTCCTGGGCACCGGCCAGCACGATCACCGCATCGCCCAGCTGCTGCTTCAGGCGGTCCATGGCATCGCGCAGGGCCTTGGCGTCGAAGCCTTCCAGGCGGACAGCCAGAACCTTCACACCGGCGACCTCGACGGCCTGGCCGGACAGGTCGGCGGTGGCGCCGGCGGCGACCTTGGCCTTCACGGCCTCCAGCTCGCGCTCCAGCTGCTTCTGGCGCAGGCCCAACGCACGGATCTTCTCGACCACGTCGGCAGCACTGCCACCCAGCAGCTCGGCGGCCTCGGCCAGGCGGGCCTCCTCGGCATCCACGTAGTCCAGCGCGCCCTGGCCGGTGACGGCCTCGATACGACGCACACCGGCAGAGACACCGCCTTCGGAGGTGATCTTGAACAGACCGATGTCACCGGTCCGGTTGACGTGGGTGCCACCACACAGCTCGGTGGAGTAGTCGCCCATCTTCAGCACGCGCACGTTCTCGCCGTACTTTTCGCCGAACAGGGCCATCGCGCCGAAGTCGAGCGCTTCCTGCATGCCCATGTTGTGCACTTCGGCGGCGTTGTTGGCGCGCACCTGCTGGTTGACCTTGCGCTCGATGATCGCCAGTTCCTCGGCGCTGATCGGCTGGAAATGCGAGAAATCGAAGCGCAGGCGGTCCGGCGCCACCAGCGAGCCCTTCTGCTGCACGTGGGTGCCCAGCACTTCGCGCAGGGCAGCATGCAGCAGGTGGGTCGCCGAGTGGTTGAGGATGGTGGCGCCACGGCGCTCGCCATCGACCTGGCCGGACAGCACGTCACCGATCTTCAGGCTGCCCTGGGTGAGCTTGCCGACGTGGCCATGGAACTGGCCCGCGAACTTCTGGGTATCGCTCACCTGCAGCTGTACGCCGGCAGCGGACAAGGTGCCGGTGTCGCCGACCTGGCCACCGGACTCGGCGTAGAACGGGGTCTGGTTGGTCAGCACGATGACCTCGTCACCGGCCTGGGCAGCGTCCACCGGGCGACCATCCTTGAGGATCGCCACCACGCCGAGGCCGTCGGCCTGCAGGCGGTCATAGCCCAGGAAGACAGTCGGCTTGAGCGTGGCGACCAGATCGGCCGACAGCGTCACGCCACCGCCGAACTTGCCGGCGGCACGCGCGGTCTCGCGCTGCGTCTCCATCGCGGCATTGAAGCCGTCGATGTCCACGGTCAGGTCACGCTCGCGGGCGATGTCCTGGGTCAGGTCGAGCGGGAAGCCGTAGGTGTCGTACAGGCGGAACGCGTCCACGCCCGGGATCACGCCATTGCTGACCTTGGCCGCAACGTCGTCGAAGATCTTCATGCCCGAGTCCAGCGTCTCGGCGAAACGCTCTTCTTCTGCCTGCAGGGCACGCACCACGGTATCGGCCTGTGCCGGCAGTTCCGGGTAGGCCTCGCCCATCTGCTCGACCAGGGTCGGCACCAGCTTGCTGAAGAACGGCTGGCGCACGCCCAGCATCCAGCCGTGTCGCAGTGCGCGGCGGATGATCCGGCGCAGCACGTAGCCGCGGCCTTCGTTGGACGGCAGCACGCCATCGACGATCAGGAACGAACAGGCGCGGATGTGGTCGGCGATCACGCGCAACGACTTGTTTTCCAGATCAGCGGTGCCGGTCAGCTCCGATGCCTTGCGGATCAGCGCCTGGAACAGGTCGATTTCGTAGTTGGTATGCACGTGCTGCAGGATCGCAGCCAGGCGTTCCAGGCCCATGCCGGTGTCCACGCACGGCGCCGGCAACGGCATCAGCGTGCCGTCCTGCTGGCGATCGAACTGCATGAAGACCAGGTTCCAGATCTCGATGAAACGGTCACCGTCCTCGTCCGGCGAGCCCGGCGGGCCACCGGCGATATGGTCACCGTGATCGTAGAAGATCTCGGTGCACGGACCGCAGGGACCGGTATCGGCCATCTGCCAGAAGTTGTCCGAGGCGAACGGCGCGCCCTTGTTGTCGCCAATGCGGACGATCCGGTCTTCCGGAATGCCGATCATGTCGCGCCACAGTGCGTAGGCCTCGTCATCGGTCTGGTAGACCGTGACCAGCAGGCGCTCGGCGGGCAGCTTCCAGACCTGGGTCAGCAGCTCCCAGGCCCAGGCGATCGCATCCTTCTTGAAGTAATCGCCGAAGGACCAGTTGCCCAGCATTTCGAAGAAGGTGTGATGGCGGGCGGTGTAGCCCACCTGGTCGAGATCGTTGTGCTTGCCACCGGCACGCAGGCAGCGCTGGACGTCGGCCGCGCGCACGTAGCTGCGCTTTTCCGCGCCCAGGAACACGTCCTTGAACTGCACCATGCCGGAGTTGGTGAACAGCAGGGTCGGATCGTTGCCCGGCACCAGCGGCGCCGACGGCACGATGGTGTGGCCTTTGCCCTTGAAGAATTCAAGGAAGTCGCTGCGGATCTGGGATGTCGTGAATTTGGCGGATGCGTTCATGGGGGCTGGCAGTCTGCGGGCCGGGGCCCGTGCCGCCGGCCGCAGTGGCCAGGGTCGAACGGACCGCCGAAACCCCAAAGGGTATCAGGCCCGGCGCCATCAGTCTCAGTCGTCCGGATCGTAGCGGGTCGCGCGGCGGATGCTGTCGCCATCGAAGCCCCGGCGGGCCAGCAGATCGGCGGCCTTGCGGCGCTGCGCGAGGTCCTGCGGACCGGCCTCACCAAAGCGGCGACGGACCAGATCCCGGGCATTCTCCGTCCAGTCGCCCTCGAAGGTATCCATCGCAGCAGTGATCTGCTCGCTGTCCAGCCCGTGGGTTCCCAGCTCGGCACGTACATGGATGGGGCCATAGCCCGTATTGGCGCGCATGCGCACCAGATTCTCGGCAAACCGGTTGTCGTCCTGCCAACCGGCCTCGGTCAGCTTGTCGACCGCCGCCTGCGCAGCCTCGTCCTCGATGCCCCGGGACGTCAGCTTGCGGGTCAGCTCCTTGCGCGAGTGCTCACGACGGACCAGCAGGCCCAGGGCGCGCTGGACAGGCGTCTGTTCGCGTACGCGGCGCTTGCGGCCGGGTGCCGGGGCGTCGGAATCGTTCATTCTCGCCTTCAATCAAATGCGCCGTCCCTGGCGCGTCCCCCGTCGGGGAAACCGAATCTGCAGGACAGGGCGACGTCACTGACGGCGCCGCCCTGCCCCACAGCAAGCCTTTACTCGTCGTCGCCTTCGTCTTCGCCTTCCTCACGGACGGCTTCGGTCGGCTGGAACTTCTCGCGCAGCTCAGCCTCAAGCTTGGCGGCAACCTGCGGGTTGTCGCGCAGATAGCCACGGGCGTTGTCCTTGCCCTGGCCGATGCGCTCTTCACCGTAGCTGTACCAGGCACCGGCCTTCTCGACCAGCTTGGCTTCGACACCCATATCGATCAGCTCGCCTTCGCGGCTGATGCCTTCGCCGTACAGGATCTCGGTGATGACCTGCTTGAACGGGGGCGCCAGCTTGTTCTTGACGACCTTGATCTTGGTCTGGTTGCCGATGATCTCGTCGCCCTTCTTGATCGCGCCGATACGGCGGATGTCCAGGCGCACCGAGGCATAGAACTTCAGCGCGTTGCCGCCGGTGGTCACTTCCGGGCTCTGGCCCGGCATCATCACGCCGATCTTCATGCGCAGCTGGTTGATGAACACCACCAGGGTGTTCGAGCGCTTGATGTTGCCGGTCAGCTTGCGCAGCGCCTGGCTCATCAGACGCGCCTGCAGACCCGGCAACTGGTCGCCCATCTCACCTTCGATTTCAGCCTTGGGGGTCAACGCGGCGACCGAGTCGACCACCAGGATGTCCACCGAACCGGAGCGCACCAGCATGTCGGCGATTTCAAGCGCCTGCTCACCGGTATCCGGCTGCGAAAGCAGCAGATCGTCGACATTGACGCCCAGCTTGCCTGCGTAGATCGGGTCCAGCGCGTGCTCGGCATCGATGAAGGCGGCGGTGCCACCCAGCTTCTGGCACTCGGCGATGGCCTGCAGGGTCAGCGTGGTCTTGCCGGAGGATTCCGGACCGTAGATTTCCACCACGCGGCCCTTGGGCAGGCCACCAATGCCCAAGGCGATATCCAGCATCAGAGAACCGGTCGGGATCGCCTCGACGGGCTCGACCACGCGGTCGCCCATGCGCATCACCGAGCCCTTGCCGAACTGCTTTTCGATCTGGCCCAGAGCTGCAGCGAGGGCGCGCTTCTTGTTCTCGTCCATCGGATTGGTCCTTGCAGAGGTCACGTCGTTGGAGGTGCTGTCTTTGGAAGTCTTCTTGGCCATGGGTTCACTTTAAGGCTGGCGTATCGCACAGGCTGAGATTCTGCCCGGCGTTCGGAAAAAAATTATCGGACATCCGTACCAACCTCAGCAGAACCAGAGAATCGCCACAAAAGACCGCGGGAATTGCAGGATGAATCGTCAACGGTTCGGTCGCAGCAGCCCGCAGTACAGGCCCTCGATCGAGAAATCCTGGTCTGGAAGCACGTCAATCGGCTTGTAATCGGGATTGCGCGGCAGCAGGCGGATGCGATCCTTGGCGATCTTCAGCAGCTTGACGGTGATCTCGTCATCGATGCGGGCCACCACGATCTGTCCGGAATGGGCGTCGCGCGTGCGGTGCACACCGATCAGGTCGCCATCGAAGATGCCTTCGTCGATCATCGAATCGC
Organism: Stenotrophomonas sp. DR822; assembly: GCF_019793815.1. NCBI lineage: Bacteria > Pseudomonadati > Pseudomonadota > Gammaproteobacteria > Lysobacterales > Lysobacteraceae > Stenotrophomonas > Stenotrophomonas sp. DR822. The sequence goes on from NZ_CP081826.1 coordinate 1,066,362, forward strand.
CCTGCACTTTCAGCAGGTAGTCCGGTGCCGGCGAGAAGAACACCCGGTCCAGCACCACGAAATCATCCGAGCCGATGTCGGCGCCGATCGGCAGACCCGCAGCAACCCGACCCAGGATCGGCAGACGCAGGACGCTGTCGGGCAGGCCCGGCTCGGCGAGCTTCTCCACCGGCGGTGCCTGCACCAGACGGATGCCGCGGGCCTGGCCCGGCACGCGACGGATCGCCCCGGCCTGCTCCAGCGCCTCCAGGTGATACTGCGCTGCGCGTACGCCCTTGAAGCCGAAGGCACGCGCGATTTCAGTCTGCGAAGGGGGTGCGCCTTCGCTTTCGATACGCTCGGCGATCAACTGCAGGATCGCCTGCTGGGTGTCGGTCAGGTCCATGGTTAGTAGTATTACTACTAACGTCCGGGACTGCAAGTGCCGAGGGCGATTCCGGGAGGAGCGAAAGCGGCCAGGCATGGCCCGGCGCTACCGGGAATGCGGCGCGGCTGGTTGGGGGCGGCAAAGGCAGAAGCAGCCGACCCGCGGCAAGCACACTACGTGTGCTTGCCGCTTCTCCAGATCGAGAACAGGATCCACACCCCGCAGAACCCTGCGCCGATGAAGCCGCACACGCCCAGCGCCAGCAGCCAACGGCTGGAAACGCCTCCTACGCTGTGCATCACGATCGAGGAGCCGATGATCAAGGCTGCCGTGACGATCCCCATCACCAAGCGGTTCGCGGCGCGATTGACCTGGTCGCCGAAGCCCTGCAGCGCGTTGGTCTCGACCTTCAGCTGCAGGCGGCCACGGCGCGCCGCCTGGACCAGCTTGCGCAGGTCCCGCGGCAAATCACCGGCGAAGTCGATCATGCCGAGCAGGCTGCGTCGGCCACGCTTGAACAGCGCCCGCGGCGCGTAGCGCTGCAGTACCACCCGCTCCAGGAAGGGACGCGCGGCGCTGGCCATGTCGAAATCCGGGTCGAGCTGGCGACCCATGCCCTCCAGCGTCAGGAAGGCCTTGATCATCAGCGCCAGATCTGCCGGCAGGGTCAGGTTGTAGCTGCGCAGCAGCTGGGTGATGTCGCCCAGCATCAGGCCGATGCGCAGGTCCTTCAGCGGCACGCCGCGGTATTGGTCGACGAACAGGCTGATGTCGTGCTGCAACCGGTTCTCGTCCACTTCCACGCCGCCGGCCCAGTCCAGCAACACATCGGCCACGCCCTGCGGATCCTGTTCAACCAGACCATGCAGCAGCTGCGCGACCTGGAAGCGACGCACCTCCGACAACGCGCCGACCATGCCGAAATCGATCACGCCGATGCGGCCGTCACGCAGGTAGATGATGTTGCCCGGGTGCGGATCGGCATGGAAACTGCCGTCCTCCAGCACCATCTTCAATACGATGTCGGCGCCACGCCGGGCCAGTTCGCGGCGGTCGATGCCGGCCGCATCGACACCGGCCAGATCACGTCCGGCAATGCCGTCGACGAAGTCCTGGACATTCAGGCTTTCGCAGGTCCATTGCCAGTGCACCGCCGGAATCAGGATGTCGTCACGGCCCTCGAAGTTGCGCGCGATGCGCTCGGCGTTGCGGCACTCCGCGGCAAAATCCAGCTCGCGGCGCAGCGACACGGTGAACTGCTGCACCACCTCGGCGGGCCGGTAGCGGCGCAGATCCGGCAGCCGTGCCTCAACGATTTCGGCCAGCCGTGCCAGCAGGCGCAGATCGGCTTCAACCACGTCACGGATACCCGGGCGGCGCACCTTCAGCACCACTTCGCGGCCATCACGCAACCGCGCCCGATGGGCCTGGGCCAAGGAAGCGGCCGCCATCGGGGTTTCATCAAGGAAGGCAAACACCTGCGACGGCGGTGCACCGAGATCGGCCTCCAGCTGTTCGCGGATCTTCTCGTAGGGCAATGCCGGGACCGCGTTCTGCAACTCGGAGAGTTCGGCGATCCAGTCCGGCGGCAGCAGGTCGACGCGGGTGGCGAGCACCTGGCCCAGCTTCACGAACGTCGGTCCGAGATCCTGCAGGGCGCTGCGCACGCGTACCGGCGCGGTCATCCGCAGCATCTCCTGCCGCTCCTCGTTCCAGTGCAGCAGGCGGCCGGCACGTTCCAGTACCGTGGCCAGGCCGATGCGCCGCACGACGTCGCCGAAGCCGTAGCGGATCAGGACGGCGGCGATTTCCTGCAGCCGGCCAAGGTCACGGACGGTGCCCAGCGTCTCCCACATCGTTGCCTACTCCGGTTGATTGCCAGAGCAGCATGTCACAGCTGGGCGTCGATGCCGTGCAATGCCGCCGCTACGGTCTGCCGGCGGATGGCTTCACGGTCACCATCGAACTGGAACAGTTCGGCCCGGGCATAGCCGCCACGGCGCTTCCAGCCGATCCAGACACTGCCGACCGGCTTGTCCGGGCTGCCACCGCCCGGCCCTGCGATACCGGTCACCGCCACCGCGATGCCGGCACCGGAATTGACCAGCGCCCCGGAGACCATCTCCAGCACGGTTTCGCGGCTGACCGCACCGAACTGCTCCAGCGTCTGCGCGCGCACGCCGAGCAGGCGCTGCTTGGCTTCGTAGCTGTAAACCACCATGCCGCAGTCGAAGAACGCCGAGGAACCGGCTATGTCGGTCATGCACTTGGCGATCCAGCCGCCGCTGCAGCTTTCAGCAGTCACCAGCTGCAGCGAGGCCTGTTGCAGGCGCTGGCCCAGCGCAGCGGCCTGGGCATTGAGTTCGGCGTCGGTCGGGAAGGCCATCGGGGTAGCTGAAAAGTGAAGAACCTGCACGTTGTACCGCAGATGGCAGGGGGGTGTCGCGGCCACAGGACATGCCGGCCAACGGCCGGCACTACCTCACCATTCGGGCAGCTTCTCCGGCAGCAGGGCCCGGATCGGCTCGCCGTCGGCAGTGGCGGCCAGCTTCTCGGCCTCGGCGATGGGAAGATCGACCTGGAGCAGCCAGCCGTCTTCATCGGCCTGCTCGCTGCGGATTACTTCCAGTTGATGCAGGCGCGCGCGCAGGCGGCCGGCACTGGGCGGCAGGCGCAGCTCGCCGGTGACATGCTGCAGGCCCAGGCGCTTGCCGAGCACGGCCTGCAACAGCTCCATGCCCTGCCCGTCGCGTGCGGAAATCCACACCCGCTCGCGCCGCGATTCATCCGGTACGCCGTCCTGGCCATCGTGGCGCACATCGGCACCCTCGATACGGTCGATCTTGTTGAAAACCAGCAGCTGCGGCAGATCGCCGGCACCGACCGCGGTCAGCACCTCGTCGACCTGCGCGATGCGCTCCTCGCGATGCGGGTCCGCGGCATCGACGACATGCAGCAGGAAGTCCGCTTCCCTCGCTTCAGACAGGGTCGAGCGGAAGGCCGCCACCAGGTCATGCGGCAGGTCGCGTACGAAACCAACCGTATCGGCCAGCACCACGTTGCCACCGGGCACGGCGATACGGCGCACGGTTGGATCCAGGGTGGCGAACAACTGGTCGGCCGCATACGCCTCGGCGCCCGTCATCGCGTTGAACAAGGTCGATTTGCCGGCGTTGGTGTAGCCCACCAGAGCCACGCGCGGCAGTTCGCTGCGCACACGCGCACGGCGCATCTGGGTGCGCTGTACTTCGACTTTCTCCAGCCGCTTCTGCAGCTGTTCAACCCGCTTCTGCAGCAGGCGGCGATCGGTTTCCAGCTGGGTTTCACCCGGTCCGCGCAGGCCGATCGAACCGCCGCGCTGGCGCTCCAGGTGGGTCCACCCCCGCACCAGGCGGGTCGCCAGATGGCGCAGCTGGGCCAGCTCGACCTGCAGCTTGCCCTCATGGCTGTGCGCACGCTGGGCGAAGATGTCCAGGATCAGGCCGGTACGGTCGATCACCCGGCGCTCGAGGAAACGCTCCAGATTGCGTTCCTGGCCCGGGCTCAACGCGTGGTTGACCAGGATCAGGTCTGCGCCGGTGGCTTCGGCGGCGGCCTTGATCTCATCCAGCTTGCCGCTGCCGATCAGGGTCGACGGGTTGGGGCGATCCAGCCGCGCGGTGATGGTCACCGCGATGCTGGCGCCGGCCGAGCGGGCCAGATCACCGAATTCTTCCAGCACATCGTCTTCCAGCTTGCCGAAATGCGGCTGGATCAACAGGGCGTGTTCGCCCTTTTTCGAGCGGTCAAACATTCACCGCTCCAACATCATTCGTCTGCTTCATCACCCGCCTGACCATCCTCACCTGATTGCACGTACCCACCACCCGGGCCGACCTTGACGTTGCGCGCCGGCACCACGGTGGAAATGGCATGCTTGTAGACCATCTGGCTGACGGTGTTGCGCAGCAGGACCACGAACTGATCGAACGATTCGATCGTGCCCTGCAGCTTGATGCCGTTGACCAGGTACACCGAAACCGGCACGCGCTCGCGCCGCAGTGCATTCAAGAAAGGATCCTGCAGCGATTGCCCCTTGGACATTGCACACTCCTGATTATTGTTCTTATTGGTAGCCGGCGGTTGCCGCGGCCCCCGAGCCGCTTGCCGGCCCATGATGGTACACGGCCAGCGTCGGTTCAGCGTGCAACGAAGGTCGACACCGCACCTGCGAGGCGCTCCCCATCCATATGGGGGTCGAACCAGCGCGCATCAAGCTCGCCGCGCAGCCAGGTAAGCTGGCGCTTGGCCAGTTGCCGGGTGGCGAAAATGGACTTGTCCCGGAAGCGGGCCGCGTCCCCGTCCCCGTCCAGGTACTCCCAGGCCTGGCGATACCCCACCGCGCGGACGGCGGGCAGGTCCAGCGGTGCGGCCACCGCCCGCATTTCCGGCAATGCACGCAGGGCGCGCACTTCGTCGAGGAAGCCCTGGGCGAGCATGGCGTCGAAGCGGGCCTCGATGCGCTGGTGCAGGACGGCGCGGTCGCGCGGCGCCAGAATCAGCTTCAACGTGCGCACCGGCAACGGGGCCACACCGGGGCGGCGCTGCCATTCACTGATCGGCGTGCCGGTCAGCCGGTAGACCTCCAGCGCCCGCTGGATGCGTTGCGGGTCGGTGGCATGGATGCGTGCTGCGGCGGCGGGGTCAACGGCGGCCAGTTCGGCGTGCAGCGCCACCCAGCCTCGCTCGGCGGCCTCGGCACTCAGCACGGCACGCATCGCCGGGTCGGCCTCCGGCATCGGCGACAGACCCTGCAACAGCGCGCGGAAGTACAGCCCCGTGCCGCCGGCCAGGATGGGAGTCTTGCCACGGGCGACGATGTCGGCCACCACGCGGGCGGCGTCGGCAGCGAACTCGGCCGCCGAATAGGTCTGCCAGGGATCACGCAGGTCCAGCAGGTGGTGCGGTGCCTGTGCGCGCTCGGCCGCATCCGGCTTGGCCGAACCGATATCCAGGCCGCGATAGACCAGCGCCGAATCGACACTGACGATTTCACCGTCCAGCTGCTGCGCCAGCGCGATCGCGGTGGCGGTCTTGCCGCTGGCGGTCGGCCCCATCACGGCGATCGCCAGCGGCCGCTGATCCACTGCCATCAGTCTTCGTCCGGCCAGCGGAGGGTCGGCTTGGCGTCCACCCGCACGGCAGGTACCGCCTCGACCGCCTGCCAGACCTTCAATGCATCGACCGTCGCTGCCACATCGTGCACGCGCACGATACGGGCGCCGCGCTGCACGGCGATCAAGTGTGCGGCCACCGACGCAGCGACACGCTCTGCCGGCGACTGACGACCGGTCAGCTCGCCCAGGCTGCGCTTGCGCGACAGCCCGGCCAGCATCGGCACGCCCAGTTCAAGGAAACGCTCCGAGCGGGCCAGCAGCGTCATGTTGTGGGCCGTGGTCTTGCCGAAGCCGAAGCCGAGGTCGATCACCAGATTCTTCTTGGCGATGCCGGCCATCTCCGCGGCAAACAGCCGCTGCACCAGGAAGCCATGGACCTCGGCGACCACGTCGTCGTACTGCGGGTCAGTCTGCATGTGACCCGGTTCGCCCTGCATGTGCATCAGCACCACCGGCACGCCTGCATCCGCCGCCGCCTGCAGCGCACCGTCCTGGCGCAGGCCGAAGATGTCGTTGATCATCCCGGCGCCTGAGGCAACGGCGGCACGCATCACCTCCGGCTTGAAGGTATCGATGCTGATCGGCACCGCCGTGCGCGCTGCCAGCTGTTCGATGACCGGCACGACACGACGCAGTTCCTCGTCGATCGACACCGGCGCCGCGCCCGGACGGGTCGATTCGCCGCCGATGTCGAGCAGGTCGGCGCCCTCCTCCACCAGCTTCAGGCCATGCGCGACCGCCGCCTCGGTGGTGTCATGGGCGCCACCATCGGAGAACGAATCCGGGGTGACGTTGACGATACCCATGACCCGGGCACGGTCCAGACGCAGGATGCGGCCGGCGCAATCGAGCTGGGGCGAGATGTCGAACATGGTCAATCCTGCGGGCAACGGAGGTTAGTTTAAGGCGGCAGGGCTGCGCCCTGCACCCGCAGAAGCGGTAATGCCGGCCGCTCTGGCCGGCAACCTCAACAGCAAAAGCAACCGCGGCATTCTGTGGGATGGCGGGGTGGGTCCGGTTGCGGGCGGCGCTGCCCGGTGGCCAGTAGATCCACGCCATGCGTGGATGAATCTCCATCGGAATCGAATATCTCGACAATTGAACGAAGAGCATCCACGCATGGCGTGGATCTACCGTGTCGACCAAGGTCGACACCTACCAGCAGCAGCGGGAAATTGTCGAAGGCGGGGCGCAGCCCTGCCGGCAAACCTCACCGCTGCCGGCGACGCTTCCGGTCCACGTACAGCGTCTTGATGATGCTCAGCAGGATACCCACCGCAATGCCCACGCCACAGCCCAGCAGCAGATTGTCCACGGTCAGGCCGACAGCGACGCCGACTACGGTAGCGATCACCATCTCGGCGGTGTGGGAAATCGGTTCAGGCTTGGGGGCGGACATGCGGACTCCAGCGGACGGTCGGGATCGGATGGGCCGGGGGCCCGGAAACAACAAGGCCGGGTTGCCCCGGCCTCGTCTTGCGTTGCGTACGGCAGGCCGTCAGATCGATTCGGCCGGACCGGCGATCGGCGGCAACGGACGGGCATCGCCACCCTTGTCGTTGTTGCCGCCATCCTTGTTGGACTTGCCCCAGCCCATCGGCGGCGGCGGATCACGCCCTTCCATGATCGCGTCGATCTGCGGCGCATCGATGGTTTCGTACTGCAGCAGCAGCTGCGACATCGTGTGCAGCTTGTCGATGTTCTCGGTCAACAGCTCGGTGGTGCGGGCGTACGCCTTGTCGAGGATGTTGCGCACTTCCTCGTCGATGCGACGGGCAGTGTCGTTGGACACGCTCTTGTGCTGGGTGACCGAACGGCCCAGGAACACCTCATCGTCCTCTTCGCCATAGGCGATCGGGCCGAGCTGCTCGGACAGGCCCCACTTGGTGACCATGTTGCGTGCCATCTTGGTGGCACGCTCGATGTCATTGGACGCACCGGTGGTGACCTTGTCGGTACCGAAGATCAGTTCTTCCGCCACGCGGCCACCGTACAGCGAGCACAGCTGCGACTGGATCGCCACGCGGTTCATCGAGTACTTGTCGCCTTCCGGCAGGTACATGGTCACGCCCAGCGCGCGGCCGCGCGGAATGATCGTGACCTTGTAGACCGGGTCATGTTCCGGCACCAGGCGGCCGACGATGGCATGGCCGGCTTCATGGTAGGCGGTGAGGGTCTTCTCCTCCTCGCTCATGGCCATCGAGCGGCGCTCGGCACCCATCAGGATCTTGTCGCGGGCACGATCGAAGTGGTCCATGCGGACCTCCTTCTCGTTGCCACGGGCGGCGAACAGGGCGGCCTCGTTGCAGAGGTTGGCCAGGTCGGCGCCCGAGAAGCCCGGGGTACCACGCGCGATCACCATCGGCACGACATCGTCGGCCAGCGGCAGCTTGCGCATGTGCACCTTGAGGATGTGCTCGCGGCCCTTCACGTCCGGCAGACCGACCACCACCTGGCGGTCGAAGCGGCCCGGACGCAGCAGCGCCGGGTCCAGCACGTCAGGACGGTTGGTGGCGGCGATCACGATCACGCCTTCGCCGCCTTCGAAACCGTCCATCTCGACCAGCAGCTGGTTCAGGGTCTGCTCGCGCTCGTCATGACCGCCGCCCAGGCCGGCACCACGGTGGCGACCGACGGCGTCGATTTCATCGATGAAGATGATGCACGGCGCGTGCTTCTTGGCCTGCTCGAACATGTCGCGCACACGGCTGGCGCCGACGCCGACGAACATTTCCACGAAGTCCGAGCCGGAGATCGAGAAGAACGGCACCTTGGCTTCACCGGCGATGGCCTTGGCCAGCAGCGTCTTGCCGGTACCCGGAGGGCCGACCATCAGCACGCCGCGCGGGATCTTGCCGCCGAGCTTGGTGAACTTGGACGGGTCACGCAGGAAGTCGACCAGTTCGCCGACTTCTTCCTTGGCCTCGTCGCAACCGGCAACGTCGGCGAAGGTGACCTTGATCTGGTCTTCGCCCTGCAGCTTGGCGCGCGACTTGCCGAAGGACATCGCGCCCTTGGCACCGCCGCCACCGCCCTGCATCTGCCGCATGATGAACAGCCAGAAGCCGATGATCAGGATGACCGGCAGGAAATTCATCAGGATCGCGCCGAGGGAGATGCCGCTGGACGGCTCTTCCTGCACGATCTCGACATTCTTGTTGCGCAGCACGTTGATCAGGTCGCGATCGAACGGCGCGGTGATGGTGGACGACTGTCCACCACGGGTGGTGTAGGTGATCTGGCTGGTACCGCCGCGCGTATCGCCGCCGAAGGCGACCTTCTGCACGTTGCCGGTGTCCACCTGGTCCAGGAACTGCGAGTACGAAGCGCCCTGCGCCCCGGGCCCCGAGGTCTTGGGCGAGAAGCTCTGGAAGACCACCATCAGCACGACGGCGACGACCACCCATAGCAGGAGGTTCTTGGTCAAGTCGTTCATCCTCATTGGCTCCGGTGTTCCTCTTAGTGCTGGCGTTGCGTTGGGGTCGAGCTTACGGGGTCGAGCTTACTTCATGTGGGCGCGTTTTCCCTGACCCAAGGCATACACCTCGGGAGAGCGCTTGCGCGAGGCTTCCGGCTTGCGGATGGAGACCTTGTCGTACCGGCGGCGCATCTCGCGCACGTAGTCGTCAAAGCCTTCGCCCTGGAACAGCTTGATCAGGAATGCCCCACCGGTCTTGAGGTGGTTGTCGGCAAAATCCAGCGCCAGCTCCGCCAGGTGCATCATCCGCGGCTGGTCGACCGCGCCCACACCACTCTTATTGGGGGCCATGTCCGACAGCACAAGGTCCACCGGCTGATCCCCGAGCATCGCTTCAAACTGCGATAGGACGGTTTCTTCCCTGAAGTCACCGTGAAGGAACTCCACGCCGGCCAGCGGCGGCATGTCCAGGATGTCCAGGGCCAGCACACGGCCGGTATCGCCGATCTGTCTCCGCACCTGCTGAGACCAGCCACCCGGGGCCGCGCCGAGGTCGACCACCACCATGTGCGGCTTCAGCAGGCGGTCACGTTCGAGCAGTTCTTCAAGCTTGTAGGCCGCACGGGAGCGCATGCCTTCGGCCTGGGCCTTCTTCACGAAGGGATCGGAGAAGTGTTCCTTGAGCCAGCGCTGGCTGCTTTTGCTGCGGGTAGCCATTGGAAATAGGGGCTGATGGGGTCGCCATGATACCCTGATCGTCCCATTCAACCGTGTTTTCTGCATGCCCACTGCCTTGACCCCTTCCCAGACCCGTTTCCTGCGCGGCCAAGCCCACGACCTGAAGGCCCTGCTGCAGACCGGCGGCAAGGGCGTCACTCCGGCCTTCCTGACCGAGCTGAACGAAGTGCTGGAACGCCACGAACTGGTCAAGGTGAAGGTTGCCGCCGAAGACCGTGACGCCCGCGACGTGATGATCGGCGAGATCGTGCAGGCCACCGACAGTGCGCTGGTGCAGCGTATCGGCCATGTGGCCGTGCTGTATCGCCCGAGCAAGGAACACCGCCAGATCGTGCTGCCGCGCGGCTGATCGGACCCTGCCATGCAGCTGAACCACGAACTGCCCGACTACGCCTACAGCCTGCGCGCCGCTGACGGTCGCTCGGCACGGGTGAATGATCGCGTTCTGGGCAACAGCTTCTTCCTGACCCCGGACCAGCTGGTCGAACAGTGGCCGGTGACCGACGTCACGGCGCTGCAGCTGGCTGACCTGGAGCCGATCCTGGCACTGAAGCCGGCGTTGATACTGCTCGGCACCGGAGAGCGCCAGGCGTTCCCGCCGGCGGTTGTCATGGCCGCCTGCCTGTCGCGCGGCATCGGACTGGAAGTGATGAACAATCCGGCTGCCGCACGCACCTTCAACATCCTTGCCGGCGAAGGCCGCAAGGTGGCGGCCGCCTTCATCCTGGAAGGCTGAGGCCCGAGGTCGCCGGGCATGGCCCGGCGCTACCTGAAACACACGTTGCGCATATGTAAGCGTCCGAGCCCATGTTCGGGCAGTGCTGCATTGCGGCGTACAGCCGCCGGGCATGGCCCGGCGCTACCCGTATCTGCCCGCGCTAGCGCGCCGGCAGATACTGCTGCGGGTCGAAAGGCAGACGAGCACGGCGCGGCTCTACAGGCGCAAGGCAATCGCGGCATCTGTGAGCGTCCGAGCCCATGCTCGGGCAGCGCTCCATTGCGGCGTACAGCCGCCGGGCATGGCCCGGCGCTACCCGCGTATCTGCCCGCGCTAGCGCGCCGGCAGATATTGCTGCGGGTCGACCGGCTTGCCGTTGTAGCGGATCTCGAAGTGCAGCATGTCCCGGTTGGCGCCGGTTCGGCCCATCTCGGCGATCTGCTCGCCGGCCTTCACGCTCTGCCCTTCATTGACCAGGCGCTTGCGGTTGTGGCCATAGGCCGACAGCCACTGGTCGCTGTGCTTGATGATGATCAGCTCGCCATAGCCGACCAGGCCGGCACCGGAGTACACCACCACGCCATTGGCCGTGGCCTTCACCGGTGCACCGCTGGTGCCGGCGATGTCCACGCCCTGCTTGGTCGCATCCCCGGCCACGTAGCGGCCCACGACTGCGCCATCGGCCGGCCAGCGCCAGGCGATGTTGCTCTTGACCGGACCGGCCGGAACCGGCGTCGGCGCGGTACTGCCGCCAGACGTGCTGCCAGCCGGACGCGGCGCGGTGACCACGGTGGTCGGCGCACGACCGCCACCGGAACCGGCCGGATACAGGCGGATCACCTGCCCCGGGTAAATGGTCGACGGGTTGTCCAGATTGTTCCAGGCGATCAGGTCGGCCGGCGTGATGTCGTGGATGCGGGCAAGCGCATAGATGGTGTCGCCCTTGCGCACGACCACCGTCTGCCCCGGCTTGGGCACCGACGTCTTCGGCGTGCTGACGCCACTGCTGCCGCCGCCACTGGGCCGGACCACGGTGGCGGTGCCACAGGCGGCCAGGGTGGATACCAGCAACGCCAGCGCGCCGATGCGCACTCCCTTGCTCAGACGATCTGCACTCATGCGAACTTCGACCTCCATACAAGCCAGGCGATCAGCACCACCACCAACGCGGTGGCGATCCAGCCCAGCGGTTCAATCCATCGGCGCAGCGCAGCTTCCGCGCGCGCACCACCGATACGGATGACCGCAGCCAGCACGAACACGCGCTTGCCACGACCGATCAACATGCTCAACAGGTACTGCGGCATCGGCACGCCGACGATACCCGATGCCCACGTGAAGACCTTCATCGGAATCGGCATGAAGCCGCCCAGCACCAGGAAGGTGAACACCGCCCAGGGCGACTCCACCATCTTCGCCTGCACGGTAGCAATGCCCTGCTCGATCGCCGGCAGCATGCCCAGCGCCTCGAACACCGGCTTGACCGCTTCGAATGCATAGTGGCCCAGCGCGTAGCCGATCAGCGCGCCGACCATCGAGCCGGCCAGGCTGAGGGTGGCGAACCACCAGCCGCGCTTGGGCTGGGCCACGCACATCGGCGCCAGCATCACTTCCGGCATCACCGGGAAGATGATGGCTTCGAAAAAGCTCAGCACCATCAGATAAGTCGGCGCGCGCTCATGCGCAGCCCACTTCATTGCCCGCTCGTACAGCGGCCCGAAAATCTTCATGCAACCCTGCTCCGTGGATTCAATCGAGCATGCCAGACAGCAGCGGCACGAAGGTGACCGGCGCCAGCACGCGTTGTTCGATGCTGCCGTCATCCTTGCGGTCGAGCTGCACCAGCGACTGTGCGCCCGCGCAACCGACCGGGGCGACCAGGCGGCCACCTGCAGCCAGCTGCTCGACCAGCGCATCGACCAGTGCCGGTGCGGCGGCGGTAACCACGATGGCGTCGAACGGGCCATGCTCGGCCCAGCCCAAGCGGCCGTCGTCGTGCTTGGTGCGGATGTTCATGCCCAGCGCGCGGAACCGCTTGCGCGCCTGCCGCAGCAGGTCACCGATGCGCTCGACGGTATAGACCTCCAGCCCCAGCGCGCCGAGCACGGCGGCCTGATAGCCCGAGCCGGTACCCACTTCGAGCACCTTCTTCGGCGCCACCTGCAGCACGGCCTCGGTCATCCGCGCGACCACCCACGGCTGCGAAATGGTCTGGCCGTGGCCGATCGGCAGCGCGGTGTCTTCATATGCGCGCGAGGCCAGGGCCTCATCGATGAATAGATGGCGCGGCACCACCCGGATCGCGTTCAGCGTCGACTCGTCGACGATGCCGGCTTCGCGCAGGCGGTCGACCAGGCGGTCGCGCACGCGCTGCGATGTCATGCCGATGCCGACTGCTTCCGGCTGCAGGCGCAGGCGTGGGCTCATGCCGGCCGGTCCAGCGCGGCGCTGAGGCCGCCGACCCAGCTGGCGACCTTCTCCAGTGCCTGGTAGCGGGTCAGGTCAACCTGGATCGGGGTGATAGAAATGTGGCCGGTGCGCACCGCATGGAAATCGGTGCCCGGGCCGGAGTCCTGCTCGCGGCCGGCCGGACCGATCCAGTACACCTCGTTGCCGCGCGGGTCTTTCTGCGCGATGCAGCCTTCGGCGCGATGACGGTTGCCCAGGCGGGTGACTTCGAAGCCCTTGACCTCGCTCCACGGCAGGTCCGGCACATTGACGTTGAGGATGGTGTCGGCCGGCAGCGGATCGGCCTTGAGGCGGGCAACAATCTCCACTGCGGCACGCGCCGCCGTCTCGAAATGCTTCGGGTCGTGGTTACGGGTCACCAGCGACACCGCCACTGCAGGCAGTCCGAGGAAACGACCTTCCATCGCCGCCGAGACGGTGCCGGAATAGATCACGTCGTCGCCGAGGTTGGCGGCATTGTTGATACCGGACACGACAATGTCAGGCTCGAATTCCAGCAGGCCGGTGAGCGCAAGGTGCACGCAGTCGGTGGGCGTGCCGGCCACCGACACGGTGTAGTGGTCGATGCGCTTGAGCCGGATCGGCAGATCCAGGGTCAGCGAATTGCTGGCACCGGAGCGGTCGCGGTCGGGTGCGACCACCGTGACTTCGTGCCCGGCCTCGCGCAGCACGGATGCAAGCATCCGGATGCCCGCCGCGTCGACACCGTCATCATTGCTGACCAGGATGCGCATCTTCGATTTAACCGCTTGATTTTCCAAGAATTCGATCCCGTCACCTTGCAACGTGGGCGAAGCCGGCCCGTCTCCTCCAGGGAGGCGGCAGCTCCGCAAGTGCGCCGACTATTGTGCCGCAAGCGGGCGCTGGGTCCTACCCTGTCTGCTGTCACGGCCGACATCCAACGGTCATAGGCAGACCCGCGCAGGCGGTTTAACCTGTGCGCATGTCGCACCCTGAAGACGAAGATCCGGCTGCATTGTTCCGTGCCGCCATCGGCGAAGTGACGCCGCTGCGCAAGGAAGTGGAGCCCGCCCCTGCTGCGCCGCGGCCCAGGCCGCGTGCGCGCATGGCCGAGCGCGACGACGCGGAAGCCGCCGGTGAGTTCGCCCGGCTGCTGCGCGACAACGCTCCGCTGGAAGCGGGCGACGTTGCCAGCTACCGGCGCGACAACCTGCCGCCACGCCTGTTCCAGCGCCTGAAGCGCGGACAGTACTCGGTGCAGGACGAACTGGACCTGCACGGCGCCACCGCCGCGCAGGCCGAGATGATGCTGCGCCAGTTCCTGCTGGAGGCCCACGCCCACGAGTACGGCTGCGTGCGCATCATCCACGGCAAGGGCCTGCAGTCCGATGGGAGTGCGCCGGTGCTGAAGAACCTGGTGGACCGCCTGCTGCGCCTGCGCAACGACGTGCTGGCGTTCCATTCCGCCCCGACCGGGCAAGGCGGGACCGGCGCCATGCTGGTGCTGCTGGCGCGGCGTTGACGTTCTGCCGGTGGGATTCATCCACGCATGGCGTGGATCTACTGACGGCCCATCCACGCATGGCGTGGATCTACTGTGGCGGGCGGAGGAAAGTGGATCCACGCCATGCGTGGATGCTCTTCGCCTCCGCCACCATTTCCGTCAGGCCTGCGAAGCGTCTTCGACCGGGCCGAGCTCGTGCAGGACCGCAGTGGCATAGCAGCCTGGCGGCAGCGCGAAGGACAATTCCAGTACGTCAGCGGCCAGCCACTGGTGCTGCAGCAGCGCTGGACGCAACCGCAGCGCGCGCCGCTCCTGCTTCAGCCGCGCCTCTTCCAGGCCGCCGCGCAGCGCCTTGGATTCGTCATCATCCAGCGCTGCCAGTTCCAGCTCACGGGCGGCGTCGCTGCTGCGCAGCTCACCCTCGCCCCACAACGGAGCACTGGGGTGGATGTCGAAACGTGCCAGGCGCTCGGCCAGCACGTCGCTGTAGGGCTCGGGGCCGAACACGCTGCGGCTGCCATCAAGCATCCACACTTCGCCCTGCAGCGGCTGGTCCCAGCTGCCCTGCTCCACGCGTGCGGCCAGCACGCGGTTGAACAAGGCCGAACGCGCCGCCGACAACAGCAGCGAACGCTGGTCCTTGCGCATGCGCCGGCCACCGAACATCGCCAGCGCAGCGGGAACGTTGCCGCCATCGCGCCCGAAGCGCTGCTCGCCGAACCAGTTCGGCAGGCCGCGCATGGCGATCTGCTGCAGGCGCTCGTCGATCGCCGCCGCATCACCCTGCACATCGCGCAGCACCAGCCTGAAGCGGTTGCCCGCCAGCGCACCGCGCTGCAGCTTGCGGTTGTGCCAGGTGGAGTCGATCACCTCGATCTCGTCACTGGCCAGCTCGGCCAGATCGGGCGCGACGCGCTTGGGCAGATGTACGCTGAAACGCTGGGTGGTGACCGCGTTGCGGTCCTTCATGCCGGCATAGCTGACCGCCATTTCCGGCAGGCCTGCCCACTTGGCCAGTACCTTGGCCACGTGCACCGTATTGGCGCCACGCTTGCGGATATGCAGCAGCAGATGCTCGCCTTCACCGGTCGCTTCGAAAGCGGGCAGCTCATCGACCTGGAAATCTTCCGGCGTGGTGCGGATGCGCGCCTGCAGCAGCGGTGCACCGAACGCGAGCGGCAACGGGATCATGCGGCCACCAGCAGCACGACCGCCTGCGCAGCGATGCCTTCGCCACGGCCAGTGAAGCCCAGCTTCTCGGACGTGGTGGCCTTGACGCTCACCGCATCCAACGGCAGCTGCAACAGTTCACCGATGCGCTCGCGCATGGCCAGCGCATGCGGGCCGACCTTGGGCCGTTCGCAGATCACGGTGATGTCGGTGTTGCCGACACGCCAGCCGCGCTCGCGCAGCAGGCCATCGCAATGGCGCACGAACTCGCTGCTGTCCGCGCCCTTCCAGCGGTCGTCAGTGGGCGGGAAGTGCTGGCCGATGTCACCCAGCGCGATCGCACCGAGCATGGCGTCGCACAACGCGTGCAGGATGACGTCGCCGTCACTGTGCGCAAGCACGCCGCAGCTGTGCGGCACCGCGATGCCACCGAGCATGATGTGGTCGCCTTCACCGAAGGCATGGACGTCGTAGCCCTGGCCGATACGGACGGGCGGGAACGGGGAGGTGCTCATGGATGCAGCCCTTGCAGCAGGGCCGCGCGGGCGGTCAGCCGGCGCGGCGGGAGAGTACGAATTCGAAACGATCGAGATCGGCCGGGGTGGTGACCTTGAAATTGTCCTCGCTGCCTTCCACCAGCAGCGGGCGCTGGCCTTGGCGCTCCATGGCCATGGCATCGTCGGTCACATCGACACCGGCGGCAGCGGCCTCGGACAGTGCGCGGATCAACTGGTGGCGGCGGAACAGCTGCGGCGTCAGTGCACGCCACAGGCGCTCACGTGGCTCGGTGCCGTCGATGCCACCATCATCACCAGCACGCTTGAGCGTGTCGCGTACCGGCGCGGCCAGGATGGCGCCGACCGGATCGGTGCGGCCCACTTCCAGCAGGCGGCCAAGATCGGCCTGCGACAGGTTCGGACGCGCCGCGTCGTGCACCAGCACGAATTCATCGGCACGCACGCTGTCCGGCAGGGCCTGCAGCCCCGCCAGCACCGAGGCGGCGCGGGTGGCGCCACCGGTGCAGGTCAGCACCGGCTTGCCGGCCCATTCGCTCCAGCCCGGCCAATCGGCATCGTCCGCACCGATCACCACCATCGCCCCGGCCACGGCCGGGTGTGCCAGCAGTGCGTCCAGGGTGTGGGCGAGCAGGGTCTGCCCGCCCGCCTGCAGGTACTGCTTGGGCAACGGCGCACCAAAACGCGTGCCGCGCCCTGCGGCCGGAACAACCACCCAGATCGCCGCGCTCATGGCACGTCCGCCGGATGGTCACCGGCCGGGGCCACAACCGGCGCAGGCTGCGCCGGACGCGTCGGTGCATCTTCCACGACGCGGTAGAACTTCTCGCCGGGCTTGATCATGCCCAGCTCGCTGCGCGCGCGCTCTTCGATGGCGGACTGGCCTTCCTTGAGGTCCTTCACTTCGGCAGCAAGCGCATCGTTGCGCTGCTGCAGGCCGTCATTGTCCCGCTCCTGGTTGGCGACCTGGGCTTCGAGCATCATCACTTCACCCGAATTGCCCGGGCCGAACCAGAAACGGTACTGCAGCCATGCCAGCAGCAGGGCCAGCAACAACAGCAGCCAGCGCCAGTCGCGCATCGGCTCAGCGCTTCAGCGACACGAACGCGTCACGACCCGCGTAACGCGCGCCGGCACCGAGGGCTTCCTCGATGCGCAGCAGCTGGTTGTACTTGGCCACGCGATCGCTGCGGCACAGCGAGCCGGTCTTGATCTGGGTGGCGGTGGTCGCCACCGCAATGTCGGCGATGGTGGTGTCCTCGGTTTCACCCGAACGGTGAGAGACCACGGCGGCGTAACCGGCACGGTCGGCCATGGCGATCGCTTCCAGCGTTTCGCTGAGGGTACCGATCTGGTTGACCTTGATCAGGATCGCGTTGGCGGTGCCCGAATCGATGCCTTCCTGGAAGATCTTCGGATTGGTGACGAACAGATCGTCGCCGACCAGCTGCACTTTCTTGCCGATGCGATCGGTCAGCAGCTTCCAGCCCGCCCAGTCGTTCTCGGCCAGGCCGTCTTCGATGGTGATGATCGGGTACTGCGCGGCCCAGTCGGCGAGGAAGTCGACGAACTGCTCGGAGGTCAGGCGCTTGTTCTCGCCGACCAGGTTGTACTTGCCGTTCTCGAAGAATTCGCTGGAGGCCACGTCCAGGCCCAGCAACACGTCTTCACCGGCGGTGTAGCCGGCCTTGCCAATGGCTTCGAGGATGGTGTCCAGCGCTTCGACGTTGCTGCGGAAGTCCGGCGCGAAGCCGCCTTCGTCGCCCACCGCCGTGCTCAGGCCGTGGCCCTTCAGCACCGACTTCAGCGAATGGAAGATTTCGGTACCGGCACGCAGCGCTTCGGAGAACGAGGTGAAGCCGACCGGCAGCACCATGAACTCCTGGAAATCGACGTTGTTGTCGGCGTGCGCGCCGCCGTTGATGATGTTCATCATCGGCACCGGCAGCGACGGGGTCGCGCCGGTCTTGGCGGCCAGGTACTGCCACAGTGCCTGCTTGCTGGAGGCAGCGGCGGCGTGCGCGGCAGCCATGGAAACACCCAGCAGTGCGTTGGCGCCCAGGCGGCCCTTGTTCTCGGTGCCATCCAGATCGATCAGGCGACGGTCCAGGCCGGCCTGGTCGGTGGCCTCGAAACCCTTCAGTGCGTTGGCGATGGCGCCGTTGACGTTGTCGACGGCCTTGCGCACGCCCTTGCCGAGGTAACGGGTCTTGTCGCCGTCACGCAGCTCCACCGCTTCCTTGGTGCCGGTCGATGCGCCGGAGGGAACCGCGGCGCGACCGAACGAACCGTCCTCCAGGGTGACTTCGGCTTCCAGCGTGGGGTTGCCACGGCTGTCGAGGATTTCACGGGCATGGATGCTGCGGATCGTACTCATGGTCGGGCCGGTTACCTGTATGGAGAGGGGGCGACAAAAACGAATGCCGCGTGATTATCCCCGGCTACCCCTCACTTGCCAAATGGCGTGATGGGCATCAGCCCCAGCTGGACCCGATCACGATCAGCAGCAGCGACACCAGCATCACCAGCAGGGCTCCGGCAATGGCCGCGCACACCGGCCCGCGCCGACGTCGCCAGGCCATCACCATCGCCACCAGGCTGCCCACGAAGGACAGCACCAGCGTGACCAGCGCGCCCAGCATCCAGTACTGCATGGCCTGCACGCCGTTGTTGCCATCCCCCGGCGGACGGAAGCTGGCGGCGAAGGCCAGCACGCCCACGAGCAGGCCGCCCCAGGCGAGCACCGACAGCAACAGGGCGATCAGGCCCCACGGCCAGCCGCGCGAGGGTTCAGGCGTCGTATTCATCAAAGAAGATCGTGCAGCAGGATGCCCGCCCACAGCGACAGCAGGACCATCGCCAGTGCAGCGGTAACCCTGCCCCGGTTCAGGCGCCAGCCGAGCACCGCGGCGAAAAGCCCTGCGGAAATGGTCAGCACTTCGGCCACCGCCAGGGCGATGACGAAGGGCATCAGGTTCACTACCGGACCGCCGGCACTGGACGGGCGCATGCCGGCACCGAACAGCATGCCGATGGCGAACACACCCGAAACCGACAGCAATGCCAGGCCGAGTGCGATCGGGCCCCACGGCCACTGCTGCCAGCGCCGGCGACGACGCTGGATCTCCAGCGCCGCCTGCGAGTGCTGGCTCACGCGAAGCGCGAGAAGCCGTGCTTCTTGGTCACCGCGTCGAGCTCCATCAGGGTCTCGAGCAGGGCTTCCATCTGGTCCAGCGGCCACGCGTTGGGGCCGTCGGACAGCGCCTTGGACGGGTCCGGATGGGTTTCGGCGAACAGGCCGGAGATGCCCACGGCAACCGCGGCACGCGCCAGTACCGGCACATGCTCGCGCTGGCCGCCGGAACTGGTGCCCTGCCCGCCCGGCAACTGCACCGAATGGGTGGCGTCGAACACCACCGGGCAGCCGGTATCGCGCATCACCGCCAGCGAACGCATGTCGCTGACCAGGTTGTTGTAGCCGAAGCTGGCGCCACGCTCGCAGACCATGATCTGCTCGTTGCCGGTGGCCTTGGCCTTCTCGACGACAGGCTTCATGTCCCACGGCGCCAGGAACTGGCCCTTCTTGATGTTGACCGGCTTGCCGGCCGAGCACACCTTGCGGATGAAGTCGGTCTGGCGGACCAGGAACGCCGGGGTCTGCAGCACGTCCACCACCGAGGCCACTTCGTCCATCGGGGTGTATTCGTGCACGTCGGTCAGCACCGGCACGCCGATCTGCTTCTTGACCTCGGCCAGCACCTTCAGGCCCTCTTCCATGCCCGGGCCACGGAAGGCCGTGCCGGAGGTGCGGTTGGCCTTGTCGAAGCTGGACTTGAAGATGAAGTTCACACCGAGCCTGTCGGTCACTTCCTTCAGCTTGCCGGCGGTATCCAGCTGCAGCTGCATCGACTCGATCACGCAGGGGCCGGCGATCAGGAACAGGGGCTGGTCCAGCCCGACCTCGAATCCACACAGTTTCATGGCGTTTCCTTGTTGTCCGCTACACCGGCAGTGCCGGTGCGCTGGGGTTGAAGCGAGCAAGATGGGGGCCGGCGGCCCCCATGACAAGTCAGGCGCGCACTTCCTGCAGCAGCTTGCCGCCGGCCTTGCGCTCGCGCGCGGCACGGATGAAGCCGATGAACAGCGGGTGGCCATCACGCGGGGTGGACAGGAATTCCGGGTGCGCCTGGCAGGCCAGGAACCACGGATGCTGGTCGCGCGGCAGTTCAATCACTTCCACCAGGGTGTCGTCCATCGACTTGCCGGCGATCACCAGGCCGGCGTCTTCCAGCTGGGTGCGGTAGCGGTTGTTGAACTCGTAACGGTGGCGGTGGCGCTCGGCGACCACGTCCTTGCCGTACAGTTCGCGGGCCAGCGTGCCCGGCTTCAGGCGCTGCTCCTGCAGGCCCAGGCGCATGGTGCCGCCCAGGTCACTCTTGTCGTCACGCTTTTCCACGTCGCCGGTGGCAGTGCGCCATTCGGTGATCAGGCCGATCACCGGGTTAGGCGACTGGCGATCGTTCTCGGTGCTGTTGGCGTCTTCCAGGCCCACCACGTGGCGCGCGTAGTCGACCACCGCAGCCTGCATGCCGTAGCAGATGCCGAAGTACGGCACCTTGTGCTCACGGGCGTACTGCGAGGTGAGCACCTTGCCTTCGAAGCCACGGTCGCCGAAACCACCCGGCACCAGGATGCCGTCGACATCGGCCAGCGCGGACATGTCGCTGCCTTCCAGGTCCTGCGCTTCCAGCCACTTCAGGGTGACCTTGGTGCGCTGGCGCAGGCCACCGTGCTTGAGCGCTTCGCCGACCGACTTGTAGGCGTCCTGGTGGTCGATGTACTTGCCGACCACCGCGATGGTCACCGCATCCAGCGGATGCAGGGTGGCATCGACGGCGTCTTCCCACATCGACAGGTCGGCCGGGCCGGCCTTGTCGGCCAGCTTCAGCTGGTTGATGACGATCTCGTCCAGGCCCTGTGCGTGCAGGCCCATCGGAATGCGGTACAGCACATCGACGTCGGGCACGCTGATCACCGCGCGCTCGGAGACGTTGGTGAACTGGGCGATCTTGCGACGCTCCGAATCCGGTACCGGCTGTTCCGAACGGCACAGCAGCACGTCCGGCTGGATGCCGATCGAGCGCAGTTCCTTCACCGAGTGCTGGGTCGGCTTGGTCTTCAGCTCACCCGCCGCAGCGATGTACGGCACCAGGGTGAGGTGCATGAACAGCGCCTTTTCCGGGCCGCGCTCGGTGCGTACCTGGCGGATCGCCTCCAGGAACGGCAGCGACTCGATGTCGCCGACGGTGCCGCCGATCTCCACCAGGGCCACGTCGAAGCCCTCGGTGGCTTCGTCCATGCAGCGACGGATCTCGTCGGTGATGTGCGGAATGACCTGCACGGTCGCGCCCAGGTAGTCGCCGCGGCGCTCCTTGCGGATCACTTCCTCATAGATGCGACCGGTAGTGACCGAGTTCTTGCGGCTCAGGCGGGTGCGCACGAAGCGCTCGTAGTGGCCCAGGTCGAGATCGGTTTCGGCGCCGTCGTCGGTGACATACACCTCACCGTGCTGGAACGGGCTCATGGTGCCCGGGTCGACGTTGATGTACGGATCGAGCTTCATCATCGTGACCTTCAGGCCACGCGCTTCGAGAATGGCGGCCAGTGACGCGGCGGCAATACCTTTGCCGAGCGAGGACACCACGCCGCCGGTTACGAAAATCAAGGGAGTCATGGCTGCAAGCATCCTGTCTGGAAATGGAAAACGGCAGCGCCACGCCTGCCCGGGGGGCGGGCGTGGAGCAGAAAGGGGGTTTTCCGGTTCGCTGGAGCAGCGAGGGAGGTGCGGGCCCGGCCAGCGCAATGCGCCAGCGGGGAACCACCCTGCGAGGTCGGGGCGGCCGTGCCGGTCACTTCGACCGTCACCTGCGACCCGCTTTGCTGGAGGCCACGCTTGGCCGTGCCAGCCCATTCGCAAATGGTGGACACGCACTTACTCCCGGAAAGCCATAGTTTACAGATAGATGGCCGCCAACCCAAGGGGCAGATGGCGCCATCGGCAAAAAGAAACGCCCCGCTGGGCGGGGCGTTCGAGGGGGAAACCCTTGTGGCAAGGGCCTCGAAGGGCAGAAGAATTACTTCTTCTTGCGTGCCTCTTCCTCTTCTTCCTGCTGCGGCACCGGCTGGCCCTTGGCCTTCATCTCGGCATTGGCCTGCGCGCGGCGCTTGGCCTTGGCCTCGGCTTCGGACTGCGCCTTGTCGGCCTGGTCACCCTGCTGCGGAGCAGGCTGGCCGGCGTTCTGCGCCAGCACCATCGGCACTGCAACAGCGGCGGCAGCCAGGATCGCAATGGTCAGCAACTTCTTCATGGAGTCCTCCTCGCGGTATGGCTCGGATGTGGGGGGCGCCGGTGTTCGGTTCCAGCGGTTGCCATTTTACCCCCTCCCCGCCAACGAGGCTGAACCGCAGGCGTGCAAATTCCCGGTCCAGACCGCACACTTGCCCGTCGCTCCACGCTTTCGAAGACAGATGAACGCCCGCTATAACGCCGCCGATATTGAAGTCCTGTCCGGCCTTGACCCGGTCAAGCGCCGCCCCGGCATGTATACCGACACCGCGCGCCCGAACCACCTGGCGCAGGAAGTGATCGACAACTCGGTGGACGAGGCCCTCGCCGGCCATGCCCGCTCGATCGAGATCACCCTGTTCAAGGACGGCAGCGTGGAGGTCAGCGATGACGGCCGCGGCATGCCGGTGGACATCCATCCGGAAGAGAAGATCCCGGGCGTCGAGCTGATCCTGACCCGCCTGCATGCCGGCGGCAAGTTCAACAACAACAACTACACCTTCTCCGGCGGCCTGCATGGCGTCGGCGTCAGCGTGGTCAATGCGCTGTCGACCCTGGTGGAAATCCACATCAAGCGCGACGGTGCCGAACACCGCATCACCTTCCGCAACGGCGACCGCGCCTCGCCGTTGGAAGTGGTCGGCACCGTCGGCAAGAAGAACACCGGTACCCGCCTGCGCTTCTGGCCGGACCCGAAGTACTTCGATACGCCCAAGTTCGCCGTGCGCGCGCTCAAGCACCTGCTGCGCGCCAAGGCCGTGCTGTGCCCGGGCCTGACCGTCAAGCTGACCGACGAAGCCACCGGCGAGGTCGACACCTGGTACTACGAGGATGGCCTGCGCGATTACCTGAAGCTGGAACTGGGCGATCGCGAGTCGCTGCCGGCTGATCTGTTCGTGGGCAACCTGAAGAAAGACACCGAGATCGTGGACTGGGCCGTGGCCTGGCTGCCGGAAGGCGAGCTGGTGCAGGAAAGCTACGTCAACCTGATTCCCACCGCACAGCACGGCACCCACGCCAACGGCCTGCGCACCGGCCTGACCGAAGCGCTGCGCGAGTTCTGCGACTTCCGCAACCTGCTGCCGCGCGGCGTCAAGCTGGCCCCGGAAGACGTGTGGGACCGCGTGTCGTTCGTGCTGTCGCTGAAGATGACCGACCCGCAGTTCAGCGGCCAGACCAAGGAACGCCTGTCCTCGCGCCAAGCCGCCGGTTTTGTCGAAGGCGCCGCGCACGATGCGTTCAGCCTGCTGCTGAACCAGAACGTGGAGCTGGGCGAGAAGATCGCGCAGATCGCCATCGAGCGCGCCAGTGCGCGCCTGAAGACCGAGAAGCTGGTCGTCCGCAAGAAGGTCACCCAGGGCCCTGCCCTGCCCGGCAAGCTGGCCGACTGCATCAGCCAGGACCTGTCGCGCACCGAACTGTTCCTGGTCGAGGGCGACTCGGCAGGCGGCAGCGCCAAGCAGGCCCGCGACAAGGATTTCCAGGCGATCCTGCCGCTGCGCGGCAAGATCCTCAACACCTGGGAAGTGTCCTCCAACAGCGTGCTGGCCTCGGAGGAAGTGCACAACCTGGCGGTGGCCATCGGCTGTGACCCGGGCAAGGAAGACATCAGCGGCCTGCGCTACGGCAAGGTGATCATCCTGGCCGACGCCGACTCCGACGGCCTGCATATCGCAACGCTGCTGACCGCACTGTTCCTGAAGCACTTCCCGGCGCTGGTCGATGCCGGCCACGTGTTCGTGGCGATGCCGCCGCTGTTCCGCATCGACGTGGGCAAGCAGGTGTTCTACGCCCTGGATGAGGAAGAAAAGCGCTCGATGCTGGACAAGATCGAACGCGAGAAGATCAAGGGCGCCATCAACGTGACCCGCTTCAAGGGCCTGGGCGAGATGAATCCGCCGCAGCTGCGTGAATCCACCATCCATCCGGACACCCGTCGCCTGGTGCAGTTGACCATCGACGATGGCGAGCAGACCCATTCACTGATGGACATGCTGCTGGCCAAGAAGCGCGCGTCGGACCGCAAGGGCTGGCTGGAGAGCAAGGGCGATCTGGCTTCGCTGGAAGTCTGATTCCGGTGCGTCATTGCACGGGGCCGTGGCGACGGCCCCAACCTCGCCGTGCGGGCATTGTTCACTCGGCGCGGGCGATCTGGCTTCGCTGGAAGTCTGATTCCCGGACCGGCACTACCGGACCTCTTCGTGCTGCCGGCCAGCGGCCGGCATTACCGGGCCGTTGGATCGGCCGCCATCGGCAAACCCTGCGGGTCCATAATGCGCGTTCATCCGCGTGGACGACCCCATTGCCCGCCAACTCACTGCTGTTCCCCGGGCTGCCGCTGCACAGCGCGCGCCTGGTACTGAGCCCCATTCGCCGCGATGACGCCGCGGCCCTGTTCGCCCTGCAGTCCGACCCGGACGTGATGCACTGGTGGAACCACCCGGCGTGGACGCGTCCGGCCGAAGCACGCGCGCAGATCGACGACGACCTGGCTGCACAGGCGACCGGCACGCAGTTGAAGCTGGCCCTGCGCGAATCGGTGGACGGCCCCCTGCTGGGCATCTGCGTGGTGTTTGCCCTGGATCGGGATGCGGCGCGCGCGGAAATCGGCTATCTGCTGGCACCTGGCAGGCAGGGCCACGGCTACATGCATGAAGCGCTGCAGCAGGTGCTGGCCTATCTGTTCAACACCCTGCAACTACACCGGGTGGAAGCGGAGATCGATCCACGCAACCACGCCTCGGCACACGTGCTCGAACGCCTGGGCTTCCACCGCGAAGGCCTGCTGCGGCAGCGCTGGCGTATCCAGGGTGAACTGGCCGACTCGGCCGTGTATGGGCTGCTGGCCGACGACGCGGTGCGCTCAGCCACCGTCGCTTGACCGGATCAGGCCACAACGCCGGCCCATGCCTTTGGACACATACGGTGCGCGGCACCCCGCCCTAGCATCGGGGTCCCTTCCGCTGCCGTTCCGGTGCCATGAAGTTCCTGCTGCACTCTGCCGCGCTCTGCGTCGGCCTGCTGATCGCCCCTGCCTGCGTGCTGGCCGCGCCTGCTGCTGACGGTGCCTCCGAAACGAAAGAAGAGAAGACCGAAGCCGCTCCCCTGCCGGCCGATGCGTCGGCTCGCCAGAGCATGCGCCTGGCTGGGCGCACCCTCGACTACACCGCCACCGTCGGCACCCTGCCGGTACGCGATGCGAAGGGCAAGGTGATCGCCGATGTGGTGTTCACCGCCTACACGATGCCGGGCAAGGACCGGCCGGTGACCTTCGCGCTCAATGGCGGCCCCGGCGCGTCTTCTGTGTACCTCAACCTGGGCGCCATCGGCCCGAAGGTGGTGACCTTCGGTTCGGAAGGCGACAGCGCATCGGCGCCGGCGAAGCTGCACGACAATCCCGGTACTTGGCTGGACTTCACCGACCTGGTGTTCATCGACCCGGTCGGTACCGGCTTCAGCCGCGCCCGCATCGGCGATGAGGAGGCGAAGAAACAGCTGTATACGCCCAGTGCCGATGTCGAGTACCTCTCGCGCACGATCTACGACTGGCTGCTGCGCAACCAGCGCATGGCCTCGCGCAAGTACCTGACCGGCGAGAGCTATGGCGGCTATCGCGGCCCGCGCATCACCCACTTCCTGCAGACGCGCCTGGGCGTGGCGATGAACGGCCTGGTGCTGGTGTCGCCTTACCTGAGCCCGACCCTGGAAGACAACGCCGATGTCTCGCCGATGGCGTGGATGCAGACCCTGCCGTCGATCGCTGCCGCGCACCTGGAACGCCAGGGCAAGCTGACCGACGCGGCGATGCGCGAGGTGGTCGAGTACACCCGCGGTGACTACGCCACCGCGCTGATGAAGGGCCGCAGCGATCCGCAGGCGACCGAGGCGATGCTGCGCCGGGTAGCCGAGTTGACCGGCTTGGACCCGCAGTTCGTACGCCGCGCCGGCGGCCGTCTGGAGACCCAGGCCTACCTGCGCGAGGTGTTCCGCGACAAGGGCACGCTGGGCAGCCGCTACGATTCCAACGTCACTGCGTTCGATCCGTTCCCGAACGATCCGGAGCAGCGCGCCAACGACCCGCTGCTGGACAGCATCATCGCCCCGACCACCACCGCGATGGTCGACTTCGTCACCCGTGAGGTCGGCTGGAAGGTGGATGCGCGCTACCAGGCACTGAACTACGACGTGAACCGTCTGTGGGATCGCAATGGTGACCTGCGCGAAGGTGCGGTGACCCAGCTGCGCCAGGCCGTGGCGATCGACCCGCATCTGCAGGTGCTGATCGTGCATGGCTGGAATGACCTGTCCTGCCCGTTCATGGGCTCGATCCTGACGGTGGACCAGATGCCGACGATGGGCAGCAACCCGGACCGCGTGCAGGTGCGCAGCTATCCGGGCGGGCACATGTTCTACAGCCGGGCTGACAGCCAGGCGGCGTTCCGCAGGGATGTGCAGGCATTGTTCCAGCGCAATTAAGGGGTTGTCGGCCGGGCCTGCGGCCCGGCACCCGCAGAATCGACGGCAACGGCAACGGCAACGGCAACGGCAAGGGCAACGGCAACGGCAACGTCAAAAACTGGCTTTCCGTGGGTTGGCGGGGTGGGCCCGGTTGCGGGGGACGCCGTAAACCCCCAGACCGGCCCAGCCGCTGGCGGCTGTGCGTTCGGGCGCTTGCGAAGCAGTGCTTCGCAAGCAAAGCGCCCTCACCCTTGGGGGCTTGGCCGCGGCATCCATGCCGCGGACACCCCCGCAACCGGACCCACCCCGCCTTCGACAGGTTCCGCTGCTGTTGGTGGGTGTCGACTTCCTGCTGCTGTTGGTAGGTGTCGACCTTGGTCGACACTGTAGATCCACGCCATGCGTGGATAACGGAAACCGGATGCTTCATGAAATGAAAAAGCCCGCCGGAATCCGGCGGGCTTTTTGTTTCCAGCGTTGGCGTGGAACTCAGGTCCAGCCGAGCAGCTCGAACAGCTTCAGGATCAGGTAGGCGCAGCCGCCTGCCGCCGGGATGGTCAGGATCCAGGCCCAGACGATGCGTTCGATCACGCCCAGGCGCAGCGAACGCGGGTTCTTGGCGAAGCCTACGCCCATGATCGCGGTGGAGATGCTGTGGGTGGTCGATACCGGCATGCCGAAGTGCGCCGCCAGGGTCAGCACGGTGGCCGAGCTGGTTTCCGCGGCGAAGCCGTGGATCGGGTGCAGCTTGACCATCTTGTGGCCCAGGGTCTTGATGATCTTCCAGCCGCCCGAGGCGGTACCGGCGGCCATCACCACCGCACAGGTCAGCACGATCCACATGGCAATGCCGTCGCCGGCGTGCGCGTCCGGATGCATGAAGGCCAGCCACGACGGCAGGTCGTTCAACGCGCCGGTCGCCTCGGCACCGATCAGGGTCATCGCGATGATGCCCATGGTCTTCTGCGCATCGTTGTGGCCGTGGGCAAAGCCCATGTAGGCCGCCGAAGCGATCTGTGCCTTGCCGAAGAACGCATTGACGATGCGCGGACGTGCCAGCCGGCCGATCGCGCCGCCGATCTTGGCCAGGCCTGCGATCAGTGCCCACAACAGCACCATCACTGCGATGCCGAGCAGGAAGCCTGCGATCGGCGAGGTGATCATCGGCACGAACACCTTCCACAGCAGGCCCTTGTTCTGCGCCCAGCTGCCAAGCCGTTCGGACCAGATCAGCGCGTCCCAGTTGTTGTGGGCCGCAGCCAGGCCGGCGCCGCACAGGCCACCGATCAACGCGTGCGAGGACGAGGACGGCAGGCCCTTCCACCAGGTGATCAGGTTCCAGATGATGCCGCCGAGCAGCGCGCACAGGATCACCTGCGGGGTCACGTCGACCACGTTGGTGTTGAGCAGGCCCGACGCGATGGTCAGTGCGACCGCGGTGCCGGTCAGGGCACCGATGAGGTTCATGAAGGCGGCAAGCATGACCGCCCAACCGGGCGACAGTACTTTGGTTGCCACCACGGTAGCGATGGAGTTGGCGGTATCGTGGAAGCCGTTGATGAACTCGAAGACGAGCGCGGCCAGGATCACCACCAGGACTAGGGTGAGCATCGGTACCGGCCCGTCAGCTGTTCTTCAACACGATCTGGTACGCCACCACACCGGCCTCGCGGCAGCGGTCGATGGCCTTTTCCAGGATCTCGAAGAATTCCTTGAGCAGGAACATCTGCAGGTTGTCCAGGCGACCGGAATAGATGTCACGGTACAGCTCGAGCATCAGGCGATCGGCCTCGTTTTCCAGCGAGCGCAGGCGCTCGTTGAGCGCGGTCATCCGGTCCAGGTTCATGTGGCGCAGGTCGGCGACCATCTCCACCACTACGCCAGCGGCCTGCTCCAGCATCGCCGCGCGCGGCGCGAAGTCGATGTGTTCCAGGTGGGTGGTGGCCAGCGAATAGCGATCGGCGAACTTCTCGATCTGCTTGGGAATCTTGTACAGGGCCGAGCCCAGCGCTTCGATGTCTTCGCGCTCGATCGGGGTCATGAAGCTGTCCACCAGCGCCTGGCTGATCTTGTCCGAGGCCGCGCGTTCGCGCAGACGGGCCAGCTTGAAGGCATCCAGGGCGGGCTGGCGATCGGCGTCGCGCAGCATGGAATGCAGTGCCTTGGCGGCGTCGGAAGCCGCGACGGCAGCCTCATCGAGCAGGGTGTAGAACTGTTTGCCGGAACCGAAAATGGTCTGCAGAGAGAACATTGAGAAACCTGTCAGCCGTCGCGGGAAGGACGGCACCAGTGCGAATTATGACGGCTAGATGACCATCACGGGTATCCCTGCCCCTTTCCGGGGGTCAGGACGCCCAAAACTGAACAGGCATTTGCCACCGAGCCACGGCCCTTTGCTAAGATGCCAGCGCGCCTTCGGGCGCACCTTATGGACGACGACCCTTATCCCCCAGCGCCGCGCCGGACCCCGTTCCTGAGCGCCTGCCGCCATCGCAAGCACCCGCCCTCCCTGCCACCAACCGGGGACGATGCCCGTGTTTGAAATGATCCTGATTGTTTTCGCGCTTGTTCTGCTGAACGGCTTCTTTGCCATGTCCGAGATGTCAGTCATGACCTCGCGCAAGAGCCGGCTGAAGCAGCTGGCCGGCAATTCCAAGCGCGCGGCCAAGGCCCTGGAGCTGTCGGAGAAGCCGGAAGCCTTCCTGTCCACCGTCCAGATCGGCATCACCGTGATCGGCGTGCTGACCGGCTTCCTCGGCGGCGAGGCCCTGGGTGAAGCCATCGGCGGCTGGATCCAGGGGCTGATGCCGGGCTTCGCCTACGCCGGCGGCATCGGCAAGGCCCTTGCGGTCACCTTCATCACCTTCATCACCCTGATCTTCGGCGAACTGGTGCCCAAGCGCCTGGCCCTGACCCGCTCGGAGGACATCGCCGGCCTGGTGGCGCTGCCGATGAGCTGGCTGGCCAAGCTGGCCTTCCCCTTCGTCTGGCTGCTGTCCAAGACCACCCAGCTGGTGCTGCGCCTGTTCGGCCTGGGCAAGGACGAGGTCGCGTCGGTGACCGAAGAGGAGATCCGCATGCTGGTGGCCGAGAGCCACGAGGCCGGCGTGATCGACAGCCACGAGCGCGACATGATGAACCGCGTGATGCGCCTGGGCGACCGTACCGCCGACAGCCTGATGACCCCGCGCAACCGGATCGCCTGGCTGGATACGCTGGGTGGCCTGGACAAGAACCTGGAGATCATGGCCGAGCACGAGTTCTCGCGGTACCCGGTGTACCGCGACAACGACATGGACGTGGTCGGCGTGCTTGAGCTGAAATCGCTGGCCACGCGGATGGCACGCGGCGACAACGCGCTGTTCCAGACGTTGCGCGAACCGCTGTACGTCTCCGAATCCACCCATGCGATGAAGCTGCTGGAGATCTTCCGCGAAGAACAGCAGTCGATGGCGCTGGTGGTGGACGAGTACGGCGAGATCCAGGGCCTGGTAACCATCAGCGATTTGATGGGCGCGGTGGTCGGCCGCCTGCAGGCAACGGAAAATGCCGACGAGGACGCGCTGGTGGTGACCCGTGAGGACGGCTCGCTGCTGGTGGACGGCTCGCTGCCGATCGAGGACCTGCGCGAGCTGATCGGCAGCAACGACCTGCCCGACGCCGAGGATGGCGATTACTACACCCTGGCCGGCATGTGCATCCACTTCTTCGGCCGCATCCCCCACGCGGGCGAGTACTTCGACTGGGCCGGCTGGCGCTTCGAGGTGGTCGATCTGGACGGTGCGCGCGTGGACAAACTACTGCTTCGCACCCTGTCCGACGAGCAGGCCGATGAGCTCACCGCCTGACGCCGGCCCCGGCGCTGCATCGCCGGAGTACCGCAACGAGGGCATCCGGACCCTGCTGGCGATGTTCGCCTTCGGTGACCCGGCCCAGCACATGAAGCTGGGGCAGATCCTGCAGGATCTGCAGCAGAGTGCCTTTGGTGTATTCCTGTTCGTCGCCATCCTGCCGGCCTTCATCCCCATCCCGGGGCTGGGCGGCGCAGTCAGCGGTCCGTTGGTGATCCTGATCGGCCTGCAGATGCTGTTCTGCATGCGCCGGCCCTGGCTGCCCGGCTTCATTGCCCGTCGCGGGCCGAAGCGCGGCACCATGCACCGGTTCCTGGATCGCATCGATGGTGCCCTGCGCCGCCTCGACCGCATGCTCAAGCCGCGCATGCCGCAACTGCTGACCCCGGCTCCCGCCCACGCCTTCAGCGGCCTGCTGCTGGTGCTGCTGGGCCTGCTGCTGTCGTTGCCGATTCCGTTCACCAACTATCTGTTCGGCTTCCAGTTGCTGCTGTTCGCGCTGGCCCTGCTTGAACGCGACGGCGCGCTGATGTTGTTCAACTGGGTGGCTGCGCTGGTGGCGATCGCTTTCTTCGGCTTCAGTTCCGGGCAGCTGGTGGGCTACACCGTCGACCTGTTCCAGCGCTGGTTCTGAGCGCCTGCCGCTGCGCTCGCCGGGCATGGTCCGGCGCTACCCTGAGCCCCGCCCGGTAGCGCCGGGCCATGCCCGGCGGGTTGCTGCAATCAACGCAGATCGATGAATCCGTTGTCGCCCAACCGTGCCGGTTCATCCTGCACCGCCGACAACACGAAACTCAACGCCGAGCCGAGCAGCGTGCCCGGTCCGTCCCAGTACTCGGCGGTCTCTGCACGCACGTGGATCAAGCGCAGGCTTGGGTCATCCGGGCCGCCCGGGAAGAACAGCTTCATCGCCGGCGACCACAGCTCTTCGACCTTCGCGCGGTCGTCGATGATCCGTGCCACGCCGGCTACCGACACATACGTATTCTTCGATGGCGAGGCATAGGCCACGTTGACCCGCGGGTCGAGCGCGATCTCGGCCACCTTCGGGCTGTCGGCCGCAGTGGCGAACCACAGGTCGCCATCGAAGGCGACCTGCTGGGTGCCAAGCGGACGGCTGTAGAGGCGCCCATCGACACCACGGGTGGTGAACATCGCCACCTCCACGTCCTTGATCAGTTCAGCCAGCTGGGCAATGTGCTCGGTACGCGATTCGTCCATGGGGGACTCCGGAAGTGGGAGTCCCCATCAGACGCGTCCGCACCGCAAATTGCCGTGACGCAATTGTTCAGCCCGCGTGGCGGGCATGCCAGGCGTGCATTGCCAGCTCGAACGAGCGAAGGCGCGCGCGGTGGTCGTACAGGTTGGCGGTAAGCATCAGTTCGTCGGGCTGATGGCGCTCGACGAACGCCGCAATGCCATCGGCGACCTGCTGCGGATCACCCAGCACGGTGCACGCCAGCGCCCGCTCCACGCCGAGCTTCTCGTGGGGTTCCCAGAACGCTTCGATGTCATCGATCGGCGCCGGAATCTTGCCCGGACGGCCGCGACGCAGGTTGACGAAGCTCTGCTGCTGGCTGGTGAACAACCGCCGCGATTCGGCCTCGCTGTCACTGGCCACCACGTTCAACGCCAGCATCGCGTGCGGCTGCTTGAGCGTGGCCGAAGGGCGGAATTCGCGGCGATACACCGCAAGCGCTTCATCCATGGAATCGGGGGCGAAGTGCGAGGCGAAGGCGTACGGCAGGCCCATCGAGGCGGCCATGCGTGCGCCGAACAGGCTGGAACCGAGGATCCAGGTCGGCACCCGCAGGCCGCCACCCGGTACGGCCTGCACCGCCTGCCCAGGCTGCACCGGTTCGAAGTAGTGCAGCAGCTCGCGTACGTCCTGCGGGAACTGGTCGGCACTGTCGAAATAGCGGCGCAGGGCGCGGGCGGTCGGCTGGTCGGTACCCGGCGCGCGGCCCAGGCCCAGGTCGATGCGATCGGGATACAGCGAAGCCAGCGTGCCGAACTGCTCGGCCACCTGCAGCGGCGCATGGTTGGGCAGCATGATGCCACCGGCGCCGACGCGGATGCGTTGGGTGCCACCGGCCACATGACCGATCAGCACCGCCGTGGCGGCACTGGCGATGCCAGGCATGTTGTGGTGTTCGGCCAGCCAGTAGCGGCGGTAGCCCAGCGCATCGGCATGCTGGGCCAGCTCAAGCATGTTGGCAAAGGCGGCAGTGGTATCGCTACCCTCGCAGACCGGGGCCAGGTCGAGAATCGACAACGGGATCATCAGGCGGTTTTCCGTCACAGGATCCCCGTTTGATGGGGTCGCCCTGCCGCCACGGCCAGTGCCGGTGGCGGGACGCTGATTCCTGCCTGGCCGGTTCAGGCCCGCAGGCCAATGTGGAAGGGTCAGAACGCGCTGGGGCGTGGCTCGGGCAACGGCTCGTCCACCAACGGCTTCAGTTCGGCATCCAGCGCCACCCGTTCGTCGAACACAAAACAACGACCTTCGTAGCCCTCACCGCCGACTTCCTCGAAGTAACCGAGGATGCCGCCATCGAGCTGCAGCACGTTGTCCATGCCGTCGTTGAGCATCCACAGCGCCGCCTTCTCGCAGCGGATGCCACCGGTGCAGAAACTGACCACGGTGCTGTCCTTCAGCGCTTCACGATGGGGCGCCAGCGCCTCGGGCAGATCGGTGAACTTGTGGATGGGCAGTACCAGCGCATCCTTGAAGGTGCCGTACTCGATCTCCTGCAGGTTGCGCGTATCGAGCATCACCACGCGCTTGCCAGCATCATCATGCCCCTGCCGCAGCCAACGCTGCACGGTGGCAGGATCGATGGCCGGCGCGCGCGGGTAGTCCAGCGGCTGGCCATCGTCACGACGGAAGCTGATGATCTCGTCCTTGACCTTGGCCTTCAGCCGCGCGAATGGCTGGTGCTCGCTGAAGCTGGTCTTGACCCGCATATCGGCGAAGCGCGCATCAGCACGCAGTTCCGCGTAGAAGCCATCGATCGCGGACGGTGCACCCGCCAGGAACAGGTTCAGCCCCTCGCCCGCCACCAGGATCGTCCCCTGCAGGCCGGACGCCTCGGCACACGCCTGCAGCTGGTCGCACAGGGCCTGGGGGGCGTCGATGACGGCGAAATGATAGGCAGCGGTATTGGCGATCATCCCGCCATTTTAGCGCCTGACCGCCCCCGCATCAGCCTCCACCGTTCATCCACGCATGGCGTGGATCTACCACAGTGTCGACCAAGGTCGACATCTACCGACAGCACCCGGAACGCGTCCGGGGCGGGGCGGTATAGGCAGGCGGGACCGTTGGCGCGATGGATGGCGCCATCGAGCCCCCAAGGATGGGTCTACGGCGTGTCCCGCCTGCCTATACCGCCCCGCCCACCACGGAACGCCCGCTGTTGCTGTTGCTGTTGCTGTTGCCGTTGCCTCTGCGGGTGCCGGGTGCAACCCGGCCGGACCCCCTACCCCCGCAGCAGCATGAACGGCAGCAGCACCAGTGCCGCCGCCACCGCCATGCCCAGCAGCACCAGCACCACGAACACAGGGCGGCGCCGGAACAGGCTGCCAAAGGTCTCGGCAGTGCCGTCGCGCAGGGCCTGTTCGCGCTCGGCACGGACCCGCACGCCACGGGCCGCCTGGTAGTCGGCCATCAGCGCCTTGGCACGCGGCTGGTCGGCATCCTCGCGCAGCCACAGGCCACCGTTGGAGATGCCCCACGGACTGGGTTCGGTGCGGTACCAGGCGATGCCGTGCTGGTCCAGCAGCGTGCAGACATCGGCATATTCGTCGTTGCCGACATTGCGCAGATTGAGCAGGAGTTTTGCCATGCCACCATGATACCCGGCGCCGATGCGCTAACCTTGCCGCCCTCGACTCATCGCCCCTGGAGACGCCTGATGCGCCGCCTGCTGCTTCCCCTGCTGCTGTCCCTCGCCGCCGTTGGTTGCTCGTCGGAGCCCTCCGGTCCGCCGCCGGGAGGCACCATTGCCACGTTCGAGCGCATCGACACCCAGCCGGGCAGCGGTGCCGAGGCCGTGCCGGGCCAGAAGGTCAGCGTGCATTACACCGGCTGGATCTACGACGAGCGCGCCGACAACAAGCACGGCAAGACCTTCGACAGTTCGGTCGAGCGCGGCGAGCCGTTCACCTTCACACTGGGCGCAGGCCAGGTCATCCGCGGATGGGATGAAGGCGTCGCCGGCATGAAGGTCGGCGGCAAGCGCACGCTGATGATTCCGCCCGAATTCGGCTATGGCGACCGCCAGGTCGGCCCGATTCCGGCAGGTTCGTCGCTGGTGTTCGACGTCGAGCTGCTCAATGTCCAACAGTGACGTCCGCCCGCCGCGCCGCATCGCCGTCATCGGCGGCGGCCCGGCCGGGTTGTTTGCCGCCGAGCGGCTGCGCGCGGCAGGCCTGGATGTCGATCTGTACGAGGCCAAGGGCTCGCCGGGCCGCAAATTCCTGATCGCCGGCAAGGGTGGGCTCAACCTCACCCATTCCGACCCGCGCCCACTGTTCGACAGCCGCTACCGCGAGCAGGCCACCCGCGTCGGCCGCTGGCTGGATGGTTTCGACGCGCAGGCGCTGCGCGACTGGGCCGCTGGCTTCGGCGTGGAGACCTACGTCGGCAGTTCCGGCCGGGTGTTCCCGGTCGACCGCAAGGCGGCACCGTTGCTGCGCGGCTGGGTCCGCCGGCTGAAGGAACAGGGCGCGCGCCTGCACGTCAACCATCGCTGGCTGGGCTGGAGCGACGACGGCGCTCTGCGTTTTGCCACCGACAACGGCGAACTGGAGGTGCGTGCCGATGCGACCGTACTGGCACTGGGCGGCGGAAGCTGGCCGCAGCTCGGCAGTGACGGCGCATGGGTTCCGGCGTTGCAGGCCCGCGCCGTGGACATCGCGCCGCTGCAATCGGCCAACTGCGGATTCGACGTTGCATGGACGCCGTTCTTCGCGCAACGCCATGCGGGTGCACCCCTGAAGCCGGTCGTCGCACATTGGCATGGCCTCGACGGTGAGCCCCGCGCCCTGCAAGGGGAGTGCGTGGCCAGCGAGTACGGTATCGAAGGCAGCCTGATCTACGCCCTGTCGGCCGACCTGCGCGAAACCCTCAACCGCGACGGCCATGCCACTCTGTGGCTGGACCTGGTTCCGGGCCGCGACGAGGCACGGCTGCTGGCCGACCTTTCGCAGCCGCGCAAGGGACGAAGCTTCGGCGAGCACCTGCGTCGCCGGGCTGGACTGGACGCAGTGAAGACCGCACTGGTGTTCGAAACACTGGGCAAGGATGCCGGCAACGATCTGGCCGCGGTGATCGCCACATTGAAGCGCCTGCCACTGCGCCTGCTGCGCCCGCGGCCGATGGCCGAGGTGATCAGCACGGCCGGCGGCGTGCGCCTGGACGCGCTGGACGAGGGCCTGATGCTGCGTGCCTTGCCCGGCGTGTTCTGCGCCGGAGAGATGCTGGACTGGGAAGCGCCGACCGGGGGTTACCTGTTGACGGCGTGCTATGCCAGCGGACTGCGTGCGGCAGAGGGCGTGAACGCGTGGTTGGCCACGCGTTGATCAACGCGCGATAGCGCCGGAAATTTCACGCCGGCCGGCGCATCTTCACCGACGCCAATGCCACGCCACTGGGATGCGGATACAGTTCCTCGCGCTCGGCGACGAAGCCCTGCCGCTGGTAGAACGGCACGGCGTTGAGCGAGGCCGACAGCACCACCTCCCGCGTCGGGTCGGCCAGGGCCAGCAACCGCTGCATCAGCGCCTGGCCGATACCCTGCCCGCCCCGATCCGGATCGACGAACAGCGCATCGATCTCGTTGCCCTCGGCATCGAACACACCGAACCCCAGCACATTGCCCCGGTCATCCTCGGCCACGACGCAGCCGCCCTGCCCCAGCAGCCGCGAATACTGCACCGGCGGCGGCGATGCCGACCAGGGTGCAATCACCTCCGGCGGATAGTGGCTGCTGCACAGCTCACGTACGCAGCGCGTTCGCAGGGCCCACAGTGTGCCCACATCATCGTCGGTACCCGTCCTGAACTGCATGCAGCCTCCGTATGCCTCTGCTTTTCATGCCCTGCAACGCGGGTCACCGCGACTTGCTGGCCCGCAGCGCCTGGATCTTCGGTGGCGGCTGGAACGAATCGCTGCGTGCGTCCGCCCAGAACGAATGGAACACCGCGTGGTCGGGCACCTTGTGCAACAGCTCGCCCGGTTCCAGGTAACGATACAGCGAGGCCAGCGAACGGATCTCGACCGGTGACACCCGGCGCAGAATGTGTTCCGGGCCGAGCTCGGCCGGATCGTTCAAGCCCGCCGCGCACAGCAACTCCTTCAGCGCGTGCAGGGTGTGCTCGTGGAAGCTGTACACGCGCGTGGCCTTGTCCGGTGCATCCAGATGCTTCCAGCGGGCCGGATCCTGGGTCGCGATGCCGGTCGGGCACTTGTCGGTATGGCAGCTGAGCGACTGGATGCAGCCCAGCGCGAACATGAAGCCGCGCCCTGCATTGCACCAGTCGGCACCCATGGCAATGGTGCGGGCGATATCGAACGCGCTGGTGATCTTGCCTGCAGCACCAATACGGATGTGCTCGCGCAGGTCCAGGCCGACCAGGGTGTTGTGCACCAGCAGCAATGCTTCGTGCATCGGCACCCCCACGTGATCGACGAACTCGGCCGGTGCCGCGCCGGTACCGCCTTCGGCGCCATCGACGACGATGAAATCAGGCAGCAGACCGGTCTCGTGCATCGCCTTGGCAATGCCGAACCATTCCCACGGGTGGCCGATGGCCAGCTTGAAACCAACCGGCTTGCCACCGGACAGTTCGCGCAGGCGGGCGACGAACTGCAGCAGTTCAACCGGCGTGGAGAAGGCCGAATGGCGCGATGGCGACACGCAGTCCACGCCCATCGGCACGCCACGCGTCACCGAGATCTCGGCGGTGACCTTCGGCGCCGGCAGCACCCCGCCATGGCCGGGCTTGGCGCCCTGCGACAGCTTGATCTCGATCATCTTCACCTGATCGTGGTTGGCATTGGCAACGAAGCGTTCCTCGCTGAAGCCGCCCTTCTCGTCACGGCACCCGAAGTAGCCCGAGCCGATCTCCCACACCAGGTCGCCGCCCATCTCCCGGTGATACGGCGAAATCGAACCTTCGCCGGTGTCGTGGTAGAAACCACCCCGGCGCGCGCCTTCGTTCAGTGCACGGATCGCATTGGCCGACAGCGAGCCGAAACTCATCGCCGAGATGTTGAACACGCTCGCCGAATAGGGTTTGGCGCAGTTCGCGCCGATCAGCACGCGGAAATCATGCTTGGCGATAGTGGTGGGCGCCAGCGAATGGTTGATCCATTCGTAGTCCACCGCATACGTGCTGCGCAGGGTACCGAAGGGCACCGTGTCCATCTGGTTCTTGGCGCGCTGGTAGATCAGCGCACGCTGCTGCCGCGAGAACGGCACATCCTCCAGGTCGCTCTGCACGAAGTACTGGCGGATCTCCGGGCCGATCGATTCCAGGCCATAACGGAAGTGCGCCATCACCGGATAGTTGCGGCGCAGGGTGCTGCGCTTCTGCAGCAGGTCCCAGGTCCCCAGCGCCACCATCGCAGCTGTAATGCCGACGCCCCAGTACCAGGCCGGCCAGATCGTGGCCAGCCACAGGCAGATCGGAAACATCACGATGGCGAGCAGGTAGACGATATACCGGTGCATGGCGTTCCTCGGTTGCAACTGCCCCGAGTCTACCGCGCAAGCACCTACAGGCGATCGTCGACCACGCTGCGCGGCCAGGCGGACTTCACGTCATAGACCAGCCCACCGGGCGCCAACAGGCTGCGGATATGGGCATCGTCCATCGCCTTGAAGCTCTCATGCGCCACCGCCAGCACCACCGCGTCGTAGCTGCCGGGCACCGGCTCGGCCAGCCAGTTCACGCCTTCGTCCGCCATGGCAGCCGGCCCCACCCACGGATCGCTGACGTCCACCTGCGCGCCGCTGCCGGCCAGCCGCTGGGCCAGTTCCAGCGCGCGGCTGTTGCGCAGGTCCGGGCAGTCCTCCTTGAAGGTCACGCCCAGCACCAGAATGCGCGAGTGCGCTGGCATGCGGCCACGTTCGGCCAGCATCGCCAGCACCCGTTTGGCCACATGTTCCCCCACCCGGTTGTTGACCTGCCGGGCGGTGTGGATGAGGTCGGGGTGGTAGCCCATGCTTTCGGACTTGTGCAGCAGGTAGTACGGGTCCACGCCGATGCAGTGGCCTCCCACCAGCCCCGGCCGGAACGGCAGGAAGTTCCATTTGCTGCCTGCGGCGTCGAGCACATCCTGGGTGTCGATGCCAAGCCGATCAAAGATCAGCGCCAACTCGTTGACCAGCGCGATGTTGACGTCGCGCTGGATGTTCTCCACCACCTTGGCCGCTTCGGCGACCCGCATCGACGGCACCGGGAACGTGCCGGCGGTGATGATCCGCTGGTACAGGCCATCGACCACCGCAGCCACGTCCGGCGTTGAACCGGAGGTGATCTTGCGGATGTCGGCCAGGCGCCGTTGGCGGTCACCCGGGCTGACCCGCTCGGGACTGTAGCCGCAGTAGAAATCCTCGTTGAAGCGCAGGCCCGAGCCCTGTTCCAGCAGCGGCACGCAGACTTCTTCGGTGGTGCCCGGGTAAACAGTGGATTCGTAGATCACCAGGTCACCGGCGCGCAGATGGCTGGCGATCAGTCGCGTCGCCGAGCGCAAAGGCTCCAGATCAGGCTGCTCGTAGGCATCGATCGGCGTGGGCACGGTGACGATGTAGACGTTGCAGGTGTCGAGCTGTGCCGGATCGCTGCTGTAGCGCAGCAGCGACGCGCTGGCCAGTTCATCCGGTTCCATCTCCAGCGTGTGGTCCTGCCCGCCGGCAAGTTCGGCGATGCGTGCGGAATCGATATCGTATCCCAGGGTGGGCAGCTGGCGGCCGAAAGCCACCGCCAGTGGCAGCCCGACATATCCCAGGCCGATGATGGCCGGGGACGGGCTCTGTGCTGCGCCGATCGGCGCACTCATGCGCGGTGTCCAACAGGTGGCAACGGTGTCCACTGGGTCATGCGAGGATCCGGGAGCAGGCAAACGTGCCGACAAGGTTAACCGCGGCAGCGGCGCCAGACCACGCCCGGATCAGGATCCGAGGCTGACGGCAGCCGGCTCGAGTTCGCCGTGCCGCCCCGTCCAGGCCCGCAACAACAGGCAGAAGCCATGCTCCGGAGGCTCCTGCTCCAGGCTGAAACCATGCCACGGGGCCGCCACGATGCTGTCCAGCGTCGCCGCATCCACGTGCCGGTTGGCCATCGTCCAGCGCGGGAACCAGCGGCTCGGGATCGGGCCTGCGGCAAGTTGGATGATGCTGCCGTGGCGACGCGCGTTGCCGATCCGCGCGTGCACCGAAGCCAGCCCATCCCGTGGGCCTTCGATGTACTGCAGGAAACGGCTGCCATCGAACATCAACGCCCCGGTCACCCCGGCCATGCGGTTGAACGCGGTCGCATCGGCCAGCAATGCATCGAGCTCGGGCACGTCCAGTCCCTCCCTGGCCGTGCTGACATAGGCGTACGCATGCAACGGCATGTCCATCACTCCCCTCCTGAGTGCAGAGGAATATGACAGGAAGCACGAGGACTTCAAGCGTTGGTTATTCCGGCGGCGACTCGACCTGGTAGCCGCGTTGCACCAGCGCATCCAGATAGCCCTCGCCCAGCAGCAGGCTGACCGGCACCGTCGCGAAGGTGCCTGGGTGACGGCTCAGCGCGGCATCCACGCCCTGCAGCCAGCGCGTGCGTACCTGCTGCGGCATATCGCTCCAGCCGCGCCGGCGCACGAAGGCCGAATCCTGCAGCAGTTCGCGGCAGGTCTGGGCCATCGACGAGCCCGACAGCCGACGCAGTGCCGCGACATCCCCCAGCGCCCAGGCGTTGGCGCGCTCGCGCAGCACCGGTGCCTGGAATTCCACCGTGTCGAGCGTGCGTTCGAAACACGCGCGGTCATCGACTTCGGTGGCCTGCAGCTCCTTCAACGTGCCACGGATGTCGTCGACCTTCAGCTTGACCTGCACGTCTTCCGGCTTCAGATCGTGCGCCTTGTACGCGCGCCCGAGTGCTTCCTTGACCTGCTTGCCATCGCGCAGGCCGTTGCGCTTGAGGAAGGCCTGGTACAAGCGGCCGGAGGCCACCAGCGGACGGTCCTTTTCCACGCCACGGTCATTGCCCAGGTAGGTCTGTTTCAGGCCGAGCCAGCGCGCGTGCGTTGCCGGCGGCAGGATCTGGTCAAGCGTGCGCCCCTGCGGATCGCGCGCGGTCTTCAATGCCAGTGGCAGCAGGGTCAGGCCCTTGAACACACCGATCTTCGCATCGAGGGCGAAAC
The DNA here is from genome assembly GCF_019793815.1 of Stenotrophomonas sp. DR822. Taxonomy (NCBI): domain Bacteria; kingdom Pseudomonadati; phylum Pseudomonadota; class Gammaproteobacteria; order Lysobacterales; family Lysobacteraceae; genus Stenotrophomonas; species Stenotrophomonas sp. DR822. Next base: position 1,107,453 of record NZ_CP081826.1, read on the forward strand.
CCGGATCGCCCAGCACATGGTCGACGCCGGCAATGGTCCGTTCGACTTCGTCAGAGCGCCATTGCACACCGCTTGGCAACGGTGAGACCGTGCCCAGGATCCACAGCACGTGCCCCTGCGGAGCGGTGACCTTCCAGAGGCCGGGGCCGGGCTGTTCGCCGGTCACCTGCACCGTGTCCATGTCCACCACCGGGCCAGTGGGCGCTGGTGCCTGCTGCGCGGCGGCCGCGCCTATCGCCAGCATCAGCCCCAGCACGGCACTGCATCCGATCCATCGCCTGCCACGTGCACGCATATCGCCATCCCCGGGTACGTTGGCGGACTGTACCCAGCGCCGCGCCCGGTTGCGTAAAAGCCGCGTTAGCCGGCGGCAGTGGCGGCGATTCCGTTACAATCGGCGCGCGCTGCAGGCCCGGATGGCGAAACTGGTAGACGCATCGGACTTAAAATCCGCCGGGGGCAACCCCATGCCGGTTCGATTCCGGCTCCGGGCACCACCCAATCAAGCATCGACGCCCCCGCACCACGTCCGCACATCGCTGGTTGCACAGCAGCCCGCCGGAGGGAATGCGGCCATTCGGCTGCCCTCTCCCCGATCAGGACGCCTTCAGGCCGGCATGGCAGAATCGAACGCGCCATACCGGCCGCCGAACGACGCATAAGGAGATCAGCCATGAGGTGGATAGGGATCGCATCATCGCTGGCGCTGGTCACGCTGCTCGCCCAGGCTGCTGCACCGGCATCGGCGCAGAGCCGTTCGGACAGCCACCGCAACCTCGACGGAAGCCTGGATATCCGCAACAGCGACGGATCGGCCAGCCGCATCAAGCGCGACCTGTCCGGCCGGGTGATCGCCGAGCACAGCAACGGCAGCCGTTCAACCACCACCACCGACCTGAGTGGCCGCAAGCGCACCACCCACAGCGATGGCAGCTACTCCAACAGCAGCACTGACCTGAGCGGCAACATCCGCACCCAGTACAGTGACGGCAGCTACTCGGTCAGCAAGCGTGACCTGAGCGGCAGGTGGCGCACCGAGTACAGCGACGGCTCCTACTCCACCAGCGTGCGCGATCTGAGCGGCAACTGGAGCACCACCTCCAGTGGTGGCATGGCCGCTCGCCACCCCGAACGCGGCGTCGGAAAGCGCTGAGACCTGCGCTCAGATCGCACGCGAATAACGCGGCTGCTCCTGCGCAGCGCGCAGATAGGGATCGAAGCACATCGCCAGCAGACGCAGCAACGGCCGCCCCGGCTCGCTGGCACGCACCACGCCATCGCGGTACTCGGCCAGGCCATCGTGTTGCAGGCGTTGCACGGCCTGCAGGTCTTCGGCGAAGTAGGTCTCGAAATCAATGCCGTGGCGCTGGGCCAGTGACATTCCATCCACCTCACCCTGGCACATCAACTGCTGGATCAGCTCGGCGCGCAGCTGGTCGTCGGCACTGAGTGCGACGCCGCGCCAGACCGGCAGCTGTCCCTGGTCCACCGCGCTCTCCCACGACGGCAGGTCACGCGGATTCTGGCTGTAGGTGGCACCGATGTGACTGATCGCACTTACGCCAAGGCCGAGCAGATCGGTGTCGGCGTGGGTGGTGTAGCCCATGAAGTTGCGATGCAGCTGGCCGGCGCGCTGGGCACGCGACAGATCTTCTTCCGGCAATGCGAAGTGGTCCATGCCGATGTACTGGTAGCCGGCTGCGGACAGGCGCTCCACCGCCAGGCCCAGCAGCGCCAGCTTGTCTTCCGGCGAAGGCATCCGGCTTTCGTCGATCTGCCGCTGCGCGCGGAACAGGTGCGGAAGATGCGCATAGCCATACACCGCCAGTCGATCCGGACGCAGCGCCAGCACAAGTTCCAGGGTGCGGCCGAAGCCCTGCAGACTCTGCCCTGGCAGGCCGTAGATCAGATCGACGTTGACCGAACGCATGCCGCTGTCGCGGCACGCACGCAGGATATCCAGCGTCTGCCGTACGCCCTGCACCCGGTTGATCGATTCCTGCACCTGCGGGTCGAAATCCTGCACGCCCAGGCTGGCGCGGTTGAAGCCCAGCCGGGCCAGCATCGCTACGTCGCTGGTGTCGATGAAACGCGGGTCCAGTTCGATGGAAAAATCACGCTGCGGCGAACCGCTGAAATCGAAGCGGCGGCGCAGGCCCTCGACGAGCGCGGTCATCGCATCGGCATCGAGGAAATTCGGCGTACCACCGCCAAGGTGCAGCTGGATCACTTCACGACCATCGGCGAACTGCGGTGCCAAAAGGTCCGCCTCGGCCAGCACGCGTGACACGTAACTGTGCCCACGCCCGCGATCGCGGGTGATCACCCGGTTGCAGCCACAGTAGAAGCAGGGGCTGGAGCAGAATGGAACGTGGACATACAACGACAGCGCGCGCGCCAACGGGTTGCTGTCGGCGATCGCCTGGCGCAGCGCGGGTGCATCGAAGCCGTCATGGAAGTGCGGCGCGGTGGGATAGGAGGTGTAGCGTGGGCCGGGACGGTCATGCCGTCGCAGCAGATCGGGATCGAAGGTCCAGGCCAGGCCACCGGCAGCGGGAGAGAACGTGTCCATGGCGCCAGCATCGCCCCAATCCTGGCGGTACGCCTTGACCCAGATCAATCCTTGGTGGGCACGCCCAGCACCGGCAGCATGACCTGCGGCCAGCGCAGCATCTGGTAGCGGCGCCAGAAGGTGTCGGCGATGCGGGCGGCCACATCGTCGGCCAGTGCCTGCATGGGCGGGTTGTTGCATTCGGCCGTGGTGATGTGGAACAGCACCAGCCAGCGGTCGAACAGATCCTTTTCCAGATCGATCGCCATGTGCTTGGACATCGGCGAGCCCTTGAACCTGCGGGTCCCGCGCAGCATCGCCGACCAGAAATCGACGAGCTGGGCCAGGTGTTCCGGCCAGTCGCGCACATGCCCTTCGAATACCGGCCCCAGACGCTCCTCTTCACGCACGCGCGCATAGAAATCGTGGACCAACCGGGTCACTTCCTCCTCGCTGCACAACTCTGGCGAAGCAATGGGAAGGGCAGTCGTGGGCGTTGCGTTCATCAGGGCACCAAGTGCGGATCGGCAGTGTGCCGCATGCCGCCACCACCGCTGTTGATCCAGATCAATGTCAGCGCACTGCGGCGCACCTAGGCTGGCACGCTTGCAGGAAGCATGCCCTGCGGATGCTGCGCCAACCACGGCGAAGTATACGCGCCGCCCTCTTCTTCAACCCGAACCCGCATGAACACACCGACTTCCAGCCGCCAGCGGCGTATCCAGCATTGGGGTGCAGTCCTGTGGCCCAGCTTCATCGCCGCCGGCCTGGCCTGCGTGGTGTTCTTCGCCTTCGTCGATCCACTGCGGCTGCAGGCGATCAGCTTCCCGGGTACGGCCATCAGCCGTGAGCTGGGCTACACCGCAGGTTTCTTCATGTTCTGGGCGGTCACCGCACTTTCCAGCGCGGTGACCGGCTACCTGCTGCGGCCGATGCCGAACGAAGAGGATGAGGAGCTGCCACTGGGATGAGCATCACCGCATCCTCGCCCCTGCGCGCATGGCGTTGGCGCCGCACCCTGGGCCTTGCGTTGCTGGTCCTGTTCCATGCGCTGCCGTGGCTGCAGTGGGATGGACGGCAGGCCCTGCTGCTGGACCTCAACGCGCGCCGCTTCGACCTGTTCGCCTGGACCCTGTGGCCGGATGACATCGGTGTGTTGCTGGGGCTGCTGGCGGTGATGGCGGTGGGTCTGGCCCTGCTCACCCACTTGGCCGGTCGCGTGTGGTGCGGACATGCCTGCCCGCAGACGCTGTGGACACGAGCGTTCGACGGAATCGCGCAGGCATTGGCCCGCATGCTGCCAGCGAAGCTGGCGCGGCCGGCCACCCAGTTGGCCTGGTTGCTGCTGTCGCTGTGGACCGGGATCACGTTCGTCGGGCTGTTCAGCCCGATCCGCGAACTGGTCACCGGCGCGTTGGATGGCGCATGGAGTGGCTGGGAGACCTTCTGGGTGCTGTTCTATGCCGGCGCCACGTGGGGCAATGCCGGGTTCCTGCGCGAGCAGGTGTGCCGATCACTTTGCCCGTTCGCGCGCATGCAGCCGTTGCTGACCGACCCGCACACCCCGCGCATGTTGTATGACCCACGCCGCGGCGAGCCGCGCGGCGCCCGCCCGCCGGCATTGGGCGGCGTGCTCGGCCGCGGCCGCGGCCTGCTCGACGCGACCACCGCGCAGGACTATGTCTTCCGCGCCGCGCATCCGCTGCTGGCCGGACCGATGCCCACCTTCAGCGCGGATCGGCTGGGTGACTGCCTCGATTGCATGGCCTGCGTACGCGCGTGCCCGATGCAGCTGGATATCCGCCATGGCCCACAGGCCGACTGCCTGGCCTGCGGTGCCTGCCTGGACGCGTGCGCGCAGCAGCAGCATCAGGCCGGTTTCGGTCCCAGCCTGGTGCGCTACTGCAGTCCGCAGGTGATGGCAGGCCAGCCGCGCCGGTGGTGGCGCCCCCGCACCACGGCCCTGGCATCGTTGCTGCTGGCGCTGCTGGTGTGCGGCGCTTGGCGCCTGCTCTGATCAGCCCGGCTCGCCCGGGCGTGGCGGTACCAGCTGGGCGCGACGGACGATGCCCAGTTGTTCGATGATCAGCGCCATTTCATTGGTGACATCGGTACGCCCGGTCCCCTGGGGAACCAGACGATCAAGCACCTGCTGGTAGGTATCCCAGAACGCCGGACCGCATCCGTGTTTGTGATAACTGGCTTCCAGTTCGCGGCGTACCCGTTCAGCCAAGCCATGCATGCCGTATTCCATACGACCTCCGTTGGACTTGTTCTGCATCGTTGACGGTCGACCGATTCACTTGCGAGCTACTGAAAGACTCCCGGCCTTCACAGCCGGTTGATGCCAATTAGTCATAGATTTCACGACACGTCAATTACAGGCCGCGACTTTCGCGATTGAAATTATTAATCGTTCATGAAAGGCCGTAGCGACCGGGATCAGAAACGTCCGTGCCGATGTCGACAAAGCCAGCCGGCGAACCAAGGTATCCATCACAGATCGGACCATCGCTGGGCACACGTCGATCGATTCTGTCTATGTTGCTAAGCATACTTAGCAAATCGATCTTGGCGGCTTGTCTGCGACAACCATCGACGCATCTCATGCGGTTTCGTCGTGCGAGTCGTCATCCATCGGGAACAACGCAGGGTATCGCTGCTGCAGGATGTAGCGCCTGAGCGGCGGGATGGGAAAGCCCCTGGGCCACTGCGAGACAGCGGATCTGCTGATTCCAAACAACCTGGCGAGCTCTGCGTCGGTGGAAAAGCCCAGCCGCGTGCGGACCTGCCGCTTGCTCCAGAATTCGTCCATTTTCGATCCCTTTCATCATCAAACTTATTCTTGCGCCAAGGCCTCTTTCGCTTCCACGCGTTAAGCTGGCTTGCATAGATGAATACTCTTGGACAACGACTCGCGGTCGCCATGAAGGACGCCGGGCATGCACGCCCGGCCGACCTGGCGCGTGCCGCCGAAACGACGACGGCAACGGTCAGCAACTGGCTCAACGACCACGTCAAGGCCAACCACGTGAAAGCCGAACAGCTGTTCCGCATTGCCGATGCGGTGAAGCTGGACCCTCGCGAGCTGCTGTTCGGCCCGCTGGGACGGGGAGTCGGCGAGCGCGGCACGGCCTACATGCACATGCCCAGCGAAGCCCATCTGGATGTCTGGCAAGCAGCCTATGAGCTGGTCGCCCACATCCTTGACGAGCGCGGCCTGGAGGTGGGCTACCGTCGCGAAGCCACGCTGGGATTGATGGCCCATGACCTGCTGATGGAGGGCGTCAGCCGCGGCAAGGTCGCACGCGTGGTGATGACTGCCCTGCCCTGACCCATCGCGGGCTGGTAGCATGGCCATCGATGGGGATGGGGCTCCCCCGATAACCGCCTGAGATGGCTGATGGCTCCTGCTGAGACGAACCCGGCGTTCGTCGATGGCAGGCCGTGCCCGCCATTGCGTCCGCCGTCGAACCTGCGAACACGCACTCGAGGCAAGCAATGCAGACGTTCAACAACTATGTGCTGGTATTCCTGGGCGGCGGTGTCGGCGCCTGCCTGCGCCATGCCTGCAATCTGATCGGCGCCCGCGTCGCCATCGGCAGCTCCTGGCCCTGGTCGACGTTCCTGGTCAACATCAGTGGCGCCATGCTGATGGGCGTGGTGGTGGAGGCGTTTGCGCTGCGCAATGGCGCGTCGCCGCAACTGCGCCTGCTGCTGGCCACCGGCATTCTTGGTGGCTACACCACGTTCTCCACCTTCTCGCTGGAAACCGGCCTGCTGCTGCAGCGGGGCCAGCATGGCCTGGCCGCACTGTACGCCGGCGGCTCGGTAGCCCTGGGCCTGGCCGGGCTGTTCGCCGGCATGAAGCTGACCCGGCTCGCGCTGGGGTAACAGTCAGCCGGCAGCAGCGCGCGCCTGTCCGCGCCACTGCCGTGGCGATTGCCCGGTGTGTGCCTTGAACGCCCGCGACAACGCGGCCTCGCTGCCATAGCCAACCTCGTCGGCGATCCGTTTCAACGGTCGCCCCTGCCGCAACGCCTGCTGCGCCAGGCCTACCCGCCAGCCCTGCAGATACTGCCCGGGCGTGGTACCCATGGCCTCGCGGAAACTGGCGGCGAACACGCTGCGCGACATGCCTGCAACGTCGGCCAGATCTTCCAGTGTCCAGGCCTGGGCGGGGGCCTCGTGCATGGCCACCAGCGCCAACCGCAGCCGTGGATGGCCAAGCCCGGCGAACAGGCCGCCGCGCATCTCGCCCCCCTCCATCAACTGCCGCAGCACCTGGATCATCACCACCTCGAACAGGCGGTTGACCATCACCGTGCGACCGCAGCGCTGCTCGAATGCCTCCTCGAACAGCAGCTCCAGGGCGGCATGGCCGCCATGCAGTTCGGCCAACGGCAGGCAGATGAAATCGGGCAGCGCGGCACTGATCGGGTTGAGCCTGCCGCCCTCGAAATGGAGATTGGCGCAGGCCATGTCCGCGCCATGCTGTGGATCGGTGTGGAAGCGGTGTGGCAGCGGACGCGGATACAGCAGCAGGCTGGGAACGTCGACCTGCACCGTCTGCGTGCCATGACTGACCTGCAACGGACCGCGCCGCACCAGGTGCAGCTGGCCGGCGTCGCCTTCGGCCTCCTGGCTGTTGATGCCGCACAGCGCGCCGGCATGGAACACCGAGGCGGTGACCGCGAAGCGTTCGAGCAGGATGGCGAGGCGATCGACCATGGTGGGACTCCAGATCAAATTGAATGGAGAATATACGGCAGATCGTATCGAATTCGATTGCATTGCGTCAGGGGCTAGCCACCGTGCAGGGGCAGCGCTATACAGGCGGCACCTTCCGCGCAGACCGCACCGGCCAGGGCAAAGACCATGATGCGAACCTTCCACCGGCTGGTCCTGGCACTGATCCTGCTGCTGCCGCACGTGTCGCAGGCCGCCGCGCCGCCCGCCCCGCCACGCACCTCCAGCGGCGAGCTGCAGGGCGCGCGCTGGCGCCTGGACGTGCCCGCCGGCTGGAACGGCGAACTGGTAATGCTGGCGCATGGCTATGAACCAGTGGGCGTGCCGCAGCCATCACCGATGCCGGCCAACGACAGCACCGCCAGCCTGCTTGCAGCGGGCTATGCCGTGGCGCAGAGCGCCTATGCCAGCCAGGGCTGGGCGGTGGCAGATGCGATCGTGGACATGGAACGCCTGCGCGCGCACGCCCTGTCCGAATTGAAGGACGTGCGTCGCACCTGGATTGTCGGCTTTTCGATGGGCGGTGCCGTGGCCATCGCCACCCTCGAACGCCTGCCACGGCACTACGCCGGTGGCGTGTCGCTGTGCGGGGCCAACCTGCCCGGCGAACAACTGGCCAACGACCTGCTGACCACCCTGGTGGCGTTCGACTATTTCTTCCCCGGGGCGAAGGGATTGCCCCGGCAGGGCCTGGCATCGGCGGAAGCTGCGGCACTGCCGCAGATGGAGCTCTATCAAGGCATCGCTGCCGCGCTTCAGACCCGGCCGGCCGTGGCTGCGCAACTGGCTGCACGGCTGCAGGTAAGCGTGGAGGCATTGCCGGGCACGATCAGCCTGCACGCGATGATCCTGCACGAACTGGCCACGCGCGCCGGCGGCATGCCGGTCGGCAACGTTACGACCGTCTACCGCGGATTCGGTGACGACAAGGCGTTCAACGCGGGCGTGCAGCGGCTGGCACCTGTTGCGCCGGCACAGCGATACGTGCGCGAAAAGCTGGCGTTGACCGGCGCGGTCAAGCGACCGCTGGTGATCCAGTTCAACAACAACGACCCGAGCATCGTGCCGCACATGCAGACGGTGTATCCGCAACTGGCCGAGCGCGCTGGCGCCACGCCATTGCCGCGCGTACTGCCTGCGGTGGGCGAGGGGCACTGCGGCTTTACGGATTCACAGGTGGTCGAGGCGTTGAAGGCAGCCGCGGCTCCCTTCTGAGCAGCCGACCGCATCAGTGGCCGAGCGTACCCATGGTGAAGGTATAGCCGGAGCGCATGAGGAAGTCGCGCATACGCAGTTCGGCGCGGCGCGGAGACGGAAGATCCGGCGGGCCATACAGGGCATAGACCACGCCAGCGCCCTCGATACTCTCCCGGCGCACATCGCAATGACGGCTCTCCGAGGCGACGACCCAGCCATCCTTCAGTTGATCGGGGCCGATGGACTGCCCGTTCTTCAGCCGGAATGTAAGCCAGCGCACATCTGCGGTTGACCTGCTCATTGCCGACCAGCCGCATCGTGCATGCGGCCCCTCATGTCCTTGCCTGCCATTGCTGCTCCCGAAGACCAGGACTCCGACCATACCCCGTCGCAATGTCGTGGCCGGCTGAGACTGCCGGCGGCGCGCGGCGGGCTTCACGCGCGTACGTCAAACAGCCTGCGTAATGCCTCCTGCCCGGCAGGTGTGACCTGCAGGTCGCGCCGCCCCGCGAGGCGACGCAGCCAGTGGTTCTGCAGGAAACTCTCCAGCAGTGCTTCACCCACCATGCCGGCCATGTGCGGGCGCCGCTCGGTGCAGTCCAGGCAGCCGCGGCAGTATCGCGCGGGCGTCACCTGTGGCGATCGCGCGATCAATTCTTCCAGCGGCTGCCCCACCGCGCGCAGGACGTCAGCGCCATGAGCCGTCATCTGCCAGTGGTCTGCCGCCGCGGTAATCGCCCCGATGGTCAGCAGGTGGTCACAGATGGCAACGGCGTATTCGCCCGCCAGGTGCCGGTAGCAGGTGCGCGCCCGGCGGAAGCCGGCATCAAACCGTACGGTTCGTGGAGAAAGCGGTGGCCGTTGATCGCTGAAACGCAGGATGCCTTCCAGCATGTCGGCGACCTCGGTCGAGGCAATCCGGTGATAGCGGTGGCGTCCCTGCACCTCCACGGCCAGGATGCCGCCGTCGAGCAACCGCCGTAGATGACTGCTTGCCGTCTGCGGCGAGATGCCAGCCACGCCGGCCAGCTCGGACGCCGTGTGCGCCCGGCCATCCATCAACGTCAACAGCATGGCCGCGCGTGCATGGTCACCGACCAGCGTGCCGACATGGATGAAGGAGCGGGACGTCTGGACCATGGCCGCATTGTGGCATGCCGCTTTCCGCGCATCGTTCGACCCGGATCGAAGCATGCTCTCCCCTGCACAGTGCACAGTCATCGCCCGCACCCCACGAGCCCAGGCATGCCACCGGAAGACTTCCAGCGCCGCTGCATCACCCCCTCCGTGCTCTACCCGGGAACACCGGTAGTGCTGATGACCACGTTGAATGAAGACGGCAGTGCGAACATCAGTCCGCTTTCATCATTCTGGGCGCTGGGCGACCGCGTGGTGCTCGGTATCGGCGAACAGGGCCAAGGCTGCAGCAACCTTCTGGCACGCGGCGAATGCGTACTGAACTTCGCAGATGCCACGCAGGCGGCGCAGGTTGAAGCCATTGCCCGCGCCACCGCTCGCACCCCGGTGCCGGAATCGAAGCGTTCCATGGGTTACGTGCACGTGCCTGACAAGTTCGCACTGGGCGGCTTCAGCCGCGTCGATTCGGTGCAGGTGGCACCGCCCGCGATTGCCGAATGCCCGCTGCAGGTGGAGGTCACGCTGCTCGCCTCGCATCGGCCCAGCGGAACGCAGGATCAGGGCTTCATGATCGTCGAAGGACGGATCTGCCGGGTGCATGCGCACGAGGCGATCACCGTTGCCGGAACCCAGCACATCGACGTGCAGCGCTGGGCACCGTTGATCTACCTGTTCCGGCACTATGTGGGCACCACCACGCCGGTGGCGCGCAATTTCCGTGCTGACGATCCTTTGCCGCTGACTGCATGACAGCTGCAATCAGGAAGAAGACGCGGGCGCGTTGGAGTACTTCTCGCGAACCTCCTTTTCGCGGTCGCGACGCGCACTCGAGCAGCGCTCGCGGGCTGTCGTCATCTGGCTGTCGGCCGAGGTCCGTTCAGAACTCAACGACTGCTGCAGACTGGAAATCTGCGCACGGATGCCGGATTCGCTGGTGGCACCGGCGAGATTGCTGCTCGCTGCAGCCAGCTGCCGGTTCAGATCGGCCACCTGCTGATTGACCGCCTGGCTGCGCGATTCCAGCGGGCCGTAGATGCGCGACTGCTCGCTCTGCAGGCAGTTGCGCTCGACAATGCCGGCGTCATTCAATTCGGCAGTGCGATAGACCGCGGTGCGGTTGGCAAGCTCGCCAGCCGATTCCGCTGCGGCGCGGTTGGAGCGCAGCTTCATCGGTTCTGCGCCGGCACCGCACGGATGCTGTGAATAGGTGGTTTCACCGGACGCACCCTTGCACTTGTAGACCTGTGCCGATGCCAGCGGCGCGACCAGCAGCAATGCCAGGACGATGCCAGGTTTCATGTTCATGCCAGACCTCCTGTCCCGGGCCCTGCGGCCCCGTTTGGCCATACGCTACGACTGATCGTACCTGCGGGCAAATGCCACCGCGCCAGGCCAATCAGCGCCGGGATCGACGCAGCTCCAGCGCGGCGAAGGTGTACCAGCCGAACGCCGGCAGCAGCGCGATGCGCTGGGTGAGGCCGCGATAGGGCTCCGGGTCGAAGCCGGAAAGCATCAGCCACAGATAGGCCATCCCCAGCAGCGAGGTGGCGCGCGCAATCCAGGCCATCCGCGTCGACGCAGCAGGGCCCAGCTCAGCCAGGAACAGCAGCGGGGTCAGGATCGAGAAGATGCCGATGCCATAGAGGCCATGCAGCGGGCTGCCCGTGGTGAAGACGCCATTGCTGACCATGGACACCCCGAACAGGGTGGAGGTGAGCACCGTGAGCGCGAAACGGCGGCTTTGTGCGAGCAACGCAAGGCTGAAGACGATGATGGCCGAGCCACTGACCACCGCGCCGACCTGCACCGCCTTGGCTGGCAGCCCCGGTATCAGGCCCAGCTCGCTGAGGTGCTGGGAGAGCGGGTGGTAGCCGGGCACGGTGAAAGCAAAAGCGATCAGCGCCAGCATGGCGCCGAGGGGAACGTATACCGCCTGCTGGATCGCCAGGTTCCGCACTGCAGTCACCACCGCTGAAGAGAAGTGCGGCGACGCTAGCAGCCGGTCCCGCCGGGTCGCATGTGCAGTTTGGTACCCCTGCTGGCGCCAGGGGTCCGCACAAAGAAAAAAGCCCTGACCGAAGTCAGGGCTTTTCAATTGGAGGCCTCAAGCGGAATCGAACCGCTGTAAACGGATTTGCAATCCGGTGCATAGCCACTCTGCCATGAGGCCAACGTACTGCGATCAGGAACGACGCCCCTGACATGACAAAACCCCGCGATGGGGCCTGTCGGAACATGGAGCGGGAAACGAGACTCGAACTCGCGACCTCAACCTTGGCAAGGTTGCGCTCTACCAACTGAGCTATTCCCGCATAAGCCGTCATGGTACCGGAAGCCCGGGACACACACCAGCCATTTCACAACAGTTTTCACTTTTCTGACTGCGCGAAGAGCCTTGTGGCTCAACGTGCCCCGCCTTGCCGTGGCAGGAGAAAAACAAGGCCCCAACCGGGGCCCTGTGCAATCTGGAGCGGGAAACGAGACTCGAACTCGCGACCTCAACCTTGGCAAGGTTGCGCTCTACCAACTGAGCTATTCCCGCAGATTCTCCGACCTGCGTCGAAGGAGCGCTATTGTGTCCAAATTCCTTCACGCCGTCAACAGTCGGCTGCACCGATGAACCCGACCACGAGACCTCGTTTCGCCCGCCTGTGCTGGAGCCTTGTCGCCCTGGCCTGGCTTGCGGTGATTGCTGCACTGATCAATGCAGGCTTCACCCCGGACTACTGGATGCTGCGCCACTTCGAAGGCGCAACCCTGCCCTACCCCACCGGCGCGGTCATCCAGTTCGCTGTACTGGCGGGAGTGGAACTGATGGTCACCGTGCTGATCGTGCGTCCCTGGAAACCAGGGCGACTGTGGCTGCGGCTGCTGATCGCCCTGGTGCTGCTGCTGGCCTGGTCGTTCCCCTGGCTGGCCGCTGCCCTGCACCAGGCGCCGGTACAGGGCATGCATCTGCTGTGCCTGCTGCTGCTCGACCTGGCTGTGCTGCTGGCGCTGTGCGTGGTGTCGCTGGCCAGTGCGTGGCGGGCGTTGACCGGGAAACAGACCCGACGCGCGCTCCCCTAGCGAAGCACGCCCCTACCTGTGGAACTCCACCCGCACATGCTGGCCGACGCGCGCCTTGGCGGCGCTGTCGAATTCCAGCACGCACTCCACCACCTTGGCCACGCCGCGCCCTGCGTCTTCGGGCAATCGTGCCTGCGCGAACACCGGGCTGATGCGGACCACGCGTGCCACCGGCAGTGGCTTGCCCTCTGCGCCATCGCTATCGATCACCACCGTCGCACGCATGTCAACCTGCACGGCATCGGCGTAGGCCGCACTCAGCTCGGCACGCACCTGCAACGGTCGCGCCGGTAACAGTGACATCGCCGGCTTGCCGGCCTGCACGAACGCACCCACGCCCGGCACCTGGCCGACCACGATGCCGGCGTCCGGTGCGGTCAGCGACATCTGTCGCAGCTTGAGCCTGGCGTGCTCCAGCTTGTGCTGGGCCAGGTCGACCTGCGCTCCGGCCACATCCACATCGGCGCGGACGCCGGCCAGCTGCTGCCTGGCTGCGTCGGCCTGCTGGCTGGACGACACGCCTTCGCTGGCGCCGGTGGCCAGGCGGGTGGCGTTGCGCTCCAGTTCGCGCAGTTGCGCCTGGCTGCCCTTCAGCCGGTCGGTGGCCAGCGCGAGATCGGCATTGGCCATGCCCACCTCCTGTTCAAGCAGTGCGCCATCCAGGGTGAGCAGGACATCGCCCTTGCGCACCACCGCCCCTTCCTTCACCGGCGCGGTGCTGACGGCGCCATCCATCGCTGGCACCAGTGCAATCAGCCCGCCTTCCACATCGATGATGCCGCGGGCGACGGCGACGTTGTCCGCGCTGGCGGACGTGGCAGCGGTCGGCTGCGCGGGTACGGGTGCATCCTTGCTGCAGGCACCCAGCAGCAATGCCGCGCCCAAGGAGAAGCTGAGGGAGAACAACGGCGGCATTCTGGTCATGGGCTGGGCTCTACGGTTTCGTTCTGGCGGCGATCATCGCGGACCGTGCCGTCTTCCATGGCGATCACCCGATCGGCATGGCGGATCAGGCGTGGATCGTGGCTTACACACAACACCGTGGCCTGATGCGCACGCGCATAACGGTGCAGGATGTCGATGACGCGCTGGCCGTTCTCGGCATCCAGTGCGCTGGTGGGTTCGTCGGCGAAGATCAGCGTGGGTGACTTGGCGAACGCCCGGGCAACGGCTACGCGCTGCTTTTCGCCGCCGGACAGCTGCGCCGGGCGCATGTGGCTGCGGTGCGAAAGGCCGACCTCGTCCAGCGCCTGCCGCGCCAACGGCTCGCTGTCGCGGTTGCGCATGCCGCGATAGCCCAACGGCAGCTGCACCTGCTCCAGCGCCGTCAGCGCCGGGAACAGGTTGAAGCCCTGGAACACGAAACCGACGTGGTGCAGACGGAAGCGCTCCACCTCGCTGCGGGTCATGTGGCTGACGTCCTGGCCAAGCGCATGCACGCGACCGCCATCAGGCGTTGAGAGCCCGGACATCAGCGACAGCAGCGTGCTCTTGCCGCACCCGGAGGGGCCCGATACCAGGGTCAATTCGCCGGGATAGATGTCCAGCGACAGGCCACGCAGCACGGGCACATGCACATCGCCGGACACGAAGCCCTTTTCGAGTGCGTCGGCACGCAGGGTCGGGATCGCGATGGGAGCATTCGTCATCGGTGGCCCCTCAACGCAACAGCAGCGATGGATCGGAACGGACGACGCTGCGCACCGCCATGATGCTCGACAGCATGGCCATCACCGCGACCAGCGCCACGCAGCCAAGGACCACCATCGGCGTGAGCTGTACCGGTACGCGCTGGGACTGCGCGGCCATCAGCACCACTGCGCTGAAGGCTGCGGCGAGCAGCATGCCGACACCACCGATCAGCACGGCCTGTTCGAACACCACACGGGCCAGCGCATAGCGGCCTGCGCCGAGCGCATTGAGGGTGGCGTACTCGCGAACCGACCCGGCCACCACCGCGGCAAACGACTGGTTGGTGATCACCGCGCCGACGAAGCAGACAATGACCGCCATGAACAGCACTGCGATGCCGGCGCCGGTATCGAACAGCCAGTACTGCTGCGAACGACTGGCGAACTCCGGCGCTGTCCAGAACTCGACGGGCGTGGCGCGGCCCGTCGATGCACCGAGTCGATCGCGCACGCGCGCGGCCAGCTCCGGTGAGCGCGTGCCCGCCACGAAATAGGTGCTGCCTTCATGCGGATCGGTTCCGGCGATGGCACGCGCGGTATCCAAAGACGCCAGCACGTTGACGCCGCCAAGGCCACGTAGGCCGGGTTGCGCGGCAACCACACGCACGGCCTTGCCATTGATCCACGCGCGGTTGCGGTGCAGATCGACGCCCAGCGTATCCAGGTCCGCGCTGTCGACGATCACCGCACCGGGTTCGCGCAACCGGGCACGCAGGTCGGGCGACAGGATGCGCGAGAACATCATCGCGTCGCCTGCCGTGGAGATGCCGGACAGATACACCGACACGTTGCCGGCACCCTGTGCGCTGGAGCGCCACTCGCCATCGACCCACTCGTAGGGTTCGACGCGGGTGACATCCGGGTCCATCCGCAGGCGATTCTCTACATCCGCACTGATCGCATGACCGTAGTTCACGCTCTGCGTGCCGGCAAAGCCCGCCCAGACATCGGCGCTGGATGCCTTCACGTAGATCGCGGCGGTGCCGAAGATGCCCAGCACCAGCGCCGCCTGCACGATCAGCAGCACGCCGGCGAAACACATGGCCAGCACTACCGGCAGGAAACGGCGCCACTCGTAAACCAGGGTCTTGCGGGCAAGCGCGATCATTGCGCGTCGCCTTCAGGCTCGGCTGGCAAGGGAGCACCGCCCACTGCGCGATAGAGCGATGCGAATGCAAGTACGCGAGCACCCTGCGCGCCGATCAGGTCGGCCTGCGCGGACAGCGCGGCACGCTGGGTTTCCAACCCGTCGAACTCGCTGGAAAGACCAAGCTGCACCTGCCGGGCCTGTCGTACGACCTGCTGCCGGGCTGCTTCGTCGGCCACCTGCAGCGACTGGATGCTGCTGTCCTGGCGGGCCAGGCTGCCCAATGCACCCTCCACTTCCGCCACGCCCTGCAGCACTGCCTTGCGATACCCCAGCAAGGCTGCATCCAGCTGCTTGTCGTCGGATTGATAGCGCGCGCGACGTTGGCCCCAATCCCACAGAGGGATATCGATGTAGGGACCGATCGATGGGCTGGAATCGGAATTGGAGCGAGCGTTCTGGGTCAGGTTGTAGGCGTACAGGATGGAACCGCCCAGGCTCAGCTTCGGGAACATCGACGCGCGTGCACTGCCCTTTTCGGCGGCAGCCTGCAGCACATCAGCCTCGGCCAGCAGGATCTGCGGGCGATGGCGCAGCAGATCGGCGGGTACCTGCTGCAGGGTGAAGGCGCTCAACTGCGGTGGCGTGCGGTAGGCATTCCAGGCCGGATCCGGACCATCGCGACCCAGCAGCAGCGCCAACGCGCGCGCGGCGTTGCCCGCGTTTTCATTCGCCTGTGCAATGGCCGCGCGCGTGGCCGCCCGCCGCGCGCGCAGGCGATCCAGTTCACCGGGCTCGTCCAGATGCAGGCGCTGCCGCACCAGGCCCAGTTGCTCGCCACGTGCGTCAACGGCCTGCTGCCTGCCGAGCAGATCCACCTGCGCCTGCGCGACGGAAAGATCCAGGTAGCTGCGCACCACATCCGCGATGACCGCCACCTGTGCCGCATCGCGCAGTGCTTCGGCATTTCCGTTGGCCGCCTGCGCGCTCAGACGGGCACTCTCCGCTGCGCCAAACAGGCCAAGATCCCAGATCGCTTCAACGCCGGCGTGGAAGTACGTGTCGACCGCGGCGGCGTCCTGCACCTGCTTGGCACTGGCGGAGATTTCCGGACGGAAGCGCGCATCGGAAGTGCCCGACAGCAGGCGTACCGCCTGCAACCGCAGGGTGGCCTGGCGCAGGTCCAGATTGCCGGCGATGGCCTCGTCCACCAGCGCGTTCAAGCGCGCATCGGCCAGCACCTTCCACCACTGCCGCGCGTCGACCGCTACGCCCTGCCCTGCCGCGGTCTGACTCCACACTGCTGGTACGCGATCAGGCAGATCGGGAACCGGCACCGACATGCAGCCCACCAGCATCATGCCGGTCAGCAGCGCCCCGGTACCCAGGACGATGCGTGGGACGACGGCATACCGTTTCGCGAACGCTGCCGGGAAAGTGATACGACTGGCCACCCGCCCGCCTTCGTGGAGAGAGAAGCCGAGGAGGCTACGCCGCGATTGTGGAGTGGACATGGAGAATCGGTCGGAGGTGCGTTACAGCGCGTGTGCGGTGCATGCATTGCGAACCCTCGGCCTTTCCACAGCCTTTCATCGGCGCCGCCAAGCTGAACGCTGGACTGTCCGCGGGCGCTGCGGCACATTGTCCTGAACGCTTCCACTGGCAGGCAATACGCTTGAAATCCGCCCTTCGCCGCACGCTCGGCATCTTCGCGACCGTGCTCATCGTGGGCACGACGTCGATCTGCCTGACCACTCCGTTGGCGTCGAACGCGGCCATGCTGCTGATGGACCGCAGCAACTTCATTCCCGCGCAGTCGTCGATCTTTTCCTTCGAGCCCTACGTGATCAACGAGGGCTCGTCGAACTACTGGTTGTACGGCCAGGACCGGACCTATTACTACCACTTCACCTACCAGGCCGACGCCCCGTATCTGTACATCACGCGGAAGAACGCCTGCGCCGGCTTCGATCGTGCGGACGTGCGAACCTGGTGCGGTGCGGGCCGAGGCAGCCCGCGCTAGCGCGATCGCAATCCCTTTCCGGTGCGCAAACGAAAAACGCCCCCTTGCGGGAGCGTTTTTCTGAATCTGGAGCGGGAAACGAGACTCGAACTCGCGACCTCAACCTTGGCAAGGTTGCGCTCTACCAACTGAGCTATTCCCGCATATTCCGTTCGACCTGCGTCGAAGGAGCGCTATTGTGTCGGGATTGCTGCACGGCGTCAACAGGATTCTGCTGCCCCCTCATGAAGCAGCATTCAGCTTCAGGATCACATCCGCACGCCCCGCCGATGGAAGTAGATCTGCTCGGCCAGCCGGCGCATCGGGCCGGTGCGCAGCAGCGCATTGACCGGCCAGTCCCGCTGCAGGTGGTCCATTGCCCAGCGCAGCATGCGCTTGCGGTGAAAGGTGGGGGCGGCCTGACGCGCCACCTGCTCTGCGGCCGGCCCCTTGCCGCGCCGGTGCAACCCGATCGCATCACCGACCGCCCAGCCATGCCGCCATGACGAGTGGATGCCGCCGGCCGACAGCGGCGAGACGACACCTGCCGCATCACCGGTCAGGATCACGCCCGGCGCAGTGATCGGGCCATCCGGCAACCCGCAGGGCACCAGGCCCGCGCGGGTGCCGGCAACCTGGGCCGAGTGCGGAAGTCCCACAACGTCGCGCACGTGTTCAAGGAATCCCTCGATATCCGGCGCGCGTGCATGTGCGGGATCATGCCGCAGCGCCAATCCCACCTGCACGCCGGTGGGGTTCTGCGCGGCCCAGCCTATGTAGCCAGGTGCGAACCGGCGGCTTACGAAGCAGTGCAAGGCATCGCCTTCCGGCAGCTGCACGCCGGCAAACTCGCGCTCCACGCCATACAGATTGTCGCGCACCTGGCCCAGGCCGGTACGCTGGGCAACACGTGATCGTGCGCCATCAGCGCCGACCAGACAGGCCGTGCGCCCCACCCCTTCAACCTGCCACGCGTCGCCGTCGCGGCAGGCGTCGGTGAACGACTGCTGCAGCCGCAGGTCCACGCCACTGGCACGCAGTTCGCTGGCCAGCCAGCGCATCAGGTTCGGCGTATCGGTGGTGAGGAAGTAGTAGCCCGGTGCAGTCAGCAGCACGTTGTGCAGGTTCGGCGCATACAGGCGCACGCGTGCGACGCGTTGCACGAGATGATCGGGCATGCGCCCCAGCCAGGTCTGTTCCATTGCCTCCTTCACCACGATACCGGTGGTGTGCAGGCGTTCGCCAGGGTCGGCCTTGCGCTCGAGCACGCAGACGCGCAGGCCGTACTGAGCGGCGGCAAGTGCGCAGGCGGCGCCGCCGAAGCTGGCGCCGACGATCACCACGTCGTAGTCGTTGGCAGGGGGAGTGTGAGGCATCGCGGCATCACCGGATTGGAACGGAGATGCAGCTTCGCCAACGCGCGTGTTGAGGCGATGGGGTGGCGGTGAAGTGGGAATGAAGCGCGCTGGAGACAAACGAAAAACGCCCCCTTTCGGGAGCGTCTTTCTTGAATCTGGAGCGGGAAACGAGACTCGAACTCGCGACCTCAACCTTGGCAAGGTTGCGCTCTACCAACTGAGCTATTCCCGCTTGGGAGGCGAAATTTTACCTGTTCCAAGAACTGCGTCAAGCGCTTTTTTTCAGGGATTTGTGGGAGTGGCCGACATTGCGTATCCACGCATGGCGTGGATCTACCGCAGACCCACATTCCCGTAGATCCACGCCATGCGTGGATGAAGACGTCCCCGGTGTCAGAGCCCTTTCCTGCGGAAAGGGATCCGACCCCGGTGCTCAGTTGCCCAGCTTCTTCTGCCGCGAACGCTCGCGCGCGGCGCGCTCGTCGTCACGCAGGCTGGGCCACGCGGCGTGCAGGTACTGCAGGCCCGACCACAGGGTCAGCACCGCGGCAATGGCCAGGGTCCAGTCACCGATATGGAATACCGGCGGGCCCATCCAGATGTCGTCGACCGGAACGTTCGGCGCCACCGAATACAGCAGGCACAGCAGCGCGACCATCTGCGCGGTGGTCTTGACCTTGCCGATCATCGCCACCCGCACCTTGGCACGCTGGCCGAGTTCGGCCATCCACTCGCGCAGCGCCGACACCGCGATCTCGCGGCCGACGATCACCGCCGCCCAGAACGCCATCCACGGGGTCGGATGACCCTGCACGATCAGGAACAGCGCCACCGCCACCATCAGCTTGTCCGCGACCGGGTCGAGGAAGGCGCCGAACGCCGACTCCAGGCCATAACGGCGCGCGATCCAACCATCGAGCCAGTCGGTGATCGCGGCCAGGCCGAAGATCGCCGCCGATGCGAAGTTGGTCCAGGTGTAGGGCAGGTAGAACACCAGCACCAGCACCGGGATCATCACGATCCGCAACAGGGTCAGCCAGGTGGGCAGGGTCAACGTCATGCGGCTTTATTCTCTCTCTACTCGGCCGGATCCGGCGCGGCCAACCCGTGCAGGTTAGCGTAGATGCGCGCTGCGAGGGCGTCATTGATGCCTTCCACCTTGGCAATTTCCGCTTCTCCGGCCGCTTTCAGGCCAACCAAGCCACCGAAATGCTTCAGCAGGCTGGCGCGCCGGCGCGGCCCGATGCCGGGGATGTCTTCCAGTTTGCTGGTCATCCGGGCCTTCTGCCGGCGCCCGCGATGGCCAGTGATGGCGAAGCGGTGTGCTTCATCGCGCACCTGCTGGATGAACTGCAGGGCGGGATCGGCCGCACCCGGGCGCAGTTCGCGGCCATCGGGCATTACCAGCGCTTCGTGGCCGGCACGGCGTTCCACACCTTTGGCCACGCCCACCAGCAGCACGTCTTCCACGCCCAGATCGGCCAACGCTGCCTGGGCCTGTGCCAGCTGGCCGGCACCACCGTCGATCAGCAGCACATCCGGCAACACGCCCTGCTCTTCCACTGCGCGGCGGAAGCGGCGGTCGATCGCCTGGCGCATCGCGGCGTAGTCATCGCCCGGCTCGATGCCATTGATGTTGAAGCGGCGGTACTGCGCACGCACCGGGCCGGCAGCATCGAACACCACGCAGGAGGCCACGGTGGCTTCGCCCATGGTGTGGCTGATGTCGAAGCACTCCACCCGCTTTACCGGCTCGGCCAGCCCCAGCATCACCCGCAGCGCTTCGCTGCGCGCGTGCTGCGCGGTGCGGCTGTTGATCTCGGTGGCCAGGGTCAACTGCGCGTTGCGGCTGGCCAGTTCCAGGTAGCCGGCGCGCTCGCCGCGGACGTTCCATTTCAACTGCACCTTGCGCTCGGCCGAGGCCGACAGTGCAGAACCGATCAGATCGGCATCGGGAATTTCGCGGTCGAGCAGGATCTCGCGCGGCGGCTCGAATTCGATGTAGTACTGCGAAACAAAGGCCGCCAGCACTTCATCCGGGCTTTCCTCGCCATTGGTGCGGGGAAAGAACGGGCGGGTGCCCAGGTTGCGGCCATCGCGGAAGGCCAGCAGCATCACGCAGGCCTGCGAGCCCTGCATGGCCACCGCCAGCACGTCGAGGTCGGCCGCGCGGCCGTCCACGTACTGGCGGGTCTGCATGCTGCGCAATGAAGTAATCAGATCGCGCAGTCGCGCGGCCTGCTCGAATTCCAGCGCTTCGCTGGCCACCTGCATCTGCTCGCCGAGCTCCCGGGTCAGCTCATCGCTCTTGCCTTCCAGGAACATCGCCGCGCGGCGCACCGACTCGGCGTAGTCCGCTGCTGGCACCAGTTCCACGCACGGCGCGCTGCAGCGTCCGATCTGATACTGCAGGCAGGGCCGCGAACGGTTGCGGAACACGCTGTCTTCGCAGCTGCGCAGCTTGAACAGTTTGTGCATCAGGTTCAGCGTCTCGCGCACCGCGGTGACGCCGGGATACGGCCCGAAATAGCGGCCAGGAATGGCACGCGGGCCACGATGCAGGGCGATGCGCGGCCAGTCTTCGCGGGTCAGCAGCACATGCGGATAGGTCTTGTCGTCGCGCAGGGACACGTTGTAGCGCGGCGACAGCGACTTGATCAGCTGGTTTTCCAGCAGCAGGGCTTCGGCTTCCGAGCGCGTTACGGTCACGTCCATGCGCACGATCTGCGAGAGCATCGACATGATGCGCGCGTTCTTCGGACTGCCGTTGAAATAGCTGCCCACGCGGTTGCGCAGCGCGCGGGCCTTGCCGACGTACAACAGCGTGTCGTCGGCCGCGTACATGCGGTACACGCCCGGGGCGGTACTCAGCTGGGCCGCGAATGCCTTGCCATCGAAGGTCGGGACAGGAACAACGGTCATTCGCTGATCGGCACTTCGCTGAGCACGCCGCTGTCAGGGTCCAGGCGCAGTACGGTGTGGGAATCGGTTTCGGCGATCCACACCGCGCCGGCACCGACGGCCAGGCCGGCCGGGCCATGCAGGCGCCGCGGCAAGGGCTGGGTGGTCAGTTCGCCACCGCCCAGGCGCAACGTGCGCAGGCGGCCATTGCCGGTGTCGGCGATCCACAGCAACGGGGCATCCGGGCTCAATGCGATCGCCTGCGGGAACTGCAGGCTGGCCTGCGCACGCGGGCCATCGTCCTCGCCGAAACGCCAGGTGCCCTGCCCGACCAGGGTCTGCACCAGGTCTCCGCGCAACTGCAATGAACGGACCGAAGAGCCCAGCGCATCGGCCACGTACAGCACCTGCTGGACCACCGCCACGGCAGTGGGCTGGGCGAACGCGGCCAGATGGCCACTGCCGTCGCGCTCGTCGATGGCGCCGCTGCCGGCGCGCCACTGCAGGCTGCGCTGGCCAAGGTGGTAGCTCCAGATGCGGTTGTCGCCGGCCATGGCAATGTGCAGCTGGTTTTCGGCGATGGCCAGGCCCACCGGATGATCCAGCGACACCTGCCGTGGCTGCGTCACCAGCCCTTCCACGGGGGCGCCCGGACGGCCGTTGCCACACAGGGTGTCGACCAGGCCGGTCAGCAGGTTGATGCGGCGCACCGCATGATTGCCGGTGTCGGCCACGTAAAGCGACTCGCGCTCCAGCGCCAGCGCCTGCGGCCGGTGGAAAGCGGCTTCGGTGAGATTGCCGTCCATGAAGTCGGCGGTACCCAAGCCGAACTGACGCAGCACGCGGCCGCCATGACTGCATTCCAGGATGCGGTGGTGGCCGCTGTCGGCGATGTACAACCGTTCCTGGTTCACCGCCAGACCCATCGGGAATCGCAGCGCCTGGCGGGGTTCGGGGTGCAGCTCGCTGCCGCCACGCGAAGGGGCCGACGGCGCACCCTCGCAGAGGGCATTCAGGGCCCGCTCCAGCTCGCCGGGCACGCCCTGGCCGATCAAGCGCTGCTGTTCGCGACCCTGCGCGTCCAGCAGCACCATGGTCGGCCAGGCGCTGACGCCGAAGCGGCGCCAGCCATCCCAATCGGCATCAAGCAGCACCGGCATGGTCAGGCCCTGGCGGCGCAGCAGTTTCAGCGCAGCCGTGGCATCACGCTCGAAGTCGAAGCGCGGCACCTGCAGCACCAGAGGTTGCAGCTTGCCGGGGTGGCGTGACAGCCACTGGCTGAACTCGGCCAGTCGTTGCGCGCTCCATGCGGAAGCCGCGTTGACGAACAACAGCGCGACCGGCCGGCCACGCAGTTCGGTCAGGGTGCAGGGCGCGGCATTGAGCCAGGCGGCGAACTCGGGCAGGTCCGGGACGGGCTGGATGTTCATGGCCCGATTATGCCGGAGTCGGCGTGATGCAACAGGCGTGCCACGGTGCGTTCGGCAGCAGCGTCGACCAGCGACCAGACCTGTTCGAAATGATCGCTGCCGCCGGTATAGGGATCGGGAATCGCACGTTCGCCCTTCCCGCCCGACCACGGCAGGTACAGCGCCAGGCGCTCGCGCTGGGTGGCAGTGGCAAGGCGTGCGGCATCACGCAGGTTGGCCTCGTCGGCGCACAGGATCCAGTCGAAAGCGTCGAAGTCCTGCCGCTGCAACTGCCGCGCGCGCAGGCTGCCAAGGTCCACCCCGTGTCCGGCCGCGCATGCAATGGCACGCCGGTCGGGTGGCTGGCCCACGTGCCAGTCGCCGGTACCGGCCGAATCGACCTGCACCCGCCCAGCCAGCGCCGAGGCATCCAGGCGGGCACGCAGCGCGCCTTCGGCCATCGGCGAGCGGCAGATGTTGCCGAGGCAGACGACCAGCAGCCTCATCGCGCGGCCATCGCCTGCAGCAGCGTTTCGGCGCGCTGCAGGTCTTCAGGGGTGTCGATGCCCGGCGGGAAGGGTTCGGGCGAGATCGCCACGGCAATCGGGTAGCCCGCTTCCAGCACGCGCAACTGCTCCAGCGATTCCACCTGTTCCAGCGTGCCCGGCCGCATCGAGGCGAACTGCTGCAGGAAACCGGCACGGTAGCCATAGATGCCGATGTGGCGCAGCCACTGATGGCCTTCGGGCAGGGTGTCGCGGCTGCGGGCGAAGCCATCGCGATGCCAGGCGATGGGCGCACGGCTGAAGTACAGGGCCTCGTTGCGCACGTTGCGCACGAGCTTGACCACGTTGGGGTCGAACAACGTGTGGGCATCCTCGACCGGCGTGGCCAGGGTCGACATCGGTGCGCTGCCCGCCACCAGTGCCTCGGCCACGGTGCGGATGCCGGCAGCCGGCGCGAACGGCTCATCGCCCTGCAGGTTGACCACCACGGTGTCATCGGACCAGCCCGCGATGCGCGCGCACTCGGCCAGGCGATCGGTACCCGAGGCATGCGAGGCAGCGGTCATCGCCACCTTCACTTCCCCCAGGCCGGACAATGCGTCGGCAATGCGCTGGTCGTCGGTCGCGACCCATACCTCACCCGCGCCGGCCTGCAGCGCGCGGCGGGCCACATGCAGCACCATGGGCTCTCCGCCCAGCAGGCGCAGCGGTTTGCCCGGCAGCCGCGAAGCGGCATAGCGGGCCGGGATGGCAACAACGAAGTCGGTCATGCGGGCGGTACTCGGCAGGCGCGATACAGCAGGAATGCGGCCGGCGGCGTCCATTTGCAAGCGCCGCACGGCCCCTCAGTTCGGTCGCAGCTTGTCCAGGCGATCGGTCAACGCGATCCAGAAAGCAGCAGGCATCTCGGCGCGCAGCGGCACCGCGTACTGCCAGTCATTGGCGAACGCGCGGCACTTCACGGCATCCTTTTCGGTCATCAGCACCGGCAACTGGCTGCCAAAGGACAGATCCTGCGGCTGGTAAGCATGATGGTCGGCGAAGGCGTGCGGCACCACGCCGATCGCACGCGCGCGCAGCATGTCGAAGAAGCGTTGCGGATGGGCGATGCCGGCCACGGCATGCACGCGCTGGCCCGCGAAGTACGAAAGGGGACGTGCGCGCCCGCCGGCCAGCGGCTGTGCACTGTCGATGTGCAGGGCCATCGGCCATTGGCCGAAGCCACAGGCCTGGGCAGCCGCCGCTCCATCCGCCTGGCCCAGGTTGACCACCCGGAAATCGCATTCCGCTGCGCGGCTGACCGGCTCGCGCAGCGGGCCGGCGGGAATCATCCGGCCATTGCCATAGCGGCGCTGGGCATCAACCACCTCGATCTCGATGTCGCGCGCCAGCCGGTAGTGCTGCAGGCCGTCATCGCAGACGATCACGTCGCAGCCGGCGGCGATCAACGCCTTGCCCGCTGCCACGCGGTCACTGTCCACGCGTACCGGCACGCCGGTTTTCCAGGCGATCAGCACCGGCTCGTCGCCCCCCAGGGCGGTCGGCGTATCGGCTTCCACCCAACGTGCCTTGTCCGCTTGCTCACGGCCGTAGCCGCGGCTGGCGACACCGGGCTTCCAGCCCGCGGCCCGCAGGCGCTCGACCAGGGCGATGGTCAGCGGCGTCTTGCCGGTGCCGCCGGCGGTGATGTTGCCGACCACGATGACCGGCACCGCCAGCGCATGGCGCTTGCGCCAGCCACGCCGGTACAGGCGCCGGCGCAGCGCGGTGACACCGGCATACAGCGGTGCCAGCAGTCGCATCGGCCACGGAGCCGGGCTGCCGTCGTACCAGTACGGCGGGGTCTGGGTACCTTTGCCCGCCATCAGTCCTGCCTTTCGCGGAACTGCATGTTGTGCAGGTGCTGGTACAGGCCGCCCATCGACAGCAGCTCCTGGTGGGTGCCGCGTTCAACGATGCGGCCATGGTCCATCACCAGCACCTGGTCGGCATGCTCGATGGTCGACAGGCGATGCGCGATCACCAGCGTGGTGCGCTCGGGCATCAAGCGCTGCAGCGCATCCTGCACCAGGCGCTCGGATTCGTTGTCCAGCGCCGCGGTGGCCTCGTCCAGGATCAGGATCGGTGCATCGCGCAGGATCGCGCGGGCGATCGCCAGGCGCTGGCGTTGGCCGCCGGACAGCAGCGCGCCATTCTCGCCTACCGGCGTCTGCAACTGCTGCGGCATGCGTGCGATGAACTCCCAGGCATTGGCCGCCTCGGCAGCTGCACGGATCTGCTCGTCGGTGGCATCCATGCCGTAGGCGATGTTGGCCGCGATGGTGTCGTCGAACAGCATGACCTTCTGGCCGACGATGGCCACCTGCCGGCGCAGATCGGCCAACGGATACTCATCCAGGGCAACGCCGTCGAGCAGGATGCGGCCACCGTTGGGTTCGTAGAAGCGCGGCACCAGCCGGATCAGGCTGGTCTTGCCGCTGCCGGAACGACCGACGATGGCGGTGACCGTGCCCGGCCTGGCAACGAAGCTGATGTCGTCCAGGGCGATGCCACTGTCTTCACGGTAACGCAGCATGACGTGCTCGAAGGCCAGTTCGCCGCGTACGCGCTGCACCGCGTGCTTGCCCTCGTCGCGCTCGACCGGCATGTCGATGATGCCGAACAGGCGCTCGGCCGCAGCCACACCGCGCGAGATCGAAGTCTGCACGCTGGTCAGCCGCCGCAGCGACGGAATGATGGCCATCATCGACGTCATCAGGCCCATGAACTGGCCCGCATTGAGCTTGCCGGCCAGTGCCTCGCGGGTGGACACCCAGACGATGACCGCCAGCGCCAGCGCCGCCAGGAACTGGACCACGCTGGAAGCCGCCGCGCGGGTCACTTCCACCTTCATGTTCAGCGCCAGCATGCGGTTGGCCAGGCGCGAGTAGCGCGAGATCTCGTGCTGCTGGGTGCCATGCACCTTCACTTCCTGCTGCGCGGCCAGCGACTGCTCGGCGGTCTGCGCCATGGTGCCCATGCCGTCCTGGATGCCGCGGCTGATGCGCCGGTAGCGCTTGCCCACGTAGGACACGATCACGCCGATCAGCGGCACCACCACCAACATCGCCAGGGTCACCTTGACGCTCATCTGCAGCATCACCGCCAGCATGGCGATGATGGTCAGGGTATCGGCCACCACGGTCTTCAGCGCGTCGGCACTGGCCTGGGTGACCTGTTCGGTGTCGAAGTTCAGGCGGCTGACCATCACCGGCGTCGCCTCGGCATCGAAATGCGAGGACGGCAGGTGCAGGTACTTCTGCAGCACCTGTTCACGCAGGTCGCGGACCACGCTGCGGCCGGTCTTGGCCAGCGTGTAGTCGCTGACCCAGGTGGCCACGCTGCGCATCAGGAACAGGCCGAGAATGGTCAGCGGCAGGATCACCGCCATGCGCGGCTCGGGGTTGACGAACCCGCGGTTGACCAGCGGTTCCATCAGCTTGGTGAAGTGATAGCCGGCCAGAGCTTCGACCACCATCGCGATGACCGCGCCGATCATGAACACCCAGTAGGTGCGGGTATAGCCCAGCAGACGTTTGTAGATCGGCCACACTGGCGCGTGATGGGAACTCATGGACGCACCTCTGGCGCTGTTGCAATGGCGATACGACGGAAGCCGAGCTGGCCCAGCGCGTCCTGCGCGGTGACCACGGCCTGGTAGGGAGTGCGCGCGTCGGCACGCAGCAGCACGGTCTGTTCGCGGTCGCTGCCGGCGACGGCCGCAATGGTCTGCTTGACCGACTCGACGTCGCTGCGCAGCACTTCCTGATCGTTGACGAAGTAGCGGCCGTCAGCGTTGATCAGCACGCTCAGCGAGCGCGGCGGCTCGTTGGTCTGCTGCTGGCTGGCGGTCGGCAGCTGCACCTGCAGGGTCGATCGCGCGTCGAAGGTGGTGGTGACCACGAAGAAGATGATCAGCACCAGGATGACGTCGATCAGCGGCACCAGGTCGATATGCGGCTCATCCTGGGACCGGTCGTTGCCGATACGCATCGATCAGGCCTTTGCCGTAGCGGCGGAAGGCGCGCGCGCAGCGGGGGCCGGGGTCATCACCCCGGGGCGACCGTCCAGCGTATCCAGCAGCGCGCTGGCTTCCTGCTCCATCTCCACCACGTAGCCGTGGATGCGGCCCTTGAAGAAGCGGTGGAACATCAGCGCCGGGATGGCCACGATCATGCCGGTGGCGGTGCACACCAGTGCCTTGCCGATACCGCCGGCAAGCTGGTTCACATCACCCACGCCGTGGTCGAGGATGCCCAGGAACATCTGGATCATGCCGACCACGGTGCCCAGCAGGCCCAGCAACGGGCCGGCCGAGGCGATGGTGCCCAGCGCGTTGAGGAAACGCTCCATGCGGTGCACCAGATGGCGACCGGTGTCCTCGATGCGCTCGCGGATCTGGTCGCGCGGGCGGTTGCGCGCTTCCAGCGCGGCGGCCAGCAGGGCACCCAACGGTGAATTGGCACGCAGGGTCTGCAGGTGCGCCGGGTCCAGCTTGCCGCGCGCGGCCCAGTTGCGCACCTCCTGGCCCAGGCCAGGCGGCAGCACCTCGTTACGCCGCAAGGACCAGAAACGCTCCAGGACGATCGCCAAAGCCAGTACGCCCAACAGCAGCAGCGGCACCATCGGCCAGCCACCGGCCTTGACCAGTTCCCACACGTTTCAACCCTCCGGCCCAGCGGCCGCTTGTTCGATCGGCGATAGGATAGCAGCCGACCGCGCCCGCCCAGCGGCATCCCACCACCGGGCGGCGTGGATACGCTGTTCACGCAGCTGCAGGCCTTGTGCGCCAAGCCATACGCGGATCGCGCCGGACTCGGCGGTGGACAGCACTTCGGCGCCCGCCGCCTGCCAGCGCCGCACCACGTCACGTTTCGGGTGGCCAAAGTGGTTCCGGTGCCCGGCCGAGACCAGCGCCAGCCGCGGCGCCACCGCCTTCACCCAGTCCGGCGTGGAACTGCCTCCGCTGCCGTGATGGGGCACCAGCACCACGTCCGCACGCAGCATATCGGCAGCGCCCGCCAGCAGCGCCTGTTCGCCTTGCCGGCCGATGTCACCGGGCAGCAGCACCACCCCGTGCGCGCCAGCAACCCGCAGCACGCAACTGGCTTCGTTGTCGGCGCCCTTCCCGCCAACGGCAGGGAACGCGGCGGGCGGATGCAGCACCTGGAAATCGACCCCGTCCCATTGCCAGCGCAGGCCCTGTTGGCAGCTGCCGGCCGTGGCAATCGCACTGCCCGGTGGAGCCAGGACGTCCAGTCCCGGCAGTTGCTGGCGCAACGCGACGAGGTTGCCGCTGTGGTCCAGGTGGTCGTGACTGATCATCACCTGTGCCGGCGGCTCCAGCCCCAACGCCCGCAACGTCGGCAGCAGCATCCGCTCCTCGCCCCCGCTGGCGGCTGGTGGGCCGACGTCATACCAGAATGCGTGCTGGGCGGTCCGCAGCAGTACCGCAGCGCCCTGGCCGACATCGTGCACCACCAGTTCCAGCTCACCCCATTGCGGTCCCGACCGTGCCGGCCACAGCAACGGCAGGCATAGCAGAGAGCCGGCAATCCCGGCCCCGGCACCGCGTGGCAACAGCCACCAGAACACCCCCAGCAAGGCCGCCGGCAACGCCCAGGCCGGCCCCTGCGCCAGCCACCACATCGCCTCCGGATGCGCGGCCAACGGCTGCAGCAGCTGCCAACTGGCCTCGAACACCCAGGCGGCTGCTCGCCAGGGCAACTGCCCTGCCCCGGTGCACAGGGCCTCCAGAGCAGTTCCCAGCAGAGCCAAGGGCACCACCAGCAGGCTCCACAGCGGGATGATCGGCAGGTTCACCAGTGGCCCCAGCCGTGCGGTGCCACCGAACAGTGCCACCGCCAGCGGCAGCAGAGCGACGCTGGCCACCCCCTGCCCTGCCAGAGCGCCGCGCAGCATTGCGGCGAACCCTTTCGGCCGCCCCTGCGGCAAGCACCACAATAACCACAGCACCCCGCCGAAACTGAGCCAGAAGCCCGCAGACAGCACCGACAGCGGTGCCGGCAGCAGCATCGCCAGCGCGGCCAGCGCCAGCCCCTGCGCTACCGTCACCGGACGGCGGGCGACGCGCGCCAGGGCCAGCACCGCGATCATCAGCGCGGTACGCACGGTCGGCAGCTCGCTGCCTGCAACAAAGGCATAGCCGGCTGCTGCCACCGCCGCCGCACAGGCCGCCGCCTGCGGTCGTGGCCAGAACCGGGCAAGCCCCGGCCAGAATCGCCAGAGCGCAGAGCACAGCAATGCGGCGAAGCCCGCGACCAGGCCGACATGGAAGCCGGAGATGGCGATCAGATGGGTCAGGCCCAGCGCGCGCAGCTGCGCCCAATCGGTGTCGGACAGGCCGCGCGTATCGCCCAGCGCCAGGGCCTGGATGAACCGCGCAGACGGGCGTGCGACCTGCCTGGCAATGGCGGCACTGGTGCGCTCGCGCCACGCGGGCAATCCATGCGCAGGACGCAGCTGCCGCGTGGAATTCAAGTCGCGCACGCTGGCGTTCCCTGCCAGCCCACGCAGCAGCGCATGCCGCTCGCCATCGAAGCCCCCCGGATTGATGCGTGAACGTGGTGGTCGCACGCGCAGCGACAACTGCCAATCCGCCCCGGCGTGAAGGCGCCGTCTCTGATCAACCCCGGCGTCGGTCGGCCCACCCCGTGGCGCGTGCCAGAGCACCTGCAGCCGCTTTCCACGCAGCGTCGGCATCGCATCGGACATATCCACCCGGAACTCGAACCGGGTGTGTGCAGGGGTTTCCTTCGGCAGATCGATGACCTGCCCCCGGACGAGCACATCCTGCGCGGCAGAACCGGCCGGCAGCTGCGTCTGCATTGCCCAATACCCGTGGCAGCAAGTCCAGGCCAAGCCGAACAGCAACGCAGCCGCCGCGCGTCCGCGCCAGCGCAACACCCAGCCAAACGCGGCCACGGCGGTCGCCGCAACAGAAGCCCACAGCGGTGGCAACACCGGCAGCAGCACGCAGACCAACGCACCGGCAACCAGAGCGGCGGCGCACGCGGGGCCAAACAGGGGCGACAAGGTCCGATCGGCAGCCATCGACACAGCGTGCCGAGGCGCGGCCTCACCCAGCCATCAGGCAACGCCGTGTGGCGTTGTCAGCGCCCGGCTAGCGACGCACGCTGCCGCGGTGGAAGTTGACCCGGAAGCTCGCGCCGCCCCCAACGGCCTCGCCCACGCTCACCGTACCGCCGTGGTGCTGCACGATCTCCTTGACCAGATGCAGGCCGAGGCCGCTGCCACTGCCAGCAGCACGCAGGCGGTGGAACGGCTCGAAGATCGCCTCGCGGTCACCGACCGGCACGCCAGCGCCCTGGTCACTGACTTCCAGCAGGCCCTGCCGGTCCAGACGCACGCAGATGGTGCCGCGCCCGCCGCCGTGGACGATGGCGTTGTGCACCAGGTTGGCGATCACCCGCCCCAGGGCGAGGCCATCGCCATGGATCCATACCGGCGTCTCCGGCGCATCCACTTCGAAGCCGTAGCCGGCGCCAACCACCAGAGGCGCAAGGTCGGCGGCCGCTTCGCGCACGACATGCGCCAGGTCCAGGCGCTGCAGCGCTGCGACGTTCCGGTCCAGGCGCTGCAGGTCGAGCAGGTGCTCGGCGACGTTGCCGAGACGGGCGACATCGGTCAACAGCTGCGATTTGAGCTCCCCCTGCGGCAACTGCGACAGGCGCGCCTGCACCACCGCAATCGGTACCCGCAGCTCATGGGCGGCGTCGGCCAGGAATTTATCGCGTGCTGCGTAGCCCTGCTGCACCTTGTCGATCGCATCGTTGAACGCTTCGACCAGAGGCGCGACCTCGGTCGACACCAGCTGCGCGTCCAGGCGCGCACCGGGCTGGCCGATATCCAGCTCCTTGGCCTGCTGCGCGGACCGGCGCACGCCACGCATGGCGCGATGGATCACTGTCGGCATCACCAGCAGCGTGACCACGATCAACGGCAGGAAAAACCACAGGCCGATCAACCGCAGCACCATCAATGCGCCATCCAGCAGGCCGCCCTTCGGCGCCCCACCCACCATCACCGTGATGCGGCGGCCGTCTTCGTTGCGGATCATCACCCGCGCCACATCCAGGTACGGCGGCACCAGCGAACCCAGCTCGGTGGCACCCAGTGTCGGCAGGCGGGCCAGCAGCGGCGCGTGAATGGCAGGCAGCGTGCCGCGCTGCAGCCATGCACCGCGATCGTCCACCGCCGCGAACCACAGGTTGCCACCGGCACGCGCATCGAGCTTCTGCCAGCGCGCTTCGTCCAGCACCAGACGGCCGCCTTCGCTGTGCACTGCGTTGGCCGCACTCTCGGCCATGAACATGTCCATGCCCCAGGTGTCCTTGTCGCCCCAGGTCAGGATCAGCGCGACGACGGCGAACAACACCGTGAACGCTTGCGCCAGGAACAGCCGCCATGCCAGTCCAAGGGTGATCGAACGGATCGGTCGTGCCATCTCAGGCCTCCGCCAGCAGGTAGCCGACGCCGCGGATCACGTGGATCTCCACGCCCGCCCCGGCCTGCTGCAGCGCCTTGCGCAGCTTGGAAATATGCGCGTCGAGCGCGTTGGACTGGATCTCATCATCGAATCCGTACACCGCCGCTTCCAACGCGCTGCGGGTGACCGTGCGCCCCTGCCGCATCGCCAGCGCCTGCAGCACCAGCACCTGCCGCCGCGGCAGTGCAACCGGCTGGCCATCCACCTGCGCCTGCAGCGATTCGAAATCGAACTCCAGCCGGCCCAGCCGCAACCGGGGGGTCACCATCGCCGACGGTCGACGCGAGACGGCGCGGATGCGCGCCATCAGCTCTTCGATCGCCACCGGCTTGACCAGGTAGTCATCGGCACCGACATCCAGCCCCTCCACCTTGTCCGACAGCCCACCCTTGGCAGTGAGCATGATCACCGCCAGGTTCGGCCGCAGCGCACGGGCAGTCGCCACGAAGCCCACGCCATCACCATCGGGCAGCTGCCGATCGAGCAGCATCAGCTGATGCACCGGCTCACGCAGGGCGAGCGCAGCCTCGGCCAGGCTGCCGACCACGTCGGCGACCACACCCTGGCGCTCGAGCCCGGACTGCAGGGCTCGCGAGAGATCGGGGTCATCTTCGACCAGGAGAATGCGCATCGGGGGCTCGGCAACCGGAAACGGTGCCGATCATAGTGCCTTCGGCGTGCAGGTGGCGGCGGTGCCAGCAGATTGCGCCTGCGCAATGTTCCGACAATGTTGCGCGCGCAGCATGCATCGCCATCCCTGCAACGCACTACATCGATGACCTCACTGTCCCCCGCCCTGCTGCGCCCCCTGCTGTGCACCGTCGCTCTGTCCACGCCGCTGCTGGCCACCGCGCAGGAACAGGCTCCGGGGATACAGGCCGGCATCACCTTCGGCGCGACCACTGGCGCCTACGCGCACTATGACGACAAGCCGCTGGTGCTGCCGGCACTGTCCTGGCAGGGCAAGCGCTTCTTCGCCAGCCCCGGTTCGCTTGGCATGAACCTCTACAAGGCCGACGGCCTGCGCCTGTCGGCGGTGGCGACGCCCTACACGTTGCGTTTCAAGACCGACGACGTGAACGATCCGCAGCTGCGCCGACTGCACAGCCGGCAGATGTCGGCGATGGTCGGCATCAACGCCGACTACAGCGCGGACTGGGGCGCGGTGGCGGCCAGCGTGAAGCGCGAAGTGAGCGGGCACGGCGGCGGCGTTGAATCCAGCCTGCATTACAGCTATCCGATCCAGGCCGGCCGTTTCACCTGGGTTCCTCGCGTGGGCGTGGTGCATTCCAGCGCCCGCCTGCTCGACTACTACTACGGCATCAGCGACGAGGAAGCACTGCGCTCCGGGCTGGCGGCCTACACGCCCGGCAGTGCCACCTCGCCGAGCCTGCAGATCGCAGTCAGCACGCCCCTGGGTACGAAATGGCGCGCGACCGGCGTCGTCGCCAACCAGTGGTTCGGTGATGCCGTCGAGGACAGCCCGATGGCACGGCGCAGCAGCCAGACCTCCGCTTTCATCTCGCTGATGCGCGCGTTCTGACCGAACCTGCATCCCCCCTCGGACAACAAGGATCCCGCATGGCCGCTGCCCCCCCCACCGCCGATGCCAACGCGATCCTGCGCGCGCCGGATCTGGACAGCGCCGAGCGCGCCTACCTGGGCCTGCTGCCGGACATGGATCATGTGGACGCGTTGACCCGACGTGCACTTGGCCTGTCACGCGCTGCCGATGCCGCGCGCGGATACGCACTGTCGATGACCCTGGTCGGCCTGCGCCTGCAGGAGCTGGAAATGGGCGAACCGTGTGCAGCCGAATATCGCCAGGCGACGCTGCGCAGCCTGCGCCAGGCCTTCACTGCGGCCTGAGCGTCCCGTCAGCGGAAGGTCGTCCAGGCCAGCACCGCAGACAGCAGTGCGACCCAGATCACGGCCTTGAAGGTGCCTTCCAGCATGTTGCCGCCGAACAGCAGTTCGATGATCGGGTTAGGCCGGGAAACGGGAGCATGGTCACTCATTGTGGCGTCCTGAGGTTTGGGAACTGCGTCACCGATGATACAAAAGCTTGACATTCCTGTTGCTGTTTCCGGTATGGTCGATGCAACGCGGCGTTCAAGGATGATCGATGCTCAAGCGTGCACTGTTTCCCGTAGTCGCCCTGCTGCTGGCCGCACTGGTCATCATGCTCTCCTGGCAGAACCGCCAGTTGCGCCAGGTCAACGAACAGATGGCGGCGCAGCTGCAGCAGACGCAGCTGGACGCACATGGTCTTGCAACCGGCACCCGGCCTGAACCGTTGACCCTGCGGACGACGCAGCAGACCCATGTCGATATCGGTGGCGCGCGCGGCGTGCCGCAGATCCTCTACTTCTTCTCTACCGCCTGCCGTTACTGCCTGGCCTCGGTGCCACAACTGCAGCAGATCGCGGCTGCGCGAGGCAGTGCCGAGCTGGTGGGCGTGGGCCTGCCACCGTACGACCAGCTTGCCGACTACGCAGGCAAGCACGCGCTGGCGTTTCCGATCGCCGTCGACGATCAGGGCGAAGTCTCCAAGCGCTACCGCGCCACGCTGACACCGATGCTGATGGTGCTGGCCGCAGACGGCAGCATCGCCTACAAGCATGTCGGCCAGCTCGACACCGGGACGGTGCAGGCCGTCGCCAACGCAATGAATCCGGGAAGCCACACCAACTGAAGGAGATACACATGATCGGGAAGAAAACGCTGTTCTCGTCCGTCGCCGGTATCGTCATCGTTGCTGCAATGTCATTCGGGGCCGCACAGGCCTTCGCCACGCCGGTGAAGACCGGCTTCGCACCAGGGTGCGTGGATACCCCCGGGTGCATGTTCGGCGGCAATGGCCGCGCCGGCGGCACGCGCATCTGCTGCGTCGCCAACTGATCCCGCTTCGACACCGCCCCGCACGCGGTGACTTCATGTTCCATCGCCATTCCAAGGAGATACACATGATCGGAAAGAAGAAGCTGTTCTCGTCCATTGCCGGCCTCGTCGTGGTGGCCGCCATGTCATTCGGTGCCGCGCAGGCCTTCGCCACTCCGGCCAAGGCCGGGTTCGCACCGGGCTGTGAATTCACCCCGGGTTGTCCGTATGGCGGCTCAGGGCATTGGTCCGGCCCTCGCCTGTGCTGCGATCCGCTCTGAGCCCGCCTGATGGTTCCAGCCATGTCGTGACCTGAGCCCAGGCTTCCCGGCCAAAGAGGGTCACCTACAGGCAAAACGGGCCGGACTGCCTTCACGGGTGGCCCGGCCCTTTTTCATGATCGTGTTCTGCCGCCGCCCCGGCCGGGCACGGATTCATCCTTGCTGGCTCTGGTTGGCACGCGCTTTTCCGGTTTTCGTCGCATGCCGGTTTCACAGCGCGGGCCGCAGTGCAACGCTGGGCTCCCTTCTCCGGAGCACCGTGCCATGCCGATGCTTGCCCTGCTGCTGTTGATGGCCGGTCTATGCAACCGCGACGACAGCATTGGAAGCGATTCACTTCGGATGCAGATCCTGCAGGCCGACGCCCAGCATGCCGTCCGCGCGCCTGCCACGTACGGCCAGACGCACAGCCAGAGCGTGCGAATCCTGCGCCTGAGTGCTGATCGCGTACTCGAGGTGGCCCACGCTCGCGTGCACGGTGATGTGCACGATGTACAACGTGGGCAGTCGCACACCCGGGGACTGCTGCAACTGTGGCAACGCGTGGATGGCCGTTGGCAGCTGCAGCGCAGCGCCAGCGTCGAGCAACGCGGTTGACGGTGGCAGCAAGCCGGCCAGGCTGGAACGAGCGCGGATCGCAGGCACAAAAAAACCGGCCCAGGGCCGGCTTTCATCGTGTCCACCGCTGCTCCGGCCATGCCGGGAACCGGTGGTGGGCGGTACAGGGTTCGAACCTGTGACCCCTACCATGTCAAGGTAGTGCTCTACCGCTGAGCTAACCGCCCAAATATTCCGTGCAGCCCGCAGGCTGGTGCTTCTACGTAAAAACCCGGCGCCAGGGCCGGGCTTTTCATGCTCACGACAGCCCCCGGGGGGACTTCGTGGTGGGCGGTACAGGGTTCGAACCTGTGACCCCTACCATGTCAAGGTAGTGCTCTACCGCTGAGCTAACCGCCCGTTTGTTGCTTCTGCAGCGCCGCCATTGCGTCGGTGCAGGCCGCGTATAATACGGACGACGACCGGCAAGCGCAATACTTTTGTGAAGAAAAGCCGCTTTACCGCGTTCAGCCCAGGCTGGCTTCCTTCAGCTGCCTGATCTGGTCGCGCACCCGGGCGGCATCCTCGAATTCCAGGTCCTTGGCATGCTGGTACATCCGCTGCTCCAGGGCCTTGAGGCGAGCGGCCAGCTGCGCCGGACTGAGCGAACGGTAGTCGACCGTGTCCTCAGCCACCCCGGAACGGCCTTTGCCCTTGCCCTTGCGGGACTCCTTCTCGGCCGCGTCCGAGCGCGCCCCCTCCAGCACGTCGACGATCGGCCGCGCCACGGAGCGCGGAGTGATGCCATGCTGCAGGTTGTACTCGACCTGCTTGGTGCGACGGCGGTCGGTTTCATCAATCGCTGCCTGCATCGAACGGGTGATCTTGTCCGCATACAGGATCGCCTTGCCGCGCACGTTGCGGGCCGCACGGCCGATGGTCTGGATCAACGAACCGGTCGAGCGCAGGAAGCCTTCCTTGTCCGCATCCAGGATCGCCACCAGCGAGACCTCGGGCATGTCGAGCCCCTCGCGCAACAGGTTGATGCCGACCAGCACATCGAACTTGCCCAGACGCAGGTCACGGATGATCTCCACGCGTTCAACGGTATCGATGTCCGAGTGCAGGTAGCGCACGCGGATGCCGTGCTCGGTCAGGTACTCGGTGAGGTTTTCGGCCATGCGCTTGGTCAGGGTGGTGACCAGCACGCGGTCACCGGCCTTGATCCGCTCGTTGGCCTCGCTCATCAGGTCATCGACCTGGGTGCCGACCGGGCGGATCTCCACCACGGGGTCGATCAGGCCGGTCGGGCGCACGACCAGCTCGGCCATGTCCTCTCCAGCCTCGCGGAACTCATACGGACCCGGTGTCGCCGACACATAGATGCTGCGCGGGCAGCGCGCCTCCCACTCCTCGAAGCGCAGCGGACGGTTGTCCAGTGCCGACGGCAGGCGGAAGCCGAACTCGACCAGGGTTTCCTTGCGCGACCGGTCACCCTTGAACATGGCACCGATCTGCGGAATGGTCACGTGCGATTCGTCGATCACCAGCAGCGCATCAGCCGGCAGATAATCGAACAGGGTCGGTGGCGGCTCGCCCGCGTTCTTGCCGGTCAAATGCCGCGAGTAGTTCTCGATGCCGTTGCAGAACCCCACTTCGGCCATCATCTCGAGGTCGAACTGGGTGCGCTGGGCCAGGCGCTGCGCCTCAACCACCTTGTTTTGTGCATACAGCTGCTCCAACCGCTCCTTCAGCTCGACCTTGATGGTCTCCACCGCCGCCAGCACCCGTTCACGCGTGGTCGCATAGTGGGTCTTCGGGTACACGGTGAAGCGCATGAGGTTGCGCATGGTCTCGCCGGTGAGCGGATCGAACATCGTGATCTTTTCCACCTCGCCATCGAACAGTTCGATGCGCAGGGCCTCACTGTCCGATTCCGCCGGGAACACGTCGATCACTTCACCACGCACGCGGAAGGTGCCGCGCTGCAGCTCGTATTCGTTGCGCGTGTACTGCAGCTGGGTCAGGTGATTGATCAGGTCGCGCTGGTCGATGCGCTCGCCCTTGGACAGGATCAGGCGCAGCGAGAGGTAGTCTTCCGGCGCACCCAGGCCGTAGATGGCCGACACGGTCGCCACCACGATCGCATCCGGTCGCGACAGCAGGGTCTTGGTCGCCGCCAGCCGCATCTGTTCGATGTGCTCGTTGATCGAACTGTCCTTCTCGATGAAGGTGTCCGACGACGGCACGTAGGCTTCCGGCTGGTAGTAATCGTAATAGCTGACGAAGTACTCCACCGCGTTGTGCGGGAAGAACGCCTTGAACTCACCGTACAGCTGCGCTGCCAGGGTCTTGTTCGGCGCCATGATCAGCGTCGGCTTCTGCACCTGCTGGATGACGTTGGCGATGGTGTAGGTCTTGCCCGAGCCGGTGACGCCGAG
Source organism: Stenotrophomonas sp. DR822 (assembly GCF_019793815.1). Taxonomy (NCBI): domain Bacteria; kingdom Pseudomonadati; phylum Pseudomonadota; class Gammaproteobacteria; order Lysobacterales; family Lysobacteraceae; genus Stenotrophomonas; species Stenotrophomonas sp. DR822. The sequence goes on from NZ_CP081826.1 coordinate 1,145,818, forward strand.
CAGGGTCTGCTTGGCGACGCCAGCCTCGAAATTGCTGGTCAGCTTGGCGATGGCATCGGGCTGGTCTCCCGCCGGCGAATACGGCGAGACAAGTTGAAAACTGTCGCTCATGGTGTTGCCAGGTCTCGGGGGAGATAAGTATAGAGGGCGTCCGGTGACGGTCGGCTGAGGGAAAGCCCCTCTCAAAGGTGGGGGTCAGGCTGATGGTTGCAACCGGGTATCGAGGCGCAGGTTGGGACCTCCCCCACTGGAGCGCATCCCATGCCTTTCCCGCCCCCCTGCCACAGGCATCTTCCGGGCCTCACCCTTGTCGAGTTCGCCGCCGCCGTGGCGTTGCTGGCAATACTCGTCGCCATGGCATTGCCTGCGCTGGTACAGCCCTTGGAACGCAGCCGAGCGGACACCACTCGCATGCGGCTGGTATCGATGTTCAACACCGCCCGCGCCATGGCCATCACCCATCGCCGTGCGGTCACCGTTTGTCCAAGCCTCGATGGAACCGGCTGTGATGCCGACTGGGCCCGCGGCTGGTTGATCCTGGCGGACCGATCACCCAACGCGGCCGAAGAGGCAAGCCCGCGTCAGTTCATGGGCGGAACCAGATCTCCGCGGATACGCGTCGACAGCACTGAAGGCCGCAAGTACCTGCGATTCCAGGGCGACGGGCGTAGTGGCGGCAACACACTGACGGTAAGCATCTGCGTGGGAGCGGAGCTGCACAGCTCGGTGATCGTCAACAACGTCGGCCGTACCCGCTCGGCCCGCCAACGAAGCCGGGCCCCTTGCCCATTCTGAGCTGAGGCGGCGCTGACGCAGAAAAGCAGAAGCCGCGATTTCTCGCGGCTTCTGCAGGATCTGGCGCCCGAAGTTGGACTCGAACCAACGACCCCCTGATTAACAGTCAAGTGCTCTAACCGGCTGAGCTATTCGGGCGGGGAGGCGCATTCTAGATGCTCATCCGCGACGATGCAAGCCTCCGTTGAAACCACTCACCAGCAGGTCAGGCTACCGGAGTTGGCCGGGGTCTTCACGCCCGCCTGGTTGAGGGTCAGCGTGCCGCACTTGTCCTTGGCCTGGTTGCCCTGCGGCACTGCCGTAATGGTGTAGGCCGTGGCGGTCGGCACGATGGTTACCGCATACATCGTGGCCCCACCCTCACGGGGCGAATTTATCTTGGTGCTGTTGGTTTCACTGAAGGTGAACGAGGCGTAGCTGTTGTTCAGCGTGTGGTGACGCTCGGCGCGCTGCGCATACTCCACCATTTCCGCCTTTGCCGCTGCACGGCGCGACTTGCGCACGTGCTCGGAGTAGTTGGGATAGGCCACAGCGGCCAGGATGCCGACGACGATGACCACGATCATCAGTTCGATCAGGGTGAAGCCCTGGGCAGACGAGCGCAGCGAGCGAGGGGAAAAGGAGGGCTTGCTCACTGGATCTGTCTCCACGATTGGCGGCCGCACGGATAGGGAACGTAGAGCGTTTCATCGCCCTTGTTGATTGGCTGCACGCAGGCCGGGGTCGGCGGCGCGGGTGGATTTTCTCCCCCGGGCGTGCCCGGCACCATGTTCGGTGGCGTGTCACGCGACAACGCACCGGCCTTGATGTCACGCACCACACCGCCGCTGGCGCCGGTCGAATTGATTTTCAGCGCCGCCGTACCGGATGCCACCTGCACACCGTCCGGTGAATTGATCGTCGCACGGCCCAGCGCACCGCTGCCGGTCAATGCCTGCAGGCCGAACAACCAGTTGTTGCCCGATGAAGCGCAGCCTGTGCTTCCCACCATGGGCACATAGGTCGGCATGTAGACGATGCCATTGGAGAGGGTCGGGTTGCCGACGAAGCGTTCGCCGGCCGGCAGGTCGATGTACCAGCCGCGCGCATTGCTGGGTGGAGTCCCCTGCGACAGCATGCGCTGATCACCGGTGGTACTGACCGCACCTGATGTCAGGCTGGCGCGGGTCAGCGTGCCGGTGACCGGACCGTTCACCGTGTCATTGACTGCGTACAGGCTCTGCAACGAAGTATCGGTCGGATCACCGACGAAGGAGAAGCTGCCACTGCCGAAGTACAGCATCACGCCGCCGGTGGCACCATTGCCTGCGGTGATGCCGCCGGTGATCGGCTGGCGCAGGGTGCGACCACCTTCGGTGTAGGAGCGCGTAGTGAACAGCGGCGTGGTCAGGCCGCTGGAGGTATCACGCAGATCGAACTTCCAGACTGCGCCCTTCTGGTCGGTGCCGTAGACGGTATCGGAATAACCATCACGACGACGTTCGTTCTGCTTGCTGCCGCCCCAGCGGTCAACCACCACGATACTGCCCAGCCCATTGTTGCCCGCCGGGGCCGCCGCTTCCACCGCTTCGATCATGGTCACCCGCGGCGTACCGGTGCCGATGTCGACCATGAACAGCACCGCCTTCTGGTTGGCACTGTTGAAGCCATTGCCGAAGATCGCTTTCCACACCGGCGCGCCGTTCTCCAGCACCGGCACGATCACCGGCTTGCCCAGCACGTGACCGATGTTATTGCGCACAGCTAACGGCAGGCTGCTGTCCAGATCACTGATTTCCCACAACTTGCTGCCGGCACCAAAAGTGTTTCCCGCCGTCACGTCGAGCGCGAAAACGCTGCGTCCGCCTGCGCCGGCTGCGCCGACCAGGGTGGTATGCCAGTTGCGTCCATAGTAGCTATCGCCCACCGCGATCTGGCCATCGACGTAGTAGCGATGGTCGAATTTCTGATCGTTCAGATCGGTCGAGTTGTAGGGGAACAGCAGGTTGCCCATGTGCCCCAGCGCGGTGGCCGGGATATAAGCGAAGTCCTCACTACCACCACCGCCTAGAACCTCGCCCTTGGCGTTGATGCCACCATTGAAAGCATGCAGCATGCCATCGTTGGCCCCCACGTAGACCATGTACTTGGCCGACTTGGCCTTGCCATCCAGATACAGCCCGTAGCTGGTACCCAGGTCGCCGCTGAAGCGCCGGTAGCCGTAGTCGTCGATCGGCGCGCTGACCACCGGGCTGGAGGTCACGATGTCACCCAGCCGCGTGGTGCGATCGCGCAGCGCGCCACCGCTGCGCTTTTCGCCGCTGGTGTCGCCCAGCAGATAGTTCACCGCCGAAGCAGCGTTGGCACCCAGCTTCTCCAGCTCGGCCTTGTTGCAACGGGACATACCCGGATACAGCGTGGCGGGCTTGGTGCACAGGTCGTCCAGAGTGACGTTCGCACCGCTGAACTTGCTCGTAGCACCGTTCTTGGTGAAATACACAGAGCGCGACGTGGGCGCTGGCAGCTGTGCACTGGCCTCCCATATCGGCGTGGCGATCACGGCGCGCGTCTTCTGGTCCACCGACAGCGTGCTGGCCGTCAGGCGGCTGAACCAGTCGGTACCTTCATTGGCGATCTCATAGCTGGGAGCCACCGAGATCGAGCCGGCACCGATGCGCGCACCACTGGAGCCCACGCCGCCGGACGGCGAGGCGCCGCTGGTCACCGCTGACAGGACACGACGCATCGCGGTGGTGATTTCCTCCGGCGTCCGCGCATTGATGTACTCGCCACGGGTGTTGACCGCGGCGTGCCAGATATCATCGACGGTGCTGCGGTCATCGTCCTGACGGGCCGGCCAGTTGTTGTACACGGAGGCGTCGGTGTAGGCGTCCTGTTTCAGATCGGGATTGAACAGGTTGCCACGCGCGCCGAGGGTAACCCCGTAGAAATTCAGGTGCAGATTGGTCTGGCAGTCCAGTCGCTTGTCCGGGTTGCCGGCCTTGCACGCATTTACCACCGGAACCTGGCCCGCCAGCAGGTCCGCGCGCAACGGCGGTTGACCAGATCGGTTGTTGTAGTACTGGCTGACAATGTCGGCCATGGTGTTGGAGTTGCCATCACTGAACGGGGTGCCCATGCCGCCATCGGCGTTGCCGGCGGTGCTGGGTCCGCCCTGGTTGCTGAAGCCATCGGTGAACAGCATGACAGCGTTCTTCTGGCAGGCCAGCTGAACCGGCGCAGCCGAATCGATGCGGGTGAACTGCAGGGCCGCCGCATCGACGGCGAAACGGTTGGGCGTACCACCACTGGCGGTAAGCGCGATCATATCCGTGTACAGCGCCGCTTTGTCGTTGGGCACCGCCATGTCACGCATGGCTAGGCGCTTGTTGTTGTCGGTGCCACTGTTGTAACTGCTGTACTGATTGATACGGAAGTAACCCACGCGGAGATTATTGACGTCGGCCAAGGAGCGCGTCATGCCAGCGATCATCGCGCGGTTGCGGTTTCCATAGTACGAGTACCAGTTCGCAAAATTCTGCAGTGCTGCGGTGTTGCCCGGCTTGATCGTGTACTTCCACAGCGCACAGCCGCTGCCGCAAGCGTTGCTCACCTTTTTGCGATCAACCCCGGAGTACGCATTGGCCGCGCCGTCCAGCTGGGGATAGGGATCGCTGTCGGAGGTCCAGGGGGTGAAGAACGTAGCAGGCCAATACTGCATGTAGACAGTTGCCGCACCATTGTTCCAGGTGTAATCGTAGTTGAGGTTGTAGTTGCTGTTGCCATAGCGGAACGGCGTATTGGCGGGAATCACCATGCCGTTCTGCATGCGGAAACTGTTGCTGGCGGCCGTGGTGTAGTAGTTACCCGCCAGTGCAACGGTGTCGGTATTGCGGGGATCGATTTTCGTCGCATTCAATGCTGCGTTCGGGTACGGTGCGCCGGTACCATCAACCCATGGCCCGTAGTTCACCGCGGGATTGAAATAGGTCGGGTTGTACGCCGAAGAGCGCGCAAAACCCAGCGAATCAAGCGGCGGGATACCGTAGTAATTGTTGATCCTGGCGCCCGGCAGGACATAGAAGTAATCGCAGCTGCCAGAGGTGTTGATGTTGCCGTTGCGGTCGAAGAAGCTCTGCCGGTTGCTGTCCCAGCAACCTTCGCCGTCCTGGCCCGGGAACTGGGTCTGGAAGGTCATCGAGCCGGAATCGTCCACCGCCATGATGAAAGCCGGTGGCGTCTGCACCTGGTTGTTGAGCGGCGCCTGGGCCAGCACGCCCTGTGCCTGCGCGGCAGTCAGGTTGTAGGCGACCACAGCCAGACCGGCGACCACGACCGCCGATCCGACAGCCATCCATTGGGTTCTACGCGTAGCCATCGCCGCGTCCTCAGAGCTTGAAAATGGTATCGACCACCGACGACGAGGTCGGATTGGCCGGATCGTCGGCGGCGAAGGCCGTGATCTGGTAGGTGCCGGTCGCCTGATCGTCCGGTAATCCTTCGTCGATGGCATTTCCACCGGGACCACCACACTTGTCGATGCGACGCACGTTGACGCTGGGCACCGAGGCAACCGTCTGCTTCTGCGCCCAGGCGATCGCGTCGAACTGATCTTCACAGTCGTAGCTGATCGAGCTCGAGCTGATGAGGCTGCCCGACGGCAGGTCCTTGCGGTCGAGGATCGCTTCAGCTGCGCGCTCGGCGTTGCGGACCACCGCCTCGGAGTTCTGGAAGGATCGGTTGGCGGCGCGATAGTTGGAGGCCATCTTTTCCTGCATGCCCGCCACCTGCATGCCGGCGATGCCGATCAGAGCAAGCAGCAGGAGCATGATCAGTGCCACGTACAGCACCACGCCACGCTGCTGCTGCGGCAACTGTGGCGGGCGACGGCCTGGGTGGCGCACGGTCGGGATAGGGCGCATGGTCAGTTTCCGAACAGTCGATTGCGCAAGGCGATGCTCACTTCATAGGAAGTGCGGTAGCGCCCATCGGTGACACCGTCCTGGTCGTAGGTCATCCCCAGCACGCCCAGCTTGGCGGCGGCGTCCTTCGGCTTGGACGCCGATGCCGAAGACGGGCTGCGGGCGATCAGCCCTACCTGTACCTGGCCAACCCGTCGCCATTGATTGGCACCGGTCGCGTTGGCCTGGGTGGTAACTGCCGAGGCCGTATTGAGGGTGGTGATGTTGCCCACCGGCGGCGTCGAGGTGGAGATGTTGGTGGTGGTATCCAGGCCGAACAGTACCTGCATGTTCTCGATGCCTTCCACCAGCTCTTCGTTGATGGCGTAGGCGCCGGCCGAATTGGCCCGTGCACGGCGCAGACCGGGACCGCTGGCGCCATTGCCGATGTAGTAGACCAACGATTCAGCGCGATAGACAACCGTAGGCTCCGGCTGCGGCGCATAACGCGACAGATCCACGCCGGACGCGGTGATGGTGCCGGCGCTGGTGGTGCCGCCGAAGAAGTCAACCGACTCGCAGTTGGCCACGCCGAACAGCGTCGGTGACGCCACGCCGCCGCCGGTAAGGCGCTGCCAACGGGTCGCGTCCACAGTCAGTTTCGAGCCGGCCACGCCGAGTACCGGCACGCCTTCCGGGGCGAGAAAACGCAGCACCAGGATGTCGCTTCCTGGCATCGGTGCCGGATTGAGGCTGGCGATCGCCCCTGGCAGCCCAGTGGGCACGCTGCCCTTGCCCACCGCCAGCGTCGCCGTCGGCCCGGTATTGGGTGCTTCGTACCCCTGCACCGCCACACTGAAGTCCAACGGACTGCCGCTGCCGGTGGCGGCGCCGAGGTTGTAGTGCGGCTCCCCCAGCCCCAGCGTCATGTGCGCCTGGTCGTTGACGCAGCCGGTGTGGCCCGCCATGCGGATGTCCCGCTCGAGGAAGTCGAGTGCGAAGCGACCATTCTCCTGCGCGCGCGCCACGCCCTCGGACAGCCGCGACGCGGCCTGCGAGGCAATGAAGATCTGGATGACGCCCAGCATCAGCAGCAGGCCGATGACCATGGACACCATCAACTCGATCAGCGACAGGCCGGCCTGCCGGAACCGTGGGGACTGCGGAAGGGTCATAGCTGTGTCTGCAGGGCGAAGGTGGTCGGCGTATCCGGGCTCTTGGCGTTCCAGCGCTCATCGGCCCAGGTGATCGCCACGGTGGCCACACCGTTGTTGACGGTGACCGTAGCGGCAGCGTTGTCGCCCAGCGCCTTGACCACCTTGCACTGCCAGGCGGCCACGTTCTGCGCGATGGTGACCGCAGCGACCGGCCGGGCGCAGACGCCGGTGGCACTCCTGCTGCCTGCGGAGAAGGTTGCAGTGGAGTACCACGCGGCCTGGTAGCGGTTGCTGCGCATCTGCTCGGTCAGGTCGTACGCCAGGTTGGTCGCCTGGGTGCGGTAGTTGGAGCTCTGCACGTAGCGCACGTTCATGGTCTGCAGCAGGGCGAAGCCCAGCAGGCCGAAGGCCAGCACGACCATCGCGATCAGCACTTCCAGCAGGCTGAAGCCACCTTGGTGGCGCCGGGCATTGAACGGGGAACGGTTCTTCATGGACAGGGTCCCTTGCTGCTGCTGGCCTGGCCGGAGGCGTTGATGGTGACCGTGCTCATCAATGGGTTCTTGCCGCATTTCTCCGGCCGCAGGGTAATGGCCTGGTCGCCGGCGGCGCGGCGGCGGCCACGGGCGTCGAAGGCGATCAATGCCTGTGGGCCGGTCGCGACCATGCCGGGGCTGACCTGGGTGAAGCGCAGGACGGTCTCACCCGTGTCGAACTGGCCGTTACCCGAGGTCGCACTGTTGCTGGAGGCGTCACTGAAAGCCAGCATGCCAGCCGACCAGTTGCCATCGCAGCTGGTTCCGTTGCTGCTGCCACAGACACCACCGCCCCGGTTGTTGCGCACCGCGTCGCTTCGCGCCAAATTGACCAGTCCGATCACTTCGTTGTGGCCAGCGGCGACCCGGTTGGAGCGGATCAGGCCCTGGAAGGCAGGAAATGCCGTGGTCACCAGAATTGCCAGCACGGCAATGGTGACCACCAACTCGACCAGCGTGAAGCCATTGGACCGGCGAAAGAACATTGGACGCTCCCCAGCGTGTTGGTGGCCACGATGGCGCACCGGCCTGCCGCCGGCAAGCGGCGGCAGGATGAACGGTCAGATCCGGGCGACGGGCGTCAAACACTTGACATCCCGCCCTCCCCCACCGGTCCGGCACGGTCCCCGCCGCGCCATCCAGCCACCCTCGCCTCGCTTACGCCAGCACCTGGTAGCAGGGCTGGTATTCGCCGGAGATCTTCATCCGGCGCTGCTCGACGAAGGCACGCAGCAGCGCGTCAAGGGCCTGCATCATGTCGGGGTCGCCATGGATCTGGAACGGCCCGAATTCCTCGATGCGGCGCATGCCGTCCTCCTTCACGTTGCCGGCCACGATGCCCGAGAAGGCCCGACGCAGGTCGGCTGCCAGGGCGTGCGGCGCACGCCCGTGGTGCAGGTCCAGCGCCGCCATCGCTTCGTGGGTCGGCACGAACGGCTGCTGGTATTCCCACGGAATCTCGATGGACCAGTTGAAGAAGAACGAATCCTTCTGCGCCAGGCGATGCTCGCGCACGCGCTTGATGCCGGCCGACATCTTCCTGGCCACCGCCACCGGGTCGCCGATGACGATTTCGTAGCGCTCGGCCGCGGCGTCGCCCAGGGTCAGGCGGATGAAGCGGTCGATCTGCTCGAAATACGGCGCGGCCACGGTCGGGCCGGTCAGGATCAGCGGGAACGGCAGGTCCTTGTTCTCCTCGCGCAGCAGGATGCCGAGCAGGTACAGGATCTCTTCGGCGGTACCCACGCCACCGGCGAACACGATGATGCCGTGGCCGATGCGGACGAAGGCCTCGAGGCGCTTCTCGATGTCCGGCATGATCACCAGGTGGTTGACGATCGGGTTCGGCGACTCGGCGGCGATGATGCCCGGCTCGGTCAGGCCGATGTAGCGCGTCACGGTCCGGCGCTGCTTGGCGTGGGCGATGGTGGCGCCCTTCATCGGGCCCTTCATCGCGCCCGGGCCACAGCCTGTGCAGATGTCCAGGCCACGCAGGCCCAGCTCGTAACCGACCTGCTTGGTATACAGGTACTCGTCGCGCGAAATCGAGTGGCCGCCCCAGCAGACCACCAGGTTCGGATCACCCGGGTTGAGGATGCGCGCATTGCGCAGCAGCCCGAACACCGCATTGGTGATGCCCTCGGACGACTCCAGCTCGGCCGCGTAGGCCGGGCCCATCTCGATGGCCATGTACGCCAGGTCACGGACCACCGCGAACAGCAGCTCGGCCACGCCGCGGATGATCTCGCCATCGACGAACGCCATCGCCGGCGCATTGGCCAGGTCGATGCGCACGCCGCGATCCTGCTGTGCGACCTGGATGTCGAAATCGGGGTAAAGATCGCGCGCGGCGCGCGGATCATCGGAGGCACTGCCACTGGTCAGCACGGCCAGCGCGCAGCGGCGCAGCAGCTCGTGCATGCCACCACTGGAGGCGTCGCGCAGGCGCGCAACCTCGGCCCGCGACAGCACATCCAGGCCACCACGCGGGTAGATCCGCGCGTCCTGCACCGGCAGCGTCCGCGCTGCCTTTTCATTCGTTGTCATATCCACTTTTCTGCTTCCTTTAAGGTGTCCGACTGTACTGCCGCCCCCTTAAAAAGCAAAACGGCCGGGAAGCCCGACCGTTGGATAGGTGCGTCCCGCGTTCGCCGCTCCGGGACCGCTTCGGCGGCATCTGCGCCGCGCACGTGTCTGGATGCTACGCCGATGCACAACCTCCCGCAAGGACTTTCGCCTGAACGGAAAACGGCCGGGTTTCCCCGGCCGTTTCCGTATACAGCAACTACGTCAGTTCATCAGAACTGGTAGCGGAAGCCCAGCTGCAGCGACCACTGCGACACACCCACGTCGAAGCCATCGGCGTCGGCGTTGGCAACGGTCGGCGTGTCCGCACCACGGTAGTTGTACACGTACTTGCCCTGGTACATGCCCTGCAGGGTGGCAACGCGGCTGTCGGCGAAGAAGCCGTAGTCGTAGATGTTGCCCCACTTCTTGTTCAGCATGTTGCCGACGTTCTGCACGTCCAGCCAGATCTCCGACTTGTGGCCCTTCATGAAGCCCGGCAGCTGCTGGCTGATGCGGATATCGAAGGTATTGATCCAGCCACTACGGAAGCCGTTGGCCGGGGCTGCGCTGCCGGCGTACTTGGCCAGGTCCGGATTGGCGGCCAGCCAGGTGAAGAAATCCTTCTCCATCTGCGCGTTGGCAGTGAACTGGCCATTGGCAGCCAGGTTACCGAACAACACGTCGCCCGGGCCCTTCGGCACGTAGAACAGGTCGTTGGCCGAACGGCCATCGCCATTGGCGTCGTTGGCGTAGACGTAGCTGTACGGACGGCCGCTGCGGCCTTCGTACACCAGGCCGATCTTGGTCTCGTAGTCACCGAAGAACTTGTGCTTCCAGTTCAGCGAGCCCGACAGGCGATCGCGGATCTGGTAGCGCGAGGTGTTCTCGACCGGGCTGTTGGCGTCGAAGGCGTACTGGTAGTTCCAGCCCGAACTGGCGGTGGAGCTGGTCAGCGAGCCGACTTCGGTGGCATCGGTGTAGGTGTAGCCGATGTTCCAGGACCAGTCGCTGGTGTCGCTCCACGGCTTGGACAGCGACGCGGTGAACTGCGAGGTACGGCCCTTGTCGGTGTTGTTGATCAGGTAGACGTTGTTGTACGCAGTATTGCGCTGCACGCGCGCGTCGCCGTTGGCCCACGCACCGACCTTGTTCTGCGCGTAGTACATGTCACGACCATCCGGCCCCTGGTACTGCACCGGGCCCAGGTTCAGGTTCTGGTAGAACAGGCCGTCCTTGACCTTGGTGACCAGCAGTTCGGCCGAAGCCACGATGCCGTACCACGGGGTTTCATGGTCGAAGGCCAGGTTGGCCTTGTAGATCGACGGCAGCTTGAAGTCGTTGCCGACGAAGTTGACGTTCTGCTGGGTCGAGCCCGGGCCGGTCGGCACCGGCTGGCTGTCCTTGTCGCCGTTGAACTTCAGACCAGCGTTGTAGGCGTTGGAGCGCAGGCTGTAGACGGTGGTGTTGAAGCCGGTCGCCGAGTAGCTGTTGCTCAGCCACACCTGCGGGGAATCGCCCTGGAACAGGCCGACGCCACCGCGCAGCTGGGTCGGGCGCTCGGTGTCGAAGGTGTAGTTGAAGCCGAAGCGCGGCTGCACCAGGAACTTGCTTTCGAAGACCTTGCTGTTGTTGTAGCCGAAGAAGCTCGACGCAGCAGCGTTGTAGGTCGGGTTCGGGCTGGTGTCCGGACGGTCAGCGCGCAGACCCAGGGTCAGGGTCAGGTTGCTGTTGACGTACCAGGTATCCTGCACGAACAGGGCCAGGTTGCTGTACTTGTAATCAGCTGCGATCGAACCCGGGGTACGCTCCGGAGCGTAATCGTAGGTGCTCCAGCGGCCGGCAGCAAAATTGTCCAGACCGTAGAAGGTGTAGGCGCCCCACGAGTTGGCGCCGTAGTAGTTGTAGATGTCGTTGGTGTCGTACGACGCACCGAACTTGACGTCATGGTTACCCAGGGTCAGGGTACCCGCACCGTAGTAGTTCCACGCCTTGGTGGTCAGGATGTTGTCCTGCGAGTTGACTTCGGTACCGAGGTACAGCGAGTCACCCGACGGCGCAGCCGTGGTGCCATCGAAATAGATGCGCACGCTCGGAGCGTTGGTATTGACCGCGCGGATCGCCGAGAACTCGCGGTACGACGCCTTGAACTCGGTGGAGAAGGTGTCGGTCCAGTCGCTGAACAGCTGGGCGACGTAGCTCTCGTTGGTCTTGTTGTGCTGGTACCAGTACGAGTTCAGCGACGCCGAGCTCGTGGTCATGCCGTTGATGCGCAGCTTGCTCTGGTCAATCTTGCTGTAGCGGATGTTGGCGCGGTGGTTGTCGCTGATGTTCCAGTCCAGCTTCAGCGCGTACTCTTCCATCGAGGTGTCGCCGTTGCTTTCGATGCCACCGGCGTCGATGCCGTAGCCCTGCGCGATCTGCTGCGCACGGGTCACGTCAGCCAGGTTGAACTGGCCATTGGCCTTGCCCAGCGGGGTGGTTGCCAGGTCGGCACCGGGAGCGGACTGCTCGAACTTTTCGTAGTTGGCGAAGAAGAACAGCTTGTCCTTGACGATCGGACCACCGACGGTCATGCCGTAGGTCTTTTCCTTGGTGAAGCCATTGAACGGCTGGCCTTCCGGGTTGTCGCCGAACCAGTCACCGTCACGGTAGGTGCCGTACACCGAACCGTGGAATTCATTGGTACCCGACTTGGTCACCGCGTTGACGGTGGCGCCGGCGGCAGCAGCGATGCTGACGTCGTAGTTGGACAGGTTGATGTCCAGTGCTTCGATGGCTTCCATGGCGACCGGCTGGCGGCGGGTCGGCATGTTGTTGCCTTCCAGGCCGAAGGTATCGCTGGCCGAGACGCCGTCGATGCTGATCGAGTTGAAGCGCGGGTTCTGGCCGCCGGCCGAGATCGAGCCCGAAGCGCGATCGATGAAGGTCACGCGCGGATCCAGACGCATCAGATCCTGGATGTTGCCGCCGATGGACGGCGCAACTTCGATCTGCTGCTGGCTGATGTTGGTGCCCGAACCCATCTTGGTGGCGCTGAACACTTCCGAGCCGCCGCCGACAGCGGTGACCTGCACGGTGTCCAGGTTGGTCGCGGCGAGGTCACCGGCCAGGGTGGCGTTGATGGTGCCGGTCTGGTTCACGCCCAGGTAGACGCCATCTTCGGTCTTGGTGCCTTCACCCGGCTTGGTGATGGTGATCGAGTACGGACCACCCACGCGCAGGCCGCGCGCGTTGTAACGACCCGCCGCATCGGTGGTGGCACGCGAAACGGTGCCCGACTCGGTGTGGGTAATGGTGACTTCAGCACCGGCGACGGGCTGGCCGGCGCGGGACACGACCTGGCCGCCGACACCGGCAGAGGTGCTCTGGGCGAAGGCGGGAGCGGCGGCGAGCGCAGCCACGAGACCAAGGGTAAGCTTGGACATCCGGAGTGGGTGGGTCATTTTTCGGTAGCCTCGATGCGAGTTGGGCGATGGCGGAAAAAAGCGCATCCAAGCAGCCTTGCGGGTGGCTGACTGGACATTTATCTGGGGTTCCCTACCGTGAACGGCAGCTGCCGCAACGGTTAACACTAGATTAACACGCTACGCCTTGAATGTGACGGTTGTGCGACAAACGGCACCGGATCGCAACGCTATCGTGACGGAACCTTCATTCCGCTTTACGAACGCCTTCACCCGCCGATGGCGGATTGCCCGCATCGAGCACCTGCCCACGCCATGCCAGCCCAGCGGCGGACAAGAGGGTTACGGCCGCTGCAGCAGCAGCCTCCGGACCACATGCGGCCGGGTCCTGGTCGATCGAATAGGCCCGCGCACGCAGGGCGGTACGCAAGGGGCCGGGATACAGGCCACTGACCCGCACCGGGCTGCGGGCCAGCTCGTCATGCAGGCTGCCGATCAGCCCGCGCAGGCCGTGCTGGGCGGCACCGTAGCCGCCCCAGTACGCCTGCCCCACCCGCTCAGGGGCATCGACGGTGAACACCAGTGCCGCATCTTCACGCTGGCGCAGCAACGGCAGGCAAGCCTGGGCCAGCCAGGCCGGAGCGGTCAGGGTGACGTGCACGGCGCGGGCGAAGCTGGCCGGGTCGGCCAGCTCGAACGGGGTCAGGCCGGGAAAATGCGCTGCACAGACCAGCAGGCCATCAAGGCGCCCCAGCTCCTGCGCCACCGCCTGGGCCAGTTCGGCATAATCGTCGGGACCGGCACCTTCCAGGTCCAACGGGTACAGCAGGGGCTCTGGCCCAACCGCCTGTACCTGGGCGTAGACCCGGTCCAGCCTTCGTGGCTTGCGCCCCAGCAGGACCACGGTCGCCCCCGCCTCAGCGGCTGCAACAGCGGCAGCGCTGCCGAGCCCGCCGCCCGCACCGGCAATGAGCACCACACGGTCCTGCAACGGGCGGCCATCGAGCGCCCCGTCTGCCGGTGACGTCGATGGCCAGGCGCTCATCCCTGTGCGGCCTCTTCGACGATGCGCTTGAGCTCGCCGGCTTCGAACAGTTCCATGACGATGTCGCAGCCGCCGATCAACTCACCGTTGATGAACAACTGCGGGAAGGTGGGCAGATTGGAGAAGCGCGGCAGGTTGGCGCGGATCTCCGGCTCTTCCAGCACATTGACCGTGCGCAATGCGACGGCGCCTGCGGCCATCAGCGCCTGCACGGCGCGGCTGGAATAGCCGCACATGGGGTATTGCGGGGTGCCCTTCATGAACAGCACGAGCGGGTAACGATCCACCTCGGCCTGGATTTGCTGCATTACCGCCACACCTCACTCCTTGCTTCGCCGGACGAACCAACCGCGATGGTCGGCTAGACTGCCCACGGTAGCCGCCATTGTAAGCCGATGGTACCGGCTGCCGCCGCCCCCTGGCCACGAACCTGTCCATGCCCCTCGAACTGCCCGCCCTGCCCTACCTGCCATCGTCCCTGCAGCCGCACCTGTCGGCGCAGACCGTGGAACTGCATCATGGTCGCCACCATCGCGCCTACATCGAGGCGGTCAATGCCGCCATTGTCGGCACCGAATGGGAAGAAGCCACGCTGGAGGACATCGTCCGCCACGCCCAGGGCGCGCTGTTCGACGCCGCCGCACAGGCCTGGAACCACGGTTTCTACTGGCAGTGCCTGCGCCCGCGCGGCGGTGGCGAGCCGCAGGGCCGCCTGGGCGAGCTGGTCAAGCGCCAGTTCGGCGACGGCCAGCGCCTGCGCGAGGAGTTCAATCGAACCGCGCTTGGCCTGTTCGGCTCCGGCTGGGTGTGGCTGGTGCAGCACCCCGGCGGGCAGCTCGGCCTGCAGGCCACCCGCAATGCGGGTACGCCGCTGACCGGCGACAGCACGCCATTGCTGTGTTGCGATGTGTGGGAGCACGCGTATTACACCGACTACCAGAATGATCGTGCGCGTTATCTGCTGGCATTCTGGCAACTGGTGAACTGGGAGTTCGCCGAGAGCCAGCTGCGCTGAGGCCGACGGGCATCCGCATCCGCCGGGCATGGCCCGGCGCTACCGGCATCACGCCTGGCCGTGGTGGATGCTCATCCTGGTGGGCGTCGCCGGCCAGCGGCCGGCACTACCGGGTTCAGCGGCGCCTGCCGGCCGACGGTCGGCATCACCTTGGTCAACCGTTACGCAGCGCGTGCACCGCGGGGGCCACCTGGGCCTGGCGGTCGAGCTCCAGGCCTACCTGCTCCAGCGCATCGGCCAGTGCATCGGCATCATCATCGCGCAGGGTGGCGTGACCCACCTTGCGGCCGTCACGCGATTCCTTGCCGTAATCGTGCCAATGGCCACTGGCCTGCTGCAGCACCGGCGTCGGGTCAGGCATCGCCCCCAGCCAGTTCAGCATGCAGGCATGGCCGAGCATGCGGGTACTGCCCAGCGGCAGGCCGAGCACCGCACGCAGGTGGTTCTCGAACTGGGAGGTTTCGCTGCCTTCGATGGTCCAGTGACCGGAGTTGTGCACGCGCGGCGCCATCTCGTTGGCCAGCAGTTCACCGTCGCGGCAGAACAGTTCCAGCGCGAACACACCCACGTACTGCAGGTGTTCGGCAACACGACGGGCATAGCCGATCGCTGCTTCGTGCTCGGCAGCGGACAGCACCGCCGGAGCCACGCTGGCCGACAGCACGCCGTCGACATGCCAGTTGCCGGTGACCGGCCAAGCCTGGAAGCTGCCATCGCGGCCGCGCACGGCAACCACGCTGACTTCGCGCTGGAAGGCGACAAAGCCCTCGAGGATCAGCCCGGTGCGCTCGACCTGCGCGCCCAGGGCCTGCCATGCCGCATCGATGTCCGCTTCGCTGCGCAGGCGGAACTGACCCTTGCCGTCGTAGCCCAGGCGGCGGGTCTTGAGGATGCACGGCAGGCCGAATTCGGCGGCCTTGGCAGCCAGCTCGTCGCGGCTGCGGATATTGGCGAAGGCCGGCAGCGGGATGCCCAGCTGCTGGAACAGGGTCTTCTCGCTCAACCGGTCCTGGGCCACGGCCAGCGCCGACGGCGGCGGATAGACCGGCACGCGGTCGGCCAGCCATTGCGCGCTGTCAGCCGGCACGTTCTCGAAATCAAAGGTGATCACGTCGACCCTGGCAGCGAAATCCGCCAGTGCCTGGCGATCATCGAAGGCGCCGACGGTGAGCGGCGCCAGCGGGCCGCTGCAGGCGTCGGCCGCCGGATCATACAGTTCGAAGCGCAGTCCCAGCGGCGCACCGGCCAGGACCATCATGCGGGCGAGCTGACCGCCGCCGAGGATGCCGACGGTCAGGCTCATTGGCGCGGATCGTCGTGGGCCATCACGTCTTCGGTCTGGCGCGCGCGGAAGCTGTCCAGCGCCTGGCCGATGGCCGGCTGGTCGCTGGCCAGCATCGCGGCGGCGAACAGTGCGGCATTGGACGCGCCGGCATTGCCGATGGCGAAGGTGGCGACCGGGATGCCGGCCGGCATCTGCACGATCGACAGCAGCGAATCCATGCCGTTGAGGGCCTTGGACTGCACCGGCACGCCCAGCACCGGCACTGCGGTCTTGGCCGCGATCATCCCCGGCAGATGCGCGGCACCGCCGGCGCCGGCAATGATCGCGCGCAGCCCGCGCGAAGCCGCCTGCTCGGCATAACTGAACAACACATCCGGCGTCCGATGGGCGGACACCACCTTCACTTCGAACGGAACGCCCAGAGCTTCAAGCTTCTGGGCGGCGTGCTGCATGGTTTCCCAGTCGGAGCGGGAACCCATGACGATGCCGACAAGCGGCGCGATCGGGTTGGGGGTCATTGGCCGTCACCTGCCTTAAAGACGTATTCTAGCCATCTTCCACGCAAGACGAAGAACCATGGATCGCAAGCTGCTCGACCTGCTGGTGTCGCCCGACACCCGCCAGCCCCTGTCCCTGCTGGATGGCAAGGGCCTGGAAGCCCTCAACCGGGCGATCGCCGCCGGTTCCGTCAACCGCGCCGATGGCAACCCGCTGGCGCAGCCGCTGCGCGAAGCCCTGGTCACCCGCGACCGCAAGCAGGTGTTCCGCGTCGACGACGGCATCCCGGTGCTGCTGGCCGAAGAAGCCATCCCGACCGCACAGATCGCCGACTTCCCGGCCGCATGAGCGCGCTGCCGACGCCGGATCCAGCCGTCGTCGCGGCCGATGTCGCCCGCGCGTTGGCCGAGGACCTGGGCAGCGGTGACGTCACCGCCGCCCTGCTGCCCGACCAGCCCGACAGCGCCTACCTGCTGTGCAAGCAGGATGCGGTGATCGCGGGCCGCCCGTGGTTCGACGCCACCCATCGCGCACTCGATGCGGACGTGCAGATCGAGTGGCGGGTGGCCGAAGGCGACAGCGTCAGCGCCGGCACCGTGCTGGCCCTGCTGCATGGGCGCAGCCGCAGCCTGGTCAGCGCCGAACGCACCTCGCTGAATTTCCTGCAGACCCTGTCCGGCACCGCCACCACCACGGCCCGCTATGTGGCTGCGGTGGCAGGCACGGGCACACGCATCCTTGATACCCGCAAGACCCTGCCCGGCCTGCGCCTGGCCCAGAAATACGCGGTGCGGTGCGGTGGTGGCGACAACCACCGCTTCGGCCTGTACGACACGGTGATGCTGAAGGAGAACCACATCCGCGCGGCCGGTTCACTGGCTGCCGCTGTCTCGGCCGCCCGCCAGCAATGGCCACAGCTGCCGCTGGTGGTCGAGGTCGAGGACCTGGAACAGCTGCGGCAAGCGCTGGAAGCTGGCTGTGAACGCATCCTGCTGGACGACTTCAGCCCGGAACTGCGGCGCGAAGCGGTGCGCATCACCGAAGGCCGCATTCCACTGGAGGTGTCCGGCAGCGTCGGCCTCGGTGGCCTGCGCTCGATCGCCGAAGATGGCGTGGACTGCATTTCCATCGGCGGCTTGACCAAGCACGTGCAGGCAATCGACCTGTCGTTGAAACTGGGTCCGCCACCGGGTTGAGGGTGGATTGGCGGATCGTGATGTTGCCGGCCAGCGGCCGGCACCACCGCTCTCACACCCGGCGTTCACAACGGCGCTGCGACGCTGCGGCCATCCCCCACAGGAGCCGCGCATGCGCCGGATGCTCTTGCCTGCCTGCCTGCTGCTGGCGGCGACGCCTTTCTCGGCCGCCGCTGTCGAAGCCTGCGATGTCCCACCGCGTTTCGGCCTGAGCCCATTGGCGGTCGCCATCCGCAACACCGCCTGCAACGAGCATCGGCTCTGGTATCGCCCCTTCATCGACCGTGACGGCCGCGCCGCCAGCCTCAGTGTCACCGAGGCCGAAGGCGATCATCTGGCCGACAACGGCCTGATCGCCTGGCAACGGGTCACCAGCTACTGGCGCGAAAGCGGCACGCTCAACGCACTGGGCAGCCAGCCCGGCGCCAGCAGCTGCCTGGCGCCGCTGGGCACGCGTTACACCGACAGCGACTGCCGCGCCTTCCTGATCGACAATCCGTGGTCGGCGGCCTTCATTTCCTGGGTGATGGTGCGTGCCGGCGTACCCGGCTTCAATACTTCCCCACGCCATATCGACTATATCCGCGCCGCCTACCAGGCAGGCCCTTCCGGCGTGCCCTACCGCCTGGTGGACCCGGCCACCGCCAAGCCTGCGCCGGGCGATCTGCTGTGCTTCCTGCGCGACCGCAGCAGCACGCTCAGTTACAGCGGATTGGTGCAGGCCCTCGGCAACGGCTCGGTCGGCCACTGGAAGTCGCATTGCGAAGTGGTGGTGGCGGCCAACCTCGGTGGCGACCAGACGCTCTACCTGGTGGGCGGCAATGTCATGAATACCGTGGCGATGCGCCTGCTACAACTGGATCGCACCGGCACGATCAAGCTGCCGCCGCCGCGCGAGCGCGACACCACCGGCATCGACCCGACCTGCACACCGGGCCGTGAGGACGAATGCAGCTTCAACCGGCAGGATTGGGCCGCGTTGCTGCAGTTGAATGCCACTGCGCCGCAGCTTGCACCGCTTCCAACAGTGATTCCCGCTGCACCGTCACCGGTGCCGCCGCAGCAGTCGGTGGAGCCTGGCAGCGTTCGCTGAGCACATGCCGCTTGATCCGGTCGCCATTCGTCGCCATCTTTGGCGGATCGACACCTGACGGCTGACGCTATGCCCACCCTGCTGTTGCTGCTGATTGCCGGCGGTATCGTCTACTTCTTCTGGAACGCAGCGCGTTCGGCCGCCGAACGTGCGATCGAGCTGGGCCGCAACGCCTGCCGTGCCGCCGATGTGCAGTGGCTGGACCAGGCGGTGCACGCCACGGGCCTGCGCCTGTCGCGCGGGGAAGACGGACGCCTCGGCTTCGAACGCACCTTCAAGTTCGAGTATTCGTACGACGGCATCGATCGCCATGTCGGCCGCATGGTGCTGCGCGGCGACCAGCTGGTTTCCTTTACCGGCCCGGGCGCGGCACGGATCAGCCAGATCCGTGCGGACAACGAAGAGGCCGAGGATGTGTAGGGGCTGAAGGTGTGCCGACCAACGGTCGGCCCCACCATTACTTGACCACGCGCAGCGTCGGACGGCCTTTCGGCGGCGGACCAGCGGGCGGCGTGTCGTCCGGCGGCGTCTGCTCATCGTCGTGCAGCAGCTCATCACTGGCCGGCGCCGGCTCGCCACCGGGAATGTCATCCGGCAGTGCCATGCCCTGCCCGGTTTCGCGGGCATATACCGCCAGTACGGCGCTGATCGGCACCTGCACCGGATAGCTGGTGCCGGAGAAGCGCGCCGAGAAGCTCACCGACTCGTTGTCGATCACCAGCCGTACCACGGCGCGTTCGGCGATGTTGAGCACCACCCGGCCATCCTTGATGGCTGAAGGCGGAACCTGCACGCCGGGAACGCCGGCGTCGACCAGGATGTGCGGCGTCAGCTGGTTGTCATTGATCCATTCCACCAGGGCCCGCAACAGGTACGGTCGGTGGCTGGTCATGTGGAAGAAGTCTTCGGTCATGCGTGAAGTGTAGCGCCCGACGCCCCGGCCGGGGCGGATCGTCTGCACGCCGGTCGGCGTGCAGACGGGAAAGCGGATGGCGGATCAGCCCGGCAGATCGCGCAGTTTCTTTTCCTGATCGGTCAGGCTGCGGACGAAACCGGGGTGGCGGAAGATCCGGTTGCCGTAGTCCTCGATCGCCTTGCCGTCCTTCGGCAGCGGTACATCCAGCGACTGCAGGCGCCAGATGATCGGGGCCATCGCGCAGTCGGCCAGGCTCATTTCCGGGTTGAGGAAGAACTTGCTGGCCTTGAACAACGGCAGCGAGGCCGTCAAAAGTTCCTTCAGCCGCTTGCGCCCTGCCTCGGCCTGGGTCTTGTTGCCCAGCTGGATGGCCTGCACCTGCGGCACCCAGTCGTGCTCGATACGCAGCATGGCCAGGCGGATGCGCGCGCGCGACAGCGGGTCGACCGGCATCAGCGGCGGATGCGGATAGCGCTCGTCCAGATACTCGCTGACCACCGACGCGGCATACAGCACCAGCTCGCGCTCGACCAGGGTCGGCACCGAGTGGTACGGATTGAGATCGATCAGATCTTCCGGCGGGTTCTGTGGATCCACCGGTACGAAGTCGAAACTCACGCCCTTGGCCGCCAGCACCAGGCGCACACGGTGGCACAGTACATCGTCGTTCGAGGAAAACAGCGTCAGTGTATTGCGCATGCGTACGCTCGCCGCCATCAAAGGCTCTCCTACGACAGGAGACCGCCTGCCGTATCGGCGCCGCCAGCACCGTGCTGACGGTCGACTCCTCCCCGAGTGTGCAACCGACCATCACAAAAGCCAATAGGCCCGTTGCGATGGCCGGCCCTGGATCAGTGCACGTCCTTCCAGTATTCCTTCTTCAACAGGTACACCAGGAAGGTCAGCAGGGCCAGGAACAGGATCACCCAGACACCGAGCTGCTGCCGCTTCAGCGCGGCCGGCTCGCCGGCGTATTCAAGGAAGTTGGTGATGTCGCGCACGGCCTGGTCGTACTGCGCCGCATCGACCGAACCCGGGCTTTCGATGCGCAGGCCCGTCACCGGCGGGTCCATGCCCGCTGCTTCGGCCTTGCCATGTACCGCATGCTGCAGGCCCTGCATCTCCCACAACGGATTGGGCATGGATGCGTTGGCGAACAGCGCATTGTTCCAGCCCAGCGGGCGGCTGCTGTCCAGGTAGAACGACTTCAGGTAGGTGTAGATCCAGTCGCTGCCGCGCACCCGGGAAATCAGGCTCAGGTCCGGCGGCATCTTGCCGAACCACTTTTCGGCCTGCTCCTTGGGCATCGCCACCGGCACCGGATCGCCGATCGCCGAGCCGGTGAAGTTGAGGTTGTTCATCACCTCTTCCTCGCTCAGCCCCAGGTCCTCGCCCATCCGCGAATAGCGCAGGTACTTCAGTGCATGACAGCCACTGCAGTAGTTCATGTACAACTGGGCGCCGCGCTGCAGCGACGCCCGGTCACCCAGGTCGTTACCGGCCTGCAGGAGCTTGGTGCCGCCCTCGGCGGCCATGGCCAGGGTACTGCCCAGCATCAGGGCGGCCGCCAGGGCCAGCCGGACCATCCAGCGCTCAGTCATGCGTGGTCACCCTTTCCGGTACCGGCTTGGTCTTGTCCAGCCTTGTCCATATCGGCATGGTGATGAAGAAGGCGAAGTACAGGAAGGTCAGCACCCGCCCGACATAGGTCTCGTGTGCATCGGTGCCCGGGCCGGAGCCGATCACGCCGAGCCAGACGAAACACACTGCAAACACCCCCAGCAGCACCCGCGAGAGCGCGCCGCGGTAGCGGTAGGACTTGACCTTGGCCCGGTCCAGCCAGGGCACCAGGAACAGGATGGCGATGGCCGAGAACATCACGATCACGCCACCCAGTTTGTTCGGCACCACGCGCAACATCGCGTAGTACGGCGTGTAGTACCAGACCGGCTTGATGTGCTCGGGGGTGACCAGGCGATTGGCTTCGGTGAAGTTGTCGTGTTCCAGGAACAGGCCACCGAAGGCCGGTGCGAAGAAGATGATGAAGGCCGCGATGATCAGCAGGAAGCCCGCACCGACGCCGTCCTTGAGTGTGTAGTAGGGATGGAACGGGATGCCGTCGGTCGGCGCGTTCGGTGACCAGCGGTTGCCCTTCGGGCCCTTCTTGATCTCCACGCCATCGGGATTGTTCGATCCCACTTCATGCAGCGCGCCCAGGTGCAGCACCACCAGCAGCAGCAGGACCAGCGGCAGCGCGATCACGTGCAGTGCGAAGAACCGGTTGAGCGTGGCGTCGCTGGGCAGGTAATCGCCCATGATCCATTCGGTCAGGCCGTTGCCGATCACCGGAATGGCGCCGAACAGCGAGATGATCACCTTGGCGCCCCAGAACGACATCTGGCCCCACGGCAGCACGTAGCCCATGAAGGCTTCGGCCATCAACACCAGGTAGATCAGCATGCCCAGGATCCACACCAGTTCACGTGGCTTCTGGTAGCTGCCATACAGCAGCCCGCGGAACATGTGCAGGTAGACCACGATGAAGAACAGCGAGGCACCGGTGGAGTGCATGTAGCGGATCAGCCAGCCCCACTCCACGTCACGCATGATGTATTCGATGGAGGCGAATGCTTCAGCGGCATTCGTCTTGTAGTGCATGGTCAGAAAGATGCCGGTGACGATCTGGTTGACCAGCACCAGCAGCGCCAGCGAGCCGAAGTAGTACCAGATGTTGAAGTTCTTCGGCGCGTAGTACTCGCTGACGTGCTTGCGATAGATCGGCATCAACCCCGGCGCGCGGGCATTGACCCAGTCGGCCACGCCGGTGGCGGTACGGCTGAGGATGTTGAACATCAGGCAGCCCCCTGCGGATCGACACCGATGATGATGGTGTTGTCGTCCTGGTAGTGGTGCGCGGGCACCTTCAGGTTGATGGGTGCGGGCACGTCCTTGAAGACGCGGCCGGACATGTCGAAGCGCGACTTGTGGCAGGGGCAGAAATAGCCGCCCTTCCACTGCGGATCGTAGGGCTCGGGGCGGATTTCACCGACCATTTCCGGCGAACAGCCCAAGTGCGTGCAGAGACCCACCAGCACCGAGATCTCGGGCTTGATCGAGCGCAGCTCCGGGTTCTGCTTGAGCACGTACTCCGGCTGCTGGTCCTTCTCGCCGGACTCGGGGTCCTTCAAGCGGCCATCCAGCCCATGCAGCGCGTCAAGGATCGCCTTGGACCGCTTGACGATCCAGATCGGCTGGCCACGCCATTCCACGATCAGGCGTTGGCCTTCCTGCAGGGCGCTGATATCGGCCACCACCGGTGCGCCGGCAAGCTTGGCGCGGGCACTGGGGTTCCAGGATTTGATGAAAGGAACTGCGGTGAATCCGACGCCGACGGCGCCCACCACGGCTGTGGTGGCAGTAAGAAAACGCCGACGTCCGGTGTTGACTGGATCGTGTACCCCATCGTTGGCCATCCGGCACTCCGATATTGATTAGGTAGCTTTAAGGCTGCCAGCGGTTCCGGTGGGGGCCAGAGCCGCATTGAATCTCGGTCGAGTGTAGCGGAACCGTCGCGCGCCACACAACGCATTGCAGCAACTCTTTCAGATCCGTGCCGACTGACAGTCGGCACCTACCTGTTCAAAGGTGTGCCGACAAACGATCGGCACCTACTGCTTGGTCAGGGCCGTGCGATAGCGCTCGGCCAACTGGCCGACCCGGCGCACGTAATACTGGGTCTCGCTGTAGGGCGGCACGCCGCGATGGCGATCGACCGCGCCCTCGCCCGCGTTGTAGCCGGCAGCGGCCAGGGTCAGGTCTCCATTGAAACGCTTCAACAGCCAGGCCAGATACTGCACCCCGCCACGGATGTTCTGCCCCGCGTCGTAGGAATCGCTGACGCCGAAGCGCGCGGCGGTGGGCGGCATCAGCTGCATCAGGCCTTGGGCGCCGGCACGGCTGAGTGCGGTCGGGTTGTAGGCCGACTCGGCATGGATGATCGCGCGTACCACGGCCTCTTCCACCCCGAATTCGCGTGCGGCCGAGGTGATCTCGCTCTGGAAGGCCGTGGTGTTCAGGCGCACGCTGCCGAAATCGACGCGCGGATTGACCCCACAGGCGTAGCAGCGCTCCATGAAACTGTAGCGGATGGTCCGCACCGGGCCGAGGTTGGCGACCTGGGTCGGGCGTGCGCTGGTGTAGTGGCGCACCCCGTCCTGCATGTACGAATAGACCTGTCCGCTGACCATCCTGCCGCCGCGTGGACTGGCCGGCGTAGAGGTCGTTGCGGGTGCCGGGGTCGCTGCGACAGCGGGACTGGCCGCAGCGGCGGCGACCGCGACCGGATTACGCTCAGCGCTGGCCACCACTGCAGCAGGTGCCGCAGGTGCTGGTAGCGGCGCCGGCGCCGGCGTGGCAACGGGAGCGCGTGCTGCCCTGCCCGCGCTGCGGGTGTAGCTGATGGTGCTGCATTGGGCACCGGCCACCCGCTTGCTGACATAGCTGGTGACACCGTCGGCGCCGAGGCACTTGTACAGGGTACCGGCGCTGGCCGGCGCAGCGGTCAGCGCAGCGATGATGATCGCCGTTATCCCCAGTCTCCCCTTCATGGCCGCGAGTGTCCCAGCTTCGCTGCGGCTTGCCAAGGGCGCCGGCTCAGACCGTGACGGCGGGCACGGCCAGGACCTGGCCAAGCCCGGCCAGGCGCTGGGCCAGCTCCTCGCGCAGCTCGGCCGGCGTGGTCCACACCGCCACCGGCAGGCGATCCAGGCTGAGGATCTGCGCCAGAATCATGCCGCGGCTCTCCGCGCCCATCCGCAACAGGCAATGTTCTGGCCCGTCGGCCTCCAGCACACCGCACCAGGGCGGAATGCACCCGGTCAGCTCCGCTTCGCTGCCGGCCAGGCGCAGGACGGCCTGCAGCGCGAACGGCGCCTGGCTGACCGCCTGCCGCACCATCACATCCGGTGGCGCCGGAGTGCGCCGATGCAGGCCGGGCTCTGGCAGCGGACGCACTGCGCCCATCCGGTCCACGCGCAGCGTGCGCCAGTCCTGCCGCCCCAGGTCCCAGGCCAGCAGATACCAGCGCCGTCCGTAGTTGACCAGGTGCTGGGCCTCGACTTCGCGTTGCGTCACCGCGTCCTGCGCGCTGCGGTATTCGAAGGCCAGCCGCGCGGCCTGCCGGCAATGCTGGGCCAGTCGCCCGAGCAGGCGCGCGTCGGTGGACGGCAGGTCGGACAGGGTTGCGGTCGCGGCATGTACTTCGCCGGCCTGCTGGCGGCGACGCGCCGGCACCAGCGGGTCGAGCTTGGACAGCAGGCCGCGTGCGGTGTCGTCGATGCCGGACACCGTGGCCGACGCCGCGCGCAGGGCAATCGCCAGTGTGGTGGCCTCCTCCTCATCCAGCAGCATCGGCAGCACCGGCGCACCGGCGCCCAGCCGGTAGCCGCCACCTACACCGGCCGAGGCCTGTACCGGATACCCCAGCTCACGCAGGCGCTCGACATCGCGACGGATGCTGCGCCGGTCCACGCCCATGCGCTCGGCCAGCTCGGCGCCGGACCAGTGACGGCGGGCCTGCAGCAGGGAAATCAGGCGAAGCAGGCGATGGGCGGTATGGCGCATGACGGATCGCGGACAGAAGTCGTCCGCAATTGTGCCCCAGCATGGGCCCCACTTCACCACCACCTGCAGGGAGCAATGCCATGACGTCACGCCAGATCACCCTCTACCACGCCGCCCGTTCACGCTCGAGCGGCGCTGTCGCCCTGCTCGAAGCGCTGGGCGCCGACTACCGCATGCAGGTGCTGGACCTGAAGGCCGGTGCCAACCTGGCCCCGGCCTATCTGGCTATCAACCCGATGGGCAAGGTGCCGGCAATCGTCCACAACGGCGCCCTGGTGACCGAGCAGGTGGCGATCTATCTGTACCTGGCCGACCTGTACCCGGAAGCCGGGCTGGCACCGCCGATCGGCGACGCCCTGCGCGGCCCTTACCTGCGCTGGATGGCCTTCTATGGCGCCTGTTTCGAGCCGGCGATGATCGACAAGGCGATGCGCCGCGATCCGCCGCCGCATGCGATGTCGCCCTATAACGATGCCGATACGGTGCTGCAGGTGATCGAAGCGCAGCTGGCGCAGGGACCGTACCTGCTGGGCGAGGTGATGAGTGCCGCCGACGTGCTGTGGGGCAATGCATTGGCTTGGACCAGTGCGTTCGGCCTGGTGCAGCCGGCACCGGCGACGGCCGCCTACATCGCACGGATGAGTGCTCTGACCGCGTTCGACCGCTCGCGGCAGATCGATGCGGAGCTGGTCGCGGCGTAAGGCACCCGGCCCGGCGCTGCCGAACGGCACGGGATGCAGGCAGCGCGGGGCCATGCCCCGCGAGCGCGCAGCGTGGCGCCGCTGCCGTTGCGCCGGGCGCATGCCCTGGGATGCGGGTAGAATCGCCCCCTTTCCCGCCACCCGAATGGATTAAGCGCCATGAACGGGACGCCAGACGTCTTTCCGCCCACCACCCAGGGCGGCACCCCGCTCGTTGCCCTGCCCTCTGGTCCGCGCAAGCCTGACCAGGTGAAGGGCAAGCTGTACATCAAGACCCACGGTTGCCAGATGAACGAGTACGACTCGGCCAAGATGGCCGACGTGCTCGCCGCCAGCGATGGCCTGGAACTGACCGATCGCCCGGAGGACGCAGACGTCATCCTGGTCAATACCTGCTCGATCCGCGAAAAGGCGCAGGAGAAGGTGTTCAGTCAGCTGGGCATCTGGAAGAGCCTGAAGAACCAGGGCCGCGAGGTCATCATCGGCGTCGGCGGTTGCGTGGCGTCGCAGGAAGGCGAGGCGATCATCAAGCGCGCGCCATTCGTCGACCTGGTGTTCGGCCCACAGACACTGCATCGCCTGCCGGAGCTGATCCGCGCCCGTCGCGAGCAGCAGCGCCCGCAGGTGGACATCAGCTTCCCGGAAATCGAGAAGTTCGATCGCATGCCCGAACCGCGTGCTGATGGCGCGTCGGCATTCGTATCGATCATGGAAGGCTGCTCCAAGTACTGTTCGTTCTGCGTGGTGCCCTACACGCGTGGTACCGAAGTCAGCCGCCCGTTCGAGGACGTGGTGGTGGAAGTGGCACAGCTTGCGGCACAGGGCGTGCGCGAGATCAACCTGCTCGGCCAGAACGTCAACGCCTACCGTGGTCCCTATGGTGACGGCGAGCTCGCCGACCTGGGCCTGCTGATCCGCACCATCGCCGAGATCGACGGCATCGGCCGCATCCGCTTCACCACATCGCACCCGCTGGAGTTCAGCGATTCGCTGGTCGACGCGTTCCGCGATGTACCGCAGTTGGCCAACTTCCTGCACCTGCCGGTGCAGGCAGGCAGCGACCGCGTGCTGTCAGCGATGAAGCGCGGTTACACCGCACTGGAATTCAAGTCGAAGATCCGCAAGCTGCGTGCGGTGCGCCCCGACATCTCGATCAGTTCGGACTTCATCGTCGGTTTTCCCGGCGAGACGGATGCTGATTTCGAGAAGACCATGAAGCTGATCGAGGACATCGGCTTCGACCACAGCTTCTCCTTCATCTATTCGCGTCGCCCGGGCACGCCGGCTGCAGACCTGGAAGACACGATCAGCGACGCGGAAAAGCATGCGCGCCTGTCGCGGCTGCAGGAACGGATCAACGCGCATGCCGCGCAGATCTCCGAAAAGATGGTCGGCAGCGTACAGACCGTGCTGGTGGAAGGCCCTTCGCGCAAGAACCCGAACGAACTGACCGGCAAGACCGAGAACATGCGTTCGGTCAACTTCCCGGCGCACCCGCGCCTGATCGGCCAGTTCGTGGACGTGGTGATCACCGAAGCGTTGACCAACTCGCTGCGCGGGCGCGTCGTGACGGAATAAGGTGTGCCGACCAACGGTCGGCACCCACCGCAATTGATGCCGGCCAGCGGTCGGCACCTACCGAAATTGATGCCGGCCAGCGGTCGGCACCTACCGGGGTGGATGCCGACCGTTGGTCGGCATGCTTCAATCCAGGCGTTTGCGGAAGCGCAGGATGGCCAGGGTCATCATCGCCACGATGAACACCAGCAGCGCCAGCGCGTCCGGCCACAGCTCCCACAGCGAAGCCCCGCGCAGCATGATGCCGCGTACCAGGCGCAGGAAATGGGTCAGCGGCAATACTTCAGCCAGCCACTGCACCGGCCGGGGCATGCCGGCGAACGGGAACATGAAGCCCGACAGCAGGATGGAGGGCAGGAACAGGAACAGGGTCATCTGCATGGCCTGGAACTGCGAACGCGCCCGGGTTGAAATCAACAGGCCCAGCGCCAGGTTGGCCAGCACCAGCAGCACGGCGGCAAGATAGACATCCAGCAGGCTGCCGCGGATCGGGACCTCGAACAACCACGTGCCCAGCAGCAGCACCAGGGTGGTCTGCAGCAGACCGATCGCTGCGTATGGCAATACCTTGCCGACCATCAGTTCGCTGCGCGATACCGGCGTGGCGATCAGCAGCTCCATGTTGCCGCGTTCGCGCTCGCGCACCACCGCCACCGCAGTGAACATCACCAGGGTCATGGTCAGGATCACCCCGATCAGGCCGGGCACGATGTTCACCGCAGACCGTCGTTGCGGGTTGTAGAAGCTGATGACGCTTACCGGCCCGCTGGCGATGCTGCCTTCGCGCAGCGGCCGCGTGTTGCTGGTCGGGCGCGTGTCCAGCGGCACCTGCGCCAACTGGATCGCCGCACTCTGCACCACCGTGTCGCTGCCATCGACCAGTACCTGCACCGCTTCGCGGCCTTCGTAGCGGCGTCGTTCGAAATCGGCGGGAATCACGATGCCCACGCTGATCCTGCCCCGTCGCAACGCCTCCATCAGCTGGTCGGGCGTATAGGCCTGTGCGCGCGGGGCGATCACACCGGTGGCGACCATGTCCTGCACCAGCGCGCGCGACGCCGCACTGTTGGCCTGGTCGGCGATGCCGGCATCCAGGTGCCGCAGGTTGAGGTTGATCGCATAGCCGAACAGCAGCAGCTGCATCACCGGGATGCCGATGATCATCGCCAGGGTGATCCGGTCGCGGCGCAGCTGGCGCAGCTCCTTGAGCATGATCGCCCACAGCCGTCGCAGGCTCATGCCGCCGGCTCCCGGCCACGGCCACGGGTAGCGGAAACGAAGACGTCTTCCAGGTTGGGCGCCACCGGCTCGATCCTGGCCTGCGGATCGGCGGCGGCAAGGGCCTGCGCCAGCACGGCGGTATCGACCGCACCCTCGCTGCACAGCACACGCAGCTCGGTGCCGATCTGCGCCACGCTGAGCACGCCCGGCAACGCCGCCAGCGCGCGGCTGGCCTGCCGGGGTTGCGCGGTGGTGACGGCCAGGGTGCGGCCCTGCAGCTGCCCGCACAGTTCGGCCGGCGTGCCATCGGCTACCAGGGCACCCCGATCGAGGATCGCCAGGCGGTGGCAGCGTTCGGCCTCGTCCATGTAGTGGGTGGACACCAGCACCGTGGTGCCGGCATCGGCGAGTTCGAACAGCGCTTCCCAGAAATCGCGGCGCGACTCGGGATCGACCGCACTGGTCGGCTCATCCAGGAACAGCAGTTCCGGCGCATGGATTACCGCACCGGCCAGCGCCAGCCGCTGCTTCTGCCCCCCGCTGAGGGTGCCGGCCAACTGCACCTGGCGGTCCTGCAGGCGGTATTGCTGCAGCAGCGCATCGATCCGTTGCCGCGCCTGCGCGCGTGGCAGATCCTGGATGGCGGCAAGAAATTCCAGGTTCTCCCGCACCGACAGGTCTTCGTACAACGAGAAACGCTGGGTCATGTAGCCGATGCGACGGCGCAACGCTTCGGCCTGCGCCGGGATCGCCAGCCCCAGCACGTCGATCTCGCCCGCGCTCGGCTCAAGCAGCCCGCACAGCATGCGGATGGTGGTCGATTTGCCCGAGCCGTTCGGGCCGAGGAAGCCGTATACCTGCCCACGCGGCACCTGCAGATCAACGTTGTCCACCGCCAGCAGGTCGCCGAATCGGCGACTCAGGCCCCGCGCACGCACAGCGATGTCATCGACCGGATTCAGAAACGCACCTGCACCGGCAGCCCGGCGGGCAGCGCCTGCATGTCGGCACTGTCGTCGATCTCGATCTCGGCCAGGTAGCTCAGGCGCGAGACGTCATCACCAGTCAACGCGTAATAGGGGGTAAAGGAAGGTTCGCTGCGGATCGACCGCACATGCCCCTTCAATACGGTGTTGGCGCCGTCCAGCTGCACCAGCGCGGCCTGCCCGACCTTCACCTGCAGGCGCAACGGCTGCGGCAGGTACACGCGCGCATACGGCCGTTCGCCCACCAGCATCACCACCAACGGTGCACCGATCGGTGCCTGGTCGCCTTGCCTGTAGGGCAACGCATCGACCACGCCATCGCGCGGCGCGCGCAGCTGCAGTTTCTGCAGGTTGACGGCCTGGACGACCTCCTGTGCCAGCGTCGCCCTGGAGGCGGCCTGGCCCTGGGCGATGTCCTCACGACGGTTGCCGCGCTGCAGCTGCAGCCACGCCTGTTCGGCAGCGCGCACGCTGGCCACGGCGTTGCCGGCGGCCGCGCGGGCCCGGTCCAGATCAGCGGCAGCCACCAACCGCTGACGGGCCAGCGGTTGCACCCGGCGGTAGTAAGCGGTGGCTTCCGCCGCCTGCGCGCGCAGCGCGGTGAGCTGTGCCTGGGCCTGGGCGATCTGCTCCGGACGCGGGCCCACCTGCAGCTCCTCGAGTTGTGCCTGCGCGCGGGCCGTTTCGGCCTGTGCGGCGTCGAGCTGGGCTGCGCCACGGACAGGGTCCAGGCGCATCAGCAGCGCGCCCGCCTTGACCGCCTGCCCCTCGCGCACGTCAACGGTACTGATCACTTCAGCCGCCGGTGCGGGCACGCTGATCCGGTCCCATTCAAGCGTACCCAGTGCTGCTGGCGGTGCTTCGCCGCAGCCCGCCAGCAGGCAGCTGCCCAGCAACCCCATCCTGCGCACCCACGTGCCCACGGCCATGCGCCACCTCCTGCGATGGCGCCAAGGTGCCATGCTCCCTGTGCACCCGCAATGATCCAGATCAGCGCTGGCCAATAATTGATCAGTCGCTGCCAACGCCACTGCCGCAAGGCTCGCTGCCACCTATCCACAGGTTCGTGGCAACACCGTCCACACCGCATGTGGAAAACCCAGCAGCCACTGGCACAATTTTCACCACGGCATCATCTTCCTTGTGGCACAGGCCCTGCGAAGATCTATCCACAGGTTTCTTCGGCGCCGGTCCACACCCGGTGTGGAGAACTGTCGTCATGCCGGCTTGCGCGTTACCCTTGTCGTCCCTGACGCCATCGCGGTGGACGGCGACCCCGCCCCACCCCAAGCAATGAAAAGCATCGAGCATCGAGACTTCACCCTGTCGCCGGAAGACAACGCGCAGCTGGCCAACCTGTGCGGCCCGTTCGACGGCCACCTGCGCCAGATCGAACTGAAGCTTGGCGTGGAAATCGCCAACCGCGGCTTCGTGTTCCGCATCAGCGGCCCGGCCGAGGCCAGCGCCGAGGCGCAGAAACTGATCGAGGCGCTGTACGAAGAAGCCGCCGAAACCACCTTCGACAACCACGCCATTCACCTGCGGCTGAACGCGGCCAACATCGAACAGATCGCCGACCGCTCCTACCAAGCGCAGGACGTGGCGATCAAGGTCAAGCGCGGAACCGTGCGCGGGCGGGGTTCCAACCAGAGCCGCTACCTGCACCAGATCGCCAGCCACGACATCAACTTCGGCATCGGCCCGGCCGGTACCGGCAAGACCTTCCTGGCCGTGGCCAGCGCGGTGGAAGCACTGAACGAATCACGCGTGCAGCGCCTGATCCTGGTGCGTCCGGCGGTCGAGGCCGGCGAGAAGCTGGGCTTCCTGCCCGGCGACCTCAGCCAGAAGGTCGACCCGTACCTGCGCCCGCTGTACGACGCCCTGTATGAAATGCTGGGCGTGGAAAAGGTGCTCAAGCTTCTGGAAAAGAACGTCATCGAGATCGCGCCGCTGGCCTACATGCGCGGCCGCACGCTCAACGATGCGTTCGTGATCCTGGACGAAGCGCAGAACACCACCATCGAACAGATGAAGATGTTCCTGACCCGCCTGGGCTTCGGTTCCACCGCCGTGGTCACCGGCGACCTGACCCAGACCGACCTGCCCAAGCATGTGAAGTCCGGCCTGCGCGATGCGATCGACGTGCTGCGCGACGTGGAGGGCGTCAGCTTCACCTTCTTCGAAGCCCGCGACGTGGTCCGCCACCCGCTGGTGGCGCGCATCGTCAGCGCCTACGACCGCCGCGACCTGCACCAGATCCAACCTGGAGCGGAATGACACTACACTGCGGGCTCCTGTGCACATAAGGACGTGTCATGGTTCGCCCGGGTCTGCTGCTGTCGTTGTGCCTGCTGGCCCTCGGGCCGGTCCCTGCACTCGCCGCTTCCCCGCCTGCCGCCGAAGCGCGGGCGTATGTTGAATCCAGCTATGTGATTGCTCCCTACCAGGTGGAGGATTTCACGCTCGTACGCAGCAGTTACAACCCGGACGACCGATTGGCGGGGGCCGGGTTCAGTTACCGCAGCCGCCTGCACCCAGAGGCGGCGATCAGTGTTTTCGTGTATCCGGCGGGCCGATTGGACCCGCAGGTTGCCGTGGACCGCGGCATGCAGGCCTTGCAGGCGGACCTCAGGCAGGCGGTTGCGTCCGGCATCTACGCGGACCTGCAGGAGCTGGGACAGGAGCCCTTCCCGCTGTCGGCCGAGGCAGTTCCTGCGAAAGGTGCCAATGACATCGACGCGGCGGTGATCCAGGCCATTGCCAAGGCCGAGCAGGTTCGAGGCGAGAAGCTGCGCCTGGGCCTGCTGCAGGTGTCCAGCAACCAGCCGCTGCATTCCAATGGCTATCTGTTCTACAAACAGCTGCATTTCTTCAAGCTGCGCATCTCGGCCAACCAGTCCGTCCTCCCGCGCGAGGCATTCGATGTCCTCGCTGATCGCGCCACGCGCGGCCTGATCCCGGCGCTGGAAGTGGCCAACGTAGGCGGCTGTGCCAACGCCACCCTGTATGTGGATCCCGATGCAGCGCCGGAGCAGGGGGCAATCCAGTTGGCCAGACAGGTGACGCTGCAGAACGGCTACAACTGCCACGCATCGACCGGCGATGCCGATATCCAGGGGCGTGCGGCCAAGGCGTCGGTGATCGAAATCGCCTACGAAGCCGGCGACTGGAAGTCGCAGTGAACGGCGACACGCGCGATACTGTGACCTCCTGTTCGATCTGAAATGCCGGTGTTGCCATGACCAAGGGTCCCGTCCGCCTCGATGTAGCCGTCAACTACGCCCTGCCCCGTGCCGGGCTGCCCTCGGCCGTCAGCTTCCGCAAGTGGGTGGCGGCGGCGCTGAAGGGCCGGATCCGCGAGGCCGACCTGGCCATCCGCGTGGTCGACAGCAAGGAAGGGCAGTCGTTGAACCGGCACTACCGGGGCAAGGACTACGCCACCAACGTGCTGAGCTTCCCGGCCGACGTGCCGGAGGGCCTGCCCAAGGGCGTCAAGTTCCCGCTGCTGGGTGACCTGGTGATCTGCGCACCGGTGGTGGCGCGTGAAGCCGAGGAGCAGGGCAAGGTGCTCAACGCCCACTACGCGCACCTGACCGTGCACGGCGTGCTGCACCTGCTCGGCTGGGACCACGAGGACGACAAGGAAGCCGAGGCGATGGAACAGCTGGAGCGCGAGATCCTGGCCGAGCTTGGCATCGACGACCCGTACGCGGGCGAGCGCTGACGCCGGGCCCGGTCCCGGCCCACGCACTCACGGAAGAGGAGCGCAGCATGACCCTGCCTGCACTGTTGCTTGCCGCGCTGCTGCAGACCGGGGCAGGCCTGATGCCCGATCCTGACCAACCCTCGCCCTTCCCCGCCAGCGACAGCGAGGCCGACATCAGCGCAAAGGTCGCCGAACTACGAGCGTTCTTCGGCAGCAGCGAGCAGGACACCCGCGACACCGTCGCCACCGCCCAGCAACGGGCGCTGATCGAGCGCCTGGAAGCCCGGCATGCGGCGCGGCTGGCGGGTATCTGGGTGGACAACGATCCGGGCTGGCACGTCGTGGTGCGACTGACCGGTGATGAACCGGTAGCAGATGAGGTACATGGCGGCGCAGATGGCCCGCAGCATGTGCACTTCCGCACCGGCGCTGCGCTGACGGAGGCGGAGATGCAGCGCCGCATGCGGGCGCAACACCCCTGGATCCGCAGTCAGATCCCGCACCTGGACGCTCTGGCGTTGGACGTCAGAACCGGCGAGCTGGTGCTGGATGTGGAAGAGGGCCACGAGGCCCGGGCAACGGTGACCACCGTTCGTGATCACCTGGAAGCGCAATTGGGCTTCCCGGTCAGGGTCCGCTGGCAGCCCGCCTCCAGTCAACGGTACCCACCCTGACCCACGCTCCCTGCTCGCCGCCCGCCTGCATCGTCGTTACCATGCACCGCTTCCATCCTGCCGACGGGGTGCTCCCGCCATGTCACCGCTGCGTCTCCTGCCCATGTTGCTGGTCGTCGCCCCAACCGCTTCCGCCGCGCCGCTGGACCTGCCTGCCCTGATCGAATGCCGCCAGGGCGTGGCCGAGCACGCCGCACTGGCACCGCTGCTGGCCGATCCGCTGAAGGCCGTGGCGCATGGCCTGCAGCCGCTGCCGCAGGGCAACCAGTTCATGAGCGAGTACCGGCTGGCCAGCCCGATCACCGTGTTCGGCCAGCAGACCGAGCGTGTGGCCGTGGCCGGCGCCAGCATCATGGCCGTGCTCGACCAGGCCGATCCGCGGCCGCTGGCCAGGCAGCTGGCCCTGGAGATCGGCTACGACCAGGACGGCAAGTTCATGGCCGGGCGCGAGCTGGTCAGCCGCGATGTGACCGACCCGAAGACCGGGGAGGCGCAGATCGAGTCGATCATCCTCAGCGTATCCACCGTCGCCAGCCACCCCGGCAGGACCCTGGCCGGCTGCACCTACAGCCTGGACCTGCCGGCCGATGACGAGGGCCCGGCCGCCACCGCCCCGGCGGCCGACGGTCACTGACAGGCCCCCACATCCTGCTAGACTTGGGCCATCGCCCGGCCTGCCGGGTGCCTTTTTTCCAGAGATGTCAGAAGACGACAGTAGTAGCTCCTCCGTGGAGCACAGTGAAAAGAAGCGCGGCTGGCTTGAACGCCTGACGTCTGCTTTTTCCGGCGAACCCCACACCCGCGACGAGCTGGTCGCTGTCCTGCACACCGCGCAGGAAGAAGGGTTGATCGCCGCCGATACCCTGAAGATGATGGAAGGTGCCATTTCGGTGGCCGAGCTGACCGTGGGCGACGTGATGATCTCGCGTTCGCAGATGGTCTCGCTGCCGGTCGAGGCGCCCTTCCTGGAGCTGATGAAGCAGGTGGTCGAGTCCGGCCATTCGCGCTTCCCGGTGCATGGCGAGAACAAGGACGACATCCTCGGCGTGTTGCTGGCCAAGGACCTGCTGCGCGGCGTGGTTGCCGACAACGGTCCCGGCAACGTGCGTGAGCTGCTGCGCCCGGCGGTGCTGATTCCCGAAGCGAAGAAGCTCAACGTGCTGCTGAAGGAATTCCGCCTGTCGCGCAACCACATGGCGATCGTGGTGGACGAGTACGGCGGTGTCGCCGGGCTGGTCACCATCGAGGACGTGCTGGAGCAGATCGTCGGCGAGATCGACGACGAACACGACGAGGCCGAGGATTTCTCGGCGCAGATCGCCATCCAGGCCGATGGCCAGTACGTGGTGGATGCGCTCACGCCGATCGGCGATTTCAACGAGCGCTTCGGTGCAACCTTCTCCGATGAGGACTACGACACCATCGGTGGCCTGGTGACCGAAGCGGTGGGCCATCTGCCGGAAGTCGGTGACGAACTGGCGCTGGACCGCTTCATGTTCCGCGTAGCCCGCGCCGATGCGCGCCGGGTCCAGGCCTTCCATGTAACGGTGCTGGCACCGGACGCGCAGGACGACGCTTGAAGCACCGTGGCCTGATCCTGACGGTGTGGCTGGCACTTTGCGTGCTGGCCACGACCCTGCCACTGACCGCGTTCGCGCAGGCGGCGGCGCCGGCCGTTTCGACGGCCAGTGATGCCCCGGCCCCGCGCGTCGGCGTGGTCACCATGCAGCCCGGCACCGTGTTCTTCGAACGCTTCGGCCACGATGCCATCGTCGTGCTGGACCCGGTGAGCGGCGAGGCGATCTCGTACAACTTCGGCTACTTCGATCCGTCCGAACAGGATTTCATCGGCCGCTTCGTACGTGGCGACATGATGTACTACCTGGTGGCGCTGCCACTGCAGCAGGACCTGTCGTACTACGACGAGACCGGCCGCGGTGCCAGCGTGCAGTGGCTGGATATCACCCCTGACCAGGCGCGCTCGCTGGCCGCCGACCTGGCCGAACGGGCCAAGCCGGAAAACGCGCGCTACCACTACGATTACTACACCGCCAACTGCGCCACGATGGTGCGCGACACGCTCGACAAGGCTCTGGGCGGCGGCCTGCACTCGCAGCTGTCGGGCCGTTCGCGTGGCAACACCTATCGCAGCGAGTCGGTACGCCTGGCGTCCCCGGCCGCGTGGATGTGGCTGGGCTTCGATATCGGCCTGGGTCCGTTTGCCGACCAGCCGCTGTCGCGCTGGCAGGAAGCCTTCGTGCCGATGCGCCTGGCCGATGCCCTGCGGCAGGCCCGCAACAGCGACGGCCGCCCGCTCGTGCAGTCCGAGCAGGAACTGCTGCCGCACCGCATCGATCCCGAACCGAAGGAATTCGCGCGCCACTGGTGGCCGTGGCTGCTGTGTGGCCTGGTGATTGCGGTCGGCGTGCTGGCGCTGCGCAGGCGTACGCGCCTGCTGGCCGGCCTGGCCTTGCCGCTGTGGCTGCTGTGCACGATCGCCGGTGGCCTGCTGGTGTTCCTGTGGGGCTTCAGCACGCACTACGCTGCCTGGGCCAACCGCAACCTGCTGCTGCTGTCGCCGCTGTGCGTGCTGCTGTTGCCGGGGGCGATCAGCCTGCTGCGGCGGCGCGTGCCCGGCCGCATGTTCAGGATCGTGCTGTGGCTGGTGGCGGTGCAGGCCGTGGCTGCCCTGGTGCTGCACTGGCTGAGCCTGCAGGCGCAGTACAACGTGCAGTGGATCGTGCTGCTGCTGCCGGTCCACGCGGCGCTGGCCTGGGTGCTGGGGCGCCGTCCTCACTTGTCGGAAACGCAGCACTGACGCACGATGGCGGGCATGTCATTGCCCGCCCCACTGCCCGCCCCTGCTGCCGCCTCCGCCGCAGCCAATCCCACCTGCGTCATCAACTGCGTCCACTACGATGACGACGGCAAACGCCACGACATCAGCCTGGATGCCATCAGCGATGTCATCGCCAGCAACAATGGTTTCGTCTGGGTCGGCCTGTACGATCCGAACGAAGATGTACTGCTGAAGCTGCAGGAAGAATTCTGCCTGCACGACCTGGCCGTCGAGGATGCGCGCAACGCGCACCAGCGCCCCAAGGTGGAGGCCTACGGCAACTCGTTGTTCGTGGTGGTGACCACCGCGCAGATGGTTGACGAGCGCATCCAGTACGGCGAGACCCACGCCTTCCTCGGCCCACGGTTCCTGGTGACCGTGCGCCATGGCGCCTCGCTCTCGTACGCACCGGTGCGTGCGCGCGTGGAGCGCGAACCACAGCTGCTGAAAATGGGTCCTTCGTACTGCCTGTACGCCGTGGCCGACTTCGTGGTCGACAATTACCTGCCCATCACCAACCGCTTCCGCGACACCCTGGAACTGCTTGAGAAGGACATCTTTGCCGACAGCTACAAGCGCAGCACGGTGGTGCGCCTGTATGAGCTCAAGCGCGAGTTGAACAAGATGCGGATGGCGGTGGCGCCTCTGCAGGATGTACTGGCACAGCTGCGCCGCTACCAGGGCGAGCTGTTCCCGGACGAAGTGAAGCTGTATATCCGCGACGTGCACGACCACGCGGTACGCATCAGCGATGTCATCGACACGCTGCGCGAGATGCTGGGCACGGCCCTGAGCGTGAACCTGTCACTGGTGACGCTGGCCCAGGGTGAGACGGTGAAGCGGCTGGGTGCATGGGCCGCGCTGCTGGCCGCACCGACGCTGATCACCAGCTGGTATGGCATGAATTTCAGCCACATGCCGGAATTGAACCAGCCGTGGGCCTACCCGCTGATGATTGTCGCTGTCGGTGGCATCTGCATTGGCCTGTACCGGCTGTTCAAGCGGGTGAAGTGGCTGTAGGGCGTATCGACCAACGGTCGATACCCACCGGACCGGTAGGCCACGACCGTTGGTCGTGGCACATGACCTGCCTTGGGTAGTGCCGGCCGCTGGCCGGCAACACGGTCGATACCGACCGGACCGGTAGGCCACGACCGTTGGTCGTGGCACATGACCTGCCTTGGGTAGTGCCGGCCGCTGGTCGGCAACACGGTCGATACCCACCGGACCGGTAGGCCACGACCGTTGGTCGTGGCACATGACCTGCCTTGGGTAGTGCCGGCCGCTGGCCAGCGGCCGGCACTACCGTTGGGAATCAAGCCACGTAGATGGTCTTGATGTTCATGAACTCATGGATGCCGTGGTCGGCCAGTTCACGGCCGAAACCTGACTCCTTGCTGCCGCCGAACGGCAACCGCGCATCGCTCTTGACAATGGCGTTGACGAAGGCCGCACCGCATTCCATGTGCTGGGCGAAGGACTCGCCACGCACCGGGTCACGCGTCCACACGCTGCCGCCGAGGCCGAAGCGGGTGTCGTTGGCCACGCGCAGCGCTTCGGCTTCATCCTTGACCCGGATCACTGCGGCGACCGGCCCGAACAGTTCTTCGTCATAGGCCGGCATGCCCGGCCCCACCTGGTCGAGCACGCTGGCCGGGTAACCCGCGTGCGAACCGGCGATCGGTTCGCCGCCGATCAGCACCCGCGCGCCTTTGGCGACGCTGGCCTGCACCTGCTTGTGCAGTTCGTCGCGCAGGTCGGCACGGGCCATCGGCGCCAGCGTGGTGCCGCGCTCGTTCGGGTCGCCGTACTGACGCTCGCCCGCGGCCTCGACGAAGCGCCGGGTGAATTCTTCGGCCACCGCTTCAACCACGATGAAGCGCTTGGCGGCAATGCAGGTCTGCCCACTGTTGTCGAAGCGCGACTTCACCGCGGCGGCAACCGCCTTGTCCAGGTCGGCATCATCGAGCACCACGAAGGCGTCGCTGCCGCCCAGCTCCATCACCGACTTCTTCAACTGGCTGCCAGCGTTGGACGCGATGGAGCGCCCAGCCCGCTCGCTGCCGGTCAGGGTGACTGCCTTCACCCGTGCATCGCGCAGTACGTCGGCAGC
Source organism: Stenotrophomonas sp. DR822 (assembly GCF_019793815.1). Lineage (NCBI taxonomy): Bacteria > Pseudomonadati > Pseudomonadota > Gammaproteobacteria > Lysobacterales > Lysobacteraceae > Stenotrophomonas > Stenotrophomonas sp. DR822. The sequence goes on from NZ_CP081826.1 coordinate 1,185,145, forward strand.
CTGGTCGTTGTCGATGTGCAGCACGTCGAACACACCGTCCGGCAGGCCGCCATCGCGGCACACCGCCAGGATCAGGTCGGCGCACTGCGGCACGTTGCTGGCGTGCTTGAGCAGCGCCACGTTGCCGGCCATGAACGCCGGGGCCAGGAAGCGGAACACCTGCCAGATCGGGAAATTCCACGGCATCACCGCGAACACGCAGCCGATCGGCTCATAGCGCACGTAGCTGCGCTGGGCCTCGGTGTCGATCAGCTGCGGCTTCAGGTAATCGGCGGCATGGTCGGCATAGAACTCACAGGTGGTCGCGCACTTTTCCACTTCGGCCAGGGCCTCGGCCTTCAGCTTGCCCATCTCGCTGGTCATGGCCTGCTGCAGGTCATCGCAGCGCGCACGCAGCTGGCCGGCAATCTGCTTGAGGATCGCCCCGCGATCCTGCAGCGAGCGCTCGGCCCAGCGCGGGAACGCCTCGGCTGCGGCCTGCAGGCGCTGCTCGATGGCAGCGGCATCCATCAGCTCATGGCGGTAGGACACCTGGCCGGTGGCCGGGTTGATGATCTCGACGGTCATGGGGGGTCTCCATCAGGTAGACCCCCATTGTGCGCCGGCCGCCGTGAGCCGGATGTTGCGGCTCAGCCGTTGTCCTGGCGGGCCAGCTGCAGGTCGCGCTGGCGTCGCTTCTCCGCACGCGCATTGATGTACCAGCCGATCACCGCGGCGATGGACACTGCCGATACCAGCAGCGTGGCCAACGCGTTGATCTTCGGGCTGATGCCCATGCGTACCGAGGCGAACACCTTCATCGGCAGCGTGGTCGAGCCCGGTGTGGCAACGAAGCTGGCCACCACCACGTCATCCAGCGACAGGGTGAACGCCAGCAGCCAACCGGCCACCAGCGCCGGGGCGATGATCGGCAGGGTGATGCGGGTGAACACGGTCAGCCGGCTCGCGCCAAGATCCATCGCCGCTTCTTCCAGCGACAGGTCCATCTCCTGCAGGCGCGAGGACACCACCACGGTGACGAAGCACAGGGTGAAGGTGACGTGGGCGATCCAGATGGTGGCCAGGCCGCGCGCCGGGAAGCCCGGTATCGCGCCCATCGAGGCCAGCAGCGCCATCAGCGAGAAGCCCAGGATCACGTCCGGCATCACCAGCGGCGCGGTCACCAGCGCACCGAAGAACGGCTTGCCGCGGAAACGCTTGAAGCGGGTCATCACCATTGCCGCCAGCGTGCCGAGCACGGTGGCGGTACAGGCGGTCCAGAACGCGACCACCAGGCTGGTCCACATCGCCTCCATCAGCGCGCGGTCGGCAAACAGGTCGCTGTAGGCACGGGTGGAAAACCCGGCCCAGACCATGGCCAACCGCGAGCTGTTGAACGAATAGAACATCAACAGCAGGATCGGCAGGTACAGGAAAGCGAAACCGAGCAGCAGCACGCCCAGGCCCAGGCCCTTGGCAGAACGCGGGCTCATGCCTGCTTCCCTTCCAGCAACCGCTGCTGGGATCGGTTGAACAGCAGGATCGGCACCAGCAGCAACAGAATCATCGCCACTGCCATTGCCGAGGCGCCCGGCCAGTTGCGGTTGTTGAAGAATTCATTCCACAGCTGTCGGCCAACCATCAGCGTTTCCGAGCCACCCAGCATTTCCGGAATCACGAATTCACCGATCGCCGGGATCATCACCAGCATGCAGCCGGCGATGATGCCCGCCTTCGACAGCGGCAGGGTGATGCGCAGGAACGCCTGCCACGGCTTGGCGCCGAGGTCGTAGGCTGCTTCCAGCAGACGGTGGTCATGCTTGACCAGGTTGGCGTACAGCGGCAGCACCATGAACGGCAGATAGCAGTAGACGATACCGATGTAGGCCGCAGTCGGGGTGTCGATCAGCTGCAGTTTCGGCAGGCCCAGCGAGGTCATCAGCGACTGCAGGCCGGTGTACTGCAGGAACTGGTCGAGCAGGCCGTTGCGGTCCAGGATCGCTTTCCATGCATAGACGCGGATCAGGAACGAGGTCCACGAAGGCAGCACCACCAGCATCATCGCCACGTTGCGCGCGGCCGGCGACAGGCGGGCGATGGCATAGGCCATCGGATAGCCGATCAGCAGGGTGAGGAAGGTCGAGATCGCGGCGATCTTGATCGAGCTCAGGAACGCCTGCGCATAGATCGAATCACGGAACAGCGCCAGGTAGTTCTCGAGGTTGAGCTTGAGCGAGAACCCGCCATCGACGTACTGCAGCAGCCAGGTGTACGGCGGCGAGCCGACCCGGCTGTGCGAGAAGCTGATCATCAGCACGATCAGGAACGGCACGGCGAAGAACAGCAGCAGCCACAGGTACGGAATGCCGATCACCGTGGCACGCAGCCCCGGCAGCCAGCGCTTCAGGCCGGCGGCGCTCATGAGGTCAGCACCACGCCGTCGTTGTCGCGCCAGTGCACCCACACCTGGTCGCCCCAGGTCAGGCCATCACTGGCCCAGCGCTGCGAGTTGGCGAAGTTGGCCAGCACCTTGGCGCCGCTGGGCAGGCGCACGTGGTAGACCGAATGGCTGCCGAAGTAGGCGATGTCCTCGATCACGCCCTGCGCCTTGTTGGTGTGCCCTTCCGGCTCGTCCTTGCCGATCATCACCTTCTCCGGGCGCAGCGCGAACGCGACCGGCTGCCCTTCGTAGCAGGTGATGCCGTGGGCGATGTAGACCGGCGCCGGGAACAGCGGGGAACGCACGGTCACGTATTCGGGCAGGTCCTCGTCGATCACCCCGTCGAACAGGTTGACCGAACCGATGAACTCGGCGACGAAGCGATTGGCCGGCTGCTCGTAGACTTCGTCGGGCTTGCCGACCTGCTGGATCCAGCCGGCGTCCATCACCGCGATGCGGGTGGCCATGGTCATCGCCTCTTCCTGGTCGTGGGTGACCATCACGCAGGTCACGCCCGACGACTCGATGATGCTGACCAGCTCCAGCTGCATCTGCGAGCGCAGCTTCTTGTCCAGCGCGCCCATCGGCTCGTCCAGCAGCAGCAGCTTCGGCCCCTTGGCCAGCGACCGCGCCAGCGCCACGCGCTGCTGCTGGCCGCCGGACAGCTGGTGCGGCTTGCGCTTGCCAAGATGGCCCATCTGCACCAGGTCGAGCATCTCGCCCACGCGCTTGGCGATGGCCTCGCGGCCGAGTCCGTCCTGCTTCAGGCCGAAGGCGATGTTCTGCTCCACGGTCATGTGCGGGAACAGCGCATAGGACTGGAACATCATGTTGACCGGCCGCTGGTACGGCGGCAGCGCATCCATCCGCTGGCCATCGACGGTGATGCTGCCCTTGGTGGGTGTCTCGAAGCCGCCCAGGCAGCGCAGCAGGGTCGACTTGCCGCTGCCAGAGCCACCGAGCAGCGCGAATATCTCGCCCTTGCGGACGTCCAGGTTGACGTCGTCGACGGCGACGAAGCCATCGAATTCCTTGCGCAGATCACGAATGGAGAGATAGCCGGGCACACCGGTCGCTTCGACGACGGCGGCTTCCGGCTGGGCTTCAACGGGCATGGGGGCTCCGGGAGCGGGCGGTGGACAGCGGCCGCCATTCTAACGGCCGGGGGCCGCAGGGGATATGACGGGCTGTGGCGGGCGGCCGCCTCGCCATGCCATCGGGGCAATCAGCGGATGGCCACCGGCGGCGCCTCCTGCCAGCCCAGGCCCAGGCTCTTCTGCAGGGCCACATAGCGCACCAGCAGCTGCAGGCGCGCCTGTGCGGCGGCATCCTGGGCCTGCAGGCGCTGGCGCTGCACGTCCAGCAGGTCGATCTGCGAGGTCGCCCCAGCCTGCCGACGCTGGCGCATAAGGCCCAGCGAGCGGTCGGCCGAGGCCTCGGCGCGGACACTGGCCTGCAACTGCTGCCGCGCAGCGCCGAACCGCGCCAGCGCCGTGTTCGCATCCTGCAGCGCCGCCAGCACCGTGCCCTCGTAGGCCGCCAGCCTGGCCTCGTTGCCCGCCCGGGCCTGCGCTACACGGGCCTTGTTCACGCCGAAATCCAACAGCGACCAGCGCAGGAACGGAGCAACGATCGTGGCCGCCGAATCCCGCCCCAGGTCGGACAGCGAGGTGGCTCCGGCGCCGATGCTGCCCAACAACGTCACCTGCGGAAAGTACGCCGAGAGAGCCTGGCCGATCTGCGCCGACGAAGCTGCCAGCTCGCGCTCGGCCTTGCGTACATCCGGCCGGCGCTGGATAAGCGCGCCCGCATCATCCACCGGCACGCGGGCCGGCAGCGCTGGCAGCGGCTGGTCCGCCGCCAGCCGCGCATCCAGTGCACCGGGCTCGCGGCCAACCATCAGGGCCAGCACATCGCGCGCCTCATCGGCCTGTGCCTGCAGTGACGGCAGCGCGGCCTGCTGCTGTTGCAGCTGGGCCTGCGCCCGTTCCACCTGAAGGTCCGAATCTGCGCCGCGCTGGCGGCGCTGGCGGGTCAGCTGCAGGCTTTCATCGGCGGCGCGGAGGTTGTGTTCGGCCAGGGCGATACGCTCGCGGCTGCTGCGGTAGCCCAGGTAGACCTGGGTCAACTCGGCGGCCAGCTGCACCTGTGCGTCGGCCAGTGCTGCCGCGTTGGCCTCGGCCTCGGCGGCGGCCTGCTCGGCTGCGCGGCGCCGGCGCCCGAACAGGTCCAGTTCCCAGCTGGCGTCGAAGCCGGCCACGTACAGTTCGGTATCAAGATCGATATCAGCGAACTGCTGGCGCAGCTGCGCGGCTTCCTGAGGGCGGCCGTTGGCCTCGGCCACGCCGGCGATGTTCTCGCCAAGGCCACGTACGCTGTTTTCCAGGGAATCGGGCGCCGTGACGTTGGCGTAGCCGGCCACTGCCCCCACCTTGGGCAGCTGCTCGGCGCGACGCTGGCGCTGCAGCGCGCGCGAGGCCAGCAGCTTGGCCTGGGCCGCACGCAGGTTGGGGCTGTTGCGCAGCGCCTCGTCCACCAGCTGGTCCAGCAGCGGATCATTCAGCGCGCGCCACCACTGGCTGGGTGGCGTGGCCGGCTGCACGTCAGCCTGCGCGGCGCGCGGCAGCCGTGCCTGTGCGGTGGCATTGCCGGCAACGTCCGGCTTCACGTAATCCGGCCCCAGCATGCAACCGGCCAGCAGCAGCGGCACCGTGGCTGGCCACAGGCGGCGCAGGCGAAGGGACAGGGCCGGGAAAAGGGGCAAGGTCGTCGAAGTCATCAGTGCATCGCCAATGGAACGCCCTTGGGCAGGGGCTTGAGCAGGAAAACCAGTGGCAGGGTCGCCACCACGATCAGGCCGAAGATCCAGAACAGGTCGTTGTAGGCCATCACCATTGCCTGCATCTGCACGGTCTGCGCCAGCACAGCCAGCGCCTGCGTGGCGTCGCCGAGCTGTTGGCCGTAAGCATGCAGCGCATCCTGGGCCACGGTCGAATTGGCGGTGACGCTGCTGCCGATGGCATCGACGTGCAATGTGGTGCGGCGCTCCTGGAAGGTGGAGATAATGGCCAGGCCGATCGAACCACCCAGATTGCGCGCGGCGTTGAACAGGCCCGAGGCATCGCTGGTGTATTCGCGCGGCACCGAGGTGATGGCGGCCTGGTTCAGCGCCATCATCGCCAGCGCCAGCCCGCAGCCCTGCAACAGCTGGCCGATGACAAAGTGTGGGCCGATGCTGTCCGGGGTCAGGCCCAGATTGACGAAGCAGGCGGCGGCAAAGCACAGCATCCCGCCAAACACCATGATGCGCACGTCCACCGTTTCCAGCATCTTCGGCATCAACGGCATCAGCAGGATGGTCGGCAGGCCGGCCAGCAGCAGCACGTAACCGGCCTGTTCGGTGTTGTAGCCGGCGATGATCGCCAGGAACTGCGGGATCATGTACATGACCCCGAACAGGATCATGCCCACCGCCATCACCATCACGAACACCGCGCCGAAACTGCGCTGGAACAGGATGTTGAGGCGGATGACCGGCTCCTTGCTGATGAACTGCGAGAGCGCCAGCAGCGCGAACCCCAGCAGCGAGACGATGCTGAGCACTACGATCATGCTCGATTCGAACCAGCGCTCGCGCTGGCCGTCTTCCAGTACCACGGTGAGCGCGGACAGGCCGGCGGTCATGCCGACGATGCCCAGCCAGTCGGCGCGCAGCAGCCCGACCCAGTTCGATTTCTCATGCGGCAGGCCCAGCAGCAGCAAGGCAACCAGGCCAGCGCAGATGGGCACGTTGATGAAGAAGGCGTAGTGCCAGCTGACGTTCTCGGTCAACCAGCCGCCCAGCAGCGGGCCGATCACCGGGCCGAGAATGACGGTCATGCCGAACAGCGCGGTGCCCAGCGGCTGCTGTTTCGGCGGCAAGCGCGTGCCGACGATGGTCAGCGCAGTAGGGATCAGCGCACCGCCGGCAAAGCCCTGCCCTACCCGGCCGGCGATCATCATCGGCAGCGAATCGGCCAGGCCGCACATCACCGAGAATGCGGTGAACAGCGTGGCGCAGATCAGCAGGAAGGTGCGCAGGCCCAACGTGCGCACGAACCAGCCGGTCAGCGGAATCATGACGATTTCCGAGACCAGGAAGGCAGTGGAGATCCAGGTGCCTTCGGTGCCGCTGGCGCCGACCTCGCCCTGGATGGTGGGCAGTGCCGCGTTGACGATGGAGATGTCCAGCGTGGCCATGAACGAGCCGATGGTGCCGGCCGCCACGGCCAGCCACGCACCGGCATCGGCCTTGCCTTCGGCGGCGGGCGCTGCGGAGGCAGTGGTGGCATTCATCGCGCCGGCGCGGCCGTGGCCTCGGCCTCGTCCCGGGTGCGCTCACGCGCGTCCTTGGCGTTGCGGGTGTCCACGGTCACTTCCACCGACATGCCCGGCACCAGCACCTTGCGCGCCTCGGCACCGGCGTCCACCCGGATGCGCACCGGCACGCGCTGCACGACCTTGGTGAAATTGCCGGTGGCGTTCTGCGGCGGCAGCAGCGCGAACTGCGAGCCGGTGCCGGGCGAGATGCTCTCCACAGTGCCGTGCAGGGTAGTGCCCGGCAGTGCATCGACCTTGATCTCGGCCGGCTGTCCGGCACGCATCAGACCCACCTGGGTTTCCTTGAAGTTGGCGCTCAGGTACAGCGACTCGACCGGCACGATGGTCATGGTGCGGGTGCCGGCAGCGACGAACTGTCCCACCTGTACGGTCTTGTTGCCGACCCGGCCGTCGATGCGCGCGCGAAGCTCGGTGTCCTCGAAGGCGACCCGCGCCTGCGCGGCATCGGCCTGGGCCTGCTTCAGGCCGGCCTGGGCCTGTTCCAGTTGCGCCTGGCTGGCTTCGATCTGGCTCTGCGCGCCCTGGATCTGCGCCCTGGCCGCATCGTACTGGGCCTGTGCACGTTCGACGTCGTGGCGCAGGCTTTCCACGTGTTCGTGGGTGTCGGCACCGCTGGCAGCCAACGGGGTGAAGCGGGCCAGCTCGGCCTTGCCGAATCGCAGCGAGGCGGTGGCAGCGGTGAGTTGGGTGCGGGCCTGCAGCAGGCTGGACTGCTGGCCCTGCACGCCGGCGGCGGCGGCCGCGATATCGGCCTCGCGCACGGCGATCACCGCCTCGGCCTGGTCCAGGGTGGCGCGGTAGGTGCGCGGGTCGATGCGCAGCAGCGGTTCGCCGGCCTTGACCCACTGGTTGTCCTGCACCAGCACCTCGGTGACGTAGCCGTTGATGCGCGGGGCGACCGCCACCGCGTCGGCCTGCAGGTAGGCGTTGTTGGTGTCCTGCAGGTAGCGGCCGACCAGGAGGTGATAGGCCAGCCAAGCGATCAGCACCAGCACGACGAGGATGCCGATGATCGCCAGCATCCACCGGACCTTGGGGTTCTTCAGCGGTGAGGGCTTGGCGTGCTCCTTCCGCCGCTCGTTTTCATCATCGTGGGCGCTGTCGTCGCGCTGGGGCTGTTCGGTCATCGTCTCGTGGCGGTGGTCAGTGCCGTACGGGAAGGTAGGGCAGGCGGCGCCGACGCGGAGTGAACGTGGCGATCGCATCAGCGTGAGACCCGACCACCGGCTTGTCGCCAATGGCCCGTTGGTGCAACGGCACCGACGCCCGGCGACCAACGCCTTCGCCTTGGTCCGTGGCCAATCCATGCAGATGCAACGTTTTTCAGAGCGGAAATCATTGACCCGGCACGCGCTGTCATTGGGGAATCACCTCGACCCTCAAGTGAATCCGACATGGCCCACTCCAAATCATCACCGGTTCTCCCCTGCTGCCCGTCCGCATCTACGCCGCGTGACGTCGTGATCATCGGCGCCGGCCAGGCAGGGCTGTCACTCAGCGCGGCCCTGCAGGAGGCCGGCGTCAAGCATCGGGTACTGGAGGCCGAGGCCGTGGGTGCCAGCTGGAAGCGCCGCTGGGATTCGTTCCAGACCAACACCGCCAACGCGACGATGGCCCTGCATGGCCACGCCTATGCCGGCGACCACCCGGATGGCTTCATGGCCGCACCGGAAGTGATCCAGCAGCTACGCGACTATGCCAGCGAAAGGTTACTGCCGATCCACGAAGGCTGCGCGGTCCTGCGTGTCACGCCCAAGGCGGGCGGCTACGCCATCGAATCCAGCCGCGGACCGATCCAGGCCGCTGCGGTGGTGGTGGCCACCGGCGAATACGGCCGTCCCCGGATGCCCCGCGTTCCCTTTGTGCCCGGGCCGGCACTGGCGGTACTGCACTCCAGCAACTACCGCAATGCTGGGCAGCTTCCCGATGGCGCGGTGCTGGTCATCGGCGGCGGCCAGTCCGGCGCGCAGATCGCCCAGGATCTCCGCGCCAGCGGCCGCAACGTGTATTGGTCGCTGGCCGAGCGCCATTCGCATACGCGCCGGCTGCGCGGCAAGGATTCGATGACCTGGTGGGACATGGCCGGACGCATCCACCAGCATGTGAGTGAATCGGCCGGGGTACTCGCCGGGGAGCCGGACGCGCTGCGCAAGGCCCGGACCGCAGAGTTCCCGCTGATTTCCGGCAAGGGACGCGCAGGCCTGGGCAGCTCGATCAGCCTGCTGTCGATGCATCGCAAGGGCATCACGCTGCTGGGCCGCCTGCAGGGCTTGGACGCGGACATCGCCCGCTTCGCCGATGTCCGCCCACAGCTGCGCACCGCGGTCGAGGCAACGCGCGCCGAGTACGCCTATCTCGATTCACTGGCAAGCGGGTACTACGCCACGCGGCCCGAACCGCGCACCGACGACGCCCGCTACATTCCCGAAGAGGTGTACCTGCACTGGGAGCCGGACGCCTCGCCGCGCAAACTGGATCTGAACGCTGCCGGCATCCGCTCGGTTGTCCTCGCCACGGGCTTCGTCGCCGAATGGCCATGGCTGGATGTTGACGGCGTGCTGGACGAACACGGTTATCCGCTCGGCGAGTTCGGTGTCTCCCCGCAGCCTGGCCTGTTCTTCATCGGCATGCACAACCTGCAGCGGATGAGCTCATCCTTCCTGTGCAACGGCGGTCGCGACGCGCGCGACCTGTTGCCCGCCATCCTGCGGCACCTTGGCCGGGCCGGTGGTGCCGCTTCCGGGAAGGGCTGAGGCCATCCGCCGGGCATGGCCCGGCGCTACCACTTTCTTCCAGCGGGCAGGACCGCTTACCTGCCGGTCTTCACCTCGGTCCACAGCCGGGTGTAGAGCTTGTCGGTCTCCGGCGTGTTGATCGAATAGGTGAACATCTTCGCCGCCACGTCGGCCGGCGGGTAGATGGTCGGGTCGGTGCGGATCGCCTCGTCCACCAGCGGGGTCGCGGTCGGCACCGGGTTGCCGTAGTGGATGAAGTTGGTGTTGGCCGCGGCCACCTTCGGTTCCAGCAGGTAGTTGATGAACGCGTAGGCCGCTTCCGGGTGCTTGGCATCCTTCGGGATGGCCAGCATGTCGAACCACTGCGGCGCGCCTTCCTTCGGGATCGAATAGGCCACGTGCACGCCATTGCTGGCCTCGGCCGCACGGTCGCGGGCCTGGATGATGTCACCCGACCAGCCCACCACCAGGCAGGTGCCGCCATTGGCCAGCGAGCCCACGTACTGCGAGGAGTGGAAGTTCTGCACGTACGGGCGGATCGACTTCAGCAGGTCCGCCGCCTTCTGCAGGTCGGCCGGATCGCCGCTGTGCGGATCCAGGCCCAGGTAGTGCAGCGCGATCGGAATCATGTCCGCCGGCGTGTCCAGGATGGTCACGCCGCAGTCCTTCATCTTGCTGATGTTTTCCGGCTTGAACACCAGGTCCCAGCTGTTTGCGATGTCGGTGCTGCCACCGAAGCGCTCCTTCAGCATGTCCACGTTGTAGCCGATGCCGGTGGTACCGATCATGTAGGGCACACCGTACTGGTTGCCCGGATCCTGGGTGGCGATGCGCTTCATCACCGCCGGGTCGAGGTTGGCCAGGTTCGGGATCTTCGACTTGTCCAGCGGCAGGAACACGCCGGCCTGGATCTGCCGGCCGAAGAAGTTCAGCGTCGGCACCACCACGTCGTAGCCGCTGTTGCCGGCCAGCAGCTTGGTCTCGACCATCTCGTCACTGTCGAACACATCGTAGGTGACCTTGATCCCGCTCTGCTTCTCGAAGTTGGGGATGGTGTCTTCGGCGATGTAGTCGCTGTAGTTGTAGACGTTCAGGACCTGGCTGTCCTGTCCGCCGCCGTTGCCGCCGCCACAGGCGGCAAGCATGGCGGAGGCCAGGCCGAGCGTGAGGATACGCAGCTTCATCGGGTGCTCCAGAATGCGGAAAGGGGGGCCGGCCGGGCCGGCGACGGGTGCCAGCCTACCCCCCGGCGACGGATTTTTCTATTCGCGGCCTTCACACGTTCAGCAGCAGGAACTCGCGCTCCCACGAACTGATCACGCGGAAGAAGGTCTCGTATTCCTTGCGCTTGACCGAGGTGTAGGCGCGGCAGAAGCGCTCGCCGAGCAGCGCCTGCAGCTCGCTGCACTGCTCCAGCCCATCCAGCGCTTCACCCAGCGAACGCGGCAGGTCGTAGCCCAGTTCCTTGGCGCTGCCGGTCACCGGCGCATCCGGCGCCAGGCGCTCACGGATGCCGAGCAGGCCACAGGCCAGGGTCGCGGCCATCGCCAGGTAAGGGTTGGCATCGGAGCCGGCAAAGCGGCTTTCCACCCGCATGTTCTCCGGCGTATCCAGCGGCACCCGCAGGCCGCAGGTGCGGTTGTCGAAGCCCCAGTGCACGTTGCTCGGCGAGACCTCGCCGAACACCAGGCGCCGGTAGGAATTCACGTTCGGCGCGAAGAACGCCATGGCCATCGGCACATATTTCTGCAGGCCGGCCAGGTAATGGGCGAACAGCGGACTGAAATCCTCACCACCATGCTCGCCGGTGAACACGTTCTGGCCGTCGCTGATGCGCAGCAGGCTCTGGTGGATGTGCATCGCACTGCCCGGCTCGTTCTCCATCGGCTTGGCCAGGAAGGTGGCATACACCCCATGGCGCATCGCCGATTCGCGCATGGTGCGCTTGAACAGGAACACCTGGTCGGCCAGGTCCATCGCATTGGCGTGGGTGAAGTTGACCTCCAGCTGCGCCGCGCCGGATTCGTGGATCAGCGTATCCACGTCCAGCTTCATCGCATCGCAGTAGTCATACATCAGGTCGAGGATCGGATCGAACTCGTTGACCGCGTCGATCGAGTACGACTGCCGCGCCGTCTCCGGGCGACCGGAGCGGCCCGCCGGGGGCAGCAGCGGGAAATCGGGATCGGTGTTCTTCTGCACCAGGAAGAATTCCAGCTCGGGCGCGACCACCGGTCGCAGGCCGAGCTCGGTATAGGCATCCAGCACCCGCCGCAGCACGTTGCGCGGCGCCAGCTCATGCGGCTCGCCGTTCTTGGTGTAGCAGTCATGGATGACCTGCGCGGTCGGGTCGGTCGCCCACGGCACCATGCGCACGGTGTCGGGGTCGGGGCGCAGGATCATGTCCGAGTCCGACGGCGAGGTCAGGTCGTAGTAATCGTCCGGAAATTCACCGGTGACGGTGGTCGCGAAGATGCCTTCGGGCAGGCGCGTGCCGTAATCGTGCGAGAACTTGTCGGCCGGGATGATCTTGCCGCGCGCATTGCCGGTGATGTCTGGAACCAGGCATTCGACCTCGGTGATGCGCCGCTCCTTCAACCAACGCAGCAGGCTGCTTTCCTGCGGGGGCGGGGGCGTGGCCGTCTTGCGCGGGCGCGTTCGGGAACTCATGGGGATTCCAGTCGATTCTGTTGGTGCTGCCGGCAAGCTTGGCCGAACGCACGGAAAATAGCGTGATAGAACGGCGTCTGCATGACACGCCACTCCGGGTGCCACTGTACGCCGAGCACGAATCGATGGCGCGGGCTGCGCGCTGCTTCGACCAGGCCATCATCGGCCCAGGCCTCGATCTGCAGGTCGTCGGCGACCTGCGCGATGCCCTGCCCGTGCACCGAATTGACCTGCACCCGATCGGCGGCACACCACTGCGCCAGCCAACCCCCATCGGCCAGGGTGATCGCGTGGGCCGGCCCATACTGCACCTCCACCGGCGCCTGTGGATCTTCGCGATGGTCGGCCAGGCCAGGCACTGCATGTACCTGCGGATGCAGCGTGCCACCGAGCGCCACATTCAATTCCTGGAATCCGCGGCAGATCGCCAGCACGGGTAGATCCATCGCCAGCGCCTCGCGCAGCAGGGCGAACGCAGTGGCGTCGCGCGCCGGGTCATGACAGTTGCCGTTCCAGGTGCGGCCCCCTTCGTAATGCTGCGGCTCGATGTTGCTGACCGCGCCGGTCAGCAGCAGGCCATCCAGGCCCTGCAGCCAATCGCGCGCCGGCAGCAGCGGCTGCAGACTCGGCAGCACCAGCGGTGTTGCCTGCGCAGCGTCAACCAACGCACGCACATACTTTTCCCCGGCCACCGCGAAACGATGATGGCCGAGCACGGTGCTGTCGGTGGGCAGGCCCACCCAGGGCAGGCGGCGCATGGGGCAACTCCTTGGCGTGGCATCAAGGTACGCGCCCGGCATCGACATCGGCAAGCCGCTGCCCTCACACCACGGGCGCCCGGCTTGGGCCAAACTATCGCTGTGAAGCCCGACCGTCCTCCTCCGCTCCGACGCCCTTTCCCGCTTGTGCGAGGCCGCCGGTGAGTGCCGCCTTCCCGCCCAGCTGGTACGCCAGCAGCCTGCCCGAACCGCCCGCATTGCCGCCGTTGCGCGGTGAACTGCATGCCGATGTGGCGATACTGGGCGCCGGCTATACCGGCCTCACCGCCGCACTGGAACTGGCCCTGCGCGGCCAGCGGGTGGTGGTGCTGGAAGCGCAGCGGATCGGCTGGGGAGCCTCGGGCCGCAATGGCGGCCAGGCGCTGGTCGGCTACGGCTGCGAAGTGGACGAGCTGGAACGCCAGCTCGGCCGCGAGGATGCGCGCCGCCTCTTCGACTGGTCGCGCGAGGCGGTACAGGCGATGCGCGCGCGCATCGACCGGCATGGCATCGAGTGCCATTGGGTGGAGGGCCACGCCAGCGTTGCCATCCGCGCACGCCACGAGCGCGACCTGCGCGCCAACTGCGAACACCTGCAGCGACATTACGATTACCCGATGCAGTGGTGGGAGCGCGATACCCTGCGTGGGCAACTGGACAGTCCGCGCTACCGCGCGGCGATGTTCGACCCGCTCAGCGCCCACCTGCATCCGCTGGCCTACGCCCGCGGGCTGGCCGATGCCGCGCGCGCAGCCGGGGTGGCCATCCACGAACAATCGCCGGTGACGCGCATTCAACGCGGCGCACATGCGGTGCTGCATACCGACCACGGCAGCGTGCGCGCGCCGCAGCTGGTGGTGGCCGGCAACGCCCTGTTGCAAGGGCTGGTGCCTGAGCTCGAGCGGCGCATCATGCCGGTCGGTACGTATATCGGCGCCAGCGCACCGCTGGGGGCCGAGCGCGCCCGTGCCCTGATCGGCAACAACATGGCGGTCTCCGATACGGCCTGGGCGCTGGACTATTTCCGGCTCAGCCATGACCACCGCCTGCTGTTCGGTGGCCGCGCCAGCTATTCCGCGCTGCCGCCGCCGGGTCTGCACCGGGTGATGCAGCGGCGCATGCACGAGGTGTTCCCGCAACTGGCCGACATCCCGCTGCAGCAGGTCTGGGGCGGTTATGTGGACATCACCCGCAACCGTGCCCCGCACTGGGGCCGGCTGGATGGGAATGTGTACTTCGCGCAGGGGTTCTCCGGCCACGGCGTGGCAGCGGCCGGGCTGGCCGGTGAAGTGATCGCCGAAGCCATCGTTGGCCAGAGCGAGCGGCTGGACGTGTTCCAGCGCCTGCGCCATGGCCCCTTCCCCGGTGGGCGCCTGCTGCGCATGCCGCTGCTGGTGGCGGCCATGTCCTGGTACAAGCTGCGGGATGCGTTGTGGTGAGCTGATCAGGAAGCGAGCTGAATCTACCGCCCGCCGAAAACTGTGAAACTCGTCGCCGCCGGTATTCCTGTGATGACTTTCTCACTTGCCGGGCCGAGCGCTGAGGCGATTGCATAATCGAACGCGTGTCGATACCGTCGCTGAGAACCGGGTCCCGCGGCGAATGGATGCTGACAGGGAACGTACTGTGAAGGGGTAGTGCGATTGAACTGGTGGAATGAAGGCCTGCAGCTGAAGTTGCGTATCCGCCCGGCGGGGCTGGTCCTTGCGCTGCTGTACGCCATTGCATGCTGGGCGTCGCGCCAGTTGTCGCTCGACCAGTTCTATCTGCCGGCCGGCGTCCGCGTCGCTGCAGTGCTGTTGTTCCCCCCGCGTTGGTGGCCATACCTGCTGCTGGGCGAATACGCCTACTTTACGCAGATGCGCGTGCCAATGATCGAGAAGTATGGGCTGGCCTGGATCGTACTTGGTTCGGCACTGCTGATGCCTGCCGTGATGCTGATCGTGCATCTCCACCGGAAAATGATGGTGACCACGAAGAATGCGTGGCTGATTTCAGTCGCGGCGGCTTCGGCGCTGGTGGTCACCGCGCTCAATCTGATGCTGGCACACCTTCTCTGGCCGACACCACCCGAGATGCCGGTGATTGCCAGCATCGCACGCTTGGTGGTTGGCGACTTCATCGGCATTCTGACCCTTGCGCCGCTCGCGTTGCTGTGGACACGACGGACCAGCAACGCCCGGTGGACGTCAGGCTTTGCCCCGCCTGCACTCGCCGCCCTGACGATGATGGCGATGATTGGTCTGTATGCCGCACAGCTGCCCTTGGACGAAGTCAATGCCAAGACGTCGATGCAGCTGCTGATGGCGCTGCCGGTCGTCGTGCTTACCTGCCTGTACGGCTGGCGAGGTGCGGCGATCGGAGTGCCCTCGCTCAACCTGATCATCGGCCTCACCACGCCCAGTCCCTACACGGGAGCATTCGATCCAGCCGCCTTCGCGACCCAGCAGATAATGGCGGTCACCGGCGCTGCACTGTTGGTGCTGGGGTCGCGCATTACCCACTACTACCACCGTTCGCGATTGGGCGAAGTGGGTGAAAGGGATGCGCTCAAGCATGCGCGAAATTCACTGGTGGCAAGCGAGCTAGATCTCCGCGAGCGCGCGCGGCACCTGAGGAAACTGGGGGACGGTATCGACACCTCGCTCAGCGAGGTGGTGAACTGGCTCAATGCTCAGGGCCATCCCACTATAGCGAACAGCCTTCTGCACATGGCTTCGGTCCATTCGCGACAGTTCAGGGAACAGACCAGCATGGTCTATCCGGCCGCGTTGGAACATCTCGGGCTCTATGTCGCCCTCCAGGCCGGCGGCGTACGTGAAAGCTGGGACCTGAGCCATCGGGTGATGCGCCCTCGCCTGCTCGGCGATCCCTGCCAGCTCAGCGTCGGCCTGCAGCTAGCCGCCTATCGCGCACTCACCGATGCTGTTTCGCTGTTGATCAACAGTGAATCAGGCCAGATCCGCATCCGCGTACGTTGCGGCCAGACAGGCGGACGCCGCGGCATCCTGATGACGGTCGCACTACTGGATTCATACCGCACCCTGTCACCGTCCACCGTTACCGCCACGGTCGAGCGCTTGGCTGGCCGGACGATTGCGTATGGCGGGACAGTGCAGTGCCATCGGAACCGGATACGGATGGCGATGGTGGAAACGGATGATTCCGCCGCCCTCGGCATGGCATCGTTCAACGCGATGGATCACGTAACGGCCTTCGGCCAGGGAAACTCGCAGACCCAGACCTGACGCCCGGGGTCTGCTCGGCCGCGTCCATCGTGGCAATCGCAGCGGCGCGGAGACCCCGACGCCGCTGCGCTCCTCACTGTCTTTAAGGTGTTTCGACCGACCAGATAACGTCGCTGCCGCTGCGGTAACGCACCAGCGAGAAATCACTGGCGCTGTAGATCTGCGAGCGGGTGGCACCTGCCGGTATCTGGATCTGCTGCTGGGGCAGCGAAACCCGGGCCGCGTTGTTGCCTGCTGGCAGCACCCAGTATGTGCCTCCAGCATTGCCGATGATCAACTGCACGTTTCCGAGCAGGTCATTCACCTGTAGATAGGTGATCCCATCGCGCTGGAATCCAAACAGCTGCCAGCTGGGGTCTTGACTGAGATTGATCGCGGCAGGACTTGCCTGACCCAGTCCAGCAGTTGCCAACGGCTTTCCATGGAAGTCCGACGGACCGCCCGCGAATGCCGGGGCAGCGGCGAGAATCAAAAATGCAGTGGTCGCACCAAAACATGAAAATCGCACAGTGACCTCCAGGTCGAAGTTAACATCAGGAACCTCCAGCAGATACTAACCGCTTCCCATCCAATCAATGTGCCAGGCGGCGGGTACGGACGTTTTTGTCCTAAAGTTGCACCTGAAACCGCCGCTATCGGTGCCGAGCCCTCCCACGTGAGCCCGCATCATGCCCGTCCTGCCGCAGGCCGCTGTCGATGGCGACCTGGCCGATCCGCTGCCGCAGCGCATCCTGCTGGTGGAAAATTCCCGTGCCTTCACCGGCATGCTGCGCGAAGCCATCGAACAGCGCCTGGAGCTGCCGGTGGTGGTGGCCAGCTCGCTGGCCGAAGCTGATCGCCTGCTCAGTGAAGAAGGCGGCTGGTTCCTGGTGCTGACCGGGCTGGTGCTGGCCGATGGCGACCGCGACGCGGTGGTCGAGTTCTTCCTCAAGCGCAACCTGCCGACGGTGGTGGTCAGCGGTGTGTACGACGAGGACCTGCGCAAGCGCGTGCTGCAGCAGCAGATCATCGATTACGTGCTGAAGAACACTCCGGGCAGCATCGACTATCTGGTCTGGCTGGTGCAGCGCCTGGAACGCAACCGGCGCATCGCCGCGCTGGTGGTGGACGACTCGCCGTCCGCACGCGGCTATGCCGCCGCCCTGCTGCGCATGTACGGTCATGAGGTGTACGAGGCAGCCGATGGCAGCGAAGGCCTGGCGGCGATCGAGGCGCACCCGGCGATCCGCCTGGCCGTGGTCGATCAGGAGATGCCGGGCATGCAGGGCGTGGAGTTCACCCGACGCCTGCGCACCCTGCGCTCGCGCGACAAGGTGGCGGTGATCGGCATTTCCGGCAATACCGATGCGTCGCTGATTCCGCGCTTCCTGAAGAACGGCGCCAATGACTTCCTGCGCAAACCCTTCTCGCGTGAAGAGTTCTTCTGCCGTGTCTCGCAGAATGTGGACCAGCTGGAACTGATCGGCACGCTGCAGGACCTCGCCACCCGCGATTTCCTCACCGGCCTGCCCAACCGCCGCTGCTTCCTGGAACAGAGCCAGCGCCAGCTGCCGCAACTGCAGCTGCATGGCCAGTGCGTGGCGGTGGCGATGATCGACATCGACCATTTCAAGCACATCAACGACACCCACGGCCATGAGGCCGGTGACGATGCACTGCGCGCGGTCGCCCGTGCTGTCGGCGACCACGCGCGAAGCCAGGACCTGATCGCGCGCTTCGGCGGCGAGGAATTCTGCCTGCTGGTGCCGGACATGGAACAGGACGAAGCCCTGCTCTATTTCGAGGAGCTGCGCCAGCGCATCGCCGCGCTGGAAGTGGACATCGGCAGTGCCACGCTGCGCATGACAGTCAGCATCGGCTTGTGCTGCCTGCGGCCGCAGCGTGATGCGCTGCACCGGCTGATTTCCGAGGCCGATCGCCAGCTGTACCTGGCCAAGGCCGGAGGCCGCAACCGGGTCAGCTGCACCACGGTGGCCAGCCCGCTGCGCCCGCGCGAGGCTGCGCTGTCCTGACAGGCATGCCTTGATCCAGATCAACGCCGCCCGTGCGCGGCGCCTCTACAGTCGGCCCCGACATCAGCATGAAGGGGAGCCGGGGATGGCACTACTGGTCTGGCAGGACGATCTGAACATCGGCATCGATGTGATCGATCAGCAACACCGCCGCATCATCGAAATGCTCAACCACCTGCACGTGGCGCAGACCAGCCTGCAGCGGGCAGCGGTGGGCGAAGTGATCGACGAGGTGGTGGACTACACCATGTCGCACTTCGCATTCGAAGAAGAGCTGATGGAAGAAGCGGGCTATCCATTCTGTGCCGCGCACAAGCGTGTGCATGAGGTCTTCATCAAGCGGGTATCGGAATACCGCATGCGCTTCCAGGCCGGTGAGGACATCAGTGACGAGTTGCGCACCATGCTCTCGCGCTGGCTGTTCAACCACATCCGCGGCGACGACCAGGCCTATGCCGAACAGGTCAAGCAGCACCTGAACCAGTTTGCCCGCGAGCACCAGAGCGGCGGCTGGCTGGGCCGCACGCTCAAGCGCTTCTTCGGCTGATCAGCGCTGGCGGCGCTGCAGGGCGAGCAGCGCGCACAAGGTGATCACTGCGGTCAGGCACAGGTAGTAGCCGACCGCGACCAGCCCATAACGCTCTGCCAGCCAGGTCGCCAGGTACGGCGCCGGGGCTGCGCCCAGAATGCCGGCCAGGTTGAACGACAGCGAGGCACCGGTGTAGCGCACTTCCACCGGATAGATTTCGGCCAGGAACGTGCCGCACGGGCCGTAGGTCAGCCCCATCAGGAACAGACCCAGGCACAGGAACGTCAGTACCAGCCACGGGCTGCCGGCCTGGAACAACGGCGCGAACAGCACACCGAAGCCGATGATCAGCACGCTGGCGATGGCCATCGTGCGGCGCGTTCCCCAGCGATCACCGTAGCGCGCCGACAGCGGGATGCCGGCGGCGAAGAACAGCATCGCCACCATCTGCATCAGCAGGAACTGCTCGCGGCTGTAGCCGAGCACGGCGGTGCCATGGCCGAGGCTGAACACCGTCATCAGGTAGAACAGCACGAAGGTGGCGAACGCCCCCAGCGTGCCCAGCAGCATCGGCAGCGGATGGTCGCGCAGCACCGTCCACATCGGCAGGCGCACCGGCGCCTTGCGCTCCAGCGCGCGCTTGAAATCCGGTGTCTCGTGGATGTTCAGCCGCACCCACAGGCCAAGGCCGACCAGCAGCGCGCTGGCAACGAACGGAATGCGCCAGCCCCATTGCAGGAAATCGTCCTGGCCCAGAAAGCGACCGAGCAGCAGAAAGATGCCGGCTGACAGAAGGAAGCCGATCGGTGCACCCAGCTGCGGGAACATGCCGTACCAGGCGCGCTTGCCCGGCGGCGCATTCTCGGTGGCCAGCAGCACCGCCCCACCCCATTCGCCGCCCAGGCCCAGGCCTTGGCCGAAGCGGCACAGCGCCAGCAGTGCCGGCGCCCACAGGCCGATCTGCGCATGGGTGGGCAGCAGGCCGATGGCGACCGTGGACAGGCCCATGGTCAGCAGCGCGGCCACCAGGGTGGCCTTGCGGCCGATACGGTCCCCGAAGTGACCAAACACCGCCGAGCCCACCGGGCGTGCGATGAACGCCACCGCGAAGGTGGCCAGGGACTGCAGCAAGGCGGCCTGGTCGCTGCTTTCCGGGAAGAACAGGTGCGGGAACACCAGCACCGCGGCGGTGGCGTAGATGTAGAAGTCGAAGAACTCGATGGTGGTGCCGATCAGGCTGGCCAGCAGGACACGGCGGGGAGAATTCACGGGTGGCGCGGCAGCGGTGATCGTCGACATCGGCAAGGCGGGTAACGGCGGATCGACCGATTCTGCCACGCTTGGCCGCCCCGCCGGGGCAATGGTTTCAGGCGACACCGAGGCCAACGAATTCTTTCCCGGGGGCCGCTACGCTGCACCACCGGTCCCTGCATGGATGCTTCACCGATGGGTTCTGCCGCCCCGCAGTCGTGCTCCGATTCCCCGCTGCTGCCTCGCCTGGCTGCATGGCTGGTGGTGCTGCTGGTGCATCTGCTGATGCTGTGGTGGCTGTTGCATGCGGGGCGCATCGCCTTGATCGCACACGACAATTCGCGGATCAGCCTGCGTTGGCTGCCGCCGGAAGCGCCGCCGATGAGCCGTCTGGTTGTCGATGCATCACGGCCGGCGGCTGCGCCGCACCAGGTTCCGCACGCCCCCGCGCTTCCTACTGCGCAGGCCAAGCAGCGCTCAGCGCATGTCGATCGGCAACGCAGCGCGGCTGCGCGCAACCAACCACTGAATCTGAGGCTGCCGGCTGGCAGCATCGATGGTGGCGATGGCATCACTGCCGAGGGTGTGGCCGCAAAGCTGATCGGCCGCCGTGAGGTGCATGCGGCGTTCGCCCCCCGTCGCCCACCTTTCCGGATCCACCGGCAAATGACGCCCGAGCAGATCCTGCAGGGTGTTGCCCAGATGCTCGGCACCTGGCCACCGGGCTACATGGTTGACCCGTGCACGCTGGGCCAGCAGGACATGCACTACTTCCAGAACGCAGTGGAGGAAGTGGACCGGCAGTTGCTGCGCGAGGCGGTGCTGCAGGTCAGTGCAAGCTGCCGGTAGCGCGGTCTACAGCTGGATCCAGGTGGCCTTGATCTCGCTGTACTTGTCGAAGGCGTGCAGCGACTTGTCGCGGCCGTTGCCGGACTGCTTGTAGCCACCGAACGGTGCCGTCATGTCACCGCCGTCCCAGCCGTTCACCCACACGCTGCCCGCGCGCAGTTGGCGGGCTACGCGATGGGCGCGTCCAAGATCCCGCGTCCACAGGCCGGCGGCCAGTCCATAGCGACTGTCGTTGGCCAAGCGCACAGCCTCGGCTTCGTCATCGAAGCCGAGCACCGCCAGCACCGGGCCGAACACTTCCTCGCGGGCCAATGCCTGTTCCGGGCGTACCTGGTCGAACACCGTCGGCTGCACATAGCAACCGCCCGCCTCCACTTCGGCCCTCTGGCCGCCCAGCAGCAGGCGCGCGCCATCGGCTTCGGCCCGGGCGATATCGGCCAGTACCTTGTCCACGTGCGCGGCATCGACCAGCGCGCCCATCGGTGCATCGGCCTCCAGCGGATGGCGGGGCTGCATGCGTTGGCCGTAGGCGATCACCTGGTGCACGAAGTCATCGCGGATCGAACGCTGCACCAGCAACCGCGAACCGGCGGTGCAGACTTCGCCCTGGTTGAAGAAGATGCCCTGCGCCACGCCCTTGGCGGCCGCATCCAGGTCCGGCGCGTCGGCGAACACCACGTGCGGGCTCTTGCCACCGCATTCCAGCCAGACCCGCTTGAGGTTGGAGCGCCCCGCGTATTCGAGCAGCCTGGCGCCGGTAGCGGTGGAGCCGGTGAAGGCCAGCACGTCCACGTCCATGTGCAGGGCCAGCGGCTCGCCCACGCGTGAGCCGTGACCGGGCAACACGTTGAGCACGCCGTCCGGCAATCCCGCTTCGGCCGCCAGTGCGGCCAGCCGCAACGCACTCAGTGGCGAGCGCTCGGAGGGTTTCAGCACTACTGAATTTCCCATCGCCAATGCCGGCGCGATCTTCCAGCACGCCATCAGCAGCGGAAAATTCCACGGCACGATGGCCGCCACCACGCCTGCGGCCTCGCGCGTGACCAGGCCCAGCTCGCGCGGACCGGTGGGGGCGATTTCACCGTACAGCTTGTCCACCGCTTCAGCGGTCCAGGTCAGGCAGCGCACCACGCCGGGCAGATCGATGCGACGCGCATCGCGGATCGGCTTGCCCATGTCCAGCGTTTCCAGCAGGGCCAGCTCATCGGCGTGCGTCTCCACCAGCGCGGCCAGCGCCAGCAGCACGCGCTTGCGATGGGTGGGGCTGGCCTGCGACCAGTGGCCTGCCTCGAACGTGCGGCGCGCCGAGGCCACTGCACGCTCGACGTCCTGCGCATCACAGTCGGCCACCGCACCCAGTACGCGCCCGTCGATCGGGCTGATGCAATCAAAGCGCGCGCCGCTGGCGGCATCCACGTAGCGGCCATCGACGAACGCTTGCCCGGGAATCGCCACGCGGCTGCGCAGGGCCTGCCAGTGGCTGCGGTCGGGGAAGTCGGCCATGGGTCGCTCCAGCAATCAACGTTCCTTGTTTATACCGGCGCGGCCGCGACCCCACCGTGATCGACCGCGCTGCGCGCTCGCCGGGCATGGCCCGGCGCTGCCACAAGGTCGAGGCCCGAACGGTAGCGCTGGGCCATGCCTGCCGACAGAACCGTGACGCGGCTGCGCTAGAGTCGCAACCATCGGACCCGATGGAGCCGGCATGAAAACCCCTGCAAGCGACCTGCACGACCTGGCCACCCAGCGCCCCGATTCACTGGACGCGTACTGGATGCCGTTCACTGCCAACCGCCAGTACAAGGGCGCGCCGCGCATGCTGGTACGTGCCGAGGGCATGCACTACGAGGACATCGATGGGCGCACCATCCTCGATGGCACCGCTGGCCTGTGGTGCTGCAATGCAGGGCACGCGCGCCGGCGCATCGTCGACGCGATCGCCGAGCAGGCCGCCACCCTCGATTACTCGCCGGCCTTCCAGATGGGTTCGCCGCCGGCCTTCGCCCTGGCGCAGCGGCTGGCGGCACTGGCCCCGGCCGGGTTGAACCACGTGTTCTTCACCAGCTCGGGTTCGGAGGCGGTGGATTCAGCGATGAAGATCGTGCTGGCCCACCACCGCCTGCGCGGCGAGGGACAGCGCACGCGCTTCATCAGCCGCGAGAAGGCCTACCACGGGGTCGGCTTCGGCGGCATGGCACTGGGCGGGCTGCCCAACAACCGTCGCCAGTTCGGCCTGCAGCTCGGCGGCGTGGACTACCTGCGGCATACCCTGGACCTGTCACGCAATGCGTTCAGCAAGGGCCTGCCACGCCAGGGCGCCGAGCTGGCCGACGATCTGGAACGGCTGATCGCCCTGCACGATCCGTCCACCATTGCCGCGGTGTTCGTTGAACCCATCGTCGGCTCGGCCGGGGTGATCCTGCCGGCGCCGGGCTATCTGCAACGACTGCGCGAGATCTGCGACCAGCACGGCATCCTGCTGGTGTTCGATGAGGTCATCACCGGCTTCGGCCGGGTTGGCATGGCGTTCGCCGCGCAGCGTTTCGGGGTCACCCCGGACCTGTTGACCTTCGCCAAGGGAGCCAGCAACGGCGCGGTGCCGCTGGGAGGCGTGCTGGTCGGCGACAGCGTGCATGCCAGCTTCATGCAGGGTCCGCCACAGGCCATCGAGCTGTTCCATGGCTATACCTATTCGGGCCACCCCTTGGCCTGCGCGGCGGCGTTGGCCACGCTGGACATCTACGCCGAGGAACGGTTGTTCGAGCGCGCGATCGAGCTGGGCGAATACTGGCAGGAGCGCCTGCACGCCCTGCAGGGGTTGCCGAACGTGATCGACATCCGCAACTTCGGCCTGGTCGGTGCGGTGGAGCTGGCACCGCGCAAGGACGCTCCCGGCAGCCGTGGCTACGAGGTGTTCCGCCGCTGCTTCCACGACGGGCGCCTGCTGGTGCGCTGTACCGGCGACATCATCGCGCTGTCACCGCCGCTGATCGTGGACAAGGCACAGATCGACCAGATCACCGGCACCCTGGGCGAGATGATCCGGGCCACCGCCTGAGGCCAGGCCGGTGCTGGTGAGCGGGTACAATGGGCGGTTCCGCTCCTGCCTGTTGCCGTGCCCATGAACATCGTCGTCAAAGAAGAACTCAAGGCCTACATCGACCCGCTCACCGCCGACGAACACGAGGCGCTGGAGCGCAGCATCCTCGCCGAAGGCTGCCGCGATGCGCTGGTACTGTGGGGCGACGTGCTGGTGGATGGACACAACCGCTTCGGCATCTGCCAGAAGCATGGCCTGCCGTTCAACACCGTGCAGAACACCCGCTTCCAGAGCATGGAAGACGTGCACCTGTGGATGATCGAACAGCACCTGGGCCGGCGCAGCGTTTCCGATTTCCAGCGCGGCGTGCTGGCCCTGCGCAAGCGCGACATCCTGTCCGCGCGCAAGCAGGTCGAACAGGCGCAGCTGCAGCGCGAAAGCGACGGCACCGCCGAGCCGGCCGACGAGGCCGGCGAAGACAGCCCGCCGTGGGAACCGGCGCCGAAGATCAGCCGCGCCGAACTGGCCCGCGAAGCCAAGCTGAGCACCAGCCAGGTGGGCATGATCGAGCGCATCCACGCCCAGGCTGCGGCCGAGGTGGTGGAAGCGGTGAAGGCCGGCGTGATCTCGATCAGCGCCGCCGCCGCCGTGGCCGACCTGCCGGAAGAAGAGCAGCGCGCGGCGGCTGCCGGTGGCAAGGATGAACTGAAGCAGGCTGCAAAGCGCGTGCGTGAGTCCAAGCGCAAGCCGCGTGCGCCGAAGCCTGAACCGGAGTCGGCGGAAATGGACTTCGAAGAGGCCAACGAGGATGAGATCGCCAGCCGCGATGCCGAGGTGCTGGCCGCGCTGGAGCAGCTTGGCGAGGATGCCCCGGCGCTGCGCCGCCGCGTGGTTGCCCTGACCCGCGAGAACGACACCCTGCGCGCACAGCTGGCCCATCTGCGCAGGCAGCTGGAAACGCTGTAACGGGTGGGTAGCGCCGGGCCATGCCCGGCGAGCGCAGCGGCGCCTGAAGCGCCGCCGGGCATGGCCCGGCGCTACCGATGCGTCGGCATCATTCGGTGACGGGTAGACTTCGGGCATGACGTCTGCCATCGATCCGCGCCGCGCCCAGCTGCGGCGCCTGAAAACCCTCGCCCTTGGCCTGCTGCTGCTGATGCTGGCCGGTTTTGCGGTCAGCCACTGGCAGGGCGAGCGTGGCATCTGGGCCTGGGTCTCGGCCTTCTGCGAAGCCGCCGCGGTCGGCGCGCTCGCCGACTGGTTCGCGGTGGTTGCCCTGTTCCGGCGGCCGATGGGCCTGCCGATTCCGCATACGGCGATCATTCCGCGCAGCAAGGAACGCATCGGCGACAGCTTGGCCCTGTTCGTGCGTGACCAGTTCCTGGAACCGACGGTGCTGCTGGCCAAGCTGCAGGTATTCGATCCAGCCAGCCGCCTCGGCAGCTGGCTGGCCGATCCCGGGCGTTCACGGATGCTGGCCGACATGGCCCGTGGCTGGGCGCTGCAGGCGCTGGACTTCTTCGATGAAGCTGCGGTGCGGCGGCAGCTGCACAGCTTCGTGGTGCAGCAGCTGCGGCAGTGGAACGCCGCAGCCACCGCCGGCGAACTGCTGGGCCTGCTGACCGCCGATGGCCGCCACCAGCGCGTGCTGGACGAAGGCCTGCAACGGCTGGGGCGCTGGCTGGAGCAGCCGGAAGTGAAGGAGCGCGCCTCGCAGCTGATCGTGCGCTACATCCAGCGCGAATGGCCGACGCTGTCGAGCACGGTGAACTGGGTCAAGCCGATCGATGAGATCGGCGACAGCCTTGCCGAACGCCTGGCGCGCGCGGTGCTTGAGGAGCTGCAGCAGGTGCTGGCCGAGCCGCAGCACCCGCTGCGCCAGGACTACGAACAATGGCTGGGCAACTACGTGCAGCGCCTGCGCGAAGACCCGGCACTGGCCGAGCGCATCGAGCAGCTCAAGCAGGAAATGATCGACCACCCTGCCCTGCAGGACTACGTGCAGGGCCTGTGGTCGCGCATCCATGCCAGCCTGCGCGGCGATCTGCAGCGCGAGGATTCGGCACTGGTCGGTCATCTGCAGCGCAGCCTGGCCTCGCTGGGTGACAGCCTGCAATCGGACCCGGCGTTGCGCGAGGCATTGAACCAGCACCTGCTGGAAGGCGCTCAGCGGCTCACCGGGCGCCTGCGCGAGGGCGTCACCACCCATATCGCGCAGACGGTGAAGAGCTGGGACGAACGTCATCTGGTCGAGCAGCTGGAACTGAGCGTGGGCCGCGACCTGCAGTTCATCCGCTTCAACGGCACCCTGGTGGGTGGGCTGATCGGGCTGCTGCTGCATGCGGCGACGGTGCTGTTCCGGTTCTGAGGGGGGGGCCCGGCCGGGCTGCGCCCGGCACCCGCAGAGGCGACAGCAACAACCGAAGCGAACGGCAACAGCGGGATTCCGTGAGATGGCGGGGTGGGTCCGCCGCCGGGGGACGCCGTAAATACGTCCTTGGTAGGCTCGATCGCGCCTTGCTCGTGTGCGCCGTCCTGCGCACACGGCAAGCCCGGGGTTGGGCGTCCTGCCCAACCCGCCCGACGCATGCCTCGGGCCCATGGCGCTCACGCCCCCGCCACCGGACCCACCCCACCTCCGACAGCTGTCCGGCTGAAGGCACCAACGGCATCGGATCCACATGTTCGGGGACGAATGGGGCTGTCACACTTGCTTAACGAAATGCGAATGCCTATCATTTACTGATCGGTTGTACGCTTAGCCAAGCGGGGCACGGAAGCACGCGCCCACCCGCCCCTTCGCCCGTGTACATCCCCCGACCACTGGGTCGCCTGCCTGCCGCAGGTGGCGCGCCGTCGATGGGAATCACGCTGGGTGACGTGCGCGGAGCGCATGGCTGCCATGGGTGCGTTTGCCATCGCCTGTTTTTTGTCCTGCATGGAATCGCACCGATGGCTTCTCCCCTGAATACTCCCCGCCCAACCCTGCTGGCCCTGGCCCTGACCGCTGTGATGATCGCCCCGCTGGCCCACGCCGATGCACCGCTCGCTGCCGATGCGCGCACGCTGGACACGGTGAAGGTGACCGCTGACGGCGAGATCGCAAACGGCTACACGGTGAAGAACACCCGCAGCGCGACCAAGCTGGATCTGTCGCTGCGCGAGACGCCGCAGTCGGTCACCGTCATCACCCGGCAACGGCTGGATGACATGGGGTTGTTCTCGTTGTCCGACGTGATGGGCCAGGTCACCGGCGTCAGCGTGTCGGTCACCGACAGCGAGCGCATCAGCTATGTTTCGCGTGGCTACACGATCGAGAACTTCCAGATCGACGGGATGCTCAACACTTTCGGTGGGTCGATCAAGACCAACACCGACAACGTCATCTACGAACGCATCGAAGTGATCCGCGGCGCCACCGGCCTGACCACGGGCGCTGGTGATCCGTCCGGCACCATCAGCATGGTGCGCAAGCGCCCCACCGACACCTTCCAGATGAGCAGCAACCTGACCATGGGGCGCTGGGGTAACCAGCGCCTGGAAGCCGACCTGGGCGGTCCCGTGGCCTGGGACGGGCGCATCCGCGCACGCGTGGTCGCGGCCAAGCAGCAGAGCGATTCGTTCCGCGATGTCTACAAGCTCGACAAGGACGTGTTCTACGGCATCGTCCAGGCCGACCTGACCGACAGCACCCTGTTCGAACTGGGCTATGAATACCAGTCACCGCACACCACGGGCGTTACCTGGGGCGTGGTGCCTTACTGGGGTGCTGACGGCAACCCGGCCAACCTGCCGCGCTCGACCAATCTGTCGGCGTCGTGGAGCGAATGGCCGATCATTGAAAAGACCACCTTCGCCCGCCTCGAACAGCAGCTGGGCAGCGGCTGGTCGCTGAAGGGCAGCGTCAGCCATGCCGTGCGTGATACCGATGGCAGCGTCTGGTACGGCGCAGCCGGCTACCCGCGCGCGGACGGCACCGGCGTCACCGCCTACGTCTCGCACTTCAACGAACACAGCACGATGGACGTGTTCGACGTCAACGTCGGCGGCCCGTTCCAGCTGTTCGGCCGCGAGCATGAACTGGTGTTCGGGCTGGGCCAGTCCGTGCGCAAGGGCGAATCCGAAGCGACCAGCTTCGACACCAGCGCACCGGGCTACATGCAGGTTCCCGACTGGCGCAACTGGACCGGCAAGGTGCCGGTCCTGCCGGTGACACGCTATGGCCGTCTTTCCTCGGAAAACGAGCTGCGCCAGCGCGCCGCCTACATCGCCGCGCGCCTGCGCCTGGCCGACCCGCTGCTGGCCGTGGTCGGCGCCCGCTATGGCAGCTGGGAAACCCGCCAGTGGGGCTACGGCTACGACACCAACGGCAACCGCAACCGCACCACCCGCACCGGCTACAAGCCCGACGACACGCTGACCCCGTACGCCGGCCTGGTCTACGACTTCAATTCGATGTTCAGCGGCTATGTCAGCTACACCGACATCTTCAAGCCGCAGAACTACCGCGACCGCAACGGCAACTACCTTGAGCCGGTGGTCGGCGACATGTACGAGGCTGGCGTCAAGGCCGAATTCTTCGGTGGCCTGCTGAACGCCTCGGCCGCCGTGTTTGAGGGCAAGCAGGACAACGTGGCCGAGATCGATGATTCGGTGCCGCTGAACTCGCTGCCCGACGGCGGCCAGGCCTATCGCTCGACCGGCAAGGGCAACAAGGTGAAGGGTTGGGAACTGGAAACCCAGGGCAGCATCGGCGAGCAGTGGAACATCTCGGCCGGTTTCGCCCGTACCCGGATCCGCAACGCCGCGGGTGTGCTGCAACGGACCACCACCCCGCAGGAAACCTTCCGCCTCAACACCAGCTGGCGGCCGGGCGGCATCGAAGGCCGCTTCTGGCTGGGCGGCGGCGTGACCTGGCAGAGCCGCATCTGGAACAACAGCACCAAGCCGACGGCCGACTACCTGAGCACCGGCCGCACCGAAAGTGCGCGCATCACCCAGGACGCGTTCTACCTGCTGAACCTGGCCGGTGGCTACCGCTTCAACGAGAACTTCAGCGCCCAGCTCAACATCAGCAACCTGCTGGACAAGAAGTACTACAACAACGTCGGCTTCTACCAGGGCGTGTACTGGGGCGAACCCCGCAACGTCAGCGTGACGCTGCGCTGGAAACTCTGATGACCTGATGGATGGTGCCGGTTCTGCGACCGGCACCCGGCCACGGATGGCCAACCCCGGCGCGCTTCGTTGCGCCGGCCTTCTCTTCATTCAACCTGCAGGACCGCCGTGGACCGCTCGCCCGCAACCGCCAGCCCCCGCCTCAGCACCTTCTTCGCCAACCCGCGATGGGGCGTGCTGTCCCGATCCCTTGCCTCCATCTTCGGCGGCTACGCGCTTGCCTCGATGACCACGGTGTTCTGTGCGCTGGCGCTGCCGGGCGCGCGCGGCCAGGCCGTGCTGACCGGCATGCTGCTGGCGATCCTGGTCGCCGCCTGCGCCGCGCTGTGGGCGTTCGCCACGCGCAGTGCGCTGCGTGCCTGGGTCGGCATTCTCGCCCCCACCCTGCTGTTGGCCGGCATTTCGCGCCTGCTGGGAGCGTGGGCATGAAGAATGGATTCCGCCAATCCATGGCCTGGCTGCATACCTGGACCGGCCTGCTGGTCGGCTGGCTGCTGCTGCTGATCTTCATGGCCGGCACCGCCAGCTACTACCGCGAGGAAATCAGCCGCTGGATGCGCCCGGAGCTGCCGCGCAGCACGGTCAGCACCGACGAAGCGGCGCAGCGCGCGGCCGACTACCTGCTGGCCAACGCACCACAGGCCGAGAGCTGGTTCGTCACCCTGCCGCAGCCACGCAATCCGGCCATGCAGATGTTCTGGCGGTTGCCGGCCGAGCTGGCCGACCCCAGCAAGGGCCGACGCGGCGCCTTCGGTGATGCCACCCTGGACCCGAACACCGGCACCGAGCTGAAGGCCCGCGAGACACGTGGCGGCGACTTCTTCTACCGCCTGCATTTCGACCTGCACTACATTCCCGTGCTGTGGGCGCGCTACCTGGTGGGCTTCTGCGCGATGTTCATGCTGGTGGCCATCATCACCGGCGTGATCACCCACAAGAAGATCTTCAAGGACTTCTTCACCTTCCGGAAGGACAAGGGCCTGCGTTCCTGGCTGGACTTCCACAACGTCAGCGCGGTGATGGCCCTGCCTTACCACGCGATGATCACCTACACCGGCATCGTCACGTTGATGATCATGTACCTGCCGTGGGGAGTGAACGTGGCGTACGGCACCGACCAGGATGCGTTCTACGCGGAGGCCTTTGGTGGCCTGCCCGAGGTCACCGCGCCCGCCGAAGGCAAGGCAGCGCCCCTGCCGCTGCGGCAGCTGCTGGACAGTGCCCGCACGCATTGGCACGGCACCGAGGTCGCCGGTTTCAGCGTTGCCAATCCCGGTGCCGCCAATGCGGTGATCGACATCCGCCAGCGCGATGGCAAACGCCTGTCCATCGATACCCCGGCGCTGCGCTATGACATGGTCACTGGCGCGCTGCTGCAGGAAACGCCGCCTTCCGGTGGCGCCACCGCCACCCGTGGCGTGCTGTATGGCCTGCACCTGGCCCGCTTCGCCGATTGGGGCCTGCGCGCGTTGTTCTTCCTGTCCGGCCTGACCGGCTGCCTGATGGTGGCCAGCGGCGTGGTGCTGTGGGCGGTGAAGGAGCGGCCGAAGCATGCCAAGAGCGGTCGCACCGGCTTCGGCCTGCGCCTGGTCGATGCACTGAACATCGGCGCCGTGGCCGGTCTGCCGATCGCCTTTGCCGCCTATTTCTGGGGCAACCGCCTGCTGCCGCTGGGCTTGGCCGAGCGCTCCAACGCCGAAGCGAACGTGTTCTTCTACGCGTGGGGCGCCTCGCTGCTGGCAGCCTTCATCTGGCCCAAGCGGATGATGTGGGCGTGGCAGCTGTACATCGGCGCGGCCGCGTTCGCGCTGATTCCGGTAGTGAACGCGCTGACCACCCACGCGCACCTGGGCGTCACCTTGTTCAACGGTGACTGGGCATTGGCCGGTTTCGACCTGTCGATGATCGCCTTCGGCGCCATGCTGGCCCTGTGCGGCTGGCGCATGCAACGCTGGACGCCGCCGCTGACTGCCGCCGAGAAGAAGAAACGCGCGGCGGCCGCTGCAGCGACGAAGGCACCGGCCGATGCAGTGGAAGCGGAGGCCAGCGCATGATGCTGCTGGTACTGGGGTTGTCGTTCACGGCGTTCACCGCGCTGTCGCTGGCGATGGAAAAGCATCAGCAGGAACTGCACGGCAAATCCGCGGCATCACCGGCACGGCGCACGCAATGGCGGGTGCTGGGCTGGGTACTGCTGACGGTGGCTTTCGCACTGTGCGTGGTCGACCACGGCTGGGCGATGGGCCCGGTGCTGTGGCTCGGCGCGCTCACCCTGGGTGGAATCGTGCTGGCGTTCGCGCTGTACCCGTACCGGCCGAAATGGATCGCGCCGCTGGCGATCGCGTTGCCGGTGATCGGGCTGGTGGTGGCGCTGTTGTAACCCGTGCGGTGGGCCGCATCCACGCATGGCGTGGATCTACTACGGCTCTCATCCACGCATGGCGTGGATCTACCGGACCCACGCTCGCCGGGCATGGCCCGGCGCTACCGTTCTGCGCGCACGTGGGTAGCGCCGGGCCATGCCCGGCGACGCGTCACGCCAGGCGCTTCAGCTCCCACGCACGATGGATGCGCGCGTTGCGCTCGAAATCCGGGCCGATGGTGCTGGCGCTGATCTCGCGGCACTGGGCGAATTCGGCGATGGCGTTCTCTTCCAGCTTGAAGCGGCGGAAGTTGTTGGAGAAGTACAGCACGCCACCCGGCGCCAGTCGCGCGACGGCCGCACGCAGCATCTTCACCTGCTCGCGCTGTACGTCGAAGTCCTCGGCGCGGGCCGAGTTGGAGAACGTCGGCGGGTCGCAGAAGATCACGTCGTACTGGCCGCGATCGCCTTCCAGCCAGGCCATCGCATCGGCCTGCACCAGCAGGTGCTGATTGCCGCCCTGCCCGTTCAAGGCCAGGTTGTCGTAGCACCACTGCAGGTAGGTGGCCGACAGATCGACGCTGGTGGTGCTGGCCGCACCGGCCACCGCCGCCTGCACGCTGGCCACGCCGGTGTAGCAGAACAGGTTGAGGAAGCGCTTGCCGCGCGCCTGCTCGGCCATCAGCCGGCGCAGCGGGCGATGGTCGAGGAACAGACCGGTATCGAGATAGTCGAACAGGTTCACCTGCAGCAGCGCGTTGTTCTCGCGTACCACGAGGAACTCATCGCGCTGCTCGAAACGGCCGTACTTGCTGCCGCCCTTGCCACGTTCACGCGATTTCATCGATACCTGTTCCGGCGGCACGCCGAACACCTCGCGCGCAGCGGCCAGCAGTTCATTGCGGCGGCGGCGCACGTCGTTCTCGGGAATCGCGGCCGGTGCAGCGTATTCCTGCACATGCAGGAACGTGCGGCGCTGGCCGCCATCTTCCTCGTACACGTCGATGGCCGCTGCGTATTCCGGCAGATCGGCATCGTAGGCACGGAAACAGGTGATGCCTTCGCGCGCGCGCCAGCTCTTGAACTTCTTCAGGTTCTTGCGCAGGCGGTTGGCCACCATCTGCGCGCCTTCGCTCAGCTCGCGCACCTGTGCCGGGTCGCGGCCCGGCACCGCGATCGGATCGCAGACGATCAGTGCGCATTCCAGCGCACCATTGAACATCTGGTACTTCTTGCCCGCACGCAGGCCGGTGGCGAACGCCAGTTCGTCATTGCCGCACAGCAGGCTGGCGCGCCACTGCGGCACGGCCTTCTGCAGGGCATTGCCCAGCTTGCGGTACAGCGCCGGATCGGCGGCCAGGCGCTCGTCATACGGCGGGTTGCAGACCACCGCGCCGATCTCCTGCTCCGGGGTGGGCAGGTCAGCCACATCGGCGCGGGTGAAGCGGATGGCATGGGCGACGCCGGCAACTTCGGCGTTCTCGCGCGCGGCCTGGATCGCCACCGGGTCGATGTCGCTGCCGTGGATGACCGGCTTCAGCGCGGCAAGGCCGGTCGCTTCGCGATCACGCGCTTCGCTCTGGATGGTTTTCCAGGCAGCCTTGTCGAAGCCCAGCCAGCGGCTCGGCGGCAGGCTGCCATGGCGCATCAGGCCGGGGGCGACATCGGCCGCCATCAGCGCGCCTTCGATCAGCAGGGTGCCGCTGCCGCACATCGGGTCCAGCAGGCCGCCACCGGCAGCGTGCAGGCGCGGCCACTGTGCGCGCATCAGCAGCGCGGCAGCCAGGTTTTCCTTCAACGGCGCGTCATGCGCCGCACCGCGCCAGCCACGGCGATGCAGCGGGCCGCCGCCGAGGTCGATCGACAGCGAGGCGCGGCCCTTGCGCAGCGACAGGTTGACGCGCACGTCCGGCAGGTCGGTGTTGACCGAAGGGCGCTCCAGCCCTTCGTCACGCATGCGGTCGACGATGGCGTCCTTGATCCGCTGCGCGGCGAAACGGGCATGGGTGATCTTGTCGCCGGACACATGTGCGTCCACCGCTAGGGTCATCTCGGGCCTGATGTGTTCGTGCCACGGCAGCGCACGCACGCCGTCGTACAGCGCCTGCTCGTCCGGGCATTCGAATTCGTCGATCGGCCACAGCACGCGGCTGGCCAGCCGCGACCACATCACGATCCGCAGCGCCTGCTCCAGTTCGCCATCGGCGTTGACGCCGGCGATGGTGGCGGTGGCCTTTTCCAGGCCCAGGGCCGACAGCTCATCGGCAAGCAGGTATTCCAGGCCCTTGGCGCAGGAGACAAAAAATTTCACGGGATCGGTTCGCAGGTGGTCAGGCACGGCAGGGGGCCGGGCCATTCGGAAGGGAGGGCCGTAGGCACGGCCGGCAGGCCCGCGCCGGGGGCGGCGGGCCTGCCATTGTAGTCAATGCGGGCCGGCGCGCCGTGCGCCCGGGCTTCACAGCTGCCGCAGCAGGCGCTCGAAGGCCTGCGCAGAGGCTTCCACGTGGTGCTCCAGGCGATGGCCATCGTCCACCAGCAGCAGCTGCGCCGAGCGCGCCTGCGCCCAGGCGATGACTCCGGCGGCCGGCACCACCTCGTCATGCCAGGCCTGCACCACCGTGGTCGGCACCGGCGCGGCATCCAGCGCCGGCATCGGGCCCATGGTGGTGGGCGGCACCATCAGGAACAGGCCCGCCACCGGCACCTGCAGCGATGCGATGGCGGAGATGTAGGCGCCCAGGCTGGAGCCGGCCAGCACCACCGGCCCCTGCGCAGCGGCAGCGGCCGTGCGCTCGATGAGGCGTTGCAGGCGGGTGCGCACGTCGCCCACGCGGCTGACCTGGCTCATCGCGTCCAGGTCGGTGTAATCGGGGCGCTCATGGGTCCAGCCCAGTCGCTCGGCGACTTCGGCCAGCGCGGTGACCTTGGTCGCCTCCGGGCCGCTCTCGAAGCCGTGGGACAGGATGCAGTGACCGCGGCTCATGCGTGCGCTCCCACGGAGCGGATCGACAGCAGAAGGGAAGGCAGTTTCATCCGGCAATGCTAGCATCGCCGCATGCCCAAACCGCTCCTGCCCGGCCTGCAGCTGCAGCCGTTGCCCTACCACGACCGCCTGCCACTGCGCGATCCATCCAGCCTGGCGATGGTGGTGATCCACTGCACCGAACTGCCCGACCTGGCGACCGCCCGGGAGTACGGCGAGCGCGTGCTGTACGACAGCGGCGCCGGCAACAGCGGGCATTTCTACATCGACCGCGACGGCAGCGTGGTGCAGTACGTGGCGCCGGAGCGCATCGCCCACCACGTGCGCGGCATGAATGCCGATACCGTGGGCATCGAACTGGTCAATTCGGGGCGCTACCCGCACTGGCTCGACAGCCGCCACCAGGCGATGGACGAGCCGTACACCGAAGCGCAGCTGCTGGCGCTGGAACAGCTGCTGCAGGCACTGGTGGCTCGTTACCCGTCGCTGCGGCGGATTGCCGGACATGACCAGTTGGACCTGGAGCAGGTGCCGGCCAGTGATGACCCGGCGGTGACCGTGGCGCGCAAGCGTGATCCGGGCCCGTTGTTCCCGTGGGCGCGGGTGCTGGCGAAGGTGCCGTTGCAGGGGTTGGGATGATGGGCAGGGCTGCGCCCTGGGTACACGCCATCGCATGCGCGCTGTCGCTCCCACGCTTCGCTGCGCGAAACGCGGGCCCCACTTACCAGCTCCCAGACCCCCGCCGCTTCGCGGCCGCCCCCTGACTCAGGGGGCTCTGCCCCAGAGATGAACCGGTGGCCAGCAGATCCACGCCATGCGTGGATGAACGTCAAATCGACCAACCCGCATTGCTCAGGCGCCGGTGGCGACCGGTCGGCTGCTGTCGCTGACCCAGCCACTCCAAGAGTCCGCGTAGATGCGTGCGCCGGACAGGCCCGCGCTTTCCATCGCCAGCAGCAGGTGGCAGGCGGTCACGCCCGAGCCGCACATCAGCACCACGCGTTGCGGGTCCTGGTTGCCGATCACGCCCTGCAACTCGGCACGCAGTTCCTGTGCATCGCGCAGGCGGCCGTCCAGCACGTTCAACGCAAACGGGCGATTGAGCGCGCCCGGTACATGGCCGGCGACCGGGTCCAGCGGTTCCACCTCACCGCGGAACCGCTCGCCCGCGCGGGCATCGACCAGCCAGCCCGGCGCATGCTTGAGGCGTGATTCGATCTCGTCCGCGCTGGCGACCTGGCTGCCATCGAAGCGCCCCGGATACGCGGGCAACGCCGTGACCTCGCTGCTGCCGGTCGCCAGCGGCTGGCCGGCGGCCTGCCACGCGGCGATGCCGCCATCGAGTACGGCCACGTTCGCATGCCCTATCAGGCGCAGCAGCCACCACAGGCGCGCGGCGGCCATGCTGCCATCGCTGCCGTCATACACCACCACCTGCGTGTCGGTGCCGATGCCCCATTGCCCCAGTCGTGCGGCGAACGCATCGCTGTCGGGCAACGGGTGGCGGCCATGGCCTACCCGCGTCAGATCGGACAGGTCGCGGTTGAGATCGGCATGCACTGCGCCGGGAATGTGTCCCTGCGCGTAGAGGCTGTTGCCCGCCTGCGGGTCGGCAAGCGATGCACGCGCGTCGACCACGCGCACGGTGCTGGCGGTCGCGCGGGCATCGACCACGCGTACCCCATCGCCCAAGGCCGCAGCCAGGGTCGCAACATCGACAAGGGTGGTCCACGGCGGGTCGATCGGCTTCATTGCACTTGCTCCAGGCGGCGACGCAGGTTGTACAGGATGGCCGCGGTGGCGCCCCAGATGCGCTGGCCGGGCCAGCCATATTCAAGGACATGGCGGACGCGGCCGCGATGGTTGATTTCGACCTGGCGCAGGTTGTCGGCGGCCATCAGATAGTCCAGCGGCACTTCGAACACCTCGGCCACTTCGCTGGGCTGCGGGACCGCCACGAACTCCGGATCGATCACTGCCACCACCGGGGTCACCCGGTAGCCGGTGATGGTCACGAACGGATCGAGATATCCCAGTGCCTGCACCTGTGTCGGCGCCAACGCGATTTCTTCCTGGCTTTCGCGCAGTGCGGCAGCCAGCGCATCGCGATCATCGGGCTCGGTACGGCCACCGGGGAAGCCAACCTGGCCACCATGTTGCCGCAGGGTTTCGGTACGCCGGGTCAGGATCACCTGCGCACCGTTGGCGCGCGGCACGATGCCAGCCAACACCGCCGCCTCGACCGGTGGGCCCGGAGGCAGCAGGTCATCCAGTTCACTGCGGTTCCAGCCGTCACCTGCCGGCGGTTCGGCCAGCGGATGCAGCGCGCGCAGCAGCCGCTCATGATCGGCCAACGACCCTCGCAGCGACTGCTGCAGCTGTTGGCGCAGGGGCAGCACACGCTGCAGGACATGGCTGCGTTCGCTGTCGCTCATCGACGACCACCGTGCGATTTCGTCGATATGCCGCCCGCATCCGGCGCAGCGCCGGTTGCGATCCAGCTTGCAGACGTTGATGCAGGGGCTTGCGACAGCACGCGCCGTTTCTTCCATTGTTTGCACCGGTCAACAGTAGCGCGAATGGGCTGAATTTGGGATGGGCCCCGCACGGCTGCAGCGTGGTGCAGAAACAAAAACGCGCCGGTGGGTTCACCGGCGCGTTGATGTTGACGCTGTTTCTTCTTACTTGACGCTGATCAGCTTGATCTCGAACTGCACAGCCACGTTCGGCGGGAACGGGGTGCGCGGGTCGGCGCCGTAGGCCTGATCCGGCGGCAGCGAGACTTCCCACTTCGAGCCTGCCGGCATCTGCAGCAGGGTCTCACGCATGGCCTTCATTTCGACTTCGCTGACCTTGATCGACGGAATCTGCTGGGCCGGGCGGGCTTCGGTCGGGCGCTGGCCGTACGGGAACGGACCGGCCACTTCCAGCTGCACGGTGCTGGCCTGGGTCGGCTTGGCACCCTTGCCGGCTTCGATCACACGGTACTGAACGCCGCTCGGCAGGGTCTGCACGCCCGCCTTTGCCTTGTTCTGCGCCATGAACTGATCGCTCTTGGTCTTGTTTTCGGCAGCAGCCTTTTCGTACTCGGCCTTGGCGGCCTGGGCACGGCCCTGCTCGCGCTTCTGGAACGCTTCAACGGCCGGCTTCAGCTGCTCGGCGGTAATGGCCGGCTGCTTCTTGGCGTAGGCGTCCTGCAGGCCCTTCACCACCGAGTTGATGTCCAGCTGCTCACCGCGACCGGTCAGCTCCGCCAGGTTGTTGCCGTAGTCGTAACCGAAGTAGTAGCTCAGCTTGCCCTTCTCGGACGCGATGTCCTGGGCGAAGGCATTGCCCGTCAGGGCCAGGGCCGCGACGGCGACCGCGATAGAACGCAACTTCATCAAACAGTTCTCCAGGGGTGGTAACTCAGGGACGTTCTGCGCCGCCCTGAGGCGACGGGTTAGGATAACGGCCACAACGTGTAACCGCTACTCACCACGCAGGCTATGACCTGTCTGCGTTTACAGAGTTCAATCTCACTTTTTTTTAACGTTCCAGGAGTTTCCCGTGGTCGAGGCCCCCGCTCCCCACCCGGTCGACGTCAGCGATGATGGCGCCGTCCGCACCATTACCGTGCAACGCCCGGACAAGCTCAACGCCCTCAACGCCGCCACCCTGCAGGCCCTGGCCGAGGCGTTTGGCGACGCCGCCGCCGACCCGGCGGTACGGGTGGTGGTGCTGACCGGGGCTGGCCCCAAGGCGTTCGTGGCCGGGGCCGACATCGCCGAAATGAACACCTTGAGCGCGGTTCAGGGACGTGATTTTTCCCTGCTCGGGCAGGCCCTGATGCGCCGAATCGAACGCATGCCCAAGCCGGTGATCGCCCGGGTGAACGGATTTGCGCTGGGCGGCGGGCTGGAACTGGCCATGGCCTGCCATCTGCGCATCGCCGCCGATTCGGCCAAAGTCGGCCAGCCGGAGATCAATCTCGGCCTGATTCCCGGCTTCGGCGGCAGCCAGCGCCTGCTGCGCCTGTGTGGCCGCGCGGCCACGCTGGAACTGTGCCTGCTGGGCACCCCGATCGACGCCGCACGCGCACTGGCCCTGGGCATCGTCAACGAAGTGGTGCCCGCCGCCGAGCTCGACGCCCGCGTGCAGGCCCTGGCCCGGCAGCTGGCACAGTCGGCGCCGCTGGCGCTGCGTGGCCTGCTCGACGCGGTGCACGTGGGCGGCGAATGCAGCCTGGAGGCCGGCCTGGAACACGAAAGTGCGCAGTTCGGCCTGCTGTTCGCCACCGAGGACATGCGCGAAGGCACCAGCGCCTTCCTGCAGCGCCGCCCCCCCGCCTTCCAGAACCGCTGACGCCATGGCATCCCGACCCAACCCCGTGCTGCTGTTCGCCCGGGTCCAGGCAGACGATCCCGATGGTGCGCTGCAGGCTGGACTGATGGACTACGTGGTGCGGCCTGGCGATGAGCGGCTGCTGCCCGATCATCCGGACCTGCCCGACCGCCTGTGCCAGATGCAGTTGCAACTGCAGCGTGCATGGGCGGCGCGCGAACGTTTCCGCGCACGCGCCGTGCGCCTTGCCCGCCGCGAGGCCGAGCGTGATGCGCGGCGGACGCCCGCGCCGGCACCGGACGTCAAACCCGCCCTGCCTGCCGCCGCGGCCGCCATCCTCGCCCGGGCCAAGGCCCGCGCCGCCGGCAAGGAGCAGTAATGGCGACCGCGAAGAAGACCGCGCGCGCACCTGCGCGCCGCGGCAGTACGATGCCGCGTGCCGACGTGGTGGAAATGTTCACCCGCCTGCGCGAGCTCAACCCGCACCCGAAGACCGAGCTGGAATACAGCTCGCCGTTCGAACTGCTGGTGGCGGTCGCGCTGTCTGCACAGGCCACCGACGTCGGCGTCAACAAGGCCACCCGACGCCTGTTCCCGGTTGCCAACACGCCGGCGAAGATCCTCGCGCTGGGCGAAGAGGGACTGAAGAAGTACATCGCCACCATCGGTCTGTTCAACGCCAAGGCGAAGAACGTGATCGCCACCTGCGCGCTGCTTCTTGAGAAGCACGGTGGCCAAGTGCCACGCGATCGCGACGCACTGGAAGCCCTGCCCGGTGTCGGCCGCAAGACCGCCAACGTGGTGCTCAACACCGCCTTCGGCGAACCGGTGATGGCGGTGGACACGCACATCTTCCGTGTCGCCAACCGCACTGGACTTGCGCCCGGAAAGAACGTGCGCGAGGTTGAAGATCGACTGGTCAAAGCGATTCCCGCCGAGTTCCTGCTCGACGCGCACCACTGGCTGATCCTGCACGGCCGGTACGTGTGCAAAGCGCGCAAACCGGATTGCCCGGGCTGCGTGATTGCCGACCTGTGCCGGTTCAAGGACAAGACACCCGCGGAGTGACGGCGCCATCCACGCATGGCGTGGATCTACTGGAAAATCCATCCACGCATGGCGTGGATCTACTGCAACCGGGGCGCAATCCGCGCGTCATACGTAACCGGTTTCAATGGCAGGCCCAGCCGTGACGGGGCCTGCGGCGGATCGCCGCCGTGCGCGAACTGTCACATTTACGCAATCTTCACGTTTTAGCCTGCGCGCATCTTCCCACCTGCCTGCAAGGCTCCTCTCCATGAAAC
This sequence comes from Stenotrophomonas sp. DR822, assembly GCF_019793815.1. Classification (NCBI taxonomy): domain Bacteria; kingdom Pseudomonadati; phylum Pseudomonadota; class Gammaproteobacteria; order Lysobacterales; family Lysobacteraceae; genus Stenotrophomonas; species Stenotrophomonas sp. DR822. The sequence continues at coordinate 1,225,186 of NZ_CP081826.1, forward strand.
TGCATCACCAGCTCCTGACGATCGCCGTGGCTGCTGCGCTGTACGTGCCGGCCGCCCACGCCGAAGTCGCCATCGATGTGATCGGCGGTTCGGAAATCACCTTCGAAGGCCTGGTCCAGGCCGACGGCAACTGGTACGACAATGACGTCGTGGACCTCAACGGCGGTGACGCCGGCAACGGCAAGAACAGCGAATTCGAACTGCGTCGCGCCGAGCTGGTGCTGAAGGGCAAGGGCCCGGGCAACGTGGAATGGGTCGTGGGCTACGACGCCAAGGCCGACAAGTTCCTCGACACCAACGTGAAGTACAAGCTGCTGGGCAACGCCAACCACTTCATCCAGGTCGGCCAGTTCAAGCAGCCCAACAGCCTGGAAGAACTGTCCAGCACCAAGAACAACGACTTCATCTCCAAGGCTGCGGTCACCAACACCTACGCTGTCGCCCGGCGCCTGGGCGGTGCCTACAGCTACGGCCAGGACAACTGGTCGGTCACCGCCAGCGCCTTCGGCCGCGAACTGACCCGCAACCTGGCCCACGGCAGCGGCTACGGCGCACGTGGCACCTGGGCACCGATCAACGAGAAGGGCCAGGTCCTGCACTTCGGCCTGAGCTACGTCGACTACGACACCGACGCAGACACCCTGCGCGTGCGTGCCCGCCCGAACGCCGACCTGGCCACCGCGCGCCTGGTCGACAGCGGCAACCTGGTCGACACCGACCGCGTCAGCACCATCGGCGCCGAAGCGATGTACTTCCAGGGCCCGTTCAAGGCCCAGGCCGAGTACTACACCAGCAAGGCCAAGCGCCTGGCCAACGACAACTACACCAGCGACGGCTACTACGTCAGCGGCGTGTGGAATGTCACCGGCGAAAGCTGGAGCTACAAGGGCGGCACCCCGGGCACCGGCCTGCCGAACAACCCGGCTGGCGGCCAGTGGCAGCTGGGCGTGCGTTATGACCACATGGATCTGAACGACGGCAACCTCGCCGCCAATCCGGTGGCCGGCCGTCCGCCGATCGTCGATGGCGTGCTCGGCGGCAAGATGGACATCTGGACCGTCGGCGCGAACTGGTACTGGCGCTCGAACTTCAAGCTGATGCTCAACTACGTGATGGTCGACAGCAAGAAGTACAGCTCGACCGCCCGTGGCTTCGTCAACGACGATCCGAACATCCTGGAAGCCCGCGCGCAGTTCTTCTGGTAAGCCCGGAAGCACGCGTTCGAACGAAGGCACGGCCCAGGCCGTGCCTTCGTCGTTGTGGGCAGGCGGTGGCCGCGCGATGATGCCCTGCCCTGTCGACAAGGACCTTCGGGATGCCTTCTTCGCTCCGCCTGCGCCGCCTGCTTTGCGGTGTCCTGCTCGCTGCCCTGCCCGCCACTGCGTTCGCCTGTGACGATGCGGATGCCGTGCGTGAGGCCGCATATCGGCAGTTGCCGGCCGGCGCGCTGCCGGTCACGGCACGTTTCACCGATGCGGACAGCACGGCCTGCCGTGCGTGGCCCGCACAACCCGGCACGACCCTGCTGGCCGTCGCGCAATGGGCCGCCCCCGCCTCGGAAGAGGCGCGCGGCGGCGACCTGGACCTGTTGCTGATCGATACCGCCAGTGGCCAGCCGCTGGCCTGGACCCGCGTGGCCGATGCGGTCAGCAGTGATGCGCTGCGCTTTGCCGGACTTCGCCTGGACACGGCACGCTGGCAGCTGGATCCGGCCACCCGCGCGTTCGGCGTGCGCATGGACTACAACGGCAGCTCAGGCCCCAACCCGTTCGCGCAGACCGAACTGCAGTTGTTCGTACGCGAGGGCCGGCAGCTGCGCCGGGTGCTTGCCCCGCTGGCCGTCAGTGGCAGTCGCGGCGAATGGGATACGCGGTGCGCCGGCGAGTTCAGCCGCTTCGAGCGCACGCTGGAAATGGGCAGTGCCAATGCCGCTGGCCTGGCGCCGATCGTGGTGCGCGAAAAGCGCACCGATACGATCAGCGTCGCCGCCGGTGACGACTGCCATGCCACCGACACGACGGCACCCGCACAGCGCTGGACACTGCAGCCCCGCGACGGTCGCTATGCCGTTCCGGAGGCGCTGCGCGGGCTCTGAAAGGCGGGCTTGGGGCACCGCCATGACGGCTGTCACGTTCGCGTCATATGACAGACGCGGGCGTGTCATGGAACCGTTATGGAATGTGCACCGAAACGTCGGGCAGCCGCCCCTCGACCACCCCAGGAGTCTCTCCCGTGATCCACGCCTTCAAGTCGCGCGCCGCCGTCGCCATTCTGGCCGCGTCGTCCGTGTTCGCCGCCAACGCCGCCGATGTCACCGGCGCGGGCGCCTCGTTCATCTACCCGGTGATGTCCAAGTGGTCGGCCGACTACAGCACCGCCACCGGCAAGAAGGTCAACTACCAGTCGATCGGTTCCGGCGGTGGTATCGCCCAGATCAAGGCAGCGACCGTGGACTTCGGTTCGTCCGACGCGCCGTTGAAGCCGGAAGAGCTGGCTGCCGCCGGCCTGGCCCAGTTCCCGTCGGTGATCGGTGGCGTGGTGCCGGTGATCAATGTTGCTGGCGTCGCCCCCGGCGCGCTGAAGCTGGACGGCCCGACCCTGGCCAACATCTTCCTGGGCAAGATCACCACCTGGAACGACCCGGCCATCGCCGCCCTCAACAGTGGCCTGACCCTGCCCAGCGGCAAGATCACGATCGTTCATCGTTCGGACGGCTCGGGCACCACCTTCAACTTCGTCAACTACCTGTCCAAGGTCAGCCCGGAGTGGAAGAGCAAGGTCGGTGAAGGCACTTCGGTACAGTGGCCGGCCGGCATCGGCGGCAAGGGCAACGAAGGCGTTGCTGCCTACGTGAAGCAGATCAAGGGCGGCATCGGCTACGTCGAACTGTCCTACGCGCTGCAGAACAAGATGTCCTACGCGGCGATGAAGAATGCGGCCGGCAAGATCGTGCAGCCGTCGGACGCCTCGTTCTCGGCCGCTGCGGCCAGCGCCGACTGGGCCAACGCCCGTGACTTCTACCTGGTGATGACCAACGCCCCGGGCGCTGATGCATGGCCGATCACTGCCACCAACTTCATCCTGGTGCGCAAGCAGCCGAAGAACGTGGCGGGCGCCAAGGCCACGCAGGAGTTCTTCCGCTGGGTCTACAAGAATGGCGATGCGCAGGCCAAGCAGCTGGACTACGTGCCGCTGCCGGACGCGCTGGTGCGCCAGATCGAGACCTACTGGACGCAGAACCTGAAGTACTGAGTTCGTTGCAAGGCGTTCCCCCGCAGGAACGGGGCCGGCGGGTCCTCTCTCCCCCGCCGGCCCCACCGGGCGCTGGATCCTTCGGGGTCCGGCGCTCTTCTTTTCTGCAGGGTTGTCTGCTGCGGTTGGTCGTGAAAGGCGCTGCGCCTCCTCGAATGTGGCATAGCGGCGATGGGCCGGGCTGCGCATGACACGCCGCAAGTACCTCCTTGCAGGCTCGGCCCAACGCCGCCTGATGGTTCATCGGGGGCGCGGTGGGGTCATGGGAGGCAAGGAGCGGGGGCAACGGTTGCCCGGCCCTCCGCCACGCCGGGGACCGCGCACAAGCGCAGTTGGGGCTGTCAGCCGACCCGGTAGCCAACCGTGAATCCCGCGAAACCCTTGCCAGAACGTGATCCAGGACACCTCTGTCATGGACGTCATACGGCTGTAACAAAAACATCATTTCATAGCCGCATCCGCCGACACCGTCGGCTCTACCCCGCTATGGAGTGACCATGAAACTGCACTCGGCCAGCCTTGCCGCCCTTTCCCTGGCCATCGCCCTGGGCCTGTCTGCCTGCGGTGGCGACAAGCAGGCCGCACAGCAGCCGGCCGCTGACGGCGCCGCTGCTCCGGCCGCTGCCGGCGACAAGGTGACCGCTGAGGTCTCCGGTGCCGGCGCCTCCTTCATCTTCCCGCTGGTGTCCAAGTGGTCGGCCGACTACAACACCGCCACCGGCGCGAAGATCAACTACCAGTCGATCGGTTCCGGTGGTGGCATCGCCCAGATCAAGGCCGGCACCGTTGATTTCGGTTCGTCCGACAAGCCGCTGAGCAGCGACGAGCTGGCCCAGGCCGGCCTGGCCCAGTTCCCGTCGGCCATCGGCGGCGTGGTGCCGGTGGTCAACATCGACGGCCTGGAAGCCGGCAAGCTGCGCCTCAGCGGCGCCCTGCTCGCCGACATCTTCCTGGGCAAGGTCAAGACCTGGAACGACCCGGCCATCGTCGCCGCCAACCCGGGCGTGACCCTGCCGGACGGCAAGATCACCATCGTCCACCGTTCGGATGGTTCGGGCACCACCTTCAACTTCTCCAACTACCTGTCCAAGGTCAGCCCGGAGTGGAAGAGCAAGGTCGGCGAAGGCACCTCGGTGCAGTGGCCGGACGGCGTGGGTGGCAAGGGCAATGAAGGCGTTGCTTCCTACGTGAAGCAGATCAAGGGCTCGATCGGCTACGTCGAACTGGCCTATGCCCTGCAGAACGCGATGCCGTACACCTCGCTGCAGAACGCGGCCGGCACCTGGGTGCAGCCGAACGCTGAAACCTTCGCCGCCGCTGCCGCCAGCGCCGACTGGGCCAGCGCCAAGGACTTCAACCTGGTCATCACCAACGCCCCGGGCGAGCAGGCGTGGCCGATCACCGCCACCAACTTCATGCTGATGCAGAAGAAGCCGAAGGATGCCAAGCGCAACCAGGATGCGCTGGCCTTCTTCAAGTGGGCCTTCGAAAGCGGCCAGACCCAGGCCAACGAACTGCACTACGTGCCGCTGCCGGCCGAGCTGGTCAAGCAGATCGAAGCCTACTGGGCGACCGAACTGAAGTGATGGACCCGACGGTGCCCGCCACGTGCGGGCACCGTCTCCTGCACATCGTGCTGCCCCGCCCCTTCCTGGCCCTGCCGTCCCCATGAATGCCATCGCCCAGCCTGTAGCCGCCCCGTCCACGCGTGACATGCGTGATGCCCGCAACGACAAACTGTTCCGATGGGTGCTGGTCGGCACCGTCATCTTCGTCCTGATCGCGCTGGCCTGCGCCGCACTGTCGATGCTGTGGGGTGGTCGCCACGCTCTGCAGATGCAGGGCCTGAGCTTCTTCTTCTCCTCCGACTGGAATCCGGTCGAAAACAAGTTCGGCGCCCTCGCCCCGATCTACGGCACCCTGGTCACCGCCCTGATCGCGATGGTCATCGCCGTACCGGTCAGCTTCGGCATCGCCTTCTTCCTCACCGAAGTGGCACCGCGCTGGCTGCGTGGCCCGGTTGGTACCGCCATCGAACTGCTGGCGGGCATTCCCTCGATCATCTACGGCATGTGGGGCCTGTTCGTGCTGGTGCCGGTGATGACCGAGTACGTCACCCCGTTCCTCAACGAAACCTTGGGCGAATGGCCGATCATCGGCCCGGTGTTCCAGGGCCCGCCGCTGGGCATCGGCATGCTCACCGCCGGCTTCGTGCTTGCGATCATGGTCATCCCGTTCATCTCCTCGGTGATGCGCGAAGTGTTCCTGACCGTGCCGACCCGCCTGAAGGAATCGGCCTACGCTCTGGGTTCCACCAAATGGGAAGTGAGCTGGGACATCGTGCTGCCCTACACCCGCTCGGCGGTGATCGGTGGCGTGTTCCTCGGCCTGGGCCGCGCACTGGGCGAGACGATGGCAGTGGCCTTCGTGATCGGCAACAGCGTGCGCCTGTCGCCGTCGCTGCTGGAACCGGGCACCACCATCGCCGCACTGATCGCCAACGACTTCGGCGAAGCCACTGAAACCTACCGCTCGGCGTTGCTGCTGCTCGGCTTCGTCCTCTTCATCGTCACCTTCGTGGTGCTCGCCATCGCCCGCCTGATGCTGATGCGCCTGTCCCGCAAGGAGGGCAACTGATGTCCAGCACCGCTGACTCCCTGTACCTGCGCCGCCGCATCGGCAATGTCATCGCCATCGCGCTGTCTTGCGCCACCGCGCTGTTCGGCCTGTTCTTCCTCGGCTGGATCCTGTTCACCCTGGCCTCCAAGGGCCTGGCCGGCATCAACCTGGATCTGTTCACCAGGATGACACCGCCGCCGATGCAGGAAGGCGGCCTGGCCAACGCCTTCTTCGGCAGTGCGGTGATGTGTGCGCTGGCAATCGGCATCGGCACCCCGCTGGGTGTGCTGGCCGGCACCTGGCTGGCCGAGTACGGCAACGCCCGCAAGGCCGGCACCGTGGTCCGCTTCGTCAACGACATCCTGCTGTCGGCCCCGTCCATCGTGCTGGGCCTGTTCGTCTACACCCTGTACGTGATGCAGACCGGGGGCAGCTTCTCCGCCTTCGCCGGTGCACTGTCGCTGGCCTTCATCGTGCTGCCGGTGGTGGTGCGTACCACCGACGAGATGCTGCGCCTGGTGCCTTCGCAGATGCGCGAAGCCGCGCTTTCGCTGGGCATTCCGCAGTGGAAGGTGATCGTGCAGGTGCTGTACCGCAGTGCCTCGGCCGGCATCATCACCGGCATCCTGCTGGCGCTGGCCCGCATTTCCGGCGAGACCGCACCGCTGCTGTTCACCGCCTTCGGCAACCAGTACTGGAACAGCAACGTGTTCCAGCCGATGGCCTCGGTGCCGGTGGTGATGAACCAGTTCGCCGGCAGCCCGTACGAATCCTGGCAGGTGCTGGCCTGGGCCGGCGCTCTGGTGCTGACCGTGTTCGTGCTGCTGGTCAGCCTCTCTGCGCGCGGCATCCTGCTGCGCAACCGTATCTCCCATGACTGACCTTTCCGTGGATACCGCCATGAACGACCTTTCCAACGCCGTGCCGATGCAGCGCATCGTCGTGCCGGCCTCGCACGAGAACCTGCACGCTCCGGCCCCGGTCAAGCTCGCCGCGCGTGGACTGGACTTCTACTACGACAAGTTCCACGCCCTGAAGGGCATCAACCTGGAGATCCCGGAAAAGCGCGTGACCGCGCTGATCGGTCCCTCCGGTTGCGGCAAGTCGACCCTGCTGCGCATCTTCAACCGCATCTACGCGCTGTATCCGAAGCTGGAAGCGCGCGGTGAGGTGATCCTCGACGGCGAGAACATCCTGTCGCCGAAGTACCCGATGAACCGCCTGCGCAGCAAGGTCGGCATGGTGTTCCAGAAGCCGGTGCCGTTCCCGATGACCATCTTCGAGAACGTGGCCTACGGCATCCGCCACCACGAGAAGCTGTCCAAGGCGGACATGGCCGACCGTGTCGAGCACGCGCTGCGCCAGGGCGCGCTGTGGGACGAAGTGAAGGACAAGCTCAACCAGAGCGCGCTGGGCCTGTCCGGTGGCCAGCAGCAGCGTCTGTGCATCGCCCGTGCCGTGGCCCTGCGCCCGTCGGTGCTGCTGCTGGACGAGCCGACCTCGGCGCTGGACCCGATCTCCACCAGCCGCATCGAGCAGCTGGTGGAAGAGCTCAAGCACGAGTACACCATCGTGATCGTCACCCACAACATGCAGCAGGCCGCGCGCGTGTCCGATTACACCGCCTTCATGTACCTGGGCGACCTGATCGAACACGACCGCACCGAAGTGATCTTCTCGCAGCCGTCCAAGCAGCAGACCGAGGATTACATCACCGGCCGGTTCGGCTGATCGGCGCTGACGCTTCGCCACCTGTCCCAGCCAGGCGCGCCTGGCTCTACCTGGATTGCAGAACATGAACCTTCCCAACGACCACATCGTCAAAAGCTACGACGAAGAGCAGCAGCGCCTGGTGGCCGAGATCGTGCGCATGGGCGAGATGGCCGTCGCCCAGCTGGAGGCGTCGATGGACGTCATCGAGAAGCGCGATGAGAACGCCGCCCATCGCATCATCGCCAACGACGAAGCGATCGATGCGCTGGAACAGCAGATCAGCCACGACGTGATGCGCCTGGCGCTGCGTGGCCCGATGGCCCGCGACCTGCGCGAGATCCTCGCCGGCCTGCGCATTCCGGCCGACATCGAACGCATTGGCGACTACGCGGCCAACGTCGCCAAGCGCTCGATCGCGCTGGGCAAGGTGCCACCGCTGCCGCAGATCCAGGGCCTGCGCGCCCTCGGCCGCCTGGCCGCACAGCAGGTCCGCCGCGCCATCGCCGCCTACCGCGACAACGACGCCGATGCCGCGCTGGAACTGCGCGAGGACGACGCCCGCCTGGATGCGCAGTACACCGCGCTGTTCCGCGAGCTGCTGACCTACATGATGGAAGACCCGCGCAACATCACCCCGTGCACCCACCTGCTGTTCATGGCCAAGAACCTGGAGCGCGTGGGCGACCATGCCACCAACATCGCCGAGAACGTGTGGTTCCTGGTGCACGGCGAACAGCCGCTGCCGCCGCGCCAGAAGCGCGACGAGACCTCCAGCGCGGGCGATATCTGATACTGCACTGCAACACCGGATTCGACTCCAGGGTGGCCGCTGTCCTCGTGACAGCGGCCTTTTTGCTGGCGCTGTAATACTTCTCACGAAAATTTGAATTCCCGGCGAGGATTCGTTGAGTAGGATCGCTGCACCATCGCTTCACCACGGGCACCCGCCCACCACCCAGGAGCACGACCGATGAGCACCTCCAACAAGACGCTGTCCCTGCTGACCGCCACCGCCCTGGCCGCAGGCCTCGGCATGACCGCCTCCGCTTCGGCCCTGAGCATGACCGACCTCGCCCAGGGCTACCTGGTGGCCGGCCAGGCCGCCAAGGCCACCGACGCGAAAGCGACCGATGCAAAATCCGCCGACGCGGCCAAGCATGCCGAAGGCAAGTGTGGCGCCGACGGCAAGAGTACTGAAGGCAAGTGCGGCGGCGACAAGGGCAAGGCAGCGGCCGGTGCGGACACCAAGGCCAAGACCGGCGGCGACAAGAAGTCGGCCGAAGGCAAGTGCGGCGAAGGCAAGTGCGGTGGCAAGCACTGACGTCCGCGCCGGCGTCGTCCACCCGCGGTCGCCGCTTCCTGCGGCGGCCGTGGGCCTGGGCCTGCGCCGCGCCCTGCTGCAGGACCTGCGCGATGCACCGGCCGGCGATTTCGATTTCCTCGAATGCGCGCCGGAGAACTGGATCGGTGTCGGTGGTCCCGCGGGTGACGCGTTGGCCGAACTGGCGGCGCGCCATCCGCTGAGCTGCCACGGCCTGTCATTGTCGCTGGGCGGCAGTGCCCCCCTGGATACCCAGCTGCTGGCCCAGGTCGGTACGTTCCTGCAACAGCATCAAGTGCCGCTGTACAGCGAACACCTGAGCTACTGCAGCGACGAAGGCCACCTGTACGACCTGCTGCCGATTCCATTCACCGATGAAGCGGTACGCCACACCGCTGCCCGCATCGCCCGGGTGCAGGACATTCTCGGCCGTCGCATCGCCGTGGAAAACGTGTCGTACTACCTGGCGCCGGACCCGACGATGGACGAACTGGCCTTCACCACTGCCGTACTGGCCGAGGCCGACTGTGATCTGCTGCTGGACGTCAACAACGTCTACGTCAATGCCTGCAACCATGGCTACGACGCCGATGCCTTCATCGCCGGCCTGCCCGCACAACGCATCGTCTGCCTGCACGTGGCCGGGCACCTGGACGAGGCGCCGGACCTGAAGATCGACACCCATGGCAGCCCGGTGATCGACCCGGTGTGGGACCTGCTGGCACGCACCTACGCCCGTATCGGCCCACGCCCCACCCTGCTCGAACGCGACTTCAATTTCCCGCCCTACGCCGAGCTGCGGGGCGAACTGCAGACCATCCACCGCCTGCAGGCCGCCCATGGCTGACGCCCCCGAACGCCTGCGTGCGCAGCAGCACGCGTTCACCGCGCACCTGCGCGACCCGGCGCAGGTACCGGCGCCGCCCGGCATGGACCCGCGTCGAGTGGCCGTGTACGAACGCCTGCTGTTCAACAATCTGCTGGGATTGTTGAGCAATGGCTTCCCGGTCTGCGTACGCCTGCTGGGCGAACCGGACTGGCGTGCACTGGTGCGCCACTATTTCGCCAGCCACCATTGCCACACCCCGTTGTTCACCGAACTGGCTGCCGAGTTCGTGCAGTGGCTGCAGGTGCAGCCGGAGCTGCCGCATCCGGCGCTTGCCGAACTGGCCCACTACGAGTGGGTGGAGACCGCGCTGTACCAGCTGCAGGCCGATCCGCTGCCGGAACCGGGCGACATCGATCCGCTGCAGGTGCCGCTGCGCCGCTCACCGCTGGCCTGGCCGCTGCTGTACCGCTGGCCGGTGCATCAGCTGGGTAGCGAGGATGCACCGTCGCAACCACCGGCAGAGCCCACCGGCCTGCTGGTGCGGCGCGATGCTGATGGCGCGGTGCGATTTGCCACCCTGACCAGCCTCGCAGTGCATCTGCTGACCCTGATCGGCGAGTCCCCCGGGGCCACCGGCCAACAACAGCTGCAGCAACTGGCCGCCCTGCACCACCTCGATCCTGGGACATTGGCCGCCCCTGGCGCGCAACTGCTGCAGCAGTTCCTGCGTGCTGGCGTGATCGGTCCGCTCCCCGCTTCACCCTGACGCCCCTTCCAGGAGATACACCGATGAAGACCCCGACCCTGGCCGCCGCACGCGGCCAGCTGGACCGTTTCGCCCCGTGGTTGGCCCCCCTTGGCCTGCGCCTGCTGCTTGCCTGGGAATTCTTCGAATCCGGGCGCGAGAAGCTGCACGGGCAGAACTGGTTCGCCGATCTGCAGGATGCCTTCCCGTTTCCGTTCGACCAGCTGCCCGCTGCGCTGAACTGGCAATTGGCCACCTGGTTCGAACTGGTGGGCGCAGCGTGCCTGCTGTTCGGCTTCGGCACCCGTTTTGCCGCCGCCAGCCTGCTGGTGCTGACGGCTGTGGCAACGTACGCGGTGCACTGGCCGGCCGAATGGAGCTCACTGGGCGATCTGGCAATGGGCTATGCGATCAGCGATCAGGGCTTTGGCAACTTCAAACTGCCGCTGCTGTTCATGGCGATGCTGTTGCCGCTGCTGTTCACCGGCGCTGGGCGCCTGAGCGTGGATGCGGTGCTGGCGCGCTGGTATCCGTCGGGCCCCATGGCGCGGCCTGTGCTCCGGTAGATACCGACCCTGGTCGGCGCGCAGTGTGCCAACCAAGATTGGCACCTGCCAGGATCCGGGGCGCTCAGGGTCGCTCTGCTAGAATCCATGCATGACCGACCCCACTTCCGCACCTGCCGCCCTCCCTGTTTCCGACGTACCCCAGGCACAGCGCGCGATGTCACAACGCTTCCGCGGCTTCCTGCCGGTGGTGGTGGATGTTGAAACCGGCGGCTTCGACAGCCAGCGCAACGCGCTGCTGGAAATCGCCGCCGTGCCGATCGAGATGGACGAGAACGGCCTGCTCTACCCCGGCCAGACTGCCAGCGCCCACGTGGTGCCGGCAGAGGGGCTGGAGATCGACCCGAAGTCGCTGGAAGTGACCGGCATCATCCTCGACCACCCGTTCCGGCTGGCCAAGGAAGAGAAGGCCGCGCTGGACCACATCTTCACCCCGGTGCGTGCAGCGATGAAGAAATACGGTTGCCAGCGCGCGATCCTGGTCGGCCACAACGCCCATTTCGACCTGGGCTTCGTCAACGCCGCGGTGGCCCGTACCGGGCACAAGCGCAACCCGTTCCACCCCTTCAGCGTGTTCGACACGGTCACCCTGGCGGGCATTGCCTATGGCCAGACGGTGCTGGCGCGCGCGGCCAACGCGGCTGGGCTGGGTTGGGATGCCAACGAGGCGCACAGCGCGGTGTATGACACCGAGCAGACGGCGCGGTTGTTCTGCACGATCGCCAACGCCTGGCCGCGGTGAAGCAGCCAACGGCGGAGCCCCTCGTGGCGGGCTGACAGCGATTCCTGGGCAGGCCGGACGGGTGGACTGCGCAGGGGACGCTGCAAGTACATCCCTGTAAGCTCGGTCGCCGCATCCATGCGGCTCACGCCCCTGCGCAGCCCACCCGCCCGGCCACGGACAGTTTCCCGGGCGCCACGGAAAGATCAGAAAAGCGGGAGCAACAGCGGGTCGCTGCGCTCGATGGGTCCTGCCGGCTAGGGCTGTGGTGAGTCACCTTTTTGGTGGGTGCCGACCGTTGGTCGGCACGCCGATTGGTACGGCAATGCCAGTAGATCCACGCCATGCGTGGATGCTTTGCAGTGGATCAACCGATGCTCGTGCGATCCCTGCCGTCACTCTTCGCACGGTACAACGCGCGGTCGGCGCGCTGGTACAGCAGTGCCGGGGTGCGGTCGTCGCCGTCCAGTTCCACCAGGCCGGCGCTGAAGGTCACCCGCAGGCCAGGGATGCCGGCCCAGTCCGGATGGTCATGGAACAAGCCACGCAGGCGCGCGCACAGCTGCGCCGCCTCCTCCAGCCGGGTGTCATTGAGCAGCAGCGCGAATTCTTCGCCGCCGGTGCGTGCCGGCAGGTCCGAATCACGGCTGGCGGCGGCGATCACCTGGGCCACTTCCACCAGTACCGCATCACCGATGCTGTGGCTGTGCTGGTCGTTGACGTCCTTGAAGTGGTCGATGTCCAGCACCACCAGGCACAGCGGATGGCCGCTGCGCTGGGCGCGGGCGAAGTCGCGGGCCAGCGCCTCGTCGAAGCCGCGACGGTTGGCCAGCCGGGTCAGCGCGTCTTCGCGGGCCTGCCGTTCGAACGCCTCGGCCTGCCGCGCCAGGCGCTCGGCCAGCTCGGTCTTCTCCTGGTTCAGCGCCTGCAGGTGCACGGTCTGCGCCTGCAGGTCGAAGGTGGCCTCGTCCACGCGCCGTGCCAGGCGCAGGTTGCTGGCCTTGTACTGCTGCAGCAGGAAGCGGTACAGCGCCACCAGCGCGGACAGCAGCACCAGCCCGATCAGCGCCTGCACGCTGCGCCGCTGCCACCAGAACGGCTCGACGGTAAAGCTCCACACCGCTTCCTGATGACCCCAACTGCCCCCCGGGTGCGCGGCGGCCACGTGCAGCGTGTAATCACCCGGCGGCAGGCCGACGAATTCCACGCTGCGCTGCGGGCCACGTTCCACCCAGCCGTTGTCCAGCCCTTCCAGCCGCGTGCGGTAGCGGATGCGGTCGGACATCAGGTAGCTCAGGCCCACGTAGCTCACTGCAAGCCGTCGCCCACCGGGAATCAGGTTGCGCTCCGGGCCTTCCCAGTGCACCGGCGCACCGTCGACCTGTACGTTCTCGATTGCCGCAGGCGGTGCGGGACGTTCACGGAAACGCTGCAGCCGCTGCGGATCGACCGTGCTCAAGCCGCCGGCGGTCACCACCCAGAACGTGCCGTCCTGGCGCAGGATCGCCGAGGGACCGGAGCTGCCGTTGGCCTGCGCATTGGCCATGCCGTCGATATCGTTGTAACGCTCCACCGTGACCCGCGGCGCGCGTCCGTCGGCCACGGCGTTGAGCGTGGCCATGTCGGTGCGCAATACTCCGCGGTTGCTGCTGATCCACACGTTGCCCAGTCGGTCGGGCACCAACTGGAACACCGCATCCACCGGCATGCCCTGCTCCAGGCCCACCCGTGCCAGCGTCCCCGCCTGCCAGCGGTACAGCCCACGGTCACTGCTGATCCACATCGCATCGCCGATCTGGTGGAAGCCGAACACGCTGCGGCCACCGCCCAGCGGCGCCAGGTCGATCGACTGCACCTGGTCACCGCGCAGCACGCGGACGCCTTCAATGGTGCCGATCCACAGATTTCCCTGGTGATCGTGTTCCAGCGCGGTGGTCAGGCCTGCCGGCATGCCAGCAACCGTGGGCACGGTTACCTTGTCACCTTCGATACGGACCACGCCCTTCTGCGTCCCCGCCCAGACCACGCCGTCAGGCGCGATGCTGATCGCACGGATGTTGCCGCCGGGCAGGCCATCGGCCGCCGCGTAGTTGTGGCGAAGCCGTCCATCGGCGTGCAAGCGGTAGATGCCGTCGCCGAAGGTGCCCACCCACAGATCGCCGCCGGCATCCTGGGCCAGGCTCAGCACCGAAGGCGCCTTGCCACCGCGGTTGTGCAGCGGTATCGCACGGAATCGACCGTCCGCGGTCTGCAGGTCCAGGCCACTGGCGCTGCCCACCCACAGGTGGCGGTCCCGGTCTTCAAGCACCGTGCGCACGTAGTCGCCGCTGAGGCCGTCGCGTTCGGTGTAACTGCTGAACAGGGTTTCGCGCAGGCGGTACAGGCCGCCGTTGGCGCCTACCCAGATGCTGCCCTCAGCGTCTTCGCGCAGGCTGACCACTCGCCCGCCCGGCAGGTTCAGGCCCGCTGGCAGGCGCTCCAGGCCGTGCGCCGAGATGCGCAGCAGGCCCTGGTTCTCGGTACCCAGCCACAGGTCGCCATGGCGGTCCTGCAACATGGCCGTCAAGTGCAGCTGGCCGGGCAGCCGGTGCACCAGCACCAGGCGATCATCCTCCACCCGGTACAGGCGCTCGCCCGCGACGATCCACAGCGTCCCATCAGGCGCGCGGTAGGGCCACGACAGGCCCTTGTCCACGCCCCACGCCGCCGGCGCGCGCTGCAGTACGCCAGCGGTGTCGCGCAGCACCAGGCCATCGAGGGTGCCGATCCAGACCCGGTCCTGCGCGTCGACCGCCATCTTGGTGAAACTCATCGCCAGCGGCAGGTCCGGCGGCGGGCGCTGGTAGACGATGCCCTTGTCCGGGGCCAGATAGCCGATGCCTTTGCCCTCGTACAGCAGCCACAGGCGACCTTGGCTGTCCATCTGCATGGACTGGATCAGCACCTGCGGCGTATCCGGTTGATGTTCCCAGACCCGCCACTGGCCGTCGCTGCCGCGGTGGCTGACATTGCCGCGCGAATCGCTGATCCACAGACCGCCCTGCGGATCGACCAGCAGCGCGCCGATGCCGTTGTCGCGCAGCCCCGGCCGGGTGCTGCGGTCGAACACGGTGAAATCCAGGCCGTTGTAGCGCACCAGGCCTTCCCAGGTGGCGAACCACAGGTGGCCTTCCGGGGTCTGCGCGATGTCGCGCAGCGAGTTGTGCGGCAGACCATTGCGCGAGGTCCACACGTCGATGGCGTAGTCGCGCAACGGCGGCGCGCCACTCTGCGCGGCCAGTGGCGTGGCAATCGCCAGCAGCAGCCACAGCACACCCACCCGCAGCAGGCGACCGATGTTCTCCGCGTGGCGCCCCGCCCGGCGCCTGCCCGCCCCCTGCCCGCCCATCAGCGCAGCGGCGGCGGCCAGCTGCGGATGCCGGTGGCGGCAGCAGACGCGAACAGGGACAGCTGCACCGCGCAGGGCGGCATGCCGGCAGGAACAGGCAGGCTCATCGGACGAAGAATGGGGAGGTACGCAGATGATAGGGCAAACCCTGTCACCGGCGTCACCGCGCCCGCGCAGCCCGGCGCAACCGGGCCGGGTCCGGGATCGATGCTGCTAGCGCGCCTCGGCGCTGGTCGACCACTGCACCACCGCTTCCAGCCCACCTTCGGGGCGGTTGCGCAGCCACAGTCGGCCCCCGTCCTTCTCGGCCAGCGCGCGGGCGATGGTCAGGCCCAGGCCGGCACCGCCGGTCTCGCGCGAACGGGATGTCTCCACCCGCACGAACGGGTCGAACACGGCTTCCAGCTGGTCATCGGCCAGCCCGGGGCCATCATCGGCGATGACCACCGTGATCGTGCCCTCGCCGCGCTCGACACGTACCCGGGCGCGTTGCGCATACATCACCGCGTTGTCCACCAGGTTGGAGAACAGGCGGTGCATCGCCAACGGGCGCAGCATCAGTACCGCGCCGCTGCGGCCTTCGAAAACGACGTCGGCGCCGTCCTCGGCGGTGTCCTCGACGATGCTCTCCAGCAGTGAATCCAGATCCAGCGCGGCGCGCTGTTCGGCACTCTCCGCACTCCGGGCCAGTTCCAGCCCCTCGCGTACCAGTGCCTGCATCGCAGCCAGGTCGCCGATCAGGCGCTCGCGCAGCGCCTCGTCGGTCACGTTTTCCAGGCGTAGGCGCAGCCGGGTCAGCGGCGTCTGCAGGTCATGGGTGATCGCCGCCAGCATCTGCGTACGTTCGGCCAGGTGGCGCTGCAGCCGATGCTGCATGGCATTGAAGGCTTCGGCGGCACGCTGCACCTCACGCGGCCCGCGCAGCGGCAAGGGTGCCCGCTGCAGGTCATCGCCCAGGTCCTCGGCGGCGGCCGCCAGCTCCTGCAGCGGCGCACTGGCCATGCGTGCGACCACGTAGGCCAGCACGGCGATGGCCAGCACCAGCAGGGTCAGGAACAGCGGGTCCACGGCGAGGATGCCGTTGTGTGCGATCGCCGGCGAATCCAGGGCGAGCTTCAGCAACGTGCCGTCGTTGAGCACCACGTCCACCGCCCGGCACTTGGGCGGGATGAAGGTGGGATCGCGTTCGCGTGGCGGCTTGCGGTGGCCCGGCGGTGGCGGCGGCAGCAGGTCCTGCAGCTTGGGAATGCACGAACGGAACGAGGCAAAGTGCACATGCGCCCGCGACACCGGGCCCGGGCGGTCTTCCAGTACCTCCATCAGCGCCTTGTCGGCCCGCCCGATGCGGGCGCCGGGCTGCAATGCCCGCACGCTGGGGCCACCGATCTCCAGCAGCCGCTCGCGCAGCTCCGGGTTGCCGTCGAGCAGGTTGATGTAGCCCTGCAGGCGGTCGGCGATGCGGTTCAGGTTCTGCCGCTCGAATTCCTGCTGCCGCTTGGAACTGGCCAGCATGGTCGCGCCGATCGCGGCCACGCTCATGCCCAGCAGCAGGATCACGAACAGCCGTCCGACCATCGAGGACAGGAAGTGGCGCAGGCGCTTCATCGCGGCCTATTCCAGGTTGACGGCCGAGGCCAGCACGTAGCCTTCGTTGCGCACGGTCTTGATCAGGCCATCGGGGCCACCGTCATCGGCCAGCTTGTTGCGCAGCCGGCTGACCTGCAGGTCGATCGCCCGGTCCTGCGCTTCATAGTTGCGGCCGCTGCTGAGGGCCACCAGCTGCTCGCGCGAGAGCACCTTGTTGGCATGGGCGATGAACACCCGCAGCAGGCGGAACTCGGCGCCGGACAGCACCACCACGCGCCCGTCCGGATCGACCAGGTGGCGATGCTCCAGGTCGAAGATCCAGCGTGAGAAACGCGCACGGCGCACCGCCAGCGGTTCCAGGTTGGCCGGCAGCGCTTCGGTACGGCGCAGCACGTTGCGGATGCGCGCCAGCAGTTCACGCGGCTCGAACGGCTTGGCCAGGTAGTCGTCGGCGCCCATTTCCAGGCCGAGTACGCGGTCGATCGGCTCGGCGCGCGCGGTGAGCATGATCACCGGCGTGTTCGAGCGCGCGCGAAGGTCGCGACACAGGGTCAGGCCATCCTCGCGCGGCAGGTTGAGGTCGAGCACGATCAGGTCCACGTGTTCGCGTTCCAGCAGCTGGCGCATGCTGGTGCCATCGGCGGCGGTGCTGACCTGGTAGCCAGCACGGCCGAGCTGCTCGGCCAGCAGGGTGCGGATATCGTTGTCGTCATCGACGATCAGCAAACGGTGCATCGGGTTTTCAGTCTCCATGTCGCGAATCATCCCGTGTCGGCAGCTGAACCGCATCCAGGCCAATGCGTACCACTGTATCCCCCGCAGTGCGGGATACCTGCTGATACGCAGTCTCGCAGACAGTGTTACACAGAGACACACCCCGAGGATTGAGCGCGGTGTCGCTCGATCTTCACAATGCCCACCAACGCCGCCACTGCGGCCCCCAGAGTGAAGCCGCCACGTGATCTCCCGCCTGTTGCCCGCGACCCGCAAGGGTCGCCTGATGTTGATCGCCCTGCTTGTCCTGATCGCCGCTGTATCCGTGTGGTGGCTGCTGCGCAAGCCGGCCGCACCGGCGCTGGCGACCACCCCGGTCAGCCGCGGCGACATCGAGCAGACGGTGGAAGCTACCGGCGTGATCGACGCCTACAAGCTGGTCAGCGTCGGTGCGCAGGCCTCCGGCCAGATCAAGTCGCTGAAGGTGCAGCTGGGCGATACGGTGAAGGAAGGCGACCTGATCGCCGAGATCGACGCCACCACCCAGCAGAACCAGGTGCTCAACGCGCAGGCCTCGCTGGACCAGGTGACCGCGCAGCGCGCAGTGCAGCAGGCCACCCTGCGCCAGGCCGAACTGGAGTTCGCACGCCAGCAGCAGATGCTGGCTGCCGAAGCCACCTCGCGCCAGGAATACGATGCCGCCGAGGCCCAGCTGAAGACCGCGCGTGCGCAGCTGCAGTCCTACGAGGCGCAGATCAAGGGCCGCGAAACCGAGCTGGGCACTGCCCGTGCCAACCTGGCCTATACCCGCATCGTCGCGCCGATGGACGGCACCGTGGTGGCGGTGGTGGCCGAGGAAGGCCGCACGGTGAACGCCAACCAGACCGCGCCGACCATCGTGATGCTGGCACGGCTGGACGTGGTGACCGTCAATGCCGAGGTGTCCGAGGCCGACGTGGTCAAGATCAAGGCCGGCATGCCGGTGTACTTCACCACGCTGGGTGACCCGGACCGCAAGTACCACGCTACGCTGCGGCAGATCAATCCGGCACCGGCGTCGATCGCCAACGAAAGCTCGTCCAGTTCCAGCAGCTCGTCCAGTTCCAGCTCCAGCAGCGCGGTCTACTACAACGCGTTGTTCGACGTCGAAAACCCCGATGGCACCCTGCGCATCGACATGACCGCACAGGTATCGGTGCTGCTCAAGCAGGCCAAGGGCGTGCTGATGGTGCCGGCCGTGGCACTGGGACCGAAGTCGCGCGATGGCGAGCGCATCGTGCGGGTGGTCGACGACAAGGGCCAGCCGCAGCCGCGCAGGATCAAGGTCGGCATCAACAACGGCGCCAACGTCGAGGTCCTGTCCGGCCTGAAGGAAGGCGAGCGCGTGGTGGTCGGCGAAGGCGGCGCTGCGGCAGCCGCTGGCGGCGGCAACCGTGGCGGCATGCAGATGCGGGTCGGCGGCCCGGGCATGGGGCGCCGATGAGCATGACGGCTCCACTGCTGCGCCTGCGCGACCTGCGGCGCGAATTCCCTGCCGGCGAGGATGTCATCGCCGTGCTGCGCGACGTCAACCTGGACATCCATGCCGGCGAGATGGTGGCGATCGTCGGCCAGTCCGGGTCGGGCAAGTCCACGCTGATGAACATCCTCGGCTGCCTGGACCGCCCGACCCGTGGCAGCTACCAGGTGGCGGGCCGCGAGACCGGGAAAATGGCGCCCGACGAGCTGGCCGAGCTGCGCCGCGAGCACTTCGGTTTCATCTTCCAGCGCTACCACCTGCTGGGTGATCTCGACGCACGCGGCAATGTGGCCGTGCCGGCGGTGTATGCCGGCAGTCCCGGCCCGGTGCGCACCGCCCGTGCCGAGCAGCTGCTGCAACGGCTGGGCCTGGCCGACCGCATGCACCACAAACCCGGGCAGCTGTCCGGTGGCCAGCAGCAGCGCGTGTCGATCGCGCGCGCGTTGATGAACGGTGGCGAGGTGATACTGGCCGACGAACCGACCGGCGCCCTGGACACGAAATCCGGCGAAGAGGTGATGGCCATCCTCGGCGAACTGCATGCCGAAGGCCACACCATCATCATCGTCACCCACGACATGAGCGTGGCCGAGCACGCACAGCGCATCATCGAGATCCGCGACGGCGAGATCATCGCCGACCGTGCCAATCCGGCCGCACCCAGCTACCGTGCGCAACGCGAGCCGAGCACCGGCGTGGCCCATGGCAGCAGCTGGCAGGCCGCCCGCGACCGCTTCACCGAAGCGTTCCGGATGGCCCTGCTGGCGATGAACGCCCATCGCCTGCGTACCTTCCTGACCATGCTCGGCATCATCATCGGCATCGCTTCGGTGGTCTCGGTGGTGGCACTGGGCAACGGTTCGCAGCAGCAGATCCTGCAGAACATCAGTGCGCTGGGTACCAACACCATCGACGTCTACCCCGGTCGCGGCTTCGGCGACATGCGTTCGGCGCGGGTGCAGACCCTCAAGGCCAGCGATGCCGATGCCCTGTCACGGCAGAGCTACGTCGACAGCGCCACCCCCAGCGTGTCCAGTTCGGTCACCGCGCGCTACCGCAACCAGTCGGCCACCGCGCAGATCAGCGGCGTCGGCGAGCAGTACTTCCGGGTGAAGGGCGTGAGCCTGCTCAGCGGCAGCTTCTTCGACACCGACGCGGTGAAGGGGCTGGGCCAGGTGGCGGTGATCGATGAGAACACCCGGACCCAGTTCTTCCCCGACAGCGATCCGATCGGCCAGGTGATCCTGCTTGGCAACGTGCCGGTGCGGGTAGTCGGCGTGGCCAAGAAGCAGAGCTTCGGTTTCGGCGGCAGCACCAGCCTGAGCGTGTTCGTGCCCTACACCACGGTGATGTCGCGCATGCTCGGGCAGAGCCACGTTTCCAGCATCACCGTGCGGGTGAACGATGAAACGCCGATGGATGCGGCGCAGGAAGCGATCACCCGGCTGCTGACCATGCGCCACGGCACCGAGGACTTTTTCCTCAGCAACAGCGCCGAGATCCGCGACACCATCGAACAGACCACGCGCACGATGACCCTGCTGATCGGCGCCATTGCCGCCATCGCCCTGCTGGTCGGTGGCATCGGCGTGATGAACATCATGCTGGTCTCGGTGACCGAGCGCACCCGCGAGATCGGCGTGCGCATGGCGGTGGGGGCGCGGCAGAGCGACATCCGCCAGCAGTTCCTGATCGAAGCGGTGCTGGTATGCCTGCTCGGCGGGTTGCTTGGCATCGGCCTGGCACTGCTGATGGGCGTGTTGATCGGCCGGTTCGCCAGTGATTTCCAGGTGCTGTTCTCCACCGCTTCCATCATTGCCGCCTTCGCCTGTTCGACCCTGATCGGCGTGGCCTTCGGCTTCCTGCCGGCACGCAGTGCCGCCCAGCTCGACCCGGTGGAGGCCCTGGCCCGCGAATGAAGACGATGACCCGACTGCCCTTCCCCGCTCCCTCGCGCCTGCTGCTGTCCGGCGCCGTGCTGCTTGCACTCTCCGCCTGCGCTTCCGTGGGCCGCTATCCGGTCGAAGACCCCAGCGTTGCCGCCACCTATGGTCGTGGCGATGCGACCCTCAACGCACCGGCCGACGACCCACGCAGTGGCCTGGACACCCCGGCCCGTGACGTCCGCCAGGACACCTGGTGGACCGGCTTCGGCGACGAGCGCCTCGACCGCCTCGTCGCGCAGGCGCTTGCCGCCAACAGCGACCTCGGTGCGGCCGGGCTGGCGGTGCAACGTGCACGCCTGCAGGCCGGGCTGGCCAGCAACGCGCTGTGGCCGCAGCCTTCGTCGTCCGGCGTGAGCGGCAGCGGCAGCCGCGCCACCGACCAGGCCGACGACTGGCGCCGCAGCTATTCCACCGGCGTGTCGCTGGGGTGGGAGATCGATCTGTGGGGGCGCCTGCGCACCCAGCGCGACATCGCCCGCTGGGAGGCCAACGCCAGCGAAGAAGACCGGCAGAACACCGCCCTGCTGGTGATCGGCGATGTCATCAACCAGTACTGGGCACTGGCCTACCTCAACCAGTCCATCGCCACCGGCCAGGCCAACCTTGAACGGCTGCAACGCACCCACGAACTGGTGCAGGCACGCTTCGATGCCGGTGCGGTTTCGCGCCTGGAAGTACGCCAGGCACTGCAGAACCTGCAGTCGCAGCGTTCGGCGCAGAGCGCGCTGGAACAACAGCGGGTGGAGGTGCGCAACGCGCTGACCGTGCTGCTGGATGGCACGCCGTGGCCGCAGCAGGACGAACCGCAGAACCTGCTGGAGGCGCAGAGCCCGACCATTGCCGAAGGCCTGCCCGCCGACCTGCTCGGCCGCCGGCCCGACCTGCGCGCGGCCGAACTGCGGCTGCGCAACAGCCTGAAGACGATCCGGGTGACCGCCACCCAGTACTACCCGGCCCTGAGTCTTACCGGCAGCTTGGGTTCCAGCGCCACCTCGCTGGGCGATGTGCTGCGCAATCCGGTGGCGACGCTGGGAGCCGGGCTGTCGCTGCCCTTCCTCAACCTGCAGCACGCGCAGCTGGATACGGACGTGGCCGGCACCAACTACCAGATCGCCGCCACCAACTTCCGCAAGACGCTGTACACCGCGCTGTCGGAGGTGGACAACGCCTTGTCCGCACGCGAGCAGCTGCTGCGCCAGGTAACCGCGTCGCAGGCGTCCTACGATGAAGCGGTGGAAGTGGAACGTGCGCAGGAAGTGCGCTATCGCGTGGGCGCCACCGATCTGCGCACCTGGCTGGAAGCGCAGCAGACCCGGCGCGACGCGGAACTGTCACTGGCACGGGTGCGGCAGAGCCAGTTGAACAACGACGTGACGCTGTTCAAGGCGCTGGGAGGCAGCGCGGGGTAAGGCGCTGCGTCATGCATGTAGTCGGTAGCGCCGGGCCATGCCCGGCGATTCCCTGCGGCAGCACGACGTGTACCGCGCTGCACGATCGCCGGGCATGGCCCGGCGCTACCGGGAGCGCGTGACACGCCCCCGATCGCTGCCGATCAACCGCGCTGGCGCACGGCCTCGAACAGGCTGACACCGGCAGCAACCGAGACGTTCAGGCTCTCGATCTCGCCCGGCATCGGAATCTTGACCAGGCCATCGCAGTTTTCGCGGGTCAGGCGGCGCAGGCCGTCGGCTTCGCCGCCCAGCACCAGGGCGATGTTGCCCTTCAGGTCCAGCTGGTACAGCGACGCAGTCGCCTCACCGGCCAGGCCGTAGATCCACACGCCCTGCTTCTGCAGGTCCTTCAGGCAGCGCGACAGGTTGGTCACCGCCACCACCGGAATAAGGTCGGCAGCGCCGGCCGAGGTCTTGCGCACGGTGGCGTTGACCGTGGCCGACTTGTCCTTGGGAATGATCACGGCGGTAGCGCCGGCAGCGGCGGCCGAGCGCAGGCAGGCGCCGAGATTGTGCGGGTCCTGCACCTCGTCCAGCACCAGCAGCAGGGCCTTGCCTTCCGCAGCCGTGACCAGCCCTTCCAGCTCGTTCTCGTTGTAGGTGCGGGCGGCGGCATAGCGTGCGGCCACGCCCTGGTGGCGCACCGAACCGCCCACGCCGTCCAGCGCCTGGCTGTTGACCTTGCGCACGTCGATGCCCTTGCGGCGGGCGTTTTCCTCGATTTCGACCAGGCGCGGGTTCTTCGCACCGGCCTCGACCAGCACTTCGCGGACGTTCTCGGCGTCGTTCTCGATGGAGGAGGCGACGGCGTTGACGCCGACGATCCACTGGCTGTTCTTGCTCATGCGGGCAGGACCGGAAAGGGGGTGGCTATGGTAGAGCATCAGGGGCGGCCGCGCTTCGCGCTCGCCGGACATGGCCCGGCGCCACCCACCGTTCACCCTTCGGCCGAACGGCTGCGCGGCGGCCAGTGCGGGGTGTCGTGGTCGGGATGCTGGTGGGACACGACCGTGGCCAGGAATTCCAGCGCGGCCATGTCCTGTTCCGTACGGCGTGCCGGCAGCCGGCCCAGCCCATCGACGAAGGGCAGCTTGCGCTCGACGCCGTACTGAAGGGTCGGCGGCAGTCGTTCAGGCTGGTCGAACGCACCGGCGGCCACCGCCACGCCATCGGGGGCCTCATAGGTCAATGGCGTGCCGCAGTCGGCGCAGAAGCCGCGCCGCACTACGTTGGACGACTGGAAATAGCGCGGTTGGCCACGGGTCCAGCTGAACTGCACACCGCGCACCGACACCAGTGGCGCGTAGTAGGCGCCGAAGGCCTTCTGGCACATCCGGCAGTGGCAGATCGAGCTGTCGGTCAGCTCGCCCCGCGCCTGGAAACGGATCGCGCCGCACTGGCAGCCGCCGCTGTATTCGGGTTGGCCCTGCATTGCTGCTTTCCTCCGGAACCTCGTGCCAACCAACGGTTGGCACCTACCGGGTGAGGTGGGTGCCGACCGTTGGTCGGCACGGCTTTCAATACTTCTTCTTCGCGCGCTTGGCCGGCTTGCCGCGCTCGGGCAGCGGGGCCGGGCCTGCTTCCTCTTCCTCGCCCTTGTGCTCGACCAGGCGGAAGTCGATCTTGCGTTCTTCCATGCTGGCCTTCAGCACCAGGATGCGCACCTGGTCACCCAGTCGGTAACTGCTGCCGCGGCGCTCACCGGTCAGCGTCTTGCGGGTCGCGTCGAACTTGTAATAGTCCTGCGGCAACTGGGTCACGTGCACCAGGCCCTGCACCTTCGAGTCGGCCAACTCCACGAACAGGCCGAAGCTGGTCACGCCGCTGATCACGCCGTCGAACTGGCCACCGACGTGTTTTTCCATCCACGCCGCGCGGTAACGCTCATCCACTTCACGCTCGGCCTCATCGGCGCGACGCTCACGCTCGGAACACTGCAGTGCCAGTGCTGCCATCTCGCGGGCGGTGTAGGTGAACTTGTCCAGCGGCTTGCCCGACAGCGCATGCTTGATCGCCCGGTGCACCAGCAGATCCGGGTAGCGACGGATCGGCGAGGTGAAGTGCGCATACGCTTCCAGCGCCAGGCCGAAGTGGCCGTTGTTGTCGGGGCTGTACACGGCCAGGCTCTGGCTGCGCAGCAGCACCGATTCCAGCAGCGTGGCATCGGGACGGTCGCGGATCTTCTTCAGCAGCTTGGTGTAATCACCCGGGCGCACCTTCGACCACGGCGGCAGGCTCAGCTTGAACTCCTTGAGGAATTCCAGCAGATCGGCGTACTTGGTCTCCGGCGGCTTCTCATGCACGCGGTAAGGCGCCGGCACATGGCGCGACAACAGGTACTTGGCCGCCTCCACGTTGGCCGCAATCATGCATTCCTCGATCAGCTTGTGCGCATCGTTGCGCACCAGCATGCCGGCCTGGGTGACTTCACCGCGGTTGTCGAGCACGAAGCGGACTTCGCTGCTTTCAAACTCGATCGCGCCACGCTTGCTGCGCGCCTTCGACAGCACCTTGTACAGCTGGTGCAGGCGCTGCACCTGCGGCAACAGGTCACCGATGAAGGCCTTGGCACCGGCATCGTCCTCGCCCACCGCCTGCCACACCTGGGTGTAGGTCAGGCGCGCATGCGAATTCATCACCGCTTCGTAGAAGCGCGAGCCGGTCACCTGGCCCTCGCGGTCGATCTGCATGTCGCAGACGAAGCACATGCGGTCGACCTTCGGCATCAGCGAGCAGATGCCGTTGGACAGCGTTTCCGGCAGCATCGGCACCACGAAGCCCGGGAAGTACACCGAGGTGGCGCGCTTCTGTGCTTCATCGTCCAGCGGCGTGCCGGGACGGACATAGTTGGAGACATCGGCAATGGCGACCACCAAACGGAAGCCATCGGCGTTCGGCTCGCAGTACACCGCGTCGTCGAAGTCCTTGGCGTCCTCGCCATCGATGGTGACCAGCGGCGTGCTGCGCAGGTCGACGCGGCCGCCGATCATCGCCGGCTCGACCACCAGCGGTACCGCGGCGGCTTCGTCCAGCACCTCCTGCGGGAACTCGAACGGCAGCTCGTGGCCGTGGATCGCGGTTTCCACCACCAGCGAGGCAGTCAGCTTGTCGCCGAGCACGGCGATGATGCGGCCGATCGGCGGACGGCGGCTGTCCGGTGCCTGGGTCAGTTCGCAGACGACCAGCTGGCCATCGCCCGCGCCGCCGGTCTGGTCCGGCGGTACCTGCACGTTGCGCTGGATGCGCTTGTCATCGGGCACTACGTAATTGATGCCCATCTCGACGCTGAAGCGGCCGATCAGGCGCGTCATGCCGCGCTCGAGCACGCGGGCGATGCTGCCTTCGCGACGGCCGCGGTGGTCAATGCCGGTGACACGTGCCAGCACCTTGTCGCCGTGCATCACCTTGCGCATTTCATACGGCGGCAGGAACAGATCGTCACCGCCCTCGACCGGGCGCAGGAAGCCGAACCCTTCCGGATTGGCAATCACCACGCCGGTGACCAGGTTCAACGTCTGGATGGGCGCGAAGCCGCCGCGGCGGTTCTGCACCAGCTGGCCGTCGCGGACCATGGCGCCGAGCCGGCGCGACAGTGCTTCGGCACGGTCCGGTGCGGTCAGGCCCAGGCGCGCGCCGAGTTCCTCAGCCGTCTGCGGCCCTTCGCAGCGTTCCAGCAGGGCCAGGATGGCCTCGCGGCTGGCAATGGGTTGTTCGTACTTTTCCGCTTCGCGGGACGCATAGGGATCGTCGATCACCTTGCCCGTCGGCGGCAGCTTGCGGCCCGGCGCCGGACCCGGCGGCTCGGCGTTGCGGCGGCCACGTCCTGGAGGCGGTGCACCGCCTTCGGCCAGTGCGGGGAGCCAGCCCGGCAACGGCTTGCCCGGCTTGTTGTTGCGGGCAGTGCCCTGCTTGGTGCCCTTGTTGGGGGCTTCACTGCGGGACTTGCTCCCGCCCTTGCTTGGTTTTTTGGTAGTCATCGCCCTCCATGGTAGCCGCTGTGGGCGTGCAGAACGGGTCAGCGCCCGTCTTTGAACAATCGGGTGAAAAACGTTCACAAAATCGTTGACAGCCTGCGTGTTCATCTTCACAATTGCGCCTCTGGAACGCCCAGATGGCGGAATTGGTAGACGCACTAGTTTCAGGTACTAGCGGGTAAAACCGTGGAGGTTCGAGTCCTCTTCTGGGCACCAACGAAAAAACTCCTCGCTCCGGCGGGGATTTTTTTTGCCTGAAATCCGGCTGCCGCACCCATCCACGCATGGCGTGGATCTACTGAGCACGTTGGACGCAGGAATTTCAGAAGAGTGTTGACACCTCCATCACGGCACCCCATAATTCTCCTCCTCGACGCCCAGGTGGCGGAATTGGTAGACGCACTAGCTTCAGGTGCTAGCGGGGGCAACTTCGTGGAGGTTCGAGTCCTCTCCTGGGCACCATGTCGAGAATGAAAAACACCCGCGAAAGCGGGTTTTTTCTTGTCTGGCGTCCGGCCGGCATCACCACCACGAACGCAGCATCAGCTCCAGGCCCAGCAACAGCAGGAAGCCGAGGAAGCAGGCGCGGAACACCCGCGCGCTGATGCGCTGGCGGATCACCTGCCCCAGCCACATGCCCAGCAGCGCCGGCAGCACCGCCAGCGCACTCAACCCCAGCTGCTGCACGCCAAACGCACCGTTGAGCACCAGTCCGGTGGTCAGCGAGATCGTCGATACGGTGAATGCCAGGCCCAGCGCCTGCACCAGCTCCTCGCGCTGCAACCCCAGCGACTGCAGGTACGGCACCGCCGGCATGACGAACACGCCGGTGGCGCCAGTGACCACGCCGGACACCGCCCCGACCAGCGGCCCCAGCCAGCGCTCGCGCCGCTGCGGTACGCGGAACACCGGCGCCACCAGTGCGTACAGCGCATACACCACCAGCGCCACGCCCAACGCGGCGCGCGAGGCATCACGATCCACCCGTACCAGCAGCGCGGCCGAGCCCAGCGTCACCACCACCACGGCCAGCATCATCGGCCACAGCCGCCGCAGGGTGCGGCCCAGTGATGGCCCGGACAGCAACTGCCAGGCATTGGTGACGAAGGTGGGAATGAACAGCATCGAGGCCGCCGCCACCGGCGACAACGCCCCGCCCAGCAGTCCCATCGCCACCGTCGGCAGGCCCATGCCGGTCACGCCCTTGACCACCCCGGCCAGCACGAACACCACCACCAGCAATCCATAGAAGTATGTCGTCTCGTTCATGCCGCCATTGGAGCCGGCGCCGCAGGCGCGCACAATGCGGTCTTCCCGCCTGCACCTTCGGACCAGCCGAAGGCAGGGCCGAGCGGAGCAAACGACATGCGTCTGGACATTGCCGATCTGCGCCTGTTCCTGGCGGTGGCCGAAGCCGGCAGCATCACCGCCGGCGCGGTGGAGGCGAATCTGGCACTGGGATCGGCCAGCGAACGCCTGCGCGCCATCGAAACCGACGCTGGCACGGCGCTGCTGACCCGTCACCCGCGCGGCATCAGCCTCACCGAAGCGGGTGCCGCACTGGCCCATCACGCGCGATTGATCCTGCAGCAGCAGGCGCAGCTGCGCGGCGAACTGCAGGCGTTCGCCCACGGTGCGCGCGGCACGCTGCACCTGTACGCCAACACCGCGGCATTGACCAACTATCTGCCCGCGCGACTGGCCCCATGGCTGGCAGAGCGCCCTCGCCTGCGCGTGGAACTGCACGAACGCACCAGCAATGAAGTCGTGCGCGCGATCCGTGCCGGCCAGGCAGAGGCCGGCATCATCAGTGATGCCGTTCCCGCCGATGGACTGCGTCGTCATGTCGTAGCCGAAGATCCGCTGATGATGCTGCTGCCGGCCGGCCACCGCTTCGCCGCGCGGCGCTCGCTCGACTTCAGCGATGTGCTGGGCGAGACCTTCGTTGCCCTGGCCGACGGCAATGCGCTGCAGACCTATATTGAAGAGCTGGCGGCAGAGGCCGGACGCACGCTCGACGTGCGCATTCGCATGAAGACCTTTGAAGGCCTGTGCACGATGGTGGGCCATGGCATCGGCGTGGGCATCGCGCCGCGCACGATCGCGCGGCAACATCGGCGGGCCACCGGCATCGTCGCCGTTGCACTCGGCAACGCATGGGCACAACGCCGGCTGTGCGCCGCGTTCGCCGACTGGACATCGCTCTCGCCACCGATGCGCAGCCTGCTGCTGCATCTGGATGTGCACGCGGAAGCCGGTGCAGAAAAAAATGTGTGAAATGGTGTTGACACATATCCAGCCTTCCTGCAAAATTCTCCTCCTGAGTCGCCCAGGTGGCGGAATTGGTAGACGCACTAGCTTCAGGTGCTAGCGGGGGCAACTTCGTGGAGGTTCGAGTCCTCTCCTGGGCACCATGACTCAGACAATGATCAAACCCGCGCAAGCGGGTTTTTTCATGTCCGGCGTTTGCCGGGATCACGCGATTGTGGCGTCCATCCACGCATGGCGTGGATCTACTGGAATTCGCATGCATGCGTGGATGCACTGCAAACAAAAACCCCGCCTTCCGGCGGGGTTTTGTTTTTCAGCGACAGCGATCAATCAGTGCCCGCCACCGGCGGCGGCACCCGCGCCCGCACCGAAGGGCGGCTTGGCCAGCCACAGGAACGAGATGATCGCCAGGAAGATCCAGCCCAGCAGGAAGAAGATGTCGTTGAAGCCCATCTGCGATGCCTGGTGGTTGATCATGTTGTTCAGCACCGCCGCGCCATGTTGCAGGTCGCCCTGCCCCATCGCCGCCACCTGGTCCTGCATGCCCGGCTGATAGGCCGAAATGTGTTCGGTCAGGTCCGCGTGATGCACCTGCGTGCGACGTGCCCACAGCCAGGTGGTCAGCGACGCCGCGAAGCTGCCGCCCAGCGTACGCAGGAAGGTGGCCAGGCCCGAGCCGGCCGCGATCTCACGACCATCCAGGTCCGACAGCAGGATCTGCAGCACCGGCATGAAGAACAGCGCTACGCCGATGCCCATGATCAGCTGCACGCCTGCCACATGGTGGAAGTCCACCTGCAGGTTGAAACCCGAGCGCAGGAAGCTGGTCATCGACAGCACCACGAACGCGATGGTGGCCAGCATGCGCATGTCGAAACGCGATGCGTACTTGCCCACGAACGGGGTCATGATCACCGGCAGGACACCGATCGGGGCTGTTGCCAGACCGGCCCAGATCGCGGTGTAGCCCATGTCGCGCTGCAGCCACTGCGGGATCAGCAGGGCCACGCTGAAGAACGCTGCATAGGCCACCACCATCGCCAGCGTACCAGCGCGGAAGTTGCGGTGCCGGAACAGCTTCAGGTCGACGATCGGGTCCTTGTCGGTCAGCTCCCAGATCAGGAACACGGTCAGCGCCACCACGGCCACGCAGGCCAGTACCACGATCTTCATCGACGAGAACCAGTCTTCGTCGTTGCCCAGGTCGAGTACCAGCTGCAATGCGCCCACGCCGATCACCAGGGTGACCAGGCCGACGTAGTCCATCTTCGGCTTCTCGACGTGCTCGGGGCGACCCTTCAACTGGTTGCCCACTACCAGCGCAGCGAAGATGCCCAGCGGCACGTTGATCAGGAAGATCCATTCCCAGCTGTAGTTGTCGGTGATCCAGCCACCGAGGATCGGCCCGCAGATCGGCGCCACCACGGTGATCATCGCCAGCAGCGCCAGCGCCTGCCCGCGTTTCTCCCGTGGATAGATCGAGACCAGCAGCGACTGGGTGATCGGGTACATCGGGCCGGCGACGAAGCCCTGCAGTGCACGCGACAGCACCAGCATGCCCATGCTCTGGGCCAGGCCGCACAGCAGCGAGGTGATCACAAAGGCCAGCGTGGCCCACACGAACAGCTTGCGCTCGCCGAAGCGACGGCTGAGCCAGCCGGTCAGCGGCAGCGCGATCGCGGTGCTGACCGCGAACGAGGTGATGACCCACGTCGCCTGCTGCGAACTGGCGCCAAGATTACCGGCGATGGTCGGCAGCGAGACGTTGGCGATGGTGGTGTCGAGCACCTGCATGAACGAGGCCATCGCCAGGCCCACGGTGCACAGGGCCACGCTGGGTGGCAGGAAGCCAGCGGCCGCACCCGGCGCCGCCGGTGCGCCCGGAGAGCCGGGCGCAGCTGGAGCTTGTGCGGACATGGCCGACCTCAGCTCGCCTTGGACTGCTGCGGCAGGTTGCCCTGGATGATCGTGTGGATCACCTCATCGGCATCGTGCAGCTGCTTGGCATACACGTCGGTGTCAAACACCGTGCCCTTGGCGGCTGCGCTCGGCAGCACTTCGCCCTTCTGGTCGCGCAGGCTCACCTCGGCCTTCATCGACAGGCCGATGCGCAGCGGGTGTTCGGCCAGCTGCTTGGCATCGATGGCGATGCGCACCGGCACGCGCTGCACGATCTTGATCCAGTTGCCGCTGGCGTTCTGCGCCGGCAGCAGCGAGAACGCCGAGCCGGTGCCCAGGCCCAGGCTGTCGATGCGGCCCTTGTACTTGACGTCGCCGGCATACAGGTCCGACTTCAGCTCCACTTCCTGGCCCAGGCGCATGTGCCGCAGCTGGGTTTCCTTGAAGTTGGCTTCGACCCACATCTGCTCGGTCGGCACCACCGCCATCAGCGCATTGCCCGGCTGCACGCGCTGGCCAACCTGCACCGAACGACGGGCAACATAGCCAGTGACCGGCGCGACGATGCCCGAACGTGCATTGTTGAGGAAGGCCTGGCGCAGCTGCGCGGCGGCAGCCTGCACATCCGGCTGGGTCGCGATCACGGTGTCATCAACCAGTGCGCGGTTGCGCTCGACGGTCTCGCGCGAACCGGCCACGGCCACTTCGGCAGCTGCCAGCTCGTCGCGGGCGTGGGCCAGTTCTTCGTTGGAGATGGCGCCGGTGGCGGCCAGGCCCTTGCGGCGTGCGAAGTCGTCGCGCACGCGCTTCAGGGTCACCTGGCGTGCGTTCAAGTCCGCCTGCGCACCTTCGACGCTGCGGTACAGGCCGCGGGTCTGGCGCACGGTCTTGGCCAGGTTGGCTTCGGCTTGCTGCAGGGCCACCGAGGTATCGGCCGGGTCCAGCTGCACCAGCAGCTGGCCGCGCTCCACGCGCATGCCGTCGTCGGCGTTGATGGCGACCACGGTACCGGCCACCAGCGGGGTGATCTGCACCTGGTTGCCCTGCACGTAGGCGTCGTCGGTCTCTTCGAACCAACGGCCGAACATGAAGTACCACAGCGCCAGTGCCGCCAGCAGCAGCACGACGATCACGAACAGGCCGCGCAACAGCTTGCCGCGGCGGTTGGGGGCGGCAGGGGCCGCAGTGTCTTGGGTCTGGCTCATGGCAGGGGTCTTCAGGAATGCGGGGAATCGGAATGGGAAGCAAGCGGTGCGGCATCAGCGTCACTGGGCTGGAAACCACCGCCGAGCGCCTTGCTCAGGCGCACCGAGGTCTGCAGCTGCTGCGACTGCAGGCCGGCCAGCTGCTGCTGCGACTGCAGCAGGGTGGACTGCGCGGTCAGCACGTCCAGGTAGCTGCCGATGCCGGCGCGATAGCGCTGCTGGGCCAGGTCGAACGCCGCGCGTGCGGTATCCACCGCCTGCTGCTGCGACTGCGCCTGCTGCGCCAGTGAGCGCACCGCGTTGACCTGGTCGGCCACGTCGCGCAGTGCATCGAGCACCGCCTGGTTGTAGTTCGCCACGGCCAGGTCGTACTGCGCATCGGTGTTGGCCAGGTTGGCCCGCAGCTTGCCGCCTTCGAAGATCGGCAGGCTCAGCGCCGGGCCGATGTAGGCGAAGCTGGAACTGCTCTGCAGCAGGTCGCCGACATTCGGTGCGACCACGCCGGCCAGCGCGGTCAGGTTGAGGCTCGGGTAGAACCGGGTCTTGGCGACCTTGATCTGCTTGTCGGCCGCTTCCACCCGCCAGCGCGCGGCGACGATGTCGGGGCGACGGCCGAGCAGTTCACTGGGCACCACGCCCGGCAGCTGCAGAGCCAGCGGGTTCATCGCCCGCGGGCGTTCGATCGACAAGCCGCGGTCCGGGCCCTTGCCGACCAGCGCGGCCAGCGCCGTGCGCCCGGCATCGATGCGCTGCTGCGCCGCCAGCAACTGCTGCTGTGCGGCCGGCACGCGGGCTTCGGCCTGGCGCACCTGCAGGTCGCTGTCGATTCCGGCACTACGACGCTGCCGGGTCAGCTGCAGCGACTTCTGCGAGCGCGCCAGTTCTTCTTCGGCCACGTCGTTGAGCTGCCAGGCGTAGGCCAAGTCGGTATAGGCCTGGGCGATGCCGGTGGACAGGTTCAGGCGCGCGGCCTGGGCCTCGACGGTGGCGGCGTGGGCGCCATCCACGGCAGCCTCCCAGGCGGCGCGCTTGCCGCCCCACAGGTCGATGCCGTAGCTGAAGTCGAACGCGATCTGGCTGCTGCCAGCGTAGTGGCCGCCGATTTCATCGCCAGCCATCGATTCGGGCAGGCGCAGGCCGGTGTAGCCACCGGACACGGAGAGGCTGGGCAGGCGATCGGCGCGCGCGGTGCCGACCTGCGACTGTGCCTGGCGCAGGCGCGCGTCGGCGGCGTCCAGGCTCGGATGGCCGGCCAGGCCTTCGGCGATCAGCGCATCCAGTTGCGCATCGCCCAGTGCCTTCCACCAGTCCTGCGCAGGAAAACCGGCGGCGCTCAGGTCGCTGTCGGCCAGGGTACGTTCGCTGTGCAGGCTGTCCACGTCGAGCACGTGGCCCTGCGGGTCAAGGCCACGGCTGCTTGCGCAGGCGGCCAGCGCCAGGGCCAGCGCCGACAGCAGCAGCGCGCGCGCGGAGCGGCGGAGAGTGGGATGCGGGATCGGGTTCATGGGGTTGTCAGGGAATCGCGGATTCGGGTCAGGAGGGACAGCAGCTGCGTGCGTTCGTCGGCGGACAGATCGCGCAGGGCGTAATCCATCACCGCGTCGCCGCGCAGCTTCAACCGCGCCCACAGCGCGCGGCCTTCATCGGTCAATACGATCTGCAGTGCACGCCGGTCCTGCGCATGCGGCTCACGGCGCACGCAACCGAGCGCTTCCAGCTTGTCCAGCAGGCGGGTGACCGCGCTGGGCACCTGGTCGATGGCCTGGGCCAGCTCGTTGGCCGTGCACGGCGCCATGTTCGAGAGCACCTTCAGCCCGATGTAGTGGGTGAAGCCGATGCCGAGGTCTTCTTCGGCCATGGACGCGTCGAGCTGGCGGACCAGGCCGTCGCGCACCTGGCGCAGCAGCAGGCCGAAGCTGGGGGGAGTGGTTGCAGGACAGATCATGGGGGAGCATTCTCTTCCAAAAAAAATATTTCTCAATGGAAATATTCGATCTGACATCGAATGCTGTGTTGCAGCAGTGGGCTGGATCAGGTGAAGGCGCCACCTTAATGGCGCTCCCAACTGGCCCGGTAGTACAATCCAGCCAATGAATGTCACATTCAAGCCACCCCCAGCCCACATGACGGCGGGCGAACCCGGACCGGCCACCCTGCTGCGTGAAGAAGCGCTGGACTGGTTCGAGCGCAATGACGGCCCGCCGGTCATCGCCTTCCGCTTCGACAGCCCGCAGGGGCTGGCCCGCGAAGTGGACTGGCATCACCACGTTCGCGCGCAGCTGATCTGCGTCGAGCGCGGCCTGCTGACCACCCGCACCTCGCATGGCACCTGGTCGCTGGCGCCCGGTTCGGCGGGCTGGATGCCGCCGGCCGAGCCGCATACGGTCCACATCGATGGCCCCCTGCGCGGCTGGGGCATGGTGCTGGCCGCACCGCTGTGCGCCGAACTGCCCGCCGACCCATGCGTACTGGGCATCTCGCGGTTGGCGCAGGCAGTGGCCGAACGCATCTGCGACTGGCCGCAGGACTACGAAAGCACCAGCGAGCGGCAGCACATCATCAACGTGCTGCTGGACGAGATACGCGCCGCGCCGCGCCAGCGCATGCACCTGCCGATGCCGCGCGACCGGCGCCTGCTGAAGATCGCCTCGCAGCTGCTGGCCGACCCGGCCGATGAGCGCGGCCTGGCGCAGTGGGCGCATTGGGCCGGCCTGTCGCCGCGCAGCCTGACCCGCCATTTCCGCGACGAGACCACCCTCAGCTTCGCGCAATGGCGCCAGCAGGCGCGGTTGGCCGAGGCGCTGCGGCAGCTCAGCGAGGGCCGCAGCGTGGCCGATATCGCCCACGCACTGGGCTTCAGCAGCGCCAGCGCCTTCGTCACCGTGTTCCGGCGACACTTCGGGCTACCGCCCGGACGCTACCTGGCACGGGCCGGCCACGGCCTGGAACCGGGCCTTGACCCTGCACGCGGCTTGGCATCCCCCGCCGCATCCGGATAATCACTGGATTGAGAGCGGCGACCGCCGTCACCGCCTCCCGACATAGGTAACAACGCCGCATGACCGATCTTGCCCGCCCCGTGTTCCACGGTTTCGAACAACTGCCGCTGCGCGAGTACGCCGAACGCGCCTACCTCGACTACTCGATGTACGTGGTCCTGGATCGCGCCCTGCCGTTCATTGGCGACGGCCTGAAGCCCGTGCAGCGCCGCATCATCTATTCGATGAGCGAGCTGGGCCTGAATGCCGCGTCCAAGCCGAAGAAGTCCGCGCGCACCGTCGGTGACGTCATCGGTAAGTACCACCCGCATGGCGACAGCGCGTGCTACGAAGCACTGGTGCTGATGGCACAGCCGTTCTCGTACCGTTATCCGCTGATCGAAGGCCAGGGCAACTTCGGTTCCAGCGACGACCCGAAGTCGTTCGCGGCGATGCGTTACACCGAATCCAAGCTGACCCCGATCGCCGAAGTGCTGCTGGGCGAACTGGGCCAGGGCACCACCGACTGGGCACCGAACTTCGACGGCACCCTGCAGGAACCGACCTGGATGCCGGCACGCCTGCCGCATCTGCTGCTGAACGGCACCACCGGCATCGCCGTGGGCATGGCCACCGATGTGCCGCCGCACAACCTCAACGAGATCGTCAGCGCGCTGCTGCACCTGCTGGACGATCCGGATGCCAGCGTGCGCGACCTGTGCGAGCACGTGAAGGGTCCGGATTATCCGTCCAACGCCGAGATCATCACCCCGGCCAACGACCTGCGGAACATGTACGAGACCGGCAACGGCAGCGTGCGTGCGCGTGCCACCTACATCAAGGAAGCGCACAACGTGGTGGTCACCGCGTTGCCGTTCCAGGTGTCGCCGTCGAAGGTGATCGAGCAGATCGCCGCGCAGATGCGCGCCAAGAAGCTGCCGTGGCTGGAAGACATCCGCGATGAGTCCGACCACGCCAACCCGGTGCGCGTGGTACTGGTGCCGCGCTCGAACCGCGTCGACCCCGAGCAGTTGATGGGGCACCTGTTCGCCACCACCGACATGGAGCGCAGCTACCGCGTCAACCTCAACGTGATCGGGCTGGACGGCCGTCCGCAGGTGAAGAACCTGAAGACGCTGCTCAGCGAATGGCTGGCATTCCGCAGCAGCACCGTCACCCGCCGCCTGCAGCACCGCCTGCAGAAGGTCGAGCGTCGCCTGCACCTGTTGGAAGGCCTGCTGGTGGCGTTCCTCAACCTGGACGAGGTGATCCACATCATCCGTACCGAGGACGAACCGAAGGCGGCGCTGATCGCACGCTTCGGCCTGTCCGAAGACCAGGCCGAGTACATCCTGGAAACCAAGCTGAAGCAGCTGGCCCGCCTGGAAGAAATGAAGATCCGCGGCGAGCAGGACGAACTGGCCAAGGAGCGCGACAAGATCCTCAGCATCCTCGACAGCAAGGCCAAACTGAAGAAGCTGATCCGCGACGAGTTGCAGGCCGATGCCAAGAAGTTCGGTGACGAACGCCGCTCGCCGCTGGTGCAGCGCCAGGCCGCGCAGGCCATCGACGAGACCGAGCTGGTACCGAGCGAGCCGATGACCGTGGTGCTGTCGGAGAAGGGCTGGATCCGTGCCGCCAAGGGCCACGACGTCGATGCGTCCGCCCTGTCCTACCGCGACGGCGACGCCCTGCAGGGCGCAGTGCGTGCGCGCAGCACCCAGCAGGTCGCGTTCCTGGACAGCGAAGGCCGCGCCTACTCCACGCCGGTGCATACCCTTCCCTCGGCACGCGGCAACGGTGAACCGCTGACCGGCCGCTTCTCGCCGGCCTCAGGCACCAGCTTCGTGACCCTGGCCAGCGCCGAACCGGATACCCGCTTCGTGCTGGCCTCGACCCACGGCTATGGCTTCGTCACCCGCTTCGAGAACCTGATCGGTCGCAACAAGGCCGGCAAGGCGATGCTGAACCTGTCGGCGGGTTCGTCGGTACTGACCCCATCGGTGGTGGCCAACGTCGCTACCGACCGCATCGTCGCGGTGACCAGTTCGGGCAACCTGCTGGCGATCGCCGCCAACGACCTGCCGGAACTGGACAAGGGCAAGGGCAACAAGATCATCGAGATCCCCAAGGCCAAGCTCGCCACCGAACGCGTGGTCGCCATCGTGGCAATCAGCCCGGGCCAGACCCTGCAGGTCCGCAGCGGCCAGCGCACCATGGGCCTGAAGTTCAACGAACTCGACGCCTATCTGGGCGCCCGCGCCACCCGTGGCCATCTGCTGCCGCGTGGCTGGCAGAAGGTGGAAGGGTTGTCGGTCGAATGACGGTAGGTGTCAACCTTGGTTGACACGCCTTGCCCGGCAACCGGGAACCCGCCGGGCATGGCCCGGCGCTACCGGGAACGGAGCATCAGACACAAAAAAGCCGGGGCATTCCCCGGCTTCTTTGTTTGTCGGCTGGCGGGCGGTGGAGCAGCTGGCGGGCGAAGGCTGGCTGGCGGTGCTCCGGTGCTGGCGGGCGACGTTGCTTTGCAATCCTGGTAGAGCCGGGCATGACCCGGCGCTACGACAATCGGGGTCAGTGCGCCGGGGCGCCGCTGCCGTCAATCTTGCTCAGCTGGTACAGCTCCAGGCCGATGCGCTTGATCAGGCCCAGCTGCTGCTCCAGCCACCAGGCGTGGTCTTCCTCGGTGTCCTTCAACTGCGCCAGCAGCATGTCGCGGCTCACGTAGTCGCCCTTCTCCTCGCACAGCTTCATGCCGGCGGCGAGGTTGTTGCGCACCGCGTATTCGGTGTCCAGGTCCTTGCGCAGCATCTCCTCCACGGTCTTGCCGGGCTCGGTGGCATGCGGGCGCATGTCCGGGTCGCCGCCCAGGAACAGGATCCGGCGCAGCAGCGCGTCGGCATGCTGGGTCTCCTCTTCCATCTCGTGGTTCAGGCGTTCGTACAGCGCGAACAGGCCCTGGTCCTCGTAGCGGCGGGAGTGGATGAAGTACTGGTCGCGGGCGGCGAGTTCGCCGCGCAGCAGTTCCTTCAGGCAGGCGATGACGTCCGGGTTGCCTTTCATGGGGGGCGCTCCTGTGAATCGATGGCGCCCATGGTGCCCGATCTGGAACTACGGTGATCTAATCGGAATCAGTCGCAGTTGCGCCTGCGGCTACAATCGGCCGACCTGCTCGGAAAGGACCTGCAATGCGTCGTACGTGGCGGTGGATTCTGGGTGCGCTGGTAGCGATCATGCTGCTGGCGGTGCTGGCCCTGTGGTTGCTGCTGCGCGGCAGCCTGGCCGAGCTGGATGGCGAGCACCCGTTGCCCGGGCTGGCCA
This sequence comes from Stenotrophomonas sp. DR822, assembly GCF_019793815.1. Taxonomy (NCBI): domain Bacteria; kingdom Pseudomonadati; phylum Pseudomonadota; class Gammaproteobacteria; order Lysobacterales; family Lysobacteraceae; genus Stenotrophomonas; species Stenotrophomonas sp. DR822. Next base: position 1,263,208 of record NZ_CP081826.1, read on the forward strand.
CCCAGCTCACCGTAGAGCGCGATGCGCTGGGGGTGGTCACCATCACCGCCGGCAACAAGGCCGATGCCCTGCGGGCGCTCGGCCGTGTTCACGCGCAGGAACGTTATTTCGAAATGGACCTGATGCGGCGCAGTGCCGCGGGTGAACTGTCCGCGTTGTTCGGGGCGAAGGCGATCGAAGCCGACAAGCGCATGCGCGTGCACCGCCTGCGCGCGCGCACCGAGGCCCATCTGCAGGACGCACTGGGCAGCGACCCTGCGGCCGTGCGCGCCTACGTGGACGGGGTCAACCAGGGCCTGGGCAGCCTGGCGGTGCGGCCATGGGCCTACCTGCTGCTGCGGCAGGCGCCCCGACCGTGGCAGGCCAGCGACAGCGTGCTGGCAGGCTTGGCCATGTACGCCGACCTGCAGGACCCCAGCAACCAGTCCGAACTCGCCTTGGATCGCATCCGCGCGGTGGTGCCACCGGCACTGTATGCGCTGCTGGCGCATGACGGCAGCGAGTGGGATGCGCCGCTGGCCGGCGCTGCCCGTGGCAACGCCCCCCTGCCCGATGCCAGCCAGCTGGACCTGCGCACGCTGAAGGCGGCGACCGGCGCGGCTGCCGAAGATGCTGACGCGGTCGGCAGCAACAATTTCGCCGTGGCCGGCGCGCTGACCGCCGATGGCCGTGCGATCGTCGCCGACGACATGCACCTGGGCCTGCGCGCCCCCAGCCTGTGGTTCCGTGTGCGCCTGCGCTACCCCGATCCACAGGCCGCGGGTGGCCAGGTCGACGTCAGCGGATTCTCGCTGCCGGGCGTGCCGGCGGTGATTGTCGGCAGCAACGGCCACGTGGCCTGGGGCTTCACCAACAGCTACATCGACACTGCCGACTTCCGCACCGAGCCAGCGGACGCTGCAGTGACCGTGCACGAGGAACGGATCGTCGTGGCCGGCGGTGCCGACGTGCGTTTCCCGGTACGCGAAACCGCGTGGGGACCGATCCTGCACACCCACGCCGATGGCAGCGGCGACGCCTTGCGCTGGGTCGCGCAGTTGCCGGGCGCGGTGCGCATGGACTTCGCCGACATGGCACGGGCCGCCGATCTGGACCAGGCCCTGCAGATTGCCGACCACGCCCGCATTCCCGCGCAGAACCTGGTGATCGGCGACCGCAGCGGGCGCATCGCGTGGCGCCTGATCGGCGCGCGGCCTGACCGTGGCCCGGGCTGCACACCGCTGGGCTTCAATGACAATCACCGCAACCCGGGCTGCGCGCCGTGGCCGATCCGCAGCGACGCCGCGCCGAGCCTGGTCGACCCCGCCTCGCATCGGCTGTGGACGGCCAACAGCCGCGTGGTGGACGAGGCGACCCTGGCCACGGTCGGCAATGGTGGCTACGACCTCGGCGCACGCGGACGGCAGATCCGCGACCTGTTGGCCACGCAGGCGCATTTCGACGAGCACGACCTGCTGGCGATCCAGCTCGACGACCGCGCGGTGTTCCTGCAGCGCTGGTGGGTGCTGCTGCACCAGGTGGTCGAGCACAGCGACGATCCGGCACTGAAGCGGTTGGGCACGGCCAGCAGCCATTGGGAGGGTCGCGCCGCGATCGGTTCGGTCAGCTACCGGGTGGTGCGCGAATTCCGCACACAGGTACTCAACACGTTGACCGATGCGCTGCTGGCACCGGCCCGGGCACCGCTGGGCGAGGATTTCCTGGCACCGCGCCTGGCGCAGCTGGAAGGCGTGGCCTGGCCGATGCTGCAGCAGCGCCCCGCCAACCTGCTGCCGCCCGCCTACACGAGCTGGGATGCGCTGCTGGCCGATGCGGCGCGCCGTACCGAAGCGGAGTTGTCGGCGCAGGGGCCGCTGGCGCACCGCAGCTGGGGCGAGCGCAATACTGCAGCAATCTGTCATCCGGTCGCGCGCGCCCTGCCCGCCTTCGCCAGCCGCTGGTTGTGCATGCCGACCGATCCCCTGCCCGGCGACCGTGACATGCCGCGTGTACAGACGCCGGCGTTCGGCGCCTCGCAGCGCATGGTGGTCTCGCCCGGACACGAGGCCGATGGCATCGTGCACATGCCGGGTGGGCAGAGCGGCCATCCGCTGTCGCCGTACTGGGGCGCCGGACATGAGGACTGGGTGCACGGCCGTCCCACCCCGTTCCTGCCCGGCAAGGCGCAGCACACGTTGACGCTGCTACCGGCCAGGTAATTGCTCGCCGGGCATGGCCCGGCGCTACCAGAGCAACGAGCCCGCGCACAGTGGATCCGAACGATATGGTAGCGCCGGGCCATGCCCGGCGGGATTCACCGGGTCAGGCCTTGCGGCGCTCGATCAGGTTCAACAGCGGCCCGGTCATCGCAGTGGTCACCAGTGCCATGATCACCAGCACCGCAAACAGGCGGTCGCCCAGCAGGCCCAGCTCGTAGCCCAGGTTGAGCACGATCAGCTCCATCAACCCGCGGGTGTTCATCAGCGCACCCAACCGCCACGCTTCGCGCGAGGCCATGCCGGTACTGCGCGCCGCGCTCCAGGTGCCCAACAGCTTGCCCACCGTGGCCACGGCGATCACCACCACGCACAACGCGATGTCACTGGTCTGCAACGCGTCGGCGCGCATGCGCAGGCCGGTCATGGCGAAGAACAGCGGCAGCAGCAGCGTCACCGCGAACGGTTCGACCCTGGCCACCAGCAGGTGCCGCAGCTGCGCGTTGGACGACACCGCCACGCCTGCAGCGAAGGCGCCGAACAGCGCATGGATGCCGAGTATTTCGGTGACCAGCGCACTGGCCAGCGACAGCAGCAGGATGCCCAGCAGCCAGCGCCCTTCGCGACCGGGCGCGATGGCCTGGCGGGCGAACCACGGCTTCACCAGGCCCAGCATCAGCGCGATGAACGCCACCACGCACAGCAGGTTGAGGCTGGCTGGCAGCCAGCCGGTGGCCTGCGCTGCCGCCACGATCAACGCCAGCAGGCACCACGCGGTCGCATCGCCCAGCGCCGCGCAGGCGATGGCGGTCTGCCCCAGCGGGGTGTGGGTGATGCCGCGATCAGCGAGGATGCGCAGCAGCACCGGGAAAGCGGTGATGCTCATCGAAATACCGACGAACAGCGCGAACGCGGTAAAGCTCACGCCCTGCGGGCCATGCTGCGGGTACAGCCAGATGGCCAGTGCCACACCGAGTACGAACGGCACCGCGATGCCGGCGTGGCTGACGGTGAAGGCGAAGCGACGACGCCCACGCAGCGCGCCCAGATCCAGTTCGGCGCCGGCCACCAGCAGGAACATCAGCACACCCAGCTGGCTGAGCATGCCCAGCGGCCCGAGCGAAGCGGCCGGGAACAGCGCACCGTGCACCTGCGGCAGCAGGCTGCCCAGCAACAGCGGCCCCATCATCAGGCCGGCGGCCATTTCGCCGATCACGGCCGGCTGGCCGAAACGCTTCAACAGCGCACCGGCGCCCTTGGCGACCAGCAACAGCACCAGCAGCTGCAGCAGGAACAGGCCGAGCGGCGAGGCCAGGTGATGTGCCCAGTCACTGCCGACCACGGCTTCGGCCTTGCTGGCCACCGTCGGCAGCCCGGGGCCCGCATAGCGCGCCAGCAGCAGGCCGGCCAGCAGCGGCACGCCGGCCCACACCAGGTAGCGCCAAGCCCATTTCGTCGGCCTCACGGGACCTCCGGTCTGTACGTCCATGAACATTCCCCAATGTGCAGGGCGCCGATGATACGTCCCTCGCCGCCCATGCGCTGCAGGGCTCGCCGGGCAGGGCCCGGCGCTACCCGTGTGGCTGCCGCTCGGCGTGGCCGATCAGGCCAACGCCTGTTCGTGCACGCCGGCGATGGCGCGGCCCGACGGGTCGGCGGCGGCGGCGAAGCTGGCATCCCAGGCGATCGCTGCCGGCGAGGAACAGGCGATCGACTTGCCGCCCGGCACGGTTTCAGCCGCCGCATGGCTGGGGAAGAACTGCTCGAACAGGTGACGGTAGTAGTACGCCTCCTTGGTCTGCGGCGGGTTGTGCGGGAAGCGCTTGTCGGCCGCAGCCAACACGCGGTCGCTGACCTGTGCTTCGGCGTGCGCCTTCAGGCCATCGATCCAGCCGTAGCCGACGCCATCGCTGAACTGCTCTTTCTGCCGCCACAGGATGCTGTCCGGCAGGTAGCCCTGGAAGGCTTCGCGCAGTACCGCCTTCTCGATGCGGCGACCACCAGAACCGGCGCCGACCATCTTGTGCGCGGCATCGAATCGCATCGCCACGTCGAGGAACTCGCGGTCCAGGAACGGCACGCGCGGCTCCACGCCCCAGGCCATCATCGACTTGTTGGCGCGCAGGCAATCGTAGTTGTGCAGGGCGTCGAGCTTGCGCACCAGTTCCTGGTGGAATTCGCGCGCGTCCGGTGCCTTGTGGAAGTACAGATAGCCGCCGAAGATCTCGTCGCTGCCTTCGCCGGACAGCACCATCTTCACCCCCATCGCCTTGATCCGGCGCGCCAGCAGGAACATCGGCGTGGAGGCGCGGATGGTGGTGACGTCGTAGGTTTCAATATGGCGGATCACCTCCGGCAGCACGTCCAGGCCTTCTTCGAAGGTGTATTCGAAGCCGTGGTGGACCGTGCCCAGTGCTTCGGCGGCCACCGCAGCAGCGGCCAGATCCGGCGAGCCCTTCAGGCCGATGGCGAACGAATGCAGGCGCGGCCACCATGCTTCGCTCTGCCCGCCATCTTCGATGCGACGACGCGCATAACGTGCTGCCACGGCCGCAACCAGCGATGAATCCAGCCCGCCCGACAGCAGCACGCCGTACGGCACGTCACTCATCAACTGGCGTTCGACCGCATGTTCGAAGGCCTGGCGCAGCTCGGCGAGATCGGCCGGACGGCCCTGCACGTCGTCGTACGCGCGCCACGGCTGCTGGTAGTAGCGCACCAGCTCACCGCTGGCGCTGTCGTAGTAATGGCCGGGCGGGAACTGGGCGACGTCGGCGCAGGTATCGACCAACGCCTTCATTTCAGAGGCGACGCGCAACCGCCCCTGCGCATCATGGCCCCAGTACAGCGGCACCACGCCGACCGGGTCGCGCGCGACCAGCACACGACCCGCACTGCGATCCCACAAAGCGAAAGCAAAGATGCCGTTGAGCTGCTCCAGCCACTGCGCCGGCGACCCGCCCTGGCAGTACAGCGCGTTGATCACCTCGCAATCCGAGCCGGTCTGGAAGGCATAGGCCTGGGCAAGTCCGCCCTTGAGCTGCTGGTGGTTGTAGATCTCGCCGTTGACCGCCAGCGCCAGCTGCCCGTCTTCGGACAGCAACGGCTGCGAGCCGCCTGCCGGATCGACGATGGCCAGGCGCTCGTGCACCAGCAGCGCGCCTTCGTCCAGGTACACGCCGCTCCAGTCCGGGCCACGATGACGCTGGCGCTGCGACAGCTCCAGCGCATGGCGGCGCAGGGAAGGAAGATCGTCACCGGCCTGCAGGCCGAAAATACCGAAGATCGAACACATGGGTGGAACTCCTGTTGTGGGGAAGTACACGGGGGGAAGGTGTTCGACCGGCCATCCAGGCCCGGGTGGGGCTGCGCCCGGGCACAAAAAAACCCGCATCGGCCGATGCGGGTTTTCTGGTGTCCGGGCGTATGTTGCTGTCTATCTACCCAGGGCGCAGTCCCGCATCGGCCGCGCACGATTATTCGCACGCAGATTATTGCGGTTGGTGTTGTTGACGGCGGTGGCCAGGCGGATCGACATGGCATCGACCCTACCCCGCTTTCCGGCACGGCGCAACCGTTGCGTTGGCAACCACTCCGCAGAGCGCATAATGGCCCGCCGTGAAACGTGCAATGGAAATGCAACACCGCAACGGACGCAACGCGGCTCTGGCCGCCCTGATCTGCCTGGGCCTGGCCGCCTGCCAGACCCTGCCCCCACCCTCGCTCCTTCCGCCGGCTCAGCAGCAGAGCCTGGAACAACGCGGAACCGACGGCAGCTTCAAGGGGGCCTTTGATACCGCCGAAACCTTCGAGCGCTTCAACGATCCGCGCGCCATTGCCTATTACGAGCGTGCCGCAGCGGTCACCCCCTGGACCTTCCACAACACCAGGGCGGAAGAAGCCCTGGGCCGGATCTGGATCTCCGGCACGCTGCAGTATGCCGACAGCCCCCGCATCAACCCTGCGCCGGTGCTGCGCGCGTCCTGGCGACGGGGCGAACGCGCCTATCTGGCGGCGGCCTACCACGGCAATCCCTATGCGTTCTACGAACTCGCCAAGGCCTATCGCCAGCGTGGCGACGCGCAACAGGCGCTGCGCTGGGACCTGCGCGGAATGATCCATCAGCGCTACCCGAGTTCATCGTCGCGACTGCCGGATGCGGTGGCCGCGCAGGGCGACAGCGTGCATCCGCTGGTTGCGCAGATCCAGCGTCGCGCCGAGCGCGGCGATGCCGAAGCGCAGGTGGACCTGGGCGCGCTGCTGGAGAAGGGCGTGGGACTGCCGTGCGATCCGGCGCGTGCGCTGCAGCTGTACCAGCGCGCCGGCGAGAAGGGCAATGTGTTCGGCCAGTACTTCGCCGGGCTGCTGCTGGGCCGCAGTGCGCCGGGCGTGGAGAAGGACACCGACGCGGCAGCGCGCTGGTTCGCCCGGGCCGACGCGCAGCGCTTCTACATGGCCGCGCCGAGCTACTGGAAAAAAGCAGTCGAACCGCCGTTCTTCATTTTTTCGGAATGACGCGCGCCGCTGCACTCGCCGGGCATGGCCCGGCGCTACCCACGATCATCCGCACGCTCACCCCGGTAGCGCCGGGCCATGCCCGGCGACGCGGATCACACCAGCATCCGCACGCTCACCCCGGTAGCGCCGGGCCATGCCCGGCGACGCGGATCACACCATCATCCGCACGCTCACCCCGGTAGCGCCGGGCCATGCCCGGCGACGCGGATCACACCAGCATCCGCACGCTCACCCGGTAGCGCCGGGCCATGCCCGGCGACGCGGATCACACCAGCATCCGCACGCTCACCCGGTAGCGCCGGGCCATGCCCGGCGACGCGGATCACACCAGCATCCGCACGCTCCCCCCGGTAGCGCCGGGCCATGCCCGGCGACGCGGATCACACCAGCAGGCGTTCGACCAGTCGCTGGTACAGCCCCGGCAGTGCTTCCAGCTCGTCCACGCGCACGTTCTCATCCACCTGGTGGATGCTGGCGTTGACCGGGCCGACTTCGATGCACTGCGCGCCCAGGGGTGCGATGAAGCGCGCATCGGAGGTGCCACCACCGGTGCTCTCTTCCGGTGCGCGACCGGTGTGCTCGGCCAGTACCGCGCGCGCCGCTGCACGCAACGTACCTTCCGGGGTGTAGAACGGCTCGCCACTGCGGTGCCACTTCAGCGTGTACTGCAGGCCATGGCGGTCCAGCAGCGCGGTGATGTCCGCTTCCAGCTTCGCTGCATCCCAGTGCGGGTTGTAGCGGATGTTGAAATCCACCTCCAGTTCACCGGGAATCACGTTGTTGGCACCGGTGCCGGCATGGATGTTGGAGATCTGCAGGCTGGTCGACGGGAAGCTCTCATAGCCCTCGTCCCAGCGCCGTGCGGTCAGTTCAGCGAGCATCGGCGCGGCAAGATGAATCGGATTGCGCGCCTTGTCCGGGTAGGCCACGTGGCCTTGCACGCCCTGCACGCGCAGCTTGGCCGACAGGCTGCCGCGACGTCCCACGCGCAGCAGGTCACCCAGCGTGGCGGTGGAGGACGGCTCGCCGGTGATGCACCAGTCGATGCGCTGGCCACGCTCGGCGAACAGCCGCGCGACATGGCGCACGCCATCGATCGCATCGCCTTCCTCATCGCTGGTCAGCAGCACCGCCAGCGTGCCGGTGTGCTGCGGATGGGCCGCAACGAACTGTTCGGCAGCGATCACGAACGCGGCCACGCTGCCCTTCATGTCGGCGGTGCCGCGACCGTACAGCACGCCATCGCGGATCTGTGGCGCGAACGGATCGCTCTGCCACGCCTCGCGCGGGCCCGGCGGCACCACGTCGGTATGGCCCAGCAGGACCAGCACCGGCGCGCCGCTGCCGTGCGTGGCCCACAGGTTGTCGACCTCGCCCAGCCGCAGGTGCTCACAGGTGAAACCGGCCGCCTGCAGACGCTGGCCGATCAGTTCCTGGCAACCGGCATCGTCCGGGGTCACCGATGGCCGTGCAATCAGATCGCAGGCCAGGTCGAGGACGGCGCTCACGCGCCGCCCACGCCGAAGCGCGCCTTGAAACCGTTGTCGCTGAAACCCTGGCTGACCTTGCCGTCGGCAGTCACCACCAGCGGCCGCTTGATCAACTGCGGGTACTCGCGCAGCAGCAGCTTCCACTCCGCCTCCGAATCGGCGGCCTTGCGGTTGTCGGGCAGCTGCCGCCAGGTGGTGGAGGACCGGTTGACCATCGCTGCCAGGCCACCCAGCTGGGCGGCCCATTCCAGCAGCGTTTCCGGGCTGGGTTTGTTGTCGCGGTAGTCGACGAAGGTGTACGGCACGCCGAAGCGGTCCAGCCACTTGGTCGCCTTCTTGCAGGTATCGCAGTTCTTCAGACCATGGACGGTGGTGCTCATGCGTGCGGCCCCGTCAGTCGGCCAGGCCGCGCAGCAGGTCGTTGACGCTGGTCTTGCTGCGGGTGCGGGCATCGACCTGCTTGACGATCACCGCGCAGTACAGCGAGTGGGTACCGTCCTTGCTCGGCAGCGAGCCGGACACCACCACGCTGTACGGCGGAATGTAGCCGTAGCTGATTTCGCCGGTGGCGCGGTTGTAGATGCGGGTGCTCTGGCTGAGGAACACGCCCATGCCGATCACGCTGTGATGGCCGACGACCACGCCTTCCACCACTTCCGAACGCGCGCCGATGAAGCAATGGTCTTCGATGATGGTCGGGCTGGCCTGCAGCGGCTCGAGCACGCCACCGATGCCGGCACCACCGGACAGGTGGCAATGCTGGCCGATCTGCGCGCAGGAACCGACGGTGGCCCAGGTGTCGACCATGGTGCCTTCGCCGACGTAGGCACCGATGTTGGTGAAGCTCGGCATCAGCACCACGTCCTTGCCGAAATACGTGCCGCGACGGGCGATCGCACCCGGCACCACGCGCACGCCGCCACGGCGGAACTTCGCCTCGTCATAGCCGGCAAAGCGCGATTCGACCTTGTCCCAGAACGGTGCCGGGCGTGCATCGACCACGGCCATGTCGTTGACGCGGAAATACAGCAGCACTGCCTTCTTCAGCCATTCGTTGACCTTCCAGCCACCATGGCCATCGGGTTCGGCGACGCGGAACTCACCGCTTTCCAGGCCGTCGATCACGCGGTTGACCAGCGGCCGGGTCGAGCCTTCCAGTTCGTGCAGGGTCAGCGTGGCGCGGCGCTCGAAGGCGCTTTCGATGCCGAACTTCAGTTCTTCCACGCCCGGCCCGGCCGGCTTGCGCAGCGACTTGCGTGCGATGTTCTCGGCGCGCGCCGCTTCGGCGGTCTTGGCCGGCGCCTTCTTCGCTGCAGCCTTCGGTGCGGCGGCCTTCTTCACCGCTGCGGTCTGGCCCGCCTTCGGCTGTCGCGCAGCCTTCTTCGCAGCCGGGGCGGCGGCAGGGGTCTTTCTGGCCGCTGCGCTCTTGGCGGTCGCGTCAGTCTTCTTTGCGGGCTTGGTGGCCATCAGGTGGGGTCTCCGGCGTTTCGATCAGGGTCCAGGCAGGCCAGCATTGCGTCATGCAGCTGCTGCCGGGCGGATTCAGTCAGGGGGAGGTCGTGTTCGTCACTGATCACGAAGGTGTCTTCGGCGCGTTCGCCGAATGTGGCAATGCGCGCGTCCTGCACGCGCAGTCCCTGGTTGCGCAGCACGAACGCCACGTCGGCCAGCAGGCCGGGGCGATCGGGGGCGACCAGGGCAAAACGGGTCGCGCCGGGTTCATCGCGGAACTCGATGCGCGGGGCGAAACGGAAGTGGCGCAGCTGGCGTGGCACCACCCGGCGCGAGGGACGCAGCCGCGCAAGGTCGCCACTGAGCGCCTCGCGCAGTGCCGCTTCCAGGTTGGCGCTGCTGCCATCGGCAAAGGTGTCGGCCGGGCTCACTTCAAAATTATCGAAAATCGTGTCGGCCGGACCATCCAGCACGCGCGCGCGGTGGATGCCGTAGCCCTTGCGGTCCAGGGTCATCACGATCGCGGCGAACAAGCCGTCACGGTCCGGCGAATGCACGAACACTTCCAGCGCTGGGTCGTCAACGCTGATCCGGCGTACCTTCACCAGCGTCTGGCCCTGCTTGATCGGCACCAGTGCGGCAGCCTGCCAGGCCAACTGTTCCGGGCGCAGGCGGATGAAACCTTCGTCGGGCATCACCGCGAACTGGCGATCGATGGTGGCATCGTCGTAGCCCTGCTCGCGCACCAGTGCTCGCACGCTGTCGCGCGCTTCGGCCACGCGCTCGGCGGCCGGCACCGGATGCTCCAGGCCCTCGCGCAGCGCGCGGCGGGTAGCGAAATACAGATCGGCCAGCAGCCGGTCCTTCCACGCGTTCCACAGCTTCGGGCTGGTGCCGGCGATGTCGGCGCAGGTCAGCAGATACAGGTAATCCAGGCGGTCGCGGCTGCCGACCAGGGTCGCGAAACGATGGATCACCTCCGCATCGGCGATGTCCTGCTTCTGCGCGGTCACCGACATCCGCAGGTGCTGTTCGACCAGCCAGGCCACCAGTTCGGTGTCCGAGCCACTCAGCCCCTGCGCGTGGCAGAACGCCCGTGCGTCGACCGCGCCCAGTTCGGAATGATCGCCGCCGCGCCCCTTGGCGATGTCGTGGAACAGGCCGGCCAGCAGCAGCAGTTCCGGCTTGCGCAGGCGCGGCCAGACTTCGTGGGCTATCGAGAAACGTTCATCGGCGCGACTGCTGGCGAACAGCCCCATGTTGCGCAGGACCATCAGCGTGTGCTGGTCGACGGTGTAGACATGGAACAGGTCGAACTGCATGCGCCCGCTGACCTGGGCGAATGCGGGAATCCACTGCCCGAGCACGCCCAGCCGCGCCATGCGCGAAAGCGTGTCGACCGGGCGCTGGCCACGCAGCAGGGCCATGAACTGTTCGCGCGCATCAGGGTCTGCCTGGTCATAGGCAGGCAGCAACGGCAGCGATTCGGCCAGCGCGCGCGCGGTCAACGAATGCAGGCCACGGATCTGCGGATTGTTCGCCCAGCTGGCGAACAGCGCGAAGACCTGGCCGATGTCAGCATTCGGCCAGTCGGCATCGTTGGCCGCCAGATAGCCACGCCGCAGCGCGAACCCCACCGTCAGCGGCTCAGGCTGTGCCTCGCCATCGAACTGTTCCTCGAAACGCTGCAGCAGACGATCGCTGATCCGCCGCACCACCGAAGCGGCGCGGTAGAAGCCCTGCATCATCTTCTCGACGCCCAGGCTCTCGGCGTCGTCTTCAAAGCCCAGGCGCGCGGCCAGGGTCTTCTGGTAATCGAAGCGCAGGCGCTCTTCCGGGCGTCGCGCCACCAGGTGCAGGCCGAAGCGCAGTCGCGCCAGCACCGCACGTTCGCGCTTGAGTGCCGCCGCCTCGTCAGCGCCCAGGTGGCCCAGGCCGACCAGCGCTTCCAGATCGCGCACGCCAAACGCACGCAGCGCCATCCAGCCCAGCGTGTTGAGATCGCGCAGGCCGCCGGGGCCATCCTTCAGGTCCGGCTCCAGGTTGTCGGCGGTGTCGCCGAAACGCTGGTGGCGGTTGCGCAGCTCCTCCAGCTTGGCCAGGAAGAACGCACGCGGCGGCCACAGTTCGCGGTCATCCACCGCCGCACGCAGCGCGCGCCGCGCCGCCTCATCGGCCATCAGCGGGCGCGCTTCGATCAACGCCGTCAGCACGGTCTGGTCGGCTGCAGCCTCGCTGCACTGCCCGGCCGAACGCACCGCGTGGCTGACCGCCAGGCCACAATCCCACAGCAGCGCGAACAGGCGCGCGAGCGCCTCCTCATGGGCCACCTGCGCCTGCGGATCGCCGAACACCAGCAGGTCGATGTCCGAGCGTGGGAACAGTTCACCACGCCCATAGCCACCGACCGCAAACAGCGACAGGCCACTGTCGGCCGGCAGGCAGCGCTGCCACGCATGGCGGATCAGGTGATCGGCCGCGCGCGCGCGCAATGCCAGCAGGCGCTCGATGTTGTCGCCCTGGTCGAAGCGGCGGTACAGGCGCGTATCGGCCTGCTGCAGCGCATCGCGCGCGGCAGCAGCCCAGTCCGGGTCGTTGAGCGACGCGGCCGGCGTGTCCAGCAGCGAACTCGCCGGCAGCATCGTCAGGAAACCTGCGACTCGCCCGGCGACAGGGTCAGCACGTCCACGCCGGTCTCGGTGACGGCGATCATGTGCTCCCACTGTGCCGACAGCTTGCGGTCCTTGGTCACCACCGTCCAGCCATCGGGCAGCACCTTGTTGTAGCGGGTGCCCTCGTTGATCATCGGCTCGATGGTGAAGGTCATGCCCGGCTGCAGCACCAGGCCCTGGCCCGGACGGCCGTAATGCACCACCTGCGGTTCATCGTGGTAGACCTTGCCGATGCCGTGGCCGCAGTATTCGCGCACCACGCTGAAACGCTCGCTCTCGGCATAGCTCTGGATCGCATGGCCGACGTCGCCCAGGGTTGCGCCCGGACGCACCGCGCGGATGCCGCGCCACATCGCTTCATAGGTGGCGTCGACCAGGCGCTTGGCCATCACCGACGGGGTGCCGACGAAGTACATGCGGCTGGTGTCGCCATGCCAGCCGTCCTTGATGACGGTGACGTCGATATTGATGATGTCGCCATCCTTGAGGACCTTCCCTTCACTGGGAATGCCATGGCAGATGACATTGTTGACCGAGGTGCACACGGTCTTGGGGAAGCCGCGGTAGCCGACGTTGGCCGGAATGGCGCCCTGCACGTTCACGATGTGGTCGTGACAGATGCGGTCCAGTTCCTCGGTCGTGACACCGGGCTTGACGTGGGGGGTGACGATGTCGAGCACTTCGCTGGCCAGGCGGCCGGCGATGCGCATCATCTCGATTTCCTGCGGGGTTTTGATATTCACGCTCATGGCTCCCATTATCGCCGATCCGGCCGCAATCTGAACGAACGCCACCCAACTGGCGATCCGGGCCATGCACGGATCCGGCAAGGAACGTGAAAGCGTGATGACCCACACCCTTTCGATCGCCTGTTTCTCACGGAATACAGACACTTGCGGTGCCTACGCTGGCCCCACTGTCGTCCATATCGGCGCCAAACGCGCCGACTTCGCGCTGTTCAACGGACCTTCGGGTCAGGGAGGTTGTCCATGCGATCCACCGTTCGTCCCCCTTTGGCCTGGGCCCTGGCCCTGCTGGTGGCAGGCCCGGCCGCCGCCGCCGACACCACCACCTTCAACGTCACCCTGGTGGTCACCAAGGCCTGCACCATCACTGCGGCCGCCGCCACCAACGTCGACTTCGGCACCGCCGCCTCCACCACGGCCACCCCCACCCTGGGCCAGGGCACCGTAACCGCACAGTGTTCGGCGCTGACCCCGTACACCATCTCGCTCAACGCCGGTGCCAATGCCGGCACGGCCAATGACGTCACCACGCGGCGGATGAAGAACACCAACGCGGCAGTGACGGCCAACAACTACGTGGGCTACCAGCTCTACCAGGATGCCGCGCATACCCTGGTCTGGGGCGCCACCACAGGCACCAACACCCAGGCCGGTATCGGCACCGGCCTGGCGGTGCCCTACATCGTCTACGGCCAGATCCTCAACCTGAGCACGGCCAACGCTGCGACCGGCAACTACCTGGATACCGTCACCGCCACGATCACCTATTGATGGAGCACGCCCGCATGGCCGGATCCCGCCCGTGGCGCGCCACCGGCGTGGCGCTGCTCGCCTTCAGCCTGCTGCTCGGGGTCACCGGGGTTTCGGCGACCAGCCTGCAGGTCGCACCCACCAGCCTGCAGCTGGAGGCACGCCAGCGCGCCGGCGAACTGTGGTTGACCAACAGCGGCACCTCGCCGGTGAAGCTGCAGGTGCGGGTATTCCGTTGGCTACAGCAGGACGGCAGCGAACAGCTGCTGCCCACCGAGGATCTGCTGGCCACGCCACCGATGCAGGAGCTGGCCGCCGGCCAGCAGCAGCTGGTGCGGGTCATCCGCGCCGTCGCCGAAGCACCGGCTGTGCAGCAGCACTACCGGCTGATCGTTGATGAGGTGCCCGACCTGGCCACGCGCAGCGAAGGCATGCAGTTCGTGCTGCGCTATTCGATCCCGGTGTTCGTGCAGCCCGATCCAGGCAGCCGGCTGGCACCGCAGCTGCATGCCCGCCTGGTCCGGCTGGATGATGGCCGCAACGGCGTGGAAGTAGGCAATTCCGGCAACAGTTACGCGCAGATCGCCGACCTTGCCCTCGGCAGCAGGGAGCGCCCGCGCATCGTCCACCCGGGCCTGCTGGGCTACGTGCTGCCCGGCCAGGTGATGCGCTGGCCACTGGAGCGCACGGCGATCGACGCCGGCAACGACCAGATCACGGCAAAGCTCAATGGCGAGTCGGAACAGACGCCGCTGCCGCCGCCGGCTCGCTGAGGCGCTGATGAGCGCAGCGCTCGGTGCAGCGCTGTACCCGGCGGCTCACGCGGCCGATGTCTCCGGGGTCTCCGCCGATGCCCTGCTGCCGCCACCCACCTCGCTCATGGCCAACCAGACGCTGTACCTGGACGTGACCCTCAACAGCACGCCACGTGGCCTGCTGCCCTTCACCGACAATCGAGGTCGCCTGCAGGCCAGCCCCGAGATCCTGCGCCAGCTCGGCTTCAACGCCAGCGGTGAGGCCCCGGTCTATCTGGACCAGATCAGCGGCGCGGTGGTGCGCTATGACGCGCAGCTGCAGACCCTCGCCCTGGACGTGCCACTGGACCAGTTGACCCTGCCCACCACCGTGATCAGCCGTCCGCAGGTCCACGCTCCCCGCGGCAGCGCCTCGCCCGGCCTCCTGCTCAATTACGACCTGTATGGCAGCCGCGTCGACAGCCTCGGGAACCTGACGCTGAGCTCTGAGCTGCGGGTGTTCGGCGTGGGCGCCGGCACCTTCGAGAACACCGCGGTCAGCCGTCGCTACCAGACCGGCCAGCGCCACTGGCGCAGCGAAAGCGTACGCCTCGATACGCGCTGGACGCTGGACTTCCCGGACAAGGCGCTGACCCTGGAGGTGGGCGATTTCTACAGCGGCTTTGTCGACTGGAGCCGGCCGGTCCGCCTGGGCGGCATCCAGATCGGCCGCAATTACGGGCTGCAGCCGTATCGCGTTCTTACCCCGACCCCCGCCTTTCTCGGCCAGGCGGTGGTGCCATCGACGGTCGAGCTGTATGTGGATGGCCTGCGCCAGTACAGCGGGCAGGTACCGGTCGGGCCGTTCCAGCTGGCGGCGCAACCGGGCATCAGCGGTACCGGCAGCGCACAGGTGGTGGTCACCGACGCCTTCGGCCGCATGCAGACCCTGGATTTCAGCTTCTACGGCACCCAGCAGCTGCTGGCCAACGGCCTGTCGGACTGGTCACTGGGTATTGGCCAGCTGCGCGAGGACTTCGGCGAGCGCTCCTTTGCCTACGACGACCGTACCGTGGCAAGCGCCAGCTGGCGTGGCGGGGTCAGCGACACATTCACCGGCGAAGCACATGCCGAGGGCGGCGGCGGCCTGGCCCAGGCCGGCGTGGGTGGCTGGTGGCTGCTGGGCGGCGCCGGCGTGCTCAATGCCGCCTATGCCCACAGCCGCTACCAGGGCCTGCAGGGCGGACAGTGGGCGCTGGGGTACAGCTGGAACAACCGGCGCTTCAATTTCAACCTGCGCAGCGTGCGCAGCCACGGTGACTACCGCGACCTGGGCGCGCTGCAGGCCAACCTGCCGCCCAGCATCAGCGAGCAGGCTACGGTCGGCCTGGACCTGCTGCGGCTGGGCACGCTCAGCGCCAGCTATCTGCGCCTGCGCTACCCCGATGGCGAGGACAACCGCTATGCCAGCCTGTTCTGGTCCCGCAGCTGGAGCCAGCGCTGGTCGGCCTACCTGTCGGTCAACCAGAACCTGGACAACAGCGATGACCGCAGTGTCTACCTGTCGCTGACCGCGAGCCTGGGCAACAACCGCCAGGCCAGCCTGTCCAGCCAGCGCAACGGTGACAGCCAGAGCTGGGTCGCCGATGTCACCCAGCCGGTGCCGGGTGATGGCAGCGCCGGCGGTATCGGTTGGCGCGCGCAGGTCCGCCACGGCGACGGCGGCAGCGGCGGCCTGGCCGAAGTCGGCATCCTCAACGATGTCGGCCGCTACGCCTTCGGTGCCTCCCGCCAGGCGGGCCTCAACCATGCCTATGGCAGCGCCAGCGGCAGCCTGGTGTGGATGGCCGGGCACACCTTCGCCGCCCGCGAAGTCTCCGATGCCTTCGCGGTGGTCAGCACCAATGGCATCGGCGGTGTGCCGGTGCGGCTTGAGAACCGCCTGATCGGTGCCACCGACGAACGGGGCCTGCTGCTGATCAGCCCGCTGCTGTCCTGGCAGCGCAACCGCGTCTCCATCGACACCCTGGACCTGCCGGCGGACATGCGCGCCGATCGCATCGAGGACTGGGTGACACCCCGCCAGCGCGCCGGTACCCGGTTGACCTTCAACCTGCGCTCGCGGCCTTCGCTGACCCTCACCGTGCAGGACATGGCCGGCCAGCCGCTGGAAGCCGGCAGCGAGGTGCAGCTGGTGGATGGCCGCCAGGCGTCGATTGGTTACGACGGCCTGCTGTACCTGGAAGACGTGGGCGCTGGCACTGTGCTGTACATCACCACCAGCCGTGGCCAGTGCCGCGCGCGGGTACCGGCGTCGCCACAGGTGGTCGCTGCGGGAGCAAGGCCGCGCCCGGCCCCGCTGCAATGCGTGCCGGAGGTGGCGCCATGAGCCTGCGCCTGCTGCTGGCGGGCATGCTGCTGCTTGCCGGGCTGGTGGCCAGCCTGCCGGTCCGCGCCGCGGCCGTATGCACGGCAACCGCAGACGCCCTGCTGCCGTTCGGCAACGTCAACAGCGGCGCGGCCGGCCCGACCTCGGGCACCCTGAACATCACCGTGACCTGCACCACCGCCGCGCTGAGCCTGCTCGCCACCACCGGCGTGCGCGTCTGCGTGGGCATCGGCAGCGGCACTGGCGGCAGCACCACCACGCCGTGGCGAACGATGGTCAACGGCAGCGGCGATACACTCAACTTCCAGCTCTACAACACCTCCAACTACAGCCAGGTGACCGGCCTGGTGCCGCGCGGCGTGCCGCCGGCGCAGGAGCTGACCATGTCCTACAGCGTGCCTTTGCTGACCGGCGGCAGCGGCGCCCAGAGCGTGCAGCTGTTCGCGCAGATCCCGGCCAACCAGGTGCTGGCGTCGGGCAGCTACGGCAGCACCTTCAGTGGCGCCAACGTGGTGCTGACCTGGGCCTGGAACGAGGTGCTGCTGGGCACCGCCAGCGTGCCGGCCACCTGCAACGGCGGCGCGACCGGCACCAACAGCAGCAGTGCCGCCTTCGCCTTCAACACGACCGCCACCGTGCTGCCGCAGTGCGGCAGCTACCTGACCACGGACCTGAACTTCGGCACGGTCACCGGCGGCATTCCCGGCAACATCGACCAGACCGCCACCCTGGCCCTGACCTGCCTGAAGCGCACTGCCTACCAGGTCGGCCTGGACAATGGCCAGAACAATCCGGCCCTGACCACCACCCGGCGCATGCGCACCACCATCGGCGGCAACAACTATTACCTGCCCTATGAGCTGTATCGCGATGCTGCGCGCAGCCAGCGCTGGGGCAACACGCTTGCGCTGGACACGGTCAGCGGCACCGGCACCGGCGGCGCGCAGACGCTGAACATATTCGGGCGCGTGCCCCCTGTGGCCGGACAGCCACCGGCAGGCACCTACAACGACCTGGTACAGGTGACGATCACCTACTGAGGGGAGTCCGCTCTACAGAATCCCCCCTCTCGGCCGATACCGCGCATCAAGTCGACAACACGGTGGATCGCAGGTGGTTCGGGGAGTACTGATCGGGGCGACGGCGATGGCCATTGCCAGCACGGCAGCCTGGGCAGAACCGGTACCTGCTCCGCTGCAGATCCGCTTGGTCGTGGTTGAAGGCTGCGCCGGTCCTGGCGGCGCCCCACGTTGCCCGGTGCCGCAGCAGCACACCGACGGCGGCCACCTGCCGCCCCAGGTCCGTGAGCTGGCTCCGCCAGCGCAGGACGAACAAGGGCATTCACTGCCCGAACCGCGCACCACCTTCTACTGATGCGCCGGCTGCTGCTTCTGCTGGCCGCCGCGCTGCCCCTTCCCGCGCAGGCGCAGGCGCTGGAGCTGGTGCCGACCACCCTGCACCTGCCGGCCGCGCAGGGGCGGACCGAGCTATGGCTGCGCAATCCTGGCCCCGGGCATTGGCGTGGGCAGCTGCAGGTCTGGGCGTGGGACCAGCAGCAGGATGCCGAACACCTGCAGCGCAGCGGGCAGGTACTGGCCAGCCCTACCCTGCTGGACCTGCCGGCCGGCGCCCGCCAGCGCGTCTGGTTGCTGCCGGCCTCACCGGTACCCGTGGTCACCGAACGGGCGTTCCGTATCATCCTGGCACCAGCCGAAGCCGGCATGCCGCGCTATTCGCTGCCACTGTTCCTTGGCGAACAGGCCTCCCCGGCGCGGCCCCGGCTGCAGGTCGAGGTGATGGCCAGCGGATCGCAGCCGATGCTGCGACTGCACAACAGCGGTGCCCGGCACGCACGCCTGAGCGAGCTGAGCTTTGAGAGGGCCGACGGCCGGCGCAGGCTGCTGCTGCCCGGCCTTGCCGGCTACGTGCTGGCGGCCAAGCGACGCCAGTGGCCATTGCCGCCGCGCGCCGATGGCTATGCCGGTGGCCGCTTCCACGCCCGCCTGCAGGACGGCACAGACGTGATTCTGATCCCATCGGTGCCCGCAATTGCGGCGAGCCAGCCAAGCGGGCTATAATTGCCCGGATGTCCTGCCGCCCTGTGTGCGCGGGACGCCGTCCACACCGGACGTCACCGGTGAATCCACACCTGCTGCCCCCATCCGTGCCGGGGTGCTCCGCAAGGAGTTCGGCCACGAAGGCAACAGGGAAGCCCAACCCCGGAACCATCAGCGCTTCCACGCGTCCCGCATACCTATCCCGCGGGCGGAATCGCCGGTTCCCCATCAGGAGTTCTGCAATGCCCCAGGTCACCATGCGTCAGATGCTGGAAGCCGGCGTCCACTTCGGCCACCAGACCCGCTACTGGAACCCGAAAATGGCTCCGTACATCTTCGGCGCCCGCGGCAAGATCCACATCATCAACCTGGAAAAGACCGTCCCGCTGTTCAACGACGCGATGAACTTCATCTCGTCGGTTGCCCAGAAGCGCGGCACCATCCTGTTCCTGGGCACCAAGCGCAGCGCGCGCGAGTCGATCCGCGAAGAAGCCGAGCGTTGCGGCATGCCGTTCATGAACCAGCGCTGGCTGGGCGGCACCCTGACCAACTTCCGTACCGTCAAGCAGTCGGTTGCCCGCCTGAAGGAACTGGAAGCCGGTGAAACCGACGGCACCTTCGAGAAGCTGGTCAAGCACGAAGTGCTGGGCCTGCGTCGCGAGCGCGACAAGCTGGAAGCTTCGCTGGGCGGCATCAAGGACATGAACCGTCTGCCGGACGCGATCTTCGTCATCGACATCGGCCACGAAGACATCGCCATCAAGGAAGCCAAGAAGCTCGGCATCCCGGTGATCGCTGTCGTCGATACCAACTACAACCCGGAACTGGTGGATTACGCGATCCCGGGCAACGACGACGCCATCCGTGCCGTGCAGCTGTACGCGCGCGCCGCTGCTGACGCCGTGCTGGAAGGCAAGGCTGCTGCACCGCACGCTGCCACCGTCCGTGAAGAAGAGTTCGCCGACGCTCCGGCCGAAGAAGGCAAGCCGGCTCGCCGTGCTCCGGCCAAGAAGGCTGCTGCCGACAAGGGCGAAGCCCAGGCCTGATCCAGGCCCTGGTGGGCGCCACGCGCCCACCTTTCCTGTCCGCTGCCGATGGCGCGACGACAGGACACTGTCACACGGGCCGGCCACCATGCCGGCCCAACCCCTTTCTTTCGTGAGGTAATCCCGTGGAAATCACTGCTTCCCTGGTCAAGGAACTGCGCGAGCGCACCGGCGCCGGCATGATGGAATGCAAGAAGGCGCTCACCGAGGCCGGCGGCAACATCGACGCCGCTGCTGAAGCGCTGCGCAAGTCCGGCGCTGCCAAGGCCGACAAGAAGGCTGACCGCGTCGCCGCCGAAGGTCGTCTGGGCCTGGCCCAGGACGGCGGCAAGGCCGTGCTGGTCGAGATCAACTCGGAAACCGACTTCGTCGCCAACGACATCAACTTCAAGAACTTCGTCGATTCCGTCGCTGCCGCTGCCCTGGCATCGGGCGCCGCCGACGTGGAAGCCCTGAAGTCGGCCACCCTGCCGAGCGGCCAGACCGTCGAAGAAACCCGCGCGACTGCCGTGCAGACCCTGGGTGAGAACATCCAGATCCGTCGCCTGGTCAAGCTGGACACCACCGGCAACGTCGGTTCCTACGTCCACACCAACGGCAAGGTCGGCGTGCTGGTCGACCTGATCGGCGGCGACGCCGAACTGGCTCGCGGCCTGGCCATGCACGTGGCTGCGCTGAAGCCGCCGCACAACAAGGCTGCCGATGTGCCGGCCGAGTTCGTGGAAAAGGAAAAGGAAATCGAACTGGCCAAGATGTCCGAGAAGGACAAGTCCAAGCCGGCCGACATCCTGGAAAAGATCATCAGCGGCAAGATCAACAAGATCGTCAGCGAAGTGACCCTGTACGGCCAGAGCTACGTGCTGGACGGCGACAAGACCGTCGAGCAGGTGGTCAAGGCTGCCGGCGCCGACGTCGCAGGCTTCCAGCTGCTGGTCGTTGGCGAAGGCATCGAGAAGGTGGTGGAAGACTACGCCGCCGAAGTTGCCAAGGCGATGCAGGTCTGATTCCAGCCTCACGGCTGCAATGAAACCAGAAGGAGCCGCGGGAAACCGCGGCTCTTTTTTTATGCCGGCGGGCCTGTGGGTGCCCTTCACCTGTGGGTGGCCGAATCTGTGGGTGGCGGAATTTGTGGGTGGCGGAATCTGTGGGTGCGCACCGTTGGTGCGCACACCGTCACCTTTGCGTTGCAGCCGAATCAAGCCGATACTCGGCAAAGGGAAGCTGCAGTCGCATAACAGGAACGAAAGTCGCAGACTGTGATGCATTCCTAGGTATTCTTGTCCTAATGGAATTGAACGACCCGACATGCCTCCCGAGCTGACAGCTGCCCTGGCGCTTTGCCGCAACCTCCCCTCGCCGCCCGGTATTGCCCTGCGCATCATCGAACTGGCCCAGGATCCGGAAGCGGACATCGCAACCGCTGCGGACATCATCGCCATCGACATGGCGTTGAGTGCGCGCATGCTGCGTATCGCCAATTCACCGCTGTATGCCAGCCGGCGCCGGATCGAGAACCTCGGCCAGGCTCTGACCATGCTCGGGCTGAACGCCACGATCAGCCTCGCCCTGGGCTTCACTGTCACCCAGGGCCTGACCGGCAACGGCGGCGCCGACCACGACCTGCGCCAACGCGCCTGGAAGCGCAGCATCCTCAGCGCACTGGCCGCCAGCCAGCTCGGCCAGGCGCGCGGCCTGCGCCGGCTGGAAGAACTGATGCTGGCCGGGCTGCTGCAGGACATGGGAGTGCTGTGCCTGGCCCAGGCCGAATCCGAACGCTACCTGCCGCTGCTGCGCGAGGCGCGCGACAATCCCGACCTGATCGCGCGCGAGCGCCAGGAACTGGGCTGCAGCCACGCCGACGTCGGTGCATGGGTGGCCGAGCAGTGGGGCCTGCCGCGCTACCTGGTGGACAGCATCCGCCACAGCGAAGACGAGGGCACCGCCGAGAATCCGTTCCAGGCCTGCGTGCAGCTGTCTGGCGCGGTCGCCGACATCTGGCTGGATGAAGACGCCGATGCCGCCCGCGAACGCGCCCTGCAGCAGGTCCATGACCGCCTGCAGATGGACAGCGCCCGCTTCGACCAAGTGCTGGCGCGGATCAGCGACGCGTTGCCCGACATCGCCAGCCTGTTCGAGAACGGCCTGAACTCGCCGGCACGCGTGCGCGAGTTGATCGACCACGCCCAGGAGCTGGCCACCCTGCGCAACCTGCGCGAACTGCAGGATGCCGACCAGGCCCGCCGTCGCGCCGATGAATTCGAGGCCCGCGCCAAGCGCCTGGCCGACCAGGCCCATCGCGATGCCCTGACCGGTGTCCTCAACCGCCGCCAGCTCGAAGCCGTGCTGGAACAGGAATTCCTGCGTGCCGGCCGCCATGGCTGGCCATTGTCGGTGGCCTTCATCGACCTGGACGATTTCAAGAAGATCAACGACGCGCACGGCCACCTGACCGGCGACGAGGTGCTGCGGGCCTTTGCCGGCAAACTGCAGGGGCAGCTGCGCAACAGCGACACCGTGGCCCGCTTCGGCGGCGAGGAGTTCGTCGCGCTGCTGCCCAATACCAGCGAATCGGTGGCCCTGGACGTGATCCGCCGGGTGTTGGCGAACATCGTCGCCACCCCGATGGCGGAACTGGAAGGCGGCCCGCTGTTCATCACCT
Organism: Stenotrophomonas sp. DR822; assembly: GCF_019793815.1. Classification (NCBI taxonomy): domain Bacteria; kingdom Pseudomonadati; phylum Pseudomonadota; class Gammaproteobacteria; order Lysobacterales; family Lysobacteraceae; genus Stenotrophomonas; species Stenotrophomonas sp. DR822. The sequence continues at coordinate 1,285,916 of NZ_CP081826.1, forward strand.
TCTCGGCCGGCGTGGCCACCCAAGGGGGCTACGAGCGCTTTGCCGGCGTGCAGGACCTGCTGCGCGCCGCCGATGACGTGCTCTACCGCTCCAAGAACCTGGGCCGCAACCGGGTCATCGCACGCTCTCCCGGCGAGCTGGGGCATGATGAACTGTCTGCCACGGCTGGCGCCGAGCTGGGCTGAATGGTGCGCCCCGGATGCACGGGGCACGCCGGTATTTTGCGCCGCAGTGCACAAAACGCTTTGGCCGCGCGCCGCTTGCGCGTAGAATCGCCCGCGATTTCCACGCACCCGAGGTCCCTATGTCCAAGCTCGCCTATCGCCGCATCCTGTTGAAACTTTCCGGGGAGGCGCTGATGGGAGATGAGGACTACGGCATCGACCCCAAGATCATCAACCGCCTGGCCCGTGAAGTCGTCGAGGCCCAGCAGGCCGGCGCCGAAGTCGCCCTGGTCATCGGCGGTGGCAACATCTTCCGCGGTGCGGGCCTGGCCGCTGGCGGCATGGACCGCGTCACCGGCGACCAGATGGGCATGCTGGCCACGGTCATCAACGCGCTGGCCATGCAGGATGCACTGGAAAAAGTGGGCGCCAAGGCCCGCGTGATGAGCGCGATCAAGATCAACGACGTGTGCGAGGACTACATCCGTCGACGCGCCATCCGCCATCTGGAAAAGGGCCGCCTGGTGATTTTCGCCGCTGGCGTCGGCAGCCCGTTCTTCACCACCGATTCCGGCGCGGCCCTGCGCGCGATCGAGATCGGCGCCGACCTGCTGCTGAAGGCAACCAAGGTCGATGGCGTGTACGACAAGGATCCGAACAAGTACAGCGACGCTGTCCGCTTCGACAGCCTGAGCTACGACGAAGTGATCCGCCGCGGCCTGGAAGTGATGGATACCGCCGCCTTCGCCCTGGCGCGCGACAGCGACCTGCCGATGCGCGTGTTCGACATGGGCCAGCCGGGCGAGCTGCTGAAGATCCTGCACGGCGAGAACATCGGCACCCTCGTCCAGGGCCGCGACCCGGCCTGAGGCTGAGCGCAAGGCGACCTCCGGGCCGATTCAGGCCCGGCGGCGTCCCGTATTCGCCTATAATCGCCCGATTCCAGTTACATCCAGGACCCTGGCGATGCTCAACGACATCAAGAACAACGCGCAGACGCGCATGGCCAAGAGCATCGACGCTCTTAAGCACACCCTCACTTCGATCCGCACCGGTCGCGCCACACCGGCCCTGCTGGACCGCGTCACGGTCAATGCTTACGGCAACGCCAGCACCCCGCTGAACCAGGTTGCGTCGATCTCCAACGCCGATGCCCACTCCCTGCTGGTCACGCCCTTCGACAAGAGCATGATCAAGGAGATCGAAAAGGGCCTGTACAACATCGAGCTGACCCCGAACACCATCGGCACCTCGATCCGCGTCAACCTGCCGCCGCCGACCGAAGAGCGCCGCAAGGAACTGGCCAAGCAGGTACAGAAGGAAGGCGAAGGCGCCAAGATCGCCATCCGCAACATCCGCCAGGACGCGAACAAGGAAATCGCCAAGCTGCTGAAGGACAAGGCGATCAGCGAAGACGACAAGAAGCGCGGCGAAGACGATATCCAGAAGCTGACCGACAGCAACATCAAGGATGTGGATAAAGTCGTCGCCGACAAGGAAAAGGAACTGATGTCGGTCTGAAGTCGATGCCTTCAGCCCCGCCTCCCCTGCCGGCCGCCCTGCCGCGCCATGTTGCCATCATCATGGATGGCAACGGGCGCTGGGCACAGCTGCGCCGTCGCCCCCGCGTGATCGGCCATCGTGCCGGCGCGCGCGCGGTCAACCGCACCATCGAACGCTGCCTGGAACTGGGCATTCCGGCGCTGACCCTGTTCGCGTTCTCCAGCGAGAACTGGGGCCGGCCGCAGGAAGAAGTCGATGCGTTGATGAAGCTGTTCCTCGGCGCGCTCGACCGCGAAGTGGACGAGCTGCATCGGCGCGGCGTGCGCGTGCGCTTCATCGGCGAACGCGAGCGCTTCGGTGCTGCCCTGGTCAGCCGCATGCAGCTGGCCGAACAGCGCACCGCCGACAACAGGACACTGACCCTGTCGATCGCCGCCAGCTATGGTGGCCGCCAGGACATCGCCCGTGCCGCACGCGCACTGGCCGCTGAAGTGGCCGCCGGCCGCCTGCTGCCCGAGCAGATCGACGAATCCCTGCTGGGGCGACAGGTGGCCCTGGCCGATCTGCCGCCACCGGACCTGTTCATCCGCACCGGCGGCGATACCCGCATCAGCAACTTCCTGCTGTGGCAGCTGGCGTATACCGAGCTGTGGTTCACCGAAGCGCTGTGGCCGGATTTCGACGCCGCGCAGCTGCAGCTGGCGCTGGATGCCTACGCCAGCCGTGAGCGCCGCTTCGGCCTGACCAGCGCCCAGATCGCCGCCCTGGCCACCGAGACGTCCAGCCCATGACCAAGACCCGAGTCCTCGCCGCGCTGATCATGGCGCCGGTCGCCATTGCGGCGATCCTGTTGCTGCCGACGCAATGGCTGGCCGCCGCCGCCGCCGCCGTGCTGCTGATCGGCCTGTGGGAATGGCTGAAGCTGGCCGACATCGAAGACACCCTCGCCCGCACCGTGCTGCTGGTCCTCAACCTGGTGCTGATGGTGCTGCTGGTGTGGGCCGATGCCGGCACCCTTGTGCTGTTCCAGATCGCGACCCTGGTAGGCGTGGCCTGGTGGCTGGGCGCGCTGGTGTGGCTGCGCTTCTTCAACTTCGGCGCACAGCCCGGCAGCCCGGCGCGCATCCTCAAGCTGCTGGCCGGCACCCTGGCCATCGTGCCTGCGTGGGCCGCACTGGTACTGATCCATGCCGGCGGCGACCCGCCCGGGCATCAGGGCCACCTGTGGCTGCTGGCCGCGCTGGCGCTGGTCTGGGCCGCTGATTCGGGCGCCTACTTTGCCGGGCGTCACTTCGGCAAGCACAAGCTGGCACCGCGGATCAGCCCGAACAAGACCTGGGAAGGCCTCGTCGGCGGGCTGATCGCCGGCGTTGCGGTGGCCGTCGGCCTGGGCTGGCTGGCCGGCATCGATGCCGCGCACCTGCCCGGCCTGCTGCTCACTTCGGTGGTGGCGGTATTCGCCTCCGTACTGGGCGACCTGTTCGAAAGCCTGATCAAGCGCCATGCCGGCGCCAAGGATTCAGGCCACCTGATCCCCGGCCACGGCGGCGTGCTCGACCGCGTCGACGGCGTGCTGGCGGCCATCCCGGTGTTCGCACTGGGCAAGGAAATCTTCGGGTTCTGACCATGGATGCTGCTGCAGACCTGCGCCGGGTCGCCGTATTCGGCGCCACCGGCTCGATTGGTGCCTCCACGCTTGACGTGATCGCCCGCCATCCACTGCGGTACCAGGCCACCGTGCTTGCCGCCGGCCGCCAGGTACAGGCGCTGCTGGCCCTGTGCCGGCAGCACCGGCCCGCGCATGCGGTGATCGCCGATGAAACCCTGTATGCCGAACTGCGCGACGGCCTGCGCGACGCCGGCCTGGCCACCCAGGCCCACGCCGGCCATGCCGCGCTGGACCAGCTGGCGGCCAGCGACGCCTGCGACACCGTGGTTGCCGCGATCGTCGGCGCCGCCGGCCTGTCCTCGACCCTGGCCGCCGCTGCGGCCGGCAAGCGCATCCTGCTGGCCAACAAGGAATCGCTGGTACTGGCCGGTGAACTGCTGACCCGCACCGCCGAACGCGCCGGCGCCGAGATCATCCCGATCGACAGCGAACACAGCGCGATCTTCCAGTGCCTGCGCTCACGTGATGCCAGCCTCGACGGTGCCGGGGTGCGCCGCATCCTGCTGACCGCCTCGGGCGGCCCCTTCCGCGGGCGCAGCCGCGCCGAACTGCAGCAGGTCACCCCGGCCCAGGCCGTGGCGCATCCGAAGTGGTCGATGGGGCCGAAGATCTCGGTCGATTCGGCGACGTTGATGAACAAGGGCCTGGAAGTGATCGAGGCCCACCATCTGTTCGGCATCCCCGGCGAGCGCATCGAGGTGCTGGTGCATCCGCAGAGCCTGGTGCATTCGCTGGTGGAGTTCGTTGACGGCTCCACGCTGGCGCAGATGGGCCTGCCGGACATGCGCACCACCCTGGCCGTAGGCCTGGGCTGGCCGCAACGGATCGAATCGGGCGTGTCCGGGCTGGACCTGCTCACCCAGGGCCGGCTGGATTTCGAGGCCCCCGACACCGACGCCTTCCCCTGCCTGGCCCTGGCATGGCAGGCGATGCGCGCCGGCGGCACCGCCCCGGCGGTGCTGAACGCTGCCAATGAAGAGGCTGTTTCAGCGTTTCTTCAGGGCCGCATAGGCTTCCTGACCATTCCGACGCTGGTTGCTAACGCTCTTTCAACACTGCCGACCGAACCAGCCGATACACTTGAGGTTCTGTTGTCCGCCGACGAGCGGGCCCGCCAGCTGACCCTGAACGCCATCGCCGCCACCTGAACAGCGCACCCATCCCGTATGACGCCGCCGCCCGTGTCCGCCAATGTGAACCTGCATGACTGACTTCATCGGATCGGTCTGGTGGATGATCGTCAGCCTTGGGCTGCTGGTCACCTTCCACGAATTCGGGCACTACTGGGTTGGGCGCCTGTGCGGGGTCAAGGTGCTGCGCTTCTCGGTCGGCTTCGGCCGTCCGCTGTGGTCGCGCCGCGACCGCCATGGCACCGAGTTCGCCATCGCCGCCATCCCGCTGGGCGGTTATGTGAAATTCCTCGACGAACGCGAAGTCGAGGTCCATCCGCACGAGCGCGGCCAGGCCTTCAACCACAAGACCGTGTGGCAGCGCATCGCCATCGTCGCGGCCGGCCCGATCGCCAACCTGCTGCTGTGCATCCTGCTGCTGTGGGCGATGTTCGTGATCGGCAAGCAGGACTATTCGGCAACCGTCGGCCGCGCTACCGGCATGGCTGCCACGGCCGGGCTCGGCAGTGGTGACCGCCTGCTGCGCGTGGACGGCCGCGATGTGATCACCCTGGGCGAGGCCAGCATGGCCCTGACCGCGGCGGCGATGGACCGTCGCGATGTGACCCTGGAGGTGCTCGACCCCGCCGACCAGCTGCGCTCGCGCACCCTGCCGCTGTCGCAGCTGCCGGCCGGTTTCGATGAACGCCGGGTTCCGATCCTGGCCGGCGTGTACTGGCGTGCGTGGCTGCAGCCGCCGCTGGTGGACACCATCGTGAAGGGTTCGGCCGCAGAGGGCCACCTGCAGACCGGCGATCTGATCGTGGCGATCGACGGCCAGCGCATCGACAGCGTCGAACAGGCCATCAGCGAAGTGGGCAGCCTCGGCCGCCGCGGTGGCCCGGCGATGATCGAGGTGCTGCGTGGTGGCGAGCGCCTGGCGCTGGAGATCACCCCACGCCAGGGCAAGGACGGCAAGGGCCAGCCCACCTGGCAGATCGGCGCGGGCTTTGCCCAGAGCTACAGCCCCGCCTACGACACCCTGCTCAAGTTCGGCCCGCTGCAGTCGGTCACGGTCGCGGTGCGTGAAACCGGCAGGATGGCCGCCGATTCATTGGCCATGATGGGCCGGATCGTGACCGGCAAAGCCTCGCTGCAGAACGTTTCCGGCCCGGTCACCATTGCCCGGGTCGCCAATATTTCGGCCAAACGTGGCGTGGACTGGTTCATCCAGTTCCTCGCCCTGCTGTCGCTGAGCCTGTGCATCATCAACCTGCTGCCGATCCCCATCTTGGACGGCGGCCACCTGCTGTATTACCTTATCGAGTTGGTCAAGGGCAGCCCGCTGAGCGAGCGTGCCGTCGCCGCCGGCCAATACATCGGCCTGGCGTTGCTGGCCGGGCTGATGGGATTGGCGTTCTACAACGACATCCTCGGCCTGGTCCCGCGATGAACTTTTCCATGTTTTTGCCGTCTACAGCGTCGGCATCCCTTACCAATGAAATCGACCTTCCTACCGGACGTGACATGACGCGACTCCCCAATCGCCGCCTGCTGGCCCTCGCCCTCGCCGCCGTCACCGGCGCTCCCGCCCTGGCCCAGGCAGCCGAGCCCTTCACTGTCAGCGACATCCGCGTCGACGGCCTGCAGCGCATCAGTTCCGGTACGGTGTTCACCTACCTGCCGGTCGAGCGTGGCGAGACGGTTACCGACAGCAAGGTCGGCGAGACCATCCGCGCCCTGTACAAGACCGGCTTCTTCGAAGACGTGCAGCTGGATCGCCAGGGCAGCATCCTGGTGGTGACCGTCAAGGAGCGTCCGGCGATCAACAAGCTGACCGTCACCGGCAATAAGGACATCAAGTCCGACCAGCTGCTCAAGGGCCTGTCCGACATCGGCCTGACCGAGGGCGGCACCTTCGATCGCCTGAGCCTGGATCGCGTGACCCAGGAACTTCGCCGCCAGTACAACGATCGTGGCAAGTACACCGTCGACATCACCCCGACCGTGAGCCCGCTGGACCGCAACCGTGTCGACATCGCCATCGCGATCAAGGAAGGCAAGGCGGCCAAGATCCGCCACGTCAACATCGTCGGCACCGAGAAGTACGACAGCAAGGACATCCTGGAATACTGGGAGTCCAAGGAGCACAACTGGGCGTCGTGGTACCGCCGTGACGACCAGTACTCCAAGGAAAAGCTGTCCGGCGACCTGGAAAAGCTCAACTCCTGGTACCTGGACCGCGGCTATGTCGACTTCAGCATCGACTCGACGCAGGTGTCGATCAGCCCCGACAAGCGCGACATGTTCATCACCGCCGGCGTGACCGAAGGCGACCAGTACAAGATCTCCGAGATCAAGGTCAGCGGCGATACGATCCTGCCGCAGGAAGACGTCGAGCGCATGGTCGTGCAGAAGTCCGGCGACACGTTCTCGCGTGCCCTGCTGGAATTCAGCTCCGACTCGATCACCAACTCGCTGTCCAACATCGGTTATGCCTTCGCCAAGGTGAACCCGATTCCGACCACCAACCGCGCCGAGCAGACCGTGGCGGTCAACATGCAGGTCGTGCCGGGCCCGCGCGTGACGGTCCGCCGCATCATCTTCAAGGGCAATACCCGAACCTCCGATGAGGTGATGCGCCGCGAAATGCGCCAGTTCGAGAACAGCTGGTACTCGCAGGCCGCGATCGACCGTTCCAAGATCCGCCTGCAGCGCCTGGGCTACTTCGAAGCGGTGGACGTGGAAACCCCGCCGGTCAGCGGCAGCAACGACCAGGTCGACGTCGTCTACAACGTCAAGGAAACCACCTCGGGCAGCTTCGTGTTCGGCCTGGGCTATTCGCAGTCCTACGGCATGACCACCTCGGTGCAGCTGTCGCAGAACAACTTCCTGGGCGGCGGCAACCGCGTGTCGGTCGAAGCCTCGCGCAGCAGCTACCTGCAGCGCTACGGCTTCAGCTACACCAACCCGTACTTCACCGATGACGGCGTTTCGCTGGGCTACAACCTGTCCTGGCGCGAACTGGACTACTCCGACTTCAACACCGCGCAGTACAACAGCACCAATGGTTCGGCGCAGGTGGTGTTCGGCGTGCCGATCACCGAGACCGACACCGTCTCGCTGATGTTCGGCATCGACAGCAACCAGATCACCACGTACCCGGGCTCGACCCCGAAGTCGATCATCGATTACATCGATGCCGTCGGCAGCCGCACCTTCCATGCGTGGCGCACCGAGCTGGGCTGGGCCCGCGACTCGCGCAACGACTACTTCATGCCGACCCGCGGTACCTACCAGCGCGTGGGCCTGGAAACCACCCTGCCGGGTTCGACCATCGAGTACTACAAGCTGAACTACCAGATCAGCAAGTACTGGCCGATCATCCCCTCGCTGGTGATCAACACCCGCGCCGAAATCGGCTACGGCGATGCCTACGGCAACGACAAGACCCGCGTGATCGATAATGGCGACGGCACCACCCGCACCGTCACCGCCTCGGGCCTGCCGTTCTACGAGAACTTCTACGCCGGTGGTACCAACTCGGTTCGTGGCTTCGAGGACAACACCCTCGGCCCGCGCGAAGTCACCAGCGGTTACCCGAACGGCCAGCCGCTGGGTGGTTCGCTGAAGACCGTCGGTTCGGTCGAAGCCTACTTCCCGCGCCTGTTCGACAGCCCGTCGGCCCGTGTATCGGCATTCGTCGACTTCGGCAACGTCTACAACGGCACCGACAACTTCAAGGCCAACGAGCTGCGCGTGTCCACCGGTGTAGCCCTGCTGTGGCGCGCCCCGGTCGGCCCGATCTCGATCAGCTATGCGTTCCCGCTGAAGAAGAAGGACGGCGACGAGATCGAGCGTCTGCAATTCACGTTCGGTGGCCAGTTCTGAGGAACGACGTTCCTCAGAACTGATCCACCTCCGGTGAATTGCCCGCGCATTTCACCTATCCCCCGCGCCGTTGGCGCGCCCCCCTTAACAAAGGGGGGCTTTCCACCAGACGGGTCTCAAATCGCCGGGCATTGCCCGGCGTTTTCGTTATTGAAGCGCACGCTGACGCGCGGTGAGCCGAGTATGGCCCGGTTCTGCAGGCGACTGTGGAGGTTGGATCCGCTCGCGCGCGGAAGACTATCCGGCGATGGCGCAGGGGGCTGACCAGGACCGTTGGCGCCATGGATGGCGCCATCGAGCCCCCAGGGATGGGTTTACGGCGTGTCCTGGGCAGCCCCCTGCGCCATCGCCCCACGGATCAGCCAGGCGCCGGCTTTTGCTCCCGCATGACCGCAATGGCGTCACACGTTAAACTCCCGCCGTGAATACTCCTACCTACATCGCCCAGCAACTCGCCGATCAGTTCGGCCTGCAGGTCCATGGCGACCCGAGCACCGCCATCCATGGCGTGGCCACCCTCGCCCATGCCGGTGCCGGCCAGCTGACCTTCCTTGCCAATCCGCGCTACCGCGCCCAGCTGGCCGACAGCCAGGCCGGCATCGTGGTGCTGCGCGCCGAGGATGCCGATGCAGCACCCGGTACGGCCCTGGTTGCCAAGGATCCTTACACCACCTTTGCCAAGATCGGCGCGCTGTTCGACATCGCCCCGACCCGCCCGCCCGGCATCCATCCCAGCGCTGTGATCGATCCGCAGGCGCAGGTCGCCGCCAGCGCCCACGTCGGTCCGTTCGTCACCATCGGCGCACGCAGCGTCATCGGCGAGAACTGCATCATCGGCGCCGGCAGCATCATCGGCGAAGACTGCACCCTCGACAGCGGCTGCGAACTGATCGCCCGCGTCACCCTGGTCACCCGCGTCAAGCTGGGCAAGCGCGTGCGCATCCATCCCGGCGCCGTGCTGGGCGCCGATGGCTTCGGCCTGGCCATGGACGCTGGCAAATGGATCAAGGTGCCGCAGCTTGGCGGCGTGCGCATCGGCGACGACTGCGAGATCGGCGCCAACACCTGTGTCGACCGTGGCGCGCTGGAAGACACCGTGCTGGCCGAGGACGTCCGCCTGGACAACCTGGTGCAGATCGCACACAACGTGCAGATCGGCGCCCACTCGGCCATCGCGGGCTGCACCGGCATCGCCGGCAGCGCCAAGATCGGCCGTTACTGCCTGCTCGGCGGCGCCGTTGGCGTCGTCGGTCATCTTGAAATCTGCGACAAGGTCGTGATCACCGGCAAATCGGTGGTCCGCAACTCCATCACCGAGCCGGGCGAGTATTCCTCCGGCACGCCCCTGACCGACAACCGCACGTGGCGCAAGAATGCCGCGCGCTTCAAGCAGCTCGATGCACTGGCCCGTCGCATCCTGTCTGTGAGCAAGGAGAAAGAATGAGCCACACCCAGACCCTGCCGGACATGGCGCAGATCCAGACGCTGCTTCCGCACCGCTACCCGTTCCTGCTGGTGGACAAGGTGGTGTCGATCGACTACGAGAAGCGCACGATCGTCGCGACCAAGAACGTCAGCATCAACGAGCCGTTCTTCCAGGGCCACTTCCCGGGCCAGCCGATCATGCCCGGCGTGCTGATCATCGAAGCCATGGCCCAGGCCGGCGGCGTGCTGACCCAGTTGACGCTGGGCCGCGATGCACAGTCCAAGCTGTTCTACATGGTCAAGGTCGACAAGGCCCGCTTCACCAAGCAGGTGGTGCCCGGTGATGTGCTGGAGATGCACGTGGAGATCAAGCGCGTGATCCGCAACATGGCCGTGTACGACTGTGTGGCCAAGGTCGACGGCGAAGTCGTCGCCTGCGCCGAGGTGCTGTGCGCCGGCACCCGCGAATGACCCTGGCTGGAGGTCCGAGATGAGCGACAACGCCCCCCTGATCCACCCCACTGCCGTGATCGATCCGTCGGCGCGCCTGGCCGACGATGTGCGCGTGGGCGCGTTCACGATCATCGGGCCGGACGTCGAGATCGGTGCCGGCACCGAGGTCGGTTCGCACTGCAGCATCCACGGCCCGACCCGGATCGGCCGAGACAACCGTTTCATCGGCCATGTCGCGGTCGGTGGCGAACCGCAGGACAAGAAGTACGGCGGTGAACGCACCGAACTGGTGATCGGCGACCGCAACGTGTTCCGCGAATTCGTCACCCTCAACCGTGGCACTGGCGGCGGCGGTGGCATCACCACCATCGGCGATGACAACTGGATGCTGGCCTACACGCACGTGGCCCACGATTGCCACGTCGGCAACTTCTGCGTGTTCTCCAACAACACCACGCTGGCCGGGCACGTGACCGTGGGTGACTACGTGATCATCAGCGGCTTCGCCGGTGCGCATCAGTTCTGCCGCATCGGTGCGCACGCCTTCCTCGGCATGGGCGCGCTGACCAATGGCGACGTCCCGCCGTTCACCATGGTCGGCACCGACTCGCTGGGCCGCCCGCGCGGCATCAACAGCGAGGGCCTGAAGCGTCGCGGCTTCGATCCCGAGCGCATCACCGCCATCAAGCGTGCCTACCGCACGCTGTATGTGGCTGGCCTGCCGCTGGCCGAAGCCAAGGCACAGCTGGCCGAGCAGGCGCGCGACAGTGATGACGTCAAGTCGATGCTGGACTTCATCGAGCACACCGAGAGGCACCTGCTGCGATGAGCAGCGCGACCGGCCAGGCGCCGGCCGGCGCCGAGGTGATTCCGCTGGCCTCGATGGCCGGCAGCGTGCCTGCACACCGGGTGCTCAGCGAGCGCCCGTTACGGATCGCGCTGGTCGCCGGTGAAGCCTCCGGCGACCTGCTCGGCGCAGGCCTGGTGCGCGAACTGAAGGCCCGCTTCCCGCATGCCGAATTCGCCGGCATCGGCGGCGATGCCATGCGCAGCGCCGGCTGCCAGACCTGGCACGATGCCAGCGAACTGGCGGTGATGGGCCTGACCGAAGTCCTGCGCCATCTGCCGCGGCTGCTCAAGCTGCGTTCGGCCTTCCGCCAGCGTGCGCTGGAGTGGCAACCGGACGTATTCATCGGCATCGACGCACCGGACTTCAATCTGGGCATCGAACGCTGGCTGAAACAGCGTGGCGTGCGCACCGTGCACTACGTCAGCCCCTCGGTGTGGGCATGGCGCGAGAAGCGTGCCGAGAAGATCGGCAGCAGCGCCGACCTGGTGCTGTGCCTGTTCCCGATGGAACCGCCGATCTACGCCAAGCACGGCATCGACGCACGCTTCGTCGGCCATCCGATGGCCGATGACATCCCGCTGCACGTCGACCGGGAAGCGGCCCGGATCGAGCTCGGCCTGCCCGCCTCCGCCAAGGTGCTGGCCGTGCTTCCCGGCAGCCGCCTGGGCGAGATATCCAAGCTCGGCGAAGCCTTCTTCGAGGCCGCCTGGCAGGTATCCGAGCGCATTCCCGGCCTGCACGTGGTGGTGCCGGCGGCCAATGCGGCCTGCCGGCGCCTGATTGAAGAGCAGTTGTCACGCTCGGCGCTGCCGGTGGCCTATTCGCACGTGCTGGACGGCCAGGCGCGCAACGCGATGATCGCCGCCGACGTGGTGGTGCTGGCCTCCGGTACCGCCACCCTGGAGGCGATGCTGGTGAAGCGTCCGATGGTGGTCGGCTACCGGGTCAACGAACTGACGTACCGCCTGGTGAAGGCGCTGGGGTTGATCAAGGTCGACCGCTTCGCCCTGCCCAACATCCTGGCCGGCCAGGACCTGGCGCCAGAGCTGATGCAGCACGACTGCACGCCGGAAAAACTGGCCGCCGCCATCCAGCAGTGGTTCGACCACCCGCAGCGGATCGCCGACCTGCAGGGCACCTACGCGCGCCTGCATGAACGGCTGCGCCGCAATGCATCGGCGCGCGCAGCCGATGCCGTTGGCGAGCTGCTGGTGCGCGGCCAGGAAAAGGCATGAGCCGCCGCCACGCGGCAGCCGCCAGCCTGGCCTTGTTCGATGGTGCCGCGGTGATCGACCCCGGCCACCGCATCGCCGGTGTCGACGAAGCCGGACGCGGACCGCTGGCCGGCCCCGTCGCAGTGGCAGCGGTGGTGTTCGACCCGCAGCGGCCACGACTGAACGGCCTGGATGATTCCAAGCAGCTGACCGCGGCCCGCCGCGAGCAGCTGCATGACCGCATCCTCGACCGCGCCCTGGCCTGGCACGTGGTGCTGGTGGACGTGGAAGCCATCGATCGCCTGAACATCTATCAAGCCACCCTGCAGGGCATGCGCGATGTGGTCGCGGCGGTGGCCCACGTGGCCGGCTTCGCCCGCATCGACGGCAACGTGGTGCCCAAGGGGCTGGTGCTGCCGGCGCAGGCGCTGGTCGGCGGCGATGGCATCGACCGCGCGATCATGGCGGCCTCGATCCTGGCCAAGGTTTCGCGCGACCGCTACATGCTGGACCTGCACGCACGCCACCCGCAGTACGGTTTCGACCAGCACAAGGGCTACGGCACCCCGGCGCATCTGGCCGCCCTGCGTGAACACGGCCCGTGCGCGGAGCACCGGCGCAGCTTCGCCCCGGTGCGCGAGTGCCTGGAAGTACCGGCCACCACCGCGATCGCCTGAACGTCCGCCGGGCATGGCCCGGCGCTACCACGGCAACATGAACGCCCCCGGTAACGCCGTGCCATGCCCGGCGGCACTCGCGATATCGCGCACCGTCAAGTCCTTGTCGCAACCCCCTGCCCTCGCTACCCTGACCGGGCACTCCAGCGCTTCCCGACCCCGGCGACGATTCCCGCGTCTGCACCCGGGGCCTGCGCGCTCCAACCTGGTCCGGCATGTCCAACTCCCGCTTCGTACATCTCCACGTCCACACCGAGTTCTCGCTGGCGGACTCCACCATCCGCGTGCCGGCCAAGCCGGACCAGGCTGACCCGAAGAAGGCCAAGCAGGCCAACCTGCTGTCGCGCTCGGTCGAACTGGGCCTGCCTGCGCTGGCGGTGACCGACCTCAACAACCTGTTCGCCCTGGTCAAGTTCTACAAGGCCGCCGAAGGCGTGGGCATCAAGCCCATCGCCGGCGCCGACGTGATGATCGCCGAAGAAGGCCAGGACCCGTGGCGGATGACCCTGCTGTGCCGCGACCGCGAGGGCTACCTGAGCCTGTCGCGGCTGCTGACCCGTGCATGGATGGAAGGCCATCGCCCCGAGGGCGGCGTGGCGGTGCATCCGGACTGGCTGAAGGCCGGCAACGCCAACCTGTTCGCTCTGGCCGGCCGTGAGAGCCTGGCCGGGCGCCTGGCCCTGGACGGCAAGCATGATCTGGCAGAGCAGCAACTGGCCGACTGGCAGCGCGTGTTCGGTGACGGCCTGCACCTGGAGCTGACCCGCACCGGCCGCGATGGCGAAGAGAGCTTCAACCAGTTCGCGCTGATGGCCGCCGGCCAGCGTGGCCTGCCGGTGATCGCCAGCAACGACGTACGCTTCCTGTCACCGTCCGATTTCAGCGCGCACGAAGCACGCGTTTGCATCTCCACCGGCCGCGTGCTGGATGACCCCAAGCGCCCGCGCGAGTACAGCGACCAGCAGTACCTGAAGTCGGCCGAAGAGATGTGCGCGTTGTTCGCCGACATTCCCGATGCGATCGACAACACGCTGGCGCTGGCCGAGCGCTGCAACATCGAGATGCGCCTGGGCACCTACTTCCTGCCCGACTATCCGGTGCCCGACGAGGAGACGCTGGACAGCTGGATCCGCAGCGAGTCGCGCAAGGGCCTGGCCGCACGCCTGGAAAAGAATCCCATCGCGCCCGGCATGACCGCGCAGGATTACAGCGACCGCCTCGAGTTCGAGCTGGACACCATCATCAAGATGGGCTTCCCCGGCTACTTCCTGATCGTGGCCGACTTCATCCAGTGGGGCAAGGCACAGGGCATTCCGATCGGCCCGGGCCGTGGTTCGGGTGCGGGTTCGCTGGTGGCCTGGGCACTGCAGATCACCGATCTGGACCCGCTGCCGTACAACCTGCTGTTCGAGCGCTTCCTCAACCCCGAACGCGTGTCGATGCCCGACTTCGACATCGACTTCTGCATGGACCGCCGCGACGAGGTCATCGACTACGTTGCGCGCAAATATGGCCGCGAGCGGGTCAGCCAGATCATCACCTACGGCACCATGGCGGCCAAGGCGGTGGTGCGCGACTCCGGTCGCGTGCTCGGCTTCCCCTACGGCCTGGTCGACGGCGTCGCCAAGCTGATCCCGAACATCCTCGGCATCTCGCTGAAGGATGCGATGGGTGAGGGCAAGGACAGCGAGATGGCTTCGCCCGAGCTGATCCAGCGCTACCAGAGCGAGGACGACGTCCGCGACCTGATCGACCTGGCACGGCAGCTGGAAGACCTCACCCGCAACGCCGGCAAGCACGCCGGTGGCGTGGTGATCGCGCCCGAGCCGTTGAGCGAGTTCTGCCCGCTGTTCGCCGAACACGATGAAGACGGCCGCGGCAAGAATCCGGTCACCCAGTTCGACAAGAACGACGTTGAAGAAGTCGGCCTGGTGAAGTTCGACTTCCTCGGCCTGCGCACGCTGACGATCATCGACTGGGCGGTGAAGGCGATCAACAAGCGCCACGAGCGCGCCGGCATTCCGCCGGTGGACATCACCCAGCTGCCGCTGGACGATGCGCCCACCTACAAGGACATCTTCGCCTCGGGCAATACCGGTGCGGTGTTCCAGTTCGAATCCTCGGGCATGCGCCGCCTGCTGAAGGACGCCAAGCCCGACCGTTTCGAAGACCTGATCGCGCTGGTGTCGCTGTACCGACCCGGCCCGATGGACCTGATTCCCTCCTTCGTCGACCGCAAGCACGGGCGCGAAGACGTGGAGTATCCCGATCCGCGCACCGAGCGCATCCTGCGCGACACCTACGGCATCATGGTGTACCAGGAGCAGGTGATGCAGATGGCGCAGATCGTCGGCGGCTACTCGCTGGGCGGCGCCGACCTGCTGCGCCGTGCGATGGGCAAGAAGGTGCCGGCGGAAATGGCCAAGCACCGCGAGATCTTCCGCGAAGGTGCGGCCAAGGACGGCGTCGGCGAAGCCAAGGCCGATGCGATCTTCGACCTGATGGAGAAGTTCGCCGGCTACGGCTTCAACAAGTCGCACGCCGCCGCCTACGCGCTGGTGAGTTACCAGACGGCCTGGCTCAAGCGCCATTATCCGGCCGAGTTCATGGCCGCGACGCTGTCTTCGGACATGGACAACACCGAGAAGGTGGTCGGTTTCCTGGACGAGGTGCGCAACCTTGGCCTGACCGTGCTGCCGCCGAAGGTGAACCAGTCCGCCTTCATGTTCGAAGCGGCCACGCCGGACACCATCCAGTACGGCCTGGGAGCGATCAAGGGCGTCGGCCAGGGTGCCTGCGAAGCGGTGGTGGAGGAACGCCTGCGCGGCGGTGACTACACCGATCTGCTCGACTTCTGCACCCGCATCGGTTCGGCCAAGCTCAACCGGCGCACCCTGGAAGCAATGATCAACTGCGGCGCGCTGGATGAGCTGGGCCACAACCGGGCCTCGCTGATGCTGCAGCTGCCGGAAGTGATCAAGGCCACCGAGCAGATGGCGCGCGAGCGTGCGTCCGGCCAGAACTCGCTGTTCGGCGGCCCCGAGCCGGGCGTGCGGGCCATCCACCTGGAGCTGCAGGAAACCGACGAATGGCCGTTGCTGCAGCGCCTCAACGGCGAGCGCGACACGCTGGGCTTCTACCTCAGTGGCCACCCGTTCGACCCGTGGCGCGATGATGTGCGCGATCTGGTCGGTACCGACCTCGGCTCGGTGGAGAAGATCTGGAGCGCCAACAGCAACAGTGGTGGCGGCGAGAAGCGCTGGCGTCCGGAAGTGCAGACCGTGCTTGCCGGCCAGGTGGTCGGCGTGCGCCGCAAGGGCGAGAGCCAGATCTTCATCCAATTGGAAGATGGCCGTGGCCGCGTCGAATGCAGTGCGTTCTCCGATGCCATGGCCGAGTTCGGCCACCTGATGACCAAGGACCGTATCCTGGTAGTCAAGGGCGGCCTGCGCGAAGACGAATTCAATGGCGGCTTCGCACTGCGCATCCGCCAGTGCTGGGACTTCGACGAGGTCTGTGCGAACTACGCCACGCGCCTGTCGCTGCGGCTGGACCTGCGCCATCAGCGGCCGGTGTGGGAGCGCATCGACGCCCTGCTGGACCGCCATCGCCCCGGCCGCACGCCCCTGCGCCTGGACCTGCTGCTGAAGGGCCCCGATGGCGGCATCGCCGGCATGCTCGATGTTTCCGGGCAGAGCGCGGTGCGCGTCGATTCCAGGCTGATGGAGGCGCTGCGCGCCGAACCGGCAGTGCGCACGCTGAAGGTGCGCTACAGCCCGCCATGGGCCAGCTGAGGCTCGCCCCACCCCGTTTCCGCTTTCCCGCTGCATACGTCAAGGACGATTGCCCGTAATGAAGAACCTGCTGTTGCCGATGATGGCCGCGCTCGCGCTGGCCGGCTGCTCCTCCAAGGTCGATTTCGAGATCGACAACCCGACCGATGCGCCGCTGGCGATCAGCATCGATGGCAAGGACCTGCCGGTGGCTGCGCACGCCTCGCGACCGATCAGCCTGGCTGCCGGTGAGCATCACCTGCACACCGACCGCCTGGGCGAGGTGCGCTTCATCGTCTATGCCGACGGCCGCGGCGGCCTGATCAATCCCAGCCTCAGCGAGTACGTGACAGCGCGCGAGATCTATGTGACCGGCGAGGACAAGCTGAAGAACTTCGGTGTCAGCGGCCTGGGCATCGAGCTGGGCGGTGTCGAGTTCAAGGGACCGTTCGAAAAGCACCACGGCCTGTTCATCGACAAGACCTGGACCTTCGGCGTGCGCGAGCCGTTCCCCGAGGAACAGGTGGTTGCGCACGTGGATTCGACCGGTGGCAGGATCAGCACCAAGATCTTCACCGCGCCGGAATTCATCACCTACATCGAGGCCAGCATGGGCGAACCCGGTGCCTACAAGCGCGAGCAGCCCGCCGGCTACGTGGCCCCGGCCTACACGCTGGAACCGGCTCCGGCGCTGCCCGCGCTGGACCCGGCCTTCGAGGCCCATGCCGGTCCGGTGCGCGACCTCTATGCCCGCTGGCTGAAGGCCACCACGGCCAGCGAGCAGAAGGCCCTGCGCAAGGAAGACTTCCAGGCGCAGATGGCCTTCACCCAGGCCACCATGACGCTGGGTGCGAAGCTGCCGGTGGCGGCCAACCAGGCCTACAACGACTTCGTGACGATCCGCAGCACCGAAATGGCCCGCAGCGCGCTGGTCCTGCCCTGAACCGGCGGCCAGCGGCTCGACTGGCGCCGCCGGCCCCCACTGCGCTACCGTCGGCTTCCAGACGAAGGCGTACGGGCCGTTCCTGCGCATTCGGCTAGAATTCCCCTCTTCTTTACACGACGGCTTCCGATGAATCCGAACTACCTCGACTTCGAGCAACCCATCGCCGACCTGGAAGCCAAGATCCAGGAACTGCGCAACGCCAGTGCCGGGCCGGCGGTCAATGTCGAGGCCGAAGTGCATGCGCTGCAGGACAAGCTGCGCGTGCGTACCGCACAGATCTTCCGCAACCTGACCTCGTGGCAGGTGCTGCAGCTGGCCCGCCATCCGTCGCGCCCGTACACCGCCGACTACATCCGCATCATCTGCGATGAGTTCCAGGAACTGGCCGGCGACCGTGCCTTCGCCGACGACAAGGCGATCATGGGCGGCCTGGCCCGCATCAATGGCCGCTCGGTGATGGTCATCGGCCACCAGAAGGGCCGCGACACCAAGGAAAAGATCAAGCGCAACTTCGGCATGCCCAAGCCGGAGGGCTACCGCAAGGCGCTGCGCCTGATGAAGATGGCCGAGCGTTTCGGCCTGCCGGTACTGACCCTGATCGACACCGCCGGCGCCTGGCCAGGCATCGATGCCGAGTCGCGCGGCCAGTCCGAAGCGATCGCGCGCAACCTGATCGAAATGGCCGAGCTGAAGGTGCCGATCATCTGCACCGTGATCGGTGAAGGCGGCTCGGGCGGCGCACTGGCGCTGGGCGTGGGCGATCGTACCGTGATGCTGGAATACGCGGTGTACTCGACCATCACCCCGGAAGGCTGTGCTTCGATCCTGTGGAAGGATGCCGGCAAGGCCAAGGATGCCGCCGAGCAGCTGGGCCTGACCGCCCCGCGCCTGAAGGACCTGGGCCTGGTCGACAAGGTCGTGCGCGAGCCGACCGGCGGCGCCCACCGCAACCCGACGCAGATGGCCAAGCGGTTGAAGGCCGTGCTGCTGAACGAGCTGGACGCGCTGGATGCGCTGTCCACCGAAGAACTGCTGGACCAGCGCTACAAGCGCCTGCGCAGCTACGGCACTTACGAAGCGGCCTGAGCCTCTGCTCGAGGCGTTACTTTTCTTTTTGCGAAAAGAAAAGTAACCAAAAGAAACGCTCCGCCAGCCGCGAGCCGGTGTGCTCTGCACACCGGTTCCCTGCGCTCCTCAGTCCGCCAAGGGGCGGCGCGGAACTCGCTGCGCTCAAACATCCGCGCCTCTACGCCCTTGCCGGACCTCCGGTACTCGGCTCGCTTGAAGGCGGATTGGGAAAGCAGAGCGAAAAGCATCCACGCATGGCGTGGATCTACTGGGTGCAGGTGTGGCGTTTGACGTTGGGTCCGCCTTTTAGCGAGCCGAGCATCGCAGGGGAATCAGGGGCGTAGAGGCGCCGATGTCTGAGCGCAGCGAGTTCGGCGCCGTCCCCTGATTCACCGAGAAGCACAGGGCACCGGTGCGTAGCACCGGCTCGCGACCTGGCGGCGTGTTCTTTGGTTACTTTCTTGCACGAGCAAGAAAGTAACATGTTCGAGAGCTCCAGATCTCAGAACGGCTTGGCCAGCACCAGCCAGACGATCGGGATGAAGGCCAGCAGCGGGATCTCGTTGATCCAGCGCAGCGCGCGCGACGACGGCAGCGCCCTGCCCCTGGCCACGCCCTTCAGCAGCCGCCCGATCCAGATGAAGTACGCCAGCAGCACCACCACCAGGCCCAGCTTGGCGTGCAGCCACCCTGCGCCACCCGGGGCGACCATGGTCGGGAAATCCGGAATCACCTTGTAGCCCAGCCACAGCACCAGGCCGAGCACGAACGCCAGGCCGAACATCGAATGGCCGAAGCGGTACAAGCGCATGCCCATCAGCTGCAGGCGCTCGACCACCGCCGGCTGCCCCGCCGTCTCGGACAGGTTCACCAGGATGCGCGGCAGGTAGAACACCGTGGCCATCCACGCCACCACGAACACGATGTGGAAGGTCTTGACCCAGTAGTAGCTCTGCATGCGCTCGCTCCGGCGGCTGGCGTGGATGTGCGCGTATTGTCGCAGTAGAGCCAGCCCATGGGTGGCTGGCGCGACACATCGACGCATGGCGTGCTGCAACGCCGTACGATAGGCGCCGATTTCACGACTGCACCCAAACGCCATGGACAAGACCTACGATGCCGCCTACTTCCAGCACTGGTACCGGCACGCCGACATCGGCGGCAGCGCGCGCCTGGCGCGCAAGGTCGCCCTCGCCGTGGCGACGGCCGAGTACTACCTGGAACGACCGATCCGCAGCGTGCTGGACATCGGCTGCGGCGAAGGCGCCTGGCGCGCGCCGCTGCTGAAACTGCGTCCGAAGGTCGAATACCTCGGTTTCGACAGCAGCGAATACGCTGTGCGCCGCTACGGCCGGACCCGCAACCTGCACCTGGCCAGCTTCGGCGATTTCGCCTGGCTGCGGCCCTGCGCCCCGGTCGACCTGCTGATCTGTTCGGACGTGATGCATTACGTGCCCAACCGCGAACTGCGCGCGGGCCTGGCCGGGCTGGCCGAGCTGACCGCAGGGGTGGCCTTCCTGGAGACCTTCGCCGCCGAAGATGAATTCGAGGGCGACCACGACGGCTTCCAGTCGCGCCCGGCCCGCTGGTACCGGCGCGAGCTGGCCCGCCAAGGCCTGCAGGCAGTCGGGTCCCACCTCTGGCTGGGGCCAGCACTTGCCACCGAAGCGACTGCGCTGGAACAGGCGGCCCGCTGAATACGGGCAGTGCGTCTGCTTAACGTCCGGGACAGCCGGATGCGCTATGCTGCGCGGCAACATAAGACCATACATATTCGGTCGGCATGCTCTATCAACTGCACGAACTGACCCGCAACCTGCTCGCCCCCTGGGTGCACCAGGCCCAGGCCAACGCCAAGTTCTTCGCCAACCAGGGACACTGGTGGTCGCAGATGCCCGGCGCTGATCGCCTGGCCGCGGTCAATGAGCTGTTCCATCGCATCGGCAAGGATTACGAGAAGCCCGAATGGGGCATCAACGAAATCGAGGTCGAGGGCGAGCGCGTGCCGATCGTGGTGCACGAGGAACTCAGCAAGCCGTTCTGCAAGCTGCTGCGCTTCAAGCGCCACAGCAATGAAGCCGACCAGCTGCACACCATGCTCAACCAGCCGTTCGTGCTGGTGGTGGCGCCGTTGTCGGGCCATCACGCCACGCTGCTGCGCGACACCGTGCGCACGCTGCTGCGCGACCATCGTGTCTATGTGACCGACTGGGTGGACGCGCGCATGGTGCCCGGCAGCGAGGGCGAGTTCGGGCTGGACGACTACATCGCCTACATCCAGGAGTTCATCCGCCATCTCGGCGTGGAGCGCCTGCACGTGGTCAGCGTCTGCCAGCCGACCGTACCGGTGCTGGCCGCGGTTTCATTGATGGCCAGCCGCGGCGAAGCGACACCGCGCACGCTGGTGATGATGGGAGGCCCGATCGATGCGCGCTGCAGCCCGACCGCAGTCAACAACCTGGCCACGCAGAACCCGTTGTCGTGGTTCGAGAACAACGTCATCCACACCGTGCCGGCCAGTTATCCTGGTGCCGGCCGCCGCGTGTATCCCGGTTTCCTGCAGCACGCCGGCTTCCTGTCGATGAATCCCAGCCGCCACTTCAGCTCGCACTGGGATTTCTACACCGACCTGGTGAAGGGCGACCTGGAAGATGCCGACGCGCACCGTCGCTTCTACGACGAGTACAACGCGGTGCTGGACATGCCGGCCAAGTACTACCTGGACACCATCTCCGTGGTGTTCCAGGACTTCCTGCTGCCGCGTGGCGAGTGGGTGGTCAACGGCGAAAAGGTCGACCCGTCGGCAATCCGCGATACCGCGCTGCTGAGCATCGAAGGCGAGCTGGACGATATCGCCGGCCTCGGCCAGACCGAAGCGGCGCAGGCACTGTGCAGCGGTATACCGGCCGAACGCCGTGAACACTTCATCGTAGATGGTGCAGGCCATTACGGCATCTTCAGCGGCCGCCGCTGGCGCGAAGTGGTGTACCCGAAGGTGCGTGACTTCTTCGCCGCGCATGCCGAAGCCCCGGCAGCGAAGGCCACGAAGAAGAAGAGCAACGTCACCCCGCTGCGCCGCAAGGCAGGGTAGCACCATCGCATTCGCGCTGTCGCTCCCACGATGCGCTGCGCGCATCGTGGGCCCCCGCCGCACCATTCATCCAATCCCCCGCCGCTTCGCGGCCGCCCCCTGACTCAGGGGGCTCTGCTCCAGCACGCGTCCGCGCCAAGCGTTCTGGGCCCATGCCCTTACAGGCGCACCAGCAGGTTCTTGGCCAGCATGCCGTGCAGCTTGCCGATGCCGCGTGCCAGGTGCATCGTCAGCAGCAGCAGCAACACGCCCACCGCTGCTACCCCGATCGCCACCAGCGGCGAGGCTGCCATCGGCAGTACGTTCACGTCGTTGATGTAGATGCCGGGGATGTCGCCGCTGAAGATCGCCGCCACCGGTGCCCAGATCAAGCCCAGCGACAGCGACAGCAGGGTCACCGCGATGGTGAAGTAGATGATGCCCAGCGGCAGCATCAGCACGAAATACAGCAGGGTCAGCCAAGTGCGACCATCGGTGAACATGTCGCCGATACGCTGCAGCCAGCTGCGGCTGCGGTCGGTGTACTGCGGCCGGCGCGGCATGCGCTCGCCCAGCAGCGCTTCCACCAGCCGCCCTTCCAGCAACGCCAGTCCACGCACCGAGCCGAAGAACAGCACGGTCAGCGGGACGCCGATGATCAGGATCAACAGGCCCAGCGACAGCGACAGGCCGGTGACCACCCAGGTGAAGAAGAAGATGCCGGTGGCCAGCGACAACAGCATGTAGAACAGCGCGCCGTAGGTGTGCGGATCCGTCACCACACCGAAGAAGCGCGCCAGCAACGAGCGTTGCATGGGTGCTGCCGGCTGCGCCGCCGGTGCAGCACCGCTGGCCTCGGCCGCTGCACGCAGCACTGGGCCGGTGTCGGCCCGCGGCGTGCGCAGCGCGCGGTTCACCGTGAGCTCGGTTTCGCGATAGATCTCCGCCACCTCGTCCGGTGCACCGTAGCTGCCGGCGACGTCGGCGATCACCTCGGCTTCGCTGCGGCCGGGTTGCGCCGCCAGTTCCGAGCGCAGGTATTCCTCGGCGTCGTACAGGGCGTCCTGCACCATCGCCGGATCGGCACCGTCCAGCGCCGCACGCAGCTGCGCCAGGTACTGCGGGATGGTGCTGGGCAGACGGATGCCTGCCAGGTCCAGGTCGTTCATTGCGGTACCCCCTCCAACACGGAATCGACGGAATCACGGGTGTCGCGCCAAGCCTGGCGCCATTGCTGCAGCACCTCCCGGCCACGCGCGTTGATGCGGTAGTAGCGGCGCGGCGGCCCGCTGCTGGACGGCTCCACATGGCTCTCCAGCAGGCCGGCGCCCTCCAGGTTGCGCAGCACCGGGTACAGCGCGCTCTGCTTGCCACTGAGCACGCCCTCGCCCACCCGTTCCAGCTCCTTGGCGATCAGATAGCCGTACAGCGGCTCACCTGCGCGGGCCAGCACTGCCAGCAGGGCCAGTGACACGGTTCCGGCGCTGAGCTCCTTCTGGAACTTCTTCAGGTGGACATCGTCCTCGGACATGACCGGCCCTCCACTACGTTGAAGTCCACAGTAGTGCGAAGTTCGGTATAGCGAATGTGTCGTTAGTCATCCTGCCGGTTGGCGTGGCCGTGCCGCTCGCGCAGAATCGAGGCCTCGTTCATGTTCCGGGGATCCCATGCCGCACCGTCGACGCCTTGCCCTGACCGCCCTCGCCCTGGCCTGCCTGCTGCCTGCAATGGCAAGCGCAGCCACGCCCTACCGCAGCCCGCAGCAGATCCTCGATGCCTCGGCCGCCAGCGACTGGCGCACGCCGGACCCGGCCAACCTGCTGTACATGGACCTGCCTGCCGGGCGGGTGATCATCGAGCTGGCGCCGCAGTTCGCCCCACACCATGTCGCCAACATCCAGACCTTCGCCCACGAGCACTTCTGGGACGGCACCAGCATCTACCGTTCGCAGGACAACTTCGTGGTGCAGTTCGGCGATGCCGACGCCGACGATGCCGCCAAGGCCAAGCCGTTCGGCAGCGCGCAGCGCAAGCTGCCGGCCGAGTTCGACCGCGCCAGCGCCGGCCTGAAGGTGAGCGTGCTGCCCGACCGCGATGGCTGGGCAGCACAGACCGGCTTCGTCGACGGCTTCCCGGTCGGCCAGGACCCGCAGGCCGGCAAGGCTTGGCTGGCGCATTGCTACGGCATGCTGGGTGCGGGCCGCAGCAACGAGGAAGACAGCAGTATCGGTGCAGAACTCTACGTGGTGACTGGCCAGTCGCCGCGCCAGCTGGACCGCAACATCACCCTGGTCGGCCGCGTGCTGAAGGGCATGGAACTGCTCAGTGCGATCCAGCGTGGACCGGCACCGATGGGTTTCTACACCGACCCGAAGCTGCGCACACCGATCGTGTCGATCCGCAGCGCCAGTGACGTGCCCGCGGCCGAGCGCACGCCGATCCAGGTGCTGCGCACGGATTCAAAGACCTTCGCCGATACGGTGGAAGCGCGGCGCAACCGCGTGGATGATTTCTACAAGCGCCCTGCGGGGCATATCGACCTGTGCAATATTCCGGTGCCGGTGCGGTAGGAGGCTGGCTTCCTGCGCGTGGCGCGTGCTGAAGGCGCTTCATCGTTCATGGGCGTCACTTTTCTTTTCGCGCGAAAAGAAAAGTAACCAAAAGAAACGCGCCGCCGGTCGCGAGCCGCCGTGCTTCGCACGTCGGTCCCCTGCGCTTCTCGGCGAATCAGGGGACGGCGCCGAACTCGCTGCGCTCAGACATCGGCACCTCTTCGCCCCTGATTCCCCTGCGATGCTCGGCTCGCTCAAGGCGGACCCAACGTCACAAGCCGCAGCTGCACCCAGTAGATCCACGCCATGCGTGGATGCCTTTGCCGTTGATCGTGACCTTCCATTCCGCCTTGAGCGAGCCGAGCACCGCAGGTCCGGCGAGGGCGAAGAGGCGCCGATGTCCTGTAGAGCCGACTGTTAGTCGGCTGACTTCTGCGCGCCGTCCCTCGACGGACCGAGAAGCGCAGGGTACCGGTGCGCAGCACCGGCTCGCGGCCGGCGGCGTGTTTCTTTGGTTACTTTCTTTGCACGAGCAAAGAAAGTGACGCCTCCCCGCAGGCGCGGGAAAAGGCTGCCGGGCAGCGCCCGGCACTACCCGTGTGTCGGACGACGCTGCGTCGGCGCCCTCAGCCCTTCTGACTCACCGCCACGCTACCCAGAATCAACGCACCGGCAATCAGCATCTGCAGCGTCACCGGCTCGCCCAGGAACAACCAGGCGAACGCAGCACCGAACAACGGAACAAGGTAGGTCACCGTTGACGCACGCGACGGGCCGATGCGGCCGATCAGGCGATAGAACATCAGGAAGGCGAATCCGGTGCAGACCACGCCCAGCGCGATCGCCGCGCCCCAGGCCTTGCCTGGGATCGGACCCTGCGGCAGATGAGTGAGCGCCATCGGCAACAACCACAATGAGGCGCACGACAACGTGGCAGCGGCGGCAGCAGCCGAAGGCAGACCGGTCATGTGCCGCTTCACCAGGTTCACGCCCAAGCCGTACAGCAGCGAGGCGGCGGCACCGGCCAGTACGGCCGTGCCGATGCTCAGCCCCGAGATCTTGGCCGTGGCCAGCACCACCACGCCGGCAAAACCGACCAGCAGCGCGCCGGCACGGCGTACACCGATCTTCTCGCCGAAGAACAGGAAGGCGATCAGTGCGGCAAACAGCACCGTCATCGCATTGCAGATCGCACCGATGGCCGCCGGCGCACGCTCTGCGGCGTAAGCGAACAGCACGAACGGCAACGCCGAATTGACCAGGCCGATCGGCGCCAACCACAACCAGCGGCGCGGTGGGAACTGCGCGCGTGCGCGCCACAGGAACGGCAGCAACACCAGTGCGCCCAGCACCAGCCGTACCTCGACCAGGGCGAACGGCCCGAATGAAGGCACTGCCACCCGCATGAACAGGAACGAGCAGCCCCAGATCGCGCCGAGCAGGGTCAATTCCAGCGGTGTTCGCCAATCACGCTCGGTCGCTTGGGGTATCGCATTCATGTGCTGTGTCCGTTCGTCATCGTGGCGCTGTTCCGGCCACACAGGATCAGCCGCAGACGCCCGCTGCACAAGCGCGTAGTATCGCTGCCAGCCACAAATATGGTTTGAGGCTGGACATGCTGCTACGCCCTTCCCTGCTTCCCGCCCTGGCCGTTTTCGCGGTCGCTGCGCGCCATCAGAACTTCGCCCAGGCCGCGCAGGAACTGCATCTGACCGCCAGCGCGGTCAGCCACCATGTGCGACGCCTGGAAGAGGTGCTGGCCACGCGCCTGTTCCTGCGCCATGCACGCGGGGTACGCCTGACCGCCGAAGGCCGGCAGTTGGCCGATGCCGCCAGCGCCGCGTTCACCGATGTCGCCGCCGTCGCCCACCATCTGCAGCCGGACGCGGACAGCGTGCCGCTGCGGATCGCGACGCTGCGCTCGCTGTCGTACTGCTGGCTGCTGCCACGGCTACCGCGTTTCACCCAGGCCCATCCACACATCCGCATCGAGCTGCACACCGGCAGTGGCCTGGACCGTTACGACGAGAACGGCCCGGAGGTCGGCATCCGCTACGGACTGGGCCAATGGCCCGGACTGCATGCGCAGCACCTGATGGACGACAACCTGTTTCCCGTCGCGTCCCCGGCGCTGCCGGGAGTCGAAGCGCTGCTGGACCCGGCACGCATCGCCGAGCTGCCGCTGCTGAGCGATCTGTCACCACAAGGCTGGCGCGATTGGTTCCGCCATGCCGGCGTGCGTCCGCCGTCACCGTTGCCGGCGATGCACACCTTTGCCGACAGTACCGACGCGATGCGCGCGGCGGTGTACGGCATGGGCGCGGTGCTGGCGCGTACCCACGTCGCCCAGCCGTACCTGCAGCGCCATGAGCTGGTACGCCTGCCTGGCCCTGCACTGAAGGCACGCTATGCCTATTACGTGGTGCATGCCGAAGGGCGGCCGCCCAGCCCCGCCGCACGGCTGTTCATCGACTGGCTGCTGGGCCAGGCAGCGGATGAGCGCACGCCGGTACCGGCGTTGCCGGACAGCCTGCTCGGCCGCCCGAGCACACCCGGCTGACTGCGCCCTCACCCGATCTTTGCCCAGCGCTGGCTAGGCTGCAGGCGAACCCCACAACGTGCTTCCGCCATGGCCCTGCTGCGACTGCGAATTACCGGAACCGAAGATGATGCCCGCGCGATCAGCGACCTGCTGCTCGGCCTGGAAGGCATCGAACACGTCGAAGAGACCGACGACCTGATGCCGCACATGGATGACGATGATTCCAGCTCGGCCGGCCTGTCCGACGACATCGGCCCGGGCACCCACGAACTGGAAGTGGAAGTAGGCAACGAGAGCACCGCGCAGAAAGTGCGCGATGCGGTGCAGGAACTGGCACTGGAACTGGATGTGTTCGTCGAATACGAGACCGACGAAGGCTGAGCGTTCGCCGGGCATGGCCCGGCGCTACCGGAACAGACGGCGCATGGCCGACGCTACCGACGTGCCTCGAGCATCGGGTAGCGCCGGGCCATGCCCGGCGAATACGCGGCGCGGTTCGATCAGGGCTTGCGGCGTCGGCGACGCCACCACGCCCGTACGCCCCAGGCCGCGATCAACGCCAGCACCGCTACCGGCAACAACGCGGCGGCGGCACGGATCAAAAATGCCACGCTGGTGCTGAGGATGCTGCCCGACTCGCTCAACGCTTCGCCGATCTCGCTGCGGCTGCGCTGGCCCGAGGTGGTGTCGAAATGCATCGTCACCAGCTGGGTATCGATGCGCCTGCGCTGCTGGGCGGCATCCCTGGTGGCCTGCTCCACCCCCGCTTCGATCTCCGACAGGCGCGTGGTGATCGCCATCAGATCCTCGATCTTCAGATCGCCGCGGTCCTGGTAGGACAGCAACCGCGCGTGCTCCTTCTCCAGCCGTGCCTTGGTCAGCGCAGTGTCGGCCACCTGCTGGGCCAGGTCCTCGGCACGCGTGTTGCGCGCCTGCAGCGTGCCGCCCTCGCCGGCCAGGCCGATCAACGATTCCACGCCCTTCGGCGCAATGCGTACCTTGACCTCGCCACTGGGCTGTTCGCCACTACGCTGATCCACCTGCAGCACCGCGCACTCACCGAACTTCGCGTTCTGGCACGCCTGCGCGACCTGCTGGATGCGCGGGGCGATCTGCGCTGCTTCCAGCTGCACCTGTACATCGTGCTCATAGGCCAGGAACGCGCCTTCCGGCGAGGCCACGCCCGCTTCGGCGGCACCACCGGCATCGGCGGCCCTTTCACCCTGCTTGGCGCAGGCAGCCAGCGCGAGCAGTAATGCCGGCACGATCATCACGCGCGTCCACACGCGAGGAGCCGTCATCGCGAGGCTCCGTCGAACGAGGTGATCGACAATCCACCCAGCTCGACCTGCGGCAGGCAGCGCACGTTGATCGCCACCATCGGCAGGCCGCTGCGCGGATCCACTGCCTCGCTGTACGGCGCGGTGCCGCACTCACGGCAGTGATGGTGATCGATGTTATGGGTGTTGAACTGGTAGGTCGCCACGTCGGCGATATCGGTGCCCAGCTGGAAGGCCTCGCGCGGGGCGAACCAGAGCAGGCTGCCGCGGCGGCGGCACATCGAGCAGTTGCAGTCGATGACGTCCTTGATGGGGGCGTCGGCCTGCACGGTGAATGCGATCCTGCCGCAATGGCAGCTTCCCTGGTATTCCATGTCCCGCGCTCCGCTGGAGAGTCCTTGTATGCGCCCATGGTAATCCTATGGCACGGGGACAAAGCAGCCCCGGGGGCCTATGCTCGAGGATTGACCCCGTACAGGAATGCCGATGCGCCCGCATCTTCTTGCCCTCGCCCTCGTCGCCGCCCTCGCCGGTTGCCAGCCGGCCGATGCCCCGACCAACGGTTCCACCCCGGCCGCCAGCCAGCAGGCCGGAGATGCGGCGGTCGACGCCGCCTTCGCCGACCTGTCCAAGCGTGCCCTGGATACCTGGATGCAGCTGTCCCCGGTCAGTGCCACCCAGATCGGCGACCACCGCTATGACAGCGAGATCGACGACCTGAGCGCGGCCGGCCAGCAGAAGACCGTGGACGCCTACAAGGGACTGCTGGGCGAGCTGGACAAGATCGAGGTGGCCAAGCTGGGCCGCGAAAACCAGGTGGATGCAGCGATCCTGCGCAACCAGCTGCAGTCGGAAATCTGGAATGCCGAGGTCATGCAGTCCGGCAAGTGGGATCCGCAGCTGTACAACGGCGTTGCCGGCAGCGCGATCTACGGCCTGATGGCACGCGAGTTCGCGCCGCTGCCCGAGCGCCTGAAGGCCGCCACCGCGCGCATGGAGAAACTGCCGGCGATCTTCGCCCAGGCCCGCGAAAACCTGGATCCGGCACGCGTGCCGAAGATCCATGCCGAGACGGTGGCCAAGCAGAACAAGGGCATCCTCAGCATCGTCGATACCTTCATCACCCCGCACATCGGCGAGCTGCCGCAGGCCGACCAGCAGCGCCTGCAGGCCGCCATCGACGGCCTGAAGAAGGCCGTGGACGAACAGCAGACCTGGCTGGACAAGACCCTGGTGCCGAACGCCAAGGGAGACTTCCGCATCGGTGCGGAAAAGTACGACCAGAAGCTCAAGTTCGCGCTGAATTCCTCGCTGTCGCGGCAGGAGATCGGCGAGCGTGCACGCGCCGAACTCAAGCGCGTGCGCGAGGACATGTACGGCATCGCGCAGACCGTGCTGAAGGACAAGCCGGGCGCACCGGAAATGCCGGCGCAGCCGACCGACGAACAGCAGCAGAAGGCGATCGAGGCCGCGCTGGAGCTGGCCTACGCTGACAAGCCGGCGCGCGACAAGGTGGTCGACGACGCCAAGGCCGCACTGGAGCAGTCCACTGCGTTCGTCCGCGAGCACGACCTGATGACCCTGCCCGACGCGCCGGTGGACATCATCCTGATGCCGGAATTCCAGCGTGGCGTGGCCGTGGCCTATTGCGATTCGCCGGGCCCGCTGGACAAGAACCTGAAGACCTTCTATGCGGTTTCGCCGATTCCGGACGACTGGAACGACAAGCAGGTCGATTCGTTCCTGCGCGAATACAACTCGCGCATGATCCACCTGCTGAGTATCCACGAGGGCACCCCGGGCCACTATCTGGAAGGCTGGCATTCGGCCAAGTTCCCCTCCACCCTGCGCGCGGTGCTGCGCTCGGGCCTGTTCGCCGAAGGCTGGGCGGTCTACACCGAGCGCATGATGCAGGAGCAGGGGTACCTCAACAACGACCCGTTGTTCCACCTGGTGCAGCTGAAGTTCTACCTGCGCACGATCTCCAACGCGATCCTCGACCAGGGCGTGCACGTGGACAACTGGGATCGCGAGAAGGCGATGCACCTGATGACCCACGACGCCTTCCAGCAGGAAAGCGAAGCCTCGGGCAAGTGGGTGCGTGCGCAGCTGACCTCGGCTCAGCTGCCGACCTACTTCGTCGGTGCGCAGGAACACTTCGACACCCGCAAGGCCATGCAGGACAAGCTGGGTGACAAGTTCAACCTGAAGGCGTACCACGACCAGATGCTGTCCTACGGCGCACCGCCGGTGCGCTTCGCACGCCAGCTGATGCTGGACCAGCCGATCGAGTGATGGATCGGCTGTGAGGTGAAGGAAAACGGCCCGGGGAGACCCGGGCCGTTTCTTTATCCGTGTGGCACGGCATCCGCGCATGGCGTGGATCTACTGTTGCGCATCCACCATGCGGCGTTTGTCATCGCTCCGCGGCGACAAAGCCACCGGTCTGCCGTGCCCACAAGCGCGCGTACAGTCCACCGGCCTCGATCAGCTCGGCATGGCTGCCGGTCTCGACAATGCGGCCCTGGTCCATCACCACCAGCCGGTCCATGCGCGCGATGGTCGACAGGCGATGGGCGATCGCGATCACCGTCTTGCCGCCCATCAGCTCGTCCAGGTTGTCCTGGATGGCCGCTTCCACTTCCGAGTCCAGTGCCGAGGTCGCCTCGTCCAGCACCAGGATCGGGGCGTCCTTCAGCAGCACACGGGCAATGGCGATGCGCTGGCGCTGGCCACCGGACAGCTTCACCCCGCGCTCGCCGACATGCGCGTCGTAGCCACGACGCCCTTCGCCGTCGACCAGCGTGTCGATGAAGGCCTCCGCGCGCGCCTTGGCCACGGCCGCGCGCAGCTGCGCGTCGGTCGCATCGGGACGGCCGTACAGCAGGTTGTCGCGGATCGAACGGTGCAGCAGCGAGGTGTCCTGGGTGACCACGCCGATCTGCTGGCGCAGGCTTTCCTGGGTGACGTAGGCGATGTCCTGATCATCGATCAGGATGCGACCGCTTTCCAGGTCATACAGCCGCAGCAGTACGTTCACCAGCGTCGACTTGCCGGCACCGGAGGGGCCGACCAGGCCGATCTTCTCGCCCGGCTTCACCACCAGGTCCAGGCCGGCAATCACGCCGCCCTTCTTGCCGTAATGGAAATGGACATCCTGGAAGTGCACACCGCCACGAGTCACCTGCAGCGGCACCGCATCCTCGCGGTCCTGCACGGTCAGCGGCTGGGCGATGGTGGTGATGCCATCCTGCACGGTACCGATGTCTTCGAAGATGCCGTTGATGGTCCACATGATCCAGCCGGACATGTTGTGGATGCGGATCACCAGGCCGGTTGCCAGGGTGATCGCGCCGACGGTGATGTGTCCGCCGTTCCACAGCCACAGTGCCAGGCCACAGGTGCCGGCGATGAGGAAACCATTGACGATGGCGATGGTCAGGTCCATGCCGGTGGTGATCCGGGTCTGCGCGCGGTGCTTGACCGCCAGCTCCTGGATCGAATCGGCGACATAGGCCTGCTCGCGGCCGCCGTGGGCGAACAGCTTCAGCGTGGGAATGTTGGTGTAGCCATCAACGATGCGCCCCATCGCCTTGGAGCGCGCCTCCGAGGCGATCCAGGCCCGTTCCTTCGCGCGCGGCACGAAGTAGATCATGATCACCACGTAGGCCAGCAGCCACAGGATCAGCGGCACCATCAACCGCCAGTCGGCCTGCGCGAACAGGTACAGCGCGGTGCCGGTATAGACCACGATGTACCACAGCGAATCGACCATCTGCACTGCCGACTCGCGCAGCGAGGTGCCGGTCTGCATCACCCGGTTGGCCATGCTGCCGGCGAAGTCGTTCTGGAAGAAGCTCAGGCTTTGCCGCACCACGTAGTTGTGCATCAGCCAGCGCGATCGATTGCTCAGCCCCGGCACGATGGCCTGGTTGACCAGCAGGTTGTGCAGGCCGACCAGGATCGGGCGCGCGATGACGGTGATGAACAGCATCCAGCCGAGCGTATCGGCATGGCGCTGGAAGAAGTCCGCGCCGGGCTGCTCGGCAACCATGTCGACGATGCGACCGAGGAAATCGAACATCGCCACTTCCACCAGCGCCAGCAGCAGGCCGGCGACCAGGGTGGCCAGCAGCACCGGCCACACCGGCCGCAGGTAGTGCAGGTAGAACGGCACCACGGTGCGCGGCGGCATGCGCCCGTCAATGGGCGGAAACACCGGAATCAGGGATTCAAACCAACGGAACATCGCATTCCCTCGCCATCGATAGCCGGCGGAGTATCCCACGCCGCGTGTGTACGCCGGCCGACGATCACCACCGGTTCCGGGTGGCGCCGGGCCATGCCCGGCGGATCGCCTGCAACCGCGCTACGCGCTCGCCGGACGTGGTCCGGCGCTACCCGTCCGCTCGGCCAAACGATAGCGCCGCGCCCGGCGGCGTCATTTCACCGGCGTGAACAGCAGATCCTGGAAATCGAAGCTGAAATCGGTCAGGTCCGAGATCGGCTGCATGCGCACCTCGCGCACTTTTCCATCCGGGTCCAGGCTGAAATTGACGAACGCATCGGCATTGAGCGAGCGGTCGTCCCAGCGCACGATGAAGGTGTCGTGCTGCCAGTGCTCCAGACGGCCGCTCAGCTGCGCGGTCTTTGCAAAGCGCAGGCGCAGGCCCTTGCCTTCCGCCGTCACCACCATGTCGCCATACCAGCGGTCGCGGTAGGTGGCCGCATACCCGGCCAGCGGCAACGACGGCCTGCTGCCCTTGTCACGCTCGGCCTGGTGCCTGGCCCACGCTTCGTCGGCCTTGTCCTGGCCCTTGGCCACGCCCTTGGCATAGGCATCCACCCAGTCGTGCTTTTCACCGCCAAGGTAGGCATCGAGCACGCTCAACGTGATCGCATTGAAGGCGGCCCCCACTTCCTGGTTGGTCAGCACCACCACGCCCAGCTTCTCGCCCGGCACCAGGGTCAGCCGCGAAACCATGCCCGGCCAGCCACCGGTGTGCCAGACCAGCTTCTGCCCGCGGTAGTCGCTCAGACTCCAGCCCTCGCCATAGCCGGCGAAGTTGGCCCGCGCCGGCGCCAGCTCCGGCACGCTCGGCGCCGGGATCGTCTGCGGCGTGATCATCTGCCACATCTGCTGCTGGCTCTTGGCGGTGAACAGCGCAGTGCCATCGGCCAGCTTGCCTTCGGCCAGCTGCACCTGCATCCAGCGTGCCATGTCGTGGGCACTGGAATAGATGCCACCGGCACCGGCATTGTTCGACCAGGTCAACGGTGCAACGGTGCGCAGGTCCTTGAAATCGTACTTGGCGTGGCCGACCGCAGCATTGTCGCCGGCCTTGAGGTGATCGGCGTTGTAGCGCGTGCCGGCCATGCCGACCTTGTCGAAGATGCGTGTCTGCAGGAACTGCTGGTAGCTCATTCCCGAAACGTGCTCGATCACCTGCTGGGCGACTGCATACAGGATGTTGTCGTAGGCATAGCGCTCGCGGAAACCGCCCTTCAGCGGCACCTGGCCGAGGCGCTGCACGACTTCGGCATTGCTGTAGGAGGTGGTCGGCCAGAACAGCAGGTCGCCCGCGCCCAGGCTCAGGCCGCTGCGGTGGGAAAGCAGGTCGCGGATCGTCATCTGCCCGGTCACGAACGGATCGGACATGCGGAACGATGGCAGGTGGTCGATCACCTTGTCGTCCATCTTCAGCTTGCCGTCCTCGGCCAGCAGATTCAGCGAGGTGGCAGTGAAGGCCTTGGTGTTGGAGGCGATGGCGAACAGGGTATCGGCCTCGACCGGCGCCGGCTTGCCCAGCTCACGCACGCCCCAGCCGCGTTCCAGCACCACCTGCCCGTCCTTGACCACGGCCACGGCGATACCGGGCACGTCGAACTGCGCGCGCACGCGCTCCACGGTCGCATCCAGGTCCTGCAGCTGCTGCGGGGTCGCCGCATTGGCCATGGTCGTGCACGCAAGCAGCACGGCTCCTCCGATCCAGGTTTTCATCCAGCACCATCTCCGAACAGGGGTAGCGGCCATGTGCAGGCCGTCACCGGGGGTTCGCGCGATGGTAACGGCCCCGGGTGCAGCCTGCCCTGTGCCATAGGAGGGGTGTCATGGGTGCGAACGGCCAGAGCAGCAACGGCTCCACCATCATTCCGTGCCTGCGTTACCGCGATGCGCTGGCGGCCATCGACTGGCTGCAGCGCGCGTTCGGTTTCCACGCGCAGGCCGTGCATGCCGACGGCGATACGGTGCATCACGCGCAGCTGGTATTCGGCCAGGGCATGATCATGCTCGGATCTGCCAGCAACAGCGGCGAATGGGCCAAGCTGGCGGTGATGCCCGATGAAGTCGGCGGCCGGCAGACCCAGAGTGCCTGCGTGATCGTCACCGATGTCGACGCCCACTATGCCCGGGCCAAGGCTGCCGGTGCGCGCATCGTCATCGACATTGCCGACCAGGCCTACGGTGGACGTGGCTATGCCTGCGCCGACCCGGAAGGCTACCTGTGGTGGTTCGGCAGTTACGATCCATGGCGGGCGGAACACACGCAATGACGGCACGGCAAGCGTCTGCGGCGCCGGTCCGCTGCGGTATCGGCGGCTGGGTGTTCCCGCAATGGCGTGGGGGCGCCTTCTATCCGCCAGGATTGATCCAGCGCGAAGAGCTGGCCTATGCCAGTCGTGCGTTGCGCTGCATCGAGATCAACGGCACCTTCTACCGCACCCCGACAGCGGCCCAGTGCGCGCAATGGGCAGCGCAGACGCCGGAAGGTTTCCGGTTCTCGATGAAGGCCCCGCGTCATCTGGTGCAGCGTCGCGACCTGTCGTCCACGATCGAGGCGGCCAGCGCGTTCCTGCAGGCGGCCGTCGCGCTGGGCGACCGGCTGGGCCCGTTGCTCTGGCAGTTCGACCCGCAGCACCCGGCCGATGCCGCGGCGCTGGATGCCTTCATGGCACAGCTGCCCAGGCAGCTGGATGGAACGGGGTTGCAGCATGCGTTGGAGGTGCGCAACGCCAGCGTCCATGGTCCGGAACTGGTGCAAGCGGCGCGCCGGCATGGCGTGGCCCTGGTGATCGAAGACAGCGACGAATCGCCATTGCATGGCGACATCACCGCGGGCTTCGTCTATGCACGGATCAAACGCAGCCAGGCCCGACTGGCCGAAGGTCTTCCCCAGCCGATGCAGCAGCGCTGGGCCACGCGCGCGCGGTGCTGGGCCCGGGGTGAGGTGGTGGACGACCTGCCCTGCCTGGCCGCACCGTCCCCTGCCGCGCCGCGCGAGGTCTACCTGCTGTGCATCGGCGCCGGCAAGGTGCGCAATCCGGCGGCGGCGATGGCGCTGCAGCGGGTCATCGACGGCGCCAGCGGTCCACTGCCCACAGCAGTGTCCAGCCCAGCACGAACACCCCGCCGACGCGCAGCACGCTGAGGCCGAATGCGCGCGAACCGATCCGCTGTACTTCCAGGAACGGATACGGTGCGCTGCCCAGCCACGAGGCCGTGAGCATCGCCCAGCCCAGGTAGGCCAGCGGCACCAGCAGGACCACACCCAACGCACGCCAGCGCAGGCCACCATGTGGCAGCAGCGCCGCCCAACCGGCCAGATACAGCAGCGGCACCACGTAGTGCAAGCCGGCATCGGCCCACCATTGCAGGCCAGTTGGCTGCCACAGCCCCTGCAGCGCCAGCAGATAGATCAGGCCGGTCACGCCGATGCACAGTGCCAGGGTGGCGGCCACTGTAGGTCGCAGTGCGCGGCCGCTGCAGAGCCAGAGGCAGCCCAGGCACACGGCCAGATTGCTGAGGATGGTGAAGTAGCTGAAGAAGCGCAGGCTCGCCACGCCGGGTCCCAGGCTGGCGCCGATGCCGCGCATCAGCAGGGCAAACTGCAGCAGCAGCGATGCTGCCGCGACCAGCGCGGTCAACAGCGCCCAGCCGCGCAGCAGAAGAAAACGGGCAGCAGGCATGCACGGCTCCTTCGTGGCAACGCCGCGAGCATGCCACAGGCATCGCCGGCCGAGGCGGCTTGCCGCACAATACGCCGATGAGCACACCCGACACCCGCAAAGCGCTTTGGCAGATCCACTTCTGTGTCCTGCTGTGGGGCGTCACCGCCATCCTCGGCAAGTTGATCACCCTGCCGGCGCTGCCGCTGGTGTGGTGGCGGATGCTGCTGGTGGTGGCGATGCTGGCGTTGCTGCCGCGGGTCTGGCGCGGGTTGCGCACCTTGCCGCTGCGGCTGGTCGCCGGCTATGCCGGTATCGGCGCGCTGGTGGCCCTGCATTGGCTGACCTTCTACGGCGCGGTGAAGCTGGCCAATGCCTCGGTTGCCGCCACCTGCATCGCCCTGGCACCGGTGTTCACCTCGATCATCGAGCCCTGGGTGGCCAAGCGTCCCTTCCAGCTGCGCGAACTGGCCTTCGGCCTGGCGGTGCTGCCCGGTGTGGCGCTGGTGGTGGGTGGCGTGCCCGACGGCATGCGCCTGGGCGTGTTGATCGGTGCGCTCTCGGCCCTGCTGGTGGCAGTGTTCGGCTCGCTCAACAAGCGCATGGTCAGCCATGCAGATCCGCTGACGGTCACCGCACTGGAACTTGGCGCCGGCACGCTCACCCTGACCCTGCTGGCACCGCTGATGCCGTACCTGCTGCCGGCGCTGGCCAGCCCGTTGTGGATCGTTCCCGACCTGCACGACGGCATCCTGCTGCTGGTACTGGCTGGCGCCTGCACGCTGCTGCCGTTCGCCCTGGCGCTGGTCGCGCTGCGCCACCTCAGCGCCTACACCGTGCAGCTGGTCACCAACCTGGAACCGGTCTACGCCGTGTTGCTGGCCGTGGTGCTGCTGCGCGAGCAGCATGAAGTCACCCCGTGGTTCTACCTGGGCGTGGCGATCATCGTCGGTGCCGTGTTCCTGCATCCGCTGCTCAACCGCCGCAAGCGCGTGCAGCATCCTGAAATCCTCGGAACATCCGAAGCGCGCAACATCGCCGATTGAGCGCGTCCGCGCACTGCGTGGATCTTCCCGGCACCCGTCTCAGCGCTGCGGCCAATGCCAGGCCGGTGCATCCAGCAGGCCCTGCCCGCTCAGCAGCGTACGCCCGTGTTCCTTGTGCAGGTGCATTGAATGGCACTGTGGTGCCTGTTCCAGCGCGGCAATCAAGCGCGTGGCGTGCGATACCACCCAGACCTGGCTGCGTGCACTGGCGGCGATGATCAACCGTGCAAGCGCCGGCAGCAGGTCCGGATGCAGGCTGGTCTCCGGCTCGTTGAGCACCAGCAGCGGCGGCGGCCGTGGCGTGTGCAGGGCCGCGGCCAGCAACAGGAACCGCAGGGTGCCGTCGGACAATTCGGCCATCGACAGTGGTCGCAGCAGACCGGGCTGGTGGAAGCGCAGCGCGAGCCGGCCATCCAGTTCCTCGAAGCTGACCGTCGCCCCCGGGAATGCATCCTCGATCGTCCGCGCCAGCGCCTGCGGATCACCGATTTCCAGGATCGTCACCCAGGCGGCGGCGAGGTCGCGGCCGTCGTGGTGCAGCACCGGGGTACGGGTCGCCATTGCCGGTTGTCGCGCCGGTGCATCGGCATCGCTGCGGAAGTGGTCGTAGAAGCGCCAACGGCGGATGTACTCGCGCAAGGTGATGGCTTCCGGCATGCGCTGTGGATCGCCCACCTGGGTGAACAGGCTGTCGAACAGCGAAAGACGGTCGTCCACCAGGTCCCAGCCGCGTGCGTGCCGCTGCCTCACCAGCGCACCGCGGCGGTCGACCAGCAGATTGGCGCTGCGCAGGAACGGCCCTGCCCAGATCGCTTCAGCCTTGATCTGCGGGTCCAGCGCGAAAGCTGATCGGCTCGGTGGCGGATAGCCGAGGTCGATGGCGTAGCCGAATTCATCGGTGGCGAAGCCCAGCTTGAGCCCCAACGATTCCTGGCGCGGCCCGCCCTGCAGCGGGATCTCACCGGCCAGCACGCGGCGGTCGATCTTTTCCGGACCGGCCCACAGCGCCGAGCCCAATCCACCCTCCCGCGCCAGTACCGCTGCAACACCGCCCTGCGCGGTTTCCGCCAGCAGGCGCAGCGCGCGGTACAGGCTGGATTTGCCACTGCCGTTGTCGCCGGTGACCACGTTGAGCCGCTGCATCGGCAGCACCAGCGCATGCAGCGATCGGTAATTGGCGATGGCCAGGGTCTGCAGCATGGTCGACGTCCTTGCGGTGACACGTTGAGGGTGCCGTACGGGTATCGCAATGGCTGCGACTGCACGCAAAGGCCCGGGCCATCCACGCATCGCGTGGATCCACCGTAGCCGCGCGGGCGGTCAGGGCGCCACTTCCACCCGGTTGCGGCCGGCGCCCTTGGCCCGGTACAGCGCGGCATCGGCACGGGCCAGGGTCTGGTCAGACGTTTCACCGGGCTGGTGCTGTGCCACACCGATGCTGATGGTCACCGGGAAGCCCAGCGGCAGGTTGGACACGGCTACCCGCAGGAACTCGCATTGCAGTTCGGCGGTACGCAGGTCCGCGTCCGGCATCAGTGCCACGAATTCCTCGCCGCCATAGCGCGCAGCCAGGCCCCCACCGGCGAAGTGCGAGCGCAGCAGCGCCCCCAGTTCGGCCAGCACCCGGTCGCCGGTCGCGTGGCCCTGGAAATCATTGATGTGCTTGAAATGATCGATGTCCAGCAGGGCCACGCAGGTCTGCCGGTCGCGGCCATCGACGGCAATCACCGCCTCGTCCAGCGCCGCTGCCAGTGCCCGCCGGTTGGGCAGGCCGGTCAGGGCGTCGGTACGGCTCTGTTCGGCCAGGTCGGCATTCTGGGCCAGCAGCACATCGTGATACTCCGACAGCAGGCGTTCGTAATCGTTGCGCTCAAGCATGTGCCGCTGGATATCCAGGGCGAAACGGCGCAGCTCCATCACCACCATCACCTGCCGCGACAGCGCGGCCAGCGCTTCGGCCTTGTCGGTCGCCAGCTGCTGCGGCCGCGCGTCGAACACGCACAGGGTTCCCAAGGGCAGGCCGTCGCTGCTGATCAACGGCGCACCGGCATAGAAGCGCACATGCGGGTCGCCGGTCACCACCGGATTGTCGTGGAAGCGGACGTCCTGCAATGCATCCTCAACCACCATGATTTCCTGCGGCTGCAGGATCGCGTGGCCACACATCGACTCGCTGCGCAGGTTCTCGGTCGCGGCGATGCCCTGCATCGACTTGAACCACTGGCGCTCGACGTCGATCAGGGTCACCGCCGCCATGGTCGTGCCACACACCGCCTTGGCGATGGCCACCAGGTCATCGAACGAGCGTTCGCGCTCGGAATCGAGGATCCGGTAGCGGTACAGCGCCTCCAGGCGCAGCGCTTCGTTGGCGGGCTTGTCGGGCTTGATCATGCAGCGTCACGTTCCGGCAGGGCGCCGCAAAGTCTAGCGGATGCGGGCGGCCAATCTGCATTGCGGTAGTGCCGGCCGTTGGTCGGCTCCCTGATGTTCATTGCCAGCACCGTGCAGTTGCCGGCCAGCGGCCGGCACTACCGGTCGTTGCTTACCAATCCTGCTGCTGCGGCAACAGGCCGTGAAGCTCCTGCTCGGTCAGGTTGCGCCACTGGCCCGGCTTCAGTGCACCGATCTTGATGTTGTCGATACGTACGCGGCGCAGCTGGGTCACGCGGTAGCCGAACTCGGCCGCCATCAGCCGGATCTGCCGGTTCAGGCCCTGCTGCAGGGTGATGCGGAAACCGAACTTGGCGATGCGCGAGGTACGGCACGGCAGCGTCATCTGGTCGTGGATGCGCACGCCACGCGCCATGCCGCGCAGGAATTCGTCGGTGACCGGCTTGTTCACTGCCACCAGGTATTCCTTCTGGTGGCCGTTCTCGGCGCGCAGGATCTGGTTGACGATGTCGCCGTTGCTGGTCATCAGGATCAGGCCTTCGGACTCCTTGTCCAGGCGGCCGATCGGGAAGATGCGCTGTTCGTGGCCGACGAAGTCGACGATGTTGCCCTTCACCGTGCTTTCGGTGGTGCAGGTCACGCCCACCGGCTTGTTCAGCACGATGTACACGTGGCGGCGGGCGCCCGGCTTGCGGGCGGTGCGCACGCGCAGGGGCTGGCCGTCGACCAGCACCTTGTCATCCTCGCCGACCACCGCGCCGGTGCCGGCGGCATGGCCATTGACGGTGACCCGGCGGGCGGCGATCAGGCGATCGGCCTCGCGTCGGGAGCAGAAGCCGGTGTCGGCGATGTATTTGTTGAGTCGGCTGGTCATCGCCCCATTATCCGGCATCACCGCCCTTCCCGCCTCATGCCGTGGTCAACGGATCTTCGGTTTCGCCATCGAACACCCGGTTGCGGCCACTGCGCTTGGCCACGTACATGGCGTGATCGGCGCGCCGCAGCAGCGCGGCCAGGTCATCTTCGGCCGGCCGCCACTGTGCCATGCCGATGCTCGCGGTCACCTCCAGAGCGGGCACCTGCAGGTCCCGGCAGGTCTCGGTGATGCGCTGGCGCAGGCGTTCCAGGCGGGTGGCCGCAACCTCACGCGGCATGCCCGGCAACAGCAGCAGGAACTCCTCGCCCCCCATCCGAACCACCTGGTCCTCGCTGCGGACAGCGGCGCGAAGCGCGCGGGCCACGGCCACCAGCACCTGGTCGCCGATCTCGTGGCCATGGCGATCATTGATGTCCTTGAACAGATCGATATCGAGGAAGCCGATCACCAGCGGCCCGCTCTCACGCTCGCCGTCCTGCAGATGCTGGGCCAGCTGCTGCAGGCCGGCACGGCGGTTGGGCAGGCCGGTCAGCATGTCGGTCTCGGCGAGCTGGCGCATTTCATCGCGCTGCTGGCGCAGCCGGCCCAAGCGCAGGTTGAGCGCATAGGCCGCCATCATCAGCAGCCAGGTGACCGCCAGCTGCAAGGCCTCCACCCGGTATTCCATCAACCAGTGCGCGCTGGCGGCGTCGGCCATGATCAGCACCAGCATCGGCGCCAGTGCGGCCAGTCCGGCCAGCGACCAGACATCACCGCGCAACCGGGCCCAGATGCCCATCGCCAACGACAGCGCACAGCCGACGACGAACGTCCCCTGCAGGACCTGCGCGACCACGACCAGTCCATCGCGCTGCAACCACGGCACCAGGGCCGCCAGCGCGAGCAGGGACCACAACACCAGCTGCTGGCCCACGCGCGAACGTGGCAACACGCGGTCGCCGCCGTTCAGGCGCCACAGCGCCGGCAGCACCAGTGCCTGGGTCGCCGCAGTCAGCGCCAGCAGCCACCAGTCACCGCGCCCGCCGACGCGCAGCCAGGGCTCGGGATAGCCGCTGAGGCCGCCCAGGATCGACTGCCACAGCACCAGTACCAGGGTGGCACCGATATACATCAGGAAGCTGCGGTCGCGGGTGGTCAGGTAGGCCATCAGCGCCGACAGCGCCAGCGCGATGGCCACGGCGATGCATGCGGCGCGCACCAGCAGCCGGGCAGTGTCGTTCTGCTGCACCGGGCTGGGCGCACCCAGCTGCAATGTCGGAACCCAGCGCGCCTTCAGCGGCGTCTGCCAGGAAACCAGGAAGGGCTCGTGGCTGCCGGCAGCGGGTACCGCCACCATGCCGATGCCCGCACGGAAGCGCGAATCGCGGGTGCGCGCATCCTGCATGTTGCCGCAGATCTCGCGATCACCGTGCTGCAGCCGCACTTCGCCGGCAAAGATGTTGAAGACATCCAGCGCCTGCGGCTGCCCGGACCAGCCTTCTGGCGGTGCATTCACCCGTGTCTGCTGGCGCGGCCCGGCCAGCATCTCCGGCGTGCACGCGCGATGGGGCGTAGGTTCGGCTGTCGCGGTGCCGACCAGAAGGTAATCGCGGCCGGCGTCGACGCTGCGCGCATGGCCCAGCCACGGCAATGCCAACCACACCAGCAGCAGGACAAGCACCGCCCCTGTTTCCAAACGCACCTGCCTGCCGCCCACGCCACGTCCTGTTCCTGCTTACGTCCGCGCCCACTGCGCGTCGCCCCTGGCGGCATTATCGCAGCGGAATGCACCACCGATGTGTAGACCAAAGTGGCGGGGGTGTTGGCCGGGCTGCCGCCCGGCACCCGCAGAGGCCGGAGCCGAAGCAACAGCGAAAGCGGCTGCCGAGGTGGGCGGGGCGGTATGGGCAGGCAGGACACGCCGTAAACCCATCCATGGGGGCTCGATGGCGCCTTGCTCGTGTGCGCCGTCCTGCGCACACGGCAAGACCGGGGTTGGGCGTCCTGCCCAACCCGCCCGAGGGCATGCCTCGGGCCCATGGCGCCAACGGTCCTGCCTGCCCATACCGCCCCACCCCTGACAGTTCCCGCGCGTAGTAGATCCACGCCATGCGTGGATGGACGTTCATACCGATTTCGAGATCATCGAATGGATTGGATTTCATCCACGCATGGCGTGGATCTACGTGCCGACCAAGGTCGACACCCACCAACAGCAG
Organism: Stenotrophomonas sp. DR822; assembly: GCF_019793815.1. Lineage (NCBI taxonomy): Bacteria > Pseudomonadati > Pseudomonadota > Gammaproteobacteria > Lysobacterales > Lysobacteraceae > Stenotrophomonas > Stenotrophomonas sp. DR822. Next base: position 1,328,561 of record NZ_CP081826.1, read on the forward strand.
CCGGAATCTGTCGAAGGCGGGGTGGGTCCGGTTGCGGGGGCGTGAGCGCCATGGATGGCGCGACCGAGCCTACAGGGACGTACTTGCGGCGTCCCCCGAAACCTGACCCACCCCGCCGTCCCACGGAATGCAGCTGTTGCTGTTGCTGTTGCTGTTGCCGCTGAGGTTGCCGGCCAGCGGCCGGCACTACAGCGGGTGCCGGCACAGCCCGGCCGCAGCACCTTCAGCCGGCAGCCGATGGCCCCTGCGTACCGGCCAACCGCATCGGCCGCAGGTCAGCCAGGGTCAGCCGTTCCAGCGGCTGCGGCCGTTCGATGGCATACCCCTGCAGCCCCTGCACGCCCATCCCGGCCAGCGCCTCGGCAATTTCGCTGGTCTCCACCCACTCGGCCACCACCTCCATCTGCAGTTCGCGGCCCAGCTCGCTGATCGCGCGCACGCTGGCACGGCTGACCGGATCGGTGTCCATGTCGCGCACGAACGCACCATCGATCTTCAGAATGTCCGCCGACAGCTGCCGCAGATAACCGAACGAGGACAGGCCCGAGCCGAAATCGTCCAGCGCTACCCGGCAGCCGCGCGCCTTGACCGCGTCGATGAAGGCACGCGCCTGGCTCAGGTTGCCGATGGCCGCTGTTTCGGTGATCTCGAAACAGAGCTTGGACGCCAGCGCGCGGTTGCGCTCCAGCAGGTCGCAGACGAAGGCCAGGAATCCCGGCTCGGCGATCGACTGGGCCGATACATTCACATTGCACAGACCCAGCTGCCGCACGTGCGCCGGGCACACCTGCAGGTGGCGGAACAGCAGGCCGAGCACATGCCGGTCCAGCACCACCGCCATGCCGTAGCGCTCCACGGCGGGCATGAACTGGCCCGGCAGGTGCAGCACGCCGTCACTGTCACGCATGCGCACCAGCACTTCGTAATGCAGGTAGGAAGGATCGCCGACCTTGGCGATGCGCTGCGCATACAACAGCATCCGGTTCTCGGCCATGGCGCGACTGACGCCCTGCAGGCGTTCGGCCTCCAGCCGCCGCTCCTCCAGCGCCAGCCGGTTCTCGTTGAAGCAATGCACGCGGTTGCGACCGGCCTGCTTGGCCGCATAGCACGCGCTGTCGGCCGCGCTCATCAACCAGTTCACGTCCGGCGCCTCGGCCGTCACTTCCACCACGCCGACGCTGCAGCTCAACTGGGGGCTGCCCTCGCTGACCGGGAACGTGGCCTGGCCCAGGTTGCGGATCAGTCGCTGCAGCACCCGCTTGGCTTCATCCTGGTTGGCGCGGGCAAGGAACACCGCGAACTCGTCTGCCCCCAGGCGGCCGACCCAGTCGCCATCACGCACCGCGCCGACCAGGTACTCGGCGAAACTGCGCAGCATCTGGTCGCCGGCCGCGTGGCCGAAGCTGTCGTTGACCAGCTTGAAATGGTCCAGGTTGATGTAGCCCAGGGCATGAGTCCCACCATCGGAGCGGACCTGCAGCAGCGATTTTTCCAGCAGGCGCTCGATCTCGCGACGATTGATCAGTCCGGTCAGTGGGTCATGGCTGGCGTGGTGCTCAATCTCACGTGCCAGGGCATGGTTCTGGCTGACATCCTCGACGATGGCGAACACCGACAGGCGGCCACCGCTGGTGGTGCGCACGCCGGTGCCACTCCAGCGTCCCCACACCAGGCTGCCATCACGACGCCGGAAACGCAGTTCGCCCGGTCGCAGCTGACGTTCCCAGTCGATGCGGCCACTTTCATCGATCACCAGCTCGCCCTCCATCAGCAGCTCGGCCAGCGACATCTGCAGCAGCACGTCCCGACGATGGTCGAGGATGTCGGCCATCGCCTGGTTGGCCTCCACCACCCGGCCGCCGGCATCCAGTTTGAGCATGCCGACGTTGGCCTGGTAGAACGCCGCACGGAAACGGCTTTCATGCTCGGTCAGATCCTTGCCGACCCGGCGCGCCAGGGCCACCGCCATCAGGCTGATCAGCAGCACCGACAAGCCGCCTACGGCGAGGGTTGCGATGCGCACCGCGCGGGCCATGCGCAGCAGGGCCTGCGAGAACGCCTGCGCCTGCCCGCGCAGCTGGTGGTCGATGCCACGCAGCCGCTGCAGGTAGTCATCCACGGCTGCCCCGTCCAACGGTGCTGTGCCATGGCGGCGTTGCAGTTCCTCCGCCAGCGCATGCATGGCCAGCAGGTCCGCGTCGGTCTGCCGCCACAACCAGGTGGCTTCGCGGAAGGCTCCGACGTTGCGCGCATGGCGGAACGAGAAGATCAGCCGGGGGATGTCGGCGCGGGCATTGCCCCCACGCAGAAATCCGGCCCGGGCTGCCGCCTCGTCCGGTTCGGGTTGCTCCAGCGCCATGCGGGCCTGCAGGTCACCCAACGGAACCTGCAGTGCCCGCTGGGCATCCTGCAGATCCTGCAGATGGCCACGCGCCAGGTAACGGCTGAGCGCTGCGGTGGCGTCCTGCTGCCCCCGCGACCAGTAGCCCTGGCCGGCGATCCACGCCGTCGATGCCGCCTGCAGTTCCTGGATCACCGCTGACAGCGCGACCAAGCCGATCGCCATGCCCGTCAACAGCGCAAATCGCAGTCCCAGCCCGCGGGTCATCGGCACCCGTCGGCGCTGCTGGTCCATGCCACTCCTACCCATCCTGGATCCCCCGAATGTGCTGCGGTGACAATCTCCTACGGAACCGCGCCAGCCTAGAACCGCAGATGTGTGGGCCATGCGAAACCGGACCCGGCCGGTGATCGGCAGCGGCGGCCGGGCCGCCCTGGCACCATGCAAACAACAACGCCAGCCCGGAGGCTGGCGTTGTTCGTCTACTTCAGCGCGGCTTAGAAGCTGCGCGGGCCACGTGGCTTGTTGAAGCCATCACGACGCGGCGGACGGCTGTCGCGGTCGCCGCCGGGGCCACCCGGACCGCTGCGACGCGGAGCTCCCGGGCCACCCGGACCGCCCGGACCACGCTTGTCGAAGCGCGGCTTGAACGGACGCGGCGCCGGATTGATCTCTTCACCGGCCGCCAACGGGCGCATCTGCAGCTGCTGGCCGGACACCCAGACCTTCTGCAGGTGGGTCAGCACGTCCGACGGCATCTGTGCCGGCAGATCCAGCAGCGAGAAATCGTCGTGGATGTCGATACGGCCGATGAAACGGCTTTCCAGGCCGGCTTCATTGGCGATGGCGCCGACGATGTTGGCCGGCTTCACGCCATGCTGGTGGCCGACCGAAATGCGGTACGTCTCCATGCCCTGCTCCGGTGCACCGCGCGGCGGCACGTCACGGCGCGGGCGCTGCTCGAAGCCACCCTCGGCATCGTCACGACGCGGGCCACGCTCGAAGCGCGGGCCGCGCTCGTTGCGGTCGCCACGTTCCGGGCGCTCAGTGCGCTCGAAACGCTCGCGCGGCGCACGCTCTTCGCGCGGCGCGCGCACCGGCGGCTGCAGCAGGAACGGGGTATCGCCCTGCATCATCTTGGCCAGTGCAGCGGCCACTTCGATGGCCGGCACGTTCTGCTCGGACTCGAAACGCTCCAGCAGCTGGCGGTAGAAGTCCAGGCCGCCCTGGCCCAGGGTCTCGGTGATGCGCGAGGTGAACTTGTTGATGCGGGTGTCGTTGACCGCTTCCACGCTCGGCAGCTGCATTTCCTCGATCGGCTGGCGGGTCGCACGCTCGATCTGGCGCAGCATGCCCTTTTCGCGCGGGGTGGCGAACAGGATCGCTTCACCGCTGCGGCCGGCACGCCCGGTACGGCCGATGCGGTGCACGTAGCTTTCGGTGTCGTACGGAATGTCGTAGTTCAGCACGTGGCTGATGCGTTCCACGTCCAGGCCACGAGCGGCCACGTCGGTGGCGACCAGGATGTCCAGCTTGCCTTCCTTCAGCATGGCGATGGTGCGCTCACGCTGGGCCTGCTGCATGTCACCGTTGATGGCGGCAGCGGCCAGGCCACGGGCCTGCAGCTTGCTGGCCAGTTCCTCGGTACCGGCCTTGGTGCGCGCGAAGACGATCATCGCGTCGAACGGCTCGACTTCGAGGATGCGGGTCAACGCGTCCAGCTTGTGCATGCCGCTCACCCACCAGTAACGCTGGCGGATGTTGGCCGAGGTGGTGGTCTTGTTCGCGATGGTGACTTCGACCGGGTCCTTCAGGTAGGTCTGCGCGATACGGCGGATGGCCGGCGGCATGGTGGCCGAGAAAAGTGCCACCTGGCGCTTCTCCGGCAGCTTCTTCAGCACCGCTTCGACGTCGTCGATGAAGCCCATGCGCAGCATTTCATCAGCTTCGTCCAGCACCAGCGTCTTCAGCTCAGACAGGTCCAGCGTGCTGCGGTTCAGATGGTCGATGACGCGGCCGGGGGTACCGACCACGATGTGCACGCCGCGGCGCAGGGCCGACAGCTGCTGGCCGTACGGCTGGCCGCCGTACACCGGCAGCACGCGGAAGCCGGGGATCTTCGAGGAATAGGACTGGAACGCTTCGGCAACCTGGATGGCCAGCTCGCGGGTCGGGGCCAGCACCAGGGCCTGCGGCTTGATCTGCTGCAGGTCGATGTTGGACAGTACCGGCAGCGCGAAGGCCGCAGTCTTGCCGGTACCGGTCTGGGCCTGGCCCAGCACGTCGCGGCCTTCCAGCATCGCCGGGATGGTGGCAGCCTGGATCGGCGACGGCGTTTCGTAGCCGATGGCAGTGACGGCCTGCATGACAGAATCGGACAGGCCGAGCTGCGCGAACTGCAGCTGCGCTTGGGTTTCTTGGGACATGGGGAACTCCGAAGGCACTGCCACGAGCATGGCAGGCGAAAAAAAAGGGGGCTTCCGCGCTTTGGGCGCCCTTCTTATCGCGTGCCCTGGCGCTGCTCGGTTGGAGCTGAGGTTTTACTCGCTCAGAGCGGAATGATACCGCACTGTGCCTGAACAAGGTGTACAGGAAACCGCCGGCACGCCGTTACGGCCCGCCGTGGCGCACAATAGGTGCCCATTTTACCGCCGCGGGCCCTGTCCTGCAGCGCCTGCCCCAGGAAACCCCGTTCCATGCAGATCCTCGAATTCGACCTCGACGGCGATTACGTCGAACTCAAGCAGTTGCTGAAGCTGGCCGACCTGGTCACCAGCGGCGGCGAAGCCAAGATGGTCATCAGCGAAGGCCTGGTGCTGGTCGATGGCGAGGTCGAGCTGCGCAAGGCCTGCAAGATCCGCGCAGGCCAGGTGGTCGAGTTCAACGACAGCCAGATCCGCGTCCTGGCCGCCGCGTAAGTCACCGCGTGGCCGTCAGGCCACGCGCTGGGTCAGGTGGGCGGCAATCAACTGCCGGAACGGTGCCACCCCCTGCGCCACCCGCAACCCGGCCGCCCGCAACAGGCGCGCCGGACGGCGGTCGTCGGTATACAGGCTGGCAATCGCATTGGTCGCTTCATACAGCGGCCGCGCCGCCAGCCGATGCCCGCGCTGGTAGCGGCCCAGCATGCCGGCCGCGGCGATGTCCGCTCCACGCCGCTGCTGCTCGGCGATGCCCTGCGCCAGCCGCTGCGCGCTGGCCAGGCCCAGGTTGAAACCATGTGCGGTGACCGGGTGCATGCCCACTGCGGCATCACCGATCAGTGCCGAACGTTCGCCGACAAAGCGGTGCGCATACACCCCGACCAAGGGATAGGCCTGTGGCGTGGCCACCGGCTGCATGCGTCCCAGGCGGTGTTCGAAGAAGCCGCTGATGGCCTCCCCGAACGCGACCTCATCCATCGCCAGCAGCGCTTCGATCTGCCGCGGCGGCAGGGTGATCACCGCCGATGCCTGGCCTTCGTTGAGCGGCAGCAGCGCCATCGTGCGGCCATAGCCGAACCACTCCCACGCTGTGTGGTGGTGATCGCGCTCGACCTGCATCCTGCAGACCAGCATCGATTTGCCGAAGTCACGCATCTGCGCACCGATGCCGAGCATGCGGCGGGTGCCGGAGAAGCGACTGTCGGCACATACCAGCAGCTGCGCATGCAGCTCGCTGCCATCGTCCAGGCGCACCACGTGACCCTGGCTGTCGGCGCGTACCGCCTGCACCTTGCGGCCATCGAACAGGTCCAGCCCATCCTGGCCCTGCACCGCCTGCCAGGCCGCCCGGCGGATCAGATGGTTGGGCACCAGCCAGCCCAACGGCTGGCCATCGACCTGGCTGCTGGCGAAGGTCAGCGCGAACGGCGACCCGCCGTTCAGCACCCGCGCGTCGCGCAGCTCGGCAATCTCGGTCTCGGGCAGGCGTTGCCACAGGCCAAGCTGTTCCAGGCTCTGCCGCGAGGCATGGGTCAAGGCGATTTCGCGGCCGTCGAAGGCCGCCTCGGCCAGGGCCTGGCGCGGCTGTGCCTCGACCAGCCCCACCTGCAGGCCGGTGCTGGCCAGCGCGCGCGCAAAGCACAGCCCGGCCGGTCCGGCGCCGACCACCACCACGTCCATCCTGCGCATGCGCGCCTCCTGCCGTTGATCCAGTCGCGGCCAGCATAGCGCTGCGTGCCTGACCGGCCTTGATCTGGATCAGCTGCGCGTCACAGCAGCGCGAACACCATCGCCAGGATCGCCACGATCGACACCAGCCAGACCAGGCTGCGCACATAGGGCACGCCGGCTGCGTACAGCGGCAGGTAGACAACACGTGCCCAGAAGTAGACCTGCGCCGCCAGCGCGGTGGTGTCGCTGCCACGCCCTGCCAGCACCACCGCAATCGCAGCGGCGGCGAAGAACGGGAAGGTCTCGAAGAAGTTGGATTGCGCCCGCTGCAGTCGTCCAGCCAGGGGACTCAGCGGCTTGGACGAGTCGTCACGTGCGGAGGCGTTCCATTTCATCCCGCGCTCGCGGGTGACCACGGTGGAGGCGGCAAAGATGTAGACGAAACCCAGCAGCATCGCCCACGCCAGCATCGTCAGTTCGGTGGCCATCGTCGATCTCCGTCAGGGGCTGGATGCGCGCAGGCTGTAGCCGGCCAGGCGCCAGGTCTGGTCTTCGTCGAAGCGGAACGACACCAGCTCGCGTACCGGCTGCGCGCTGTTGGCGAAACGGGTCGGGAAGCTGACGTTGATGTACAGGCCCTCGGGCACGGCAGCACCTGCAGCGTATTTCACGCGGGTGATGGTCGGCTGGCCACGCCCGGCCAGCGCGCCAAGACGCGTGCGGTCTGCCGCAAGCTGGCTGACGAAGGCCGCCTTGGGCACTGCGCGGCGGGCAACCGCCGAGGCGCCGTCCCACAACTCACCGGCCCGATTGGCGTCGACCAGTTGCGCGGCCTTCAATGCGGCACTGCCCATTTCCGCGTCCTGTTTCTGCACCTGCGCCTGCTGGGCCGGGCTCAGCACCGGCGTGGCAGCGGTCGCCGGCTTCGCGGCCGTCGGTGCGCTCGGCGCGGGGCGAGCCGGGGCCGGTGCGGGCGTGGCCGGCGCCGGCGTTTGCGCCAGTGCAGCCAGGGGCAACAGGGACAGCAGCAGGAGCACGCGCTTCATGGACACCGCCGGATCGATGGAAAGAACCGCAGTCTACGCCAGCGCAGTGAGTGGACCGTCAGCGCGCCTGGACGCTGCCTTCCACCGCACCCGCCTCGGCCTGCGCCCCCGGTGCCGCCGATGCCGCGGGCAGCTGCTCGGCCACCGGCGGCTGCTCCGGCGGTGCCGGGGGCAGCGTAGCCACGTCGATCTCCGACAGCGGGCTTTCCTCCGGGCACACCGGGTCGGGGAAGCCGAAGCGCTGCTTCAGCGACTGGCCACAGCTGTTGATCGATTCCATGTCGGCACCGTCGCGCTTGCACTGCTGGTCGAACGCCACCAGGAACGCATCCTTGCGCTGCACGAAGTCGTCGCCGCAAGCACGCATCTGCTTGATCCGCTCCAGGTCGTCCTGCACGGCGTTGGTCCCGTCCAGGCCGTACTGGCGAAGCTCTTCGGCCGTCAGCAGGCGCAGGCTGCGGTTGGGCACGGTCATCATCAGGTCGGCCACACCCACCGCCACACCATTGCGCTGCAGGTAGTCCTTCACGTTGTCATAGACCTCGTGCAGCTCCCGGTTGAGCTCTGCGCGCGAAGTGGCCTTGGAACTGATGCGCATCATGCGGTGGATGCCGACCTTGCCGGTCAACAACCGGTTGTCGCCGGCAGCCAGCACGAACACGCAGGCGCTGTGGCAGATCGAGCCCTCGCGCACCCAGATGGTCCAGCCGGATTCGCCGATGCTGTCGCCGGCAACGATGGCCGATTCCACCTGGCCACCGCTGGAATCCAGATCCAGGATGCGCTTGTGGATCTGCAGCTCGTCGGCGACCACGGCCAGCCGCCACATCATCTCGGCAAACCCGGGGTTGATCTTGCCGTTGTAGCGCACGCGCAGCAGGCCACGCTCGGCGCATGGCGCCAGCGCCTGCTTCAGCTGTTCGCGCTGCAGGCCTTCCAGCTCAACACCATCACCGCCGTCGCCGGCGTAATCGGTGGTGCAGCTGACCCAGGCCTTGCCGTTTTCCAGCTGCGCCTGCGGCCAGGGCCGATCAGCCCGGCTGCGCGCCTGTGCCGGCGGTGGCGGCGCATCGGCGGCATTGATCGACACCATGTTTTCGCCATCGCTGGCCGGAGCCCGCGTGGCTTTGTCGGCAGCGGTGACGTTGCCCGGGTTCTCCAACTGGCTGCAGCCCGCCAGGGCCAGGCACAACAGGGGCAACCAGCGGAGTTTGGCGGACATCGGGCAACCGGATTCAGACAGGCAAGAACCACAGTCTACCCGTCCACGACGCGCATTCAGCGCCCGCCACTGAACCTGTTCTGACCCTCTGATCCTGTCATTTCCTGTCCCAGCGACATCCGACATCCCACACAACATTGCGTGGATCCACCATGTCGACCAAGGTCGACACCCACCAACAGCAGCGGGAACCTGTCGAAGGCGGGGTGGGTCCGGTTGCAGGGGTGTCCGCGGCATGGATGCCGCGGCCAAGCTTACAGGGACGTACTTGCAGCGTCCCCTGCAACCGGACCCACCCCGCCATCCCACGGCTAGCCCGCTGTTGCTGTTGCTGTTGCTGTTGCCCTTGCTGCTGCCCTGGCTTGAAGGCCTCTGCGGGTGCCGGGCGCAGCCCGGCCAGGCCCCTCCAGCATCCATGTCCGAATATGGCGAGTACTACCGCCCGCAGGCGCCTAGACTGGCGCCATGGATACCGCACTCGCCCTCGACACTGCCGCCTGCGATCGCGCCCGCCTGGCCCGTGATGCACGCTTCGACGGCGTATTCTTCACCGCCGTGCGCAGCACCGGCATCTACTGCCGGCCGGTGTGCCCGGCGCCGCCACCGAAGCCACGCAACATCACCTATTTCCCCACGGCAGCGGCCGCTGCGTCCGCCGGCTATCGCCCCTGCCTGCGCTGTCGCCCCGAGCTGGCCCCGCTGGCACAACAGGCGCTGGCCGGACAGGCCGTGCAGCGTGCCCTGGCGCTGATCCATGCCGGCTTCCTGCAGGACCAGCCGGTGGCCGAGCTGGCAGGAAAGATCGGCCTCAGCGCACGCCAGCTGCAACGCCTGTTCGTCGAACGGCTGGGCGCAACGCCAGGGCAGATCCACGCAACCCATCGCCTGCTGCTGGCCAAGCAGCTGCTGACCGAAACCACGCTGCCGGTGACCGACGTGGCACTGGCCGCTGGTTACAACAGCCTGCGCCGCTTCAATACGGCATTCCTGCAGGGCTGCGGCATGGCGCCTACCGTACTGCGCCGCCAACACCATCCCCTGGCCGCCGACGATGGCGGGCTGGTGCTGCGCCTGGGCTATCGACCGCCGCTGGATTTCCCCCGCATGCTGGCCTTCCTGCGCAAGCGCAGCCTGCCCGGCATCGAACTGATCGGGGAAGACAGTTACCAGCGCGTGTTGGGCACAGCCGAGCGCCCCGCCCTGCTGCGCGTCACCGCCGACCCGAAGCGGCCCGAGCTGCGCCTGCAACTGGGCGCGGTCGACCCACGCCTGATTCCGGACATCGTGCGCCGCGTGCGCCGCGTGTTCGACCTGGACGCCGACCTGCAGCAGGTGCACGCAGCGCTGGGCGACGAACCGCTGTTGGCGCGCGGCATCGCCGAGCGCCCCGGCCTGCGCGTGCCAGGCGGATGGGACGGCTTCGAGGTGGGCGTGCGCGCGGTACTGGGCCAGCAGGTCAGCGTGGCCGCGGCCACCACGTTCGCGCGTCGGCTGGTCGATGCCTACGGTGCGCACCTGCCCGGCATGCCGTCCGAATTCGACCGTCAGTTTCCAGCGCCGGACGCACTGGCCGACGCGCCGCTGGAATCGATCGGCCTGCCACGCAGCCGCGCCGCCACCGTGCGCGCCCTCGCCGCAGCCTGCGCCAGCGGCCAGCTGGACTTCGGGCCGGGGCAGGCACTGGAGGAATTCGTCGCCCGCTGCGTGGCCCTGCCCGGCATCGGCCCGTGGACGGCGCAGTACATTGCCCTGCGCGGGCTGGGCCAGCCTGATGCCTTCCCCGCCGGTGACCTGGTGCTGCAGCAGGTGCTGGGCCACGCACAGGGCCAGCGCCTCAGCGAACGTGCCACCGAGGCCCGTTCGCAATCATGGCGCCCGTGGCGCGCCTATGCCGTGCTGCATCTGTGGCACCTGTCCGGCACGTTCGTTGGAGAACCCTCATGAACCTGTTGTTCGATCGCTTCGATACACCGATCGGTGAACTGACCATCGCCGGGGATGAGAATGGCCTGGCCCACGTCCTGTTCCCGGAAAACCGCCATCCTGCGCGCGGTCGCGAGCACTGGCATTACGCGCCCGGCGCATTGCCGGAGGCGCGCGAACAGTTGCTGCAGTACCTGCACGGTGAGCGCAGCGGTTTCGACCTGGTGCTGGCACCGCATGGCACGCCGTTCCAGCTGCGCGTCTGGGATGCGCTGGCGTTGATTCCCTTCGGCCAGACCTGGAGCTACCTGCAGCTGGCGCAGCAGTTGGGCCAGCCGACGGCGACCCGTGCGGTCGGCGCGGCCAACGGCCGCAATCCGTTGCCGATCGTGCTGCCGTGCCATCGCGTGATCGGCAGCAACGGTACGTTGACCGGCTTCGGTGGTGGCCTGGAAACCAAGGCAGCGTTGTTGCGGCTGGAGCAGCGACAGGCACCGCTGTTTGCATGAGGGTTGGAGGCAGGGCTGCGCCCTGCACCCGCTACAAGCCAGAGCAACATCAACGTCGACATCAACGTCCAAAGCGGGCTATCCGTGGGTCGGCGGGTTCCCGGTTACGTTTTGATTCGTTCCGGTAGATCCACGCCATGCGTGGATGGAAGCATCCGTAATCTGTCTGGAGAAGAGCCCCCTTGTTGTTCAAGGGGGCGCGCCAAAGGCGCGGGGATAAGGTGAAATGCGCGGACACGCCAGCACGCCAACGGCGGGATGGCGTGTTCAAAGGGGCGCGCCAAAGGCGCGGGGAAGGTGAAATGCGTGGACACGCCAGCGCGCCACAGGCGCGATGGCGTGTCTTGGGTACGTCATTGCTGCGGATTATCATGGCCGGATGACTTCCGTACGCCTGACCTGCACGCTGGCGCTGCTGCTGCCCCTGGCCGCATGCACCACCACGCCTTCGCCTTCGACAACCATCGCTGCGCCTGCCGCGGAGGCGAATACGCCGCCCGCCAGCCCGCCGAAGCTGCTGCTGATCTCCATCGACGGCCTGCGCGCTGATGCTCTGGATCGCGGCCTCACCCCGAACCTTCAGCGGATCATCGACGGTGGTGTGCGTGCGCGCTGGATGACGCCCTCCTATCCCTCGCTCACCTTCCCCAACCACTACACACTGGTCACCGGCCTGCGTCCGGACCACCACGGCATCATCAACAACAGCATGGACGATGCCGCGCTCGGTCGCTTCGCGCTGCACGACCGCACTGCGGTGACCACCAGCGGATGGTGGGGCGGCGAACCGATCTGGGTCGGTGCCGAGAAGGTCGGTGTACGCACCGCCACCACCTCATGGCCGGGCAGCGAAGCCGAGATCCAGGGCACACGGCCCAGCCAGTGGCGCATTTACGATGCCAAGGAACCGCTGGAGCAGCGTGCGCAGACGGTGCTCGACTGGCTGTCGCAGACCGATGCCGATGCGCCGCGCCTGACCACGCTGTACATGGAGCACGTGGACAAGGCCGGCCACAACTTTGGCCCCGAATCCAGGCAGTACACCGAGGCCATCGTGCATGCCGACCGGATCATCGGCCAGGTGCTCGATGGCCTGCAGCAGCACGCCCTGGCCGACAGCACCAACGTGATCGTGGTCTCCGATCACGGCATGGCGTCGGTACCGGAGGGCCAGGTGATCGCCCTCGAATCGATGGTTGACCCTGCCATCGCGCGCAACGTCAGCGCAGGCCAGTCGGTCGGCTTCGCGCCGGTGGTGGGACGCGAAGCAGAGGCCGAGCGTGCCCTGCTCGGTCGCCACGCACACTACGAATGCTGGAAGAAGGAGAATCTGCCGGCCCGCTGGCATTACGGCACCCATCCGCGCGTGCCGGCCATCGTCTGCCAGATGGATGAAGGCTGGGACGCGCTGACGCGCGAGAAGATCGCCAAGCGCGAGCACGCCGATCGCGGCTCACATGGCTACGACAACGCGTTGCCGTCGATGCGCGCGGTGTTCGTCGCCCGTGGCCCTTCATTCCGGCAAGGCCTGGTGATCGACGGTTTCGACAATGTCGACGTCTACCCGCTGCTGGCACACCTGCTGCAGGTGCCGGAAGCGGCCAACGATGGCAACGCGCAGACGCTGCAGAAAACCCTGCGCTGATCGTGGCGCCATGCCCTGGCCATGGTCAAAAAAAAACGCGGCGCCGAGCGCCGCGTTTTTCTTTGGACCGGTCGGTCGGCGGATCAGCCGACCTTGGCCACTGCCTTCTTGGCCACAGCCTTCTTCGCCGGAGCCTTGGCCACGGTCTTCTTGGCAACCGGGGCGGCGGCGCCTACGGCGACCTTGCTCGCGGTGTGCGAACGGGCGTTGCCGTAGCTGGCGTTGTAGCGCTTGCCCTTGGCGGTCTTGCGGTCACCCTTACCCATGTCTTCAACTCCTCAAATGTGAAATCTGGTTACCCCGTACTGACACGGGTTCGGCGGGGCCGCCTTGCTGGGCGCCCCCGCGCACGATCGGAAAGCCTACCACGGAGCGCCTAGTGCGCGCAGCTGGCGTCATGCACGTGGCCGTGGTTCAGGCGCAGGTTGACCAGGTGCGCGATGCCGACCAGCAGGCCGCCCAGGGTCATCACCACCGCATGCGGCACCGCGTTGTGGTGCAGCGGGTCGTACAGCACGCCGGCCCACAACGCGACCAGGCCGGGAATCAGGAACGCCAGCGCACGCAGCGCCCCATGCCGCCGATAGCCCCAGACCAGGCTGAACAAGCCCAGCAGGGTCACGAACACCACCAGCGCCTTCTCCACGCCATCGCTGAGCCAGAAGGACAGGCCAAGCGACGGGGCCGCTGCCAACAACAGTGGAATGACCGCGCAGTGCACCGCGCAAAGCATCGAACCGGTGGCGCCGAAGCGATCGAGCAGGTGGCGCAGGCGTGAGGGCAAAGGCATGACTTCCAGCAGGGCGACGAATCGTTATGGAATAATATAACATCGTTTCCCGACCCGCACGGTTCCCCTCCCCCTGTCCCGCCGACGGGATTCGTGCGCCACCCGATTGATACAATGTAACAAAGGACCGCCCATGCCCACCCGTCACCCTCGCCTCAAGCCGCATTCCCTGGCCTTGGCGCTTGCTGCGCTGCTGCCCTCCGTCGCCTTTGCGGCCTCCGACGATGATTCGCATCGTGACCGCCACCTGACCGAGCTGTCCTCGGTGCAGGTCACGGCATCGCCGCTGCAGGGTGATGCCGAATCGCTGGCGCGCCCGGTCGAAGTGCTGTCCGGTGAGCGCCTCGATGAGCAGAAGGCCGGCACCCTCGGTGACACCGTCGCCAAGCTGCCCGGAGTGCAGAGCACCTTCTTCGGCCCCGGCGTCGGCCGCCCGATCATCCGTGGCCAGGAAGGTCCGCGCGTGGCCGTGCTGTCCAACGGCATGGGCAACATGGACGCCTCCACCGTCAGCGCCGACCATGCCACCAGCATCGAGCCGTTCCTGGCCGACCAGATCGAAGTACTGAAAGGCCCGGCTACCCTGCTGTTCGGCAGCGGCGCGATCGGCGGTGCGGTGAACGTGGTCGATGGGCGCATTGCGCGCGAACTGCCGGATCGTCCGCTCAGCGGCCGTGCCGAGCTGCGTGGCAATTCGGTCAACGACGAACGCAGCGGCATGTTCCGCCTGGACGGCGTAAGCGGCAATGTCGTGCTGCACGTGGATGGCCTGGTGCGCAATGGCGATGATTTCCGCATTCCCGGCTACGCGGTGATCGACGGCCTGGAAGACCACCACGATGACCACGACCACGCGGGCGAGGAAGGCGAAGAGCCGCGTCGCGGCCGCCTGGACAACAGTTCCATCCGCACCCGCGCCGGTGGCGTCGGCGCCACCTGGCTGGGCGAAGGCGGCTACTTCGGCGCCTCGGCCAGCACCTACCGCACCAACTACGGCATCCCCAACGGCGCCCACGTGCATGCCGACGGCGATGGCCACGACCATGATCACGACCACGACCATGGCGAGGAGGAGGAAGGTGAAGAGCACGACGTGCGCATCGACATGGTGCAGAACCGTTTCGAGACCAAGGCCGGCATCTACAACCCGGCATCGTTCCTGAAGAACGTCAACGCGCGCGTGGCCTACACCGACTACGAACACGTGGAGCTGGAAGCCGGCACGCCGTCCACCCGCTTCACCAACCGCGGCATCGAAGGCCGCCTGGAAGCGGTGCAGCAGCAGATCGGCGGCTGGGACGGCGCCTTCGGCCTGCAGTTCGGCAACAGCGATTTCGGCGCCAAGGGCGAAGAAGCGTTCGTGCCCGATACCGGAACCAAGAACATCGGCCTGTTCGTTCTTCAGGAAAAGCAGTTCGGCCCGTTCAAGCTGGAACTGGGCGGTCGCCACGACCAGGTCAAGCTGGACCCGACCGGCGACTACCGCCGCCGCAAGTTCGACGCCACCAACCTGTCTGCCGCCGGCATCTGGAAGCTCAACGATGCGGTCGACCTGCGCATCGGCGTGGACAGCTCCGAGCGTGCACCGACCAACGAGGAGCTGTACGCCGCCGGTGCGCACATCGCCACCCGTTCGCTGGAAATCGGTGATGCCAACCTGAAGACCGAGCGCGGCCAACGCATCGAACTGGGCATCCACACCCACAGCGAGCGCCTGGACTTCTCCGCCGCGATCTACCAGACCAGGTTCAAGGACTTCATCTACCTGGCCGACACCGGCATCACCGAGAGCCTGCCGGTGCGCACCTGGACCCAGCAGGACGCGGTGTTCAAGGGCGCCGAAGCCGAAGCGCTGGTGCACCTGTTCGAAGGCGGCGCCGGCGATTGGGACCTGCGCGTGTTCGGCGACTACGTGCAGGCCAAGCTGGACGGCAACGGCAGCCGCACCCTGGACATCGCCGTGCCGCACGGTGACCACAACCACAACTACAGCGTGGAACTGGCCAACACCGGTTACCTGCCGCGCATCGCCCCGGCCCGTGTCGGCGCCGACCTGCGCTGGGCGAAGGATGGCTGGCGTGCCTCGGTGGGCGCGGTGCGTTACAGCCGGCAGAAGGACGTTGCGCAGAACGAGGAGCCGAGCAACGGCTACACCCTGGTCGATGCGCACCTGGCCTACCGCTGGGACCGCAGCGACAGCAACAGCTACGAGTTGTTCCTGGATGGCAGCAACCTGACCAACCGCGAAGTGCGTCCGCATACCTCGCTGCTGAAGGATTACTCGCCGCTGCCGGGTCGTGGTGTCGCCTTCGGGATCCGCGCGTTCTTCTGATGAGGCATCCACGCATGGCGTGGATCTACTGACGTGCATCCACGCAGGGCGTGGATCTACTGAAGTGCATCCGCTCGTGGTGTGGATCTACTGACTTTGACGGCAGCACGCTGTCGTTCTCTCCCGGGGGGCCAGGTTGGCCCCCCGTCTTTTTTGATGACCTCGATCGATCATCACGCATCCGTCACAAAGATGTGCGTACGACAACAAGCGGACAATCCCGTCGCCATCTGTCTCTCGCCATCCGGACATTTGTGTCCGAAAATGAAGCCATGACCACCCAACGTGCCGATGCCGCTGCCCGCCGAGCCCTCATCCTCGATGCTGCCGACCATGTGTTCGGCCAACACGGCGTCACCGCGCCGCTGGACCTGGTGGTCGAGCGTGCCGAAGTCGGCCGCGCCACCCTGTATCGCAATTTCCCTGACCGCACCGCGCTGATCCAGGCGCTGCTGCAGCGCACGGTCGACCGCATCCGCCGCCAGGTCGAGCAGCTTGGCGACCGCGACGACGCCCTGTTCGAGGTGTTCGAAGGCATGGCCCAGCGCATCGTCGATTCGCCGGCTCTGGCCGACTACTGGCGCGCGGTCGATTCGGACGTGCCGGCCATGCGCACCGCACGCGAGACCGTGCGCGACCTGCTGGAAGCCCCCATCGCCCGCGCCAAGGCTGCTGGGCTGTGCCGGCCCGACCTGGAGAAGACGGATATTTCACTGATCTCGGGCATGCTGGGCGCGGCCCTGCGCGGCAAGACCCGCGATGAGCGCGCCCAGCTCGCCGGGCGTGCCCTGCAGCTGCTGCGCGGGGGACTCCAGGGAGCAGCCAGCGGGGAACGCTGATGGTGCAGCCGTACCTCAAGCCGGTTCCGGATTGGGAGGAGCACGAGAAGCCGACCATGCCCGGTTCGGCATCGATGCCTTGGCACCCGCCTTACCGGCGTGCAGCCTATGCACTGGTGTCGCTGCTGGTGGCCATCACCGGTGGCCTCGGCAATGCGCTGGTAACGGCCAACCTGCCCTTCCTGCAGGGGCAACTGGCGCTCACCCCCACCCAGGGCAGCTGGCTGGTGGCTGCCTACGCCATGGTCAACGTGACCGCCAACCTGCTGGCCTTCAAGTTCCGCCAGCAGTACGGCATCCGCCTGTTTGCCGAGATCGGCCTGGGGCTGTATGCGGCGCTGGCGGTGCTGCACCTGTTCGTCGGCAGTTTCGAGACCACCATGCTGACCCGCGCCGCCAGCGGTTTCGCCGGCGCGGCCTGTTCGACGCTGGGGACGCTGTACATGCTGCAGGCGCTGCCACGGCGATTCACCGGCAACCTGCTGGTGATCGGCGTTGGCCTGTCGCAGCTGGCGGTGCCGATTGCCTGGATCGTCTCGCCCGGCCTGGTCGATACCGGCCAGTGGCACCAGCTGTATTCGTTCGAAGCAGGACTGGCGCTGTGCGCGTTTGCCGCCGTGGTCGTGCTGAAGCTGCCGCCGGGCATCCAGGTCAAGGCCTTCGAACCGCTGGATTTCCTCACCTTCGCCCTGCTCGCGCCTGCCGTCGCCCTGCTGGTGGTGGTGCTGGCCCAGGGCTACACGCGCTGGTGGTTGAACACGCCGTGGCTGGGCTGGGCGCTGATCGCCTCCATCGTGCTGACCACCACCGCACTGATCATCGAACACTACCGGCGCAACCCGCTGCTGCAGATCCGTTGGCTGTCGACCCTGCCGGTGATGCACTTCATCGTCGGCGCCTTCCTGATCCGCTTCCTGACCACTGAACAGTCCTACGGCGTGGTCAACCTGATGCGCACGCTGGGCATGGGACCGGACCAGATGCGGCCGCTGTTCGTGGTGATCCTGGCCGGCGTGGTCACCGGCATCGCCGGTGCGTCACTGACCTTCGGCCCGAAGCGCCTGATTGCGCAGTTGCTGATGGCGATCCTGCTGCTGGGTGCCGCCGCGTTCTTCGACCAGCACCGCACCAGCCTGGATCGCCCGCACGACTTCTACATCAGCCAGTTCCTGGCGTCGGTGGGCGCCGGCATGTTCATGGGCCCGCTGATCATGCTCGGCATTTCCGCCGCGTTGAAACAAGGCGTGGACCACATGATCACCTTCCTGGTGACATTGTCGATCACGCAGACGCTGGGCGGACTGGCCGGCTCGGCCGTGCTGGGAACATTCCAGCTGCATCGCGAGCAGCTGTATTCCAGCGCGCTGACCAGCCAGCTCGATCCAGCCGACCCGGTGGTGGCACAGCGCCTGCGCATCCAGCAACAGCTGTACGCAGCGCAGATCACCGACCCGGTGCTGCGCAGTGCCCAGGGCAGCGCGCAGCTGGCGCAGACCACCCGCCGCGAAGCCAACGTGCGAGGCTTCAACGATGTGTTCACCCTGAGCGGCTGGCTGGCAATCGGTTTCCTGTGCTGGTTGCTGCTGCTGTCGCTGCGTACCGCGGTACGCAAACAGTGGCGCAGGCGCCATCCTTCCTCCCCCGCTGCGGCTGCGACCGCGGCACCGCGCTGAGTCCACCGTCATGCCTCCCGTCCCGCCCCGTCCAGACGACACCGACGCTGCCGAGAACGTCACCCCGCCGCCACCCACCGACGCGGCACCGGCGGCGACGCCGGCCGCGCCCGCCGCCGCGCCGAAGTACCTCAAGCCGAGTTCGCGCAGCGTGGTGGTGATGGTGGTGGTGGCCCTGCTGGGCATCGCGCTGATCCTGCGCGCCTGGCACCTGTGGCCGTTCACCAGCAGCGTGATGGTGACCGACAACGCCTACGTGCGCGGTCAGATCACGGTGATGGCGCCGCAGGTGAACGGCTATGTGACCGACGTGCTGGTGAAGGACTTCCAGCACGTGAAGCAGGGCGAGCCGCTGCTGCGCATCGACGACCGCATCTACGCGCAGCGGGTGGCGCAGGCGCAGGCCACGCTGGACAGCGCGCGCGCGGCCCTGGCCAATTCGGACCAGTCGCAGGCGCAGAACCGCGCGCAGATTGCTGCGGCGCGGGCCACGCTGTCGGCCGGCCAGGCCGAGCTGCAGCGCTCGCGCAACGAGGCAAAGCGCTACGAGGAACTGGCGGCGCAGCAGCTGGTGTCCATCAACGACCGCGACAAGTTCCGCACCAGCCAGGCCTCGGCGCAGGCCAGCGTGCAGCAGTCGCAGGCGCAGATCCGCATCGCCGAAGAAACCCTGGTCTCGACCCAGGTCTCGCGCAAGAGCCTGGAAGCGCAGGTGGAAAGCGCGCAGGCACAGCTTGAGCTGGCCCGCATCGACCTGGCCAATACGGTGATCCATGCGCCGCGCGATGGGCAGATCAGCGAAGCCAGCGTGCGCGTGGGACAGTACGTAGCCGCCGGTTCGCAGCTGCTGTTCCTGGTGCCCGACGCATTGTGGGTGGTGGCCAACTACAAGGAAGGCCAGACCTGGCAGATGAAGATCGGGCAGCCCGCCTCGTTCTCGGTGGATGCGTTCCAGGGCCAGGTGCTGCGCGGACGCGTGGAGCAGATCGCGCCGGCCACCGGATCGGAGTTCAGCGTGCTGCGCCCGGACAACGCCAGCGGCAATTTCACCAAGGTGGTGCAGCGGCTGCCGGTGCGGATCTCGATCAACGGGAACCAGGAACTGGCGGCGCGGTTGCGGCCGGGCATGTCGGTGATCGTGCGGGTGGATACCGCGTCCAAGCCGATGGACTAGGGCGCCGGCCCGGTGGAGTCGAGCCGTGCTCCATGCTCGGCTGCATTGTTATGAAATGGGGTCAGATCCCGAGGAAGCCGGCCAGCGGCCGGCACTACCCTCGCATCAACCTGCGCAACGGGCGCAGAGTCCGTGTACTTCCAATGTCTGTGCCTGCGGTTGGAAGCCGAGCTCCTTGGCCCGCTTTTCCAGCTGGGTCACGATCTCGCGGTCTTCCAGTTCCACCGCGCTGTGGCAGCTGTTGCAGATCAGGAACGGCACCGAATGGGCCGCACTGCTGGGGTGGTGGCAGGCCACGAAGGCATTGACCGATTCCAGCTTGTGCACGAAGCCATTGGCCATGAGGAAGTCGAGCGCGCGGTACACGGTGGGCGGGGCGTCAGCGCCCACACCCTTGCCGTTGCGCACCCACTCCAGCAGCTCGTAGGCCTTGACCGGCTTGCCGGCCTCGGCGATCAGCTTGAGCACGTTGGCGCGGATGGGGGTCAGGCGCAGCCCGCGCTCGCGCGAGACACGCTCGACCACCGCCACGAAATCCGACGCGTCGTGGACATGGTGGTGCGGGGCCGTACAGGCGGTTTTGGCGGACATGCGCGTTCTCCAGTTCGGGCGTGGGCCGCAGGGCTCAGGCCGTTGCTACCTTGGTGATGGCCACATCGATGCGTTTCAAGGCCTGCTCGCGGCCGGCCAGGTACACGGTATGGGAAATGTCAGGGCTGACCTGGGTGCCGGTGATGGCCACGCGCAGCGGCTGGGCGACCTTGCCCATGCCCATTTCCAGCGCGGCGGCGGCATCGTGCAGGGCCACGCCAACGGCCTCGGCGGTCCACTCCGGCAGGGCTGCCAGCAGCTCGCGGGCCTTGCCCAGCGGCAGTTCCGCACCGGCCTTGAAGTGCTTGGCCACGGCCGCTTCATCGTATTCGTTCAGCGGCTGGTACCAGACCACGGCCTTCTCGGCCATTTCCTTCAGGGTCTGCACGCGCTCGCGCAGGGCGATCACCACGTCCACCGGCGCCGGGCCAGCGGCCACGTCCAGGCCCAGCTTCTGCAGCTGGTAGACCAGGTGCGGCACGATCGCGGCCGGCTCCTCGGTCTTCAGGAAGTGCTGGTTGACCCAGCCCAGCTTGGCCATGTCCAGGCGCGAGGCCTTGGAATTGCAGTCCTTCACATCGAACAGGTCGATCAGTTCCTGGCGGCTGAACAGTTCCTGGTCACCGTGCGACCAGCCCAGCCGGGCCAGGTAGCTCAGCAGCGCATCAGGCAGGTAGCCGGCGTCCTTGTACTGCATCACGTCGGCCGCGCCGGTGCGCTTGGACAGCTTGGCGCCCTGCTCGTCCAGGATCATCGGCATGTGGCCGAACTTCGGCACCGGTGCGCCGATGCCTTCGTACAGGTTGATCTGGCGCGGGGTGTTGTTGATGTGGTCGTCGCCACGGATGACTTCGGAGATCTTCATGTCCCAGTCGTCCACCACCACCGCGAAGTTGTAGGTGGGGTAGCCGTCTGGACGGAAGATGACCATGTCATCCAGCTCGCTGTTGGCGATCTCGATGCGGCCCTTGATGAGATCATCGAACACCACCGTGCCTTCAAGCGGGTTCTTGAAGCGGATGACGCGGTTCGGGTCGTCCCTGTACGGCAGGCCCTGCTCGCGGGCAGCGCCGTTGTAGCGCGGCTTTTCCTGCCTGGCCATCGCGGCCTCGCGCATGGCGTCCAGCTCTTCGCGGGTCTCGTAGGCGTAGTACGCCTTGCCGTCGGCGATCAGCTGCTCGGCCACTTCCTTGTACCGGGCGACGCGCTCGGTCTGGTAGAACGGGCCTTCGTCGTAGTCCAGGCCCAGCCACTCCATCGCCTCCAGGATCGCATCGATCGCACCCTGGGTGCTGCGTTCACGGTCGGTGTCCTCGATGCGCAGCACGAACTCGCCGCCACGATGGCGGGCCTCCAGCCAGCAGTACAGCGCGGTGCGGGCGCCACCGATATGCAGGTAGCCGGTGGGACTGGGGGCGAAGCGGGTGCGGCAGGTCATGGAGGGCTCGAGGAACGGGTATCCCCCGATTTTACCAGCCCTCCGCCCCCTGCGGAAAAAGGGGACGGAGGGGGGCAAGTCACTATTGCCGCGCTCCCGGGAGAACGCCGATGCAGCGGAGGGGAAACACGACTTGATCCCCTCCGTCCCTTCTTCAGGGCTCGGGCTTGCGCGGGAACGGCTGCTCGCGCATGGCAGCGTGGTAGGCGAAGGAGGCAACGATGGCGGCAGCCTGCTTCAGGTCTTCCGGTTCGGCGTGGTCCCAGGTGTCCAGGTGGCTGTGGTGGACGTTGCTGAAATAGTCCAGCTTGTCCTGGATGAACTGGAAGCCCGGCAGGCCGATGCGGTCAAAGCTGATGTGGTCGGTGCTGCCGGTGTTGCGGGTGGCCACGGTGGTTGCACCCACGTCATGGAACGGGGCGAGCCAGGCTTCGAAGATCGGCATCGCCGCCAGGTTTTCCTGTGCGTAGATGCCACGGAAGCGGCCCGAGCCGTTGTCCATGTTGAAATAGACCTGGAACTTGCCGTAGTCGCGGGTCTTCTGCAGGGCACCGGTCGGTTCGCGCAGCGAGGCCGGCAGCGCCTTCTGCGCCGGGTCGGTGGGCTCGGGGAATCGACCGAAGTGCTTGGCCACGTAAGCCTGCGAACCGATCAGCCCCTGTTCCTCGCCACTCCACAGCGCAACCCGGATGGTGCGCTTGGGCTTGGCGCCGCTGGCCTTGAGGATGCGCATGGCCTCCATCATCACCGCCACGCCGGCGGCGTTGTCGGCCGCGCCGGTGCCGCTGTGCCAGGAATCCAGGTGCGCGCCGATCATCACCACCTCGTCCGGCCTGCTGCTGCCACGGATCTCGGCCAGGGTGTTGTAGCCGGGCTGGTCGGCCTCGTCGGTGAAGCGTGCGGCCACATCCACGCGCAGGCGCACGCTCTGCTTGGCTTCCAGCGCGCGTACCAGCGGATTGAAGTGCTCGGCGATCATCGCCAGTTCGGGAATGCCGACCGCTTCACCGGCCTTGCGCGAGCCGCCACCGGCCACGCGGATGATGCCGTTGTCCCAGCTGCTGATGCTGATCGAGGCCAGCGCGCCTTCTTCAACGAAGAATGCGTTGACCTTCGCCGCCAGCGCCTGCTTCTCCTGGTATTCCTTCACCCGCTTTGCGCGATCGGCGGCCACGTCCTTGTCCTTGGGCAGGGTGAATTCCTGCAGGCCTTCCAGCGAGGTGGCGTCGTGCCGGTGCGAATCGGCGTCGGTGCCGCGCTTGTATTCGCGTGCCTCACCCAGCAGCAGGATCTTTCCACGCAGCTTGCCGCGATATTTCTCGATGTCCTCGGGCTTCTTGATGTCCACCTGCAGCAGGTCGCCCTCGACCGGGCCGTTGGTGCCCGGCGTCCACGCCTTGGGCAGCGCATGCAGTGGCTGCACGCGATCGCCCAGCATCTCGACGCTGGCCGAGGTGAATTCCCAGCCACGGCCGAATTCGTCGAAGGCTTCGTCATGGACATTGTCCAGCTTCCATTCGCTGAACTTGCCGCGGGTCCAGGCGTTGGCACGCCCCATCGCCGGCGAATTGGTCAGGCGCGGCCCGATGCGTTCGGTGAGGTAGCTGAAGGTATCCATCACCTGCGACTTGTGGAACGCCTGCTGGCGGATCTTGCCGACCATGTCCAGGTCCACCGGCTCGCGCTGCTGCGCCACCGCATTGCCCCCCATCGCCAGCGCTACTGCCAGCACGCCCCACTTCAGCCCGCTCCACGTCAACACGCCGCACCCCTGCCTTTCGGCTCGATCATCATCCGCTCGAGTCTAGCCAGCCGCGGCGCCCGGCCCCCGTCCCATCGGTCATGGGCATCTGGTAGATCCACGCCATGCGTGGATGGCGCCTTCCCACCGAAGAGCGGTGCGGACCAAGGTCCGCACCCACCAGAGGCCCCGTAGAACCACGCCACGCGTGGATGGGCCTTCCGCTGTCACCCCTTCCACCCCAGCCACAGCTGCGCGCGTTCGGGCAACAGCAGCAGCCAGTGCCGCTGGTCGATGCTGCTGCATCCAAACACCGCCGCATGTTCTGGCCAGTCTGCCGGCAGCCCATCGATGCCGATCTCCGACAATGCCCCCGCCCCGGCCTTCCATGGCCGGTAACGGGGCACCTTGCCGGCGAGCGCGCCGCGTCCGTGCCGCGCCTCCCGCAACCAGTCCAGCCCGCGCCGCTGCAATCCTTCGCAGGTGACGGCGGCCAGCTGGAAGCGGACCAGGCCGGGCGCGATCCGTGCCCCCGGCAAGGCCGCCAGTACCCCATGGGCCTGCAGCAGTGCATCCACCTCCAACAGCGCGGGAATGCCCTGTCGTGCCCGTTGCTGCAATCCTTGGCGCCAGCCCATGGCGTGCTCCTTACTTCTGTTCGGCCAGGGCGTACCAGTCAACTCGACGGGTCACCCACATCGCCAGCGCGAGGATCACGAACAGCAGCAGCGAGCCCATCAGCAGTGCATTGTTTTCCGAGACCAGCAGCCCATACAGCGCGCCGTACAGCACCGTCAGCATCGCGGCGAAGCCCAGGCCCCGCTTCCAGTGACCCAGCACATTGGCCAGGTACACCGCCTGCAGGCTGATGCAGGCCAGCGCGGAAACCAGGTAGGCCTGCCAGAAGGCGATGTGCTCGGACAGGCTGATCAGCAGCAGGAAGAAGATCGCCAGCGCCAGGCCGACCATCAGGTACTGCAGCGGATGGATGCGCAGCGACTTGATCAGTTCGAACAGGATGAAACCAACGAACGTCAGCACCACGAACAGCACGCCGTACTTGGAAGCGCGGTCGGCCTGGGTATAGGTATCGACCGGGTCGACCAGCGAAACCTGCACCGCCTGCGCATCCAGGTCATCGCCCTCGCGCAGTCGCTGCTGTGCGTCCGATGCCAGCGAGGACACGGCCCAGCGTGCATCGAAGCCCTGTGCATCCACACGCCGCTCGTTCGGCAGGAACGCACCGGCAAACGACGGGTGCGGCCAGCTGGACCGCAGCGCGATCTGGTTGTCATCGCCCACCGGCACCACCGACAGCGAGCGGCTGCCATCGAGCTGCAGTTCCAGTTCCACGCTGCTGGCGGCCAGGATGCCTCCGGTGCGGGCGATGCCGGCGATCGGTGCATGCAGCCCACGGCCCAGTGCGGATGCGCCGGCCACGCCCGGCAGCAGCTTGACCTGCTGTCCATCAACCCGCAGGTTCGGCGTACCAACCAGGCCACGCGCATCGGACACGCCCAGCGCGATGTAGGCCTCGCCATAGGTCATGCCATCGTGCTCCGGGTAGTCGTCCTCGCTGAAGGTCGCCTTGAGCTGGCCATTCCAGCTGTACACCGGCACCTTGAACAGGCCGACCGAGCGCTGGCTGGGCAGCAGCTCGCCACTGATCTGCAGGGTGGCCGGCGGCTGCAACCAGTAACCCTGGGTGGTCTGCAGCTCGGTCTTCTTGTTGCCCTGCGCATCGACCACTTCCACCTGCTCGCGCTTGGACCACGGCACCACGCGCACCGGCCCGACCACGCGCTGGGTACCGGCACGGCTTTCGGCCACCCGCGAGTAGGCCTCTTCGCGATAGGCGCTGCGCTCGGTGATGACGCTGCGGATCAGGAACAGCGGGATCAGCAGCAGCAGGATCAGGCCGCCGACAATGGCGAACCGCAGCAGCATCTTCAGGGATTTCATCGTCCGTCCTCGTTGGAGAGGACTGCAGGATGGACGGCTGCCGTGAGCAGGGTTTGTGGCGAATTTGAAGCGGGTGTGAAGTCAGCGCCGCAGACGCTGGCCCGGTATCGCCAGCGGCAGCCACAGGCTGGCCACGGTGCCGCCGCCTTCGCGCGGCTGCAGGCTGGCGCGGCCGTCATGCAGGCGCACCACTTCCTGCACGAAGGGCAGGCCGAGGCCGGAACTGCGGCGGCCAGTGCCGGGCCGGGCCAGCGAATAGAAGCGTTCGAACACGCGCTCGCGTGCGTAATCGGGAATGCCCGCGCCACGGTCGGCAACCTGCAGGCGTACGCCCTGCCCGTCCAGTTGGGCATCCAGTCGCACCTGTGCTCCGGGCGGCGAGAACGCAATGGCGTTGTCGATCAGGTTGTGCAGCGCTTGCCGCAGCAGATAGCCATCGCCCTGCACGCGCAGGTCGGGCACCTGCTCGATATGCAGCTGGACACCTGCGGCCTGCGCGCGCACCTGCGCCGCCGCCGCGGCTTCCTGCAGCAGCACCGGCAAGGCGATCGGATCACGGGTCTGCAACCAGCCGTGCTGCTCGACCTCGGCCAGCGCCAGCAGCTTGTCGATGGTTTCGGTCAGCCGTTCCTGCTGGTCGACGATGCTGCGTGCGAAATGCGCACGGTCGGCGTCGGCCATCGGCTCCTGCAGCAGTTCGGCGGCACCGCGGATCGCCGCCAACGGGCTTTTCATCTCGTGGGTCAGCGATTGCACGTACTGCTCGACGTACGCTTTGCCTTCCAGCTTGCGCCGCATGGTCTCCAGCGCCTGGCCAAGATCGCCGATCTCGTCACTGCGCCGCTTCGGCGGCGGCACCGGTTCACCGGCGCTGACCGCACGCGCATAGCGGCTGAGCTGGCCCAGGCCGTTGGTCAGCCACATCGTCACCA
This sequence comes from Stenotrophomonas sp. DR822, assembly GCF_019793815.1. Taxonomy (NCBI): domain Bacteria; kingdom Pseudomonadati; phylum Pseudomonadota; class Gammaproteobacteria; order Lysobacterales; family Lysobacteraceae; genus Stenotrophomonas; species Stenotrophomonas sp. DR822. The sequence continues at coordinate 1,354,813 of NZ_CP081826.1, forward strand.
GCACGCCCACCAGCGCCGACAGGCCGATCAGCCACGCACCGCGCTCGATGATGGCGCGCTGGCTGGCGGCGATGAACGGATCGATGCTGCGGTTGGGCTGGGCCAGGCTGAGCACACCGATCAGCGTGCTGCCGTCGACCGGGTCGTACACCGGCGCGGCCACGTGCATCACCGTGTTGCTGTCATCGCCCGGCGTTTCCGGGCTGGAGCGCGCACCGTATTCGCCGCGCAGGGTGCGATAGACATCGTTCCAGCGCGAATTGTCGCGGCCCACGTCGCGGCCCAGCGAATCGTAGATCACGATGCCCTTGGCGTCGGTGATCGTCACCCGGTAGTCCAGCGCACGCTTGGGAAAGCGCCAGACCATCGCCTTCAGGTCGCGCTGCCGGGCCTTGGCCAGGTTGCGGGTGAAGGTGCCATTGCGGATGGTGCCGGCCTTGACGTCGGCGGCGGCCATTTCTGCCAGCACGTTGGCCGCATCCACCAGGGTCGATTCCATCGCCTGGCGCACGCCCGGCTTCACTTCGTTGACGAACACGCGCATCACGAAGAACGCGGCGATGCCCACGATCAGGAAGAACCCCAGGAACAGCTTCAGGACCAGACGCACGCCTCAGACCTCCAGGGCGTAGCCGAGGCCGCGATGGGTGCGGATCGGCTCACCGCTGGCGCCGGCCGCACGCAGCTTGGCGCGCAGTGTCTTGACGTGGGTGTCGACGGTGCGGTCGGCGCTGTCGGCGGCGCTGTCCCAGCCACGGTCCATCAACTGGGCACGGCTGAGGATCGCGCCGGGGCGCTGCAGCAGCGCCTCCAGCAACGCATATTCGTAGCGGGTCAGGTCCAGCGCATGGCCCTGGAAGCGGATGCGGCGGCCATCGCGATCGATGGCGAAGGCACCGTGTTCCTGCCAGCCGTCCTCGACGGACGGCGCCACCGCAGCGGGGGTGGCACGCCGCAGCCGGGCGCGTACCCGCGCCACCAGCTCGCGCGGCGAGAACGGCTTGGCCATGTAGTCGTCCGCCCCCAGCTCCAGGCCCAGTACGCGGTCGAGTTCGTCGTTGCGGGCGGTCAGGAAGATCACCGGCACCTCCGCCACCGGCCCCGGCAGGGCCCGCAGCCGGCGGCAGACCTCGAAACCACTGAGGTCCGGCAGGCCGACATCCAGCACCACCAGGTCGATATCGCCGGCCTGCAGCTGCTGCAGCGCCTGCCCGCCCAGCAGGCAATGGCTGGCAGCGTAGCCTTCGCTGCGCAGCGCATAGAGCACGGTTTCGGCGATGGCCGCTTCGTCTTCGACCACCAGGACATGGGTAACAGGGGCTGTCATGGCGCGCAGCATAGCCGCTGCGGCCCTTGCCCCGTACACTGCCGCCCATGAACTATCGCCACGCCTTCCACGCCGGCAACCACGCCGATGTCCTCAAGCACATCGTGCAGCTGGCCCTGATCGACAGCTTCAAGCGCAAGGACAGCCCGTTCTTCGTGCTCGACACCCACGGCGGTGCCGGCCGTTACCTGCTGGCCAGCGAAGAAAGCCGCAAGACCCTGGAAGTCGAATCCGGGGTCATGCGGCTGATGGCCCAGCCCAAGCTGCCCGAGGTGGTCGAGCGCTACCTCAAGGCGGTGCAGGCCGACAATCCGGTCGGCGCGATGATCGCCTACCCCGGCTCGCCGCTGCTCAGCGCGCAGGCCATGCGCCCGCAGGACCGCATGGCGGTGTGCGAGCTGCAGGAGGATGAGGCCGCTTCGCTGAAGACCCTGTTCGCCCATGACAGCCGCGTCGGCGTGCACCCCGGTGACGGCTATGCGCTGCTGCGCTCGCTGCTGCCGCCCAAGGCCAACGGTGCCAAGATCGGCCGCGGCCTGGTCCTGATCGACCCGCCCTACGAAGCCCAGGACGCCGAGTACCAGGCGATCCTTGCCGCGCTGGCCGAGACCCTGGCGCGCTGGCCGCAGGCCACCTGTGCGGTCTGGTTCCCGATCAAGCAGCGCCGCACCATCCTGCATTTCCTGCGCAAGGCCACCGCACTGCCGGTGAAGTCGGCGATGACCATCGAGTTCCTGGTCCGCCCGGACGACTCCCCGCTGCGCCTCAACGGCAGCGGCATGCTGGTGCTCAATGCCCCCTGGCAGTTCGACCGTGTGGTCGGCCCGGCGCTGCCGGCCCTGCGCCAGCATCTGGGCGAGCCCGGTGCCAGCACCCGCCTGGACTGGCTGAAGACGGCCGAATAAGGGCCTTCACGAGGCTGTACGACCGTGAGCCTTTCGTTCACGGAATGCAGCCCCGGTGATGACACAATCGATGGACCACCAAGGAATCACCCGGTATGGCCACTCGCAACCGCATGCCGCCCTGGCATGAGATCTTCAAGGCTCCCAGCGGCCACGAGCTGCTGATCCGCCCCATCCGCCCCGAAGATGGCGCGCCGCTGCAGGCCGCCTTCAGCCTGTTCGGGCCGGAAGAAATCCGCGACCGTTTCCTGCAATCGGTGACCGAGCTGTCACCGGAAACGACCCAGCGCCTGACCCATCCCAACCCGAAGACCGAGATCACCCTGGTCGCCGCCGAGTCGCTGCCGGCCGGTGAGGCCGTGGTCGGCGCGGTGGCCCGTGCCTCGATCATCCCCGGTACCCGCGAAGCCGAGTACGCGATCCTGATCAGCCGCTTCCTGATCGGCCAGGGCCTGGGCCGCCAGCTGATGCGCAAGCTGGTGAAATGGGGCCGCGGCAAGTACCTGGACCGCCTGTATGGCGATGTCGCCGCCGAGAACGAGCCGATGAAGCAGCTGGCCGCCTCGCTGGGCTTCAAGCCGGTCCCCCATCCGAACGGGGCCGAAGGCCTGGTGCGGATGGTGCTGGAACTGGACAACTGACGGCAGCGCCGGGCCCTGCCCGGCGATGTTGATCCGGCCGCTGCGCTCGCCGGGCATGGCCCGGCGCTACCCCGGTCACGTAACGATCATGGGCCAGGCGGGGGCTTCTGCTAAAATCCGCGGTTCATGTCGCGTACTCAATACCCCGCCCCGCCGCTGCCACGTGCCGGCCAGCTTCGCGCCTGGTGGCGCGCCCCCGCCTCGCCCACTGCCCTGGCCTGGTACCTGGCCCAGGCAGCGCGCACGCATGACGCGCCGCTGCTGGTGGTGGCCCGTGACAACCACGGTGCCAACCAGATCGAAGCGGATCTGCATACCCTGCTGGGAGGCGACCCGAGCCTGCCGGTGGTGGCGTTCCCGGACTGGGAGACGCTGCCCTACGATCGCTTCAGCCCGCACCCGGACATCATTTCGCAGCGCCTGTCGGCCCTGCATCGCCTGCCCACGCTGAAGCGCGGCCTGGTGGTGGTGCCGGTGCAGACCCTGCTGCAGCAGCTGGCTCCCCGCAGCTATGTCATCGGCGGCAGCTTCAATCTTGAAGTCGGCCAGCGCCTGGACCTGGAAGCGGAGAAGCGTCGCCTCGAAAGCGCCGGCTACCGCAACGTGCCGCAGGTGATGGACCCGGGTGATTTCGCCGTGCGTGGCGGCCTGCTTGACGTCTACCCGATGGGCGCCGACGAGCCGCTGCGGGTGGAACTGCTGGACGAGGACATCGATTCGATCCGTGCGTTCGATCCGGAAAGCCAGCGCTCGCTGGACAAGGTCGAGGCGGTGCACATGCTGCCCGGCCGCGAAGTACCGATGGACGACGCCAGCATCGCCCGGGTGCTGGCGACCCTGCGCGAGCGCTTCGACGTCGATACCCGGCGCAGCTCGCTGTACCAGGACCTGAAATCGGGCCTGGCCCCGGCCGGCATCGAGTACTACCTGCCGCTGTTCTTCGAGCGCACCGCCACCCTGTTCGACTACCTGCCTGCCGGCAGCCTGCCGGTCGTCTGCGTGGGCGCCGCTGAAGCGGCAGAGACGTTCTGGACGCAGACCGGCGAGCGCTACGAGCAACGTCGCCATGATGTAGAACGACCGCTGCTGCCACCGTCGGCGCTGTACCTGTCGCCGGACCTGCTGCGCGAGCGTTTGAACGACGCACCGCGCATCGAGGTATGGGCTGCCGATCACGCCCGCATCGCCGAAGCGCATGCGCTGGGCGACCAGCCGTTGCCGCCGCTGCCGGTGGCCGCGCGCGAGGCACCGGCCGGTGACGCGCTGAAGTCCTTCCTTGGCCATTACCCTGGCCGCGTGCTGATCGCTGCCGATTCGCCCGGCCGCCGCGAGGCCCTGCTGGAAGTGCTGCAGGCCGCCGAGCTGAAGCCACCGGTGGTGGCCGACCTGCTGTCCTTCCTGTCCAGCGACGAACGCTTCGCCATTGCCGTGGCGCCGCTGGAAGACGGCTTCGCTCTGGATGCGCCGCACATCGCGGTGCTGACCGAACGCCAGCTGTTCCCCGAGCGCGCCGGCAGCACCCGCCGCACGCGCCGCGCCGGACGAGAGCCGGAAGCGATCATCCGCGATCTGGGCGAACTGACCGAAGGCGCGCCGATCGTGCACGAGGACCATGGCGTCGGCCGCTACCGCGGACTGATCGCGATGGACGTCGGCGGCATGCCCGGCGAGTTCCTCGAAATCGAGTACGCCAAGGGCGACCGCCTGTACGTGCCGGTCGCACAGCTGCACCTGATCAGCCGCTATTCCGGCGCGTCCGCCGAAACCGCGCCACTGCATTCGCTGGGCGGCGAGCAGTGGAGCAAGGCCAAGCGCAAGGCCGCCGAGAAGGTGCGCGATGTAGCCGCCGAGCTGCTGGAGATCCAGGCCCGCCGCCAGGCGCGTGCCGGACTGGCACTGCAGGTGGACCGCGCGATGTACGAGCCGTTCGCCGCCGGTTTCCCGTTCGAGGAAACCCCGGACCAGCTGGCTGCCATCGACGCCACCCTGCGTGACCTGGCCAGCAGCCAGCCGATGGACCGTGTGGTCTGCGGCGACGTGGGCTTCGGCAAGACCGAAGTCGCCGTGCGCGCCGCGTTCGCTGCGGCCAGTGCCGGCAAGCAGGTGGCGGTGCTGGTACCGACCACGCTGCTGGCCGAGCAGCATTACCGCAATTTCCGCGACCGCTTCGCCGACTATCCGATGAAGGTCGAAGTATTGTCGCGCTTCAAGAGCACCAAGGAGATCAAGGCCGAGCTGGAGAGGGTCGCCGCCGGCACCATCGACGTCATCGTCGGTACCCATCGCCTGTTGCAGCCGGACGTGAAGTTCAAGGACCTGGGCATGGTCGTCGTCGACGAGGAGCAGCGCTTCGGCGTGCGCCAGAAGGAGGCGCTGAAGGCACTGCGCGCCAACGTGCACCTGCTGACCCTGACCGCCACGCCGATCCCGCGCACGCTGAACATGGCCATGGCCGGCCTGCGCGACCTGTCGATCATCGCCACCCCGCCGCCGAACCGGCTGGCGGTGCAGACCTTCATCACCCAGTGGGACAACGCGCTGCTGCGCGAAGCCTTCCAACGCGAGCTGGCACGCGGTGGCCAGCTGTATTTCCTGCACAACGACGTGGAGAGCATCGGCCGCATGCAGCGCGAGCTGTCCGAGCTGGTGCCCGAAGCGCGCATCGGCATCGCCCATGGGCAGATGCCCGAGCGCGAGCTGGAAAAGGTGATGCTGGACTTCCAGAAGCAGCGCTTCAACGTGCTGCTGTCGACCACGATCATCGAATCGGGCATCGACATCCCCAACGCCAACACCATCATCATCAACCGTGCCGACCGCTTCGGCCTGGCCCAGCTGCACCAGCTGCGTGGCCGCGTCGGTCGATCGCACCACCGCGCCTATGCCTACCTGGTCGTACCCGACCGTCGCTCGATCACGCCGGATGCGGAAAAGCGCCTGGAAGCGATCGCCTCGATGGACGAACTGGGTGCCGGCTTCACCCTGGCCACCCACGATCTGGAAATCCGCGGCGCCGGCGAACTGCTGGGCGAGGACCAGAGCGGGCAGATGGCCGAAGTGGGCTTCAGCCTGTACACCGAGCTGCTGGAACGCGCAGTGCGCAGCATCAGGCAGGGCCATCTGCCCGACATCGATGCCGGCGAAGAAGCGCGGGGCGCCGAGGTCGAGCTGCACGTGCCGGCGCTGATTCCGGATGACTACCTGCCGGATGTGCACACCCGCCTGACGCTGTACAAGCGCATTTCCAGCGCGCGCGACAGCGATGCGCTGCGCGAACTGCAGGTGGAGATGATCGACCGCTTCGGCCTGCTGCCGGATGCGGCCAAGAACCTGTTCGCCATTGCCGAGCTGAAGCTGCAGGCCAACACGCTGGGCATCCGCAAGCTGGACCTGGGCGAGAACGGCGGCCGCATCGTGTTCGAATCCAAGCCGAACATCGACCCGATGGCGGTGATCCAGCTGATCCAGAAACAACCGAACCTGTATGCCATGGATGGTCCGGACAAGCTGCGCGTCAAGCATCCGCTGCCGCTGCCCGAAGACCGCTTCAATGCCGCGCGGGCACTGCTGTTGACCCTGGCCCTGCGCTGATCGATCTGCAGGGTGCCGGTCCGCCGCGGGCGGCAGGCCGGCACCCCTTACGTTTCCTGTGCCCGCGACAAGGAGTGTTGCCGTGAATCGTTTCGCCCCCCTTCTGCTCGCCACCAGCCTGGGCCTGCTTGCGGCCTGCCACAGCGGCATGAGCAACCGCGATTACCTGCATGAGAATGTCGCCAGCTGGAACGGCACGGTCAGCATGGTCGAGCAATGGACCAACGGCCCGAACGGCGAGTCCTTCCATGCGTCGCTGCAGGACGGCAAGAGCATGCAGCAGCATCGCTTCGGCCTGAAGAACGCGCACAAGGAAATCGCCGACCGGCGGGTCTTCGTTCAACAGTTCACCCATGGCAAGGACGCCGATGCACTGCACCAGAACCTGCTCGATTCCCTGAAGAGCACCGAACACATGTTCGCCGTGATGGAACAGCTGGCCGCCCTCCCCGATGGCTACAGCGAAGAACAGGTCGCCCCGCTGCTGCAGACGCTGGATGAGGCCGTGACCAGAATGGACGAAGACATGCAGACCCTGAGCGACGCGCAGGACGCCTTCGCCAAAGCCCACCGCATCCACCTGCAGACCACCGGCTGATCCGCGCAGCCCCGGTTGCGATGCGGCCGGGGCCAAATGCTGCGTGCGACTGAACGCACAGCCCCACGCGGGACCGTCGATGCCCCCCGCGTGACACCGATGCGGGTACCCTATGCGCCGCCCCGGCCCGCTCTCGCGGGCCTTTCCGTTTTCTGCGCAGCTTCGCCGCGCCGCCAGTTCCGATGCCCCAGCCCAGACCTCCCGACCTCCTGCACGCGCAGGCCTGCCTGATCGACGCCCTGTCGATGTCGCTGCAGATGCGTGATGCCTATACCCGCCACCACTGTGACCGCGTGAGCCTTCTTGCGCAGCACCTTGCCCTGCATTGCGACCTGGATGAGGAGGCCTGCGCGCAGGTCGGCCTGGCTGCGCGCTTCCACGACATCGGCAAGATCGGCATCCCCGACGAGGTACTGCTGAGCCCGCGCCGGCACAGCGACGAAGAGCGCGCGATCATGCGCGAGCACCCGGTGCGCGGCGAGCACATTTTCCTGGCCACCGGCCGCAGTGATGCCGCGCCGGTCGCGCGACTGATCCGCGCCCATCATGAAGCGTTCGATGGCAGCGGCTATCCCGATGGCCTGCACGGCGAGGCCATTCCGCTCGGCGCCCGCATCGTCACCATTGCCGATGCCTACGATGCAATGACCAGCGTGCGCCCTTACCGCGCGGCGATGGAGCACGAGACGGTGCTGCGGATCCTCGATGAGCAGGCCGGTGGCCTGATCGATCCCTACGTGCTGCAGCGCTTCCACGGCATGCTCAGGAACGAGCCGGCGCTGGCCTGAGCCTTCACCGGCTGGACGGCGCCTCGCTTGCGCAGCCGCGGCGATCCCCGCAAGCTGAGGGTCGGCCGCAGACGGCCCTGCTGACGAGGAGCATCACCCATGAAAGGAAACACCCGTATCGCCGCACCGCTGGGCCTGTTGCTGTTGGCCCTGGCGCCATTCGCGCAGGCCCAGCAGGATGGCACCGCGCCAGCCGCCGCATGCCTGTCGCGCAACCAGGTCACCGCTGGCACCTCACCTGCCACCCTGATGAATGCCCTGCCCCGCTGCGAGCAGGATGGACGCATGCAGGACGCCATCGATCTCTACAACATCGCCGGCGTGTTCGCCCATTTCGATCGCCAGCGCGTCGCAGACGAGACAGGACACGCTGCCTACCACGCGCTGAAGGCGGTGGCCGGTTCGGCCATGGGCGAGGAGAATCGCGGCCGCTTCGACAGCGCATTGAAGGCGCAGCTGAGCCCCGACAAGGCGCCAGCCTACGTCGCTGGCATCTGCACCTTCAGCAAGCGCATGGGGCCGCCCTCGTACACCCCGACCTACATGCTGGCCCATGGCATGTCCAATTTCACCGGCAAGGGCGGTGGCCTGGTGCCAGGCTTCGACCCGGCCAGCGCATGGCAGGCCACATTGTCGCAGTACCTGAAATGCCCGGGCTGATCTGCCGCCTGTTCTAGCCGACTGCAACGAGAAGGCCCGGCATTCGCCGGGCCTTCTGCTTCACGCGTTACCGGCGGTCGCTTACCAGATCACCACGCGCTTGTCGTCCGCACGCACCATCGCATCACCGGCCTTGCACTGGAACGCGGCGGCATAGGACGGCATGTTCGACGGCGCGCCGTTGGCACGGAAGTTCGCCGGTGCATGCGGATCGGTGTTCAGGCGCACGCGCAGCTCACCGTCGGTGAAGTTGCGACGCCACACGGTGGCCCAGTTCATGAAGAAGCGCTGGTCCTGGCTGTGACCATCCACCTCGACGTTCGCCTTCGGGTTCTCCTTCAGCGCCATCTGCAGGGCATCGTAGGCCACGGTCAGGCCACCCAGATCACCGATGTTCTCGCCCAGGGTCAGCTTGCCCTTCACGAACACGCCCGGCACCGATTCATAGCCGTCGAACTGCGCGACCAGCTGGTCGGTACGTTCGGTGAAGGCCTTGCGGTCGCTGTCGGTCCACCAGTTGTCGAAGTTGCCGTTGGCGGCGAACTGGCTGCCCGAGTCGTCGTAGCCGTGCATCATCTCGTGGCCGATGACCGCACCGATGCCACCGTAGTTCAGCGCCGGATCGGCCTTGGCATCGAAGAACGGTGCCTGCAGGATCGCCGCCGGGAACACGATCTCGTTCTTGGTGGCGTTGTAGTAGGCATTGACGGTCTGCGGGGTCATGCCCCACTCGGTCTTGTCCACCGGCTTGCCGATCTTGTCCAGCATGTAGCGGTAGTTGAACGCACGCGCTGCCTGCATGTTGCCCAGGTAGCTGTCACCGTTGGTCTGCAGGCCCGTCCACTCACGCCACTTGTCCGGGTAACCGATCTTCGGGGTGAAGCTGGCCCACTTTTCCAGTGCCTTCTTCCTGGTTTCCTCGCCCATCCACGGCAGCTGCTCCAGGCGCGCCTTCAGCGCCACCGACAGGTTCTGCACCAGGTGCTGCATGGCCTCCTTCGATTCGGCCGGGAACACCGCGTCCACGTACAGCTGGCCGAGGGCTTCGCCCATGCCGCCGTTCACCGACTCCAGCACGCGCTTCCAGCGCGGCTGCATTTCCTGCTGGCCGCGCAGGGTCTTGCCGTAGAACTCGAAGTTGGCCTTCTCGAACTGGCTGCTCAGGTACGGCGAGGCGTCGTCGATGGTGTGGAAGCGCAGGTAGGACTGCCAGGTGGCGGCCGGCACGTCGGCCAGCATCTTGTCCATTTCGCTGAAGAAGCCCGGCTGGGCCAGCGAGAACTTCTGCGCGGCCGGCACCTTCAGGGTGTCAAACAGCGCGGTCCAGCTGAAGTTCGGGGTCAGCTTGTCCGCGTCGGCGGCGCTGAGCGGGTTGTAGCGCTTGGCCGGGTCACGCATTTCGATGCGCGACATCGAGGCCTTGGCCAGGCGGGTCTCGAACGCCATCACCGCCTTGGCCTGTTCGGCAGCCTGCGCCGCGTCCACGCCGGACAGCGTCAGCACCTGCGCGATGTAGGCCACGTAGGCGTCGCGGATCCTGGCCTGCGCGTCGTCGAAGTAATAGCCCTTCTCCGGCAGGCCCAGGCCGCCCTGGCCGACGTAGGCAATGACGTTGGCCGAATCCTTGTAATCGGCATTGGCGAACAGCGAGAACAGCACGCCCTGGCCCTGCGCCTGGCTGTCGTGCAGGTACTGGGTGATGGCGGCGGTGTCGTTCAGCGCGCCGATCTTGTCCAGCGTCGGCTGCAGCGGCGCCAGGCCGGCGGCCTCGATCTTCGCTTCGTCGTTGCCGGTCTTCCAGATGTCACCGATCTTGGCTTCCACCGAGCCGGCCTTGGCCTGGCTGGCGGCGGCCTGCTGCACCAGCGCGTGCTGCACTTCCAGCGAGCGCTCGCGCAGGATTTCGAAGCTGCCCCAGGTGGTCTGGTCGCCCGGCACCGGGTTGGCTTTGAGCCACTTGCTGTTGACGAAGCCGTTGAGGTCGGTACACGCGGCGATGGACGGATCCAGATCGGCGCTGTTGAGGCTGATCAGCGCGGTCTTGATCTGCGACTGGTCGAACGCCGGCTTGGCGGCGTCGGCAGCGGGAGCGGTCTCGTTCTTGCCGCAGGCGGCGAGCGAAGCAGCGATGGCGATGGTCAGGCCCAGCGGGACCAGATTGCGGACGTTCATGGCATGTCTCCAACGGCGAATCGTCCAGCGTAGCCGCTGCGGCGATGGTGGGGACCGGCCAAAGGTCACGCCGCAGGCTCCACAGCTGTTGGATTTCGCCTTTGGGGTTTTCCGCTATCGTGCTTGCTAACATCGCCCCAATCGGATCTACCGCAAAAATCATAAAAAATGGAGAAGATATGCCTTACGAACTAAAGGATCGTTTGGTGGTAGGTGTCGCATCTAGTGCAATGTTCGACTTGAGCGAGTCGGATAGGGTCTTTCGAAACGAGGGGGAGGAAGCCTATCGCACATATCAAGAGCAGCACAGGAACGATGCACTCCAGCCGGGAATGGCTTTCTCCTTCATCCGACGCCTTCTCTCTCTCAATGACCTAAGTCCCGCCCCCCACGCTCCGCTGGTCGAAGTCGTCCTTCTATCTCGTAATGATCCAGATACGGGACTTCGGGTGATGAATTCAATTGCCCACCACAACTTGAGCATCTCTCGCGCAATTTTTCAGCAAGGCCTTTCGCCCTACGCATATGTGCCTGCGCTCAACATATCCCTATTCCTATCAGGCAATCAGAGCGATGTTCTCGAAGCGATTGCACTTGGACTGCCGGCCGGATATGTAATGGATTCAAAGAAAATTGACGACCCAAGCGACACAACACTTCGCATTGCCTTCGACTTCGATGGAGTTCTTGCTGACGACTCATCCGAAACCGTGATGCAGAATGGAAACCTTGCGCAATTCCACACTCACGAGACAGCCAATGTCATGGAACCTCACGGTGGCGGCCCACTAAAGCAGTTCCTCCTCAAGATCTCAACAATCCAGAAGGCCGAGGAGCTGAAAAGGAAGTCGGACCCAACATACAAAAATAGGCTTCGTGTCTCCATCGTCACCGCCCGAAATGCTCCATCGCATGAGCGCGCAATCAACACACTGAAGAGTTGGGGCGTAATTGTAAACGACGCATTCTTCTTGGGTGGAATTGAAAAACGCTTGATCCTCGAAGTCCTCAAGCCTCATATATTTTTCGACGATCAATCACTGCACCTTGCCGCAGCAAGCCAAGCCGCACCATCTGTACACATTCCCTTCGGAATAACGAACAAACCGAAGACGACATCGCCACAGACGGAAGAGCTAGCGGCGACCGGTCAATAAATTGGATCACCCAAGAGAACCTCACATGCAACAGGCAAAACCGACCTGCTTTGTGATTCAGACTTTCGATGGGAACGTCTACGACCGAAGATATAGAGAGACCATACGCCCGGCACTTCTTCTTGCAGAAGTGGAGCCTCAAAGAGCAGATGAAATCCTTGGTCTAAATCCGATAATTGAAAAAATTGAAAGCGCAATCGCCAGCGCATCCATCTGTATCGCCGAAGTTTCCGAAGACAACCCCAACGTCTGGCTAGAACTCGGTTACGCACTAGCCCTCAATCGACCTGTTGTCATACTCTGTGAAAAAGGAAAGCGCCCCAGGCTTCCTTTTGATGTTCAACATCGACCTGTTGTCTTTTACCGAACTGACTCCAGAAGCGGCTACGAAGAACTGGAAGCCAATCTTGTCAAACTCATTCAACACGAATTGCGCAACGAGCAACGATCACAGCTTGCGCCAACGTTGAATCCCAACATCGCGAACAACACAGACCTTGATGCAAATGAGATCGCGGTCTTGTCCTTGGCGTTTGCATTCTGGCCCACCGAAATCGGAAGCATCAGCCACTGGGAACTGGATAGAAAGCTCTCAAGCGCCGGCTTAACTGAGGTGGGCATCGCCCTCGGCGTCGCGACACTGACCGAAAAGAGTTTCCTAATTTCCCGGAGCCTTGTTGAGGAGGATTCAAACGGGCAAACATACCCCGTCAAGCACTACCAAATAACTCCTGAAGGCATCCAATGGATGAAGCTTCACAAGGATCTTCTTGTTACCCGCAGAGAACCCATTCGTCCCAGCACCCGCTTCATTGAAGACGATGATATTCCGTTTTGACTAGCTTCTTCGGTCTTGAAACTCCAAGTCTTAGAAAGGCCGGCTTGCGCCGGCCCTTCGTTCTTACTTGGCCTTGCCCTGGTTGGCCACGGCTTCGGCGGCCTTGCGTGCCGCTTCCGGATCACCCAGGTAACGGAACGACTTCACGGTGAGGTCATCGTTCAACTCGAACAGCAGCGGAATGCCGGTCGGGATGTTCAGCTCGAGGATTTCCTCGCGCGAGACGTTGTTGAGGTACTTGTACAGCGCGCGCAGCGAGTTGCCGTGGGCGGTGACCAGCACGGTCTTGCCATCCTTCAACTGCGGCGCGATGGCGTCGTGCCAGTACGGCAGCACGCGGTCGAGCGTCGTGGCCAGCGATTCGGTGCCCGGCAGCGCGTTGCGATCCAGCCCGGCATAGCGGCGGTCGTGGATCGGGTGGCCCGGATCTTCCAGGTCCATCGCCGGCGGCGGGATGTCGTACGAACGGCGCCACACCTTGACCTGGTCTTCGCCGTGCTTGGCGGCGGTCTCGGCCTTGTCCAGGCCCTGCAGGCCGCCGTAGTGGCGCTCGTTGAGGCGCCAGGACTTGTTCACCGGCAGCCAGTCCTGCTCCAGCTCGGCCAACGCACCCTGCAGGGTGTGGATGGCGCGCTTGAGCACGGAGGTGTGGGCGACGTCGAACTGCAGGCCTTCCTCGCGCATCAGGCGGCCAGCGGCAGCCGCTTCCCGGCGCCCCTGCTCGGTCAGGTCGACATCGACCCAGCCGGTGAAGCGGTTGTCCAGGTTCCACTGGCTCTGGCCATGGCGCAACAGTACGAGTTTACGGGTCACTGCAGGGTCTCCAACGCGAGGAAAGGCAGGCGGCCATTGTAGCCCCGGCGCCCGCTCACCGCGCCGTGGCGGTGTGGATGTCATCCTGTGGCCGATGAATGCACTGATCGACCCCGGGCGCTGGGAAGGCAGCGTCAGCGCCGCCCGCGAACAGCAGAAGCAGCTGGCGACCCGCGTGCAGCGGCAGGACCGGCTGCCCGCTACCGTGCGCTGGCTGGCCGGGCTGGATGTCGGCTTCGAGGAAGACGGCGCAATCACCCGCGCTGCGGCCGTGTTGCTCGACGCGGACACCCTGCAGCCGGTGGCGCAGAAGATCGCCCGCATCCCCACCGTGATGCCCTATATACCGGGCCTGCTCAGCTTCCGCGAACTGCCGGCGCTGCTGGCTGCGTTGGCGTTGCTGCCGCGCGCACCGGACCTGGTGTTCGTCGATGGCCATGGCATCAGCCATCCGCGCCGGCTGGGCATTGCCGCACACCTGGGCGTGGTGACCGACGTGCCGAGCATCGGCGTGGCCAAATCGAAGCTGGTGGGCCGCTTCATCGAGCCCGACCCTGAGGCCGGCGCGCACACGCCGTTGCTGGACGGCGGCGAGCAGCTCGGCTGGGTACTGCGCAGCAAGCTGCGCTGCAAGCCGCTGTTCGTCGCCGGCGGGCATCGGGTCAGTGCCGATACCGCGCTGGCCTGGGTGCAGCGCACGCTGCGCGGCTATCGCCTGCCCGAGCCGACCCGGCTGGCGGATCGGCTGGCCTCGCGGCGCGACGAACAGAGGTAGCGCCGGGCACCGGCCGCCACACCCGCTTCAGCGATGCACGTGACCGCGATGGCCCTGCGCATCGGCAGCGGCATGATCGTGCCCGGCGTGATCGTCGTCCTTGCCCGCCGACGGCTGGCCACAGGCTTCGCCGCAGTGGTCGGCTTCGATCTGCAGGGTCACGTGTTCGATACCGAAATCATCGTGCAGGCGATCACCGAGCTCGCGCCGCAGGCGGTCGGCGTCGTCGCCTTCGCGCATCACGATGTGCGCGGTCAGTGCCGGCGTGCTGGACGCCAGCGCCCATACGTGCAGGTCATGCACGTCCAGCACTGCGTCGTGGTCGGACAGGCGGTCGCGGACCCTGGCCACGTCCATGCCTTTGGGCACGCCTTCCAGCAGCACGTTGATGGCTTCGCGCATCAGCACATACGTGCGCGGCAGTACCCACAATCCGATCAGCACGGCCAGGATCGGGTCGATCGGCCTCCAGCCGGTCCATTGGATCAGCAGTGCGCCGGTGATCACCGCCACCGAGCCGAGCATGTCGGCCCACACTTCCAGGTAGGCGCCCTTCACGTTGAGGCTTTCACCGCTGCCGGCCTGCAGCAGGCGCATGGAGATCATGTTGATCACCAGGCCGACCGCTGCAATCACCAGCATGCCGGTGGAGGCGATCTCCTGCGGCTGGCGGAAACGACCGATGGCTTCCCACAGGATGTAGCCGGCAACCACGAACAGCATTGCGCCGTTGATCATCGCGCCCAGTGCTTCAAGACGGGCATAACCGTAGGTGCGGCGCGCATCCGGCGGGCGCCGGCTCAGCCGCACGGCCACCAGCGCGATCATCAGCGCCAGGGTGTCGGTAGCCATGTGCGCGGCATCGGACAGCAGTGCCAGACTGTTGGTCCAGAACGCACCGACCACCTCCACGACGAGGAAGGTGGAGGTCAGGCCGAGCGCCCACCACAGGGGTTTCTCGTGGCGGATCTCGGATGGCAGGTGATCGTGGTCGTGACCCATGGCAACAGCTCCTTAGCGATGGGAGTCAGGCTACGCCGGCGGGTGTCGGGAAACTATCACGGTGTTTATAACATTGCAGGCCACCGATACCTTCGCCGGGCATGGCCCGGCGCTACCGGGTAGCGCCAGGCCATGCCTGGCGGGTGTAGCCGAACAGCAGCCGCGCGCGGTCAGAAGCCGAAACGCAGGCTGGCCCAGTACGCGCGGCCGGGCTCGTTGTAGGTCGCCGCACCGGCGTCACTGCTGTTGGCCTCGCGGAACAGGCGCTTGTCGGCCAGGTTGTTGACGCCGAAGCCCACGCTGACCATGTCGGTCACCTTGTAGCGCGCGCTCACGCCCCAGACGTTGTACGCGCCGCGGGTCTGCAGCACGGTGGACGCATCGCAGTTGGCGGTGCAGCGCGGATCGTTGTTGATGTTGGCCGTGGCCGGTTCCTGCTTGCCGTAGAAGGTGCCGGTCAGCAGCAGCGACAGCTGCTCGGTGGCCTGCCAGTCCAGCATGGTGTTGACGGTGTACTTGGGAATCACCGACAGCGGCTGGCCGGTGCTCTTGTTTTCGTTCTCCACCATGTAGGTGAAGTTGTTGCTCCACTTCAGGCGGTCGCCCTGCTCGCCCAGCAGCGGGATCACCAGGTTGCCCTCGAGCCCCTGCACGATGGCCTTGGGTGCATTCTCCCAGCGGAAGATGCGGCCCTTGCGGTCGGCCGTCAGCCCGATCTGGGTGTAACCGGCCTGGATCTTGTCCTTGTAGTCATTGTGGAAATAGGTCAACGAGGCCTGCCAGCCGCTCTGCGGTGCCCACTCCACGCCCAGTTCCTTGTTAAGGCTGGTCTCTGCCCTGAGATCCGCATTGCCCTGCATGTAGCAACCGGCGCCCAGGCTCGGCAACGCGTTCGGGCAGCCGTTGCCACGGGTGTAATACAGATAGTCCGGGTTGGACTGGTACAGGTTCGGCGCCTTGAAGGCGCGTGCGATGCCGCCCTTGACCACCCAGTCACTGTTGAGCCGGAACTGCGCGTTGAGGCTCGGACTGGTGTTGTTGCCGAACTGGCTGTGATGGTCGAAACGCAGGCCCGGGGTCACGATCCAGCGTTCACCGAGATAGATGTTGTCTTCCACGTAGACGGCGGTGGTCTGCGCATCGGACTTGCCGCGTGCACGATCGGCCGAAAGGCCCGGAATGCCGCCACCGCTGCTGCTGGACTGGCTCATCGAATAGGGATCGGTCAGCCGGCTGTCGAGGTACTCGAAGCCCAGCGTCCACACGTTCTCGGCACCGCCGAGAGTGGTCGGGAAGCTGACCTCGCCGTCCAGCTGGTAGTTGCGCAGGCGCGAGGTCGACCAGTCGGCGCCATTGAAGCTGCCTTCCGGGCCGCCGGCCAGGCCTTCGTTGATGCGCGAATTGTTGACCCCTTCCACCGCTGCCGTCAGCCGCGAGCTGACATCGCCCCAGCGTCCGCGATGGGTGATCGCGCCGGTGGTGCGATACATGCGGTTGGTCTCGGCCTGCTGCTCGGCCAGCGCGGCCAGGTCGACACCGGTGGAGGTACCAGTGGTACTGACCGCACGATCGCCGGCATAGATGTTGCCCTGGCGGCTGGTGCCGGCCTCGAACTCGACCACCTGGTTGGCGGTCACGTCCCAACGCAGCAGCGCGTTGACGTCGCGGTTCTTGACGCCTTCGCGGCCCGCCGGCGGTACCGCATTGGCACCGGTGGCGAAGTCGCGGTTGAGATCCAGCGAATCGGCATCGGTCTTGTTGAGGTTGCCGTACAACCGGAACGACAGCGTGTCGGTCATCGGCCCGCTCAGCTGCAGGCCGAGGCGCTCGCTGCCGCCCTCGGCACTGTGTTCGGGCACCAGGCCGTACAGGTCAACCGCACCGGTCAGGTCGCCGGTCGGGCGCTTGGTGATGATGTTGACCACGCCACCGGAGGCACCCGAGCCATAGCGTGCCGCTGCCGGGCCGCGCAGCACTTCGATGCGTTCGATCATTTCCGCCGGCACCCAGTTGGTATCGCCGCGCGTGTTGCGCTCGCCACTGCGGCCCATGCGCACCGCGTCGCGTGCACCCACGCGCTTGCCGTCGATCAGGATCAGGGTGTTTTCCGGCCCCATGCCGCGCAGATCGATCTGCCGGTTGTTGCCGTACTGGCCCGATGCACTGTTGCCGGTCAGATTGACGCCGGGCATCGTCCGCAGCAGTTCGGCGATGTCGTTGACCGGCGGCCGCTTGGCGATGTCCTCGGCGGTGATGGTGGAAGTGCCCAGCGCCTGCCGCGCGATCTGCGAGGCAGTGACATGCACGGTGTCGATATCGGTGGCATCGGTTTCCGCATGGGCGGTGACGGCAGCGGTGGCCAGCAGTGCAGCGACGGCAAGCGCCAGCGGGCGCGGTGAGAGAGTGTTTGCAGGCATGTTCTGAACCTTCTGGCAGGGCAACGGAAGCCTCTGGCATAGGGCACGAGGCGGCGACGGGGGAGGCGGAACGATCACTGCGGGATGCCTGCAGGTCGGTTCCTGCCGTCATTTTTTCATAAATGCGATTGATTCTCAAATGCGTCAACGCATTGCGGCATCGGCCGGCGTGTGCTTCATCCGCGTTTTTCGGCCTGCATGGCGCTTAAACTGGCCGGCTTCCCTGCCATCAACCGTCGACAGCTGCGGCCGATACCGTGGTCTGTTGTGCGCCGTTAGAGATCGACGTGGATACACCCCAACTGGACGAAGCCAGCCAACCGCTGGCTCAGGCCTGGCAGCAGTGTCTGCTGCTGGCCGGCCCCGCCGCCGCCGCGCTGCTGCATGCCGTGGCCGCCGATGCACCGCCGACGCTGGCGCAGCGCTTCTACGAAGTGCTGCTGCAGGACACGCGTGCGCGCCGCTTCCTGTCCCACGAACAGGTCAAGCAGCGCCTGCAACCAGCGATGCAGCGTTGGTTGGCCCAGCTGCTGACCACCGATGCGGATGGCATTGCCGCTACCGTCGCCGCACAACGGGTGATCGGCGATGTGCACGCACGGGTCGGTATTCCGGTGGACCTGGTGGCCCGGGGTGCGCGCGTACTCAAGCACGAGCTGTTCATCCGCCTGCGCGCCGATGCCGCTGACAACGACACCGCCTTCGCCGCCATCGATTGCCTCAGCGCGATCATGGACATCGCCATGGAAGGCATGACGCTGGCCTATACGCACGCCCGTGAGCGCTCTTCGCGCACCGATGCGGCGTACCGGCTGTTCTCGCTGGTGCAGAACGTCAGCACCGAGCGCGAGCGCCAGCGCGCCCTGCTGCTGGATTGGGAAAACAGCCTGCTGTACACCCTCGCCGGCCATGCGACCGGGACCGACAACGCCAGTCTGGCAAGCTCCGAGTTCGGCCTGTGGTTCACCCACAAGGGCATTCCCAGCTTCGGCGAAAGCAGCGAGACGCAGCAGGTGGGCCAGCTGATGGCACGCATCGACAGCCGCCTGCAGCGCGCCACCGATGAAGATCCGGCACGGCGGCTGACCGCCCTGCCGATGATCCGCGAAGACCTGGCCACCATCCGCAACCTGATGACCCTGTTGTTCGAACGCATCGGTGAACTGGATGCGGGCAGCGATGCGTTGACCAACCTGCTCAACCGGCGCTTCCTGCCGACCGTGCTGCGCCGGGAGATCGAGTTGTCCACGCGCAACCACACGCCGTTCTCGTTGTTGCTGCTGGACCTGGACCATTTCAAGGCGATCAACGATGGCCACGGTCATGACGCCGGCGACCGCGCGCTGCAGCACGTTGCCGCCCTGCTCGGCCAGCAGACCCGTGGCAGCGACTACCTGTTCCGCTACGGCGGCGAGGAGTTCGTGGTGGTGCTGGTGGCGGCAAGCGAGTCGCAGGCGGAGGTGATTGCCGAAAGCCTGCGCCGGCAGATCGCGCAGTCGCCGATCACCCTGCCCAACGGACAGACGCTGGGCCTGACCGCGAGCATCGGCGTGGCCGGACACGATGGTCATCCCGATTACGAGCGGCTGATGGCGCGTGCCGACGCAGCGATGTATGCCGCCAAGCGACAGGGCCGCAACCGGGTGGTGGTGGCCGACGACGCACTGCCGGAAGCTCCGGGACGACGCGCGCTGCAACGTTGAGCCTGCAGCGCGCGTGACGTGGCGTCGGACGGTCTCGACGCTACGCAGCGTCCTTGCGCGGTATGCGCCACGTCGCCCACCACGTCAGTGCGACCAGCGCGATGCCCGCGCCCAGCGCGCACACCGCCGGCCACCCATAGCGCGCCTGCGTCCAGGTGCCTGCCGCAGCCCCCACACCGCTGCCCACGGCATAGAACAGCATGTACAGCGCCACCAGGCGTCCATGCTGTTCGGCCGGTGCACGCAGCAGCAGGGCCTGGTTGGACACATGCAACGCCTGCCCGCCCAGATCCAGCACCACTACGCCCAGCAGCAACAGGGCCAGCGAATGCGGCAGGCCCAGCAACGGCACCCAGGCGACCAGCATCAGCAGCAGTGCCCCCAGGCTCACCCGGAGGGCAAGGCCACGATCCATCCAATGCCCGACCCGCGCTGCCAGTAGTGCGCCGATGATGCCGGCCAGGCCCAGCGCGCCGATGGCAGCGGTCGACCAGTTCAACGGCGGCGCCGACAACGGCAGTGGCACTGCGGCCCAGAACACGTTGAGACCGGCAAACAGGAACAATGCCAGCGGCCCGCGTTCGCGCAGCGCGCGATCCTGCCGCAGCATATCGGCCATCGAACGCAGCAGGTTGCGCCACGACGGCGGCATTGCGGGCACCGGCACGTGCGGCAGGCGCTGCCACAGCAGCAGTGCCAGCGCCGCCATCAGCAATGCCGACAGCAGGTACACCGCGCGCCATCCCGCTACGGCGGCTACCGCACCTGAGACCACGCGCGCCGATAGGAGGCCGATGAACACGCCGCCCTGGACCATGCCGACCACCCGCCCGCGGTGCTCCGGTGCAGCGAGGTTGGCGGCGTAGGCGATCAGACCCTGGGTGAGCGCGGTACCCAGCAGACCCGCCAGCAGCATGCCCGACAGCAACCACGCGGTACTGCGGGCGGCGGCCAGCCATAGCAGCGCCACCACCAATGCCAGCAGTTGCATCCGCAGCAACCGACGGCGATCGCCACGGTCGGCCAACGGCAGCAGCCCGAGCAGGGCCAGCACGCTGCCGGCCTGGGTGGCAGCCAGCACTGCACCGGCCACGGCGGCATCCAGGGCGAAATCGTGGGCCAGGCGCTCCAGCAGCGGCTGCGCGAAATAGACATTGGCCACGCTGGCACCGGCAGCAATGGCGAGCAGGCCCAACACGGGGCGGGACAGCGAAGGCATCATCAGTGTGGTTGCATTTTGAAACCAGATGCACGGTAGCGCCACTGGTTTTAAACTGCAACTACAATCGAGGGAGTCCGCCATGCACGCCAACAGCCCCTGCCCCGTGGCCCGCAGCGCCGATCTGCTCGGCGACCGCTGGGCGTTGCTGGTCATCCGCGATGCCTTCGATGGCGTCAGTCGCTTTGGCGATTTCCAGCGCAGCCTGGGCGCGGCGCGCAACATCCTCAGCGACCGCCTGCGGCGCCTGGTCGAGGCGGGGCTGCTGGTGCAGCAGCCCGCCGCCGATGGCAGCGCCTACCACGACTATGTGCTGACCGCGGCCGGCCAGGACCTGTTTCCGCTGCTGGTGGCCCTGCGCCAATGGGGAGAACGGCATTGCTTCGCTGCTGGCGAAGCGCACTCGCAACTGATCGAATCCAGCAGCCGCCGGACACTGCCCTACATGCAACCCCATGGCCGTGACGGCCAGCCCGTGCGCGCCGCCGATACCCGCGTGCGCAAGCTCAAGGGGGAAGGCGGCCGGGCCTGATCCGCCCGTTCGCGCACACCGGTGGCGTCCGTGGGCGGTTAGCATCGCTCGTCTCCTGCCGCTGGATGCCGCCGATGCCGAACCACGCCCGAACCCTGTCGATCCTGCTGCCACTGGTCCTGCTGCTGGCCGCACCACTGGCCTCTGCCCGCGACGTGGCAGCACCTGCAGAGCACGTGGACAGCGACGGCCCTTACCTGTTCCGTGAGGGCGCGCAGCTGAAAGCGCAGTGGATCTGCCAGGACCAGGTGGAAACCCATAGCGTGCAGGCCGGCACCGATGGCACGGAGGTTGCCGCGCGCTGCGGCTACCCGCATGCGGTGCATGTGCTGCCGCCGAACGCGCCGTCGGCATCGGTGCTGCCGGCCGTGCCGCGCATCGTCGCCGTGTCCGACATCCACGGCCAGTACGAGCTGCTGGTCCGCCTGTTGCGCGCCAACCGGGTGATCGACACGCAGGACCGCTGGGCACTGGGCACGGATACGCTGGTGATCGCCGGCGACGTGTTCGATCGCGGCCCGCAGGTGACCGAAGCGTTCTGGCTGCTGTATGGCCTGCAGCAGCAGGCGGCCGCCGCCGGTGGCGCGGTGCATTTCGTGCTCGGCAACCACGAGACCATGGTGCTGTACGACGACCTGCGTTACGTCAATCCGAAGTACCTGCGCAGCGCGCAGCTGCTCGGTCGCAGCTACCCGCAGCTGTATGCTGCCGACTCGGTGATCGGCCAGTGGCTGCGCACGCGGCCGGTGCTGCTGCAGATCGGCGATACCCTGTTCCTGCACGGCGGCATCTCGCCCGAAGCGGTGCAGATGGCATTGCACCCGGCCCACACCAATGCCGCCTACCAGGCCTCGCTGGGCATTCCCAAGGCCGAGGTGAAGGCAGACCCCGCCACCGCACCGTTGTACGACGGCAAGACCAGCCCGATCTGGTACCGCGGCTACTTTGACGGGCGCCTGGACAGCCAGGGCGTACAGGCGGTGCTCGACCGTCTCCAGCTCAAGCGCATCGTGGTCGGCCACACCTCGATGCCACACGTCAGCAGCTTCCACGACGGCCGCGTGATTGCCATCGACAGCAGCATCAAGAATGGCGAGAACGGCGAACTGCTGTTCATCGAGGACGGCAAGCTCAGCCGTGGCCTGCTGGACGGAACGCGGGTGCCGCTGGCCAAGGGCGAGCCCGGCCTGCAGGACTGAACGAAGGGCCAGCGCCGGGTGTGCCGGGGGCCCCCACGCCTGCCACCTCCACCCCGTTTGCCGCTACCCTCGGCAGCCGAGAGGCCCGCCCTGTCCAGCGGGCGGCCCATCCGCCCCCAGGAGCCCCGCGCATGCGTGTACTCATCGCAGAAGACGACCCGGACATCGCCTCTGGCCTGTGCGCCTCGATGCGCCGACAGGGCCACGTGGTCGACCACGTGGACAATGGCGCGCATGCCGATGCGGCCCTGAACTCCACCCAGTACGCGCTGCTGGTGCTGGACCTGGGCCTGCCCCAGCTGGATGGCCGCGACGTGCTGCAGCGGCTGCGCCAGCGCGGCGATGGCTTGGCCGTACTGGTGGTCACCGCACGCGATGGCCTGGCCGAGCGCGTGCGCGTGCTCGACCTGGGAGCCGACGACTATCTGGTCAAGCCCTTCGCGCTGGACGAATTCGAAGCACGCGTGCGTGCACAGCTGCGCCGAGTCACCAGCAACGGCAACCCCGACCTGCGCATCGGCCGGCTGCGCCTGGACCTGACCGGCCACCGCGTATGGATAGACGAGCAGACACTGGAACTGACTGCGCGCGAATTCGGCCTGCTGTCCGCCCTGGCGGTGCGCGCCGAGCGCATCGTCTCGCGCGCGCAGCTGGTGGAGGCCCTGTGCGACTGGGGCCAGGACCTGACCGACAACGGCCTGGACATCGCCCTGCACCGTCTGCGCCGCAAGCTGCAACCGGGCGGCATGGGCATCCGCACGGTGCGCGGGCTGGGCTACATGCTGGAAGACGCCAGCGCGTGATCAGCGGACCGCCCAGCCTGCGCCGGCGCCTGCTCGCCTTCCTGGCGCTGCCGATGCTGGGCCTGCTGACCTTCAACACGCTGCTGGCCTACTACATCGCGCTGGACTACTCCAACCGCATCCACGACCGCAACCTGACCGACGACACCGTATCGTTCGCACAGATGCTCAGCACGATGCCGGTCAGCAGCGACCTGTCTCCGCAGGCACGTTTTCTGATCGAGTACGACCCCGACGGTCATCGCTACTTCAACGTCGACAGCAGCCGCCTGGGCACCATCGCCGGCAATGCGGATTTCAGCGCCTATGCGCCCTCGCAGGACTGCAGCGGCATCCACCCGGCGCTGTACGAGGGTGAATTGAACGGCCAGCAGGTGCGCATGTCGACGGTCTGCACGCAGGCGATGAACGATCCACAGGACCAGCTGGCGGTGACCGTGGCCGAAAGCATGGCCGACCGCCGCCAGCGCGCACGCGAAATCCTGATGATCGTCATTCCGCTGATGGCCATGCTGGCGCTGGGAATGGCCGCGCTGGTCTGGTTCGGCGTCACCCACGGCCTGCGTATCCTGACCCCGCTGACCTCGCGCCTGGCCCAGCGCCGCGGCGAGCTGGCACCGATTTCCGATGCCGACGTGCCCGAGGAAATCCAGCCCCTGATCAGCACCATCGATGGCCTGTTCGCGCGGCAGGCGGAAATGATCACGCTGCAGAACCGCTTCATTGCCGACGCCGCCCACCAGTTGCGCTCGCCGCTGGCGGGCATGGCACTGCACGTGGACCAGGCACTGGCGCACGGCGATCCAGAGACCGTGCGCGAAGCGCTGCAGAACATCCGCCGGCTCAACCAGCGCACTGCACGCGTCAGCACCCAGCTGCTGGCGTTGAGCCGGGCACAGACCGTGCCGGAGACGGTGGAGGCGCTGGATGTATCCGAGCTGGTGCCGCAATGGGTGGGCATGCGCGTGCCCGAAGCGATCCGCGATGGCATCGACCTGGGCTACCTGGGTCCGCAGCAGCCGGTGCGGATACTGGGCAACGGCGCACTGCTGCACGAGGCGCTGGACAATCTGATCGACAACGCCCTGCGCTACGCCGGCGCGGATGCGACCGTCACCGTCGGCGTGCAGGCCCTGGACGACAACGATGTCGAGCTGTACGTCGAAGACAATGGCCCGGGCGTGCCCGAGGACGTGATGTCGCGGCTGGGGGAGCGCTTCTTCCGTGCGCCCGGCACTGCCGCCAGCGGCACCGGCCTGGGCCTGGCCATCGCCCATGAGGCCGTCGAGCACCTGGGCGGACGCCTGGGCTACCTCAACCGTCCCGGCGGTGGCCTGAAGGTGTCCATCACCATACCGTTGCTGAAGGGCCCTTGATCCAGACGGACCGTTGAAAGGTTGCCGAAAATCGCGCTTGCGATGCTGACCTTCCCGACTGCCGCGCTGGAGCCGACTGGTGCCTGCATCCCATGAGTTCTTTCTTCCCGGTGGCCCGCAGGGTGTCCTGCTGATCCATGGCCTGACCGGCACGCCCGCCGAAATGCGCATGCTGGGTAAAGGGCTGAACAACGCGGGCTTCAGCGTGCATGGCGTGCAGCTGCCGGGTCACTGCGGCAGCGTCGAAGACCTGCTGCAGACCCGCTGGGAACAGTGGTACCAGGGCGTTGAAGATGCGGCGGCGGACCTGCGTGGCAAGGTCGACCAGCTGTTCGTCGGCGGCCTGTCGATGGGGGCGGTACTGGCGCTGGCGCTGGCCGCGCGGCGGCCGGACTGGGTCTCCGGCGTAGGGGTGTACGGCGCCACCTTCCGCTACGACGGCTGGAACATTCCGGCGGTCGCACGCTTCTCGTTCCTGCTGCCGTGGTTCAAGCGCCTGGGCATCGGCCGCGACCGCATGTTCATGGAAGAGCCGCCGTACGGCCTGCGCGACGAGCGCCTGCGTGCGCAGGTCAGCGCCGCCATGCTCTCTGGTGACAGTGCCGCTGCCGGCCTGCCAGGCAACCCGTGGCATGCCTTGGCCGAAATGCGTGCGCTGAGCACCTGGACGCGCCGTCACCTGCATCAGGTCACGGCACCCTGCCTGGTGATGCATGCCCGCGAGGACGACGTGGCCAGCATGGGCAATGCCGAGCTGGTGATCTCGCGCGTCAGCGGACCGACCGAACTGGTGGTGCTGGAAGACAGTTACCACATGATCACCATCGATCGCGAACGGCGCGAGGTGATCCGCCGCAGCGCGCGCTTCTTCAGCGACATCGGCGAACGTGCGGGCGTGCTGCAGGCGGTCGCCTGAGATGGGATCGCTTGCGACCCTGCTGTGGTTGGTCAACGTGGTGCTCGATACCGGCGGCCAGTTGGCCTTCAAGGCTGCCGCCAGCGACCCGCAGGATGGCGAAGGCCTGCAGCGCTGGAAACACATGTTCGGCCGTCCCTGGCTGTGGCTGGGCATCGCCTGCTACGTGCTTGAATTCGTCGCCTGGATCGCCTTCCTGTCGCTGGTGCCGTTGTCGCAGGGCGTGCTGCTCGGCTCGATCAACATCGTCGCGCTGATGGTGGCCGGCCGCATCCTGTTCCGCGAGCGGCTGACGCCGTTGCGGGTGACCGGCATGCTGCTGGTCAGCGCCGGCGTTGCCGTGGTCGGAGCCGGAACATGAGGCGGCTGTACCTGGTCGGCTTCCCGCTGCTGATGGCCTTCGACACCCTGGCCCAGCTGTGCTTCAAGTATGCCGGCGACGCCGCGCTGCCGGTCGAGGCCAACAGCGCATGGCTGCTGCGCGTGCTGTCACAGCCTTGGGTGTACGGCGCGATGCTCGGTTACGTCGGCGCGTTCTTCACCTGGATGAGCCTGCTGCGGCACGCGCCGATCGGCCCTGCGTTCGCGGCCTCGCACCTGGAAGTGATCAGCGTGCTGCTGCTGTCGGCGTGGCTGCTGCACGAACCGTTGACGCTGCATCACCTGATCGGTGCGGTGCTGATCGTGGCCGGCATCATCTGCCTGGGCCGTGCCGAGGCGGATGATCCGCATGCTGTTACCGAAGCGGCCCCGTGAGCCTGCTGTCGCGCGAGTTGCCTCCCACCGCTGGCCTGCCCCTGCAGGCCAGCGATTTCCTTCCCGGCGGCGGCGACCTGTGCACGATTCTCGCCGGGCAGCTGGGCACGCCGCCGCTGCAGCTGACCTGCTCGGGCACCCATGCCCTGCTGATTGCCCTGCGCACCCTACGCAGGCGCGCGCCGCAGCGCGATACGGTGATCCTGCCGGCCTACACCTGTCCGCTGGTACCGATTGCCGTGCACAGCCTCGGCCTGCGCATACACCTGTGCGATACCCGCCGCGACCATTTC
This sequence comes from Stenotrophomonas sp. DR822, assembly GCF_019793815.1. Taxonomy (NCBI): domain Bacteria; kingdom Pseudomonadati; phylum Pseudomonadota; class Gammaproteobacteria; order Lysobacterales; family Lysobacteraceae; genus Stenotrophomonas; species Stenotrophomonas sp. DR822. The sequence goes on from NZ_CP081826.1 coordinate 1,381,294, forward strand.
GATTTCGACCCGGTGGCGCTGCACGCCGCAGCCGATGCGCGCACGCTGGCGATCGTGCCCACGCATCTGGGTGGGCGCATCGCCGATGTTGATCGCGCATGTGCCATTGCGCACCGCGTCGGTGCGTGGGTGATCGAGGACGCTGCACAGGCACTGGGGGCACGCGTGGCCGGTAACAGCGTCGGCCTGCGCGGCGATATCGGCTTCTTCAGCCTGGCCGCCGGCAAGGGCCTGAGCCTGCATGAGGGCGGCCTGCTGCTGACACGTGATGAAGAACTGCGTGCGGCATTGATCGAGCAGGCCGCAGGACACACGCCCTTCAACCCGCGCTGGGAGCTGACCCGCAGCCTGCAGCTGCTGGGCCTGGCGGCCTGCTACCGCCCTTCCCTGCTGTCGCTGGTGTATGGAAATCCGCTGCGGCGTGCCCTGCGTCGCGGCGATCTGGAAGCTGCGGTGGGTGATGTGTTTTCGTTGGCAATCCCGCAGCATCGCGTCAGCCGCTGGCGGCAGAACGTCGGGGCACACGCTGCACAGCGCCTGCCCGCCTTCCTGCAGGCCGCCCGCCAGCGCGCACTGCAGCTGCGCGTGCAGCTGGAATCGCTGCCTGCCGTTGAAGTGGTGGACGGGATGCCTGGCACCCTTGGCACCTGGCCGATGCTGATGCTGCTGCTGCCCAGCGAACGTGCGCGTGACAAAGCGCTTTCATCGCTGTGGCAGCGCGGCCTGGGTGTCAGCCGCATGTTCATCCACGCCCTGCCGGACTACGCCTATCTGCGTGGCGTCGTCGCGGACGCGGACGTACCCAATGCCCGCGACTTCGCCGCCCGCTCCCTGACCGTGGGCAACAGCCCCTGGCTGACCCACGAAGACAGCTGCGAGATCGTGAAGGTACTGGCTGGCCAGTAGAGGCTGAAGGCGAGCAAAGCCTGCTTCGCGCTCACTGTCTGAACGTTTCCCGAGTGCCTCCGTTCGGGCTTTCAGGTGGAAAGGAACGAGAAAGACGGCCTGCCTACATTGGCCCCGTCGCCGGCATCGTGCCAAGGCCTCTCTTCATCGACGGAGCTGCCCATGCAATGGAGCATCCTGTGTGACTTCGATGGCACCATCAGCCTCGAGGACGTCATCGATTCACTGCTGGAAAACTTCGGCCAGCCCGGTTGGCAGCAGCTGGAAGACCAGTGGCGCTCAGGCGAGATCGGTTCGCGTGAATGCATGCAGGGCCAGGTCCGCCTGCTGAAGCTGGATCCGGCCACCCTCGATGCACACCTGGACCAGGTACGGATCGATCCGGGCTTCGCCGCTTTCGTCAAACGCGCGCAGGCGTTGGGCCTGCCACTGCGCATCGTCAGCGACGGCCTGGACTACGCAATCCATCGCATCCTCGCCAACCACGGCCTGCCGCCGCTGCCTGTGGTGGCCAACCACCTGCGCTGGTGTAACGACCATTGGCAGCTTGAATCTCCGTACCAAGCCGAAGGCTGCCGCAGCGGCACCTGCAAGTGCACCTGCGCGGCGCAGGCGCGTGCAGACGAAGCTCCCCGCGTGCTGATGATCGGCGATGGCGCCTCGGATTTCTGCGTGTCCGAACACGCCGATTTCGTATTCGCCAAGCGCCGCCTGATTGCCCATTGCACCGACGCCGGCATTCCCCACGCCGCCATCGACACCTTCCACGACGCTACTGCGCTGCTGCCGCGCCTGCTCGACGGCAGCCTGCTTCAGCCCTCGCTTCCGCGGCTGCTCGCCACCGCCTGATCGCTGCGCCCGTTGCTTCCTTTGAATGCCCTCTCCGGAACCGAACCGATGAATATTTTTGACAAGAACGCCGATGCCGCCATCACCGATGCGCAGCTGCTGGCAGACGAAGCCCGCTACAGCTCCTTCGGCGACACCGTGCACTACGTTGATCCGCCGAAGATCTTCCAGCGCTGCGAAGGCAGCTACATGTTCGATGCCGCCGGCACCCCGTACCTCGATCTGCAGATGTGGTACTCGGCGTGCAACTTCGGTTACGCCAACCAGCGCCTGAACAATGCGCTGAAGGACCAGATCGACACCCTGCCGCAGGTCGCCAGCCAGTATCTGCACCCCACGCGCGTGCAGCTGGCCAAGACCATCGCGGTGGACATGCACGAGAAGTTCGGCCTCGATGGCCGGGTGCATTTCAACGTCGGTGGTGCGCAGGCGGTGGAGGATTCGCTGAAGATCGTCCGCAACGCGCGCAACGGCAAGAGCCTGATGTTCGCCTTCGAAGGCGGCTACCACGGCCGCACCCTCGGCGCCTCGTCGATCACCTCCAGCTACCGCTACCGCCGCCGCTACGGCCATTTCGGCGAACGCGCGATGTTCATCCCGTTCCCGTATCCGTTCCGTCGCCCGAAGGGCATGACCCCGGACGAGTACTCCGACCACTGCGTGCACCAGTTCGAGCGCCTGTTCGAAAGCGAGTACAACGGCGTGTGGGATCCCAAGGTCGGCCAGGCCGAGTACGCCGCGTTCTACGTCGAGCCGATCCAGGGCACCGGCGGCTACGTCATTCCGCCGCGCAATTTCTTCAAGGGCCTCAAGCGCGTGCTGGACAAGTACGGCATCCTGATGGTCGTCGACGAGATCCAGATGGGCTTCTGGCGCACCGGCAAGCTGTGGTCCATCGAGCACTTCGGCGTCACCCCCGACGTGCTGGTGTTCGGCAAGGCGCTGACCAACGGCCTCAACCCGTTGTCGGGCCTGTGGGCGCGCGAAGAGCTGATCAACCCGACCGTGTTCCCGCCGGGCTCCACCCACTCCACCTTCAACTCCAATCCGCTGGGCACGCGCCTGGGCCTGGAAGTACTGAAGCTGGGCAAGGAGATGGACTACGAGCGCACCGTGCCGGAGAAGGGCGCCTACTTCCTCGACGGCCTGCGCGGCCTGCAGAAGCGCCATCCCGAAATCGGCGATGTCGACGGCCTCGGCCTGGCACTGCGCGCGGAAATCTGCGCCGCCGATGGCTTCACCCCGAACCGTGAACTGCTGGATCGCATGGTCGACATCGGCCTGGCCGGCGACCTGCTGCACGACGGCAAGCGCATGGGCCTCGTGCTCGATGTGGGTGGCTGGTACAAGAACGTGATCACCTTCGCGCCCTCGTTGAACATCAGCTACGAAGAGATCGACCTGGCGATCACCCTGCTGGACCAGCTGCTGACCAAGGCCAAGGGCTGAGCGGGAATGCGCTGCCGGTTCCCGTGCCCCGCATGGACATGATCCCGCGTGTATCCAGCACCGCGCTGGAACCGGCCGCGCTGCTGGAGGGCTTCCTGGCCCACCCGCCCCTGGGGTTCGATGCCAGCCGCCTGCCCAGCGGCCTGCCCAGTTTCCGTGCGCCATTGGATCTGACCACAACCCTGGACGATGCACTGCGCTCGCGCCTGCTGGGGCTGCCGCTGTCGCGCCTGTGGCGGCCGTGGCTGACCTGGCAGACGCGGTTCATCGGTGCCACCAGCACCGAGTACACACCGCTGCCGGGGCATGTTTCTGCGGCAGCACTGGCCGACGACGTGCTGCGCCATGGCGTCGGTGACAGCCGGCTGCTGGTGGTCAAGGATCTGGCGATCGATTCGCCCTTGCTGGACGATGCCGCCAACGCACACAGCCACGCCTTCCTGCAGGCGCTGGAAGCACGCGGTTTCATCCCGCTGGAAGGCATGCCGCTGGCATGGGTGGCGATCGATTTCGATTGCATCGACGCCTATCTGGCACGCCTGTCCGCAGCGCGTCGCAAGAACATCCGGCGCAAGCTGCGCTCACGCAGCAACCTGCAGATCGACTGCATCGCCACCGGTGACCCGGCCCTTGCCGAACCGCGGCTGCAGGCCGAACTGCTTGCGCTGTACCTGCAGGTGTATGCACAGAGCGCCGTGCATTTCGACCGGCTCGACCTTCCCTTCTTCCAGCACCTGCTGGCAGACACGCAGGGTCAGGGACGTTTGTTCCTTTACCGCCACAACGGCGAGCTGATCGGCTGGAACCTGTGCTACGTGCACGCCGGCAAGCTGGTGGACAAGTACATCGGCCTGTCCTACCCGCAGTCGCGCGACCACAACCTGTACTCGGTCAGCTGGATGCACAACCTGGAATACGCGTTGCAGCACGGCCTCAGCCACTACGTTGCCGGCTGGACCGATTCACGCATCAAGGCCGAACTGGGTGCCCGCTTCACCTCCACCGTACACGCGGTGCATGCGCGTTCGCCGCTGCTGCGCGCCGTCCTGCGCAGGCTGGCCCCGCACCTGCAGGCTGAGCCGGATGGAGGCGGCTGACGGATGCAACTGCGTCCGCCGCTGATCTTCGACCTCGACGGAGGCGTCCTGCCATTGCCGCAGGCACGCACGCTTGCGCTGCAGCACTGGCATGACCCGCTGCGCTTTGCCTGCCGCAACGCCACGCTGTCACGCTTCGCCACTGAAGTTCTTCGGCCGCTGCCGGCACAGCTCGGCACGGTCATGCTCGGCAGCGGCGACTTCCACCATCTCAGCCTGCCGCTGCTGCAGCACCTGCACACGCGTGCCCCGTTCCAGCTGGTGGTGCTGGACAACCATCCGGACAACATGCGCTTTCCCTTCGGCATGCACTGCGGTTCGTGGGTCAATGCTGCCGCCGCATTGCCACAGGTATCGCATGTACATGTGCTGGGCATCACCTCCGCCGATATCGGCCTGGGCCATGCGTGGGAGAACCACTGGCGGCCGCTGCTGGGGCGGCGGCTGACCTACTGGTGCATGGATGTGGATGTGGGCTGGGCCAGTCGCGTGGGCATGGCAGCTGCCTTCCGCCGCTTCGACCATCCCGAGGCCCTGGTCGCCGCGTTCGCCGCCGAACAGGCGCAGGCCCCTCAACCGACCTACCTGTCGATCGACAAGGACGTGTTCGCTGAAGATGTCGCGCGCAGCAACTGGGACCAGGGCCGCTTCCAGCTTGAACACGCACTGATGGTGATCGAGGCCCTGCGCACCGGTGGACTGGTGGGCAGCGACATCACCGGAGAGGTGTCACTTGCCAACTACCAGAGCCGTTTCAAGCGCTGGTTGTCATCGCTGGATGGGCAGCCCGACATCAGCGCCGATGATCTTCCGGCATGGCAGCAGCAGCACCAGCAGGTGAACCGCGAACTGCTGGCGGCGATGGCCGCCGTTCCGACGGCCTGCTGAGCGGGGGTAGTGCCGGCCCCTGGCCGGCAGCTGCACCACGATCTGCCAACCAAGGTTGGCACCTGCCAGACCCAGGCAGAGTCGGTAGTGCCGGCCGCTGGCCGGCAACCTCATTGTTCCCGGGCTCACGAGGATGCCGGCCAGCGGCCGGCACTACACTGGACGTCTGCCCCAGGAGCCCTCGCCATGCCCCAGACCGTCATCCCGCAGCTGCGCATGCGCCATGCCGATACCAGCCTGCCTTTCTACGTGCAGGGCCTGGGCTTCATCGTCGACTGGGAGCACCGCTTCGAACCCGGCTTCCCGCTGTTCGCCCAGCTCACCCGCGAAGGCCAGACGATCTTCCTGACCGAACACAGCGGCGATTGCGAGGTGGGCGGTGCGGTGTATTTCATCGTCACCGACGTCGATGGCCTGCACCGCGCGTTCAGCGCTGCGGGAGTACCCATCGAGCAGCCGCCACACGATACCGACTGGGGAAGCCGCGAGATGCTGATCGTCGACCCGGATGGCAACCGCCTGCGCTTCGCCACCGACGCTGGCTGAATGCCACGCGCTTGAGCGGGAATATACGCTTCGTATACGCTTCATATATTCCCAATCGAGAACGTCCATGGGCATCGTCAACATCGATGACACCCTGCACGACCAGCTGCGTCGTGCCTGCACCGTCTCCAACCGCTCGATCAACGCCCAGGCCACGTTCTGGATCCGGGTCGGCATGCTGTGCGAGATGAACCCGACCCTGAGCTTCCAGGACGTCGTCGCCAGTGAACTGCGCGCCGCCGGTGTGCAGCCGCAGCTGCTTGCCCCCGGCCGGGCCTGAGCCGATGGCCATGATCAAGCGCCCCGACGAGATCGACCGCCTCGCCGAGTCCGGACGACTGCTGGCGCAGGTCTTCGCCATGCTCGACGCCCTGCCCCTGCAGGGCCGCAGCACGCTGGAGATCAACGACATCGTCGAGCGGATGATCGTCGACGAGCTGCAGGCACGGCCTGCCAGCAAGGGGCAGTACGGGTTCCCGTACGTGCTCAACGCCTCGATCGACAACGTCATCTGCCACGGCATGCCGTCGGCCGATGACGTGCTGCGCATGGGCCAGATCGTCAACCTCGACATCACCCTGGAGAAGAACGGCTACATCGCCGATTCCAGCACCACGTATGTTGTGGGTGATGCCGACTACGCCGCGCGCAAGCTGGTGCAGGTGACCTACCAGGCCATGTGGAAAGGCATCGCCGCTGTGCGGCCCGGCGCGCGCCTGGGCGATATCGGCCACGCCATCGCCCGCCACGCCCGCAGCCACGGCTACAGCGTGGTCAAGGAGTACTGCGGCCACGGTATCGGCCAGGAGATGCACGAGGAGCCGCAGATCCTGCATTACGGCCATGCCGGCACCGGCATGGAGCTGCAGGAAGGCATGGTGTTCACCATCGAGCCGATGCTCAACCAGGGCAAGCCTGCCATCCGCCAGCAGCCGGACGAATGGCCGGTGTACACCCGCGACGGCAAGCTGTCGGCGCAGTTCGAGCACACCGTGGCCGTGACCGGCAGCGGCGTGCGCGTGCTGACCCTGCGCCCTGGTGAAACCCCGTTGTGCGCGGTGGATGCGGCCTAGAGCGGGCGCAGCAGCAACAGCAGCGCAAGGCACAGCATGAAGGCCGCCACGCCTGCATCCAGCAACCGCCATGCGGCCGCGTTGCGGAACACCGGCTGCAGCAACCGTGCGCCGAACCCCAGCCCGCAGAACCAGAGCGCGCTGGCCACGCAGGCGCCCGCTGCGAACGCCCAGCGCAGGTCACCCGGGTAGCGCGTGGACAGGCTGCCCAGCAGCACCATCGTATCCAGGTACACGTGCGGGTTGAGCAGGGTGAACGCCAGGCAGGCCAGCAGTACCTGCCGCCGGCTGCCACCACTGGCATCGGCCGCGGCCAGCGCGCTGCCACCGCGCCACGCGCGCAGCCCGGCCTGCAGCCCACAGCACAGCAGGAAGGCGGCCCCGCCGAAGCGCAGCACCTGCAACAGCAACGGCCACTGCAGCACCAGCGCCCCCATGCCGCCAACGCCGGCCAGGATCAGCGCGGTGTCCGCGCCCATGCAGGCCAGTACCACCATGCCCACGTAGCGGCGCTGCAGCCCCTGCCGCAGCACGAAGGCGTTCTGCGCGCCGATGGCGATGATCAGGCCAGCACCTGCAAACAGACCGGCCAGGGCCGCAGCAATCCACATCCGACGCTCTCCACCTTGAAAAGAGGCGCAGGGTGCGACCAACGGATCCGTTAAGGCCAGCTGGTTTTTCTTTATCCTGTGCAGAAAAACTGAAGAGGCACCGCGTGGACCTGGTACATCCGCAGTTGAGCGCCTTCACCGCCGTGCTCGAAGAAGGCAGCTTCGAGGCCGCCGCACGCCGCCTGTCGATCAGCCCCTCGGCGTTGTCGCAACGGATCAAGGCGCTTGAAGACCGGCTGGGCCAGGTGCTGGTGGTGCGCCAGGCGCCGTGCCGGCCTACCGCTGCCGGCGAAGTGCTGCTGCGGCGGGTGCGGCCGATGCAGGCACTGCAGGCCGAAGCGCTTGCCGAACTGCTGCCGGAACGCGGCAGCGATGCCACCCGCACGCCGATTCCGCTGGCGGTCAACGACGATTCGCTGGACACCTGGTTCGTCGCCGCCATCGCCGAGCTGCACCAGCGCCACGGCTACCTGTTCGACCTGCGCATGGACGACCAGGACCACACCCTGGAACTGCTGCGCACCGGCAGCGTGCTTGGCGCGGTCACCGCCGAACGCAGACCGCTGAAGGGTTGCAACGTGCATCCGCTGGGCGCGATGCGCTACCGCGCCATCGCCTCACCGGCATTTGCGCGCCGCCACTTCAGCGCGGGCATGCAGGCCGAAGCATTGGCCTCGGCGCCGATGATCGTGTTCAACCGCAAGGATGAACTGCAATGGCGTTTCCTGCGCAGGCTCACCCGCGCGCGAATCCAGCCGCCCGTACACTACCTGCCCTCCTCCACCGGCTTCGTCGATGCTGCCGCGCGTGGGCTGGGCTGGTGCCTGGCGCCGGAGGCCCTGGTCACGCCAGCGGCAGAGGCCGGGCAGATAGTGGTGCTGGAACCGCGTCGCTGGCTCGACGTACCCTTGTTCTGGCAGCATGCCGCCGTGCGTTCGAGCACCTTGCAGCACATCACCCACGCGCTGCGTACCGCCGCGGGCAATACCCTACGTTGAAAAGAGCATGATCCAGACCACCGCAGACCCCGGCTTCACGCGCGGACCACTACCGTTTGCCCACTTCTTCACTACAGGAACGGCATGCGCCTGAGCTGCCCACGGACAAGGATGCATCGCGCGCTCGGCGCTGCCGGCCTGGCCTTGCTGGCCAGCCTGCCGCTGGCTGCAGCGGCACAGACCAGCGCGCCTCCCGCACTGGAATGGGAACAGGCGCGGCAGCGTCTGGAACAGGTCTCCGACGCGCTGGCCGCTGCTGATGCCGGCGTGCGCAACAAGGAAGAACTGCACGAGGCCACTCGCCTGCTGCGCCTGCCGGAGATCACCGGCGAAGTGCGGCGCCTGCAGTTCCAGAAGACACTGACCCTGCCGCTGGGCTCGCTGGCGCCGGTGGCCGAAGCCTTTGGCATCGACTCACCGCTGTCGTTCACCGAGCGCGACTGGCGCACACGGCCGGTGGTCACTGCGGTGCTGCCGCTGTACACCGGCGGCCTGATTCCGGCCGCGCAGCGTGCTGCCGGCGCGGCCAGCGAACAGGCCAGCGCCGAGCGCGAAGCGCAGCGGCAGTCGCTGACCGTGCAACTGGCCCAGGCCTACTTCGGTCAGCGCTTGGCCGAACAGGCAGTGATCGTGCGCCGCGACGTGCGCGATGGCTTGAACCGCCACCTGTCCGATGCCGAGAAACTGGAACGCGAGGGCTTCGCCACGCGTGCGCAGCGCCTGCAGGCCACCGTCGCCCGCGACAAGGCCGAGCGCGAGTACCAGAAGACCCTCAATGATCTGGCCACGCTGAAGGCTGCGCTGGCCACGCTGTTGCGCAGTGGCGGCGATGTGCAGCCGCTGTCGCCGCTGTTCGTGCAGCGCGCGCCGCTGGAACCGGTCGCCACCTTCGAGCGCACCGCGCAGGCACGGCAGCCGCAGATCGCCCGCCTGCGGGCGATCGTGGCGCAGGCCGAACAGGGCGTGCGCGTGCAGCAGGCCAAGCTGAAGCCAACGGTATTCCTGTTCGGCCAGTACGACTTCCGGCGCCGCGACGAAATGCTGACCGATCCGGACTGGGCGTTCGGCATCGGCCTGAAGTACACCTTCCTGTCGCCGAACTCACGGCCGGCACAGATCAGTGCAGCACGCGCGCAGCAGGAACAGGCCGAGGCCGGCCTGCGCGAGGCCGAGAACCAGGTCGCGCTGGGTGTGCGCAAGGCCTGGAACGAGCTGGAAACCGCACGCCAGCAGTTCGTGCTGCTGGACAGCAGCATCGCCCAGGCCGACGAGAACCTGCGCCTGCAGGAGCTGGCCTTCCGCGAAGGCCAGGCCACCTCGCTGGACGTGATCGACGCGCGGCTCGGTCTCGGTGGTGCCCGCGTCGAACGTGCGCAGGCCGCCTACCAATACGATATCGCCTTGGCACAACTGCTCGAGGTGAGTGGACAGATGGACCGCTTTGAAGACCATCGGCGGCGTGCAGACGAGGTAATTGATCATGAGTGATGTGTTGCACGACGAAGCAACGACGCCCCCGGGCAAGCGCCGGCTGGGGCCGATTCTGCTGGTGGTGCTGCTGGTGGCGGTGGTGCTGGGCCTGTGGCTGGCCTGGCGCAGCCCCGCCGACCAGATCCAGGGCATGGCCGACGCCGATACCCTCAACGTGTCCGCCAAGATCACCGCGCGCGTGGCCGAACTGAAGGTCCGCGAGGGCGATCGCGTGCAGGCCGGGCAGGTGCTGTTCCTGCTCGACAGCCCCGAAGTGGCAGCCAAGGAACAGCAAGCGCACGGCGCACTGGCTGCGGCGCAGGCGGTGGCCGACAAGGCTGCCGAAGGCGCACGCAGCGAAGACATCCGCGCAGCCGAAGCCAACTGGAAGCGCGCCGAGGCCGGTGCCACGCTTGCCGATGCCACCTACCGGCGCGTGCAGAACCTGTTCAACGAAGGGGTGATGACCCGGCAGAAGCGCGATGAAGCGGCGGCCCAGGCCACCAGCTCGCGCGAACTGGCCCGCGCCGCCCGCGCCCAGTACGACATGGCGTTGACCGGCGCGCGCGAACAGGACAAGCGTGCCGCGCAGGGCCAGGTGCAGCAGGCCCAGGGCGCGGTGGCGGAAGTCAACGCCGCGCGCGTTGAAGTGGAAGGCCGCGCGCCGGTGGCCGGCGAGATCAACAAGCGCATGGCCGACCCGGGCGAACTGGTGCCAGCCGGCTACCCGGTGTTCACCCTGGTCGACATCGACCGCATGTGGGTGTCGATGAACCTGCGCGAATCGCAGATGCAGGGCCTGAAGGTCGGCAGCAAGCTGCAGGGCAGCGTGCCGGCACTCGGCAAGGACGGTGAGTTCGAGGTCTACTTCATCAATCCCGCGGGCGACTACGCCACCTGGCGCACCACCCGCCAGTCATCGGGCTATGACGTGCGCAGCTTCGAAGTGCGGGTGCGCCCGGTACGCCGCATCGAGGGCTTCCGCCCCGGCATGAGCGTGCTGTTCGCATGGCCGCAGCACTGAACACCAGCCGCAGCAGCTTCGGCAGCTCATGGCAGCGCGAACTGCGCCGGTTGCGCAGCAACCGTGCGGACCTTGCACTGGTCACCGTGCTGCCGCTGTTGATGCTGGTGGTGATGGCCTGGATGTTCTCCGCATCGGTGATGCGCGATGTGCCGATTGCCGTGGTCGACCTTGACCACAGCAGCGACAGCCGCCTGCTGCTGCGCATGCTCGACGCCAGCCCCGGCGTGCGCATCGCCCGCCAACCGGCCGATATGGAGGAGGCGCGCACGCAGCTGCGCCGGCTGGAGGTGTTCGCGGTGGTGCTGGTGCCGCGCGATGTGACCCGCCAGGCGCTGCGCGGCCGGCAGGGTACGGTGTTTTCCTATTACAACGCCACGTACATGACCACCGGCCAGTCCGCCGCTCGGGATATCGGCGACGCGGTATCGGCATGGAACGCGCGGTTGCTGCGCGAACGCATCGGCCTGCAGGTCGGGCCGGGCAAGTTGCGTGCCGCCCCCATCGCGGTGCAGTCGGACATCCTCTTCAATCCGGCGCGCAGCTACGAACTGTTCCTGCTGCCACTGATCTTCCCGGCGGTACTGTCGCTGGTACTGGCGCTGGCCGTGGCCGGCAGCCTCGGCCGTGAGATCCGCGACGGTACCCTGCCCGCCTGGCTGGGCCATGCACCATGGTCGGCCATTGCCGGCAAGGTGCTGCCCTACGTGCTGCTGTTCTCGTTGTACGGCGCGCTGGGCGCGGCCTACCTGGCCTGGCTGCGTGGCGACGGCATCGCTGGCAGCGTGCTTCTTCTGCTGCTCGCACAGCCGCTGTTCTACCTGGCCACCGCGGCCTATGCCCTGTTCTTCGTTGGCGTTACCCGTGACATGGGCACGGCCCTGTCCGCCGTGGGCCTGAGCATCGGCACCGCGCTGGCGTTCTCCAGCGCCACGTTCCCGGTGATCGACGCACCGTTGTTCACCCGCGTCTGGCACCTGCTGCTGCCGCTCAGCGCCTACATCAAGCTGCAGACCCAGCAGCAGTTCATCGGCTCGCCGTTGGCGGTGTCGCTATGGCCGCTGGCCACGCTGCTGCTGATGATCGCGGTTGCTGGCGGCATCGGCGGCTGGCGCCTGCTGGCGTTCGCGCGCACGCCGCAGGCCGCGCAGCCGGCCGGGGCGGGCGCATGAGCCGGATCTGGCACAGCCTGCGACAGACCCTGTTGGCCGTGCTCTGCGACCGCTATGCGATCGTGGTGATGGTCGGCGCGGTGATTCTGTACTCGTTCTTCTACCCCGCCGCCTATCGCCATCAGGTGGCCGGCAACCTGCCCGTGCTGGTGGTCGATGAAGACCACAGCGCGACCAGCCGCGAGCTGCTGCGCAAGCTCGATTCGCTGCGCGTGGCCCATGTGGTCGGGCAACCGGCCGACCTGCAGGAAGCGCGCGCACAGCTGGAGGCGGGCCAGGCCGAAGGTATCGTGCTGATCCCGGCCAACCTGGAACGCGACATCCTGCGCGGGCATCCGGCCAAACTGGTGCTGCTCGGCAACGGCGCCTACCTCGGCCGCGCCAGCTGGGTGCTGGGCAGCGTGGCCGATGCACTGGGTGCGTTCGGCCGTGAGGCGGCGGTCACCCAGGCCGCGTTCATGGGCGCGCCACAGGCACCACCGGTCACCCTCGTGCAGCGGCCCTTGTTCAACACGCAGGAAGGCTATGGCAGCGCGATCGTGCCCGGCGTGGCCGAACTGATCGTGCACCAGACGCTGCTGATGGGCATCGGCGTGCTGCTCGGCGGTCGCCGGCTGGTGCTGGGCCGGCGCCTGCAGTTCGACCTGCCCACCCTGACCGGCATGGCCCTTGGCTTCGGCCTGATCGGGCTGTTCGGGCTGTTCTGGTACGCCGGCTTCACCGCCTGGGTGCAGGACTATCCGCGTGGCGGCAACCCGCTCGGCCAGCTACTCGGCGGCACCCTGTTCATCGCTGCCACGGTGGCGTTCGGCCTGTTCCTCGGCAGCTTCTTCCGCACCCGCGAACGCGCCTTCCAGTACATCATCGCCACCTCGATCCCGCTGTTCTTCCTGGCCAGCCTGTCGTGGCCGGCGGTGATGACCCCGCGCCCGCTGGTGTGGCTGGCGCAGCTGCTGCCGACCACCTCCGGCATCAACCTGATGGTGCGCCTGAACCAGATGGACGCCAGCCTGGCCGAGGTCAGCCACGAACTGATCACCCTGGCCGTGCTGCTGGCGCTGTACGGCGCCCTCGCCCTCTGGCGCCTGCACAGCCCAAAGGGGACGGAGGGGATTAAGTCGTAGCTGGCACGGAGAGGGAAAAAAAGCGACTTAATCCCCTCCGTCCCCTTTTACGGGTCTGGCGCGTACCAGAACGGGATGCTGTACTCGCGACGACGGCTGGGGCCGCGTTCGCCGCCGTCCACGTTCCAGACCAGTCGCAGGTCATGCCGGCCCGGCTTCAGGTCCGCCATCGGCAGATAGCCCACCAGCCCGCGCATGTCCAGGTCGCGGCGTTCCATCGGCACGAAATCGTGCAGGTCGACCTTGCCGCCGTCGAGCTGCACCGTCCACAGCGTGGCCATGCAGTTCACCGCTGCTGTCGCGGCCAGTGCGCCGTGCGCTTCGTTGCTTGCACCACCGGCGCAGCGCTGTCGCGCCACCGGGTTGTCACGCTGCGGGCGATGGGGAATGAACAGGCGCAAGCGCGATGCACTGATGGTATCGGCCGGAATCATCGGATAAGGCAGCAACTGGTCGTGCGCCGAGCGCAGCGATTCGTAGTGCGCGCCCAGCATGCCGTGGTTCACTGCCTCCTCGGTCAGCACGCTGTAGCGGTTGAACAGCGAGAACGTCATCGAGCCATAGACCTGCAGGGCGGCGAGCACCATCGCCAGCATCACCGCCGAAATATAGATCACCGTGAACGAGCGGCCGCGCAGGTTGCTCTGCAGGGTCCACTGCATGGTCTGCAGCAGGCGCAGCATGGGTACCCGCTGCAGGCCAGCCAGCACCGACTGCAGTCGCTTCTCCTGCCGTGCCGTGTCCAGGCCCCGCGCGCGACGCCGCGCGATCGACTTTTCCAGCAGCATCGGCACCATCGCCAGACCGAGCAGACAGAGCATCAACACCGCAACGATTCCCAGCGTGATGCGATCGACATCGCCGAAGGCGGCGCCGATGGCCATCGCCACGCCCAGCGAGACAATGGCCACCACCAGCGTGCCGGCCAGGGTCTGCACGCACAGCAGCGTGGTCGAGAACAGCATGGTGGCAAGCCGGTCCGCGCGTTCAATGGTGCCGTCGAGGCCGCCGTCGCGCTGCTGCAGGAACGCGCGTGAGAACGGCCCCAGCATCGTCAACCGGTCCCAGTCGATACCGTTGGGGAAGTGCGATTTCAGGCCGATCAGGCCGATCCAGTAACCGCGCACGGCCAAGTGGATGATCAAGGCCACCGCCAGCACGTAGCACATGCCGACGCCGATGCTGAAGGCGAACCACAGCGCCTGGAAATAGACACCTTCGGTATGCAGGCTGCTGCGCGCCCACGCGTCGAACAGGTAGCCCGGCACGGCGAGCAGTGCGAAGGCGAGCAGGCCGGAAATGAACAGCTCCAGCTCGTCGGTGCGGTCACGCACGCGGGAGTAGCTGGCTGTCGTGCGAGGCATTGCATCAGCAACATCGGACGGTTCCCGACGGTCTACAGCGCTCGACTTGTTCACTGGCGATTCATCCCTGGAGGTCGGCGCAGTATAGGCATGCGCCCTGCCCCACGGAACCGGTCCGGAAACGGAGAACGCCAGCTCAGGGCCGGCGTTCGGGGTACAGCAGTGTGGAAGGGGTTAGCGCATGGAGGGATCAGCGATAGACGCGCTCACAACGGCGCTCGACCACGCGGTCACCGGTCTTCTGCTGATGGTTGCCCTGGATCTGCCGCCCAGCTGCACCGCCCGCCACGGCACCGGCGACAGTCGCCAGCTTCTTGCCGTTGCCGCCGCCTACCTGGTTGCCCAGCAGGCCACCGACCACGGCGCCCGTAGCGGTACCGGTGATGCGGTTGGGATCGCGGGTATTGCGCTGCACTTCCACGTTCTTGCAGACCACGCGGCTGCCATCGTTGAACTTGCGCCCTTCATCACGCGGGCCGTAATTCTGTGCGCCAGCAACGGACGAGGCCGCCAGCAGGGTGCCCAGCACCATCAGTCGGGTCGAGGTCTTCATGGCCATCTCCTGTGCTCCGGTATGGCGCAAGTGTCTGCCTGCACGTGGCAAATGCAGGTGAAATCCACGTCTCCAGGCGCTCAGCGGCCATCATCGGTTCAGGAACAAAAATGCGCCCATCGCGACCAGCCTCGCGATGGGCGCCGTCTCCCACCCGGCTTAGAACTCTTCCCACCCACCCGTGTTGGCAGCGAGCGACGGGGCATTCCGGAGAGGCACCCCGGTCACGCGACGCACTGGCGGCACGCTCGCAGCGACCGCAGCGAGCATCGGCCGGACCGCTGCTGCCGCCACCGTCGCACCGGTGCGGAACACCGACACCGCCTCGGCCAGCAGGTTGGCCTGTTCTTCCATTGACCGCGCAGCAGCGCTGGCCTCTTCCACCAGCGCAGCGTTCTGCTGGGTGGTTTCGTCCATCTGCATCACCGTCTGGTTGACCTGCTCGATGCCCGAGCTCTGCTCCTGCGAGGCTGCAGAGATCTCCGCCATGATGTCGGTCACCCGCTGCACCGAGGCGACAATCTCGCCCATCGTCGTGCCGGCCTGACGCACCAGCGCCGAGCCGTCGGACACCTTGCCCACCGACTCCTCGATCAGGCCCTTGATCTCCTTGGCCGCTCCCGCCGAGCGCTGTGCCAAGGTGCGCACCTCGCTGGCCACCACCGCAAAACCCCTGCCCTGCTCACCCGCACGTGCCGCTTCCACGGCGGCGTTGAGCGCCAGGATGTTGGTCTGGAAGGCGATGCCATCGATCACGCTGATGATCTCGGCGATCTTCTTCGACGACGCTTCGATGGCGCTCATGGTGGTCACTACCTGCCCCACCACTTCGCCGCCCTGCGAGGCCACCCCATGCGCACCGATCGCCAGCTGGTTGGCCTGGCGCGCGTGTTCGGCGTTCTGCTTCACCGTGGAGGTCAGCTCCTCCATCGACGCTGCCGTTTCTTCCAGGTTGGCCGCCTGCTGCTCGGTACGCCGCGACAGATCGGTATTGCCCGAGGCAATCTCCCCCGCCGCCAGATTGATGCTGGATGCACTGGTCTGGATGCGGCCGACGATCTTGGTCAACTGCTCGACGGTGGCATTGCAGTCGTCCCGCATGCGGGCGAACACGCCGTGGAAGTCACCCTGCATGCGTACGGTCAGATCGCCGCGCGAGATCGCCTGCAACAGACTCGACACCTGCACCAAGTTCTCGTCGGTGGTCTGCATCAACCGGTTCAGCCCGGTCACCATCTCGCCGAAATCATGCTCAAAGCGCGTTTCGTCGCCACGCAGGCTGAAGTCGCCTGCGGCCGCGGCTGTGGCCAGACGGCGGATCTCGCCGTTGATGGCCGACAGACTCGATTTGGTCTCGTCCATCGCCTGGGTGATCGCCGCCTTCTCGCCCGGCAGGCGATCCATGTCCACCGACAGGTCGCCGCGCGCGTAGTGCTTCATCACCTCGATCAGGCGGTTCTGCACGTGCACGTGCGAACCCACCAGCGCGTTGGTGTCATGCACCATGCGCCCGTAATCGCCGGGGAAGGCGTTCTCGTCCATGCGATAACCCAGGCTGCCATCATCGTGCTGCCGCGCCATCTCGCCCTGCGCGGCCATCACCGCCTGCAGCTGCCCCTGCATGCGCTGCATGGACTTCAGCAACTGGGTCACCTCGTCGTTGCCCGAAGCATCGATGACGTTGTCCAGGCGGCCGTTGGCGATGCCATCGGCCAACTTCACCGCGCCCGCCAAGGGGCGGGTCAGGCTGCGGGTGATCGCCCACGCAGCCAGTGCGCCGAGAATCAGGCTGAGCACACCGAAGGCGATGGACAGGGTTCCCGTCCACGCTTCCGTGGCGCGGTATTCCTCACGGCTGCGTTCGGTCAGGGTCTCTTGGTGCCGCAGCAGGCTGGAGATCGCTCCATTCCAGGCGGTGGCCAGACCGTGCTCGGCCAACAGCTCGGTAGCTGCACCGTCGTAGTCGCCCGCCTTCATCCGCTCGTGCAATTGTTGAGTGGAGACGTCGGTGGCCTTGCGTGCCGCCGCGATCTGCGCCACCAGCGTATCGCCGGTGGCATCGCGGGGAATCTTGACGTACTTGTCCCAGATACCGTCGTAGGTGCGGCTCAGTTCCTGCGCCCGCTGGTAATCCTTGTCGAACTCCTCGCCGCGCTTGATCACCATCAGGCGACGATGCATCAGCACCGCGTTGTTGGTATCGAGCATGTCGTTCAACATCCGCATCTTGACCATGTTCACGCCCACCACTTTCTCGAACTGGGCGGACTTCAGATGGTTTCCGTACAGCACCAGGCCGACGATGGCCAGGATGAACAGCAACAGCAGACCGAAGCCGGCGGAAAGCCGGGATCCCACACGGAGGTTGCGTAAGGCGAGCATCTCAATTCCCTTGATCGTGGCCCTATATCGGTGGCGGCACGACCCTGGGGAAACTTTAAGTACATTTATTAAAACAACGCCTCATTAACATAAATGCGTTCAAGCGGATTTTCTTTCTTTGCTGCCTGCTGATTGCCCCCCCGCAGCCCCGCATCGTCCAGCAATGAAGGCGGGTTGGGAACGTATCACCCCGATGAATAAGTCGCGCGCTCTTTGGCAGCGCAACGCTATAGTCGGCGCATGACCGTATTCCTGCAGATCGAAGGCACCGCCATTGTTGATATCCCCAGCCTCTATGCGGAAATCAACCGGGTATTCATGGCCGGCGAAGCCTGGCAGCTCGGGCCCAGTCTCGATGGGCTGGACGATCTGCTGTACGGCGGTTATGGCGCGCTGGCCGGGCACGAAACCGCCACGCTGGTCTGGCGCGACATCGACCGCAGCCGAGAGGCACTGGGATTGGAGGCCACGCGCGCGTGGCTGGAAGACAAGCTGCGGCAGCCGGGTACGTTCAATGCCGAAACCATCGGCCGCCAGCTGGACGCCCTGCAACGTGGCGAGGGGCAGACCTACTTCGACATCGTGATGGATATCTTCGCCAGCCACCCGGACATCACCCTGGTACAGGCCTGAGGCTGCCACGCCTGCTGCCGACGCCCATCAAGGAACGTGGCAACAGGTACCACATGCACAGCAGGAGCTTGCACCACAGCACTTGAGCGACTGTCCGCTGCCATCCTGGCACTTCGCTGCACAACATCCCTTATCGCGAGCGGTTGCCATCGGCGAGGCGATGGCACAGGCAGTCGCCCTGCCATCTCCTCCCAAGGGCGACGCCTCCACCGAATAGTCCAGCACCTGGACGTCGACCTGTCCCCCGCCCAGCCCACGCTTGCGGACACCCAGCGGCCGCCCCTCCAGTGCCGCCGCCTGCACCATCGCCGGAGAGATCGTCAATGCGCCCTCCTGCAGCAGCGTCCCGTCCTGCCACAGGCTCCACTGCAGGTCTGCACCCGCTTCGCCGGCGATTGCCTCCGCTTCGGCAATGTCGACCACCAGGCTATAGCGTTGCCCATGCCTGCCCTCCAGCGCGACGGTCGCCGTGCGCCCCTGCCGCACGCTCAGCCGGGGCGAGAACGCGGGGACCCCGTCGTGCAGCACCCGCAACGCAAGGTGGTGCAGGTCATTCGACGGCGCCGCCTCTGCCGCCAGGGAAAGACCCGCGGTGCAGGCCAGAAATATCGCAAGCAACACCCGAAGGAACATGCATGACTCCGTTTGACCGCCCGATTGCGGCGATCCACCCTCCGCCGGAAATCCCTCCGAAAGCTGTGACCCATAACGCGGATTCACCCAGCACCAGCAGGCTGGCGCCGGCAACGACCGTTTCACTCGCAATCGCCCATCGCCCGAGCCTCCCGCACAACCATTGAAAGTCGCACGCGCCACCGCAGCTGTTCACCTGCGACACGTGCCACGCCCCCGGCAAAAGCGTCCCCCCTGCCCCGACCAGTTACCATGGACAGCCCTGTACCGGCTCCGCCCCGCTGCCCTCCGGCGCGAGCGGACGCCCCTGATCCACGAGTCCCATGTCCAAAGACAAGTCCGCCGAACACACCCCGCTGATGAAGCAAAACGGCTAAAAGAAGATCGTAATCACCAAGAACCTTGTGCCGCAAGGATCTTCGGCATCACCCGCGAGACCCATGCTCCGACGCAACATCGCCGCAACTGGTCTTTGACCAATAACTGAACGCCAGATAGCGAAATGATGTCGCTCTGAGCGACAAAACGGGTGCTTAGCTGTTAGGCTGATGTCGTCATCGCGGGGAGCAACAATCCGTGCCATGGTGTGAGTGGGCGACCACTCGAGGGCGAATAGCCCAAAACACCCCGAGCGACGCGTCAGCGGCCGGCCACGGCCGGGACCATCGGGAAGGGTCAGGTGGCTGCGGCAACGGCTCGCAGCCATAGATTGGAGGAGGGTAGTAACTGGCGTTCCCCATTCTCGATGTAGCAACGGAGCCTTTCCAATCCCGGAAAGGTGCATCGAGGACACCAACATGGTCTCACCTGTTGACAGGAAAGATGACAAGCGCCAGCTGCTGCTGAAATGGTTCAAACGAGTTTTTGGTGGTCCTTGGTTGTTCCGTCTCTTGATGGTCGTGTGGAAGTTGTATGACCACTTTGACCGCTAAGCACGGCGCAGGACATTCGGACTCTAAGACTCATCAGTAGCACCCTCCTTTTTATCTACACATGCAGGAAGAGAGGAAATGCTTCACAAAGCTTTAAAGACGGTCCGCGAGGTTCACCGAATGCAACAAGGTGAGCTGGCGGAGCGCCTGGGCATATCACGCTCTCATCTATCTGAGATCGAGTCAGGAAAGAAGGCTGCGTCAGTCGAGCTTCTACACAAGTTCGCAGAAGTATTCGATGTGCCGCCTTCAACGTTCCTAAGCTTCGCCGAAGCCCTTGAAGGCTCCTCGGAGCGACGTCAGAAGAACGCCAAGAGGCTGATGAAAATCTTGGAATGGACACTGGATTCTAACGATGACGCTCCCCCGGAAAAGCGCTAACCGCTATGACATCACGTCGTCCGCGTTCTTTCGGCTACCGACCTTAAAAGCACTCGCGCGTGTGCTTCAATGGGATGGAACCCCAAGCGCCCTGCGAGCACTGTGCAAACGGCCCGATAACTTCAGCGAGTTCTACCAAACTCATCGTCGGACCGGTAAAAAACGTCTAATTCAGGCTCCAAACGCGGTCGTTAAGCCGCTTCAGAAGCGACTTAACGTACTGCTCAAGCAGATCTGCGTTCCGGACTATCTGCACTCTGGTATCCCGAAGCGCTCTCACCTCACCAATTCCGAATGCCACATGCTTGCGGAAGGCGCAACGGTGACTGTGGATGTCTCCGATTTCTACCCTAGCATCACGCGTCAACGCGTCTTCAAGCTTTTCAGAAACGTATTCCAATGCCCTGGGGATATTGCTGATGCGATGGCCGACTTGGTCTGCTACAACGGAAAGCTAGCGACCGGCTCCCCTGCCAGTGTACTGCTGTCATTTTGGGCCTGCCGTGACATGTTCGACCTGATCGCCAAGCGTGTTGCGGACCAAGGAGGCATGTTCTCGCTCTATGTGGATGACGTTGCAATCACAGGCAACACCATCGGACACGGTGACGTTCGGTGGCTGGATCGTGTCCTAAGAAGGTTCGGCTTTGCCTCGAAAGTGGAGAAAGCAAAAGTCTTTAGGAAGGCGAGCGCCAAAGTGGTTACCGGACGAGCCTTTCGCGATGGGATCAGCAGGGCGCCCAACAGGAAACACAAGGAGATGCACGAGTCTCGAACTCTGGTTAAAGGCACCAGTGCCAGTACCAAGGTCAAACGCGGGTTGGTTGGCCAACTTGAGAACATTGGCAATCTGGACCAGCAGCGCGGCAAGGCCCTGAAAGCGGAAGCTCAGAAGCTACGAAGCACTCTCCCTCCCGCACGACGCCGTCGCCGATCGGCCGCTCTGCCGACCGCTATTTCCGCGGCAGAAAAAGCATAAAGGAAAGCGCGCGGGAACGTCAAAATATCACCGTGTCCCGGAGGGTTGGCACGAAAGTCACGATACCGTAAAAGGTCCAGCAGGTCGTGGACATCTTTTTCCAGCGCCGCAGGTGGCGGAGAAGCTGCGTGAGCGCTCTCCCTCCCGCCACAGGCTCTGGGTGTTTCTGGAAGCACCCACTTTCAGACTAAGACGGGCCTAATGCCACCCCAGCAAAGCGCTCAGCTTCTCTGTCCGACGATGGACACGCGCGAGGCGCCGGTTACAGTCCAAGGCTTGACTAAGACGATGCGGCGGCACAGCCACCTCTACAAGAGGGCAGGAATCGGCTTGCTGGCCACGGCAATACGTTGAGTCCGACAAGGCGACCTGTTCGCTTGCGTTGATCCCCGGCCCTGAGACACCCGCGAAGGTCATGCAACGGGCTAACGCCGCGTTCGGGCCGGACTTGGTGGGGCGCGTCTGGTCGGCCAAGCGAGTGGGAGACCCGCCAACTTATGGCTTGGATCAAGCCGTGGAAAGCAATCGATCCAGGCTCTCGAAGACCACGCCGTTCGCCGGGCAAGTGCCCCCTCCCCCTCCTAGAGGAAGAATTCACCATCTTCAAAATCTGTGGAGGTTATTGCTCATGCGGCGTTCCGATTCAACTGAGTGTGGCCTCCACGCGACAGGGCAGCATACCGTCAGCACCAGATGCCAGCCAGGTGAAATGTTGATCAAAATGCGCCAATATCACTTCAGATCCCGCGTAGCAAAGGTTAGGTGTGACGTGCCAGATTTCGTAGATCCGACACCTGCAATGGAATCATTTCAAAAGGTGCTCCGCGATGGGCTACAGGTGCAGCAAGGTCGTGTGGACCCTAATGTCTCCTTCTATTCCGACAGGGAAACTGGCGCACCAAGGTTCGTGTATACGTATCTGGAATCCGGAGAGCTGAACGCCTACCTCTGCTTAACCCCCTATGAGTATGAGAACGGTTCGCCGGTCTTTGCCGCGGGCTACGCCGTCCCGGTGAAGCACCGGGGCAAGGGGTTGGCGAAGAAGATTTTCGCAGCAGGCATTGAAGAGCTTAGAAACGGGCTAAGAGGTCATCCGCCCTTCTTTGTTGAGGCAATCATCGACCTAGACAACGTTGCTTCGCAGCATGTTGCGTCAGCTGTCCTGGCGGTTGAGCCA
The DNA here is from genome assembly GCF_019793815.1 of Stenotrophomonas sp. DR822. NCBI lineage: Bacteria > Pseudomonadati > Pseudomonadota > Gammaproteobacteria > Lysobacterales > Lysobacteraceae > Stenotrophomonas > Stenotrophomonas sp. DR822. Next base: position 1,403,535 of record NZ_CP081826.1, read on the forward strand.
AAGCGCGTCACAGATCAAGCCTCGGGAAAGCCAGCCTTCCAATATCTCCGCAAATACGAAACAGGGAGCGATAGGGGATGATCGCTTCTTCTGTGCGATTCGGCGACGGCGCCCCACGACTCGGCATAGCTATTCGAGAAGTTGCCTCGAAGGCGCCGCACAACTTTGTCACGCGCAGCAGGAGCCGGGCGGAAATTGGTCGATTGGCCTAGCGCCCGGCCCTGTCTTCGGCGATTCCAAGTAGCCCGTCAAAATAGGTCCAACATGCCCGCCTCCCCACTCCGTGCCTTTCGCCTGCTCCGAGCGTTTGGTGCCCTTGAGTTCGCATTGAAACAAGTCCCCGAGTTCACCGGCGCTTACTCAAACGGATCCGCCAAGGTGAATTGGCAAGGCGTAGACGCTGCACTCGAAGTGATGCAACCAGAGCTACTCACGTCGACGGTGTCTGAGGCGACCAAGCAGAAGATCCTGGGCGGGAACCGGGATCGTCCCATGGTCCAGATGGTGATCGTGCACGGAGGCCACAACATCGCCTCCTTCCGGGCCGAAGCCCTGAGCGCGTCAGACCCGAGGGCGCTGATGCAAGCCGCCCGCCGGGTTCGTAACAACCTCTTTCACGGAGGGAAGGAAGATCCACTTGAAGAGGCGTTTCCGGGCGATGACAACGAGTGGATATCGGCCGCAACCGATGTCGCCCGGGGCGTTCTTGATCTGGTCGTGAATGGAAGGCTCCGGCCCCTGCCCTGAGCAGGATTGGCTCGAAGCGACATCCCAGGGGTCAGTTCAACTCAGCCAATCGCGTCTGGTAGGCCTGCTCTATACAGGCTTGGTCGGCACATATATCCCGTACTGTCCTGCGCCACCGTCCTTGACTCGCCGTAACCTGGCCCGGGTCCATCGAGCGGGTCCGGAAGACACCAAACGCCTCTGCAGTTTGCTTGTCCAACCGGGCCAGGTCCGGATCGGCACAGATCATTTGCTCTACGGCCGACGACGCATTCCCACAGTCAAAGCTGGGCCCAGTCGAAGCGCCATCCGCCAGCGGCTCGTCCGAGTTGGGCTCTTGGTAATCGTCCGCCTTCGTCGACACCGCTGAATCATAAGCAGGATCAACGTCCACTGCCTGTGACTCTTCCACTGGGGCCGCAGCTGCGGGAGCCATGGCTTGTGTTTGGCTCCGGACATTGGAGCTGATAGCCGCTCCGATGCCAATAAGATCTCCAGGAAGCACCTGGACCTCGGCCAAGTGTTGTCCATTGACCGCCTGAGAGGTGTATTCAAGCCGTAGCTTGTAAACGTCCTGCCCAGGGTTGTTGAATGGCGCGGCCAGGTCAGCTTCGCAACTGTAGCGGCTGATCTTCTCATCAAAGCTCGTCGGATGAGCCAAAGAGATGGGAAGAACACTGCGAAGCTGCTCTGCGCTCAAGTTGGCAGCAGCACTTGCCGCCCCCAGCTCCCGCTGGATGATGCTGCGAACCAGGTCCAGGGTCATCTCATCGCCGCACTCCGGCGCTCCGGCCTCCCCGCATCCTACGAGCGCAGGAAGCAAGAACGCACTGCTTAGAACCATTTTTTTCATTGACATCCTGTCCTCGTCGCAAAGGTTGGGCAACTCCCTCTTATGCGGCTATCGACCCCGTTGCGAATTTCTTTAGAGAGCTAACTTGGGGCCATCGTCATCCAACGCCGGCGGAGTCAGCCCCGCTTGTGGGGCCGACTGCGCGACTGCAGGTGACTTTCCAGGGACCGCTTCCCCGCCAGCAAGTTCTTTTCGACTAAGTAGCAATTGTGTGCGCAATTCCCTGCTGAGTGCCCTTGCCAATTCTCCCTTAACTGGTTGGCTACGAGTACACACCAACCGAGGACGCACATTGCTAGATCCACGAACCCAAATCGCCGCGCTACTTCTGAGCGGCAGCTTCAATCCCACCGTCCATCGCACTCGCGAAGAGCGCTTGGGAAACATCCAAGCCGCTCTGGAGCTCGCGGAGCACGTCCTGGGCAGGTCTTCAGGAAAAAGCCCGATCCAACCCATCGATGCTCAGTTGACCGACGACGGGCACACACCAACGACGGAGGAACCATGACTGATCCACAAACCCGAATCGCCGCGCTGGTTTTAAGCGGCACCATCGAACGAGCGGCTCAGCGTACACAGCAGGAGCGCTCAGAAGATGTTCGAGTGGCCTTGGAGGTCGCCGCCGAGGTTTTGCGCCAGCGCGCAGGCGGAAACCCAGTCGACCTCATTCATGACAGGCCTCACCTTCAGCCACGGCCCGCTCCTACAACCAAGGAACGCGTCGAGGTAAAAGAGGATCTGGCTCCGTTGGACCAACTGCTCGCGGATCGGCGGGGAATCAGGCCCTCGGCCAAGCCGCCAACGACCAAACGGCCAACGCTTCATTGAACTTCCCAAGCCCCCCGCCACAGCGGGGGCTCTTCATTGCTGTCAGTGAAGCCTTGGCCGAGGCGTGGCCTGCGGCGTGGATACAGTCAGCTTTGCGGGGTCTCCCGTTTCGTGAAGCGGATCCTCCAACTGATCCAGGGCTACCCTGCTGCCGGCTTCCAACTCTGCCACGGCGGCTGACAGCTGATTCGCACAGGCCTCTTCCTGACCGTCCTCGATCTTTGTACGAGCTTTTCTCAGGGCATCCAAACGCTGCTCGATTGCGGCCAAGCGACGTCCGCGACGCCGGGCCCAAGCCACCAGTGCAGCGCCTGTCGGCCGGGGCTGCTGTTCGATGAAGTCCTCCAACGACCGCTCCGCGCGCGTCAGAAGCGATGCAGCCCGTCGTTCTGCCTCCACCCGTCGCAGCCACTCCGTCGCTCGTCGCCTCACGGCGGTCAAGCCCCTTAGCGCTCGGTGGATATCCTTGCGCACCCTTGTCGCCACGCTCCCGTTGCCAATGGCCAAGTCCAGGCGACCTAGAAGCAGGCGCGTGGACCGAAGCGCGCCCTCGAGACCGGCCGCCACCACGTCACGCCAAAGTCCCCACGCGCTCTCCATCAGGGATCGCAGCGATGGTTCGGGTGCATCGGGAAGAGTGCGAATGGCCAGAGCTCCTCGCCGACCGAATCCCTTTACGTCCTCGATGTAGCTTTCACCCGATTTCGCCCCTAGCTCGACACGGTTCGGCGGCATCGATGCATGTCCGCGAGCACGATCTGTATCCGTCGCTGCCCTCTCAAACCGTATCGCTGCCTGATGCACAGCACCCTGGTTTTCCGCAACGATGTTGGCCAGAACCTTCCCGACATCGGTCTCCACTCCCCGCCGTTCGAGCGCTGAGGCCTGCTGGCCCAAGTGGATCGTTGGGCGCCTCCCGAGAACCGCAGCTTCGGCGAAGTCGCCACGCTCGAGCGCGTCCTCCGCTTGCGCTTCCAAACTTCGATGATCGACGGACACTGGGATCTCGGCAGCGGCCAAGTGCTGGTTTGTCAGCTGGGCCACCATCGCCCGGAGCCACTCCACTTCGCTGCGCCCCGAGGGGCCACCGTCGAGCTCGCGCGTTTTGTCCGCAAGGCCTTCGGCATCCAAGCGCCGGGTGGTGGCGAGGATGTGTACGTGCCAATTGAGCCCGTCGTTGCTGCCCGGCGAGTGGATGCTCGCTTGTGCTGCAAAGCCGTAGCGTTCAACCAATGCCCGGGCGATGTCCGCCGTCAAAGCCGAGCGCTGAGGCCCATCCAGCTCGTGCGGCAGCGCGATCTCAAACTCGCGGGCCACGGTCGCGTCTTTTCGCTTCTCTGCCGCCTCGGCCGCTTGCCAGAGCTTGGCGGCGTCCAGCGACCAGTCGGGCGCCTTCAAGGGCACCACCCAGCGACTCTCGACCACACCGCCTCTGCGAGAGTAATCGTGCCGCGCTCCCGTGCGCTCATCTACGAGCGACAAGCCCGCGCGGTAGGCCGCGGCGGCAACGGCCGAATGGCCTTTGGCCCGGGAGAAGGTTTTGACGCGGGTGTGGTAGATCGCCATGCAGAGAGCTCCAGTTCTTTGAGCTCTTTATGCCTTTGAATTTGCCGTTGGCAAGTCGCAAAGCGGCTTGGGGTTCAAGGGGCGAAGCACTTTGCGCACGCATCACTTGTGATGCCTAAGTGCGCTTTTCGCTCTTTGCATTTGCATCTTTCTTTTCTGATTTTCTGAATTGCATCAAGTGCGAAAGCGATGCGCCATAAATAGGTTGACGGATGAGAAATCATTGCTTCACTGAGGGAGACTTCACTAGGAGAAGATCATGTCATCCACCAATCACTACCGCGATCAGATCCAACGGGCCACCCATCGGCTGGCCCAGCTTCAAGCCAGGGAGCTTCTGGCGCATCAGCGGCAGGATGCCCGGGAGAAGGCCATCAAGCGCCGCGACGATGCCAAGCGCAGACGACAAGTGGCCGAACTCGTTTTCCTGGCCGGGGCCCAGAACCTGCCAGACAACGAGATCGTCGCAGCCCTGCAGCGGCACATGCTTGCGGTGAACGAAACACGGCTCTCACCACCCCACTGATCATCCCAGCTCACTCGTACGGCCATCAACGTCAAGGCTTGGGGCAGGCACGCCAGTGCCCTGGACGCCAATACTGAATGGGCGAATCCTGGCCATCCCAGAGCCTCGCCCCGTCCTGGCTATGCGCGTCTCACGTGGGGTTGGCGAGCTACAATGCCCCAAAAGGAAGCGCCAAAGGCAGGGGGCCACATGGCGAGAAGGAAGCAAACCGCAGGCGGCTGGATCGTCGCAATCCTGGTCGTCATAGCATTGGTGCCAAAGGAAGTCTGGATCGGTTTGGGGATCGTCCTTGCGGTGGCCGCCGCCGTTTGGCTCTGGGCCAAGTGGCAGGCGATGCGCCCGAAAAAGACACCCTCTCCCGCCAAGCCGGTCCCCGCTCCAGAGCCGACCTTGGCGGAGTTGATCAAGGCATCCGCTCTTCCATCTGGGCAGGCGGCACAGAGACAGCCCCGCGCAGAAGCTGCCCAACCGGCGAGACCCGCGAATATTGAATCGGGCACGTCCTCGGGATCGGTCGGCGCTGCGGTGTCAGAAGATGCGCGCCCGCTCGGCTCTGAGGGGCGCTCGGCGCTGCCTGCGGCGCAGGCCCCGAGCAAAGCGCCCCCGGAGACTCTTTCGCCGCCCCGTCCTGGCAATTTGGAAGAGGCCAAAGCCGCGGTGAGCATGCGCCTTGCCATCGAGTCCGCCGCACGGGTGCTGACGGCCGTGGGCTCCGCAAACCCTTCTACCCCCTACCCCTACCAACCTGACGAGGAACGCATTGAGCGCGCGCGCCCGGGCAACCTCGCTGCGGCGAAACTTGCCGTGACCCAGCGCTTGGCCGCGACTTCGCAAGATGAGCTGGTCGAGCCGCTGATCCAGTTCGCCACAAACGCGGACACAGCCTCGGGAGAAACCTTGACGGGCACCATAGATGGGCGAGCGCACTCGGACTCAAGAGCCGCGGAGCAGACTAACCCTCCCCACACGAACGGAACCCGCGACGCAGGTGCAATGACGCCGCCGCCCCCGCTTCCATCGCGGGCTTCGCCTCCCTCCCTGCCCGATGAGCTCCGGCGGGTGGCCATCGACGCCGGAACGCCGGCAAAGCAATTCACGGTACCCCGCCCCCCCGAGGGCTGGGACAAGACCCGCTGGCTCGGCGCCCAGGACGAGATCGAGATCGCGGGCATTGTTATCCGGGGCGGCCTGTTCTACACAGGTCCGCGGCTGACCACCCCTGGCACGCGTGAGAACGAGCCCAGCTTGGTCAATGGCGTTCTTGCCGTTGGGCGATACGGGGATTACCGGTCCACGACGCGCTACTGGGGAGGCTACGCAGATTTTGAACCCGCTGAACGCCACGCCTATCTGAAGTGGCTCGCTTCGGACCGTACCGATCCCGGCTGCGCAATCCAGTATGTTCGATTGTTCCTGTTTGGATTGGAGCGTCGCATCTTGCTGGATTCGGTGAGCGATCCGGATTCCAAGCAAGACTGGCCCGCTATCAAGGCGATGCTCCGCCGTTTGTCGTCTGCTTATGCCGCCGTGCTTCCGAATGTCCACGGTCATGTCAACAGCCTGCTCGACTGGATGGCTCTGACCGAAGCAGGCGAACAGCTTTACAACGCGCCGCTTCCCGCGTTCGAACGAACTTACGAACTGCCTTTCTACATCCGCTTGGCCCTGGGGCAATGCTCCTTGGATCGAGTCCCCGTGCCCGCCGCGCTGGCCACGGCCTGGGTGCGGCTCAATCCAGAGATTCCGCTGCGAACCGCCGCAACGCGTTGTGCGGAAGAGTTCGATCGCCTTTTCGCTCTGCGGTATCAAGAGACGTTCGGCCCTGGAATGGTGCTGCCAAAAAACCGCACCAAGCTGAAGTTCACACGCCGCCCCTTTAACCCGGCCTTGGACCGGACTGATGCCGGCACCAAGACTTTCGGTAACATTCCCGATGTCACCGCATTGCGAGCGCCCCTAAAGGCGCTGCAGGAACTTGTTTCTCAGTGCACGGAGGACCTCGGAGCCTTCAGCCGGCTCGTGGGCAAGAACCCCGAGGCCCGCCAATCCATTGAGGGCACCTTGCTGCTTCCGTCAGAGATCTGGCCGCTGGCCACGCGGACCGCATTGGCCGAAGTCGCTTCGGATGTTCAAACCGCCAATTTGTCGATCAAGCTGACCGACCTATTGGAAAGGCTTGGGGCAGTCGGAACCACCTTGGGCAAGGACAAAATTCGGGAACTCGCACGAGCACTGGAGCAGTCCAAGGTCGGCATGGAACCCAATGTGCTCGAAGGCGCGCGGGTGCCTGGCGAGAACGACCCGATCGTTCTCTTCCCCCTGCTTCCCGACCAAACCCATCGAACCGACGCTCAGGCCTATCAAACGGCCCAGTTGACCCTGCAACTCGCCTCGACGGTCGCTCAGTCTGATGGCACGTTCAGCACCCACGAACTTCAGCACCTTTCACGCGAAATCGAAAGCTGGACGCATCTGAGCGAGGGTGACCGACGGCGTCTGCGCGCGCACCTTGATCTCTTGGCGATGGCACCGCTTTCCTTGCCTACGCTGCGCAAGAAGCTGGATCCGCTCAGCGGGGACATAAAGGACGCCATCGCCGGGTCCATGGCCACGCTCGCCCAAGTCGACGGGATGGTCTCCCCAGAGGAGGTCCGGTTCTTGGAGCGCGTCTACAAAGCGCTGGGCGTGGATCCCGCTCGTGTGTTCAGCGACATCCATGCACCACGCCCGTCCAAAGCCCCCAGCGCATTGCCCAAGGCTGCGTCTGGCGCATTCCAACTCGATCCCGACCGGATCGCTGCTCTTCAGCGGGACACAGCCCAAGTCTCCGCATTGCTCGCCAACATTTTCACCGACGAGGAAGCGACTGCCCCTGATCTTGCGCCGGCGGAAGCGGTGAGTGCCGAGGTGGAGAGTGCTGGTCAGTTGCTCGGGCTTGATCAGGCACACAGCGCATTGCTGAGGCTAATGCTGTCGCGCCCCGTCTGGACCCGTGCGGAACTGGAAGATGGCGCGGCAGACATGGAGCTGATGCTCGACGGCGCGCTTGAACAAATCAACGATGCGTCGTTCGACGCTTACGACATCCCATTCTCCGACGGCGACGACCCGTTGGAGATCAACCCCGAATTCATTGAGAAGATCGAGCAATGAGCAGCCCAATCCGTTCCAGGGACCGCGACGCGGTGATCCAGTCGCTGCGCGCCGGCGTCGTTCCACGCGCCGGTCAGCATTTGATCCAGGTCGGGCGCGCCCGTGAAGTGCAAACCCTGGTCAGTGACATCGATCGGCTCGCCGATGGCGGCTCGTCCTTCCGCCTGGTGGTGGGTGAGTACGGCGCAGGCAAGACCTTTTTCTTGAACCTCGTTCGCGCCATTGCAATGGAGCGGAAGCTCGTCGTGGCCAGCGCGGATCTGAATCCCGACAGGCGGTTGCATGCTTCAGGGGGGCAGGCCCGGTCGCTCTACGCGGAGCTCATGCGGAACTTGGCCACTCGGACCAAGCCCGACGGAGGCGCCCTGCCCGGGGTGGTCGAGAAGTTCATTTCGACCGCAGTGGCCGAGTCCAAGTCGCAAGGCGTATCCACCGAGCAGGTCATTCGCGCGAAGCTCGAGCAGCTGAGCGAACTGGTGAACGGCTATGACTTTGCCGACGTGATCGCCGCTTACTGGAGAGGGTTCGAGCAAGGCAACGAGCAGCTCAAGTCCGATGCCATTCGTTGGTTGCGTGGCGAATTTGCCACCCGGACGGATGCGCGTGCAGCGCTGGGCGTCCGGACCATCGTGGACGACGCATCGGTCTACGACCAGCTCAAGCTCATGGGCCGCTTTGTTCGGCTGGCGGGCTATAGCGGCCTGCTGGTGTGCCTGGACGAACTGGTCAACCTCTACAAGTTGGCCAACGCCCAGGCCCGGAATGCAAACTACGAGCAGCTCCTGCGCATGCTCAACGACTCCCTGCAGGGCACTGCGGTTGGCCTTGGTTTTGTTCTGGGCGGCACCCCGGATTTCCTGATGGATACCCGCCGCGGCGTCTATAGCTATGAAGCTCTTCAGAGCCGCCTGGCTCAGAATACCTTTGCCACCAACGGACTGGTGGACTTCAGCGGTCCTGTGGTTCGACTATCGAGCCTGACAGCCGAAGATTTCTACGTCCTGCTCACCAAGATTCGCCATGTCTACGCTGCCGGCGACGCGGGCAAGTATCTCTTGCCCGACGATGCCATTCACCAGTTCATGACCCACTGCGCCAATCGAATCGGCGATAGCTTCTTCCGCACGCCGCGCACGACGATCACCGCATTCATCAACCTCTTGGCCGTCTTGGAGCAGAACCCGGGCGTGGACTGGCAGGACCTGATTGGATCGGTCGAGGTGGCAGCTGACCACGGGGGCGACGGCGAACTGGTCGTGCAAGAGGACGACGAGCTAGCATCGTTCAGGCTCTAACGATGACTGCCTCCAGCGCCTTCCAATCGCTGCACCCTCGAATCCAGCGCTACCTCTGGACCGAACAATGGGAGGCGCTGCGTGAGGTCCAGGAATTGGCGATCCCCCTCGTCCTGAGCGCCGACCGGGACGTGATCATCGCCGCCAGCACCGCTTCGGGAAAAACCGAGGCAGCTTTTCTTCCTGCGCTCACGCACCTTTTGAACACCGACGAGGAGGGCCTGATTGTCTACATAAGTCCTCTAAAGGCGCTCATCAACGACCAGTTTGAACGGCTGCAGCGGCTTTGCGAGGACCTTGAAGTCCCCGTGTGGCCTTGGCACGGAGACATATCGGGCTCCACCAAACAGCGATTCTTTAAGCACCCCCGTGGCGTGCTCCTGATCACGCCGGAGTCCTTGGAGGCGATGCTCTGCAACCGCGGGACATCCGTTGCGGCAGCGTTCTCAAAGCTCCTCTACGTTGTCGTGGACGAACTCCATGCGTTCATTGGAAGCGAGCGCGGGAAGCAGCTTCAATCGTTGATGCACCGGATGGACGTGCTATTACGGCGGCGGACTCCCCGCCTGGGCCTGTCGGCAACCCTGGGTGACTTTTCGAGCGCCGGGGCCTTCCTACGCCCGGGTGTTGGAGCTGCCCCCGCGTTGGTCAACGCCTCATCAGCCGGAAATGATCTCCAACTGATCATCAAAGGCTACGAACAACCCGCACCTGACGCCGGGTCCGACGAGAATCCCGCGGCTCCCGCTGCGGTGGCCGAGCACCTCTACCGGGTGCTTTCAGGGACGAACAACCTGATCTTCCCCAATAGCCGAAGGGAGGTTGAACGCTACACGCACCTCCTCAACCTGCTGAGCGAGCAGGACGGCCGGCCGAGAGAGTTCTGGCCACACCATGGGAGCCTGTCCAAGGAAATACGCTCGGACACGGAAGCGGCCCTGAAACAAAAGGGTCGTCCAGCGAGCGCAATTTGCACGAACACCCTGGAACTGGGCATCGATATCGGAGCGGTGAAGAGCATCGCGCAAATTGGCCCACCACCTTCCGTGGCTAGCCTTCGCCAACGCCTTGGTCGCTCCGGGCGCCGCCGTGGAGAGCCAGCGGTGTTGCGCGGCTACGTTATCGAGGACTCAATCGACGCTGAGTCGACGTTGAAGACAAGGCTTCGACTGGACACAGTTCAGTCCACTGCTTGCGTGCTGCTATTGCTGGAGAGGTGGTTTGAACCGCCTTCGGTCAACGGCCTACACCTTTCAACGCTCGTCCAGCAGTTGCTTTCTTCCATTGCCCAGTACGGCGGACTCAAGGCAGCCCAAGCCTATCAGCTGCTCTGCGCAGATCAGGGACCGTTCCACGGGCTGTCCCAAGACGCGTTCGCAGAGTTGCTTCGCCACCTTGGCCAAGAACAGTTGCTAATTCAAGATGGCTCCGGCTTGCTGCTCCACGGCCCGGTCGGCGACAAGTTGGTCAACCACTACACCTTCTACGCCGCTTTCAGCGTCGACGAAGAGTTCCGGATCGTGGCCGGCGGCAAGGCACTAGGCACGCTCCCCGTTTCCCAACTGCTGACCGTCGGACAGCGAATCTTGTTTGGCGGCCGCACTTGGCTCGTCGAGCAGATCGACGACGCCCAAAAGACGATCTACGTGGCTGCAGCGAAAGGCGGCACCCCGCCTCTTTTCAATGGAACGGGGGGGCAGGTCCACACCCAGGTCCGTCAAAAGATGCGTGGGCTGTATCAGCAAGAGATCAAACCAGACTTCTTGGACCCCACTGCCTCTCGCTTCCTGCAGGAGGCGCAGAGCGCCTACCGCCAATTGAGCCTCGACGGAAAGGTTCTCTTCGACCAGGGCAGCGATGCCCTGATGCTGACGTGGCTGGGAGACTCCGCAAATGAAGCCATCGCCTGCCTTTTGAACGCTCAGGGATTCACTTCTCAGGCAGGTAGGCTGGGCGTGGAAATTTCCAAGGGGGCTAGGGGTCTCGATGATGTGATCAAGGTGCTCGGGCGGGTGGCGAAGATGCCGTTGCCATCGCCAGAGACGCTTCTTCACTCTGCAAACAACCTGGTCACGCAGAAGTGGGACGGCCTCCTTCCTCCACGCCTTTTGAGACGCTCCTATGCATCGTTAAAGCTGGACCTGGAAGAGGCTACCGCTTGGCTCGCACGCAGGTTCGGCTAGTGTTCCAGTTCTAACGAAGCTTCCGCATTGGCGCCTACTCGCCACCCACGCGCCTTTTCCGTTGTTAGGCCGGCACAGAGATTAGGTTGTGGAGTCATCTGATGACCTACGACTCGACCTTCTTGTCTCAAAGAATTTTTCGCCACGCTCAATCCGCGCTATCTGGCGCTGAAGATACGAATCTCCCTTGCGAATGCGAACGATCATACCCAACGGAAAGATCACGCAACCGTAGATCGCAAGAGCTCCAATTGTGACAACCACACCCAACCAGTGAAGCCCGCCGGTCGCATAGGCCAATGGCGCAACCATCGCAGCAATTGCCAGGAAGCAGAAGCACCACAGAAGCTGGGTCAGCAAGAATTGCACGAGATTCGACTTATCCAAAGCCAGGTGTTGGACCTTCCTCAGCTCGGCCCTGTTCATAGCAAGTCCTAACTTCTCATTCCAAAAACCAGCCTTGGCATAGGCCCATTTCGCCAGTGACGTAACGATGCTCGAGATGACAAAAACAGCGAGCCCCTGTGCCAGCCAATTTTCCATAGTTCGTCTCATTCATACAGTGTGGGTGGACTATGGGCACACGATCGTCCGGGTCAGAGCTCGATCCGAGCAATGCTTGGCCGCAACTATGCCAGCCGCCAGCGTCCCTATCTGCGGCTGCAAGGAGCCTTTAGCATCGTTGGAAGTCGATGCCCACTTCTAACAGAGCGGCGGGTAACGGAGAAAATTTAGTACCTTGGAGGATGACCCTAGGAACCGGACGCTGAAAAGGCTGCGTCTCCTCTAGGGCACCGCAGCCCAATGCCACGCCCATCGCTGCACTTACCTAGCAGTTCGAGCGTCCGCACGCGCGCATTTTTCACCGCATCAGTGGTGTGCATCGCGTCCGTGGCGCTGAGCACTCTCTCCCGACCCTCAGCGGCTACCGGAAGGTCTCGGACCCCCTAATGACATCTTTCGCCCTGAGGGATCGCCGCGCAGCTCTGGGGCGGTGAGAGTCCTACCGCTGGCCGCCAGCGGCGCGAAGAGGATCGCAATCACTAACAATGGACAGATCCGTTGCGCCACAGCTCCGCCTCCAAGGTGAGTTCTCAGCCCTCAATTCTCCGCAACGTTCATCAGCCGTACAGAACTAACATAACAACTCAAATGGCGCTGTTAGCTTATAGAAATTAAACAGTACACAAATGACTGCGAAAATCCGCAAGACTATCCATCGCAACTCTTTGATTTAAAAGCGATGTAATCGTCGTCTTGCGCAGTAACGCATTTGCACGTTTAGGCCTTACAACCACCACCACGGGGAAAGCCTAAGGCAGAAACAGAAGACATCTTTTTCTATTGACGATTTTTCAGCCTGTTTTATCCGTACTTCCATCGAAACGATGGAAGCCAGAAATGCCCCTGAAGAAACTTCTACACCCCCTGCAATCCTACGTGGACGATCCCAGGGACTCATTGCAGATGACAGACATCCGCATCGGAAGGGTTCGTATCGGAAAGCTCGTGGTCACCGGCCGGGAGGCCGCGGTCCACGCTCAGGACATCTTCAACACCGTCTGTGAGCGCACCAGGCGGCCGCGCTCTACGAAGAACGGCACGCGCTACCCCGAGCCACTGCCTGTAGCGACACCTGGTCGGTCGCTTTCGGTGGAGATTGATGACTACCTCCGAAATCGCGGCGACTACAGCTGCCTGGCCAAAGAGACGGTCGAAGCGACCGCACGCACTCTACGATTGCTGCTGCTGACGTGCGGTGACATTCCCGTCTCGCGCATCGACCACGCCCATATCTACAGGGTTTGGGACTTGATTCGCTGGCTACCGGACCGGTTCCTATCCGACCCGGCATACCGGGGCTTCACTTACAACCAGGCAGTGGAGTGCGGCAAGCAACTGAGCGTCGCGCCCCCAGCTCCGGCCACTCTTGAGAAGCACCGTCGGTTCCTGTCGACGTTCTTCAAGAAGCTCGAAAAATCCAAGGCCATCGTTGCGTCCCCCATGGTCGCCTTCGACGAAATCAAGAAGGACTTGGTCGTGGATCCCGACAAGCCTGAGCGCCTGTTCGACGATGCCGAACTCAAGCGCATCTTCGCTCACGAAACGTACATTCCATGGGCGCTCAAGTATCCTCATCGATGGTGGCTCCCCATCCTCGGTCTCTGCACGGGGGCGCGCATCAATGAGATCGCCCAGCTCAAACTGGCGGATGTGGTGCAAGAGGCCAGCGTTTGGTGCATCCGTATCCAGAAGACCGTCGATCCCGACCTTGGGCATAAGACCCGCGATCGGAGCCGGCAGCGCCTGAAAGGAAAGTCAGCCATTCGAACCCTCCCCATCCCTTCCCCAGTGCTCGAGGCGGGCTTCCTGGATTTTGTGGAGGATATCCGGGCATGTGGCCACCCCCGGCTGTTCCCCCACCTGACCGCCGGCGTGAACCGCAAGACAGGCGAATCGAACCAGCGCTACAGCCAAGCCGCCCTCAACCAGTTCAGCACCTACCTGAAGAGCCTGGGTTTTGGGAAGGGGATTGGGCTGCACGCCTTTCGGCACACCATCGCCACGGAGCTCCATCACAAGGGAATTCCAGACGAGGACATTGCGTTGCTGACCGGCCACAGCGTCAGCAAGAAGGTGCCAGTGCTCCATGAGGCCTACTTCCACAAGAAGCCGGAACTCGCCCGAAGGAAGCAAATCGACCTTCTAAGCCGCTACGCGCCGCCGGTGGAGCTGCCGATCTACCGAAGGGGACAGTTTGCGAAACAACTAAGCGACCCAGGCAAGTTCTACCCGTAGTTCGACAGCTGGCGCCTGGGCCTTATCGAATTTTGAAGGAGGGCTGGGCTCCCCTGCGAGCGGTCGCATCGGATTTCATTTGGAATTACCCTAAAGCCCTCACCGCTCGGACCTAACAGATGACCATCGATGTCAGCGGCCTGTCGGCCAAAGAACTCAAAGCCCTGATCACTCTGGCAGAAAAGCAGCAAACCAAGGTGCTGACTCGGCCCAAAGCTGCTGCCATGCGAGCCAAGATCAACCAATACGTCAAAGATCATGGTTACACGATAGAGGAGCTTTACGGAGCGGTTTCAACGGCCTCTTCCGAGACCTCCAAGAAGCGCACTGGCCGCAAACCCGCGAAGTCCGCCGGCAGCAAGGTCGCCCCTAAGTACCGCAATCCGGCCAATCCCAGCGAAACGTGGTCCGGCCGTGGCCGCCAACCGAGGTGGCTGGCGGCTCTGGTCCAGGCCGGGAAGACGCCCAGCGAGTTCCTGATCGAGTAGTCCAAAGCGCTGGCCAAAGCTCGAAGGCGACACAAGGCCCAGCCCTTTGTCAGTGCACGCACGGGCGCATGGGAAGCTCTGAGATCCTTTGCCAGGGACCGCAGATGCGCTCTGGCGAAGGCACTGATCGGTCTCCCCCAACATTTCAGGACAGGACATGCGCCCACTCGCAGGCGTGCTGAAGGTGGAGTTCCTCGACAGGGTGGGTCAGCGGTGGACCAAGTGCCCACTGAGACGACGCTTGGAGTTGCTTCAGGCCCTGTCAGCGCTGTTTGACCAGTTTCACCGGATGGGCTTGGCCGACCCTCATTTCTCCAGACTTTTGGCTCGGGGTTCTTACGCGGAACACCACCAAAGGCTCGCGGAGATGCTCTTGGCAAAGTACCTTTGGGACAATGGCTTCTCGTTGACCAGCGCTCCTGTTGGACCGGACTTCAAAGCGACCAAGAACGGCCATTCGGTGTGGATCGAATTGGTTACTCCCGAACCCGAGGGGATTGACCCCCACTGGCTGAGCGAGTCCCACAAAGAAGGCGTGTGGACCTACCCGCACGAAGCGATCGCACTGCGCTACACCAGCGCACTGAAGGCAAAGCACCAGAAGCTCGTGGGGGATTTGGGGAAGAGCGCCGGCTATTTAGCCAAAGGTATCGTGTCGCCAGGCGAGAGCTACGTTGTCGCAATCAACCAGCATCTCCTGCAGGGCGTCCCTCGTTCGCTCAATGGGATTAGCCAAGCACCTGTGGCTGGCGAGGTGGTCTATGCGATTGGACCGCAGCAGCTGCATCTAAGCCGTTCCACCGGACAGGTGCTCCATTCAGACCACGCCCACCGACCTTCGCTGAGCAAAGCCGGCGGGACGGTGGGCGTGCCTGCGGACAGCTTCCTCAATCCAGCATACGATCCCATCTCTGCAGTTTGGGCTCTTGACCTTCAGGAGGCAGCACTACTCTCTCACAGCGCGCCTCGCTTTCCCGCTGTTCATTTGTCCGCAGTGATCCACAACGAAAGGGCCACCTCCAGAGTGCCGCCCCACTTGCTGCCTGCTCAGGAAGAATGGATCGGAAGGACGACGGCCTCTTCCATAGAGTTGTGTCGACTCTAGTAATCGAGAACCGGCTTGTTGTGCTCGGAAATGAAAAGAATGGCTCGGCTAAACGAATCACTCTCTGCTTGCTGAAGGAACCAGGATGTTCGACATCCCGCGCAACATGAAACTGCTTCATCAAGGCGAAGAGGAACTTCATGAGCGCTCCATTGCTCTGATCGCATCCCATCGAGATCTTTCAGATCACCTGGCCTTGGTAGAGCGGGCCATGGACGTTCTGGACGTGCTCCGCCAGCACCACCAAGCCAATGATGACGAGCGTACCGTGAGCCACCTCGCAATACGCTGTTTCAATCACTTTGCTGGGTCATGGAAGTTGACGGCCTCGGGCTACTACCAAGCGGCTGCACTCCTTCTCCGAGACGTTGTTGAAACCACCTACTTGATCAACGCCTTCCACATCGACCCTACCCACATTGCCATGTGGCGTACGGCTGACCGCAAGACGAAGAAGGTACTCTTCGCTCCCGCAGCGGTTAGGAAGCGCTTGGACGCGGACATGGGAGTCGCACGCAGTCGGCGGGAACAGATCTATGCCACGTTTTCCAGCCTAGCTGGACACCCCTCGGTCGAAGGGTTTGCGATGCTTCGACCCATGGGGATGGACGCGCACAACGGACCATTTCTCGATTTAACGGCGCTGCGCGCACTTTTGGAAGAGCTAGGCAAGCTAGCGGCCCAAACCGGACATGCGTTCTGTGCCTTCCTTGACTTGTCCAATCCTGCCGCCGCGCAAGTTGCACACCGATTTATCGCGCTTGCCATGGACTATTCAGGACTCTATCTAGGCCACTCTTACACCGACGAGGAACGCTCAGAGGTCGATCGACTGTACTCAGAAATCGCTGAGACCTGACCACGCCTGTTCCAATCTGGCAGGACACGACTTCCCGCCCATGCGGACCATCTGGCTCCCCGCGTGCTCCAGTGGTCTGGTCCGTCCTACCTACGGAAGCTTGGCTTCTCCAGCCAAGGGAAGAAGGTCCAGTTTTTAAATAACGCCGAGGTCTTTCACCACGGCTTGGCCCTGTTGCAGAAAACCTAGCAACAACCGTCCCCCGGCCACTCGCCTGCCCGCCCTTTCGTTGAGCCACTGCGCCTGCCGCCGGCCCGCCTCAAACAAGGCCGGCGTGGCCATTGAGGGTGGCCAGTCCTGCAAGGGCTCACCAGGCGACGAAAGTTGCCCCGTGATCGGCTGGACCACTGCGGGCACGTCCGCGTCGTGTTTGGCATAGGCCGTGGCCATCATGCGGCCGCTTTTGGGAGACCATCCGCCCAGCACCAGCTCCGTGGTGCAGTATTCTGCCGGCAAGCCCGCTTCAGCCACGGCTTTGGCGTAGTTCGGCCAAAGCTGGTCGATGACCCGCCCCAGCTCCGCCGTCAGCTGTTCCAGGGTGAAGTCCGCTCGAAAACTAGCTTCCAGGCAGAGTTGATAGATCCGCAGGAAGAACTGAGCGGAACCCCGGGTCGCCAGCAAGATCTGGTGTTGAGGAATGAGCAGCACCTTCGCCCCCGCGGACGCTTGGCCGCTTAGGGCGTCCTCCGCCCAAGTATCCACTGTCACGACCATCTGGTCAGCGCTCAGCAAAACGTTGAGGATGCTCATGGGTAAAGTCTGGCGGCCTGCCCCCCACTATCCAATCTTCCCCCCACACCTGTCGAGCCCTCCTATGGAACTTTCCCTAGAACAGTTGGCCGCGCGCCT
Organism: Stenotrophomonas sp. DR822; assembly: GCF_019793815.1. Taxonomy (NCBI): domain Bacteria; kingdom Pseudomonadati; phylum Pseudomonadota; class Gammaproteobacteria; order Lysobacterales; family Lysobacteraceae; genus Stenotrophomonas; species Stenotrophomonas sp. DR822. Next base: position 1,420,765 of record NZ_CP081826.1, read on the forward strand.
TGAGGCATGCGAGGTCGACCTAGAAGCCCACCGCGGCTACATCAAGGCACTGGAATACGGGCTGCGGGCGGTCATCGCCAGCCATCCAAACCCGCAAATTCTTTCACCTGTATGGGGGATGACATTAGCTGGAGCTTCGGACGTCCACGCTGGGAAAGAGGGATATGTGTTCACCAGTGCCATCCAGCAGGCCCTCAGCGCCTTGACTGCTGAGTTGAGGGCGGATGCGGTCGCGCCGAGATAAGGATTGTCAGTGGAAAATCGTCGGCGTGGAACGACAGATACCAATGAATGGAGCGAAAGTTGCGAATAGCAATGTGCCGGATCCGAGGCATGCACAATTTCCAATCATTTTTCTAACGAATCAGTTGGCGCGGCACTCAAACGGCGAGACCATTCCGCTACATGACGGCTGTGGAGCGTGACGGCCAACTGAGTCGACGCATGGTCATGCAGTGAAATGCTCCACTGCTTCTTTGACAGCCTCCAAAATAGACGCTATGCCGGGTATCAGGGCACCTACGATGGCGATCAGACTGGTCAAGAGGATCTTCAGAAGATTCAATCCTCGCTTCGAGTCTCGCCGGAGATCTCTTGCTCTACGCGTCAAGTGATCGGCCTGACCATTGCCTCCGTTGCCGCGCCGCCATCGCCCAAGAACTTCCTCCAGAACTCTACTGATCACCCCGGTCTCCGACTTCACGAGACCGACTCCCGTCTTCCAGTCCGAATCCTTTTCCGCATTCGTGTCGAGGGCAGCCTCAATCCGCTCGATCCTTTCATGGTTCGCGAGCCCTTGGAAAGCCTCTCCCTGCCATCCGTGGACCTGACTAAAGGCTGCCCTCATTGGATCGTCCTTGAGAAGATATTCGCTTATGCTGTGCGCCGTTTTCAATGCGGCTCTGAGGTCATCACTAAAAGCTGTCATATCGATCCTTGACTACGTTAAATGGGCTTAGGTGTGTGCTCTTGGTAAATTCAGGTTGTGGGCAATGGAGGATAGGAAGCCAAATGTATCACCGGCTTACGTAGAAAACACACCTCAATGACTCAGCTGTATGTACCGGGGTTGCGAGCTAAAGATATGTCCGATCGAGCCGATATCGCGCCCTAGGGGGCGCTATCGACCTCAATCGAACGGAGCAAAGGAAATGCGTAAAACTCTCATCTTCGGCAACGGATTGGGAATGGCACTTGACCCCGGCCTTTTTAGCTTGGATGACGCCATCGGCCGTGCCTGGGACGGAGTGGGGATCTTCGACCAAGAAACGCGTGCGCTGGTCAGATGCTGCTTGGTCGATGATGGAGACACCGAGCGCCCTCACGGTGAGGATGATTTGGACGCTCTTCAGTTGGTGGTCTCATCCTGTGACTTCCTGGATCGGATGAGCCGTGGCGGCGCTCACTGGCTCAGTCAACATGGCCAGCGCTTCCCTGCGGCAGTGCGCAAGTTTCTTTACCAGACGGCGCTCCAATTTCATCAGCGTGAGGTTGTCCTGCCAATCGAGTTCGTTGGGCCATTGGCTACCTTCCTTCACCAGACTCAGTCACACGTTGCAACGCTCAACTACGACAATCTGCTGTATCAGCGAATGATTGAGGCGCATGTCTTGGACGGCTATGGCGGCGCCCTAGTAGACGGAATGCTTTCGAACGGCTTCGCTCCCGAGAACCTTGAGCGCAAGTGGGGGCGAACGTTCGGCTACTACCTTCATCTTCATGGATCGCCGCTCTTTGTCGATCAAGACGATACCGTGCGAAAGCTGACTCAAGGCGAGCTTGGCGGCGACGACGACGTAGTCGGATCCCACATTGTGCTAACGCACGTCAAGCATAAGCCCACGGTCATCGCAGCGTCCCCCCTGCTGCAGAGTTATTGGGAACACCTCGAGCTCGCCTTGGCAGAGTCCGAAGAGGTCATCTTGTTTGGCTACTCGGGGCTGGACACCCACCTCAACGAGCTGCTCGAGCGGCGTTCCCCGAAGAGCGTTCGGGTTGTCGAGTGGGTGGGGGCTGGCGCGCAAGATGCGCGCGAGAACTTCTGGAGAAAGGCGCTCGGTAAGGATCCAGTCCTTAACCAGATGGATAGTATCTTGGCGTTTACGGAATGGGCTTGACGAGGGCAACTTGCGAGAGCTGCCCCCTCCCATCGCGCCCCGGACCACCGCAAGTAGCAGGAGCAATCTGAGCAACCGTTATGTGCACCGATGCACCGATCGCGACCGTCAAATCAGGGCTTAGGGACGACTGTGAGAACTACCGGATGACGCTGATCGAGCATCTAGGGACGTAGGCGGCCATCGTCGCCGGCGTCTTTCGCAAACCGCCGAAAAGGGGGCATTTGCCCCCCCCCTTGACGGTTCTCACAAGCTCCCGGCCCGCTCTACAGGCTGGTGGCGCGCCACACGCGCCCGATCAACCCGCCCACCAGTGGCGCAATCGGGAAGACGGTGTAGAGGGCGGCCAACGCCAGCGGCGGGACAGACACGAAGAAGTTGCGTTCCGACTCGATCAGGCCAGGGTAGAAGATCCCCACCCCGATGCTTCCGATCTGCACGGCCACCACAACCAACGTGCCCATCAATGCCCCCTTCCAAAAGCCCCCACGCTTCGGTTCCAGGAAGGGGTTGGCCGCCCTGGCTGCCCTAACGCGCGCCGCCCGCCAGTTCAGCACGTAAAGCAGCAGGAGAAACGCCAGCACGCCAACGCCAGCCGAGAACGCCGCCACAGCCTGCCAGGCAAGCCCCAGCTCTCCAGAAATTTCTGCGCCGCCTGCGAAGGCGAGCAGGCCAGCGCCTCCAAGAAGGACCGTTGCGGGTGCGAGCAGGCCCCACTGCATATGGGGCGTGGTTGAGTGAGAGCGGGCATGGGCATTCATGGAACCTCCAAATGAGCGAGACCTTGGGCGGGTTGCAGGGGCCGGTTAAGGCTTTTTCTGTGCGTCGATGAGCACCCACTGCCCCGCCCGCTTCTCAAACACCAGGTCTGCCTGTGCTGGCACGGGCGCCGGAGCCTCCTTCAGCTGACGCCCTCCCTGGAAACCAATCACATCGAGGGTGCCGCCCGTGACGCACGTCGTTCGCTCGGGCCCGCTCTGATTGCAGTCGGCGTTCAAGTCCTCCCAGCCACGCACTTCCACGCGCTGCCCAAGTTCGGCCACCAGGTTCGCGTTCAAATACTGCTCGTAGCCCTTTGCAACCTGCTCTACCGACGGTCCGTGCTCCGCCTTACCGCACGCGATCAAGGCAACAGCTGCTACCGCAGCGACCACCATTCCACGCTTCATGCACCTTCTCCCTGGTCGTTTGCAACGTCTACTTCGATCGTTTCGTTCCGGTAGCCCAAGCTCACTTTCTCGACCGTGACGTCCATCTTGGGTTCCGTGCCGTCGATCCAGACCCGGTTGACCGAAAAGACCACGCGGTCGCCTTGGAACGAGCGGCCTTGCCGCGCGAGATTGGCCGCTTCAGCCGGGTCCATCCGAATCAGCAACCGGTAGCGTCCCGCGTTCGGCGGACTGGACACGCCCGTCGGCGTCTTGCGGATCCAGGGGACGAAGTTCTTTCCGGTGACACTCAAGCCAGCAAGCGAGATCTGCGGCATCGGAACGAACACTTCCATGACGCCCCGATCCGCGTTGTAGCTGACCCCACCGAGCGCCTTGAAGTTCGGGCGGACGGCATATCGTCGGATCCCCTTAAATCGCTCCAGCCGGGCGTCGAAAGCAGGCCCGAAGCGCTGCTCGATCACCGCCGCTGACGGCTCCGCCTCTTTGCTGCCCGTCGTCCTCTTTGCGGCCACCCAAGCCTGCCGCAAGCACCACTGCCGCTTTTCCGATCGCAACCGATAGGAGGAATGGGCCATGGCCAGCAGGGCCATGTCGCACATGTCGATCCCTTGCGCCCCGGTGGAGGACAGCCCTTCGCGCAGGTGCTGAGCGCCCTCGAGGGTCTCCCCGTCCAGGTCCCAGTAGATGCCGGCCGGCTCGGCGTACTGGGGGTGGGACACCTTGGCCTGCGAGCCGGACTTTCCTGAAAGGACCCCGCCGATCTGCCGAAGCAGGCCCGATGCGGGCGTGGATTGGGCGCTGGCGCCCGTCGATACGGCCAGCGCGAGCGCGCCAGCCAGAACTGCCCCGTTCTTCATACAGCCCCTCGTTCCTTTGGATGGACTTGCCACAAACTTACGTCACACGTAGAGTCTACCCGTGACGTAGGGCTTGGGTCATCATCGGTGCATGCCTGCAATGCATCCGTTCAGCCTGTGACTACGCCGACAACTCCGCGAGCGATCGTGGCGGCGCGACTGCGCCAAGCCAGGATCCTTCGAGGCTTTAGCCAGCGCGAAGTGGGGGTCAGGATGGGCCTGGACAAAGACACCGCATCGGCTCGCATCAGTCGCTACGAGAGCGAATCGATGACGGTGAGCCTGGAAGCACTGTTCGAGCTGGCGCAGGCACTGGACGTGCCACCGGCTTACCTGTTGGCAACGACGCCGGCGATGGCCGACGCCATTTTGGCGCTGGGGGTTCAAAGCGAGGCCCAGCAAGCCAAGCTGTCTAAAGCCCTCGCAGGGCTCGCCGCGCTCCCCCCGGTGAAGCGGAAGCACGCCATTGAGGGCCTGTTGGCGAGTTTCGAATAGGCAATTGCAATAGTTCTCCCGGGCGGCCATTGAGCCTCGGAAGGCACGGCGCCCGGTCTCTCGCATCAAATCTCCAGTGCACAAAGCCCACAACGCCCGGGTTAAAAGCAGCCCTCCATAGCCGGTGTACTGCCGAGGAGTTACGATAATGCCCTTCTGGTTGGATTCCTCACGAATAAGCTTATCTCCTCCCCGCGCTTCTCGGCGACGCAGCCACCAAAATCCTTAATAAATCCTAAACTGGACTCCACCTCGTGGCCCACACTCTTTGTCGAGAATACACTCGCATTGGGTTTAAGGACCTCAGCCTTTCGCACGGAATCGGCATTCGCCCTGTGCGAGACTGATGCAACCAAAATGCGACCCTGCAAGCAGGGGCAGCGCAACGCCTGCGCTCTTACAGCTTGACCGAATCTTGGTTCAGAGGCGGTCACTTGCGATTTTTCATTCCTGAGCGCATTCTCGCACCCAGGAATCCGATTAGCATTCGCATGGAGCCAAGAAAAATGCATAACGTGCAGGTCGCCTTTCAAGGCGGCGGAGCGAAGTTGGTCAACTTGCTGGCGGCGGCACAAGCCTTGGAAGAAGCCCATAACAGGGGCGAGATAAATATCACCCGCGTTGCAGGAACGTCTGCCGGTTCAATTGCCGCTTGCATTCTTGCTTCCGGCGTCGGCGTCGCTAACGCACGTGCCAGTCTCAGAACCGACTCGATGCGCGTAGTGGCAGACCAACTCTCCGCAGGTCACTGGCTCCCGGCCGCCCTCTGGTCGATGTATCGCGGCAAGCCACTGAAGTCCCTTGCCCCTCTTAGGACTTGGCTTAGCTTGTTGCTGGGCCGCAACGCTCCATCAAACAAGACCATTAAGGAAGTCTGCGCCATGCGCGGGGGCGACCCCATTAAGCTATTCATAGTTTCGTCCGACATAGAGAACCGCAACAGCCACGTAGCGGCGGACTCCGACCTAGTTCTAGGGGCCATTGAATCTTCATGCGGAATCCCTTTCGCTTTTCGCACATGGAAGAATCAAGGCTACAGCAAAGTGGACGGCGGCCTGTGCGCCAACCTTCCTGTCGATTTCCTCCGTGACGACGAAAGCCAATACGGGAGCGTCTTGGCGGTTTCGTTCGAACGACCAACGCATGCTTCTCATGACAATCTTAAGAGTTATGTCCTCGCGTTAATCGACACAGCCATATCCTCCGGCGAGGACCGGGCGCGCGACTCGCTACCGGCACCAAATGTCTTTTCAATAAACACCCAACTCAGCACATTCGACTTCAGATCAGCGTTCGAAAGCGGACTCGCCGCTCAATACGACGTGGTCCATTTGCACGCCGAGAAATGGATATCAAACTTCGTCCAAATTAAAAAGAAAGAATCGCTAGTCCTCGCGCACGATCCTTGGCAGGACCAATCCGTTGCCTCGAAGCAGTTTCTATCCAGCATGGGAAGCTACTTCACAGCTCTTTCCCTAAATAGCCCAATCCACTACCGCCTGGCACGGCTAGAGATCTACGCACCATCACTGTCATTTGAAATAAATTCCATCACTGGAAACAATGACAGAATAAGGATGATCATTAGATTCGCGACGGACTCGCAACCGATCCATATGCTTTCCCTGTCTGTAGCAAATGTCGACGAACACAGTGTATTAGATGCAACCAGCCTTGATTGCCGAGTTCGTGACTCGACCGGCAGTCCCGTTGAAGCAACCCTGATCCCAATGTCATTGGCTAAGGATCGATTGGAGCGCAACGTGGCCGTCTGCTTTCACTCGCCATTACCTGAAAACACGGGTGACTATGAGTTAACTTACACGATCCGCGGATCTCAACTGCTGCGCCCTCTTCAGTCCGACAAGGAGGACATGATCGCCTACTTCCCTCGAGGCCCGATTGCATCCACAACCGTTGATAAGGTTGAACTTATCGCAGTTGTGCCCAAAGGTTACCCGGTTCGGTTTGACTTCGCGGGCGAGGGGAGAAATCACCGAAATCTCAAGCACGACGAACTTCCGCATGAAGCATACGCATTGCACGATGTGGACATGTTTGGCTGCGTGGCACATGATGTGCCCCGCAGCAGCGACCCCAAAGACCTCTGGCGTCTAACGATGACAGCCTTGGATCGAGCCCCAGTCAGCGCCCCTTGACATGCGCCAGGCAGGAAGGCATACTTGCGAAGAGATTAATCCAGCGGGAGACGAATATGCGTATCATCGTTAAGGTCTAAGCTTTCTGATTCTTGCTGTAGATGACAAAGCCGCTTTCGAGCGGCTTTGTTTTTTTTGACTACCTGAAAAGCTTATCTCTAGCGAAGCGAAGAAGAAAGTAACATGGCTAAGCAGTGGTTGGATTGCGTCGATTCAGTTAGATAAGCCAATTATTAACTAGATTTTTGCTAGGAGTCCGGCAAGTGTGCGGAACTTGACCGTAGTTGCCAGCCGATTACGCAAGTTTCCAATGAATATCGAACTTGTCCAGTATGTTTTTGACCGGCCCTGCGGCCCCTACTAGCGGCAATCGCGGCCGATCACACCCCCGCCTCACCCAGCCTTGAGACGATTGCGCAGCGGACCAATTGGAACCAGCAACGCGCTCAACCATTGTCTCGCGCTTCGATCTTGCGCAGGTAGACAGCGTCACTGTGAGTCCCAGACATGTGAAGTTAAACTTTGCGAATGCGCCACGGGTCCGCAGAGCTTCTCCACCGCTGTAAAATCGCGACTATAGGTCGAATGGTGCTCATTATCGAGCTCATGCACGACGATCTGCACACGGAGTTCGGATGCTATTCCAGCCTCTTGGAGCTGCTGAACAAAACTGTTTCTGAGTGAATGGAACCCTCGCCTGGCTGGCTCCCAGCCCTTCCCCATCTCGGCCAAGTGTCGACTAAGTCCTTTGGTGATCCAGTTTCCCTGCCCGTTCACGACGGTGGCCTTGGCAGCTGGGAATAGCCCCGTTTCACCGGCTTTACGCTTGACAACGACCCAATCCAGGAAGCCCTTCTTGAGGAGCTCAGGATGGAGACGGACCGTGCGAAGGCTGACCTGGTTTTCACTTTCTGGTGCTCGCCGTCGTCTGAGATACTGAGGCACGGAGTGCCGTCCTCCTGGAACACGTCTCGGCCCAGCAACTGACCGACCTCTGACGCCTCGCCCCCCGTATAGAGCCCAAGGAGGGAGGCCCAGCGGGCCGCCTCGGACAGCTTGGCAAGCGTCTCGGCGCAAACAGAGCCTGGATCTGGGCTCTGTCGTAGGCCTTAAACCCCAGCTTTTTCCGCGCCCGCTTCTCGCGCTGGGAGTAGCTGACGTGGGCGGAAGGTTCGATAGCAACGCATTAGCGCCTGCCCGAGGACAGAATCTTGAAACGCAGAAAACTGGCAAAATCGTAGTCACCAATGTCCGTGGCCTTTTCCTCCGGCTCCCCCTCTTCGACGCCCGCCCCCGCAGCAATCAGTGCCTCGGCGACCTGACATTTCACCTCGAAATCGAGCTCCAAGTCACGGGCCAGCCAGACCAAGGGCGGCTGATCCTCATCGTCGTCTGTGTAGGTATACGCATCGGGGTCCAGGCCGGTAGCTAAGAGCGCCGTCACCAGTTCGACATCCCCCATCACGCAGGCGTTGTGCAGTTGGGGATACATCAGTGACCGCCCACGCTCCTGCAGGCCTTCTGGCAGCGCCTTCACCGCGTCCAGCATCTCATCGAAGCGCTCACGGAAGGCCTCACTGCCCCCATAGAGGTCGTCGAAGCCCATGGCCGCTGCAATGCTTTTGTTCACATCTTTTCCCCCTGAGTTTGTAGGACCATCACCTATCCAAGCAGGTGCTACACGCTGCGACATCCGCTAGAACCAACTGCGCGCTGTCTGTAAAACATGCCCGTAGTCGCCTCCCCCGGGCTCGTCTGCCGCGTCACGACACTTCTTCGTCTCGGGCAAAAGGCCGCACGGACACACGCATCGCATCCCCTAGCGCCCAACGAGCCTCCAGATCGCTGGCTCGCTGAGCGGCTTGGGCTTCGCAGAGTTCATGCATCGCCACCTGCAACACCTTTTCGTAAGCGGCGTGGTAGGGCTCACGCGTCTCCCCGTTGACCCAAGGCGCCTGCAATGCAGCTTCAACCGTGGCATCCCACACTTCACCCCGTTCAAGCGCACCGCTAAGCACTTGGTCGCTCACCACCAGGACATGCCCAGCCACCCGGCCATCCACCAGCACCCACTCGTGAGACAACCCGGCTATGTCATCGAGCGTGGCCAGCGTTGCGATGCGGCCCAACTTCTTCTGCAGCCGGCTTGCGTCGTCCCGGGCCTGCCGCAGGGCCAACTCGATTTCGAGCTCGCGGACCCGTTGCTGGGCCGCGTCCAGTTCGTCGATCAGGCGACGCTCTTTGACACTGCGCCCCACGCGCGAGGCCTGCCAAGCAACGAGTTCGGTGTAAGGGTAACGGACGTGCTCGTTGGCCCCTCCAGCAGCGCGGCCGGCCCCTTTCACGAAGGGCGGCCCAGCAGGAGGCGTTCGACGGCGCCACTCCCCAAGCGTGTCGAAGTGCACCCCGAGGTAACGAGCCGCCGCCTTGGAGCTGATCGTCGGAGGCGGCAAGCCTGCGGCCGCTTTGTTCAGTTCAGCATCCAGGGCCACAGAGCGCTGCTCCAGGTAGTCCTCTTCTTTGCGCTGGCATTCCATTGGGTCGCTCCTTACTGGCCGTCACGCCGGTTTCTTGCTGAGAAAATGGAGACTGGGGCATCGCCGGACTCGTCCAGCCGAGGCTTGTCCGTCCCCTTCAAGCGATTCCAAACACGTGGACTCGTGGCCACCATGTGCTCTTCAACCCGGCCCATGGCCTCTCGGAGCTTGGACCACTCCTGCTCGGTGTAACGTTCCGAGACAGCGGCCATTCGATCCTCACCTCGCCCCAGAGTTCTGTGGTGGAGCAGTTGGGAAACGATTCGACTTTCGCCGAACAGAAGGGCCGCGTAGCGACCAAGCGTGCGGCGCAGATCGTGGATGGTCAGGCCGATGTCGACTTCTGCCCGCAGATCAAGCAACCCCGCGTCCCGGCGCACGTTTGCCACGATGCTTTTGCTGTCCGAGTAGTGCCCCGTCCTGCTTCGATCCGATCGAGCGGGGAAAACGAACATGGTTTTGGCCAGCGCGCGGCGTGCCCTCTCCACCTCTTTTTCCAGCCGATCCAGCAGATCCCGGCATGCACGCCTGGCTCGAGCGGCGCCAAACACTTCTTCCGCGTCCACTAGGTCCTGCTTGAGCTTGGTTTCGTCCGCGCGTTCGTCGTAACGCCGCTGCAAGATCTTCCCAGCAAAGTAGGCGACCGGCAGGTAGCGCTCCTCGCCATTCTTGGTATCAAACAAGTAAACCTGAGAGCCCGCTCGCCTCGTGTAAGGGTTGACCTCATCCGGCCCGGCCAACCAGACCCAGGACACCTCCGACTGGCGCAGCTCGCCCGGGGAGCACCGGTCAAACCAGCGCAGGGGAGCGGCCTCGCCGCGGCGGGTGCCCCACAGCAAGGTCAGCAGCAAGTAGTCCGCGCCAGTGGCGTTCAAGCCGCCCTGCTCGTCCCGCCTGGCCAAGATCACCTTCAGGACCGTAGGCAGCGTCTCGTCCCCCAACGGATTGCGCACTTCCGCGCGCTCGTAGTGCCGGCGCAGCGCTTGCGAGTCCCGCAGCATGTCGTCGTCGTGGATGACCTGGAACGGGTTGTAGCGCAGCACCGGTTCCCGCTGCTGCTGAGCGGCCGCTTTGCGTTCCCGCTTCAGCACCAGGTCGACCGCCCTCTTCGCGTCTGTGAACGCGTGCTCGGTCGACGCCAAACCGGCCGCTTTGACTCGCTGGATGTGCTTCCCGGTCACGCCCAACGCTTCGAGCTGTTGCGTGGAGAGCTCGGCCCAATCCGGCTGATCAGCCAGCGCTTGGCGCATCGGGGTGGGGATCCGGTTGGAGCGCACCATGGACGATCGCCGCAAGCTGTCGAACGCACGGTGGATGTCCTTGTCCAACAGCTGAAGGATCGGTTTGTCCGCCAGCCCGACTTCCGGCCGAGCGAACCGCGCCAAGCTGTCTTGGATCGCCCGGATGCTGGCGGGCTTGGCTTTCTTGTTGCGGACGCGCTTCTGCAGGTCCTCAACGTAGGCCGCAAAGCAATCCGCCAGCGTGAGCCCCTTCAGCTCCACCAGCTGCTCGGCTCGGGCCTCTTCCTTCGAAGGATGCTCGCCCGTTTCTCGAACCACGGCCAACTTCCGCCGCGCCAGCTCGTAGGCTTGCTCCGGGCCGATGTCGGTGACGCTGCCCAGGGAGAAGCGACGAACCCCGGCCGGGCCTCGGACCACGACTTCGTAAGTGGTGCGGGTGGTGCCCACGTAGAAGCCAAAGCCCGTCGGCGCCCCCTGATTGCCGTCCAGGACGCGGTAAGGCTTCCCGGCATCTTCGGGGAGTCGAGGCGCGATGACCACCCTTCCCTGCTTGCCTTCGACCGGGCCTTTGGCCACGCTCAATTCGCAGATTTGCCGGTAGGTCAGCTTAAACTTGGTGCCTCGGCGACGCGGGGCCTCTGCCTGCGCCGCAACAACCGTATCCATGGTCGATCCGCCGTCTGTCCGTCGCAACATCGATTTGATCCTCTTTGAGTGACTGGCGCAACCGCGGCGCAACGAAGAACCCCGTTACTTGCCGCAAGTGCCCTGGATTGATCGCTACAACCCGTAGGAAGCTCTCTTGCAAACCACTGATTCAAAAGCGAAACCGTCTGCATCGAAGGCCAGTGCAGAGCACACGCCCCTCATGAAGCAGTTCTTCGCAGCCAAGTCCGACTACCCGGACCTGCTGCTGTTCTTCCGCATGGGCGACTTCTACGAGCTGTTCTACGACGACGCGCGCAAGGCCGCGCGCCTGCTCGACATCACCCTGACCCAGCGTGGCAGCTCCGGTGGTGCACCGATTCCGATGGCCGGCGTGCCGGTGCACGCCTACGAGGGCTATCTGGCACGACTGGTCGCGCTGGGCGAATCGGTGGCGATCTGCGAACAGATCGGCGACCCGGCACTGGCCAAGGGGCTGGTCGAACGCAAGGTGGTGCGCATCGTCACCCCCGGCACGGTCACCGACGAAGCGCTGCTGGACGAGCGTCGCGACACCCTGCTGATGGCCCTGTCGCGCAACAAGAGCGGCTATGGCCTGGCCTGGGCCGACCTGGCCGGCGGCCGTTTCCTGGTCAACGAAGTGGACACCGATGACGCGCTGGAAGCCGAACTCGCGCGCCTGGAGCCGGCCGAACTGCTGGTGCCGGATGAGGAGAACTGGCCGGAGTTCCTGCGCCAGCGCAGCGGCGTGCGTCGCCGCGCACCCTGGCTGTTCGACGCCGACAGTGGCCGCCGCCAGCTGCTGAACTTCTTCAAGCTGCATGACCTGAGCGGCTTCGGCATCGACGACAAGCCGCGCGCCACGGCCGCTGCCGGCGCCCTGCTTGGCTATGTCGAGGAAACCCAGAAGCAGCGCCTGCCGCACCTGACCTCCATCTCGATGGAAACCGCCGGCGAAGCGATCGCGATGAACGCGGCAACGCGGCGCCATCTGGAGCTGGACACCCGCGTCGACGGCGATACCCGCAATACCCTGCTCGGCGTGCTCGACAGCACGGTGACGCCGATGGGCGGCCGCCTGCTGCGCCGCTGGCTGCATCGGCCGCTGCGCCTGCGCGAGGTGCTGGTGCAGCGCCACCACGCGGTGGAAACACTGATCGACCGTGGTGCGGACGCAGATATCCGCGAACAGTTCCGCCGCCTCGGCGACCTGGAACGCATCCTCACCCGCGTTGCCCTGCGCTCGGCACGGCCGCGCGACTTCTCCACCCTACGCGATGGCCTCGGCCTGCTGCCGGCCGTACGCGAGGTGCTGGCACCGCTGGATTCACCGCGCCTGCAGACCCTGCACGCCGCGCTCGGCGAACACGACGAATGCGCCCACCTGCTGGCCAGCGCGATCGCCGACATGCCGCCGCTCAAGCTCAGCGACGGTGGCGTGCTGGCCGATGGCTTCGACGCCGAGCTGGATGAGCTGCGCCGCCTGTCGACCCACGCCGACCAGTTCCTGGTCGACCTGGAACAGCGCGAGCGCGAGAGCAGCGGCATCGCCACCCTGAAGGTCGGCTACAACCGTGTGCACGGCTACTACATCGAAATCAGCAAGGGCCAGTCCGACCGTGCGCCGGTGCACTACACCCGCCGGCAGACACTGACCAACGCCGAGCGCTACATCACCGAAGAGCTGAAGGCATTCGAGGACAAGGTGCTATCCGCGCGTGACCGTTCGCTGTCGCGCGAGAAGTACCTGTACGAGCAGCTGCTGGACACGCTGGGCACGCAGCTGGAGCCACTCAAGCAGTGCGCCGCCGCGCTCAGCGAACTGGATGTGCTGGCGGCCTTCGCCGAGCGTGCGCAGGCGCTGGACTGGGCGCGCCCGGAGCTGCAGGCCGAGCCGTGCCTGAACATCGAGCGCGGTCGCCACCCGGTGGTCGAAGCCGTGCGCGACCAGCCGTTCGAGCCCAACGACCTGGACCTGCACCCGGACCGTCGCATGCTGGTCATCACCGGCCCGAACATGGGCGGTAAATCGACCTACATGCGGCAGAACGCGCTGATCGTGCTGCTGGCCCACATCGGCAGCTTCGTGCCGGCCAGCCGCGCGTTGATCGGCCCGATCGACCGCATCCTGACCCGCATCGGCGCAGGCGACGACCTTGCCCGCGGGCAGTCGACCTTCATGGTCGAGATGGCCGAAACCAGCTACATCCTGCATCACGCCACCGCGCATTCGCTGGTGCTGATGGACGAGATCGGCCGCGGCACGTCCACCTACGACGGCCTGGCCCTGGCCGACGCGGTAGCGCGCCACCTCGCCTACGAAAATCGCTGTTACACGCTGTTTGCGACCCATTACTTCGAACTGACCGCGCTGGCCGACGAACAGCACGAAGGCGGCCGCAGCGGCATCGCCAACGTGCACCTGGATGCCGTCGAGCACGGCGAGGCGCTGGTGTTCATGCATGCGGTGAAGGACGGCCCGGCCAACCGCAGCTTCGGCCTGCAGGTGGCCGCACTGGCCGGCCTGCCGCGTGCCACCGTGGCCCAGGCGCGCCGTCGCCTGGCGGAACTGGAGCAGCGCGGCGGCGAGAGTCACGCTGCCGAGGTTGCGCCGCAGGCGCTGGATGCACCGCAGCAGTTCGGTCTGTTCGCCGCACCGCCGAACAAGGCCCAGGAGGCCCTGGCGGCGATCGATCCGGATGAGCTGACACCGAAGCAGGCCCTGGAAGCGTTGTACCGGTTGAAGGCGTTGCTGTAGTTACATCAGATGAACCGTTCTTAATGCATGGCAGGCTGCAAACCTGCCATAGGCATGCCTGCACTCGCTTCATACAACGCCCGCTCGCCTCCGACACTGATTCCTTTAACCACCTACGACCACCTTCGGGATGCCCGCCCTCCTCATCTCCCAATCCACCACTGTCTTGGCAGAAACCCAGCGGAACTAGTACATTTTCGCTGGGTAGTTCTTCAGTTCCAAGTTCTGGGACAGCCACTGGACACCTTCAAGCAATCCTAGTCTGGATGACTCCAGATTGCTGCTATACCAGCGAATCCTCACGCCATACTGCGGCTTACCTGGCTGGGCATTCAATGCACCCATCAATCCTTCAGTCTTCATGTTCCAGGCTTCAATGCTTTGCGCCAGCTCGAGCATTTGCTGGGATGCCGGAACGTCAAACAGACCACTACGCCCGGCATCTCTTAAAACTTCCGCGCGCAGGTGAAGAATTCTCAGATCGATTACTTCCGAATTTTCCAGTTCAACCGTCGCGCTACTCGGCTCAAGCAGGTGCGCACGAATTCCGGAGATCTCAGCGGAAAGCAGCGCGTGATATCTGGCCCTGTCTGCGTCCTGTTTGAAAGACTCTTGATAGTTGAAGAGTGCCATTGCCGTGGAGACACCAATCAGAATCGAGGCAACGGTCGCACATGCGGTGTGGAACCAAGGCAGGATTTCCGGACGCTTCCACTTGTACAACGCGCACGAATAACCGAAAAGAATCGCAATTCCGGCGATTAGCGTTAGGTACTTCATGTGCTCCCTGCTCAGTTTGTTTGCCTACAATTCCAAATTTACTGCTGTACAGACTGGTCACTGACAATCACGTTGTCGATTACGATCTGCACCAGTTCATCATAGGCTCGAACATTTATGCTGGACAAGCAGAATGCCATAGGATGACCGCGACAAATTCCCGTCAGTTTGGCTTATCCGCGGCGCCGCCGAACAAGCCCAGGAGGCCTTGACGGCGATCGATCCGGACGAGCTGACCCCGAAGCAGGCCATGGAAGCGCTGTACTCGCTGAAGGCGCTGCTGGAGCCGCGTCCGCCAGCAGGACGGAGCCAAACACGGGCTCGGCTGCCTTCGCATTTCCGTAGTACACACGGCGTTATGCTCGGGCGGTTCGTCCTTCACAGACCGGAGACCGCCATGAACACCGAATCCCTTGCTGCATCCCTCTTCCAGCAGCTGCAGCAGGGCCAAGGCCTGCAGCAGGTCTCGCAGCAGCTCGGCCTGGACAGCAGCCAGGCTACCCAGGCCGTCGGCAGCGCGCTGCCGCTGCTGCTCGGCGCGATGGGCCAGAACGCCAGCGAACCGCAGGGTGCGCAGTCCCTCCTCAATGCCCTGCAGCGCGACCACCTCGGCGCGGGTAGCGGTGCCGGCGGATTCGACATCGGCAGCATCCTCGGCGCGGTGATGGGCGGTGGCGGCGGCAACGCCACCAACGGTGCCGGCATCCTCGGCCACGTGTTCGGCGGGCAGACCTCGCAGGCGGCCGAAGTGCTGGGCCAGAAGACCGGCCTGGACAGCGGCAGATCCAGCCAGCTGTTGGCGATCCTGGCCCCCATCGTCATGTCGTTCCTGGCCCAGCGGTTTGCCCAGAGCGGCAACGCCGGCCAGCTCAGCCAGGCCCTGGGCCAGGAAGCACAGCAGTCCGGCGGCGGCATCGGCAGCCTGCTCGGCGGTGCGCTCGACCAGGACGGCGATGGCCAGTTCGGCGCCAGCGATCTGTTCAAGCTCGGCGCGGGCCTGCTCAAGCGCTGATCGCGCACAACGATGCAAGCGCCGCCCACCATAGGCATCCACTATCGCATCGGTTGAATCAATCGAATTTACCCATGGTTAGGCGATGCCTATGGTGGGTAAGCGATCTGATTCCCTCATTCGCCAGCCCACAGGTAGAGACCCATGAAAAGCGAAGCGAAGTGCCCGTTCAACCATGCCGTCGTCGGTGATGCGACGACCAACCGCGACTGGTGGCCGAACCAGCTGCGCGTGGACCTGCTCAACCAGCACTCCACGCGCTCCAATCCCCTTGATGCGGGCTTCGACTATGCCAAGGCTTTCAACGGGCTGGACTACAGCGCCCTGAAGGCCGACCTGAAGGCGTTGATGACCGACTCGCAGGACTGGTGGCCAGCCGACTTCGGCCACTACGGCGGGCTGTTCATCCGCATGGCCTGGCACAGTGCCGGCACCTACCGCATCGGTGACGGCCGTGGTGGCGGTGGTCGTGGCCAGCAACGCTTCGCTCCGCTCAACAGCTGGCCCGACAACGTCAGCCTGGACAAGGCACGCCGCCTGCTGTGGCCGATCAAGCAGAAATATGGCCAGGCCATTTCCTGGGCCGACCTGCTGATCCTGACCGGCAACGTCGCACTGGAATCGATGGGCTTCAAGACGCTCGGCTTTGCCGGCGGCCGTCCCGATACCTGGGAGCCGGACCAGGACGTGTACTGGGGCCGCGAGACCACCTGGCTCGGTGGCGACGTGCGCTACAAGCACGGCTCGGAGGGCGTGGAAGAGGGCCACGGCGTGCTGGTGTCCGATGACGATGCTGACGGCGACGTGCACTCGCGCAAACTGGAAAACCCGCTGGCTGCCGTACAGATGGGCCTGATCTATGTGAACCCGGAAGGCCCGGATGGCAATCCCGATCCGGTGCTGGCCGCGCATGACATCCGCGACACTTTCGGCCGCATGGCGATGGACGATGAGGAAACCGTCGCCCTGATCGCCGGTGGCCACAGTTTCGGCAAGACCCATGGTGCCGGCCCGGCCGACCACGTCGGCAAGGAACCGGAAGCAGCGGGCCTGGAAAGCCAGGGCCTGGGCTGGGCCAACAGCTTCGGCAGCGGCAAGGGCGGCGACACCATCACCAGCGGCCTGGAAGTCACCTGGACCCGCACCCCCGCGCAGTGGAGCCACGACTTCTTCGAGATCCTGTTCGGCAACGAATGGGAGCTGAGCAAGAGCCCGGCCGGCGCGCACCAGTGGGTCGCCAAGAATGCGGACGCAGTGATTCCCGATGCGCACGATCCGTCGAAGAAGCACCGCCCGACCATGCTGACCACCGACCTGTCGCTGCGCATGGACCCGGCCTACGAAAAGATCTCGCGGAAATTCCTTGCTGATCCGCAGGCCTTCGCCGATGCCTTCGCCCGCGCCTGGTTCAAGCTGACCCATCGCGACATGGGCCCACGTGCGCGCTATCTCGGCCCAGAGATTCCGGCCGAGGAATTCATCTGGCAGGACCCGGTGCCGGAAGCCAGGCACCCGTTGATCGACGCCAAGGACATCACCGCGCTGAAGCAGAAGATCGCAGCGACCGGCCTGAGCGTGGCCGAGCTGGTGTCCACCGCGTGGGCCTCGGCCTCGACCTTCCGCGGTTCGGACAAGCGCGGTGGCGCCAATGGTGCACGCGTGCGCCTGGCACCGCAGAAGGACTGGGCGGTGAACCAGCCGCAGCAGCTTGCCAAGGTGCTGGCCGCGCTGGAAAAGGTCCAGGCCGAGTTCAACGGCGCGGGCAGCAAGCAGGTGTCGCTGGCCGACCTGATCGTGCTGGCCGGTGGCGTCGGCATCGAGCAGGCAGCGAAGGCCGGCGGCCATGACCTGAGCGTGCCGTTCACTCCGGGCCGCACCGATGCCAGCCAGGAACAGACCGACGTCGAATCGTTCGCGGTGCTGGAACCGGCTGCCGATGGTTTCCGCAACTACCTCAAGGGCGCATACAGCGTGCCGGGTGAGGCGCTGCTGATCGACAAGGCTCAGCTGCTGACCCTCACCGCACCGGAAATGACCGCCCTGGTCGGTGGCCTGCGCGTGCTCGGCGCCAATGCTGACGGCGGCAGGCACGGCGTGTTCACCAGCCGTCCCGGCACGCTGAGCAACGACTTCTTCGTCAACCTGCTGGACATGGGCACCACCTGGAAGGCGACCGGTCGCGAAAGCTATGAAGGCCTCGGCCGCAGCGATGGCGCTGCGCGCTGGACCGGCACCCGTGCCGACCTTGTGTTCGGCTCCAACGCCGTGCTGCGCGCCCTGGCCGAGGTTTACGCCAGCGCCGATGGCGAGAAGAAGTTCGTGCAGGATTTCATCGCCGCCTGGACCCGGGTGATGGAGCTGGATCGCTACGACCTGCACGGTTGATCGGATATGCCAGGTGCCAACCTTGGTTGGCACCTGGCACAACGCCCACCGAGGTGGGCGACTACCAGCGCCCGGGCGGCGCCGTCACAGGGCGTCGATATCACCCAATGCACGGATCAACCGGCGTGCGCGCTTGTCCGGCTTGTGCTCCGGTGCCTGGTAGCCATCACGCGCGGCAATGCGCAGCGCACGCTGTTCGGCGCGGCGGGCCTTGGAGGCTTCGCTCTCGGCATACAACTGCTGCGCCACCGGCGCCGGACCGCGCTGGTCGCTCAGGCCCATCACCTGGATCTCGAAGTGTTCTTCACCGCGATCGACCAGCAGCTGCTCTCCCACGCGTACTGCGCGCGAGGATTTCGGACGCTGCCCGGCCACGGATACCTTGCCGGTCTCGATCGCCTGTTTGGCCAGGCTGCGGGTCTTGAAGAAGCGGGCCGCCCACAACCAGATGTCCAGACGGACGCTGGGCGCCAACGGGGAAAGCTCGGACATCGGTGGGGACTACTCCGTTCGCTTGTTCAGGGGGCGCGGATTGTCGGGGTCGGTGCGGCAGCCGCTGCCCCCGATCAATGCCGGCGTGCCGGCCGCCAGATCCTGGCGCTGGCTGCCGACCAGGCACTCGGGGCGGTCGGTCGGCCGCACCTGGGTATCACCCAGCCGGTCACCCGACGAACATGCGGCCAGTGCCGCTGCGATCAAGGCCGCCACGATCATCCGCATCGCCTGTTGTGGTTGATGCATTGCCACATCCTGCAAACCGGCTTGATGCTAGTGTGCGCCTCCCGGCAATCGATCACCACTCCATGGCCAAAGCGCCGCTTGACCTGACCTCCGGCCCGATCGGCCGCAACCTGCTGCTGTTCGCGCTGCCGATCCTGGCAGGCAACATCGCGCAGTCGCTGAACGGCTCGGTGAATGCGGTATGGGTGGGGCGCTTCCTTGGCGAAGCGGCACTGACCGCGACCGCGAACGCCAACAACATCATGTTCTTCCTGATCGGTTCGGTGTTCGGCTTCGGCATGGCCTCGACCATCCTGATCGGCCAGGCCATCGGTGCGCGCGACATCGCCCAGGCACGACGCGTGGTCGGCACCAGCGCCACGTTCTTCATCGGCCTGTCAGTCATCATCGCCATCGCCGGCTGGTTCCTGGCCCACCCGCTGCTGGCGGCGATGGGCACGCCTGCCGCCTCGCTGCCGTTGGCCGAGGCCTACCTGCGCATCATCTTC
This sequence comes from Stenotrophomonas sp. DR822, assembly GCF_019793815.1. Taxonomy (NCBI): domain Bacteria; kingdom Pseudomonadati; phylum Pseudomonadota; class Gammaproteobacteria; order Lysobacterales; family Lysobacteraceae; genus Stenotrophomonas; species Stenotrophomonas sp. DR822. The sequence goes on from NZ_CP081826.1 coordinate 1,440,173, forward strand.
CTGGCGATGCCGACGCTGTACGCCTTCGCCTTCCTCAGTGCGGCGCTGCGCGGTGCCGGTGATTCGCGCACGCCGTTCCGCTTCCTGCTGGTCTCGGTGGTGCTGGACATCGCCCTGAACCCGGTGCTGATCTTCGGCATGGGGCCGTTCCCGGAACTGGGCATCGCCGGCTCGGCCTGGGCCACGCTGGTGTCGCAGACGCTGTCGCTGGCCGGCCTGCTGCTGTACATGCGGCACAAGCGGCACACGCTGTGGCTGGGCCGCGCCGACATGCACCTGTTCAAGCTGGACATGACCATCCTGCGTGCGCTGGTGGTCAAGGGCGTGCCGATGGGCCTGCAGATGGTGCTGATCTCGCTGTCGGTGATCATGCTGATGACCATGGTCAACCAGTACGGCACTGACACCGGCGCAGCCTACGGTGCATCGCTGCAGCTGTGGAACTACGTGCAGATGCCGGCGATGGCGATCGGTGCGGCGTGTTCGTCGATGGCCGCGCAGAATGTCGGTGCGCAGCGCTGGGATCGCGTGCGCGGTACCGCACGCCAGGGCATCGCGTTCAACTTCCTGCTGACCGGCGCGTTGATCCTGCCGCTGGTGCTGCTGGACCAGTATTCGCTGGCCTTGTTCCTGCCGCAGGGCAGCGAGTCGCTGCAGATCGCGCGGCACCTGAACCACATCGTGATCGGTTCGTTCCTGTTCTTCGGCGTCAGCTTCGTGATCTCCGGCGTGGTGCGCTCCACCGGCGCGGTGCTGCCGCCGCTGCTGATCCTGGCCGCGTCGCTGTGGGGCGTGCGCGTGCCGTTCGCCGAATTCCTGCAGCCGTACTGGGGTGCCGATGCGATCTGGTGGAGTTTCCCGGCCGGCTCGCTGGTGTCGATGCTGCTGTCGCTGGCGTATTACCGCTGGGGTGGCTGGCGCAAGGCGAAGATGATCAGTACACCGGTGCATGCCGAAGAACTCGCCACGCCCTCGGAGATTCCCGCCTGTCCGCCTTCGCCGGTGGCCGACCCGGATGCGGCGCTGGAAACCATTCCACCGCGTTGAACATGCACCGGTAGTGCCGGCCGCTGGCCGGCAATTCCATGGACGTCGCAAACATCGCGCAGTTGCCGGCCAGCGGCCGCACTACCGCTTTTTCTTTTCCGCGTTGTGCCTGGCGGCGGCGCGCAGCAGTGCTTTCAGCGCCGTAGCATTGGGCATGCCGCCTTCGTGGATGTCGATCGCGCGGCGTGTGCCGCCTTCCAGGCTGGCATTGAACAGACGCTTCGGGTCCGGCAACGCGGCGCCGTGGGCGAAGGTCAGCTTCACCGCCTGCTTGTAGGTTTCGCCGGTGCACAGGATGCCGTTGTGCTCCCACACCGGTGTGCCGCGCCATTTCCAGGTTTCCTCCACGTCCGGCAGCGCCTCGTGGATCAGCGCGCGCACGCGGGCGAGGATGTCGCCGCGCCAATCAGCGAGCTCGGCGATGCGGGCGTCAATCAGGGCGGCAGCGGGGAGAGCGGCATCTGCGGGATCGGACTTCTGCGTGGCCATCGCGTGGTCTCGTTCGGGGAAAGAACCTGGGGGATTACATGCGTTCGCCAGGCAGCCGGCTGGCCTGCCGCACCCAGTGGAGGAACCGCGCCTCGTCCAGCGGCTCGTCCTCAAGGATGTGCAGGTAGCGCGTGTCGACGCTCTTGGACGGTTCAGGCGGAACAGGCTGCAACAGCGCGCCGCGGAAGAACGCGACTTTGATGTAGCGGGTGAAGCAATGGAAGCTGAGGAACCAGCCCTCACCGGCGGCGATGCCGTACATCGGCGAGTTCCATTTCACTGCTTTGTGCACGCCGGGCGCGGCCTGTTCGATCAGTGCATCAAGACGTGCACCGACAGCACGCTTCCAGTCCGGCATGGCGGCGATGTAGGCCTGCACGGGCGCATCGCCCTCGCCCTTGGCGATCTGCGGGTTACCGCCGGACAGCAGCTTCGGCGCGGCACTGCTGGCAGGTCGCTTGGCGGGCATCGCAGGGGCCATGAGGGTCGAAGGCCCGAGCGTACGCCGCCGCCCGGCAGCGGTCACGGCGCACTGCGCCATGGCCTCAGAGGCTGCTGCGGAACTGCCGCCAGGTGGGCAGCTTGCGGGCGCCGCGCAGGAACCACATCAGGGTGGCCATCACCAGGCCGAACATCACGCCTGCCACCACCCCGGCAAGCAGCAGCAGTTCCAGCGCCGGGGCCCTGCCCTGCCACAACAGCAGCCACATCAGTACCGTCCAGAACACGCCAAACAGCAGGCCCTGCAGCAGCGTATTGGTCAGGAAACCGGCCAGTACCGGCGGCGGCAGCGCGACACCCAGCCGCCACAGCATGCGGTGCAGCAAGGGGGCCGCTTCCCTCCGTGGCACCCCGGAACGGTCCAGGAAGCGCAGCGCCACCTGGATGTCCGCCGGGTATCGATGGTCGCTCTCATCCATCCACTGAAACTAACGAGGCGGCAGCACAAACGCAAACGGCCGCCCGAAGGCGGCCGTCGCGGCAACAACCGAAGTTGTTTATCAGCCCTTGGTTGCCAGACGGGCAGCCTTGGCGGCGGCAGCAGCAGCCAGATCTTCCTTGATGCGGGCAGCCTTGCCTTCCAGGCCACGCAGGTAGTACAGCTTGCCGGCGCGGACCTTACCACGACGCTTCACTTCGACCGAGTCGATGATGGCGCTGTGGGTCTGGAACACGCGCTCGACGCCGTAGCCGTGCGAGATCTTGCGCACGGTGAACGAGGAGTTCAGGCCGCCGTTCTTGGTCGCGATGACAACGCCTTCATAGGCCTGCACGCGCTCGCGGGTACCTTCCTTCACCTTCACGTTGACGACAATGGTGTCGCCCTGGCTGAACTGCGGCAGTTCGCGGGTGATCTGGGCGGATTCGAATTCCGCGACGATGGACTTGTTCAGCTTGCTCATGGGTTACACCGATTCATTGTTCGGGTGGGCGTGTCATTCGACAGCGTGGGCTCATGCAGTCACCGGACTGTGCTGCACGTTTGTTTTTGGGTACTGCGCACCGGCCGGGGCCGGCGTAATTGGCCATGATAGCCGATAAAGCAGGGCTGGCGCTAGACCTTGCCCTTTTCCGCCGGGACCTGGCGGGCCAGGGCCAGCAGCTTGCGGTCGGCCTTGCCCAGCGCCTGTTCATCCAGCAGGTCCGGGCGCCGCTGTGCGGTACGGATCAACGACTGCTGCCGGCGCCAGGCGGCGATGGCGGCATGGTTGCCCGAGCGCAGCACGTCCGGCACGTCCCCCAGCGGATGCTGGGCCGGCTGGCTGTAATGCGGGCAGTCGAGCAGGCCGAGGTCGCCCTCGAAACTGTCCTGCGCCGCCGATTCGGCGTCATTCAAGGCGCCTTCCTGCAGCCGGGCCACCGCGTCGATGATGACCGCCGCCCCCAGCTCGCCGCCGGACAGCACATAGTCGCCGAGGGAAATCTCCTCGTCGACATTGGCGGCCAGGAAGCGCTCGTCGATGCCCTCATAGCGGCCGCAGAGCAGGACCATGCGCGGCAATGCCGCCAGTTCCCGCACCTTGGCCTGGGTCAACGGCGCGCCCTGCGGGCTGAGATGGATCACCCGCGCAGGCGTCGGATCGGCCTCGCGGATCGCCTGCAGGCAGGCCTGCAACGGCTCGATCAGCATCACCATGCCCGGGCCACCGCCGAACGGACGATCGTCCACCCGGCGGTAGTTGCCCTCGGCGTAGTCACGGGGATTCCAGCCATGCAGGCTGAACAACCCCTTTTCCTGCGCACGGCCGACCACACCCAGTCCAGCGGACTGGGCGAGGAAATCGGGGAACAGGGTGATGACGTCGAAACGCATGCTCACACTCAGAACTCGGGATCCCAGTCGACCACGACCAGATTGGCCTCGAAGTCGACCGAGGTGATGAAATCCGGCAGCACGAACGGAATCATCCGTTCGCGATCGCCGCGCACGACCATCACATCGTTGGCGCCGGTACTGAACAGGTGCGAGACCTGGCCGAGGGCAACGCCTTCGACGGTCTTCACATCCAGGCCTTCCAGATCGACCCAGTAATACTCGTCGGCATTGGGCGGCGGCAGCGCACTGCGGGCCACGAAGACCTCGGTGCCATGCATCGCCTCAACCGTGTCGCGATCCTCGATGCCCGGGAAACGGGCCACCAGGTGCTTGCCGGTATCCCGGCCACGGGCGCCTTCAAGCGTCGATTCCTGCCCGTTGGGGCTGCGCAGGATCCACGGTTGGTAACGGAAAATAGCGGAACGCGGCTCGGTCCAGGACTCGAGCTTTATTTCGCCGCGCACACCAAAAGCGCCGACAATCCTGCCAAGCAGGATGCGGCGCTCGTTATCTTTCATCTGCGTTCAATCAGATGGGCCGCACCAGGGCGCGGCCCGTCAGGATCAGGCCGCAGCGGCCTGGGACTTGCTCGCTTCCTTGATCAGGTTGCGAACTTTCTCGGTCGGCTGGGCGCCGTTCTTGACCCAATGGTCAACGCGGGCCAGGTCCAGCTCGATGCGCTTCTCGCCACCCTGTGCAACCGGGTTGTAGAAGCCGACGCGCTCGATGTTGCGGCCGTCGCGGGCGCTGCGGACGTCGGTGACGATGATGTGGTAGAACGGACGCTTCTTGGCGCCGCCGCGGGTCAGTCGAATCTTGACCATGGTGGTTTTTTCCTATTGCCCAGTCGCCAGGATGGCGCGGTAAGCGGGCGATTATAGCGGCAGAGTCCGGCCGAGCCAACCCCGCAAAAAAAAACGGGCCTGTCCGGTAGCGCCGGGCCATGCCCGGCGGCTTTCATTCAGCAACGTGATGGATTCAGCGGCTGATCCCGCGTCCGGCCAATGCCAAAGGCGTCACGCGGCGCCCAACGCAGGCAGCGCGACACGATCCGTGTCGAACACGTCGACCTCGTGACGTTGCAGCAGATCATCAAATGCGTCCGCGCCAATCTGCTCGATCAGGCGCCGCTTCCGGAGCGTTGAGTGTCGTCAGGATATCGACCGAACGCTGGCGACGGTCATCGTAAAAGGCCTGGACCTTGGGCCGTGCGTCGCCGCCCATGATCTTCATCGCGTGCATCGCTACCGCGCGATGCTGCTCGGTGACTGTGCCCATACGGATTGGAACTCCTGCTGTGCTGTGCTGTGCTGTGAAAGCATCCGCCGGGCATGGCCCGGCGCTACCCACCATGGGTCTCCACGATAGGGCCGGGGCATGCCCGGCGAGCATCCTCCAACGCACCTTGTTCAGGAAAGCGACTGCCAGGGCACCCGGGCCAACACCGCCCTGCCCTGTTCGGCCAGGGCCTGCGAACCCGGCAGCGCCTGACCATTGATGGCATCCAGCGCCCACACCCCGCTGGCGTTGCAGGCGAAAGCCGCCCGCATGCCGGCCAGCTCATCCAGCAGCAACGGCCGGGTCTGCTGCCGCCCCACCCAGCCTGCCTGCAGCAGCGCTTCAGCAGTACCCCGCAACGCCGGTGCCTGGGGCCAGATCAGGTGTTCACCGTCATGCACGGCCAGGTTCCAGGTGGTGCCCTCGCTGATCTGCCCGTCGGCAGTGACGAACAGCGCATCGTCGAAACCCGCTGCCAACGCCGCACGGCGCTGGGCGAACAGGCCAAACGTACCGACATGCTTGATCTGCGGCAGCTCTCGCTGCCATGTCGCGCTGCGTACGCGTTTCGGCGCGGTCAGCGCGACCGGCACGGAGACGGCAACCAGTACATCCACCGGCACGCTTGCCAGCGGCGCGCGGAAATCGAAACGGCGCGAGAACACGGTGACCCGCATCGATGCGTCGACCTGGCCGGCCTGTTGCAGCGCCTGCGCCATCCACGCCTGCACCTGCGCGATATCGAGCCCGCTGCCGAACAGTTCCTGCGTTGCCTTGGCCAGCCGCTGCAGATGCAGATCAAGACCCTGCACCGCGTTGCCGCGCACCTGCAACGAGGTGAAGTGGCCGTAGTTGGTCAGCGCCGGCAGCAGGTCTTCGGCCCGCGCCGTTGCGCCGTTGCAGGTCACCGTCATCGCAGCAGCGCCTGCGCCTGTTCCCACATGCCACGCAGCACGTCAGCGGCCGGCGCTGCAGGTGCCATCCACGCCGACTGCCCGGCCCAGGCCTGCATCGCAGCAAGCCGGTTTTCCTGCGTGGCCTGCTTGCGCATCGGTCCGGTCAGGCCACGCTGCACCGGGTACGGGCGCGGCGCGGGTGCGCCCTCGGCAGCAGCTGCACGCACGTAGGCAGTCGCCAGGCCGCGGCCAAGGCGCCCACTGAACGCGCGCGTCGGCCAGGTGTCTTCGGGTTCGCTGCGGGCCAATGCATCGGCCCATGCCGGCGCCACCGCTGCTTCGGGTGTGCGCAGGAAGGCCGTGCCGATCTGCACGGCGCTGGCCCCGAGCATCAAGGCAGCAGCAATGCCGCGACCGTCGCCGATGCCGCCCGCAGCGATCACCGGAATATCCAGGTTGTCCGCCAGCCGCGGCAGCAGTGCGAACAGGCCGACCAGCTGCTGCTCTGCACGCATCGGATCGAAGGCGCCGCGATGGCCGCCGGCTTCGGCGCCCTGCGCGACCACCGCGTCAGCACCCGCGTCCTGCGCAGCGCGCGCTTCGGCCAGCGTCGTAGCGCAGGCGATCCAGGCGATGCCCGCATCCTTCAACTGCTGCACATGACGCGGCGACAGCACGCCCATGATGGTCGAGGCCACCGCCGGCCGTGCCGCCAGCAGCGCACTGAACTGCTCCTCGAAATCGGCAGGCGTGGCATCCGCTGCGCTGGCCGCAACCTCCGGCCCCCACTGGCCCAGGAACGCACGCGTGGCGGCCTCGGCGGCCACATCGCGCACCGGCGCGGGATCGGGCAACCACAGGTTCACCTGCGCCGGCCCGCTGGACGCTGCACGGAAGTCCTGCATCCAGCGACCGATATCCGCCGCCGGCGACAACACGGCCCCCATCGCGCCCATGCTGCCGGCGTTGGCCAGCGCGGCGGAAAGCGGAACCGGACAGGCGCCGGCCATCGGTGCCAGCAGGATCGGCAGCTGCAATGAAAAACGCCGACAGAAATCGTCGGCGCGTTCGAGAATCGGCGAAAGGCTCACGCGACGCACCTGTGGGAGGAGTCGCTGCCAGCATACGCCAGACACTGTGGACGGGAGCGTCGCCCCGGGCGATGCGCTCCCGCCTGGCTCAGCGTGCAGACACCGCGTAGGTGCGGACCAGCTGGCTGTCCATTTCTTCGTTGAACTTGAACGTCACGTAGCGCGCGTCATCAGCGGCGAACTCTTCCTCGGCGCTGGCGCGACCGATCTCGGTGCCCTCGGCATCCAGCGCACGCGCCACCAGCTTGCCCTTGAACGCCTTGTCGGCCACCACGTACACCGCCGCGTCCTTGGAGCCCATGCCACGGCTCTTGCCGAGGGTGACGGTGAGGCCCTGCGCGGCCAGGCCCGGATCGGCCTGCAGCGTCACGTTCATGCGCTTGTCCACGCCCTCGCCCAGCCCGGCGACGAAATCGGCAGCGGTACCACTGATGGCGCTACCGGCCTTCTGCGACACGGAGGTGTCGTCCTTGCAGGCAACCAGCCCGAGGGCCAGCGCGATCACCGCGATCGACTTGTTCATGCACATTCCTTTGATTGATTCCGCGGGTTGTTCAAGCGTTCGATACAGCGCGCGCTCAGCGGAACGGCATGCCACGGCCGCCCATGGCGCCCATCATGCCCTTCATGCTGCGCATCATGCCCTTCATGCCGCCGCCGGCCATCTTGCTCATCATCTTTTCCATCTGCATGTACTGCTTCATGAGCTTGTTGACGTCGGCCGGGGTCACGCCCGAGCCCTTGGCGATGCGGGCGCGACGCGAGCCATTGAGCAGGTTCGGGTTGCGCCGTTCCTTCTTGGTCATCGAGCCGATGATGGCGATCATGCGCGGCACTTCCTTGCCCTGGCTGACCTGCTGCTTGAGGTGCTCGGGAATCTGGCCCAGGCCCGGCAGCTTGTCCATCAGGCCGCCGATGCCGCCCATGTTCTGCATCTGCTCGAGCTGGTCGCGCATGTCGTTCAGATCGAACTTCTTGCCCTTGGCGACCTTCTCGGCCAGCTTCTGCGCCTTGTCCTTGTCGACCTGCTGCTCGACCTGCTCGACCAGCGACAGCACGTCGCCCATGTCGAGGATGCGGCTGGCGATACGGTCCGGGTGGAACACGTCCAGGCCTTCCGGCTTTTCACTGACACCGACGAACTTGATCGGCTTGCCGGTGATGTAGCGCACGCTCAGCGCGGCGCCGCCACGGGCGTCACCGTCGGTCTTGGTCAGGACCACGCCGGTCAGCGGCAGCGCATCACCGAAGGCCTTGGCGGTATTGGCCGCGTCCTGGCCGGTCATGGCATCGACCACGAACAGCGTTTCAGCCGGGTTGACCGCAGCGTGCAGGGCCTTGATCTCGGCCATCATCGCTTCGTCGATGGCCAGGCGGCCGGCGGTATCAACCAGCAGCACGTCGACGAACGACTTGCGCGCGTCATCGATGGCGGCGCGGACGATGGCCTCCGGCTTCTGCTCGGCGCTGGACGGGAAGAACAACACGCCCACCTGCTCGGCCAGCGTCTTCAGCTGCTCTATCGCCGCCGGACGGTAGACGTCGGCCGAGACCACCATCACCTTCTTCTTGCGCTTTTCCTTCAGGTGCTTGGCCAGCTTGCCGACCGTGGTGGTCTTGCCGGCGCCCTGCAGGCCCGCCATCAGGATGATGGCCGGCGCGGGAACGTTGAGGTTCAGGTCGCTGGCTTCGGCGCCCATCACCGCGGTCAGCTCGTCGCGCACGACCTTGATCAGGGCCTGACCCGGGGTCAGCGACTTCAGCACTTCCTGGCCGACCGCACGCACCTTGATGCGTTCGATCAGGGCCTGCACCACCGGCAGCGCGACGTCGGCTTCAAGCAGCGCGATGCGGACCTCGCGGGTCGCCTCGCGGATGTTCTCTTCGGTCAGGCGGCCACGGCCGCGCAGGCGCTCGATGGTGCCGGAAAGGCGCTGGGTCAGGGACTCGAACATGCGGCGCAACCTGTCTGAAAGCGGGGGACAATAAGGCCCACAGTATAACGGGTCCATCGCGCTCCCCGGACTGCGACGCCACGCCCGTCGCCAGCACCGCGGGGGTATGCGAAACTTCAACGATGACAATCGTTCTCATCGCCGTCCTGCTCTACCTGGCCGCCAGCGCCCTGCTGGTGCGCGCCCTTGGTCGCAACGACGGGGTGACCTCGCCCGCGTGGCTGTGGCCTGCGCTGCCGGCGATGCTGCTGCATGGCGGTTACCACGTGCTGGTGGCGATGCGCACGACCGGCGGCCCGGACATGCACTTCTTCGCCGCGTTGTCGCTGGTCGGCCTGGGAATGGCCTGGCTGACCTCGCTGGTGGGCGCGCGCGGGCGCATGTCCACCCTCGGCGTGGTGGTGTTCCCGCTGGCCGCGCTGCTGCTGGTGGTCTACCACGGCTACGGCCATGAACCGAGCAAGGTGCTGGGCTGGCGCCTGGCCAGCCACGCCTGGCTGGCCCTGCTGGCCTACGCCACGCTGAGCATCGCCGCGCTGCTGGCGATCATGCTGTGGCTGCAGGAGCGTGCGCTGCGGCGCCGTGAATTCCGTCCGTGGCTGCGTGCGCTGCCGCCGATGGCCGATCTGGAATCGCTGCTGTTCAGGGTGATCACCGTCGGCTTCGCCCTGCTGACCCTGACCCTGGTTACCGGCGTGCTGTTCGTCGACGACCTGCTGGCGCAGAAGCTGGTGCACAAGACGGTGCTGAGCGTGCTGTCGTGGATCGTGTTCGGCGTGCTGCTGATCGGCCGCCGCCGCTATGGCTGGCGCGGCACCAAGGCGGTGCATTGGACGCTGACGGCGATGCTGTTGCTGCTGCTGGCGTTCTTCGGCAGCCAGTTCGTGATCGAGCTGGTGTTCGGGCATTCGCGCTAGAGGCATGCCGACCAACGGTCGGCACCCACCCCAACATCACCTGGTCGTGCCGCCGGCCGGCAATCGGAGCACGGTAGATCCACGCCATGCGTGGATGCCCCGGATGCTCAGTGCAGCGGTTGGGCCAGGATCCTGCGCACCGAGCGACCACTGTTGGTGAGGATGTCGTCGACCTGCCAGCAGCCCTCCCCTTTGCGCACCATCGGCACGCGGGTCACGTAGGCCTTGCCCCAGACCGGATAGCGCATTTCGACCTGGCCGGCCGTGGCCGAGGCCTGCTTCCAGCTGTAGCGCACCGGGCTGTCGATCTCCCCGTCCTGCGCGTCCAGCCACGGATCGGAATCGAGCGTGCAGATGCCCTCTTCGCGCACCTGGCAGGCACGCTCGCCGTGCAGCGCCTTGGCAAACGCCGCACTGACCAGTGCCTGCGGCGGCTCCAGCAGGTCGCCCTTGCCGGTGGTCGCTTCGAAGAAGGCGCGCGCCACGTCAGCCGGTTGCTGGCAGGCCGGCGCGGCCTGCACGGTGGGGACCAGCAGCAGGCCGATGATCACCCACATCCTTGTCTTTCGCATATCCAGTTCCTTGACGGTGGAAGGACGCCGGGCATGGCCCGGCGCTACCCATGCGTGTTGCCCGGTAGTGCCGGGCCATGCCCGGCGAACGCGCATCGCGGCAGGGATTACAACCCGTACCGTTCGATCGCGTCCAGATGCGGCTGGCGGTCCTGGTCGCAGGCCTCGGCCAGGCGCAGCCAGCAGTGTGGATGTGCCCACTCCGCCGTGGCCTGCTGCAGGAAGCGGTGCAGCGCCAGCGGCGCATGGTCCTGCGGCTGGGCAACGGTGAACAACAGGCCCGGCAACGTCCCGTCTTCCACGTCCGGATCGGTCACGGTGTAGTCCGCACGGCTGTGCGCCCATACCTTCCAGCCCTGTGCCTCGGCCGCTTCGACGAAGTCATTCCATGCCTCCTCGCCCGGGTGCGCGCCGTCGACCAGCCAGCTGCGCGCGAAACCACCCCGCTCCAGCACATGCACCTGCGCATAGGTCGGAATGAAGTGCTCGCGCTCCGCTTCGTCCTCTGGTGCGGGGTGTACCAGGCCGGCGTCGAACACCACCCAGTCCCCCACCTGCTGCGCGCGGTTGGCCGGTGCGTTCTCGACGATGCGCGCGGTCACCGGGCCGCTGCGGCGGGCGTAGTACTCCATCGGCTCGCCGCCTTCTTCGCTGCGGATGATCACCCAGCCCCAGGGCTCTTCGACCACGCCCTGCTGGCTGGACAGTTCCATGCCGATTGCTGCCGCCGAGCGGCGCACCGCATCCCAGTCGCGCGCCGCACTGGCCGCACTCATATGGTCCCAATGCGCGGCACTGGGCTCTTCCAGCAGTTCCACCAGCTGCGCATAGCAGGCCTTCGCTTCGCTGAAGCGGCCGGTCTCCATGTACATGCGGGCAAGCGTCCCGCGTGCGCCGTTCGAGCCTGGCGACAACGCCAGCAATGCCTGCGCGGCCTGTTCCAGTGCAGGCCAGTCGGACGCGCGCCGTGCACGCTGCACCTCGCACCAGTGCGCGAACACCGGCACGCTGTCGCGGTAGGTCGCGGCCAGCCTGCGCAGGCCATCATCATCGCCCTGCTCGGCCAGCCAACGCATCAGCGTGTAGGCCGCCGCGCCGTCTTCCTGCGCGTGGCCGCGCACGAAGTCCCACAGCAGCGCCTGCGCTTCCGTCTTCGCGCCACACGCGTGCAGCGCCGAGGCGGCGACCTCGGCCAGCGCGCCGTCGTCCGGCCGCTCGGCGTGCGCCTGCAGCAGCCACTGCGCTTCGCGCTCGGGATCGCGCGACTGGTTCTGTTCGCCCTGCGCTTCCAACCACGCCAGCAGCTCAGCGGCAGGCACCGGCAGCGGCGCCATCTGCGGCAGCGCTTCGATGCGTGCCGCCAGACCGGCCACCAGCGCGGCAGCGCCGCGGTCCTGGCGCAGCTGCGCCAGATGGGTGCGGGCCAGACCCAGCTGGCGCTGCGCCACCCAGCGTGCACCGCGCTGCAGGGCCAGCTCCAGGCTCAACGCGGCGATCTCGATCACCAGGCGATGCGCGCCGACAGCGGCGAAGTGCTCGATGATCGTGTTGAAGCGCGTTCCCAGATCCCAGGTGTTGCGGGCGGCATCACGGCTGCACAGTGTCGAAGCGGTATTGGCCCACAACCGCCAGTGATTCGGCGTCAGCTCGCTCCAGGGCACCAGCTGCTGCAGCGCCTCTTCATCGCGCCCCAGCTGGGCCAGTGCCCAGGCCTTGGACAGCCGGCGCGGCACCGTGCAGTTGGCAGGCTCGTATTCGCCCGCAGCGGCCACTTCGGCTTCGCGCTTCTCGATCAGCACCAGCGCTTCCTGCGCACGGCCGCTGGCGAGCAGGATCTTGATCTGCATTTCAGGGATGCTGTCGAACACTTCCTTGCCGCGCGCCTGGATCGCCGCCGCCTGCACCTGCAGGTAATCCAGCGCGTCCTGGCCGCGGCCGTCGTCCAGCAGCGCGTCGGCCTTCTCGCAGCTCAGGCACTGGAAGCAGGCCCAGCTCGGGTCGATGCGGCCCAGCGTCTCGTCGCAGACCTCGATGCGTTCGGGCACCCAGCCCGGACCATCGATGTTGCCGTAGCAGGCAGCAAGATCCTGGGTGACGCAGATCGACTGCGGGCAGTCCAGGGTATCGGCACGGTGTGCGCGCTCGAACAGCGCTACCGACTCGCCCAGCGCGCTTTCACCTTCCACGCGGTTGCCGACGCGGTTGCGCAGCGCCCAATGGCCGACATAGACGTCGACCCAGGGGTTGTCCAGCGCCTTGCCCAGCGCGCGCGCTTCGGGCAGCAGTGCATCGACGCGGTCGACCTGCAGTTCACTGACTTCATCGGCAAGGCGGGTCAGCAGGTGGGCGTTCTGCGCCTGGCCTGCCTGCCGCAGGTCTTCCTGCAGTTTTTCGACCCAGTTCCAGATATCCATGGGGGTAATGCTCCTGTCTAGCGAAGGCTGGATGAGAGGGAGTAGCGGTGCTCAGCGCAGCATCTGCTGCAGGGCACCGGCAATATCGATAAATGCACCATTGAGATCGGGGCCCGGCGTCGCCGCGCTCTGCTGCAGCGGCCGGCCCTGTGCGGACACGATGATCTTCAGCGAGCGCAGCAGGCGCGCGGCCGCCCCGGCCTGCGGGTGGCCCTCGCGCTGGGCCTGCAGCAACGCCTGCACCGCTGGATTGTCCAGGTTGAGGTACAGCCGCGACGGCGCACGCGCCTCGATGCGCGCGGTGAACTGGCGCGCCAGCCGCAGCGCCGCCATCGATACGCGCTTGTCGTTCTCGTCGTCTTCCAGGCGCTGTTTCAGTTCGGCTTCGCGGTCGGGCACCACCACCACCGGCAGCGCCTCGGGGCTGAACCGCGCCGGCAGCAGCTGTTCGCCATCGCCCAGGTGTTCGCGCAGCCAGGCCAACTGCGTATCGTCAAGGCTGTCGTCGGTGCGGAACAGTGCGCGGTTGCCCTGCTCGGTACCCAGTTCGACCAGGCGCAGGCCCTTGGCCTGGGCCCAGCGCCGCAGGAACGGCACCACCGCGTAGCGATGACCATGCGCGACCGGCACGCCCATCGCGCGGAACAGCATTTCCTCGAAGCCACCACCGTTGTCGAGGATCACATGCACTGCGCCGCGCGCCGGCAACGCGCTGGCCGGCAGGTCACCCTGCGAGGTCGGCACGCGCACGTGTTCCAGCAGCAGGTCGAACAGGCGCTCATCGCACAGCGCTGCGCCCAGCAGGGCCTCGTTGTGGCGGCTGAGCACGCGTCGCCAGGCTTCGGGCTGCTGCCGGGCGACGTCGGCCAGGCCATCGATCAGCGCTTCCAGCAGGGCGTGCTGCACGGCGCGATAGTGGTCATCGCGCTGCAGGTCCTCGCGGCTGGCGGTCGGGGTCAGCTTCGACGATTCGATCACCCCGCCGATGAAACCGGCCCAAGGCGGCAGCAGGTCGCGTGCATCGTCGTCCAGCAGCATGCCGCGCACGAACACCGACAGGTTGCGGTTGTCGCTGGTGCCGTAGGTGGCACCGTCCTGCACCCAGAGCATGCCGACGGCGTCGCTGCTGCCATCGGGCTGCAGCGGCATCGTCACGATGGGCTCGAAATCGTGTTCGAAACGGGCCGCGAACTGCTGCGCCTGGCGGCGTGCCTGCACCGGATGCAGGGCGACGTCACCCTGCCCGCGCCACGGCGGCGGTTCGGGATTGATCGCGGCGGCCGCCGCACCGATGAAGATCGGCTCGGACAGCAGCGCGCAGTAGCGGCCCAGCACCTCGTACAGGCGCGCTTCGTTGGCCAGCGGCAGGAAGTCCGGATGCAGCTCCAGCTCGACCTCGGTGCCGATCGCGCGCGCCGGCACTTCGCTGACGGTGTACTGCTCGGCGTTGCTGGACACGTACAGGTGGCCCAGCTGCGGCGCCTGGTAGGAGGTGGTGCGCACGCTGACACGGCGCGCCAGTACGAAGGCCGACAGGAAACCCAGGCCGAACATGCCGATCAGGCCTTCATCGTCCTGGCCGTCCTGGCGCAGGCCCCGGGTGTAACCGACACCGACCGTGGCCAGGTAATCGTGGATTTCCTGCCGGGTCAGGCCGGCACCGGTATCGGTGATGCGCAGCACGCCGGCGGCGACATCGACCTGCACGTCGATGCGCGACACACTCTGGATGCCGGGCTGCTCGATACGGCGACGGATGATCGAATCGTGCGCGTTCTGCACAAGCTCGCGCAGCGCCACCATCGGCGTGGAATACAGGTGCTTGCCCAGCACCGTCATCAGTCCATTGAGATCGACCCCGGCGCGGCGGATTTCGGCGGCGGGGGTGCTGAACATCGGGTCCTGCATGTAAACGATTACTCCTTGCCACGGAAAGGCGCCAGGGGGCGCCTTCGTCGAGCCGGGAAAACTAGCACAGGCTGGCTGACCGCTGCTGTGCCGTCGGCCGCATCTGCAGGTCCGAGCACGGACCCGCCCCCGGTCACGCCGCGTCGATGGCCTCGGACAGGCGTTCGACCGCGATCACTTCCATGCCCTTCACCGAGCCGCCCTTGGGGGCATTGGCCTTGGGCACGATGGCGCGCTTGAAACCGTGGGTCGCCGCCTCGCGCAGGCGGTCCTCGCCGTTGGGCACCGGTCGGATCTCACCGGACAGGCCGACTTCGCCGAACGCGATGGTCTTCTCGGCCAACGGACGGTCCTGCAGCGAGGACAGCACCGCCAGCAGCACCGGCAGGTCGGCGGCGGTCTCCTGCACGCGGATGCCGCCGACCACGTTGACGAACACGTCCTGGTCGCCGACCAGCACGCCGCCATGCCGATGCAGCACCGCCAGCAGCATGGCCAGGCGGTTCTGCTCCAGCCCCACCGCCACGCGGCGCGGATTGGACAGCGGCGAGGCGTCGACCAGCGCCTGCACTTCCACCAGCAGCGGCCGGGTGCCCTCGCGGGTAACCATCACGCAGCTGCCCGGCTGGTGCGTGCTGGCACCGGAAAGGAAGATCGCCGACGGATTGGAGACCTCCTTCAGGCCCTTGTCGCCCATCGCGAACACGCCCAGCTCATTGACCGCACCAAAGCGGTTCTTGAACGCGCGCAGCAGGCGGAAGCGGCTGCCGCTCTCACCTTCGAAATACAGCACGGCATCGACCATGTGCTCCAGCACGCGCGGGCCGGCGATGCCGCCTTCCTTGGTCACATGGCCGACCAGGAACACGGCGGTTCCGGTTTCCTTGGCGAAACGCACCAGCCGTGCGGCACTCTCGCGCACCTGACTGACCGAACCGGGCGCGGCGGTCAGCGTCTCGGTCCAGAGCGTCTGTACCGAGTCGGCCACGATCAGCCGCGGCCCACTCTTGGTGGCGTGCTGCAGGATGGATTCGACACCGGTCTCGGCCAGCGCGTTGACGCCCTCCAGCGGCAGCTCCAGCCGATGCGCGCGGCCGGCGACCTGGGCCAGTGATTCTTCACCCGTGACGTAGAGCACCGGCAGGACCGCGGCCATCTTCGCCACCGCCTGCAGCAGCAGAGTGGATTTGCCGATGCCCGGATCACCACCGACCAGCACCACCGCGCCCTCGACCAGGCCGCCGCCGAGCACGCGGTCGAATTCGCCGATGCCGGTGCTGACCCGGTTGTGTTCGGTCTGCGCCACGTCCTTCAGTGCGGTGATCTTCGGCGGGTCGATCTTGCCCGCCCAGCCGGCACGGCGCGACGCCGGCGCCTTGGCCGCCGCAGCGCTCTCAAGGACGATTTCCGACAGCGAGTTCCAGGCATTGCACTCGGTGCACTGGCCTTGCCACTTGCTGTATTCGGCGCCGCATTCATTGCAGACATACGCGGTGCGGGCTTTGGCCATCGGAGATTTCCTGCAGGGGCAACGAGCGTGGCAGGATAGCCGAGCCGGGTCGCAGCTGCTGCGACCACTCAAGTCCCACCCGTCGGTGCCGATAGCGGTGGCGGGCGTGCGCCTTGCGGGCGCCCCTCCCTCCTCCTCTGGATTCAACATGACTGGTAGTTACAGTCAGAGCCTGGTCGCCATCTCGTTGCTGGTGGCCATGCTGGCATCGTATACCGCGCTGGATATGGCCGGCCGCCTGGCCACGGCCCAGGGCCGGGTCGCCCGCTGGTGGCTGGCCGGCGGTGCCGCCGCGATGGGCCTGGGCATCTGGTCGATGCACTTCATCGCGATGCTGGCCTTCAAGCTGCCGGTTCCGGTCGGTTACGACCTGGCGATCACCCTGTATTCGCTGGCGGTGTCGATCGGCGCGTCGGCCTATGCGCTGTGGCTGGTGTCGCGCCCCAGCCTGCCGTTGCAGTGGCTGGCCGCGGGTGCGGTGCTGATGGGACTGGGTATCGCCGCCATGCACTACCTGGGCATGGCCGCCATGCGCATGCAGCCCGGTATCGATTACCACCCCGGCTGGTTTGCCGCGTCGATCGCAGTGGCCATCGCTGCCGCCGGTGCAGCGTTGTGGATTGCCTTCCGGCTGCGCGTGGAACAGCGCAACACGGTGCGCCTGCGGATGCTGGCGTCGCTGGTGATGGGCCTGGCCATCGTCGGCATGCACTACACCGGCATGGCCGCCGCGCGCTTCCCGCCAGGCAGCGTCTGCGGCGCGATCGGCAGCGGCGGCATCGATCCCCGCTGGCTGGCAGTGCTGGTGATCGTGACCACCCTGGCCACGCTCGGCATCGCCCTGGTGGCCTCGCTGTTCGACCGCCAGATGCGCGTGCGCACCGGCCTGCTGGCCGATTCCCTGGCGCACGCCAACGACAAGCTGATCCAGGCCGCACTGCACGACCCGCTGACCCAGCTGCCGAACCGCATGCTGCTGCAGGATCGCATCGAGCAGGCCATCGAGAAGGCGCAACGCCGCCAGCAGTCGGTGGCGGTGATGTTCTGCGACCTGGATGGCTTCAAGGCCGTCAACGATGCCTATGGCCACCAGCTGGGTGACCGCCTGCTGGTCGCGGTGGCCCAGCGCCTGGGCGCGCAGCTGCGCCCGCAGGACACCCTCGCCCGCCTCGGCGGCGACGAGTTCGTGATCGTGCTGGCCATCGATACGCCTGACGATGCGGTGGTGGTCGCCGAGCGGGTGATCGCCGCGGCCGGTGAACCGTTCGTGCTGGACGCGGCCGAGCTGCAGGTCACCGCCAGCCTGGGCATTGCCCTGTATCCGGACGATGCCAGCGACGAACGCGAGTTGATGGCACATGCCGATGCGGCGATGTACCACACCAAGGAAACCGGCCGGAACGGCTACACCTTCTTCATTCCCTCGATGCAGCTCAGTGCCAACCGCCAGCTGCGGCTGCTGCAGGACCTGCGCAAGGCGATCGCGCGCAACGAGCTGCTGCTGCACTACCAGCCGAAATTCCCGGCGGCCGATGCACCGGCCACCGGCGCCGAGGCGCTGCTGCGCTGGCAGCACCCGGAACTGGGCCTGCTGGCGCCGGACGTATTCATTCCCATCGCCGAGCGCAGCGGCCTGATCCTGCCGATCGGCGACTGGGTGCTGGACCAGGCCTGCGCACAGCTGCGCGCCTGGCATGACAGCGGATACAGCGACTGGACGATGGCGGTGAACCTGTCGCCGCTGCAGTTCGCCTCGCCGGCCCTGCTGGAGAGCGTGCGTTCGGTACTGGAACGGCATCGCATCGACCCGGCGCGGCTGACTTTGGAGATCACCGAAACCACGGCGATGAAGGACGTCGAGGCCAGCCTGGCCATTCTCAACGACCTGACCGCGATGGGCGTGCACATCGCCATCGATGATTTCGGTACCGGTTATTCCAGCCTGCTGTACCTCAAGCGCATGCCGGCCACCGAACTGAAGATCGATCGTGCGTTCGTGCATGACCTTGAACGCAATGACGAGGATTCGGCCATCGTGTCCTCGATCATCGCGCTGGGCCGTACCCTGCAGCTGCAGGTGGTGGCCGAGGGCGTGGAGACCCAGGCCCAGCGCGACTACCTGAGCGAGCTGGGCTGCGACCAGCTGCAGGGTTACCACCTGGGGCGGCCGATGGAGGCCGAGGAATTCCTGCGCAAGGTGGGGTGAGAGGCAACCGCATCCACGCATGGCGAGGATCTACTGCATCCTCCGGGTGCATTGAGCGGCAACCGCATCCACGCATGGCGTGGATCTACTGCTTCCTCCGGTGCATTGAACGCGACAACCGCATCCACGCATGGCGTGGATCTACTGCATACCCCGGATGCATTGAGCGGCAACCGCATCCACGCAACAAACAGAAAGGCCGCCCGGGGGCGGCCTTTCTGCGTGGCAACGTCGCGAAGACGTCAGTGCATCATGTGCACGTTCATGTTGTGCATGACCCACAGGGTACCGACCACGATGATGCCGATCACCACCACGGTGAAGGCCGCAGCGTTGACGTTCCAGCGGCTCTCCGACGAGCGGTCCAGGTGCAGGAAGAACACCAGGTGGACCAGCATCTGCAGCACCGCGGTGATGGCGATCACCACACCGTTGACGGTACGCGAGAAATCACCCGACATCACCATGTAGAACGGGATGACGGTCAGCACCACCGCCAGCACGAAGCCGATCAGGTACGACTTCACGGTGCCGTGGCTTTCGCCGCCGGCGGCGTGGTCGTGTGCATGGTTGTCATGTGCCATTACAGCGCTCCATTGAGGTAGACGACGGAGAACACGCCGATCCAGATCAGGTCCAGGAAGTGCCAGAACAGGCTCAGGCACGCCATGCGGGTCTTGTTGGTCGGGGTCAGGCCGTACTTCTTCAGCTGCACGAACATCACCAGCAGCCACAGCAGGCCGGCGCTGACGTGCAGGCCGTGGGTACCGACCAGGGCGAAGAACGCCGACAGGAACGCACTGCGGTCCGGACCGTAGCCCTGATGGATCAGGTGCTGGAATTCATAGACTTCCATGCACATGAAGCCGAAGCCCAGCAGCCAGGTGATGCCCAGCCACAGGAACATCTGGCCGACCTGCTTGCGGTGCATGGAGATCATGCCCAGGCCGAAGGTCAGCGACGAGGTCAGCAACAGCGCGGTTTCCCACGCCACGAACGGCAGCTCGAACAGATCCTTCGCGCCGGGGCCGCCATCGGTGCCGCCGGCCAGCACCACGTAGGTGGCAAACAGCGAGGCGAAG
This sequence comes from Stenotrophomonas sp. DR822, assembly GCF_019793815.1. Lineage (NCBI taxonomy): Bacteria > Pseudomonadati > Pseudomonadota > Gammaproteobacteria > Lysobacterales > Lysobacteraceae > Stenotrophomonas > Stenotrophomonas sp. DR822. The sequence continues at coordinate 1,459,855 of NZ_CP081826.1, forward strand.
ATGAGGCAGTCGCTCATCAGGTACACCCAGAAACCGAAGACGGTATTGCCGCCGGTGTCGTGGTGCTCGTGGTCGTCATGGCCATGGGCCGCCGCGTGTGCGGCGTGCCCGTGGCTCAGGGTCGAGGTATTGGTGCTCATGCCTTCAGCTCCGACTTCACCAGGCCCTGGGCTTCCAGGTGCTTGCGGTGTTCGTTCTCGATGCGTTCCACCTCGGCAGCCGGGACCCAGTAGTCCACGTCCTGGTCGAAGGTGCGGTAGATGAACGTGGCGATCATGCCGACGAAGCCGATGATGGCCAGCCACCAGATGTGCCAGATCATCGCAAAGCCGAACACCAGGCTGAAGGCGCCGATGACAACGCCGGTGCCGGTGTTGCGCGGCATGTGGATGTCGGTGTACTTGGCCGGCTTCGGCCAGGCTTCACCACGCTGCTTGCGCTCCCAGAAATCGTCCAGCTCGGTGACGTCCGGCAGGGTGCCGAAGTTGTAGAAGGCCGGCGGCGAAGAGGTTTCCCACTCCAGCGTACGGGCATCCCACGGGTCGCCGGTCAGGTCGGCGGTCTTCTTGCGGTCGCGGATCGACACGGCCACCTGGATGATCTGGCACAGGATGCCGGCACCCACGATGAAGGCGCCCACAGCGGCCACCAGCAGGAACGGCTCGTAGGCCGGGTTGACGGTGCTCTGCAGACGACGGGTCATGCCCATGAAGCCCAGCACGTACATCGGCATGAAGGTCACATAGAAGCCGATGAACCAGCACCAGAACGCGCACTTGCCCCAGAACTCGTTGAGGCGGAAGCCGAACATCTTCGGCCACCAGTAGGTGATGCCGGCGAACATGCCGAACACCACGCCGCCGATGATGACGTTGTGGAAGTGGGCGATCAGGAACAGGCTGTTGTGCAGCACGAAGTCGATGGCCGGGATCGCCAGCATCACGCCGGTCATGCCGCCGATGGTGAAGGTGACCATGAAGCCGATGGTCCACAGCACGGGCGTGGTGAACTGCACGCGACCGCGGAACATGGTGAACAGCCAGTTGAAGATCTTCACGCCGGTGGGGATGGAGATGATCATCGTCGTGATGCCGAAGAAGGCATTGACGTTGGCACCCGAGCCCATGGTGAAGAAGTGGTGCAGCCACACGATGAACGACAGCACGCCGATGCAGGCGGTGGCGTAGACCATGCCCTTGTAGCCGAACAGGGCCTTGCGCGAGAAGGTCGCGATGACCTCGGAGAACACGCCGAAGGCCGGCAGCACCAGGATATAGACTTCCGGGTGGCCCCAGATCCAGATCAGGTTGATGTACAGCATGGCGTTGCCGCCACCGTCATTGGTGAAGAAGTGCGTACCCAGGTAACGGTCCAGGGTCAGCAGCACCAGGGTGATGGTCAGCACCGGGAAGGCGGCGACGATCAGCACGTTGGTCACCAGAGCGGTCCAGGTGAAGACCGGCATCTGCATGAGCTTCATGCTCGGGGTGCGCATCTTGAGGATGGTGATGAAGAAGTTGATACCACTCAACGTGGTACCCAGACCCGCCACCTGTAGTCCCCATATGTAGTAGTCCATACCTACATTGTTGCTGTACTCGATGCCCGACAGTGGCGGGAACGCCAGCCAGCCGGTAGCGGCGAATTCACCGATCCACAGCGACAGCATGATCAGCACCGCACCGGACACGAACAGCCAGAAGCTGAGCGAGTTCACGAACGGGAACGCGACGTCGCGCGCACCGATCTGCAGCGGCACGGCCAGGTTCATCAGGCCGGTAATCAGCGGCATCGCCACGAAGAAGATCATGATCACGCCGTGGGCGGTGAAGATCTGGTCGTAGTGGTGCGGCGGCAGGTAACCCTCGGACCCGCCGACGGCGATGGCCTGCTGGGTACGCATCATGATCGCGTCGGAGAAACCGCGCAGCAGCATGACGAAGGCGACGATGATGTACATCACGCCGATCTTCTTGTGATCCACCGAGGTGAACCACTCCTTCCACAGATAGCCCCACAGCTTGAACTTGGTGATCAGGGCCATCACGCCCAGGCCACCCAGCACCGCACCGACCAGGGTGGTCAGCACGATTGGATCGTGGGGGATCGACTCAAGAGAGAGTTTTCCCAACATGTTCATTCTCCCGAACCCATGTGGCCTTCATGGCCAGCGTGTTCGTGTTCTTCGGTGGCATCCAGGTTCTTCCCGGATTCCTTGGCATCATGCGCGTCGCTCGGGGCGTGCCCCTCGTGCGCTTCATGGCTGGACGCATCGGCAGCAGCCGCACCCGCATGGGCATGCTTCATGCCGTAGTGCTTGTTGTCGCCCATGTGCTTGGCGATGACCCAGTCGAACAGGTTGTCTTCAACCTTGCCGAAGTAGGTGACCGGGTACCACTCGGAATTCTTCGCCTCGCCCAGCGCCTTGAACGAGGCCTTGTCCAGGCTCTGCTCGCCGGCACGGACCTGGTCCAGCCACTGGCGGTACTGCGCATCGGTGACCGAGTAGGCAGTGAAATGCATCTTGGCGAAGCCTGCACCGCTGTAGTGCGAGGACATGCCCGGGAATTCACCCAGCTCGTTGGCGATCAGGTGGAGCTTGGTCTCCATCGCCGCCATCGAATAGATCATGCTGCCCAGGTGCGGGATGAAGAACGCATTCATCACCGTATCGGAGGTGATCTCGAAGTTCAGCGGGGTGTTGACCGGGAACTTGATCTCGTTGACGACCGCGACCTTCTCTTCCGGATAGATGAACAGCCACTTCCAGTCCAGCGAGATCGCCTGGATGGTGACCGGCTTGACGTCCGATTCCAGGGGCTTGTACGGATCCAGCGCGTGCGAGGACCGCCAGGTCAGCACCGCCAGGACCAGCACGATCATGCAGGGGATCGACCACACCACCACCTCGATCGCCGTCGAGTGGGACCACTTCGGCTCGTAGCGGGCCTTGGTGTTGGAGGCGCGATACTTCCACGCGAAGGTCAGGGTCATGATGATGACCGGGATGACGACCAGCAGCATGAGCACGGTGGCCGTGATCAGCAGTGTCTTTTCATCCTGGCCGATCTGGCCCTTCGGACTGAGGATGGCCACGGCATCGCAGCCGGTGAGCATCACCAGCAATGCGAGCAGCAGGCCCGGGCGCAACCAGCGCCCAAGGGTTTTCAACGGAATCATCGGTCGATCCAATTGCGAGGGAATGCCGTTCCCCGTCCTGCCCGCACCGGCCAAAGCCGGGCCCACCCGTCCAGAAGACAGGCAGGTGAGGTGGGGTCGAGTCAGCCTTTCAATTTTAGGCCGTCACCCACCATTTAAGAAAGGCATTGACAATGATCAGGCGCAGGAAAGGCCCGGATCTGGATGCGACACGTTGTCGCACCGCGCCATTGCGGCAGGCAGAACGCACGGGAACGGCAGCGCAGCATCGGCCACGAGGCCGACGAGGCCCCTCGTTCGGCACAGTCGACTGAACATGTTCAGCCACGCTCTGCCCCAATGTCGGGCGAGGTTGGCGGTGTTGTCGCGATCGACGCGGGCTGGCGGCGAGTGCGGGGGCTGCGCCGCAGAAGCGCTGCATGACGCATCCAGCTGCCCGGCGCGCTGCGCGCCCCGGGAAACGCCTTGAAGGGCGGGCGTTTCGGGGCAACCGCGCGCATGCCAAAATAGGCGGGAAGCGTAGGACATCACTGACCGCACCTGCTCCACAAGTGGCAGCAGCGGCGGGGATGTGCACACCATGGCATGCCACTGAAAACGAGTGGCCGGGTCGGCAAACCCGATTACTGCTGGTTGTTTACGCTTGTCAGCCGGCGCCACCTCTGCGTGGCGCCGGCTGGCAATCCGTTCGCGTTCCATGGCGGGCGGTGCGTGGGGGTGCGTGCTTGCATGCGCCCGCCGGGTTCCAGCAGTAACCGGTTTTTGCCGCCACGCATCGTCCGCCACCTCTCCCGGTGGCGCTGCTGTCTGTCCTGCACGGAGCACTGCCATGCACGCATCGGAATATCTTGAACTGAATGCCCGCCATGACCCGGCCAATGCCGAGAGCCTGGGCGAGCCTGGAGCGGACCCCACCGCCTTCGTCTCCACGCTGCGCAGCATCCAGGCCGGCGCCGCCGCCGATGGGCGCCCGTGGCCGGAAACCTACCTGCGGCCAGGGCGCCGCATGGCGCTGGCCGACGCCGACTGCGCGCTGGCCGGCCTGACCGTGGTGCAGGAGATGCTGTTGGCGGCCGAACGCACCCGGCAGAACGGCCCTTCCCACGAATACGTGGGCGAGCGCGCGATGGAGGGCATGATGATGGCCTGCCTGGCCCTTACCGCCCAGGTCACCGCCTGCCTGCACGTGCGCAGCTAGTGTTCGGCCGGTTCGGCAGGCGGGCGTTGGCGTGGGCCGCCTTGTTGATGATCGTGGCACTGGGCCCGCTAGTCGCGCACAGCTATCGGCCGGAGGCCCGCATCAACGTCACGACCTATCGGGAGTTTTCCGATCTGGAGTTTCTGCAGCTGCAGGAGGATCTGCGCGTGCAGTTGCAGCGGGAAAGCGTGGCGGGGATGGCGGAACTCAACATGGTCAGCGCGGCGACGTATTTCGAGATCCGCCAGGATGCCGAGCCCGTCATTCTGGTGGACAACTCGGCAGGGCGTTTGCTGGTGATCGCGTTCGGGCAATAGCGCGGGTTGGTTCTGGGATCGCCTCCGGTCAAGCTGCGTGGGCCGGATCATTCCAAGGTCTGCGGTGTTCCCGCGCTGCCCGCCATGGGCTGTCACTACTGAAAAGGCGGGTCAGCGGTCGTGCCGTCCAAACAATAAAGCCCCGACCAAGGCCGGGGCATTCATGCAACGGGTGGCGGAAACGGGAGTCGAACCTACGAGCAGCTGCTTATGACTCCAGATCAACGACTCCTCAGTTACTGGGTGCATGAGTTTGATCAGCGATAGAGCCGACGAAATCGATGATCTCTTCGATCTCGTCGCCTCGTTGATTAGGCTCATCGTCAGTTCCCAAGCCGGTCTCCGAGAACTCTTGCAGCAATATGTCGATCAGCAACTCGCGGTGGTGCTCGGCAAGGTGTTCGACGCCGCCTTCAGGCAACTGAAATCTGCGCTTCGCTGCGATTTCGACCAACAGCGAATGCAGACGGGAGGAGATATGCAGCGTCATTTCACTTCACCTTAGGGTCTATCAACCCATTGGGTATTCATAGCACAGGAATGGCCGGCTGCGGTTTCCAGGTCAGGAACGGCACTAGGACCTAAGCGCCTGAGAAGCCGCTGGGGCGAGTGGGTCGCGCGGCTCGAAAATCCTGGGCTGCCAGCCATGGGCTGGCACTACTGGAGGACCACGCGTTCCGCCGGGCATGGCCCGGCGCTACCAGAGCACAAAAAAGCCCCGGCCAAGGCCGGGGCTTTTGCTGAAACTGGTGCCGGAAATAGGAATCGAACCTACGACCTACGCATTACGAACCCAGCCTAGCACTGCCTAGATTGGACGCCAAGACGCTACCGCCACGATCAAAGCGCACCCGGCGCGTGCTGGGCCAGCGAACTCTAAGCGCGGTGTAAGCCCCCGGAACAACCACGACCGAATTCCTATTCATGGTGAAAGAGAGGTCGATAACACTGACTGACACCTGAATGATACAGTTACCTTCCCAAGGGCGATTAGCAATGGAGGCGACGTGGTCATTGACTCGGACGAAGCAGCTTGGCGGCTCTTGGAGAGGCTAATGTCAGGGGCACCCGCCAGCCCTCCCAAATTCAGGGTATGGCCGGTACTAGACATAAAGCTCAGTGGCGAGGACTACGAGTCCTCGCTCAATTCCGGCCAAATGTCCGCACTGGTTGATCTCAAAGACGTATTCGGGCGCGCGTACTCAGTCGTGGCTCACGGTGCATATGACATGCGCCGCCTGAAGGCGGAGGAGGACGAACAGCTTCAGTTCACTACAAAAGTGAAAAAGGGCTCTTCAATTCTAGAAACCGACTTTACCCCCCTGGTCAAAGCGTTTTCAAGTGCCGTCGGCTCGAATCCAGAGCTTTCTTTAATCGCAGCCCTTGTATTGGGGCTAACGCTCGTTTCAAGGCCCGTAATTCTAAAACACTATGAGAACAGAGCTAAGCAGCTTGAGATAGAGGATAAGAAGCTACTACTTGCCTCTATCAGACCACAGCAAGGGGACAAAGAGAAGCTTGAACTCTTAGACCGAGCAGTGAGGAAACTGACCTCTCGGTATCCACAATTCTCTCAGGTAGTCCCCGACGCCCGAAGTGCATTCTGGAGATTTGCTGCCTCCTCAGTCGATGCCGAAAGTCTAACCATTGACGGCCTTGTTCTTAGCCAAGAGGACTTGGAGCTCTTGGCAAACAAGAGATCAAGAAGAATTGGTGACAAACAGACGATTCATGAGACCTGCACCGTAAAATATGTTCGAAAGAACGGTGCGCATTACATGGTCGGACTGCAGGGCAAGAACATCTCGCTGAGCGCGAAGTTCATGAAGCCTCAACTCTCAGACACCAAGATTACCAAGCTCTTCAAGCACATGGCGAACGAGGAAAAGATTGAGGTAGAGCTCGAGGTACGAGTCGTAGACAAGGCCAACCTCTCCGGACGATTGATAAAATTCAAGCTCAAAGCGTGAACTATTTCAAAAGCGGCCAGCGGGAATTAATCAAATGATCAACATCGTCCTCGACACCAACGTATACAGAAAGAATCCATTTCGTTCCGACCTACCATTCCAGGCTTTGGCGCGACTAGCTAAAGCCGGCCTAGTGAAGGTCTATCTCCCCTACCTAGTCGAGCGCGAATTTCAAACCTATCGTCGATCCCTGTGCCAGAAAGACATCAGCAGCGCAGAATCCGCACTAAGCTCCCTATTGAAAAAGGAACTGTCACCGACAAGCAAAGCTCTAGTAGAAGCTACGCTCAGCGACATCAAGGAGTACGGGCAGTCGGTACTTGATGACGCAGAGCAGTCCCTACTGATGTGGGCGAATGAGATTGGCGCCATACGACAAGAACTAACATTTGAGCAGTCAAAAAGTGCTCTGGAAGCATATTTCCAAGGCAGCGCCCCCTTGACAGAACCTAAGAAGCGCAACGACATACCGGACTCATTCATATATCAGGCAGTTAAAGCCATACCTGCCACTTCACCTCTCGTCGTGATCAGTGAGGATGGCAAGCTCGCCGACGCCATGTCCCTAATCGAACACGCGAGCACGTTCACTAGTCTGGCCGCATTTATTGAGAAAGAATCGACACAAGCACTGATCGTCGACTTAGACGTGACGGACAAGCTTCCTCAGATTATTTCAATAATTGAACAGCACCAAGCGGAAACCAATGATATCTCATCAGCGATCGAAGGAAAGATCGGGGATAGTTTGGTCAACATCACGATCCACTCTAGCCGGATACCCGATGACAACAACGAAGCTACAGTAAGCGGTTACAACGACGCGGAGGATATTGAGCTTCACTTCGATGACGCGAGCTACTTTGGCAACGGGGAAATCGGCCTCCCATTCAGCCTTTCTTTGTGGGTTTCCGCATACTTCTATATATACAAACCGGACTACTACGCGATGGACTTTGAGTTCAGCGTAACAGACCACAGCGACCATTATTTCCAAGCTGAGGACGAGTTCTTCCTCTCGGTGTCAGGAACCGCAAGGATCTCGGTTCCAATGCCTATCCTTCTCGCTTTAGACGCTGACGAGATCGCAGGTGCGCTCGAAGTGACAATCGATTCTGTCGAGCAGGTCGAGGTCAATTAACGCGTTTGCCAGTGACCATTAGGCAGTGTTCTAGCTGAGTCTAGCAGTACTGATGCAGTTACTCATGGCACCACAGATGGTCAGGCGTCCTTTTGGATCAACGACTTAGCCAACCCCAACTGGCAACCAGGGTGCCGATAAGTGCCTTGTAAGCCAAGTAGCCGTCACTTTGAGCCGATTCGGGCCCGTGAAGCCCCATGGAAAGCCAGGTTGGACTCACACCTACTTTCAAGGCGGACAGCGGCTTGCGGTGTACGCGCCTCGAGACCGAACCTACGTGTAGTACCTCTCATTGACGTTACGGTTGCAGGCGAGACACTTTCGATATGCACCAAAACGCCCAGGACGCTCCCGTCCCAGTAAGCCACCGCATTCGCAAACCAAAGCGCTGCGCCCTTGATCCCAGCGCCAAAGCCTTAGAGTAGCGACAAGTGCAAGGATGACCGATACCGCGATAGCCAACGCAGGGAGCCATCGCGCCATCGCATACACCCCTGTAAGCACCGGACTCTCCCGGAGCATTCCCAACGGCAGCATCAGCAGCAACCCCAGCGCCAAGGCCCCAAGTGCGGGCGCATACATCCTTACCATCATCCACGTCCAACGATCCATGTAGCCGTCCCGCTGATTGTTTTATGCATCCTTGAGCATATCGGTCGCAGGGGATGAGACTTGAAAGGAACACATTCTTTACCGCCCGTACAAGGTCGAAGACCACCGTACGCTTCATACATAGCCACCACGTCACGCGGTTGCAGGCAGGAGCTCGTACACCCTTGTAGAGCTTGAACGGCGCTACGCGCAAAGCGGCTCATGAATGTCTACGGAAGTCTCGCCGGTCCACTCCTCCGAATTCGCGGATCACTCTCAGGACTCCGCATCCGTTGACACTCGATGGAAGTTGACATTCAAGAGCTTGATGAGCGCCTTCGTCTCCTTACCAGGTGCTCTGGTACATATGAGGACCGCATCGCCGGTGGGCACATGTCGCAGCGCTAACTGCTCCGCCCGAAGAATCGCCCTGTATTTGACGCACTGGTAGACACCTCGCATCAACTCAGATTCTGAGCATTTGCTCGTCTTTACCTCCACCGCCAGGCGCTGCCTGCCATTATCAAACAGAACGTCAAGGCGGTCGCCGCTGCTCACCAGCTTCTCGTTCTCGCCCATCTTAAACAAGCCGTAGTCGACTAGTTCCTGCGGATTTTCCCTCACCCAACGCTTGAGCGCTTGATGCTCGCGACTCTCTGGACCTCCCCCTTGCTGGACCTTGGGCAACGGGATCGGCTGGTCGTTCGCATCCACTGGCTTGGCACCCGATCTTGGAGTGAGCATGTTCGCACCGAGCGCCTCCGCTACTTTCTTCCAATCGGGGTAGGTAAATACGTCCTCCATGGCTTGACGAAGGTGTGCCCGCTTTTCCTCTTCAGTGCTCCACTTCTTGCCTTCAAAGTAGGCGGGAGAGATGGTGATCGCGCCATCGCCAGGGTGCCAGGTTTGCTTGTTCACCACGATCACATGGAGCGGAGGGATCGGCGTTTCCCACTGGCCACTTAGCCACTCGATCGCTTGTGCTACGCCGCCGGCAACGGTCCCGTAGAGATCCTTCCGGGGCTTTATGGCGTGGCCGAACTGGTCATGCAGCTCTTGCGCCAGATCGCTGTAGGTATGGGGCTCTCCCTCTTGGGCCCACCGGATCAGTATAGGTAAGGCGTCCGGGATAACCTGCCCCCGCCAGTGGGTTGAAGCGAATGGGGCTTTCGACCAGTCAAAGGGTTCCATTCGGCGCTCCTTGCACGCGTTGGAGCGTCTGAGCATAACGAGCGAATATGCCAAGGAAAAGATGGCAAGTCCCAGCCGGCCCGCGAGCCTTTGTCACGGGCTGAGGGCAGCGCACCGACTCCGGCGGCGGCCATTGCGCGTTGCTTGAACTCAGGCTATAAAGCGAATGCCGGTCGCTAAAGCGCCGGTGCTGTGCCCGTATGCCAAAAGGCTCCGGGTGCCCGAGGTTCTCCTATAGGAGGCACGGGAATCGTATTCTGATTCCGGAGCCCCTATGAGCAAGAAACGCCTCAGATCCCTTCGCGCCGCCAAATTTGAATCACAGTCCGGTCGCTGTTTCTATTGCGATCTGCCGATGTGGCTATGGTGTCCCAGTGAGTTGGGCCTCCGCCCGCGCTCAGCTGCCCCGTTCCAATGCACGGCAGAGCACTTAGTGCCGAAGCAAGACGGAGGAAAGGACACGGCCAGCAACGTGGTGGCCGCCCATGCCTGCTGTAACCATCGCCGCCATCAGCGGCCAGGCCACGCACCCTCGTCAGAATCCTTCCGCGCACTGGTGCAACGGCGCGTTACCCGTGGAAAATGGTGGTCCTCATTACCGCCAGGGATTGAACGTGCTCCTGTATGACCTCATCAAGCTCCATGAGTGCTCGTTTGACCCCAAGCTGACCAAGGTCCATTTGGCGCGCTACAACGACGTAGACCATCCCATGGATGTCTACAAGCGTGGAGGCTTCGAGGAATGGCAGCGGTGGCAAAACGGCAACAACTTCAGCCGGCCGATGGTGTTGAGCCTTATCCAAGACGATTCCGCCACCCGCTGGATGTTCGCGGGCCTCTTTCGTCAAGTCGGCTTCACGGTCCACGACGACAAGCCCAAGGGCGGCTATTACTACAACCTGGAGCGCGTCCCGTCTACCGAACCCCTTGAAGGACGCCTGTTCTGCTCCAGCGCCTACAAGAAACGTCCGTCCTATCTGACCGGCGAATACCTCATCGGGGATTTGATGGTCACAGAGTTGCTGCGCGAGCGGATCAGCATCGGTCCATTTCCGGGCTACAAGCGTGTGGACATCAGCAAGCAGGATCTGAATCTGTTGGTTAAGCAAGGCACGGAGTCCTGGAAAACCGCTTTGTCAGCGGTCAAAGGCATCTATCTCATCACGGACACGAAGACCGGCAAGCTCTATGTCGGCAAGGCCGACGGCGAGCAAGGCATTTGGGGACGATGGGAGTGCTATGCCAACACCGGTCACGGCCACAATGCGGCGCTGGTTCAAGAGCTTGGGATCAAGGCCACCGACCGGCAGGATGACCTTCACTTCTCATTGCTTGAGATCATGGATATACAGTCTGGCCCTAGCGAAATCGACAGGCGCGAATCGCACTGGAAAACGGTACTAATGACTCGGAGCTACGGCTACAACCGCAACTAGTCCGTTTCCCTTTGGGATGCGATTCGACGCAGTGCTCGAGTGAGGCCGTTCAAGCTTCCATGTAAGCTTGAATGAAGCCAAGTGATCAGGACCAACGCGCCCTATTCGCGCGGACACGAAGCACCCGCAACGGGCGACGTGGACGCCCGCTCCAATGATCAGCTCGCAGCGAATCCTTGGCCAATCAATAGGTTCCGGACGCGCACAAACAAAAAGCCCCGGCCAAGGCCGGGGCTTTTGCTGAAACTGGTGCCGGAAATAGGAATCGAACCTACGACCTACGCATTACGAATGCGCCGCTCTACCAACTGAGCTATTCCGGCGAAGCTGGCAATTTTACGGTCGCCCTGCCCCTGCGGTCAATCCGGTCGTGACGATTGCCGTCAAACGCCCACCCGCCCGGCCCCTCAACCCGCCGCTACCCGGTTGCCGCACTCCCGCCCCGCCGCGAAATCGGCCAGGTTGCCCAGCGTGATCGCCGAGATCTCCTGCAGCGCCTCCACGGTGAAGAAGCCCTGGTGGCCGGTCACCAGCACGTTGGGGAAGGTCATCAGGCGCTGGAACGCCTCATCGTCGATGATCTCGCCGGACAGGTCCTGGAAGAACAGCGCGCTTTCCTGCTCGTAGACGTCGATGGCCAGGTGGCCCAGCCGGCGCGACTTCAGCGCGCGGATCACCGCTTGGGTATCGACCAGGCCGCCACGCGAGGTGTTGACCAGCATCGCGCCGGGCTTCATCCGCGCCAGCGAGGCGTCGTCGATCAGGTGCTGGGTATCCGGGGTCAACGGGCAATGCAGCGAGACAATGTCCGAGCGCGAGAGCAGCTCGTCCAGTTCAACCATTGTGCCGATCCCGGTGAACGCCGGCGAGGGATACGGATCGTGCCCCAGCACGGTGCAGCCCATGCCGCGGAAGATGCGCGCGGTGGCCAACCCGATCTTGCCAGTACCGACGATGCCCACGGTCTTGCCATGCAGGGTGCGGCCGAGCAGGCCATCCAGCATGAAGTTGCCCTCGCGCACGCGGTTGTAGGCGCGATGGGTGTGCCGGTTGAGGGTCATCACCAGCGCCAGAGCGTGCTCGGCCACCGCTTCCGGCGAGTAGGCCGGCACGCGGGCGACGAACAGGCCGAGCGCATTCGCGCTGGCCAGGTCCACATTGTTGAAGCCGGCACAGCGCAGCAGCACCGCGCGTACGCCCAGCGCATGGAGGGCCTGCAGCACCGGTGCATCGAGCCTGTCGTTGACGAACACGCAGACGGCGGCGCAGTCCTGTGCCAGCGCGGCGGTGTGCACGTCCAGCGCCGCGTCGAAGTACACGAACTGGAAATCCTGCCCTGCCCCCTCGCGCTGGTTGGCTTCCTCGAGAAAGCGGCGGTCGTAGGGACGGGCACTGAAAACGGCGATCTGCATGGCAAGGCCTGCGCGGAAATCCGCCACGACCATAGCGCACCCGCACCCCGATGGGGATGGCACCGGCGGCGCGACGGCCGCCGGTGCCGGTACTGCCTTAGAACGTATAGCCCAGGCCCAGCATCACGCCGTTCTGCAGCTGGCCGTCGCGACGCTCGCCCACGTAGTCGACCATCACCGACAGGCGATCGGTGGCGCGGCTGGTCACGCCCAGGTTCCAGGCCAGCACCTGCTCGCCCACGGTCTGGCTGCTGGCACCGAACACCAGGTCCGGCGCAGCGGCGAAGCCGGTGCTGTAACGGGCCTGGGTGTCGCCCAGTTCCTTCTGCCAGACAACGCGCGCGCGCGGGGTGATGCGCTCGCCGTTGTTGCCTTCGAAGGTCTTGAACACCTGCAGGCCCGCACCGACGCGGATGCTTTCCAGGCTGTCACCACGCCCCACCAGTGCACCGGCCCCCTGCCCTTCGTTGAAACGGGTGGCCGAGGTGCGCGCGTAATCGACCACCGGCAGCAGCGGCTGGATCACCACGCCCTTGGCAGTGGTGAACGAGAAGCCGTGCTCCAGCCGGGCCGAGATCGCATCGTTGTTGTACTTCGCACGCAACGGAGCCTGCAGGCCATCGATGCCGTCGATGCTGCGGCGGGTGTCGTGGCGCAGGTCGGTGTAGCGCACCGAGGCCGACAGGTAACCCCGCGAGTAGGTGGCATCCAGGTAACCGCCCACATCCAGCGCACGCACGTCGCCGGTGAAACCGGAACCATCGCGGCCCTTGGTCGACATGTCCGCCGCGGCAACGCTGACGCCCAGCGTCACCCGGTCATCGGCCAGCTGCGTATCGGCACCGAGCACGATGCCGCCGACGGTATGGCTCAGGCCGGCCACGCCGCCCTCGCCATCGATGCGGCCGTGGCTGCCGAAACCGCGGCCCCAGAGGCCATGGCTGCGCGCCGCTTCGCCGCCGAAGTTGGTGCTGCCACCGCCCGCCCCCGCCGGCTCCACCAGATGCAGCGCCAACTGGTTGAACAGGCTGCCATTGGCCATGCCCGGCTGTGCCGACGCCGCCTGCGCGGCCTGTGCGGCCAAGCCACCGGCATCTCCGCTGCCGCTGCGCCGTGCGGCCTGGTGCTGCTGCACCACGCTGCCGATGCTGCCGACCAGCGCGTTGTCGGCCAGGCGCAGGCTGGCATGGCCATCACCACGCAGTGCACCGGCCTGCTGGGCGATCACATCGCGGTCAGCGAACTGCAGCGCCCCCAGCAGCGGCTTCAGCCCGGCATCCTGGCGCTGGCCGGCAGTGGCCAGTGCTCGGCCGAGTCCATCGTTGCCATTGTTGCCAGTGAGCTGCGCGAGCTGGTCGAAGCCGGGGTTTGCGGTCAGCGACAGGCCTTCGGCGGTCTGGTTGATGTTGAAGCTCAGCAGCGAATTGTGGCGCGGCCGGAACACCTCGCCGTCGGTGATGCTGGCCGTATAGCCGGTGTCACCCAAGCGCACCGCAGCGGTGAAACCGCCCTGGTAGATCGGGCCGCTCACCAGCTCACGCTGGTAGTTGCCGGCGTAGAAACCCTGCGCCACGTTCAGTTCAAGATGAGCGCCCGGCGAGATGACCAGCGCACCCTCGTTGGCGCCGCCGTCGTAGAAGTCGCCCACACGCAGGCGCCCGGCCTGGGAGCCGCCGGCTTCAGTCACGTCGAACAGCACCTTGCCGCCCGGCATGATGTTGACGTAGCCGTGGGTGACCAGATCACCACCACGCGGCATCAGGGTGCCGTACACGCGCAGGCGGTTGAAGCCATCCTCGCGGTACGACGGGCCGGTGGCATCGAGCAGTGCGCTCGAGTCGGTGGCAACCGAGGCGATGTCGCCGTGACCGACCACCATGCCGGCCGCCAGCACGCGCAGCTCCGGCGTGCGCAGGGCACCGCCTTCCAGGGCGATGGTGCCGTTCTCCACCAGCATGAAATCGGCGCCGGTGGTTTCGGCGGTGCGCCAGGTGCCGCCCTTGGCGACGCGGATCACGCCAGCCGAATTGCCCAGCGTGGAGGCGTCCAGTTCATCCAGGCGCAGCTGGCCCAGAAGGAGCTGCTGTGTACCCGGATCGTTGAGGTAATCCTGCACCGAAGCCGGGCCGATGCCGTTCGGGCCGGCGCCGGAGCGGTTGTAGATGTTCACCGCATAGTTGATGTACGTGGTGGCGAAGTCGGTATCGTTCCAGCGCGCGAAGTCGTCATCGACGAACGCCTGCAGCTGGCGCGCAGTGCGCAGGTAGCCTGGATTGATGTCGCCGCTGACATTGCCGGTGACCGTCAGGGTATCGCCCGGATCGCGGTAACCGGCGGCGGTGATGATGTTGTTGCTGTAGATGTCCTGGCCGGGGAAGGTCTCCAGCCTGCGGCCGCTGCCATCGGGATCGAAGCTGACCGAAGCGCCGGTGGTCCGGGCCGGGTCGCGGAACACCAGCAGGCCGTTGGGCTGCACCACCTCGTACATGGCCTTGTGCAGCAGGCCGGCATCCATGCCGCCGCCGTAGTTGCCGGTGTAGATCTCGGTCATCCGCGGCGACGGCGTGTAGATCACCTTGCCACTGTTGCTGGCAGCGTGGATCTGCACCGAGTCGACCAGCGGCAGGTCGCCGGCCAGGTAACGTTCGACGCCACCGGACTGCATGATCGAGCAGGACGAGATGCAGTGGCCGGACACGATGGTGTTCAGGCCGTTGGTGCGGATCACTCCCTGCAGCCACTCACCCGCGATCAGCGCGCCACCATTGGAGGTGCGCAGCACGACTTCGCGGATCGGGCGGCCTTCGGCCTGCGCTTTGGCCAGCAGCGCCGGCAGCGCAACGACGTCGGCGACGGTGACACCGCCACTCAGCACGACGCGATCGCCCTGCACGTGATAATTCATTGCCATGACGTCATCCATCTGGCCCAGGGTCGCGATACCCACCAGGCCTGCCAGGGCGATGCTCAACTTCGAATGCTTCATTGCGTTCTCTCTCTCCGCCCGCACCACGCGGGTCGAAAGCAGAACGCAGCAGCGGGCTCGACGCCCCCAGTCGACGGCGAGAAAAAACATGAATGCATTCACAATGGAAATGCGGGAGAAACGTGGGCTTCCCCATCCGGTCACCGTCGCGTAAAACTCGGTGACGCGTCCGTCATCGTCGTCCGAGGCCCTCCCCTGTCCGCGCCCTCCCCTTTGCTCCGTCCTGCGCCGGATCTGCCCGGGGTTCCGGATGCCTTCATCGCATTCGTGTGCGAGGAACGCGCGCCGCTGTGCGCTTTCCTGCGCGCCCGCGGTGTCGGCCCCGAGGATGCCGAGGACATCGCCCAGGACTGCATGGAGCGCCTGATCCGCTACCGCGCGCATGGCACCGAGGAGCTGCGGCTGCTGCTGTACCGCATCGCCCGCAACCGCCTGGCAGACCGCGGGCGCTCGCCACAATCGCGCAACCACCTGTCGCTCACCGAACGCGACGGCAACGAAGAAGCCGCCAGTGCTTCTCCTGATCCGCTGCGTCAGGCAGAATCCGGGCAGATGCTCGCCCTGCTGCGCCAGGCACTGTTCAAGCTGCCCGAACGTGCCCGCGAGGTGTATCTGCTCAACCGCATCACCGGGATGAGCTATACACAGATCGCCCGGCATTGCGGCATCACCGCCAAGACCGTGGAAAAACACATTGCCCGTGCATTGCAGGGCCTGCGCAAGGAGCTGGGCCCCGATCCTCTCCACAATGATGGAGATGCCGAATGATCCGCAACGACAACAGGGATGACACGTTGCTTTTTGAACACGCAAGCGCCTGGGTAGCCCGGCTGGACGCCCCCGACTGCAGCGCCGAGGAACGGCAGTCCTTCGAGGACTGGCTGGCCGAGGATCCGGCACATGTCAGCGCGTGGGTACAGGCCGAGAAACTGCACCAGCGCAGCGCCGGCCTGGCCAGCGACCCGTGGCTGCGCACCGCCGCCGCGCGTGCGTCACGCCGGCCGCAGCGGCGTTGGCTGCCCGGTGTCGCCGCCGCTGCAGGCGTGTGCCTGGCCGTTGGCCTGGGCTGGATGCTGTACACCGATGGCAATCCCACACCGCTGACCTACGCCAACGCCAGCCTGCTGCCGCAGCAGCGCACCCTGGCCGATGGCAGCATCGCCACGCTCGACGCCGGCACCACGCTGACCGCACGCTTCGGCTGGCGCAAGCGCGAACTGGCGCTGGAACACGGTCGCATCCAGCTGCAGGTCGAACCGTCATCGCGCTCGCTGCGGGTGCAGGCCGGCGGCAGTTCGATCCGCGACATCGGCACCACCTTCCAGGTTGAACGCCTGGCTGACGGCCGGGTCGAGGTCGCGCTGCTGGAAGGCGTGGTGGAAGTCACCAGTGGCAGCGCGCAGCACACGCTCTCACCGGGCCAGCAGCTGCAGGTCCTGGCCTCCGGCAAGATCCAACCGGGCCCGCAGCTGTCCTCGACCGCCGCCGCCGAGGCCTGGCCACAGGGCCGGCTGGTGTTCGACGGCACGCCTCTGGCCACCGTGGTCGAACGCATGAACCGCTATGGCACCACGCCACTGGTGGTCGCCGACCCGGACATCGCCGACCTCGCGGTCAGCGGCACCTTCCGCGCAGGCGATGCGCATGAACTGCTTTCCGCCCTGGAACTGGGGTGGTCCATTGCTGGCCAGCCGCGCTCGGATGGCGCGCTGGAACTGCGCCGCACCTACTGAGGCGGCGGCCGATGCCGGCGCCGGGTGTGCTTCGTTGGGACGTGCTGCGCTGGGACGTGCTGCGCTGGGGTCTGCTGCAGGCCCTGCTGTGCGTTGTGCTGGTGCCCGGTGTGGCGGCAACGGCGGCGTCAGCAGAAGCCGTCACCCAGGTCGAGTACCGTATCGCTCCCGGCGCCCTGCCGCCGGCCCTGCAGCAATGGGCACGCCAGAGTGGCATTGCCCTGGTGTTCGACGCACGTGAGCTGACCGGCCTGCGTACCGGCGGCGTCGCCGGCTCGCTGGCGCCGGCCGCCGCACTGAAGCAGCTGGTCGCCGGCATGCCGGTGAACATCCTGCAGACCCCCAGCGGCGGATTCGTGGTGCGCCGGCACGCTGCCCCACCCGCAGTGGTCGCGCAGCCGGTACGGCGGCCACCGCCGCCCGCACCCGCCAAGCCGGTGCAGGTGGAACTGGCGCCGATCCATGTCACCGGCAGCCGCTTGCCGCGCACCTCCGTGCAGACCACGCTGCCGGTAACGGTGATCGATCGCGAGGACATCCTGCGCAGCGGCTACGGCACGCTGTTCGACCTGTTGCGCCACCTGCCCGGCATGAACGGCCATCCGCCATTGAGCACCTCGCGCAGCGGGGACTCGCTGTACCTGCCGGTCGGCGCGGCCGCCACCACCAGCCTGGACGGCATGGGCCCGCGCGCAACCCTGTTCCTGGTCAACGGCCGGCGCCTGCCGCGGTATCCGATGGTGTCGCTGGAAGAAGGCGGGCTGACCGATCTGGGAGGCATTCCGCTCAGCTTCGTCGAGCGCATCGAGCTGGTGCGTGGCGGTGCTTCGGCCATCTACGGCGCCGATGCGATGTCCGGCGTGGTCAACATCATTCTGCGTGACCAGGCCGAGGGACCGGAAGCCACGCTGCAATCGGGTGCCAGCAGCCGCGGTGATGGCGATCAGTACCGGCTGCAGGCGGCCACGGGCGGCGTGCGCGAAGGCGGCGACCGCTGGTTCGCCGGCATCGATCTGCATCGCCTGCAGCATGTGGCCGGTGACCAGCGCGACTGGCATGCGGAAACCTCGCTGTACCCGATCGGGCTGATCATGCCCAACGGTGATTACTACCCGGCCACGCAGTGCCATCCGCCATTGCAGCGCGAAGACGACGGCTGCTGGTTCGACAGCGCGCGCCCGCGCTCGCTGCAACCGGCGTCGGAAACGCTGTCCGGCTACCTGCGTTATCGCCACGAGCGCGGTGACGGACGCTACGCCTACGTGGAAGCACGCGCCAGCCACAACCGCCAGCGTTTCGAGCTGGGCCCGACCGCCGTTGCCCTCAATTTCAGCCGTGGCGCGATCCTCAACGTGGTCCTGCAGGAAGGCGGCGAGGTGCGCCCGCGCGTGCATGCCACCGAAGGCGACATCAGTTTCGGCATGGGCCGTGAGCGCGCCGGCCGCAGTTGGGATGCAGGCCTCAGCGCGCAGCGCAGCCAGGTGGACCTGCGCACCGAAGGCACCGTGCGCAGCGAACGCCTGCTGGAAGCCACGCGAACGCTGGATTTTCTGCCGGGCTTTTCCACCCTGCCACCGGGGCTGGCAGAGGAGCTGTTCCCGGCCATCCACAACCGCGGGCGTACCGAGCAGCTGCAGGGTTGGTGGGGCATGCAGCGCACGTTGATGACACTGCCCGGCGGACCAGCGCAACTGGCCACCGGTATCGATCTGCGCCGCGAGCGCTGGACCTCGCTGCCCGATCCGCTGCTGGGCAAGGGCGAACTGGCGCTTGGACTGCCGATGGAGCAACGCCGGCTGTCGCGGCAGAGCAACGCCGCTTACGCCGAAGTGGGCCTGCCGTTTGCGCCGGCACTGCGCCTGGACGTGGCCGCGCGACTGGACCACGATGGCGATGACACTGCGTTTTCGCCGCGTGCCGGCCTACGCTGGAGCCCGAGCCCGCACTGGTCGTTCCTGCTGGCCAGTGGCCGCGGCTACCGCGCCCCCAGCATCTTCGAGCGCCGGCGGCCGCCGGGCTACTTCGGCCTGTATGGCCTGCCCGCATCGGAGTCCCTGCCGCCGTGCGCGCGCCCGATGCGCGATGGCGGCTGCGCGGTGGAAGTGGAGGTGGTGGAGAACGATGGGCTGAAAGCCGAGACGTCGCGCAGCCACTCGCTGGCCGCCAGCTGGACACCCAACGATGCGTTCTCGCTGTCACTGACCCACAACATCGTCGAACTGCGCAACGAGATCCTCGCCCTGCAACCCAGCGATGCACTGTGGAATCCCGGCACCTGGGAACTGGATGAGCAGGGTCGCCTGCGTGATCTTCGCCTGTCATTCGACAACATCGGCCGCACCACCTCGCGCAACTGGGTGCTGCGCGGCGAGTACCGGGTGGATACCGGCCGCAACGGGCAGTGGCTGTTCTCGCTGGATGCGTTGAAACAGCAGGAGCTGCGTCGTGATCGCGGCCATGGCGAATCGGTGGACCTGCGCGGGCATGCCACGCCGGCGAACGCGGGCATCCTCAACGTGCAGTGGCAGAACCCGTCCTGGGACATCGCCCTGCGGGGCAACCGCGTCGGCCGCACCCGCGCATGGCTGGCCGGTGAAGCGTGCGCGCAGGAGCAGCATGACCAGGGCCGTTGCATGAACCCGGCGCAGCTGCGCTGGAACCTGCATCTGGCGCGGCGGCTGAGCCCGCGCGTGATTGCCGCACTGGACGTGCACAACCTGCTTGATGCGCGGCCGGTGAACCACCTGGTCGGCAGCGGCGGGCAGATGCCCGGGCTGGACGATCCACTCGGGCGCTACTTCCTGCTGACCCTGCAGTTCCGCTGAGCGTAGTACCCTACGCCGCCTGTTCCACGGCGTCGAAGGCGAGTCATGAAAGCCTACCTCTGGTTCCTGGGCGCGCTCATGCTGTTCTTCGCGCTGCCCTTCCCCTGCCTGCTCTACTTCGGCACCAGCTGGCCGCTGGAAGCGGGCGACCGCAGCGCGCCTTGGCTGGCACTGACCCTGCTGGCGACGTCGCTGACCCTGTGGCTGGTGCTGCTGTACGCCTTCCTGCATTACCTGCTGCTGGCGCCACCCCGTGCGTTGCAACGTGTGCGCGGCATCCTGGCCGACGGCACGCCACGCAGCGCACGCATCGAGCAGGCCGAACAGACCGGCGTGCAGGTGCGCGGCTTCGCGCAGTGGCGGCTGCAGCTGGCCTTCGACAATCTGTCCGGCACGCCGATCACCGAAACGCTGGTCGTGGTCGACAGCAAGCCACAGCTGCAGCGCTTCACCGTGGGCAACCCGCTGGAGGTGCTGCTCAGCCGCACGCCCGGCCCCGCGCCCAACCTGATGCTGGCAGGATCGCAACCGGAACTGGACCGCACCAGCCTGTGGCGCCGCGGCATCGGCGGCCTGATCGGCATTGTCGTGGTCGCTGCCGCGTACGTCATGGCCTATCGCCTGCAGAGCGATGGACTGGGCTGGACGTTCCTGGGCTTCGGCCATCCGCTGCTGGTCTGCCCGCTGGTGCTGTGCGGCTACCTGATCGGCCTGCGTCTGCTGGCGCGCCTGCTGGCCGGCACACTGCAGATCGACGCGCGCGGCGAAGCGCTCAAGTACCGTGGTATCGGCGCCGAAGCGCAGGTGCTCGACGTGCGCCAGACCGGCACCTACGTCAACGAACAACCACAGGTCGAGTTCAAGCTGGAGTATCTCGACCGCGAGGGCAACCTGCAGCAGGCCAGCGTGCGCCGCTTCGTTGCGCTGCTCGAACTGGCCAACATCCCGCGCGGGCAGGTCGACATCCTCTACGACCCGGATGATCGCCGCAGCGTGCGCATGGAGCACGCGTGAAGCGGCCCGTGTCCACGCCGCTGGTGTTCGCCGGGGTGGTGCTGGCCCTGGCCGGTGCCGCCACGGCGGGCGGCGCATTGCAGACCGTCAACGCGACCCTGCGCGGCGCCGCATCGACCGTGCCTGCGGATGCGATGCAACAAGACCCATGGGAACAACCGTTGCGCACGTCGGCCATCGCAACGCCACGGGCGGCGCCCGAACCGATGCAGGTGCCCGGGCGCGCGCGGCCGAACCTGCTGCTCGACGCCGAGCGCCTGCAGGCTGCACGGCAGGCGCTGGAGGCGATGCCCGGACTGGCCGGCGAACGCCTGGTTGTTTTCCACAGCATCCACTTCCATGACGACGGCCGCATCGACATCGACCTGGTCGATCCACAGCAGCCGGGCCACGTGGATAGTTATCACTACCAACGTGGACAATGGCGCAAGGGCGATGCGGTGAATCCGCAGCAGTTCGCGCCGACCATCACCCTGCGCCGCAGCAGCACTGCATTGGCAAACATCGATTTCGATGCCGTGCCACGGGTGACGCAGGCCCTGCAGCAACAGCGCAATGCCCTGATGCGTTCGCCGGCCGACGTCGGTCATGTGTATGTGGTCATCCGCAAGGGCGGCAAGCTGGTGTGGTTGCCGGATGAAGTGGCCGGCGACCGCCAGACCGTACGCCTGCGCTACGACGCCAAGGGCAACCTGCAGTAGAAAAAGGGCTATCTCACCGAGCGGGCGATGGCGTACTGCGCAGCGTAGTAGGTGGACAGCACCAGCAGGCTGGCCATCGGCAGGCCACCGCCGAAGCGATCCCACGCCAGCAGGGAATCACTGGCCACGAACAGCAGTGCGCCAGCGGCAGCCCAACGCGCGCTGCCCGCTTCCAGTGCGTCGACGTGTGGCCGCTTCCAGTAGCGGGCCAGTGCCAGCACTGCCATCAGCGCCAGCACCACGACATAGGCCAGCACCGGAACCCGCATCGGCAGCGGTAGATGCGGCCACAGGCCGGTTACGTTGATCGCAGCGAATGCGGCCAGCAGCACGAAGGCTGCGAGCAGTCCGCGACCCGCGCGCAGGCCGGCTCGGAACGCGGCGATGTAGCACAGATGCGCCAGCAGGAAGGCCACCAGGCCCGGCACGAACGCGTCGAACGGCAGCATCAGTGCGATGTCGCCCACGCAGGACAACAGCATGCCGGCCAGCACCACGCGTCGATAGAACGCATCGGCCGCCGGCGTCGCCTGCCAAGCGACGGCGGCGATCAGCAGCGTGGTTGCCGGTTTGGCCAACCAGTGCAGCCAGCGCCCGTCGCCGTCCAGGTAGGCGCCGATGATGGCCAGCACGGCCACCACCAGGATCAACCCATCGCGCGTGCGCAGCTTCATCGTGCCTTCCACAGCTCTGCAAGGCGATCCGGGCGGCCGGCGATGCGCTCCAGCACCGGATACTGCAGGCCGCCGTGGTAGTCGATCTTCATCGTGTCGATGCGGTCGAACTGCTTGACCAGCAGCGTGACCGGGGCCTTGTCAGTGGCGGCTGCAGCCACCGCATCCTTCAAGCGCTGGCTGCTGTATTCGCGACCACCAACGGCGATCACCTTCATGCCCGGCGCCAGGCCGGCATTGAACGCCGGGCTGTCCCAGACCACGTCACCGACCACGCCACTGTCGAGCACCGTCGCTCCCAGCGAGTAAGCCAGCAGCGCTGCCTTCGCGCGCTTTTCCTGCGCCTTGTAGGCCTCGTTCGGCGCATCGCGGTAGACCAGCTTCCAGCCCGCCAGTTCCAGGCCGCCGGTCAGCGATCCGTGCCCGTCCAGGCGCTGGCGCAGGAAGCTCGCCCAGTCGTACGGCGCGATGCCGTTGAGGGTCGCCACCACGTCATCGAAGGTGTACGGATTGACGTCCCAATCGCCGTTGCCGACGCCGAAGAAGGCACGCGCGAAGTCATCCAGGCTGCGCCGGTTGCCGGTCAGACCACGCAGCTTGCCCTCCACCTCCAGCCACAGCATCTGCCCGCCGGAGTAGTAGTCCTCGCTCATCTGGTAGTTGCGGTACGGCAGGGTGCGACGCTGGGCGATGGTCGGGTCGTTGGTGGTGTCCTGCAGCGGGCGCCAGGCCAGGCCCGGGCGACCACGATCATAGGTGGCCGCCACGTTGGCCAGCATGTCGCGCGCCTGCTCGCTGGACCACAGCCCCGAACGTGCGGCCAGTACCTGGCCCCAGAACTGGGTCTGCCCTTCGTACACCCACAACAGGCTGTCGCCCATCGGTGTATTGAAGTTGGCCGTGGCCAGGTCGGCACCGCGACGGTACTTGCCGTTCCACGAGTGGGTGTACTCATGCGGCAGCAGGTCGCGCATCCACGCGTTGCTGTCCCACTCGGTGAAGTAGCCCGGGTCGGCGCTGTTCTCGCTGGAACGATGGTGTTCCAGGCCGATGCCGCCGAGGCGATCGGTCAGCGCAAGCAGGAACTCGTAGTGGTCAAAGTGGCGCGCACCGTACAGCTTGTCCGCCTGCTGCACCAGCGCTCGGTGCGCCTTCAACTGCGCGTCGGTCGGCTTCAGCGATTTGGCATCGTCGGCGAAGACGTTCAGATGCACCGGCGCCTTCGCGCCCGGGTCGAGGTCGATGCGCTGGTGATGCTCACCGGCAAACAGCGGCGAATCGACCAGGTGGTCATAGGAAATCGGCTTGAACACCACGGTGTCGCCATCGCGGCGTGCGGTTTCCAGTGCCGTCGCGTAGGCCCAGCCCTTGGGCAGGGTCACGCTGGCCTGCGCCTGCAGGTTGCGCGCGTCCACGCCGGCCGGATACAGCGAATTGGCGTTCCACTGCAGGTTGAGCATTTCCGGGGTCATCACCACCCGGCCCTGGCTGCCGCCCTGCGAAGACAGGAAATCGAAGTGGGCGACGATCTCGCTCACGCCCGCCGGCACATCCACCTTGAACGCGTACACGTTGTACTGGTCGCGCTGCCAGGCCAACGGCTTGCCGTTGGCGGTCACCCGAAGGCCGGCCAGTTTGTCGATCGGGCCGGTGGGCGAATGGTTGCCGGGAATCCACTGCGGGTACAGCAGGGTCAGCGGGCCGGGCTTGGCCGGTACGGTGGCAGTCACCTTGAAGATGCGCCGGGCCAGGTCGCGTGCATCGACGTCGATGCGCAGCAGGCCGGGGGCGGCGGTATCACCCGGTGGCGGAGTCTGCGCCAGCGCGGGCGTGGTCGCCAGCGCGAACAGCACGGACATCACCAGGGCACGGGTTTTCATCGGCGACTTCCAGCAGTGAAGGATTCTCCGATGCTAGGCCTGTGAGATGCCGAGCCCCATGGCCGAAGGTCATGGTCAGTGGCGCATCGACCAGATGCGGCAAAGCCTCATCGGAGCGTTGGCGATGACTGACAGCATCCACGCATGGCGTGGAACTACTGGAAAGCAGAGCAGTACCGGGTAGATCCACGCCATGCGTGGATGACGTACAGCCGACAATGCGAACCAGGGTTCGCATCCACCCGCAGCGCTGTCACTCAGTCGACCAGACGCAGGCGCAGTTCCTTTGGCAGCGCGAACACCATCGATTCCGGCTCGCCATCCAGCTCGCCCACGCCGGTCGCGCCCAGCTCGGCCAGACGCGCCAGCACGCCATCGACCAGCACCTGCGGTGCCGAGGCACCAGCGGTCACGCCGATATGCTGCTTGCCCACCACCCAGGCCGGGTCGATCTCGTGTGCACCGTCGATCAGGTAGCTCTCCACGCCTTCACGGCGAGCCAGCTCGCTCAGGCGGTTGGAATTGGAGCTGTTCGGCGAACCGACCACCAGCACCAGGTCGCAGCGCTTGGCCAGGTCGCGCACGGCGTCCTGGCGGTTCTGCGTGGCGTAGCAGATGTCGTCGTTCTTCGGCCCCTGCATCGCCGGGAAGCGCTCGCGCAGCGCATCGATGATGCCGCGCGTGTCATCCACCGACAGCGTGGTCTGGGTGGTGTAGGCGAAGTTTTCCGGCTGGTTGATCTGCAACGTGGCCACCTGCTCCACGTCCTCGACCAGGTAGATCTGGCCGGTGCCCGCTTCGCGGTTCCACTGGCCCATCGTGCCCTCCACTTCCGGATGGCCGGCATGGCCGATCAGCACCACGTCACGGCCGGCACGGCAGTGGCGGGCGACTTCGAAGTGGACCTTGGTCACCAGCGGACAGGTGGCATCGAACACCTTCAGGCCACGCCGCTCGGCTTCCTGGCGCACGGCCTGGGACACGCCATGGGCGCTGAAGATGACGGTGTTGTTGTCCGGCACTTCGTCGAGTTCCTCGACGAAGATCGCGCCGCGCTGCTTCAGGTCATCGACGACGAATCGGTTGTGCACCACTTCATGGCGGACATAGATGGGCGCGCCCAGCGTTTCGATCGCGCGCTTGACGATCTCGATCGCACGATCGACACCGGCACAGAATCCACGCGGGTTGGCGAGCAGCACATCCATCAGTTCAGTCTCCCGGCAGCGGCCGGCTTACGGTTTCGGATTGGCATTATCCGCCTTTTTGGCGGACTTGCCGTCGAACAGGCCGAACAGGGCGATGCCGACGGCACCCACCACGATGGCCGAATCGGCGATGTTGAACGACGGCCAGACATGCTCGCCGACGTACCACTGGATGAAATCCACCACGTGGCCATGCACCTGGCGGTCGATCACGTTGCCGATGGCGCCACCGATGATCAGCGCATACGGCACGGCGGCTTTCCAGTTGCCACGCGCCGTAGCGCGCAGCCACCAGGCCATCAGGCCGCTGATGGCGATCGCCAGTACGGTGAAGAAGTGCTTCTGCCAGCCACCGGCATCGCTCAGGAAGCTGAACGCCGCACCGGTGTTGTAGGTGCGGTACCAGTTCCAGAAGCCGTCGATGACCACCACCGGCTGGAACTCCGGCAGGCTCGACAGCACCCAGGCCTTCGACCACTGGTCCAGGCCGATGATGACTGCCGACAGCAGCAGCCAGACCAGCGCATTGGGATGCGGGCGCGCGGCGGCCATCAGAACCAGCTCCGCACTTCGCCGGCACCGGCGACGTTGGTCACGCAGCGGCCGCACAGTTCCGGGTGGTCGGCACTGCTGCCGACGTCGGCACGGTGGTGCCAGCAGCGCACGCACTTGGCTTTCTGCGTCGGCTGCGCGCTGACGAAGACCTCGTCGGTGGTCGCCGGGCGCACCTGCACGTCACCGCTAATGAACAGGAAGCGCAGTTCATCGGCCAGCGGCTGCCAGCGGGTCGCCTGCTCTTCGCTGGCGGCGATGGTGATCTCCGCTTCCAGCGCGGCGCCGATCGCACCATTGGCGCGCATCGGCTCCAGCACCTTGGCCACCTGCTCGCGCAGGGCCAGCAGCTGGTCGAAGTCGGCCGCGTTGAGCTGTGCGTCGGCCGGCAGCGGAGCCAGGCCCTCGTACCAGGTGGTGAACAGCACGTGGCCGGCACGGTCGCCCGGCAGATACCCCCACAGCTCATCGGCGGTGAAGGTCAGGATCGGCGCCACCCAGCGGGTGAACGCTTCGGCGATGTGGTACATCGCGCTCTGCGCCGAACGACGGCCATCCGAATCGGTCGGCATCGTGTACAGGCGGTCCTTGGTCACGTCCAGGTACAGCGAGCCCAGGTCCACGCTGCAGAAGTTCAGCAGCAGCTGCACGATCTCGGCCATGTCGTAGTTGTCATACGCCGCCTTGATCTTCTCCTGCAGTTCCCAGGCGCGATGCACGATCCAGCGGTCCAGCGCGACCATCTCGTTGAGCGGGCGCAGGTGCTGGGCCGGATCGAAACCGTCGAGGTTGCCCAGCAGGAAGCGGGCGGTGTTGCGCAGGCGACGGTAGGCGTCGGCGGTGCGCTTGAGGATTTCCTGCGACAGCGACATCTCGTTGCTGTAGTCGGCCGAGGCGATCCACAGGCGCAGGATGTCCGCGCCCAGCTTGTTCATGATTTCCTGCGGCTCGATGCCGTTGCCCAGCGACTTGGACATCTTGCGGCCATGCTCGTCCACGGTGAACCCGTGGGTGAGGCACTGCTTGTACGGCGCGCGCTTGTCGATGGCCACGCCGGTCAGCAGCGAGGACTGGAACCAGCCGCGATGCTGGTCCGAACCTTCCAGGTACAGGTCGGCCGGCTTGCCGAAGCCACGGGCAGCCAGCACCGCTTCGTGGGTCACGCCCGAGTCGAACCAGACATCGAGGATGTCGGTGACCTTCTCGTAGTCGGCCGCTTCAGCGCCCAGCAGTTCGGCCGCGTCCAGCGAGTACCACACGTCGATGCCTTCGGCCTGGACGCGGTCGGCCACCTGCTGCATCAGTTCCACCGAACGCGGGTGGATCTCGCCGGTCTGGCGATGGGTGAACAGTGCGATCGGCACGCCCCACGTGCGCTGGCGCGAGATGGTCCAGTCCGGGCGGCCGTCGACCATGCTCTGGATGCGCGCCTTGCCCCACGTCGGGAACCAGCCGACAGTGTCGATGGCGGCCAGCGCATCGCTGCGCAGGTTGGCCTTGTCCATCGAGATGAACCACTGCGGGGTGGCGCGGAACACCACCGGCGTCTTGTGCCGCCAGCAGTGCGGGTAGCTATGGCGGATCTCGACGAAGGCCAGCAGCGCGCCGCTGTCGCGCAGCACCTGCACGATCGCCTCCTGCGCCTTCCACAGGTGCTGGCCCGCCAGCACCACCTCGCCTGCCGGCGGGGTCGATTCCAGGTAGACGCCACGGCCATCAACCGGGGTCACCTGGCCGGCGTTGTACTTGTCCAGCAGGCCGTACTTCTGGCTGACCACGTAGTCTTCCTGGCCGTGGCCGGGGGCGGTATGCACCGCACCGGTACCGTCCTCGTCGGACACGTGTTCGCCGTTGAGCACGAGGATCTCGCGCTCGGGGTAGAACGGATGGATCAGCAGCTGGTTTTCCAGCGCCGAACCTTCGGCCTCACCGTGCAGCACCACCGCGTCCACGCCGTAGCGCTGCAGCGAGCGCTCGGCCAGTGCAGCGGCCAGCACCAGCCAACGGCGCTTGCCGTTGTGCGCCGGGCCTTCGGCCAGCACGTAGCGGATGTCCGCGCCCAGCGATACCGCCAGCGAGGCCGGCAACGTCCACGGGGTGGTGGTCCAGATCGGCACGGCCACTTCCACGTCGGCCGGCAGGCTGACGCCGAACGCCTGCGCCACCGCCTGTGCATCACGCGCGGTGTAGGCCACGTCGATCGCCGGCGAGGTCTTTTCCTGGTATTCGATCTCGGCCTCGGCCAGCGCCGAACCGCAGTCGAAGCACCAGTACACCGGCTTGGCGCCGCGCAGCAGGTGGCCGTTGGCGATGACCTTGGACAGCGCGCGGATCTCGTTGGCCTCGAAATCGAAGCTCAGGGTCTTGTACGGGTTGTCCCAGTCGCCGGTGACGCCCAGGCGCTTGAAGTCGGCGCGCTGGATGTCGATCTGCTCCTCGGCGAACTCGCGGCACTTCTGCCGGAACGCGACCGCATCGAGCTTCACCCCGACCTTGCCCCACTTCTTTTCCACCGCGATTTCGATCGGCAGGCCATGGCAGTCCCAGCCTGGCACATAGGGCGCATCGAAGCCGGCCAGGTAGCGCGACTTGACGATGATGTCCTTGAGGATCTTGTTGACCGCATGGCCCAGGTGGATGCGCGCATTGGCGTACGGCGGGCCGTCATGCAGCACGAACAGCGGGCGGCCGGCGGCGTTGTCGCGCAGCTGCTGGTAGAGCCCCTGCTCTTCCCAGCGCGCCAGAATGCCCGGCTCGCGCTTGGGCAGGTCGCCGCGCATCGGGAATTCGGTGGCCGGCAGGTTGAGGGTGGTCTTGTAGTCCTGGCTCACGCAGTGGCTCGCAATCTATGTTCGGAAAGGATGGCACGCGCCTGTTCGGCGTCGCGGTGCATCTGGTCGGTCAGCGCCGCCAGATCGTTGAATTTCTCTTCGTCACGCAGTTTGGCAACGAATTCGACTTCGATGTGGCGCCCATACAGGTCGCCCTGGAAATCAAACAGGTGCGCTTCCAGCAGCGGCTCCACGCCGTCCACGGTCGGCCGGGTACCGAAACTGGACACTGACGGCCACGGCTGGTCGAACACCCCGTGCACCCAGGTCGCGTAGATGCCCGACAGTGCCGGGGTCTTCGGGAAGCGCAGGTTGGCGGTGGGGAAGCCCAGCGTACGGCCGAGCTGACGCCCACGCACGACGCGCCCGCTGATCGAGTAGGGGCGACCGAGCAGGTCGCCGACGCGGGCGAAGTCGCCTTCCTGCAGCAGCTGGCGGATACGGGTGCTGGAGATGCGGTCACCATGCAGGTCGACCGCTTCGATCTCGCCGGCGCTGAAACCGAGCTCGGCGCCGAGCGCCTGCAACAGGGCCAGATCGCCACGGCGACGGTTGCCGAAACAGAACTCCGGCCCGATCCACACCTCGCGGGCGTTCAGGCGCTGGGCCAGCAGCTGGCGCACGAAGGTTTCGGCGGGCATCGCCGCCATCGCCGCGTCGAAACGCAGCAGGCCGATCGCATCGACGCCCAGTTCGTGCAGGATCTCGACCTTGCTGCGTGCCAGGGTCAACCGCGGCGGCGGCGTACCCTGGGCGAAGAACTCACGCGGCAAGGGCTCGAAGGCCACCGCCACCGCAGCCACACCCAAGGCGCGCGCACGCGCGACCGCGTGCCGCACCAGCGCACGATGGCCCAGGTGGAGGCCGTCGAATGCACCGATGCAGACCACGCTTCCGTTGGGGAACAGCTCCCCGCCCTCGACGCTTCTGAACAGCCTGCTCATCAACTCTCGTTCCGGCCGGCCGAAGCCCGCCGTTTCAATGGTGTAACCCTGAAGTATAGCCGCCGGGAGCCGCGATCAATGCCCACGCAGGTCGCGCGGGCGGAAGCCCATCGCCACCATCGCCAGCAGGTAGGTCAGCCCGCCACCGCCGACCAGCAGGCCGAGCGCGCCGATCCGTTCCCACACGCCCATGGAGGAGAAGCCCGGCAGCCAGTACCGCAGGGCCAGCAGCACGCCGACCATTGCCGTGCACGCCAGCAGCAGGCGCAGCAGGTAGCCGCCCCAACCCGGACGCCGCTGGTAGACATCGGTCCTGCCCAGCCAGTACCAGAGCAGCCCCAGGTTCAGGTAACTGGACAGCGCACTGGCAATGCCCAGCGCCAGGTGCAGGCCGGGTTGCTTGCCGATGGCTGCCATTACGCCCTGCGCCTTCAGCTCGTCGGGCACCATCACCTGGTACAGCACCGCCAGCAGGGCGAAGTTGAACACCATGTTGGCCACCAGCGCGGCGACGCCGGCGCGCACCGGCGTCCTGGTGTCCTGGCGCGCGTAGAACGCCGGCAGCACCACCTTCAGCAGCGCGAACGCCGGCAGGCCGAAGCTCAGGCCGTACACCGACAGCGCCGTCATGCGGGTGTCGAAGGCGGTGAACTGGCCGTGCTGGAAGATCGTGGAGATCAGCGGTTCGGCCAGCAGCAGCAGGCCGAGCATGGCTGGCACCGAGATCAGCAGGGTCATGCGCAGGCCCCAGTCCAGCGAGCGCGAGAAGCCTTCGCGGTCGGTGCTGACGTGGTGCCGTGCCAGCGCCGGCAGGATCACCGTGCCCAGCGCCACGCCGAACACGCCCAGCGGCAGTTCCAGGAAGCGATCGGCCAGCGACAGCCAGGACTGCGAACCGTCGGTCAGCTTGGCGGCGATGACGGTGTCCAGCAGCAGGTTGATCTGCGCTACCGACGAGCCGAACAGGGTCGGCACCATCAGCGTCATCACCTTGCGCACGCCCGGATGGTT
Source organism: Stenotrophomonas sp. DR822 (assembly GCF_019793815.1). Classification (NCBI taxonomy): domain Bacteria; kingdom Pseudomonadati; phylum Pseudomonadota; class Gammaproteobacteria; order Lysobacterales; family Lysobacteraceae; genus Stenotrophomonas; species Stenotrophomonas sp. DR822. The sequence continues at coordinate 1,490,629 of NZ_CP081826.1, forward strand.
CCAGCCCCAGCGCGGCAGGGTCAGCAGGTCGATGCCCTTCAACGAAGGCAGCTGGAACAGCAGCTGCAGCAGGCCGGCGGCCAGCACCGCCCAGCCCAGGGCGAGGATCTGCTTTTCCGGGGTACCACCCAGCCGCGGCGCCAGCCACAGCGCGCCGGCGATCATGCACAGGTTGAGGATGACCGGGGTCAGTGCCGGCATCGCGAAGCGCTGGAAACTGTTCAGCGCGCCGCCGGCCAGGGCGGTCAGCGAGACGAACAGCAGGAACGGGAAGGTCAGGCGGAACAGGTCGACCAGCAGGCCCTGCTTGGCCGGGTCGGTGTCCACGCCACTTGCGAAGACCGATGCCAGCTGCGGGGCAAAGATCAGCGCCAATGCGGTGACCAGCATCAGCACGCCGCCCAGGGTGCCGGCGGTGCGGGCCATCAGTTCACGCAGCTCGGCATGGCTGCGGGTTTCCTTCACCTCGGTGAACACCGGCACGAAGGCGGTGGCAAAGGAGCCCTCGGCGAACAGCCGGCGCAGGAAATTGGGTATCCTGAAGGCGACCCAGAAAGCATCGGTGATGGCGTTGGTGCCGAAGGTCGAGGTCACCACCTGGTCCCGGACCAGGCCGAGAACCCGCGAGACCATGGTCATGCTGCTGAACGACAGCAGGCCCCGCAACATCTTGGGTGAACTCACTCAACGTCCCTCTTGACAATCGACTTGACGTACATTTCTTACGCCATCATACTAGCTAGCTTGCTGTTCCCATAACACCGATTTTTCAGGAAACCACCACCGTGGCCAATATCAAGTCCGCCAAGAAGCGCGCCAAGCAGACCGTCGTGCGCAACGCGCGCAACGTGGCTCAGCGCTCGATGCTGCGCACCGCTGTCAAGAAAGTGATCAAGGCGCTGGACGCCAACGATGCCGCCGGCGCCCAAGCCGCCTTCGCCGTTGCCCAGCCGATCCTGGATCGTTTCAGCGCGCGTGGCCTGATCCACAAGAACAAGGCTGCTCGCCACAAGAGCCGCCTGAACGACCGCATCAAGGCCCTCCAGGCCGCCTGATCCGGTTGGTTGCTGGAGCCCCGGCTCCGGCAGCACGCAAAAGCCCGGCCTCGGCCGGGTTTTTTGTTGCCTGCAATCCGGCGCCTGGCGCTACCGATGCCCGGGGTCGGATCCCTTTTCCCGCAGAAAAGGGATCCGACCCCATTCGGCCGCCAACAAAAAACCCGGCCGAAGCCGGGTTTTTCGCGGGAACCACAACGGCATTACTGCGCGTTGCGTGCCGCCTCGAGCTCGTCTTCCTTCTGGCGATCGAAGAACGCCATGATCCGGCTCATGATCGGGAAGGTGCCTTCGCGACCCAGTGCGGACACTAGGAACCACGGCTCCTTCCAGCCCAGCTCGGCGACGATCTTCTCGGCAGCGGCCTTGGCCTCGTCCTCGAACATCAGGTCGGCCTTGTTCAGCACCAGCCAGCGCGGCTTGGCCAGCAGCTCCGGATCGTGCTTTTCCAGTTCGCGCTCGATGGCACGCACCTGCTCGACCGGCGACACACCTTCCACACCACCTTCCATCGGCGAAATGTCGACGAGATGCAGCAGCAGGCGGGTGCGCTGCAGGTGGCGCAGGAACTGCGCGCCCAGGCCGGCACCGTCGGCAGCACCTTCAATCAGGCCCGGAATATCGGCGATCACGAAGCTGCGGTAGTTCTCCACCTTCACCACACCCAGGTTCGGGTACAGCGTGGTGAACGGGTAATCGGCCACCTTCGGCGTCGCCGCCGAAACGGCGCGGATCAGGGTGCTCTTGCCGGCGTTGGGGAAGCCCAGCAGGCCGACATCGGCCAGCAGCTTCAGCTCCAGCTTCAGCGTGCGCTCCTCACCCGGCTCACCCGGCAGCGCCTGGCGCGGCGAGCGGTTGGTGGAGCTCTTGAAATGCATGTTGCCCAGGCCGCCGCGGCCGCCCTTGGCCACCAGCAGGCGGTCACCATGCTGGGTCAGGTCACCGATGATTTCATCGGTGGCCACGTTGATGATCACGGTGCCGACCGGCACGGTGATGACCAGGTCTTCGCCACCCTTGCCATAGGCCTGGCGGCCCATGCCGTTCTCGCCGCGCTGCGCCTTGAAGATGCGGTCATGGCGGAAGTCGACCAGGGTGTTGAGGTTTTCGTCGGCGCGGATCCACACGCTGCCGCCCGCACCGCCGTCGCCGCCGTCCGGGCCGCCGAGCGGAATGAACTTCTCGCGACGGAAGCCAATGCAGCCGTTGCCGCCGTTGCCGGCGAACACTTCGATTTCTGCTTCGTCTACCAGTTTCATTGTTTCGATGCCTGCGATGGGCGCGGCATGCACGCCGCCACCTTGATGTAGTGCCGGCCGCTGGCCGACAACCGGGCGATGCCCGTTTTACCATTGATTCCAACGAAAAGCCCCGCCGAAGCGGGGCTCTTCATGCAGCGAGCTCTTCATCCAGCACGGCCATGCCGAGGCATGGGCGCCGGACGCAGCCTTATCAGGCTTCGACCGAGACGACGCTGACGGTGCGACGCTTCTTCGGGCCCTTCACCGAGAACTCCACCTTGCCGTCCGTCAGGGCGAACAGGGTGTGGTCACGGCCGAGGCCGACGCCGGTACCCGGGTGGAACTGGGTGCCGCGCTGACGCACGATGATGTTGCCTGCTTCGATGGCCTGGCCGCCGAAGATCTTGACGCCGAGGTACTTCGGGTTGGAGTCGCGACCGTTGCGCGAAGAGCCTACGCCTTTTTTATGTGCCATGACCTATCTCCTTACTTGCTGCCACCGGCAATGCCGGTGATCTCGATTTCGGTGTAGTACTGACGGTGACCCTGGCGCTTCATGTGGTGCTTACGGCGACGGAACTTGATGATCCGGACCTTGTCGGCACGACCCTGGGACAGGACGGTGGCAGTGACCGCAGCGCCGCTCAGGGCGTCGCCGATCTTGATGCCATCGCTGTCGCCGAGCAGCAGGATGTTGTCGAACTTGATCTCGCTGCCGACGTCGGCTTCGAGCTTTTCAATGCGGAGCTTTTCGCCCTGCGCCACGCGGTATTGCTTACCGCCGGTGACCAGTACTGCGTACATGACCAGACTTCCTCTGTAGTTATTGTGGTCTATGGACTGCCGCCGTCGAGGGCGGACAGGAGCGGAATTGTACGTGGACCACCGGGGACGGGTCAAGTCAACCCCTGAACGGCTCTGGAGGCCGGGCCGGAACGGGGTCAGATCCCTTTTCACCACGTGAAAAGGGATCTGACCCCTGCCTGACAGGCGGTCTCACCGGGTGAGACACCGGGCTGGCATTGTCGCCCATTGCCCCCATCTGGTCACCTCGGTAGGCTGACCGATTGCCGCCCTTTCGCTGGCCCGGCGGCCCAGCCACGCCCCCACAACCGGATTCCCCATGGCGATGGATTTCATCCGCATCCGCGGCGCGCGGACGCACAACCTCAAGAACATCGACCTCGACCTGCCCCGCGACAAACTGATCGTGATCACCGGCCTTTCCGGCTCGGGCAAGTCGTCGCTGGCGTTTGACACCATCTATGCCGAGGGTCAGCGGCGTTACGTCGAGTCCCTGTCGGCGTACGCGCGGCAGTTCCTGAGCGTGATGGAAAAGCCGGACCTGGACCACATCGAAGGGCTGTCGCCGGCGATCTCGATCGAGCAGAAGTCGACCTCGCACAACCCGCGCTCGACGGTCGGCACCATTACCGAGATCTACGACTACCTGCGCCTGCTGTATGCGCGCGTCGGCACGCCGCGTTGCCCCGACCACGGCTATCCGCTGGAGGCGCAGACGGTCAGCCAGATGGTCGACCATATGCTGACGCTGGACCCGGAACAGCGCTACATGCTGCTGGCGCCGGTGATCCGCGACCGCAAGGGCGAGCACGCGCAGGTGTTCGACCAGCTGCGCGCGCAGGGCTTCGTGCGTGTACGCGTGGATGGCGAACTGTACGAAATCGATGCGGTGCCGCCGCTGGCGCTGCGCCAGAAGCACACCATCGAAGCGGTGATCGATCGCTTCCGCCCGCGCGAAGACATCAAGCAGCGCCTGGCCGAGAGCTTCGAAACCGCCCTGAAGCTGGGCGATGGCATGGCGTCGGTGCAGTCGCTGGACGATGCCGCTGCGGCCCCTACCCTGTTCTCGTCCAAGTATTCCTGCCCGGTCTGCGACTACTCGCTGCCGGAACTGGAGCCGCGCCTGTTCTCGTTCAACGCACCGATGGGCGCCTGCCCCGGCTGCGATGGGCTGGGCATGGCGGAGTTCTTCGACCCCTCGCGCGTGGTGGTGCATCCGGAGCTGTCGCTGGCGGCCGGTGCCGTGCGTGGCTGGGATCGCCGCAATGCCTATTACTTCCAGCTGATCGCCTCGCTGGCCAAGCACTACAAGTTCGACGTCGACGCGGCGTGGAACTCGCTGCCGGCCAAGGTGCAGCAGGCCGTGCTGTACGGCAGCGGCGAGGACGCGATCACCTTCACCTACTTCACCGAGGCCGGTGGCCGCACCCAGCGCAAGCATCGCTTCGAAGGCATCATTCCCAACCTGGAACGCCGCTACAAGGAAACCGAATCGGCGGCGGTGCAGGAAGAACTGGGCAAGTACATCAGCGAGCATGCCTGCCCCGAGTGCAATGGCGCACGCCTGAACAAGGCCGCGCGCAACGTGTTCGTGGCGGATCGACCGCTGCCGGAACTGGTGGTGCTGCCGATCGACGAAGCGCTGAAGTTCTTCAGCAGTCTGAGCCTGCCGGGCTGGCGAGGCGAGATCGCCGCGAAGATCGTCAAGGAGATCGGTGAACGCCTCGGCTTCCTGGTCGACGTCGGCCTGGATTACCTGACCCTGGAGCGCAAGGCCGACACCCTGTCCGGTGGCGAAGCCCAGCGCATCCGCCTGGCCAGCCAGATCGGTGCGGGGCTGGTCGGGGTGATGTACGTGCTCGACGAGCCCTCCATCGGCCTGCACCAGCGCGACAACGAGCGCCTGCTGGGCACCCTCACCCGCCTGCGCGACCTGGGCAACACGGTGATCGTGGTCGAGCACGACGAAGATGCGATCCGCCTGGCCGACTACGTGCTGGACATCGGTCCGGGCGCGGGTGTGCATGGCGGCGAGATCGTCGGCCAGGGCAGCCTGCAGGACATCCTGGATGCGCCGCGCTCGTTGACCGGCCAGTACCTGTCCGGCAAGCGCGCGATCGAGATCCCGGCGCGCCGGCACAAGCCGAACCCGAAGATGACGCTGCACCTGCGTGGCGCCACCGGCAACAACCTCAAGGGCGTGGACCTGGCCATTCCGGCCGGGCTGCTGACCTGCGTGACCGGCGTGTCCGGCTCGGGCAAGTCGACGCTGATCAACGACACCCTGTTCTCGCTGGCCGCCAACGAGATCAACGGCGCCTCGCACCCGATCGCGCCGTACAAGGAGATCGACGGCCTGGATCTGTTCGACAAGGTGGTGGACATCGACCAGTCGCCGATCGGCCGTACCCCGCGCTCGAATCCGGCCACCTACACCGGCCTGTTCACTCCGCTGCGCGAACTGTTCGCACAGGTGCCCGAAGCACGCGCGCGCGGCTATTCGCCGGGCCGTTTCAGCTTCAACGTGCGTGGCGGCCGCTGCGAGGCGTGCCAGGGCGACGGGCTGATCAAGGTCGAGATGCACTTCCTTCCGGACGTGTACGTGCCCTGCGACGTCTGCCATGGCAAGCGCTACAACCGCGAAACGCTGGAGATCCTGTACAAGGGCTTCAACATCAACGACGTGCTGGAAATGACCGTCGAAGATGCGCTGAAGCTGTTCGAACCGGTCCCGTCCATCGCCCGCAAGCTGGAGACCCTGGTCGATGTCGGCCTGAGCTACATCAAGCTGGGGCAGAGCGCGACCACGCTGTCCGGTGGTGAAGCGCAGCGCGTGAAGCTGTCCAAGGAACTGTCGCGCCGCGATACCGGCCGCACCCTGTACATCCTCGACGAGCCGACCACCGGCCTGCACTTCCACGACATCGAGGCACTGCTCGGCGTGCTGCACAAGCTGCGCGACGAGGGCAACACGGTGGTGGTGATCGAGCACAACCTGGACGTCATCAAGACCGCGGACTGGATCGTCGACCTGGGTCCGGAAGGCGGTCATCGCGGCGGCACCATCCTGGTGACCGGTACGCCGGAAGACGTGGCCGCATGTCCGGCTTCGTACACCGGCCAGTTCCTCGCACGGATGCTGCCGTCCACCAGCGCGCGACCGGACCAGCCCGCCGCCGTGGCCAACAAGCCCGATGCGCGCCCGCCGCGCAAGGTCAAGCCGGAAAAGCCGGCAAAGAAGGCGGCTGCCGCCAAGAGCACCGGCAAAGCCAGCAAGACCGCCACGGCGGGCACCAAGAAGAAGAAGGACGCCTGATGAGCAGCGAACACAAGATCCTGGCCCGCATTCCGATCAGCGTGCGCTGGCGTGACATGGACAGCATGGGCCACGTCAACAACGCCAAGTACATCTCCTACCTGGAAGAGGCGCGCGTGCGCTGGATGCTGGGCGTGGAAGGCGTGTCGATGACCGACCGCATCGCACCGGTGGTGGCCGCCACCAACGTCAACTACCGGTTGCCGATCGTGTGGCCCAACGACATCCTGGTCGAGCTGTTCGTCGAACGCCTGGGCAACAGCAGCGTGACCATCGGTCATCGCATCGTCGACCAGCAGGACGAGTCGAGGCTGTATTCGGACGGCAACGTGGTGGTGGTCTGGATGGACACGCAGACCGGCAAGAGCGCGCCGCTGCCGGACGCGATCCGCAGAGCGTCCACCTGAAGGTAGTGCCGGCCGCTGGCCGGCACTCTCCCCACCGGGCATGGCCCGGCGCCACCGTTCCACATCAAAGGACTGACATGATCCACCAGACCGAACTGCGCGACCTGCTGCCCGGCATGGTCCCCTTTCCCGCCGACGTGTTCCCGGATGACCAGGCCTGGCTTGGCCAGCACCTGTTGCCGCTGCTGAAGATCGACCTGGGCGTACTGCGCCCGGAACTGGCCGGCAGCGTGGCCACGATGCTGTGCCCGATCGAGCCCTACGACGGCTGCATCGGTGAAACCACCGAAGAACACCACAACGCGTTCACCGGCACCAACTGGATCGCCTTTGAACTGACCAGCGACAACCGCATGCGTTTCCTCGGTGAGGAGGGCTACTTCATCGGCGACCAGGTGCAGGACAAGCACGCGCTGAAGCACATCACCGAGATGCGCGGGAGCTACAGCAAGGCAGGTGCGTACTTCCAGCAGCATGGACGCCTGGCCAGCTATTCGCGCTATGGCGACGGCGAGCCCGGCGAGCAGGCCTACCTCGATGTGCTGGGTGGGCAGATCTCGACCGGCAACTGGATCGAAACCGCGGAGATTCCAGCCGCCTTCGCGCTGGCGTTCACCGAGGCTGCCGACGACCGTCATGCGCCGGACGATGCCGAGCGCGCGATCATCACCCGCGATGGCCACAAGTTCTTCGCCGTGGCCGAAGTGGCCGGCTACAACTGGTGTGCAACCGGTGCCGATGCGATCGTGATGCTGTACGAGCCGGAAAGCCGCACGGTGCTGTTCTCGTACGACTGGTCGTAAGCCCCACCGCGCTGCACGCTCGCCGGGCATGGCCCGGCGCTACCGATTAAGCCCCAACGCGCTGCGCGCTCGCCGGGCATGGCCCGGCGCTACCGATGTGGATTCGGCAGTGATGCCTGGGTAGCGCCGGGCCATGCCCGGCGGAACGAGCGCCGCGTTACGGTGCGGCCTTGCGCACTATCAGGGCCGTGCTGACTTCGCTGCCCCCCTCCAGTTGCACCTGCAGCCACACGGGCTGCCCCTCCGCCAATACGCGCCTGCCGTCCATCAACATCAGGTGCAGGCCGCCGGGCTTGAGCACGGCGCGTTCGCCCGGCGCCAATGGCAGGCGCTCGACAGCACGCATGCGGCTGACCCCGTCGACGATCCGGGTCTCGTGCAACGACACATCACCGAAACCCGCACTGCGCGCACCGATGATGGTTACCGCGGTGGAGCAGCCGTTGCGGATCACGCCATAGCCGGCAGTCATGGGCGTCGCCGTCGGGCTGGGCGGCAGACGTACCCAGCCCTGCGAGACGGTGACGCACTCCGGCACAGCGGCCGCCGCCGATGCTGCGCCCGCACACATCATCAACAGTACGCCAACGAATGGTTTGGTTATCATCGCCCAGGTTCCTTCTTCGCAACGAGACCCGCAGCATGACGACGCTCATCGAGGTGATCAACCATGGCCCCATCCGCGAGCTGCGGCTGGCGCGTCCGCCGGTCAATGCACTGGACACCGAGCTGTGCCGGCAGTTGATCCATGCCATCGAACTGGCGATGGCCGAGGACGCGCACGGCATCGTGCTGTCGGGTAGCGAGCGCATCTTCACCGGCGGCATGGACGTGCCGCACCTGCTCTCGCATGGCGATGACAAGCACAAGCTGCTGGACACCTGGAACGCATTCTTCGGCGCGGTACGCACGCTGGCCGAGAGCCGCATCCCGGTGGTTGCGGCGATCACCGGCCATGCACCGGCGGGCGGCTGCGTGCTGGCCCTGTGCTGCGACTACCGGGTGATGGCACGCAGTGCCGATCCGGCGCGCCCGTATGCCATCGGCCTGAACGAGGTGCAGGTTGGCCTGATCGCACCGGAAGGCATCCAGCGCCTGTTGCGCCGTGCGGTGGGCGCGCACCGCTCCAGCGTGCTGCTGGCCACCGGCGCGCTGGTACCGGCCGAACAGGCGCTGCAGATCGGGCTGGTCGACGAACTGGTGGATGGCGAACTGGTGGCGGCCCGTGCGGTGGCCTGGCTGCAGGACCTGCTGAAGCAGCCGCGGCAGCCGATGCTGCTGACCCGTGCCATCGCCCGCGCCGAGCTGCACGACGCCCTGCATCCGGACCTGATCCAGCTCGACCGCTTCGTCGAGGCCTGGTTCGCCCCGGATGCGCAGAACGCACTGCAGGCACTGGTGGCGCGTCTCGGCAAGTAAACGGTATTGCCGGCCGCTGGCCGGCAGCCTGGCAATCCTGCCGGGACGCCTGCGGATGCCGGCCAGCGGCCGGCACTGCCGAAGATGGGGCATCCGGCCTACACCGGTATAATCGACCCCTCTTTCATCGCTGTGGCCGCCCCCTTGAACGACATGCCCGAACCCGTCGTCTCCGAGCTGATCGATCTGCTCACCCTGGAGCGGCTGGAGGACAACCTGTTCCGCGGCCAGAGCCGCGACATCGGTACCAAGTACGTGTTCGGCGGGCAGGTGCTGGGCCAGGCCCTGGCGGCCGCGCAGGCCACGGTTGACAATGGTCGCCATGTGCACTCGCTGCACGCCTATTTCCTCCGCGCCGGCAACATCGACCATCCGATCGTCTACGACGTCGACCGCACCCGCGACGGTGGCAGCTTCTCGGTGCGCCGGGTGACCGCGATCCAGCATGGCAAGGTGATCTTCTTCTGCGCGGCCTCGTTCCAGCAGGCCGAATCCGGTGCCGAGCACCAGCACAAGATGCCCGAAGTGCCGCAACCGGAAGACATCGAACCGAACCGGCCGTTGCCGGCGGAGGTGCTTGAGCGCCTGCCGATCAAGGTGCAGCGCTGGCTGTCGCGCGGCGGTCCGTTCGAGTTCCGCCATGTGTATCCCCGCGATGAACTGAACCCGCCCAAGCGCCCGCCCTACCACCAGGTCTGGCTGCGCCTGAGCGAGCGCGTGGGCGATGCTCCCGAGCTGCACCAGGCACTGCTGGCCTACGCGTCGGACTTCCACCTGCTGGGCACGGCCACGTTCCCGCACGGTATCAGCTACTACCATCCGCACGTGCAGATGGCTTCGCTGGACCACGCGATCTGGTTCCACCGCCCGTTCCGCGCCGACGATTGGCTGCTGTACTCGCTGGACAGCCCCAGTGCGCAGGATTCGCGCGGCCTGGCCCGTGGCCAGTTCTTCACCCGTGATGGCGTGCTGGTTGCCAGCACCGCCCAGGAAGGCTTGATCCGCGTGGTTCCGGACCAGGCAGCAGCGGCCGCCGTGCCAGCCAAGGATTGACCGATGCGTCAGATTTTCAGCAGCCAGCGCGTGGAAACCGTAGAAGGCGTGGCCGAGCTCCTGCGCAGCCACGACATCCAGGTGAAGGTCACCAACGGGCGCTCGTACAAGACCCGTCGACGTGGCCAGTTCAGCTATACCGACCTGGGCAATGCCGGCGCCTACCCGGCGGTGTGGATCGTGCGTGCCGACGACCAGCCACGCGCGCGCGAAATCCTGCGCGAGGCGCGCCTGCTCGACACCACCCGCCGTGACCACCCGACCGCCGAGTTCGCCTTCCGCGATGACGTGCAGGAAAGTACCGGCGGTCGTGGCTGGGCCTGGCGCATCCGCATTGCCCTGCTGGTGGTGATCGCCGGCGTGGCGCTGGTGATCGGCCTGCGTCATCGCGGTGCCCCCGCCCCAACCGTGCCGGTGCCCGCCCCGCAGGCACAGCCGCAGCAAGCACAGCCGACCGCGCCGGCACCGCCGGAAGAAGAGGAAGTGCGGGTCCGCATCCAGCCGTCCACGTAACGCGCAGGTAGCGCCGGGCCATGCCCGGCGAGCGCAGCGGCCTGACAGAGACGCCGCCGGGCAAGGCCGGCGCTACCGGGACGCGAACCGGTCACATTCGGCGCGCGCCTCCGTCATGGGACACAATCCCTGCAGGAGCCCGCCGCCATGACGATCTTCGCCGCAAGCATCGACGAAACCCTGGAACGCGAACTGCCGGCCGCCAGCAGCGGTTGCCAGCATGCCTATGGCCGCATCGTGCTGGCCTGCCAGAACACGGTCACCGCCATCGCCCTGGCCATCACCGGCGACCGCCAGGCCAGCGAGGACATCGCCCAGGAAGCGTTCGTGAAGGGCTGGCAGCAGCTGCACCAGCTGCGCAGCGCGAGCAGCTTCCTGCCCTGGCTGCGGCAGATCACCCGCAACCTCGCCCGCGACTGGCTGCGCGCACAACGTGGTCGACCGCTGAGCGGCGAGGCTGCCGAAGTGGCGCTGACCATGGCTGCGGATCCGACCCCGGGCGTGGCCGATCGCCTGCAGCGGCTGGAAGAGGAGATCGCCGCCGAGAACATCATCTCCGCCCTGCCCGCCGACAGCCGCGAAGTGCTGCTGCTGTATTACCGCGAGGGCCAGCATTCGCAGCAGGTCGCCGACCTGCTCGGGCTGAGCGACGCGGCGGTACGCAAGCGCCTGTCACGTGCCCGTGCGCAGGTGCGCGAGGGCCTGCTGCAGCGCTTCGGTGAATTCGCACGCAGCAGCGCGCCCAGTGCTGCGTTCGCAACGGCGGTGGTGTCGATGGTGATGATCGCCGCGCCCGGCACCGCCAGCGCGGCGATCCTGCTGGGAACCGGCGTCGGCGTGGGTGGCAGCAAGCTCGGCCTCGGTGGCGCCAGCGCTGCCGGCGGCACCGCGCTCGGCTCGTTGACCGCCACGCTGGGCCAGCTGCAGATGCTGCCTGCGTCAAGCTGGGCCGCGATCATCGGTGGCGTCGTCGGTGGCGCGCTCGGCAGCTATCTCGGAGGGCGTTTCCTGCTGTCCTACGCAGAGACCGGTGCCGAGCAGGTCCAGGTCCGCCGCTTCGTCAACCTCAGCACCGGCACCAGCCTGGGCTGGTGCCTGGCCATCCTGTTCACCGTGCTGCTGCAGGCGCCGATGTGGGCGCAGCTGCTGGTGCTGGCACTGGGCCTGGTGGCGGTCAACTACCAGTGCCTGGTGACGCTGCGGCGAATCATGGCGCCGCTGCTCGCGCGTGATGCAGCCCGGCGTGGGCGTAACGGGATCAACTGGAAGTACGAATCCATGTACGGCCTGACCGGCATGATGGCGGTGAACCTGGTCGTCATCGGTGCCCTGGCCTACACGATGACGCTCAGCGGCCGCCTGTAACGGACAACGCCGGCAGTGCGCCGGCGTTGTCGTCGATCACTGCATTGAAAATCAGCGCTGCGGCTTCGGCGCGGCGCCGTCACGCGGGCCGCCGTGGCGCGGGCCACCGTGCATCGGGCCCTTGGCGGCGTCGAACTCGGCCTTGCTCAGCTGGCCATCCTTGTTGGTATCGGCCGCGGCGAACCAGGCGTCACGATGCTGCTTCATGCGCAGCTCGCGGTCGGCCTTGTCCAGGTAGCCATCCTTGTTGAGGTCGAGCTGGTCGAAACGCTCGGCCAGGCGCGGATCGGCCTTGGCTTCCTCACGGCTGATGCGGCCATCCTTGTTCGTGTCCAGCTTGGCCCAGCGCTCGCCACCGCGACCACCGTGGCGTCCATGCTTCCAGCGCGGCAGTTCATCACGCGAGAGCTTGCCGTCCTTGTTCCTGTCCAGCTCGTCGAACTTTGCGGCCAGGCGCGGGTTGGCCGCCGCTTCGCTGCGGTCGATGACGCCGTCGCCATTGGTATCCAGCTTGGCCGGACGCTGCGCCGGTGCAGCCGGGGTGTCGGCAGCCAAGGCAATGCCGGTCGCGGAGGTGCCGAGCAGCAGGGCCAGCAGCAGGGGGGTACGGATCATGGGGTCACTCCTGGGAATGGGATTGGCATCGGGGTGAACACCTCACCCTCGGAGGACAACAACGCCTGACCACGACCTCGGTTGACGCAGCCGCCCATTCCATTCATCCAGCGGACAGTCGCCGCCATTGCGACAGGCTGGAGCTATGCTGTGCCCATGGCGAGACACGGCGACAGAGACGACGAACTGCGACTGTTCCAGACCGGCGAGCACCCCTGCGGGTACTGGCCGGACCGGGTTGCACGCGACCTGGTGCTGGACCCGCAGGACCGTCGCCTCGGCGGGCTGTACCCGCTGGCCCTGAGCTGGGGCTTCCGACGCAGCGGTGATCTGGTCTATCGCCCGCATTGTGCGAACTGCCACGCCTGCGTCGCCGTGCGCATTCCGGTGGCCCGCTTCGCCCCGGATCGCAGCCAGCGCCGCTGCGCCGCCCGCAATGCCGATCTGGAAGTGCGCATCACCGCGGCCATGCCACGCGAGGATCTGTTCGAGCTGTACCACCGCTACCTGGTGCATCGTCATGCCAAGGGCGGCATGGACGACCACGGCCCGCACGAGTTCGAACAGTTCCTGATCGGCAGCTGGTCGCACACGCGCTTCATGGAAATGCGCCTGCCCGGCCACGACGGGCAGCCCAGCCAGCTGCTGGGCGTGGCAGTAACCGATGTGACCGAGCACGGGCTGTCGGCGGTCTATACCTTCTTCGACCCCGCCCATGCCGCGCGCGGGCTGGGCACGTTCGCGATCCTGCAGCAGCTGGAGTGGGCCCGCCGCGAGGGCCTGCCCCATCTGTACCTGGGCTACTGGATACGCGAGCACCAGAAGATGGACTACAAGCGGCGCTATCGCCCGCTGGAGGCCTACGATGGCCGCCGCTGGCATGATTTCGATGACGAACTGGACGGACGCTGACAAACCACTGACACCGGGCCAGGTGCACAATAGGGCCCATGAACGCCAAACCCCTGATTCTCGGCCTGGCCCTGCTCTGTGGCGCCGCCGCTCCCGCCTTTGCCACGTCCCCCGCGATGACCGAAAAACCGTCTGCAGCGCTGCGCCTGGCCACCTACAACACCTCGCTGTATTCGGACGAAGCCGGCGGCCTGATCGCCGAACTGGAAGGCGACAGCGAACATGCGCGCAAGATCGCCGCGGTACTGCAGCAGGCGCGCCCTGACCTGGTGCTGCTGAACGAGTTCGACTTCGATGACGCCCATCGTGCCGCCGACCTGTTCCAGAAGCGCTACCTGGAAGTGGCCCAGCCCGGTGGCGGCAAGCCGCTGCACTTCGCCTACCGCTACCTGGCGCCGGTGAACACCGGTGTGCCCAGTGGCCTGGACCTGGACAACAACGGCGTGGTCGGCGGTGAAGGCCGTGGCCGCGGCAACGACGCCTGGGGCTACGGCCTGCACCCGGGCCAGTACGGCATGCTGGTGCTGTCGCGCTACCCGATCGACGAAGCCAAGGTGCGCAGCTTCCAGCTGCTGAAGTGGAGTGCGATGCCCGGCGCGATCCGCCCGGTCGATCCGCGCACCGGCAAGAGCTTCTACAACGACACCGTCTGGTCGCAGCTGCGGCTGTCGTCGAAGTCGCACTGGGACGTGCCGGTGAAGACCCCGGCCGGCGTGGTCCACGCGCTGGTCTCGCACCCGACGCCGCCGGTGTTCGACGGCCCGGAGAAGCGCAACGCCGCGCGCAACCATGACGAACTGCGCTTGTGGCAGGAGTACCTGTCCAAGGGCGACAAGCCGTGGCTGTGCGACGACAAGGGCCAGTGCGGCGGCCTGGCCCAGGATGCGCGTTTTGTCATCCTTGGCGACCTCAACAATGATCCGGTCGATGGCGATGGCCGCCACGAGGCGATCGTCGAACTGATCGAGAACGCCCGCGTGCTGCGCTACCCCACCCCACGCAGCATCGGCGCCGAGCAGACCAGCCTGGCCTATGCGGCCAAGGGCATCACCCGCAAGGGTGCACCGTTCCATGCCACCGGCGATTTCGGCCCGAAGTCCGGCACCATGCGCCTGGACTACGTGCTGCCCTCGACCGGTTTCGAGTACCTCGGCAGCGGCGTGTTCTGGCCGGCCAATGAGAGTGCCGAAGCGAAGATCGCCGATGGCAGCGACCACCACCTGGTATGGGTGGATGTGAAATAAGCCGGTAGCGCCGGGCCATGCCCGGCGGCTTTTCCGGCCGCGTCGCGCGCCCTATGGGAAGCGGCCGGGCATGGCCCGGCGCTACCGTTTTACGAGCGCAGCTCGACGCCGATCGCTTCGGCGGCCTCACGCGCGATGGCGCGCGCTTCGTCGATGGATTCCGCGCGCGCCAGAGTCACGCCCACGCGGCGATGGCCATGCACGCTCGGCTTGCCGAACAGGCGCACGGCGGTGTCCGGCACCTGCAGTGCGGCGGCCACGTTGTTGAAGTACGGCACGCCTTCGCCATGCGCCAGCAGCGCGCACGAGGCCGATGGGCCATTCTCGCGGATCACCGGGATCGGCAGGCCGAGGATGGCCCGCGCATGCAGCGCGAACTCGCTCAGCTCCTGCGAGACCAGCGTCACCAGGCCGGTGTCGTGCGGGCGCGGCGATACTTCGCTGAACCACACCTCGTCGCCCTTCACGAACAGTTCGACGCCGAACAGCCCCCAGCCACCGAGGTCATCGGTGATCGCGCGCGAGATCTCTTCGGCACGCGCCAGCGCCTTGTCCGACATCGGTTGCGGCTGCCAGCTTTCGCGATAGTCGCCCTCCTTCTGCAGGTGGCCGATCGGTGCGCAGAACGACGTGCCGCCGGCGTGGCGTACAGTCAGCAGGGTGATCTCGTAATCGAAGTCGATGAAACCCTCGACGATGCAGCGGCCGGCGCCGGCACGGCCACCGGTCTGCGCGTATTCCCATGCGGGGGCGATGTCCGCCTCGCTGCGCAGCGTGCTCTGGCCCTTGCCCGAGGACGACATCACCGGCTTGACCACGCACGGCAGGCCGATCGCCGCCACGGCGGCGCGGTACTCGGCCTCGGTGTCGACAAAGCGATACGGCGAGGTCGGCAGGCCCAGCGTCTCGGCGGCCAGGCGGCGGATGCCCTCACGGTCCATGGTCAGGCGCGCAGCACGCGCGGTCGGGATCACCCGCAGGCCGTGCTCCTGCTCCAGCTGCACCAGGGTCTCGGTATGGATCGCCTCGATCTCGGGCACCACCAGGTGCGGCTGCTCCTGTGCGATCAACTGGCGCAGGGCCATCGCGTCCAGCATGTCGATCACGTGCGAACGATGTGCCACCTGCATGGCCGGGGCATCGGCGTAACGGTCGGCAGCGATCACTTCCACGCCCAGACGCTGCAGTTCGATGGCCACTTCCTTGCCAAGTTCGCCCGAGCCCAGCAGCAGCACACGGGTGGCGGAGGGGGACAACGGGGTTCCAAGCTTGGCCATGGCGGGGTTCCAGCAGCAATGTGAAGGCGGGTGGGCATTCTAGCCGGTCCAGCCGCAGCGCCTGGGCACGCCCAGCCGACGAACGGTAGCCCGAATGTGATATCACTTTGATATCTTCAATTCGAACCCTCAAGGACGTACCGCCATGAAAGAGAAGTCGCTGCCCTCCCTCAACGGCCTGGGCGCGCTCGCCGGGTCCCTGGTCGTAGCCCTCGCCGGCGGCGCCCTGTTCGTGGCCGGGGTCGCAGCGAAGGCCAGCACCGGCTCGCCCAACGTGCTGCTGATCCTGGCCGGCCTGCTGATCGCTGCGCTGGCGCTGGTCGCGCTGGCCGGTCTGTACACCGTGCAGCCCAACCAGGCGGCGGTGGTCAGCCTGTTCGGCAAGTACGTCGGCACCGTCAAGGACAACGGCCTGCGCTGGAACAATCCCTTCTTCAGCAAGCGCCGCGTGAGCCAGCGCGTGCGCAATTTCGAGAGCGGCAAGCTGAAGGTCAACGAGCTGGACGGCAGCCCGATCGAGATCGCTGCGGTGATCGTCTGGCAGGTGGTCGATGCCTCCGAAGCGGTCTACAACGTGGACGACTACGAGAGCTTCGTGCACATCCAGTCCGAATCGGCGCTGCGCGCGATGGCCACCAGCTACCCCTATGACCAGCACGAGGACGGCCAGCTGGCGCTGCGCAGCCATGCCAGCGAGATCTCCCAGCACCTGAAGAACGAACTGGCCGAGCGCCTGGCCGATGCCGGCGTGCAGGTGATCGATGCGCGCATCAGCCACCTCGCCTACGCCGCTGAAATCGCCCAGGCGATGCTGCAGCGGCAGCAGGCCAATGCGGTCATCGCCGCACGCACGCGCATCGTCGCCGGTGCGGTCGGCATGGTCGAGATGGCGCTGGCCGAGCTGCAGAAGAACGGCGTGGTACAGCTGGACGAGGAGCGCAAGGCGCACATGGTCAGCAACCTGTTGACCGTGCTGTGCTCGGACCGCGGCACGCAGCCGGTCGTCAACACCGGCTCGCTGTACTGAGCCACCCTCGCAACGGGGCGCCCCACCGCCCCGCCAGGAGTCTGCATGAGCGAGAAAAAAGCCTATCCGCTGCGCATCAACGCCGAGGTCCTGGCGGCCGCACAGCGCTGGGCGGACGATGAACTGCGCAGCCTCAACGCACAGATCGAATACGTGCTGCGCGACGCACTGCGCAAGGCAGGCCGCCTGCCGAAACCCAAGCCATCGCCGGAGGACAAGGAATGAGCAAGCGCTGGAGCTACCTGACCGTCGAGGTCAAGACATCCATGATGGGCCTGCAGAAGGCCGATGACATCCAGGCCGAACTCAGCCGCCAGGGCCAGCTGGGCTGGGAACTGGTCAACATCATCGTCCCGGCGCCAATGCGCCCGGCCCTGCTGGTCTTCAAGAAGGAGCTGTGACCATGAGCGCACGCCGCTCGTTGCTTGCTGTTTCCCTTGCCCTGTTGGCCTCCAGTGCATCCGCTGGCGAACCGCAGCAGGTCGCAGCACGCCTGCTCGATCACCTGCAGGCAGGGCGCACCGCCGATGCCGAGTCCATGCTGACACCGCAGATGGCCGCGGCCGTGCCTGCCGACAAGCTGCAGGGCCTGTGGCGGTCGCTGGGTGAACTGAAGCAGCGCGGCCCGGCGCACAGCAGCGAGCAGCAGGGCATGCACCTGGTGGAAGTACCGTTGCAGTTCGCCAGTGGCGCGGTGATCGCGCAGGTGGCGGTGAACGGGCAGGACAAAGTAGCGGGCCTGCTGCTGCGCCCGGCCCCGGCCGCCAAGGCACCGCCACCGCCGGCCGACGCGGACTACAGCGAGGCCGATTTCAGCGTGCCACAGGCACGCGGTGCGCTGCCCGGCACATTGTCCCTGCCCAAGGGCAAAGGACCGTTCCCGGCCGTAGTGCTGGTGCACGGCTCCGGCCCACAGGATCGCGACGAAACCATCGGTGGCAACCGCCCGTTCCTGGACATCGCCCGCGGCTTGGCCGCCCAGGGCATCGCCGTGCTGCGCTACGACAAGCGCACCCATGCCCGTCCCCAGGACTTCCAGAGCGGCAGCTTCAACGTTGATGACGAGACCGCCGACGATGCCATCGCAGCGTTGAGCGCGTTGGCGGCGGACCCACGCATCGACGGCAAGCGGATCTTCGTGCTCGGCCACAGCCAGGGCGGCATGCTCGCCCCGCGCATCGCCAGCCGCTGGCCACAGGCGCGCGGCGCGATCCTGTGGGCCGCGCCGGCGCGCACATTGCTTGAACTGCTGCCGGAGCAGAACCGCTACCTGCTGTCGCTGGACGGCTCGATCAGCGCCCCGGAACAAGCGTTCCTGGACAAGCTCGACGCGCAGATCGCCGCGGCCCGCAGCGAAACTCTTGTGCCAGCCAGCGAACTGCCACTGGGCGTGCCGCAGACGTTCTGGAAAAGCATCGAAGCGGTGAACGCACGCGGCGACGCGGTGGCGCTGAAAAAGCCACTGCTGATGCTGCACGGGGGCCGTGACTTCCAGGTACCGGAAACGGATTGGGCACTGTGGAAAAAAGCCCTGGCCGATCGCCGGGACGTGCAATGGAAGGCCTACCCTGCCCTCAACCACATCGGCATCGCCGGCAGCGGCCCCAGTTCATTGAAGGAATACGCGCAACCGGGCCACGTCGATGGGCAGCTGATCGATGACGTTGCGCGTTGGCTGGAGGCGCAGCGATGAGCGGCAGTGATGCACGCCCCTTCGAGGTTGCCGAGAGTTCTTCGCTGCGGGTGCTGTGGGTGCTGCTGCCATTGCTGGCGGTACTGGGCGTGGGCATGTGGGCACAGCTGCACGACAATCGCAGCGAGGCTCCCTGGATGGAGGTCACCCTGTCGCCGCCGTTCTTCCTGATGGGCGGCAGCGCGGCATGGAGCCTGGCGGTGATCGTGCTGATGGGCATCGGCCTGGGCTGGGCGTTCTTCCGTCGCCGGGTGGAGCTGGCAGGCAACGTGCTGGACGTGCGTTCGACGTTGTACCGTCGCCGCACGCCGGTGGCCGACCTGCTGCTGGACCAGGCCGAGGTGGTCGACCTGAGCCGTGATCGCCGCTATGGCATCCGTTTCAAGACCAACGGCTACAGCATGCCCGGCTTCTACTCCGGACACTTCCGCCTGCAGAGCGGCGGCAAGGGCTTTGCCCTGGTCACCGACCGCGCACGCACGCTGGCGATTCCGGTGCGCGGCGGCAGCACCCTGCTGCTCAGCCTGGAGCGCCCGCAGGCCCTGCTCGAGGCGCTGCGCAAGGTGGCCGCCACAGCGCCACGGCAGTAAGCTGGATCGATGCACCGTAGCACTCCGCTGATGATCAACACCGAGACCGTCGAACTGTGGCCTGCGCCACTGCTGCGCGCGCGCAGCAATCTCGACGCCCGCCTGCTGGCCCGCGCGCAATGGGTACTGCGGCGCAAGCGCGATGGCCGCTACCTGGCGGCAGTACTGGCGCACGGTGTGCACTCGCTGGTGCCGCGCCTGCCACGCGAGCCCGGCGTGGAGGAAGCGCTGGCCCTGCTGGATGGCGCACGGTCACGACCGTTCGGCGCTGCACTGGAAGACCAGTGGCTGCCGCTGGTTGGCCTGCAGCAGCGCCTGCAGCAGCTGGGCCTGGATGCACAGCGCTATGCGCACGACAGCGGGCTGGCACTGGAAGCCGAGCCGTCCGTGCTGCACTTGGCCGGACGTGATCGCTTCGCCCGCCCGTTGTGGCTGCGCCGCGGTGCCGCGCAGGGCTGGCGACGGATGCGCCTGCATGCCGCCCGGGATGGAATTGCACTGGACGCGATCTCCGGCTTCCGCAGCCATGCGTATCAGCTCGGCATTTTCGAACGCAAGCTGGCGCGCGGGCAGAGCGTGCCGCAGATCCTGACGGTCAATGCCGCCCCTGGTTTCAGCGAACACCACAGTGGTCACGCGCTGGACATCGGCACACCGGGGGATGCGCCGGCAGAGGAAACCTTCGAGGCGACGGCTGCGTTTGCGTGGCTGCAGGCCAATGCCGCGGCGCACGGGTTCCATCTGAGCTATCCGCGCGACAACCCGCATGGGATCGTCTACGAACCGTGGCACTGGTGCTGGAAACCGGCCAACGGCTGAGCCGCTCGTGGCGGCTGCAAGGCGAAATCCCTGGAGCTGCCCGGGCGGATTTCGCATGCGTCCACTACGGGATGGCAAAGACAAAAGCCGGTCGCTTCGCTCGAAGCCTCCATGACGGGTCAGCGCGCGGCTGTTGGGTCCGCCTTCAAGCGAGCCGAGCACCGCAGGCCCGGCTAGGGCGAAGAGGTGCGGGTGTCTGAGCGCAGCGAGTTCCCGCACCGTCCCTCGACGGGCCGAGGAGCGCAGGGCATCGGTGCGCCGCACCGGCTCGCGGCCGGCGGCGCGTTTCTTTTGGTTACTTTTCTTTTCGCGCGAAAAGAAAAGTAACGCCCATGAACGCTGCAGATCGCATCAGCACGGATTGAAGCGACAATTTCGACGCAGTCACCGCCGCAGCGCGTTGATCGCCAGCAGTACCCACCCGGCCATCAGCGTGGTGCCACCTACCGGCGCCAGCCGGGTCGGCCACTGCCACAGCGCACCGCCCACCAGGCTGCCGGAGAACAGCAGCACGCCCAGCAGCAGCACGTACAACGACAGATGCGCGATCGCGCCCTGCGCGCGCGGGCCGAGGGCGGTCAGTACCGCTCCGTGGGCAAAGGCGTACAACGCCGCCATGTTCAGGTGCTGCTGCGCCAGCGGATCGGACACGCCATGCGCGGCATAGGCCGAGAGGCCGATCGAGGCGGCTGCCAGCAGCGCCCCCAGGCAGGCCAGCAACGACGGTTTACGCGCGCGTCGTTCGGAATTGAACATGACAGCTCCTTGCGCAATGCCCGACACCGGGCTCGGGATGAAAAAAAACGCGCCGCAGGAAGCGGCGCGTTTTCGTGTCCAGCACTACATGGGTCAGCCGAGGCTTACTTGACGGCCCAGTAGATGTCGTACGTCGCTTCCGGGGTGAACGACTTGTCCACGCCGTCCTTCCAGGTTTCGTACGGACGGTCGATCACTTCGTTGCCCGAGGTCACGGCCCAGGCGCGCAGGGCGCTGCGGGCAACGTCCAGGCCTGCCATGTGACCGGTGTAGGCCGCATGCGCCGAACGGTGCGGAGCAACGCGGACGTACTTGACCGGAGCGCCACCGTCGATCTTGACGGTCAGCTGTTCGGCCGGCACGCCTTCGGCACCCTTCTTCTTCACCGGCTGGGCGATGTCGAAGGCGTACTTCTCAGCACCGAAATCGGTGGTGATGATACGCAGCGGACCGGCGGCTTCCAGGCCATTGGCCTCGATCACGCGCTTGATCCACTCCTGGTTGTCCTTGATGGACTTGGTGATGGAATCCTGGCCACGGTCGACATTACCGGCGGTGACGACCAGCAGGTCTTCGGCCGGGACATCGACGATGCCCAGATCGGTCAGCGGGGCTTCGGAGGTGCGGTAGTCGACATTCGGCACGGTGGCCAGCATGTTCGCCAGGCGCGACAGGCCCATCTTGATGTCATCGCCGATCTGGCGGCTGACATACAGGCCTGCGTAGCGGCCGAACAGGTCGAAGCCATACTTCACCGAGTAGTCCTGGGTGATCTTGACGTTGCGACCGCCCTTGCCGGTCGGCTCCAGGGTGAAGGTGGTGACCTTGTCGTGACCCTTGGAGGCATCGTCGACGGCGATCACAACACGCTTGTTCTCTTCGGCTTCGGTCACCTTCCAGGAACCGGTGCCCAGGTCCTTGGAGGTGTAGTCGAGAGTGGCACCGACGCCCGAGGCCGGGCCGGACAGCTTCAGTTCAACGGCGGGATCGCGCAGTACCAGCGGGTTCCAGTCCTTGAAGCGGCGCAGACTGCTGACCGTGTCGTACACGATCGTCATCTTGCGGTTGGTCTCGATGCTTTCGGTGATGTGACGCTCGCCCGGCAGACAGACGCCAATGATGACGAACAGGCCAGCCACGATCCCCAAGGCGATCAGGAACTCGATAATACGGGTCATTCAGAGAGTCTCCGGGGCCGATCCCACGGCCGGGTTGATTGAAGCGAAGCGCCAATCCTAGCAGGCTTCGCGGGCATTGGTTATCGGGATTGGCGCACCGGTTTCCGTGCCGGCTGCGCATTTGTATGCACAAAGAATTCGAAGGGTAACGCATCCGCGTACCCGGCATGTAGGGGGCAAGTGGGGGGCAACCCTGAATCCGGGCCCAGGCTGCGTGCCAAGTCTTTGTCGCTAAAGGATTTTCCTCACACCAACTGGAGTTCAAACGCTTTCAGGACTGCACGCGTACGGTCACGTACGCCCAGTTTGGAAAGGATGTTGGACACATGGTTCTTGATCGTGCCCTCGGCGACCCCCAGCGAATTGGCGATCTCCTTGTTGGAGAAACCGCTGGCCATCAGCCGCAGGATCTCGGTCTCACGGTCGGTCAGCGGGTCGGGCCGGTCCAGGCTGACGAAGTCGTTGCGCATGTGCTCCAGCCCGGACAGCAGCCGCTGGGTCACCGCCGGCTGCACCAGTGAACCGCCATCGGCCACCGTGCGGATCGCCCCGACCAGCTGCGCCAGGGTCACGTCCTTGAGCAGGTAGCCCTTGGCACCGGCCTTGAGCCCGGCCAGCACCAGCTGGTCATCGTCGAAGGTGGTCAGGATGATGGTCGGCGGCAGCTGTTCCTGCCGTGACAGCACCTGCAGCGCCTCCAGCCCGGACATCACCGGCATGCGCATGTCCATCAGGACCACGTCCGGGCGGATCTGCGGGATCAGCTCGACCGCCTGGCGGCCATCGGCGGCCTCGGCCACCACTTCGATGCCGTCGTCGAGCGCCAGCAGCGAGCGGATCCCCTGCCGCACCAGGGTTTGGTCGTCGACCAGGCAGACGCGAATCATCAACGCACTCCTTCAGGAACCTGGGTAAGGGCTGCCAGCACCGTTGCCGGTACCGTCGCCCGCAGCCGGAAGCCTTCGCCGGGGCGGGTCTCCACCTGCAGCTGGCCTCCACATTGTTGCAGGCGTTCGCGCATGCCGCGCAAACCATTGCCCACATTGACCGTTTCCGCCCCGACGCCATCGTCGCGGGCCTCCACCACCACCTGGTCCGGGACCTCACGGTACACCCGCAGCCACAGGTGGCGGGCGCCGGCATGGCGCACCGTGTTGGTGATGATCTCCTGGGTGCAGCGCAGCAGCACGTGGGCCCGCTGCGGGTCTTCCACGTTCAGCGGCTCCTCGATCTCCAGCTGGATGTCCAGCGACGGCACGTGCTCGGTGAGCGGACGCAGCGCAGCGGCCAGGTCGATGGCGCCGGTTTCGCGCAGCTGGCTGACCACCTCGCGCACGTTGCCCAGCAGCAGCTTGGCCAGGGCATGCGAGCGCTTCACGTGCTCCAGCGCCTGCCCTTCGGCGAGGTGGCCGGCCACTTCCAGATTCAGGGTCAACGCGGTCAGCTGGTGGCCCAGCAGGTCATGCAGTTCGCGCGAAATGCGGGTGCGCTCGTTCACCCGCGCGCTTTCGGCCAGCAGCGCACGGGTGGCGCGCAGCTCTGCATTCAACCGTCGCTGCTCCTCGCGGGCCTCGGCCTGGCGGCGGGCGACCAGCGCGATCACGAACACGAAGCTGGAAAAACCCATGTAGCCGACGGCCTGCAGCACGGCGATGACCGGCGGGAAGCCCAGCGGCTGGATGTAGACCGGCAGCACCGCCAGGTTGCTGGCCACCAGCCACACCACCCCGATGCGCGGGCCCAGCAGCCATGGCAGCAGGCCTGCCACCACCATCAGCAGGATGCTGCCCAGTGCGGTGCCGGAGAAGTAGCTCACGCCGATCGCGCAGGCCGTCAGCAGGATCAGCGCGGCATGGTCGAAGAAGCCGGGCCGGCTTTCGCCCAGCGAGCGCGTCAGCACCCAGTACACGAAGCCGAAGGCCAGGTAGGCCGAGGCCCAGGGAATGATCCGGAAGCCGGCCTCGCCGTCCAGGCTTTCCAGTGTCAGCGACACCGGATCGATCAGGTAGATCGCAAGCCAAAGGCCGACGGTGCCCCAGGTGAACAACCCGGAGTAGCGCAGCATCGCATTGTGGTTGAGTCGGGCCAGCATGGCCCATCGTAGCCTGTGCGCGTCAGGGCCCAAGGGCATAAAGTCATGTTCGGTGCGGTCCCCTGTTCATGCCGCAGCCCACCCCGGGCATGCAATAATCATGCGCAGGGTCCGTACATGGGACCAACCGCGTTACCCCACGGAGTCACAATGTCGATTGTCATCCGCGACGTGCGCGAGCACGAGCTCGATTCCGTCCTGGCTTTGAACAACAATGCTGGCCTGGCCATCCTTCCCCTGGATGCCGAGCGCCTGCGCCTGTTCTATGCAACCGCTGAATATTTCCGCGTCGCCGAGCGCGACGGCAACCTGGCCGGCTTCCTGATCGGCTTCGGCAGCGACAGCCAGCACGACAGCAGCAATTTCGCCTGGTTCAAGCAGCACCTGGACACCCCCTTCTTCTATATCGACCGCATCGTGGTCGCCAGCCGCCGTCGCGGTGGTGGCGTCGGCCGTGCGTTCTATGCCGACGCCCAGAGCTTCGCCGAGCTGCGCTACCCGCAGATGACCTGCGAGGTGTTCCTGGACCACGGCGCCGATGCCGCCCTGCTGTTCCACGGCAGCTTCGGCTTCCGCGAGCTGGGCCAGAACACCATGCCGCAGGTGGACGTGCGCGCGAGCATGCTGGCCAAGGAACTGTGCAGCTTCCCGTGGGTGAATGACACCTATGGCGGCAAGCTGCCTGATGTTGCATGGGCGCGCGACCGGCAGCTGCCGGCGCAGGCACAGCGGTCGACGGGGACCTGAGCGTGGCAGTGAATTTCGATTACGAACAGGCCGGTGAACTGAAGATCGGCCAGGTGGGCATTGCCAACCTGCGCATCCGCACCCTCGATGTTGAACGCCTCGTGCAGGAAATGCAGGAGCGGGTGAGCCGTGCGCCGAAGCTGTTCGGCCGTGCAGCGGTGATCCTGGACTTCGGCGGCCTCAGCCAGGTGCCCGACGTGGCAACGGCGCAGGCGCTGGTCGATGGCCTGCGCGGTGCCGGCGTACTGCCGGTGGCACTGGCCTATGGCACC
Organism: Stenotrophomonas sp. DR822; assembly: GCF_019793815.1. NCBI lineage: Bacteria > Pseudomonadati > Pseudomonadota > Gammaproteobacteria > Lysobacterales > Lysobacteraceae > Stenotrophomonas > Stenotrophomonas sp. DR822. The sequence continues at coordinate 1,515,827 of NZ_CP081826.1, forward strand.
AGTGCGGTCGACCTGCTCTCGCAGCAGCTCGGCCTGCCGCTGCTGGCCAAGTTCCGCGCCCAGTACGAGCGCGCCGAGGCAGAACCTGCCCCGCCGCCGGCCCCCGCACCGGAACCGCGCCGTGCCGCGCGCGCCGAAGCGAAGGCCGCGCCGGCTCCGGCTCAGGCCACGCCGATGGGCAAGACTGCCGATGCCGCCGCGCCACAGCCGGGTCGCATGCAGCTGGGCAACGTGCGTTCGGGGCAGCAGCTGTATGCGGAAAACTGCGACCTGACCGTGATGGCCACCGTCGGCGCCGGCGCCGAGGTCATCGCCGATGGCAGCATCCATATCTACGGAACCCTGCGCGGCCGTGCGCTGGCGGGGGCCCAGGGCAACACCGCGGCACGCATTTTCTGCCGTGATTTCCATGCGGAACTGGTCGCCATTGCAGGCCACTACAAGGTACTGGACGATGTACCGGAAACCCTGCGCGGCAAGGCCGTGCAGGTGTGGCTGGAACAGGACCAGATCAAGATCGCTGCGCTGGACTGATGCAGCACCTCAAACAGAATCATCAGGAGAAGTCCTTTGGCTGAAATCATCGTAGTCACCTCCGGCAAGGGCGGCGTCGGCAAGACCACTTCCAGCGCAAGCCTGGCCTGCGGCCTGGCAAGGCGTGGCAAGAAGGTGGCGGTGATCGACTTCGACGTCGGCCTGCGCAACCTCGACCTGATCATGGGCTGCGAACGCCGCGTGGTGTACGACTTCGTGAATGTCGTGCACGGCGAAGCCACCCTCAAGCAGGCCCTGATCAAGGACAAGCGCTTCGACAACCTGTTCGTGCTGGCTGCCTCGCAGACGCGCGACAAGGATGCGCTGACCCAGGAAGGCGTGGGCAAGGTCCTGAAGGACCTGGCTGCCGACGGCTTCGATTACATCATCTGCGACTCCCCGGCCGGCATCGAGAAGGGCGCCTTCCTGGCGATGTACTTCGCCGACCGCGCCGTGGTGGTGGTGAACCCGGAAGTGTCCTCGGTACGCGACTCGGACCGCATCATCGGCCTGCTCGATTCGAAGACCCACAAGGCCGAATCCGGCCAGGACGTGCCGGCCTTCCTGCTGCTGACCCGCTACACCCCGGTGCGCGTGGAAAGCGGCGAGATGCTCAGCATCGCCGACGTCGAGGAAGTCCTTGGCCTGAAGGCGATCGGCGTGATCCCCGAATCGGGCGACGTGCTCAATGCCTCCAACAAGGGCGAGCCGGTCATCCTGGATGGCGAATCCGCTGCCGGCCAGGCCTATGACGACGCCGTCGCACGCATCCTCGGCGAAGAACGCCCGATGCGCTTCACCAACGTCGAGAAGAAGGGCTTCTTCAGCAAGCTGTTCGGAGGGTAAGCATGGGCCTGTTTGATTTCCTCAAAGCGAAGAAGACCACCGCCGAAACCGCCAAGAACCGCCTGCAGATCATCATCGCGCAGGAGCGCAGCCACCGTGGCGGTCCCGACTACCTGCCGCTGCTGCAGCGCGAGCTGCTGGAAGTGATCAAGAAGTACGTCAACATCGACGTCGATGCAGTGAAGGTGGACCTGGTCAAGGATGGCCAGCACGACGTGCTGGACATCTCCGTGGCGCTGCCTGAAGGCCCGGACAAACCCTGACCCCCTGCCCCGCCCGTGCCTGCATGGGCGGGGCTGCCTGACCCGCATGACTGATAACACGCCCGAACCGAACGTTACCCGCGTCGGCGACATCGCCTTCGCCGATGCCCAGCGCCTGCTCGCCGCGCATGAGCTGCGCCTGCATCACGTTGCGCCTGGCGAGCCGATCCCGGGCAGTTACTGGGGCGAGCCCGAGGCGGGCATCATCGCCAGCGACGTGTACGTGCGCGATGACACACCGGTGCATTCGATGCTGCACGAAGCCTGCCACCTGATCGTGCTGCCACCGGAGCGGCGCGCGCAGGTGCATACCGACGCCACCGATTCGGTACCCGAAGAAGACGCCACCTGCTACCTGCAGATCGTGCTGGCCGGGCACCTGCCCGGTGTCGGCAGTGAGCGGCTGATGGCCGACATGGATGCGTGGGGGTATACGTATCGATTGGGGTCGACGAAGGCGTGGTTTGAACAGGATGCCGAAGACGCAAAGGCGTGGCTGATCGAACGCGGCTTGCCGGTGGCATGACGCATCGGTAGCGCCGGGCCATGCCCGGCGGCATGCACATCCGCCGCCGCGACGCGGTTCGCCGGGCATGGCCCGGCGCTACCGTGGGTCACGTGGCCAGCGCGCGCAGGGTGATGCCGACCACATACGCCAGATAGGTGCCGGTGGCATAGCCCATCGTGCCCAGCAGCACGCCTACCGGCGCCAACGCTGGATGGAACGCAGCGGCCACCACCGGTGCCGAGGCCGGGCCGCCGATGTTCGACTGCGAACCGATGGCGAAGTAGAAGAACGGCACCTTCAACAGCTTGCCCAGGCACCACAGCAGCACGATGTGCACGCTGATCCAGATGATGCCGAGCAGGAACAGCCACGGGCGATCCAGCAACGCCAGCAGATCCATCTGCATGCCGATGCAGGCGATCAGGAAGTACAGCAGCAGCGAGCCCAGGCGCGAGGCGCCCGCGCCTTCCAGCGTACGTGCACGGGTGAAGCTGAGGCCCAGGCCGAGCGTGGTCGACAGCACCACCACCCACACGAACGGCGCGTCCAGGCTGAACTGCGATGCCCAGCTGACATTGACCTTGAACCAGGCTGCCAGCGGCGCGCCGATGGCGTGGGCCAGGCCGACGCCACCGAAAGCCACGGCCACGATCAGCATCAGATCGGTCAGGCTGGGAATGCGCTCGTGCTCGGCCTGGAAGCGAGCGATGCGCTCCTTCAGCTCGTCGATGGCGGAGGTATCGGCACCGCTGCGCACATCGATCTTCGCCGCGCGCCCAGCCATGAAGATCAACGCCGCCATCCACACGTAGCCAACACCCACATCGACCACCGCGAACTGGCCGAACGTGGTTGCGTTGACGTCGAACACTTCGCGCATGGCCAGCATGTTGGCACCGCCGCCGATCCAGCTGCCGGCCAGCGCCGCCATGCCGGCCCAGGTATCGCCGGCGACGGTGTCCGGATGGATGGCACGCATGACCAGGAACGCGACCACCGCACCCAGCATGATGCTGGCCGAGGCGCCCAGGTACATCAGCACCAGCTTGGGCCCCAGCCGCAGGATGCCCTTGATGTCGACCGCCAGGGTCAGCAGGATCAGCGCTGCCGGCAGCAGGATGTCGCGTGCGATCGGGTTGTACAGCTTGGTGTTCTGCCCGTCGATCAGGCCGAACGTGTTGTAGATGCCCGGCAGCAGATAGCACAGCAGCAGCGCCGGCACGAAGGTATAGAAGCGCTTCCACAGGCCCTGCTCGCGCGAAGCGGTCCAGAACACGGCGCCGAGGGTGGCGGCGATCAGGCCGAAGACGACGATGTCGTTCTGGATCAGGGCAGTCGAGGGCATGCAGGCATCCTGGTAGTGCCGGCCGCTGGCCGGCAACCCCATGTAGGTAGGTCGCAACGTGCAGTTGCCGGCCAGCGGCCGGCACTACCGGAAAGCCGGGCGCCGCCACAAGGGCGGCGCCGGTATCGCTTATTCGCCGATGTGCTGCTTCAGCCAGGCGTTGACGGTGTCATGCCACAGGATGCTGTTGTTCGGCTTCAGCACCCAGTGGTTCTCGTCCGGGAAGTACAGGAACTTCGACTCGATGCCCTGGCGCTGGGCCGCGGTGAACGCAGCCAGGCCCTGCTCGACCGGAATGCGGAAGTCCTGCTGGCCATGGATCACCAGGATCGGCTTCTTCCAGTCAGCCACGTGGTTGACCGGGTTGAACTTCTCGTAGTTCGCCGCCTTCTGGTACGGGGTACCGCCCTGCTCCCACTCGGTGAACCACAGTTCTTCGGTGGCATAGCCCATCATGCGCTGGTCGAACACACCGTCATGGTTGACCAGGCACTTGAACGGGCTGTTCCAGTTGCCGGCGATCCAGTTGACCATGAAGCCGCCGTAGCTGGCGCCCAGTGCGCAGGCCTTGTCACCGTTGAGGAAGTCGTACTTCTTCAGCGCCGCGCTCCAGCCCTTCTGCAGGTCTTCCAGCGGACGGTCACCCCAGTGCTGGCTGATCGCATCGGTGAAGGCCTGGCCGTAACCGGTGGAGCCGTGGAAGTCGATCATCACCACAGCGTAGCCCTGGCCTGCGTACGTCTGCGGGTTCCAGCGGTAGCTCCAGCCATTGCCGAAGCTGCCCTGCGGGCCGCCATGGATAAGGAACGCAACCGGGTAGGACTTGCCTTCCTGGTAGTTGTGCGGCTTGACCACATAGCCGTGCACGGTGTCGTTGTTCCAGCCCTTGAACTCGAACTGCTCGTAGTCGCCGAAGCTCACATCCTTCAGCACTTCGCCAGCGGCCGGGGTCAGTGCGCGCAGCGCGCCGATCGGCTCGCCAGCGGCCGGCAGCAGGCCGACCAGCACCTGGTCGTTGCTCTTCAGGCTGTTGCGGGTGATGGCGACACTGTTGCCGGCCACGTCGACGGCGGTGACGCTGCCATCGCCGATCAGCTTGGTGGCCTTGCCGCTGGCCACGTCGATCTGGAACAGCGGGTGTTCGCCGAGGTCGTCGGCAGTGGTGTAGATGCTGGCGCCGTCGGCGGACAGGGTGATGCCGCCGGCAGAACGGTCCCACTGCGGCGCGATCTCGCGCGTCTTGCCGCTGGCCAGGTCCATCGCCATCAGGCCGAAGCGGTCCGCCTCGAAGCCCGGGCGCTTCATCGCGCGGTAGAACAGGGTCTTGCCGTCGCCGCTGAACACCGGGCCGGCATCCCAGGCCGGGTTGGACGCGGTCAGGTTGACCGGCGCCTGCTTGCCCGCAGCATCGAAGCGGTACAGGTCGAAGTTGGTCGACCACGGCTCCTGCTTGCCGGCCACGCGGATGCTGGCGACCACGCTGCTGCCATCCGGCGACCAGGCGAAATCGTCATTGCCACCGAACGGCTTGGACGGAGCGTCGCCGTCGATGGTCGCGCTCAGCGCCGAAGCGCCCTTGACCGCACCGGCCTTGGCTGCCGGCAACGGGGCGACGAACAGGGTGTTGCGGCGGCCGTCGTTCCAGGTATCCCAGTGGCGCACGAACAGCGAATCGAAGACCTTGCCGCTGGCCTTGGCGCCTTCCACGTCCTTCAGCTTCTTTTCGGTGCAGGCCAGGTCCGAGGCACAGGCCTGGAACACGCCGGCGCTGAACAGCACGCGGTCGTCCTGCGGCGACACGTGGTAGCTGTCCACGTCCACCGGGAAGTCGGTCAGCTGGCGCGGGGCGCCGCCACTGATCGGCTGTGCGTACAGCTGCTGGCTGCCGTTCCTGGCGCTGAGGAAGTACACGGTCTGGCCATCGGCCGACAGCGATGCGGAGTTGACGTTCCAGCCAGCCGGCGTGATCTGCTTCGGCGGTGCCGCGTCGCGGGTGCGCAGGTTGCGCGCGAACAGTGCGGTGCTGGCCTTGAGGTTGGCATCGGTGCTGCGCTTGGCGAACACCACGGTGCCGCCGTCGGCGGTCAATACCGGCGCGGAGACGCGGTCCATGGCCACCATGTCGCGGACTTCCAGGCCACGGGCAGCGGCGACGCTGGGCAGGGCAGCCAGCAGGCTCAGTGGCAGCAGGGCATGACGCAGTTTCATCGGGGTCTCCGCAGGACGGCAAAAAACCGATGGTAGGCCTGCGCGGCCGGGCCTGCCAAGGCCATCGGTCATGGCCGTGGCTGAGCTGCCACCAGAAAGAGCAAACCGCGCCGTAGCGCGGTTTGCTGGGGACACCGGTAGTGCCGGCCGCTGGCCGGCAACCATGGGGCGTCACGGGTTCCAGGGTTGCCGGCCAGCGGCCGGCACTCCCCCATCCCTTACGCCACGGCGCGCTTGCCGGTGCGGTAGATCAGCCAGCCGACCAGGAACAGCACGGCCAGGCCGATCCACTGCGCGGCCGGCAGGTGGAACGGCACGGCCAGCACGTCGGCACGGCTGCTGACCACGATCGGCACGGCGATGGCGATACCCATCAGCGCCTCACCGGTGATCAGGCCGGCAGCGAACAGCACGCCCGGCTTGTGCACGCGGTCGCGGCCCTCTTCGTCATCGGCGCGCACCTTGTGGAAGCGCTCGACCAGGTAGGAGATCAGGCCACCGAGGAAGATCGGCACCATCAGTTCCAGCGGCAGGTAGATGCCGATCGCCGCGGCCAGCACCGGCACGCGGAAACGCGAGTTGCGCGACTTCAGCCAGCTGTCGAACGCGATGATGGCGGCACCGACCACGGCACCGATGCCGATGAAGGTCCACGGCAGCTCGCCACCGAACAGGCCCTTGGCCACCGACGCCATCAGATTGGCCTGCGGTGCGGCCAGCGCATTCGGGTGCAGCTCGGACTTGACGCCGATGCCGTAGGCGGTGGCCAGCAGGTTCAGCACCGGGGCCATGATCAGCGCGCACGAGAACGCGCCGATGCCCAGCATCAGCTGCTGCTTCCACGGGGTGGCACCGACGATGTAGCCGGCCTTGAGGTCCTGCAGGTTGTCGCCACCGACGGCGGCGGCACAGCACACCACCGCGCCGATCATGATCGCGGCCACCGCACCCAGCGGCGCACCGAAGGCACCGACCGGCTGCAGGCCATCCTTGCCCAGCAGCAGCACCAGCACCGCCGAAGCGAACAGGATGGTGGAGATGGTGATGCCCGAGACCGGGTTGTTGGACGAACCGATCAGGCCGGCCAGGTAGGCCGACACCGAAACGAACAGGAAGCCGGCGACGATCATGATGAGGGTCATCGGGATCGACACGTGCCACTGGCCGACGATGGCCTGGTACAGCGCCAGCAGCGGCAGGGTGAACACCACCAGCGCCACCAGCATCCACTTCATCGGCAGGTCGCGCTCGGTGTGCGCCAGCACCGGGCCACCGCTCTTGCGCGCGGCCGCAAAGCCACTCTTGACGCCGTTGAGCAGCGACTTGCGCAGCGAGATCAGGGTCCAGATGCCGCCGATCAGCATCGCGCCGACACCGAGGTAGCGCATCTTCGCGCCCCAGATCGCGAACGCCGCTTCGGTGGACGAGGCGGTGGCGATCGAGGCGGCCAGCGCCGGATCGGTGTTCATGAAGAACGCCTGGTAGATCGGGATGGCGATGTGCCAGGTCAGGATCGAGCCGGACACCACCACGATGCCGACGTTGAGGCCGACGATGTACCCCACGCCCAGCAGTGCGGGCGACAGGTTGGTGCCGATGAAGGCGGTGACCTTGGAGCTGCCGACATAGGCCGAGGTGGCCCAGGCGTCCGGGATCAGGCGCATGCCGCTTTCCGCGGCCAGCTTCACGAACGCACCGATCACCGCCGACAGGCCGAGGATCTTCAGGCCCGGGCCCGGGTTCTCACCGGCCTTGAGCACTTCGGCCGCAGCCTTGCCTTCCGGGAACGGAAGCGGATCTTCGACGATCATCGAACGGCGCAGCGGCACCGAGAACAGCACGCCCAGCAGGCCACCGAGACCGGCGATGCCCAGCACCCACCAGTACTTGAAGTCCGGCCAGTAGCCCATGATCACCAGCGCGGGGATGGTGAAGATCACACCGGCGGCGATCGACGAACCGGCCGAAGCGCCGGTCTGCACGATGTTGTTCTCAAGGATCGAACCGCCCCCCAGCAGGCGCAGCACGCCCATGGAAATGACCGCGGCGGGAATCGCGGTGGCGATGGTCAGGCCTGCGAACAGACCGAGGTAGGCGTTTGCGGCCGACAGCACCACCGCCAGCACGATGGCCAGGACCACCGCGCGGAAAGTGAGCTGCTTGGGCGCAGCGTCATGGTTCATGAAAGCCCCTGCTGGCAAAAAATCCCTGTCACGCTAGCGTTCAGGGGGCAGCAAGTCCAGCGTGCCAAAGGATGGGGGTTGCAGTTGGAACACGCACGGGCCCGCATCGGCACCGCGAGCCAGCCGATGCGGCAAAGCCCGCGTGGGCACCTCGCAAACGATATGTTATAACTTTCCGTTGACCTGTACCCACCCACCGCATGTCCTCCTTCCCCTCCTCCCGGCTGGCCTCCATCGACCAGCTGCGCGGCACCGTGATGCTGCTGATGCTGCTCGACCACGTGCGCGAGACGTTCTTCCTGCAGCATCAGGTCAGCGATCCGATGGACGCGGCGACCGTGTCCCCTGCCCTGTTCGCCTGCCGCCTGCTGGCCCACCTGTGCGCGCCGGTGTTCGTGCTGCTGACCGGCCTGTCGGCCTGGCTGTACGGCCAGCGCCATGCCGATCCGCGCCGTGCCATTGCGGCGTTCCTGCTCAAGCGCGGCCTGTTCCTGGTGGTGCTGGAACTGACCCTGGTCAACCTCGCCTGGACCTTCCAGTGGCCGCCGGAGACGCTGTACCTGCAGGTGATCTGGGCGATCGGCCTGAGCATGATCGCGCTGGCCGGCCTGCTGTGGCTGCCGCGGCCGCTGCTGGCCGTTCTGGCGGTGACGCTGGTGGTCGGCCACAACCTGCTGGACGGCATACGGGTGCAGGGCGACGGCGCCCTGGCGGTGCTGTGGAAGGTGCTGCACCAGCGCGACTGGATCGAGGCTGGGCCGTTGAGCCTGCGTACCTCCTATCCCGTGCTGCCGTGGATCGGGGTGACCGCGCTGGGCTACCTGATGGCGCCGTGGTTCGCTGCCGGTAGCGACCCGCAGCAGCGCCGGCAGCGGCTGCTGTGGGCCGGGCTGGGCGCACTGGCCACCTTCGCCCTGCTGCGCTTCGCCAACGGCTATGGCGACACGCCGTGGCAGTACCAGCAGAGCACGCTGCGCACGTGGATGAGCGTGTTCAACCTCACCAAGTACCCGCCCTCGCTGCAGTTCCTGCTGCTGACCCTGGGCGTGGGCCTGCTGCTGTTGCGGCTGTACGAGTGGCCGCCGCTGGCGCGTGCGCTGCGGCCGCTGGCCGATATCGGCGCAGCGCCGATGTTCTTCTATCTGCTGCACCTGTACGTGCTGAAGCTGCTGTACCTGGCGGCGCTGAAGACCTGGGGCCCGACCCATGGTTGCCTGTATGCCCTGGACTCGGTGGCCGGGCTGCTGCTGGTGGCCTGTGCATTGGCGGTGGTGCTGTACCCGCCGACGCGGGCGTTCGCGCGGTTCAAGGCGCGCCGACGTGACCTGGCCTGGCTGCGATACCTGTGAACGGTAGCGCCGGGCCATGCCCGGCGTTGCACAGGACCGCCGGGCATGGCCCGGCGCTACCCGGCGCGCGCCTGCAGTGCACGCCTATAATTCCGCGATGAATTCCACTGCTATCGCTTCCGACGACTTCCTGGGCCATCCCAAGGGCGTCTACGTCTGCTTCTTCACCGAAATGTGGGAGCGCTTCTCCTTCTACGGCATGAAGGCGCTGCTGCTGCTGTACCTCACCAAGTACCACCTGTTCGGCGACAAGGCCGGGCTTGACCTGCTCGGCGCCTACGGCGGGCTGGTGTACTGCATCCCGGTGTTCGGCGGCATGTTGGCCGATCGCTGGCTGGGCATGCGCCGGGCAGTGCTGTTCGGCGGCATCCTGCTGGTGCTCGGCCACCTTGGCATGGCCTTCGAGGGCCACGCCGCATACCGGGTCAACGGCGAAGTAGTGCGCGACACCTCGGCACTGGCCGTGACCTACCTGTCGCTGGCGCTGATCATCATGGGCGTCGGCTTCCTCAAGCCGAACATCTCCACCATCGTCGGCAAGCTCTATCCGCAGGACGATCCGCGCCGCGATTCGGGCTTCTCGCTGTTCTATGCCGGCATCAACCTGGGCGCCCTGTTCTCTTCGCTGGTGTGCGGTTTCCTGGGCGAGGTCTACGGCTGGAAGTACGGCTTCGGTGCGGCCGGCATCGGCATGCTGGCCGGCCTGGCGATGTTCCTGTGGGGCCAGAAATACCTGCAGGGCCACGCCGAGCCGCCGCAACCGGCGACCTTGAAGCAGAAGGTGCTGGGCCTGCCGCGCGAATGGCTGATCTACCTGTGCGCGGTGATCGGCGTGCTGCCGGTGGCCTGGCTGATGTGGGCGGCCGGCAACGGTGCCTTCGCGCTTGGCGGTGAAATCAGCCTGGCACTGATGCTGATGCTGGTGGTGCTGGGCGGTGTGCTGGTCTGGTTCGCCTGGTTCACCGGCACCCAATGCACGCCGGTGCAGCGCCAGCAGATGGTCGCGCTGATGGTGCTGATCTTCATGGCGCTGGTGTTCTTCACGATGTACGAGCAGTCGTATGGTTCGTGGGTGACCTTCACCGACCGCCTGCTGACCAAGGACATCGTGCCGGCGCTGGTGATCCGCGAAGGCTCACCGCTGCCGTGGTCGATCCTCTCGCTGCTGCTGGCGCCGCTGGGCTTCGTGGTCAGCGCGCGCCTGTCCGAGCGTCGCCCCGGCTCGCCCGCGCCGCGCACGTTCTTCATCGCCATCGTTGCGCTGATGCTGGTGCTGCTGGTGCGCGACTGCCTGGTGATCCCGCAGACCGCCGGTTCGCTGACCTACCTCGGCGGCCTGTTCCTGGTGCTGCTGGCGCCGGCCTTCGCCGCGTTGTGGACCTGGATGGACCGCCGCGGCTGGGAACCGGGCAAGCCGGTGAAGTCGGCCTGGGGCCTGGTGATCGGTGCGTTGTCGTTCGTACCGCTGGCGCTGGCCGCGCAGCACGTTGGTGCCACCGGCGAGATGGCCAGCGTGTGGTGGCTGGTGCTGGCCTACTTCCTGCTGGCCAGCGGCGAGATGTGCCTGTCGCCGGTCGGCCTGTCGGCGGTCACCCAGCTGGCGGTGCCCCGGGTGATGAGCCTGATGATGGGCACCTGGTTCCTGGCGACGGCCTTCTCCGAAACGCTGGCCGCGCTGTTCGGCAAGCTGGCGGCGATCGACGTGCCTGAAGGCGAAACGCTGGACATGGCCGCGGCGGCCGGTGCCTATGCGCACCTGTTCTGGCTGCTGATGTGGATCGGCCTGGGCTGCGCGTTGCTGGCCTTCATCGCTGCGCCGCTGTTGAAGCGGATGATGCATGGGGTGAAGTAACGCCCGGCGGCAGGATGCTGCGGCGGCCACCACGTCGGTCGCCGCCGCGCGTGTTTCAGGGCGCCTTGCCCTTGTCGGAAGACGTCGCGGCGGCAGCCGTGCCACCGCCCAGGCTGCGTGACAGGAAGGCAAGCAATCGGCTGTAGTAGTCGCGCTGGTTGGCCTCGCCGTACAGGCCATGCCCCTCGCGCGGGTAATACAGCGCTTCCACGGGCACGCCGGCCTGTTTCAACGCCGCTTCCATGCGTTCGGTGTGCTGCACCGGCGCGCGCAGGTCTTCGCGACCAGCGGCCAGCAGCACGGGTACCTTGATGCTCGCCGCAAGATTCACCGGCGACACCGCCGCCAGCGTGGCCGGATCACCCAGCCACTCCTGCAGATAGGTCACGCCGGAGGCGCGATCCTGGATGTCGCCGCGTTTGAACATCAACGGCAGGTCGTACACCCCCACATAGCCTGCCGCGCAGCGGTACAGCCCCGGCTCGCGCACAACGCCCATCATGGCCGAGTACGCACCGTAGCTTGCACCGTAGATGCAGATGCGTGCGCTGTCGGCGATGCCTTGGCTGATCGCCCAGCGGGTGGCGTCGGTCACATCGTCCTGCATCGCGCGGCCCCATTGCCGGGCAGCGGCCTGGGTATGTGCACGGCCGTAGTTGCCCGAGCCGCGGAAGTTGACCTGCAGCACCGCGTAGCCGGCGTCGGCCAGCAACTGGTTCTCGCGCTCGAAACCACCATCATCGAACACGCCGATCGGGCCACCATGCGGGACCACCACCATCGGCAGGTTGTGGCCATCACTGCCCCTGGGCAGGGTCAGGAAGCCATGCAGCGGCAGGCCGTCCCGCGCAGCCAGGGTGACCGGGCGAACGCTGGCACCGCCATCGCGATCGAACCAGCGATGGCGGCTGGTGAGGAACGCGGCGTTGCGGGTGGAGGTGGTGTACAGGAAATAGTCGCCGGGATTGGTCGCAGAGCTCACCTTCACCAGCAGCCGCGCGTTGTCGCGGGTGCCGGTGAGCAGGCTCACGACCTGCCCGGGAAACGCCTTTTCAAGCCTGCGCTGGGTGCTGGCGGTCGGCGACTGCTCATCGAAGAAAGCGGTACGCGTGACCGCGCCGACGAACTGGATACCCACAGGCACGCGCGTGCCGGGCTGGCAGACCACGCGGGTGGGATCGACGGTGTCGTCCTGCAGCAGCGTACGCCGCTCTCCGCTGACCGGATCCCAGCTGACCACCGTATCGGGGCCACGGGCCTGCTCCACCACCAGGTACGCCAGCCGGTTGTCGGCGGAGAAGCCGATCGGGCGTTCGATGCGATGGCTGCTGCCTTCGTCGTTGACCAGGGTCCACTGATCGCGGTCCTGGCGATAGTAGAGCTTGTTGACGTTGTCGGCGGCGGCGCCATGGGCGAAGCGCAGTTCACCTTGGTTGTCGGTGGTGAACGTTGCGCGCTGCACCGGCGAGCGCGAAACCAGGACGCGGCGTCCGGTGATGACATCCATCCGTTCCAACCGCGTATTGGTGTCGTTGGCAAATGGCCACAGCGAGATCAGCACGTTGCGCTCGTCGGCAGCCAGCGGATCGGCCAGGAATGCAGCCACCTGCTCGGCCACCCGTCCGGTCACGAAGCCGGGCTCGTCCGGGCGCGCACGATAACCGACCAGCAGATCACCACGCTTGCCATTGGCATCGATGGCATACAGTTCGCCGGTCGGTCGTGGCTGGTCCAGTGGCCCCCATTTCTCGGCCAGGCCGATGAGCAGGCGGTTATCACTCACCCAGTCGACCTCGGCGGCATGATTGTTGCGTGGCGGCCGGAAATTGCCGACCAGTTCCATCGTGTCGGTACGCAGCACCGCCACGGCGGTCGCGCCGTCCAGCGGCAAGGTCATGGCCAGGTACTCGCCGGTGGGCGAGAGCTGGATGTCATTGAACTCCGCGCGGCGCACGTAGCCGTCCAGCGAAACCTCCGCAGCCTCAACCCCACCCACGCCGCAGATGGCCATCAATGCAGCCAGCACCGTTGCATGCTTCATCACGTTCTCCTTGAAGCCGGGCATCCCCCTGCCCGGCACCGGGTCCGCGGCGCGCGGCTCGCCTGCCTTACGGCGCCTTGTCGGCGCCTGCGGTCGCGCTGGTGCTGGCGGTGCTGCCGCCCAGGCTGCGTGACAGGAAGGCCAGCAGCCTGCTGTAGTACTCGCGCTGGTGCTCAGGCCGGTGGAAACCGTGCCCTTCGGTGCGGTAGTACAGGCTCTCCACCGGTGAGCCGGCCGCCTTCAGCGCTGCCTCCATGCGCTCGGTGTGCTTGATCGGCGCACGCGTGTCTTCGCCGCCAGCGGCCAGGAACACCGGCACTTTCAGCTGCGCGGCCAGGTTCACCGGCGAGCGGGCTCCCAGGGTCTTCGGATCGCCTACCCATTCACGCTGCCAGGCCATGGCCGAATCGCTCAACTGTGCCTCACCACTGAACATCAGCGGCAGGTCGTACACACCGACGTAGCCGGCCGCGCACTGGTACAGCCCGGGTTCGCGGATCGGCCCCATCATCGCGGCATACGCACCGTAGCTGGCCCCATAGATGCAGATGCGGTTGCTGTCGGCGATGCCCTCTGCGATGGCCCAGCGGGTGGCGTCGGTCACATCGTCCTGCATGGCCGCGCCCCACTGCTTCGCACCCGCCTGGGTGAACGCGCGGCCATAGTTGGCCGAACCACGGAAGTTGACCTGCAACACGGCATACCCTGCTGCTGCCAGCATCTGCGGCTCGTTGCTGTAGCTGCCCTCATCGAATACGCCGAAGGGGCCACCGTGCGGCAGCACGACCAACGGCAGATTGCGCCCTTCGCTGCCCGGCGGCAGGGTCAGGAAGCCGTGCAGCGGCAGTCCGTCGCGCGCCTTCAGCGAGAACGGACGCACGGTGGCGGCCAGTTTCGGGTCGATCCATTCGCTGCGGCTGAGCAGATGCTCGGCCGCCTTTGCGCGGGTGTCGAACAGGTAGAAATCCCCGGGGTTGCTGCCCGACCACGTCTGCACCACCACCTTGCCGCCATCGCGGGTACTGGAGGTGATGAACACCGGGCCGCCGAACGCCGCCTCAAGGCTGCGGTACTGACGGGCATCGACGCCCTTCTCATCGAAGAACCGCGTGCGCGGTGCATCGCCGGCAAACAGCGCGCCCACCGGCACGCGGGTGCCCGGGCGGAAGATGATCGCGTAGGGATCGACCACGCCATCGCGCAGTACCTCGCGCCGCTGGCCGGTCTGCGGGTTCCAGCTGACGATGGCATCGGGCCCGGTGGGCTGCTCGACCTGCAGATAGGCCAGCGCGCCATCTTCGGAGAAGCCGATTGCGGTTTCTATCCGGTGGCTCAGCGATTCGTCATTGACCAGCGACCACTGGGCATTGGTCCCGGCGCGGTAGTAGAGCTTGTTGACGTTGTCCGACGCTGCGCCGTGGGCGAAGCGCACTTCACCCTGATGATCGGTAGTGAAATCGGCACGCTGCACGGGTGAACCGGAAACGCGCACGCGACGCCCACTGACCACGTCAAGCCGCTCGACCCGGGTGTAGGGGTCCTCGGCGAAGGGCCATACCGCGATCAGCACATTGCGGTCGTCGCCCGCCAGTTCGTCGGTGAGGAAGGCCGCGACGTCCTCCACCTTCTTCGGCTGGATGCGCGTGCCCAACCCGCGCCCCTGCACGCGGTAGCCGACCAGCAGTTCCCCGCCCTTGCCATCGACGTTGACCCCATAAAGTTCACCGGTGGGCTGCGGCGTATCCAGTACCCCAAGCTTCTCGGCCAGACCGACCAGCAGGCGCTCGTTGCTCACCCATTCAAAGGTGTTGGCGTGGTTCTTGTCCTGCGGGCGGAACACGCCGGCAGGCTTGCGGTCGGACGTGCGCAGGATGACCAGCGCGGTGGAATCGTCCAGCGGTACGGTGCCGGCAACGTAGTCGCCGCCGGGCGAGAGCTTGACGTTGGAAAACGACTCCGGTTTCAGGTACTTCTCCAGGTCCACCCCGCCGGTACCCGCCGACGTCCCGCCCACCACCGCGCACAACAGCGCGGCAAGTACAGTCCTGCGCATCCTTCCCCCTCCCTGCCCGGACACCCTGTCCAGATTCTCCGATTCTAGGCAGGCCCGCGATGGCTCCGCCAGTGGCGAGGGCGCCATCGCCGGACTCAGGGCGCCTTCTCTGCCTTGCCAGCGGCCGTCACCTGTGCCGTTGCTCCGCCCAGGCTGCGCGACAGGAACGCCAGCAGGTGGCCGTAGTAGTCGCGCTGGTTGGCCAGGTTGTACAGCCCATGCCCTTCGTTCTTGTAGTACAGGGCCTGCACAGGTGTTCCGGCCTGCTTCAATGCCGCCTCCATCCGCTCGGTATGCACCACCGGTGCGCGCTGGTCTTCGCGGCCGGCAGCCAGCAGCACCGGCACGCCAACCTGCGCGGCCAGGTTGACCGGCGAGCGTTCGACAAGATCCTTGGGCCGTCCCAGCCACTCGCGCAGGTAGATCAACCCGGATTCGTCACTCTGGATATCCCCGCGCGCATACATCAAGGGCAGGTCGTAGATGCCAACGTAACCTGCCGCACAGCGGTAAAGACCCGGCTCGCGCACCGTCCCCATCAGCGCCGCATAGGCGCCGTAGCTGGCCCCATAGATGCAGATGCGCTCACGGTCGGCAATTCCCTGCTCGATGGCCCAGCGCGTGGCATCGGTCACATCATCCTGCATCGCCGCGCCCCACTGTTTGCGCGCAGCCTGCGCATGTGCGCGCCCGTAACCGGCCGAGCCACGGAAATTCACCTGCAGCACGGCATAGCCGGCGGCCGCCAGCATCTGCGTCTCGGTGGAGTACGTGCCATCGTCCAGGACCCCGATCGGGCCACCATGCGGCACCACCACCATCGGTAGCGCGCGCATCGGCACCCCCGGTGGCACGGTAAGGAACCCATGCAGGGGGCGGCCGTCGCGGGCCTGCAAGGTGATGGCGCGTACGTCGGCACTCTGCGCCGGGTCGATCCAGTCGCTGCGGCTGATCAGGTGCCGGGCGCGCTTGCCCAGCGTGTCATACAGGTAGAAATCACCCGGATTGCGGCCCGACCAGGATTCCACCAGGACAGTGCTGCCGTTGCGGGTGCTGGAGGTGATGTATACCGGAGCACCCAGCGCGGTTTCCAGGCTGCGATAAAGCCGGGCATCCTCCGAGGTCTCATCGAAGAAGCGCGTGCGTGGGGTAGTGCCCATGAACAGCGCGCCCACCGGCACCTGCGTACCGGGGCGGTGGATGATGCGTGCAGGGTCGGCGATCTCATCACGCAGAACCGTTCGCCGCTCGTTGCTCTGCGGGTCCCAGCTGACGATCACGTCGGGGCCTTCGGCCTGCTCCACCTGCAGATAGGCCAGGCGGCCGTCGGCCGAGAAGCCGATGGCCGCTTCGTTGCGCGGGTTCAAGGCCTCATCGTGCAGCAGTACCCATTCGCTGCTGGCACCGGCGCGGTAATACAGCTTCTTTTTCTGGTCAGGTCCGACGCCGTAAGCGAAGCGCACTTCGCCCCGGGCGTCGGTAGTGAAGGCGGCCTGCGCGATCGGCGCGCGCGCGACCGCGTTGCGGCGACCGGTGCTCACGTCCATGCGTTCGATCTGGGTGGCCGCGTTGTCGGTGAACGGAGTGACCGCCACCAGCACGTTGCGATCGTCGTCCTTCAACTCATCGGTGAGGAAAGCCGCCACCATTCCCGCAGGCTTGACCTTGATGTTGGTGCCCAGTCCGGTTTCAGCGGTGCGGTAGCCGACCAGCAGTTCTCCCCCCTTGCCGTTGGCGTTGATGCCGAACAGCTCGCCGGTGGGCGCCGGTCGATCCAGCCCACCCAGCTTCTGCGCCATGCCCACCAGCAGGCGTTCATTGCTTACCCAGTCGAAGGTATGGGCGTGGTTGTTGCGGGGTGGGCGGAAGGTGCCGACCATCTTCATGTCGGCTATCCGGTAGATCGCCAGCGCCGTACCCGCCTCGATCGGAACCGTGGCAGCCACGTACTCGCCGCCCGGCGAAATCTTGATGTCGGCGAATGCTTCCTGCCGCAGGTAGCGGTCCAGGTCCACCCCGCCGGTACCCGCCGACGTCCCGCCCACCACCGCGCACAGCAGCGCGGCAAGCACAATCCTGCGCATCCTTCCCCCTGAGAACGGACTCCCTGCCCGCGGTCTCGATTCTAGGCAGGCAAGCGGCCGCGCCGCCAGTGGGCAGAAAAAACGACGGCACCGTTGCCGGTGCCGTCGTTGCCACTACCTTGGAGAGAGAGTAAGGACGTGGGTTCGGGGGGCGTGCGCTGGGTCAATGGACCCCGCGCACCGCCAGAGTGAGGGCCAGGATGCTGAGGATCACCGCGATGGTGCCGTCCAGCACGCGCCAGGTGCTGGGCTTGGTGAACAGCGGCGCCAGCAGGCGCGCGCCCAGGCCCTGCGCGGTCAGCCACAGGCAGCTGGCGGTGACCACGCCGGCCGCGAAGGCCATGCGTGCATTGCCGAAGTTCTCGGCGATGGAGCCGATCACCATCATGTCCAGCCAGAAGTGCGGATTGATCAGCGAGAAGCCGACTGCCGCCATCAGCACTGCGCGACGACTGCCGTCATCGCTGTCGGCTTCGCCCATGCCACCGCCACCGGCGATCGCACGGCGTGCCGACTTCATCGCATACCACGCCAGGAAAGCCACACCGGTCCAGAGGACGGCGGTGGTCAGCCACGGCAGCGCGGTGGTGAGCGTGCGCAGGCCGGCCACGCTGGCGAAGATGAAGATTGCATCGATGGCCGCGCAGGTGGCGACCACCGGCACGATGTGCTTGCGCAGGATGCCCTGGCGCAGGATGAAGGCGCTCTGGGCGCCGACCACGGCAAACAGGCCGATGCCGGTAGCCGCACCACTGAACCAGGCACCAAGGCCGGTGCTGGCGGAGATGACCGAGAACATGGGATTCACTACCTTGTCTTGCTTGGGGGGGAGCGGTGCCTCGCGAAGGCGGACAGCACCGGAACGGGCGCCATTGTCGCGCCGCAACATAGAAAAGACGAGCTAAACTTACTAAATCAACATTAGCGGAGCTTAATCGCCATGCGAATCGACCATGCCCAGCTGCGGGCCTTGGCTGCGGTCATCCGCGAAGGCAGCTTCGACCGTGCCGCGCAGTCGCTCAACGTCACCCCCTCGGCCATCTCGCAGCGGGTCAAGGCCCTGGAAGACCGCATCGGCCGCCTGCTGGTCAAGCGCGGCACGCCTGCGACCGCGACTGCCGAGGGCCAGTTGCTGGTGCAGCTGGCCGAGCAGACCGCCCTGCTGGAGCACGACGCCCTGCACCGCATGGGCCTGGCCGACGAGGACCTGCCGCAGGCCAGCATCCCCGTAGCGGTGAACCACGACAGCCTGGAGACCTGGTTCCCACAGGCCGCCCAGCAGTTCGCGCAGGGCACCGGCACTACCCTGGACCTGCGGGTGGAGGACCAGGACCACACCGTCGAACTGCTGCGCCAGGGCACTGTGCTGGGGGCGGTGACCACCCTGGACGAGCCGGTGCAGGGCTGCCAGATCCACGCGCTGGGCAGCATCCGCTACGCCGCCACCTGTACGCCGGAGTTCCGCGAGCAGCACTTCGCCAAGGGCGTGACCGCACAGGCGCTGGCGCAGGCACCGGTGCTGGTGTTCAACCGCAAGGACGACATGCAGTCGCGCTTTGCCCGGCGCATGGCCGGCGCCGACCTGCCCAGCACCGCGCCGACGTGGTGGATTCCCTCCACCCGCGCCTTCGTGCAGGCCAATCTGGGCGGGCTGGGCTGGACGATGAACCCGCTGCCGCTGGTCAAGCGCCATCTGGACGCCGGGCGCCTGGTCTACGTGCGGCAGCGCGCGTGGGAAGACGTGCCGCTGTACTGGCAGCACTGGAAGGGCGACGTGCAGACGATGGCCCTGCTGACCCGGGCGGTGCTGGACGCCGCCTCGGCACTGGTGCAGCGCAGGCGCTGAAGAGGGGATGGAGGGGATCAAGTCGCTTGTGGCATAAACGGCTTGATCCCCTCCGTCCCCTTTTCATGCAAGCATCGGTGCAACCGACGATGGGGCCGACCGATGGAAACCGAACCGGTATTCCTGCATATCCGCGTGGTGATGGGGATCATCCTCGGCCTGTCCATCACCACCCTGTTGAAGGGGCTGGCGCAGATCATCGAACACCCGCAGCGGCGTGGCTGTTCGGCGCTGCACCTGTGCTGGGTGGTGTGGACGCTGGTATCGCTGGTGACCTTCTGGTGGTGGGAGTTCCGCCTGGTTGAAGTACACCGCTGGACGTTTGAAACCTATCTGTTCGTGATCACCTACTGCGCCACCTGGTTCCTGCTGTGCGCGCTGCTGTTTCCCGAAGACCTGCGCGAGTACGGAAGTTACGGCAACTACCTGATGCAGCGTCGACGCTGGATCTTCGGGGTGATCGCGATACTGACGCTTCTGGATCTTGTGGATACCGCGATCAAGGGTGAAAGTCGATGGCGGCTGCTGGGTACGGCCTACCCACTGCATACCGCCCTGATGCTCGTCGTCGCTGCGCTCGGCTGGCGCCTGCACCGCGCGCGTTCGCAGTTGGTGCTGGCCGCAGCAACGCTGGCCTACCAGCTGCTCTACTTCGCGGCGGAATACTTCACCATCGGCAGTGAGTGAGGAGCGCCGCCGGTCTCCATCCAATCTCCATGGGCGTCGGCCACAATCGCCCGGTTCCATTCGACCGCAGGTTTCCCAGATGACGATCCACTACCGCAATGCCCGTCCCGATGACGCCGCCGCCTGCATCGACCTGCGCGGGCGCACCCGCGAGAACGCCTTCAGTGCCGCGAAACTGGCCGAGCTGGGCATCACCGAAGAAAGCTGGGCCGCAGGTATCGCCGATGGCGATTCGATTGGCCGCGTCGCCTGGGAGGGCCAACGGATGGCCGGTTACTGCTTTGCCGACCGCGAAAGCGGCGAGGTGCTGGTGCTGGCCCTGCTGCCGGAATTCGAGAACCGTGGCATCGGCCGGCAACTGCTGCAGGACGTGGTCAGCCTGAGCCGCGAGGCCGGCCACAGCCGCCTGTTCCTGGCCTGCTCGGCCGACCCACGCTCGCGTTCCCATGGCTTCTACCGTCACCTGGGCTGGAAGGCGACCGGCAAGATCGATGAGGCCGGTGACGAGATCCTTGAGCTGGCGTGATCGAGGGCATCGCCGGGCATGGCCCGGCGCTACCGGGTGAGGGTGCCGCGAGCCGTCGGATGCTGCGTTGCATCAAAATCGGACCGGAAGCGGTTAAAATTGCCACAGGAATGCTGCAAGGCGTTGTTTCTTCACGCTCTTTCCCTGTTTCTTGCGCATCCTGACCCCCTTCCCCGCCAACGATCCCGCCCCCATGAAGAAATTTGGCAAGGCCCTGCTCGCCCTGCTCGTGCTGCTGTTGCTGGTGGCCGCGCTGTTCCTGTACTGGCCGCTGACCCAGCGCTCGGTGCCCGCCGCGAACAACGACAAGCCCGTCGATGTCGTGCTGGTCGGCGCCGGCATCATGAGCATCACCCTGGCCACCTACCTGCAGGAACTGCAGCCGGACTGGAACATCCAGGTCTACGAGCGTCTCGACGGCGTCGCCGGTGAAAGCTCGGACGGCTGGAACAACGCCGGCACCGGCCACTCGGCATTCGCCGAACTGAACTACACCCCGGAACTGCCCGATGGCAGCATCGAGACCAAGCGCGCGGTCGGCATCGCCGAATCGTTCGAAGTCTCGCGCCAGTTCTGGTCGCACCAGGTGAAGGAAGGGCGGCTGAGCCAGCCCAGCGACTTCATCAACCCGACCCCGCACATGAGCTTCGTCTGGGGCGATGACAACATCGCCTACCTGCACAAGCGCCAGCAGGCGCTGGTGAAGAACCCGCTGTTCTACGGCATGCAGTACTCCGAGGACCCGGCGCAGATCAAGCAGTGGGCACCGCTGCTGATGGAAGGCCGCGACCCGAAGCAGAAGGTTGCCGCAACGTGGATGCCGCTGGGCACCGACGTCAACTTCGGCGTCATCACCCGCCAGCTGACCGCCGGCCTGCAGCACAGCCCGAACTTCGGTCTGCACCTCAACCACGAGGTCAGCGCGCTGCGGCAGAACGCGGACAAGAGCTGGAACGTGACGGTGAAGGACCTCAAGGCCGGCACCGAATCGACCACCCACGCCCGCTTCGTGTTCATCGGTGCCGGTGGCGCCGCGCTGAAGCTGCTGCAGATGTCGGGCATCCCGGAATCGAAGGACTACGCCGGCTTCCCGGTGGGCGGCCAGTTCCTGGCCTTCCAGGGCCAGGACGTCACCTCGCGCCATGGCGTGAAGGCCTATGGCATGGCCGAGACCGGTTCGCCGCCGATGTCGGTGCCGCACCTGGATGCGCGCAAGCTGGATGGCAAGCCGGTGGTCCTGTTCGGGCCGTTCGCGCTGTACAGCACCAAGTTCCTCAAGCACGGCTCGTGGTGGGACCTGTATTCCTCGGTCAACCACAACAACGTCGGCCCGATGCTGGAAGTGGGCAAGGACAACCTGGACCTGGTGCAGTACCTGATGGGCCAGGCACGCCTGAACGATGCCGATCGCCAGGCCGAACTGGTCAAGTACTTTCCCAATGCCAAGCCGGGCGACTGGAAGCTGATCACTGCCGGCCAGCGCGTGCAGATCATCAAGCGTGATCCGCTGAAGGGCGCGGTGCTGCAGTTCGGTACCGAGATCGTGACCGACAAGGACCACACCCTCGCTGCGCTGCTGGGTGCCTCGCCGGGCGCTTCGACCTCGCCGCCGATCATGCTGGACCTGATGGCCAAGGCCTTCCCGGAACAGATGAAGGCCGGTTGGGAAGCCCGCCTGCGCGAGATCGTGCCGTCGTACGGCCGCAAGCTCAACGAAAGTGCCGCGCTGACCAACGAGATCCGCACGTTGACCAGCCAGACCCTGCACCTGCCCTACCTGGAGGTTCCGGTGGAAGCAGGTACGACGCCAGCACTGGCACCGACGGCCGCGCCGGCCCCGGCCAAGGAAAAGCGCAACGCCAACGAAGAGCTGCAGGCGCTGTAAGCCTGCACTTGGCGGATGCCTGCGGACGGCCACCTTCGGGTGGCCGTCTGCGTTTGCGCGCGGCGACGGATCGAATTTCTTCCGCACGGGAGCGCTCTGACCCGTTCCGGGAGGCCGCTCGCAGGGTCAGAGCCCAGCGCCTGCGGCAATGGGATCCGACACGTCCTGACGCTTGCTGCCCGCCTGAAAGCCCCTGCGCGATGACGAGAATTGTAATGTTGTTAAGAATTATTTACATTTGCATCCTGCGCAGTGACCGCGCCCTCACGGATGGACCTGATGTGCCCGAAGCCGCCGCCGGGTGCTGGACGACTGTTGCCGCCCCTTCCCCGCCTCCACGCTTCGAGCCCGCCATGACCCAGAGTTTCTCCAACCGCCTGCCCCGCCGTGCGCTGCTGCCCGCTGCACTGTTGTCCTGCCTCACCCTGGTTGTGCCGTCGGCATTGGCCGAGGTCGCTGCCGATGTCTCCGACGCCAAGACCCTGGACCGGGTGAGCGTGCGCGCCGAGCAGTCCGCGCCGCCATCGAGCACTACCCGCCTGCCGATCACCCTGCAGGAAACGCCGCAGTCGTCCACGGTGATCGGCCTGCAGCGCCTGCAGGACGAATCGTTGTTCAGCCTCAACGACGTGATGCGCAATGTCACCGGCGTCAGCGTGTCCTTCTATGACACCCAGCGTCCGCTGTACTACGCGCGTGGTTTTGCCATCACCGATTTCCAGGTGGATGGCATTCCCACCTACAGCGGCTCGACCAACCAGGAATACGACACCGCCTTCTATGACCGGGTGGAAGTGATCCGCGGCGCCAACGGCCTGCTCAGCGGCGCGGGTGTGCCGTCGGCCACGGTGAACCTGCTGCGCAAGCGCCCGGGCAAGGAGTTCGACGCTTCGTTCTCGGTCAGCGCCGGCAGCTGGGACTACCGCCGCATGGAAGCGGACGTGACCGCACCACTGACCGCCGACGGCCGCTTCCGCAGCCGCGTGGTCGCCGCCTACACCGATCGTGATTTCTATTACGACCGCTACAAAGAGAACAAGATGGCCGGCATGGCCGTGCTGGAAGGCGATGTGACCGACAGCACCACGGTGACCGTCGGCTACCAGACCCAGGACAACAACCCGGTGGGCTCGACCTGGGGCACCGTGCCGTTCTTCGACAGCCAGGGCAACTTCGCACATCTGCCGCGCTCGACCAACCTGGCACCGAAGTGGAGCTACTGGCAGCGCGAGACCAGCACGGTGTTCGCCAACCTGGAGCAGCGCTTCGGTGACAACTGGCTGCTGAAGATCAACACCGCCCATACCCGTGGCAACGTGCAGAACATGCGCCTGTACGGCACTGGCAATCCCGACCCGGTGACCGGCGCGGGCATCTACCTGCGCACCGCCGCCGGCGATTCGGAAGACACCCGCCGCAACGTCGACGCCTACCTGACCGGCACCTTCAACCTGTGGGGCCAGCAGCACGACGTGACCGTGGGCGCGCAGTGGGCCGACCTGGAAGGCACCACCAACACCCTGGCGCTGAACTACCCGCGTGACTGGGCTCGTTGCGGCAGCGAGCGCTGCTACTACATTCCCAACGTGCACACCTGGGATGGCGACATCTCCGAAGTGACCTACACCCTCACCGGCGCACGCCGCGTGGCCAAGACCACGCAGAGCGGTTTCTACCTGGCCACCCGCCTGCGCCTGGCCGATCCGCTGGCGCTGATCGCCGGCGCACGCCTGAGCCGCTGGCAGACCCAGACCCGCGCCTACAACGCGGCCGGCGCTTACACCGCCACCAGCGGCGCATACAAGGTGAGCGATGAAGTCACCCCGTACGTGGGCCTGGTGTACGACATCACCCCGAACGTAGCGGCCTATGCCAGCTACACCGAGATCTTCAACCCGCAGAACTACAAGGACCGCAACGAAAACCTGCTGGCGCCGGTGCAGGGCTCCAACCTGGAAGCGGGCCTGAAGACGCAGTGGTTCGACGGTCGCCTGACGGCCAACGCGGCGGTGTTCGAAGCCAAGCAGGACAACTACGCAGTGCGCGACATGAGCGTGCCGGAAGGCTCACTCAGCGACGGCAGCTCGGCCTACATCGGCGTCAACGGCACCAAGGCGCGCGGCTGGGAAGTGGACGTCAACGGCGAGATCCTGCCGGGCTGGACGGTCAATGCCGGCTATACCCACGTCAAGGTGACCCGCGCGGCCACCGACCTGCTGTACGCCAATCCGGCCGAAAACCTGCTGCAGCTCAACACCCAGCTGCAGCTGCGCGGCGCGCTGGAACGCCTGAGCATCGGCGGTGGCGTGCAGTGGCAGAGCAAGGTGCAGGGCTACAACATCCCCTACCCGCTGGGCGGCACGGTGACGGTGAACCAGCCGGCGTATGCGCTGGTGCAGTTCAACGCCAACTACCGCATCAGCGACAACTGGACGGCGACGCTGAGCGTGCGCAACGCGCTGGACAAGACCTACTGGGCCAACCTGGACTACAACAACTACGGCGAACCGCGCTTCGTGGCGGCCAGCCTGCGCTGGAAGTTCTGAGCACCCCGGGAACGGTGGGTGCCGACCATTGGGGGGGGTGCCCACTGTTGGGGTGGGTGCCGACCGTTGGGGGGGGGCCCACTGTTTGGGTGGGTGCCGACCGTTGGGGGGGTGCCCACTGTTTGGGTGGGTGCCGACCATTGGGGGGGTGCCCACTGTTTGGGTGGGTGCCGACCGTTGGTCGGCACGCTTCTGACGCTCCGCCACGACCCACGGTCGTGCCCCACCTGAATGGGCCCGCCTTCGCGCGGGCCTTTTCTTTGCTGCACTGCGGGTTGCACACCCTTCCGTAATTATGGCGTAATTATTCCAACGCCATTCGGAAGTCCGTCGATGAACCCGAGTTGGGACACGCTGGAGCGGGGCCGCCAGGCGCGGCTGGAACGCGCCGCGCCATGGGCCAGGGGCCACGAGGTGGCGGCCGGCGATGTCGCCGAGCTGCTGCACGCGCTGCTGGAGCCGGGCGACAAGGTCTGCCTGGAAGGCAACAACCAGAAGCAGGCCGACTTCCTCGCCCAGACGCTGGCCGACCTCGACCCGGCACGGGTGCATGACCTGCACATGGTGCAGTCGGTGCTGTCGCTGCCCTCGCACCTGGATGTGTTCGAACGCGGCATCGCCTCCAGGCTGGACTTCTCCTTCTCCGGGCCGCAGTCGGTGCGGCTGGCCAGCCTGGTGGCCGAAGGGCGCATCCAGATCGGTGCCATCCACACCTACCTGGAACTGTTCGGCCGCTACTTCATCGACCTCACTCCGCGTGTGGCACTGGTCGCGGCGCAGGCTGCCGACCGCCACGGCAATCTCTACACCGGCCCCAACACCGAAGACACGCCGGTGATCGTGGAGGCCACCGCATTCGGTGGCGGCATCGTCATCGCCCAGGTCAACGAGATCGTCGACACCCTCCCCCGCGTCGATATTCCTGCCGACTGGGTCAACTTCGTGGTGCAGGCGCCGCGCCCGAACCATATCGAACCGCTGTTCACCCGCGATCCGGCGCAGATCTCCGAGATCCAGGTGCTGATGGCGATGATGGCGATCAAGGGCATCTACGCCGAGTACGGGGTGAACCGGCTCAACCATGGCATCGGTTTCGATACCGCAGCAATCGAACTGCTGCTGCCGACCTACGCCGAGTCGCTGGGGCTGAAGGGAAAGATCTGCCAGCACTGGGCGCTCAACCCGCACCCGGCGCTGATTCCAGCCATCGAATCGGGTTTTGTCAGATCGGTGCACTCGTTTGGCTCGGAACTCGGCATGGAGAAGTACATCGCCGCGCGCGGTGATGTGTTCTTCACCGGCGCCGATGGTTCGATGCGCTCCAACCGCGCGTTCTCGCAGACCGCAGGGCTGTATGCCTGCGACATGTTCATCGGCTCCACCCTGCAGATCGACCTGCAGGGCAACAGCTCCACCGCAACGCGCGACCGCATCGCCGGCTTTGGCGGTGCACCCAACATGGGGTCGGATGCACGCGGCCGCCGCCACGCCAGCGACGCCTGGATCAAGGCGGGCCAGCAGGCCGCGCGGCCCGGCGAGATGCCACGCGGGCGCAAACTGGTAGTGCAGATGGTGGAAACCTTCCGCGAGCACATGGCGCCGGCCTTCGTCGACCGCCTCGATGCCTGGGACCTGGCCGAGCGCGCGAGCATGCCGCTGCCGCCGGTGATGATCTACGGCGACGACGTCAGCCATGTGCTGACCGAGGAAGGCATCGCCAACCTGCTGCTGTGCCGCAGCCCGGAGGAACGCGAGCAGGCGATCCGCGGCGTGGCCGGCTATACCGCCGTGGGCAGGGGACGGGACCGCGCCATGGTGGAAAACCTGCGCGACCGCGGAGTGATTCGCCGCCCGGACGATCTCGGCATCAACGTGCGCGATGCCAGCCGCGATCTTCTTGCCGCGCGTTCGGTGAAAGACCTGGTGCGCTGGTCCGGCGGTCTATATGACCCGCCCAAGCGCTTCCGCAACTGGTAAGGGCCACGCCATGGAAACCCTCGACTATCGATTCAATGGCACGACGCCCGTGTGCTTCCCCACCGATGCGGTGCTGGTGGGCGTACTGGCCTCGGGCAACCTGGAAATCCTGCTGGAGCCGGCCGAGCTGGACGGTGCGATGACCGTGCGCATCATCACCGCTGCACGTGGCTTCGGCACGGTATGGCAGGCAGTGATCACCGACTTCGCACAGCGTCATCCCCTGCGCGATGTACGCGTGTCGATCAACGATGCCGGCGCCACACCGGCGGTGGTCAGCCTGCGCCTGGACCAGGCCGTCGAGACCCTGCTTGCCGGAGGCCAGCCATGACGCTCGCACAGCGCACCAGCTACTACGAAGCCGATGCCCGCGCGCGCATCGCGGGACTGATTGATGCAGGATCGTTCCGCGAATTTCTCGGCCCAGCCCGGCGCGCCATCAGCCCGCATCTGGCGCAGCTGGACCAGCCTGCCGCGTTCGACGATGGCATCGTCGTCGGCGAGGGACGCCTGCGTGGCAAGCGCGTGCTGGTGGCCGCGCAGCAGGGTGAATTCATGGGCGGCGGCGTGGGCGAGGTGCATGGCGCCAAGTTGACCGGCCTGCTGCGCCGCGCGGCGGACACCCATCCCGATGGCGTGCTGCTGCTGCTCGATACCGGCGGTGTGCGCCTGCATGAAGCCAATGCGGGATTGATCGCGATTTCCGAAATCATGCGCGCCACGCTCGGCGCGCGTGCCGCCGGGGTACCGGTGGTGGCGCTGATCGGCAGCGGCAACGGCGCCTTCGGTGGCATGGGCATCGTCGCCCGCTGCTGCAGCACGGTGATCATGTCCGAGGAAGGACGGCTGTCGCTGTCCGGCCCCGAAGTGATCGAGACCGTGCGCGGCGTGGAGGAATTCGATTCGCGCGACCGCGCATTGGTGTGGCGGGTGACCGGTGGCAAGCACCGCTACCTGATCGACCAGGCGCAGGTGCTGGTGCCCGATGCGATCAGCTCATTCGCCGAGGCCGCCTTTGATGCGCTGCAGCCTGACACCGCCAGTGCCGACCCCGACGCGGCACTGGCCGCGCTGCAGGCACGCCACGCCGCGTTGAAGGCGCGCGTGCAGGCGTGGGGCGACTGCAACGATGGCCTGCAGATCTGGACGCGCCAGGGCATTGCGGATCCAGAACGTCTGGCGCTGCTGGAAACCGATGCCTTCCTTGCCGCCACCGCGTACCGGAGCCTGCCATGAGCCTGCCATTGAATACGCTGCTGGATGCGCTTTTCCCGCGTGGCCATACGATCGCGGTGAACGACTCGGTACTGACCGGAACGGCGACTACCGACGACGGCGAGGTGACGGTGATCGGCACCACCGACAGGATCGAAGTCGGTGTGGACCACGCGCTGGTGCTGGCCGACACCGTGCTTGCGAGCACCGCTGCACATCCGCAACGTCCCATCGTGATGCTGGTCGATACCGCCGGCCAGCGGCTGGCGCGCCGCGATGAGCTGCTGGGCATCAACGGCTACTTCGCCCACCTCGCACAGACCCTGGACCTGGCCCGCCGCCGTGGCGCGCGCCTGGTCACGCTGGTCTACGGCGAATCGGTCAGTGGCGGCTTCCTGTCGTTCGGGCTGATGGCCGACCTCATCCATGCCCTGCCCGATGCGCAGGTGCGGGTGATGGATCTGCGCGCGATGGCACGGGTGACCAAGCAACCGTTGGAAAAACTGCAGGCGCTCAGCCTGGCCTCGCCGGTGTTCGCACCGGGCGTGGAGAACTACGTGGCGATGGGCGCAGTGCAATCGCTGTGGGATGGCGATCTGGCGCATCACCTGCTTGAAGCACTGCGTGCAGCCGTCGACGGTGACCATCGCGCCGCACTGGGCGCCGAACGGGGTGGCCGCACGCTGGCTGCGCAGGTAGCCACTGCTGTGAGCCAAGGCAATGCCTGAGCGGCCGGCCCGGCACACGCTGGTCTGGCTGTCGGCCGATGCCGATTGGCGGGCCGACCTGCCCGCGCACGAGCCGCGTCTTGCCGCCTGGTTCGCGCAGGGTTTCCCTGCAGTGGCGGCGCGTCGTGCCGCGGATGATGCCGATACGCGCCTGCGATTGGGCGTTCCGTTGCCACCGGCCGAAGGCAAGCAGCGCCTGTCGTTGCGCGTACCGCTGTGCGACGTCGCGCACATGCGCGCTCCGCCGGCGTTGAGCGAGCTGCTGGCAGCAGGCGACGCAGGTGTTCCACAGCCGTGGCAGGAATCACTCCACGACCTGCAGGCACTGGCCCCGGCCCGTGTGTTCGGCGCCTTCGCCTGGCAATGGCTGACCGCCCTGCCCTATGTACATGAGCGTTCGGACATCGACCTGCTGTGGCAGGTGACCGATGCCGCGCAGGCCGAGGCGCTGATCGCGCAGTTGCTGGCATGGCAGACCCGCCATCCGCATCGCCTTGATGGCGAGCTGTGCCTGCCCGATGGTGGCGCAGTGAACTGGCGCGAACTTGCCGGCCGCAGTCGCCAGGTACTGGTGAAACGCCTTGATGGAGCCGCATTGGAAGCGCGTGATGCACTGTTCGCCACGCGCGAGGCGATCGCATGATCGCCGCCCCGAAGCCGTTGCCGGCACGCGACGCGGTGGTCGACAGCGCACGCCTGGGACGGCTGGCCATTGCCAGCCTGCACGCCGAGCTGGCGTGCGCCCCGAAGCCGGGCCTGGTCACCCCGTTCGACAGCGGCAGCCATGACGACATGGATGCCGGCACCCTCCTGCGCAGTCTTTTCGCCCTGCGCCACTACTTCACGGCGGTGGCCAGGGCCGGTGCCGCCGGCGCCCCCTTCACGGTGCTGCGCGATCACGGTATTGCCGCTGAAGCGGCCATGCTGGTCGCCACCGCCGGCATCAACACCCATCGCGGTGCGATCTTCAGCCTTGGCCTGCTGGTGGCCGCCGCCGCTGAGCGCAGGCGCGTGCATGGCCATGCCGTGTCGGGCGCGCATGTGTGCCTGGCGGTTCAGCAGTGGAATGACGCACTCATCGCTGCGCCGCTGGACCCGCACAGCCCGGGACAGCGCGCACGTGCGCGTCATGGGGTCTGCGGCGTACGCGAACAGGCTGCCGCCGGCTACCCGGTGCTGCGCGAGCTGGCCCTGCCTGCCCTGCGCCATGCGCTGGACAGCGGCCTGCCGCGCGACGCCGCGTTGTGCCAGACGCTGATGCAGCTGGTGGCACAGGTGGACGATCTGAACCTGCTGCATCGCGGCGGTACCGAGGGCCTGCGCTGGGCGCAACAACAAGCGGCCACATTCCTTTCCGCGGGTGGCGCCTTCGCGCCGGACTGGCGCATGCGCCTGCAGTCCCTCGGCGATGCGTTCGTGAGGCGTCGGCTCAGCCCGGGTGGCAGTGCCGATCTGCTGGCCTGCGCCTGGTTCCTGCTTCAGCAGGAGGGCGCATGAGCCTGGCCCTGCTCTGCCCCGGCCAGGGTGCGCAGCATCCGGCGATGTTCGACCATGTGCGCGGCATGGCCGCTGCACGCGCGGTACTGGATGCGGCGAGCGACGCGCTGGGGCGCGATGTGTTCGCGGCCGCGGCCGACGACGACCGCTTCGACAACGCACAGGCGCAGCCGCTGCTGTGCGCCGCCAGCATCGCGCACTGGCATGCCCTGCGCGGCGCCGTGCCAGACCCGATCGTGGTGGCCGGGTACAGCATTGGCGAACTGGCGGCACATGCCATCGCCGACAGTTTCAACGTGACCACCTGCCTGTCCCTGTCGGCGCAGCGTGCACGATTCATGGACGCCGCCAGTCCGGTCGATGCCGGAATGCAGGCGATGCTGGGGCTGGATCGACAGACGGTGCAGACATTGTGCGAAATCCACGGCACGCACGTGGCGATCGCCAACGGCACAGATCATTTCATCGTCGGCGGCACGCTGCCGGCACTGCGTGCGCTGGCCGCTGCCGCGCACGCACAGGGTGCCGAGGTGCGCGTGCTGCCGGTACATGTGCCGGCGCATACGCCACTGCTGTCGGCGGCGGCCGCACCGTTTGCTGCCGCACTGCAGGCCACCATGTTGCACGCGCCGTGCCTGCCGCTGCTGGCCGGCATCGACGCACGGCCGGTGCGCGACACCGCAGCGGTGGTGCACACGCTGTCCGCGCAGCTGGCACAGACCATCGAATGGGCACAGGTGATGCGCCAGGCCTTCGAGCGCGGCGCGCGCGTGTTCCTGCAACTGGGCCCTGGCAACGCACTGGCACGCATGATCGCGCCGGCCTATCCGTGCTGCGAGGTACGCGCGATCGAGGAATTCCAGAGCCTGGACGGCGCGGCGGCGTGGGTCCGCAGCGCGCTGCAGCGGCTGCAGTAACGGGTTTGAGCAGTACGTAACGCGCAGTACGTAACAGGCCATACCCCGGGATGGCGGGCTTCCATCCGTGCAACACGCGAATCAGGTGTCTGGGAGGGCGCATGACTCCACAAATTGCAACGATCATCGGTCTGGTGATCATGTTCATCGTCGCCACCGCGATGCCGATCAACATGGGCGCCGTCGCCTTCGCACTGGCCTTCATCGTCGGCGGGCTCTGGGTCGACATGGGGGGCAAGGAGGTGCTCGCCGGCTTCCCGGGTGACCTGTTCCTGACCCTGGTCGGCATCACCTATCTGTTCGCCATCGCGCAGAAGAACGGCACCATCGACCTGCTGGTGCACTGGGCGGTGAAAGCGGTACGCGGCCATATCGTGGCCATCCCGTGGGTGATGTTCGTGATCACCGCCGTGCTGACCGCCTTCGGTGCGCTGGGCCCGGCCGCGGTTGCGATCATCGGCCCGGTCGCGCTGCGCTTTGCCAAGCAGTACAACATCAATCCGCTGATGATGGGCCTGCTGGTGATCCATGGCGCGCAGGCGGGTGGCTTCTCGCCGATCAGCGTGTACGGCAGCATCACCAACGGCGTGGTGCAGAAGGCCGGGCTGGAAGTCACCGAAATGGCGGTGTTCCTGACCAGCCTCGGCTTCAACTTCATGATGGCCACGATCTGCTTCTTCGCCTTCGGCGGCATCGCGCTGCTGCGTCGTGGTTCGATCACTGCGGCGGGCACGGTGGGCACCGCGGAGCTGGCGATGGCCGGTGGCCCGCAGGCTTCATCGCGGCAGTTCGCCATCGAAGGCCACGGTGCCCTGGTCGCAGCCGGTGGTGGCACCCTGTCCAACGATCCGGTGGCCCTGGATGCGGTGGGCCTGACGCGCGAGCGGCTGTTCACCCTGATCGGCCTGCTCGGCCTGGGTGTGGCCGCGCTGATCTACAACCTCAACGTCGGCCTGGTCTCGATCACCGTTGCGGTGGTGCTGGCCCTGCTGTCGCCGCAGAGCCAGAAGGGTGCGGTGGACGGCATCAGCTGGTCCACCGTGCTGCTGATCTGCGGCGTGGTCACCTACATCGGCGTGCTGGAACATGCCGGTGCCGTGGACTTCATCGGCCACGGCGTCTCCAGCATCGGCATCCCGCTGCTGGGCGCGCTGCTGGTCTGCTACGTGGGCGGCATCGTCTCCGCATTCGCCTCGTCGGCGGCGGTGCTGGGCGCCACCATTCCGCTGGCCGTGCCATTCCTGATGCAGGGCCATCTCAGTGCCGCAGGCGTGATCTGCGCGCTGGCGGTGTCCTCCACCATCGTCGATGTCAGTCCGTTCTCGACCAACGGCGCACTGGTGGTGGCCTCGGCCGCGAAGGAAGAACGCGAAACGCTGTTCCGCCGCTTCCTGGTCTACAGCGGCCTGGTGGTGGCATTCGGCCCGCTGCTGGCGTGGCTGGTGTTCGTGGTGCCGGGCTGGATGTAAATGCCTGCGGTAGTACCGGTCGCTGGCCGGCAACCTCGTGCATCCGTCGAACGATCACGGGTTGCCGGCCAGCGGCCGGCACTACCTGGCGTTACACTTTCCGCATGGCCATCGCTCCCGCTCCGCGTCCTCCGAAGAAGCGCGCCCCTCTGTATGAGGAGGTGGCCGAACACGTGCGCGAGCGGATCTACGACTACCGCCTGCCGCCGGGCGAGTGGATCGACGAACCGGCGCTGTGCGAGGAACTGGCCATCAGCCGTACGCCCCTGCGCGAAGCATTGAAGCTGCTCGCCGCCGAAGGCCTGGTGCAGATCGATGCCGGCCGCGGCGCACGGGTAACCCGGCTTACCCTGGAAGACCTCAACCAGCTGTTCCCGGTGATGGCGATGCTGGAAGGCCGATGTGCGCATGAAGCGGTCAAGCACATCGACGACGCCGGCGTGCAGCAGCTGGAAGACCTGCACGCGGCGATGGAAGCGGCCGCCGCCGAGGGCAACATCGCCGAGTACTACCGCAACAACTACCTCATCCACGAGACGGTGCAGCATTACGCCGGCAACCCGTGGCTGATCCGCATCACCCACGACCTGCACCGCATCCTGAAAATGCATCGCGGCCGCCAGCTGCTGGCGCCGGGCCGCACCGCGCAGTCGCTGGCCGAACACCGCGAACTGATGGACTGCTTCCGCCAGCGCGATGCTGCCGCCGCCGAACGCACGATGGAACGCCACCTGCTCAGCCAGGGCCAGGCCTTGGCTGCGTATGTGGCCAATGGCGGATTGTTGAACGTGCCTGCGCCGTTGCCGACCGAAGGCGGAAGCTGAGCTCATGGGATTGCCGGCCAGCGGCCGGCACTACCCCGGCGAGGCCCGGTCACGGTAGTGCCGACCGCTGGCCGGCAACCTCGATAGGTCACGTCCGGGTAGTGCCGGCCGCTGGCCGGCAACCTGGAATCTCTCCTCAATCGCCGCCGCCGCAGCTGCCGCCGTCTCCGCCCCCACCGCTGTCGCCACTGCTGCAGTCGGAACTGCTGTAGCTGTGGTGGCTGTTGCTGTCCCCGGAATAGCCCCCGGAGAAATCGGCCGGTCCACCGCCGCTGCCATCGGCGCGCGCGGGCGAACCATCGGCGGTGGCCATCGCCATGCACACGATCGCGCCGACCAGTGGCAGCAGCCACACCACCAGCAGCTGTCCGGCGCGGCTGCTGGCGGGAAGGTCGTCGCGGCCCAGCACCACGAAGCTGGCCACCAGGTTCAGCCCCAGCACCAGGGCAATCAGGACGAGGGTCACAGCCAGCATGGCGCAGCTCCTTGCGACGGGTTCGGGCCCGCAGACGATACCACCGCCGCCGGTTCGCCCTGCCTGTCATGAAGATGGGACAATGTGGGGCGCGCCGGCCTGCCCTCAGGGCCGCCGGCCCCCCTGCACCAGACGGAAGAAGAAGAACAACAACATGCTGAAAGTCATTTTCGATACCGACCCGGGCGTCGACGACGCGCTGGCGCTGCTGTACCTGCACAAGCACCCGCAGATCGACCTGATCGGCGTCACCACCACCTTCGGCAATGCCTCGGTGGAGTCGACCACCCACAACGCGCTGTACCTGAAGCAGGCCTGGGGCCTGTCCGCGCCGGTCGCGCGCGGCGCCGAAGGCCCGCTGCAGCCCGAAGCCACCCCGGAAGCCTGGCCGGTGCACATCCATGGCCACAACGGCCTGGGCAACCACCCGGTGCCGGAAACGCTGGATGCAACCGCCGACGGCCGTCCTGCCCACCAGCTGATCATCGACCTGGTGCGCGCCCATCCGGGCGAAGTGACCCTGGTGGCGGTCGGCCGCATGACCAACCTGGCGCTGGCCCTGCAGCAGGCCCCGGACATCGCCGGCCTGGTGCGTGGCGTGGTACTGATGGGCGGTGCGTTCCACGTCAACGGCAACATCACCCCGGCGGCCGAGGCCAACATCTGGGGCGACGCGGAAGCGGCCGACATCGTGTTCACCGCCCACTGGCCGGTCACCGCAATCGGCCTGGACGTGACCACCCGCGTCGAGATGAACCGCGACGGCCTGGACAAGCTGGCCGCGATCGGCGGCGCCGATGCCGAACTGGTGCGCGCCCTGTCGCAGGACTACGTCGACTTCTATCTGCAGGCCGGCCACAAGGGCATGGTCGTGCACGACTGCTGCGCCTGCATCGCCCTGACCCGCCCGGAGCTGTTCCAGTTCGAGCGCGCCAGCGTGCGTGTGGCCACCGACGGCGTCGCCCGTGGCATGACCATTCCCAAGCCGGAAGGCATGGGTTTCGGCCCCAGCGTGTGGGACGGCCATGTCCTGCAGTCCATCGCCATCGGCGTGGATGCGGCCGCGGTGCTGGCCGACATCGAGCAGACCCTGAAGGTCTAAGCGCTCACTGCCCGCCCCGGGACACGGGGCGGGTCTTCGGCACGGTCTCCGGCAGCGTCCACAGCACCGGCAGCACCAGCACCGCCACCAGCGCGATCAT
This sequence comes from Stenotrophomonas sp. DR822, assembly GCF_019793815.1. Lineage (NCBI taxonomy): Bacteria > Pseudomonadati > Pseudomonadota > Gammaproteobacteria > Lysobacterales > Lysobacteraceae > Stenotrophomonas > Stenotrophomonas sp. DR822. The sequence continues at coordinate 1,550,887 of NZ_CP081826.1, forward strand.
CGCCCCCGGCGCCGCCGCCCAACCGCTGCGTTCCACCCACCATTGCGCCAACCACGGCGTCGCCCCGCCAAACACTGCGGTGGCCATGGTCACCCCCAGCGCCAGACCACTGACCCGGCCCTCGCCGGGGAACTGCTCGGCCGTGGCCGGTGCCGCCACCGCACTGATACCGCCAGCCACACAGGCCAGGCTCACCGCTGCCAGCACGATGCCCAACGGCGCAGCAGCGGCCATCCAGCCAAACATCGACAGCGGCAGCAGCGCCGCCAGCACCGTCAGCCCCAGCAGCAGCGGACGCCGCCCGAAGCGATCGGACAGCGCCCCGCACAGCGGGGTGATCGCGATCACCGCCACCGCCGCAATCGTCGACAGCCACAGCGCATCACCTTCGTCGTGCCCCTGTGCGTGCAGGAATGCTGGCACATAGGTGATGCCCACGTAGTAGGTGATCGAACCCAGTGCGGAAATCGCGAACGTGCGCGCCACGGCACCGGGATGGTTGCGCAGCACGTGCCGCAGCGGCGTAGCCGGAATGCTGCCTTCGCGCCGCTGCCGTTCGAACTCCGGCGATTCGTGCATGCCCGAACGCGCGATCAGGATCACCAGTGCCAGCGCCGCGCCGAACAAGAACGGGATCCGCCAGCCCCAGCTGTCCAGCTGCGGCGCAGGCAGCAGGGCCACAGTGAGCGCGGAGATGGCCACTGCCAGCAGCGCGCCGACTTCGCTGGCCGCCGAGGCCAGTGAGGTGACCAGGCCACGTCGTCGCGCCGGCGCGCTTTCCAGAAGATAGGCGACCACGCCGGTGTATTCGCCGCCCACGGAAAAGGCCATCACGCAGCGCAGGATCAGCAACAGCACGCCAGCAGTCGCACCGGCGGTGGCCGCGGTCGGCAGCAACGCGGTGGCCAGCATGGCCGCGGCCATCAACGCCATCGAGGCCAGCAGCATCCAGCGCCGGCCGAGCCGGTCACCCAGGTGGCCGAAGCACAGCGCACCGAGCGGACGCATGAGGTAGGACACCGCAAAGCCGGCCAGGGTGACCAGCATCGCCTCTTGGCCACCGCCGAAGAACACGCGCGACAGCACCGTGGCGAAGTACAGGTACAGGGTGAAGTCGTACCACTCCACCACCGTGGACAGGCCGGCCACCCACATCGAGCGCTGCCGTCCTGCGGTCATTGCGTGCTTTCCTTCATGGCCGCAGCGTGTCATGAAGGCGGTGACGATGCGGTAGATCCACGCCATGCGTGGATGGCTTGCCCTCTGGTAATCGGGGGCAGAGCCCTTTGCTGTCTGCAAAGGGATCCGACCCCACCGCATCACGGCGCCCGGCGCAGGGTGATCAACGTGATCTCCGGCGGCACGCCGATGCGCGCCGGGAACCCGGCCCACAGGCCGGCACCGTTGCTCACGTACAGCGTCATGCCATCCACCGCGTAGCGACCGGAGACGAAGCCGCCGTTGGCGCGCTTCACCAGCTGGTCCATGCCGATGATCTGTCCGCCATGGGTGTGCCCGGACAGCTGCAGCTTCACCCCGCGTGCAGCGGCCTCGCGTGCATTGCGTGGCCGATGGTCGAGCAGGATCACCGGTGCGCTGGGCTCGGCACCGGCCAGGGCGGCCTCCAGGTCGGGCAGCGGCAGGCCATAGCGTGCGGCGACCGGGTCGGTGACGCCGGCGATGGTCAGTGCCGCACCGCCACGGCGCACCTGGGTGTGGCTGTTTTCCAGCACCTGCATGTGCAGCGCGCGGAACGCCTGCATCCATTCGCTGTACTGCGCGTAGTACTCGTGGTTGCCGGTAATGGCGATCACCCCGTCCGGCGCACGCAGGTCCGCCAGTGGCGTGTAATCGTTGCGGCGCGCCTGCACGCTGCCGTCGATCAGGTCGCCGGTGATCACCACCAGATCCGGCTGCAGTGCATTGCTTGCAGCCACGACCTGGCGCACCCAGTCGCCGGTCAGCAGGCGGCTGGCGTGGATGTCGGTGAGCTGCAGCACACGGTAGCCATCGAAGGCCTGCGGCAGGCCGCTGATGGCCACCTCGATCTGCCGTGGCTTGGGCACGGCCATGCCCTGGCTGACACCGAAGGCACTGAGCAGCAGCGCCAGCACCGCGGCAGACGGGCGCAGCGCCTTGCTGCGCAGTACGGAAAGGGCACGCGGTGCGCGCAGCAGGCGCGCGGCCAACAGGCTGGCGTCCAGCACCAGCAACGCCAGGGCCAGCAGCAGCACGGCGGTGGAACCGGTGGCCAGCGTGGCAATGGCCAACTTCGGAATTTCCGGTGAGGCCATCGTGCCCCAGAAGCTGGCGACGATGCGCAGCTGCACGGCAATGCCCACCAGCAGCACCGACAGCACCAGCTTCGACCAGACAGGCAGGCGCAGCGGCCAGAAAAGGCGCCAGGCCACATACAGGCCCATCAGAAAACCAATCGTACTCAGCACTACGACAATCCAGAACGGCGAACAGGCCCGCCATGGTGACGGCAGAAGATGGCAATGGATAGAGCCGGGCATGGGCCCAGCCCCGACATCGTCACGCTTCCGGCAGGCGTTCCACCCGCAACCGGGTGATGCGCCGCTTCTCCATCGCCAGCACGGTGATGCGGATACCGGCCACCTCCAGCGTGTCGCCGATGTCGGGCAGGCGCCCCAGTTGCTCCAGCACCAGCCCGGAAATGGTCATGTAGTCCGCGCTGCGCGGCAGCGACACGCCGGCCAGCCGCTGCAGGTCGTCCAGGGTCAGCGCGCCGTCGGCGTCCCAGCAGTCCTCGCCCTGTGCAACCACGCCATAGCGCTCGTCCTGGGTATCGGCCAGATCACCGGCGATCGCCGCCAGCAGGTCGTTGGCCGTTACCAGGCCTTCCACGCTGCCGTACTCGTCCACCGCCACTGCCAACGGCACCGGGTGCTGGCGGATCAGCTCCAGGGCCTGCAACGCACTGGCGCTGGACAGCACGTACTGCGGCTCGCGCAGGTTGCCTTCCAGTTGCAGTGGCTTGCCCTGCAGCAGGTCGGCCAGCAGGTCACGGCTCTGCACCACGCCTCGCAGGCTGTCCAGATCGCCCTCGCCCACCAGCATCCGTGTATGCGGCGACGCCACCAGGCGTGCGACCACATCGTCGTGACCACGCGCCATGTCGATCCACTGCACGTCGGCACGCACCGTCATCACGCTCGATACCGGACGGTCGGCCAGGCCCAGCACACTGCGGATCATCTCGTGCTCGGCGGGCTGCAGGCGTTCTTCGGTGCTGCCGCGCTCATCGGCTTCATCTTCATCGTGGCCATTGGCCTGGCGCGCACCCAGCAGCCGCAGCACGGCATCGGCAGTACGCTGGCGGAACGGCTGGCGCTGCTCGTTGCGCTCGCGGTTGAAACGTATCCACTGGTTGAACGCTTCCACCAGGATCGAGAACGCGATGGCCGCGTACAGGTACCCCTTCGGAATCCTGTAGCCCAGGCCCTCGGCCACCAGGCTGAAACCGATCATCAGCAGGAAGCCCAGGCACAGCACCACCACGGTCGGGTGCTTGTTGACGAAGCGGGTCAGCGGCTTGCTGGCCAGCAGCATCAGCGCCATCGCGATGGTCACCGCCGCATACATCACGCCGAGGTTGTCGACCATGCCGACCGCGGTGATCACCGAATCCAGCGAGAACACCGCATCGAGCACCACGATCTGCGCCACCACCATCGCAAAGCTGGCATAGACCTTCTTGCCGTCCTCGTGATGCTCGCGGCCTTCAAGCCGCTCGTGCAGCTCCATGGTGCCCTTGAACAGCAGGAACAGGCCGCCGCCGAGCAGGATCAGATCGCGGCCGGAGAAGCTGTGCTGGAACAAGGTGACCAGTGGTTCGGTCAGTTTCATGATCCAGGCCAACGCAGCCAGCAGCACCAGCCGCATCAGCAGCGCCAGCGCCAGGCCGATCACCCGCGCGCGGTCGCGCTGGTGCGGCGGCAGCTTGTCGGCCAGGATCGCGATGAACACCAGGTTATCGATGCCGAGAACGATCTCCAGCACGACCAGGGTTGCAAGGCCCATCCATATCGAGGGGTCAGCCAACCATTCCATTTCAGGTCCGTTTCGTCAGTAAGGGAAAAGTGGTGCGGTGCAGGCGTGCGGCGCGGCCAGGCTCAATCCGCATCCTGCGCCTGCGCAGGGTCATGCCCGAGCAGGTCGCCAGGGCTGCATTGCAGTTCGCGGCAGATCGCATCGAGGGTGGAAAAGCGGATTGCGCGTGCCTTGCCGGTCTTCAGGATCGACAGGTTGGCCAGGGTGATGTCGATGCGCCCGGCCAGCTCGGACAAGGTCATGCCGCGTTGCTGCAGCATGCGGTCGAGGGTGATGACGATCGCCATCAGATCATGCCCATCAAATCACACCGTCCAGATCGTCGCGCATCGCTGCGCCAACGGTGAACACCCGCGCCAGCACGAACAGCATCAGTACGGCCACCAGGCCGGTGATCGACATGCCACCGCCAACTTCCATCCACGCAAAGTCCGGCCCCATCCAGCTGGCATACAGACCGATCACGATGGACAGCACCTCCATCGCCAGCATCAGCCAGGCCATGCGTTGCAGGCGTACGGCATTGGCATGGGTAAAGGGGCGTTCGTTGGCCGCAGAACGCAGCAGCCGCGCCAGGTGGCGCAGGAACACCAGGCACAGCACCAGCAGCGCAACGATGGCGGCCAGGCCCACGCAGAAATGCAGGAACAGATGCGAACCGTGCACGGCCGCGGCCTGCGCGTCGTGCACGCTGTCCAGCAGCCAGCTGCGGTCGTAGGCCACCAGCGGCACCGCCAGCAGCGCGGCCAGGATGCCCAGCCAGCACATCGCGCGCACCGCCTGCACGGCGGTCTGGGCCAGGGTGAACAAGCCGCGCGCAGGAAGGACGCGGGCGGGACGAGCGGTCAAGCAGCCTCCGATGTGGAGCGGCCCTGCCGCCCCAGGGTGGATTTATCGATAAACGATATATCACATCCCCGGGCTGTTGGCTGAATCGCGTGTACTCCTGCAGCGCTACCGGGCGGGTGCCGGTGCAGGCGGCGCGGCCTGTTCGCGCATCGCTTCGCCCGGCGTGGCCGAGGCCATCGCCTGCACCCCGGCCTCGGCGGCCTGCCGGGTGACCAGCCGGAAGCGCACGCGCAGCTTGCTTTCGCCCGGCGTTGCCCAACCGTACTGGATCGCCACCTGGTCGCCGGACAATGGACCGCGCGAGGGCAGCGAGCGGATCTGCAGCGGCTTCGGTGCGGCCTGCATCAGCCGCGCGAAGCCCTTCTGCACCACCGCCGGGTCGGCCTTCTCGGCATACACGGTGCAGGTGCCATCGTCGGCCCAGCTGACCGCATAGCGGCCACTGGCCAACGGCACCATCCATGCCATGCCCGGCTGGCCCTGCAGCAGCGTAGCGGCCTCGGCCGGCTGCAGCGGCGTCAGGCCATTGGCATCCATCAGCGACTGCAGCCGCGCCGGCGCGCCGATGTGCTGCATGCAGGCCGTGTCGAACAGTTCGCTGAAGGGATCCTGCGCCGGTGCCTTCGGCGCACGCGCAGGCTGGGCCATCACCACGATCGGCAGCAGCAGGCCAGCGATCAGCCAGGGCGCAGGGCGCATCGGAACTCCACGGAACGGAAAACAGCGGGGAGGATGACAAAGCCGGGAGGCAGTACGCAACGGGCACGCCCGCGCTTGACATCACCTGCCACCAGGGGGAACATCAGTTAACGAATTAGTTAACTGCAACCATGGACCGCATCTTCGAAGCCCTGGCCTCCACCGCACGCCGGCAGATCCTGGCCTACCTCAGCGCCGGCGAACTCAGCGCGGGCGAGCTGGCCGAGCGCTTCGATTTCAGCAAGCCGGCACTCTCCAGCCACCTGCGCATCCTGGAAGACGCCGGCCTGATCGAACGCGAGAAGCGCGGCCAGTTCGTGTACTTCCGGCAGGTGCCCGACCGCCTGGCCAACACGCTGTTTTCCTGGGCTGCCGAAGTCTGTCCGGTCGGCGGCCCGCTGAAGCGCGAAGCGCGCGCACGCCGCAAGACACCCGCCCGCTGAGGAGCACTGCGATGCCCGGTTCGACCCGCACCAGCCGTTCGTTCCCGAGTATCCAGCTTCCGGCACACGACGGCGGTGGCCCGGTGGAAGTCACCCTGATCGCGCAGCTCGGCATTGGTGCCGGCGATGCGCTGGTAAGCGATGCCAGCCAGCGCCAACGTCACCACCCGGCCTTCATCGATGCGCTGGACGAGCCCTCGGCACGGCTGGGTGGCATGCACCTGCAGCACGGCGATCCGTCATCGCTGTACAGCTTCGTGGTGGGTGCCGGCGGCCATCCCTTCCACCGCCATGCCGGGCCGCGCATGTTCACCGCCATCGCCGGCAGTGCCGGTGCCGAGCTGCGGTTTGCCAGCGCATCCGATCAGCAGCTGGCGGACGATCCGTCGCACTTCCTGCGGTCGCTGCGTCGTGTCCGCATCCCTCCCGATTGCCTGTTCACCGTGCGCTTTGGTGGTGGCACCTGGCACCAGTTCGCCTCGAACAGTCCGGCCCACCCTGCCCTGTTCGCGCTCTCGTGCCACAGCAATGAACTGGCCGGGGCAATGAGCGCGCAGGCACGCGCCCAGGCACAGGCAAACGCCGCGGATATTCCCAGCCTGACCGACGTGCTGCCAGCAGCGCACTGGCCCGGCGCAACCACACTCGCCGCCACGCCGTTGCTGCAACTGTCACTGCAGGCGGCAGCGCCCAGCCTGCGCGCGCGCCTGTGCGTGCAGACGCGCACGTTGCTGGGGCCGCTGCGTCGCTTCAGCCTGGAGCCACTGCGCGGATTCGTGGAGCGGGCGACACCGGCGTACCCGGTCTGCAGCAGCGCGTCGTCGCCTCCAGCGGGAATGCTCGCCAGCGCCCTGCCGCACAGTCACTACAACGACACGACCACGCTGACCCTGCACGGCGGGCAGACCCGCCATCGCTCGGCCTCCGCCCTGCTGGCCGACATACTGGACGGGTTCCTGCGCAACCCGCCGGCGGGCGTCGGCCGCTTGATGGCCCTGCGCAATCGTCTGGTTGCACCACTGCGTCTGCGCACCTCGCCGCTGGGCTGCCCGGTGTCGTCGCTGCTGTCCACCGATCGCAGCCGCGTGTTCGGCGGCCGTTTCCCGGTGCTGGATGCGCGGGTGGATGCGGAAGACCGGTGTGCCGAAGTGCTGCTCGGCGCAGACGACCGCCATCTCCGCTTCCGCAGCAGCGTGCATGTGCAGTTCTGCGAGGACGGCCAGGTCCACATCAGCCTGGGCTCGCGCGTGCAGACGCTCAATGCGTTTGGCCGCTTCTACATGGCCATGATCGACAGCGCCCATCGTCATTACGTGGCCCCGGCACTGCTGCGCCGCGCCGTTGAACATGCGCTGGCACCGGAACTGGCCGCGTGGTCCGGCACGCCTGCACACTCCTGAGCTGCGGCAGCAATGTGCAGGGGCCCTGTGCGGCCCCCGCGATCAGACCACGATCTCGCCTTCGTCCTCGCCATCCCAATAATGGATGCGGCTGGCGTGTACGTGGATCAGCACCAGACCCGGCGTATCCACGCCCTGCTCGAACCACCGCTCCAGGTCCTTCACCCAATGCTGGGCCATCGTGGCGCGATCGCGGATCAGCGCCGCCCTGCCCTGCACGTGCACGAACAGCGGTGGCTTGCCCAGCAGCGACTTGCTGCCGGTCAGGCCCAGCGCCACGTTCGGGTCGGCGCTGATCTCGCGCACCATGTCGGTGTTTTCCATGGTGAAGAACCAGCTGTCGCCGTCGTAGTCCACATCGCCGTTGTTGCTCATCGGGCGGCCAGCGATCTGGCCGCCGGCATGGGTCTGCAGCATGGTGAAATCGATGCCGGCCATTTTCTTGGCCAGTTCGGGAAGGGTGAGCGTGGTCATGGGCAGTTCCTTCAACAGATGGGTGTCCAGCGTCTGCCCGACGCGGTGACCGATGCGTGGATGGCTGCTGGCGCCTTCTTCACGCAGTGGCTGCAGTTGGCCTTCCCGCGTGCAGCGCCCCCGCGCCGCGGTGACCGTCACTCATCAGCGTAGATAGCGGAACACCAGGTCATCCGGATCGCTGCGCGCCGCCTGCGCGTCCAACACGCCGCCGAGGCGGACCGCCACTGCCTGCGAGGCGTGGTTGTCCGCTGCCATGTAGCTCACCAGCGTCGGCAATCCGCGCACGACGAACGCCCAATCACGCAGCGCCGCCGCCGCTTCGCTGGCGAAACCCTGCCCTTCCTGCCCGGCATACAGCAACCAGCCCAGTTCCTGTTCCGGAAACAGCGGGCCATGGTTGATGCCGACCTGGCCGATGCACTCGCCCGTGTCGCGGCGCTCGATCATCAACGCGCCGTGGCCGAACAGATGCCAGCTGGCCAGGTCGTGGCAGAACTGCCCCCACGCGGCGACCTCAGCGAACGGCCCGCCCATGCCGCGTGCACGGGGCGAGGCCAGGAACGCGGCATACACCGGGAAGTCATCCAGGCATTGCGCGCGCAGGCGCAGGCGCGGTGTCTCCAGCACAGGGATGTGGATCATGCGTGTGCCAGTCAGTACACGGCCAGGAAGCCGCAGCCGCGGCGTTGTGGTTGGCCCTCGACAGTCACCTGCACGCTGGCCGACGTATCCACGCCTTCGGCGTTGCGGCAGGGCTCGCGCTTGATCTCGACGATGGTGGGCTGCTTGCCCAGCGTACCGTTGAGCACCGTCAACGAACTGGGCGCACCGGCCGGCTGGCCGAGGTAGCGCAGCGTTCCAGCGCTGCTGCGGCCAGCAACGGTGAGCGTGGCATCGTGGTTGCCGTTACCGGTGGAGGCGATCTCGATGGACCAGCCGGCGCCCCCGCCGGTGAAGGCAGGCACCGGGCTGGCATCAGCGGCGATCGACGGATGACGCGGCGCATCGGCGCCCGGATCGGGCCGCGGTGTGCTGCTGGCGCAGCCAGCGAACAGGCCCGCCAGCAGCGTGGCAGTCACAACGGAACGCAGGGTCATGGCGTACTCCTGGGACGGGCGAGTGGCCAGTCTAGGCAGCAGCGCGTGCGCTGGCGATGAACGAGGCTGCCCTCAGCGTGCCGCACGTCCAGCAGGGGACACCTGCACCCGGTCGCGGCCCAGCGCCTTGGCCTGGTACATGGCGGCGTCGGCGGCACGCACCAGCGCGTGCCAGCCGATCGGGTCAAGCGCGCCCTGGGCAACACCGAAGCTGGCCGTGACCCGCAGGATGTCACGGCTGCCCAGCACGATGTCGTGCGCACGCAATGCCACCCGCAGCGACTCGGCCAACCGCCGGCCACTGGCCAGATCACCATCGGCCAGCAGCACCAGGAATTCCTCGCCACCGTAACGGGCGATGCTGTCGTTGCGGCGCAGGTGGCTGCGCAGCAACTGCGCCACCTGCACCAGCACGTCATCACCGGCCGCGTGCCCCTGGCCATCGTTGATCGCCTTGAAATGGTCCACGTCCAGCAGAATCACCACCGCCTGCGTGCTTCCCTCGGCACGCCGCTGTCGTACCCGTTCCTCCAGCGAGCGCCGGTTCAACAGGCCGGTCAGTTGATCGGTATCGGCCAGCTCACGCAGTTCACGGGTCAATGCCGAGCGCTGGTGCGACTTCGCCCGCAGTACCTCGATGGCATCGAACAGGCGCTGCATTTCCGCCATCGGGTGGGTGGCATGCTGCTCTGCACCCGGCGTGTCCGAGGCGATCTGGATCACCTGCGCCTGCGCCTGCAGCAACGGCCGCAGGATCTGCACGTGGGCGATGCGCAGTGCCAGCGCAAGCAGCAGCAGCGTACCCAGCACAGTGGCACCCAGCACGGCCAGGCGTACCGCTTCCTTGTTGCGGGTGTGCTGGAAGCGCGCGATCGAAACGCCGAGGTAGCCATCACGCAGCGCTTCCAGCGATTGCAGGGTGGGCACATAGCGCGCGGTGAACTCGGCCGCCGTCCACGGTGCAGGCGCGCCGCGCCGGCCATCGTCGATCAGCTTTTCCACCATCGGCAGCGACTGGCCGAAGAACTGCCGGCGCGCCATGTCCCAGTGCAGGGACAGCGCCGGCTCGCTGCGGAACACCGATTCGTGGCTGGCGGCCAACCGCCACAGCTCCAGCAGGCGGCCCTCGGTCTGCTGCGCAGCGCGCACCTGCGACTCCCGCCACGCGCCGGGCACGGCCAGCGGCGCCATCACGTTGGATGCCAAGCGGCCACCGTGCTCGCGCAGGTCGATCAGGATCTGCCCCTGCATGGCAGGAATCGCGGCTTCGCGATCAGCCGCGACCAGATCGCTGATCTGCACCGAGGTCAGCGCCTGCAGCCGGTCGTACACCGCGAACATGTTGTTGATCGCGTGCTCCACCTCCTCTGCCGAGCGCTCGCCTCTTGGCAGCGCGGCCACCCGGTCGACCGCGGCGCGCGCAGTCTGCAACCGGCGCCGCGCTTCGTGCAGGCGCGGTGTTTCGTCCACCACCCGCGGGTCGTTCTGGAACACGCTCTGCAGGTGCTGCGTCGCTGCGTCCACCCGCTGCCGTGCGACCGCCAGCTGCGCGGCCAGTCGGCGCTGCTCCTGCACATCGGTGCTGTCGGCGCCGAGCAGGCTGTTGGCCGGTCCACGCTCGGCCGACACCAGATTGGCCAGTTCGAAGGTCTGCCGCAGCTGCTGCAGGCTGACCAGGTTGGCCTCGGCTTCGGTGTAGCGCTGCGTGCCCTGCACCAGCGCGATGGCCATCAGCGGCAGCGTGCACAGCACGAACAGGCCACCGAGGATCCAGAGCCAGGTCTGCAGTCCGTTTGGCGATGCCCTGCGGCCCATCGATGTGTCCCCTGGGGTGCGGATCAGTGTAGCGCTCTGCCCCGGGTAAAGGCGGGTCAGATCCAGCGCTGGTCCACCAGTTCGCGCTTCACGTAGGCGTAGAACACCGGCGCGGCTACCAGTCCGGGCAGGCCGAAGGCCGCCTCCATCACCAGCATGGCCAGCAGCAGCTCCCAGGCGCGCGCCTGGATCTCGCCGCCGACGATGCGCGCGTTGAGGAAGTACTCCAGCTTGTGGATCACCACCAGGTACAGCAGCGCAGCCACGGCCACGTAGAACGACACCGACAGCGCGACGATGGCGATGATGGTGTTGGAGATGATGTTGCCCACCACCGGCAGCAGGCCCGCCAGGAAGGTGATCAGCACCAGCGTCTTCGACAACGGCAGGTGCACGCCGAACAGCGGCAGCACGCCCAGCAGGAAGATGGCGGTGAACACGGTGTTGAGCAGCGATATCTTCACCTGCGCGAACACCACCTGGCGGAACGCGGTGGCCAGGCGGCTGGTGCGGCCGATCAGTTCCTGCGCCAGCGGGCCCATCTTCGGCAGCGGCAGTTCGTCGTACAGCGCGATCATCGCGCCCAGCACCATGCCGATCAGCACCCGCACGCCCACCTGCACCACCGATGTGCCGGCCACGCCCAGCTGGCGCTGGTGCTCGGCGGCCCATTCGTTCACGGCGGCGCGCAGCGCCGTCAGATCCTCGGGAATGTAGGGCTGCAGCAGGGCCGGCACCTGGTGGCGCGAGGTGTTGAGGATGTCCATCAACCGCGCCAGCAGCACGTCCGGGCCACCGGTCTCGTTGCGGAAGAACGAGGCCACGCCGATACCGGCCAGCACCAGCACGCTGATGATCACCGCCGACAGCACGATCACCGCGATCGCCCGCGCCCGGCCGGGACGCAGCTTGCCTTCCACGGTGGAGGCCAGCACATGGGTCAGCTGGAACACCAGCAGGCCCGACAGCAGGGTCACCACCAGGCCAAGCTTCAGTGCCAGCCACATGCCCAGCAGCATCATCAGCCAGGCGGCGATGCGTGCGGCGGGAGGCCTGGGCAGGGTCGGGATGACGAGGGACATCGGGGCACATCCTGGTGGGGTGGCCCATGGTAGTGGATTGAGGTGATGCGCCCGCGCATGCGCGTCCCTGTGGCGGTCGCGTGCCGTCAGCGTGCGGCCACCGCCCCTGCCGCACGCGCCAATGCGGCCGCCTCCTGATCACCCTTGCGCTCGCTGTAGCGATCCACCAGGTAGTCCGCGCGATCCCGCGTGAGCAGGGTGAACTTGACCAGTTCCTCCATCACATCCACCACCCGGTCGTAGTACGCGGAGGGTTTCATCCGCCCGTTCTCGTCGAACTCCTGCCATGCCTTGGCCACCGAAGACTGGTTGGGGATGGTCAGCATGCGCATCCACCGCCCCAGCACGCGCAGCGTGTTGACCGTGTTGAACGACTGCGAACCGCCACTGACCTGCATCACCGCCAGCGCCCTGCCCTGCGTCGGGCGCACGCTGCCGTCTTCCAGCGGCAGCCAGTCGATCTGGTTCTTGAACACGCCGGTGACCGTGCCATGGCGCTCCGGGCTGATCCAGACCTGGCCTTCGGACCAGTGCGACCACGCGCGCAGGCGCTGCACTTCAGGGTGATCGGCGTCGACGCTGTCGAGCATGGGCAACCCATGCGGATCGAACACCCGGGTCTCGCAGCCGAGGTGGCGCAGCAGGCGCTCGGCCTCCAGCGCCAGCTTGCGGCTGAACGACTGCGGGCGCAGCGAGCCATACAGCAGCAGGATCCGCGGCGGGTGTGCGCGGCCGGCGCCCAGCAGGGTCGGGTCGGGCTGGGGAAGCGAGGCTTCGGCCAGATTCGGAAGGGTGGCACTTGCGATGGATTCATTCATTCGACTATTCTAGAAATATGGAAACAAAGAATGCAATCGCCGCCCTTACCGCCCTCGGCCATGCCACCCGGCTGGCCGCGTTCCGGCTGCTGGTCGAAGCCGGCCCGGCCGGACGCATGGCCGGTGACATCGCCGCCGCCCTGCAGGTGCCGCCGGCCACGCTCAGCTTCCACCTGAAGGAGCTGCTGCAGGCCGGGCTGGTCGAGAGCGAGAGCCAGGGCCGCAATGTCTGCTACCGCGCCAACTTCAGCGCGATGACCGGCCTGATCGACTACCTCACCCACAACTGCTGCGCGGGCTCGCCCGATCCAGCCTGCAGCCCCCCCCCCCTGATTGCGCCTGCTGACCGGAGATCTGCTTCGTGACCACCCAACGCGTCCTGTTCCTGTGCACGGGCAATTCGGCCCGCAGCGTCCTCGCCGAAGCCACGCTGCGGGCGTGGGCCGGTCATCGCTTCGAGGTCTTCAGCGCCGGCAGCCAGCCCACCGGCGAAGTCAATCCGTTCGCACTTGCGCAGTTGCAGGCCGAGGGCATTGCAACGGCAGGCCTGCGCAGCAAATCGTGGGACGAGTTCGCCGACGGCGCGCCGATGGACCTGGTGATCACGGTCTGTGATGCCGCGGCCGCCGAGGCATGCCCGGTGGTGTTCGGCGATTTCGTGCGCGCGCACTGGGGCCTGCCTGATCCGGCTGCCGTCGATGGCAGCGCGGAGGACAAGGCGGCTGCGTTCGCGCAGGCCCACGCCATCATCAAGGCACGGTTGCTGGCCCTGCTGGCATTGCCCGCAGACACATGGTCCGATCGTGTGCGGTTGAAGGATGCACTGGATCGCATTGGTTTCGTGCAGCCCGGGGACGGCCAGGCGTGAGCGCACCAGCACCGATGGGATTGTTCGAGCGCTACCTGACCCTGTGGGTGGCGCTGTGCATCGTGGCCGGCACCCTGCTTGGCCACGCGCTGCCGCAGCCTTTCGCTGCGCTGGCGTCGGCGGAGGTGGCCAAGGTCAACCTGCCCATCGCGGTGCTGATCTGGCTGATGATCATCCCGATGCTGCTGCGGGTCGATTTCAGTGCGATGCGCCAGCTCGGCCAGCACTGGAAAGGCATCGGCGTAACGCTGTTCATCAACTGGGCAGTCAAGCCTTTCTCGATGGCGTTGCTGGGTTGGTTCTTCCTGCGCCACGTGTTCGCCGACGCGCTGCCCGACGCGCAGATCGACAGCTACATCGCCGGGCTGATCCTGCTGGCAGCAGCGCCCTGCACCGCGATGGTCTTCGTGTGGAGCAACCTCTGCCGCGGCGATGCCAATTTCACCCTCAGCCAAGTGGCGTTGAACGACGCGATCATGGTGGTGGCCTATGCACCGGTGGTGGCGCTGCTGCTGGGCCTGTCGGCGATCAGCGTGCCGTGGGACACGCTGCTGCTGTCGGTGTCGCTGTACATCATCGCGCCGGTGCTGGTGGCGGCACTGCTGCGGCGCTGGATGCTGGCCCGTCGCGGCCAGGCTGGCCTGCAGTCCGCGCTGCGCACGCTGGGCCCGGTCTCGCTGCTGGCCCTGCTGCTGACGCTGGTGCTGCTGTTCGGTTTCCAGGGCGAGCAGATCGTGCAGCAGCCGCTGGTCATCGCCATCCTGGCGGTGCCGATCCTGATCCAGGTCTACTTCAACTCCGGGCTGGCCTACCTGCTCAACCGGCGCCTGGGTGTTGCCCACTGCGTGGCCGGTCCCTCGGCGCTGATCGGCGCCAGCAACTTCTTCGAACTGGCCGTGGCCACCGCCGTGGGCCTGTTCGGCGTGCATTCCGGCGCGGCGCTGGCGACCGTGGTCGGCGTGCTGATCGAAGTGCCGGTGATGCTGTCTGTGGTGCGCGTGGTCAATGCATCGCGCGGCTGGTACGAGCGGCGCTGAGGCAGGCACGCACCGCGCAGGTCGGCAGGCTGCCGGCGCCATCGCTCTCAACATCCACTTCACCCGTGATGGGATTCGATGGCCGGACAGGAGCTCCTGCTGCAGCGCCCGGTCGGTTGGGCAAGGGCATACCGCCCAGCATCGTTGTTGATCATCCCCCGCCCTGCCCACCCTGAGGACGTTGCCGTGGACACATCGCTTCACTCCCTTGCGAAGCTGGCCGCCCGCGTGTTGCTGATGTTGCTGTTCCTGGTATCGGGCCTGGGCAAGCTGTCCGACCCGGCGGCAACACAGGGCTACATGGCGGCGATGGGTCTTCCCGGCATCCTGTTGTGGCCCACCATCCTGTTCGAGATCGGCACGGCCCTGTGCATCCTGCTCGGTTTCCAGACCCGGGCAGTGGCCGCGCTGCTGGCCGCCTTCAGCCTGGTCACGGCCTTCATCTTCCACCACCAGCTCGCCGACCCGGTGCAGCAGATCATGCTCCTGAAGAACCTGGCCATCGCCGGCGGCTTCCTGCTGTTGGCCTGCAGCGGGCCTGGCCGCTTCAGCGTGGACGCCAGGCGCGGCAAGCCCTGATGCGGGCAAAGCGCGGCGTCCCGCCGCCCTGCCCTTGCCTCAGCGTCCCTTGGGCGGGGCCGTCGAACCCCGCAGCATCACGCTGAAATCCAGCGTCTGCTGAAGCGGTACATCGACCTGTTCGATGATGGCGAGCAGCAGGTTGACCGCGCGCTCACCGATCTCGCGCATCGGTTGCCTGATGGTCGTCAACGGAGGCGTGAGGTAACGCGATGACGCCAGGTCGTCGAAGCCGACGATGGAGACGTCATCCGGCACGCGGATGCCCAGATCCCGGCAGGCTGCCAACGCACCCAGCGCCATCTGGTCACTGAAGCAGAAGATCGCGGTGGGTGCGGTTGCGGGCGGCAGCAGCGCCATCGCGGCCGCATGGCCGGACTCCACGGAAAAGTCACCCGGCACGACGCTGAGGTGGCGCAGGCGGCCACGCGCCCTGCCGGCGGCGCGCACGCCTTCCAGCCGTTGCGTGTGCAGGGGATTGTCGGGCGGTCCGCCCACCACAGCGATCCGCTCGTGCCCCAGTCCGTACAGATGCTCCATCACAGCGCGCGCGGCGGCCGCGTTGTCGATGTGGACGCTGGGGATGCCCAGCGCGGGATCGAATTCGCAGCCATTGACCACCGGTGCAGCGGTACCTCGTTGCTGGACAATCTCGCGCGCCGTCGGCGGCAGGCGATGCCCCAGCACGATCAGACCATCGGCCTCGTTGCGTCGGAGCATCTGCGCGTAGCGCTCCTCGCGCTCGGGCAGGTTCTGGGTGTCGCCCAGCAGGACGGCGTAGCCCACGGCCTGCGCCGCATCCTCCGCGCCCTGCAGGATCTGCGCGAAGAACGGGTTGGCGATGTCCGGCACGGTGACCAGGATCTTGCCGCTGCGCTGGGTCTTGAGGGTCCTGGCCACCGTGTTGGGCACGTAGCCCAGCGCAGCAGCGGCCTGCTCAATGCGCGCGCGTGTAGCCGGCAGCACTTTGTCCGGCCGGGAAAGCGCTCGCGACACCGTGCCTGCGGAGACGCCGACGTGCCTTGCGATGTCGTAGATGGTGGCCATGGCGTTACCTCTTCCTTCCGCTGTGCAGTGCACAACGGGTCTTTCGAATGCCCCTGCTAGGATAATGCAATCGATTGCATCTAGGGCGAATCAACGTGAAGACGCTCAAGGGTCCAGCGCTGTTCCTGGCGCAGTTCATCGGCGACACACCTCCCTTTGATCGGCTGGACACGCTGGCCGGATGGGCCGCGGGGCTGGGCTATTCTGGCGTACAAGTGCCGACCAGCGCGCCCCACCTGTTCGATCTGGCCGAGGCGGCGCGCAGCCAGGCGTACTGCGACGATGTCAGCGGCATGCTGGGCGGACATGGCCTGCAGATCACCGAGCTGTCCACCCACCTGCAGGGGCAGCTGGTTGCCGTCCATCCGGCCTATGACAGCCTGTTCGACGGATTCGCGCCGCCGGAAAAGCGTGGCGATCCGGCCGCCCGCCAGGCCTGGGCGGTGCAGCAGCTGCTGCTGGCCGCCAAGGCCAGCCAGCGCCTGGGGCTGACCGCGCATGCCACGTTCTCCGGCGCACTGGCCTGGCCTTACTTCTATCCCTGGCCGCAGCGGCCACCCGGGCTGGTGGACGAAGCCTTCGCCGAACTCGGCCGACGCTGGCGCCCGATCCTGGATGCCTTTGACGCCTGCGGCGTGGACCTGTGCTTCGAGATCCATCCCGGCGAGGACCTGCATGACGGCGCGACCTTCGAGCGCTTCCTCGACGTGGTGGACCACCATCCCCGCGCGAAAATCCTGTACGACCCCAGCCACCTGCTGCTGCAGCAGATGGACTACCTCGGCTTCATCGACCGTTACCACGATCGCATCGGCATCTTCCACGTCAAGGACGCGGAATATCACTCCAGTGCCAGCAGTGGCGTGTATGGCGGCTACCAGGACTGGATCGATCGTCCGGGGCGGTTCCGTTCACTCGGCGATGGGCAGATCGACTTCAAGGCGATCTTCTCGAAGTTCGCCCAGTACGACTTTCCCGGCTGGGCAGTGCTGGAATGGGAGTGCTGCCTGAAGCACCCGGAAGACGGCGCACGGGAAGGAGCCGCCTTCATCCGCGACCACATCATCCGCGTGACCGAACGCGCCTTCGACGACTTTGCCGACAGCGGCACCGATCCAGGATCACTGCGCCGCATGCTCGGGATCTGAGACATCACTGCCTGGGAGGGCAAGCCATGACGCACACCATGTCGCGCTTGGGCGCGATGATGTTTCTGCAGTTCTTCATCTGGGGGGCATGGTTCGTCACCCTGGGAACCTATCTGGTGCAGGGCCCGCTGCAGGCCAGCGCAAGCCAGGTGGCGACGGCCTTCCTCAGCCAGTCCATCGGTGCCATCGTCGCGCCTTTCCTGGTCGGTTTGATCGCTGACCGCTACTTCGCGGCGCAGCGCATCCTTGCGGTCCTGCACCTGGCTGGCGCAGTGCTGATGTGGCTGGCGTCCACCGCAACCAGCTTCAGCATGTTCTCCGCCTGCGTCATGGGCTACATGCTGCTGTTCATGCCGACGCTGGCACTGGCCAACAGCGTGGCGATGCGGCACATGCAGTCGCCCGAGAAACAGTTCCCGCTGGTGCGGGTGGCCGGCAGCGTCGGCTGGATCGTGGCAGGCGTGCTGATCGGCTGGCTGGGCTGGGAACAGGCGCACCGGCTCGAGCTGACCTTCCGGATGGCGGCGATGGCGTCGCTGGCGCTGGGCCTGTATGCGTTCACCCTGCCGCACACCCCGCCGCTGGCACAGCAGCGCGACGCCGGGCTGGGGCAGATCCTGGGGCTGGATTCGCTGCGCCTGCTGAAGTCACGC
This sequence comes from Stenotrophomonas sp. DR822, assembly GCF_019793815.1. Classification (NCBI taxonomy): domain Bacteria; kingdom Pseudomonadati; phylum Pseudomonadota; class Gammaproteobacteria; order Lysobacterales; family Lysobacteraceae; genus Stenotrophomonas; species Stenotrophomonas sp. DR822. The sequence continues at coordinate 1,568,976 of NZ_CP081826.1, forward strand.
TCGTACCTGGTGTTCTTCCTGGCGTCCATCGCGATCTGCATCCCGCTGGCGTTCTACTACAACTTCACCAACCCGTATCTCAACGACCTGGGCGTGCGCGGCGCGGCGGGCCTGCAGTCGCTGGGACAGGTCTCCGAAGTCCTGCTGATGCTGGCCATGCCGTTCCTGTTCGTGCGCCTGGGGGTGAAGACGATGCTGGCGGTGGGCATGGCCGCATGGGTCGTGCGTTACGTCATGTTCGCCTTTGGCGATGCGGGCGGCGGCTTCTCGCTGCTGGTGATCGGCATCGTGCTGCACGGCATCTGCTACGACTTCTTCTTCGTCACCGGCCAGATCTACACCGATGCGCATGCCGGCCCGGCCGCGCGCAGCAGCGCGCAGGGATTCATCACCCTGGCCACGTATGGCGTGGGCATGCTGATCGGCACGTTCCTGTCCGGCGCGGTGGTGGAGCACTTCACCACGGCAGCCGGTCCGGACTGGCAGCAGATCTGGCTGTTCCCGGCAGGGGTCGCGCTGCTCGTGCTGATCGCCTTCCTGCTGCTGTTCCGCGACCGGCCAGTGGTTGCGGCCGCAGCTTCCACGCCCTGAGGACCCTACCTGATGCCAAAGCCTGGAATCGCCATCGTCGGCACGGGAATGATCGGTGCCGTGCACCGTCGCGCGGCGCTGCTGGCGGGCGCCGACATCCGTGGCGTGGCCGCCTCTTCTCCGCAGCGCGCACGCGACGTGGCGCAGGCGTGGGGTGTCCCGCGTGCCTATCGGGACATCGAGGAGGTGGTCGCCGATCCACAGGTGCAGGTCGTGCACGTATGCACGCCCAACCACCTGCACCGCCCCATGGCACAGGCCGCACTGGAAGCCGGCAAGCACGTGGTCTGCGAGAAGCCGCTGGCCACCACGCTGGAGGACGCCCGGGCGCTGGCGGCGTTGGCTACCGCCAACGCGCTGGTCGCCACGGTGCCCTTCGTCTACCGCTACCACCCGGTGGTCCGCGAGGCGCGCGCGCGCATCGCCCACGGCGAACTGGGGCCACTGCACCTCATCCACGGCAGCTACCTGCAGGACTGGCTGCTGGACCCGGCCAGCAACAACTGGCGCGTGGACCCGGCGCTGGGCGGCGCCTCGCGCGTGTTCGCCGACATCGGCTCGCACTGGTGCGACCTGGTGGAATGGGTCAGCGGCGAGCGCTTCGCCGAGGTCAGCGCGGCATTCGACACGGTGATCGCCGAACGCAGCACCGACACCGGGCAGAGCTTCAGCACAGCAGCGGCCGGTGGCGCGATGCAGGCGGTCACCAGCGAGGACGTGGCCGCGGCGATGTTCCGCACCGGCGCCGGGACGCTGGCATCGTTGACGGTCAGCCAGGTATCGGCCGGACGCCACAACCGTCTCTGGTTCGAGATTGATGGTGCCAGGGCCAGTGTGGCGTTCAACCAGGAAGATGCCGAGCGGCTGTGGATCGGCCTGCCCGACCAGCGCGAGGAAGTCTTCGTGCGCGGGCCGGGCGCCGGCAGTGCCGAACAGCGCCGGCTGTCGCTGTTGCCGGCCGGGCACGCGCAGGGCTACGGCCACTGCTTCGAGGCATTCGTCGCCGACACCTACCGCGCCATCGAAGGCGAGCGACCGGATGGCCTGCCCACCTTCGAAGACGGCGTGCGCTCGGCGCTGATCGTCGACCGCGTCATCACCTCGGCCAGGACCCGTGCCTGGACCGCCATCGGTTGAACCCCGGGAGCCTCCCTTGATGAACACGCCTGCCCGCAGAACTGCCACCCTCGCCCTGCTGCTGTTCGCTGCCCTGCCCGCCTTCGCCAACGAAGCCGTTACCCCGCACAAGCCCATCGCCGTGCAGATGTACACACTGCGCAACGCCGGCCCGCTCGACCAGCAGTTGAAGATCGTCCACGACGCCGGCGTGGATGCGGTGGAAACGGTGGGCACGCAGGGCGTCAGCGCGGCCGAACTCAAGCAGTTGCTGGACCGGTATTCGATCAGGGCGATTTCCTCCCACGTGCAACTGGCCGAGCTGCGCAAGGACCTGGACGGCGTGGTGGCCTTCAACCGGTCGATCGGCAACACCACCCTGGTGGTGCCTTACCTGGACGCGAAGGATCGGCCGACCGATGCCGCAGGCTGGACCGCGCTGGGCAAGGAACTGGGCGCGATCGCCAAGCAGGTACGGGCCAAGGGCATGCGCCTGGCCTACCACAACCATGACTTCGAACTGGTCGACTTCAATGGCCGGACCGGCCTGGAACTGCTGTTCGCAGCGGCCGGGCCGGACCTGCAGACCGAGCTGGACCTGGCCTGGGTCGCGCGTGCGGGCCTGGACCCGGCGGTGATGCTCGGCAAGTTCCGCGGCCACCTGTTCGCGGTACACGCCAAGGACAATGCAGCCAAGGGCCAGGCCGAAGACGAGGGCGGCTTCGCTGCCGTCGGCCAGGGTGTGCTGGACTGGCGCGCGATCCTGCCAGCCGCCGCAGCGGCCGGCGTGCACTGGTACATCCTCGAGCACGACCAGCCACGCGATCCGGCCAAGGTCATCCAGACCGGCGCGGACTACCTGCGTGAACACCTGTCCCCCCGCCTGCCAGCCAGCGCGCAGCGCTAGTACGCGAAGGAGTCCTGATTGAAAACGATGCTGAAAATGGCTGTGATTCTCTGTGCGGCGATGCTGGCAACCACGGCATGGTCCAAGGACGACCCTGCAGCCGGCGCAAAGCTCTACACAGCGAACTGCACGGCCTGCCATGGTGCCGATCGCGCCGGCATGCCAGGCGCATTCCCCGCGCTCACCGACATCGGCAAGCGCCTGGATGCCGCGCAGATCAAGGACAAGATCAGGAAGGGCGGCGGACTGATGCCGCCGTTCTCCCAGCTGTCGCAACAGGAGATCGACGACATCACCAGCTATCTGGCGAAATAGGCCGCCAGCGTTACAGTTCGCGCACCCATATGTTGCGGTAGCTGACCTTGGCGTCGTGCTCCTGCAGATGGATCGGCGCGCACGCATGCGGTGAATACGAGGGCGGGCCGATGTACTCGGTCCTGCCCGCCAGCACGGTGTCGTCCTGCACCAGCACACCGTTGTGCAGCACGGTGATGCGCGCGGGCGAGATGAGCCCGCCGCCCGGCGAGAAGCGCGGCGCCTTCCAGAGGATGTCGTAGGCCTGCCACTGCCCCGGTGCGCGCGAGGCGTTCACCAGTGGCATGGCCTGCTTGTAGATGGAGCCGGCCTGGCCGTTGGCATAGGTCGGGTTGTTGTAGCTGTCCAGCACCTGCAGCTCATAGAGTTCCTGCAGGAAGATGCCGCTGTTGCCCCGGTTCTGGCCGTCGAAACCCTTGGTCTCGACAGGTGTGCGCCACTCGACATGCAGCTGGATATCGCAGAAGCGCTGCTTGGTGCGGATGCCCTTGCTGCCCGGCACGATGGTCATGGCGCCGTCGGCGACGGTCCAGGGCACACGCCCGCCCTGCTCCGACTCCCACGCGGAAGCATCCTTGCCATCAAACAGCACGATGGCGTCTGAAGGAGCCTTGCCCGGCGGCGTGGCCACGATTGCAGGCACGGGCGTCCACACCTCGGTCTTTGCCGGGTCGCGCGCAGGATCGGTGTTGGCCTGCGCGGACGCCGGTGCCGCGGCCAGTACGCCGGCGGCGATCAATAGCGGCGCGATCTTCATGGCGTGATCCATCAGCTGGTCCCCCATGCGGGCGTGCCGGGCACATAGGCCAGGTCGCCGTCGTAGCGGCCCGGCACGGCGACGTAACGCAGCACTTCGGTCGCGCCAACCTTGGAGGTAAAGAAACCGAAGATGGTGAGCTGCTTGAACATCGTGAAGTAATGCGGCATCGGCTCTCCTGCTTCGGCGGTGCCGGTTTCGGTCACCTCGACCGCGTGCTTCCTGGCCTCTGCATCCAGCGCGCGCAGCAGTTCGGTGCGGGCCTGCGGCGCAAGTGAAACGAAGCGGCCGCCGGCGCGTTTGTCGATATCGGCGAGGCCAGCGCGGAACGTCGCCTGCTGCCGGGCGGTGTAGCAGTCGCTGACGAACGTCGCCATGAACGCACCGGCGCCTGCGTCTTTCGCCCCCGGCGTTTTCGTCCGCGGCAAGATGGTCTCGGCGATCTCGTCCAGCGTGCCGACCTCCGCGTCGGTAAAGCGCGTCTTCGCCCCTGCGGCGGGAGCCTGTGCCTGACCGAGCGCAGGCAGGCCGATCATCGCCGCGCCGGTGGCGGCGACGATCATCTTCAGCAGTTCGCGGCGGTCCATCAGAGGTTCCCCGCTTTCAGTTCGCGCACGGCATGGTCAGCAGCCCGCGCGGTCAGTGCCATGTAGGTCAGCGACGGATTCACGCACGCGCTGGAGGTCATGCAGGCACCGTCGGTGACATAGACGTTGGGCGCATCCCAGACCTGGTTGTGCTGGTTCAGCACGGACGTCCTGCGGTCACGGCCCATGCGCGCGGTCCCCATCTCATGGATGCCCTTGCCCGGGGCGTAGTCGTTGTCGTGCATCTCCACGTCCTTGACGCCGGCGGCCTCGAGCATCTCGGCGGCATCGGCGGCCATGTCCTTGCGCATGGCCAGTTCGTTGGCGCGCATCGCTACGTCCATCGCCAGCACCGGCAGTCCCCACTTGTCCTTGCGGTCCCGGTCCAGGCGGATCGTGTTGTCGTGGTGCGGCAGCATTTCGCCGAAGCCGGTCATGCCGATGCGCCAGTCACCGGGCACGGTCAGCGCCTCCTTCAGGTCGGCGCCGATGTTCAGCTCGGCAATCTCGCGCGACCACCCCGTGCGGCTGGCACCGCCCTGGTAGCCGAAACCACGCAGGTAGCCGCGCTTGTCAGCGGCCACGTTGCGGAAGCGGGGAATGTAGAAGCCGCAGGGACGACGGCCGAAGTAGTACTTGTCCTCGAAGCCTTCGACCCGGCCGGAGGCACCCGCGCCGAAATGATGGTCCATCACGTTGTGTCCCAGCTCACCCGACGATGAGCCCAGCCCGCCGTCCCAGACATCGGTGGCCGAGTTCATCAGCAGCCAGGTCGAATTGAAGGAGGAGGCGTTGAGGAAGATGACCTTGGCCGTGTACTGGTAGGTCTGGCCGGTCTCTGCGTCGATGATCTCCACGCCCCGCGCCCGCTTGCGGTCCTTGTCGTAGAGCACTTCCTTGACGATGGAGAACGGCCGCAAGGTCAGGTTGCCGGTCTTCATCGCCGCTGGCAGTGTCGCCGCCTGGGTGGAGAAATAGGCACCGAAGGGACAGCCGAGGATGCACTTGTTGCGGTACTGGCAGTTGACGCGGCCCTGCTCGGGCATCGGCTTGGTGATGTTCGCCGTGCGCGAGTGGATCATGTGCCGGGTTCCGCCGAAGGCCTTCCTGATCCGCGCGGCCACGTCCTTTTCGACGATGTTCAACGGGATCGGCGGCAGGAACTCGCCGTCCGGCAGCACGTCCAGCCCTTCGCGCGTACCGGCGATGCCGGCGAACTTCTCCACATGGTCGTACCAGGGTGCGATGTCGGCGTAGCGGATCGGCCAGTCGGTGGCGATGCCGTCCTTCAGGTTCGCCTCAAAATCCAGGTCGGAGAAGCGATAGCTCTGACGGCCCCACATCAGCGAACGGCCACCCACGTGGTAGCCGCGGAACCAGTCGAATCGTTTGGTCTCGATGTACGGCGATTCCTGTTCGTCGGCCCACATGCCCTGCAGGTTCTCGGCCAGCGCGTAGTCGCGCATCAGCACCGGGAAGGCGGCCTTCATCGCCTGTGTAGGCCGGTTGCGATGCGGGAAATCCCACGGCTCCTTCATCGCGTTGACGTAGTCCTTGACGTGCTCGATGTTGCGTCCGCGTTCCAGCATCAGGACCTTGAGGCCCTTCCCGGTCAGTTCCTTCGCCGCCCAACCGCCACTGATTCCCGAGCCAACAACGATGGCGTCGTAATGATTGTCTGCCATGGATCTCTCACCTGGTGGATATCGTTTCAGACGTCGCAGAGGCGGATGGCCTCGCGCAGCGAACCGACGGGATCCGGTGCCACAGGCATGAATTCCTGCGCCAGATACCCATCGAAACCGGTGTCGCGGATCGCGCGACAGATGGCGGGGTAATTGAGTTCCTGCTGGTCCCCGATCTCGTGCCGGCCCGGCACGCCCGCGGTGTGGTAATGCTTGAAACAGGCGTGATGCCTGCCGATGGTGGCGATGATGTCGCCCTCCATGATCTGCATGTGATAGATGTCGTACAGCAGGCCGAAGTTGTCCGAGCCAAGCCGCTGGCACAGCTCCACGCCCCAGGCGGAGTGGTCGCACAGGTAGTCGCGATGATCGACCCTGGAGTTCAGCAGCTCCATCACCAGCACCACGCCGCGTTTCTCGGCGTGCCCGAGGATGCGCTTGAGGCCGGCCTCGGCATTGGCCATGCCCTCCTGCGGGTCCATCCCGTTGCGGTTGCCGGAAAAGCAGATGAGGTTGCGGTAACCGGCATCGGCCACCAGGTCGATATGCCGCGTGTAGCGCTCCACCAGCTGATCGTGGAACTCACGGGCGGCAAAGCCCTTGGTAAGGCCCAGCTCGGCGCCGTTGCACATCGAGCTGTATACGCCATGGGCCTTCAACGTGGACCAATCCTCCGGGCCCACCAGGTCAATGGCGGCAAAACCGATGTCCTTCACCGTCGCGCAGAGCTGGGCGACCGACAGCTGCGGGAAGGTCCAGCGTGCGACGGCGTGCTTCAGGTTGCCCTTGAGCGGCGCCGTGGCGGCAAACACAGGCAGAACGCCCGCCGCCCCCAAGCCAAGGCTCGCAGCGGCCGCCATGCGCAGCGCATCGCGCCGCGTGAGGCCCGGGGCCGGTCTGATCGAATGGATGGACATCCACCTGCCGGCCTCCCAACCGGTATCAAACGCAACGATTCACGGCAATGCAATCGATTGCACCATAGGGGAGGAAATTGTCTGTTTGCAAGTCGCGGTGCACGAAAATCAATGCTGCGAGGCACAACTCCGCAGCCGTGAAACCTGGAAAAGAAAAGCCCCGCATAGGCGGGGCTTTTGTTCTTCCTGCAGACGAGCGTTCGATCAGAACGGAATATCGTCGTCAGCGAAGTCATCCATCGGCGGCGCCGACTGCTGCGGCTGCTGCTGCGGACGCTGCTGGCCGTAGCCGCCGCCCTGGTTGCCGCCCTGGTTGTAACCACCGCCCTGGCCGCCACGCGGGTTGCCACCGCCGCCGCCGCCGTATTCCTGGCGCGGGGCCTGCTGGCGCTGCGGGCGCTCGCCGCCAGCGAAGTTGCCACCGCCGCCACCGCCGCCTTCACCGCGGCCGCCCAGCATCTGCATTTCATCGGCGACGATGTCGGTGGAGTACTTCTCCACGCCGTCCTGGCCGGTGTACTTGTCGTAACGCAGGCTGCCTTCGACGTACACCGAGCTGCCCTTGCGCAGGTACTCGCCGGCGATCTCGCCGAGCTTGCCGAAGAACACCACGCGGTGCCATTCGGTACGTTCCTGCTGGTTGCCATCCTTGTCCTTGCGGACGCTGGTGGTAGCCAGGCTGATGCGGGTGATCGCCATGCCGCTCTGGGTGTACTTCACGTCCGGGTCGTTGCCGAGGTTGCCGACCAGGATGACTTTGTTGATGCCGCGCGCCATAGGTACCTTCGTCCGTTGTCCAGGGGCAGGCCGCCAGTGATAGCACGTCCCCGGGCGGGGGTGCAGAGCGCTGGGGTCGCCCCCGGGAAATTTGGGGGAATACGAGAACGGGTCATCTTACCATCCCCTCGGCCGACACCTGGGTCGGGAAAGCCCCCGGCCATGGCCGGAATCCGGCCTGCAGCCCCCTGGGCAGGGCACTGCGCGCGCCCTGCCCCGGCGCGCGGCGCCAGCCCATCGGCGCCCCATGGCATCATTCCCCGATCATTTCCCTGCCGGCCCCCATGACCATCAAAGGCAAAGCCACCTCCCTGGACATCGCCCACCTGGCCGGGGTCTCCCAGCCCACGGTGTCGCGGGCCCTGCGCGGCAGCCCGATGGTCAACGCCGAAACCCGCGAGCGCATCCTGCGCATCGCCCGCGAGCTGAACTACAAGGTCGACAAGAATGCCTCCAGCCTGCGCCTGCGCAATGCCGGCACGCTGGCCCTGCTGTTCTTCGAGGACCCGACCAACGACGACTCGCTGATCAACCCGTTCTTCCACTCGATGCTGGGGTCGATCACCCGCGCCTGCGCGCTGCATGGGCAGGACCTGCTGGTGTCCTTCCAGCAGCTGTCCACCGACTGGCAGGCCGATTACGAAGACAGCAACAAGGCCGATGGCATCATCCTGCTGGGCTATGGCGACTACCACCAGTCGCGCGACCGCCTGCAGCGGCTGGTGGAACAAGGCACCCACTTCGTGCGCTGGGGCGCGGCCCTGCCCGGCCAGCCGGGGGTGTCGATCGGCAGCGACAACTTCCAGGGCGGGCATGACATCACCGCCCACCTGCTGGAACAGGGCTGCCGCCGCATCGCCTTCCTCGGCCATGCCTCCAGCCATTACCCGGAATTCCAGGAGCGCTATCGCGGCCACGTCGAGGCGCTGCGTGCGCATGGCCTGACCGCCGACCCGGCGCTGCAGCACGATGCGATCACCACCGAGGCGTCCGGGCATGAGGCGTGCCTGTCACTGCTGGCCCAGGACCGTTCCATCGATGCGGTCTGCGCGGCCAGCGACCTGATCGCCATCGGCGCGGTGCGCGCGCTGCGCGAGCAGGGCCTGCGGGTCCCGCAGGACGTGGCGGTGACCGGCTTCGATGACATCCCGCTGGCAGCCTCGGTGTCGCCGCCGCTGACCACCGTGCAGCAGGACACCAAGCAGGCCGGTCAACTGCTGGTGGAGAAGCTGCTGGCGCTGATCGGCCGGCAGCCGGTGGAAGGCCAGAGCATTCCGGTGAAGCTGGTGGTGCGCGAGTCGTCGCTGCGCACGTAGCCCTTCGGTGGCGCCAGGCCATGCTCGGCATGCATGCGTGGGACGCAAGGCCGACGACAGCCGGGCATAGCCCGGCTCTACAGGACCTGCATCGCTACGCGCCGCCCGGCATGGCCGTGCGTACCGCCATGCTGAATTCATCCAGCAGGAAGGGCTTGGCGATCATCGCCATGCCTTCGTCGAGGAAGGCCGCGCGCTCCTGTGCCTTTTCCGCATAGCCGGTCATGAACAGGATCGGCAGCGCCGGCCGCGTTTGCCGCGCGATCTCCGCCAGCTGGCGCCCGTTGAGCCCCGGCAGCCCGACATCGGTGACCAGCAGATCGATGCTCTGCGCCGAAGTGAGGATGGGAATCGCCGCATCGGCATCACCCACCACCTGGGCGTGGTAGCCCAGGTCTTCCAGCACCACCGTCACCAGCATCCGTACCTGCTCGTCATCCTCCACCACCAGGATGGACTGGCCGGCGCCGCGCCGGATCGGCTGCGAAGGTGCAGGCACGTCTTCCACAACGGCCTCCGACAACGGAATGAACAGCAGCACCGTCGTCCCCTCGCCGACATTGGACTGGATGGCGATGTGGCCACCGGACTGCTGCATGAAGCCGTACACCATCGACATGCCCAGCCCCGTTCCCTTGCCGATGGGCTTGGTGGTGAAGAAGGGCTCGAAGGCGCGCTCGACCACTTCCGGCGCCATGCCGGCACCGGTGTCGGCCACCTCCACCAATGCGTAGTCGCCAGCAGGCACGGCCGTGTACTGGCCTTCCCTTACGCTTACCGACGAGGCGCGCAGGGTCAGATCGCCGCCATGCGGCATCGCATCGCGCGCGTTGATGGCCAGGTTCAGCAGCGCACTCTCGAACTGGTTGGCATCCAGCGTGGCGTGCAGGGGCAGCGGCGAGGGTTCGGCGCGGATGCGCACCGCCTCGCCCAGGGTGCTGTGCAGCAGGTGCTGCACCGAAACCAGCAGCGTGTTGAGCTCCACCGGACGCGCATCCAGCGACTGCCGCCGGGAGAACGCCAGCAGGCGCTGGGTCAGTGCCGCCGCGCGCTGTGCCGAGGCGGTGGCGGTGTCCAGGAAACGCTCGAGGTCGTCGACCCGGCCCATGTCCAGGCGCAGCCGGACGATGTCCAACGCGGACAGGATGCCGGTCAGCATGTTGTTGAAATCGTGGGCGATGCCGCCGGTCAGCTGGCCGATCGCCTCCATCTTCTGTGACTGCCGCAATGCAGCGTCGCTGGCCTCGCGCGCCGCCATCTGCGCTTCCAGTTCACGGGTGCGCTCGGCCACCATCGCCTCCAGCGCGTGCGCGTGCTGTTGGCTGCTGGCAAGGGCCAGCTTGGCCGCGGTGATATCGGTGACGAACACGTGGAAACCATCGATGCGCCCCTCACCATTGCGACGCGGCGAGTAACGCACCTCGCAGTCGCGACGGCCGTACACGCGATGTGGCCAGACGATTTCGAACACCGCCTCGCGACCGGCCAACGCAGCCTCCATCGCCGGGCGACGTTGCTGCCATACGGCTTCGCCGATGACCTCGCGCACGTGTCTGCCAATGACTTCGCCGGTCGCCAGTTCGAACCAGCTCTCGTACGCCTTGTTGGCGAAACGGAAGCACAGCGCGCGGTCCATGAACGCGATCAGCACCGGCATGGCGTCGGCGATCAGGCGCAGTTCGGACTCGCTGCGTGCCAGCGCCGCACGGCCATCGGCCAGTGCGGTGAGCTGGTCACGCACCACGAACTGCTTGCCGCGCGCGCGCAGTGCGCCCTGTACCGCACTGAGCAGTGACATGCTGCCCAATGGACGGTCCATCTCCACCACGTTGATCGAGGCGGGCAGGAGGGGTTCGCGCGTTGAACGACGGTAGGAACGCGCCGAGCGCAGCAGGATGAACGGAATGTCCGACCAGGCCGGCTGCTGCTGCAGCGCCTGCAGCAGTACCTCGCTGCCGCGTGCCACCGCTTCCTGGGTGACCACCACCAGCCCGGTGCAGTCATCCAGCTGGCTCGCCAGTTCGTCGAGCGCAGGTGCGATGCGCGTTGTCAGACCCGCGTTGGCCAGCACCGCAGCGATGCTGTCGGCATCACGGCCGAAAGGAGCGACGATACGGACAACGGTGCCGCCCTCGTCGCTATCGGACATCGGACTGGCCCAGCAGCGCTGCGCTGTCGCCGACGAACTCCGGCGTGCCGGTGAGGATGCCCTGGAAATCGGCCAAAGCGGCACTGACCGTGATGCCGCGCCCGTCGATCTTCAGTTCGCGGATGGTGTCTTCATGCGCACCGCCGCGGTTCTTGATCACCGAGATCGCCTTGCGGATGCGCCCCTTGGCTTCGAAGAAGCGGAACAGCACCACCGCATCGGCGATGTAGGACACGTTGAGGCTGCCGGTGGACATGGTGCCGACCAGCCCATGCTGCGGGTTGATCATGAAGGTCGCCACACCCTTCTGGTTGAGGTAGGACAGCATCTCGTGCAGCTGCAGCATCAGCTGTTTTTCCTGCGGCATGGCGGTCACGTAGCCGTTGAGGCTGTCGATCACCAGCACGCGGCAGTCGCGCTCTTCCACGGACTTGCGCAGGTTCCAGGAGAACTCCCCGGGCGACACTTCAGCCGGGTCGATCTGCAGGATCTCCAGCAGGCCGGAGCGCAGGTGCTTTTCCAGGTCGATATCCAGCGCCGAAGCGCGTGCCAGCAGCGTGCCCACGCGCTCGTCGAACTCGAAGATGCAGCTGCGCTCGCCGCGCTCGCAGGCCGCCCACACATACTGCAGCGCCACGTTGGTCTTGCCGCTGCCGGCCGGGCCGGTCAACAGGGTGGAGGTACCGCGCAGCGGACCGCCGCCCAGCAGCCGGTCGATCTCGGCCACGCCGCTGCTGATGGGCGTTCCGACGAACCGCCCGTGATGCTCGGAGGCGATCAGGCGGGGGAAGATCTGCACGCCGCCGCGACGGATCACCATGTCGTGGTAGCCGGCAACGAAATCGACGCCCCGCAGCTTCTGCACCTGCATGCGGCGCCGGGCAGGGCCGAAGTCCAGGGTCAGGCGCTCCAGCGAGACCACGCCGTGGCACAGGCTGTGCAGCTGGCCGTCGCGCTCATCGCCGCTGGACGTCAGGTCGTCCACCAGGAAAACCGTCGCACTCTTGGGCGCGAAGAACTGCTTCAATGCGAGGATCTGCCGACGATAGCGCAGCGAATCCTGCGCCAGCAGGCGCAGTTCCGACAATGAATCGAACACCACCCGGGTCGGCCCGATGCTGTCCACCTTGGACATGATCAGGTTGACCGTCTCGTCCAGCTCCATTTCCCACGAATGCAGCACCGACTGCAGGCGGCCATTGCCCATCGCCCCTTCGGCCGAACCCAGCTCGAACAGGTGCAGACCGTCCAGCGACCAGCCGTGGGCCAACGCGACTTCGCGCAGTTCCTCGGCGGTCTCGGACAGGGTGATGTAGAGGCAGCGCTCGCCGCGCCGCAGGCCTTCCAGCAGGAACTGCAGGGACAGCGTGGTCTTGCCGGAGCCCGGCGGCCCCTCAAGCAGGTACAGCCGCGCCTGCGGCAGCCCGCCGCCAATGATGCTGTCCAGTCCTTCAATTCCGGTTGTGATCCGCATGCGTGCCTGCATCGACGTCGACGTTTGAGGGGGAAATCCTATCGGCGCCCCTGTCGACGGGTTGTGTGATCCAGTGCACCGCTGTTAACGCATTCAGGAAGCTTTCACGACGCCAGCTCTGCCCCGCCACCAAGTGCGCCCCCTGCGCCAGCTCCACGCCAGCATCACCACTGCATGGAGCGCCAGCAGCAGTTGCAGCGCTGGTTTGACGATAAACAGCAGCCACAACCAACCGTAGTCCGCGTCAGTCACTTTCATCTGAAAGCCCGGTTCCAGGCCCAGTGTCGCGGTTTCTCCGCGCAGCCCAGGCCCGACCTCCACAACGGTGATCTTCAGGTGCAGGTTGCCTGCACCCAGCGTAAGCGGCGAGGCCAGTGGCGGCCACTGGAAATCGGTGGGCGATGCGCCGGGTTCGTCCGGCGTAAATTCGCGCGTCACCTCACCCGAGCCATGCGAACTGACCGGCATGGCCCGATAGATCGCGTGCCGACCGTCATGCTCGACTTTCAGCCTGATCGGCTCGCCGGGCGTGCGGAAGCGCAGGAAACCGGCGTGCTGACTGTTCTGCCAGTTGCCAAGCACGGGATCCGGCTGGTCGTAGTCCGGCGGGGGCCGCTGGAACGTCAACGACAACTGCGGCCGCCCCGGCAACAACCGCTCGGTTTCCAGCGTCAGCTGCGTGCCCGGTTCCAGCAGCAGCGGTGCGGATGCGTAATGCGTGGCAGTACGGAAATCGGCCAGCGCCAGCGCCAACCCGATACCGAGGGAGATCAACAGCAACCAGCTTGACCAGAATGCGATGCGCACCGGATGTCCTTTTCCGCGTCGGGGCGTGAACGAGTATATCCAGCCCCCACCCGTTGGGACGGCCATCGTCTGGGGCACCATGACCAAAGGGGCATGACGCCGCCCCCGTTCAGCGCGATAAACAGCAGATCAACACACGGAAAGGTGTACGTCGCATGCTGAAGATCGATTCGCTGTCCAAGACGTACGCCAACGGCGTACACGCGTTGAACGGCGTCACCCTGGATATTCCCCGCGGCATGTTTGGCCTGCTCGGGCCCAACGGCGCGGGGAAATCCTCGCTGATGCGCACGCTGGCCACCCTGCAGGAGGCCGACAGCGGCAGTGCCACCCTGAGCATTCCGGGTGAATCGCCGATCGACGTGCTGCGCGACAAGGATGCGGTGCGCCGCCGCCTGGGCTACCTGCCGCAGGATTTCGGGGTGTACCCGAAGGTCAGCGCGCTGGACCTGCTGGAACACTTTGCCGTACTGAAGGGCTTGACCCAGCGCGGTCAGCGCCGCGAGGTGGTCGATGGCCTGCTGCAGCAGGTGAACCTGTGGGATGCACGCAAGCGCAAGCTGGGCACCTACTCCGGCGGCATGCGCCAGCGCTTCGGCATCGCCCAGGCGCTGTTGGGCGACCCGCGCCTGGTGATCGTCGACGAACCCACCGCAGGCCTCGACCCGGAAGAACGCAACCGCTTCCTCAACCTGCTGGCGGCCATCGGCGAGAACGTGGCGGTGATCCTGTCCACCCACATCGTCGAGGACGTGACCGACCTGTGCCCCACCATGGCGATCATGAACAAGGGCCAGGTGTTGCTGACCGGTCGTCCCACCGATGCCATCGAGGCATTGCAGCAGCAGGTCTGGCGCAAGCAGGTGGAGCCTTCCGAACTGGCCGACCACGAGGCGCGCTACACGGTGCTGTCCTCGCGCCTGGTCGGCGGCCGCCCGGTGATCCACGTGCACAGCGCCAGCGACCCCGGTGATGGCTTCACTGCGGTCGCCCCCGATCTCGAGGATGTGTACTTCCAGCGCCTGCGCCTGCAGGCGCGTGCCCGTGCAGCCTGAGCGGAGCACACCATGATCCTCACCTTCTTCCGCTTCGAGCTGCGCGAGCAGCTGCGTTCGCCGCTGCTGTGGCTGCTGGCGTTCCTGTTCGCCGCGCTGGCCTTCGCCGCCGCCTCCTCCGAAGCCGTACAGATCGGCGGCGGCGTCAACAACGTGCACAGCAATGCGCCGATCGTCATCGCGCGCTTCATGGGCATCTTCACCATGATGGGCATGCTGGTGTCCACCCTGTTCGTCAGCAATGCGTTGCTGCGCGACTTCGAGCTGGGCACCTCGGAGCTGATCTTCGCAAGCCCGATCAAGCGCCGCGACTACCTGGCCGGACGCATCCTGGCAGCGATCTGCGCCAGCCTGGTGGTCTACCTGATCATCGCGCTGGGCATCTTCCTGGGGCCGTTCATGCCCTGGGTGGACAAGGCGCGCGTCGGCCCGGTTTCGCTGGCCAGCTACGCCTGGACCTTCACCTGGATCGTGCTGCCCAACGTGTTGTTCACCACCGCCCTGCTGTCGCTGCTGGCGGCGCTGACGCGCTCGATCCTGTGGGTCTACATCGGCCTGGTCGGCTACTTCGTGCTGTATGGCGTGAGTGCCTCGCTGCTGAGCGATATCGACAACGTCTGGATCGCCACGTTGACCGAGCCACTGGGCATGCGCGCGCTCGGCCGCACGGTCCGCTACTGGGCCGCCGAGCAGAGCAACACCCGCCTGCCCGAGGTGGCGGGCTACCTGCTGGCCAACCGTGCCCTGTGGCTGGGCGTGGCCGCCGTCTTGTTCACCGCCACCTTCGCTCTGTTCCGCACCGAGCGTACCGGCAGTGGACGAAGGCGTTGGGGCCGTCGCCAGGCCGTGGCCAGCGCCGATGCGCCGCGACCGGCGGCGATCACCGCGCCGCGCGTGCGCCCCCGCTTCAGCGCGGCAACCGGCTGGCACCAGTTCGTGCGCCAGGTGCGCTTTGACACCCTCGGCGTCCTGCGCGGGGTGCCGTTCATCGTGCTGCTGGTGCTGGGCCTGGCAAACTTCATCCCCGCCGCCCTGCACCAGAGCGCGGTCTATGGCACGCCGATCTGGCCGGTCACCACCGAAATGCTGTCGGCCCTGCAGGGCGCCTACAGCTGGCTGCTGGTGATCATCGTGCTGTTCTATTCCGGCGAACTGGTCTGGAAGGAGCGCGCGGTCCGCTTGAACGAAGTCAACGACGCCATGCCCGTACCCAACTGGGTACCGCTGCTGGCCCGGCTGACCACCCTGGTGGTGATCGTCGCCTGCTTCCAGGCCATCGGTGCGGTGGTGTCGATGGCGATGCAGCTGGTGCAGGGATATACCCACCTGGAGCCGCTGTTGTACCTGAAGGTGCTGGCCCTCGGTTCGGTGTTCTATGTGCTGATGGGCGGCATGGCGCTGGTCCTGCAGGTCCTGACCAACAACAAGTTCTTCGGCTACGCGCTGTTGATCGTGGTGATGATCGCGCAGGTCGCGCTGGGCCTGCTGGACTTCACCCAGAACCTGTACAACTTCGGCAACTGGCCCAACGCCCCGTACTCGGACATGAACGGCTACGGCCACTTCCTGCCTGGGCAGCTGGTCTTCCAGGCCTATTGGGGCCTGCTGCTGGCCGCGCTGCTGTTCCTTGCCTCCGCGTTCTGGGTGCGCGGCGTCGGCGCCAGTGCGCGTGACCGGTTGAAGCTGGCGGCACGCCGCCTGCGCGGTCCGACCGGCGCGGGCTTTGCCGTATCCCTGCTCGGCTTTGTCGCGCTCGGCGGATGGTTGTACTGGAGCACCAACATCCGCAATGAATTCCTGTCTCCCGACCAGCAGCGCGACCTGCAGGTGCGCTACGAGCGCGAGCTGTCCAAGTACAGGAACCTGCCGCAACCGCGCATCGTCGCCGTCGACAACCGCGTGGACCTGCAACCGGAAACCCAGTCGATGGTCATCGATGCCGACTGGACGGTGCGCAACACCCACGCTGCCCCGATCAGTGACATCCACATCGCGATGGGCGATGACCGCAATCTGGTCAAGGTCGACCTGGGCGGGCAGACCCTGGCCTTCCATGACGTCGACCTGGGTTACCGCATCTACCGCCTGGCCACGCCATTGCAACCCGGCGAGCAGCGCCAGGTGCATTTCCGTGTCGAACAACGACCCAAGGGCATCACCGCCGGCCAGGCACCCAGCAACATCGTGGACAACGGCACGTTCTTCAACAGCACCCTGCTGCCGTCATTCGGCTACGACCCGCGCGGCGAGCTGGAGGACCGCAACGAACGGCGCAAGCGCGGGCTGGGTGAGCCGACCCGCATGCCGAAGCTGGAGGATGAAGCAGCACGTGCCAACACCTACATCTCCGACGACGCCGACTGGCTGGACTTCCGTACCACCATCTGCACCGCACCGGACCAGGTCGCGCTGGCCCCGGGCTACCTGCAGCACGAGACCACCGTGAACGGTCGCCGCTGCTTCAGCTATGCGATGGACCGGCCCATGCTCAACTTCTACGCCTACCTGTCGGCGCGCTGGCAGGTGAAGAAGGGCATGTACAAGGACATTCCGATCGAGGTGTACTTCGACCCGGCCCACGCCTACAACGTGGATCGCATGATCGAGGCGGTGCAGAAGTCGCTGGCCTACTACGAGGCCAACTTCACGCCCTACCAGCACCGCCAGGTGCGCATCATCGAGTTCCCGGGCTACCAGAGCTTTGCCCAGTCCTTCGCCAACACCATCCCCTACTCCGAGTCGATCGGCTTCATCGCCGACCTGCGTGACCCGGACAAGGTGGACTACGTGTTCTACGTCACCGCGCATGAGATCGCACACCAGTGGTGGGCGCACCAGGTGATCGGTGCCAACGTGCAGGGCGCCACGGTACTGTCCGAATCGCTGTCGCAGTACTCGGCGCTGATGGTGATGGAAAAGGAGTACGGCCGCGCGCACATGCGCCAGTTCCTGAAGACCGAACTGGACCGCTACCTGGCCGGCCGGGGCGGCGAGCGCATCGAGGAACTGCCGCTGGAACGGGTGGAGAACCAGCAGTACATCCACTATCGCAAGGGTTCGCTGGTGTTCTACCGCCTGCGTGAGGAAATCGGCGAACAGGCGCTGAACCGTGCCCTGCAGCGCTTCCTGCAGGACAAGGGCTACCAGCAGCCGCCGTACACCACCTCGCGGGAGCTGCTGGACTACCTGCGTGCGGAGACCCCGGCCGACCGCCAGCAGCTGCTGACCGATCTGTTCGAGAAGATCACGCTGTACGACAACCGGCTGGAGACCGCCAGCGCGCGCAATCGTGCCGATGGCCGCTACGACGTCACCCTGAAGCTGCACGCCGCCAAGGTCCATGCCGATGGCCAGGGCAAGGAAACGCCGGCCACGCTGGACGACTGGGTCGAGATCGGTGTGTTCGCCAATGGTCCCTCGGGCAAGGAACGCGACCAGAAGGTGCTGTACCTGCAGCGCCATCACATCACCACGGCAGCGCCGACGATCACGATGACGGTGGATGCCAAGCCGGACGAGGCCGGTTTCGATCCGTACAACAAGCTGATCGACCGGGTGAGCGAAGACAACCGGCGCAAGGTGACGATGTGATGTGAGTGGCGGTGCCGGCCTTCGGGCCGGCACTGATCTGCTGCGGCATCCACGCATGGCGTGGATCTACGGGAATGCATCCACGCATGGCGTGGATCTACTGGAATGCATCCATGCGCGGCGTGGATGCCGTACTGACCGGTTGACGCCCTGGGCTACGCTGCGGGGCCCTACGAACCGGCCTTCGGCCCCAGCACCGCCAGCAGCACGTAGATCACGATCGACGCCACGGTGCCGAGTGCAGCCAGCAACATGAAGGCAAACTGCGAACGGCCCTGCAGCCCTGCCCAAACGCCCAGATGCCAGGCCGCGCCAAGATTGATCAGCCAGGCGATGACGAACACCGGCCACTGCACGATTCCGACCGCGCGCAGCAATGGCATGGCGATGAGGGCTGCGACGATGGCGCCGATCAGGAAGGCCAGGGCAAGACGGGAATGGCGGGCCGAGGCGGTGCTCATGCGCTCAACCCGCGGACCATCACCAGCACAGGGAAGCCACGCGTGTCGGACTCGACAACGGGCTTCCACCCCAATCGCGCATACAGACCACCGTCCAGCGACTCGGTCTGCAGGTAGAGCTGCGATATGCCCATCGACCGGGCGTGCTTCACCGCGTGTTCGACAAGCGTGCTGGCCAACCCTCGCCCGCGTTGGCTGTCGGCCACATACACGCTTCCCAGCCAGTGCTCATACTCGGGAAAACCGGGCATCTCACCGCGCTTGAGCTGCACGGCGCCGGCCACCTGCCCATCGTCGATTGCCGCCAGCAGATGCGGGAATCCCTGCGCGTCCTTGGGCTTGCGCAGCCGCAGACGCTCATCTTCCAGAGTGAAGCCTGCATCCTTTCCCCACTGCGCGTGATACCACTGCGCCAGCTGCTCGCACTCCGGCGCTGCCGGCGCCAGCATCCTGAACTCCATGGGTAACCTCGCTGTCCTGATCGTCCTTCAGGCAAGCATGCTTCACGTCTGCAGCCACTGCAAACTGCTGACCCGCCGACACCGGGCATGGGCTCGTGCTACAGCGGGCGGGCAATCAGCCTTGCGCGAAGTCCTTCAGGATCTCGCCGACGCCGCTGGGCGAGATCTCGAAGCCCAGCGTAGTACCCGGGTTGATCACCACGCCGTAGCCGCCCGGCACGCGGCGCAGCACGTCCAGCATCAGCCAGCGGACCTGATGCTCGGCCTGCTGGCTGTAGATGCCCACCCGCGCCGGATCGGTGAACACGGCCACGTGCAGGGTGCCCTGCTTGTCGAACAGCAGCGGATCGAAGCCACTCCCATCGGGCGTGACCAGGCTGCCGGTCAGCAGCACCACCTGGGAAGCAACGAAGGCCTCCATGAACGCGCGGATGGGCACCGTTCCGTCCATCGCGGCCTTGAGCAGGGTTTCGATCGGGGTCTGCGGGGCAAGGTCGGTCATGGCAGTACGGCGCGGCATCAGGGGGGTGCCTATTGTGCCGGATGCCGCCGGACCGGGTAGTGCCGGCCGCTGGCCGGCAACTGCATTGGGTCCAACGACGAAGAGGCTGCCGGCCAGCGGCCGGCACTACCGTTTCCGAAGCCGCTGGTCGCGTGCCTGCTGATCGGCCATGGCCTTGTCCAGTTCGGCCTGCAGGGCCGGCTGCTGCACGTCCGCATCCAGCACAAACACCTTCACCCCGTGCGCCGGCACCTCCGCCTTCAGGCTGCCCTTCACCGTCACCTGGCCGCCGTCCAGCGACGCGTCGCGCCAGAGGCCGGGCTGCAGGTAGCGGTCCACGCTGAAGGTCTTCGCGGCATCGCCCTTGTTCAGCAGCACCAGCGCGGTCTGCGCCACGTCGCCATGCTGCAGCACACGGAAGAACACCGCTTCATCGCCCTGCAGACGTTCGTTCACCTGCAGGCCGCGCTGCAACGCCGGCGTACTCCCGCGCAGCGTGGCGATGCGCTGCAGCGGGGCGAAGATCGGGCTCTGCGGGGCTGCATCCACCCGCGGCTGGCCAAAGTAGGCACGGTTGCCGGCGTGCTCCGCACGGCCGCGCATGAAGCCGGTTTCCGATCCGTAATAGACCACCGGAATGCCGCGCGCGGTGAACAGCCAGTTGTGCGCGTCGATGAAGCCGCTGTCGCTGGCCTGCAGGCGCGGCATGTCGTGGTTGTCGTAGAAACTCATCAGCTCATACGGGTTGGCGTACGGGCCACCGGTCAGGTGCAGCGGCTCAGCCAGCGTTTCAAAGCCCTTGCCGGCGCTGCCGAAGGCCTGCTCCAGCGCGCCGCGCAGCGGGAAGTCGAGCACGCTGACATTGGCGTTGGCCGGCCAGGTGTGTTCGGCGATGCTGGCGGCGTTGTAGTCGAACGCTTCGCCGAACATGAACATGCCCGGATGCTGCGCGCGGATGCGGTTGACGAACTCGTGCCACCACGGATGCGGCAGCCAGCCGATGGTATCGATGCGCAGCGCATCCACGCCCTGCGCGGTCCACTGCAGGTACGCCCCTACCAGGTACTCCATCACTGCCGGGTTGTCCTGGTTGAAGTCGCCCAGCTCGGCCAGGTTGCCATCGAAGATCGAGCCGTCCTTGCTGTCGACCGGACCGACGTTGTTGTAGAACGCGTGCAGCGGATTGTGCTTCGGGTCCAGCTTCTGTGGCGGCAGGTTCTGGTGGTCGGCAATCAGCCTGCCGTCCTTGTCGAAGATCTGGCCGAACTGCGGCTGCCGCTTGGGCATGGTCCAGGCCGGCGAACCATGGTTGCCGACGATGTCCAGCACCACCTTCAGGCCGGCGCCGTGCAGGCCCTTGGTCAACCCGGCAAAATCCAGGTCCCTGCTCGGCAGGTGCTCGTCCAGCGTGTAGAAGTTGATGCCCCAGTAGCCGTGGTAGCCGGTCTTGCCACGGTCGGTCAGGGTGCTGGTACAGCTGATCGGCTTGCTGCCGGTGAAGGCTTCGTCCGGGTTGTCGACGATGGGCGTGATCCACACCGCGCCGAAACCGAGGTTGCGGATGTAGTCGGCATTGTCGAGCACGCCACGGAAATCGCCACCGAGATAGCCGATGTTGCCGTCCACCCTGTCCGGGCATGGCACCGGAATATCGAAGGTACGGTGCTTGCCGCCCTGGTCGCGATGGTCGTTGGACGGATCGCCGTTGACGAAGCGGTCGGTGACCACGAAGTACACCGCGTCACTGGCGAACGGCTCGGTGGTACCAACATAGGCCGGGCGTGGCGCAGCCGAAGCATGGCCAGCGAACAGCACAAGGTATACAGCAGCAGACAGGGCACCACGCATCACACCACCTCCGGACGGGACGGAACCCGCAACACGCACAGACCGGCAATCAACAGACTGCAGCCACCCAGCACCAGGACATGCATCGGCTGGCCCCCCAGCCATGCACGCAGGGCGAAACCGAGCGCGCTGGCCGCGACCAGCTGCGGGATCACGATGAAGAAATTGAAGATGCCCATGTACACGCCCATCTTCGCTGCCGGGACGCTGTCCGACAGCAGCGCATAGGGCAGCGACAGGATCGAGGCCCAGGCAAAGCCGACGCCGACCATCGACAGCAGCAGCCACTGCGGATCGTCGATGAACATCATCGAGATCAGCCCTGCCCCACCCAGCCACAGGTTGACCAGGTGGCTCCAGCGCAGGCCGATCGCCCGCACCATCGGCGGGATCAGCAGCGCGGCCAGTGCGGCGAAGCCGTTGTAGGCACCGAACAGCACGCCCACCCAGTTGGCACCTTCGTTGTAGGCCGCCGATTCAACATCGGTGGAACCGAAATGCATGCCGGCCACCGCACGCGTGGTGAAGATCCACATCGCGAACAGGGCGAACCAGGAAAAGAACTGCACCCAGGCCAGCCGGCGCATGGTGATCGGCATCGCGCGCAGGTCGCCGACGATGGCGGCCAGCATGTGCGTGCCCGGTAGTACCCGCGCCGCCGCCAGCAGTGCGCCGTAACCCGCGCACAGGCCGGCCAGCACGTACAGCATCTTGTCGCCGTGGCGCCACGCGATCAGTACCGCCAGCAGCGCACCGAGACCGAGCCACAGCGCAACCTGGGTCCACGGCGCGGGCCCGGTGACCGCGGCCCCGGCGTGATGCGCCGGTGGTTCGGCATCATCGAAGCTGGCCAGCTCGTCGGGCGAATACTCACGGGTGCTGACCACCGTCCAGGTGATCGCCGCCAGCAGCACCACCGCGCCGAAGTAGAACGCATAGCGCACGGTATCGGGCACCTCGCCCGCCGCTGCCGTGTTGGCAACGCCGAAGTGGGCCAGGATGAAGGGCAGGAAGCTGGCAACGATCGCGCCGACGCCGATGAAGAAGCTCTGCATGGCATAGCCCGCCGGGCGCTGCCGCGGTGCCAGCTGGTCGCCAACGAAAGCGCGGAACGGCTCCATCGACACGTTGATCGAGGCGTCCAGCACCCACAGCGTGCCAGCCGCGATCCACAGCGTCGGCGAGTTCGGCATCACCAGCAGGGCCAGCGTGGTCAGCACCGCGCCGATCATGAAGAACGGGCGGCGCCGTCCCCAGCGTGTCCACGTGCGGTCGGACAGGTAGCCGATCACCGGCTGCACCAGCAGGCCGGTCAGCGGTGCGGCGATCCACAGTCCGGGCACCGCGTCCATGTCCGCACCCAGTGTTTCGAAGATGCGGCTGGCGTTGGCGTTCTGCAGGGCAAAGCCGAACTGGATGCCAAGGAAGCCAAAGCACATGTTCCAGATCTGCCAGAACGACAACTGCGGTTTTGCAGGACGGCTCATCGTGCGTCCTCTGCTGCCGCCACCGGCGCAATCTTCAGCGCCTGCACCTGGGCCTGGTTCAGCACGCCATCACGACCGCCCTTGCCGCCGGTGTAGTGCGCGAAGTGCTGCAGCGCGCTCATGTTGAAGCCCTCTTCCAGCGTCACCGTGCAGCGGCCCTTGGGTACCGCGAAGGTTGCCGCGGTCGAGTCCTGCGCCGCCACGCTGTGCGGCAGCGTTACCGTGTGCCGCTGCGGAGGCTGGCCCTTGCACTGCACGGCCAGCTGCTTCACCGCCGCGGTCACACCGGTGTTGATCGGGCCGTTCGGGTTGCTGTACTGCAGGCGCAGGCGCACGTGGCCCGCCCTGGCTGCATTGAACTGCCATTGCCGGCTGCCCCGCAGCACCTGCTGCGGGCCGACGCAGACCATCGGGCTGTGCAGGGATTCCAGCGCACCTTCGCGCCGGGTCAGGCTCAGGCAGTGCTGCAGGCCATCATCGCCGACGCGCACCTGGCCCTTGCTGGCCGTGGCCGCGACACCGTCCTGCCAGAGGACCTGGCCGGCAGCCACCGCGACCGACCAGCCCTTGCCACTGCGCTTTGCCTGCGGTGCCAGCGGCGTGGCCGGTGCTCGTGCATTGGCATCGGCACGCGGCACATCACGGCTCACGGCTGCCGGCGCAGCGACCAGCTGCACGGTGGTCGTGGTGCCGCGCGTACGCGTTTTTCCCGCGATCAACAAGCCAGCGCCCAGCTGCCTTGGGCGCTCCAGCACATAGCGCTTGCCGCCCGCCTCCAGACTGATCCGCTTCTGCTTTCCGAACAGCTCCGGCACCAGCTCGGCCGGCAGCTTGGGCTGCACGCGACCGTCGTCCTGCACGCCGAACACGCCCTCGGTGACCATCGACAGATAGCCGGCCACCGACCACAGCTGGCGCTCGGAGTTGACCACCGGCCCGCTCAACGCGCCTTCGTCCACGTGCACGGCCTGGCTGACCAGCTCGTAGTTCTCCATGATGGAACCTGCCAGCGCCGCCCCCTGCATCAGCGAGCGGATCTCGGCAGCAATGCGCGGCGCATCGTCCACCTTGCGCGCCGCGCGCAGCGAGTACGCGCTGACGAACGGCCAGATCGCACGGTTGTGGTAGATCGGCTGCTGCGCTTCCTGCGGCCACACCACCGGGCTGCCGGCAGCGCCCATCGGATAGCCCGCCAGCGCCCGACGCGCACGCTCAGCAGGCAGCACGTCGGCGAGGATGCCCAGCGACAGGCCGAGCAGATCGATCTTGGCGTACGGCACCGGGTGCGCCGCTTCGCCGATGTAGCTCATGTACTGGCCCATGTCTTCGCGCCAGAAGCGCGCGTCGATCTGCACCGCCAGTGCATCGGCCCAGGCCATGTACTGCTCGCTGCGCTCGTCGCCCAGCTGCGCGGCCATCTGCTGCGCCAGGCGCAGCGCCTGGTAATGCAGCACATTGGTGGACAGCGCGTAGGAATCACCGATGAAGCGCACGTCCTGGCGCGTCCAGTCCGGATAGGTCTGCTCGCGCCAGTCAAGGAACGAGGTCTCGCCGCGATACAGGCCCACCTGCGGGTCGAAGACCATCGCCCGGTCCTGCGCCAATGTGCCCTGCAGGGCCTGCCAGACCTGCTCGGCAAACGCAGGATCATCCAGCAGGTGTCGGGCAGCGAGGAACCACACCACGCGGTCGCTGCTGATCGGCCAGCTGCCACCGGAGCCGGTGTCCTGGGCCACGAACAGGCCCGGCGTATGCCCGTCGCGCGCCGCCGACAACTTGAACTGCAGCGACTGACGGGTGCGCTTCGGGTCCAGCTTGGCCAGCGCCAGATCGGCTGCAAAGCTGACGTCACGCGTCCACACATACGGCCAGCGCGCGCCGGTCTGGAAGCACTCGCACGGTACCGGACGGCCTTCGTCGAAGGCCGGATCGCGGATGGCATCCACCCGGTCCTGGTCCATTTCCTGCTGGGCCAGCGCGAACAGCGCATCGAACATCACGCTGCCGGTCTGGCTGCGCATGGGCGCGGCGGCGATGCGCACCTCACCCTTCGGCGCATGCAGCACAAAGCTACCCTTGGCAGCGGATTCGGCGCGCGCCTGGCGGCCGTCGAATGTCAGGTCGGCCGCGTGCGCGGCCGTCCCCAGCGCTGCCCCCAGGGCAGCGGTCAGGCAAATGATCTTCAGCATCGAAGCGGCAGACCGGCTTGCGCCCGTCGACCTCCCTCCCTCTCTGCACCGTTGTGGGTCCGCACTGCCGTTGCCGGCGTGCGGGCGCGGCACCTCCCTCAAGGTGCCCTGGCCCCATGGTAGACGCGGGGCTGTCGACTGCGTCCAGCTGCATACGTATTCATGGCGTGCAGTACCGGCAGGCCTGTCGGCCTGGCTTATGGTCCGGGTCTGTCAACGGCGCCTTGGGAGGGGAAATGCCGACGTCACCCACAACGGTACGCGCAGTGTTCGCGCACGCTTTCGGCCTGGCCCTGCTGGGATTGGCCGCGCTGGCACAGGCGGCGGCGCCGCAGGTCGCCAGCGTCGAATCACCGGACAAGGTGCTGAAGGTCAGCCTGGTGCTGGACGGCGGTACCGCGCGCTACCGCGTCGAGCGCCTCGGCCAGACCGTGGTGGCCGATTCGAAGCTGGGTTTTGAACTGCGCGATGGTCGCCTCGACCGCGACTTCAGCCTGCTGGCGCAGGAACGGCGCAGTGTCGACGACAGCTGGGAACAGCCCTGGGGCGAGCGCCGGCTCACCCGCAACCACTTCAACGAACTGATCGTGCACCTGGCCGAAACCACCGGCAGCAAGCGCCGGCTGGACCTGGTGTTCCGCGTCTACGACGACGGCCTGGGCTTCCGCTACGTGTTCCCCGAGCAGCCGAACCTGCGCGAAGCGATCATCGATGACGAGCTGACCGAGTTCGCCATCGCGCCGGAGTCCACCGCATGGTGGATACCCGCGGGCGAGCCGATCCATTACGAATACCTGTACCAGCGCACCCCGCTGCGCGAAGTGCCGCTGGTGCACACGCCGATGACCCTGCGCAGCCACGACGGCCTGCACGTGGCCATCCATGAGGCGGCACTGGTCGACTACGCGGGCATGTGGCTGCGCCGCACCGAGGGCCAGCGCCTGCGCGCCCAGCTTTCGCCTTCGGCCGAAGGCTGGAAGGTGCGCCGCGCCCTGCCCTTCGCCACGCCATGGCGTACCCTGCAGATCGCCGACCGTGCCGGCGGCCTGGTCGAGTCCGACCTGATCCTCAACCTCAACGAGCCCAATGCGCTGGGCGATGTGAGCTGGGTGAAACCGGCCAAGTATCTGGGCGTGTGGTGGTCGATGCACCTGGATGAAGAGAGCTGGGCCACCGGACCGAAGCATGCGGCCACCACCGCAAAGACGCGGAAGGTGATCGATTTCGCCGCCGCGCACGGCTTCCGAGGTGTGCTGGTGGAAGGCTGGAACCCTGGCTGGGACGGCAACTGGGTCGGCAACGGTTACGACTTCGACTTCACCCGCGCCACGCCGGATTTCGACATCGAATCATTGTCGGCGTACGGGCGGAAGAAGGGCGTGCACCTGATCGGCCACCATGAAACCGGCTGCGCGATCGAACACTACGAAGACCAGCTGGGTGCTGCGCTGGATCTGTATGCGCGGCTGGGCGTGGACCAGTTCAAGACCGGCTACGTCTGCGACGACGGCCAGGTTGATCGCCGCAATCCGGCCGGTGGCCCGCTGTGGCGCGAGTGGCACGACGGGCAGTTCATGGCCCGCCATCACCTGAAGGTGGTGCAGGAAGCCGCCCGCCGGCACCTGTCGGTGAACCCGCACGAGCCGATCAAGGACACCGGCCTGCGCCGCACCTACCCGAACTGGATTTCCCGCGAAGGCGCACGTGGCATGGAATACAACGCCTGGGGCCAGCCACCGAACCCGCCCGAGCATGAGGTCAACCTGGTATTCACCCGCATGCTGGCCGGGCCGATGGATTACACGCCCGGCATCCTCAGCCTGAAGGGTCGCCACGGCCAGGCCATTCCCAGCACGCTGGCCCGCCAGCTGGCGCTGTATGTGGTGCTGTACAGCCCTATCCAGATGGCTGCCGACCTGCCCGAGCACTACCTGCAGCACCGCCAAGCGTTCCGCTTCATCGAGGACGTGGCGGTGGACTGGGAACAGAGCCGCGTGCTCGATGGCGAGGTCGGCGACTACGTGACGATCGTGCGCCGCGACCGCAACAGCCGTGACTGGTTCCTGGGCAGCATCACCGACGAGAACGGCCGCGTACTGCCGGTGTCGCTGGGTTTCCTGGAGCCGGGCGTGCGCTACCGCGCCGAGGTCTACCGCGATGGCGATGGCGCGGATTTCCGCAGCAGTCCCTTCGCCTTCAAGCGCGAAACACGCGAGGTCAGCAGCACCGATTCACTCACGCTGGTGCTGGCGCCGGGCGGCGGACAGGCCATCCGCTTCACACCGCTGTGAATGCGCAGGTAGTGCCGTAATGATGATCTGGAAGCGATTACAACCCTGCAAACGCCATTGAATACGTATGCAGGGTGATTCCCACGAAGAACGCGCTGCCTACCATAGCGGCGACGACAGCGGCCACCGCGTCGCACGTCCTCGACACCATCGGGACGACCACGAATCGCACTACAACATTGCCTGGGAGGGGAAAATGTTGAACCACAAGCGCAGTGCGCTGAGCATCGCGTTGGCCGTCGTACTGGCGCCATCGCTGGCAGCAGCGCAGTCCACGCAGAGCACGGCAACCCCGCCAACCGGCACCGCCGCCACCAACCTGGACACCGTGCAGGTCACCGGCATCCGTCGCGGCATCGAAAGCGCCATCGCCACCAAGCAGGACGCCACCTCGGTGGTCGAGGCCATCTCCGCCGAGGACATCGGCAAGCTGCCCGACGTCAGCATCGCCGAATCGATCTCGCGCCTGCCTGGCCTTGCCGCACAGCGTGTGGCCGGTCGTGCGCAGGTGATCAGCGTGCGCGGACTGTCGCCGGATTTCGCCACCACCCTGCTCAACGGGCGTGAAGTGGTCAGCACCGGCGACAACCGCGGCGTCGAGTTCGACCAGTATCCGTCCGAGCTGGTCAACGGCGTGACCGTGTACAAGACCCCCGATGCAGCGCTGGTCGGCCAGGGCCTGTCGGGCACCATCGACATGCAGACCGCACGTCCGCTCAGCTTCCCCGACCGCGTCATCGCCGTCAGCGGCCGCTACCAGAAGAGTTCGTTGGGCCGCGCCGCCGACACCGACCCGTACGGCAACCGCTTCAGCGCCAGCTACATCGACCAGTTCCTGGACAAGACCCTCGGCATCGCCATCGGCTACGCGCACAGCGACATGCCGATCCAGGAAAACCAGGTGGGCCTGTACGAGCCGTGGACCACCGAGCACACCACCAACGGCAACCGCCCCGGTGTTGCCGCTGGCACCTACTTCACCGACGGCATCAAGGCGCTGCGCCGCACCGGCAACAACAAGCGCGACGGTGTGATGGCCACGATCCAGTTCCGGCCGAACAACAGCTGGACCAGCACCTTCGACGCGTTCCATACCGAAGCGGAACAGGTCGACACCGCCAACCAGTTCGAGCTCAACCTCAGCAACTACAACGGCGGCTACACCCCGGGACTGCTGGTCAGCAACCCGCAGGTCAACGCCAATGGCACCTTCACCGGTGGCACCGCCAGTGGCGTGTACCCGCTGGTGCGCGGCATGTACAACAAGCGCAAGGACAAGATCGATGCGTTCGGCTGGAACAACGAGTTCACCTTCGGCAGCGTCAAGCTGGTTGCCGACCTGAACTATTCCAAGGCCACTCGCGACGAACTGAACCTGGAAAACAACCTGCAGCTGACCCCGATGCCGCAACTGGATACGGTCGGTGTGCAGTTCCGCCAGGATGGCTTCTCGCAGATCAGCCCCGGCCTGGACTACTCCAACCCGGACGCGCTGTTCCTGACCAACACCATCTACGGTTCTGGTTACGGCAAGGTGCCGCAGGTGGAAGACCGCCTGAAGGGCGGCAAGCTGGCCGCGACCATCGCCCTGCCCGAAGCGATCGCCTCGTGGGCACCGGACCTGGATATCGGCGTGAACCATGCCGACCGCCGCAAGGTGAAGACCCAGTCCGAAGGCAACATCCTGCTGGGCGCGCAGGGCGATGCCAACATCGCATCGGATCTGCAGTACCGCCCGGTCAACCTCGGCTTCGCCGGCCTGGGCACCATCCCGGCCTGGAACGTGCCTGGCGCGGTCGGTCGCTACATGACCTTCAATCCGGTCGACAACCTGGACTACCTGATTCCCAAGTCGTGGACGGTGCAGGAGAAGATCACCACCGCCTGGGCGCGCCTGAACATCAACACCGACATCGGCGTGGTGGGCGTGCGCGGCAACATCGGCGTGCAGATGCAGCACACCGACCAGAGCTCGGACTCGCGCTACTGGGACAGCTCGCAGGCGGCCGGCAACAACATCCAGCCCTACTCGGACGGCCGCAAGTACAACGACTGGCTGCCCAGCTTGAACCTGGCCTTCATGTTCCCGCATGAGCAGACCCTGCGTTTTGCCGCAGCCAAGCAGGTCGCGCGCCCGCGCGTGGACCAGATGCGCGCGGGCCTGGAGTTCGGCGTCGATACCGGTACCGGCCGCCCCGGCGGCAGTGGCGGCAACCCGCGGCTGGACCCGTGGCGCGCCACCGCACTGGACCTGTCCTATGAGAAGTACTTCGGTGAGAAGGCCTATGTGGCTGCCGCGATCTTCTACAAGGACCTGAAGAGCTACGTCTACACCCAGTCGGTGGACAACTACGACTTCACCGGCCTGCTGGGCAACTATGTGCCGCCGCCGGGCATGGTGGTGCCGGTGCTGCCGACCGGCACGTTCTCGACTCCGGTGAATGGCAAGGGCGGCACCCTGAAGGGCCTGGAGCTGACCGCGTCGTTCCCGCTGGAAATGCTGACCGACAGCCTGCGTGGCTTCGGCGTGCAGGCCAGCGCGACCTTCAACAAGAGCGACATCCAGATCCTGGATCCGGAAAGCGCGTCCAGCGTGGGCACCGACCCGATCAGCCTGCCCGGCCTGTCCAAGCGCGTGTACAACTTCACTGCCTACTACGAGCGTAGTGGCTTTGAAGCACGCGTGAGCCAGCGCCGCCGTTCGGACTTCATCGGCGAGATCGGCAACTTCAACGGCAACCGCACCCTGCGCTATGTCGTGGGCGAGAACGTGACCGATGCGCAGATCAGCTACACCTTCAGCGACAGCAGCAGCCTGCGTGGGCTGACCCTGCTGCTGCAGGGAAGCAACCTGACCAACGAGCCGTACCGCACCTACGCCGGCACCAAGGATCGCCCGCTGGAGTACATCGAGTGGGGCCGCACCTACATGCTGGGCGTGAACTACAAGTTCTGAGGTAGCGCCGGGCCATGCCCGGCGACAGGACTCGGTAGTGCCGGCCGCTGGCCGGCACCCCCATCGGTAGCGCCGGGCCATGCCCGGCGACAGGACACAGGGAACAGGACCGGAAACCCGCTGCGCAGGCAGCGGGTTTTCCTTTGTGCGCACAACGCGATGGCCAGTGAAGCGTGATCGGTACGGCCCCATCCACGCATGGCGTGGATCTACCGTTGCATCACTCATCCACGCATGGCGTGGATCTCCCCCACCGCATCGCAATCGATGCGTGGCGGGCATTCATTCGCCCCCCCCCGGTAGATCCACGCCATGCGTGGATACGCTGCACCGGAACCGCACCCACAAAAAAGGGACGGGGCGCTTCGGCCCCGTCCCCGCAAGTACCGCCACCGGAGAAATCGGTCAGCTGCGTCGTGCGCAATACACCGCACGCGGCGGCAGCTGCAGTTCATTGCCCTGCACCGTCCCCGCATCCGGGCCCGGCACAACCACCTGCTGCCAGTTGCCCGCCGGCAGCGGATGGCTCACCGCTTCGGCCGACAGGTTGAAGGCGAGCAGGAGAGTTTCATCTGCAAGCATACGCTCGAACAGCAGCACTGGCTCGGCACTGTCCAGGAACCGGATGTCACCGTGCAGCAGGGCCGGCTGGGTACGGCGCCAGGCCAAGAAGCTGCGGAAGGCCGACAGCACCGAATGCGGATCCTGCGCCTGCACCGCCACGGCCGCCGCCTGGTGCTCGGCCGGGATCGGCAGCCACGGCTTGCCGGTGGTGAAGCCGGCCAGCGGCGCGTCGATCCACGGCAGCGGCGTGCGGCAGCCGTCGCGCCCCTTGAAGTTGGGCCAGAAGGTGATCCCATACGGGTCCTGCAGCGCCTCGAATGGTACTTCGGCCTCGGCCAGGCCCAGTTCCTCCCCCTGGTACAGGCAGACCGAACCGCGCAGTGAACACAGCAGCGCCACCAGCATCCGCGCCAGGCGAGGGTCGGCCGGACGGCCACCCCAGCGGCTGACCGCCCGCTCCACATCGTGGTTGGACACCGCCCAGCACGGCCAGCCTTCGGTCATTGCCGCTTCCAGGCGCGAAACGGTGTCGCGGATGTAGGCCGCGCTGTAATCGTTGACCAGCAGCTCGAAGCTGTAGCCCATGTGCAGGCGGCCATCCTGGGTGTATTCGGCGGTGGTCGCCAGCGAATCCTCCGAGGAGATCTCGCCCAGGCTCACCGCCCCCGGGTACTCGTCCAGCAGGGCGCGCAGCTGCTCCAGGAACGGCAGGTTCTCCGGCTGGGTGTTGTTGTAGTAGTGGTACTGGTAGGCGTACGGGTTGTCCGCGCTGAAACCGCGGCCGACGCGCTTGTCGGCCGGCTTGGGCGGGTTGTCGCGCAGCTGCGCGTCATGGAAGCAGAAGTTGATCGCATCCAGGCGGAAGCCATCCACACCCCTGTCCAGCCAGAAGCGCACGTTGTCCAGGGTCGCCTGCTGCACCTGCGGGTTGTGGAAATTCAGGTCCGGCTGGTCCACCAGGAAATTGTGCAGGTAGTACTGCTCGCGGCGCGGCTCCCACTGCCAGGCGCCGCCGCCGAACAGCGACAGCCAGTTGTTGGGGGGCGTGCCGTCTTCGCGCGGATCCACCCACACATACCAGTCCGCCTTCGGGTTGCTGCGGTCCTGGCGGCTCTCGCGGAACCAGGCATGCTCGATCGAGGTGTGGCTGAGCACCTGGTCGATCATCACCTTCAGGCCCAGGCCGTGGGCCTTGGCCAGCAGCCGGTCGAAGTCGTCCAGGCTGCCGAACAGCGGATCGACATCGCGGTAGTCGGCGATGTCATAGCCGAAATCGGCCATCGGCGATCGGAAGAACGGTGAGATCCAGATCGCATCCACGCCCAGCGCGGCGATATGGTCCAGGCGCTGGATGATGCCGGGCAGGTCGCCTACCCCGTCGCCGTTGGCGTCGAGGAAACTGCGCGGGTAGATCTGGTAGATGACGGCTCCGCGCCACCATGGATAGTGCGACATCGACAGCCCCCCTCCGGGCATGCGGGGCCCGCCGGAAGCGGGCCGAAATCCTGCTCCCGCAAGCTTAGCGGCGGCTCCCCGACGATGGCGCTGCCTGCATACGTATTCACGCCCGGCCGGTCCGGCTCACGCGCCGGTGACGCCATCCGCCCGAATTCACAGGCAACGCCTATAATCAGGGATGAGCCTGAAAGCCTGATCGCATGACCATCACCGAAGACACCCGTCCCGCCCTGGGCCTGTCCCAGATCCAGTCGCTTGCCGCAGCCGACATGGCTGCCGTCGATGCCCTGATCCGCCGCCGGCTGTCCTCGGATGTGGTGCTGATCAACCAGATCGCCGACCACATCATCTCCGCTGGCGGCAAACGCCTGCGGCCGATGCTGGTGATGCTGGCCGGCCATGCGGTCGGCGGCTCCGGCCCCGAGCACCACCAGCTGGCAGCGATCATCGAGTTCATCCACACCTCCACCCTGCTGCACGACGACGTGGTGGACGAATCCAGCCTGCGCCGCGGCCGCAGCACCGCCAATGCACTGTGGGGCAACGCGCCCAGCGTGCTGGTGGGCGACTTCCTGTACTCGCGCAGCTTCCAGCTGATGGTCGAGCTGGACCGGATGCCGGTGATGCAGATCCTGGCAGACACCACCAACCGCATCGCCGAAGGCGAGGTGCTGCAGCTGCTGCACGTGCACAACCCGGATACCGACGAAGCCGCCTACCTGCGCGTGATCGAGCGCAAGACCGCGGTGCTGTTCGCCGCCGGCACGCGCCTGGGCGCACTGGCCAGCGGCGTCGATGAAGCCACCCAGCAGGCCCTGTACGACTACGGCATGCACCTGGGCTACGCCTTCCAGATCGCCGATGACGTGCTGGATTACTCGGCCAACGCCGACGAGCTGGGCAAGAACCTGGGTGACGACCTGGCCGAAGGCAAGGCGACGCTGCCGCTGATCCATGCCATGGCCCACTCCGATGAGGCCACCCGCCAGCGCCTGCGCGCGATCGTGCAGAACGGTGACGCCTCGGCGATGCCGGAAGTGCTGGCGGCGATCCACGCCACCGGCGGCCTGGAATACAGCCGCCGTCGTGCCGAGGAATATGCAGAGGCCGCCGAACGGGCGCTTGACGGCCTGGCCGACAACGATGCCGTCGCCGCCCTGCGCGGCCTGGCCCGCTACGCGGTACAGCGTTCGCATTGATGGAGGAGTGCCGACCAACGGTCGGCACCTGCAAGAACGGGTGGGTGCCGACCGTTGGTCGGCACACCTTTTCAACGCCTCTCGAAACGCTCCTCGAAGAACTCATCCAGTGCCTTCCAGGCGCGCTTGGCGGCGCGTTCGTTGTACTGGCAGCCCGGCGGGCTGTTGGCATCGCGCTCGGCAAAGCAGTGCACCGCACCGCTGTAGTTGGTGAACTCCCAGTCCACCTTGGCCGCATCCATTTCCTTCTGGAAACTGCCGATATCCTCGGCGGTCACGCTCTTGTCGTCGGCGCCGTTCAGCACCAGCACCGACGGGTGGCTGCCGCCGGCCTGCGCCGGCAAGGGGGAGCCGAGCCCGCCATGCAGGCTGACCACGCCCGCCAGCGGCGCGCCGGCGCGGGCCAGTTCCAGCACCGTGGTGCCGCCAAAGCAGAAGCCCACTGCGCCGATCCGGCTGGCGTCCAGCGGCGCCTTGCCCGCCTGCGCCTTCAGTACGTTGACCGCCTCCAGCGCTCGCGCCCGCAGCAGCGGCCGGTCGTTGCGCAGCTTGGTCGCCACCGGTCCGGCCTCGGCATCGGTCTTCGGCCGCACGCCCTTGCCGTACACATCGGCCACCAGCACCACATAGTCATCGCCCGCCAGCTGCTTGGCCTTCTCGATGGCCGATTCGTTCACGCCCTTCCAGTTCGGCACCATCACCAGGCCGGGACGCTTGTCAGCATCTCCATCGTCATAGACCAGCACGCCACTGAAGGTCGTGCCCTGGTGCTTCCACTCCACCGGCTGGGTCTTCATCGCCGCCCACGCTGGCATCGCTGCCAGCCCCAGTACCATCGCCACCCCGCAACGCCAACGGTTCATGCGCCTGCTCCAGAAAAAGGGGACGGAGGGGATTAAGCCGTAATCGCCCCTCCCGCGTCGCATTCTGCATTGGCGGCGTGACGCAGGTGTGGTTGGATACGACTTGATCCCCTCCGTCCCCTTTTCTGCATGAACCTTGTTGATCGCTTTCTGTCTGGATTGATCCCGCGACTGCCCGAGGAAGATGCCCCGCAATGGGCGTGGACCGAAGGCGCCAGCGAGGCCGACCTGCAACGCCTGCGCGCGCAATGGCCGCAGGTGCCCGACAGCCTGGTCGAGCTGCTTTCGCGCGTGGACGGCACGCACTTCCGCGACTATCCGAAGGGCGAGGTCTGCGTGCTGATGCTGGGCTCGGACGTGGGCGACTACCCGTACTACCTGCGCTCCATCGCGCAGATCTTCGAAGACCA
Organism: Stenotrophomonas sp. DR822; assembly: GCF_019793815.1. Taxonomy (NCBI): domain Bacteria; kingdom Pseudomonadati; phylum Pseudomonadota; class Gammaproteobacteria; order Lysobacterales; family Lysobacteraceae; genus Stenotrophomonas; species Stenotrophomonas sp. DR822. The sequence goes on from NZ_CP081826.1 coordinate 1,603,709, forward strand.
GCAGCAATGGGACGACAGCATCCGTTCCATCTACGAGGAATGGCTGGAAGAAGAACCGGAGATCCTCGGTGCCGGCATCGATGCCGACCTGCCGATGAGCCGCCGCCTGTGCTTCTCGCACTGCATGAACAACGGCGGCACCTCGATGCTGTACCTGGATTTCGATCCCGCACCCGGCGGCAGCGTTGGCCAGGTGGTGCGCTACCTGCACGACCCGGACAGCTACGCGGTCATCGCGCCCAGCTTCGATGCGTACCTGCAGCAGCTGATCGATCGCGACTACAGCTTCCTCGACGAGGAACGTTGACCGTGTCGTGGTGACGGCAGCCGGCGTGGGCTCGGCTCTCCAGTAGATCCACGCCATGCGTGGATGAAATCCCCGGGTTGCCGGCCACCGGCCGGCACGGACGTCAGGCGATCCCGATGCCCGGAATCGCGCTGATCGTATCCGGGTCGAACCCGGCCAGCTCGGCGAAATGCCGCCCGCGTGCAACGTAATCGCGGTAGGCGCCATAGCTCGGCGCGCCCGGCGACAGCAGCACCACCCCACCCTGTCCGCCCAGTGCGCGACGCGCCAGCGACATCGCATCAGGCAGATCGGCCGCGGCGTGCAGGCCGAAACGACCGGCGTCGGCCAGCGGCTGCAGCATCGCGTGGATGCGCGGGCCGTTGCTGCCCATCGTCACGATCTCCACCGGCGGCACGTCGTGCGCCATGTGCTGCATGAAATCAGTCCAGTCCAGGCCACGATCGTGCCCGCCCACCAGCAACGCAATGCGCTGGCCGGCAAAGCACTCCAGCGCCGCCAGGCTGGCATGCGGCGTAGTGCTGATCGAATCGTTGACGTAGGTCAGGCCATCGGCCTGGCCGATGCGTTGCAGGCGGTTCGGCAGCGGCCGGAAATCCTGCACCGCCGGCGCCAGCGCCACGGCATCCAGGCCCAGTGCCTCCAGCGCGGCCAGCACCGCGCACAGGTTGCCGCGGTTGTGGCGGCCAGGCAGTGGCGTATTGCGGGTGTCAAATACCGCCTGCCCGCCGCGATGCACGATGTCACCGCGCATGTGCCAGCCCTGCGGCTGGTTGAACCAGACCACCTCGCTGCCGGGCAGCGACAGCGCCGCCAGATGCGGGTCTGCGGCATTGAGCACGGCAACGCGCGGCGCGGCCCCGGTCACCAGCTGCAGCTTGTCTTCGATGTAGCGCTGTTCGCTGCCGTGCCAGTCCAGGTGTTCCGGGAACAGGTTCAGCACCACCGCCACCTGCGGGTGCGCACCACTGCGCGCGACCTCGCCGGTCTGGTAGCTGGACAGCTCCACCGCCCAGTACGCAGGCGCCGGTTGCGGGTCCAGCACTTCCAGCAGTGGCAGGCCGATGTTGCCGACCAGGCCGGTGCGATGTCCCGCTGCGCGCAGCAGGTGCGCGACCAGCGCGGTGGTGGTGCTTTTGCCCTTGGTGCCGGTCACGCAGATCGTGTCGCGCACGGTGCCATCGGCATCGGCATGTTCGGCAAACCACAACGCCGTGCCGCCGATGAATCGGGTGCCCTGCTCCGCCGCCGCCAGCGCGATCGGCAGGTACGGGCTGATGCCCGGCGACTTGATCACCACCTCGAATGCCGCCAGGGCCTCGGCCGACGGTTCACCACGCACGTCCAGCACGCCCTGCGTTTCCGCACGCGCGGCCGCGACCTCGCTGGCCGGGCAGAACAGGCTCAGGCCAAGCGATGGCAGGCGCGCGCGCAGCACCGCATACGCAGCACGCCCCTCACGTCCCCAGCCCCACAGCGCTACGCGCTTGCCTTCAAGCTGCGAAATCTTCACGCACCCGTTCCCACAGCGTCGCCGGAATACGATGGTCGCCCTGCAGCTGCATCAGCGGTGCAAGCTCCAGCTCGGCCGCATCCAGCTGCGGCTGGATTTCATTGCAGAAGCGCTTTACCAGCACGTCTTCCTTCCACTCCGGGCGCTGCGCCAGGGTGGCCATCGCCGCACGCGATTCGCGGCCTTCGCCCACGCATTCGAACGGCTTGTGGTCCTGGAATTCCAGCAGTGCATCGAAGCCACCAGCCTGCTCGATGTCATCCAGCAGGTTGCGCCCGAAGATGCTTACCAGGCGGGTCTTGGGCATGAACGGGGCCAGCGCCAGGAACACGAAGTGGCACTTCGGACAGACGCCGCACCAACGGTTCACCGGGCGCTCGCCGAGGATGTGGAAGTTGCGGTTGCAGCTGGAGAAATGCGCGTCGTAGAAATCACTCTTGGCGAACTGGCGGGCCACCGCCAGCTCCGACATCGGCCGCAGCAGCGAGTAGTACTGCAGGTCAGCGGCCACCTGTTTCTGCAGGTACATGCCGAAGGCCTGCTCGAACGCCCAACCCTTCGACCACTGGTGGTTGACCTCGCCGGTGCCCGGAATCTGGCTGCCGTAGCTGGCCGAACGTTCGTTGGAGAACACCACCTGGTCCACACCCTGCAGCAGCGCCGCCAGTACCATGATCGCCGAGTTCACCGCGGTGACCGGGATATGCCCGTTCCATGCACCCTGGCGGTTGAGCTCGAACAGCTCCGGCGCCAGCGCGCGGCCCAGGTTCAACGTCGGCAGCCCGGTGCGCTCGGCACAGGCACGGATCAACTGCGAACCCCCGATCCAGGTCACCGTCTCGTCCACGCCGGCCCGGCGCAGCGCTTCGATGCTGACCAGCGAATCCTTGCCACCGCCGATGGCCACCAGCGCATGCGCCTGCAGGCCCAGCACCGGCGCCTGCACCGCCTCGCCCTGCACCGGCAGGCGGAAGCGCCCACGCAGGTTCAGGCCGTTGCGGTAGGCGAATTCGCCCAGGCCGTTGAGGTAGATGGTCTCCACCAGCGCTGCGGTATCGGCATCGATGCTGTAGCTGTCGATGCTGACCGTATCGGGCACCCCGGCCTTGTAGTAGCTCACGCCGGCAATCAGGTGCAGCAGCCGCAGCGCGCGCTGCACGGCATCGGCACGGGCCGGTTCCAGCACGAACGGAGCGCCGGGCACGGTAACGGTTTCCACCATTTCCGGGCCGTCATCGAAGGCGTAGACCAGCTTGGCCACGCCGGTGTCCGCGGCGAATTCGCAGCGGACGAAGCGGAAGCGGGAAACCTGGTGTTTATCGAAAGCAGTCATGGTGAATCCAGTTCAAGCACGGTCAGGCACGTGCCCGCGCGCAGGCGCGGGACGTGTCGGTGGGCGGGTGCAGGGCGCGGAAGGCGGCGATCATTCGATCACGTCTTCGCGCGGCATCGCCCGCTGGTTGTAGGTGTTGGACATCACATAGCCGTAGGCACCGGCGTCGGCGATCAGCATCACATCGTCCGGCGCGGTCGACACCGGCAGCTTGCGGCGCTTGCCGAACACATCGCTGGATTCGCAGATCGGGCCGACCACATCGAACGCCGCCTCGGCGTAACCGCCCTGGCGGCTGAGGTTCTCGATGTCGTGCCAGGCGTCGTACAGGGCCGGGCGCATCAGCGTGTTCATGCCGGCATCCAGGCCGACGCGGCGCACGCCATCCTTCTCCACCACCTGGGTGGCGTGGGTCAGCAGCACGCCCGATTCGGCCACCAGGAAGCGGCCCGGCTCGATCGCCAAGCGGAACGCCGGATGCAGCGCCTTGACCTCGGCCAGGCCCTCGGCCCAGGCATCCAGGTCGAACGGCTCGTCTTCCTCGCTGTACGGGATCGGCAGGCCACCACCGATGTCGATGGTGTGCACGCTGCCGATGCGGCGCGCGAAGCCTGCCAGCTCATCGCACATCAGGCGCCAGTGCTGGGCGGTTTCCACGCCGCTGCCAAGGTGCGCATGCAGGCCGACCACGCGGGTGCCCAGCTCGGTGGCCGCGCGCACGAACTCGTCCACGCGCGCGATCGGCAGGCCGAACTTGGATTCCTTGCCACCGGTGCGGACCTTGGCGTGGTGGCCTTCGCCACGGCCCAGGTCCACGCGCAGCCACAGTTCGCGGTTGCGGAACAGGTCCGGCCAGCGTTGCAGGGCTTCGACGTTGTCGACAGTGACGGTCACGCCCAGCGCGAACGCCGCTTCGTACTCGCTGCGCGGGCAGAAGCTGGGGGTGAACAGCACGCGCTTGGGCGACAGTTCCGGAATGGCCTGGAACACATGCTTCAGCTCACCGTGCGACACGCACTCCAGGCCGAAACCTTCGGCCTCCAGCAACTGCAGGATGGCCGGATGGCTGTTGGCCTTGATCGCGTAGTAACGCTGGTCGATCGGCTTGATCGCCGCCAGCGCGCGGGCACGCGCCCGTACCGTCGGCAGGTGGTAGACGTAGCGCGGGGTGCCGGCATCGGCCAGCTGCAGCAGGTGCGCACGCTGGCCGCGCCACCACGGCGTACCACGCGGACGCACGGTGCCGGCGATTTCACGCCAGCGCGGGCCGAACACTTCGGTCTCCTCCACCGGCATCGCGCCGCTGTCGATCAGTTCGGCGTGCAGGATCGGCAGCAGGCCATCGGCATCGGCTTCGTCGATGACGAAGGTCAGGTTCAGGTCGTTGGACGACTGCGAGATCATGTGCACGCGCTCACGACCGAAGGTCGCCCACACGTCCGACAGCTTGTGCAGCAGCGAGCGCATGCCCAGGCCGACCAGGGTGATCGCCGCGCACGGCACGATCACCTTGACCTTGCAGATCTGCGACAGGTCGGCCGACAGCGCGGCCAGCACATCGGTGTTGACCAGGTTCTCGGACGGATCCAGCGATACGGTGACGTTGGTCTCGGCCGAACCGATCAGGTCCACCGACAGGCCGTGCTTCTTGAACAGGCCGAATACATCGGCGAGGAAGCCGACCTGCTGCCACATGCCGATGCCTTCCATCGACACCAGCACGATGCCGTTGCGGCGGCTGATCGCCTTCACTCCGGGCACCGGCGCGGCATTGCCGTCGATGCTGGTACCCGGCAGTTCAGGACGCTCGGTATCGAGGATCGCCATCGGCACGCCCGCATCGCGGCACGGCTTGATCGAGCGCGGGTGCAGCACCTTGGCGCCGGTGGTGGCGATTTCCTGCGCTTCGTAATAGTCCAGGCGGGTCAGTAGACGCGCGTCCGGCACGTCCTTGGGATTGGCGCTGAACATGCCTGGCACATCGGTCCAGATCTCCACGCGGCTGGCGCCGAGCAGCGCACCGAAGTACGCCGCCGAGGTATCCGAGCCGCCGCGGCCGAGGATGGCAGTGCCACCGTCGGCGTGACGGGAGATGAACCCCTGGGTGATCAGCAGGCGCGTGGGCTGCGCGCGGAAGCGCTGCGCCCATTCCGCATCGGCACGCCACTGGCAGTTCACCGACAGGCGCTGCGACCAGTCGCTCTGGTTCGGCTGCGGCGGCAGCGCGTCCAGCCACTGGCGCGCATCCATCCAGCCGAAATCCAGGCCGCTGGCACGCAGGTAGGCCGCGCCCAGGCTGGAAGACAGCAGTTCACCCTGGCCGAGCACTTCGGCCTGCCAGTCCAGAGGTCGGCTGGGCGCACGCGGGTCGTCCAGCAGGCCCTGCAGCGCGGCCAGCCGCTCGGCCAGCACGTCCGCGCCCAGGCCCAGCTCGTCCAGGAAGGCCTGGTGGCGTTCGACCAGCGCCGCCACGCGATCGCGGCTGTCCGGCGCGCCATCGGCAATCGCGGTCAGTTCATTGGTGACCCCGGACAGCGCCGAAACCACCACCAGAACGCGCGAACCGGTCTCTTCGGCCCGTTTTTTCGCCAGCTTCCCGATCGTGTCCCAGCGGTGGCGACGCGACACCGAAGTGCCGCCGAACTTCAGTACGATCCAACGATCGACAAGGGGGGAAGCTGACATGGATAGGCTATGTGTAATGTGGGGAAGCCGCCCTTGGGGGCGGAACCTTCGATTCTAAGCCCAATACACCCGTCAATGACCGCCTACCGCTACCTGCAGCTCGATGTCTTCGCCCACCAGCCCGGTACCGGCAACCCGCTCGGCGTCGTGTTCGACGCGGATGGACTGTCCACCGACCGCATGCAGGCTCTGGCCGCTTGGCTGAACCTGTCCGAGACCGTGTTCTTCCTTCGCCCCACCGCTGCCGGCGCCGACTACCACGTGCGCATCTTCACCCCTGCCAGCGAGCTGCCCTTCGCCGGGCACCCCAGCGTGGGCGCCGCCTGGGCTGCGGTCACCTGCGGCCTGGTGCAGCCACGCGACGGGGCCCTGCTGCAGCAGTGCGCGGCCGGCCTGCTGCCGGTGCAGGTCACCGGGCCGGCCAACGCGCCTACCATCCACCTGGCGAGCCCAGCGGCACGGTCGCTGCCGGCAGTGCCAGACGGCATTCCTGATGCCCTGCACGCTGCTGCCGCCGAGGGCCAGCGCGCCGAGCTGTGGGACAACGGCCCGCGCTGGTGGCTGCTGCCGCTGCGCGACGCCGAGGCCGTACGCACGCTGGCAGCGGACATGGCGGCCCTGCGCGACTGGAGCATTGCCACCAACGCGCTCGGCATCGCCGTGTTCGCGCTCGAAGCCGATAGCGGGCACCACCTGGTGGTGCGCGCGTTCTGCCCCGCCGATGCGCCCAACGTGCCGGAAGACCCGGTGACCGGCAGCGCCAACGCGCTGATCGGCGCCTGGCTTCGGCAGCGAGATGCCCTACCCGGCGAGAACCGGACCTATGTGGCCAGCCAGGGCCGCGAGGTCGGCCGCGACGGCCGCGTCCAGGTCACTGTGGATGCGCAGGACACGGTGTGGATCGGCGGCCAGGTGCAGCTGGTGATAGACGGCAACATCACCTGGTAGCGCCGGGCCACGCCCGGCGGCCTGCCGCGCTGCACGCTCGCGGGGCATGGCCCCGCGTTACCCTATGCCGCCTGTTTCCTGGAGTTCCTGCCCGATGACCACCCGCCGCTTCCTGCAGCTGGATGTGTTTTCCCCGCGCCCGGGCGCCGGCAATCCGCTGGCCGTCGTGCTCGATGCCGAAGGCCTGGACGATGCGACGATGCAGGCCATCGCCCGCTGGACCCGCCTGCCCGAAACGACGTTTGTGTTCCCGGCACAGACGGCCGGCACCAGCTATCGGCTGCGCATGTTCAGTCCGCAGAAGGAAGTGCCGTTCGCCGGCCATCCGAGCGTCGGCACCGCCCACGCGGTGCTGCAGGCGGGCCTGGCCATGCCGGTCGACGGGCTACTGGTTCAGGACGGCATCGCCGGTGCACTGCCGCTGCGCGTAACCGGCGAAGGCGCACAGCAGCGCATCGCCATCCGCACGCCCCGTGCGCAGCTGGCCGAGATCGCCGCCACCGATGACCCACGCCTGCAGGCCGCATTGCGCACCTGGCCGCTGGGTTCGCTGCCGCCGGCCCGCATGCAGGGTGGCCGCAGCTGGTGGGTCGTAGAGGTCGCGGATGAGGCAGCGTTGCGCGCCCTGCACCCGGACTGGGATGCGATCGCCACGCTGGCTGAATCGACCGACAGCATGGGCGTGTTCGCCTATGCCTTTGTCGATGGCAGCGAAGGTTACGACCTGGCCGTGCGCGCTTTCGTCGGCAGTGGGCGCCGCTTCGAGGATGCCGCTTCTGGCGCGGCCAACGCTGTACTGGCGGCCTGGCTGGACCTGCGCGACGCCCTTCCGCGCGGCCGCCAGCCCTTCGACGTCAGCCAGGGACGCGAAGTCGGCCACGATGCGCGGCTGACGCTGCTGGTCGATGAAGAGGGCGAGGTCTGGTCCGGCGGCCAGGTGCAGACGGTGATTTCCGGCACCATCGATTGGTGATCCGTAGGGCGTGGTGGCGCCGGGCCATGCCCGGCGACTCTCCGCTGCGCTCGCCGGGCATGGCCCGGCGCTACCGCCACTCAGCCCAGTTCGGCTTCCAGGCTGATCGGCACCGCGCTCAGCGCCTTGGAAACCGGGCAGTTCTGCTTGGCGTCATCAGCGATCGCGCGGAACTGCGTTGCCTCGATGCCCGGCACCACCGCCTTCACTTTCAGCCGGATCTGCGACAGCTGCGGGCCGCCTTCCATCGACAGATCGACCTTGGCTTCGGTATCCAGCGAGGTCGGGGTAAAGCCTGCTTCGCCGAGCTTGGCCGACAGCGCCATGGTGAAACAACCGGCGTGCGCGGCAGCGATCAGCTCTTCGGGGTTGGTGCCCTTTTCATCACCGAAACGGCTGTTGAAGCCGTAGCGGGTCTTGTCCAGAAGACCACTCTGCGGCGTGCTCAACTGGCCCTTGCCCGACTTCAGGTCGCCTTCCCAATGCGCGGTAGCGTGTCGCGAGATTCCCATGTCCTGCTCCGTTGCGGCTGTGATGAACCGATACCCTGGCACGCGCCGCGTTAGCCCTGCGTCGCCCCGCCGCATGCGGCGCGCCTGTCCCGAGCCAGCGACTGGACACTTCTTCGCCAGCAATCTGGCGATTTTCCCCTTGTTTTCAGTCATTTCGCCCATCCAGGCGAAATCACCGACGTTGCGGTGCAGCGCACCACCGCATCCGCTCCCCCTACTGCCGGCCATGTACTGAATCGGCCTGGATATGAAAAAACATGCACTTTCAGCACTCCAGGCTATTGGCGGCGCCCAAGAGTTGCCCTACATTGCGCTTGCCGACGGGGTTCGGCGCCGACCAAACAACCAACCGTTCACGGAACAGGAAACCATGGCAAAGACCGCTAAGAAGGCTGCCCCGAAGAAGGCAGTGAAGAAAGTCGCGACGAAGGCAGCCGCCAAGCCGGCCGCTCCGAAGCCGATCAAGGAAGTGCTGACCAAGTCGGGCCTGGTTGCACACATCGCTGAAGTCTCCGGCGTTGTCGCCAAGGACGTCCGCGCTGTGCTGGCCTCGCTGGAAGGCGCTGTCGCTTCCTCGGTGCACAAGAAGGGCGCCGGCTCGTTCACCCTGCCGGGCCTGCTGAAGATCACCACCGTCAATGTGCCGGCCAAGCCGAAGCGCAAGGGCATCAACCCGTTCACCAAGGAAGAGCAGTGGTTCGCCGCCAAGCCGGCCACCACCAAGCTCAAGGTTCGCCCGCTGAAGAAGCTCAAGGACGCTGCGCTCTAAGCGCGTGCCCTGCAGCGGATACCTGACGGGACGGCCTTGGCCGTCCCGTTTTTTTTGCCCCGCCTCCGCGCTCGCTCTGCAGTAGATCCACGCCATGCGTGGATGCCGTCCACTGAGCCCCGCAACACAGCGTTTCCCGCGCCTGCGCAATCTCCCGCACAGGCCCGCCGCCCATGGCCGCGCCGCTGTTTTTCCAGCGCAGGAACGAACCGGGTGGAACACTGCGTGCAGCGCCGGCCATCGCCGCCGGCCAACGCCTTGCCTATGGTGGTGCCATTCCTCCCCACCAGCGCGAGCACCCCCATGGCCAGCCCTTCCACCCGCTACCGGATCTCGGTGACCCCGATCGAAAAGGACGGGCACCAGTGCACCGGGCGCTGCACCATCGAACTGGAGCACCGCGCCAGCCGCGACCTGATGCGCCTGCTGGAATCGGCCCCGCGCACGGCAGGCCTGAGCGGTGACGAACGTGCCACCCTGGTGGTGGCCACCCAGCTGCTGCGTGACATCGTGCAGCGCCATGCCGACACCGACGGCCATGCACTGGCAGCGGTCGCCGCGCAGGTCCTGCCGGCGCTGGACGCGCTGGAACAGCTTCCCTCTTCGCGCTGACCACTTCGCGCTGAGCGGCCCCCGGCCGCTACACTGCCGCCTTCCAGGTCGCCTCGGGGAGGAGGCAGACATGCGCGGCTTTATTTCCTTGTTGATCCCGTTGCTTGTGGCGGGGTGTTCCAACCCGGCGCCCCCGGCCGATGACACGGGGCGCGACGCGAGCACCTCCACAACGCCATCAGTGCCAACGACGAAAGCGGCACCGCAGGCCGCTACCGTCGATGCGATCGCCATCGATCCGCTGTATGGCGCCGTTGCCAACGGCAGCGAAACGCCCGCAGCGATGCTCAACCGCTACATGCTGGATCTGCTCAACCGCAACACATCGCGCAGCAATGCGGCCTGGGCCTATGCCCCCGCCGACCCGCGCCGTGCCGACGATGCCGTGCTGCGCCTGCTGCCCGACGTGCGCAACCTGCGCCTGGACAGTGACGTAGCGTTGCCCCGCGACGGTGGGCAGCCACCACGCCTGCTGGAGGTGCCAGTGAAGATCCGCGCGGTGACCGCCAACGGCACCTTCCGCTACCACGGCTGGTACCGCGTGCAGCCCAGCGCCGATGGCCGCAGCTGGCAGATCCAGTCGGCCAGCCTTCAACCAACGCTGGACTGAACCGTTGCAACCGTGTGTACCCGCGATTCAGCGGGCAAAGCTACTCTGTAGGCCTCTTGGATCCTTCTTCCGGTCACCGCCATGCGCCTGCGTTCCCTGATGCCCCGCCTAGCCGCCTCGACCGTGCTGATTGCTGCCGCGATCGGTGCGCAGGCCGCCCCTTCGATCTCCGGTCGTGAACTGGCGGTTGGCGCCAGCGACGTGCAGCAGTATCTGGACGGCAGCTTCCCGCGCACGCAGGACGCGCTGGGCGGCCTGATCGCGCTGACCATGAGCCACCCGCAGCTGAGCCTGCCGGCAGGCGAGCGCTTGAACCTGGGCATGGACGTGGCATTGGCCACCGCCGGCGGCAACCCGGCCAAGCTGGGTACGGTGAAGCTCAGTAGTGGCCTGCGCTATGACGCGCAGACCCAGGGCTTCCACCTGCAGCAGCCGAGCGTGGATGACTTCACCCCGGCCAACCAGGGTGGCCGTCTCGATTCACGGACCCGTGGCCTGCTGAACGCATGGCTGAGCGACTACGCCCAGCGCGAACCGATCTACAAGCTGGACCCGGCCGTGGCCGGACTGCTCGGCGCCCTGCAGGTGCAGTCGGCGCAGGTGAAGAACGGCAAGCTGGTGGTGACCTTCAACCAGAACCTGGGTGACCTGGTGCCGGCGGGCTTCCTCGGCAAATAAGCCCCCGCCAAATACGGTAGCGCCGGGCCATGCCCGGCGGCTTCTGTCATTTCCGCGCTTCGCGCTCGCCGGGCCTGGCCCGGCGCTACCGCATCACAGCATCACGCCGCCAGCGCTTTCACCACCGCCTCGCTGAAGGCTGGAATGTCATCGGGCTTGCGGCTGGTGATCAGGTTGCCGTCCACCACCACTTCCGCGTCGCGCCAGCGAGCGCCGGCATTGGCCAGGTCCTGCTGCAGCGACGGCCACGAGGTGACCTCGTGTCCCTCCGCCAGCCCGCTGTTGATCAGCAGCCAGGGGCCATGGCAGATCGCCGCCACCGGCTTGCCGGCACCGGCCATGCTGCGGATGAAATCCAGTACTGCTTCATTGGTGCGCAGGGTGTCCGGATTGATCACGCCACCGGGCAGCACCAGCGCATCGAAGTGGCCGGCGTCGGCGCCATCCAGTGGTTGATCCACGGCGACCGAATCGCCCCAGTCCTTGTCCTTCCAGCCCTTGATGCTCGCCTCCTTGGCCGGCGACACCACGCTCACGCGCGCGCCCTCGGCTTCCAGCAGGTGCTTGGGTTCGATCAGTTCGGACTGCTCGAAACCATGCGTGGCGAGGATGGCGATCTGTTTGCCGCGTAGACGCTGTGCCATGTCGTGCTCCAGATAGGGGGGAGCGCACAGGGTGGCCGAGTGGCCCTTGAACGGCGGTGACCCTCACGTGCACGGCAGGTGGAGAATCGCCCGGATAGCGCCGGGCCGAGCCCGGCGGCTTCTGGTTCCGCCCGCGCTCCGCGCTCGCCGGGCATGGCCCGGCGCTACCGGATCAGCGCTTGGGCTGCAGCATCGTGCCGGTGCACTTGGGCGAGCCACAGCGGCACTCCCAGATCTTCTTCAGCTTGGCCGTGTGGCGCTCGGCCAGGGTGATGCCGTAGTTGTAGGTCAACTCTTCGCCCGCCTTGATATCGCGCAGCGCCTCGATGAAGACCTTGTCGCCGCGGCTGTCACCGTCTTCGTCTTCCTCGATCACCGCCTCGCAGTTCGGGTCGCAGCTGTGGTTGATCCAGCGCGCGTCGTTGCCCTTGTAGTTGGCATCGATCACCCAGTCGTCGTTGAGGGTGAACAGGAAGGTATGGCCGCTTTCCACGTCGCCACTGTCATCGGCATCGACATCGCCGTGGCTGCGCAGCAGGCCCTTGTACTGGATCACGCGCTCGCCCTGCTTGATCGGGGCCACGGAAAACACACCGTTGCCGTGGATGGCGGACTTGCGGGCTTGGATCTTCTTGGGCATCGGCAAGAGACGTTTGCAGCGGAAGGAACGTTGATTCTCGCCCATTCCGGGTGATTGCGAAAATCACCCCCATGCCGCAGCATGTCGCCCCGATGGCGGCCCTGGGCGACTGCCCTCCGGCCGGGCCCAAGCGCCCGCTGAATGGCCGGGTTGGATGCCGGCGAATAAAAGCGTACAATTTCAGTCCGCTTTAAGAACCACTCGCATCCCATGTTGCGCGTCACCAAGCTCACCGATTACGCCACCGTCGTACTGACCGTACTCGCCGCCCGTCCGGGCGAGGTGCTCAGTGCCACCGAGCTGGCCGAATTCACCGGTCTGGAGCCGCCCACCGTCAGCAAGGTGCTCAAGCCACTGGCCCAGGCCGGCCTGGTCGAAGGCCTGCGCGGCGTCCGCGGCGGCTACCGGCTGACCCGCCCATCAATTGAGATCTCGCTGTTTGAAGTGGTTGAAGCCATGGAAGGGCCGTTGGCCCTGACCGAGTGCAGCCACGACCACCACCAATGCGGCATGGCGCCCAAGTGCGGCGCGCGCAGCAGCTGGCGGCTGATCAACGACGTGGTCTCCGAGGCCCTGCGCGATGTCAGCCTGGCGCAGATCCTGCCCCCTCTTCCCCTTGTCGACGAAGAACAGCGCCGCACCATCGCTGTCGACGTCGTCTCCTGATCCGTAGGCAGCCCCCCATGGCCACCGAAACCATCGAAACCGTCGCCAGCGACGACACCCCCAACCGCGAGATCCATGAGCAGCTCGGCCGCAAGTATTCGGCCGGCTTCATCACGGACATCGAGTCGGACTCCCTTCCCGCCGGCCTGGACGAGGACACCATCCGCGCCCTGTCGGCCAAGAAGGAAGAGCCGGAATGGATGACGCAGTGGCGCCTGGACGCCTACCGCCACTTCCTGACCATGCCGATGCCGAACTGGGCCAAGCTGCAGATCGCCCCGATCGACCTGCAGGCGCTCAGCTACTACTCCGCGCCGAAGGGCCCGAAGTACGCCTCGCTGGATGACGTGCCCAAGGAACTGCTGGACACCTACGACAAGCTGGGCGTGCCGCTGCACGAGCGCGCCAAGCTGGCCGGCGTAGCGGTGGACGCGGTGTTCGACTCGGTGTCCGTCGGTACCACCTTCCGCAAGGAACTGGCCGAAAAGGGCATCGTGTTCTGCTCGATGTCCGAAGCCATCAAGGAGCACCCGGAACTGGTCAAACAGTATCTGGGCACCGTGGTGCCGGTGGGCGACAACTACTTCGCCGCGCTCAATTCTGCGGTGTTCTCCGATGGCAGCTTCGTGTTCATTCCCAAGGGCGTGCGTTGCCCGATGGAACTGAGCACCTACTTCCGCATCAACGCCGGCCACACCGGCCAGTTCGAGCGCACGCTGATCATCTGCGAAGAGAAGGCGTACGTGTCCTACCTGGAAGGCTGCACCGCGCCGATGCGCGATGAGAACCAGCTGCATGCGGCGGTGGTCGAGCTGGTGACGCTGGACGATGCGGAGATCAAGTACTCCACCGTGCAGAACTGGTACCCGGGCGATGAGAACGGCGTCGGCGGCATCTACAACTTCGTCACCAAGCGTGCCGAATGCCGTGGCGCGCGCAGCAAGGTCACCTGGACCCAGGTCGAGACCGGCTCGGCGATCACCTGGAAGTACCCGTCCTGCGTGCTGCTGGGCGACGACTCGGTCGGTGAGTTCCACTCGGTGGCACTGACCCACCATCGCCAGCAGGCCGACACCGGCACCAAGATGATCCACGTCGGCAAGCGCACCAAGAGCAAGATCATCAGCAAGGGCATCAGCGCCGGCCGCGGCCAGAACACCTATCGCGGCCTGGTCAAGGTGGACCGCAACGCAGACGGCGCGCGCAACTACACCCAGTGCGATTCGCTGCTGATCGGCAAGCAGTGCGGCGCCCACACCTTCCCCTACATCGAGGTGAAGAACCCCGGCGCCACCGTCGAGCACGAGGCCACCACCTCGAAGATCTCCGACGACCAGCTGTTCTACTGCCGCGCCCGTGGCATCAGCCAGGAAGACGCGGTGTCGATGATCGTCGATGGCTTCTGCAAGCAGGTGTTCCGCGAACTGCCGATGGAATTCGCGGTGGAAGCCAAGAAGCTGCTGGAAGTCTCGCTGGAAGGTTCGGTGGGCTGATCGCCCACCCTGCCCTCGCACAACGCATTCTCTTTACCGGCGGGCCCCCGGCCCGCACCACGGAAACCCCCACCATGCTGAAGATCGAAAACCTCCACGCCCGCATCGGCGACAAGGAAATCCTCAAGGGCCTGTCCCTGGAAGTGAAGCCCGGCCAGGTGCACGCCATCATGGGCCCCAACGGCGCCGGCAAGTCCACCCTGGGCAATGTCCTGGCTGGCCGCGACGGCTATGAGGTCAGCGAAGGCAGCGTGCAGTTCGAAGGCGTCGACCTGCTCGACCAGGACCCGGAAGCGCGCGCCGCTGCCGGCCTGTTCCTGGCGTTCCAGTACCCGGTGGAAATCCCCGGCGTGAACAACACCTACTTCCTGCGCGCCGCGCTGAATGCACAGCGCAAGGCGCGCGGCGAGGAAGAGCTCGATTCCATGCAGTTCCTCAAGCTGGTGCGGCAGAAGCTGGCCGTGCTGCACCTGAAGGACGAACTGCTGCACCGTGGCGTCAACGAAGGCTTCTCCGGTGGCGAGAAGAAGCGCAACGAGATCTTCCAGCTGGCCGTGCTCGAGCCGAAGCTGGCGATCCTGGACGAAACCGATTCGGGCCTGGACATCGATGCACTGAAGAGCGTGGCCGACGGCGTCAACGCGCTGCGCAGCGCCGACCGCTCGTTCCTGGTCATCACCCACTACCAGCGCCTGCTGGACTACATCAAGCCGGACGTCGTGCACGTGCTGGCCGATGGCCGCATCGTCAAGAGCGGCGGCCCGGAACTGGCGCTGGAACTGGAAGCGCACGGCTATGACTTCCTGAAGGACCGGGTCGTGCCCGAGGCGGCGGTCTGATGAGCGCCCTGCTCGACTCCATGGCCCAGGCCTTCTGCGGCAGCGATGCGCGCCGCGAAGTGCTCGACAGCGTGCTGCGCGACGGCCTGCCCGGCGCACGCAGCGAAACCTGGAAGTACACCTCGCTGCGCCAGCTGGAGCGTCGCAGCTTCGCCGCCGCACCGTTGGCCCCGGCGCTGCTGGATGCCGCCGCGCTGGAGGACATCCCCGCACCGCGCCTGGTGTTCGTCAATGGCCGCCTCAACGACGCGCTGAGCGACGTGCAGGGCCTGCCGGCCGGCGTGCAGCTGGAAACGTTGTCTTCTGCACTGGCCGCTGGCGAGGACGCCGTGCGCTTCCTCGGCCGCCGCTACGATCGCAGCGACGATGTGTTCGCCCGCCTCAACGCCGCCCTCGCCGATGAAGGCGTGGTGCTGCGCGTGGACGACGGCGTGCAGGTCGAGGTGCCGCTGCAGCTGGTATTCGCCAGCGTGGCCGGCGACACCGATCTGGCCTGGCACCACCGCCACCTGATCGAACTGCGTGCCGGCGCCAGCCTGGGCGTGGTCGAGCACCGCTTCAGCGTCGGTGATTCGGCGCATCTGGACAACACGGTACTGCACGCCCACGTCGCCCGCGATGCGGTGCTCAAGCACGCCCGCGTGCATGCCGGCAGCGCGCGCCAGACCAGCTTCCTGCGTACCGACGCGGTGCTGGCCAAGGACGCGCAGTACCACCGCGTGGACCTGGAGCTGGGTGCCGCGCTCAGCCGCCATGAACTGAACGTGCGCCTGGAAGGCGACAACGCCCAGCTGACCGCCAATGGCGTGCTGCTCGGCAACGGTCGCCGCCACGTCGATACCCGCCTGGGCATCGACCACATCGCCCGCGACACCAGCGCCGAGCTGCAGTGGCGTGGCGTGGCCGCCAACCGCAGCCGCGTGGTGTTCCATGGCGGCATCCAGATCCGTGCCGGTGCCGATGGCACCGACGCCAACCTGTCCAACAAGAACCTGCTGCTGTCGGCCGACGCCGAGATCGATACCCAGCCGACGCTGGTGATCGACGCCGACGAAGTGAAGGCCGCACACGGTGCCACCGTCGGCCAGCTCGACGCCAACGCGCTGTTCTACCTGCGCTCGCGCGGCCTGCCGCAGGCCCAGGCGCAGGCGCTGCTGAGCGCCGCGTTCTGCCACGAGCCGCTGAGGGTGCTGCCCGAAGCGCTGCGCGAACAGCTGGCACGCCGGCTGGACAAGGCCCTGGCTGAGGCGGGCGTGGCATGAACCTGTCCACCCCGCGACCGATAGAAGCACCCGCCGACGCCCCCGACTGGGCGCGCGTGCGCCTGGACTTCCCGCTGCTGATGCGCGAAGTGCACGGCAAGCCGCTGGTCTATTTCGACAACGCAAACACCGGCCAGAAGCCGGTGCAGGTGATCGGCGCGGTGGACGAGTTCTACCGCCGCTACAACGCCAACGTCAGCCGTGCCGTGCATGCGCTGGGTACCGAGGCCACCGACGCCTACGAAGGGGCTCGCAACAAGCTGGCCCGTTTCCTCAACGTGCGCAGCAACGACCTGGTGCTGTGCAGCGGCACCACCTTCGCGATCAATCTGGTTGCCTACTCGTGGGCCCTGCCCCGGCTGAAGGCCGGCGACGTGATCCTGGTGTCGCGCATGGAACACCACGCCAACATCGTGCCGTGGCAGCTGGTCGCCCAGCGCACCGGCGCGACCATCCGCGTGGCCGAGATCACCCCCGACGGCGCGCTGGACCTGGACGCACTGCGCGCGGCGATGACCCCCGAGGTCAAGCTGCTGGCCGTGGCCCATGTTTCCAACGTGCTCGGCACCATCAACCCGGTGCGCGAGATCTGCCGCGAAGCGCGCAAGCGCGGCATCGTCACCGTGGTCGACGGCTCGCAGGCCGCCCCGCACCGCAAGGTCGATGTCACCGCGATCGGCTGCGACTTCTACGCCATCACCGGCCACAAGATGTGCGGCCCGACCGGCACCGGTGCGCTGTGGGCGCGTCGCGAGCATCTGGACGCGATGCCGCCGTTCCTGGGCGGCGGCGAGATGATCAAGGAAGTCAGCTTCGACGGCACCGTGTTCAACGACGCCCCGCACAAGTTCGAAGCCGGCACCCCGAACATCGCCGGTTTCATCGGCCTGGGCGTGGCGGCCGACTATCTGCAGAACGTCGGCCTGGACCACGTGGAAGCGCGCGAAGCCGAGCTGCTGGCGCACTTCACCGAAGAGCTGCGCCGGGTCGATGGCCTGCGCATCATCGGCGAGGCACCGGAAAAGGCGGCGGTGGTGTCATTCCTGATCGACGGCGCGCATGCGCACGATCTGGCTACCCTGCTGGATCTGGAAGGTGTGGCCGTGCGCTCGGGCCAGCACTGCGCGCATCCGCTGCTGCAGTACTACGGCGTGGCGGCAACCTGCCGTGCGTCGCTGGCGTTCTACAACACGCATGAAGAGATCGAGCGATTCATGACCGCGTTGACGAAGGTGCGGAAGTTGCTGGGGTAAGGCTTCAGTAACCGCTGGAAAGATACGTACGCCACGGGAGACCGTGGCGTACTTTTTTTCGGCTGACTATGCCGAGCTGCAGCCCCAAGACCGCAAACGTCAGCTGCCCGATCTGGCACTGTGCAGCGCCACGACCTCCGCGATCAATCCGGTGACGTCTGCCGCGGCAGTAGGCCGGGGAGGATCCTGGTCTCGCAAGCCGCAGTCCATGCGACCATATTAGCCCCCGGGCGGCGGTTGCGTGTCCACCCGATCAGCGCATGCCCTTCAAGCATGAAAAAGTACAAGCGCTCGCATTCCTGCAGGCTCATGGACAGTATTCATCCAATGGCCATTTCACAACCCTGCAGTCACTTCAAGTCTTCCAGATCCAGCGCCAATTCCTCGAAAGCGGCACGTGGCACTGGCCCGGGGATCCGCAGAGATCGGACATCAAGCGGAGCATGGATTTCGCCGAGAAGTAGATCGTCAGTCGACTCATCCTTTTTTTCTCAGCCTGAACGCCCCGGCTACGGACACCCACGAATACGCATGCTGATCAAACACGCGGCGCTGTAGATCTACTGGCCCTCGGATTCGAACCCCAGTCTCGTCCGTCACTCCAGCCTCGAACGACTCTTCGCTTGAGCTCAATACAAAGAGTCCCCGACTCACCCCGAGATACCCCTCCACCCGAACGGATTTAACGCAGCGCCTTCGCAGCGGTACACGGGTTCAACAGCGCAAGGAGGCCTTCGGGATGGGGTCCGAGACGAACAACATCCTCGCCATCATCGATCAGATCCGTCCTTGACAATCGCGCATGAAGCACCCATTGCTCAGCCAATAAAACCGCGACGCCTGCGGGCCTTCTTCATCGTCCTCAGGCATCCACCTGATCGAGCACGTCGAGTACCCGAATCGCGCACAGAGGTGTGGTCCCAGCCGCTCTGACGACGTAGAGATCCAGGCATCCCAAGCCACAGTCGGAGCCCTACATCAAACCAGCCGAATAATATCTAGCGCATCGTTAGACCATAGGCAAGCTGCAGCTTGCGGATTCCGCATTAGTTGCAATTCATCATTATGCACAGGTCAAATTTCGACCGCGACACATGCAGATGTGATTTCAGTAAGACCATCAAGCAATTCAATCCAAATCTTCCAAGACGCGGCAAACGCCCCCCCCGATAGCAACCTCCACTCTTACAGCAAGATTATTGGTGAAATACACATCTCCATCACAAACCACCAGCGCATCACCCTCGGCGTAAGAAATCCTCAATGAAGAATCTCCACTCACTTTTGGAGTAACAACCCTACTCCCACCAGCGCCAATCTCGCCCACCTGGATGACGTAACCACCAACTTCCAATTTCACATCATCTATAGAACCAGGCCCAACATTCATCACAGTAACCTTCGAGCTCTCCAGCCAACTACAACCCGACACAACCAACAATAAAAAACCCAAGAAAAACATCACACAAAGAGATTTACAGTGCCGTGAAATATTATCACTTGCCATAATACACCTCAAGAGCGTCATTTTTCGCAGCTTCCAAGCAGTTAGCGGAACACGCTCCAGACATAGAAGACAAATCCCTACCAATCGCATTGTTATTCAGATCCATTTGCCGCCCACCTGGCGAATCAGCACCCCACAACTCATGATTATCCCCAATCAGCCGGGCATTCTCCTCGCCGATATCGCGAGCCATTTGGCAGCTCCAAGTGCAATGCCGCATCGCGTCTCCTCTTCCATGAGACATCCCGGAAAGCCCACTCTTTCTCGCAGATTCCATTGCCTCATCTGCTGCCAACCGAGCTTTTATAGCATCAACTACGCCTACAAGTTTAATGGCGCTACGCGCCTCACTTCCACGACGCTCCCTGCCACCAGCCCCTTCAACTTTTCCAGATATTTTTTGATTGACCCCCGCTTCATCCTTATTATCCAGAGGACTACGAACTGAAGTCCTCAGAATTGCCAATCTAGCGCCTGCAAACCCCCGCCCACCTCGAATCTGGGATCCGGTAACCTTTTCCGACCTCCCATCCGGATCAATGTATCTATAAGGATTGTTCGAAGTATATTTGTAGCGCCCGAATGCGGCCACTGGATCCGCTAGCGCAGATACAGGATCCACACCGAAGAAAATACCCATACTCTGGTCATAATACCGCTGCTGCATGTAACTCAGCCCGGTACCCGAGTCCGTCACATGCCCGGTGTACCCAGGTCCATCCTTCAACGGCCGATTGACCACCGCACCATACGGTTCATATACCGTACGCTCGATGACATTTCCGCTGGCATCGGTGATCGCCACCGGTGAGCCCAGTGCGTCGGTGTGGATGTATTCCACCACTTCCTGGGCCGCAGCCGGAGTAGCACCGGCCAGTGTCGTCACTACAAGAAGCGCTGCGCGAATCAGTAAAGAAGTGATTCCATTCATAGCTCAATCCCAGTTCAGTACGCCTTGCGTGACGGGATGGTCGGCTGACCATGGCGAACAGCCGCCTGCATTGCAGGCGCGCACACGATAGTCACCAGCGCAGTAAGCACCTCCGTTGGCGCTCACATAAGCCTTTGGCCCCGTATACAAACGCTTACCGCCGCCGCCGCTCTCAAGCTGGAACTCGGTGGCATCGGCCACCTGGTTCCAACCCACCGAGCACTGCACCTGATAGGGCGGTTTGCGCGTGGTCAGCCATTCGGCCAGATAGAAGTAAGGCGTCCCGGGAGGAAGTGCGACGACAATAGTCACGATGCCAGAATAAGGGCTACATCCCACGAAGTTGCAGGCACGCACGCGATAGGCGTAGCTGCCTTTGCCACGGTTGGCACCGAAACTATTCGCACCACCGTTATGCACCAGCGTCCATCCACCGCCGTTTGCACTCTCCTCTAGCAGGAAGCTCTCACTATTGGCGGGTACTGACCAGCTGAAGCTGTACTGCGGCACATTCACCAGGCCCGGCGCGCTGATCACCGGCTCGATCGTCGGCGGTCCGATCACTGCGACCCTCACCGTTGCCGACCACGGCCCGCATCCAGCGCCGTTGCAGGCGGCGACGCGGTAGGCATAGCTACCCACTCCACGCGCAGGCGTGGCAAAGGACCCCGCATTGCCATCGAACAGGGTCACCCAACCGCCGCCATTGGTACTTTCCTGAAGTGTGTAACGATCAGCACCGCCAATCCCGTCCCAGCCGATGCCAATGCTGCCGGGTGCCGAACGAGCCGGCGCTGACACGCCTGGAGCGCTGGCTGGCGGGTAAACCACCGCCACCGCAGCATTGCCGCTGTAGCCGGTACACCCCACCGGATTACACGCACGGACACGATAGTTGAAGCTACCTGCCGGTTTGCCACTGAATGCCTTGGATTGGCCCGCCGTATTCTGAACCTGCGTCCAGGCTCCGCCATTGGCACTCTCCTCCAGTTCAAAGCGTTCTGCGCCGGCAGAGGCCGACCAGCTGATGCTGTAGCTGCCGTTGAATGCAGTTGCCGGTACGCTCAGCGCAGGCACTGCAGCCGGCGGCAGCTCGACGGCGACCGTGGCGGTGTTGCTCCACTCGCCACAGACCACGCGGCACCCGCGCACACGGAACTGATAGGTGCCGGTGACCAGACCGCTGCTGGTGAATGCCTGCGCCGCGCCGTCGAAAATCGTGCTCCAGTTACCTGCCTGGGCGCGCTGCAGTTCGTAGCGGTTGGCGCCACCGGCCGGGCTCCACGTCAGGTTGACGCTGCCCTGGGTGATGTAGCCTGGGGCGCTCAGCGCAGGAACACTGGGTGCAGCCTCGCCGTGCACCTGCGCCACCAGACTGCCGGACAGGTACAGATAGTCCGTCTGCTTTCCCGTGCGCTCATTGCGCTGGAAGCGCAGCACGCCGCCATTGTCATAGAACGAGTAGATGACGCCCGACTCGCTATTCCAGGCTTTCAACCGGCGTCCATGCGCGTCATACAGATAGGCCTCCGTCGTTCCCACCGTACGCAGGCGGTTGCCATAGTCGAAACCAAACGTCTGGCCATTGCGGATCGAAAGATTGCCCTGCACGTCATAGCCGAGACCGACAACGGTCGCGCTGCTGCCAGTATCGAC
The DNA here is from genome assembly GCF_019793815.1 of Stenotrophomonas sp. DR822. NCBI lineage: Bacteria > Pseudomonadati > Pseudomonadota > Gammaproteobacteria > Lysobacterales > Lysobacteraceae > Stenotrophomonas > Stenotrophomonas sp. DR822. The sequence goes on from NZ_CP081826.1 coordinate 1,625,540, forward strand.
AACGTTGACCAGACGATTGGTCGGATCGAAATAATGCGTGCGATCCCGGTTGCCGACCTTGGCCCGGCGCAGGTTGTCCAGTGCGTCGTACTCATACAGCGCGTTGCCAAAGCCCGGCGCGGTAACCGAGCGCAGTCGATCCAGCCCGTCATAGGCCATGTCACGATTGCCTGGCGCACCCGGCAAGCCATCAGAGATGGCCATCACGTTGCCACCCGCATCGTAGTCGTAGCTGTCATCGAGCACTGCGGCCGCAGCTGTGGCATCGCGACTTCGGTCAGGAAGACCGCGAGCATTCTGGCTCATCGTATGGACAATGCCGTTGCCATATACGAAGCGCGCCAAGGCGCCGTTGGCAAAATAGCTGGCCTCCTTCGCATAGCCCCCCACCGATGTGGCGCGGCCGAGGGCGTCCGGGGCATAGCTGACGATGCGCCCGCCCGGGTAGGTGTTGCTGGCAAGCGCGCCGTTGCCATCGTAGCCATAGGCCAGGCTCAGATTGCCGAAGTCTGGATGTTGCAGCGTCTCGCTGCTGAGCAGCCGACGATGGTTGTACTGGTAACGATTGATGACCAGCGGACGGCCGGCATCGTTCTGCGTACTGATTTCTGCGGGCAGGCCATCCGGCGTATACGACCAGGACTGGTTGCCGCGGCCATCGGGGAAGGTCAGCGCCAGCAGTCGATTGGCAGCGTCATAGGTGCGCTGCACGGCGCGGCCAGTCGCGAGTGCTTCGCTGCGGTTGCAGTCTGCGCTGCTGGCAAGGCCCGTGCCGGCAGCCGACCACAGAACATTGCCGGCGGCGTCGTAGTCCTGCACCGTCGCCCCGGTTTCCGGCTCGATGGTCTTGCAGAGTTGCTGGTAATCGTCATAGACATAACGGCGGGTCAGTGCCTGGCTGCCGTCGGCGCTGCGACGGGTGATCGCCAGCGGCTTGCCGAGAGCGTCGCGCTGGATCTCGGTCACTACGCCTTCCGGGTGCTGCAGCGTCAGCGGCATGTCGTAGCTAGGCTGGTCATAGGCCAGATGCCGTGTTGTGGTCGACTGGCCGCGCGGATTGGTCACCTTCACCGACAGGTTGCCCACGTACTCGGTGCGGGTCACCAAGGCACCCAGTTCGGACGACTGGCTGACCATGACCGGTCGGCCCAGCGCGTCGTACTGCGTGGTGGTGCCATCAAACGCCGCATTGATGTCGGAAAGCTGGCGAACCGGATAGGACGCGAACACCGTCTTGCCGGTGGTGTCGTAGCGGGTCACGACTGCGCTATCGAGAGCGTTGTCTGCATTTTCAGTGACCAGCACCGGGCGGAACATGGCATCCAGATAGGTATCGGTCCGTCGCCCGCCCTGGGTTCGTGAATGCTTCCAGGCGCCGGCCGGCACGCCGAACTGCGGCCCGCCCAACCGCTGCAGGTCCATGGTGACCGCATTCCAGCTCACGGTGTCGCCACCGGGGAACTGCTGGCTGCGCAGGCGCCCCATGCTGTCGTAGCTGAAGCTGGTGGTTGCCCCGATTTCATCGGTCAACGAGGTGATCCAGCCGTTGTCATCCACCACAACGGTGCGCGTCGCCCCATTGGGAGATTCAGCCGTGGCCGGCATCCGCAACTGCTGCGGGACACCGCGCTTCCACGCGGACAGGTGGCTGGTGTTGCCACGGGCATCGGCAACCGATGCCACCGTACCATCAGCCGCGTAGGTCACCTGCTGCGCCAACCGGCCGAAGGCATAAGCGCGCAGCGGCAACGCATTGGTCGTGTCGAACTCGGTGCGTGACTGCTCGACACCATTGACTACGCTGCGCGCTGACTGGCCATTCACCCATAGCGCCAGGTTGTCGTAGTAGGTGGTTGTGCTGGCGCGGCTCTGTCCGGCTGAATTGCCCTCGACGACGCTCACCTCGCGTGCAAAGGCATCAAAAGCCTGGACCGTGCGGGTGAACTGCACGCCATCCTGTTCCACCACGGTGGACTGTACGGGCCTGTTGTAGTGTGCCTTGAGGTCGTTCGCACCGTACTTGAAGTCCTTGCCGGCTTCTTTCGGGAATGGCGCCGAGTCAAGCTGGGCGTCGGGATAGTAGTTGTTGCGGTCGATGCGCACGACGGTGCCGCCCGAGCGCGTGGTGGTCGACAGCAGCAGACCGTCGTTGTACGCCACCTCCTTGCCGAATTCATACACACGTACAACGCCGTCAGGCAGAGTCTCGGTGGTGATTTTCGGTTCGGCCTGGCCCGGAGCTATGTCTGGACCGCCCAGATCCTTCGCGTAGGCACCATTCAGATTGGTGTATTGATAGGTCCACTGCGCCGTGGGCATGCCCGGACCACTGATGGTCTTGGCCACCAGAGATTGTGCGTCGCGATAGATGGGCGTGTAGTTCCAACCTTCTGCAATGAGTTGATTGTCGCCGGAAGTCTGGCAATCCAGCTTGACGTTATTGCGTCCATGACGGAACGGCCGGAACAGGAACGTCCCCAAGGCACCCGAAGGATGCTGGACCGTCGCCGTGATTTCGGTTGGCACAATCTTGTTCATGCGTGAACACGTCGCCGGGTAATCCAGGTACTCCCATATGTTCTGACCTGTGTACTCGGGGTACTTGTGCGTGACCCACAGCGGCGGCAGGTTGTAGATCCACTGGGTCCCATCCGGGAGTGTCACCGTACGTAGAATGTTTGCTTCGGTGTAACCGTAGGTCCATGTCCGACCTGCCGCGGTGGCCGAAGCAATCAACCCGTTCGCGGTGTAGGCCAGGCTGATCTCGCGCCCATCACTGGCGACCATGCGCTGCAGCCGGTTGCCGCTCCACTCATAGCGCACCCAGTTGCCAAAGCGATCCACAATCTGCGATGGGTACAGGAACACGCGTTTGCGATTCAGCATCGCATTGCTTTCCGGGCCATACGGTTGCAGGGTTGCTTCGGTGTTGTAGCGGGCGACCATCCAATCGAAGTAGTACTTTGTGCCATCTGGTGCATGGCCAAGAAATCCCTCCCCCGGCTGACCGCTCTTCAATGCGGTCAAGCAGCTGAAGGTCCATCCGCCTTTCGTGTTCCAAGGTGCCGGCTGACCAAACTGCGGCTGCGGCTGGCGCGGGTCGCCGTTGCCGCCGAGCACCGGCTCTCCACCGCCCCCCGGCAGGGAGAGGCGCACGCCGTCCCAGAACGTATGGGTACTGAATGTAACGATCTGGGTGTTGCGGCGATTCCAGACATCGAGCGCCGGCGGCGCGCCTACCGTCGAACAGCGTGCTGCCGGCGCCCAATAGCCGGCAGCAGCAGTTTCCGGCAGGTCGCCGTAGACACCAGACAATGACGGAATATCCAGGCCCCAATCGGAGAACGGGCTCTCGCTACTGCCGTCACCGTCGCTGTAGCTTCGGCTCAGCGTCATCGGCAAGCTGCCATTGCCCGGTATCGAAATATCCGTGGCCTTGAAGCTGATCGAACCGTCATACAGGTTGACCTGCTCGCCAAAGATCTCGCCCTTCAAGGGCTCGACCAGGTCGCCGTACTTCAAGCGTTTGTCGTACTCCTGGCGCCAGGTAGGCACGATCTGGGCGGAGGCGGGAACCGGTGCCAGTACGCAGAAGGCCAGTGCTGTCAGAAACAAGCCCTTGATGGCGTTTGCCGCACGCGGATGAGCAATGAGCCGTGCTTGCATGAAGATCCTCCCTGGATCGACCTTCCTTGAGAGCCCCGCCCACATCGCGCCACTGTCGATGCTCAGATCGGACGTTGCCCACTCAGGCAGACAACCACACGCTTGAACACGGTGGGCGGGCATTGTTTCATTTATGAATGCAAAATGAAGGCCGTGTCAACAAGGCGTATCCGACACACTTGGCAAAGCCAGCCGGATCAGCAACCTCCCCGCCTGCCCCCACGCCACCTAAAATGCCCCTCATGAGCACTCTGACCTTCCGCGCCGCCACGTCGGCCGACATCCCCGCCCTGATCACCCTGGTCACCTCGGCCTACCGCGGCGACGCCAGCCGCGTCGGCTGGACCACCGAAGCCGACCTGCTGGACGGCGCCCGCGTCGATGCCGAAGGCATCCATGGCGACCTGGACCGCCCGCGCTCGACCGTCCTGCTGGCCGAACGCGACGGCCAGCTCGTGGCCTGTGCCCACGTCGCCGACGTCGACGGCAAGGGCTACTTCGGCATGTTCTCGGTCGACCCGGCCCAGCAGGGTGGCGGTGTCGGCAAGCAGTTGATGGACGCGGCCGAAGCCCACGCCGCACGCGAATGGAACGTACCGGTGATGCAGATGACCGTGATCGACATCCGCGACGAACTGATCGCCTTCTATGAGCGCCGCGGTTACCAGCGCACCGGCATCAAGAAGCCGTTCCCGTATGGCGACGAACGTTTCGGCATCCCCAAGCGCGACGACCTGCGCTTCGAGATCCTGGAAAAGCCGCTGGCCGGAGCCACCGCGTGAGCGAGGCCTGGACCTTTGTCTGCGCCGGCGCCGAACTGCTGCCGGGCGAAATGAAGAGCGTCTTCGACGAAGTCACCGGCACGCCGATCGTGGTGTTCAACCTCGACGGCGAACTGTATGCGCTGGAAGACCAGTGCACGCACGAGGAGTTCGAGCTGTCCTCGGGTGAGTTCAACACCGCCGAAGGCAGCGTTGAATGCGTGCTGCATGGCGCGCGCTTCGACGTGCGCGATGGCCGCGCCCTGTGTGCGCCGGCCTATACCGCTGTGCCGAAGTTTCCGGTGAAGCGCGAGCACGACGCCATCTGGACCCGCGACGACCGCGATTGAAGCCCAGGGCATCCACCCATGGGGTGGATCTACTGGAACGGCCTGAGGGCCCTGCCAGGGCCTTTCGGGTCCGCTCCGGGCGGCCTCCCATGCCCGTACATGCGAATCATTATCGTTGATGTTATCCTACGTAACATCTTCGTAACGCCACCGCCTGCGCCATGGCTTCGTCCGCGCCCACTGCCACGCTGTGCCAGCTCGCCCGTCAGGGGTGGCCGCTGCTTGTGGCCGCGCTGCTGACGCTGCTGCTGGGCTGGTCGGCGTTGCACGAAGGGCGTGGCGGCCACGCCACCAACGCCGGCTGGCAGGCGCTTCTGGACAATATGGACCAGGCCGCTCCGCTGCCGGCACCTTCCAGCGACGAATGCCCCCACCACGCTGTGCCGGCCCCGGAACCTCCGCTGGACGGTGAGGGCAGCACGCCCTGTACCGGCGCTGCGCCGCCGCGTGCTGCGCTGGTGGCGCATGTCCCACTGTGGCACTCCGATGCCCTGCGCTGGCAGCGGCACGACCCCTCGCTGCGCCTGAATCCCGGCCACGCACCTCCGGCACCGCACGCCATCTGAGGCGCCCTGCGGCCATTGCCGTGCGCCTCGCCTCGTCTGAACTGCCGCCAGGCATGGCCTGGCACTGCCCGAACCTCACCGCCGCCGTCGCGCCATTGAGTCGTGCTGGCCAGCTCTCGCTCATTCCCGATCCACGCCATCGCCAACCTACCCATGACCCACATCAAGACCCGCAAGTACGCACCTCGCGTTTCCGTACTGGCCACCGCCACCCTCGCCGCCGGCTTCGCGCCGCTGGCCGCGCAGGCCGCCGACGACGCCGGCGCCAGCAAGGCCACCGAGCTGGACAAGGTCCAGGTGCGCGGCAGCTGGTTCAACCCGTCCTCGCCGAAGTTCACCGCCGCGCTGCTGGACACTCCGAAGTCGGTCTCGATCGTCTCGGAGAAGCTGATCGCCGAAACCGGTGCGACCAACCTGCAGGACGCGCTGCGCATGGTGCCGGGCATCACCTTCGGCGCCGGCGAAGGCGGCAACCCGACCGGTGACCGCCCCTTCATCCGCGGCTTCGACTCGCAGAGCAACATGTTCGTCGATGGCCTGCGCGACGTCGGTTCGCAGACCCGCGAGGTGTTCGACCTGGAGCAGGTGGAAGTAGTCAAGGGCCCGAGCTCGGCCTACGGCGGTCGTGACTCCGGTGGTGGCAGCCTCAACCTGGTCAGCAAGACCCCGAAGCTGAAGAACGAGACCAATGCCAGCATGGGCATCGGCACCGACAGCTACGCACGCGGCACCGTGGATGCCAACTACGTGCTGGGCGATGGCATCGCCGCACGCCTGAACCTGATGAAGCACGAGTCGGACATTGCCGGTCGTGACGCGGCCAACGTCAGCCGCTGGGGCATCGCGCCGTCGATCGCGTTCGGCCTGAACGGCCCGGCGCAGCTGATCGCCAGCCACTACCACATGCAGAGCGATGACCTGCCCGACGCTGGCGGCTTCCCGTATGGCAACCCGAACGGCGCGCCGGTGTCGAAGTGGGTCGACGGCCGCCCGATGGTACCCGACCGCAACAATTACTACGGCCTGGTGGACCGCGATTTCCAGCGCACCCGCGCCGACATCAGCACGCTGGACGGCAGCTACGACTTCGGCAGCCACAAGCTGCGCAACATCGCGCGCCTGGGCAACACCAGCAACGATTACCTGTGGACCCAGCCGGACGACAGCCAGGGCAACCCGAACAACTACGGCACCTTGTGGCGTCGTACCAACAGCCGCGCCGTCGACGTCAAGAGCTTCGCCGACCAGCTGAGCCTGACCGGCAGCTTCCAGACCGGTGCACTGAAGCACAGCTACAGCGCCGGCGCGGAATACAGCGACGAGAAGATGACCCGTGGCAGCTACCTGATGACCCCGGGCACCAACAATCCGCTGACCAACAGCAGCAAGTGCCCCACCACCGGCGCGGCCACCGGCTACAACTGCACCAGCTTCGACAACCCGAACCCGAACGATCCGTGGGCGGCCACCCATGCGGTGTACCGCAGCGACAAGGCGCTGGACGTCGAGCAGCGCACCAAGACCAAGTCCGCTTACCTGTTCGACACCATCGAACTGAACGCGCAGTGGATGATCAACGTCGGCCTGCGTTACGACGACTTCTCCACCACCCTGACCACCCCGGTGGCCGGCAAGGCGCCGACCCGCGTGCGCAACGACAATGACTTCCTGAATTACCAGGCCGGCATTGTCTTCAAGCCGGCTGCCAACGGCAGCATCTACCTGTCCTACGGCACCTCCTCCACCCCGCCGGGCATGGACGGTGGCGATGGTTCCGATGGTCTCAGCGCGGCCGTGGCCGACCTCAAGCCGCAGGACACCAAGAACCTCGAAATGGGTACCAAGTGGGACCTGTTCGACAACCGCCTGAACCTGACCGCGGCGATCTTCCACACCGTGATGGACAACGCGCGCGTGACCGTCGACAACGGCACCAGCCAGAACGCCGGCAAGAAGGAAATCAACGGCGTGGAACTGGGCTTCACCGGCCAGCTGACCGACGCCTGGAGCCTGTACGGCGGCTACACCTACCTGGATTCGGAACTGAAGGACAACGGCTTCGTCTGCGCCGTGTCCGGCCGCACCTGCCCGTCCAACATCTACGTGCCCTCGCCGTACAACGGCAACGTGTTCCCGAACACCGCCAAGCACAGCGCCACCCTGTGGACCACCTACCGCTTCCCGTTCGGCCTGACCGTCGGCGCCGGCGCCAACTACTCCGACAAGCAGTACGGTGATGTGGCCAACACCAAGTGGATCCCCAGCTACACCCGCTTCGATGCGATGGCCAGCTACGCGATCCAGGACAACATCAGCCTGCAGTTGAACGTGCAGAACCTGACCGACAAGACCTACTTCACCAAGGCCTACGCGTCGCACTACGCGAGCATCGCCCCGGGTCGTTCGGCCACCCTGGCACTGAACGTGAAGTTCTGATGTAACCCGCAGCACCCACGCGGCGGCAGGATCTCCTGCCGCCGTTTTTGTTTCCGGCGATACTCCGCGCATGGCTTCCAACATCCCCTTTGATTCCGACGCCCTGACCGACCTGCTGCTGCACGACCCGCAGGCTGCCTTCGCGCGCGTGCGCGATGCAGCACAGGCCGGGCAGGTGGAGGCGCAACTGCTGCTGGCGCAGATGCACATGGAAGGCAAAGGCACGCCCCAGGACGCTGCTGCGGCCGTGCTCTGGTACGAGACTGCAGCCAACAACGGCGCGCCGATGGCGATGAACATGCTTGGCCGCTGCCATGAGCTGGGCCAGGGCACCACCGCCAATCCTTCGCTCGCAGCGGTCTGGTACCGGCGCGCCGCCGACACCGGCCTGGACTGGGGCCTGTACAACCTGGCCAACCTGCTGGCCACCGGCCGCGGCGTACCACAGGACCGTGCACAGGCACTGACGCTGTACACCCGCGCGGCCCATCTGGGCCACGCCAAATCGATGAACCTGCTGGCCCGGCATCTGGAAGATGGATTGGACACCGGTCGCGATCCGCAGGCTGCACTGGGCTGGTATCGGCGCGCGGCCGAGGCCGGCGATTTCCGCGGCCAGGCCAACTACGCCGCCATCCTTCTGCAGGCCGGTGAGATCGAACAGGCCGTGCACTGGCTGCAGTTGGCGCTGCAGCACGGCAGTCCCGCGTTCATGGCACATATCGTGCCCGAGCTGGCCGCCTCACCCCACCCGCAAGTGCGCGCGCTGGTCGCACCGTCTGCTTGCTGAGGACTTCCGCATGCTGCTGCACATCCCCGACATCCTCAGCACCGGACAGGTGGCTGACATCCGCCGCAGGCTCGACGCAGCCGACTGGACCGATGGCCGCGAGACCGTCGGCCACCTCGGCGCGCAGGCCAAGCACAACCAGCAGCTGCCTGAAGCTTCGCCGCTGCGCCGCGAACTGGGCGAAACCATTCTGGTGGCCCTGGCACGGCATCCGCTGTTCTTCAGCGCCGCGCTGCCCTTGAAGTACCTGCCACCGCGCTTCAACCGCTACAGCGGCGGCGGCACCTACGGCTTCCACGTCGATGGCGCGGTGATGAACCTGGCCAACGGCGAGCAGCTGCGCTCGGACATCTCCTGCACGCTGTTCCTGTCCGACCCGGACGAGTACGACGGCGGCGAGCTGATCATCAGTGATACCTACGGCGAGCACGAAGTGAAACTGCCGGCCGGTGATCTGATCGTGTATCCCTCCAGCAGCCTGCACAAGGTCAATCCGGTCACCCGCGGTGCGCGCGTGGCCTCGTTCTTCTGGGTGCAGAGCATGATCCGCGACGATGTGCAGCGTCGTCTGCTGTGGGAGATGGATACTTCCATCGAGCGCCTGCGGCAGACCAATGGCGATGCCGATGCAGTGCTGCAGCTGACCGGCGTGTACCACAACCTGCTGCGACGCTGGAGCGAGGTCTGAACCGATCAGGCCACCCCTGCGGCAATTTGGCAATCATTCTCATTTGCAACGGCTAACGGGTCTCATTACAATCACGCCCCGTTGACGCCGGATGTTCCGGCCAGCCAGGGATCTCCGCTTGCGTCGCCCGTTCCGCCCCCGCCCACTTCGGCTTGTACAGCTCGGCACCGCCATGCGCGGCCGTCGGCCTGCGCTGGCCAGCCTGCTGGCGTGGGTGGCGATGTTGACGCTGTTGCTGGGCACCCTGCCGCTGCTGCCGGTCGCCCATGCTGCCGCGCCGCAGGCGCTGCAGCAGCCGCTGGAAGAGCGCGGCGGCGAAGGCCCTTTGCAGGAAGAAGCGCCGGCCAAACTGCGGCGCTGCGCCTCGGCACCGGCCAAGTCCACGGACAAGCCGATACCGCCGCTGTTGCTGGCCAGCCACTGGCTGCGCACCGAACGTGATCTGGTTCCCTCTGCGTCGGTTCCCTCCGGCGCGCGTCCGCACTGGCCGCTGGCCGTACCGGACATGCCCTGGGCCGATGCGCCCGGGCGCCGCCAGCAACGCGGCCAGGCGCCGCCGCTCGCCTGATCCACGGCACGCCGTGACCGCCCGCGCGGTTGCGACGGCTCGCCGCTGCCTGTTTCGCCCCTGCGGCCCCTGACCGGGCCATCCCTGCCCTGCCGTGCGCGCTCCGCGCCCTGCATCGCGCTGCCCTACATCCTTCGAGGTATCTGCCATGGCCCAGCGCCATCGTGTCCGTTCGTCCCTGTCCCGCCATCTGTTGACCAGCGCTGTGCTGGCTGCGGTCGCGGCGCCCGCCTACGCCAATGGTGCCGCCAGCGGCGCGCCGCAGACGCTGGACAAGGTGGTGGTGACCGCCTCCGGTTTCGAGCAGAAGGTAGTCGATGCACCGGCCAGCATCAGCGTGGTCAGCCGCGAAGAGCTGAGCAAGCGCCCTTACACCAGCCTGGTCGACGCCCTGCGCGACGTCGAAGGCATCGACGTCGGCCTGGAAGCCACCGACAAGAACGGCCGCGCCACCATCTCCATGCGCGGCCTGCCGTCGGAGTACACCCTGGTGCTGATCGACGGTCGCCGCCAGAGCAACGCTGGCCAGCTGTATCCGAACAACTTCGGTGGTGGCCAGTTCGCCTACCTGCCGCCGCTGGATGCGATCGAGCGCATCGAAGTGGTGCGTGGCCCGATGTCCACGCTGTACGGCTCGGATGCAATGGGCGGCGTCATCAACATCATCACCCGCCGCAACCAGGACAGTTGGCACGGTGCGGTCACCCAGGGCTTCACCGTGCAGCAGGACGACCAGTTCGGCGACGCGCGCAGCACCGATCTGTACCTGAGCGGCCCGCTGGTCAAGGATCGCCTGGGCCTGGCCGTGCGCGGCAGCTACTACGACGCCAAGGCATCCAATCCCGAATGGGATGCACTGACCCTGCCCGACGGCACGCTGTGGGAACGCAGCATCGGTTTCGGTGGCGGCGGCAAGTCGGTGGCCAACACCAACTGGAACACCGGCGTGCGCCTGAACTTCCATGTCAACGACGACCACGAACTGTGGCTGGACTACGACGTCTCACGCCAGAAGTACGACAACAGCGAAGGCCAGACCGGTACCCTCGACAGCCTGGCCAGCCTGTGGCGCGTGGGCAACGCGGTGGTGCCGAACCCGAATGGAAGCGGCACCGTCACCCGCCGCGTGGTGCAGCCGCGCGTGGGCTACACCGCCTACCAGCGCTATGAGCGCGACCAGCTCTCGCTGACCCATCAAGGCCGCTACAGCTTCGGCACCTGGCAGACTTCGCTGACCCACAGCAAGAGCAACAACCTCGGCCGCTCGCTGCCGCTGACGCTGGACGAGCGCGCCGGCCTGCAGACCCTGTGGAACGACGTCTGCCGCCGCACCGGTGCCGCCAACAACTGTGCCGCCGGCCGCAACAACGGCCTGGCCGCACTCAACGCCAGCGAACAGGCACGCCTGCAGGCGTTCCTGCCGCGGCCGCTGCGTACCATGGAACTGGAAGGCTACGTGCTGGACACGATGCTCGACCTCGACTTCGGTGCGCACAAGCTGACTGTGGGCGGCCAGTACAACGACACCGACATGGTGGACGGCGTGTTCGGCATGGACGGTGCCGGCTACCGCAGCAACACCAAACAGAAGCACCGCATGTGGGCGCTGTTCGCCGAGGACAACTGGTCGCTGACCGACACCCTGACCGCCACCTTCGGCCTGCGCTACGACGACCACAACATCTTCGGCAGCCACCTCAGCCCGCGCGGCTACCTGGTCTGGAATGCCACCGATGCCTGGACCTTCAAGGGTGGCGTCAGCACCGGCTACAAGACCCCGCGTCCGGACCAGCTGTTCCCCGGCATCACCGGCTTTGGTGGCCAGGGCGTGCTGCCGCTGGTGGGCTCGCCGAACCTGAAGCCGGAAACCAGCACCAACTACGAGCTGGCCGCCTATTACGAGGGCCAGCGCTGGGGCTTCAACGTCACCGGTTTCATCAACAAGTTCGAAGACAAGATCGCCAGCGGCGGCACGTTCCCCAACTGTGAAGTCGCCCCGGCCGGCAGTGGCTACTGCGTGGACATCGGCCCGGGCTGGGCGTCGCTGGGCTACAGCACCTTCACCCAGAGCGTGAACATCGACAAGGCCGAGACACGTGGCGCAGAACTGGCCGGCCACGTCGACCTGCTGGACACCCTGCAGCTGCGCGGTAACTACACCTGGACCAAGAGCGAGCAGACCGCCGGTTCCGGCAAGGGCCTGCCGATCACCGGCACCATGCCGGCCAAGCACATGGCCAACGCCAGCCTCAACTGGCAGCTCAACGATGCCATCAGCCTGTCGCTGATCGGCGAAGGCCGCTACGACCGCTACCGCGACACGATCCTTGATGCCGCCGGTGCCAGTCACACCCGTTACTACGATGACTACACCCTCTTCCACCTCGGTGGCAGCTGGAAGGCCACGCAGTGGCTGACGGTCAACGCGCGGGTCAACAACGTGTTCGACAAGAACTTCGTCTCGCAGTCGTGCCTGCTGACCAGCCCCAGCGAATACAACTGCGTGGACGACTACGCCACCAAGGACCAGCGCCGCAGCTACTGGATCTCGCTCAACGCGAAGTTCTGACCTTGCGCTGGTGGATGCCGACCTTGGTCGGCACCGCCCCATCCACGCATGGCGTGGATCTACTGCCGTATTGACCTTGGTCGGCACCTCTCCATCCACGCATGGCGTGGATCTACCGGCCCGTGGTAGTGCCGGCCGCTGGCCGGCCACCACGCGATGCTTGGCATGGGATTGCCGGCCAGCGGCCGGCACTACCCCTTCAGAGATACACAACGACATCTAATTGCGAGCAATTCTCATCAATGATGTAATGGCCAGTATTCATCCGTCCCGAACCGTGCCGTGAGCCGTCCCGCATCTTCCACCGTGCAGCAGCAGCAGAGCCGCGGCTTCTGGCTGCGTACCCTGCACCAGTGGCACTGGATCAGCTCTGCGGTCTGCCTGATCGGCATGCTGCTGTTCGCGGTGACCGGCCTGACGCTGAACCATGCCGCGAAGATCGAGGCCAAGCCACAGGTGCAGAACCAGCACCTGGAACTGCCGGCCGAGCTGCTCGGCGGCCTGGGCTCCCGCGAGGACGGCAATGCACCACTGCCACGCCCGGCCCGGCAATGGCTCGACGATCAGCTGGGCATCTCCATTGGCGGTCGACCCGCCGAATGGTCGGCCGAGGAAATCTATCTGTCACTGCCCCGCCCCGGCGGCGACGCCTGGCTGAGCATAGACCGCGAAACCGGCGCGGTGGAGTACGAATCCACCTCGCGCGGCGCGGTGTCCTATCTCAACGACCTGCACAAGGGCCGCAATGCCGGCCCCGCATGGGGCTGGTTCCTGGACGTGTTCGCCGTCGCCTGCCTGGTGTTCTGCATCACCGGTCTGTTCCTGCTGCACCTGCATGCGCGGCAGCGACGCATGACCTGGCCACTGGTCGGCCTGGGCCTGATGATCCCACTGCTGATCGTCCTGCTGCTTATCCACTGACTTCCACCGTGACTTCCATCCGTTCTTCCGGAGCCGCCCCATGCGCGTCACCCTGACCATCGCCCTCAGCGGCCTGCTGGCCACCTCGCCGGCTTACGCCACCACCCTCGACATCAACGTCGAAGTGCCCAAGCTCAACGTGGCCGAGTACCACCGCCCGTATGTGGCGGTGTGGCTGGAAGGCGCCGACCAGAAGGTCGCCGCCAACCTGTCGGTCTGGTACCAGCAGACCAGCAACAGCGAAGGCCATGGCACCAAGTGGCTGCCCGACCTGCGCCAGTGGTGGCGCAAGAGCGGCCGCACCCTGCAGGTGCCGGTGGATGGCGTGACCGGCCCGACCCGCCCGGCCGGCAAGCACGCGCTGTCGTTCAACGACAAGCAGCCCGCACTGAAGCAGCTGGCCCCGGGCAACTACACCCTGGTGGTGGAAGCGGTGCGCGAAGTCGGCGGCCGTGAACTGCTGAAGATCCCCTTCACCTGGCCGGCCACCGCCGCACAGAACGGCCGCGCGCAGGGCGCCACCGAACTGGGCCAGGTCACCCTCGCCGTCAAACCGTAATTGCCTGAGCCGGGGTCAGAGCCCTTTCCGCTGGAAAGGGATCCGACCCCATCGCAGCACCCCGGGGGTCGGATCACTTCCGCAGGAAGGGCTCTGACCCCATCAATCATCCTGGAGTCTTCCGCATGAAGCGCACGCTCGTCCTCGCCGCCGCTCTGGCCGCTGCCCTTCCCTTCTCTGCCCTGGCCCACAAGGCCTGGCTGCTGCCCTCGCAGACCGTGATCGCCGGCAACGCGCCGTGGATCACCGTCGACGGTGCGGTCTCCAACGACCTGTTCTATTTCAACCACGTGCCGCTGCGCCTGGAATCGGTGGTGATCACCGCCCCGGACGGCAGCACCGTGCAGGCGCAGAACGCGGCCACCGGCAAGTACCGCAGCGTGTTCGACGTCGAGCTGAAGCAGCAGGGCACCTACCGCATCGCCTCGGTCAACGACGGCCTGTCGGCCACCTATGAGCTGAACGGCGAGCGCAAGCGCTGGCGCGGTACCGCCGCCACCTTCGGCGAACTGCCCAAGGATGCGAAGAAGCTGGAAGTGAGCCAGTCGCTCGGCCGCGTGGAGACCTTCGTCACCAACGGGGCGCCGAACGAAACCGCGCTGAAGCCGACCAACCGCGGCATCGAACTGGTGGCCGTCGGTCACCCGAACGACCTGTTCGCCGGCGAGGAAGCCACCTTCCGCGTACTGGTCGACGGCAAGCCGACCGCAGGCCTGGAGTTCGAGATCGTGCGCGGCGGCACCCGCTACCGCAACGCGCAGGACGAGCAGAAGCTGACCAGCGACGCCAAGGGCGAGATCAAGGTGACCTGGCCGGAAGCCGGCATGTACTGGCTGGAAACCGGCACCGAGGACAAGAAGACCTCGGTCAAGCAGGCCGCCAAGCGCCGCCTCAGCTACGTCGCCACGCTGGAAGTGCTGCCGCAGTAAAGACAGCGCTGCGATACCCGGCACGCCCTGGTATCGCAGCCTGCCACGCATGCCCATGACCTCTACCGCACTCGACATCGCCCGGCTGGGCGGCACCACCATGGGCACCACCTGGAGCGTGTCACTGGTCGTACCGCGCCAGCGCGACCTGCATCCACTGCATGCTGGCATCCAGGCACGTCTGGATGAAGTGGTCGCGCAGATGAGCACCTGGGAAGCGGGTTCCAACCTGAGCCGCTACAACCGTGCCGACGCAGGTCAGTACCTCGTGCTTCCCATCGAAACACGCCATGTGTTGGCCTGCGCGCAGGCCATCGCTGCAGCCAGCGGCGGTGCGTTCGACCCCACCGTCGGCCCGCTGGTGGCGCTGTGGGGCTTCGGCGCCCATGCCGGCGCACGGCGCGCACCCGATGCCGCCACGTTGCAGGCAACCCGTGCACGCTGCGGCTGGCAGCGCCTGCACTGGCAGGACGATGCGCTGCTGCAGCCCGGTAGCCTGGAGCTGGATCTCTCGGCGATCGCCAAGGGCTTCGGCGTCGACCACGTCGCCGCCTGGCTGCGCGGCCAGGGTGTCGATGCCGCACTGATTGAAGTCGGCGGGGAACTGGCCGGTTACGGCCGCAAGCCGGACGGCCAGCCGTGGCGCGTGCTGGTGGAGTCGGCGCCGGAAGAAGATGCCCACACCGATACGCCACCGCGTGTCCTGGCGCTGGACGGAAAGGCGGTGGCCACCTCCGGCGATCGCTGGCACCACTATCACGACGATGACGTGGCCTACAGCCACAGCCTTGACCCGCGCAGCGGCACGCCGGTACGGCAGGTCGCAGCCGCCGTCACCGTGGTCGCCAGCGACGCGATGCACGCTGACGCGTGGGCCACCGCGCTGACGGTGCTCGGCCGCGACGCAGGCATCGCGCTGGCAGAGCGTGAGGGGCTGGCCGCACGCTACCTGGAACGCACCACCACCGGCCCACGCGAAACCCTCAGCAGTGCCTTCCAGCAGCTGCTGGATGAGCAGGCTGGATGAGCATGCGTTTCCCGCGCGCGACCGTTGGCAACGTCATGTTGCTGGCCCTGCTGGCCGTGATCGGCGGGGCACTGCTGCGCCTGCACCTGGGCGAAGCGTGGTGGCAGGGTGCACCGCCGGCCCGGCAATGGGGCATCGCGCTGGCCGCCACCGCGCTGTATCTGCTGGCGTGTGGCGTGCTGTGGTGGCGCAGCCGTCCACGCGACGACACGCCCGAAGGCGGCGACCCACCGATGCTGCTGGCCTGGTCCAGCCAGACCGGCTTCGCCCGCGAACTGGCCGAGAGCAGTGCGCAGGCTCTGCGCTCAGCCGGCATGCCGGTGCGCCTGCGCGGACTGCACGAAGTCGATGCCACACTGCTGGCGGACAGCGCGCGTGTACTGTTCATCGTCAGCACCACCGGCGAAGGCGATGCACCCGACCACGCCCTGCCCTTCCTGCGCAAGGTGATGGGCACGCCGCCGCCGCTGCACCACGTGCAGTACGGGGTACTCGCACTGGGCGATCGCAGCTACGGGCATTTCTGCGCGTTCGGCCACCAGCTGCACGACTGGCTGCGCCAGCACGGAGCACATCCGCTGTTCGATGCCATTGAAGTCGACAACGCCGATCCAGCTGCCCTGCGCCACTGGCAGCAACTGCTTGGCCAGCTCGGCGGCGGCGCGAGCGAACTTCCCGATTGGACACCGGCCGAGTATCAGCCGTGGACATTGCTGCAGCGTACCCACCTCAACCCCGGCAGCGCCGGTGGTCCGGTCCATTGGCTGCGCCTGCAGCCCCCGACCGGCAGCGACGCACAGTGGCAGGCCGGTGACATCGCCGAAGTCGGTCCGCAGCATGCCGAACAGAGCACGCGCGACTGGCTGCAGACGCAGGGCTTCGATGCGGACACCGTGTTGGACGACGGCACTACGCTGCTCGCCCGCGTTGCGCGCTCGCACCTGCCGTCATTGGTTGCAGCAGGCGATCTGCCTGGGCTGCTGGCGGCACTGCAGCCCCTGCCCCATCGCGAATACTCCATCGCCTCGGTGATGGACGACGGCGCGGTGGAACTGCTGCTGCGCCGGCAGCTGCGTGCCGATGGCACGCCGGGCATCGGCAGTGGCTGGCTGTGCGACCACGCCGCCATCGGCGGGCCGGTTCAGATGCGCCTGCGCCGCAACGAGAATTTCCATGGCGTCGGCGCCGATGTTCCACTGCTGCTGATCGGCAACGGCACTGGTATCGCCGGCCTGCGCGCACACCTGCACGAACGCGCACGCATTGGCGGTGGCCGCACCTGGCTGTTGTTCGGCGAACGCTCGGCCGCGCATGACTTCCACTTCGGCGATGAACTACGGGCGATGCTCGGCAACGGCACGCTGACCCGCCTGGATACGGTATTCAGCCGTGATGGCGGCACACATCGCTACGTGCAGGATCGCCTGCTGGCCGAAGCATCCACGCTGCGGCAGTGGGTCGATGACGGCGCGACGATCCTGGTGTGCGGCAGCCTGCAGGGCATGGCCCCGGCAGTGGATACGGTGATCGAGCAGGTGCTCGGTGCCGACGGCAAGGAAGCGCTGCTGCTGGCCGGTCGTTACCGGCGCGACGTGTATTGAGCGAACGCGTGGGGCAAATTGCCTCCTGGTGGGTGCGAACCTTGGTTCGCACCCTGCTGCGGCATCGGTTGCCGCATCCACGCATGGCGTGGATCTACGCGGATCCAGGGTGACAACCATGCTGCAGTAGATCCACGCCATGCGTGGATGATTGCTTCCGGGCGCCGACGCTGGCTCAGCCGCCCGCCGCGCTCACCCGTATCGCCAGCAACTCGCCACCGCCCTGCAATGCATGCCGCTGACGCTCACCGGCGGCCAACCACGCGGTATCGCCGGCCTGCATCGCAGGCAATCCGCTGTCCGCGCCGAACATGGCCTGCCCGCCCAACAGGTGCAGGGCCCAGGCCACGCCCGGCTCGCAGAAGAAGAACATCGGCCCGACCAGTGGACGATGCAGCAGCTCGGCCTGCAGCAGCCCGCGCTTCCACATCAGGTTGAAATCGTGGGTGGTGCCGTCCACCAGCTCGCCGTGCAGCGCAGTTTCACCGGCAAAACGCACGCGCCCATGCGGTGGCAGCACCTCGGCTACGCGGCCGTCCTCGAAACGCAGGCGCACGCCATTGCCCTGCAGCAGCACCAGTTCGCGTTCGACGCCCGGGAATGCGGAAAACGCGGCGTCCTGCTCGATCTCGGCCACCGACAGGCGCAACGCCCAATCATCGCCCTGCGCTGGCAACCGCAGGATCTCGCGGGTCCAGCCGAGGCCGTTGCGCCAGCGTTCGCGGCGGTAGTCCAGGCTGGAAATCACCTGGCTCGGGGTCTGCAACAGGGAGTCGATGTTCATGCGCGCATTGCATCATGCCGCGCGCCGCAACGCATCAACGCGTTGCAAGACCCGCAGCCGTACCGCAATCGCCGCCCAGCAGCTGTGAGTGCTTGAGCCAGTCCTTGTCGGGGTAGTACGCAAACACCATCGTGCCGCCTCGCAACGCGTCGATCAGCGGCTTGGCCACCGACAACCGCACCGCCGGGCAGCCCAGACTGCGCCCCAACCGCCCCTGCAACTGCGCAGTGGACGGATTCACATACGGCGCACCGTGGATGACGATGGCGCGCTCGCGTGCACGATCGTTGAACCCCGGCTCCAACCCTGCCAGCCGCAGCGAATAGCCGTTGCCGCCCATGTAGGTTTCCTGCGCGGTGAACGCACCGATGCTGGACATGAAGCTGCCATCGCGGTTGGAGAAATGTTCGGTGCGGTTCTCGCCGCTGTTGCGGCCGTGCGCCACCCACTCCTCGAACAACAGCCGCTGGCGGGCCAAGTCGAAGACCCACATGCGCGGCTCGGTGGACGGCCGCGAGTAATCGATCACGCTCAGGCGTTCACTGCTGACTCCCAGCTCCGGCCGCTGCAGTGCGCAGCGCATGGCGTGGGCAGCCAACTGCAGAACCCGACGGTCGGCCTTGGGCGCGGTGCGTGCCAGCTGCGCGGCGAGGTCGTCGGCGCTGATGGCGGCAATGGGCGTCTGTGCCCCGGCCGGGGCGCTGGCAGTGGTTGCCAGCAGGCCAAGGGCGGCCAGCCGGCACAGGCGGGAAGCAGACATGGGCACGTCGGGAGGTCTCAGGATCCCTTGAGGGTGGACGCTGGCGGCTCCGATTCCAAGACCGGCTGCATTCCCGATTCAGCCGCGCTTGGGCGCACCGCCGGCAGCGACGTCACCAGCAGGGTCGTGCCCGGCACCAGCACCTGGTACAGCTGGCGGGCGAAATCGGCCGGCAGGGCCATCGGCAACGACGGCGTGGCCAGCAGGTCCGGCGTGGCCTGGGCGCGGTCCTGGCCGAGCAACGGATAGGCCGTCCACTGGTGCAGGCGCTGCTGTGCATCAAGCGGGCTGGGCGTATCGCTGTAGCCCTGGCCCATCACGAACAGGGTGGTGCCCTGGAACGCTGGCAGCGCGTCGGCCTTCAACGGCGACTCACCGATCATCACACCGTCGCGCAGCACATACAGGCGCTGGTCGTGCAGGCTGACCAGGATGCCGACCTGGCCACTGGGTGCGGCCGCATCATCCCACCAGGCCTTGTCGGGAGCACCGCCCTCGCTTTCCGGCAGGGCCTGGCCGCGTGCATTCACCGGCGCCAGCACCGCCGGATAGGCCAACGTCATCGGCGCGCTCTTGGCATCGGCCACGACCACCGTATCGCCGCGCTTGGTTTCGCTGAACAGCTTCTGGGCGAAAGCCTGCGGCAGGCGCACGCAGCCATGCGAGGCCGGGTGCCCGGGCAGGCTGCCGCCGTGAAGGGCGATGCCGTCCCAGGTCAGCCGCTGCATGTACGGCATGGGCGCGCTGTTGTAGAGGTTGGAGCGGTGGTCCTTGTCCTTCTGCAGGATGGTGAACACACCGGTCGGCGTCTCATGGCCGGTCTTGCCCGAGCTGATCGTGGTCAGGCCGATGGCAATGCCATTGCGGTACACGTAAGCCCGTTGCTCATCCAGGCTCACCACCAGCACGATCGGACCGGCCGGCGAGACTTCCGGATGCCACAGGTACTCGCCCGGCTTGAGGTCGGTCGGTCCGCGTACTTCGGAGGTCGTGGCCGCAACGGGCCTGGAGGGGGCGGCCGCCTGTGCGGCGCACGGCAGTGCCAAGGCCACGGCGAGCAGCAAGGTCAAACGGTGCAGGTGCATCCAGCCGGTTCCATTCCATGCGAAGTCCCCACCGTACACCATGGGCACGTCGCAGCCGCGCCAAAAGAAATTGCCCGGCGACACAGCCATGTGTCGTACCGGGCAATCGTCACGTCCCTGTCGGCCTGCTGCCACCCCCTCGCATCCTGCGAAGCGGGGGCGGCGTTGCATCCTGCACGCGGCCGCGTCTGTCCTGTTTGTATCTCAGCCCCTTCCACAGGTCTGTGATGCCACCATCCTGGTGATTGGTGCCGCATCCCTGCGACGGTCGGCGGCTGCAGCCATCCTGTCCACAGCCATTGAACCTGCATCCTGCAGATTCCGACGATTCCTGTTGTCAGCGCCTGGGTACGGTTCGCACCGGTACCGATCCGGGTACCGGATCCGCAGGCAACATCGTGTTGCCAACGGTGATCCGTCGTCGATTCCGTTCGACGATCGATGTCCCTATCCCCTTCACCTGCGTCAGGTCCTCGACGCGGTGAAACGGGCCGTGTCTGCGCCGGTGCTCGACGATCGCCGCAGCCTTGGTGGCCCCGACCATCGTCAATCCCTGCTGCAGCGCCTGGGCATCGGCCCGGTTGATGTCGATCGGCTCGGCAGCTTGCGCCGCCGCGATCCACACTCCCAGCACCAGCACCCTAAACACGACAAACCAAGGCACGACGTGTATCTCCTTGTGGTTCTGACCGTCCCGACCGGCAATCCCGTCGGTCGAAACAGTGTCCGTCACCACATGCACACAGCGTATAGGGTTCACGGATTTCTAAAAGCCAGCCAAATACCCGACGTGATGTAGGGAAAACCCTACCCTTGGCCGAGGCGTAGAATGGTCGGATCAGCCATGCAACCGGAGTTTCAGATGGACAGCGCCAAGCTCGGCCAATTCGTCAATGACAAGTGGGACAGCGAAATCGTCCCGCAGTTGGTCGACTACATCCGCATTCCCAACAAGTCGCCGATGTTCGACGCCAACTGGGTGCAGAACGGCTACATGGATCAGGCGGTCACCCTGATGGAAACCTGGGCCAAGGCCCAGGACCTGCCCGGCCTGAAGGTCGAAGTGGTACGCCTGGAAGGCCGTACCCCGCTGATTCTGCTGGAAATTCCGGCTACCGGCGCCGAAACCGGCGACGACACCATCCTGCTCTACGGGCACCTGGACAAGCAGCCGGAGATGACCGGCTGGGACGACGACCTGGGCCCGTGGACCCCGGTCCTGCGTGGCGACAAGCTGTATGGCCGTGGCGGTGCCGATGACGGTTACGCCATCTTCGGCTCGCTGGCCGCCGTACTGGCACTGCAGGCCCAGGGCCTGCCGCATGCCCGCTGCGTGGTGCTGATTGAAGCCTGTGAAGAGTCGGGCAGCTACGACCTGCCGGCCTACGTGGACCATCTGGCTGACCGCATCGGCAAGCCGTCGCTGGTGGTCTGCCTGGATTCGGGCTGTGCCAACTACGACCAGCTATGGTGCACCACCTCGCTGCGCGGCCTGACCGGCGGCAACTTCTCGGTGAAGGTGCTCAACGAAGGCGTGCACTCCGGTGATGCCTCCGGCGTGGTCCCGTCCAGCTTCCGCCTGCTGCGCCAGCTGCTGTCGCGCATCGAGGACCAGGACACCGGCCGCATCCTGATCGACGGCATGAACGTGGAGATCCCGGCCGAGCGCCTGGAACAGGCCAAGCGTGCCGCCGACGTGGTCGACACCGCGATCTTCGAGAAATTCCCGCTGGTCGATGGCCTCAAGCCGATGAACGACGACCTGACCGAGCTGGTGCTCAACCGCACCTGGCGCCCGGCGCTGTCGGTGACCGGCATCGGCGGCATGCCGCCGCTGGAATCGGCCGGCAACGTGCTGCGCCCGCATACCGCAGTGAAGCTGTCGCTGCGCCTGCCGCCCACTGCCGACGGCAAGACCTGCGGCGAGCTGCTGAAGGAAGCGCTGCTGCGCGATCCGCCGAACGGCGCGCAGGTCACCCTGGACCTGGAAAAGGCCTCCACCGGCTGGAACGCGCCGGCGATGGCACCGTGGCTGACCAAGGCCATCGACGATGCCAGCCAGACCTTCTTCGGCAAGCCGGCGATGTACATGGGTGAAGGCGGCTCGATCCCGTTCATGGGCATGCTGGGCGAGAAGTTCCCGGGCGCCCAGTTCATGATCACCGGCGTGCTCGGCCCGCACTCCAATGCCCACGGCCCGAACGAGTTCCTGCACATCCCGATGGGCAAGA
This sequence comes from Stenotrophomonas sp. DR822, assembly GCF_019793815.1. Lineage (NCBI taxonomy): Bacteria > Pseudomonadati > Pseudomonadota > Gammaproteobacteria > Lysobacterales > Lysobacteraceae > Stenotrophomonas > Stenotrophomonas sp. DR822. Next base: position 1,647,831 of record NZ_CP081826.1, read on the forward strand.
AGGTCACCGCGTGCGTGTCCAAGGTGATCAGCGAGCACTACGCGGCCAGCCTGCGTGGCGAGACCAGCGGTTCGCCGGTGGCCGCCGACAGCGGCACCCGCCACGGTGACCACGGCTGCTGCTGATCCATCACGCAGTGACGGACGCAGCCTGGCCTTGCTAGGCTGCGTCCAACCTTCCAGAGCACTGATCGCATGAACGGTCTGTTTGGCAGCACCAGCTGGCTCTACATCATTCTGGTCGGCTTCTTCGTCGGCCTGCTGGGACGCTTCTTCATGCCCGGCAACAACCGCATGGGCTGCCTGCTGACCATCGTGCTGGGCATCATCGGCGCGCTGCTGGCCGGCTGGTTCGGCCAGTACATGGGCTGGTACGCGCCCGGTGAACCGGCCGGCTTCCTCGGCGCGGTGCTGGGTGCGGTGGTCGTGCTGGCGATCCTGCGCCTGTTCAGCGGCCGCCGCTGAGCCGCCCTCTCTTTTTCCCATTCCGCCCCCGACGTTGGCGCGCCCGGCGCGCCCGGATCTGCCTGCATGACCGAACCCGCCTCCGATCCCCAGCGCAGCGCACAGCGCCTGCAGTGGGCCCGTACCCAGCTTGACGATGGCAACGCCGTGGTCGAACGCGCCTCGGTCGACGCCGGCATGCGCAGCTACTGGCGCACCACCAGCCAGCGCGGCAGCCACATCGTCATGGACGCCCCGCCAGGGCTGGAAGACCCCACGCCGTGGCTGCGCATGCGCGGCCTGCTGCACGATCACGGCCTGCGCGTGCCCGCCCTGCTTGCCCAGGACCTCGACGCCGGCTTCCTGCTGCTGGAAGACCTGGGTGGCCCGACGCTGGCCAAGATCCTCGACGAACGCAATGCCGACGCGTGGTTCAGCCGATCCATCGATCAGCTGCTGCGCCTGCAGGCCATCCCGGTGCCGGGCGATTTCGGCCGGTTCGGCGAAGCGCTGCTGCAGCGTGATGCGGGCCTGTTCGACGAGTGGTTCCTGCAACGCCATCTTGGCCTTGAACTGGACTGCGGCGAGATCGAAGGCCTGCAGCTGGTGCACCGTCGGCTGATGGACAACGCGCTGGGCCAGGCCCAGCTGATGACCCACCGCGACTACATGCCGCGCAACCTGATGCCGGTGGATGGCGGCCCGGCAGTGCTGGATTTCCAGGACCTGGTGCGTGGCCCGATCGCCTACGACGCGGTAAGTCTGTTCAAGGATGCCTTCCTGAGCTGGCCGCTGCAGCGCGTGGACGAATGGCTGGCGCAGTATCACCAGCGCGCACGCGATACCGGCCTGCCGGTACCCGACCGTGCCACCTTCCTGCGCGATGCCGACTGGATGGGCATCCAGCGCCACGTGAAGATCCTCGGCCTGTTCTGCCGCCTGCGTTACCGCGACAACAAGGGCCACTACCTGGACGATGCGCCGCGCTTCATCGCCTACCTCGATGAAGTACTGCCGAGGTACCGCGAACTGGCGCCCCTGCAGCAGTTGCTGGAAACGCGCATCAAACCGGCGCTGGCCGAGTTGGCCGCGCCGATGCGCGTGCAGCGCTGAAGGCCGCATCGATGAAGGCACTGATTTTTGCTGCGGGTCTGGGCGAACGCATGCGTCCGCTCACCCTGCACACGCCCAAGCCGCTGCTGGCGGTGGCCGGCAAACCCCTGATCGTGTGGCATCTGGAGCGGTTGGCTGCACTCGGCGTCCACGACGTGGTGATCAACACCGCGTGGCTCGCCGAGCAGTTCCCGGCCGCATTGGGCGATGGCAGCCAGTGGTGCCTGCGCCTGCATTTCATGCACGAAGGCGATACCCCGCTGGAAACCGGTGGCGGCATCCTCAATGCACTGCCGGCGCTGGGGGACGATCCGTTCCTGGTAGTGAACGGCGATATCTGGACCGATTTCGATTTCGCCACGCTGCCGCGTGAACCGGCCGGCCAAGCGCATCTGGTGCTGGTCGACAACCCGGCGCAGCACCCCAATGGCGACTACCGGCTGGACGCGCACGGTGTGCTGCATCATGACCGCGAAGGCCCGTGCCTGACGTATGCGGGCATCGGCGTCTATCGCCCGTCGATCGTGGCCGATTGGCGCGCGGTGATCGGCCAGGCACCGGGCAGCGAGCGTGTGCCACCGAAGTTTTCGGTGGTGCCGTTGCAGAAGCATTTCATGGCACAGGGGTTGATGACGGGGCAGCATCATCGCGGGCGCTGGACCGATGTCGGGACCGTTGATCGCCTGCATGCGCTGGATGCGGAGTTGGCCGCGAACGGCTGAGCCCCTCGTGGTTGGTCGCGCAGAGCGGATCGCGTGCTTGGCCGGACGGGTGGGCCATGCAGGGGACGCTGCAAGTACGCCCATGTAAGCTCGATGGCGCCATCCATGGCGCCAACGCCCCTGCATGGCCCACCCGTCCGGCCTCTGACAGTCTGCGTGTGGGTCCAGCCACGGAAAAGAAGGAAAAGCAGAAGCGGGTCGCATCGCTGCGCTTGCTCTGGTGACGACCAACGGTCGTCACCCACCACAAGCAGAGAACGTCGGATCCAGGGGCAGTCCTTCCCCGGAAAATCTCATCCACGCATGGCGTGGATCTACTTGTCGCCATCCATGGCGCCAACGCCACTGCATGGCCCACCCGCCCGACCTCTGACAGTCTGCGTGGGCGTCCAGCCACGGAAAAGAAGGAAAAGCAGAAGCGGGTCGCATCGCTGCGCTTGCTCTGGTGACGACCAACGGTCGTCACCCACCACAAGCAGAGAACGTCGGATCCAGGGGCAGTCCTTCCCCGGAAAATCTCATCCACGCATGGCGTGGATCTACTTGTCGCCATCCATGGCGCCAACGCCACTGCATGGCCCACCCGCCCGACCTCTGACAGTCTGCGTGGGCGTCCAGCCACGGAAAAGAAGGAAAAGCAGAAGCGGGTCGCATCGCTACGCTTGCTCTGGTGACGACCAACGGTCGTCACCCACCAAAAGCCGAGCACGTCGGATCCAAGGCAGTCCTTCCCCGGAAAATCTCATCCACGCATGGCGTGGATCTACTTGTCGCCATCATGGCGCCAACGCCCCTGCATGGCCCACCCGTCCGGCCTCTGACAGTCTGCGTGTGGGTCCAGCCACGGAAAAGAAGGAAAAGCAGAAGCGGGTCGCATCGCTACGCTTGCTCTGGTGACGACCAACGGTCGTCACCCACCACAAGCAAGACACGTATCGACCAAGGTCGACACCCACCAACAGCAGCGCAGAACGCCGACCCGACAGGTCGCGGGAACCTGTCGAAGGCGGGGTGGCTCAGGTTGCGGGGGCGTGAGCGCCATGGATGGCGCGACCGAGGCTACAGGGACGTACTTGCGCCGTCCCCCGCAACCTGAGCCACCCCGCCATGCCACGGATAGCGAGCTTTTGCTGTTGACGTTGACGTTGACGTTGCCCTGGCTTCGGCGGGTGCAGGGCGCAGCCCTGCCTAACACCCAACACCCAACACCCCTCAGTAACGAGGACGGCCTTCTTCCAGCACCTGGCGCAGGAACGGCACGGTGATCCGCCGCTTCGCCGCCAGCGATTCGCGATCCAGCCAGTCCAGCAACGTGATCAGCCCACCCAGCTCGCGCCCGGTGTGCGACAGCAGCCACTCGATGGCGGCCTCGTCGATGGCCAACCCACGGCGCAGCGCGCGCTCGCGCAACACCGCCGCGCGGCCTTCCTCGTCCAACGGCTGCAGCAGCACGCGCACGCATTGGCCCAGGCGCGAACGCAGGTCCGGCAGCACCAAGCCAAGTTCGCCCGGCGACTTCTGTGCGGTGTACAGCACCGTCACGTCGGCAGCGCGCGCGCGGTTGTGGAAATCGAACAGCGCGATTTCGTCCTCACGATTGCCTGCCACCGCATCCAGGCCATCCAGCGCCACCAGCTCGCGCTGCTCGAGCCCTTCCAGCGCCACCCGCACCCGGCCGACCACGCTGGCCAGCGGTACATAGGTCGGCAGGCGCCCGGCCTGCTCGGCGCTGGAACACATCGCCAGTGCCTGGTGGGTCTTGCCGGTGCCGGCCGCGCCTTCCAGGTACACCCAGTCGTGGCTGGCCCCTACCGCGATGGCATGCAGCTGCGCCAGCGCGCCGTCCGGCGCGCCGATGAAGCTTTCCAGCCGCTGGTCCCGCGGGTAATGCAGGGCCAGCGGAAGTTGCGGCACACCAATCACTTCAGTTCCGGACCCTTGTCATTGCCAGGCACGATGAGATGGGGCTGGTCGATCACCCCGTCAAGCACGATCGTGGGCTTCTCGCCAGCGTACAGCTCACTCTGGCGGTAACGCTGGTGCGCATAGCGCAACAGCACATTGCTCACCGCCGCCACCGGCAGCGCCAGCAGCATGCCCAGGAAGCCGAACAGCTGGCCGCCTGCCATCACCGCGAAGATCACCGCCACCGGGTGCAGGCCGATCTTGTCACCGACGATGCGCGGGGTCAGCACGTAGCTCTCCAGCAGCTGGCCGACGGTGAACACCACGCCCACCAGGATCAGCAGCTTCAGGTCGAACCCCTGCGCCTGTACCAGTGCGGCCACGATCGCCATCAGGATGCCGGTGGTCGCGCCCAGGTAGGGAATGAAGCTGATCAGGCCGGCGATCAGGCCGATCAGCAGGCCCAGCTTGAGCCCGACCAGCGAAAGGCCACCGGCGTAGATCACGCCCAGCGCCAGCATCACCAGGAACTGACCGCGGATGAAGGCGCCGAGCACCTCGTTGGATTCACGCGCCAGCGTAGTGATCGTGCCGATCTGGTTGCGCGGGATCACCGATGCCACGCGCTCGACCAGCTTGTCCCAGTCACGCAGGAAGTAAAACGCCAGGATCGGCAGCAGCAACAGGTTGACCACCCAGGTAACCACCGTGAAGCCCGAGCGCGATACGTAGCCCATGAAGGTCGTGGCGAATCCGCCGGCCTGCTGCCAATGGCTGCGCACCCATTCGATCAGACGGTCCGGATCCATCCACTGCATCACTTCCAGCCCGGTCTTCTGCTCGAACCAGGGAATGCCCCTCTCCATCAGCCAGGCCTGTGCCTGCGGGGCCGCGGCGATCAGGGTGGTGATCTGGCGCTCGATCATCGGCACCAGCACCAGCAGCAGGGCAACGATCACCAGCACCATTGCCACGAACACCAGCACCACGCCGGTCATGCGCGAACGGCCGGTGTCCTCGATGCGGTCCACCAGCGGATCGCCCAGCCAGGCCAGCGCCAGCGCCAGCACGAACGGCGTCAGGATCGGCGCCAGCAGCCACACGACCCAGCCGATCAGGCCGGCCAGCAGGATGAACTTCAGCCGCCGCAGGAACTGCGCGATTTCCGCTTCCGGGGACAGGATCATCGCAGGCGGTACTCGTTGCTGACCGGTGCCGGTGCCGGTGCACCGGTCGTATCGTCGATCGGCGTTGGCAGGGCCGGCAGTGTCGCCGACGGCACCAGCACGCCATTGTCGCCAAGCATGCGGTTGAAGCCGGCCAGGCCGGTGGTCATTTCCAGATTCAGTTCCAGATGGTCGGCGGTCGCGCGCAGCGGGGTGACGTTGCGCACCACCGCCACTTCACGCAGGCCGGCCGCCAGACGCAGGTACTCGTCAGCGCTGTTGATGCCGGTCACCACCACGCGGTAGGTGCCCGCCTGGCCGGTGGCTGCACCGGCCTTGGCATAACGCTTGACCAGCGCGTCGGCAGCGCCATCGGCACCGGCGGCCATCGCGCGCATGGCGTTGGCGTCCTTGCTGGTCCACTTGTTCAGTTCACGGCCGTTGTCGACGAACACCCAGTCCGCCTGCCAGCCGCCATTGGCGCGGTAAAGCTTGCCGATCAGCTGCATTGGCGGCGAATAGCGCGACGAGGCCCGGGCCACAGCGGCGCTGTCCTGGCGCCAGATGGCACCGGCCAGGGCCTGTTCGGCGGCCCCACCGCTGGGCAGGCCGAGCTTGTAGCCGCGCTCGATGGCCCGGCTCAGCAACGGCCTGGCGGCATTGGCCTGCTGCACGCTGACCAGGCGCGGACCACTGCCGTCGTCAACGGCCAGCCACAGCACCGGCTTCGGCCGCGGCTGCGGCCACAGCGGCAGGCCCAAGGCCGACACCAGCCCGTCCACGTCATCCTCGCGGAAGCGCGCGACCAGCAGGGTACGGAAGCTCGGCGCACCGCTGGCGCCCACGCTCTGGTCCTGCTTGTAGTCGTAGCTGGCCACATAGTCCTTGGCATTGCGCAGCGCCTGGACCACGCCAGGGCGCGACATGACGCTGCGATCACCGGACAATTTGCCCAGTACCACGCTCAACGCGCGGGCAAGTGCACCGTTGCGGTCAGCCTCGGCTTGGCTGTTGACGGGCACTTCGGCCTCGTACGCACCACTGGCAGTGGCAACATCCCCCTCGGTTCGCATGCCGCTCTGGGCCATCGTGGCCACCGGCAGGCACAGCGCAAGGAGCAGGGTCAAAAACAGGCTGCGGCGCATCAGGACATCCATTGGCTCGACGTATCCGGGGGGAATTGTTGCCCGAATACGGCCTTTGCGCCAATGCGGCCTGTTAAAATCGGCGATTCAACCCCTGCCAGCGCCGACGCCCGTGACCAACAGCCCGTCTTCCGCCCCTTCTCCCCTCACCTACCGTGACGCGGGTGTCGACATCGACGCCGGCAACGAACTGGTCGAGCGGATCAAGCCCCTGGTCAAGCGCAGCTTCCGTCCGGAGGTGATGGGCGGCCTGGGTGGCTTCGGCGCCCTGTTCGATCTGTCCAACAAGTACCGCGAGCCGGTGCTGGTGTCGGGCACCGACGGCGTCGGCACCAAGCTGAAGCTGGCCCACCAGCTGAACCGCCACGATACGATCGGCATCGACCTGGTCGCCATGTGCGTGAACGACGTGCTGGTGCAGGGCGCCGAGCCCTTGTTCTTCCTGGACTACTTCGCCACCGGCAAGCTGGACATCGACACCGCTGCCGCGGTCGTGGGCGGCATCGCCAATGGCTGCACCGAGGCCGGCTGCGCCCTGATCGGCGGCGAAACCGCCGAGATGCCTGACATGTACGCGCCGGGCGAGTACGACCTGGCCGGCTTCACCGTCGCGGCCGTCGAAAAGAGCGAACTGAAGGACGGCGCCAACGTCGCCGCCGGCGACGTGCTGATCGGCATCGCCTCGTCCGGCCCGCACTCCAACGGCTATTCGCTGATCCGTCGCATCTATGACCGCGCCGGCCGCCCGGCCGAGCTGGAACTGGAAGGCGGGGTCAAGCTGGTCGATGCACTGATGGCCCCCACCCGCCTGTACGTCAAGCCGATCCTGTCGCTGCTGAAGTCGCACGGCGATGCCATTCACGGCATGGCCCACATCACTGGCGGTGGCCTGACCGAGAACATCATCCGCGTGGTGCCCGAGGGTCTCGGCCTGGACATCCAGGCCTCGTCGTGGACCCTTCCGCCGGTGTTCCAGTGGCTGCAGAAGGAAGGCGCGGTGGCCGACAGCGAGATGTGGCGCACCTTCAACTGCGGCATCGGCTTCGTGCTGATCGTCGCTGCGGACCAGCTCGAGGCCGTATCCACGGCGGTCAAGGCAGAAGGCCTGGAGCACTGGACGATCGGCCAGGTGGTCACCGCCCAGGGCGGCGAACGCGTCCACATCGCCTGATCCACAGGACAAAGGAACCCGCATGGACGCTCCTCCCTCCTCGTCAACGCCACCGGCGCCGCCGGTGCTGCCGCCGAACCCGGCCGTGCCGGTGTTCGGCCCGCAGGATGCCACCCAGCTACGCCAGCTGGCGATCGGCCACTACGTGGTCGCTGGCCTGATGGCGGTGTTCTCGCTGATCTTCATCCTGCACATCGTGCTGGGCATCGCCATGCTGTCCGGCTCGCTGCCGATGAAGTCCGGCGGTGAGCCGTCATCGCCGGAAGAGCAGCAGGTCGTCGGCTGGCTGTTCACCGTGATGGGCGTCTGCATCGTGCTCGGTGGGCTGACACTGGCAGGCTTCGTGGCCTATGCCGGCCGCTGCCTGTCACGGCAGCGCCGCTACCTGCTATGCATGATCGTGGCGGGTCTGTCGTGCCTGTTCACGCCCATCGGCACCATCCTCGGCGTGTTCACCCTGGTCGTGCTGTTGCGCCCCCAGGTGAAGGCCGCCTTTGCTGGCCAGGCGGGTGTGGCATGAGTGATGGAATGAACCCGCCGCCGCTGCCAAGGCAGGCCCTGGCAGACCTGCAGACCGCCAGCCACCTGCACACCCTGAAGATCCTGTTCTACGCACTGGCCGGCTTCCATTGGCTGGCGGCACTGGTGTTCCTCGGCTTTGTCGGCATCGTCGCCTTCGAACGCGGCATGGACGACGGCGCCGTGCTGGCGACGGTGTACGGCGCGGTGTCGCTGCTGGCCATCGGCTTGGGCTTCCTGCAGCTGCGCACCGCGCGGCTGCTTGGCCATCGCAGCCACCTGGCCTGGTGTCGCGGCGCGGCCTGGGCAGCGGTGATGGCCGGCCCTCTGGGCATGGCCCTGACCGCCTACGCGGTGTATTTCCTGCGCAAGCCGGAGATCGCCGCCCTGTTCGACCGCGGCGACCACGTCAGCGTCTGAGCTGGCAAGCGCATGCTCCGTCTCTTCTGCTGATCGCCCCGACATGCCCACGCCCGCTGCCCCCGCCTTCGCACGCAACCGCGCCAGCCACTCACTGTCGGCACCGAAGAAGGCCACACTGGTCGCGGTGCTGGGCATATTCGCGGCAACCTGGATCCATCCGCTGTGGCCGCTGGAGCAGGCCCTGCACAGTTCGCTGACCGTGATCGGCCTGCTGGCCCTGTGGTGGGTGGACCGGCGCTGGCAGCTGGGCAACGGTGCGTTCATCGCCATCTGCGGCTTCATCGCCATCCACTGCGTGGCCGCGCGCTGGCTGTACTCCAACGTGCCGTATGACGCGTGGCTGCAGGCATTGCTGGGATGGTCGCCGGACGCAGCCTTTGGCTGGCAGCGCAACCACTTCGATCGTCTGATCCACTTCCTCTATGGCGTCTGCTTCACCCCCGCATTGCTGCAGTTGGCGCGACATGCCTGGCCTGCGCTGCGCATCGGCCAGGCATTCACCCTGGCGGTGATGGCGGTGATGTGTTCCAGCCTGGTGTATGAGTGGCTGGAATGGGGCATCGCCCTTGCCCTGTCGCCGGAAGCGGCTGAGGCCTACAACGGCCAGCAGGGCGACATGTGGGACGCGCATGCGGACATGCTGCTGGCGACCTTGGGCAGCCTGTTGCTGTGGCCGCTGGTGCGCCGGAGCGTGGTGCGATGAGCATCCGCCGAATCGCCGTGCTGGCATCCGGGCGCGGCAGCAACCTGCAGGCCATTGTCGACGCCATCGCGGCAGGGCGACTGCAAGCCGAGATTGTCGGCGTGTTCTCCGATCGTCCCGATGCGACCGCCCTGGAGCGGGTGGCAACGGATCGGCGCTGGGGGCATGCGCCGAAGGAATTCAGTGACCGCGCGGCCTACGAGCAGGCGCTGGGGGATGCGCTGGCAGCATCCACGCCGGACTGGATCGTCTGCGCCGGCTACATGCGCATCCTCGGCGCCGATTTCGTGCAGCGGTTCAATGGCCGCCTGGTCAACATCCACCCCTCGCTGCTGCCGCTGCACAAGGGCCTGCACACCCATGCACGGGCGCTTGAGGCCGGTGACGCCGAGCACGGCGCCAGCGTGCACCTGGTGGTGCCGGAACTGGATGCCGGCGCGGTGCTGGCGCAGGCCCGGGTTCCGGTGCTTGCCGGCGACGATGCGCAGACCCTCGCCGAACGCGTGCTTGCGGTGGAGCATCCCCTGCTGATCGCCACCCTGGAGCTGCTCTGTGCGGGCCGCCTGGCTGAACGGGAAGGCCAACCGATGTTCGACGGTCACCCCCTGTTTAGCCCGTTGGCTCTAGATTCCGCCGGAAAACTGAACCGGTAACGCCCGTGCACACGCCCCGCTGACTGCGGGGCTGGCATCCTGCTCCCCTCCTGCGGTTCCTGTCGGCCATGAAGACCACGTCCCTGCTGCGTACAACTCTGCTGCTGCCGTTTGCCGTCCTCGCCTGTGCGGGCTGGGGCCAGGCAACAGCGCCTGCTGCGCCGGCACCTGCCGAAGCGGCACCGCCGGTGTTGCCTGCCCTGGCGTGGGAGCCGCCGCCGCTGCAGCCGTTCAGCGCGACCTACCAGGCGTTCTACAAGGGCAAGGAAGCGGGCGATGCAACCATGCAGGTCACCCACACCGGCGGCAGCCAGTGGCGGGTGGACATGCAGGTGGTCGGCCGCCGAGGCTTTGCCAGCGTGCTGGGCCTGAACATCGAGCAGAGCACGGTGTTCGAGGAGCGCAGCGGTGTGTATGCGCCGCTCAGCCAGAGCACGGTGCGCAAGGGCCTGTTCCTGGGCAAGAAGGCGGTCGGCACCTACAACTGGCAGGCCGGCACCGCGCAGTGGAGCGGCGACGTGGAAAAGAAGCGCGCCCAGCCGATTCCGCTGCAGGCCGGCGACCAGAGCGCGTTGCTGATCAACCTGGCGATCATGCGCGACGCGCGTCCCGGCGCAGCCATGCACTATCGCTACGTCGACATGGGCAAGGTGCGCCAGCACGATTACCAGGCCGCGCCGCAGACCGAAAACGTCGAGGTCGGCGACCTGTCCTACAACGCGCTGCGGGTGTATCGCACCAACGGCGGCAACAATGAAACCATTCTCTGGATCGCCAACGGTGTCCCCACGCCGGTGCGCATCCTGCAACGCGAAGACGGCGAAGATCGCGTCGATCTGCGCCTGATCGAATACCAAGGAGTCTGAGCATGAACACCCTGACCCGCCCCCTGACCTGGATCGCCGCTGCCGCATTGTCGGTGGCCAGCCTGCCGGCCATGGCCCTGCAGCCATTCAAGGCCGACTACCTGGCCAGCTACATGGGCATGCAGGCCAATGGCAGCATGACCCTGGCCAGCGAAGGCGCCAACAAGTGGCGCTACAGCCTGCAGGTCAAGAACCAGCTGGCGGACCTGAGCCAGAGCACGGTGTTCGAGGAAGTGCGCGGGCAGCTTCGCCCGCTCAGCAGCCAGGACCGCTCTGCGCTGCTGGTGAAGAAGCGCAATGTGCAGGCCAACTACAACTGGGCCAGCAACCAGGCCACCTGGACCGGCGACATCAAGCCCGACCGCGCCGGCCCGATCGCCCTGAAGGCCGGCGACATGGACGCGCTGCTGATCAACCTGGCCATCGCCCGCGACCTGGCCGCCGGCAAGCCGCTGACCTATCGCATGGTCGACGAGGGCCGCATCAAGAACATGACCTACCGCGTGGTGGGCAAGGAATCGGTCACCGTCGGCGGCAAGAGCTACGAGGCCACCAAGGTGTCGCGCGTGGACGGCAACAAGGAGCTGATTGCGTGGATCGTGCCGGAGTTCCCGGTGCCGGCGCGCATGCTGCAGCGTGAAAGCGGCCGCGATGCGCTGGACCTGACCATCAAGGCGATGAACTGACCGACCGCGCTGCGCGCTCGCCGGGCATGGCCCGGCGCTACCGCCCAACGTCGATCCACGCCATGCGTGGATTCACGCCCCGCAGACAAAAACGCCCGCTTTCGCGGGCGTTTTTTCATTTCTTCGTTTCTTCCGCCGGCTTGAACTCGGTGCGGCAGTCCACCCGGATCTGCTCGCCCGTGGATCGGCGCACGAACGTGCGGCAATGGCGGTTGCCCTCCTGGCTGTCGTTCACCGCCACCGCGTAGAACGACTGGATGATCTCGTCACGGGTCACCGTGCCGTCGCCATTCCAGTCCATGTCCTTCTGCTCGATGCCCTTGGTGATGGCGATGTTGGCGTACCAGGCGTAGCCCAGCCACGTCAGCACGATCAGCACCAGCACCAGCAGCGCCTTGCGGCGACGGCTGAACCTGCCGCGCAGGATCATGCGGCCACGCGCCGGATGGTGGCGCCGAGCGAAGACAGCTTCTCTTCGATGTTCTCGTAGCCGCGGTCAAGGTGGTAGATGCGATCGATGGTGGTATCGCCATCGGCCATCAAGCCGGCCAGGATCAGCGACGCTGACGCGCGCAGGTCGGTTGCCATCACCGGTGCACCGCTCAGGCGCTCGTGGCCACGCACGATGGCCGTGTGGCCTTCCACCTGCACATCCGCGCCAAGGCGCAGCAGCTCGTTGACGTGCATGAAACGGTTCTCGAAGATCGTTTCATTGATCACGCCCACGCCGTCGGCCACGCAGTTGAGCGCCATGAACTGCGCCTGCATGTCGGTCGGGAACGCCGGATACGGTGCGGTGGTCAGGTTGACTGCCTTCGGCCGCTTGCCGTGCATGTCCAGGGTGATGCTGTCTTCGGTGGTCTCGATGGTCGCGCCGGCCTCCACCAGCTTGGCCAGCACCGCATCCATCGTGTTCGGGCGCGCGCGGTTGACGGTCACCTTGCCGCCGGTCATCGCTGCGGCCACCAGGAAGGTACCGGTTTCGATGCGGTCGGGCAGCACTTCATGGCGCCCACCGGACAGGCGTTCGACGCCTTCGATGACCAGGCGGGCGGTGCCCAGGCCTTCGATCTTCGCGCCCAGCGCGATCAGGCAATGCGCCAGGTCGGTGACTTCCGGTTCCATCGCCGCGTTGTCGAGGATGGTGGTGCCTTCGGCCAGCACTGCGGCCATCAGCACGTTTTCGGTACCGGTCACGCTGACCATGTCGAAGGTGAAGTGGCCACCCTTCAGGCGCTTGGCGGTGGCCTTGATGAAGCCGTTCTCGACCACGATGTCGGCACCGAGTGCCTGCAGGCCCTTGATGTGCTGGTCGACCGGGCGCGAACCGATCGCGCAGCCGCCGGGCAGCGATACTTCGGCGGCGCCGAAGCGGGCCAGCAGCGGGCCCAGCACCAGGATCGAGGCGCGCATGGTCCTGACCAGCTCATACGGCGCCACATGCTGGTTGACCGGACGCGGGTCGACCACGATCGCACTGCCACGCGACAGCGTGCCCTGGTCGATGGTCACGTTCGCGCCCAGTTCGCCCAGCAGCTTCACCGTGGTGACCACATCGTGCAGATGCGGCACGTTGGTGATCTCCACCGGCGCGTCGGCCAGCAGGGTCGCGCAGAGGATGGGGAGGACGGCGTTCTTGGCGCCGGAGATGCTTACTTCACCGTGCAGCGCAGCGCCGCCGGTCACAACGATCTTGGCCATGTATTGGGGATCTTCTGCGGTTCAGCCGGCTTCGGCCGGGGTCACGGTTTTCAGTGCGAGCGCGTGGATCGCGCCGCCCATCAGGTCACCCAGAGTGGCATACACCATCCGGTGGCGGGCCAGCGGCAGCTTGCCGGCAAAGGCCTCGCTGACCACGGTCGCTTCGAAATGCACGCCATCGTCACCCTGCACGTCGGCGCGGGCGCCGGGCAGGCCGGTTTCGATCAGATTGCGGATGGTGTCGGCGTCCAACGGGCTTTCCTAATAAAATGTGCGTCCATTCTACTTCCGCTGCGTGGCGTCCGCATGGCCGAATCCCTGTTGCCCCCCCGTTCCGCCGACCCTGCCGCCCTGGTCGCCAGTGGCCGGCGCGTGTTCGAGATCGAACGGCAGGCGCTGGACGCCGTGGCCGACCGCCTCGGCGACGCCTTCCAGCAGGCCTGCCGGGCGATCCTGGGCAGCCGTGGCCGGGTGGTCGCCACCGGCATGGGCAAGTCCGGCCATGTGGCACGCAAGATCGCCGCGACCCTGGCCTCCACCGGCACCCCGGCGTTCTACGTGCACCCGGGCGAGGCCGGCCACGGTGACCTGGGCATGATCACCGAGGACGACGTGGTGCTGGCCCTGTCCTATTCGGGGGAATCGGATGAGCTGCTGATGCTGCTGCCGGTGCTCAAGCGCCAGGGCAATGTGCTGATCGCCATGACCGGCCGCCCGCAGTCGAGCCTGGCCAGCGCCGCCGATTTCCACCTGGATGTGAGCGTGCCGGCCGAAGCCTGCCCGCTGGCGCTGGCGCCCACCTCCAGCACCACCGCCTCGCTGGCGATGGGTGACGCGCTGGCGGTGGCTCTGCTGGATGCACGCGGCTTCACCGCCGACGATTTCGCCCGTTCGCACCCGGCCGGCAGCCTCGGCCGCCGCCTGCTGCTGCACATCACCGACGTCATGCACACCGGTGAGGACCTGCCCAAGGTCGATGTCGGCGCCAGCCTCAGCGAAGCGCTGATGGAGATGAGCCGCAAGCGCCTGGGCATGACCGCCGTGGTCGACGACCAGGGCGTGCTGATCGGGCTGTTCACCGACGGCGACCTGCGCCGCGCCCTGGACACCGACCTGGACGTGCGCACCGCGAAGATCGCCGATGTGATGACCCGGCAACCGCGCACCATCAGCGCCGACAAGCTGGCGGTGGAGGCTGCGCGGCTGATGGAAACCCACAAGATCACCGGCCTGATCGTGGTCGACAGCCAGGGGCGTGCGGTCGGCGCCCTGAACATTCATGACCTGTTGCGGGCGCGGGTGGTTTAACCGACAGTCCGTAGACCCCATTCAGTCTGTACCAACGAGCCCGCAACCACCGAGTCCGATGCCCTGATGCCCTGGTCCCCCCTGCCCGCCTTCCCCGCCCACCTGCATGCCGCTGCGGCCGGTATCCGCCTGGCCTGCTTCGACGTGGACGGCACCCTCACCGACGGTCGGCTGTACTACGACAAGGACGGCAACGAGAGCAAGGCGTACTTCGTGCAGGATGGTCTGGGCCTGAAACTGCTGCAACAGCACGGCATCCACCCCGTGCTGATCACCGCGCGCAACAGCCAGTCCGCGCTCAAGCGCGGCGCCGACCTGGGCATCGACACCCAGATCGCCGTCGGCGACAAGCTGGCCAGCGTGCAGGCGCTGTGCGTCCAGCACGGCATCGGCCTGGAGCAGGTGGCCTTCATGGGTGACGACCTGCCCGACCTGGCGCCGCTGGGCGCGGTCGGCCTGGCGGTGGCTCCGGCCAATGCCCATCCTTGGATCGCCGAGCGCGTGCACTGGATCACCCGTGCTGACGGTGGCCGTGGTGCCGCGCGCGAGCTGTGCGACGTGCTGCTGGCCGCGCAGGGCCGCGTGGACGCTGTGCTGGCGAGGTTCGGCGCATGAATGCCCCCACCCTGAACTGGCGGATGATCCTCGGCGTCGGCCTGCTGCTGGCCGCCCTGCTGAGCAGCTGGGCGGCGCTGCGCAACCGCGAAAAGGCACCTGCCGCCGAAGGCCAGGACGCTGGCGTGGACTACATCCTGCACGACTTCCAGATCGTCGCCCTGGACGAACACGGCAAGGAATCGACCACCCTGCGCGCGCCCCTGCTGGAACGCCAGCGTGGCGACCAGACGCTCAACATCACCACGCCGCTGTTCGAAATGCCCGACAAGGACGGCAAGCACTGGACGCTGCGCGCCCAGACCGGCTGGCTCAGTGCCAAGGGCGACGAGATGAAGCTGCGGGGCAACGTCGCCGGCGACAGTCCGGCCGGCCCGGGCGTGGTCCCGACCACCTTCCGCACCGACCACTTGGATGTATTCCCGAAGGACAACCGCGCCCGCACCGATGCCCTGGTGACCATGACCCGGCCCGGCATGGAGCAGTCCGGCGTCGGGTTCGAGGTGGATTCGAAGAACAACACGTATCATTTCCTCAGCCAGTCCAAGGGCCGTTACACGCCCAAGCGCTGATTCCGCCGCCTGCCCGCGACGTCTTCCCGACAGGCGCGAAGCCGGCAGCCCCCACCCGCCGCCCCCGGTCCCGCCGGAGGGCCACCACCGGTAGAACGGACCCCGATGAAGATTCCCTTTGCAGCCGTGCTCGCACTCAGTCTTCTTGTCCCCGCTGTCGCCTTTGCCAAGTCGACGGACCGCAACGAAGCGATGAACATTGATTCCGGTGCGCAGTCCGGCACCCTCACCGGTGATGGCAAGACCGTGCTGTCCGGCGGCGTGATCATCACCCAGGGCACCCTGGACCTGCGCTCGTCCGAAGCGGAGATCTACCTCAAGGGCGGCGAAGCCGTGCGTGCGGTGTTCACCGGCAAGCAGGCCAAGATGAAGCAGCAGCTCGACGATGGCACCTGGATGGATGCGGTGGCCGACCGGATCGACTACGACATCACCACCGAGATCATCACCCTGACCGGCAACTACAAGGTCACCAGCGCGCGCGGCACCAATGCGGGCCAGCGCATGGTCTACAACACCCGCAGCGGTGAAATGAACTCCGGCGGTGATGGCAGCCGCGTGCGCACCGTGATTCCGCCGAAGAACAAGACGCCTGCTGCCGCTCCGGCTCCGGCTGGAGGCAAGAAGTAATGCTCGTCGCAACTGGCCTGCGCAAACGCTACAAGCAGCGCGAAGTCGTCAAGGACTTCGGGCTGACCCTGGACGCCGGTGAAGTGGTCGGCCTGCTCGGTCCCAACGGTGCCGGCAAGACCACCTGCTTCTACATGATCGTCGGCCTGGTCGGTGCCGATGCCGGCAGCATCGTGCTGGACGGCAAGGACATCACCGGCGACCCGATGTACACCCGCGCCAAGCAGGGCGTGGGCTACCTGCCGCAGGAACCGTCGGTGTTCCGCAAGCTGACCGTGGCCGACAACCTGCGCCTGGTGCTGGAACTGCGCGAGGACCTGGATTCAGCAGGCCGCGAGCGCGAACTGAACAGCCTGCTCGACGAACTGCAGCTTGGGCATGTCTCCGAACAGCTCGGCGCCAGCCTGTCCGGTGGCGAGCGCCGTCGCTGCGAGATCGCCCGTGCACTGGCCGCCAAGCCGCGCCTGATCCTGCTCGACGAACCTTTCGCCGGTGTCGACCCGATCTCGGTCGGTGAAATCCAGCGCATCGTCACCCATCTCAAGCAACGCGGCATCGGTGTGCTGATCACCGACCACAACGTGCGCGAGACCTTGGGAATCTGCGACCGCGCGTATATCCTCGCAGAGGGCACCGTACTGGCCCAGGGCTCGCCCGAGGCGATCCTGGACAATGCCGACGTGCGTCGCGTCTACCTTGGGGACTCCTTCAAGCTGTAAGCGCGGCCGCCGGGCCCTCTCCCTTCCGTTCGGCACAGGCATGAAGACTCGGCTGCAGACATCGTTGGGACAGCAGCTGGTGCTTACGCCCCAGCTGCAGCAGGCGATCAAGCTGCTGCAGATGTCCACGACCGAGCTGGAGCTGGAAATCGCCCAGGCGGTGGAGAGCAATCCGCTGCTGGACTGGTCCGACAGCAGCGACGAAGGCGCCGGTGTCGACAAGGACGGCAGCAGCGAGGACGCGGGCGGCGACAATGACGCCCCGCCCAACAACGCTGAAAGCAGCGGCGACGACTGGGCGCCTGCCGAGCTGGACTGGAGCAGTAGCGGCAGCGGCGGTAGTTTCGATGACGACGACGACAACGGCAGTGCCGCCGAACGCGTTGCCGAAACCGAAACCCTGGCCGACCACCTGCTGTGGCAGCTGCACCTGACCCACCTGTCCAAGCGCGACCGCAGCATCGGTGCCGCGCTGATCGATTCATTGGAAGACGACGGCTATCTGCGCGAGCCGCTCTCGGCCATCGCCGAAGCGCTGTTGCCGGCGATCCACGCCGGTGAAGACGAAATCCTGACCGTGCTGCACCAGATCCAGCGCTTCGACCCCGTCGGCGTGGCCGCACGCAGCCTTGGCGAATGCCTGCAACTGCAGCTGGACGTGCTTCCTGCTGATACCCCTTGCCTGGCCCTGGCCCGGCAGGTTGCTGCCGGCCCACTGGAACAACTGCCGCGCTCGGGCGTGACCGGCCTGGCCCAGCAGTTGAAGCAGCCGCTGGCCGAGGTCGAGACCGCCGTGGCCCTGCTGCGCTCGCTGGACCCACGCCCAGGCACCCAGATCGCCCCACTCGCCCAGGACACCTACGTGGTGCCCGACGTCGTCGTATGGCGGCAGAATGGCATCTGGCGCGCCGCGCTGGCCGCCCATGCCGGCCCCAAGCTGGTGATCCACCGCGGTTACGAGCAGATGATCCGCCGCTGCGGTGACGCCGATGCCGGTTATCTGCGCGGCCAGCTGCAGGAGGCGCGCTGGCTGCTGAAGGGCCTGCAGGCGCGAGGTGAGACGCTGTTGCGGGTAGTGCGAAGCCTGATCCAGCAGCAGGCCGGCTTCCTTGAATTCGGCGAACAGGCACTGCGCCCGTTGACCCTGCGCGAGATCGCCGGCGAACTGGGCCTGCACGAATCCACCGTATCGCGCGCGATCGCCCGCAAACATGTGCGTACGCCACGCGGCACCTTGCCGCTGCGCGCCTTCTTCGCTTCGGGCATCGACACCGACGGCGGCGGCGAAGCGTCCAGCACCGCCATCCAGGCCATGATCCGGCGCCTGATCGATGACGAGAACCCACGCAAGCCGCTTTCTGACGCCAAGCTGGCTGACCTGCTCAAATCGTCGGGAATCCCAGTAGCGCGGCGCACCGTGGCGAAGTATCGTGAGGCCATGAACATCTCCGCCTCGCACGAAAGAGTCAGAATCGTTTGACGCGCCGCCGCGCCCGGCGGAGAGGTTCATTGGCACATCCGATCAAAGGAGAAACCCGATGCGCATCGAAACGTTTGGCAAAGATGTCGAAGTCACCCCGGCCCTGCAGTCCTATGTAGAGGAGAAGCTGGCCCGGATCGGCAAACACTTCGACCAGCACTGCGAAGCGCGGGTGACGCTCAAGCTGCAGAAGACCGAGCACCACGTCGATGCCAGCCTCAATATTCCGGGTCAGACCCTGCACGCTGAAGCCAATGCGCAGACCATGTATGCGGCGATCGACCTGCTGGCGGACAAGCTTGACCGCCTGGTGATCAAGCACAAGGAGAAAAAACAGCAGCACGCACCGCTGCCGGTGGGCGACAATGGTGGCTGATCGCCACCGCTCCCCGCAGACATGCCCCTGACTGACCTCCTGGCGGCCGTGCAGACCCAGCTCTGCACGGCCACCGACCGCGACAGCGTCCTGCAGGCCGCGGCCGGATTGCTGGCCTGCCGCCAGGCCAACGCCGAACAGATCTATCTCAACCTGTGCCAGCGCGAGGCGTTGGGCAGTACCGCGATCGGTTACGGCATCGCCATCCCGCATGGTCGTGCGCCGACCCTGGATCGCCCCCGTGGCGCGCTGCTGCGCCTGCAGACCCCGGTCGATTTCGGTGGTGACGAGCCGGTGGACCTGGTGTTCGCCATGGCCGTTCCCGCCCACTACACCCATCAACACCTGATGCTGCTGTCCGAGCTGGCCGAGCTGTTTTCCGCGCCCTGCATCCGCCAGGCGCTGCGCGAGGCCGGTGATGCACGGGAGCTGCGCCAGGCCCTGGACCTGACCCCACCGGCGAGCGCCGCATGAATACCAGCATCACTGCCCGCGAACTGTTCGAACAGCAGCGTGAGCGGCTCGGCCTGCGTTGGGCAGCGGGCAAATCCGGCGAGAAGCGTGAGCTGGAGGCCGGCAATACGGTCTCGCGACGCCCTTCGCTGGCCGGCTATCTCAATGCGATCTATCCCAACAAGGTGCAGATCCTCGGTACCGAGGAACTGTCCTGGCTGGACGCGCTGGAACCACGCCAGCGCTGGGAAACCATCGAAAAGATCATGCAGTCGCATCCGCTGGCGCTGGTGCTGACCCGCAACCAGCCGTGCCCGGAAGACCTGCGCGCGGCCGCCGATGAATCCGGCACGCCGCTGTGGTTGTCACCCAAGCGCGGCCACGAACTGCTCAACCATCTGTCCTACCACCTGGCCCGGACGCTGGCGCCGCGGGTGATCCTGCATGGCGTGTTCATGGAGATCTACTCCATCGGCGTGCTGATCACCGGTGAAGCGGGATCAGGCAAGAGCGAGCTGGCCCTGGAACTGCTCAGCCGCGGTCACCGCCTGGTGGCCGACGACGCTCCCGAGTTCACCCAGATCGCCCCCGACGTGCTCGATGGCACCTGCCCGGAACTGCTGCAGGACCTGCTGGAAGTGCGCGGCCTGGGCGTGCTGAACGTGCGCGAGATGTTTGGCGACACCGCTGTAAAGAAGAACAAGTACCTTCGGCTGATCGTCCACCTGACCAAGCCGATGACCGAGCCCACCCCCCACGGTTACGAGCGCCTGACCGGCGACTCGGGCACGCGCCACGTGCTGGACCTGGACGTGCCGCTGATCACCCTGCCGGTGATGCCCGGCCGCAACCTGGCCGTCCTGACCGAGGCGGCCACCCGCCTGCACATTCTGCGTACCAAGGGTATCGACCCGGCGGCGATGTTCATCGCCCGCCACAGCAACCTGCTGGAACGACGAACGCCCTGACCCCCTGCCCTTCGAAGAGCCCGTCCATGAGCACCGTCACTCCCACCGCCCCGACCCTGATCATCGTCAGCGGCCTGTCCGGCTCGGGTAAATCCGTCGCCCTGAAGACCTTCGAGGACCAGGATTACTACTGTTCGGACAACCTGCCGATCCAGCTGCTGCCGGATTTCGTGCGCAATGTGCTGAGCCACCACGACGGCGCAGCATCGCGCCGGTTGGCGGTGGGCATCGACGTGCGTGGGCAGAGCGACCTGACCCAGTTGTCCAGCTGGCGGCAGCTGGCCACCGATGCCGGCGTCGACGCCAAGGTGCTGTTTTTCGAGGCCAGCGATGAAACGGTGCTCAAGCGCTACGCCGACACCCGCCGCCGGCACCCGCTGAGCCAGCTGGGCCTGTCGCTGCCCGAAGCGATTGCCCGTGAGCGCGAGCTGATCGCGCCGCTGCGCCGCGAAGCCGATGCGGTAATCGATACCAGTGCGTTGAACGTGCACCAGCTGCGGCGCCGGATCATCACTGAATTTGCGATGGGCCATGCCAGCCGCCTGTCGCTGCTGTTCGAATCGTTCGCCTACAAGCGTGGCGTGCCGGCCGAGGCCGACTTCGTGTTCGACGCGCGCGTGCTGCCCAACCCGCATTGGGATCCGGAACTGCGTGCGTTGAGCGGCCGCGAGCCCGGCGTGCGCGATTACCTGGAGGCGCAGCCGGATGTGCAGCGCTACCTGGCGCAGCTGATGGATTTCCTGGACACCTGGCTGCCCAAGCTGGGCGATGGCACCCGCAGCTATGTGACGGTGGCCTTCGGTTGCACCGGCGGCAAGCACCGCTCGGTGTTCCTGGCCGAACGCCTGGCCCGCCATGCGCGTGAGATGGGCTGGGAAGACGTGGCGACGTACCACCGCGAACAGGATTGACAGGGTCGGCCTGGCTGCGCCCGGCCACCGCAGAAACCACGGCAACGTCAACAGCAACAGCCGAAGCAACAGCAACATCGGATTCCCTGGGATGGCGAGGCGGTGTGGGCGCGCAGGACATGCCGTAAACCCGTCCTTGGGGGCTCGATGGCGCCATCCATGGCGCCAACGGTCCTGCACCCCCACACCGCCCCGCCTCTGACGGATCGCGGCGGGTCGGAGTTGCACTGTGGATAGGTGTCGACCTTGGTCGACACGGTAGATCCATGCCATGCGTGGATGAATCTCTGTCAGGCATCGAAAAAACGGATGGGGTCGGGGCCCTTTTTCAACGAAAAAGGGCTCTGACCCGAACAACGCTGAATACGGGACACAGTGCCCCTCTCCTGCTGCTATCGCCAATTCACCTTGACCTGTTAACGTGCAGTAATGACCTGTGGCATTCTCCTCGTAACACATCCTGGGGTCGGGATCGCCCTGCTCGACGTGGCGACCCGGCTTCTGCGGCAGTTGCCGCTGAAGACCGAAGCTTTCGAAGTACCGTTCGACGCAGACCTGGATGCTCTGCTCCCGCTCGCCTCGGCCGCTCTGCGGCGGGTCGATGGGGGCGATGGCGTGCTGATCCTGACCGACCTGTACGGCGCCAGCCCTGCCAACCTTGCCGGGCAGCTGGCCCGGCTGGGGACCCCGGTTCGCCGGGTGTCGGCGCTGAGTCTGCCGATGTTGCTGCGGGTGATGAATTATCCGGAACAGGGACTGGATCAACTGCCCGCCACTGCGGCGGCGGGCACCCGTAATGGAGCGATAGTCGACGATGCTTGAACGAGAACTCACTGTGAGCAACCGCCTGGGCCTGCATGCCCGGGCCACCGCCAAGCTGGTGCAGACCCTGGCGCCGTTCCGCTGCAACGTGACCATGGCCGCCAAGGGCCGTGAGATCAACGCCAAGAGCATCATGGGCGTGATGCTGCTGGCGGCCGGGCAAGGCACGCCGGTCACCATCCGCATCAACGGCGAAGACGAAGTCGCCGCGATGGACGCGGTGGTCGACCTGTTCGAGCGTCGCTTCGACGAGGACAACTGAGCGTGCCGCGCGCGCGCGCCGGCCAAACACCTACCGGCCAACGGCCGGTACAGCTGCTGGCCGGCCACGGCGCCGCCCGCGGCACGGCAATGGGCCGCGCCCGCGTGCGCCTGCCGCATGCGCTGGAAGTGGCCGAACAGCGCGTCGCCCCCTCCCAGGTTGAATCCGAGCTGGCGCGCCTGCACCACGCAGTCGACGCGGCGCGCACGGAAATGCACGACCTGCGCCAGCGCCTGCATGGCGCGCTGAACCAGGAGGTCGGCGAGTTCCTCGACCTGCATGCGCTGCTGCTGGACGATCCCGAACTGCTGTTCGGCCTGGACGAACTGATCCGCAGTGGTCCCTACAGTGCCGGCTACGCGCTGCGCCTGCAGCGCGACCGCCTGGCCAAAGTCTTCGATGGCATGGACGATGCCTACCTGAAGAGCCGCATGGACGACCTCGACCATGTGATCGGGCGCATCCATGCGTTCCTGCAGCCCGAGCGGCCCGCAGCGGTGAAGGGCCTGGCCGGCGAAATCCTGGTCTGCGACAACATCGCCCCCTCCGAGCTGGCCCAGCTGCAATCGCACGGTGTGGTCGGCATCGTCACCAGCGCTGGCAGCGCGCTTTCACACAGTGCGATCCTCGCCCGCAGCCTGCACCTGCCGTTGATCGTCAGCGTGCCGCAGCTGCTGAACAAGGTGATCGACGGCGACGTGCTGATCATCGATGGCGCCGACGGCAGCGTCACCGTCAACCCGCAGGCCGACAACCTGCGTGATTACCGCGCGCGCCTGAAGGAGCACGCACGCGAGCAGCGCGAGCTTGGCCGCCTGCGCAGCAAGCCCAGCCGCACCCGCGACCAGGTCGACATCGCACTGCTGGCCAACGCCGAATCGCTGGAAGATGTGACCCAAGCGCATGCGCTGGGCGCCCATGGCCTGGGCCTGTACCGCACCGAATTCCTGTTCCTGCAGCGCAACGAGCTGCCGGACGAAGAAGAACAGTTCCAGACCTACCGCGATGCGGCGCTGGGCATGAGCGGCCGGCCGGTGACCATCCGCACCCTCGACCTGGGTGCTGACAAGGCCGACCGCACCGGCCTGACCCTGAGCAACGAGGAAAACCCGGCGCTGGGCCTGCGCGGCGTGCGCCTGTCGCTGGCCCGGCCCAAGGTGGCCGATACCCAGATGCGCGCGATCCTGCGCGCCTCGGCCTACGGCAAGCTGCGCGTGCTGGTGCCCATGGTCAGCACCCGCGACGAACTGCTGGCGGTACGCCGGCGCATGCTGAAACTGGGCGAGCAACTGCGCGCCGAGGGCCACATGGTGGCCGAGCACGTACCACTGGGCGCGATGATCGAAGTACCCGCCGCCGCGCTGGCGCTGGAGAGCTTCATCGACCTGGTCGACTTCCTGTCGATCGGCACCAACGATCTGGTGCAGTACCTGCTGGCCGCCGACCGCAACAACGAAGCACTGGGCGAACTGTATTCGCCGCTGCATCCGGCGGTGCTGCGCCTGCTGCAGATGGTGATCGAGACCGGCGCACGCCATCGCATTCCGGTAGCGGTATGCGGCGAAATCGCCGGCGACGCACGGATGACCCCGCTGCTGCTGGCACTGGGCCTGACCGAGTTCAGCCTGCACCCGGGCACCCTGCTGGAAGTACGCCGGGCCGTCCGTGATGCCGACCTGGGGGCCCTGCGCGCACGCGCACCGAAGCTGCTGGGCATGCGTGACCGCCGCGGCATCGAGCGCTGGCTGGCGCTTGTGGCGGACGCGTCCTGACCCCCGCGCTACGCGCTCGCCGGGCACGGCCCGGCGCTACCGCCGCGTGCCACCTTGGGTAGCGCCGGGCCATGCCCGGCGGATTCGATACCGCCGCGTGCCACCTTTGGTAGCGCCGGGCCATGCCCGGCGGATTCGGTCTGGAGCAGCAGCCCCTTGTTGTTCAAGGGGCGCGCCGACAGGCGGGGGATCAGGTGGCATGCGTGGACCCCTGTGGCCTGTGGCCAGCGGGGTATGCGCTGAAACATCCCCTTGCGATAATGACGCGCTGAACACCCCTGTTGCCGCATCCTTGCTGGGATCGCGGCTTTTCTTATCCCGCGGGAGCTGCGATGGCTGAGGCCGTACGCCACGACAAGACTGCGCGCCAACTGCGGATGCTGTCCGATGCACTGGACAGCGGCCGGCTGGGCCCGGTACGCCGTCTGGTCAATACCCTGGCGCCGGCCGAGATCGGCAACCTGCTCGAATCGCTGCCGCCGGGCAAGCGCGAGATCGTCTGGGGCCTGGTCGATCCGGAAGATGACGGCGAGGTGCTGGTCCACGTCGGCGACGACGTGCGCGAAAGCCTGCTCGCGGACATGGACCCGGACGAAATCATCGCCGCGGTCGAAGACCTCGACATCGACGATCTGGCCGACCTGGTTGAAGACCTGCCGGATACGGTCATCGACGAAGTCCTCAAGTCGATGGACCGCGAGAACCGCGAGCGCCTGGAGCAGGTGCTGTCCTACCCCGAGGACAGCGCCGGCCGCCTGATGAACCCGGACGTGGTGACGGTACGCGCCGACGTCAACGTCGATGTGGTGTTGCGCTACCTGCGCCTGCGCGGCGAACTGCCGGACCACACCGATCACCTGTTCGTGGTCAGCCGCCGCCACCAGTACCTGGGTCGGGTGTCGCTGGCCTCACTGGTGACCCATGAAGACACCACCCCGATCAACCGCCTGATCGACGATGAGCAGCCTGCCATCGATGTCGGCGAGAGCGACCAGGAAGTGGCGCGGCAGTTCTCCGACCATGACTGGATCTCCGCGCCGGTGGTGGATGACAACAACATCCTGATCGGCCGCATCACCATCGATGACGTGGTCGACATCATCCGTGGCCAGGCCGAGCACCAGGCGCTGGGCGCCGCCGGCCTGGACGAGGATGAAGATCTGTTCAGCCCGGTCTGGCGCGCGATGCGCCGCCGCTTGATGTGGCTGTCGGTGAATCTGTGCACGGCGTTCCTGGCCTCCAGCGTGGTCGGCCACTTCGAGGGCACCATCGACAAGCTGGTCGCCCTGGCGGTGTTGATGCCGATCGTCGCCGGCCTTGGCGGCAACGCCGGCACCCAGGTGCTGGCGCTGATGGTACGCGGCCTGGCACTGGGCCAGGTCGGCAGTTCCAACGCACGCACGCTGCTGTGGAAGGAAGTGCGGGTGGCCCTGCTCAATGGCGTGGTGCTCGGTTCTGTGCTGGGCCTGATCGTGCTCGCCTGGTTCCACTCACCCGGGCTCTCGGCCGTGATCGCCA
Organism: Stenotrophomonas sp. DR822; assembly: GCF_019793815.1. Classification (NCBI taxonomy): domain Bacteria; kingdom Pseudomonadati; phylum Pseudomonadota; class Gammaproteobacteria; order Lysobacterales; family Lysobacteraceae; genus Stenotrophomonas; species Stenotrophomonas sp. DR822. The sequence continues at coordinate 1,673,453 of NZ_CP081826.1, forward strand.
TCGCGTTGACCTGCAACCTGTTGTTCGCGGCGCTTGCCGGCGTGCTGGTGCCCCTGGGCCTGAAGCGCTTCGGCTTCGATCCGGCGCTGGCCAGCGGCATCTTCCTGACAGCGGTGACCGACTCGATGGGTTTCTTCACCTTCCTCGGCCTGGCCACCATGGTCCTGCTGCACTGACTGGAACTGCCATGGCAACGACGATCGAAAACTACTTTGCGCCGGGTTGGCGCGACCAGCTGCACACCTGTGCCGCCTGCGAGTGGAAAGGCAGTTCGCGGGCAATGGTGATGGAACTGGACGAGGACGCCACCGAGTACGTGTGCCCGGTGTGCGAGAACCCGTTGCTGGTGGTGCTGCACCCGGACATGGCGCAGGTGCAGGCCGCGGCCGCAGGCGGCAATGCCGAAGCACAGGAGCAGCTGGAGATCATCGCCAGCTTCCCGCGCCCGCAGTGATGCGGCGCACGATGCCGGGCCGGTCGCGGCGCACTACCATCGAGGCGACATCGCCCTCATGGGAACCGCCATGCTTCGATCGCTTCTGCGCTGGCTGCCGCTGCTGGTCCTGCTGATGTTGACCGGGTGTGCCAGTACGCCGCCCGGTGCGCGCGGCCACTTCGAGGCACGCGCGGTGAAGGTGGACGGCGACACCGCCTACTACCAGGTGTTCATCCCGGCCGCTGCCGCGCGCGCGGCCGGTCCGCTGCCGGTGGTGCTTTTCCTGCACGGCTCCGGCGAGCGCGGCGGCGATGGCGTGAAGCAGACCCACGCAGGCCTGGGCCCGTACCTGCGCCGGCACGCGGCCGACTTCCCCGCGCTGGCGGTGTTTCCGCAGGTCCCCGGCGCCGAGGAATGGAGCGGCCGCAACAACCGGGTGGCGATCGCGGCACTGGACGCCACAATCGCTGAATTCGGCGCTGACCCGGCAAGGCAGTACCTGACCGGAATGTCGATGGGTGGCTATGGCAGCTGGAACATCGCGCTGGACGATCCGAAGCGCTTTGCCGCGATCGTGCCGGTCTGCGGTGCGGTGCTGGCACCACGTGCGGTACGCCCTACCCTGTTCGTTGAGCAGGTGGCGAACGTAGCGGACCCTCATGCGGTGATCGCGCAACGGTTGCAGCGCACCCCGATCTGGATCTTCCACGGCGCGCTGGATGATGTGGTGCCACCGGATGATGATCGCCGGCTGCATGCCGCGTTCCAGACCGCCGGCGCGCGTGACGTGCGCTATACCGAGTACGCGGAGGGCAACCACAATGCCTGGGATGCCACCTACGCCGACGCAGCGATGTGGGCGTGGTTGTTCGCCCAGAAGCGCTGAACCACGGCCCCTGCTGGAAAACGTATGTCGGTGGGTGCCGACCGTTGGTCGGCACTATCTCTCCAATCCAATGTGTTCAATTGCCTGGAACCTCCCTTCGATCTGCCATCGACACCACGCATGGGGATATTCACCAAGCTGTGCGGTCAGCCCTGCCCTGATCGGATTCCCCAACACGTACATCGCATGCCGGTACAGTGATTCATCGGAGCGGATCGCGTGGTCGTGATAGCTCGATTGCCAGAATCGCCCTGATCGGCCGAACATGCGGTTGATCCGCAATGCACTGCTCGATTTGAAGCGTTGCATGATGTAATCCAGCGAGAATGCGCGGAGTTCCACAAGGCAATGGATGTGGTCCGGCATGACCACATAGGCAAGTGAGTGTGTCAGGCCGTCAGCATCAATGCGGCGGACCACGTCCATCACCACCTTCGCGGCAGTGGCATCGTCGAAGTAGCGTCGACGCCCCTGAGTGACGGTGGTCAGGATGTAGGATTGCCCGATCCGGGAATGGCGGCCAAGGCATAGACGTGCACGGTTCATGGGCACAAGCGTGTGCCTGCCGGCAGTGCCCTTCTATCGGGCAACTACTCCGATGCAGGTAGGCCTGTAGCCAATCAATGGTTGCGCCCAGCGCTTCATGGGACTGATTGCTCTGTGCCGACCAACGGTCGGCACCTACCGAGGCAGTTCGAGGTGATTCCCCTATGTGCCGACCAACGGTCGGCACCCACCAAGGTAGTTCAAGGCAAATTCCCACCCAACCGGGTCTCGGGGTATCAACCCAGCAGGGTTTCCAGCACGGCCATGCGTACGGCGACGCCGTTGGCGACCTGGCGCAGCACCCACGACTGCGGGCCGTCGGCCACGTCATCGGTCACTTCCACGCCGCGGTTGATCGGGCCCGGGTGCAGCACGGCTGCGTCCTTGCCGGCGCGGGCCAGGCGTGCGGTGTTCAGGCCGTACTGTGCGTGGTACTGCTCCAGCGACGGCACCAGGCCTTCTTCCATGCGCTCGCGCTGCAGGCGCAACATCATCAGCGCATCGACGCCTTCCAGCATCGCGTCGAAATCATCACCGACCACGCAGCCCTTGAGGGTGTCGTCGTCGGGCAACAGCGATTGCGGGCCGCATACGCGGATCTCGCCCACGCCCAGCGTGCGCAGGGCATGCAGGTCGGTGCGGGCAACGCGTGAGTGCTTGACGTCACCGACGATCACCACCTTCATCTTCGAGAAGTCCGGGCCCTTGGCCTGGCGCAGGGTCAGCATGTCCAGCAGGCCCTGGGTCGGGTGCGAGCTGCGGCCGTCGCCGGCATTGACCAGCGCGGTGCCCTCGCCCGCCACGGCAGCCAGTGCCGCCACGGCGCCGTCATCGGGGTGGCGCACCACGAAACCACGCACGCCCATCGCTTCCAGGTTCTTCAGCGTGTCGCAGGCGGTTTCGCCCTTGCGCGTGGACGAGGTGGAGGCGTCGAAGTTCAGCACGTCCGCCCCCAGCCGCTGCGCCGCCAGATGGAACGAGCTGCGGGTACGGGTGGAGGGTTCGAAGAACAACGTGCACACCGCCGATCCGCCCAGCACGTGGCGCTTGTTGCCGACACGGCCGACCGCGGCATCGCGGATCTGGCCAGCGCGGTCGAGCAGTTGCACCAGGGTGTCGCGGGGAAGACCTTCAAGCGTCAACAGGTGGCGCAGGCGGCCGGAGTCATCGAGTTGCTGGGCGGTCATGGCGGGGTTCGTATCGTCAGGGAATGGGAATGGCGTCGTCCGGCGACGACAACCAGCGGTCGATGATCACCGCCGCAGCCACGGCATCGAGCGCAGCCGCGTCGCGACGACGCTTGCGCCCTTCGGCGCGCTCGACGGCGAAGCGGCGGGCGGCCTCGACCGAGCTGGAACGCTCGTCGATCATCTCCACCGGCAGCTTGAAACGTTCCCGCAGCTGGCGGGCAAAGCCCTGCGCGCGCTTGCGGTTGGGCTGGTCTTGGCCGTCCAGGGTCAGCGGATCGCCGACCACCAGGCCATCGGGCTTCCATTCCTTGAGCAGGCGTTCGATCGCCGCCCAGTCGGGGCCATTGCCGTGCACATCGACCACGGCCACCGCGCGTGCATGCGCGGCGAAGGCACTGCCGATCGCCACGCCGATCCGGCGCGAGCCGACATCGAAACCGAGTACGGTGCCATCGCGACGGATGAGGGCCGGCTCAGACATGGCCGCTGTAATCGGTCAGCCGGAACAGATCGACGCCAATGCGCGACGCGGCGCCCTGCCAGCGCTGTTCCAGCGGCAGCTGGAACACCAGTTCGGCATCGGCCGGCACGGTCAGCCAGCTGTTTTCGGACAGTTCGCTTTCCAGCTGGCCGGCACTCCAGCCCGCGCAGCCCAGGGTGACCACGGCATTGGCCGGGCCTTCGCCGCGCGCCATCGCCTCGAGGATGTCACGCGAGGTGGTCAGGTACAGGCCGTCACCGACGACGAGGCTGGAATCCCACGCGCGCGCGTCGTCATGGATGACGAAGCCACGCTCGGGATGCACCGGTCCGCCATTGAGCACCGGACGCGCCTGCAGGACGCCATCGCCGGTAGCGATATCCATCTGCGCAAGCACTTCGCCCAGGGTGTACTCGGACGGCTGGTTGACCAGCACCCCCATTGCCCCGTTCTCGTCGTGCTGGCAGATCAGCGCGACGGTGCGGGCGAAGGTGGCGTCGATCAGCGACGGCAGCGCCACGAGCAGGTGATTGGCGAGGGAAGTCGGCGTTACTGGCATGGGCGCCATTCTAACCGCTGCGACCGGATGCGGGCGCGAAGGGATGGGCTAGGATGGCGCTCTTGCAAGGAGGACGACCCGATGCAGCAGGATGCAACGCTGTCATGGCCCACCCGCAGCATGATCGTGTTGATCGCACTGCTGCAGGGATTGATGCTTTTCGCGGCCCAGGAACTGGCGGATCAATGGCCGTTCCGGGACATCGGCTGGCGCTACTGCTGGTATGCCTGGGTATTGACCGTGCCCACCGCAGTGGCCTTGACGCTGGTCGATCTGAAGGCCTGGCGCCTGTGGCTGCACGCCGGGTTGGCCTCGTTGCTGGTCCTCGCGCTGGCCGCCTGGACCGCTTGGAACCTGAGCGGAGAAACCGCGCTGTATGCGGCCGTGCTGCAGGTTCCGCTCTCGATCTGCCTGGCCGTTGCCACGTTCATTGCCCTGCCGTGGTGGCAGTTCCGCTTGCATGGCGGACATTGGCGGGCCGACTATGGCGCGTTGTTCGAACGCGCCTGGCAGAACGGGCTGACCCTGGTGCTGGCGGCGGTGTTCACCGGCTTGACCTGGCTGCTGCTGTGGCTGTGGGCGGCGCTGTTCCGGATGGTCAAGGTCGACTTTTTCCACGTCCTGTTCGGCAGCGATGCCTTCATCGCCTTGGCCACCGGCATGCTGGCAGGCTTCGGCGTGCTGATCGGGCGCACCCAGCATCGTGCGATGCAGATCACCCGCCAGGTGCTCTTCGCGATCTGCCGCGGCCTGCTGCCATTGCTGTCGTTCATCGCGGTGCTGTTCGTGCTGTCGCTGCCGTTCACCGGGCTGGCGCCGCTGTGGGCCACGCGCTCGGCCGCCAGCCTGTTGCTGGTGCTGGCGGTGCTGCTGATCAGCCTGGCCAACGCGGTCTACCAGCACGACGACGGCACCCCGCCCTACCCGGCATGGCTGCGCCGGCTGGTCGAGGCCAGCCTGCTGGCACTGCCGATCTACGCCGGCCTGGCGCTGTATGCGATGTCCCTGCGGGTCAGCCAGTACGGCTGGACCCTCTCGCGCTTCTGGGGCGTGGCGGTCGCCGTGCTGATTGCCGGCTATGCCATCGGCTACGCCTTCGCCGCACTGCGTCGGCACGGGCGTTGGCTGCATCGGCTTGAGCCGGTCAACCGCTGGATGTGCTGGGCCGTGCTGGCAACCGCCCTGCTGGCGATCTCGCCGGTGATCGATCCGGTGCGCATCACCCTGGCCAGCCAGATGAAGCGCCTGCGCGCCGATCCGGCGTTGATGACCGCGGACGCTGCAGACCAGCTGCGTTTCGAGCTGGGCCGCCGCGGTGTGCAGGCGCTGCGCACGCAGCAGAAAGCACCGTCATTGGCGGCCGACACCCGCGCCTCCAGCATCATCGTGCAGGCCCTGGCCCGGCAGAAGCGTGAGTCACGCTGGGACAACGACATCGACGATGGCGTGCGCGACCTGGCGAGCCTGAAGTCCCGGATCGTGCAGGCCAAGGGCACCGCATCGCCAGCCGATGACTGGTGGCAGGCGGTACTGGACCGTCGCTTGGATGCGGGCGATTGCCTGGACGACGACAAGACCGGCGACAACCGCTGCGTCACCCTGCGCCGTGACCTGGATGGCGATGGCCAAGACGACGTGCTGCTGTGCCTGACCAGTGTGTACAGCGGTCCGCGCTGCCAGCTGCACGTGCGTGAACCGGCTGGCTGGAGAAAGGAGGGTGAGGTTTCCTTCCAGGACGTTGACCAGCGCACCTCGGACGGGGCCGCACAGGCCCTGCGCGACGGCCGCCTGACCATGCAGCCGCCGCGCTGGCCGACGCTGCTGCTTGACGGCGCGGCAGGCCAGCTGGAGATTGACCGCAGCAACGACCGCGCGGAGGCGGCCACACCATGAGCGGATACTGCCGCATCGCCCCGGGCCATCCGGTGCACGAGTACTACCACGCCAATGAATATGGCTTCCCGCAGCGCGATGAGCGTGAACTGTTCGAGCGCCTGCTGCTGGAGATCAACCAGGCCGGCCTGAGCTGGGAGACCATCCTGAAGAAGCGCGAGGGATTCCGCGCGGCCTATGACGCGTTCGACGTTGATCGCGTCGCCGCCTACGCCGAGCAGGACATCGAGCGCCTGCTGTCGGACCCGGGCATCATCCGCAACCGCTTGAAGGTGCTGGCGGCGATCCACAACGCGCAGGTGATCCAGCAGCTGCGCCAGAGCCACGGCAGTTTCGCCGCCTGGCTGGACGCACACCATCCGCGCAGCAAGGCCGACTGGGTCAAGCTGTTCAAGAAGACGTTCCGCTTCACCGGCGGCGAGATCACCGGCGAGTTCCTGATGAGCCTGGGCTACCTGCCGGGCGCGCATGCCGAGGACTGCCCGGTGCATGCAACGCTGCTGAAGCTGGCACCGCCGTGGGTACAGGCAGCGCGCGGCTGATGCGCATCCGCCGGGCATGGCCCGGCGCTACCGGGGCGCGTGGCGCCTGGGCAGGCGATCCGCCGAATGCGGAATCAGACGCCCATGTAGCGGCCCGGGCGGTGGTTGAACATCAGCACCAGGCTGAGCACCACCGCACCGATGGCCGAGTACATCACCTTCGACGGCGACAGCACGAAGAACGCGGCCACCATCAGGCACGCATCGAAGGACATCTGCACCTTGCCGGCGCTCCAGCCGCGGGTGCGCTGCAGGTACACCGCCAGGATGCCGATGCCGCCGAGGCTGGCGCGGTGGCGGATGAAGAACAGGATGCCCAGGCCGGACAGCGCGCCACCGACCAGCGCCGAGTACAGCGGCGCGATATGCGAAAAGTCCGCCCAGCGCGGCAGGATGTCGGTGAGCAGGCCGCAGGCGGTGACCGCTGCGAACGTCTTCAGGGTGAATTCCCAGCCCATGCGGCGCACGGCCACCCAGTAGAACGGCAGGTTGACCAGCACGAACACCAGGCCGAAGTTCCAGCCCATCGAATAGTGCAGCAGGAAGGCCATGCCGGCCATGCCGCCGATCATCAGCCCGCCCTTGGCGAAGATCGCCAGGCCCAGTGAGGCCACGAGCATGGCCAGCACCATGCCCTGCACGTCCTCGGCGACCGAGTGGCGCAGCGCCTTCTCATCGGCGGGGGTGCCGGCAACATCGGGCGGCGGGGTCAGCGGGCCAGCGGTGACCAGGTGGCCGTCAGCGTCGTCGCACGGCGCCGGGCCATGGGATTGGAGGGACATACAGGTGGGGGCACTACGGGTGGGGAGCGGTATTAGACACGATCTGCATGACAGTTGCAGATGAAATCGTTCAGTTGGGAGTTGCGGCGAACGGCGCAGCCGCTCGTGGCTGGGCGGCATACTGCCTCCGAATCTGGCAGTGGGCCGGGCGGGTGGGCTGTGCAGGGGGCGCTGCAAGTACGTCCATGTAAGCTCGGTCGCCGCTTGCTCGTGCGCGCTATCCCGCGCGCACGGCAAGACCGGGGTTGAGCGTCCTGCCCAACCCGCCCGAGGCATGCCTCGGGCCCATGCGGCTCACGCCCCTGCACAGCCCACCCACCCGGCCCCCGGACAGGTTCCGTGCGCGTCCAGCCACGTAGAGAGAAAAGAAGAGCAGAAGCGGGTCGCTGCGCTCGGTGGAGCGGTTGTCTCAGCGCCGGGTGGCCAGGTGGTGGGCGACCAGGGCGTTTGCGTGGCCATGGCCCAGCCCGTGCTCGGATTTCAGGAAGCTGACCAGCTCCATATGCTTCAAGCCCGGCCGTTTGGCCAGCAGCCCCAGCCAATGCGTCACCGGCTGCCCGTAGGTCTTTTCGATGGAAGGAAAATAGGACGCCGGGCCCTTGGGTTTGCTATCGGTGCTCATGTGCTGCTCCCTGTTGTTTGGAAAGTACCCATTCGACGAACCACGGAACCACAAATCGACATCGGCATTTACCGACCAGCGCCGGTACCACCGGGTACGCATCCACGCATGGCGTGGATCTACGTGTCGACCAAGGTCGACACCTACCAACAGCACCGGGAAACTGTCGAAGGCGGGGTGGGTCCGGTTGCAGGGGCGTGAGCGCCATGGATGGCGCGACCGAGCTTACAGGGACGTACTTGCAGCGTCCCCTGCAACCGGACCCACCCCGCCATCCCACAGGAACCAGCTTTTGCTCTTGCTTCGGCTGTTGCTGTTGAGGTTGCCGGCCAGCGGCCGGCACTACTGCGGGCGCCGGGCGCAGCCCGGCCGTATCATCCCCTCATGCCGCGTGAAAACCTCAACGATCTGCAAGCCTTCGTCCACGTTGCCCGCGAAGGCAGCTTCACCAAGGCCGCTGCCCAGCTGGGCGTCTCGCAATCCGCCCTCAGTCACGCCATGCGCGGGCTGGAAGAGCGACTGGGCGTGCGCCTGCTGACCCGCACCACCCGCAGCGTCGCCACCACCGAGGCCGGTGCCCGCCTGCTGGAAACCCTGGCGCCGCGCCTGGCCGAGATCGAAGACGAACTGGCCGCGCTGGCCGAGTACCGCGAGCGCCCCGCAGGCACCATCCGCATCAACGCCACCGGCCACGCCGCCGAGTACCTGGCCTGGCCCAGGCTGGCACCGCTGCTGCAGCAGTACCCGGACCTGAAGGTCGAGCTGACCACCGATTACGGCTTGGCCGACATCGTCGCCGAGCGCTACGACATCGGCATCCGTCTCGGTGAGCGCCTGGCACGCGACATGGTGGCGCTGCCGATCAGTCCGCCGCTGCGCATGCGCGTGGTGGGCGCACCGTCGTACTTCCGCCAGCACGTGGCGCCGGTGCATCCGCACGATCTGGCCGCGCACAACTGCATCACCCTGCGCCTGCCCACCCATGGCGGCCTGATGCCGTGGGATTTCGGCCAGGACGGCAACGAACTCAGCATCCGTGTCTCCGGCCAATGGACCTTCAACACCATGGGCATGACACGGGCTGCAGCGCTGGCCGGCAGCGGACTGGCCTGGTTGCCCGAAGACCAGGTGCAGGCGGCCCTGCTGGAAGGCCGCCTGCAATCAACACTGGATGACTGGTGCCCGCACTTCGATGGCTACTACGCGTATTACCCGTCACGCCGGCATGTCACCGTGGCGATGCGTACGGTGCTTGATGCGCTGCGCGGGCCGATGGTGGGGTGAGGCGTGCGGACCAACGGTCCGCACCCAGCACAGGACGAAAGTCCGCACCCACTGCGATCAGCCCTTGGCCTGCGCTGCGCGCTGCGCGTTGTAGCGCTCGCCGACGATGGCGATCTCCTGCAGCGTCTGCGCGATGCGCTCCAGCTCCGCGGGAGACAGCTGCAGGTCGGCGGCGGCAAGGTTCTCTTCCAGGCGATGGATCCTGGTCGTACCCGGAATCGGCACGATCCACGGTGCCTGCGCCAGCAGCCAGGCCAGCGCGACCTGTGCCGGGGTGGCGCCCCGCGCTGCCGCGATCGTGGTGATGCGGTCAACCAGCGCCTGATTGGCGCGACGCGCTTCCACTTCGAAGCGTGGCACGGTGTTGCGGAAATCGTTGTCGGCGAAGGTGGTGTCGGCATTGATCGCGCCGGTCAGGAAGCCGCGACCGAGCGGGCTGAACGGCACGAAGCCGATGCCGAGTTCCTGCAGCGCCGGCAGCAGTTCGCGTTCCGGTTCGCGCCACCACAGCGAGTACTCGCTCTGCACTGCAGCCACCGGTTGCACGGCATGCGCGCGACGCACCGTGGCGGCACTGGCTTCGGACAAGCCGAAGTGGCGCACCTTGCCCTCGGCGATCAGGTCACGCACGGTGCCGGCCACATCCTCGATCGGCACGTTCGGATCCACGCGGTGCTGGTAGAACAGGTCGATGTACTCGGTGCGCAGGCGCTTGAGGCTGGCTTCGGCCACCGCACGGATGTTCTGCGGACGACTGTCCAGGCCGGTGTCGACCTGTGCGTCCTTGAAGCCGAACTTGGTGGCGATCACCAGCTTGTCGCGGTGCGGTGCCAGCGCCCTGCCGAGCAGGTCTTCGTTGGTATGCGGTCCATAGACCTCGGCGGTGTCGAAGAAGGTCACGCCGCGCTCGACCGCCGCGTGCAGCAGAGCGATGCCCTGGCTCTGCTCGACGGCGGGACCGTAGCCGTGGCTCAGGCCCATGCAGCCCAGGCCCAGGGCGGAGACTTTCAGGCCGCTGCGGCCGAGTTCACGTGTCTGCATCGTCGTGCTCCAGTAGGGGAGCGATGACGATACGCCTGCGGGGGCAGCGGATTGAACGACCTGGATGGCAGTCGGTCATGACTGGATTTCATGAATGCAGTTCGCCCGCCACAATCGCCAGGATCGCCAGCAACAGCAGCGCGACGCCAGGCAGCAGCATGAGGACGTGCCAGACGCCGAAGCGGTCCATGCGCCGCATGTCCACCTTCTCGTCCAGATGGTAGCGGCGCAGCAGGCTGTTGACCGGCAGCAGCGGCACAAAGGTGCACAACGAAAGCAGCGCGCCGCCATGGGGCAGCCGACCGGCGAAATTGAGCAGGAAGAACAGCGCCCCCAGCAGACCTGGCGCAAAGGCCAGCTGCCGGCGGCGCGACTGCGCGATATCACGCAGATCGCTGAAGCAGAAAAATGCCCAGATCGGTGAGAACAGCGCGCGCGCCCATGGCCACTGGTTGCCGTCGGTTTCGCGCTTGATGGCGCGCCAGTTCTGCCAGAACCAGTAAAGCGGATACAGGCCCAGCGTGGCCAGCGACAGCGCGGCGATCTTCATCGTCGGCGGCGAGTAATACACCGCTTGGTTGGATCTGGCGAAGCTGTCCTGCGCGGACTGCAGTACCGGTGGACGCGCAGGCGTTGCCGCCGGCGCACGGTACGGATCGTGCATTTCCATATGCGAACCTCGTGTTGTCACGCCGGCAGGGTGCCGGCTCCCCCTGTCCCGCGAGCGCGGTGACCGCGCGACTATCGCAGAGCCTGCAGGGGCGACGCCAGTGCCGCTCAGGCGCGCATGGCGGCTACCTGGTAACAGACCTTGTTGCCCTCCAGCACGATCCACTTCTTCTGCTGCAGCTGCTGCACCAGCGCGTTGACTTCACCCGCAGGCAAAGCCTTCTGGAACAGGTTGTTGATGGAGTTGTGCAGTGCCGCCTTTGAACCGGGTCGCGCCTTGTCCTGCCGCACCAGCCAGTCGCGCAGATGCACCAACCGGGTATCCGGCGGCATGGTTTTCGTTGCAGGCGATGCAGCTGCAGCAGCCTTCTGCCGCGCGGAGCGGAACATCGGCAGATCGGCCACGGAGGTACAGCGGCCTGCCTGCAGGCCACGCGACCTCAGGTGTGCCACCAACGGATCGAAACCGGTGTCCTTGGAAATGATGTGAAAGAACACCTTGGGATCGCTGGCCGCCATCTCGCCGATATAGAACGCGATGTGGAAATCCAGCGCGTTGGGGCCGCTGCCATGGCAGCGTATGTAACGACCCTGGCTGCCCAATGCCTGCATGGCCTCAGCCACATCCATGCTGATGCGTGCCTGCGATGCACCGACGAATACCAGAACCGTGAACCCCGGCGCGGCCAGCTCCTTCAGGGAAGGCGGCTGGACGTTCTCGAAATCAATCAATACCACGTTGCGGGCCAACGGCATATCCATATGCACTCCCCTGTAGTGCTCGCCATGGCACAGGCCCCCGCATGCCGGGGACCGCCATGTACGCGGTGATCAACGGACCTCTGAAATCTCCACGCCATCCAGCCCCTGCGACAGGGTGCGGGCATCGCCGCCCTGGCTGAGCTTGATGCGCAGGCGCACCTCGTTCTGCGAATCGGCGTAGCGCAGTGCGTCCTCGTAGCTGATCTCACCGGCCTGGTACAGTTCGAACAGGCTCTGGTCGAAGGTCTTCATGCCCAGCTGGACCGATTCCTTCATCAGCTCCTTCAGCTTGTGGATCTCGCCGTCGCGGATGTAGTCCTGCACCAGCGGCGTGCCCAGCAGGATCTCCATCGCCACCTTGCGCGAGCGGCCATCCGGCGAAGGAATCAACTGCTGCGCGACCACGCCCTTGAGGTTCAGCGACAGATCCATCAACAGCTGGTTGCGGCGATCTTCCGGGAAGAAGTTGACGATGCGGTCCATCGCCTGGTTGGCGTTGTTGGCGTGCAGCGTGCACAGCACCAGATGGCCGGTTTCGGCGAAGGCGATGGCATGGTCCATGCCCTCGCGGGTACGCACTTCGCCGATCATGATCACATCCGGCGCCTGGCGCAGGGTGTTCTTCAGCGCGGCTTCCCAGCTGTCGGTATCGATGCCGACTTCGCGCTGGGTGATGATGCAGCCCTCGTGCTTGTGCACGAACTCGATCGGATCTTCGATGGTGATGATGTGCCCGGTCGAATTCTGGTTGCGGTAACCGATCATCGCTGCCAGCGAGGTTGATTTACCGGTACCGGTAGCGCCGACGAACAGGATGATGCCGCGCTTGGTCATCGCCAGCGTCTTGATGATCGGCGGCAGGCTCAGCTCTTCCACGGTCGGGATGCGCGTCTCGATGCGACGCAGCACCATGCCGACCTGGTTGCGCTGGTAGAAGCAGCTCACGCGGAAGCGGCCGACGCCGGACAGGCCGATGGCGAAGTTGCATTCGTGGGTCTTTTCGAATTCTTCGCGCTGCGCCGGCGTCATCACGTTCAGCACCAGGTCGCGGCTCTGCTGCGGCGTCAGTGGCGTCTGGGTGATTGGCGAAATCTTGCCGTTGACCTTGATCGCCGGCGGCATGCCGGCAGTGATGAACAGGTCCGAGGCGCGCTGGTGCGCCATCAGCTTGAGGAACGAGGTGAAATCGATGGTGGTCGCGGTGGTGTTCACGGCGGGCTCCCAATGGGGCATGTACCAGGAATCGGTCGGTGGAGGAAACAGCGCGGGGCCGGCCACGTATTCGCGCGCCCTGCCCCGCCATTGCCTCGCCTTACTCGAACAGACGCTTGTCCTTGGCGTATTCGCGGGCCTGGTTGCGGGTGATCAGGCTGCGCTTGACCAGGTCCTGCAGGTGCTGGTCCAGGGTCATCATGCCGTACTGCTGGCCGGTCTGGATGGCCGAATACATCTGCGCCACCTTGTCCTCGCGGATCAGGTTGCGGATGGCTGGGGTGCCGACCATGATTTCCCAGGCGGCGGTACGACCGCCACCGACCTTCTTCAGCAGCGCCTGCGAAATGACCGCGCGCAGCGATTCGGACAGCATCGAGCGCACCATCGGCTTTTCGCCGGCCGGGAACACGTCGATGATGCGGTCGATGGTCTTGGCCGCCGAACTGGTGTGCAGGGTGCCGAATACCAGGTGGCCGGTTTCCGCGGCGGTCAGCGCCAGGCGGATGGTTTCCAGGTCACGCAGTTCGCCGACCAGGATGATGTCCGGGTCCTCACGCAGTGCCGAACGCAGCGCTTCATTGAAGCCGTGCGTATCGCGGTGCACTTCGCGCTGGTTGATCAGGCACTTCTGCGAGGTGTGCACGAATTCGATCGGATCCTCGACGGTGAGGATGTGGCCGTACTCGTTCTTGTTGATGTAGTCGATCATCGCCGCCAGCGTGGTCGACTTGCCCGAACCGGTCGGGCCGGTCACCAGGATCAGGCCCTGCGGCTGCTGGATCACCTCGCGGAACAGCGGCGGGCAGGCCAGGTCTTCCAGGGTCAGCACTTCGGACGGAATGGTACGGAACACCGCACCGGCGCCACGGTTCTGGTTGAACGCATTGACACGGAAGCGCGCCAGCGACGGGATCTCGAAGGAGAAATCGACTTCGAGGAACTCCTCGTAATCGCGGCGCTGCTTGTCGGACATGATGTCGTACACCAGCGCGTGGACCTGCTTGTGGTCCAGGGCTGGAATGTTGATCCGGCGAACATCGCCGTCCACGCGGATCATCGGCGGCAGGCCTGCGGACAGATGCAGGTCGGACGCTTTGTTCTTTACGGAAAACGCCAACAGCTCGGCGATATCCATGAGCGGCTACTCCCCAATAACGGCTTCGACTGGAAGGATCTTTCCCCGGGCGGCAGTATAGCCTCCTGATTGAACGGAACGCGTTACGTGGCCACTCCCCTGCCCCAGATCCTGAGCAACCTGCACAACGCCGCCGCTGCCGCCGGGCGGCCACCGCCGCGCCTGCTGGCGGTGTCCAAGACCCAGCCGGCCGAGGCCGTGGCTGCGCTTGCCGCGCAGGGCCAGACCGCGTTCGGCGAGAACTACGTGCAGGAAGCGCTGGCCAAGATGCAGGAACTGCAGCCGCTGGGCCTGGAATGGCACCTGATCGGCCACCTGCAGTCGAACAAGGCCGAACCGGTGGCCACGCACTTCGATTGGGTGCAGAGCGTGGACCGGCCCAAGCTGGTCGGCGCGCTGGCCCGCTACCGCCCCGCTGAACGCGGCCCGCTGAACGTACTCATCCAGGTCAACATCGATGACGAGTCGAGCAAGCACGGCTGCGCGCCGGACGACGTGGACGCGCTGGCGACAACCATCGCCGCCGAGCCGAACCTGCGCCTGCGCGGCCTGATGGCGATTCCCGCGCCATGGCCCGACACCGAGCGCCGGCGCGACGCGTTCGTGCGCATGCGCACACTTTTCGAGGCGCTGGCTGCCGCTCATGCCCAGGTGGACACCCTGTCGATGGGCATGAGCAGCGACTACGCTGAAGCGATCGCCGAAGGTGCCACCCTGGTGCGCATCGGTACCGCCCTGTTCGGCGCGCGTCCGCGCCCGGCCTGATTCCAAGGAGATTCCCATGGCAGCTGATCCCATCACCTTCATCGGCGGCGGTAACATGGCCCGCAGCCTGATTGCCGGCCTGATCCGGCAGGGCGTGCCGGCCACCCACATCCACGTGGCCGAGCCAGTGGCCGAACTGCGCGAAAAACTGGCTGCCGATTTCGGCGTGCAGACCTACGACAACGCGGCCGCTGCGGCGGCGCAGGGCAACACGTGGCTGCTGGCGGTGAAACCGCAGGTGCTGCGCGAGGTCTGCCAGTCACTGCAGGTGTTGGCGCAGGCACAGGAGCCGTTGGTGATCTCGATCGCCGCCGGCATCACCAGCCCGCAGCTGCAGCGCTGGTTGGGTGGCACGCTGCCGGTGGTGCGCGCGATGCCCAACACCCCGGCCCTGCTCGGCGCCGGGGTCACCGGCCTGTATGCCACGCCAGCGGTGGATGCGCAGCAGCATGCGCAGGCCGAACGCGTGCTGGCCAGCGCGGGACGCACGGTGTGGATCGACGACGAAGCGCAGATGGATTCGGTCACCGCCGTATCCGGCAGTGGCCCGGCCTATGTGTTCCTGCTGGCCGAAGCAATGGAAGCGGCCGGCATCGCACAAGGCCTGCCTGCAGAAGCGGCGCGCACGCTGGTGGTGCAGACACTGCTGGGCGCCTCGCGCATGCTGGACGAAGCCGGTGAAAGCCCAGCCGAACTGCGGCGCCGGGTGACCTCCCCCAACGGCACCACCCAGGCGGCGATCGAGAGCTTCCAGGCCGGCGGGTTTGAAGCGTTGGTGGAAAAGGCACTGCGTGCGGCGCAGGTGCGTGGGCAGGAACTGTCTGCGGCCAATGATTGAAACAGGTGTGCCGACCAACGGTCGGCACCCACCGCCATCCACGCATGCGTGGATCTACGCGCCCAGCCTGGCCATGACGAAATCAACGAAACACTGCAGCCGGGGTCGTGGGCGACGGTCGGGCAGGTAGATCAGGTGCATCGGCCGTGGCTCGGGCAGATGGTCGCGCAGCAGCGGCTTCAATCGTCCCGCTGCGATTTCGCCGGCAAGCAGCGCGGTCGGCTGCAGCACCAGGCCTGCGCCCGCCACGGCTGCTTCGCGGAGCACGTAGCCGTCATTGCTGGTCAACCGCGCTTCCCAATCGACCTGTTCGCCATTGGCCAGCTGCCAACCGTGACCGCCGCGCCAGGCCAGGTGGCTCAGGCAATCATGTCCTTCAAGATCGGCGGGCGTGCGCGGCGTACCACGGCGGCGCAGGTACGACGGTGATGCACACAGACTCATCGCATACGGCGGCAGCGGCCGCGCCACCAGTTCCTGCGACGGCAGCGGACCGACGCGGATGGCTGCATCGAAGCCATCCTCGATCAGGTCGATGCGGCGATTGCTCAGGTCCAGCTCGATGTTCAGCAGCGGCTGTGCCCGCAGCAGCTCGCTCAACACGGGAGCCAGCACGCAGCTGCCCCAGGTGGTCGGCGCACTGACCCGCAACAGCCCGCGTGGCTGCACCTGCAGCCCGGCCACGTCCGCCTCGGCCTGCTGCACCTGTTCCAGCACCTGCCGGCAACCGGCCAGGTAGGCAGTGCCGGCTTCGGTCAGGCGTTGGCGCCGGGTGTTCCGCTGCAGCAGCGCGGTGCCCAGGTGCGCTTCCAGCTGCTGGATGTACTTGCCGACCATCACCGCCGAGACCTGCAGGCGGCTGGCGGCGGCGGAAAAACTACCGTGCTCGGCCACGGCGACGAAGGCCTGCATGCAGCGCAAGGTATCCATTGCAAACCCATGGTTCGGAATATGCGAATCATACGCCGCTTACCAAACCAGCCGGTGACGGCGCAGACTGCATCCATCCCCTCTCGCAAGGAGCTGTCATGAAGATTCTTCTCGTCGGTGCCAGCGGCACCCTCGGCCAGGCGGTCGCCCGCCACCTGGGCCAGCAGCACGACATCCTCGCTGCCGGCCGCCACAGCGGCAACCTGCGCGTGGACCTCACCGACGACGCCAGCGTGCGCGAGCTGTTCGCGCAGACCGGCCCGGTCGATGCGGTGATCTCCACCACCGGCAAGCTGCATTTCGGCCCGTTGCAGCAGATGACACCCGAACAGTTCAACGTCGGCCTGCAGGACAAGCTGCTCGGCCAGGTACGCCTTGCACTGGCCGCGCAGCACCATCTCAACGCTGGCGGCTCGATCACCCTGACAAGTGGCATCGTCAGCGCGCAGCCGATCCGCGATGGCGCCAACGCCACTGCCGTCAATCATGCGCTGGAAGGTTTCGTGCGGGCGGCGGCGCTGGAACTGCTGCCGCGCGGGCTGCGCATCAACGTGGTCAGCCCGAACGTGCTGGTGGAATCGATGGAAGCCTACGGCCCCTACTTCCCCGGCTTCGAAGCGGTGACCGCACAGCGCGCGGCACTGGCCTTCCAGCGCGCGGTAGAAGGCATCCAGAGCGGCGAAACCATCACCGTCTGGTAACGAGCGTGCCGACCACGGTCGGCACCCACCCGCACGGTCAGCCCCAGCGCATCGGGCCGTCGCCGCGCTCGCCGAGCACGTCATCCGGGTTGGCCAGGCGGCAGCGCTTCAGTGACAGGCAACCGCAGCCGATGCAGCCGGTCAGCTCGTCGCGCAGCAGCTGCAACACGTGGATACGTTCCTCCAGCTCCACCTGCCAGCGTGCCGACAGCTTGGCCCAGTCGGCCTTGGTCGGCGCCCGCCCCTGCGGCAGGCTCTCGAACGCACGTGCCACCGCTTCCAGCGGCATGCCCACGCGTTGCGCCACACGGATCACCGCCAACCGGCGCAGTACGTCGCGGGCGTAGCGACGCTGGTTACCCGACGTGCGCAGGCTGCTGATCAACCCCTTGCGCTCGTAGAAATGCAGCGCAGAGACGGCCACGCCGCTGCGACGGGCGACATCGCCGACGCTCATGTCCTGTGCCAGCATCGATTGACCTCAACTTTGGTTGAGGTGGCATGCTGCTACCATCGCCGCCAGATGACAAGCGCGGCCCGTCCGCCCCCCGCAGGAACCCGATGCCCTCCCCCGCTGCCACGGCCGATCCGGTCGATTCCTCCATCCTGTCCGCGCGCTACCGCGCCACCACCCTGGGCATGGTCGCCCTGGTCTCCCTGCATGCCTTCGAGGCACTGGCGGTGGCCGCGGCAATGCCGACCGTGGCCGAGGCCCTGGACGGCCTGCGCCTGTATGCGTTGGGCTTCGGCGGCACCTTGGCCACCAGCGTGATCGGCATGACCCTGGCCGGCCGCTGGGCCGACCGCCACGGCCCCGCACGCCCGCTATGGTGGGGCCTGGCCTGCTTCGTGCTGGGCCTGCTGCTGGCGGGCTTCGCCCTGCGCATGGGCATGCTGGTGGCCGGACGCCTGCTGCAGGGCCTGGGCGCAGGCGCCATTTCGGTGTCGCTGTATGTGATGGTCGGCCGGACCTATCCCGAGCATCTGCGGCCGAAGGTCTTCGCCGCGTTCTCTGCCGGTTGGGTGGTGCCGTCGATGATCGGCCCGGCGCTGAGTGGTGTGATCGTGCAGCATCTTGGCTGGCGCTGGGTGTTCCTGGCGGTGCCGCTGCTGGCGATACCGGCCGGCCTGCTGCTGCGACCGGCGCTGGCGCGCATGCAGGCTGCAGCCACGGATGTTGCCGATGATGGCCGCGGCAACATCGTGCGCTGGGCCAGTGGCGCCTCCCTGGCTGCCCTGCTGCTGTATCTGGGCGGGCAACAACAGGGCGTACCGGCACTGCTGTGCATCGGCGTGGCGATGCTGGCGCTGCTGTTCTGCGTGCATCGGCTGTTGCCCGCCGGCACCCTGCGCCTGCGCCGTGGCCTGCCCAGCGTGATCGCATTGCGTGGTGTGGCCGCTGCCGCGTTCTTCGCCTGCGAGGCCTACCTGCCCCTGCTGCTGCAGCGCGAGCGTGGGCTGTCACCCAGTTGGGCCGGTGCCGTGCTGAGCCTGGGTGCGCTGGGCTGGTTCACCGGCTCGTGGCTGCAGGGTCACCAGCAGCGCGGCTGGTCGCGGCAGCAACTGCTGCGCGTGGGCGCACCGCTGATGACCGTGGGCATCGCCGCGACGCTGGCGGTGCTGTTCACTGCGGTGCCACTGCCGGTCGCCCTGGTCGGCTGGACGTTGACCGGCTTCGGCATGGGCATGATCTACGCCAGCCTGTCGGTACTGACGTTGTCACTGTCACCGCCGCACGAACAGGGCGCGAACACCTCGGCCCTGCAGTTGAGCGAAGCATTGTCGGTGACCACCGCACTGGCGGTATCCGGCGCGCTGTTCGCACTGTTCGTGGAAAGCGCCCCGCATACCGGTTACATCCTGTGCCTGGCCATCACCCTGGGCCTGGCGGTGTTCGCCACGGTGATCGCACGTCGCGTGTAGACGCCTGGAGAGCGTTACGTCATGGCCTCGCCACCGTACCCACTTCATCGATGTCCTGGTGCAGGATGCGGCGCACTTCCAGCACCGCCTGCGGCGTCTCCTGCACGCTGTGGCCGGAGATGATCACCTTCTCCGACAGCGCGCCCGGCAGGTGCGAGCTCCAGTACGGCACCAGCCCATCGTCGGATTTCTCCACCGGCAGTTCCGGTTTGCGCTGGGCGATGATGGAGTGGTACTTCAGGCCCGGCGTGATCGGCAGCTGCGCAGCGGCTTTCACGAACGGGTCGCTGGCCTTGAGGTTGTCGATGCTGTTGGGAATCTTCGGCTTGGCCGTGCCATCGGCCTGCTGCTCGGCCTGTGCCAGTGCCAGGAACACATCCTCGAACTTGCCGAGGATGGTCAGCGGCAGGCGCACCAGGCGGCCGATCAGGCGGCCGACCTTGTTGCCGGCGATGTCCGTGCCCTGGTGCGGGGCGGCGATGAAGATCGCACGCTCCACGTTCGGTTCGGCCCTGAAGTGCAGCAGCGGACCCAGCTTGGACTGCACCCGCTTCAGGCGTTCGCCCTTCAGGTTGTAGTTGGCCAGCAGATCGTTCCACAGCACGTCGCCCGAGTCGCTGACCAGCAGGCGCGCCAGCACGCCACCCATGCTGTGGCCGATGTAGACCATGTCCTTCGAGGCGCGCGTGCTGCCGTTGGGGTCGAAGTGCTTCAACGTGTCGTTGAATGCGTTGGCGATCTCATAGCGGTTCAGCGCGATCGGCGCATTGGTCGGATAGTACACCTGCCACACCTGGAACTGCTGGCGCAGCTCGGGGTCACCCATGATCTCGTTGGCCAGGTTCACCCACGCTTCCGGGCTGCTGCCCAGGCCATGCAGCATGAAGATGATGCGGCGGTTCGGGTCCCACGGCTGCATCAGGTAGATGTGCGGCTCGCCGATGCCCTCGCTCATGCCGAACAGGGTACGCAGCGACTGCGTGGCGAACCCGCTCTGCGCCAGCCACAGGCCGTAGGCGGCGGTGAAGTTGCCCGCCAGCGGCACCTCTTCGCCATGCAGGGTGATGCGCTCGGTGGCCTCGGGCGAATAGCCATCCAGCAGCACCTGGCGGGTGCGCATCACGTCTTCCAGCGTGTTGCCTTCAAAACGCAGCAATGCCGTGACGTTGATCGAGGACATCTCGCTGTACTCGGGCACCGAATCATCGTGCTGGTGGCGTCGTCCGCGGCGGACGCCCTCCTCCTGCTCGTCCTTGCTGGCCTGCGCCTGTGCCGTTTCGGCCTTGGCCCCTTCGGCGGCGACGGCCGGCACCACCAGCTTCGGCGGGTCCATCACCATCACCAGCTCGGCGCCGAAACCATCGCGGCGATAGGTGCTGCGCATGCCGACGAAGCTGACGGTACCGGCCGGCACCAGCTGCTTGGGGATGCTCTTCAATGAAAGGCGCTGGAAATCGGAAGCCAGCGTCCAGCTGCCCGCCGATACCGGCTTGGTGTAGTCCTCGCCGGCCAGCGCTGCGGCACGGGCACGCGCGAACAACACCACGGCGGCCTTCTCGGCAGCATAGTTGTAGTAATCGCGTACCTGCGTCTGCCGGTCTTCGAACGCGCGATCGGAGGGCGAGCGCCCGCTGTAGAACAGATAGGCGTAGCCATAGCGCGCCGCCTCCAGCCATGCATCCAGCGCTGCATCGCTCATCGGCGGTTCGTTGGCCGCCTGCTTCTTCGGCGTCAATGCCAGAGCGGCCTTCACCCACAGCTCGGACAGCGTCGACAACCGCTGCTCGACGTTGAGGTCATCGGTCATCAACAGCGTGCTGCGGCAGACCAGGAAGTCCTTCTCGCACTGCGATTCGTCCAGCCCGGCCGCACTCAGCGTCTCGCGCGAGGCGGGGCTGAGCTTGCCGGTGTTGAGCACATCGGCACGCTTGTTGACCAGGTAATCGCTGGACGCCACCTGCTTGACGGTGACCATCGCGCAGCCGCTGCCGCCCAGCAGCAGGAAAGCAGCCAACAACGCCGGCAGCACGCGCTGCCAGCGGAACAGGATCATCGGGGTCATTGCTGCGGGTCCTGCTCGGTGCCGGGAATGCCCTGGCGGATCACGGTGGAGAAATCATCGTCGGGTGCCATCTTCAGCGCGCGCTCGGTGATGCGGCCCTTGGCATGCAGTTCGGCGTACGGCACGCCAGGCGTGAGCGCGCCCACCTCCTGCGCGTACTCGGCCAGGTAGCCCGAGGCCAGCAACCGGTAGTCCAGCGGCAGGCGCGGGGCGATATGCCGCGCCAGGTCGAACACGATCGTGGTGCAGTTGCTGGTCAGCGTGTTGTAGAAGCCGGGCGTGGCATCAAGCTGGCGTGCCTGGTCGATGTAGGCAGCAAACAGGGTCTTGAGCTGGTTGCGGTCCAGGCCGTGCAGGCGGTACAGGTAGACGTCCTCGCCGCGCGCGTTGGTGCGGGTGCGGATGATGTCGGTTTCTTCGGACGCGACCAGCGTCATCTCGAACTTGCGGAAGAAGCCGCCCAGTGCCGAGAACGATTCACCGCGCTCCTTGCGGATTTCCAGCGAGAACACCAGGTGGCGCCCGTCCTCGAATCCGAACGAGACCAGGGTGTGGGCGATCGCCGGGCCCATCCAGTACGACAGCACCAGGTCGGCCGAACGCAGCTGGTCCAGGTCGTAGCTGCGGCGCACCCAGCGCGCGTCGTAGTCGGTCTCGCTGCGCCAGGTGAAATCGCGCACGTTGTCCAGCACCACGTGGCGGCCATCGAAGGATTCCACGTGCAGGCGCTGCGCCACGTCATCGGCCCAGTCGCGGTCCTGGCGTGGGGTCAGCAGCAGCCACCACAACCCCGCCAGCGCCAGAGCGCCGGCAAAAGCCGCCCATAGCCGGCGTGTGCCACGGCCGCGCGCCACCTGCCACACCGCCCAGGCGGCGGCCAGCAGCCACAGCATCGCTGCGGTCACGCCCAGCCAGCCCGGCCCGGGCATCTGGTAGGTCAGCAGACCGGCCACCCACAGCGCCAGCAGCACCATCACACATCCTGTCATCCATCGTCCTGCGGCTTTCACTGGCATCCTGTCGGGGTCCCGGGGCGGCATAGTTAGCCACAAGCCGCCTCACGGCGACATCCACGACGGTTCAGGCTGGCGCCGGCGGGCGCATACTGGCGTCCACCAAGGGTATACAGGGAGCGAGGATGGGCATTACCACCGTGGCCGGCGTCGCCGTACAAGCGCAGCACCGGGCCAGCTGTCATTGCGGCACCGTCGAGCTGCTGCTGGACCTGCCCGAGGGCATCGTCGACCCGCGCCGCTGCGACTGTTCGATGTGCCGGCGCCGCGGCGCCATCGCCGCCAGCGTGGCCGAAGACGGGCTGCATATCGTGCGTGGCCAGGCCCATCTACGCCTGTACCAGTTCAACACGCACGTGGCCGAGCACTACTTCTGCGACGTCTGTGGCATCTACACGCACCACCGCCGCCGCTCCAACCCGGACCAGTACGGCTACAACGTAGCCTGCCTGGAAGGCATCGATCCGTTCGCGCTGGGAACCGTTCCGGTCAGCGACGGGGTCAACCACCCCTCTGATCGCACCGGTTAGTGGCGGCTGCGCCGGGGTGGCGGCGCGATCTTCTGCCAGGGGGCCATGCTGGCCCGGCCGACGCGCAACGGACGCTTCAACGGCGTTCGACGCGCGGGCAGGTCCGCTGCAGGCGGCAGCGTCGCGGCGGGCAGCGCAGGGCGCGAGGGCCAGAGTCGGTCAAGCAACCACATGGCAGGTCTCCGTGGGGGGACGGGGACGATCAACCCTACCGATGCCCGGGCCAAGACCGGGTGATGGCGCTGCGGCAGGAAGGTGACAGCCGACGCCCCTGCCCTCAGTGCACCGGCCGCGCCCTGCCCACCCGCCGTACCAGCACGAAGAACAGCGGCACCAGCACCACCGCCAGCACCGTTCCGGAGAGCATGCCGCCGATCACGCTCATGCCGATTTCACGCCGGCTGACCGCGCCGGCGCCGGTGGCCAACGCCAGCGGGATGACGCCTGCCACGAAGGCCAGCGAGGTCATCACGATCGGCCGCAGGCGCAGGCGCGCGCCCTGCAGTGCCGCTTCCACCGCTGAACTGCCGGCGCGGTAGCGTGCTTCGGCGAACTCCACGATCAGGATCGCGTTCTTTGCCGACAATCCAATCGTGGTCAGCAACCCCACCTGGAAGTAGATGTCATTGACGAAGCCCGCAGCCGTGGTCGCCAGCACCGTACCGATCACGCCCAGCGGAATCACCAGCACCACCGCCACCGGGACCGTCCAGCTCTCGTAGAGCGCGGCCAGGCACAGGAAGATGAAGGCAATCGAAGCGGCGTACAGGTACAGCGTCTGGTTGCTGGCCAGTTGTTCCTGATAGGACAGCCCGCTCCATTGCAGGTCGAACCCGGGTTGATCAGCCACCAGCGCCTGCATGCGCTGCATCGCTTCACCCGAGCTGCGCCCCTCGGCCGCGCTGCCCTGGATCTGCATCGCCGGCAGGCCGTTGAAACGCTGCTGCAGCTGCGGCCCACGCGCCCAATGGCTGCTGGCAAAGCTGGCGAACGAGGCCATCTGACCATTGCCGCCACGCACGTACCACTGGCCGATGTCGTCGGGCACGCTGCGGTAGGGCTGGTCGCCCTGCATGTAGACACGCTTGACCCGGCCGCGATCCAGGAAATCATTGATGTAACTGCCACCCCAGGCGGCAGACAGCGTGGAATTGATGTCGGCCTGTGCCAGGCCCAGCGCGCTGGCCTGGGCGTGGTCGATGTCCAGCCGCAGCTCGGCCTTGTCGCCCAGCCCGTTCAAGCGCACGGAGGTCAGCCCGTCGTCTTCGCCGGCCGCGCGTACCACCTGCTCCTGCGCGGCCTGCAACGCTACGCGTCCGGCCGCGCTGGTGTCCTGCAGCCACAGTTCGAAACCGCTTGACTGCCCGAGGCCGCGCACTGCCGGCGGCGCCAGCACGTTGACCTTGGCATCGGGCAGCTTGCGGAAATAGGCATTGGCGCGCGCGATGATCGCCGCTGCGGTGTTGTCGCCCTTGCGCTCGTCCCAGGGCTTGAGTGCCAGGAAGCCCTGCCCCGCATTCTGGCCGGTACCGGCGTTGTTGCGACCGACCACCACGAACACCACGTCCAGGTTCTGCTTCTCGTGCTCCATGAAGTAACGGCTGATCTGCTCGCCCAGCGCCTCGGTGCGCGCCATCGGCGTGCCTTCCGGCGTGGAGAACTGGAAGGTCACCTGGCCCTGGTCCTCCACCGGCAGGAAGCCGGTGGGCATGCGCGCGTACAAGGCAATCATGGCGATCACCAGCAACAGGTAGAACGCCATCCAGCGCCGCGGACGTGACATCACGCCACCGAGCTTGCCCTGGTAGGCCGACTGGCTGCGTTCGACGCCGCGGTTGAACGCGGCGAAGAAGCGCCCCGGCGGCTTCTGCGCCGACGAGGGCTTGAGCAGGGTCGCGCACAGCGCTGGAGTCAGGGTCAGCGCGACCAGCGCCGACAACGCCATGGCCGATGCAATCGTGATCGAGAACTGCCGGTAGATGATGCCGGTGGAGCCACCGAACAGCGCCATCGGCAGGAACACCGCACCGAGCACCACGGTGATGCCGATCAGCGCACCGGTGATCTCGCCCATCGACTTCTCGGTTGCCTCGCGTGGCGGCAGATGCTCTTCGTGGATGATGCGTTCCACGTTCTCCACCACCACGATCGCGTCATCGACCAGCAAGCCGATGGCCAGCACCATCGCAAACAGCGTCAGGGTGTTGATGGTGAAACCGGCCACCGCGAGGACGCCGAAGGTACCCAGCAGCACCACCGGCACCGTGATCGCAGGTATCAGGGTGGCGCGCAGGTTCTGCAGGAACAGGAACATCACCACCACGACCAGTACGATCGCCTCGATCAGGGTGTGGATGACCCCTTCGATGGAGACCCGTACGAACGGCGTGCTGTCGCGTGGATAGGCCACCTGCAGCCCGGGCGGGAACGTAGGCCGCAGCCGTTCAAGCTCCGCGCGTACTGCATCGGCAGTGGCCAGCGCGTTGGCGCCGGAGGCCAGGGTCACCGAGAAACCCGCAGCCGGATAGCCGTTGAGGAAGCTGCTGGTCTGGTAATTCTCCGCGCCGATCTCGACCCGCGCCACGTCGCCCAGGTGCACCGCCGCGCCGCTGGGCAGCGTGCGCAGGATGATCGCGCGGAACTGTTCCGGAGTCTGCAGGCGCGACTGCGCGGTGACGGTGGCATTGAGGCTCTGCGTCGCACTGGACGGCAACGCCCCCAGCTCGCCGGCAGTGACCTGGGTGTTCTGTGCCTGGATCGCGCTGCGCACATCCGACGGCATCAGGTCGTAGGCACGCAGCTTGTGCGGATCCAGCCACACCCGCATCGCATAGGCCGAGCCGAACACATTGATCTCGCCGACGCCGGCAATGCGGCTGATCGGATCCTGCACGTTGCTGACCAGGAAATCGGAAACGTCCACCCGCTCCATGCGCCGGCTGGTGTCGTACAGCGAAACCACCATCAGCGAGTCGCCCTGCGACTTGGCCACGGTCACGCCCTGCTGCTGCACTTCCTGCGGCAGGCGGTTGATGGCCTGGTTGACGCTGTTCTGCACCTGTACCTGGGCGATATCGGGGTTGGCGCTCTGGTCGAAGGTGACCGTGATCCGCGCCTGCCCCGAAGACGAACTGGTGGAGGAAAAATACAGCAGGTGGTCGATGCCCTTGATCTGCTGTTCGATCACCTGGGTGACGCTGTCTTCCACCGTCTGTGCAGACGCGCCGGTGTAGTTGGCGGTGATGTTGACCTGCGGCGGTGCGATGTCCGGGTACTGCTCGACCGGCAGCTGGGTCACCGCAATCGTGCCGAACGCCATGATGCAGATCGCCAGTACCCAGGCGAATACAGGGCGGTGGATGAAGAAGCGCGGCAGCATGCGCTCAGTCCTTTCCGGCCGGCGCAGCCACGGGCGCCGTCTTCATCCGCACCAGCATGCCGTCGGCAAGGCCCTGCGCCCCCGCCACCACCACCTGCTCGCCAGCGCTGATGCCATCAAGCACCAGCCACTGGTTGCCCACCGCGCGGGCAGTGCGGAAGGTGCGCAGCCGCGCCTTGCCCTCCCTGTCGACCAGCCACGCCTGCGCCTCGCCCTTGGCACTGCGGTCCACCGCCGACTGCGGTACCAGCAGCGCCTGCTGCTGCGTACCCTGGCCCACCTGCGCGCGCACGTACATGCCCGGCAACAGCTGTCCCTCGGGGTTGGGGAACTGCGCGCGCAGGGTGATGCTGCCGGTCTCCTGCTGCACATCGATGTCGGCAAATTCCAGCGTGCCCGGCAGCGGGTAGTCGGTGCCATCGGACAGGCGCAGCCGCACCGGCGCGCTGTTGGCCTGCACGCCCCCCTCGGCAATGGCGCGACGCAGCGCCAGGTACTCGTTGCTGGACTGGGTGATGTCCACGTTCATCGGGTCGACCTGCTGGATCCGCGCCAGCGGATCGGCCTGGGCGGATGTCACCAGTGCCCCCGGGGTGAACAGCGCGCGCCCGATGCGACCGGCAATCGGTGCGGTGACCGTGGCAAAACCCAGCCGCGTGCTGGCGGTATCGCGCGCTGCCTGCGCAGCCTGCACGGCCGCAGCCGCCTGCTGGCCACTGGCGATGGCATCGTCCACGTCCTGGCGCGCGGCCAGCTGGTCCTTGCCCAGCGCCTGCATCCGCTGCGCCCGCAGGCGAGCGGTCACGGCGGCCGCTTCGGCGGTCTTCAGGTTGGCCTGCGCCTCGTTCAGGGCGGCCTGGTACAGCGCCGGCTCGATCTGGAACAGGGGCTGCCCGGCCTTCACCAGCTGCCCCTGCTCGAACAGGCGCTTCACCAGCACCCCGTCCACCTGCGGGCGCACATCCGATTCCTGCGAGGCAATGGTGCGTCCCGGCAGTTCCTGCTCCAGCGCCAGCGTCTGGTTCTGCAGCGTCAGCACGGTCACTTCCGGCGTCGTCTTGCCTGGTTTGGGTGCGTCCCTGCCGCAGCCGGCCAGCAGGCTGGCCAGGGCAAGCACCAGCAGCGACCGGCACCAGTTGGCGGCAGGCACGGAGAAGTACGGAAGGGTCATCGGCAGCAGGTTCCACGCGCGGGGGGAGCGTTCGGCGCCGAATATAGAAGACAGCGCGCCGCGATCCAGCGAAAAACGCATGAAACATTTTTCATTTGCAGTGCACGCCCGTGGTTGCGAGGATGCGCAGGTCCCAATCTGCAAAGTGGCCCATGCCGCGCGTACTCACCATCGAGGACGACCTTGTCACCGCGGAGGAAATCGCCACCGAGCTGCGCAGCCACGGCTTCGAGGTGGACCTGGCCAGCGACGGCAGCAGTGGCCTGGCGCTGGCACGTTCAGGCGGCTACGCGGTGATCACCCTGGACCGCATGCTGCCCGGCATCGACGGGCTTGCCCTGGTCACCACGCTGCGCAATGAAGGCATCGCCACGCCGGTGTTGATGATCAGTGCGCTGTCGGACGTGGATGAACGTGTGCGTGGCCTGCGTGCAGGTGGCGACGACTACCTGACCAAGCCGTTCGCCTCCGATGAAATGGCCGCGCGCGTGGAAGTGCTGATCCGGCGCCAGGGCCAGGCCGCTGCCAGCGACAAGGTGCTGCGCGCCGGCGACCTGGAACTGGACCTGATGAGCCGCTCGGTGCGCCGTGGCGGCCAGGAGATCAACCTGCTGCCGACCGAGTTCAAGCTGCTGGAATTCCTGGTCCGCAATGCCGGCCAGGTGGTCACCCGCACCATGTTGTTCCAGGAAGTCTGGGGCTACCACTTCGACCCGGGCACCAACCTGATCGACGTGCATATCGGCCGGGTGCGCAAACGCATCGAACAACCCGGCCGGCCGCAGCCGATCTTGACCGTACGTGGAACCGGTTATGTCTTCGACGCGCAATCCTGACCATTGGCGATCATCCAGCAGCCGCCTGCTGGGCCTGTACTGCATCCTGTTCGTGGCCTGGTCCAGCCTGCTGCTGGGCGTGATGTACTGGCGCATCTCGGACTACCTGAACGACCTGACCGAATCGGGCCTGCAGCAGCGCGCCCATCTGTTCATGAGTTTCGACGGCCCGGCGCTGGATGACGCGCTGCGCGACAGCCAGCGCTTCGACCTGCACCAGGTATATACGTACGGGCTGTTCGACAAGGCCGGCGTGGCGATGGCGGGCCCGCTGACGGCCATCCCCGAAGGACTGCCGCTGGATGGCAACTCGCACCAGGTAGCGGGTTGGACGCTGGTCGATGGCCGCCACGAGAGCGGTGGCAGCGCGCTCGGCGTGGTGACCCGGGATGGCCGGACACTGGTGTTCGTGCGCCAGAACGGCAAGCTGATGGCGGTCAACAGCATCATCCTCGATGCACTGCTGTGGGGCGTGTCACTGACCGTCATCCCCGGGCTGGTGGGCTGGCATCTGCTGCGCCGGCGCCCATTGAAGCGGATCCAGCAGATCGAAGCGGCCACCAACCGCATCATTGCCGGCGACCTCGGGCAACGCCTGCCGGTATCCAACCGACGCGATGAGATCGATCGGCTGTCGAGCATCGTCAATGCCATGCTGGAACGCATCGAACAGCTGATGACCGAGGTCAAAGGCGTGTGCGACAGCATCGCGCATGACCTGCGTACACCGCTCACGCGCCTGCGTGCACACCTCTACCGCATGCGCGTGGGTCTGGACGAACACGACCCGCATGCGGACCCGCTGGACAAGGCGCTGGCGGAGACCGACATGCTGATGGCGCGCTTCGCCGCCCTGCTGCGCGTGTCCGAGCTGGAAAGCCACCAGCGCCGTTCGGCCTTCGACGAGGTCGACATCGCCGACCTGCTGCAGGAGCTGCACCAGTTCTACCTGCCGTTGGCCGAAGAGAAGCAACAGGATCTGCAGCTGCAGGTGGCGCCGCAGATCGGCATGCTGCGCGGCGACCGCGAACTGCTGTTCGAAGCGGTGGCCAACCTGCTGTCCAACGCCCTGCAGTTCACGCCTGCGCACGGGCGCATCCTGCTGCGCGCGATGGACGACCACGGCGCGCCCCGGATCGATGTGATCGACAACGGGCCGGGCATCCCGCCGCAGGACCGCACCTTGATCTACCAGCGCTTCTTCCGCGGCAGCAGCAGTGCCGGGCAAGGGCCCGGCTTTGGCCTGGGGCTGTCGATCGTGGCCGCCATTGCCGGGCTGCACGGTTTCCGTGTCCGCGCCGGCAGCGCGCCCGGCGGCGGCGCCTGGATGAGCATCCGCGGCGCCGCAGATGGTCTGCCCTGAGCGGAGCCCCGGTACCATCAGCTGCCGGTTCCGAGCACGGCAACGGCCGACGACCGCCGCAGCAGCATATGCTGCAGAGCACCGCCTGCGGTCAGTGCTGACAGCCCCAGCGCACGGAGCAGCACCCCCTCCACACACAGCGGGTGCTTGCCATCCGGCCGGCACAGCGCGCGGCGAGCAGTGGCAGCACCTGCGTCGGCGCGGACAGCGCCAGCATCCGCAGGCCGAGCTGGCGACGCCGCGGCCTGCTGCCGATTGGCCTGCACACCATCGGCTACCGTTTTCTGCCGCCGGTGCTGCCAGGCCTCCAGCAGCGCTACCCTCAGGTGCAATTGGAACTTGATTTCAATGACCGCCTCGTGGATGTAGTCAGCAAAGGGTTGTCTGCGGTGATACACAGCAGTGAACTGGCCGATTCCAGCCTGATGTCGCGTCGCCTCGGCAGTTTCCACTTCGAGCTGTGCGCAGCGCCGGCCACCTGCAAACACACCGCTGGCGCCGGTCGCTGGTGGAACTGCGTTCACTGCAGGCGCTGCATTTGCGCGTCCCGACCACCGGCACGGCGCAGCCCTGGAGCCTTCCCGGCGTGGATCGCGACGCCGGTGCCGCCCTGGCTACGGCAATGACCTGCAACAACATGGAAGCGCTGCTGGTTGTTGCGATCGGTGCCATGGGCGTGGCCCGGGGGCATCATCGATTGCATGGCCGAACATCCGTTCACCCGTCCCCGTTGAGCAGATAGATGCACCGCCCGCCGCCACTCCCCATGCACGACGCGCATTGCCACCCCCGAGGCAAGCGCCATCAGCGCATTCGTGGCTGACCACGAACAGGCGGCGGGCGATGCGGGTTGGCGTACCGGACAACTCTGGGACTGACCGGCGGATCATTGTGATCCCCACACATCGCCCACCACGGACAGCGGGTCACGAGATCCGCAGGCGCCATCCGTGCGCCTGCCGATCACGTGCCAGAGTTGATTGTGGGACGCCAATCCCAGCCGGCCGATGATGGCCGACGGGGGCATGCTGATTGCTGTCGCCGAGGCGGTATGTAGGGGTTGTCCGCGCCCGCGCATCAGGCTTGCCGCAGGTGCGATTTCCAAGGGCAGAACTGCAGGACGAGTCACACTCCGCAGGCATGCACGACGCCGATCAGCGTCGCACCACTGCACGCAGCACAGATGCTCAGCTGGCAATCACGACACTACCGGTTGCGCTGCCATCGCCAGGAAATTCTGCAGCACCGGCGCAGGCGATTCCGGGCGCATGCAGAACTGCAGTTCGAACGCAGCGCTGCCGCCATCCAGTGGTCGATAGACGATTTCTTCGGGACGGAACCCGGCCATGCTGGCCGGCACGATCGCCACGCCCGCTTCCACGGCCACCAGCGACAGCACTGCGTGCATGCCCTGCGCTTCCTGCACGACCCGTGGCGTGAAGCCGGCAGCAGTACACAGGCCCAGCACCTGCGCGTGGAAGCCGATGCCTTCGGCCGATGGCCATGAAACGAACGGCTCGTCCACCAGCGCGGCGACGTCCAGCCGTTGCCGTGCGGCCAACCGATGCGCGCGCGGCAGGGCAATGGCCAGTCGATCGTGGTCGAACGCCTGCAGATGCAGCTCTGCGCAAATGATCGGCGGAATCAGGATACCCAGGTCGATGCGCCCCTCGCGCAGCCACTGTTGCTGCTGCCGCGAGGTGGCTTCGTGCAGGTGCAGCTGCACCTGCGCAAACGCATGGCGGAACTGGCGGATCAGTGCCGGCAGGCGCCCATAGAGTGCGCTGCCGACGTAGCCGACGCGCAGGCTGCCGGTCTGCCCTGCCGCCGCTTCCCGCGTGCGCTGCAGCGCCTGTTCGGCGTGCTGCAGGGTTGCACGCGCCTCCACCAGCAGCGTCTGCCCCGCCGCGGTCAGGCCCAGCGTGCGGTTGCCGCGTACGATCAGCCCGGTACCCACCTCGTCTTCCAGGCGCCGCATCGCCGCCGTCAATGGCGGCTGCGACATGTGCAGGCGTGCAGCAGCGCGATGGAAGTGCAGTTCTTCGGCCACCGCCACGAACTGGCGGAGCAGGCGCAGATCGATCATTTCATCGCAGGCAGGGGGAGACCTGCCTAGGGTACGCGTTCAACCGCGCGCATCGACACTCGGCCGTGCAATGACCGGCCACTGCAGGGCCACCGATTCGATGCTGTCCGCTGCCACCGCACGCAGGTCGCGCGGATAGGCCACGTGTTCGGCTTCCTGCAATCGCAATGCATGGAACTGGCCGTTGCTGGCCCGCAGGGTCCAGCCCCCCTGCCGGCACCGCGTAGAGGCAAGGAAGGCGACCCCGGGTGCCACCGCCTCTGGATGCAGTTCATCCGGCTCCCCGTCGATGCCCCACATGCGGGTCTTGGCCACCGGCGACACCGCGTTGACCACGATGCCATGCTCGGCGCCTTCCAGGGCCAGCACATTGACCAGCCCCTGCGCAGCCAGCTTGGCCATCGCGTAGCCGCACAGGCCGCGCTGCGCATACTGCGGGTACAGCGCGCGATCGGAGGTGGTCAGCACGATGCGGCCGCCGCCGGCAGCACGCATCGCAGGCCATGCCGCCTGTGCCAGCCACAGCGGTGTCTTCGCCGCCAGGCACAGCATCTGCTCCAGCGCATCGTCTTCCACCACTTCAATACCGGCGTAGGCCACCCAGCCGGCGTTGTGGATGATGAAGTCCAGGCGACCATGCCGCTGCAGGATGTCCTGCACGAGCGCGTGGCAACCGCTGCGCTGGTTGATGGGGCCGCTGGCGGCTTCGACCGGCAGGCACTGGGCATGCAGTGCCGCCACCGCCTGGGCGATGCGCTGCGGATCGGTACCCGTGCCGTCCGTCGCGGCGCCCACGTCATGCATCACCACGTGCGCGCCACGCTGGGCCAGCAGGCGGCTGTAGGCCAGGCCGAGGCCACCGGCGGCACCGGTTACCAGGCCCACCTGGCCTTCGAACGAGATACTGGAACTGGGTTTCATCGGCACAGCTTCAACCAGGCGCGCCGGCCCCGGCCAATACTGTTGGCGGCACGCCACGATACGCCGGCGCTATCGCGCGTCATCGGCTGAAGCGGCGGGCGCCGGCCACGCAGATCACCGCTGCCACGGTCACCAGCAACATGCCGGCGCTGACGGTCTCGTGCAGCAGCAGCGCCGCCAGCGCCAGGCCGAAGAACGGCTGCAGCAGCTGCAGCTGGCCGACCGCAGCGATACCGCCCTGGGCCAGGCCGCGATACCAGAACAGGAAACCGACCAGCATGCTGAACACCGCCACGTACCCCAGCGCCCACCAGGCCGACGCGGCGACCGCCGTGAACGAGGACGGGCGCATCGCCACCATCAGCGGCAGCATCACCGGCAATGCCAGCAGCAGTGCCCAGCTGATTACCTGCCAGCCACCCAGATGCCGGGCCAGGCGGCCGCCCTCGGCATAGCCGAGTCCGCACACCACGATCGCTGCCAGCATCAACAGGTCGGCCTGCAGAGAGGCTTCGATGCCGTTGCGCGCGGCGTAGCCGACCACACAGGCACTGCCCAACAGCGAGAACACCCAGAACGCCGGGCGTGGCCGGTCACCGCCGCGCAGGACGCCGAATACCGCCGTGCTCAGCGGCAACAGGCCCAGGAACACGATGGTGTGTGCCGAGGAGGCGTGGCGCAGGGCAAGCGCGGTCAGCAACGGGAAGCCCACCACCACGCCCAGGCTGACCAGCACCAGACCGGGCAGATCGCTTCTGACCGGGCGCGGCTGGCGCAATGCCAGCAGCAGCACCAGCCCCAGCAACGCGGCGATGCTGGCGCGTGCGGCGGTGACGAAGCTGGCGTCCAGCTCCATCACTGCCAGGCGGGTGGCCGGCAACGAGCCGGCGAAGATCACCACACCGATGAAGCCATTGATCCACCCGCTTGCCGACCGTTCCACACCCTGCTCCAGAATTGCCGGGCAATGGCCGGCCGTGCCCGTCATTGGGCCACCGGGCACGGGCGATACACAGCTACAATCCAGTACAGTCACAAGTAACTGTACTGCCCACAATCCCCTTACAGTCACGCGCATGTCCCGACCGCCCAGCCGCATCGACAGCGTCATCCACGCCGTCCGCTCCCGCATCAGTTCGCGCCTGGATGGCCCGGGCAGCCGCCTGCCCTCGGTGCGCGCGCAGGCCACGGCGATGGGCGTTTCGGTGTCCACCGTGGTCGAGGCCTACGAACGTTTGGCCGCCGAAGGCGTGATCACCGCGCGCGCCGGCTCCGGCTTCTACGTGGCTGGCCCGGCGGCACCACTGGCGCTGGCCGAAATGGAACCGCGGCTGGATCGCGCGGTGGACCCGCTGTGGGTATCACGGCAATCGCTGGAAACCCCGCCGGGACACCTCAAGCCCGGCTGTGGCTGGATGCCCAGCGACTGGCTGTACCACGATGGCCTGCGCCGTGGCCTGCGCCGCATGGCCCGCGCCGACTCCGCGCAGCTGGTGGACTATGCAGGACCGCTGGGCCTGCCGGCATTGCGGCAGACGCTGCAGCGACGCGCGGCCACGCTGGGCATCGACGCGTCGATGGAGCAGTTGCTGCTGGCCGAATCGGGGACGCACGCGGTCGACCTGATCTGCCGCTTCCTGCTGAAGCCCGGTGACTGCGTGCTGGTCGACGACCCGAGCTATTTCAATTACCACGCGATGTTGAAGGCCCATCAGGTGCAGGCCATCGGCATACCGTACACGCACACCGGGCCGGACCTGCAGGTGTTTGCCAGCGCGCTGCAGGAACACACGCCACGCCTGTACATCACCAACGCCGGGCTGCACAACCCGACCGGCGCGGTGCTGTCGGCGACCACGGCACACCGCCTGCTGGGCCTGGCCGAACACAGCGAACTGATCATCATCGAAGATGACATCTTCGCCGACTTCGAGCTGCGCCCGGCGCCGCGGCTGGCGGCGCTGGATGGATTGTCTCGGGTGATCCATGTCGGCAGCTTCTCCAAGACCATTTCCGCGGCATCGCGCTGCGGCTACATCGCCGCGCGCCCGGACTGGATCGAGGCACTGACCGATCTGAAGCTGGCCACCAGCTTCGGCGGTGGGCACCTGGCGGCGCACCTGATGCAAATTGCACTGACCGACAGTGGCTACCGCCGCCACATGCAGGCGGTGCGCACGCGCCTGGCCGATGCGCGCAAGCACACGCTGCGGCAGGTGCAGAAGCTGGGCATCACGCCATGGCTGCAACCCGATGCAGGGCTGTTCCTGTGGTGCCAGCTGCCCGATGGTCGTGATGCATCGGCGGTGGCCAGGCAGTGCCTGCGCGAAGGCGTCGTGGTGGCGCCGGGCAATGCCTTCAGCCAGTCGCAGCGGGCTGCCGACTACGTGCGTTTCAATGTATCGCAGTGCCAGGACCCGAAGATCTGGCAGGTGCTTGGGAAGGCGTTGCAGACGCGTACACGATGACTGGCGATTGACCGGCCTGTATCGCCTGGAAGCAGACGGGATGAAGCCCGCGCTCTGAAAACCCCGGGCTCAATGGGCGAGGTAGGTCTCTGCCGGGATGTCCAGAAGCTCCGGACCCGAAAGCGCGGCGCCCTGCAGATCGGCGCCGGTATTCAAGGCGTTGTCGATCGCATTGAGCGACGAACTGCGCTGGCAGATCGCCCGGAACGCGGCGCGTGGCCCTTCGTGGCACATGGCCAGGGCGCGCTGGAGACCGGCAGCGAATACAGGCTCACGGTCGAGCGGCAGTTCATGCAGCTCGCCTTGTGCGTCGGAGGCGGTGAAGGTACCGGGCAGCTGCACGCCCAGTTCCATATGACCGATCAGGGCCATGGCGAAGGCTTCAGGCAACCACACCAGCAGGCGTCGCATCTGCCAGTGTTCGCTGCCGAGCGCGAGCAGCGCCCGCTCGGCCTGCTCCTCATCCACGCCCTCCCGTCCCAGCATTGTCAGCGCCAGTTCAAAGGCTTCCGCCGATGGCATCGAAGGGCTGCGAGGGTCCATTCCCGATCTCTTCAATGCATGCAGGCGCAGACCTCAAGCAAAGGCGGGCCACTGTGCAATCGACACTTGCCGGGCACGGTAAAGTGGATGTTCGCCATTGCCGCAGGAATCCTTCCGATGTCCTTCTCCGATCCCCACGCCGTGGCCCGCTACGCGGAGGGCCCGCTGCGGCAGGTACCCGGTTTCCTCGGACTGCAGCAGATGAGCCACCTGCTGCTGGCCGAACACGTACCCGATGATGGCCAGGTGCTGGTGCTCGGCGCAGGCGGCGGCCTGGAACTCAAGGCCTTCGCAGAAGCGCACCCGCAATGGCGGATGCTCGGCGTCGATCCTGCCGCGCCAATGCTGGCGCTGGCCGAACAGACCCTGGGGCCGTTGATGGCCCAGGTGACGCTGCTGGAAGGCTACATCGACGATGCCCCGCAGAGCGTCTTCGACGGCGCCACCTGCCTGCTGACCCTGCACTTCCTCACCATTGAACAGCGCCTGCGCACCCTGCGCGAACTGCGGCAACGGCTGCGTGCAGGTGCGCCTTTGGTGGTAGCGCACCACAGCGTGCCGCAGGACGCGGCCGGCAAGCATCGCTGGCTGCAGCGCTACGCCGCGTTCGCCGAGGCTTCCGGCATTCCACGTGCCGATACACAGCGCGCGGCCGAGGCGATCGCCGAACGCCTGCCGCTGCTCTCAGCCGAACAGGAAGTGGCGCTGCTGCAGGAGGCCGGCTTCGAGAACGTGGAACTGTTCTACGCCGGCTTCAGCTTCAGGGGCTGGGTGGCACATGCGCCGGCCACACCGGCATAGCGCCGCGACGCACGCTCATGGCACCACGGTGATGCCGATCCGCTGCATCAGCAGCGCCACCTGCTGCACATCCAGCGTGGCGCCACGCAGGTTGGTGCTGCGCAGGTCCAGTTCGCCCAGTTCGGAGTTGGTCAGGTCGCAATCGGTGAAGTTGGCGGAATTCCAGTCGACGCCATCGAACTGGCCGCCGGACAGGTCCGACCCTGCAAAACTGGCGCCGCTCACGTTGGCACCGTCCCAGCGGTTCTCCCACAGCTCGCACTTCTCCAGCGTCACCCGCGAAAAGTTGGCATAGCGCAGGTTGCTCTTCTTGATGAAGGCACTGCAGAACCAGCTGCGCGTGGTGATCTGGTTCATGAAACTGGCGTTGCTGAAATCGGCACCCTGTGCGCGGCATTCGCTGATTTCCAGCCCCAGCGCCTTGATGAAGTTGAAGTTGCACATGCTGAGGTCGCACTGGCGGAAGCTGGCTTCCTTCAACGTGGCACCACTGAAACGGCACCCGGTGCGCGTGTCGGCATCGTAGAAAACGCAGTTCACGAACTCGGTGGCGGTGAGGTCAGCGCCGGAGAAATCGCATTCGAGGAACTGCTGGTCGACCACCTTCTGGCCGGTGAACTGATCGGCGCCGATGCGCAGCTTATGGTGAACAGTGGAGGGCATGCAGGGTTCCGTGCCGGGTGCCTTGCCATGATGCCGCGCTGGAAAGGCGATGGACAGCACCAACTCGCGCGCGATTCACCAGCGCTGCAGCCGCAGTGTGTACAGGCGTCCCTACGAGTCGCCACCAACTCCCGCTCCTGCACATCAATGCACAGACAACCTGGTGGAGCGCATCGGCCGGCAGAAGGCGATCGTGGTCGGTGCGCTGCTCGCCTGCGCCGGCGTGCTGGTGCTCACCCTGGTCACGCCATGGCAGGCGTCGTTGGTCGGCTACGTGCTGGTCGGCCCGGGCTGCGCCACCATCGCACCGGCGCTGTTCTCGCTGGCTGGCAGCCAGAACCGGATGCCGCGGGCGATCGCCATCACCGCCGTGTCCACCCTCGGCTTTGCCGGCATTCTTGCCGGCCCGGCGCTGATCGGTTTCGCCGCCAATCATTTCGGCCTCATTGCCGCCTTTGTAGGCGTGGCGATGGCGCTGTTGCTGGTGGCAGTGTCGACGCGCTGGCTGCGGGCGTGATGCGCATGGCGGCGCTTGCGCCGGAATGTCATGCGCAACCGCCGGTAACCGATGACGGTTGCCGTTGCACATAACGCGGTGCCTGCCAGGCTGAGCAGGAGCAGCACGACCAGCCGCGCACTGTGCTGCTGCAGCATTGCCGGCAAGTCCCAGCTGTGCAGGAAGGAGAACAGCCAGCGACCTGCGCGCTCGCGCTTGCCCAGCGTCAACAGCGGATCGCCGGTGGCCAGGTCGACATAGACGCGGGTTGCCTCAGCGTCATCGAAATCAGCCATCGCCACCGGAAAGCGGCGTACCGCGGCGCCGTTCATCGCCTCTGCAGCGCGTGGGTAGAAGTAGGCATCGGGCGCCTGCAGAATGGTGAATCCGCGCAGCCCCGCGTCGGACATCGCCGCGACCCTGCCCCGCAACCATTCTGCACCGAACGCAGTGGACACCAGCAGTGCGCCGCCCCGCTCTCTGACCATGCGCGAACCGGCATTGCCATCCAGCACCACCGCGAACAATTCGCCACCAATGCGTCGCCACTGGATCTCGACCGGCACGAACCGCGGCGTGTGCACTGCGGCCAATACTGCAGCCGGCTGGGCAATGGCACCTGTATCCATCGGCACCTCACCCTGATAGCGCCCCACGTCAAGCGAGGCGCGAGAGCTGCTGAACACCCCCAGCGGATTCATCGACATCAATCCACTGAAGATCCAGGTGAACACGAATGCGCTCGCCATCAAGCCGATCAGGTGATGCCAGCGCATCCACGGCTCCTGGTACGGCGTCTTCGACCCTGACCGGTACTGTCCGCGAAACCGCCAGCGCCAGATGCCGACCACGACCCCGCTGATCGCGGCCACCGTGCACAGCGCCGACAGCACGATCACCGTCCAGGTCCAAACCGGGTCCACCGACTGCATGCGCAGGAAGTACAGCCAGTGCAACCACGCACCCACATAGTTCCAGCGCTGCTGCAGGCGCGGTGCATCCAGCACGACTTCGCCGGTCCGCGAGGATACGTAGACATCATCGGGCTGCGCACCACCGACGCCGACGCGGTACAGCGGTCGATGCGGATCCAGCGCGCGCGAATGCGTCCAGCGGTCTTCGTCCAGCGGCATGGCGCCAACGAAGGCAGGGCCGCCGGCGAATTGCGCGGCGGAAACCTCGGCCAACTGCGCCGATACCGGCGGCAATGCCTGTCCGGTAAGCGCCGACCACGCGCCCATGTTCGCGCCGGAGCGCACCACGTAGGCGGGCTCGCCACGCAGCGTCGTCAACACGACCCGCTCGGGCGCCTGTCGAACGGCTTCCGGCAACACGGAAAGTGCCTGCCAACCGCGCGCGTCGGCCAATGCGGGCAGCGCGGCCAACCGCTCCGCTGGCGTCAGCTTCGGGTAGC
The DNA here is from genome assembly GCF_019793815.1 of Stenotrophomonas sp. DR822. Classification (NCBI taxonomy): domain Bacteria; kingdom Pseudomonadati; phylum Pseudomonadota; class Gammaproteobacteria; order Lysobacterales; family Lysobacteraceae; genus Stenotrophomonas; species Stenotrophomonas sp. DR822. Next base: position 1,712,399 of record NZ_CP081826.1, read on the forward strand.
CGACGAACAGCATCACCATGCCGCTGACGAACCACAGCAGCATCAGCAGGCACCCGCCGATGCCCAGCCAGCGATGCGTCAGGTAGGTCCAGCGTTTGGCGGTGGATCGCAACGACATGGCCTGCGTCCTCAGAAGCGATGGTCGAGGCTGAACTCGACGCGCCGGTCCGCGCCCAGCAACCACTGCGTGCTGGTGTAGTACGCCGTGGCGTAGTACGCCTTGTCGAACATGTTGAACACGCGCGCGGTCAGCCGTGTGCGCGGCGCGGCCTGCCAGGTCAGGGCCAGGTCGGTGGTGGCGTAACCCGGAAGCTGCAGCGTGTTGGCGTTGTCGGCATAGCGCTTGCCCACGTAACGCACGCCACTGGCCACGCTCCAGTCGGGCTGGAACTGCCAGCTCAACCAGACGTTGGCCAGGCGCTCGGCCACGTTCGGCGGCACGTTGCCATCGCGCGAGACGATCACCGCCGGCGTGCCGGTGGCTTCCAGGAAATCCTCGAACCCGGCATTGAGCACGGTCGCGTTGGCATCCAGCGACCACTGTGGAGCGAAGTTCCAGTTCAACGAAGCTTCGATTCCCTTTGAGGTCTGTGCCCCCACCTGCACCCGCCGGTCGGGCTGCAACGGGTCACGGCTGAGCAGGCCGGTCTTGCGGATGCGATAGGCCGCCAGCGTCCACTCGCCTCCGTCAAAGGCCTGCTTCATGCCAACCTCGACCTGCTTGCCCGTGGCCAGATCAAACACGCCATTGGCCGGGCTGATCATCAACAGGCCACTGACCGGGTCGGCCGCCTGCGAGTACTGCGCATAGAGGGTCAATGTTGGTTGCAGCGCGAAGACCGTGCCCGCGCGCCAGCCGGTGCTGTTGTAGGTCCTGGAGAACGCACGCCGGCCGCTGACCAGGTCATTGCGGTCGATCGTGGTGCGGTCGTGACGCAGGCCAGCGAGCACCGACCAGCGCTCGCCCAGTTCCAGCCGGTCTTCCACGAACAACGCGACCTGTTTGGCGCTGTTGCGGTAGCGCGGAAGGTTGGGGGCGTCGCTGCTGAACCCACCGGGCACCGGGTTGAAAGGATCCACCGGCCCCGAGCTGCCCGCATAGGTGTTGTTGGTGTGCTTGAAATGCGCACGGTTGGCATCGAAACCGACGGCGAAACTGTTCGGCAGCCCACCCGCATTGCCCAGCAGGCGCAGCGTGGAAGTCAGTCCGGTCTGGTCCTGGTTGTGGGTGATCTGGGTGTTGCCGGAACGGTCGATCAAGCCGGTGCGCCCGTTGTAGACATAGGCCTCGGCATTGCGCCAGTCGCGCTGGCTGTCGATCTGGTAGACGCGTGTGCGCCACTCCACGTTGTCGTTCGGCGTCCAGGCCGCATCGAGCTGGGTCCAGCGGTCGCGGAAGCGGATCACGCTGTCGGCCACGTTGTAGTTCTCGTGGCGTAGCGCGCCCAGCTGCCGCCCATCGATCAATGGCGTACCGAAGTAGCGCATCGGCTTCTGGTAGCCCTGCGCATGGGTCAGCGTGAACTGCAGATCCGTTCGTGGCTGCCATAGCAGCGCAGCAGAGAACGTGGCATCGCCGTTCTGGCCGCGATCGACCCACCCGCTGCTGTAGTTGCCGCTGACATCCACGCGGTAGGCCAACACGGGCGTAAGTGCGCCACCGCTGCCGAATCCAAGCCGCGCAGTATCTTCGCTGCCCACGGTCACGCTGACCTCATTCTCGATGGCGCCGCGCGAAGGCTTCTTCGGCACGATGTTGACCACGCCGCCGATGGCGCCATCGCCGTGGATGACCGAGGCCGGCCCGCGCAGCACCTCGATGCGCTCGACCGACCAGGTGTCGAACGGAAAGGTGATGCCCACACCACCATACTGGCGCAGGCCGTCGTACAGGCGCATCACCGAGGCGCCATCGGTGAAGCCACGGCTGGACAGCGCACTCAGGCCGTTGCCGGGATGGGGCATGGCACTGATCGCGCCGGCGCGGATGATCGCGTCGTTGAGATTGGAATCGCCGCGCTGTTCCAGCTGCTCGCGTGAAATCACCGTCAGGCTGGCCGGCGTCTGCAGCACGCTCAGCCCGAGCACCGAACCGGTACTGGCGGCGGAGGACAGCGAGCCGCTGCCGGTATCGACCACGCGGACGGTATCCAGGGTCGTTGGAGGTACCGCATCGTCGGCAAGGGCGGGCACGGTGTACAGCAGGGACATACACAACGCAGGCAGCGCGGCCCTGCGCAGACGCGCAGGGTTGGGGATTGTTTTCATTTGTTCACGGCATGCTGGGCCGCCCCGCACTGCGAGGCAGCAGAAAGAAGGGCGCACGCGGTAATGCCAGGCCACGCCTGGCAACCCGGGAAAATCAATCAGCGCGTGCGCAGAGCGCTCAGACGGCCAGCAGCAGCGGTGGCCCGCGCGCTCCCAACGTGCCGCAGATCCGCTGCGGCAACGTCTGCACCGCACCGCGCAGCGCACGGCACACTGGTGCCAGCGGAATCATCAACAGCAGCGCCGCCACCAGCAGGGTGATCAGTCGTGCGGCAATCAGGCAGTAATCGCAGTCCACGCCCATCTCGTGGTCGGCGTGTGGATCGGCCGGCGGCTTCGGTCTCGCTTCGCCATGCTGCATTGCCATCGCGTGCTGGGTGTGTGCGGCGTGGTCCATGGCCGCCACCGGTGCGGCAGACGCAACCATGTGCCCATGTACCAGCCAGCGGCTCACCAGAGGCGCAAACAGCACCAACAGCATGGCAAGCCATGCCAGGGTCTGGAACCGGCGGTGGAGAACGGAACGGCGCACCCGGCCATTCTACGAGCCCGGGGCCAACCTTGGACCACGTTCAGGGTTGCCACCCCCGTCCTGCGACATCGTGTCGCAGGCGACTGCATGCTGATCCTTGCCCTGTACCGATATCGCCGGAGAGGGACGGAAGGACGCCTGGTGTGACCGCCCCCTTCCGTCCCCTGGCGGCAACGCTAGAACCGCGCCGGTTGCTGCACAGCGCGTTCCAGGAACATGACGCCCGCCTGCAGGCTGTTGCGGGCGTTCTCCAACCAGCGCTCCGGATCGGCTACCGCGAACCGCTCCTGTGCATCCACATCCCCGGAGTCAGCCAGGTCGGCCAACTGCAGATGGATATGGTGCTCCACCAGGCTCATCAATACAGCGAGCTCGGCCGATACCCCGGCGATGCGTTCGGTGAAGCCAGCGTCGTTGCTGTTCAGAGACATGTCCCCTGTTCCTATGCGTTGCGGTGTTGATGGATGGCTTCAAAACGCTCGGCACAGGCAGGCCCACAGAACAGTCTGGCCGGATCGTTTTCGAAGTCTTCGCTGCAGTCCGGGTTTTGGCACTCCCCAGTAGGTATGAGAGAAACAACGTTGCCGGCCCGCACTGCGTGCTGGGCCAAGGCGCGTTGCAGGTGGCGCGCTTCCAGTTCCTGCGCTTCGTCGATGGTGTCCGTCATGCCAGTCGTATTTTATCGGGGGGTGGTCGCACCGATTGAGAACGTCGCGACCGTCGTGCGCGGCATCAGCACGGCATTGGACCGGCGTACTTCATAGGGTTCGTTTTCAGACATGCGGACTCCTTGTGCATGGGGCCCGGGCCGGGCGTTGAGAGAGGGCGGAGGGCCGTATCGAACGGCACCGGCATCATCGGAAAATGCGTTCTCGCTGGCTGCGACGCATCGTTGCGATGAGAACGATCTGCGACTGTCATTCCAGATCCCTCGCGGACAAGGACGCCCTGCGAAGCCAGGGATGCAAGGTGTCAAAAGGTGTTGCAAAAACAAGCCCGCTCCGACACCATGATGACGTCACCACCTTCCATCACCCACTGGCCACGTCGCGCCGGGCAGCCGCCGCATGTCCCGCGTACAGCGGGCAGCACACAGCACGTTGGCCACAACCGGCCGCTGTGAACCGAACCACGCTTCAAGGGGACCCCGCCGAATGCATACACCGCACCCAGTGCAGGACATCGTTCCCGCATTCCTGCAGGCCATGCACGCACACGGCATCGTGCCTGATGCGCGTGGCCGAGATGCACTCAATGCGGACGGCACGCTGGTGCGCTTCCACGTCGAAGGGGATCGCCGCGGCACCCGCAATGGCTGGGCCGTGCTGTTCGGCGACAACGTGCCCGCCGGCGAGTTCGGCAGCTGGCGGACCGGCCTGCGCCAGGGCTGGTGCGCTAAGTCGCCGACCTCCCTGACCGCCGCCGAACAACGCGCGATCCGGCAGCGCCAGGATGCCGCCCGCGCGGAGCGGGAAAGACAGCAGCGCGAAAGCGAGGACGCGGCGGCCAAGGCGGCCAATGTCCTGTGGAACCGGGCGGTGCCTGCCGATGCCAGCCACCCGTATCTTGTGCGCAAGGGCATCCAGGCGCACGGGCTGCGCGTAGCGGCGTGGCCGGTGCGCAACAGCGATGGTCTGGTCTTCCGGCACGTCGACAACGCACTGCTGGTCCCGGTGACCAATACCGCGGGCCGAATCGTCTCGCTGCAGGCGATCTTTCCACGCATGGACCTGGCGCTCGGTCGCGACAAGGACTTCCTGGCGGGCGGCCGCAAACAAGGCTGCTTCCATGTCATCGGCAAGCCGCTGTCCGGCCAGCCCATCGCCATCGCTGAGGGCTACGCCACGGCGGAATCCATCCATCAGGCGACCGGTTGGTGCGTGGTGGTCGCCTGGGACGCCGGCAACCTGGCCGCGGTTGCACGCGCATGGCGCACCGCCATGCCGGACGCAGACCTGGTGATCTGCGCCGACAACGACCAATGGACCCGGCAACCGCTGGACAACCCCGGCGTCACCCAGGCAACGCATGCCGCTGCGGACATCGACGCACGCGTGGTATGGCCGGAGTTCGCCGTTCTGCATGGCGAGGATGACCGCCCCACCGACTTCAACGACCTGCATCTGCGCGAAGGCATGGAGGCACTGCGTGCGCAGCTGATGCCCGCCCCTGCCGCCACCGGGGATGAAGCGGCCACGGAGGATGATGCTCCGGCAGCGGCTTCCGCGCGCTATCTGGTGCCTGGCAACCTCTCCGCCTTCGACACCTTCACCCCGTTCCCCGACTGCAGCGCACGTGGCCGGCCGTTGCCGACCGCGCGCAACCTGGCCGAACTGTGCCGGCGCACCGGCGTGATCGTGCGCTACAACGTCATCCGCAAGGATCTGGAAATCCTCGTTCCCGGCCTGCAGACCACCGTGGACAACGCCAAGGAGGTCGCCGCCGGCGAAGTGATGGACTGCATGCACCGCGCCGGGATGGCCGTCGCCAGCTTCGAGACCAACCTGTGCCAGGTGGCCGAGGCCAATCCGTACAATCCGGTCGCCAGCTGGATCACCTCACGGCCATGGGATGGGCAATCACGCCTGCAGGCGTTCTTCGACACAGTGCAGGAAGCCCAGCCCACACGCATGGCCGACGGCCGCGTACTGAAGGAGATCCTGATGCGACGCTGGTTGATCTCCGGCGTTGCCGCCGCATTCGAGCCCGATGGCGTGGTTGCCCGCGGCGTACTGACCTTCGTGTCGAAGCAGAACCTGGGCAAGACGCGCTGGGCGCGGCAGCTGGCACCGGCTGAGCTGCAGCTGATCGCCGATGGCGTGGTGCTCGACCCCGCCAACAAGGACAGCGTCAAGCAGGTCATTTCCAAGTGGATCGTCGAGCTGGGCGAGGTCGATGCCACGTTCCGCCGTACCGATATCGCGGCATTGAAATCATTCATCTCCCGCAGCCATGATGAAATCCGGCGGCCCTACGCGCGTACCGAGTCGCGCTATGCGCGGCGTACGATCCTGTTTGCCAGTGTCAACGACGAACGCTTCCTGCGCGATGCCACCGGCAATACGCGCTGGTGGACCGTGCATGCAGTGGCGCTGGGCGAGCCCGCCCGGATCGACATGCAACAGGTCTGGGCCGAAGCGCATGCGCTCTATTGCAACGGCGAAACCTGGCATCTGGCGAGTGATGAGCTGGACGCGCTGAACGCCACCAACAGCGAACACGAGCCGATCTCGCCGATTGCCGAACTGATCGACCGTCACTTCGACTGGTCGCTGCCTGCCGAGCAGCGGAACGTGCCCTATCGCGCCACCGAGATCGCCATTGCCGTGGGCATCGACAAACCCAACCGCCGTGACGTCAACGAGGCAGCAGCCTACGTGGTCAAGCGCCATGACGTTCGCACCAGGCTGATCGGCAAGGAACGGGCGAAAGTGTGGCTGATGCCACCGCGCAGCCGCAGCGCCGGCGAGGGGTGACAGTAGATGAAAGGTGTTGACTAAGAAATACGGCAAAGGCAAGATACCGGCAACGGCCACGCCACCTTCCAGGAGCCCAGCCATGCCTCGCGCCCGCCTGCACGCCTTCGAAGGCGAACAGCTGACCGTGCAGCAGATCCATCAACGCGTACCGGTTCTATCGCAACGGACCATCCGCGCCCACCTCGCCGCCGGGCGCCGCACGTCCACGGCCATGCTGTGCTTCGACCCGATCGCCGCCGCAGCACGCGGTGGCCGCATCACCCAGCGCATCCTGCGCGCCCGCAATACCACCGGCAGCGAGTGCTGACTGCCGACGCGCCTGCGCCTTCCCCCAGGAGTACTTACCGCATGATCCCCGCCTCGCTCGACAGCAGCCAGCGCATGATTGCCGACACACTGGCCGCATTCCGCTGCGGTTCCGCCTTTGGCAGCGTGCCGCTGCGCCCCGCCCCTCTGACGCGGCCACCGCTGTACATCGGCATCGCCGGTGGCAGGGGCGTAGGCAAGGACACCCTCGCCAACGGCCTGGCCTCCGCGCTGGCCCTGCGCTGCGACACCTTCGCGGCCCCGGTACGGCCACGTGCCAGCGCCGGATGTCGTCGCGAGCATGTCCATCCGGAGCTCTGGGTACGCTCGTTGTTCTCGCGCCTGCCCGAAGGTGGCCTGGTTCCCGATGTCCATTCCGCTGACGAGGCGCGCGCCATCCGCCGTCAGGGCGGCGTTGTGATCCGCATCACCCGCCCCGGCCACGACAGCGTGGACCTGCATGCCCGCGTCCAGCCGCTGCCCGCCGCGCTGATCGATTTCGAGCTGCACAACGACCGCAGCGTGGCCGATCTGGTGCGCATGGCACTGGACCAGTTAATGTGCCGTGGCGTGATCTGAACGGCCTGCCGGAGCCGCGCCGGAGCCCCCACCGTGCGGCGGGCCGGACCGTTGCTTCCTCACCCATAACGCAGGTTCCGGCCCATCACCGGCGAAAATGATGTAAGGTCGTCCCCCAACAATGACGGCACCTGCCGTCACCCTGCATCCCCAACCGCTTTCGCAAAGAGGAAATGTCATGGAGGTCGAACAGTTCACGTCGACACGCCAGAAGGCCATCGCGTTGTTCAAGTCGCAGCCCAAGGGTGGCAAGGACATCGTGAGTCTGGATGCGATCTTCATTTCGCTGTGCTCGCTGGCCAGCGCCCAGCCCGAGGCAACTGCCGCCAGGCAGGCACGTACCAATGCCCGCCCCGGCAGCCAGCAGCCCCCCGCTCCGTGGTTCATCGAGACGCTGGCCGCGCTCAAGGGCAAGGGCGAGTCGATCACCGTGGCACGCTTCCTGATGTTCGCCAACCGTTTCCCGGTCAAGCGCATGGACCAGGTCAATGCAGCCCGCTGGCTGCGTGATGCCGGCTACATCCCGCGCAAGACCGGCGGCAACCTGGTGTTCGACCTTTGACCCAGCACCACCTGCAGTCCTGAAGCCCCGGCATCGTCCGGGGCTTTTTCGTTTAAGACACTCAAGCACCCGGCACGAGCATCAACAGCGTGGCCGTCCTCACCCTGTACCTGCCGTGCCCTATTGCCCTGTCTCCGTTTCCAGCAGGTGAGGACAAGGAGTACGGGAGAACCAGCGAAACCACAGGCAAGTCCGGATAGCATGGCAGGGCCGCATTGCAAACCTGCGCATGCGAGTACTCGCCGGTCCTCGCGCACGCATCTGAATGCTTTCAGTCGCGCGCCCCGAAAGTAGATGAAAGGTGTTGACGTGATCGACGGGATGGCAACAGTGGATACCAATGTCACTGACCAACCTTTCCATGAACGCCCTGCCCGACAGCATCCAGACCCTTGCCGAGGTCATCGGCGAATCCGCAGCCCTCACGCTGGTGCGTGCATGGCCGCCGACCACCTCCAGCACCACCGGACGCCACCGCGTCATCGTCTACGTACCCTCCACCCTGCCCGATCAGCATCGACTGATCGACATTCTTGGCCTGGAGGTGGCACAGCGTCTGGTCGCCCACTTCGGCGGTGAGCTGCTGTTCCTGGCGTCCTGCTACGCCGCCAGTGCGCATGAGCGCCGCGAGCAGATCGCCCGGGCAGTGGCCAGCGGCATGCCCCGTGAGCACGTCGCGCAGGAGTTCGGTGTATCGCAGACCACCATCAAGCGCGCCGTGCGCGGTGCCCGCTCCGCGCCGGTCCCGGCCGTCCATCCGGCCCTGCTGAAGGGATACGCGCGCGCATGAACGAGACCGACCTGCTGGCCGGCGTGCCGGACTGGGCCAAGTACCTCGGCGGCACCTCCGGGGTATTGATCGCAGTTTCGTTGTGGCTGCGGCAATGGCTGTCATCGGCCAAGGTCGACCGCACCGCCGATGAAGCCACCAGCAACACCCTGCGCACCCTGCAGGAACAGCTGTCTGCCGAACGCACACGCGCCGATGGGCTGATGCACGAACGCGAGGCCATGGCCCAGGAGATCGGCCAGCTGCGTGGTGAAGTCAGCGCCCTGCGCGCACAGATCGCCCAGCAGAGCGTGCAGATCGATGCGCTGCTGGACCTGGTGCGCAAACGGTCGGGAGCAGCCGCATGACCGCCGCCACAGCAAGCACCCTCGGCGGCGCCAACGTGGCCGCGTTCCTGGACATGCTGGCCCTATCCGAAGGCACCGACATTCCCGGCCAGCGCTCCCGCGATCGCGGTTACGACGTGATCGTCGGCGGCCAGCTGTTCAATGACCATCGCGACCACCCACGCGTACTGGTGTCGCTGCCGCGCTACGGCATCAAATCCAGCGCCGCCGGCCGCTACCAGTTCCTGCGCAGCACCTGGGACGACCTGCGTGCGCGCCTGGACCTGCCGGACTTCGGCCCGGTCTCGCAGGACCGCGCGGCAGTGGCGCTGCTCAAGCAGTGCGGCGCCTACGACCTGATCCGCCTGGGCCGCTTTGACGCTGCAGTCGCCGCCGCCCGGCGCATCTGGGCGTCGCTGCCGGGCGCCGGCTACGGGCAGAAGGAGCATGCACTGGAAACGCTGCGCGCCGCGTATCGCGCCGCTGGAGGACTTCTGCAGTGATGCCGATGCCGCTGAGGCTGCGCATCGCCCTGCTGGGCCTGGTTGCCAGCCACGCGTGCTGTGCCTGGCTGGGCTGGGAGCTGCGCGACCGCAGCGCGGATCTCGCCGCCGTCCGCGTACAGGCCGCGCAGGAGACCGGCCGTGCCGACACCACACTCGCCGCGCGCCAGCAGGACCACGCCAACGCACAGGCCGGTGTACAGGCTGAATCGCAGCGCCTGGCCATGCAGTCCGTGCGCACCCAGGAGTTCACCACCCTGCAACAGGACATCGATACCCATGCCAAGACTCCTCGCCGCGACTGCGGCGATGCTGATGCTGAGTTCGTGCGCATCTGGCGCGAAGCCAATGCCGGCCGCCCTCTTCCTCCCTGACCTCAGCATCGCACCGGCACAGCTGCACGCACCGCAGGAACTGCCCGATCTGCAGGCTGCCGACGACGAGGCGCTGCTGCGCAACCACGTTGCCGTGGCGCGCCAGTACCACGAACTGGCCGACCAGATGCGCGCCCTGCTGTGCAGCCTCGGCAGCCAGCACGGCTTCACCATCAATGGTGCAGCACCGCTGACGCCTGTCGGTTGCATCCCCGAGCGCAACACCAGCCGACACGACCCACACCCGCACTGAGCGGGCCCGTCACGGCCGCGCGTGCAATGTCCCGCGCCCCGGGCAATGGCAACACTGCCTGCAGAAAGCGCGTGCTGCGGCCAGTCGCGTTCTTCCTTCCATTCATCGCATGAGCTGACATGGCAACCGATACCCCTTCCTCCACCCTCGACGCGCTGCACGCCGCCATCGAAGCGGCGATCCGAACACGCTTTGCGGACTTGGCGACCGTCGAGTTCTATCGCGACGCCAACAGTGGTGCGCCGCCCACGCCCGCCTGCCTGCTGGCGATGACCCGCTGTGATCGCGGCAAGGACAGCGATGATGGCAGCGGCCAACTGCAGGCCGTGCTGCGCTTTGAAGCACGCATCTCCGTGCAGTCGGCGGCAGCCGATTCTGCCCTGCAGCTGCGCCGGATCGCTGTAAACCTCGCCACCTGGCTGCATCAGCTCGGCCGCTTTCCGGGTGCGCCCAGTGGCGCGATCGAGGTGATCGCAGCGCTTCCAGAGGATGCCGCAGCGGCGCAGCCCGACCTGCGCACGTGGATCGTGGAATGGTCAGTGCCCATCGCGCTGGGCGGCAATGCCTGGGAGGACGGCGATGGCGTGGTACCGCACGCGTCCTACAGCTTCGCACCGGAGATCGGCCGGACCCATGAGCGGCGCTACCAGCCGCTTGCGGAGGGCACGCCATGAGCGCCGAACACGCCCGGCTGATCGGCAACCTGTTGATGATCGGCGTCGTGCGCGAACTTGATGAAGCCGGCGGCCGCGTGCGCGTCGATGCTGACGGCATGCTCACCGATTGGATTCCCTGGCTGGAACGCCGTGCGGGACCCGGCGTGCGCAGCTGGTGCGCACCGGAGCCGGGTGAACAGGTGATGCTGGCCTGCCCGTATGGCGACCCTGGCCAGGCCCTGGTGCTCGGCAGCCTGTACCAGGACCGCTTTCCCGCACCCGCCGACACGCGCCAGCTGCAGCGCACGCAGTACGCCGACGGCAGCCTCGTCGAGTACGACCGCCAGACCACCACGCTGACCCTCACCGTCGGCAGCGGCAAGGTCATCGTCAACTGCGCAAACGCGGAAGTGCATGCCAGCGAATCGGTGTTGCTCGACACGCCGGTGCTCAAAGCCACCGGCGATCTGGACGTCACCGGTGCGATCACAGCGGGCAAGGACATCAGCACATCGGCCGACGTCAAGGCCGGCGCCATCAGCCTGAAGTCACACAAACACACCGCCCAGGGCGCGACCGCACCCACCACGCCTGCACAGCCGTGATGGGCCATCGCTGCAATGCCCTGAAAACCCGTACTCCACGACGATAGAGACCATGCGAGGAATCGACGCCAACACCGGCAAATCCCTGGATGGGCTGGCCCATCTGCACCAGTCCGTGCGTGACGTTCTCACCACGCCCCTTGGCTCCCGCGTCCTGCGTCGCGAGTACGGCTCGCGCATCTTCGAACTGATCGATGCGCCGACCAACCGCTCGCTGCGCATGGACCTGATCGCGGCCACCGTCGACGCACTCGCGCGATGGGAACCGCGGCTTCACGTCGAGAACGTCGACGTCTCCCTCCCCGCCCCCGGTGTGATGATCCTGGCAGTAACCGGGATCCACCTGCCGGACGGCGAGGCCATCACCATCGAAGGAATCGAGGTTCGCTAACCGTGGCATCCGGCTCGTTCACCAGTGTCAATCTCTCCCAGCTGCCGGCCCCGGCGGTCATCGAAGTGCTCGATTTCGAAGCCATGTTCGATGAATCGCTGACGGCATTGCAGGCCCTGGACCCCACGTTCGACGCGCTGCTGCCGTCGGACCCCGCCTTCAAGATTCTCGAAGTCTGCACCTACCTGCGTCTGCTCGATCGACAGCGCGTCAACGATGCCGCGCGCGGTGTCATGCTCGCCTACGCGGTGGGCAGCGATCTGGATCAGCTGGCGGCACTCTTCGGCATCGCACGCCTGGAGCTCGATCCGGGCAAGCCGCAGGAGGGCATCCCTCCCCGCCATGAAAGCGACGGGGACTTCCGTCGCCGCATCCAGCTGGGGCCGGAGGGCTTCAGCGTGGCAGGACCGGAAGGTGCCTATGTATTCCATGCACTAAGCGCGGATCCGCGCGTGCTGGACGCCAGCGCCACCAGCAGCACGCCTGGCGAAGTGGTGGTGTCGGTGCTGTCGCGTGAAGCGGACGGCACCGCTACCCAGGGCCTGCTAGATGTGGTCGAGGCGAAGCTGAGCGCGGATGACGTGCGCCCGTTGACCGATCACGTGCTGGTGAAACCGGCGAGCATCATCAACTACGCCGTCACCGCCACGCTGTACACCTTCGCTGGCCCCGACTCGCAGGTTGTGCTGGCCGAAGCGCGCACGCGCCTGGACCGCTACATCGTCGAATCGCATCGGCTTGGCCGCGACGTTACCCGCTCGGGGCTGTTCGCTGCACTGCATGCCGAAGGCGTACAGCGCGTGGTGATCGACAGCCCCGCCGCGGACGTGGTGGTGGACCGCACCCAGGCCACGTATTGCACCGCCGTCACGTTGGCGCATGGTGGCAACGATGAGTGAGGCCACCACGCGCCTGGTCAATGCGCGTCTGCGTGGCGCGGTTGATGGGAAGAACCAGGTATTCCGCCATCCCGGCGGCATGCTGGCAACGGTGCAGGCCGTGTATCTCACGGATGCGCAGGGACGCCGGCGCCTGAACGACGCTTCCGTCAGCGGTAGCGCGGTCACGCTCGCAACCGCACCTGCCCCTGGCGTGATCATCGACGGCGACGCACAGGTCCGCGTGCCGTCATCGGCCAACCTGCTGCCGCCCAATGCCACTCATGCCGAGCGCGCACTGTCGCGGGCGATCGTTGCCCGCCCGCTGCCGGTGGACATCACCGCCCTGTGGGACGCCGATCGCTGTCCGGCCGCGTTGCTGCCCTGGCTGGCATGGGCGCTCTCGGTGGACGAATGGAAGGCGTACTGGCCAGAACCGGTCAAGCGCGCCCGCGTGCGTGCCGCCATCGCCATTCAGCGCCGCAAGGGCACCGCCGGCAGCGTCCGTGATGTGGTTGCTGCGTTCGGTGGTTCGGTGTTGATCCGCGAGTGGTGGCAGCTGCAGCCGAAGGGACCGCCGCACACCTTCGAAGCGGTGATGACCATTGCCAACCAGGGCGGCACCTCGGCCACCGCCATGTTCGTCGACGACGTCATCGGCGAGATCACCCGCACCAAGCCGGTGCGATCGCACTTCACCTTCACCCAGGGCATGCAGGCCGACGCAGCAATCGGCGCGCTTGCAGCCGCACACGCCACGGCCTTCCGCCGCATCCAACTGATCGGAGAGTAAACCCCGCATGCGCTTGAAAATCACCGACGCCGGCTTCGCCAAGCTGGTCAATCCGCCGAACACCGGCACCAATGCCGTTCTGATCACCCAGATCGGCCTGACATCCACGGCATTCGCACCTTCGGGCGACCTGACCGCGCTGCCAGGCGAGATCAAGCGGGTCGCGACCTTCGGCGGCCAGGCCGTGGGCGATGACACGCTGCACGTGACCATCCGCGACGACAGTGCCACCGCCTATTCGCTGCGCGGATTCGGCCTGTACCTGGCTGACGGCACGCTGTTCGCCACTTACGGCCAGACCGATCCGATCATGGAAAAGTCGGCTGCGTCGATGCTGCTGCTGGCCACGGATGCGCGTTTCACCGACGTGGACATCACGCAGATCCAGTTCGGCAACGCCGAGTTCATCTACCCGCCGGCCACCACCGAGGTTCTGGGTGTGGTCGAGCTGGCCACCAACACCGAAGCGGAAGACGCGGCTGACACCCAGCGCGCGGTGACGCCGCGCGGCCTGCGTGCATTCACCGACAAGCGCTTTGGTGCTGCTGCGCCTACTGCACTGGCCAGGACCTTGCTGTCTGCCGCAACCACGGCCGCCGCACGCACCGCGTTGGAGCTGAAGGGTGCCGCACTGAAGGACACTGGCCATGGCAACGGCTTGGATGCCGATACCCTGGATGGCAAGCACGCATCCGCGTTCGCCCTGGCGGGTGACTTCGCTACTGTCGGCCACAAGCATGTCATCGCGGATGTGACCGGGCTGCAGGGAGTGTTGGATGCCAAGGCGGTCAAGGGAACCAATAGTTTCACCGATCAACAGTTCGTAGGCGGTAGCGCGCCCCTGGTTGGCTTCGGCTCGGCCGGCGCGGAACAGTCGTTTATCGGTGGCTGGGCCAACACCGGCATCTGGCGCGTCTACAACACCGACCGCACGGCGAACGGTGAGTTGACCATCAGGCACGGCGATACCCCGCGCTGGAACGGCTCGGCGATGTGGCATGCCGGGAACTTTGCGCCGGACACCAAAATGGACAAGACGGGGGGTACGTTCACCGGCCACGTCGCTGTGAACGGAAACTCGCTGCGCTCGTATGGCTGGAACGGTGTCGCCAACGATGGCGTGCTGGTCCTGGGCGACGCGAGCTCGTACCTGTTCAAGAACGGCGCGAACTTCACCTTCGCCAATTCCGCAGGTGGCTATACCACCACGTTGAATGCAGGCGGCTCGATCTGGACGAGCGGCAACTTCGACCCGGCGGCGAAGATCAGCAACACTGGCGGCGACATGAGCGGCCCGCTAAGGATGCGTGGAAATGCCGCCGGCCGCATTGCGTTGTATGACGACAATCTAGATGTCGCGAACATCGAGATTGGTGCAGGGCTCAACACGGGAACCGATCGTAATGGGTTCCTGGTGAACCGGAACGCAAATGGATCGATCTCGCTCTTGGCAGGAAACGGAAAGTCGAAGCTGACGGTAGACGGCGCTGTTGGTTACACCACGATCGCTGCCCCCACCTTGGGCACTGGTCTGTGGAACAGTCAGACGGCGCTGCATTGCGCCATTCCACATGGTGGAAACGTGGACGGCATGAAGGCTACGCTGTTGCGCACAGTCAATGGTGGAAATGGCTGGTCGTCCGCACGTTGGCGGCTGTTCCGTGAGGTCGACTCCACGACTCAGGGTTACATCGATTTCCATGGTGATGCATCCGATGGCGACCGTGTATTCACCTTCGCCGGCTACGGACAATCGTTCTGGCTCGCCAAGTCCGGCGCTGTGGAAGCACCTGCGGGCTTCAACAGGCCGTCATCTCGCAAGCTGAAGTCAGACCGTCCGCTGGTTCCCTTGACCTATGGTCTGGCTGAAGTCGAGAAGATCCAGACATTCTGCGGCCAGTACAACAGCGACTTCGTAAAGGACGAAAGGCGTCGGCTCTTCCTGATTGCTGAGCAGCTCGCAGAAATCATTCCTGAGGCTGTGTACGAGAATTCCATCGACTATCGCGGTGAGAAAGTTCCGTCTGTTCAGGACGCCCAGCTGATTCCGGTCCTGGTCCGTGCCATCCAGCAGCTCGCGGCCGAAGTCCGCTCCATCAAGGCGGCCGTCTGACATGGCAAGTGGATACTCATCGGGCGGTGTTGACCTGGACGATCTGTTCGACTCCTACGTGGAGGGCCCGTTCGCCGCCGACTCCGGCTTGATGCTGGGCGGCACCGACCTCAGCCGTCGCTACGCCCACATCCAGTACGGCAGCAAACGCGGTGACGTGGGTTATCGCATTGGCGGCATGGACGTATCGAACCTGTGGGCGGCGCGTGGCAGCGCCAGCTATCGCCTGCCGTTCCATGGCCAGGGCTATTCGGCAGGCAACAGCGCCAAGACCAACTCGACCGGCTCAGCGTCGGCATCGATCTCGATCGACATGCTGTCCGACGGCAACTACAGCATCCGTCGAAGCGTCACCGGTGGCGGCAACAACAGCAACACCGTGGTTGCCTCCGGCCGCTGGCTTCCGGCCGGCGCCAGTGCGTCCGAGTACGACGTGCAGTTCAGCGTGAGCAACCAGGGAGCGGCGTACTTCAGCAACAGTGCACCGTCGTTCGCCTCGTTGGCATCTTCGCAGTCTGCAGGCGTGTCCGTCAGTGTGCCGGCCAGGTCCACCAGTTTTGAAAGTGCCTCCACCAGCATCAACGTCCACCTGCGTCGTGCCGGCGGCAACCCGCAGGTCTCCAGCTTCAGCGCCAGCGTCAGCGCCTCCGGCTGGGTCTGATCGATCACCGGGCCACCGCTGCAATTATCGCCGTCGTCGCCTTTTCCGAAGATATACCCGTCGCCTGCGTCTGCAGGCACACCACCACACCGAGGAACCTCTCCGAATGACCGAATTTCTCCACGGCGTACAGGTCGTCAACATCGACACCGGTGCGCGCTCGATCGCTGTTGCATCCACCAGCGTCATCGGCATCGTCGGCACTGCGCCGCTGGCCGACGCCGACGCTTTCCCCATCAACACGCCTGTCCTGGTGACCTCGCCATCGCAGGCCGCCAAACTGTCGGCCAAGACCGGCACCGAAGCCGGTACCCTGCCCGGCGCACTGGATGCGATCTTCGACCAGTCGTCGGCGGTCGTGGTGGTGATCCGCGTCGAGACCGGCGCCAATGAAAGTGCCACCCAGGCCAACGTGCTCGGCGGCGTGAACGCACAGACCGGTGCCTACTCCGGCGTGCATGCACTGCTCGCCGCCAAGTCCATCGTCGGCGTGAAGCCGCGCATCCTGGTCGCCCCGGGCTTCACCCACCTGCACCCGGCCGATCCGGCCAGTCCGGACACCGTGCTGGCCAACCCGGTCGTGGCCGAGCTGCTCGGCATTGCCGACAAGTTGCGCGCGATCATCATCAAGGATGGCCCGAACAGCAACGACGATGCAGCCAAGACCACCACCGCACTGACCGGTTCCAAGCGTGTCTACGTGGTCGATCCGGCCGTGCTGGTGCAGCAGGGTGAAGCGATCGTCAGCCGTTACGCCTCCGGTGCCGTGGCCGGTGCCATCGCCCGCAGCGACAACGAACGCGGCTGGTGGGCATCGCCGTCCAACCAGGAGCTGTACGGCATCGTCGGCACCGCTCGTGCGATCGACTTCGGCCTGTCCGATGCGACCAGCCGCGCCAACCTGCTGAACCAGGCCAACGTGGCGACCATCATCCGCGAAGGTGGCTTCCGCCTGTGGGGCAACCGCACCGCCAGCATCGATCCGAAGTGGCAGTTCCTGTGCGTGGTGCGCACCGCCGACATCATCGCCGACAGCCTGGAGGCTGCCCACCTGTGGGCCGTCGACCGCGGCATCAGCAAGACCTACGTCGATGACGTGCGCGAGGGTGTCAATGCCTTCCTGCGCGGCCTGAAGACGCAGGGCGCGATCCTGGGCGGCAACTGCTGGATCGACCCCGAACTGAACGCAGCCGACAGCGTGGCCGATGGCCGCTTCTACTGGGACTTCGACTTCACCCCGACCTACCCGGGTGAGCAGCTGACCTTCCGCATGCACATGAACAACAACTACGTCTCGGAGATCTTCTAAGCATGGCGCGCAAGATCCGCAAGAACTTCAACTTCTACGTCGACGGCAAGGGCTTTGCCGGCAGCGTAATGTCCTTCACCGCCCCCAAGCTGTCGCTGAAGACCGAGGACTTCCAGGCCGGCGGCATGCTCGCCCCGACGGAAATCGTGCTCGGCCACGACAAGCTGACCGCCGAGGTCACCTTCGCCTCCGATGACGCGGAGATCATGTCCAAGTTCCACGTCATCGAGAGCAAGGAGTATGGCTTCACCGCCCGCGAGGCGCTGGAAGCCGACGATGGCTCGGTCACTTCGGTCGTGCACAACATGCGCGGCAAGGTGAAGACCCTCGACCGCGGCGAAACCAAGGTCGGCGAAAAGGGCACGGTCAAGGTCTCCCTGGCACTGAGCTACTACAAGCTGACCCATGGCGTGCAGGTCGTGCAGGAGATCGACGTGACCAACATGATCGCCCGCCAGGGCGGCGTGGACGCACTGGCCGGCATCCGCGGCGCCCTGGGCATCTGATTCCCGGCATCGCTTCGACGTACACGGGGGCGCACAGCGCCCCCGGATCCACCGCACCTTCATCGACATCCGGGAACACAGCCATGTCCAGCAAGACCAAGACCACCGCCGACACCGTCATCGAACGCGACGGTTATGCCGAAATCACCCTCTCCCGCCCGCGCCAGGTCAACGGCGTGGACACCGCCGTGCTGCGCATGCGCGAACCGACCGTGGAAGACATGGAGCGCTACCAGGACGACAAGGGCACTGACGCCCAGCGCGAAGTGCGCATGATCGCCAACCTGTGCGAGATCGCACCGGATGACGTGCGCAGGATGCCGCTGCGCGACTACGCCCGCCTGCAGGCCGGCGTCGCGCTTTTTACCACCTGACCCTGCCGCAGATCAGGCAGGGAGCGCTCGCCCTGGCCGGCCACACCGGCTGGGGCCTGCGCGAGATCATGACGCTGCGGGTGTCGAAGTTCATCTGGTGGATACAGGGATTGCCGGTACATGGCGAGTAACGTTCAAACGACAACGATCACGATCGGCGGTTCGGTTTCCCGGTCGTTGCAGGACGCATTGTCCTTCAGCAACGATGGCCTGAAGCGCCTTGGCGATGAGGCCGACAAGCTCGAGCGCAAGCTCAATGTCATGGGCAGGTCGAGCAACCAGTTCGCCCGCATGCGTGCCGAGGCCGATGCGTTGCGCGCTTCCCAGGAAGCGTTGCAGCGGATCGAAGACAAGCGCACGGCGAATCTTGAGAAGCGCGAAAAGCTGGGCTCGGCGTTTGGCGATGCGCGCGGCATGCTCGGCAGCGCCATCACCACGCTGGCCAAACCGGTGGAGAACGCCGCCGGCTTCGCGCGCGAGAACCAGGCCATCGGCAACGCCGCCAACCTGACCCGCGCCCAGGTCGTTGCGCTGGGCCAGACCATCCTGGCCGAATCCAGCCGTACCCACCAAGGCGCGGGCGAACTGCAGCGCGCGGTCAGCCAGCTGGTCGCTGCAGGACTGGATGCGCAGACCGCGCAATCCAGCCTGGGCGCGATCGGCCGCACCACTACCGCTACCGGCGAGAGCATCGACGACGTCACGTTGGCGGCGTCGGGACTGCAGCAGGCACTGAAGATCAATCCGGCCGGCCTGCAATCGGCGCTTGATGTGCTGGTGGTGGCAGGCAGGAACGGTGGCCTGGGCCTGAAGGACATGGCCGGTGCACTGCCGGTGCTCGGCGGCGCATTCCAGTCGCTGCAGATGCACGGCAACGCGGCCGCCGCCACCATGGGCGCTGCGCTGGATGTCGCCCGGCAAGGCGCCGGTGGTGCCGACGAAGCGGCCGGCAACATGCAACGCTTCATGGCCAGCATCCTCTCGCCCGACCTGCAGGCCCGTGCCAAGAAAGGCTTCAAGCTGGACCTGCGCAGGATCATCAGCGAAGCGCAGAGCAGCGGTGGCAATCCGTTCGACGCGGCGATGCAGGCGATCATCCAGGCCACCGCCGGTGACCAGGCGAAGATCGGCAAGCTGTTCGGCGATGCGCAGGCGCAGGACTTCGTGCGTCCGATGATCCAGAACTGGGATGAGTACATCCGCATCCGCGACAAGGCGCTCAACAGCTCGGCGGGTACCACCGACAGCGGCTTTGCGGCCAAGCTGCAGACCGACCCGGAAAAGATCGAAGGCGCCAAGATCGCCGTCGACAACCTGTCCAAGGCCTTCGGTGCCGCGCTGCTGCCGGCCGTGGGTGAGGCGGCGGTGAAGCTGACCGAACTGCTGAACGGCGTTGCGTCGTTCGTGCAGGAAAACCCGAAGCTGATCGCCAATACCACCCAGGTCGTGGTCGGCTTGATGGGCATGCGCACTGCAGTACTCGGCGTGCGCTATGCGTGGACGTTCCTGCAGGGCCCGATCCTGGCGGTGCAGAAGGCCTTCGAGCTGTTCCGCGGCGGCAGCCTGCTGGCGCAGATGGGGCAGTTCGGTCCGACGGCAATGCGCCTGGCATCGGGGTTCCGCGTGGTCGCCACCGCCGTTGGTGCCATCGGCGGCGGTCCGATCGCCATCGCCATCGCTGCCATCACCACTGGCGCCCTGCTGGTGCGCAAGTACTGGGAGCCGATCAAGGCCTTCCTCGGTGGCGTCTGGGATGGCCTCAGCGGCGCAGGAACCGCCGCCATGGGCGAACTGATGCGCGCCGTCGAGCCGCTGCGCCCGGCATGGGAAGCGGTCGGCGGGCTGCTGGGCCAGGCATGGGACTGGCTCTCCAAAATGCTGGCTCCCGCGCAGTACACCGGCAACGAACTCTCGCGCGTAGCGGAGATCGGCTCGCTGGTGGGCACGGCGTTGCTGGCCAACTTCCGTCTGGTCATCCAGGTAGTCGGGGTTGTGGTTGAAGCCATCTCCCTCCTCGGTGATGTCATCGGTACGGTCGCTGGATTCATCTCCGTCACGTTGGGCGGCGTATGGGATTGGATCTCCGAAAAGGCAACGGCGGCGATCGGCTACATCATGGCCGAGCTGGCTCCGCTGATGAACTTCGTCGGCGGAGTGATGGACAAGGTCGGTAGCGCCCTGGGCATGGCCAAAGATAAAGCAGTGGATGGTGCGCGTATGGCAGTGGGTGTGGCCCACGGCGCGGCCGCCGGCTACGCCGCCGTGAGGGATGGAAAGGTCGCGATGCCACCCGTGCGTCTTGCCGTGGGCGGTTTGCACAGCGCCGTCGTGGAGCGCCGCGCACCTGGATTGCCCGCGCCGTCCCAAGGCCGCGCCGCACCGCCGATGCCCTCCTCTGCCACCGCGCGCACCCCCACCACCGTGCAGCAGCAACAGACCAACAACATCACCATCCACCAGCAACCGGGTGAATCCAGCGAGGCGCTGGCACGGCGTACCGCCAATGCGCTGCAGCACCAGCAGGCCGTGCAGGCCCGCGCCACCCTGGGAGACAGGAACTAAGCATGAAGCGCGAGTTCGTAACCGGCGCAGTAGACAAGCTGCTGTCGCAATTCAAGGGCAATGATTCCGGCAACGCGCCGGTGCTGCTGATGCTGGGCGGCTTCAAGTTCAGCCTCAACACGGCCGTATTCCAGCAGATCCAGCAGTCCAACGATTTCCGCTGGCAGGCCCAGGATCGCATCGGCCAGATGCCTGCACTGCAGTACACCGGCCCGGGCTCGGCCACCATGACACTGCCGGGCGTTGTCTACCCGCTGTTCCGTGGCGCTGGCAACGAGATGTCGCAACTGCGCAAGCTGGCCAGCCAGGGGAAGCCGCAGCGTCTGCTGACCGGCAAGGGCGGCAACCTGGGTCTGTGGGTCATCGAGAAAATCGACGTCACCTCCAGCGAGTTCACCGTCGACAGCCAGATCCAGAAGCAGGACTTCACACTCACTCTCCGGAAGCACAGCGATGGCACGAACGTATAACACCCGCGATGGCGATGTCGTCGACCGCGTTGCCTACGCGCACTATGGCGAACAATCGCCGGCGATCCTGCGCGCGGTGTTCGATGCCAACCCCGGCCTGGCCGCGCGCGGCGCGGTGCTCACGGCTGGCGTGGCGATTGTCCTGCCGGACGTGCAGCGCCCCGCCAAGGAACGCAAGGGAGTTTCGCTGTGGGATTGAACATCGCACCTGCGTTCCGCGTGGTGGCAAACAGCCAGGACATCACCGACAAGATCATGTCGCGCTTCAAGTCACTGCGCATCACCGACGAGACCGGCAACAGCTCGGACACGTTGGAGCTGCAGTTGGCCGACCACGATCCGAACGATCCGATCCAGCTGCCGCCGGTGGGCGCGGAGCTGGAGGCCTTCATCGGCTACGACGGCGAAGTGCGGCGAATGGGCCTGTACGTCTGCGACGAGGTGGAGATTTCAGGCTATCCCGGCAGCATGACCCTGCGCGCACGTGCCGCGCCGTTTGAAACCAGCAAAGGCGGCAAGAACGATCTGCAGACGCAGAAAACACGCACGTGGAAAAAAGGCACGACGATTGGCGACATGGTCACGCGGATGGCCGCCGAACACGGCCTGACCGCTGCGGTAAGTGCGTCGCTGGCATCCATCGGGCTGCCGCTGACGGTGCAATCGCAGGAGTCGGACATGAACCTGCTGCTGCGCTTGGCCAAACAGCACGACGCCATCGCCAAACCGGGCGGCGGCCGGCTGATGCTGGTCAAACGTGGCGAATCGACCACCGCCAGTGGCGAGCGCATTCCGGAGGTGACACTTACGCCGGCCGATGGCAGCAGCTACCGCGTCACCATCGCCGCCCGCGACGATGCCGGCACCACCATCGCCTACTACCGCGATGTGCGTGGCGCGCAGCGCCAGGAAGTGAAGGTGGGCAGCGGCGAGCCGATCGTGCGCCTGCGCATGGCCTATGCCGACCGCGAAACCGCCGAAGCCGCAGCACGCGCCAAGCACCGCGAGCAGGCGCGGCAGACGCGTACGCTGAGCTACAGCCTTCCAGGCCGCGAGACGCTGATGGCCGAGGCTACGGTGATCATGCAGGGCTTTCGCGATGGCGTGGATGGCGAGTGGCTGGTCAAGCGCGCCGAGCACAGCATCGGCAGCGACGGCTATCGCACCAGCATCGAGTGCGAGCAACCCAACAGCGCCGAATCGGTGAAGGCGGCCAGCAGCGCAGCGGTCAAGCAGACCCCGCAGGTGGGCAGCGAAGTGTAGATCCACGCCAAGCGCAGATTGGCCTCCCAGCCTCTGCCCTGCCCGCAGTAGATCCACACCATGCGTGGATGCTCTTCGCGCATCAACTCACGTACTGCGCCACCCCATTACCGAACGACCAGTTCTCACGCTTCACTTCCACCAGGTTGATGAACACATCCTCGCGGCGGATCCCCACCGCCGCGTGCAGGCCATCGGCAATGCCGGCATACAGCGCCTTCTTCTGCTCCAGCGTGCGCCCTTCGTTCCAGGTGATCTGGATGCAGATGAAATCATCGGTGCGGGCGATGCCCAGGTAACCCGGGTCGTACACCAGCGTGCCGGCATCGTGCTCCTGGAAGATCTGGAAGCGATCGTTTTCCGGCACACCGGCGGCGCGCATGGCCTGGTAGATCGCTTCGCCGACACGCTGGCGATACTCGACGGATTTACCTTTGCGAAGATCGATACGGGCGAGCGGCATGGTGGCACTCCAGGGATGGGAGGGGGCGCGGCAATGGGCCGAGATTACGCCCGCCGAGGCCGGCGGGACAGCGCACGGATGGAACCCTCTGCTTCCATCGATGGCATGCGCCGCGCGGAGTGACGTGATCGCCACGTTCGTGCATGCAGGGTGACGCCAAGCCCAGGGACAGCGCGGCCGGTGGTTTACGCCATCAGTGATGCGCCGCACGGCGTGCGGGTGCTGTCACGCACAGATCGGGGAACTCGCGGTACGCCCGGGTGCAGTTGCGAAATTTCCTTACAGACCAGTGTGATTGTTCGACTCGATGATCGCCGGGCCGAGGCAGGTTGCCTTGGCCGGGATTGGCGTCTCGAATAAACGAACAGGCTCACTGGATGCTGCGATTTCTATCGCAGCAATGAGAATGCACCGACTGCCTTCAATGGCGGGCGGTGTGTGGGGATCGCAAGATCCGCCAGGCCTTTTCTCCCAGTGAGCTTTTCTGCCTTGGCACGCCAACCCGCACCGTCCGCCACCTTCTCTTTGGAAGGTGGCCCTATGCCAGTGAGGGTTCCACCATGACCAACAACACCGTCCTCATTCCCCGCCTGCACGCTCTGATCGGCGACATCGCCAGCAACGTTCCCGAAGACCTCGCACGCGAGATCGAGTGCGCACTGAAGGAGCAGCAGTTCCCTCCCGCGCAGCCGATGTTCTTCACCTTCCTGGATGCGATCCGCAGGGGAGATGGCGAAGACGGCCAGCCGTGCACCACGCAGAGGCTCAACGCACAGACCCTCGCCTCCCTCGGCCGTTCACTGTCCGCACTGAGCGCCGTGCTCGATCTTCTGCACGCGGCAGAGCGCGCACGCGTGGACGGAAGTATCGACGAGCAGATCGGCGACTTCCATCGAAATGGTCTGCTGCTGGCCGCGCGCCAGATCGCGCATGCCGCGCAGACAGGTCTCGGCGATGCGATCACAGCGGTGGCAAACCAGCCCGGGTAAATCGCAGGCAACAAAAAAGCCCCCATCGCTGGAGGCTTTTTTCGTTCTGCAACATGGTGGGCGGTACAGGGATCGAACCTGTGACCCTTGCCGTGTGAAGGCAATGCTCTACCGCTGAGCTAACCGCCCGGTGTGTTGCTGAGCCGCTCATTATAGGGGCTTTTCAGAGACCGTCAACAGTTTTCACATTCGTGTTCACGCGCGTTTCCAGGGGCCGCCGGGCATGGCCCGGCGCTAGCGGAATCACATCGTATGCGTCGGCTTGTCCGAACCGGTCAGGCCGGCCAGGATCGTTTCGATCTTGTGGCGCACCGTCTCGCCTTCCTGGCCATCGGCCAGCTGCACGCCGATGCCGGCGGTGCGGTTGCCCTGCGCACCGGCCGGGGTCACCCAGATCACCTTGCCGGCCACCGGCAGGCGCTCGCTGGAATCGGGCAGGGTCAGCAGCAGGAACACCTCATCGCCCAGGAAATAACGCTTGGGCGTGGGCACGAAGATGCCGCCATTCTTCACGAACGGCATGTACGCGCTGTACAGCGCGGCTTTGTCCTTCACTGCCAGGGACAGGATGCCCTGGCGGGCGTTGCTGGCACTCATCGATTTCCCCTTGCGGCAGGCCGCTCGTTCACCTTGTTCCAGGCCAGCAGCAACTCGACCACCGCAAGGTCTGCGCGCACGGTGGTGCGCAGCAGGTCGCGGGTGCGGTTGGCCGCATCGAACCAGGCTGCAAGCTTGTGCAATCGCTCCGGCGTGGTCAAGGCATCGGTGCTGGCCTGGGCCAGCGCCAGGTCGGCGGCGAAGCGCAGGCGCAGCGCCGCGTTGTCATCGGCGCACCACTTCTGCGCCAGCTCCACCGCGCCGGCCTTGCCGGCAGCCAGCTGTTCCAGCTCACGGCCGACCTCCCGACGCAGGCTCAGGCCATCCTCGCGCAGCCAGTTGTCGGCCTGCCCGGGATGGCCGCGTGCTGCATCCAGTGCCTCGCGCGCGGCCGCTTCGCTGTGGCCCTGCTGCTGCAGCCAGGCCAGCGCTTCCTCGCGCGGCGGCAGCTTGAATTCCAGGCGCTGGCAGCGGCTGCGCACGGTCTGCGGCAGGCGCGCCGGGTCACTGCTGATCAACCATAGGTAACGCCCGGGCTGCGGTTCTTCCAGGGTCTTCAGCAGCGCATTGGCGGCCGAACGGTTGATGGCATCGGCCGGGTCGACGATCACCACCTGCGCCACGCCGTACTGCGGGGTCAGCGCCAGCTTGTTGCTGATCTCGCGCACCTGCTCGATCACGATCTCGGTGCGCAGCTTGTCGCCGCTCTTGTTGGGAATGAAGCTGATCAGCTGCAGGTCGGGATGCGTGCCGGCGGCAATCAGCTGCCGGGTGCGGGTGGCATGCGCGCCATCCCCGCGTGCCAGCACGTGGTCGGCCAACGCCAGGGCCACCTCCCGCTTGCCCAGCCCGGCCGGGCCACAGATCAGCAGGCCATGGCCCAGCCGATCCGCATCCAGTGCAGCCACGGTCTGGTCGAACGCGCGCTGCTGCCAGGGCGAGAACGTACTCATGCGCCCTCCCCTTGCTGCAGCCAGCGCTCGACACGCGCAACCACATCGGCGGCCACGCGCTCCTGCACCTGGCCTGCATCAACCAGCGCGAAACGCTGCGGGTCCTGCTGTGCGCGGCCGCGGAACACTTCGCGCACGCGCTGGAAGAAATCGTCCTGCTCGCTTTCGATGCGGTCCGGCCACAGGTCGCGGCCATTGGCACGCGCACGGCCGACGGCCACGTCCACATCCAACAACAGGGTCAAGCCGGGCAGCAGGCCCACGGCGCGGCGCTCGAGATCGGCGATCCACTGCGGGTCGAGGCCGCGGCCACCGCCCTGGTAGGCATAGCTGGAATCGGTGAAGCGATCACTGAGCACATAGGCACCGCGCTGCAGCGCCGGCTGGATCACCTGGCGCACATGCTGCGCGCGCGCAGCGAACACCAGCAGCAGCTCAGCCTCGGCGCTGAGCGGCTCGGCGGCGATCTCGGCATCGGGCTTCAGCACCAGGCCGCGGATGCGCTCGGCCAGCGGCGTGCCACCGGGCTCGCGGGTCAGCACGACCTCATGGCCGTGGCCGCGCAGGCACTCGCGGATGGCGTTGATGGCGGTGGTCTTGCCCGCGCCCTCGCCGCCTTCCAGGCTGACGAAACGGGGATGGCGAAGCAGCGCGGAACTCATTGCGCCGGAGTCTCCTGGGTGCGTTGCTGGCGCAGCTGCTGCAGGTAGCGGGCTACGGCGGCGTTGTGTTTGTCCAGGCTGGGCGAGAACACGTGCGCGCCACTGCCATCGCCCACCGCGACGAAGTACAGCGCATCGCCCGGTGCCGGTTGTGCGGCGGCCATCAGCGCGTCGCGGCTGGGCATGGCGATCGGGGTCGGGGTCAGGCCAGAGCGGGTGTAGGTGTTGTAGGGCGTATCGGTGGTCAGGTCGCGGCGGCGGATGTTGCCGTCGTACGCCGCGCCGATGCCGTAGATCACGGTCGGATCGGTCTGCAGGCGCATGCCGATCTTCAGGCGGCGCATGAACACGCCGGCAATCTGCGGTCGCTCGCTGGCCAGCGCGGTTTCCTTTTCGATGATCGACGCCAGCGTCAGCAGCTCGTAGGGCGTGTTGATCGGCAGATCCGGGGCGCGGCTTTCCCAGGCTTCGTCCAGCGCTTTTTCCATCGCGCCGTGGGCACGCTTGAGCACGTCCAGGTCGCTGTCGCCGCGCTGGTAGACGTAGGTTTCCGGCAGGAACCGGCCTTCCGGATGCTGGCCGGCGAAACCGAGGCGATCCATCAGCGCTGCGTCATCGAGGGTATCGGTGGTGTGCAGCAGCGGATCGGCACGCTTGAGCGCGGCGCGCAGCTGGCGGATGTTCCAGCCTTCGATGATGGTGACGCGGTGCTGCAGCACCTTGCCCGCGCGCATGCGCAGCAGCAGCTCGCGCGGGGTCAGGTCCTTGCTCAGCGCGTACTCGCCCACCTTCAGCTTGCCGGCGGCATCGAGCTGGCGCGCCAGCAGCTGCCACTGGGTGTCCTGGCCCTCGTCCACGCCGGCCTCGCGCAGCTTGCGCAGCACGCTGTTCATGCCATCGCCGCTGGCGATGACCACGCTGTCCGCACTGGGGGTCAACGGCACGTCGGCAAACTGGCTCTGCTTGTAGAAGAACCACGCGCCCGCGCCGGCCACGATGGCGGCCAGCACCAGCAGCAGCGTTACCACCAACAGACACCCGCGCTTGGCTCCCGCCATGGACTACCTCTGAACTCGATTCCGTCGTGCAGGATACCGTGCCCGGTGGGGCGGGGTCATGACCGGGGGCACGCGTCCGTGCCGACCAACGGTCGGCACCCACCCGCCATCTCCAGTAGATCCACGCCATGCGTGGATGAACGGCCATGGGGGCATCCGTGCCGACCAACGGTCGGCACCCACAAGCCATGCCCGGCGGCGGCAATCGATCAACCCTGCTGCCCCAGCGCCCGCAGCAGGCCGCGGGCCTTGGCCCGGGTTTCGTCCAGTTCCTTGTCCGGGTCCGAGTCGACCACGATGCCGGCTCCGGTGCGGAAGCTGACCTCGTTGCCGTCCACCTCGGCGGTGCGGATCAGGATGTTCAGGTCCAGGTCGCCATCGCGGTTCAGCCAGCCGAACGCACCGGTGTACGCGCCGCGTGGCACCTGCTCCAGTTCGTTGATGATCTGCATGCAGCGCACCTTCGGGCAGCCGGTGATGGTGCCGCCGGGGAAGGTGGCGGCGATCACCTCGCCCGGGGTGACGTCCGCGCGCAGCTGGCCGCTGACGTTGCTGACGATGTGGTGCACGTGGGCGTAGCTTTCCACGGTCATCAGCTCGTCCACCACGACCGTGCCGGGCAGGCAGATGCGCCCCAGATCGTTGCGCTCCAGGTCGATCAGCATCACGTGCTCGGCGCGCTCCTTGGGATGGCCGACCAGTTCCTGGATGCGCGCGGCATCGTCGTCGCCCTCGAAGCGCGGGCGGGTGCCGGCGATCGGGCGGGTCTGTGCGTGGCCGCCATGCACCGACACCAGCCGTTCCGGCGACGAACTGACCACATGCCGGCCGTGCGCACTGAACAGGCCGGCAAACGGCGCCGGATTGGCCCGCCGCAGCTGCGCGTACAGCGCCTGCGGGCTGACCGGTGCTGCAAAGTGCGCGCTCCAGCGCCGCGACAGGTTCACCTGGAACACGTCGCCGGCGCGCAGGTAGTCGATCACCCGGCGCACACCCTCGGTGAAGCGCTGCGGTTCGTCTTCGCTGACCGACTGTGGCGGGCGCCAGCCCTGCCCGGCCGGCGGCAGTTCACCCGCTACCAGCGCTACCAGCGAGTCCAGCAGCGCTTGCTCACCCGCTTCGGCAACGAGGAAGCTGGCGTCGGCCTGGTGGTCGTGCAGCACGGCGGCCGGGCAGCGCAGGGCAAGTGCGGTCGGCCGGCCGTCATCGCGCGCGCGCGCCGGCAGCACTGGTTCGACCTGGCTGGCCACTTCGTAATCGAGCATCAGCGCCCAGCCACCGCGGAACGGCAGCGCGTGGCCGCCGTCATGCGGCAACCGCTGTGCCTGCCATGCGC
This sequence comes from Stenotrophomonas sp. DR822, assembly GCF_019793815.1. NCBI lineage: Bacteria > Pseudomonadati > Pseudomonadota > Gammaproteobacteria > Lysobacterales > Lysobacteraceae > Stenotrophomonas > Stenotrophomonas sp. DR822. Next base: position 1,741,010 of record NZ_CP081826.1, read on the forward strand.
GGTCCAGCGCCTGCAGGAAGCTGCCGAGCTGCACCGCGCCGTGCTGGTCGCGCACCTGGCCATCGGCGTCCAGCTGCAGCGTATCGCCCTGCGCGGCCAGCAGCAGGCTCCAGCGGCCCTGCGCAGTGCCCGAGGCGGTGGACTCCATCAGCAGCGGGAAACGCGCCGGGTCGCGCTGCTGCAGGGCCAGCAGGTCGATCGGGTGCGGCAGCGGGTGGATCAGCGGGGCGTGGGTCATGGCAGCCAGTTCGGGAGACGGATACACGGAAGCCGCCTTGCGGCGGCCTCGTGGTTGGCCGAGCCGAGCATGGCTCGACCCTACCGGTGCGATCAGACGCGCTTGAAGATCAGCGTGCCGTTGGTGCCGCCGAAACCAAAACCATTCGACATCACCACGTCGACCTTGGCCTGGCGTGCTTCGTTGGGCACGTAGTCCAGGTCGCAGCCTTCGCCCGGCTGCTGCAGGTTGATGGTCGGCGGAATCACGTTGTCGCGCATTGCCAGCACCGAGAAGATCGCTTCCACGCCGCCGGCAGCGCCGAGCAGGTGGCCGGTCATCGACTTGGTGGAGCTGACCATCATCTTGTAGGCGTGGTCGCCGAAGGCGGTCTTCATCGCCATGGTCTCGCCGAGGTCGCCCAGCGGGGTCGAGGTGCCATGCGCGTTGAGGTAGCCGACCTGTTCCGGGGTAACACCGGCGTCCTTCATGGCCATGGTCATGCAGCGCGCAGCGCCTTCGCCGTTCTCGCTCGGCGCGGTCATGTGGTACGCGTCGGAGCTGGCGCCGAAACCGGCCAGCTCGCAGTAGATCTTCGCACCACGCGCCTTGGCGTGCTCGTACTCTTCCAGGATCAGGATGCCGGCGCCGTCGCCCAGCACGAAGCCGTCACGGTCCTTGTCCCACGGGCGCGAGGCCTGTTCCGGAGCATCGTTGCGGGTGCTCATCGCCTTCATCGCGCAGAAGCCGCCCAGCGCCGTCGGCGAGGAGCCGCGCTCTGCACCGCCGGCCACCATCACGTCCGCATCGCCGTACTGGATCATGCGCATGGCGGTGCCGATGGAATGGTTGGAGGTGGCGCACGCCGAGACCGCCGAGAACGACGGGCCCTTCAGGCCGCTGATGATGCTCAGCTGGCCCGGCAGCATGTTGATGATGGTCTTGGGCACGTAGAAGGGAGAGATCTTCTTCCCTTCGTGGAATTCGATGGTCTGCTCTTCGATGCCGAGCAGGCCGCCGATGCCAGCGCCAACGATGGCGCCGATGCGGTCGGCATTGGCGTCGGTGATCTCCAGGCCCGAATCATGCAGGGCCATGAAGGCGGCACCGAGGCCGTAATGGATGAACGGGTCCATCTTCTTGGCATCCTTGCCGCTGACCCGGTACTTGCCGAACAGTTCGTTGTCGGCGGTGATGTCAAAGCCTTTGACCTCACCTGCGATCTTGGTGGTGAACCGTTCCAGGTAGGCATCAGAAACGTTGGTCAGCGGACCGATGCCCGAACGACCGTGGGTGATGCCTTCCCAGCTGCTGGCCAGATCATTGCCCAACGGCGAGACCATACCCAGGCCGGTTACGACGACGCGACGCTTCATTGCTGATTCTCCTGACCCGAACGTTCTTTGCGGGTAACGCGGTTTACTTCGGTGTGGTGCGCAAACACACGGGGCCGCAAACAGCGGCCCCATGGGGTGTCGTGCGCGCCGGACGCAACGCCCGCACGCGCACTGACGTCCTGCATCAGGCCTTGACGTGGGCCGTGATGTAGGTGATCGCAGCCTGCACGGTGCTGATCTTCTCGGCTTCTTCGTCCGGGATCTCGCACTCGAATTCTTCTTCCAGCGCCATCACCAGCTCGACGGTGTCCAGCGAGTCAGCGCCCAGGTCATCGACGAACGATGCGCTGTTGGTGACTTCTTCTTCCTTGACGCCAAGCTGTTCGATGACGATTTTCTTGACGCGTTCTTCGATGGTGCTCATGGGATATCGCTCCAGATGGAGTAGTGGTTCAAAAGTGGTCGCCATCAAAGGCGATGGCCGTGGGATAGTGTAGTGGAAACCGGCGTGACCTTGCATTGCAGCAAAAATCCTCGCAGATCAACCACTTGCGGCGCGATCCCTGCGCCCCTTGCTTACGGCATGTACATGCCGCCGTTCACATGGAGAGTTTCGCCGGTGATGTAGCCGGCAGCCGGGCTGGCCAGGAACGCCACCGCATGGGCGATGTCCTCCGGCGAACCCAGGCGTTCGAGGGCGATGTCGCCGATCAGCGCGATACGCGCTTCTTCCGGCAGCGCCTTGGTCATGTCGGTGTCGATGAAGCCCGGCGCGACCACGTTGACGGTGACCCCGCGCGAGCCGATTTCCTTGGCCAGCGACTTGGAGAAACCGATGATGCCGGCCTTGGCGGCGGCATAGTTGGCCTGGCCGGCGTTGCCGGTCACGCCCACCACCGAGGCGATGTTGATGATGCGGCCCTTGCGCGCCTTCATCATGCCGCGCATGACGGCCTTGCTGGTACGGAACACGCTGGTCAGGTTGGTGTCGATGATCGACGCCCAATCGTCTTCCTTCATGCGCATCAGCAGGTTGTCGCGGGTGATGCCGGCGTTGTTGACCAGGATCGAGATCGGGCCGAATTCCTTGGCGATACCGTCAAGCACGGCATCGAGCGCAGCGGCGTCGGTGACGTTCAGCGCGCGGCCGTGACCGCCGTGGGCAGCCAGGCGCTCGCCGATCGCGGTGGCGCCGGACTCGGTGGTGGCGGTACCGATGACGGTGGCGCCCTGGGCGGCCAGCAGATCGGCGATGGCGGCACCAATGCCACGGCTGGCACCGGTAACCAGTGCGATTTCACCCTGCAGGGGCTTGCTCATGATGTTTTCCTCAGGCTGGGGCGGCCGCCGCACCCGTGCCGCTTGCAGCGGCCACCGGCACGGTCGGCAGGAACAGGGGCAATCAGGCCGACCACGTCTCGCGGGCGGTTTCGAAGTCGCCCGGGGTGACCAGGGAACGGCCGTCGATGGCCTTGTCGATGCGCTTGACCAGACCGGTCAGCACCTTGCCCGGGCCGCACTCGGCAATCCGGGTGACGCCACGGGCGGCCAGCGCCTGCACGCAGCCGGTCCACTGCACGGGCTGGTACAGCTGCTGCACCAGCGCGGCGCGGATCGCGTCCACGCCGTCGTGCACCTTGGCATCGACGTTCTGCACCACCGGCAGCTGCGGCAGCTGCCAGGACAGGCCGGCCATCACTTCGGCCAGGCGGTTGGCGGCTTCGCGCATCAGCGGGGTGTGCGAGGGCACGCTGACGGCCAGCTTGACCGCCTTGCGCACGCCCTTCTCGGCCAGCAGCGCCAGCGCCCGGTCGACCGCGGCAGCGTCGCCGCCGATCACGATCTGGCCCGGCGAATTGAAGTTGGCCGGAACGACCACCTGGCTGCCGGCAGCTTCGGCGCAGACGTCCAGCACCAGCTGGTCTTCGGCACCGAGCACGGCGGCCATGGCGCCGACACCCGCCGGAGCGGCGTCCTGCATCAGCTGGCCACGCAGGCGCACCAGGTGCGCACCGTCGTGCAGGCTGAGGGCGCCGGCGGCGACCAGGGCGGTGTACTCACCCAGGCTATGGCCGGCCAGGACCGACGGACGCGGACCGCCCACGGCGTTCCAGGCGCGCCACGCACCGATGCTGGCGGCCAGCAGGGCCGGCTGGGTGTATTCGGTACGGTTGAGCATTTCCTCCGGGCCGCCCTGGGACAACGCCCACAGGTCGACGCCGGCACCATCGGATGCCTCGGTGAAGGCCTCACGCACCTGCGGGTGCAGTTCGGCCAGCTCGGCCAGCATGCCCACAGACTGCGAGCCCTGGCCGGGGAAGACAAAAGCGAGGGTGGATACGGTCACGCGGTCATCCGCTTGTTGCAATCGAAGCGGGCCATGATAAGGGGGAACATGCCGTGTCGTCTGTACGTGCGCGTATGCACGGCGTATGGACAGTGCCGCGATACGGGGTCCGCCGGGCATGGCCCGGCGCTACCGGTAGCGCCGGGCCATGCCCGGCGGACCGCGATCAGCAGAGCAGCTGCAGGATGTCCAGCTCGCCGTCGGCAAACCAGTCCATGCACAGGCCGACCACCATCAGCAGGCCCAGCGTGGTGGCACCGTGGGTGATGAAGATGGAGTGGGCCAGCGCACGCGCCGACCGCCCCAGCTTCATGCACACCCGCGCCAGGCGCTGCAGACGGCCACTGACGGCGTGCACATGCGCACGCACCGGTGCCTGCACCCCGTTCATCGCCTCGGCCATCATCGCCTGCAGGCGTTCGGGGCGGTCCGCGTAGTACTTGGCCACGCCGTAGCCGAACATCAGCCAGTCACGCGCCTGCGCTTCGGCCAGGTCCATGACTTCCAGCGGGTCTTCCTCGAAGTCGATGAAACCGACGTTCTGGCCATCCCAGGTCAGGTTACGCGGCAGCGGCTGGCCGAAATAGGCGCCACGCGCGTGTGCTTCGGCGATGGCCTGCATTGCCGCGGCCACGAGGCGATCGCGACCGGCATCATCGGCCTCGCGCAGGCAGGTATTGAACGAGCTGCCGTTGTCGCCGATCACCAGCGCGGCATGGCCGCTGCCGATCACCGCGGGCACGTTCACCCCCTGCGCCTGCAGTTCCGCCAGCCGGCGGGCCTCGGTTTCGCGCGCGGCGTCGCCACCGCGGTGCGGCGGCGGGCGCAGGGCATCGAGATGGAACCGGCGGGCAACAAAATTGAGCAGGCCCAGGGCCACTGCTCGGCTTCCTTCGCCGTACTGCTTCAGCCAGGCGCGCTGCCCTTCGATGACGATGGGCTCAACCATGACAGTCTCCTTTAACGCATTACGGCCCCAGAGGGGCCGTAACGACGGTTCACGATGTCGTAACTGGCACTATCAATAGCGCAGCAGGGCCGAACCCCACGTGAAGCCACCACCGAAGGCTTCCAGCAGCAGCAGCTGGCCGCGCTCGACCCTGCCGGAACGAACGGCAGCATCCAGTGCCAGCGGCACCGAGCCGGACGAGGTATTGCCGTGCTTGTCGACGGTGACCACGACCTGGTCCATCGACATCTCCAGCCGCTTGGCGGTGGCCTCGATGATGCGCAGGTTGGCCTGGTGCGGGATCAGCCAGTCCAGGTCGGACTTGGTCAGGCCGTTGGCATCCAGGGTTTCGTCCACGACCGAGTCCAGCGCCTTGACGGCGTACTTGAACACGTCGTTGCCCTTCATGTTGATGGTGCCGCCACCGTTGGTGCCTTCACCGAAACCGACCGAAACGCCGACCGGATTCCACAGCAGCTCTTTCTTGCTGCCATCCGAATGCAGGTGGGTGCTGAGGATGCCGGTTTCTTCGTCGGCCTTGAGCACGACAGCGCCCGCGCCATCACCGAACAGCACGCAGGTGGTGCGGTCTTCCCAGTCGACGATGCGGGTCAGGGTTTCCGCGCCGATCACCAGCACATGGCGGGCATCACCGGAGCGGATGAATTTGTCAGCCACGCTGAGCGCGAACACGAAGCCCGAACAGGCTGCGTTGACGTCGAAAGCGGGGCAGCCGCTCACACCGAGCTTGGCCTGGATCAGGCACGCGGTGGAGGGAAAGATCAAATCAGGAGTGGTCGTACCGACCACGATCATGTCGAGCTGCGAAGCGTCGATACCAGCGGCTTCGATCGCACGCAGCGCGGCCTGGTAGCCGAGATCGCTGGTGGTTTCGCCTTCGGCAGCGATGTGCCGTTCACGGATACCGGTGCGCGTCTGGATCCACTCGTCCGAGGTCTCGACCATTTTTTCCAGGTCGGCGTTGGTCAGGACTTTTTCCGGCAAATAGCTGCCGGTGCCCGCGATCCTCGAGTAGATCCGCTTGCTCATCATGTTTCCTGTTGCACGAGCCGCCGTTCACCGGCGGGCCCGGGAAAGAAGGCGAAGGCCGCTGCCCAGCGGGCAGCGACCTTCCGGCACATCAGTCTTCCTGGACAGCCGAAGACTTGGTCTGGATGACCTTCTTGCCGCGGTAGAAACCGTCAGCAGTGATGTGGTGACGCAGATGCACTTCGCCGGTGGTCGGGTCGGTCGACAGCTGCTTGGCGCTCAGGGCGTCATGCGAACGACGCTGGCCGCGACGGGACGGGGTAACACGGGATTTCTGGACAGCCATGGGATTGCTCCAAACTCGGTTCGTTTTGCTTCGTCGTTTCGTCGCACAGGACGCCAGCGCCCAGCACACTTTTCGCTTTCGCCGCAGCCGCCGACGACAACCGGCTGCTATTGTTTCTTCAATGCCGCCAACGCCGCGAACGGATTGGCCTTTTCAGTTTCTTCTTCGGTCGGCGCCCAGTCCTTGTCGACTGCCTCGCCGTCCGGCGACAGCGGTACCACAGGCACCGCCAGCACCAGTTCGTCTTCGACCAGGTCCAACGGACGCAGCTGGCCATCTTCCGGCACCAGCAACGCCTCGTATTCCTCCGGCAAGGACGATTCCTCGTCCTCGTCGCGGATCAGGCCAAGCCTCTGGGTCATCTTCACCGGCAACAGGAAACGCTGCATGCTGCGCTGACAGGTCAGCGGCAACGCGGTATCGATGGTCAGTTCCACATAGGATACCCGCAAGATCTCGTCGCGACCGAATTCGAGCGAGTAATTACACTCACCCTCGGTATCGGCGACAAGCCCCTGCAGGCGAGTCAATTCAGCCAGGGCTACCTGACCGTCGAAGCGCCTTCGCGCTACGACCATCCGCCAGGCATCCAGCGTTTCGGGCACGTTCGCGGACATAAGCCGCCGAATATTAAGGATCGGCCGCTCCTGTGTCAAATGACTGCCACGAAAGGCTTGCTGTGGCTGGCGTTGGCGGGCCAGACTGCCGCGCCCCCGCCCCGGAATTCCCGCATGCCTGCCCTGGTCCTGGCCTCCACCTCCCGCTACCGCCGCGATCTGCTGGAACGGCTGGGCCTGCCCTTCGACTGCGCACGCCCGCAGGTGGATGAGACTCCGGAGACCGACGAGGCGCCGCTGGCGCTGGCGGCACGCCTGGCCGGCGCCAAGGCGGCCGACGTGGCCGCCCGCCATCCCGGCAGCTGGGTGATCGGCTCGGACCAGGTGGCCGACCTGAACGGGCAGGCGCTGGGCAAACCGGGCACGGTGCAGGCCGCCTGTGCGCAGCTGGCGGCGATGTCCGGGCAGACAGTGCGCTTCCACACGGCCATCAGTCTCACCCGTGACGGAGAATCTTTTTCGGCAATGGATATGACCCAGGTGCGCTTCCGCGCGCTGCAGGCAGCAGAGATCGCCCGCTACGTGGCCAGCGAGCAGCCACTGGACTGCGCTGGCAGCTTCAAGTGCGAAGGCCTGGGCATCAGCCTGTTCGAGGCCATCGACAACCGCGACCCGACCGCGCTGATCGGGTTGCCGCTGATCGCGCTGTGCGGATTGCTGCGCCGGGCCGGATTCGCGGTGCCATAACCCCGGCACGAGGCACGCTGCCTCAGCGCGTTTCAACCACGAAGGGCTGCTCCTGCCACAGCTCCACGCTGCCATCGCGACCGTGCAGGCGCAGGCCCAGCCAATGCTTTCCCGGTGCCAGCGCCGTGGTATCGAGTGTTGCATCGAAGCCGACAGCCGGGTGGTGCGGATCGGTGCTGTCCGGCCAGGCGTGGCGGATATCGAACACCCGTCCATAGGTGGCGTCGCCGATCGAACGACCATCCACCAGCACTTCAACCCGCGACAGGCCAACGCCCTCCTTGAATGCCCAGCCCTTGATCGCCAGCGTCCCGTTCACCACGTCTCCATTGGAGGGGGTATCCAGCCAGGCCAGCGCAGGTGCGACGCATGGCCCCTGGGCGCGCTGCACCGGCAGGCGGAACAGCAGGAAGCGCTGGAATCCGTGATCGCTGCTGACCACGCGCGGTGGCGGCAGCGGCCCGACCTGTTCGCAGATGGCGTGATAGCGGGTGAGCAGATCGCGGAAACGCTGATCGCTGGGCGACAGCACCAGCAGCATCGGCACGTCGCGCTCGCCCTCATGCACCTGGCCCCATTGCGCCAACTGCGCGGTGCGGCCGTGTTTGTCGTTGAGCGGATGCGGCAGCACGTCGATGTCACCACGACCCAACTGGAAGCCCAGTTCGGCGCCCACCTTGAAGTTCCCGGCCAGCACGCGGCTGCCTTCCGGCATCTGCTGCAGTTCCTCGCGGACCGCAGCAGCCAGCGGCTGCCAGCCGGCGAAGTTGCGCGGGTAGTACTTGTCGCCTGCCAACTGCTCGCGCAGCGATGACGAGGACGCCATCAGGTAATAGCCGAAGGCCAGCACCATGCCCAGCCCGGCCAGCCACCAGCCGGTACGCCGCAACCAGCGTGGCCAGCCGTTGAGGATCACCGGCACCGCCACCAGCAGGGCCAGGTAACCCGGCAGCGGCCAATGGAAGCTGATGCGTTCGACATCGGTGAAGAAGCCCAGGGCGAAGATGCCCAGCGTCGATACGCCACCGACCAGGCCGAAATAGCGCCACTGCACGCGCGCGCCGCCGCCGTTGCGGGTACCGGCCAGCGCAACTTTCCACATCGCGATGCACAGGACGGGTGTCACCAGCATCGGCTGGATGATCAGGAACCACAGGCCACGCCACTCGAATGCCCACGGGTGGCGCTCGACCACCTGGAACTTCAGGCCGGCATCGTGATTGTCGGCATTCCAGGCCAACAGCGGCAGCCATGCCAGTACGCCAACGGCCAAGGCCACCCATACGCGCGGATCGGCCAGCATGCGCCGGCCCTGCGGCAGCGCCAGCAAAGCGATGAAGCCGACCCCGATCACGCCGATGAAGCGATAGTGGCTGAGCGCACCGATCAGCAGGCCCAGCGCCAGCTTCACTGCCGAGGAGGCATCAACGTTGCGCAGCAGGCGTGCGCCAGCGTCCAGGCACAGCACCGCCGCCAGTGCCATCGGCACATCCGGTACGGCCAGCAGGCCCAGCGTGGCCGACAAGGGCATCAACAACGTCAAGCTGCCGGCCTGCCAACCGGCAACATTGCCGAACCAGCGTGCCGCAATGCGCGATACCAGCAGCGGCAGCAGTGCGCCAATGGCCAGGAACGGCAGTCGCAGCGCCAGCACATGCTGGCCTCCGACCTCGACACCCAGCCGGGTCAACCACGCCGTCAGTCCCGGCAGATCCGAGTAGGCGGCAGCCAGATGCTGGCCTTCCTGCCAGTAGAACGCCTCATCGACGAACAACGGCAGGCGTGCGGCCACGGCAAGCTTGGCCGCTGTGACGAGCGTCCATAACCAGAGAAAAATCGTACGTGCGCGCTGTTCGCCCTGCATTGCTCTATGGATAGAATCGACCGGTTACCGAACTTGAGACGACCATGACAGCTTCGTCCCCCATGCCCAGCATGCTAACCGATCAACTGCGCCAGTCCCTGCGCAATGCGCAGGACCAGGTCAATGCACTGGTGCTGGGCAAGGCGCACGAGGTGCGGTTGGCCTTCGTGGCTCTCCTCTCTGGCGGCCATCTGCTGATCGAAGACCTGCCTGGTCTCGGCAAGACCACATTGGCCCACGCACTGGCCAGCAGCCTGGGGCTGAGCTTCCAGCGCGTGCAGTTCACCTCCGATCTGCTGCCTGCCGACGTGCTCGGCGTATCGGTGTACGACGCCGGCAGCCGCCAGTTCCAGTTCCATCCCGGGCCGGTGTTCACCCATGTGCTGCTGGCCGACGAGATCAACCGGGCGCCGCCGCGCACGCAGAGCGCCCTGCTGGAAGCGATGGCCGAACAGCAGGTCACCCTCGACGGTCAGACACACGCCCTGCCCGATCCGTTCTTCGTGATCGCCACGCAGAATCCGGTGGATCTGTCGGGCACCTTCCCGTTGCCCGACTCGCAACTGGATCGGTTCCTGCTGCGGCTGGCGATGGGCTACCCCAGTGCGCAGGCCGAGCGTGAACTGCTGCGCGGCAGCGATCGTCGCGACCTGATCGCCCGCGCGCTGCCGCAGTTGGACGACAACCAGGTCCGCACGCTGCGCGAAGCCGTCGGCCAGGTGCATGTCAGCGATGCGCTGGTGGACTACGTGCAGGCCCTGCTGACCCGCAGCCGCCAGCACGCTGGCGTACGCGTGGGCTTGTCGCCGCGCGCCGGCCTGGCCCTGCTGCGTGCCGCCAGGGCACATGCGCTGCTGCTCGGCCGTGGCCACGTCGTGCCCGAAGACGTGCAGACCCTGTTCGTGGCGGTGGCAGGCCACCGCCTGGTGGGCGAAGCCGAATCCAGCACGGGGCCGGCGCTGGCACGGGCGATCCTGCAGACCGTCGCGGTCGATTGACGATGGCATCGCATGCCCGGCGACTGTTGCAGCTGGCACGCCCACGTACGCCGGAATCGCTGCCGCAGCGACTGGACCGCCGGCGCATCTATGTGCTGCCCACCCGTTTCGGCCTGTTTGTGGCCTGCCTGCTGGTGGCGATGCTGCTGGGCGCGCTGAACTACAACAACAACCCGGCCCTGTTGCTGGCGCTGCTGCTGGCCGCAGCGGCGATCGCCAGCACCATCGCCGCACACCTGCAGCTGTCGGGCGTGCATATCGATGCGATCTCCGCCGAGCCGGTACCCGCCGGGCAACCGCTGCGCCTGCGCATGGACCTGTCGTTGCGCGACCCACGGGCACGCCACGGCCTGCACCTGCAACTGGGGAACAGCCAAGCGTGGCTCGACCTGCCCGCCCACGGCCGCGGTGAAGCCGAGCTGGAAGTACCCAGCGAACGCCGTGGCTGGCTGGAACTGCCCCGCATCCGCCTGTCCAGCACCCAGCCGCTTGGCCTGGTCAGGGCATGGTCATGGGTGTGGCCTGAAGAACCCCTGCTGGTCTACCCGCAGGCCGAAGCGAAGGCGCCGCCGTTGCCACAGCAGGGTAACGACCCTCTGCACACCCGCGCCCACGCCAATGGCGAGGAACTGCACCAGCTGCGCCCATATCGCGCCGGGGACCCACCGCGCAGCATTGCCTGGAAACATTCGGCACGCCGCGACACGCTGCTGGTACGCGAGTATGAAAAGCCGATAGGGATCGAGGTCGTGCTGGACTGGCGCGCACTGGCCCCCTTGGGCCAGGAGGCCCGCATCGCGCGCCTGGCTCGCTGGGTGGAGAGCGCCGAGCGAGAAGGGCGTCGCTACACGCTGCTGCTGCCGATGCAGCCGCCGATCGGCCCCGGCCAGGGCGCCGGCCACCACCATCTGTGCCTGCGTGCGCTGGCGCTGCTTCCCCATGACTGAGCCTGCCCTGCTGCTGGACCGCAATACCCGCACGTGGACGCTGGCCAGCGCCGCACTGGCCTTGTTGCCGCTGCTGCTGCAGCTGCCCACCACATTGGCCGCGTTGATCGCCGTGGCGGCGCTCGCCACCGCGGCGCTGTCACAGCGCGGCATGCTGCCGATACCGGTGCGGGTACTGCTGGTGCTGGGAATGCTTGCCGCCATCGTCTGGCAGATGGGCGCGGTGCGCCCCGGCCGCGATACCGGATGCGCGCTGCTGGCGGCGATGCTGGCGATCAAATCCAGCGAGCTGCGCAGCCTGCGCGATGCACGCAGCCTGCTTGGCTTTGCCTTGTTCTCACCATTTGCTGCCTTCCTGCTCGACCAGGGGCCGCTGACCACCGTGCTCGCCGTGCTGGCCGGCGTCAGCGCCCTGATTGCGCTGCAGCGGCTGGCGCAGGGTGAAGGCCGCAGCGCGCCGCCGCCGCTGACCACGCAGCTGCGTGGCGTTGGTCGCCTGCTGCTGATCGGCCTGCCGTTGGCGCTGGCCTGCTTCTGGCTGTTCCCGCGGTTGGCCACGCCGCTGTGGGGCATTCCCGAGCGCGCCGTCGGCACACCGGGGCTGTCGGACACGATGGAGCCGGACAAGTGGCTGGACCTGATGGCCGACGACACCCCGGCCCTGCGCGCGCAGTTCTTCGGCGCGGTTCCAGCGCCGGCACAGCGCTACTGGCGCGGTCCGGTACTGACCCGCTTCGATGGGCATGTCTGGCGACGCGACCGCCGTACCGAAGGCCTGCCGCCAGCGATCGTCGAACACGGCACGGAGGGCTGGGACTACCAGATCGATTACGAACCCACCGACCGTCGCCAACTTGTCGCGCTGGATCTCCCCACCGCCGCACCAGAGGGCAGCCGGCTGGATGCAGCCCTGAGCCTGAGCAGCGACCGCGCATTGTCCGCACTGAGCCGGTGGCGCCTGCACTCGGCTCCGCCGCAGCGCTTCGATGCCACGCTGTCGCCGTACCAGCGTCGCGCTGCGCTGCAGTTGCCGGAAGGCTTCAACCCACGGACGGCAACCCTGGCCCGGCAGTGGCGGCAGGAAGCGGGAAGCGACGATGCCGCCGTGGTCCGTCGCGCCCTGGCGTGGATCACCGCGGACTTCTCGTACACGCTGGAAACACCGGCCGCCGGGCGCGATCCGGTCGATGCATTCCTGTTCGACTACAAGGCCGGCTACTGCCAGCATTTCAGCTCGGCCTTCGTGGTGCTGATGCGCAATGCCGGCATTCCGGCGCGGGTGGTCACCGGGTTCGCCGGCGGCACGCGCAACCCGATCGGCGACTACTGGGTGCTTCGACGGATGGACGCCCACGCCTGGGCTGAGGTGTGGCTGCCGCAACGCGGCTGGGTACGCATCGATCCGACAGCGGCAGTCGCACCCGAGCGCATCCTGGACACGCTCGACGATCGCCTGCAGGCCGGGGCCGATACCGGCCTGCAGCACCGCTGGCTGCAACTGGGCCAGGTCGGCGACTGGATGCGCAGGGGCTGGAACGAGCTGGTGCTGTCGTTCGACGCGCGCCGCCAGCAGCAGCTGCTGCAACCGTTCGGGCTGGACGACCTCGGCCCTGGACAGCTGCTGGCCGGCTTCGTGATGGCCGCGTTGCTGGCGCTGGCATGGATGGCATGGCTGCTGGCCCGTGGCGAACGCGAGGGTGACCCGCTGCTGCGCGCCTGGCACCGGTTGGGGCAGCGCTATGTGCGGCTGGGGTTGGGCCGCGAACCGCACGAACCGGCCCTGCACTGGGCCCGCCGGGTCCACGCGCAGCGCCCCGACCCGGCCCTCATCACACTCAGCCAGCGTTTCGCTGATGCACGCTACGCTGGCACTTGTACCGAGCTCGCCCCATTATTGCGGGACCTGCGCAGGCATCGCCCGACTTCCGGAGCCTCCCCATGAATACCAAGTTCCTCCTCACCGCCGTGGCCGCCCTGGCCCTGTCGGCCTGCGCCACGGCCCCCAAGCCGCTGCAGGGACAGTTCAGCCTGGTTTCCCCGCGCGACTCGGTTGCCACCCAGCAGGTCGGCACGCCGGTGCGCTGGGGTGGCCGGATCATCGAAACCAAGCCTGGCCAGGGCGAGACCTGTTTCCAGATCATCTCGCGCCCGCTCAACGGCAGTGGCCGCCCGAACACCACCTCTTCCGATGCCAGCGACGGCCGCTTCATCGCCTGCCGCGCCGGCTTCTACGATCCGGCCGTGTTCGAAGCCGGCCGCGACGTGACCTTCATCGGCAAGATCGATGGCTACGCCAACACCCGTATCGGCGATTACGACTACCGGCTGCCGAAGCTGTCTGCCGACGTGATCTACCTGTGGCCGGAGCAGCGCCAGGTCGATGTGGTGCCCTACCCCTACGGGCCGTGGGGCCCGGGCCCGTATGGCCCGTACTGGGGTGGTTACCGCGGCTGGGGCTGGTGGTAGTCCAGGCCCGGTACGCATGATGCACAAGGCCGCCCATCGGGCGGCCTTTTTTCATCCACGCATGCCATGGATCGACAGGGCACCAACAACAGTAGATCCACGCCATGCGTGGATGGCCGCCTCAACGCCCTGGCGTACCGAAGTGACCCAGCGGCGCGCCAGCCAGCAGATGCATGTGGATATGGAACACGGTCTGCCCGGCATCTTCGCGGCAGTTCATCACGACGCGGTAGCCGTCCTGCGCGAAACCTTCCCGACGCGCATACTCGGCGGCGGCCAAGGCCAGCTTGCCGATCAGGTGCGCCTGCGATGGCTGCAGGTCATCCAGGGTCGGAATGATCTCGTTCTTCGGAATGAACAGCACGTGCACCGGCGCCTGCGGTGCGATGTCCTTGAACGCCAGCACGTCGTCGTCCTCATAGACGATGGTGGCCGGGATCTCGCGACGGATGATCTTGCTGAAGAGGGTTTCGCTGCTCATGGTCGGCCTCGGCGGGGTGTCCCCGCATTGTAGGCCGGTAACGCCGGGGCATGCCCGGCATCGACTCAATCGCGCACTTCGCTGCGGGTGCCGAACGCGTGAGACAGCGTGCCGCGATCGACATACTCCAGCTCACCGCCGAGCGGCAGGCCCTGCGCCAGTCGACTCGGCCGCACCTGGCGGGCACGCGCCAGCTGCGCGAGATAGTGCGCGGTAGCTTCGCCTTCGACGGTGGCGCTGGTGGCAATGATCAGTTCCTGCACTTCCGCCTCGGCCAGGCGCTGCTCCAGCTGCTCCAGACCCAGCTCGCGCGGGCCGATGCCATCCAGCGGCGACAGGCGCCCCTGCAGCACGAAGTAAACACCGCGATAGCCGGTGGCGTTCTCGATCGCCAGGCGGTCAGCCGGCGATTCCACCACGCACAACTGGCTGCGCTCGCGGCTGCCATTGGCGCAGGTCGGGCACAGCTCGGTTTCGCTGAAGTCGCGGCACTGCGCACAGTGACCGATGCGTTCAACCGCCTGCGCCAGCGTCTCGGCAAGGCGTTTGCCACCTTCGCGCTCGCGTTCGAGCAGGTGGTAAGCCATGCGCTGCGCCGTCTTCTGGCCTACGCCAGGCAACACCCGCAGTGCATCGATCAGTTGTTCAAGCAGGGGTGCGGACACGGCGGCGTGTTCTGTAGAGCCGAGCGTGCTCGACTGGAAGTTGCGGGCAATCGAGCACGCTCGACGCTACACAGTGCATGGCACCCGGCAGCGCGGGTGCCACGCAGGACATCAGAACGGCATCTTCATGCCCGGCGGCAGCTGCATGCCGGCGGTGGCCGAACCCATCTTCGACTTCGACTCGGCGTCGATCTTGTTGGACGCGTCGTTGAAGGCGGCGGCGATCAGGTCTTCCAGCATTTCCGGGTCACTGGCCAGCGACGGATCGATGCGTACCTTGCGGCACTCCTTGGCGCCGGTCAGGGTGACGCTGACCATGCCGCCACCGGCGCTGCCGGTCACTTCGATCTTGGCGATTTCTTCCTGGGCCTTCTGCAGGTTTTCCTGCATCTTCTGGGCCTGCTGCATCAGTTGGGCGATATTGCCGCGCATGTCGTCTTACTCGTCAAAAGAACGGATGGAATCGGAAACAACCCGGGCGCCGTGCTGCTGGATCAGCAGCTGGACTTCCGGGTCGTCCATGAAAATGGCCTCGGCAGCCTGCTGCCGCTCGCCACGCTGGCGGTCGGCGCGCTGGTGCAGGGTCTCGGCCGGGACCTGCTCGGTTTCCACGGTTTCGACCACGATCTTCAGCGCGTGGCCAAGGGACTTTTCCAGCACCTCGCCCAACGCTGCCAGCGCGCGCTCGGAGCGCAGGTATTCAAATCCGGGCGAAAGGCCCAGTTTCAAGACCCCATGCTGGCAACTGATGAAGGCCGCGTTGGCCGCAAGCTGCCGCGACGGACCGCTGAGGCCACTGTTGGCGACCAGGTCCAGCCAGTCCTCGGCACAGGCCAGCTCGCTGACAGTGCCTGCCGGCGAGGCTTTTTCCCTCGCCGCAACCGGTGCCGGGGCGATGTCGATACCTTCGGCACGGAACGGACGCTCCGGCGCGGCAACCGCCTCTGCACCCGGCCGCGAAGCCGGCGCCGGCGGCTCGTGCCACGGCGCGACCATGGCCGCGTCGGGGGTTGCCATTTCCGCCGCCAGCGCTTCATCGCGCGCGCCAGCCGCGTCGGTCGCCCACGGCGGCAGGTCATCTGTCTCGGCAGGTGCCTTGGGCGTGGCCGCCTCGGGAGCCAACTGCGCCTTCATCGGCAGCGGGGATCCGGGTTCCTCGACCGGAGCCGGTTCAGGTTCCGGGGTCGGCTCGGGCTCCGGCTCGGGTTCGCGCTGTGGCGCCGGGTTCGGCGTCTGCGCGGTCGCCTCCGCCAACACGGGGGCCGCAATTGCCCGGGTGCCCGCTGCGGCTTCTGGTGCCGCAGCAGCGGCCGGTGCAGCTCCTTCGTGGCTGCCAGCAAGGCCGCCCCCGGCCTGACCCATACCGGTCGGCGCGCTGCCACCGGTGGATTCCGGCGCACGCGGCACCGACGGCACGGCAGCCGCAGGGCGGAACGCCAGCATGCGCAGCACGGCCATTTCAAAGCCGGCGCGCGGGCTGGGCGCCAACGGCAGATCGCGACGGCCATTCAGCGCCATCTGATACCAGAGCTGGACCACTTCCGGGCGCAGGCGTTCAGCAAACGCGCTGGCATCCAGTCCCTCGGCAGCGGCGGGCGCGCCCGGCACCAGTTGCTGCACCTGGATGCGATGCAGGCCCTCGGCCAGCGCATCGAGCACCCCGCTCCAGTCCGGCGAGAACTCGGCCAGCGCCGCCACCACCTGCAGCAGGCGCGGGCCATCGCCATCGGCCAGGGCATCGAGCATGGCCGCCACCTGGGTGCGGTCGACCGTGCCCAGCATGGTGCGCACCACGTCCTCGCGCAGCGCACCGCCGGCATAGGCAATGGCCTGGTCGAGCAGCGACAGGCCATCACGCAGGCTGCCGTCGGCGGCCTTGGCCAGCTGCACGATGGCGGACGGGTCCGACTCGATCTCCTCGGCGGTGAGGATGCGGGTCATCTGCCCCTGGATCTGGTCTTCATCCAGGCGTTTGAGGTTGAACTGCAGGCAGCGGCTGAGCACGGTGACCGGCAGCTTCTGCGGGTCGGTGGTGGCCAGCAGGAACTTCACATGTTCCGGCGGTTCTTCCAGGGTCTTCAGCAGCGCATTGAACGCGGCCTTGGACAGCATGTGCACTTCGTCGATCAGGTACACCTTGTACTTGCCACGCGAGGGCATGTACTGGGCGTTTTCGATCACCTCGCGCACATCGTCCACGCCGGTGTTGGACGCGGCATCGATTTCCAGCAGGTCGATGTAGCGACCGGCGTCGATGTCCAGGCAGGCCGCACACTGGCCGCAGGGATCGGCACTGGTGCCCTGTTCGCAGTTCAGCGACTTGGCGAAGATGCGCGCGATCGTGGTCTTGCCCACGCCGCGGGTACCGGTGAACAGGAACGCATGGTGGACCCGGCCGCTGTCGAGCGCATTGCTGAGCGCACGGACCACGTGTTCCTGGCCCACCAGCTCGGCAAAACGCTTCGGACGCCACTTGCGGGCAAGGACGAGATAGGACATCAGGCCACCGTCTTCCATCGGATGTTCCATTGTGCCACGCCTGTCCAGCCCTCTCGCCCTGCAAACCAGTGCTTGTGTCCTGCCGCTGCGCCCGCTAGAATCTGCGCCCCTGCTGAGGCGTTTGCCGATGGCAGGGATCCGGAGAGGTGTCCGAGTGGTTGAAGGAGCACGCCTGGAAAGTGTGTAAGCGTCTAAACCGCGCTTCGGGGGTTCGAATCCCCCTCTCTCCGCCAGATAACTGAAAAAGGCTGCCCTTAGGGGCGGCCTTTTTCAGTTATCTGGCTGGGGATGCGAAGTGCGCTGCGCGCGCTTCGCCGCAAACGTTGCTGCGCAACGTTCGGGCCCCTCCCTTCGCCTGCCTCTCCCCGCCCCTGTCGGGGCAGCCCCTCAACAGAGGGGCTTGTTCCTCCAGCTACGGCAGTAGATCCACGCCATGCGTGGATGACCGAAGGAACCGCGCCCGCCCAGGTTCGACGGCCTGCAGGAGTAGAGCCGGACAGCAGCACTTTTTTTATTTATCTGGCGGGGGACGCGAAGTGCGCTGCGCGCGCTTCGCCGCAAACGTTGCTGCGCAACGCTCGGGCCCCTCCCTTCGCCTGCCTCTCCCCGCCCCTGTCGGGGCAGCCCCTCAACAGAGGGGCTTGTTCCTCCAGCTACGGCAGTAGATCCACGCCATGCGTGGATGCCTCGGCCCGGTCGCATCGACTACCCGCCCGTGGTCGAGCCTGTCGGCGCGCACCGCCTTGGCGCCCTCACCTGTCGCTGAACAGCTGGTTCAAGGCCGCATAGCCCGGTGCGCCCTCGGGCATCGCCATCACTCCGCCGAGAAAATCCGTGGTCGCCGCAGCCATCGCCGCCCATGCATGCATGAACAAGGCCGGGCCCGCGCTCAGCCGCCGCACGCCGGCCTGCGACAGCGCAGCGAACGGCGCCATCCCTGGCAGCCACATCAGGTTGAGAGGCAGCGACACGCCGCTGGCAACTGCAGCAGCCTCGTCCAGCGCGCGAAGCCCGGGCACGAAGCCGCCGTCGGCACCGGCACGTGCATAGGCCTGCAGCCGATCGATGCTCATTCCCACCGCCTCATTTCCTTCGGCCAGGCCGCGCAGATACACATCGGTGCGCGCATTGATGAACAGCGGTCGTCCGCCCAGCGCCGAACGGATGGCGGTGATCTTGTCCACCAGCGCCGCAGGGCTGCCGGCACCGTCTTCAATGTTGATCCCTGCCGCACCCGCCTCCACCAGGCGCAGCACCCGCTCAGCGACCGCATCGGGGACATCGCTGTAACCGTCCTCGATATCGACCGTGACCGGCAGCGAGGTCACACCAACCATTTCTGAAACCCGCTGCAGCAGCGCGGCCTCCGGCAGCGAACCGCCATCGGCATAGCCGCAGGACCAAGCCATGGCAGCACTCGACGTTCCCACCGCGAGAGCCCCCTGCTGCTGGACCAGGCGGGCGCCACCGGCATCCCATACGTTGGGCAGCACATAGAGACCGCCTCGTTGGTGGAGTTGAACGAAGTTCTGGTGAACGTAGGACATGGATCCTCCTGATGACGGGCACCCGCAGTCTGCGCCCGGACCGGTTTCCGGGCTCGCCATATCCGGACATCAATGGTCCGGACCTCGCGCACAATGTGCCCGCCACCACGATGACAGTCATTCATGACACCCCGCCCCTACCGCTGCACCGACACCACCGCCTGCCTGTCGATCTTCGACAGCAACGTGCCCACCTCCTTCGCACCGGCAGAGCGGAGTGACTTCGAGCGCTTCCTGCACGAACACGCCGTGCAGCGCGCCTTCCAGGTGATCGAGGTCGAGGGCCAGGTGTTGGCCTGCGGCGGCCTCTGGCACTGCGGCGATGGCAGCGCCAGCTTGTGCTGGGGCATGGTTGAACGAAGTCGCCACAGACAGGGGCTGGGACGCGCGCCGCAGTGGCCCACTTGCATCAGGCTGAAGCAGCCCCATCGGTCCGGCGCATCACGCTCAGCACCAGCCAGCATACGCACAGCTTCCATGCCGGCCTCGGCTTCCAGGTGGTACGCGTGGTAGCCGATGGCCACGGCGCCGGAATCGACGCCGTGGAGATGCAGCGGGTGCTGTAACCCGGCTCTCGACGGATCCACGCATGGCGTGGATCCGTCGAAGACACGCGCTGGCTCAGAACCCGACGCGCAGGTTCAACTGGCCACCGATATCGTTGCGACCGTCGCCATGCTGGCCCTGCACGAACAGCGACAGCTGGCTGCTGCGTCCCAGGCCGACGGCCACACCGGCCTGGCTGACCAGCGCGTTGCGCGCCATCACGGCACTGTAGGCATCGAACGCCGTGCCACCGACGGCGAAGCTCTGCCGGCTGGCCACGTCGGTGTCACCGGACGCATGCTGCCAGCCCAGGCCGACCGTCAGCTGTGCCGGATAACGCTCGCCGCTGCCCACATCCCAGCGGCCGCGTACGCCGACGGTGCTGACATTGAGCGTGTCCTTGCCGCCCTCCATCATCAGCGCCGCGCTGCCGCCCTGCTCCACCGCGCGATCGCTGTCCACCCAGTGCTTGGTGAACTGCACATACGGTTGCAGTTGCGTCCTGCCATGGGTCCAGGTCCAGCTGCCTTCGATCTGGGCGATGGTGACATCCGAATCCTGGCGGCTGTGCAGCGTCTGTGCCAGCAGCGGCACTTCACGCGTGGTGCGCGTGCGGTAATCGCCGCGCGACACACTGCCACCGACCGCAAATCCGTTGCTCCACTCGCCCTGCGCATACAGTCCATAGGTGTTGCCACGCAGGCGTGCACGCGACTGGCGATCGTACAGCCGCGTATCCAGCCGCTCGCTGCCCGCCGCCGCACCCAGCACCACATGCTCGCCGAGCTTCCAATCGACGCCGGCCATCAGTGCATTGCGGTTGGCACGGATCTGGTCACCGTTGCCATCGCCGTCCTGCTTGAACACCTTGCCGCTACCCGCCAGCCATGCCGAAGCACGCTCGCCACGCACCGTCGGCAACTCGCTGCCAAGACGCTGGCGGATGCCCTCTTCCAGGTAGTTGTCGTACAGCAGCACTGCACGGCTGGCTGCATGCACTTCACCGGAGAGCTGGTTGAACGCGTTGCGCGCGGTGGCGGTGTCGTAGGCCAGCAGCGTGTTGTACAGGCCCAGCGCCGCGCCGGTCTGCGGCAGGCTGTCCAGCGCCGATGCCACGCCCAGCTGGTTGCGGGTCTGCGCAGCCGTGACGAAGGCCGCTGTCTGCTTCACATCGATCTTCAGCTGCGCGGCATTCGCGGTGTAGACCGGGCTCAGTGAGAGGAACGCCGAGGTGGTGGTGGGAGGCACGAACTGCCCGCTGACGCCGCCGCCTGCGTTGATGATCGTGTACTGCTGGCCCTGCTGGTAGCTGGTGTTCGGGTCGATGGCGTTGACCACCACCGATGCACCACCGATGTTCGCGCTGCCGCCCACCTGCACCACGTCACTGCCGGTAGCGCCCAGGTCGACCGACAGCGTGCTGCCCGGTGCCAGGGTCAGGTTGCCGCCCACGGTGATCGCGCCCGTACCGTTGCCGCCACTGCTGCCATTGCCCGGGCCGTTGCCCGGCGATACCACACCGCCGCTGCTCACGGTGACGCCGCCAGCGCTGCCGCCGATGGTGCCGGTACCCGACAACGTGGTGCCGCTGCCGATGGTCCATTGGCCACCGACGGTGCCGGTGACATTCAGGCCACCACCGGTGACCTGACCGGTACCAGTGAATCCGCCACTGTTGCCGCCCAGGTTGAGCAGGCCAGGGCCGGCCTGCACGATGCTGCCCGCGCCACTGATGCTGCCACCCAGCGTGGTGGTGCCGCCGGTGTTGACCACCAGGCCACCGTTGTTGGTGATGTTGCCGGTGACCGCGCCGCTGGCGCCGCCGTTGCCGATCTGCACGGTACCGCCGGCATTGATCGTGGTGCCACCGGTATAGGTGTTGTTGCCGGTAAGGACCAGCGTGCCGCTGCCGGCCTGGGTCAACCCGCCGCTGCCACTGACCACGCCACCAAGCGTGGTATTGCCGCCGACGTTGAACACCAGGCTGCCGTTGTTGCTGACGTTGCCGGTGATCGCACCGCTGGCCCCGCCATCGCCGACCTGCAGCGTACCGCCGGTGTTGATGGTGGTACCGCCGGTGTAGGTGTTGTTGCCGGTCAGGGTCAGCGTACCGGCACCGGCCTGGGTCAGACCGCCGCTGCCGCTGACCACGCCCGCGAGCGTGGTGTTGCCACCCACGTTGAACACCAGGCTGCCGTTGTTGCCGACGTCGCCGATGATCGACCCCGTTGCACCACCATTGCCCACCTGCAGGGTGCCACCGGTATTGATGGTGGTGCCGCCGGTGTAGGTGTTGTTGCCGGTCAGCGTCAGCGTGCCGCTGCCGGCCTGGGTCAGGCCACCGCTGCCGCTGACGGTGCCACCGAGTGTCGTGTTGCCCGACAGGTTGACCACCAGTGCGCCGTTGTTGGTCACGTCGCCGACGATCGCACCGGTCGCGCCGCCATTGCCGATCTGCAAGGTGCTGCCACCGTTGATGGTGGTTCCACCGGTGTAGGTGTTGTTGCCGGTCAGGGTCAACGTGCCGGTGCCGGTCTGCACCAGGCCACCGCTGCCACCGATGGTGCCACCGAAGGTGGTGCTGGCATTGCTGCCGCCGGTGGTCAGGGTGGAACCGCCGAGCACCACGTTGCCGCTGGCAACACCGGCCAGGCCACCAATGGCCTGGTCGCCGGCCGCACTGATGTCCAGCGTTCCGGCGCCGGCCAGGTTCACTGTGCTGGCCGAGGACAGGCTGCCACCGGCGGCGACTGCCAGGGTGCCGCTGTTGATCGTCGTGGTGCCGGTGTAGCTGCTGGCACCGCCCAGGGTCACCGTCGCCGCACCATCCTTGAGCAGGCTGCCATTGCCGGCGATATCGCCGTCCAGCGTCAGCGGCGTGCCCCCCAGCAGGGTCAACGTGCCGCTTGCCAGCTGCACGTTGTTGCCCAGGGTCAGCGGCACACTGCCGTCCAGCGTGGCGTCACCGCCCACGGTCAGCGTGCCGGTGCCCAGGGCACCACTGCCGCCCAGCGACAGGCCACCGGCGTTGAGCGCCACTCCGCCACCGAAGGTGTTGTTGCCGGTGAGGCCGAGCACGCCCGCACCGTTCTTGACCAGGCCACCGGCGCCACTGATGTCGCCGGCAAAGGTGCTGTTGCCCGCCGCGTTGGTGGTCAGTGTGTTGCCGCCAAGGCTGATCGTGCTGCCGGCGACGCCGGACAATGTACCGATGGCCTGGTTGCCACCGCTGGAGATGTCAAAACCGGTACCGGCGTTGGCCAGGTTCACTGCGCCGGTAGCGGCCAGGCTGCCACCGGCGCCGATCGCCAGCGTGCCGGCGTTGATGGTGGTGCCGCCCGTGAAGGTGTTGGTGCCGGTCAATGTTTCGGTACCGGTGCCCTCCTTGATCAGTCCACCGGTGCCGCCGATCGAACCACTGAATACGCCATTGGTGGCATCGCCGATGGTCAACGTGTTCGCGCCGAGGTTGACCGTGCCATTGCCGATCAGCGTGCCGAATACCTGCGTGCCGCTGCCGGCCGAAAGATCGAAGGTGGCGCCCGTGGCCAGATTGACGATGCCGCTGGCGGCCAAGCTGGCACCGGCACCGAGCGCGAGCGTGCCCGCGTTGATGTAGGTGCCGCCGGTATAGGTGTTGGTGCCGTTGAGCGTGAGGGTAGCAACGCCGTCCTTGGTCAAGCTGCCGGCCCCCGACAGATTGCCGTTGAGGGTGAGATTGTTGCTGCCGAGCACGGTCAGGCCCGCGTTGAGCACCATGTTGTTGGCCAAGGTCACCGCACTGCTGGAATCAAGCGTGGAAGCGCCCCCCACCGTCAGCGCGCCAGTTCCCAGCGCAGCGTTGTTGCCCACCACCAGGCCGCCAGCATTGAGGGTGACGCCGCCCCCGAACGTGCTGGCACCGTTGAGGGTCTGCACGCCGGAGCCGTTCTTTACCAGCCCACCGCTGCCGGTCAGGGCACCGTTGAAGGTCGCGTCGGTGGTACCTCCCAGCGTCAGGCTGTTGCCCCCCAACGACACCGTGCTGCCGGCCACACCCGCCAGCGAACCGATGCTCTGGTTGCCGCCAGCGGAGATGTCGAAGGTGCCGGTACCGGCCAGGTTCATCGCGCCGGTCGGCGACAGGCTGCCGCCCGCCCCGATCGCCAGCGTGCCGCTGTTGATGACCGTGCCGCCGGTGAAGGTGTTGCTGCCGGTCAGGGTGACCGTCGCCGCGCCATTCTTGATCAGGCCACCATCGCCGGTGACCGCCCCGCCCAGCGTCAATGCATTGCTGCCAAGCAGGTTGAGCGTGGCACCGGCCAGCAGGCCGATGTCGTTGCCGAGGTTCGCAGCGATGCTGCTGTCCAGCGATGCGTTGGCGCCCACGGTCAGCGCGCCGGTACCCAGCGCGGCATTGTTGCCCACCACCAGGCCGCCACCGTTGAGTGCCACCCCGCCACCGAACACGTTGGCGCCGCCCAACGTCTGGATGCCCGTGCCGTTCTTGACCAGCCCGCCGGTCCCACCAATCACGCCATCGAAGGTACCGTTGCCAACACCGCCGAAGGTCAGCGTGTTTCCGCCCAGCGCCACGGTGCTGCCGGCGACGCCGTTGAGCGCGCCGATGGTCTGGTTGCCAGCAGCGGAGATGTCGAAGCCGGTGCCCGGCGCGGAAAGCGTGACTGCACCGGTTGCCGCCAGGCTGCCACCGGCACCGATCGCCAGCGTTCCCGCATTGATCAGAGTGCCACCGGTGAAGGTGTTGGTACCGGTCAGCGTTTCAGTACCGGCCCCCTCCTTGATCAGGCCGCCGGTGCCGGCGATGGAGCCGCTGAAGACACCGTTGGTCGGCCCGCCGACGGTGATCGAGTTCGCGCCCAGGTTGACCGTGCCACTGCCGGTCAGGGTACCGAAGGTCTGCGCACCGTTGCCTGCCGAGAGATCCAGCGTAGCGCCGCTGGCCAGGTTGACAGTGCCGCTGGCGGCCAGGCTTGCACCTGCTCCCAGGGCCAGTGTGCCGGCATTGACGTTGGTGCCGCCGGTATAGGTATTCACGCCGTTCAAGGTAAGCGTGGCAGCACCATTCTTGATCAGGCTGCCTGTGCCGGAGATCACCCCGTTGAGCGTCAGCGCATTGCTTCCGAGCACGGTCAGGCCGGCGTTGAGGGCGATGTTGTTGACCAGTGTTGCCGCCAGGCTGGTGTCGAGGGTCGCCGCGCCACCCACGGTCAGCGCACCACTGCCCAGCGCCCCGTCATTGCCGAGCAGCAGGCCACCGGCATTGAGGCTGACGCCGCCGCCGAAGGTGCTGGCAGCCGACAACGTCTGCACGCCTGCCCCCACCTTGACCAGCCCGCCGCCTCCACTGATCACGCCATCGAACACCGCATCGGCTGCCGTACCGAAGGTCAGCGAGTTCCCTCCCAGCATGACCGTCGAACCGGCCACGCCATCCAGCGTGCCGATGGTCTGGTTGCCGGTTGCCGCCGATAGGTCAAAGCCCGCGCCGGCGCCGCCGAGGGTGACGTCACCCCCTACAGCCAGGCTGCCGCCTGCGCCAAGCGCCAGGGTTCCGGCATTGATCGTGGTGCTGCCGACGTAGGTATTCGCGTTGGTCAGGGTCAGCGTGGCCGCACCGTTCTTGACCAGTGCGCCATTGCCCGACACCACACCGCCGAGCGTCAGCGCATTGCTGCCCTGCAGGGCGAGCGTCGTGCCCGAAGCCAGGTTGATCGCGTTGCCCACGGTGTAGGCAGCGGCAGTATCCAGCGTTGCATTGCCGCCGACGTTGAGCGCGCCCGTTCCCAGCGCGCCTGCGTTGCCCAACTGCAGGTTGCCGCCGTTCAACGTCAGGCCGCCACTGAAGCCGTTGGCGTTGCCGAGGGTCAACGTACCGGCGCCGTTCTTGACCAGACTGCCGGTGCCGGAAATCACACCATCGAGCGTGAGTGCGTTGCTGCCGATCAGCGTCAGTGCCGAGCCTGCGCCAAGGTTGACCACATTGGTCAGCCCAAGCGCAATGCTGTTGTCCAGGCTGGCATTCGCAGCTACGTTCAGCGCGCCGGTTCCCAGGGCTCCACTGTTGCCCAGCAACAGGCCGCCGCCCGCCAGGTTCAGGCCGCCCCCGAAGGTATTGGCACCGTTGAGCGTCAACACCGTGGCGCCGTTCTTCGCCAGGCCACCGTTGCCGGACACCACGCCGCCCAGCGTGATGTTCTGGCTGCCGGGGAGCGTAAGAATCGCACCGGTACCCAGGGCCACGTTGTTGCCCAGGTTCAGCGCAACCGCCGCGTCCAGCGACACGTTGCCACCGATGTTCAGCGCGCCGGTGCCCGCCGCCGTACTGCTGCCCAGCAGCACGCTGCCGGCATTGAGGTTGAGGCCACCGCTGAAACCATTGGTACCGTTCAAGGTCAACAGCGAGGCGCCGTTCTTGGTCAGGCTGCCGACGCCGGAAATGTCGCCGTTCAACGTGATGTTGTTGCTGCCGCCCAAGGTCAGTGCCGCACCGAGGTTGACCGCGTTGCCCAGGGTCAGCGCAGTGCTGCCGTCCAACGTCGCGGCACCGTTGACGCTGAGCGCGCCGGTGCCCAGTGCACCGCTGTTGCCCAGCAGCAGACCGCCAGCATTGAGCGCGACGCCGCCGGTGAAGGTGTTTGCGCCGGTCAACGTCTGTACGCCACTTCCGTTCTTTACCAGGCCTCCGCCGACGCCACTGATCACTCCAGCGAAGGTCTGGTCGGTCGCACTGCCAAAGGTGAGCGTATTGCCGCCCAATGCCATGGTGGAACCTGCAACGCCGGACAGTGCACCGATGGTCTGGTTGCCACCCAGGGAAAGGTCCAGCGCCGCCCCAGCCCCCGACAGGCTGACCGCGCCGGTCGCGGCGAGGCTGCCACCACTGCCCAGCGCCACCGTACCGGCAGCAACGTTCAAACCGCCAGTGAAGGTATTGGCGCCGTTGAGCGTCAGTGTCGAAGCCCCGCTCTTTATCAGGCCGCCACCACCGGAAATCGCCCCGCCCAGTGTCAGCGCGTTGCCACCCAGCACGTTCAACGAACCTGCCGCGCCGATGATCACGTCATTGCCCAGGGTCAGGGCTGCGAAGGTATCCAGCGTCGCGGCGTTGTTGATGTCCAGCAGGCCGGTACCGAGCGCACTGCTGTTGCCCAACAGCAGGCCGCCACCGTTGACGACCAGGCCACCACTGAACGTGTTGGCGCCGTTCAAGGTGAGCAGCGATGCGCCGTTCTTGCCAATGTTGCCGACGCCGGAGATCACCCCGTTCAGCACCACGGGCTGGCCGCCCTGCAGCGCGAGCGAGCCGCCAGCGCCGAGCGCGATGTCGTTGGCCAGGCTGAGCGCCGCAGTAGTGCCATCCAGCGTGACCTCGCCGCCCACGCTCAGCACACCCGTTCCCAATGCACCGCTGTTGCCGAGCAGCAGGCCGCCGCCATTGAGGGCAACGCCCCCACCCAGGCTGTTGCTGCCCGACAACGTCTGCACCCCTGCACCGACTTTGACAAGGCTGCCGGTGGTGCCGGTGAAGTTGCCGGCGAAGGCCGTATTGCCGAGGCCACCCAGAGTCAGTGCATGGGTGCCAACGTTGACCGTGCCACCTGCACCGGCCAGCGAGCCGATGGTCTGGTTGCCAGCGGCGGACAGATCCAGCGTCGTACCGGTGCTCAGCGAGATCGCGCCCGTCGGTGACAGGCTGCCACCCGCCCCCAGCGCCAGCGAGCCGCCGGTAATGGAGAAGTTGCCGGACAGCGAATTGGCACCGTTCAAGGTCAACGTTCCCGCGCCCCCCTTGATCAGGTTGCCAGCGCCGGAAATCGAGCCGCCCAGGGTCAGCGCCTGGCTGCCGAGCAGATTCAGCGTCCCGCCACCATTGACCACGACATTGTTTCCGAGAGTGAAACCGGCCGTGGTATCCAGCGTCGCCGCCCCACCCACGGTGAGGTTGCCGCTGCCAAGCGCGCCAGCGTTGCCCAGCAGCAGGCCACCTGTGTTGAGGTTGACGCCACCGCTGAACAGGTTGGCCCCTCCCAGCGTGACAATGCTGCTGTTGCTGACCGTCAGCCCACCGGTGCCACTGAGTACGCCCCCCAGGGTAAACGCGTTGGTGCCGGCCAAGGTCAGCCGTCCACTCCCGTTCAGCGCGAACGCATTGGCAAGCGAGAGACCGGCGGTAGAGGCCGCAATGGCGCCGCCGTTGACGTCCAACAGGCCGCTGCCGAAGGACCCGCCATTGTTGAAGGTGACCAGGCCGTCATTGAGCGTGGCGCTGGTGCCAGCCCAGGCACCGACAAGGTTCCAGGTGCCGCTGTTGACGGTCAGGTTCTCGAATCCGGTGTAGCCGGACCAGTTCACTGTGGTCACCGCACCGCCGGTGCCACTGCCCGGGCCGGTTGCGCTGTTCTGCAGCAGCAGGCGGTCGCCGGTACCGGTACCGCCATCGACGATGCCCGCCGCTGCGAGGTTCACGCCTGCAGCGCCGAACACGCCTGCGATACCGGTCGCCAGCGGCCCCAGCGCCACGCTGGAGCCGGACACTGCAGTGAAGCTGTTGCCGGTCGTGGTGGAGTTGCCCAGATGCACGCTGCCAGTGATGGTGCCGGCGTTGATCACGGTGTTGCCAGCAGCCGAGCTACCCAACCCGATGCGCCCGGTGATGGTGCTGGTATTGACGAGGTTCGCCTGGGCACCGCCGTAGGTGACGATCGCCGCAGCATCGGCGGTGGTCAGCAGGCCCGCTCCGAGAATGGACATGCCCACGGTGCCGTTGTTGGTGATGTTGGTTACCCCGCCAGCAGCGTTCTCGGCGATCAGCGCCTGCCCGCCCAGCCCCAGGATCGAGCCGATGTTGACCAGGCCCTTGATGCTGCCGCCCGCCTGGTTGGTGACGTTGATCGTGTTGCCACCGGCAGTGTTGTTGCCCAGCACCATGCCAGAGGCAGCCAGACTGATACCTCCGTTGAGAGTGGGATCAATCGAGCCTGCGTTGTTCACAGTGATACCGTTGCCGGTCAGCGCCACTGCGTTGCCGCCGACGATGGGCAGCACGCTCAGCACCGCGCCGGTGGCGATGTTCAGGGTCACGCCATTGGCGGTACTGGAAAAATTGTTCTGGTTCGTCGTGCCATCGCAGGTAATCACCGCACCGGCCGTGGTGCAGGCTGCAAACGCCGAACCGCTGGCCAGTGTGGCCGCCAATGCCACTGCCAATCGCTGTAGTTTCATCCCGCGCCGTGTTGCCGTGATACCGCCTCCCGTCGGATTCCGGGTGATTTCCGAGGCCACCTGCATCACACCCAGGGCACGGTTGAAAACCAGACGGTAAATGCGGTTCATCGGTAAATCTCCATGAAATGACCGGTGGCACAGCAGGCATATTTTTTGGAGGTGATGTCGTCCTGCCCTGCTCCACCCGGGAACAAGACCTGCGGTATCAACCTTGAAAAACAGTCACACTTTCACGTGCAAGCGCTGCAGGAACTGCGCGCGCCTGCCTGTCCGTCAGCGCGAAAACCCCCCGGTTTCGCTTGACGAATGGGCGCACTGTGCGGCCGTCAACGCCAGCACCACGTGAATCCGGAACTTTATTTTCATGATGGCCGTCAAATAATCACGGCAGTCGTCACGACTTTGCCGAAAATGCATATTCTCTTGTTTCTGCAGAACGGGAATATCCATATTCCCGCCGCATTCGTAACCGGCCTCAGCTGCTGGAGAGTTTCATCAGCACCAGGCCGGCGACGATCAGTACCGCCGCGCCAATCCGCATCGGGCTGACCTGCTCGCCCAGGAACACGATGCCGACCACGAAAGCACCGACCGCGCCGATACCGGTCCAGATCGTATAGGCGGTGCCCAGCGGCAGGCTGCGCATGGCGACGGCCAGCAGCCAGAAGCTGGCGATCATGCCGACGATGGTGATGACGGTGGGGGTGAGTCTGGTGAAGCCTTCAGACTGCTTCATCGACACGGCCCAGACGATTTCCAGCAGGCCGGCAAACAACAGATAGATCCAGGCCATGACAGCCCTCCTTTGGTAGGGCCAGGCCGTCCTGGTCATTGCATCCCGATGTGGGGGAGGTCGTTCCTCCTGGGACCGGATTCTAGCAACGGCGGCAGCCACCGGCCGATGCTGGGGGCACAGGGTTACATCGGATTCAGTGCATGAAGCTGGCATCAACGCACCTGCCTGCGCTAGAATGCGCCTCTGCCATCGGTAAGCCGATGTGCAGTCCGGCGGTGGTCTCCGGCGCACAACGCGCTGCTTTCCCTGATCCGTGAATCGGCCGCCTCCGGGCGGCCAATGTCTCTATGGTGGCCCCGTCGGCCCCTCGCGACGCTAGGTCGAAAACTCCGCCAGGGCCGGAAGGCAGCAACGGTATCGATCGACGCGGGCGCCGAGGTCAGCCGGCGGGGCCACCGCCTTTTCGGCGAAACCCCGCTCCGGTAGATGCCAACCTTGGTTGGCGCCCTTCGCCGGGCATGCCCTGGCGCTACCGCGCCTCAGGCGTACCCTGATGGAATGCCACCCGCCAGCCCGTTGAATGCTGACGCCACAGCGAGCTGCGCAGCACCCAGCGCTGTGGTTGGTCATCGACGTGATAGCGACTGCGGTAACGCACCTGGGCCAAGCCCTCTGCCAGCATCCACACGGCGTACCGGTCCGACTCGATCACCACCTGCGCACGCTCCAGCGGGATCTCTTCCAGCGCGGCCTCACGGCCGTAGCACTGGCCGGAGCTGCCGATCTCGCTGAAATCCTCATCCAGCAACGCCGCCAGACGCTCATGGTCTGCGCGCACCTGCGGGCAATGCAGTGCGCGTTCCAGCCCCTCCAGTTCGGCGGCCAGCGCCGGTGTAGCGGCGGCGCCAGCGCTGCTCACGGCGGATCCTGCGCCAGCACGTGCGGCGCCGTGGGTGCGGCCAGCACAACGCACTGGCCCGGCTGTGCCACCCGGTGCCCGCGCGCGGCCAGGGCCTGGCCATCGGCCACGCTGGCGTAGTGGTACAGCATCATCCGTGCCTGCAGTTCGGCGCTGTACTCGCGCTCCAGGTCATCCACCCCGGTATGCGAAGGATTGCCGTGCAACCCGCAGTCGTGGGCGATCAGTTCGTTGTCACTGGCATAGCGCGCCAGCATTTCCGGAATCGGCCGGGTGTCCCCGCTCCAGGTCAGCGCGCCCTGCAGGCGCAGGCCATAGGCCGTCTCCGGCCAGTGGTGGCGCACGGGGAACACCTCCAGCCGCACACCCTCGTGCCAGAACGCATCGCCCACCACGATCAGCTGGAAGGCATCCCAGAAGTTGGCGCCGCCCTCGGCCAGCACGTTCGGGTAATCGCCGATGCGCTTGTGCAGCAGCGGCACCACCGTGGCCGGCACGTACAGGCGCACCTTGCCGCGCCGCTGCGCGCTGAAGAAGGTATCCACGAACAGCCGCTCGAAACCGGCCACGTGGTCCAGGTGTACATGGGTGACGAACAGCGCCTGCGGCATATGCCCGTAGTGGGCCTTGAAGGCAGTCAGGCCTTCGCCGCCGCAGTCGATGGTCAGCCAGGGCCGGCCATCGCGCTCGATCACCGACATGGGCGAACCCAGCTCGACCGCCGACGCATTGCCGACGCCGAGGAAACGCAACGACCAGTCCATCAGGTGCCCCGGTTCCAGGCCATGTCATAGGCGCGGCGCAGGCGCGCATAGTCTTTTTCCACGTCTTCCACGCTGCGCTCACCGCGCAGCTTGATCAGCGAGCGCAGCAGGCGCTTGAGATTGCGCTCGCGCCAGGCCGTGGCCGGGATGCGGATCACCCCGCGATCGAAGTCGATCAGCCAGCCATGCCCGTTGCCATCGAACAGGATGTTGTGCGCATTGAGATCGGCATGGTCCAGCCCGGCACGGTGGAAGCGCGCGATCATCCGCCCGGTTTCCTCCCACGGCGCCCCGCGCCCGGCCACCAGTGCGCGGTCGGCCAGCGAGCGCACCCCTTCGATCCGTTCCATCAGGATCGCGGCGCGGTAGCGCAGGCCTTCACGCATGTAGAAGGCGGCAATCGGCCTGGGCACCGGCAGCTTCTTCTCGCGCAGCGCGCGCATCAGCCGGAATTCGGCAAAGCTGCGGGTCCGGTCCGCCCCCCGCCAGATGTACTGGTCGTGGCTGATCCGGGCCGCCAGCCCCCCGCGCAGGTAGTGCCGCAGTACGCTGGCGCCGAACGGCGCATCCACGAACCAGGCGCTGCCACGGCCGCCCTCACCCACCGGCCGGGCCTTGCCGGCCCAGTGCTGTGGCGAGAACAGACCGATGTCGGCTTGCCGCAGCCGCTCGCGGTCGAACAGAATGGCCCCGATGCCGCGACCCTCGCGGCATGGCGTCAGCGCTTCATTGGCGTCGAATGCGACCATTCCTTTGAGTCTAACAACACATGGCATCAGCGTCCTCCTCCTTGTGTCTTCTGCGCCTGTCCGCTCTTGGCGATGTGACCCACGTAGTGCCGCTGGTGCGCACCCTGCAGGCCGCGCGACCGGACACGCCGATCCACTGGATCATCGACAAGGTCGGGCAGAAGCTGCTCGATGGCCTGCCGGGCGTCTCCTTCCACGCCTACGACAAGAAGACCGGCATGGCCGGAGTGAAGGAGCTGCGCAAGCAGTTGCCGCCCGGGCGTTTCGAGGCCCTGCTGCAGATGCAGGTGGCGTTCCGCGCCAACGTGCTGTCGGCCTTCATTCCCGCCGAGCGCCGCATCGGGTACGACCGCAGCCGCTCCAAGGACCTGCACGGCCTCTTCATCAACGAACGCATCCCCGATCGCCCGGGCATCCATGTGCTCGATGCCATCGGCAGCTTCTGCGAGCCACTGGGCTTTCGCCAGACCGACGTCAGCTGGGACCTGGCCGTGCCGCAGGCCGCCTATGACTGGGCCGCTGCGCAATGGCAGGACGATGGTCGGCCGGTGCTGATGATCTCGCCCTGCTCCAGCCATGTGCGCCGCAACTGGTACGCCGACCGCTATGCCGAGGTTGCCAACCATGCCGTCGCGCGCGGATGGCGGGTCGTGCTGTGCGGCGGCCGCAGCGAACTGGAGCGCAGCATGGCCGACGCCATCCAGGCCCAGCTGGATGTTCCGGCGCTGGACCTGGTCGGCAAGGACACGCTCAAGCAGTTGCCGGCCCTGCTGGCCCGCGCCAATCTGGTGATGACCCCGGACTCTGGCCCGATGCACATTGCCAACGCAATGGGTTCCAAGGTGCTGGGCTTGCATGCGGCCAGCAACCCGAACCGCAGCGGCCCGTATTCGGACCGCCGCTACTGCGCGGACCGCTACGACGACGCGGCGCGCAAGTATCTGGGCAAGCAGGCAGCCGACCTCAAGTGGGGTACCAAGATCGAATTCGACGATGTGATGGAACTGATCACCGTCGAGGACGGCATTGCCGCGTTCGAGCGTTACGTCGCCGACCACCTGGGGTGAGTGGCACGCCGGGCGGCCGAGCGCTGCCTACTGGGTGCGGACCTTGGTCCGCACCGTCCCGCAACCCGGGAGATCCATCCACGCATGGCGTGGATCTACTGCGTCGGGCCGCCCGGGATTACGCGCGCTGCGTGTAATCCTGGTAGGACTTCTCTTCCACGTACGCCGAACCCAGCGCCAGGTTGATCGCCTTCTTGATGCGTGCGCGTTCGTCGTTGCGCAGGTACACGCTGCGCGCCAGGTCGATGAACCCCTGATCGAACGCCTGCGCCTTGTCCTTCAGGCGGATGTCGTCCTCGATCTCCCACAGCTGCTCGTTGACCGCCTTCAGCTCGGCGCGCAGCTTGGCGATGTCCTTCACTGCCGCCGGGTGCGCCATCCACGTGGTTTCCAGCGCGGACAGCTCCTTGCGTACGTTGGCCAGCTTGCCTTCGTCACTGATGCGCTCGGACTTGATCTGCAGGATCGAGATCTTGTCCAGCAGCTCGCCGAATGAAACGGGGACGAGGATTTCAGCGGTCATCGTGGCGGCTCCAGCAGGTGATGACGTACATGGTAACCCGCCGCACGCGAACGGTATCCACGCATGGCGTGGATCTACTCAAGCATCCGGGAGATGGTCGGCAAAGGGAGGGGCCCGAACGTTGCATCGCAACGTTTGGGGCGACGCGCGAAGCGTCGTCGCATCCCCGCGCCAGATTAAAAAAGAAGGGCTGCCTTTCGGCAGCCCTTCTTTTTTAATCTGGCGGAGAGGGGGGGATTCGAACCCCCGAGGCGCTATAAACGCCTGCCTGATTTCGAGTCAGGTACATTCAACCGCTCTGCCACCTCTCCAGATGTTCCCCGGCGAACCGGGGACGCGCATCATACGAGGAAGCGCGGCTGACGACAAGTCATTGCGCCCAATGAAGTGAAATTTTCCTGACTGCATGGCTTGCCGGATGTCCGCTTGGCCGTGATGATGCCGTTCTCCCCGGCATTACCCCCTCGCCCAGCACCCACCATGATCGAATTCGGACATCTCACCCACCCCGGCCTGCGCCGCGAGCTCAATGAGGACACCTATTACGGTGACGGCGAGCTGGCCCTGTGGCTGGTAGCCGACGGCATGGGCGGGCACGCCTGCGGCGAGGTGGCCAGTGCACTGGCGCGCGAGACCATCGTCCGTGAGATCCGCCGTGGCGCGCCGTTGGCGCAGGCGATCCGCACCGCCGACGAAGAAATCATCCGCGCCTCGCGCCGGCGCAACGACAGCCTGCCGATGGGCACCACCGTGGTCGCTGCACGGGTGCAGGGCAACCGTTACGAAGTGGCCTGGGTCGGCGACAGCCGCGCCTATCTGTGGCGCGATGGCCAGCTTGCCCAGCTCAGCCAGGACCACAGCGTGGTGCAGGAACTGGTCGCGCAGGGCAACCTGACGGCCGAGCAGGCGCGCGCCCATCCCCACCGCAACGTGGTCACCCAGGCACTGGGCGTCACCGACCCGGCACACCTGAACGTGGCGACCACCAGCGGCGAGCTGCGCCCGGGCATGCAGTTGCTGCTGTGCAGTGATGGCCTGACCGAGGAAGTGGATGACCGCGGCATCGCCCGCACCCTCGCCTTCGACGACGCCAGCGCACAGGAATGCGTAGACAGCCTGGTCGCCTCCGCCCTCGACGGCGGCGGCTCGGACAACATTACCGTGATCCTGGTGC
Organism: Stenotrophomonas sp. DR822; assembly: GCF_019793815.1. Lineage (NCBI taxonomy): Bacteria > Pseudomonadati > Pseudomonadota > Gammaproteobacteria > Lysobacterales > Lysobacteraceae > Stenotrophomonas > Stenotrophomonas sp. DR822. Next base: position 1,775,673 of record NZ_CP081826.1, read on the forward strand.
GCTGCCACTGAAGCCGGCTGGAGGCGAGCCCCCTGAGTCAGGGGGCGGCCGCGAAGCGGTGGGGGTATGGACGCTGGTGAGACGGGGCCCACGATTTGCAACGCAAATTGTGGGGCGCCAGCGCGATTGCGCTGGCGCGTCATCGGACAACATCACCGTGATCCTGGTGCGCTGCCACTGCCCCATGCAGGCCGTGGATCTACAGTAGAGCCACGCCATGCGTGGCTACCGCGGCGCCTACGCGCTCGCGGCCTCTTCCACCTTCGGGCCGTCCCACAACGCGTGGCCGGCCTTCTTGCGCAGCCGCTCCAGACGCGCCGCATGCGCTTCCTGCTCCGACGGCGTGGCTACCACGCGCGGCCGCGGCAGCAGCTTGGACGCATCGAACGCCTGCAACGCCGCAGCGCCACCGGCATCGTCATCGCCCAGCCCGAAGCCGATCTCCTCCTGGCCCGAGGTCAACGCGATGTACACATCACCCAGGATCTGCGCATCCAGCAGACCGCCATGCAGGGCGCGGTGCGAGTTGTCCACGCCCAGCCGCTTGCACAGGGCGTCGAGCGAGTTGCGCTGGCCCGGGAAGCGCTCGCGCGCCAGCGCCAGTGTATCGATCACCGTACAGCGATCGGTGATCTTCCCGTACTGCTCTCCCAACAGGGAAAGCTCATTGTCGAGGAAGCCCAGGTCAAACGCGGCGTTGTGGATGATCAGCTCGGCGCCATCGATGAAGGCCAGGAACTCCTCCACGACCTGCGCGAACGCCGGCTTGTCGGCGAGGAATTCCAGGGTCAGGCCGGTCACTTCCTGCGCACCCTGTTCGAATTCGCAGTCCGGCTTCAGGTACTGGTGATAGGTATTGCCGGTCGGGCGGCGCTTGAACAACTCGACGCAGCCGATTTCGACGACGCGGTTGCCCTTCTTCCACTCCAGGCCGGTGGTTTCGGTATCAAGGATGATCTGACGCATGGGCTCAGTTTACCGGGCTGCCGTCGCGGATCTGGATCGCGGCGTTGCGGGCCAGGGTATCCACGCGTTCATTGTCCGGGTCGCCGGAATGGCCTTTCACCCAGCGCCAGTCGATCTGGTGCCGCAGCGTGGCGGCCTGCAGGCGCTCCCACAGTTCGCGGTTCTTCACCGGGTCACCGCCGGCGGTCTTCCAGTTCTTGCGGATCCAGCCCGGCAGCCACTGGGTCAGGCCCTGCCGTACGTACTGCGAATCGGTGTAGAGGACGATCTGGCAGGGCTCGGTCAACGACTCCAGGCCGGAAATGGCCGCCATCAGCTCCATCCGATTGTTGGTGGTATGGGCTTCACCACCGCTCAGTTCGCGCTCGTGCCCCTTGTAGCGCAGCAGCGCCGCCCAGCCACCAGGACCGGGATTGCCGAGGCAGGAACCGTCGGTGTGGATTTCGATGGTTTTCAATACAACTCCAGATCAGGTAGCAACGGTGCCGTGCCAGCGCACGGGCAACGGGGTCGGCCCGGGCAGGGCCAGCGTGCGTTTTTCAGCGTGGAACAGGCAGGCCGCGCGCAGGGGGGCCCAGCCGCCGCGACGGCGGCTGCCGGCACCCTGCCACATCGGCCCCAGGTAACGCATGTCCTCGCATTCCAGCCCATGGCGCTCAAGCAGCTGGCGGATCCGCTGCGGCGTGCGCACCACCAGCCCGTGCTGGCGCCAGCGCGTGCGGAACGGGCTGAACGGGTTGAGGCTGGTCAGCCACAGATGGCCGCCGGGCATCAGCACGCGCTCGCATTCGTCCAGCAGATGGTCGGCATCGCCGACGGTCACATGCTGCAGCACGATGGCGTTGACACTCTCGTTGGGCAGCGGCAACGGCAGGCCACAGCGGGTATCGCCGGCATAACCAGTGCCCTGGCGATGCAGGCGCAGGCCCCGACCGCCCAGCTGCGCATCGGCCAGCCAGGCGGCGCTGGGAGCGATCCACAACCAGGGCCGAGTCGGCAGCAGCGACAGCTGCGGCAGCAGCAGCTGACGTTCGAGCACGCGCAGGGCCTCCGCCGGTTCACTGTCGAACCACGGGGCCTGGCTCGCTTGACGGGTGCTCTGCAGCGCGGGCATGGTCCAATTCTATGCGACTGACTGCCCTGCCCGCATTTGCGGACAATTACATCTGGATGCTGATCGCCGACGACGGTGCTGCCGTGGTCGTCGATCCCGGCGACGCTGCACCGGTACTGGCGCTGGCGGCCCAAGGCGTGCGCGTGGACACCATCCTGCTCACCCATCACCACGACGATCACATCGGCGGAGTACCGGCGCTGCAGGCGCGTTTCCCCGGGGTGCGCGTGGTCGCACCGGTCGAAGAGCGCATCCCGATGGCCACCGAGCGGGTCGGCGAAGGTGAACGTGTTCAGGCACTGGGCCAGATGTTCCACGTACTATCCGTCCCCGGGCACACCCGCAGCCACATCGCGTTTCACACCGCTGAACAGCTTTTCAGCGGAGATTCGTTGTTCAGCCTGGGCTGTGGACGCCTGTTCGAAGGTACGCCGTCCCAGCTGCTGGCATCGATGCGCAAGCTGGGTGCCCTGCCCGCGCAACTGCTGCTGTGTTGCGCTCACGAGTACACCGTGTCAAATGCCGTCTTCGCGCGGCATGTCGACCCCGCCAACGCTGCGTTGTTGCAGCGCCAAGAGGAGGCTTTGGCCATGCGCCGCGATGACCGTTCCACCCTGCCAGTGTCCCTGGCCGATGAAATTGCCTGCAATCCGTTCCTGCGTACCCACACGGCGCCCATCCGCGCGGCCGTGTCGGCGCACCTGGGGCGCGAAGTCGTGGACGACGTCGACGTCATGGCCGGTCTCCGGCACTGGAAAGACGGCTTCCGCGCATGAGTCGCCGAAGTCTGCCGCTGGCCCTGGGTCTCGTCCTGGGGTTGGCCGGAACTGCCGGCGCACAATCGCTGGGCGCCGGCATCAGCCAGAACCTGACCGCCGCCTCGGCCCTGCCGCTGGATCCGTCAACGCTGCCGGCCGCATCGGTACGTAACGGCCAGGAGATCTTCTCCAGCTTCCGCGACGGCCTGGCAGAACCTACCTGTGACGCCGAAGCCACCAGCCCGCGCTGGCAGAAGCAGTTCGCCCATGCGCCTTCGCGGTTGGCCAACCAGGATGACGACGCGCTGGTGCTGTTCGGCTATGTGGTCGAAGAGCTGCGCAAAGCCAACCTGCCCACCGAATTCGCCCTGATTCCCTTCGTCGAAAGTGGTTACCGGCCCAATGCCCGCAACGGCAGCGGCCCGACCGGGCTGTGGCAGTTCATCGCCACCACGGCACGCAACCATCGCGTACCGATGAGCAACAACTATGACGGCCGACTGTCGGCAGTGGAGTCCACCCAGGCCGCCGTGCGCTACCTGAAGACCCTGCATGGCATGTTCGGCGGTGACTGGCGCCTGGCCACGATGGCCTACAACGCCGGTGAATACCGCGTGCTGCAGTCCATGCGCAAGGCCGGCATGAATGCGCAGAACGCCAAGCCGGCCGGCCTGCCCGGGCTGTCGCCGGTCACCCATGCCTACGTCGAGAAGCTGCATGCCCTGGCCTGCGTGCTGGAAGACGTGGAAGACCAGCCGGGCGTGATGGCCTCGCTGGACCGCACCGTACCGGTGCTGAAGGACCACACCCTGCCGGCGGGCACCAGCGTCCAGCAGTGGGCCGCCCAGCGCGCCCTGGACCCGGCCAAGATCGCCCGCCTGAATCCGGCACTGGCCGCCGGCAACCGCCCGTCGGGCGCGGCCCGCGTACTGGCCCCGGTTTCGGCGTCCAACGCGGACGTTGCCGACATCACCAGCACGGCCGTTGCCACCGCAGTGGCCAGCACCTCCAGCGCCGCGCCGAGCCCGCAGGTGGCCAAGGTGGTCGCCTCGGCTGCCGATCGCCCGCGCAACCGTCGCCACACCGTTCGCAATGGCGAATCGGCATGGACCATCGCCCGCCGCTACGGCATGCCGGTAAAGGCGCTGTTGTCGCTGAACGGCTTGAGCGGCAGCAGCGTGCTGAAGCCAGGCGCGGTACTGCGCGTCGAGGATTGAGGTCGGCGCGGCGGCGCCGCGTGGTTTCCGGCCAACGGCGGAGCCCCTCGCGGGCGGCCGTGATCGCTCGTGTGCGGCCGGGCAGATAGGCTGCGCAGGGGCCGCTGCAAGCACGTCCCTGTAAGCTCGGTCGCCGCCTGCTCGCGTGCGCTGTCCTGCGCACACGGCAAGACCGGGGTTGGGCGTCCTGCCCAACCCGCCCGAGGCATGCCTCGGGCCCATGCGGCTCACGCCCCTGCACAGCCCATCTGCCCGGCCGCGGGCAAATTCGGGTGGCACCCACCGATTGAAGGATGAAGAGCAGGAGCAGGTCGTTTCGCTTCTGGTAGGGGCCGACCTTGGTCGGTACTCATCGCGCAGGTCACGGATCGATCAGGTTGCGACAACAAAAAAGGCCCGGCAATGCCGGGCCTTTTCGTTCCTGCTCGCCAGAGGGCTTACAGGTTCGCTTCGGTGGTCTGGATCAAGAACTTCTTGCGCATCGCCTCGATGTAGGCCTTGGCAGCGGCCATGCCGTCGATCTGGCTCAGCTGGTCCTTCAGCTGCTTCTGCTGCTCGGCGGTCACTTCCTTGATGTCGCCCGGGTTGACCTTGTTCACCGCGAAGACCAGCGCATGGCCGTTGACGTCGACCTTGCCGTAGCTCGGCTTGCCTTCGGCAGGCAGCGGCGCACTGAAGATCGCACGGTTGATCTCCGGGGTCGGCACCGGCTGGCTGCGCGGCAGACCCGGCATCGGGCTCAGCTGCAGCTTCTCGCTGGCAGCCAGCGACTGCAGGGTCGCGCCTGCCTTCAGCTTGGCCAGCAGGGCATCGGCGGCCTTGTCACCGGCCTGGCGCTGACGGTCGGCACGGATCGCGGCGATCACCTGCTCACGCGCCTTGTCCAGCGGCAGCGCCTGCTCCGGGGTATGCGCGGCAACACGGATCACCACGCTGTGGTTGCTGCTGCCACCCAGGGCGATCGGATCGCTGGCGGTACCGTCCTGCACCAGGACGTCGGAGAAGGCGGCACGCAGCACGGCCGGATCAGCGGCAATACCGGTGGCGGTCGTGCGCGTGATCGGGCCCAGCGTCTGCATCGACAGGCCGACCGCCTTGGCGGCTGCAGCCAGGTCGCTCGGGCTCTTGTTGATGGCATCGACCAGGCGGCCTGCCAGATCGTTGAAGCCGCGCTCGCCATCGGCCTTCAGCTGCTCGGCAGCCAAGGTGTCGCGTACTTCTTCAAACGACTTGCCCTCGCCGCCACGAACCGCAGCTACCTTGATGATGTGGTAGCCGAAGTCGGTCTTGACCGGGCCGATCACCTCACCCGCCTTGGCACCAAACAGTGCGTCTTCGAACGGCTTGACCATCGCACCCCGTTCCACCCAGCCCAGGTCACCGCCCTGTGCCTTGGAGCCGGGATCTTCCGAGTTCGCCTTGGCCAGCGCGGCAAAGTCGGCGCCTGCCGCCTTGGCTTCGACAGCCAGCTTGGCGGCCTTGGCTTCCGCACCGTCGCCGGTGATCAGGATGTGCGCCGCCTGGCGCTGTTCCGGCGTGGTGAACTTGGCCTTCTCGTCTTCATAGCGCTTGCGCAGCGTCGCTTCGTCAGCTGCGGTCGGCGCCGGCAGGTTGGCACCATTGAGCTCGACATATTCCAGCGACACCGATTCGGCCTGGCGGAAATCCTTGCCATGGCTGTCGTACCACTGCTTGATCTGCGCGTCGGTCACCGGCGCGGTATCCACCGGAACTTCCGGCAGTGCGGCCAGTTCCACATCGCGGGTTTCGCCCAGCAGCTTCAACAGACGCTCGGTCTCGGCCTGGGTGACAAAGCCGGAATTCTGCAGGCCCGACGGGATCACCGACTGCTGCAGGCTCTCACGCACCAGTTCCTGGAACTGGGTCGGCGTGCGCGGCGGATTGCCACCGGCCAGGGCCAGACGGTAATTGCTTTCACTGAACTTGCCGTCGGCGCCCAGGAAGCCCGGGATGGTGGTGATGTATTCACGTACAGCGCCGTCGCCAATCACGACACCGGCCTGCTCACCAACCAGGCGCACGACCTGCTCGTCGATCAACTGGTCGAGCACGGCCAGCTTGTTCTCGGTGCTTTCGAACGCGCGCGGGTCGAAGTTCTCGCCCTGCTGCTGGCGTTCGCGCATGCGTTCCTGCTCGAAACGGGTGCGGAAGTCCTGTGCACTGATCTCATGGTGCTGCCACATCATGCGCACCGGCCACCAGGACGGTGCCGAGCGCCACCAGGTCGGCGGTGCCGAAACCTTGGCGACGTTCTGTGCGCCGACGCCACCGAGGTAGCTGTTGTCGATCACGAACAGGAACGGAATCATCAGCAGCCCCAGGATCACGGTGACGATCCAGCCTGAGGTCTTGTCGCGGAGTTTCTGCAGCATGGTGAGGAATCACAAGGCTTGATTGGCGAGCCCGGCAGTGTAACCCGCTTCGCGGCGTGGACCAAAAGCAGTGGCAGCAGGGCCTGGCGCCATCCCGCCCAGGCGATCTACAGGTTCGCGCGCATCGAATGATGGAAACGGCACAAAGAAAAAGCCCCCGACTTGCGTCGAGGGCTCTTAGAGTTGGCGGAGCGGACGGGACTCGAACCCGCGACCTCCGGCGTGACAGGCCAGCATTCTAACCAGCTGAACTACCGCTCCGCGCTTGAAACTTTGCAGGCGCTCAGTATATCCGAAGACTTCCTGAAAACCTACCCCGCTGAACACTTTTTTCAAAGTTTTTTCACGAGGATTTAAGAGTTGTGCAATGGCGGAGCGGACGGGACTCGAACCCGCGACCTCCGGCGTGACAGGCCAGCATTCTAACCAGCTGAACTACCGCTCCGTATTGCAGACCTCTTTGTTTTCCCTACAACCCATTGGTTGGAGAGAAAACAAGGCCCCCAGCTTTTCGGCCGGGGGCCTCGTTGAAAATGGCGGAGCGGACGGGACTCGAACCCGCGACCTCCGGCGTGACAGGCCAGCATTCTAACCAGCTGAACTACCGCTCCACATTTCAAACTTACCGCGGTGCTGTGGTGGGTGCTGAGGGTTTCGAACCCCCGACCCTCTCCGTGTAAAGGAGACGCTCTACCGCTGAGCTAAGCACCCCAGCGAGCCGCTTAGTTTACAGCATCCTTCAGGGCCTTACCAGCCTTGAACGACGGATTCTTCGAAGCAGCGATCTTGATGGTGTCGCCGGTCTTCGGGTTGCGGCCGGTGCGGGCAGCACGGTCGCGGACCTGGAAGGTACCGAAGCCAACCAGGGTGACCGCATCGCCGTCCTTCAGCGCCTTGGTGACGGCAGCAACGACGGCATCGACAGCGCGGCTGGACTCGGCCTTGGTCAGGTCGGCGGCTTCAGCAACGGCATCGATCAATTCGGTCTTGTTCATTCTGTACAACTCCTTTGGCGGTGGGTTCCGCGTATTCGACAGGGAAGCAACCGCACGACGTCTGCATGCGGTTGCCATGTGGAAACGGTTCGCCGAATTCAGTGAGCGCTGACTGCGATCACTCATTCGCGAGTGCTGCTTTTATACCAGCGGCCCTACCCCCACGCAAGCTGGAAAGCCAGCAACGACGCGGGTTTCAAGCATTTCGACAGGACGCATCAATGCTTGACGCGCGCGTTTCCACTCGGTTTGGCCTTGCTGCGCACCGTGACGCGCTGCGCACTCTTGCGCGTCTTCTTCGGTGCCAGCGGACGTTCCAGGGCCAGATCGAGCACTTCCTCGATGTACTTCACCGGCACGATCTCCAGGTCGCGGGTGACATTGGCCGGAATGTCGGCAAGATCCTTGCGGTTCTCATCGGGAATGATCACCGTGCGGATTCCGCCGCGCAGGGCCGCCAGCAGCTTCTCCTTCAGGCCGCCGATCGCGGTGACGCGCCCCCGCAGAGTGATTTCGCCGGTCATCGCCACATCGGCGCGCACGGCGACCTTGGTCAGCATCGACACCAGCGAGGTCACCATCGCCGCACCGGCACTGGGGCCATCCTTCGGCGTGGCACCATCGGGCACATGCAGATGCACGTCGTGCTTCTGCAGGAAGTCCACATCAATGCCGAAGCGCTCGGCGCGCGAACGTACCACCGACAACGCCGCCGACGCCGATTCCTTCATCACGTTGCCGAGCTGGCCGGTCAGGATCAGCTGGCCCTTGCCCGGTACCAGCGTCGATTCGATCTGCAGCAGATCGCCACCGACTTCGGTCCAGGCCAGGCCCGTGACCAGGCCGATCTCGTTCTCTTCTTCGGCACGGCCGAAGTCGAAGCGACGCACGCCCAGGTACTTGTCCAGGTTCTTGCTCGACACGCTCACCAGCGCCTTGGACTTGCGCGCGCCCTTCTTCGCCTTCGCCACCGGCTGCGGCCCGGCCAACGCGATTTCCTTCACCACCTTGCGGCAGATCTTGGCGATCTCGCGTTCCAGGTTGCGCACGCCGGATTCGCGCGTGTAGTAGCGCACGATGTCCTGGATCGCGTCGCTGCCGATCTCCAGTTCTTCCGGCTTCAGGCCGTTGGCCTTGATCTGCTTCGGCGACAGGTAACGGGTGGCGATGTTGAGCTTCTCATCCTCGGTGTAACCGGGGATGCGGATCACTTCCATGCGATCCAGCAGCGGGCCGGGGATGTTGAGCGAATTGGAGGTCGCCACGAACATCACTTCGGACAGGTCCAGGTCCACTTCCAAGTAGTGGTCGTTGAACGCGTTGTTCTGCTCGGGGTCGAGCACTTCCAGCAGCGCCGAGGACGGATCGCCACGGAAGTCCATCGACATCTTGTCGATCTCGTCCAGCACGAACAGCGGGTTCTTGCTGCCGACCTTGTTGAGGTTCTGCACGATGCGGCCCGGCATCGAACCGACATAGGTACGACGGTGGCCACGGATCTCGGCTTCATCGCGCACACCGCCGAGCGACATGCGCACGAACTTGCGGTTGGTGGCCTTGGCAATGGACTGGCCCAGCGAGGTCTTGCCCACGCCCGGCGGCCCGACCAGGCACAGGATCGGCCCCTTCATCTGCTTCACCCGCGACTGCACCGCCAGGTATTCAAGGATGCGTTCCTTGACCTTCTCCAGGCCGTAGTGATCGGCATCCAGGGTGTCCTGCGCGGCCTTCAGGTCCTTGCGCACCTTGCTGCGCTTCTTCCACGGCACGCCCAGCAGCCACTCCAGGTAGTTGCGCACGACCGCTGCTTCGGCAGACATCGGCGACATCTGCTTGAGCTTGTTGAGTTCGTTGCGCGCCTTGGCTTCCACCGGCTTGGGCATGCCCGCTTCGGCAATCTTGCGCGCCAGCTCTTCCAGTTCGCCCGGCGCATCGTCCAGGTCACCCAGTTCCTTCTGGATGGCCTTCATCTGTTCGTTGAGGTAATACTCGCGCTGGCTCTTTTCCATCTGCGACTTCACGCGGCCGCGGATGCGCTTTTCCATCTGCTGCACGTCGATCTCGCCGTCGACCAGGCCGACCAGCATCTCCAGGCGTTCGCCCACCGCCAGCGTTTCCAGCAGGCGCTGCTTGTCCGACAACCGCACGCTGATATGGGCGGCGATGGTATCGGCCAGGCGTGTCGGCTCATCGATGCCGGCCAGGGTCTGCAGCAGTTCCGGCGGCAGCTTGCGGTTGGTCTTGACGTACTGCTCGAACAGCGACATCAGCGAGCGGGCGATGGCCTCGATTTCGCGCGGCTCGCGTGCATCGGCGGCCTCGATTTCAACGGCCTGGCCGTGCAGCGATCCATCGCGTTCGCTGACGCTGGTCACCTGCACGCGGGACAGGCCTTCGACCAGCACCTTGATGGTGCCGTCAGGCAGCTTCAGCAGCTGCAGCACCTGCGCCAGCGTACCGACCTGGTAAAGGTCGGCGGCCTGCGGGTCATCGGTCTCGGCCGACTTCTGCGCCAGCAGCAGGATGCGCTTGTCTGCTTCCATCGCCTGTTCCAGCGCGTGCATGGACTTGTCGCGGCCGACGAACAGCGGGATGACCATGTGCGGGAATACCACTACGTCGCGCAGCGGCAGGACCGGCAGGTCGAGGGTCTCACTTGGGGAACGGGCCATGGGGGCTCCAGGGAAGGGGAAAACCGTCTCCGGGAGGGCATCTTCCGGAGACAAAAAAAGCCGATGGCCCCGTTATGGGGCCATCGGCTTTCAGATGCAAGACGTTCCGAGAAAATTCTTTCTATTCAACAAGTTGAAAGAATCATTCGGCGCCAGCGGCCTTCTGTTCAGGGACCGGCGGGGTCTGGTAGATCAGGTACGGCTCGGACTTGTGCTCGATCACCGATTCATCCACGACAACCTTGCTGACGTTTTCCTGCGACGGCAGGTCGTACATGGTGTCCAGCAGGACCGATTCGACGATGGTGCGCAGGCCACGGGCACCGGTCTTGCGCTTGAGCGCCTTCTTGGCGATGGCCGACAAGGCGTCCGGCCGGAACTCCAGCTCGACGTTCTCCATCTCGAACAGCTTCTTGAACTGCTTGGTGATGGCGTTCTTCGGCTCGGTCAGGATGCGGATCAGGGCCGGCTCGTCCAGCTCCTCCAGGGTCGCGACCACCGGCAGGCGGCCCACGAACTCGGGAATCAGGCCGAACTTGATCAGGTCTTCCGGCTCGACTTCAGCCAGCACCTTGCCCACTTCCTGCTTGCGCTCGCTGCTCTTCACCTTGGCGCCGAAACCGATGCCGCCGGCGTCGTTGGAACGCTGCTGGATCACCTTGTCCAGGCCGGCAAACGCGCCGCCGCAGATGAACAGGATGTTCTTGGTGTCCACCTGCAGGAATTCCTGCTGCGGATGCTTGCGCCCACCCTGCGGCGGAACGCTGGCCACGGTGCCTTCGATCAGCTTCAACAGGGCCTGCTGCACGCCTTCGCCGGACACATCGCGGGTGATCGACGGGTTCTCGCTCTTGCGCGAGATCTTGTCGATTTCATCGATGTAGACGATGCCCTGCTGTGCCTTCTCGACGTCGTAGTCGCACTTCTGCAGCAGCTTCTGGATGATGTTCTCCACGTCCTCGCCCACGTAACCGGCTTCGGTCAGCGTGGTGGCGTCGGCCATGGTGAACGGCACGTTGAGCAGGCGGGCCAGGGTCTCGGCCAGCAGGGTCTTGCCCGAACCGGTCGGACCGACCAGCAGGATGTTCGACTTCGCCAGTTCGACTTCGTCGTTCTTCTGGCGGCTCTCGATGCGCTTGTAGTGGTTGTACACGGCCACGGCCAGAGTCCGCTTGGCGCGGTTCTGTCCGATCACGTACTGGTCGAGCACCTCGAGGATCTCGCGCGGCTTGGGCAGCGAACTGCGCGCCGACTGCGCCTTTTCCTCAAGCTCCTCTCGGATGATGTCGTTGCACAGCTCCACGCACTCATCGCAGATGAACACGCTCGGACCGGCAATCAGCTTGCGCACTTCATGCTGGCTCTTGCCGCAGAAAGAGCAGTAGAGGATCTTGCCGGTGTCCGTGGAACGACCTTGGCGGTCTTCGCTCATGCTTCGCTTACCCAGTTACCCCACCCGCTGAACGGGGGTTCGATTCGAGAATAACACAGGGCCGGAAGGACATCAGTCCACCCGACCCTGCAGGAACGGGGCCTGCCATGGCCCCGTGAGTGCCGGTCAGCCGGCCTGGATCGACTCTTCCGGACGACGCTCCAGGACCTGGTCGACCAGGCCGTAGGCGACCGCATCGACCGCGCTCTTGAAGTTGTCGCGCTCGGTATCGCGCGCGATGGTCTCCAGCGACTGGCCGGTGTGCTTGGCCAGCACTTCGTTCAGGCGCGCACGCAGGGTCAGGATCTCGCGTGCGTGGATGTCGATGTCGGTGGCCTGGCCCTGGAAGCCACCCAGCGGCTGGTGGATCATCACCCGCGAGTTCGGCAGCGCATAGCGCTTGCCCGCCGCACCGGACGCCAGCAGCAGCGCGCCCATCGAGGCGGCCTGGCCAACGCAGATGGTGCTCACGTCCGGCTTGATGTACTGCATGGTGTCGTAGATCGCCATGCCGGCGGTGACCACGCCACCCGGCGAGTTGATGTAGATGCTGATGTCCTTTTCCGGATTTTCCGCTTCCAGGAACAGCAGCTGCGCCACCACCACGTTGGCCATGTGATCGTCGATCGGGCCAACCAGGAAGATCAGGCGCTCCTTCAACAGGCGCGAATAGATGTCGTAGGCACGCTCGCCGCGGCTGGTCTGCTCGACCACCATGGGAACCATGTTCAGGGCTTTGGTTCGGTTGTCCATTTCGTGAGGTACCTATCTTGGGGGGAAACACCCCCGCGCCAGGGCTGGCGCGGGGAATCCGGGGATCCGCCCGGGATTACTGGCGGATCGCGTCCTGGAACGACAGCTTTTCTTCAGTGTGCTGGGCGCGCTCGGCGATCCAGTCGATCACCTGCTCTTCCATCACGCGGTTCTGCAGGCCAGACATCAGCTGGGGGTCGTTGCGGTACATCTCAATGACCTGTTCCGGCTCTTCGTAGGTCGAGGCGATCAGACGCATCGTTTCATTCAGGCGCTTCGGCTCCAGGCGCAGGTCGTTGCTGCGGGCCACTTCGCCGACCACCAGGCCGACCAGCACGCGCTTGGCAGCAGCGTCCTTGAAGCCTTCGTGGGCGTCGGCCGGGATTTCACCCGGGTTGCGGCCACTGCGGCGGATCTGCTCGACCTGCTGGGCCAGCATGGCGCGGGCTTCGTTCTCGACCAGGCGCGGCGGCATTTCCACCGACGAATAGGCCGCGATCAGCTGCTCGCCGACTTCACGACGCAGGCGGTTCATCAGTGCGCCCTTCAGCTCACGCTCGAGGTTGGCGCGGATGTCGCTGCGGAACTGCTCGACGTCGCCACCCTTCACGCCGAAGCTCTTGATGAAGGCTTCATCGACGGCCGGCACGACCGGCTCGGAGACATCGCTGACCTTCACGGTGACCTGCACGGTCTTGCCCGCCAGCGCCGGCACGCGCCAGTCAGCCGGGAACTCGACGTCCAGGGTCTTCTCTTCGTCCTTGGCCATGCCGACCAGGCCCTGCTCGATGGTCTCGAACATCATGCCCTGGCCGAGCACGATGCTGCCCTTCTCGGTGCCTTCGGCCGGCAGGCGCTCGTCACCGGCCTGCGACCAGGTTTCCAGTGCGACCAGGTCGCCGTCCTGCGCGGCACGGGTGACCGGCGACCAGCTGCGACGCTGCGTCTGCAGGTTCTCGATCATCTGGTCGATGTCGGCATCGGTGATTTCGGCGGTGTGGCGCACCACGGTCAGCTTGCTGACGTCGATGTCACCGAAGTCCGGCACCACTTCGACGGTGGCCACGAAGGAGAACTCACCCTCGTCACCCTTGTCGATGCGCGGGCTGCCGACGATGCGCAGGTCGTGCTCACGCACGGCGGCGTCGAAGGTTTCGCGCAGCAGGCCGTCCAGCGCCTCGCCACGGACCTGCGCGCCGAAGCGCTGCTCGATCACCTTGGCCGGCACTTTGCCCGGACGGAAACCCTTGATGCGGGTGGTGCGGGCGATTTCGCCCAGGCGGCCGTTGATGTGGCTCTGCAGACGGTCTTCCGGCAGCGAGAAGCTCAGGCGGCGTTCCAGGTTGCCGATGGTTTCGATCGAAGCTTGCATGTTGACTCCTGCCACCGGTGGCGCCCTGGCCCCCGGCTCGATGATGGATGAAACGGTTGTAAGGACACGACGTCGATGACGCGCCTGCTTGCCGCAGCCCTTTAGTTTCGCCCAATTCGGGCGGCGCCGCCAGCACGGCCGGGCGCAGGGGTTGACGCGGAATGCCCGACTGGGCGGGGGACGGGCCGGCCTGGTGCGAAAGGGGGGACTCGAACCCCCACGCCTTGCGGCACTGGAACCTAAATCCAGGGCGTCTACCAATTCCGCCACTTTCGCGTGGCCGGCTCAGGTGTTCATTGTTGCAGGCGGGGGCGGAAAGCGGAAGGCTTCCACAAAACTGAACAGGGAAATTGCCCTTTGGGGTCGGCCTGGGCGCATCCCGCCCCATGCCGATCCGGGTCAGCGGGCGGCCGGCGCGGGCTCGGGTGTTTCGCCCGCAGGGACGCCGGCCGCATCATCACTGGGCGTTTCCAGCGTGGCGCCATCGACGGAGCGCGCCACTTCAACCGCGCCAGCAGGCAGCGCCACCCCTGTCGCCCCGGTCGACTGCGTGGCGTCGCGACCCTCCACCGGCTGTGCAGCGACGTGGTCGACATCCGCAGATCGCTCGACCGTCCGCGCGTAGTCCGGCGCAGCGGCGGTGGCCGCCTCGTCCGCCCTGCAGCCTGACAGCGCGATCACCACCAGGCCGGACAGCATTGCGCCCGTGCTCTTGTTGAACGTCATCGAAGCACTCCTCATGCATGCGCCTTCGGCGCGGAACACCTATTGGGAGCGATGCCGACGGCAACCGGTGAGAAGCAGCTCACAGCATTGAACATACTGATGACGCATGTGACGCTGATTTCAGCCACGCTTCAGTAGAGCCAGGCGATGCGTGGACTGCGCGCTTCGTGCGGCCTTCATCCACGCATGGCGTGGGTCTACCGAAGCTGTTGCAGGCAAGAAAAAAGCCACTTGGCGGACCAAGTGGCTTTCGTCTGGTGGGCTGTCAAGGATTCGAACCTTGGACCTATTGATTAAGAGTCAACTGCTCTACCAACTGAGCTAACAGCCCGAAATCGGGGGGCGAATTATGACCCGATCCGCGAGGGCGTTGCAAGCACTTTCTTCAACGTCGTTGAAACAAGCACTGCAACCGGCGATCCATCGCGAAGGGTTACATCTTGAAGAAAAAAGCCACCGGGCGAACCCGATGGCTTCTGTCTTGGTGGGCTGTCAAGGATTCGAACCTTGGACCTATTGATTAAGAGTCAACTGCTCTACCAACTGAGCTAACAGCCCTTGAAACTCAGGCGCACATTATAGCCGGCGACCTGTTTATTGCAATACCGTTTCGGCGATGCCGATGCGGTTGAATCAGTGGGGTGGCTGAGGGGATTCGAACCCCCGACCACCGGAATCACAATCCGGTACTCTAACCAACTGAGCTACAGCCACCACTGAAACTTTCGCTTCACCGCCGATGCTGCCGACGCTGCCGCTTGATACGTTGCCCGAGGACTGTCACCGAAGTTCAGGTCCGCCGAAGCGAGTCCGACATTCTGGTGGAGTCTGCATGCTTTTGCAAGCACTTCTTCACATCCGCCAGCTACGTTCCGGTGTCGCACCAATGGCGCGCCCGACAGGAATCGAACCTGTAACCGCCGGCTTAGAAGGCCGGTGCTCTATCCAGTTGAGCTACGGGCGCCCGAACCGGAACGGCGTCCAATCCGACGTGACGTGGGATTGGTCGGGGTAGAGGGATTCGAACCCCCGACATCCTGCTCCCAAAGCAGGCGCGCTACCAGACTGCGCTATACCCCGGTGTTGCAATCCCCTCGGGTATGGACCCGGGGAGCTGACCATTGTGGCCAAGCGCCCTGCGAACTGTCAACGCGCAATCCCAGCCCTGCCCCCGCCATGACCACGGCCTGCGCAGTCATCGGCTATGCTCGCAGCCAGCGGCCGGATGGCCCAATCGCCCCCTTTTCGCACGGAGACCTCGCATGCGCAGCGGCAACCCGGCTCTTTCCGAGTCGACCTTCCTCGATCTGGCCAGTGGCTCGGTGGTGACCAGCCCCGACCAGGCCATGACCCTCAATGGCACCGTCAACAAGACCGGCTTCCTGCTGCTGCTGACCGTGCTGACCGCGGCCTTCGCCTGGAACCAGACCGTGGACGACTACGGCCAGGTGATGGCCGGCGCCAAGCTGTACGCCATGGGCGGGGCGATCGGTGGCCTGGTGCTGGCCCTGATCACCGTGTTCAAGAAGGAATGGTCGCCGGTCACCGCACCACTCTATGCGCTGGTGGAAGGCCTGTTCCTGGGTGCCATCTCGGCCGTGTTCAACATGAAGTTCCCGGGCATCGTGTTCCAGGCCGTGCTGCTGACCTTCGGCACCCTGTTCGCACTGCTGTTCGCCTACCGCAGCGGCCTGATCAAGGCCACCGAGAACTTCAAGCTCGGCGTGGTCGCCGCCACCGGCGGCATTGCCCTGCTGTACCTGGCCTCGTTCGTGCTGGGCTTCTTCAACATCAACGTGCCGGTGATCCATGACGCCAGCTGGCTGGGCATCGCCTTCAGCCTGTTCGTGGTGGTCGTGGCCGCGCTGAATCTGGTGCTGGATTTCGACTTCATCGAAACCGGCGTGGCCCAGCGCGCGCCGAAGTACATGGAATGGTATGGCGCATTCGGCCTGATGGTGACCCTGGTCTGGCTGTATGTGGAGTTCCTGCGCCTGCTGTCGAAGATCCAGCAGCGCTGATCCTGGCCATGCCGTAAACGACAAGGCCGCGATCCGTCGGGATCGCGGCCTTTTTTTGTAGCGTCGAGCACGCTCGACTCCCGCGGAAACACGCCCATGGCAGACCCCATCCGTCCCCGCTTCCACAGCTATCGCCCGGCCGATGGCCATCGCCTGCCACATGATCCGTTCAACGCCATCATCGGCCCGCGCCCCATCGGCTGGATCTCCAGTCGTGATGCCGACAGCAATGTGAACCTGGCGCCCTACAGCTTCTTCAACGCGTTCAACTACACGCCGCCGATCATTGGTTTCAGCAGCCAGGGCCGCAAGGACTCGCTGCGCAACATCGAAGCCACCGGCGAGTTCGTCTGGAACCTCGCCACATTCGATCTGGCCCAGGCAATGAACGAAAGCTGCCGCGCAGTCGCGCCCGGCGTGGACGAGTTCGTATTGGCCGGGCTGACGGCACTGGCCTCGGAGTTGGTTGCACCGCCGCGCGTTGCGCAGAGCCCGGTGAGCATGGAGTGCCGCTGCACGCAGATCGTGCGTCTGCGTGATGCGGTCGGCAATGACACCAATGGCTGGCTGGTACTGGGAGAAGTGGTCGCCGTGCATATCGATACGCGGTTGCTCGTCGACGGCATCTACGACACCGCAGCGAGCGACACCATCCTGCGCGGTGGCGGACCGGCCGACTACTTCCGGATCACCGCCGATCAACGCTTCCGCATGCTGCGGCCCACCTGACCCCTCATCCCGCCGCCCCACGGGACAGCAGGATCGGCAGCGACGAGGCCAGCATGGCCACGCCGGAAGCGGTCAGCAGGCCAAGGACGATCTGCCGGAAACGCGCCTCACTGATACCGATATACAGCTTCGCCCCCAGCAGCGTGGGTACCAGCATCGCCGGCGCGACAATGGCGAAGTACGGCAGCATCTGCCGGGTGACCATGCCGGTACCGACGTAGGTGGCCATGGTCACCGCCAGCATCGCCAGGTTGAAGTTCTGGATGACCGCGCGCTGCTCGTCCTTGCCGAAGCCCCGCAGCGTGCTCCACAGGGTCGGTATCGGCCCGGCGAAGCCACCGATGCCACTGAGTACACCACCGGCCATGCCGGCCAGCGCGTCGCCGAACCGGCCGCCAACGGTGACCGGTGGCAACGAACGCGCCATCAGCATCACCGGGCACCACAGCGCCAGGAAACCTCCCAGCAGCGCCTTGAACCAGGCCATGTCCAGCTGCGGCAGCACCAGCACGCCAAGAGGAATGCCCGCCAGCCCACCGAGCACGAACGGCAGCAGCAGGCGCAGGTTGAAGCCACGGCGCACGGTGAATACCGCCAGCAACTGGCCGACCAGCGCGCCGAACACCGACAGCGTCGCCGCAAGCCGGGGATCCAGCCCCCACGCCCAGAACGACATCGCGACCATGCCGAACGCGAATCCCGACAGGCCCTGCACGAACCCCGCGACGATCGCGCCCAGCGCGACCAGCGCGACCAGCAGATACACCGGCTCCATCCCCACTCCTCACCACTGCCGTGCGACTTACCCTGCCGCACCCGACGCTGCAGCGTAATGCGTGGCGAGATGATCGACCAGCGCGCGCACCTTCGGCGCCAGCGCACGCGCATGGGGATACAGCGCGAAATAGCAGCGCGTGCCACCGTGCCAGCTGGGAAGCACGCGGATCAAGCGGCCGGCGCGAAGATCTTCCTGCACCGTAAGCGCGGTGAACAGACTGATGCCCATACCGGCCAGCACCGCCGCATACAGTGCCGGCGTGGCGTCCACGCGCAGTCGTTGTCCGGCCTCCACGCTGGCGATGACACCGCGCGGTCCGTGCAGCTGCCACGGCGTCATCGCCGCAACAGGGTTGAACCCCAACAAGGTGTGGTTCTGCAGGTCGGCCACCTGTCGAGGCAGTCCCTGCCGGGCGAGGTACGCCGGTGCCGCAACCAGGATGCGCGGGCATCGCGCCAGTTCACGGGCGACCAGTTGGCTGTCAGGCAAGGACGGCGCGATGCGCAGGGCGAGGTCGAAGCCCCCGCCGACCACATCGACGAGCTGATCGTCGGCCGACAGTTCCAGCGCAACCTGCGGATAGCGCGCCAGGAAGCCAGGCAGCCAATGCGGCAGCTCCTGGCTGGCGACCACCTGCGGCACGCTGACCCGCACGCGCCCGCTGGGCTGGGCCTGGCCGGCCCGCGCACGGTCATCGGCGGCCTCCAGCCGGTCAAGCAGCGCCACCGCCTCGCGGTAGTAGTCGCGCCCGGCCTCGGTCAACGACAGCCGCCGGCTGTTGCGATCCAGCAGCCGCACCTGCAGGTGCTCTTCAAGTTGACGCAACTGCCGCGACATCGCCGAATGGGTGGTACCCAGCCGCTCGGCGGCGGCAGTGAAACTGCCGGCGTCGACGATCGCGCGCAGGGCTCGCAGGGCGGCGAAATGGTCCATCGGCAGCGCGCTCCAGTCGGCGGGGCCCGCAGGCTGCGGACCCCGCCAGCTTATCAAGTGCCGTTGCCTGCCTTGCGCACCGGCAGGGCCAGAATCGCCGAGGTGGTCATGACCTCGCCAAAGGCATCCTCGATCTGCGCCAGCGACGCCTCATGCAATGCTCGATGGCCGATGGTCCCGCCATTGGCCAGATCCAGATCACGGCTGGCAGAGGCATCGGAAGCCACGATCACCCGGTAGCCGCGCGGCGCCGCAGCAGCATCGCGTGCAGCACCGGCAACGCAGGCATGGGTCTGCAGCCCGGTGACGATGAGGGTGTCGATACCGGCATCCTTCAGCACCTTGTCCAGTGCTGCTGCCGAGGCACCGGCGAACACGCTGACGTTGTCCTTCTGCACCACGGTCTCGCCCTTGCGCGGTTGCATGTCACGGTGGAATGCCGCGTTGACACTGCCTTCTGCAAACAGCGGCGCGCCTGCCGGCAATACGTGCTGCACATGGATCACGCGGATGCCGTTGGCATCAGCGAAGTCGACCACGCGACGCGTCTGCCGCAGGGCCGCCACGCCATCGGGAATGACCATGCGACCACCGGCGAAACCGGGCGCGGCGCTGGCGTCGAAGTACTCGTTCTGGAAGTCGATCACCAGCACGGCCGTCTTCGCTGCGTCGAGCGAGATGGCAGCCGCAGCGCCGGCCATATGCCGGATGGTGGGGTGGACCGGCTCGGCGGCGACAACCGGGGCGGTGGCAGCCATGCCGATCAGGCCGGCCAGGCCGAAAGCAGTGAGGTTCATGGTCAAGCTCCTGTGCGGTGGAAAGTGTGGGCACAGGATGAGGAGCGGAAGGCGCACGAACCAGCCATCGGTCGGCACACGATCTGTGCACAAATCGCACAGATCACCCCCATACCGTTGAGCTTGGGCGATGGTGCGAGGTCAGCGTTGCCCCATTGAGCCGTACGATCATCGCGTACTCGCGCCCGAGCACGACTTCGGCGGTATTGTTACCGGCGCGCACGGCATGCTGCAGGCCGGCCGGATACTTCACCGGCACGCCAGCCAAGGTGTGGACATGCCGGGGAGGAAAACCGGCACTCCTGATGACGAACTCCGCGCAGTGCCCCTCCAGCAGGAGAACCGGAGCTCCTGCCGGAAACTCGATCAACTGCAGGATGCGCGCCTCGGACCGCCGCATGCTGCGAACGGGTGCCCCCACCCTGCGCAGGCGGCCCAGCGCGCGCTGCGAACGGGACCATGGCCAGTAGCAGACGAAGTAGATGGCCACACCCAGAACGTAAACAGCAGCAGCCACCAGGACCCACACAGCCGTCTCAGGCATCCATGAAACCCTGTCGGTAAAAAATGCGCAGCTCGAAACACAGACGGGCCGTACAAGGACGGCCCGTCTGCGAGTATCCGAGCCCTGCAGGAATCTCCTGCGACGCTCCCAGCAGGACAGCCGCCGCTTACAGGCGGCTGGCGATCGCCTTGGCGAAGCCCATCGTGTTGCCGGTGCCGCCGAGGTCGCCGGTCAGCGAATCCTTGGCTTCCATCGTGGCGACGATGGCCTTGCGCAGGCGCTCGGCGTTTTCCGGCTGGCCGACGTGGTCCAGCATCTGTGCCGCCGCCAGCAGCAGGGCGCACGGATTGGCCTTGCCCTGGCCGGCGATATCCGGCGCGGTGCCGTGCACGGCTTCGAAGATCGCCGCGTCCTTGCCGATGTTGGCGCCCGGGGCCAGGCCCAGGCCACCGACCAGACCGGCGCACAGGTCGGAAATGATGTCACCGAACAGGTTGGTGGTGACGATCACATCGAACTGTTCCGGACGCATCACCAGCTGCATGCAGCAGTTGTCGACGATCATTTCCTGGAACTCGATGTCCGGGTACTGCGCGGCGACTTCGCGCGCCACGGCCAGGAACAGGCCCGAGGTCGACTTGATGATGTTGGCCTTGTGCACGGCGGTGACCTTCTTGCGGCCGGTGCTCTTGGCCAGCTCGAAGGCGTAACGCACGATGCGCTCGGAGCCCTTGCGGGTGATGCGGGTGCCGGAGAAAGCGGTCTCGCCGTCGGCCGACACTTCCTGGCCTTCGGCCAGGTACGCACCTTCGGTGTTCTCACGAACAGTGATCAGGTCGACGTTTTCAAAGCGCGACTTGGTGTTCGGGAAGGTGTGGGCCGGACGGACGTTGGCGTACAGGTCGAAGTGGCGGCGCAGGCTGACGTTGATCGAGGTGAAGCCGCCACCGACCGGGGTGGTCAGCGGGCTCTTCAGCGCGACCTTGTTGCGCGCGATCGATTCCAGGGTCACCGCCGGCATCAGGTCGCCGTGCTTCTCCAGGGCCACCAGGCCGGCGTCGGCATCTTCGTACTCCAGGCCAGTGTTGAGCTGGTCGAGCACGAACAGGGTGGCGTCCATGATTTCCGGGCCAATGCCGTCGCCGCGGATGACCGTAATTTTCTGCGTCATTGATCGATGTTCCGAACAGGGGGAAAAACGCCGTCCGGACGTGCCCGGAAACGCCGGCGCAAAGGAAGTTTCACCCGCAATTATGCCTTAGCCGGGCCCGGCTACCCAAGTAGACCATGGTCCCGACCCCGGCAAAGGCATAATTGCCCGCGCATTCGTCCTTATTCCCGCGCCTTCGGCGCGCCCCCTTGAACAACAAGGGGGCTCCTGGGCTGCGGGATCGCGGGGAAGGCGCCGGTGCAGGCATTTACCGGGTAGTGCCGGCCGCTGGCCGGCAACCTCTGCCGATTTGGGTCCACCAGATGCCGGCCAGCGGCCGGCACTACCAGAGAGCCCGGTTCGCGGTAGCGACCGTGCTCAGTGCTCGTGCGCTGCCGGGGCGGCGGCGCCACCTTCAAGCTGGTCGAGGAAGTCCACCGCGCGGCGCAGGTGCGGGATCACGATCGAGCCGCCGACCACCAGGCCTACCGAGAAGGTCTCGAAGAACTCCTCACGGGTGACGCCGGCGTCCTTGCACTGGGCCACGTGGTAGCTGATGCAGTCGTCGCAGCGCAGCACCATCGAGGCGACCAGGCCCAGCAGTTCCTTGGTCTTCACGTCCAGCGCGCCGGCCTGGTAGGTCTGCGTGTCCAGCGCGAAGAAGCGGCGCACCACCTGGTTCGGCTCGCCCAGGATGCGTTCATTCATGCGCTTGCGGAAGTCGGTGAACTCGGCGATCCGGTCCTTGCTGCCGTCATCTGCCGCGCTCATGCCTGGCCCTGCCCGGCCAGCAGCGGCTCGAGCTTGCCTTCACGATGCAGGGCCATCATGTCGTCGTAGCCGCCCACATGGACGTCGCCCACGAAGATCTGCGGGACGCTGGTGCGGCGGGTCCTGGCCATCATCTTCTCGCGCTCGACCGGGTCCAGGTCGATGCGGACCTCGGTCCATTGCTGGCCCTTGCTCTTGAGAAAGTTCTTGGCGGCCACGCAGTACGGGCAGACGGCGGTGGAATAGATGGTGATGGCGGGGGTAGCGCCGGCGGACTGGACTGTCACGGGAAACTCCACGATGGATCGACGGTCCATATATGGTACCGGTGCGCTGGAATTTCCACGCCACGCCCGCAACACTGTGGATTGATTAACGAATGGTTGCCCCCTGCCCTGCCACGCTGGGCCGACCCTGCCCGAGGACCGACCGCTTGCGACCCCTGCTGCTCACCGCTGCCCTGACCCTGGCCCTGGCCGCCCCGCTGGCGCAGGCCCAGGAGAAGCTGCCGGACATCGGCTCCTCGGCGGGCGAACTGCTGACCCCGGCCCGGCAGGCCGAGTACGGCGCGATGATGCTGCGCGAACTGCGCAACTATGGCTACCTGCTGGACGACCCCCTGGTCAACGACTGGCTGCAGACCATGGGCACCCGCCTCGGATCCAACAGCGACCAGCCACGCCAGCCCTACACGTTCTTCGTGATGAAGGACCGCCAGATCAATGCCTTCGCCACCCTCGGCGGCTACATCGGCGTCAATGCCGGCCTGGTATTGACCGCCGAGCGCGAAGACGAGGTGGCGGCGGTGCTGTCCCACGAAATCGCCCACGTCACCCAGCAGCACGTGCTGCGCGGGGTCGAGCGCGCCCAGCGCGACCAGATCCCGATCCTGCTGGGCATGCTGGCGGCGGTGGTTGCCGCCCAGGCCAGCAACAGTTCGTCCTCGGGCAATGCGACCATGGCTGCGATCAGCTCGGGCATGGGCCTGATGCAGCAGCGGCAGATCGACTACACCCGCTCCAATGAATCCGAGGCCGACCGGCTGGGCATCCGCACGCTGTCGCGCAGCGGCTACGACGTGGATGCGATGGCGGGCTTCTTCGAGCGCATGTCCTCGGCGATGCGCGGCAACGATGGCGGCTACAGCGTTCCCGACTTCCTGCGCACCCACCCGGTCAACACCACCCGCATCAGCGAGGCCAAGGCCCGCGCCGAACAGATGAAGAAGGACACGGTGCTGCTGACCACGCGCACGCCCAGCGGCGAGCGCAAGGAACGAGTGGATCCCGCCGACCCGACCCTGGGCGATCCGCTGCTGCGCGGCATCAACCCACTGCTGCCCGGCAGCGTGCTGCGGATTCCGATCGGCCAGCTCAGCCGCGGCGCCAGTGGCGATTTCAACTGGGCCCGTGAGCGCCTGCGCGTGCTCAGCGCCGACAGCCCGGCCGACCTGCAACGCGAGTACACCGATCTTGCGCGCAGGCAGAAGGACGGTCTGGATGACGCCCAGCGCTATGGCCAGGCGCTGGCCACGATGCGCGGTGGCCGCAGCGGTGCCAGCCAGGCCCGGCAGACCCTCACCGACCTGCTGAAGACCCACCCGGACAGCCTGTGGGTCGCCCTGGCGCTGGCCGAAGCGGAATCGCGCACCGGCCAATCCACCCAGGCCAATGCGCGCTTCGAGCAGCTACTGCACGAACACCCCAACAGCCGGCCGGTGGCCCTGACCTACGCCGAGATCCTGAACGAGCAGGGAGGCCAGGCCGCGGGCCAGCGCGCGCAGGCGATGCTGCGCCCCCTGCTGTCGCAAAGCGGTAACGATCCGGTCTTCCAGCAGCGCTACGCCCGCGCCAGTGAACTGGCCGGCGACAGCGTGCGCGCCAGCGAGGCCTATGCCGAGGCGGCGTTCCTGGGCGGGCGCCCGGAACAGGCCCTGATGCAGCTGCAGGCACTCAAGCGCAACCCCGCGCTGGACTATGTCGGTCGGGCCCGGGTGGATGCGCGGATCGAGGCGATCACGCCCACCGTGCTCGAGCTGCGCCGGCAGGGCGTGCAGGACCCGGATCTGGACCGCCGCTGAGTGCGGCATGACCGGCAGATGGCAGCAATGCCAGATGCCGGCCAGGCAGTCACAAACATGTCATCAAACCGTAGTCTACTGGCACCACTCCAGTAACTGAGCCCTACGGTGCCCTCGTGCAGAAACGCATCCTGATCGTCGATGACGAGCCCGCGATCCGCGAAATGGTCGCCTTCGCCCTTCGCAAGGGCGATTACGAACCTGTCCACGCCGGTGACGCCCGCGAGGCCCAGACCGCCATCGCCGACCGCGTCCCCGACCTGATCCTGCTGGACTGGATGCTGCCCGGCACCAGCGGCCTGGACCTGGCCCGGCGCTGGCGCAAGGAAACCCTCACCCGCGAAGTGCCGATCATCATGCTGACCGCGCGCGGCGAAGAGAACGACCGCGTCGGCGGCCTCGAAGCCGGGGTCGACGACTACGTGGTCAAGCCGTTCTCGGCGCGCGAACTGCTGGCGCGTATCCGCGCGGTCATGCGCCGCGCCCGCGACGATGACGAGGACGGCAGCGTGGCGGTGGGCGCGATCCGCATCGACGGTGCCGCCCATCGCGTGTTCGCCAACGACCAGCCGGTGCCGATCGGCCCGACCGAGTACCGCCTGCTGCACTTCTTCATGACCCACCCCGAGCGCGTGTATACCCGCGCGCAGCTGCTGGACCACGTGTGGGGCGGCAGCGTGTATGTGGAAGAACGCACCATCGACGTCCATATCCGCCGCCTGCGCAAGACGCTGGAACCGTTCAACGCCGAGAACATGGTGCAGACCGTGCGCGGCGCCGGTTACCGCTTCTCCACCGCAACCTGAGCCTCGTCGTGCCGGCGCCGTGCACCCCACGGTGCCGGCGTCGGCAACTCTGCTATAACTTCCGGTTCACCTGCGTGAACCGCCGCAACCCACGACGAGACCGCAATGCCCCGCCACATCCGCTCTGCCTGGTTGAAGACACTGGCCACCGTGGCCACCGTGTTGCTGTTGGCCGGTCTGGTCGGTTGGTTCACTGGCCACCTGTGGCTGTGCATCGCGCTGGCGGCACTGGCGACGCTGGTCTGGCACTACTGGCGGCTGCGCCGCGTGCTGCGCCGGCTGACCGCGCGCCAGCGCTGGGATACCGCCGCCGAAGGCACCGGCGTCTGGAACGAGCTGGACCGCCTGCTGTACCGCAACCAGGTCGAGATGCGCGTGCGCAAGCGGCGCCTGCTGGACATGCTGCGCAGCTATCGCGCTGCAGCGGCCGCGCTGCCCGACGCAGTGGTGGTGCTGGACCGCAACAGCCAGCGCGTGCAGTGGTTCAACGAAGCGGCCACGGCGCTGCTCGGCCTGCATCATCCGGGCGATCTGGGTGAGGCCCTGGTCGAACGCCTGCAGCCGATGCCGCTGGCCCACTGGCTGGCCGGTGGCCGCAACGCCGAACCGATCCTGGACGTGCCCTCGCCGGTCGATCCTGCGATCCGCCTGAACCTGCGCCTGATTCCCTATTCGTCCGACTACTGGCTGCTGATCGCCCGTGACGTCAGCAAACTGCTGCGCCTGGAACAGGTACGCCGCGACTTCGTGGCCAACGTTTCACATGAGCTGCGCACGCCGCTCACCGTGGTCCACGGCTACCTGGACATGATGGACCCGGAGGATTTCCCGGGAACCGGACCGATGCTGGAGGAAATGCGCAAGCAGAGCCAGCGCATGGCCCAGCTGGTGGAGGACCTGCTGACCCTGTCGCGGCTGGAATCGCAGGAACACAGCGAGGCCGAGACGGTGGCCATGCAGCCCATGCTGGCCACGCTGCGCCGTGAAGCCGAAGCGCACAGCCAGGGCCGCCACCAGATCAGCATCGACGACCTTGCCGGCGTGGACCTGCAGGGCTCGACCAAGGAACTGCACAGCGCGTTCTCCAACCTGGTCACCAACGCGGTGCGCTACACCCCGGCCGGTGGCCGCATAGCGGTGGAGTTCCGCCGCGAAGGCGACGGCGTGGTGCTGGCGGTGCGTGACACCGGCTACGGCATTCCGGCCACCCACCTGCCACGCCTGACCGAACGCTTCTACCGCGTCTCCAGCAGCCGCTCGCGCGAAAGCGGCGGTACCGGCCTGGGCCTGTCGATCGTCAAGCACATCCTGGGTCTGCACCACGCGCGCCTGGAAATCGACAGCGAGGTCGGCAAGGGCTCGGTGTTCGCCTGCCATTTCGATGCCGACCACGTGCGACCGCGTGAGTCCGCCCCCCTGACCTCCTTCGAAGAATGACGCCATGAGCAGCCTCGGATCCCTCCCCCTCCCCGTGAGCACGGACAGCGATCCGTTGCGCGACCCGGCGCTGTACATCAACCGCGAACTGTCGCAGCTGGATTTCAACTTCCGCGTGCTGGCGCAGGCGATGGATCCGCAGGTGCCGCTGCTGGAGCGCCTGCGCTTCATGTGCATCTCCTGCACCAACCTGGATGAATTCTTCGAGATCCGTGCCGCTGCGGTCCGTCATGCACAGGAGTTCGGCCTGCCGCCGGCACCGGACGGCATGAGCCCGCAGGCCATTCTCAATGCCATCCACGAGCGCGCTGCCGAGCTGGTGGACCAGCAGTACCGCTGCTGGAACCAGACGCTGCGCCCGGCGCTGATGGAGGCCGGCATCGGCGTGCTGGGCCGCAACTCCTGGACCCACCGCCAGAAGCGCTGGCTGCGCGCCTACTTCCGCAACGAGATCATGCCGGTGCTGTCGCCTCTGGGCCTGGACCCGGTGCATCCGTTCCCGAAGATCCTCAACAAGTCGCTGAACATCGTGGTGGTGCTGAAGGGCACCGATGCGTTCGGCCGCAGCGGCCACCTGGCCATCGTGCGCGCACCGCGTTCGCTGCCGCGGATCATCCAGTTGCCGGAAAAACTCGGCGGCCCGCAGAACTTCGTGTTCCTGTCCTCGGTGCTGTCCACCTTCGTGGACGAGTTGTTCCCGGGCCTGGAAGTGCTGGGCGCCTATCAGTTCCGTGTCACCCGCAACTCCGAGCTGGTGGTGGATGAAGAGGAAGTGGAAAACCTGGCGCTGGCCCTGCGCGATGAGCTGGTGGACCGCGGCTACCGGCCTGCCGTGCGGCTGGAGATCGCCCACGACATGCCGCGCGACATCGTACGCACCCTGCTGCAGAACTTCGGCCTGACCGAGAACGCGGTGTACCGCATCGACGGACCGGTCAACCTCAACCGCATCATCCAGCTGTACGACCTGATCGCCCAGCCGGACCTGAAGTATCCGCCGATGACCCCGCGCACCCTGCGCGACAGCGACGGCATCTTCGAGACCGTGGCCCGCCAGGACCTGCTGCTGCACCATCCCTTCGACGCGTTCGCGGCGGTGCTGGACCTGATCCGCCAGGCCGCGCTCGATCCGAACGTGCTGGCGATCAAGCAGACCCTGTACCGCACCGGCAAGGACTCATTGATCGTCGATGCACTGATCCAGGCAGCACGCGCCGGCAAGGACGTGACCGTGGTGGTCGAGCTGCGCGCGCGCTTCGATGAAGAGGCCAACCTGGGCCTGGCCGATCGGCTGCAGGAAGCCGGCGTGCAGGTGGTGTACGGCGTGGTCGGCTACAAGACCCACGCCAAGATGCTGCTGATCGTGCGCCGCGAAGGCCGCAAGCTGCGCCGCTACGTGCACCTGGGCACCGGCAACTACCACAGCGGTACCGCGCGCGCGTACACCGACCTGAGCCTGATCACCGCCGATGCGGACATCGGCAACGACGTGCACCTGCTGTTCCAGCAGCTGTCCGGGCTGGCGTCGAAGATGAAGCTCAAGCGCCTGCTGCAGTCGCCCTTCACCCTGCACACCGGGATCCTGGCGAGGATCGAGCGCGAGACGCGCATCGCCGCCGCCGGGCGACCGGCGCGGATCATCGCCAAGATGAACGCCCTCAACGAAGCGCAGGTGATCCGTGCGCTGTACGCCGCCTCGCAGGCGGGTGTGCAGATCGATCTGATCATCCGTGGCGCCTGCACCCTGCGCCCGGGCGTACCGGGCGTGTCGGACAACATCCGCGTGCGCTCGATCGTCGGCCGTTTCCTGGAACACAGCCGGGTCTACTGGTTCGGCAACGACGGCGCACCGGAGCTGTACTGCGCCAGCGCCGACTGGCTGGAACGCAACCTGCTGCGCCGGGTGGAAACCTGCTTCCCGATCCTCGACCCGGCGCTGGCCAAGCGGGTGTACCGCGAGGTGCTGCAGAACTACCTGGACGACAACCTCAACGCCTGGGAGCTGGATGCCGAAGGCATCTACCACAAGCGCGCACCGGCCCACGACGAAGCCCCGCATTCGGCGCAGATGGCGTTGATGCAGGGCCTCTGACCCGGTAGGTGGCCAGGTAGGTGCCAACCTTGGTTGGCACGTTTGGATTCATCCACGCATGGCGTGGATCTACCGTGTCGACCAAGGTCGACACCCACCAACAGCCGCGTGAACCTGTCAAAGGTCGACATATGCAGGCCCTTTGATCCGATAGATGCCAACCTCGGTTGGCACGTTTGGATTCATCCACGCATGGCGTGGATCCACCGTGTTGACCAAGGTCGACACCCACCATGCGCAGGCCATGCCATTCCGACAGATCGCGAAAAACTGTCAAAGGCGGGGTGGGTCCGGTTGCGGGGGTGTCCGCGGCATGGATGCCGCGGTCAAGCCCCCATGGGTGAGGGCCCTTTGCTTGCGAAGCACTGCTTCGCAAGCGCCCGAACGCACAGCCGCCAGCGGCTGGGCCGGTCTGGGGGTTTACGGCGTCCCCCGCAACCGGACCCACCCCGCCATCCCACAGGAAGCCAGCTGTTGCTGTTGCTGTTGCTGTTGCTGTTGCTGTTGCTGTTGCTGTTGCTGTTGCTGTTGCTGTTGCGTTGAGGTTGCCGGCCAGCGGCCGGCACTACCGCTTCGGCAGGTGCAGGGCGCAGCCCTGCCGCACTCCCCCTCCAAAATGTGAAGGCCGCGCGGTGACGAGCACACCGCCCCTTCGGCTAACATTCGCCCATGCCGCATACCACCACGACTCCGCCCGCATTGCAGGATGGCGACCTGCTGGCCGCCATCGACCTTGGCTCCAATAGTTTCCACATGGTCATCGCGCGTTACACGCTTGGCCAGCTGCGGGTGATCGACCGCCTGCGCGAAACCGTGCGCATGGCCGACGGCCTGGACGGCAAGGGCGGACTCTCCGCCGCAGCGCGACAGCGCGCGCTGGAGTGCCTGGCCCGGTTCGGCCAGCGCATCCGCAACGTCCCGCCGCATCGCGTGCGTGCACTGGCCACCAACACCGTGCGCCAGCTGCGCTCGCCGCAGGCGTTCCTGATGCCGGCCGAAACCGCGCTCGGGCACGCCATCGAAGTGGTCAGTGGCCGCGAAGAGGCGCGCCTGATCTACCTGGGCGTGGCCCATGCACAACCGCCCAAGCCCGATCAGCATCGCCTGGTGATCGACATCGGTGGCGGCTCGACCGAGTTCATCATCGGCAAGGGCATGCAGACCCTGGAGCGCGAGAGCCTGCAGGCCGGCTGCATCGCCAGCACCCGTCGCTTCTTCCCCGGCGGCAAACTCAGCAAGAAGCGCTGGAAGGATGCACTGGCCGAAATCGGCCGGGAATTCCAGCCCTTCGCCAGCAAGTACCGCGCGCTGGGCTGGCAGGAGGCACTGGGGTCGTCTGGCACCCACAAGGCCATCAGCGAAATCTGCGCGACGATGAAGCTGAGCAAGGGTGCGATCACCGCCGAGGCGTTGCCGCAGCTCCGCGATGAGCTGCTGAAGGCCAAGAAGATCGACGACATCGTGCTGCCTGGCCTGTCCAGCGATCGCCGCCCGATCATCGCCGGCGGCATCCTGGTGCTGGAAGCCGCCTTCCAGGCGCTGGGCCTGCAGAAGCTGCTGGTCAGCAAGGCCGCGATGCGCGAGGGCATCCTCTATGACATCCTCGGCCGTGCCGGCGACAATGACCCGCGCGATGAATCGGTGGCCGCCCTCACCCATCGCTATGGCATCGACACGGTGCAGGCCGGCCGTGTGCAGGACACCGCACTGTCGTTGCTGGAGCAGGTGCAGGAGCGCTGGAAGCTGGATGCCGATGACGCACGCATGCTCGGCTGGGCCGCACGCCTGCATGAGCTGGGGTTGATGATCGCCCACAGCGGTTACCACGTGCATGGCAGCTACGTGCTGGAAAACTCGGATATCGCCGGCTTCTCGCGGCAGGAACAGCAGATGCTGGCGACGCTGGTGCGCAATCACCGCCGCGGCATCAGCAAGACCGCCTTCGATGCCATTCCCGAACGCCTGCTGCTGACCGCACGGCGCCTGGCTGCCCTGCTGCGCTTGGCGGTCCTTCTAAACCGTGCGCATGAAGACGCACCGCTGCCGGTGCTGGAGCTGACTGCCGACGACAGCCGCCTGTCGCTGATCGTGCCGCAGGACTTCATCGATGCGCGCCCGCTGCTGCGCGCCGACCTGATCGGGGAGACCGAGGGCATCGCTGGACTCGGCATCCAGTTCCGTCCGTTCGTGGTCTGAGCAGGGCGCCGGCCGTCCGATCGCCGGCCGGCGCCCGATTACATTTCGTTACAGTTCGCGCAATCGACCGCCAATTCCTGCTGCAACGCAGCAGCCTGCGGTGGGCATGCCTGCCGCGCCTTCACGTAAATCCCTGCTTTTGTTCACATTTCGTGAAACCACGTGATGTGTAACGACATAAACCGACACACCCTCTTTACATAGCATTAACCAACGAGACTACTATCGGGTCATCGGCTCGGTCCTGGACCTGCCGATTCCTTCGACGCCCGTTTTGGCGTCCTTTGCACGACCCGAGAGAGAGAGCTCGTCATGACTTCACGCACCACCGCACTGGGGCAGGCCATCCGCTACGCCCTGGCAACCACCGCGACGCTGGCTGCCCTGCCCGCGTTCGCCCAGAGCGGCAGCGCCGCTTCGCCGACCAACCTGGACCGCATCGAGATCACCGGTTCGCGTATCCGCCAGGTGGACGTTGAAACGGCGCAACCGGTGCTGGCCCTGAGCCGTACCGATATCGAACGCCAGGGCTTCAGCTCCGTTGCCGACATCCTGCAGAACGTGACCGCGATGGGCAGCCCGGCGATCAGCCGCGCAAACGCGCTGAGCTCGGGCGAAAACACCGGCGGCACCTACATCGACATGCGCAACCTGGGTGCGCAGCGCACCCTGGTGCTGGTCAACGGCAAGCGTCTGGGCATCAGCACCTCGGGCCTGCAGGACGTGTCCTCGCTGCCCGTCTCGGCGGTGGAGCGTATCGAAGTACTGAAGGATGGCGCTTCGGCCATCTACGGTTCCGATGCAATGGCCGGCGTGATCAACATCATCACCCGTTCCAACGTCAATGGCGTGACTGCCAACGTCTACCACGGCCAGTACAGCGAAGGCGACGGCGCGCGCGACCGCTTCGACGTGGTGGGTGGCTGGAGCAACGACCGCGTGTCGCTGACGCTGGCGCTGGAACACTCCGAAGAAAAGAGCGTGTGGGCACGTGACCGCTGGTTCAGCAAGTACGGTACCAGCGACCACAACCCCAATGACCCCTCCAACTGGACCACGCTGAGCCAGTACGGCCAGATCACCGGCCTGAAGGGTCGCCCGGGCTGCACCGATACCAGGCTGGGCTGCGGCTACTCGCTCAACCGCGGTGCCGACCCGACCAACCCGGCCAATTACCACCTGACCGATGCGACGCCGTTCACCGGTGACGTCAGCAATGCCAACGACCAGATGCACGTCATGTACCCGATCAAGCGTGATTCGGTGTACTTCGACGGACGCTTCAAGCTGACCGATGACATCAACCTGCGCACGGAGTTCGGCTACAACAAGCGTTCTTCCGAGCGCCAGATCGCCGGCTACCCGACCCAGTCCAGCTCGGTGTCGATTCCCAACGACCCGAACGCCACTGGCCAGATGTCCAGGGACAGCTACTTCAACCCGTTCGGCAGCCAGCATGGCTATGCCAACCCGACCGCGGTGTCCTGGAACCGCCGCACCTGGGAAGTGCCGCGCGTGAGCACCAGCGAGCTGAAGACCTATCGTGCGGTGGTGTCGCTGGATGGCACCTTCGAGATCGGCCAGCGCTACTTCGACTGGGACGTGGGCTACCAGTACAACCGCAACGAGCTGACCGCCACCGCCACCGGCAACCTGCACAAGAAGCGCGTGCGTGATGCCGTGGGCCCGTCGTTCCTCGACCCGGCCACGGGCAAGGTGATGTGTGGACGCCAGGGCGCGGTCATCGATGGCTGCAAGCCGTGGAACCCGCTGGTGCCGTTTGGCAAGAATGACCCGTACGGCCTGACCGGCAATGAGGAGCTGCTGTCCTGGCTGTTCCCGGCCGAAAAAACCACCGGCCGCACCACCACCAAGAACGCGTTCGCCAATCTGTCGGGCAGCATCATGACCCTGCCGGCCGGCGACCTGGGCTTTGCCTTCGGCGTCGAAAGCCGCAAGGAAGATGGCCAGTACACGCCTGACGCGCTGGCCCAGACCGGTGCCACCACCAACCTGGCCGCTGGCCCGACCGGTGGCAGCTACACGGTGAAGGAAGCGTACCTGGAGCTCAACGTGCCGATCCTGGCCGACCTGCCGGGTGCACGGGAACTGAGCTTCAGCGCCGCGACG
Source organism: Stenotrophomonas sp. DR822 (assembly GCF_019793815.1). Lineage (NCBI taxonomy): Bacteria > Pseudomonadati > Pseudomonadota > Gammaproteobacteria > Lysobacterales > Lysobacteraceae > Stenotrophomonas > Stenotrophomonas sp. DR822. The sequence continues at coordinate 1,808,496 of NZ_CP081826.1, forward strand.
CGTTTCTCCGAGTACAACACCTTCGGCAACACCCTCAACAGCAAGTTCGGCTTCAAGTGGAAGCCGATCGACCAGCTGCTGGTCCGCGGCACCTGGGCCGAAGGTTTCCGTGCACCGACCATCAGTGACCTGTACGGTGGCGGTTCGGAAACCTTCGCGCAGTTCAGCGATCCCTGCGACACCGTGTTCGGCGCTTCCAGGAACAGTGCTGAAGTCCGCGCACGTTGTGCTCGCGACATCGCCGACGCCGGCAACTTCCGCCAGCTGCGGCAGGGCAATACGCCGGTGACCACCGCGCAGGACGCTACTCCGACGCCGTTCGTATCCGGTTCCAACCCCCAGCTGACCCCGGAAACCTCGACCAGCAAGACGCTGGGCCTGGTGTGGAGCCCGACATTCGTCAGCAACCTCAACGTTGCACTGGACTGGTGGAAGATCCGCATCGACAACACCATTGTCGATGACAGCCCGAACCAGATCCTCACCGACTGCTACGAGCAGGGTATCCAAGCACGCTGCAGCCGCTTCACCCGCGATGCGGCCACCGGCATCGTCACTGGCCTGAAGTTCGGCAACCGCAACGCTGGCTTCGCCGAGACCGAAGGTTACGACCTGGACGTCAGCTACCGCGTGGATACCAGCTACGGCAAGCTGAGCGCTGGCTGGACCAGCACCTACGTCAGCAAGAACGTGTACCGTTCAACCAACGATACCGGCGTGGTTCCCACCCCGATCAATGGCGTGGCCAACACCATCGGCACCAGCACCAGCCTGGCCTTCCGGGTGCGTTCGAACCTGGTGCTGGGTTGGGATATCGGGGACTTCGGCGTCAGCTGGACCGCACGTTACTACTCCGGCGTGAAGGAGCGTTGCCTCAACGCCACCCGCTACGCCGATGAGTGCTCCGACCCGGGCTTCATGGCACCGTGGATCAAGGGTACCCGCGATTACAACCAGCGTGGCGCGGTCACCTTCCACGACGTGCAGTTCCGCTACAACCTGCCGTGGGATGCCACCGTGTCGGTTGGCGCCAACAACGTGTTCGGCAAGGAAGGCCCGGTGATGTACAGCAAGCCGAATTCGTCGTTCTCCTACTACGGTGGCTACGACATCGGTCGTTTCATGTACATGAAGTACCAGCAGCGCTTCTGATCCACGCGCTGTCGCACCACCACGACCACGGCCCTTCGGGGCCGTGGTTTTTTTGTGCCGCTGAACTGCACAGGCACCGCCCTGCCCGACCGTCATCGCGCTGTCGCAAAGCGGTCATGTCGGCTACATCGCCAGGCCCGAGCATGCGTAAAACCGGAGGCCCGCCATGCGCTATGCCATCGTCACCGAAACCTACCCGCCGGAGATCAACGGCGTCGCACTGACCGTGCAGGGCCTGGAGCAGGGATTGCGCACGGCCGGCCACGAGGTCGACCTGATCCGTCCGCGACAGGTCAGCGAAGCATTGGATGCGGCGCCGGGCACCCTGCTGGTACCGGGCGCGGCCTTGCCGCGCTACCCTGGCCTGCGCTTCGGCCTGCCGGCACCGATCCGGCTGGGCCGGCACTGGCGGCAGCAGCGCCCCGATGCGGTCTACGTGGCGACCGAAGGTCCGCTGGGCTGGTCGGCACTGCGCACCGCGCGCCGCCTCGGCATTCCGGTGGCTACCGGATTCCACACCCGCTTTGACGAGTACCTGCCCGACTATGGCGTGGCGTGGCTGCAGTCGGCGGCAATGCGCTGGATGCGCCGTTTCCACAACCAAGCCGACGCGACCCTGGTGCCCACCCGCGAACTGCAGGAATTCCTGACCGACCAGGGCTTCGAGCGCGTGCGCCTGCTCGCCCGTGCGGTCGACAGCCAGCAGTTCGACCCGTCGCGCCGCGACCCGGCGCTGCGCGAGGAATGGGGCATCGATGGCACGGGCCTGGCGGCGATCTACGTTGGCCGCATCGCCGCCGAAAAGAACCTCGGCCTGGCGGTGAAGGCCTTCCGCAAGCTGCAGCAGGTGCGCCCGAAAGCGCGTTTCATCTGGGTCGGCGATGGCCCGGCACGCGAGAAACTGGCGCATGAGAATCCCGATTTCATCTTCTGCGGCATCCAGCGCGGTGATGCCCTTGCCCGGCATTTCGCCAGTGGTGACCTGTTCCTGTTCCCCAGCCGCAGCGAGACCTTCGGCAACGTGACCCTGGAAAGCATGGCAAGCGGCCTGGCCACGGTTGCTTTCGACTACGGCGCGGCCCGCGAGTACCTGCGCAACGGCGAGAACGGTGCCGCAGTGGAGGACGACGAGCAGTTCGTGCAGGCAGCGGTGCAACTGGCTGCCGATGATGCCCAGCGCCGCGCGTTGGGTGGCAACGCGGCACGCGCGATGAAGCGGCTGCACCCGCAGCAGGTGGTGGCGGAGTTCGAAAGCCTGCTGGCGGAACTGGCCAGCGCACGGAGGAGCGGACATGCGCACCACGCCGCTTGAACTGCTGGCCGGCCGCGAAGCCCGGCTGTGCCGCCGCGCCAACCACTACTGCCGACGTCGTCGTGTGCGACGCGTCTTTTCGATCATCAGCCGGCTCGGCGATGGCGTGTTCTGGTATGTCCTGATGGGCGCGCTGGTGCTCATCGATGGCTTCGACGGCCTGCGCGCATCAGTGCACATGGCCGCCACCGGCCTGGCCGCGCTGCTGCTGTACAAGGGCCTGAAACGCTGGACCAGGCGGCCACGGCCGTACGCGGCCGACCTGCGTATCCGTGCCTGGGTGGCGCCGCTGGATGAGTTCAGTTTCCCGTCCGGCCATACCCTGCACGCGGTGTCGTTCACCATCGTCGCGCTGGCCTACTACCCTTGGCTGGCGCCGCTGCTGGTGCCGTTCACCTTCGGCGTGGGCCTGTCGCGCGTAGTGCTGGGCCTGCACTACCCAAGCGACGTCCTGGCTGCCACCGGCATCGCTGCACTGCTGGCCTCGGCCAGCCTGGCCTGGCTGCCGTTGCCGGTGTGATGCCCTAGAATGTCCGCATGACCACGCTGTTCATCTCCGATCTGCATCTGGACCCCAGCCGTCCGGCCATCACCGACCTGTTCCTGCGCTTCCTGCGCGAGGAAGCGCCTGGCGCCGATGCGCTGTACATCCTCGGCGATCTGTTCGAAGCCTGGATCGGCGATGACACCCCCTCGGCCGCAGCCGACGCGGTGGCCGATGCGCTGAAGGTACTGTCCGACAGCGGCGTGCCGGTCTTCTTCATCCGTGGCAACCGTGATTTCCTGCTGGGCGAAGACTATGCCCGCCGCGCCGGGCTGCGCATCCTGCCGGACCCGTGCATGATCGATCTGTACGGCCGCCCGGTGCTGCTGCAGCACGGTGACCTGCTGTGCACCGATGACATCCCCTACCAGCAGTTCCGTGCCCAGACCCGCGACCCGGTCTTCCAGGCGCAGTTCCTGTCGCAGCCGCTGGAAGCGCGTATCGCCTTCGCGCAGAAGGCGCGTGATGCCAGCCAGGCGCGCCAGTCGGAAATGAAGCAGGGCGACCGTGCGCAGTTCGAAACAGTCACCGACGTGGCCCCGGCCGAAGTGGAAGCCACTTACGTGCGCCATGGTGTGGACACGATGATCCATGGCCACACCCATCGCCCGGCGATCCACACCCTGCAGGCCGGCGGACGCAGCTGCACCCGCATCGTGCTGGGCGACTGGTACGAACAGGGTTCGGTGCTGCGCGTGGATGCCAACGGCTGGACCCTGGATACGCTCAGCCGCGCATGATGGATCGCCTGGAGCCAACCAAGGTTGGCATCTACCAGAACAGGTGCACGCGCCCTGGTAGACGCCGACCCTGGTCGGCGCCTGGACTCAGCGGAAGGCCGCGATGGTGGCCTTGGTATTGACCAGCACGCGCTGGTTGTCGGCACTGCTGGCGATGCCCATCGGCACGCCGTTGTAGCTGATGTTCGGATTGGACCAGTAGTTCAGCCGCGGGCAGCCGGCCGAGCAGTCATAGGCCATGATCGTGCGCCAGCGCGATCCGCTGGCCGGCTCATAACGATAGCCATGGCCATAGGCATACGGCGACGTGCTCGGATCACTGGCGATGTCGTGCCGTGCGCTCTGCAGGTGGCCGATTTCATGGGCGAACGAGTAGTAGCCGGTGGCGCAATCCCAGTACACCGCAGCAAACGCGGTCGATGCGGTGGAACCGATGCCCGAGGCCAGTCCGCAGTAACTGGTGTTGTTGATCAGCAGTACGCCGACGTCGGCAGCCGTGTTGTTGCGGCTGGTGTGGATGCTGTCCATGTAGCCGTCGCTGGTGCCACGGAAGCGCGACAGATCGGTGGTGAAATTGCCGGACTCGGTGTAGCTGGTGGTCTCATAACCGGCCAGCTGCAGGGTGAGGCCTACGTTGCTGTTGGTGTAACCCTGGTTGGATTCGGCAACCGCCAACTGCACCAGCGACTGCATGTTGCCACCGTAGGCGGTCACTGCAGCATTGGTTGCCACCACCAGCACGCGGATGGTCGCCGGACTGCCCGACGAGGCCTGCGCAGTGCCGAGGCGCTCATTGGCCGGCATGGCGATCTTCGGCAACTGGTTGTAATCGGCCGGATGATCGGCCGGCATACGCGATTCATCCACCTCGACCAGCACGTGGCGATTGCCCAGCGGACGCAGACGATAGAGTTTGCCGTCCTTGCGGATCGAGCCGGTGAGCGTATTGCCCGAGCGCACCAGGATCAGCGAATTGCCCGGATCGTCCTGGCCATTGGACGTGGCCGCCTGCAGGCGATCGGACGGCGCGCGCAACTGGCCGTACCAGATGCTGCCGCCATCGGGCAGCGCCTCGACCTTGCTGCGAACGGCCTGCACCTTCTGCCCGAGCAGCTCGAATTCCAGCTGCGGCTGCGCGGTGGCGGCAGCATCGACACGCACTTCCTGTACGGCGGCGGTGGACGGGGTGGCCAGCAATCGCCCCAGTACCGGCTCGCTGGTGGCCGATGCACGGCTGAGCACGGTGACCGGCTCGAACAGCGGCGCCGCATGGGCGGCCGCCGCTACCGACAATCCCAACAACAGACCACCTGTCGCTTTACCTATCGATCTGGACATCATCTTGTCGCTCCTTGAAGTGAAGTGGACAGCGTTGATGCAGCACGACCCGGGGTGCCGGGTCCGGCCATCAGGCCTGCGCAGGGCGTGTGAATTCAATAGACGAGAGGAATGGAAATCGCGATCTGTGATCGACCGCATCTGCGTTCAGTCAGGTCAAAAGCGTCAGTACACTTCGCCAACACATGGCTTTCGCGCTACCGTGACGTGGCAATGACAGGGGATGCACATGGCGCCAGCGCAGCACAGCGGTGACACGACGGCTGATCCGGGCCTGCTGCGGATCGGACTGTTCTTCGATGGCACCCGCAACAACGCCCACAACCTGGCGCAGGGTCACCGGCAGGTGCCGCGACCGCGCCCCGCCCTGCTCCGCGCCGATGATGATTCGACCTACCAGAGCCGGTTGACCAGCAGCTACGACAACGGCGCCACCAACATCGCGCGCCTGCATCAGTTGTATCCGGACAGCCGGCGCACGCCCGGCAGTACACCTTCGCTGGCGATCTATGTGGAAGGCGTCGGCACCCGCGATGATGCCGAGGACGACCTGATCGGCCTGGCCTTCGGTATCGGCGCCAGTGGCGTGCAGGCGAAGGTGCAGCGTGCGTTGCAGGTGCTGCTGCCGGCGGCACTGTCGGCGATTGCGTCGCAGTGGCGCGCACCCCTGGACAGCGTGCAGCTGGATCTGTTCGGCTACTCGCGCGGCGCGGCCTCCGCGCGCGATGTGGCCAACCATCTGCGCGGATGGGACGGCGCGCGCTGGCGGCAGCTGCTGCAGCAGGCGGGGCTTTCATGCAGCGCCGATTTCACCCTGCCGCGGCCGGTACTGCGCTTCATCGGCCTGTTCGACACGGTGGTCGCCGTCAGCGGCGGCCGCGCCGACGAACACCCCCGCATCGCCCTGCCCGCAGGCATCGCCGAGACAGTACTGCAGCTCAGTGCACGCGACGAGCATCGCCAGCACTATGCGCTGACCACGGTGGCACCAGCCCATCCCGAAATCGCACTACCCGGCGTGCACGCCAACATCGGCGGTGGCTACGACCAGGTGGAAGAAGGGCCCAAGCTGCTCAGCCGGCCGCGGCGGCAGCAGTTGCGCCGACCTGGCGTGGAGGACTACCAGACACCGCCCCTGGCACTGCTGCAGGCGACCACCGCGTACGCTGAAGCGCAGACCGACGCCGAACGCTGGCGGCAGCAGCTGGGGCTGAGTCCGAAGGAAGTATGGGTCGATGTCTGGCACCAGTGGCAGCAGCAGCGACGCGCGGGCAGCCGCAGCGTGCTGATGTCGCCGGTGCTGTACGTCACCGCTGCGGTGGTGCTGCACCGGCGCATCGATTGGCGCTACCAGCTGGTTGCGCTGCAGGTGATGCAGCAGCACGCCATCGCTGCCGGCGTGACCTGGACTACCGACGCGGCCAAGGTGGCGGGTTGGGAACTGCCCAGCGCGCTGCAGCCGATCGCGCGCCGCCTGATTGCCGGCCAGCCGTTGACCCCGACGCAGGAAGCGTTGCTGCGCCGCCGTTACCTGATGCAGTCCGCACACTGGAATTTCGATGCGCTGGGCGATACCGCCCTGACCTACACCGCCGACGCCGGTGTCAGCGAGCTGCCGTATCGCCCCGGGCCGGGGCTGTTCTACATCAACCGGCCGACGGTGGATGGCAGACGCCTGGTGTTGCCGAACGCATGAGAACCAAAATGGGGACGGAGTGAATCACGCCGTTTGTGCCACAAACGCCTTGATTCCCTCCGTGCCCTTTTCCTTCAACCCGCCTGTTCGACCAGGTTGGCGAGCTCATCTGCATCGAACCCGGCCAGCAGGCGTGCCTCGATATTGAACGGCCCATGCAGGTAGCCACCGGCATACTCGACCAGCAGTTCCTTGAAACGCGCTCGTGGCTCGACGCCGGCGCGCTCGCAGTACCAGCGGAACCAGCGCGATCCGGCGGCAACATGTGCAACCTCCTCGCGCAGGATCACCTCCAGCACGTCGGCGGTTTCGCCATCGCCGACGTTGCGCAGCTTGTCGATCATGCCCGGCGTCACGTCCAGCCCGCGCGCTTCCAGCACGCGCGGCACCAGCGCCATGCGCGCCAGGCCGTCGTGCGCCGTCTTCTCGCACATTTCCCACAGGCCGTTGTGCGCAGGGAAATCGGCGTACTCATGGCCATGTGCCAGCAGACGCTCGCGCAGCAGCATGAAGTGGCGCGATTCGTCGTCGGCGCAGCTCACCCAGTCGGCATGGAACGCCGCCGGCAGACCGCGGAAGCGGTACACCGCGTCCCAGGCCAGGTCGATCGCATTGAGCTCGATATGGGCGATGGCATGGATGAACGCCGCACGCCCTTCCACACCGCCCAGCCCGCGCCGGGGCACTTCACGCGGATGCACCATCAGCAACTGCGGCGGCCGGCCCGGCATGCGGATCGGATCGGCCGGCGGTGCATCGGCCGATATGTTCAAGCGGCCGGCGCGGAACGCAGCGGCGTAGGCCTGGGTCAGCGCGACCTTGCGCAGCGGATCGGCTTCGGCCAGGCACTGCTGCGCGGCGCGCAGCAGATTGCCGCCGACGTCAGGCACGTCGATCACCGCCTGGACCTCAGGCGCGGCGCTTGTGCTTGGCGTCGTCCGAACGCAGCTGCTGGATGCGCTCGAAGTAGCCCGGCTCGATGCCCGTCGGATAATGGCCGTTGAAGCACGACGAATCGAAGTTGCGCAGCGCCGGATTGCCTTCGCTCACCGCCGCTTCCATGTCTTCGATGTCCTGGTAGATCAGCCAGTCACAGCCCAGGTGCGCTTCGATTTCCTCGATGCTGCGGTTGTGCGCGACCAGCTCTTCAGCGGCCGGCATGTCGATGCCGTAGATGTTCGGGTAACGCACCGGCGGCGCGGCGCTGGCCAGGTAGACCTTGCGTGCGCCGGCGTCACGCGCCATCTGCACGATCTGCTGGCTGGTAGTGCCGCGCACGATGGAGTCGTCCACCAGCAGCACCACGCGGTTGCGGAATTCCAGGTGGATCGGGTTGAGCTTGCGGCGCACCGACTTCACCCGTTCGCCCTGCCCCGGCATGATGAACGTGCGGCCGATGTAACGGTTCTTGATGAAGCCTTCGCGGTACTTCACCCCGAGCACGTTGGAGATCTCCAGCGCGGCGTCGCGCGAGGTGTCCGGGATCGGGATGATGGTGTCGATGTCGTGGTCCGGGCGCAGGCGCAGGATCTTCTCGCCCAGCTTGATGCCCATGCGCATGCGCGCCTTGTGCACCGACACGTTGTCGATCATCGAATCGGGGCGTGCGAAATACACGTACTCGAAGATGCACGGAGTGTGTTCGGCCGGCTCGGCGCAGATTTCCGAGAACAGCTCGCCGCGCGCGGTGATCACCAGCGCTTCGCCCGGCTGCACGTCACGCACGCGCTGGAAGCCCAGCACGTCCAGCGCAGCCGACTCGGAGGCAACGATGTATTCGTCACCCTCGGCATGGCTGCGCTTGCCCAGCACCAGCGGGCGGATGCCATGCGGATCGCGGAACGCGACCAGGCCCAGGCCCAGCACCACGCTGACCACCGCATAGCCGCCCTTGCAGCGGCGGTGCACGCCGGCAACCGCGCGGATGGCGGCTTCCGGGCTGAGCTGGCGCTGCTGTTCCAGTTCGTAGGCGAACACGTTCAACAGCACTTCGCTGTCCGAATCGGTATTGACGTTGCGGCGGTCCTGCTCGAACACCTGCTGGCGCAGGTCCTCGGTGTTGATCAGGTTGCCGTTGTGGGCCAGCGCGATGCCGTACGGCGAATTGACGTAGAACGGCTGTGCCTCGTCCATGCCTTCCGAACCGGCGGTCGGATAGCGCACATGGGCGATGCCGACGCTGCCTTCCAGGGTGGACATGGTGCGTGCATCGAACACATCGCGGACCAGGCCGGTGGCCTTCTGCACCCGCAGGCGGCTGCCGTTGACGGTGGCGATGCCCGCCGCGTCCTGGCCGCGATGCTGGAGGACGGTCAAGCCGTCATACAACTGCCCGGCGACGTTCTGGTTGCCGACGATTCCGACGATGCCACACATGATGCGAGGTCTCCGCTGGGCTGTGCCCAGTTACAAGGAAGGTGGCCGTGCCTGGCCAGAGTTGTCGCCGCGTCTGCGGTCGACATTGGCCGGGTCGTCCGGCTCGATGCTGCCCGGTAGTGCTGGGGCGTCCGGGCGCACTTCGGCCGGATCGTATGCCTCGCCCTGTTCCGCCTTCGCAGGCCGCAGCCATCCGCTGCCCGCCACTATCTGACCGAGTACGCCATTATCGCCTGTCGCTCCCGGCTTGCCCACTCCGGCGCCGGCGCTCTTGCCCAGCTCCATCAACGCAGATGGGGACAGCGCGTCCATCGGCAAGGCCTTGGGCAGCAGGTCGGTGCCCGGCACCTGCCACTGTGGCAGCTTGCTGTTCATCCAGGCCACGGCCGGGTTCAGCACCGGGCGCAGCGCCGAGCCGCGCCAGGAGGGTTCGGCGGTAAGCGGGGTGAAGCCGGCCAGCAACAGCAGCACGGCCGCGATCAGCCCGCCACGCACGGCACCGAGGACCCCGCCCAGCAGGCGGTCCAGGCTGCCCAGCATGTTGCGGTGGACGATGGCCTTGATGACCATGCCGATCACAGCGACCACGACCATCACGCCGATGCCGACGCTGAGGTAGCCGCCGATGAAATGCTCGCCGCCGGGCGCAGCCGGTGCGGCCCACCAGCGGGCGGCGTCATTGCCGAAGGCGAAGGCCGCCCAGGCGGCCACCAGCCACGATACGGTGCCGATGACGATGCCCACGAAGCCGCGCAGCAACCCAAGCAGGGTGGAGGCGGCGATCACGATCAGCAGCACCACGTCGATCATGGCGCCCCGCTCCTTCGGCGGCGCTGGCAACGGGGCTGCGTACAGGTCATGGGTGCGGTCGCACCATGCCGGCCACGCCGACCTTGGCGGCGACCTGCGCCTTCAACTGTTCAGCATCGGCGCGGTTGGCGACCGGCCCGACACGGACGCGGTGCAGGCTACCCTTTTCGGTACGCACCTGCTCGACGAAGGCGCTGAAGCCTGCCGCGCGCACCTTGTCGCGCAGGGCGTTGGCATCGTTGGCCTGGCCGAATGCGCCGAGCTGTACGGCAAACCCCACTCCGCTGGCGGCCGGTGCGGCCGGCGTGCTCGGCGGCGTGGCCGGCTTGCTGGCGGTCGCTTCGGGCTTGGGCTCGGGCTTGGGTTCGGGCTTCGGTTCCGGCTTGGCCACCGGCTTGGCGGCCGGCGGCGCTGCTGCAGTCGGCGTACTCGGCGGCAGACTTTCACTGCGCACCGGGTTGCCGGTCGCCGACGGCGTGGCCGCCGCGACGGGAGTACTGGCGCTCGGCGCGGGCGTCGGCGTGCTTGCCACCGGTGCGCTGGTGGAGGGTTTCGCATCGAGCGTGATGACTTCTGCCTTCACGTCGGCACGCACCTTCACCGCCTGCAGCCGGGCCGCTTCGGCCTGGGCACGGTCGGCATACGGCCCAACGCGCACGCGCCAGGCCGGGCGACCGTTGATCGATGCGGTCTCGATGAAGCCCGGAAGCTGCGAACGCTTGAGGTAGGCGATCACCGCATCGGCGTCGGCCTGGCTGCCGTAGGCGCCGAACGTCACCGCGTAGTTGCCGGCGGCGACGGCTGGCGAAGTGTCCTCGGTCGGCGGTGTTGCCGGGGCGGCAGCCTCCTCGACGGGACGGGCCTGGCCACTCTGCAATCCGGTGGCGCCACCGGCCGGTGCGACCAGCGGCAGTTCACGGGTTTCAAACTGGCCATCGGCCGGCGCATCGGGCGCGGCGATCGGCACAGAAGCGACACCGCTGTCCGGGGCCGGGCCCTTGACGAGCATCGGCAGGAAAATGACGGCCAAGGCCACCAGGACGATGGCACCAATCAGACGCTGTTTCAGGGGCGTATCCACGTAGGGCAGGCGGCAGGCTGGACGTTGCGGTCGATTATACGGGTGCGCGACCGCACGGCGTCGGTAATGGCTGAACGGCGGTCAGGCGTGGGCCTGCAGCCATTGCAGCGCAGCGGCGGCGGTATGGAAGGAACCGAATACCAGCACCCGGTCGCCGCGCTCGGCGCGGGCCAGCACCTGCGCCAGCGCCTGTTCGACCGTGCCGGCCAGCGCCGCAGTTGCTGCCGCGGTAGCGGCCAGCCGTGCCTGCAGTTCTCCCGCACTCTGCCCACGCGCGCCATCCAACCCGGCCAGCGTCCAGTCGCCCACTACCTCCTGCAGGGCCTGCACCACGCCCACGGCGTCCTTGTCCTGCAGCGCGGCGTACACCGCCAGGGTGCGCCCGGGCGATGCTTCGGCCTTCAGCGCGCGCGCCAGCTGGCCGGCTGCCTGCGGGTTGTGGCCGACATCGACGCGAACCTGCACGCCATCGCGCTCGAACGCCTGCAGGCGCCCGGAGATGCGCGCCGCTGCCACGCCTGCGGCCCATGCCGCGCGCGGCACCGGCCTGTCCAGCGCGCGCAGCGCCGCGATCGCCGCACCGGCGTTGGCCAGCTGGATCGGCCCGGCCAGCGTCGGCGTCGGCAGCTCCAGGCGGGTGCCGACATCGCGCCAGCGCCAACGCTGCGCGTCGATCGGTTCGTAGAAATAGTCGCTGCCGCCGCGGATCGCATTGGCACCCACCAGGTAGGCGCGCGCCAGCACGCTCGACGGCGGATCGGTCTCGCCCAGGATCACCGGCTTCCAGCCGCGGATGATGCCGGCCTTCTCGGCACCGATGGCCTCGCGATCCTCGCCCAGCCATTCGGCGTGATCGATGTCCACGGTGGTGATCACCGCCACGTCGGCGTCGACGATGTTGACCGCATCCAGGCGGCCACCGAGGCCCACTTCCAGCACGGCCAGATCAAGATCGGCATCGGCAAACAACTGCAGCGCGGCCAGCGTTCCGTACTCGAAGTAGGTCAGCGTCACATCACCGCGCGCTGCCTCGACCGTGTTGAACGCGGCCACCAGTGCGGCGTCATCGACATCCTGGCCATCGATGCGCACGCGCTCGTTGTAGCGCAGCAGGTGCGGCGAGGTGTACGCGCCGACCTTCCAGCCCGCAGCACGCGCGATGGCCTCGATGAAGGCGACGGTGGAACCCTTGCCGTTGGTACCACCGACCACGATGGTGTGCCTGGCCGGCGTGCCCAGGCCCATCGCGGTGGCCACGGTGCGCACGCGCTCCAGTCCCATGTCGATGCTGGCTGGATGCTGGCGTTCAATGTAGTCCAGCCATTCGGCCAGAGTGGTCGGGGTGTTCTTCACGGCAAGGCTTCCAACAGGTGCAGGTGGTTCAGGGCAGAAGATTCAGAGTGCGCGGTGCTTGGCTTCACCGAAGAACGGCGTGTGGTGGGCGCAGTCGTTCAGGCGCACCACTTCCAGGCTGTCCAGGTCGGCGCCTTCAAGCAGGTTGAGCGTGGTCGGCGCCTGGCGGAAGGTCCACAGCCGCGACAACGGCAGGCCCAGCACCTTGCACAGGATCACCCGGTTGACTGCATCGTGGGCGACCACCAGCAGGGTGTCGTGTTCGCCAAGGCCTTCGGCGGCGCGGGCCAGGCCGCGCCAGCTGCGCTCCAGCACCAGGCGCAGCGATTCGCCACCGGGCATCAGCACGGTGTCCGGTTCATTGCGCCACGCCTGCAGGCGCGACGGGTCTTTTTCGTTGATTTCGCTGGCCAGCAGGCCTTCCCACTCACCGTGGGCGATTTCCTGCAGCTCCGGCTCGGTCAGCAGCATGTCGGCGCGTGCAGCACCCAGGGCCAGTTGCGCGGTGCGTTGGGCGCGTGACAGCGGCGAGGCCACCGCGCGGGTGATGTCCACCGAAGCCAGGCGGGCGCCCAGCGCCTGGGCCTGGGCCTCACCGATGGGCGAAAGCGGGATGTCGATCTGGCCCTGGTAGCGGCCTTCGGCGTTCCACGGCGTTTCGCCGTGACGGGCAAGCAGGATGCGCATGCGAACAAGGGGTCCTTGGGGGAGGAGTTCCGGCGCATTGTTCACATCCTGTGAAGTGCGCGGAACAGGGATGATACCTGTTCGGCGGACCCGGCCGGTCGGACCATGAAAAAACCCCGCGACAGACGTCGCGGGGTTTCAGGATGGCGGTAGATCCACGCCATGCGTGGATGCACCGCCCGGCAGAGCCTGCCGGGTTGCCGGCCAGCGGCCGGCACTACCTTATTTGGCCAGGTTCAGTTCCTTCAGCAGCTGCGGCGCCGGCGCCACTTCCTGCATGATCCACTGCATGTAGCGACTGTCGACGGCGATCATGCGGGTCATCACCGGATCGAACACCCAGTTGGAGCTGACCGATTCCCAGTTGCCGTCGAAGGCCAGGCCGACCAGCTTGCCGTTGGCATCGAGCACCGGCGAACCGGAGTTGCCGCCGGTGATGTCCAGGTTGGACAGGAAGTTCACCGGTACCGAACCGATCCGCTTGTCTTCCAGTCCGCCGTAACGCTTGGCCTTGACCGCATCGAGCAGGGCCTTCGGCGAGTCGAACGGATCCTCACCGGTTTCCTTCGCCACCACACCTTCCAGGGTGGTGAACGGGGTGTACTTCACGCCGTCCTTGCCATAGCCCATCACGTTGCCGAAGGTGATGCGCAGCGACAGGTTGGCATCGGGATAGACGAACTCGCCCTGGCTCTTCTTGTAGTCGGCCACGGCCTGCAGGTAGAGCGGACGAGCGGTCAGCGATTCGCCCTCGCGGATCTTCTTCTGCTCTTCCTGCTTCAGCAGCGCCGGCATGACGGCCACCGCGTACTGGATGGCCGGATCATTGCTGGCTTCAAACGCAGCGCGATCGGCCTTGAACCACTTCAGGCGGGTGTCCAGGCTGCCCAGTCCGGTGCCGCCCAGCTTGGTCACCAGCGACTTCACCGCAGTGGCATCGCTGCCGGCCAACCACGTGTTCAGCACTTCGTTGTCGCGCTGCGCGGCCGGCAGGGCCACGTACTGGTCCAGCCAGTAGGTCTGCAGCTGCTGGTCCATCTTCGCCACGTAGCGGCGATCCATCTGCTTCAGGCTGCCCTCGATGGTGGTCAGGTCGCGATCCTGGTAACCCGCTTCGCGCTCGGCGTCGGGCTTGCTGCGCTCGATCGACAGGCGGTACAGGGTGATGGCCGCGCCCACCGCGGAGGTGTTGTTGAACTGGCCGACGAACAGGTCGCGCTCGCGCGTGGATTTGCTGGTATCCAGGTGCTGCAGCAGCTGCGCGTGTGCAGCCAGCGCCGGCTTGCCGGCAGCGCCCTGCTTCTTCAGCCAGGCCAGCACCGCCGCTTCTTCGGCCTGCTTCTGGCCGGCGGCATCGATGCGCTTGAAGCCTTCCAGCTGACCCAGGTAGTTCTTGGCCACGTTGTTCATGCTGGCCGCGGTGGCGGCGTACTTCACCTTGACGTCGGCGTCGGCCTTGCCGGCGTCGGCGATCATCTTCAGCACCGCGTTGTAGTGGCGGGCGATGGTCGGGTAGGTGAAGCTGGCGGTCTCGTTGAACTCACCGGCCAGCGCGTAGCGGTTGGTGCGGCCCGGGTAGCCGGCCACCATCACGAAGTCGTCGGCGCCCAGCGGCGTATCGGCGAACTTCAGGAAGTGCTTGGGCTGGTAGGGCACGTTGTCGGCCGAGAACGCCGCCGGCTTGCCGTCCTTGCCGACGTAGGCACGGTAGAACGAGAAGTCACCGGTGTGGCGCGGCCACATCCAGTTGTCGACGTCACCGCCGAACTTGCCGACGCTGCCCGGAGGTGCATAGACCAGGCGCACGTCCTTGATTTCCAGGTTGCGGAACAGACGGTAGGTGTTGCCGCCGGAGAAGGAATACAGGCGGCAGCGGAAGCCGGCATCGGCTTCACACGCGGCGACCTGGGCCTTGTCGAAAGCGTCCAGCGCACGGCTGCGGGCCAGCGGGTCCTTGCCGGCGCCGGCGATGGCCGCCTTGGCCTGGGCGGTGACGTCGGTGATCTGGTCGAGCACGAACACGCGGGCGTTCGGGCCGGCACTCAGTTCATCGCTGAGCTTGGGCGCGTTGAAGCCGTCCTTGATCAGGTTCTTCTGTGCGGTCGAGTTCAGCTGGATCGCACCGTAGGCACAGTGGTGGTTGGTGACCACCAGGCCCTGCGGGGAGACGAAGCTGGCGGTGCAGCCGCCCAGCGCGACCACCGCGCCCATCGGGTCACCTGTCAGGTTGGCCAGCTGTTCCGGGGACAGCTTGAGGCCGGCCTTCTGCAGCGGGCCGGCGATTTCCGGCAGCTGCTGCGGCACCCACATGCCTTCAGCGGCATGGGCGACCTGGACCAGCCCAAGGCTGGCGACGACGGAGAATGCAAGCAGGTTCGAGCGCATGGAGCGGCCCCTGGTAGTGGAACCCTCGATTGTAGCCCGCCGCCCTGCCCCGGCCCGAACCCCGGAAGTCATGGGCCCCGGCCCGCCGGGCATGGCCCGGCGCTACCCGCGCGATCTGCCGGTAGCGCCGGGCCATGCCCGGCGAGCGCAGCGGCGCTGTTCGAAACGCCCGCCTGCGCACAGCATTCGTTGCACCGCTGCGCCCGCAGCGCAGCATGGGAAATCCGCGTGGCGCCCTATAATCCGCGCTTTCCCCCTGATGAGTTCCACCCGATGGCGCAGCAAACGATGAAGGCCCTGGTCAAGCGCGAAGCGGCCAAGGGCATCTGGATGGAAGAGGTTCCGGTGCCGACCCCGGGCCCCAACCAGGTCCTGATCAAGCTGGAAAAGACCGCGATCTGCGGCACCGACCTGCACATCTACCTGTGGGACGAATGGAGCCAGCGCACGATCAAGCCGGGCCTGACCATCGGCCATGAGTTCGTCGGCCGCATCGCGCAGATCGGCCCGGGCGTGACCGGCTACGAGATCGGCCAGCGCGTGTCGGCCGAAGGCCACATCGTCTGCGGCCACTGCCGCAACTGCCGCGGCGGTCGTCCGCACCTGTGCCCGAACACCGTCGGTATCGGCGTCAACGTCAACGGCGCGTTCGCCGAATACATGGTGATGCCGGCCAGCAACCTGTGGCCGATCCCCGACCAGATCCCTTCCGAGCTGGCCGCCTTCTTCGACCCGTACGGCAATGCCGCGCACTGCGCGCTGGAATTCAACGTCATCGGCGAAGACGTGCTGATCACTGGCGCCGGCCCGATCGGCATCATCGCGGCGGGCATCTGCAAACACATCGGTGCACGCAACGTGGTGGTGACCGACGTCAACGACTTCCGCCTGAAGCTGGCCGCCGACATGGGCGCCACCCGCGTGGTCAACGTCGCCAACACGTCGCTGAAGGACGTGATGAAGGAACTGCACATGGAGGGCTTCGACGTGGGCCTGGAAATGAGCGGCAACCCGCGCGCGTTCAACGACATGCTCGACTGCATGTACCACGGCGGCAAGATCGCCATGCTCGGCATCATGCCCAAGGGCGCCGGCTGCGACTGGGACAAGATCATCTTCAAGGGCCTGACCGTGCAGGGCATCTACGGCCGCAAGATGTACGAGACCTGGTACAAGATGACCCAGCTGGTGCTGTCCGGCTTCCCGCTCGGCAAGGTGATGACCCACCAGCTGCCGATCGACGACTTCCAGAAGGGCTTCGACCTGATGGAAGAAGGCAAGGCCGGCAAGGTGGTTCTCAGCTGGAATTGACCCTTCGGGTCAATTCCCCCGCAGGCTTCCTTATCCCCGCGCCGTCGGCGCGCCCCCTTGAACAACAAGGGGGCTCTCCCCCAGTTGGGATCAAGAACGCTGCGGAATCGAAAAAGGCGCCCATTGGGCGCCTTTTTCGTGAAGCGTGCCAGGCAAGCCAGACACCTACCGTAACGCCTGCGGCGTTACTTGCCTACGGCCACGCTCAGCATCACCCGGCTGTGGGCCAGCTTGCCGGAGTTGTCGCGGCCATTGCCATCGGTGCCGTAGTAGCCCAGGCCGACATTGAACAGGCCGAACTGGCGGGCGACGCCGACGTTCCAGTCGGTGTAGTCCTTGGCGATACCGTCCTCGAAGGTGCTGCGGCCGACGTTGGCGTTGAGCGTGAAGTCCTTCGGCAGGCCCCAGCTGCCACCCAGGCCGAAGTACCAGCCGTCGGTGCTGCTGTTCCACACATCGTTGCTGTAGGCCACCGTCAGCTTGTAGGTGTCGTCCAGCGTGGTGGTGGTGATCAGCTCGTTGTAGTTCTGGTGGCTGGCCTTGAGGTAGGTGTAGCGATTCAACAGCACGTCGAAGTTGACGCGCTCGGTCACGTCCACGCCGTAGCCGATCAGGTAGTCGACCTCGGTCTTCGGATCGCCCGGACCGAAGTCCACGCCCGAGCCCCAGACGCCGGCATACAGGCCCACCGGGCTGGTGTAGGTGAAGCCGGCCTGCAGGGTCGGATCCTCATCGGTCTGCGACACACCACGGAACAGGTAGTCCGAGACGGCGGTGACGTTCCAGCTGTACGGAGATTCGTTGTCCTGGGCGCTGGCGGCGAACGGCGCGAGGGTCAGGGCGGCGGCAATGGCGAGGCAGGCACGGGCGTGCTTCATGAGCGTCTCCGGTGGGGGCGGTGGCGTGGAAGGCGGGATCTGCAGCGGGCGCAGCAACCGGAGCCAGACGGGCCCGGTTCACGAATTTTTAACCCGTTTGCTATTGCGATGCAACATGTGCCGGCCATGGCGGCGCCCCATCCGGGCCGGTCCGCTGCGGTCGATGCCCGGTAGAATCAGCGGTTTCCCGTGCTGAGCCGTGCCCACGCCATGACCGACTCCTCCGCCCTGACCCGCCACTATGCTGAGGAACTGGACGCCATCCGCGCCCAGGGCCTGTTCAAGTCCGAGCGGATCATCACCAGCCCCCAGTCCGCCGAGATCACTCTGGAAGACGGCCGCAAGGTGCTGAACTTCTGTGCCAACAACTACCTCGGCCTGGCCGACCATCCCGACCTGATCCAGGCCGCGAAGGACGCGCTGGACAGCCACGGTTTCGGCATGGCATCGGTGCGCTTCATCTGCGGCACCCAGGACCTGCACAAGCAGCTGGAGAAGCAGATCGCCGACTTCTTCGGCAAGCAGGACACCATCCTGTACGCGGCCTGCTTCGACGCCAACGGCGGCCTGTTCGAACCGCTGCTGGGCGAGAACGACGCGATCATTTCCGACGCACTGAACCATGCCTCGATCATCGACGGCGTGCGCCTGTGCAAGGCCAAGCGCTTCCGCTACGCCAACTGCGACATGGCCGATCTGGAAGCGCAGCTGCAGGCCGCCGATGCGGCCGGCTGCAAGACCAAGCTGATCACCACCGACGGCGTGTTCTCGATGGACGGCTTCATCGCCCCGCTGGACGAGATCACCGCGCTGGCAAAGAAGTACAACGCGCTGGTGCACATCGACGAATGCCATGCCACCGGCTTCCTCGGCGCGACGGGCCGCGGCTCGGCCGAGGTCAAGGGCGTGCTGGAGAAGATCGACATCATCACCGGCACCCTGGGCAAGGCCATGGGCGGTGCACTGGGTGGCTTCACCTGCGCCAGCGCCGAAGTGATCGAGCTGCTGCGCCAGCGCTCGCGCCCGTACCTGTTCTCCAATTCGCTGCCGCCGCACGTGGTCGCCGCCGGCATCAAGGCGTTCGAGATGCTGGCCGCGGCCGATGACCTGCGCAGCATCCTGGCCGCCAACACCACCTACTTCCGCGAGAAGATGACCGCTGCCGGCTTCGACGTGAAGCCCGGCGTGCACCCGATCAGCCCGGTGATGCTGTACGACGCACCGCTGGCGCAGAAGTTCGCCGAGCGCCTGCTGGAAGAAGGCATCTATGCGATCGGTTTCTTCTTCCCGGTGGTGCCCAAGGGCCAGGCGCGCATCCGCACCCAGATCAGCGCCGCGCACACTCGCGAACACCTGGACCGGGCGATCGATGCGTTCACCCGCATCGGCGTCGAGCTGGGCGTGATCAAGGGCTGATCACCCACGGGTAGCGCCGGGCCATGCCCGGCGGTTTCCCGATAGCCGCGCCACGCGCCCGCCGGGCACGGCCCGGCGCTACCCATCAGGACGTGCCGACCAAGGTCGGCACCTGCCAGGCCTTATTTTTTCTTTTTCTTCTTGTCCTTGGGTTCGTCCTTGCTGGCGACCACCACCGGCTTGGCGGCAGCGTCCTGGCCGTTGCCCTTGGCAACGCGGATGCCATTGGCTTTCATCCAGGCATCGAACTGGTCGGCGGTCATCTTCTGGTCGCCGTTGCTCATCATGAAGCGATAGCTGCCGCGGCCATCCAGCTCCGGGGTCTTTACTTCAACCACCGGGGTTTCGGCCGGGCGATCGGCCTTGGCCGTCTTCTTGTGGCCGCCGCAGGCCGTCAACAGCACGATCGGCAACAACAGGCTGGCGCAGCGCAGGGTTTGCTTGAGGGTCGGGTGATACATGGCAGGCTCCGTTCTGGACATTCGACAACCAGGCGCCCCCTACGCCTGGAACGGTGGCCGGCAAGCGCCGGCGGTGGGCATCACTCAGCCCGGTGCAGCGGCCCCCAGCCGCTGCTGGTCGCTGACCTCCAGCGCCCGCCACTGGCCCTTGCCGAGATCGCCGAGCGTGAGCTCGCCGATCGCAACGCGGACCAGGCGCAGCACCTGCAGGTCGAAGGCCGCCAGCAGGCGACGGATATGGCGGTTGCGGCCCTCGTCAAGGACCACCTCCAACCAGGCGGTCTTGTCGCCGCTGCGCAGCACGCGCACGGCCAGGGCAAGCAGGAACTCGCCCTCGTCTTCGACACCGGCGCGCAGCGCGGCCAGGGTGTCCTCGTCGGGCAGGCGATCGACCTGCACGTGGTAGGTCTTGTGCGGGCCGGTCTGCGGATCAGTCAGGCGCGCAGCCCACTGCGGATCATTGCTGAACAGCAACAGGCCTTCACTGGCCTTGTCCAGGCGACCGACCGGCGCGATCCACGGCAGGCCGGCGCCATCGAAGCAGCGGTATACGGTGTCGCGGCCACGCTCGTCCTGCACGGTGGTGACCACCCCGCGCGGCTTGTTGAGCATCAGGTACAGACGTTGCGGTGCGCCCATCGGCTGGCCGTCGACCTCGATCGGCGGCGCCGGGCTGGCAATCGGGAATTCAGGATCACGGACGATGCGCCCGGCGACACGAACACGGCCATCGGCGATCCAGCGCGCGGCCTCGCTGCGCGAACACACGCCGGCCTTGGACAGCACGCGCGCCAGGCCATGGCGCACGCCAGCGGAAACCGCAGGGGGATTCGCACGCCCACGCGCAGCGTGGGAGCGGGCAGCGGGGGCAGCAGGTGGGCGGCGCGTACGCAAGCCTCTGCTCCCCGCCGCGCTTACTTCTTGTCGACCGGCTTGGTCTCAGCCGGTACTTCGGCTGCGGCCGGGGTAGCTGCCGGAACCGGACGTGCCTTGACCACGCGTACACCGCGGGCCTTCATCCAGGCGTCGAACTCTTCGGCGGTCATGCGCTTGCCGTTCTGGCTCATGTCGAAGCGCCACGGCGTGTTGTCGAACTCGGTCTGCGGCTTGTACGCGGCCGGATCATTGGGCTTCACCGCCGGCGCGCTCGGAATCGCCTTGGCGATGTTCTGGCAGCCGTCGATGCGCAACCGCTGCAGCACCTGGTCCAGCGACTGCGACGGATCGTAGCTGCTGCCCAGCACGCCGCTGGCCATGCCCAGCTGGCTGCTGCGGATGTACAGCTCATCGGCCACCGGGGCGACGGCCGTGGCCGGCAACGGCAGCGGCGAGGCGCTGGTGTTGACCGAGCAATCAACCGCAGCGTGAGCAGCAGGAACCAGGGCCAGCGCCAGAACGGCAGCCGATGCAGAGCGCAGCATGAGGGCATCCACGAAAGGAAGTGACGCGGCGAGTTTAGCAATGCCGCGTCATCTTTCAAGCGCCACTTTCAATGAATACGGCAACTCATTGGTTTCATAAGCAAATTGCCGACGAACGGTCGCATTTCCAGCGCTGATTCATCCATGCCACACGCACAAACAACAAGACCCGGCCGAAGCCGGGTCCTGCTCTGTCTTACTGGCAGAGCGTCAGAACTTAGTTCTGGACGTTCAGCTCGGTACGACGGTTCTTGGCGCGACCTTCCGGATTGTCCGAACCATCCGGGTTGGTGTTCGGCGCAATCGGACGGCTCTCGCCGTAGCCGATCGGACCGGCCAGACGGCCAGCGTCGACGCCGTTCTTGGTCAGGTAGTTGTACACCGCGGTAGCACGACGCTCCGACAGCTTCTGGTTGTAAGCGTCGGTACCCTTCGAGTCGGTGTGACCGGCAACTTCAACGCGCAGATCCGGGTAACGCTTCAGGATCTCGGTGGCTTCGCTCAGGATGGCCACAGCGTCCGGACGCAGGTTCGACTTGTCGAAGTCGAAGTTCACGCCCTTCAGGTCGATCGAGACCGGCACCGGGCAACCGTCCGGACCGATGGTCTGACCCGGCTGCGAGTTCGGGCACTTGTCGTCGCAGTTGTTGACGCCGTCACCGTCGTCATCCAGGTCGGCGCAGCTCGGGGCAACCGGAGCCGGAGCCGGAGCAGC
The DNA here is from genome assembly GCF_019793815.1 of Stenotrophomonas sp. DR822. Taxonomy (NCBI): domain Bacteria; kingdom Pseudomonadati; phylum Pseudomonadota; class Gammaproteobacteria; order Lysobacterales; family Lysobacteraceae; genus Stenotrophomonas; species Stenotrophomonas sp. DR822. The sequence goes on from NZ_CP081826.1 coordinate 1,830,172, forward strand.
AGCCACCGGGGCCGGGCCCAGCGGGATCACGACGCCGACCGAAGCCAGCACGTCGCCGAACCAGCTTTCGTCGCGCGCGGCGATGCTCTGGTCGTCGAAGTCAGCGCGGTAGGCCACTTCGGCGCGGACAGCAACGCGCTTGTCGAAGGTGGTCTGCAGGCCGACGCCGAGCTTGGCAGCCAGGTTGCCGTCCTTGCGATCACGCGGACCGTTGGTGTCCAGAGCCGGGTACTCTTCTTCCGACTTCTGGTAGCCCAGGCCGCCCACGATGTAGGGGTTCCAGCCGCGGCCTTCCTTGATGAAGTGGCGACGCAGATCGAACGACACGCCGTACTGCGACCAGTTCTGATCCTGGTTGGCGTCGAAGTTCGGGTTCTGGTAGTTCAGCTCACCATCCAGCGACCAGTTCGGGCTGATGAACTTGCCCAGACCCAGGGTCACGAACGGAGCGTCGTTGGTCAGGCGGTCGTTGTCCTGGAAGTTGAAGCCGGCCGAACCGGTCAGGTACCAGCGGTCATCGAACTCCTGCGCCGACGCAGCCTGGGCGAATGCCAGACCGCCCAGCAGCGCGGCAGTAAGGATCTTCTTGTTCATTGAGTACAGCTCCTATTTCGGGGGTATGAAACCGGTAGAGGCATGGGCCAGCACTACTGCGTCGATGTTCAGACAGCCGATTCAGCACGCCACCGCCGCGAACATTATGCTCAGGCGGGTGAAGGTCATGTTAACAGTCCCGTAACATGTGAAGCGCCGCGCACGACCGGCCACCGGTCCGACGTTGAAACCCTATACAGGATGATGAAAATCCGCAAGACCCACGCACCACAAGGGTTTGGAAGGGTTTAACGGCCAGATGCGTCAGATTTGGCGCGGGTTATCCCAAAGCGGTTCAGCGCGCGCCCATCGAGGTGAGGAACCTTATGATGCAGACAGGAACCGAGCTGGAGCTGCAATGAAAGCCGTCGCCCTGTGCCGTGACTCCGCCCCTGCTCTGCGCGATCTGGTGTTGCCACCGCCGCAGCCGCCGCGTGGTCGTGATCTGCTGATCCGTGTCGAAGCACTTTCCGTCAATCCCGTCGACGGGAAACTGCGTGCAGCCACGCCGGCCGCGTCGCTGGATACCCCGCGCATTCTCGGCTGGGACGCGGCAGGGGTGGTCGAAGCGATGGGCGAGGAAGCCAGCCTGTTCGCCTCCGGTGACGAGGTCTACTACGCAGGAGATGTCACCCGCCCTGGCTGCAATGCGCAGTATCAGCTGGTGGATGAGCGGCTGGTGGCACGCAAACCGACCACCCTCGATTTCGCCGAAGCGGCCGCGCTGCCGCTGACCACCCTCACTGCCTGGGAACTGCTGTTCCAGCGCATGCCCCTGCAGCTTGATGATCGCCGCCACGCCGGCCAGCGCCTGCTGGTGATCGGTGGTGCCGGCGGCGTCGGCTCGATGGCGATCCAGCTGGCCCACCATGCGGGGTTTGAGGTCATTGCCACCGCCTCGCGGGAAACCTCGATCGACTGGTGCCGGCGGATGGGCGCCCAGCATGTCATCGACCATCGCCAGCCCCTGTTGCCGCAGCTGCAGGCGCTTGGCGTCGACGAAGTGCAGGTGGCACTCAACCTGGCCGACACCGATCACTACTGGGACGAACTGGGCCAGCTGCTGGCGCCACAGGGACATGTAGGCCTGATCGTGGAACCCCGCGGCCCGCTGCGCATCGGCGATCCCTACAAGGCCAAGTGCATCGGCATCCATTGGGAATTCATGTTCGCCCGCGCGCGCTTTGCCACCGCCGACCGCATTGAGCAGCACCGCATCCTCAACCGCGCCGCCAGCATGATCGACGCGGGCCAGTTGCGCGGCACGCTGAGCGAAGTGCTGGGCCCGATCAATGCGGCCAACCTGGATGCCGCGCATCAGCGTCTGGCCGGCGGCCGCACCATCGGCAAGCTGGCGCTTGCCGGCTGGGACGACTGATTCACCATCCACAGCCTGTCGCAGTGGATTGGCCGACATCTGTATCTATTGAGCGGGCTATTTCGGGGATAGGGTGGCAACAGATTTCCCTCTCCCCGAGCCTGTCATGCCCACCGCCCTGCCCTTGCGCCTGCTGCAACTGATCATCGGCCTGTTCCTCTACGGCTTCGGCGCCTCGCTGATGATCCGCGCCGCCATCGGTGTCGCGCCGTGGGACGTGCTGTCGCAGGGCATCGCTGCGCAGACGCCGTTGTCGTTCGGCCTGGCCACCAACGTGATCGGCGCGCTGGTGCTGCTGCTGTGGTGGCCGCTGCGGCAGAAGCCCGGCGTCGGCACTGTGCTCAATGTGATGCTGATCGGCCCCTCGGCCCAGTTCGGGTTGTGGCTGCTGCCGCCGGCGGTCGGCCTGGGCTGGCAGGTGGCGATGTTCTGCGCCGGCATGCTGCTGGTGGCGCTGGCCACCGGCCTGTACATCGGCGCCAGGCTGGGCCCTGGCCCGCGCGATGGCCTGATGACCGGACTGCACGCGCGCACCGGCTGGCCGATCTGGAAGGTGCGCAGCCTGATTGAAGGCAGCGTGCTGCTGCTGGGGTGGTGGCTGGGCGGCAATGTCGGCGTCGGCACGCTCGCCTTCGCGTTGCTGATCGGGCCGTTGTGCGGGGTCACGCTTGGCTGGTTCGGGATCGGCCGAAGCCCGGCGGGTAGCGCCGGGCCACGCCCGGCGAGCGCGCAGCGCGGCCAGGGGTGATCGCGTCGCCGGGCATGGCACGGCGCTACCGAGCGAGGCAGCCCTTGCCCCGGGCGCCGTTTCGCGGCACCCTTCGCGCTTCCGTACGCAAGCGTATCGACATGTCGCCAGCCAACGAAAGCGCCTTCCCCCACCTGTTCGCCCCGCTGGACCTGGGCTTCACCCAGCTGCGCAACCGCGTGCTGATGGGCTCGATGCACACCGGCCTGGAGGACCGCGCGCGCGACTTCCCCCGCCTGGCCGCCTACTTCGCCGAGCGCGCCGAAGGTGGCGTTGGCCTGATCGTCACCGGCGGCTTCGCACCCAACGTGGTCGGCTGGCTCAAGCCGTTCGGCGGCAAGCTGTCCTGGCCTTGGGAAGTGCGCCCGCATCGGCAGTTGACCGCCGCCGCGCACCAGCACGGCGCGAAGATCTGCCTGCAGCTGCTGCATGCCGGGCGCTACGCCTATCACCCGCTGTCGGTGGCGCCGTCGAAGCTGAAGGCGCCGATCAATCCGTTCACCCCGCGCGCCTTGTCGGCCAGCGGCGTCGAGCGGCACATCGCCGACTATGCACGCAGCGCGAAGCTGGCCCGCGACGCCGGCTACGACGGCGTGGAAGTGATGGGCTCGGAGGGTTACCTCATCAACGAGTTCATCGCCCCGCGCACCAACAAGCGCAACGATCGCTGGGGCGGTGATGCCGCACACCGCATGCGCTTCGCGGTGGAGATCGTGCGCCGCATCCGCGAGGCCTGCGGCCCGGATTTCATCATCATCTACCGCCTGTCGCTGGTGGATCTGGTCGATGACGGCAGCAACTGGGAAGAGATCGTGCAGCAGGCGCAGGCGATCGAGGCGGCCGGCGCCACGATCATCAATTCCGGTATCGGCTGGCACGAAGCGCGCATTCCGACCATCGCCACCTCGGTGCCGCGGGCTGCCTTCGCCGGGGTCACCGCCAAGCTCAAGCCGCATGTAAAGGTGCCGCTGGTGGCGACCAACCGCATCAACATGCCCGACGTCGCCGAGCGCATCCTCGCCGATGGCGGCGCCGACATGGTGTCGCTGGCCCGTCCGCTGCTGGCCGACCCGCAGTGGCCGAACAAGGCCCGCACCGGCCGTGCCGAGGCCATCAACACCTGCATCGCCTGCAACCAGGCCTGCCTGGACCATGTGTTCGAAAACAAACTGGCAAGTTGCCTGGTCAACCCGCGTGCCGCCCACGAGACCGAGCTGGTCTACACCCCGACCACCGCACCGAAGCGGGTGGCCGTGGTCGGCGCCGGCCCGGCCGGCCTGGCCTGCGCTACGGTCGCTGCCGAACGCGGCCACCAGGTCACCCTGTTCGACGCCAGCGAGGAGATCGGTGGCCAGTTCAACGTGGCCAAGCGCATTCCCGGCAAGGAAGAGTTCCACGAGACCCTGCGCTACTTCCGCCACAAGCTGGGCGAGACCGGCGTGCAGCTGCGCCTGGGCACCCGTGCCGACGCGGCCAGCTTGGCCGGCTTCGACGAGGTCGTACTGGCCACCGGCATCGTGCCGCGCAAGGTCGACTTCCCCGGTGCCGACCACGCCAAGGTGGTCAACTACCTGGACGTGCTGCTGGGCCGGGTCGAGGTGGGTGCCAGCGCCGCCATCATCGGCGCCGGTGGCATCGGCTTCGATGTCGGCGAGTTCCTTGCCCATGACGGCCCCTCGCCATCGCTGGACCCGCAACGCTGGATGGCCGAATGGGGCGTGGATGCCACCTTCGAGGCCCGCGGTGCACTGGCCCGCCCGGCCGTGGAGGCGTCGCCGCGCAGGCTGTGGCTGCTGCAGCGCAGTGCCGGCAAGCCCGGTGCACGCCTGGGCAAGACCACCGGCTGGATCCACCGCGCCACGCTGAAGGCCAAGGGCGTGCGCATGCTGGGTGGTGTCGAGTACCTGGGCGTGGACGATGCGGGCCTGCGCATCCGCGTGGACGGCAGCGAACAGCTGCTGCCGGTCGACCACGTGGTGATCTGTGCCGGCCAGGAACCGCAGCGCGCGCTGCAGGCCGAACTGCAGGCCGCGGGCGTCACCGCACACCTGATCGGTGGTGCAGACGTGGCCGCCGAACTCGATGCAAAACGTGCGATCGATCAGGGCAGCCGGCTCGCCGCCGCGCTCTGATGAACACCTGAATGGGGGCCGGAATGTGATTTCCGTCACCGGCCCCCAAGCTGAATGTCAAGCCGGACGATTCAGGATGCGTTCGGCAACACCCCCCTACCTTGCGCCGACTTTCTGCTCACCAGCCAGTTTCCGGTGAGCCGGTGCGGACCCCGCCGATCGATCCACGATCGTGTTCTTGGGGCCGCCCACGGGGCAGCCCCGATGGCCGCCTCCCCATGACGCCAAGTCGTACCCCGCCTCCAGCAGCCTGCGCTGCCGGAACCGCCAGGTGCGTCCCACACGGAGCAAGGAGTTATATGAAACTGGCCTGGATTCTCTGGCTGTCGCAGTTGCTGCCGCAGCCGGCCGCTGATTCATTGTGTTTGAGCACCACCGTTTACCTGGAAGCCCGCGACCAGACCCTGCGTGGCCAGCAGGCCGTGGCCGAGGTCGCCCTGCGTCGCCTCGACAGTGGCCTGTGGGGCGACTCGATGTGCCAGGTGGTGACCGCGCGCAAGCAGTTCGCCCCCACCATCGTCTCCCCCGGCACCCAGCTGGGCAACGATGCGGCCTGGAGTGAAGCGATGGACGTGGCCTTCGACGCCGAGCGCAACTGGGCACTGCCGGCCGGCGAGCGCCGCGAGATCGTGCCTGGCGCCAGCCACTTCGCTGCGCTGGCCATTGCCAGCCCGAACTGGCGCAACGCCTACCAGGTGGCCACCATCGGCGATCACACCTTCTACAAGGTGCAGAACCTCAAGCCCCGGCAGTCGTAACGATCCGTTGCCGGTGGCAGCGTTGCCGCGTGCCGCTGGGCTCTGGGATAGTGGCGGTTTCCCGCCACACCCCGCCTGGAGTTCCCCATGAAGCTGTACAGCAAGCCCGGTGCCTGTTCCACCGCCGACCACATCGCCCTGCAGTGGACCGGCCAGCCGTTCGAGGTCGAACTGCTGAACAAGGACACCCTGAAGGGTCCGGAATTCCTCAAGATCAATCCGGCCGGCGCGGTGCCGGCGATCGTCGATGGCGACTTCGTGCTGGTGCAGAACGCGGCGATCATGGGCTACATCGCCGACAGCTACCCGCAGGCCGGTCTCGGCGGCGATGGCAGCCCGCGCCAGCGCGCTGAAGCTGCCCGCTGGCTGGCCTTCGTAAACTCCGACGTGCACCCGGCGTTCTCGCCGCTGTTCGCGCCGGGCAAGTTCATCGCCGATGAAGGCCAGTACGACGCGATCCGCGCTGCCGCGCACAAGCGCCTGCGCGCCCTGTTCGAGACCGCCGACAGGCAGCTGGCCGACAAGCCGTGGCTGGCCGGCTTCCGCAGCTTCGCCGATCCCTACTTCTACATCACCCTGCGCTGGGCGGCCGGCGCCAAGGTCGACCTGTCGGGCCTGGACAACCTGGCCGCCTACAAGGCGCGGATGGACGCCGATCCGGGCGTGCAGGCGGTGCTGAAGGCCGAAGGCCTGGCCTGATGGAACCGGGGTCGGATCCGTCTGCGCAGCAGGCGGCTCCGACCCCATTGGTGCCATCGGCGCGGTCAGCCGATTTCGCGGATCACTTCGCCCTTCGCATCGCGCAGGAACGTCGGCACCACTTCAACCTGCAACGTACGCGACACCGGGTAGGTCCCGCGTTGCGGCCGCACGTCATGCCAGGCCTGCAACGCCGCCTCATCCAGTGTCCAGCGCACGTTGTCGCTCTCGACCGCGGCCGTGCCATCGGTGGCCGGCATGAACTCCCATTGCCGTTCGCGGCTGACCAGCGTCAGCGCCTTGCCGTGGCGCAGGCGCAGTGGCAGCAGCTCGCCCACACTGCCGACCTGCCCGGCCCCCAGCACCAGCGTGGTGATACCCGCCGCCTGCCGCCAGTCCAGCGTCTCGACGAACAACATGCCGGTACTGGACCCCTCACGCTCGCTGCCGGCCTGCACCCGCGCGGCCAGCGCCGGATCATCCAGCAGATTGCCGCGATGCAGGTCGGTGATCCACAGCGGCATCGCTTCCTCAAGCGCCTGTAGTACACCGCGCGTGGACCAGCGCTTGATCGCGTCCATTTCCTCGTCGGCCAGCCCCACCACCTGCAGGAACTGCAAATGTCCATTGGCGGTATCGCGCGGCGGCAACTGCGGATCGGCAACGAACGCCAGATGGCAAAGACGGGTGTCGGTCTCCAGCGCGATCGGGCCATTGGCGTTGAGGTGGTGGCCATCCTCGAACACATTGCCGCTGCTGAACACATAGCGCGCCAGATTCTGCAGCAGGTTCATCGGCCACGCAGGCGGCGTGCTGCCTGCATCCTCCCCCTTGTCCGCAGCCAGGCGGAACGTCAGCTCGAAACCATAGCCACTGGTGGCCGCATCACTGCTCTCTTTCGCATACAGTTCTGACAGGCCGTAGGTGACGTAGTGCCAATGCGGAACCGGTGATTCGGCCCAGTACACGCTGATGCCGTCGAGCGGATCCTGGCCACCCAGCGTGTACGGCAGCGCGGTACCGAAGTGACGCGGCTCCTGGCCGGCGTACAGCGGTGCCAGCGCGGCATTGATCGCATTCCAACCGGGGGTATCGGTGTCGTCCTGCATGCAGGGCTCCTGGGCGGAAAAAGAGCGGACCACTTTACCCCGCGCGTCAGCCTGGCACGACCTCGGCAGCGACCGGCGCCAGCGACACCTGGATCTCCTGCCACCAGCGCTGGGCCAGCGCCGGGCTGCGTGCCTTGCCGATCGCGGCGATCATTTCCGGGCACAGCTTTTCCAGGGTGACCGCGTCGGTACAGCGCTCGATCTTCAACTGCATGAAGTAGCCTTTCAGGCCGAGATGGCGGCGCACGGCATCGCTCATCGCGTCGTACAACTGCTGGTACAGCGCCGGATCCTGCTCGCGGCCGCTGCACAGCCCGCGCTGCGGCACAGGTTCGGCCTTGCCGCCGACCACTTCGATCAGGCCAAGTGCAGCCAGCTGCTGCAGCGCATCCGGCGGCGCGCGCAGTCCTTCGAACAAACCGCGCAGTTCGCTTTCATCGCGCTGTCCGTCAACCATCAACAGGATCGAACGCAGTGCCGCTGGCAGGCGCCGGGCACGATCCTCGATTTCCTGGCGGCCAGCGGCCGTCTTGGCATGCAGCAGTGCCATAGCTCCCCCTCCCTTCGATGCGATACGCATGCGCGCCCTTGCGGGCACGCCCCCCTGTTCGTCATCCCCGGGTGGCACGTGCGTTCCCCGGCGCGTGCCTCGTGTTGCAGGTCGATGACAGGCGGAGCTTAGCGCATGTCCTGGCAGGCTTGGGTAGCGCCAGGCCATGCCTGGCGGCTTTTCCGCGCTTTGCGCTCGCCGGGCATGGCCCGGCGCTACCACCCCGATCAGCGTCCCAGCGCGCGGCGGATCTCTTCCAGCGCCCCCGGGTCGTCCAGCGTCGACAGGTCGCCGGGGTCGCGCTGCTCGGCCAATGCCTGCAGCGAGCGACGCAGCAGCTTGCCCGAACGGGTCTTGGGAAGCGCGTTGACCACGTGGATGTGCGCCGGTCGCGCCACCGCACCCAGCGAGGCGGTCACCGTGGCCATCATCTCGGCCACCACTGCAGCCGGGTCTTCGCCATCGAGCCCCTGCTTGAGGGTGACGAACACCAGCGGCACCTGTCCCTTCAATTCGTCCTTCACCCCGATCACCGCTGCCTCGGCCACGCGCGGGTGACTGGAGATGGCCTCTTCGATCTCACGCGTGCCCAGACGGTGCCCGGCCACGTTGATCACATCGTCGGTGCGGCCGAGGATGAAGGTATAGCCATCGTCATCGCGGATCGCCCAGTCCAGCGAGCTGTACAGCAGTTCCTTGAAGTGGCTGAAGTAGCTCTGCAGGAAGCGGCTGTCGTCATTCCAGACCGTGCTCATGCAGCCCGGCGGCAACGGCGGCGTCATCACCAGCACGCCCTTCTGCCCGGCAGCCACCTCTTCGCCGGTGTTCTCGTCGATCACCTTCATCCGGTAGCCGAGATTGGGGAACCCAGGTGAGCCGAACCGCACCGGCTTCATGTCCAGCCCAGGCAGCAGGGTCAATGCCGGCCAACCGGTTTCGGTCTGCCAGTAATTATCGATGATCGGCTTGCCCAGTGCGTCGCTGATCCAGTGCGCGGTCGGCTCGTCCAGCGGCTCACCGGCCAGGAACAGATACTTCAAGGCATCCAGGTCGTGGCGGTGGATGAAATCGGCATCGTGCTTCTTCAGCACGCGGATCGCCGTCGGCGAAGAGAACATCGTGCGCACGCTGTACTGCTCGCACAGCGCCCACCAGATGCCCGGATCGGGATTGGTCGGCAGCCCTTCGTACAGCAGCGAGGTGCAGCCGCCGATCAACGGGCCATACACGTTGTAGGAATGGCCCACGGCCCAGCCGACATCGGAGGTGGAGAACATCACCTGTCCCGGCTTGCAGTCGAACACGGTCTGCATCGACTGCGCCATCGCCACCGCATAGCCACCGACATCGCGCTGCACGCCCTTCGGCTTGCCGGTGGTGCCGGAGGTATACAGCAGGTAGCTGGGCTCGCTCGATTCCAGCCATTGCACCGGCACATCGGTCTGCCCGATCTGCGCACGCAGGGTGGCGTACTCGACGTCGCGCCCTTCGATGCGTGGCTCGGCCGGGTCCAGCCCGCGCGAAACGATCAGCACGTGCGGCGGCGGACTGCTGGCTTCAGCGCAGGCGGCATCGACCATCGCCTTGTACGGAATGAGCTTGCCGCCACGCATGCCGGCATCGGCAGCGATCAGCAGCTTCGGCTTGGCATCGTCGATGCGCAGCGCGAGGTTGTGCGCAGCGAAGCCACCGAACACCACCGAGTGCACCGCACCGATACGTGCACAGGCAAGCATGGCGAACACGGCCTCGGCCATGTTCGGCATGTAGATCACCACGCGGTCGCCGTGGCCGACGCCAAGGTGCTTCAGCACGGCGGCGAAGTCGTTCACTTCGCGATACAGCTGGCGATAGGTGATTTCGCGGGTGCTGTTGGTTTCGGTGGAGATGGCGACCAGTGCGAGCTGGTCCGGGCGGTCGGCCAGATGCCGGTCGACGGCGTTGTAGCAGAGGTTGGTTTCACCACCCACGAACCAGCGCCGGAACGGCGGGTTGCTGTAGTCGAGCACCTGTTGCGGCGGCTTGTGCCAATGGATGCGCTTGGCTTCCTCGCCCCAGAATGCCTCCGGCTCGTCGATCGAGCGGCGGTAGGTTTCCTCGTAGTTCATGACGCAGCCCTCCCAGACAAAGTCATGGCTTCGAGCATAGTCCGGCGCTGGCGCGTGGGCCGCCCTACCTTGGTAGGGGGTGTGTTGCCGGCAGGGCTGCGCCCTGCACCCGCCGAAGCAACGGCAACGGCAACAGCAAGAGCGTGCATTCCTTGGGATGGCGGGGTGGGTCCGGTTGCGGGGGACGCCGTGAATACGTCCATGTAGGCTCGGTCGCGCCATCCATGGCGCTCACGCCCCCGCAACCGGACCCACCCCGCCTTCGACAACTTCGCGCCGCTGTTGGGCTGCTGTTGGTAGCTGTCGACCTTGGTCCACAGTAGATCCACGCCATGCGTGGATGCTTTTCGATGAATTGTCGAAATATTCGATTCCGATGGAGATTCATCCACGCATGAGGTGGATCCATCAGACGCCGGAAATCTGTCAGAGGTGGGGCGGTGTCGGAGTGCGGGGTGTCAGCCGCATGGGCCCGAGGCATGCCTCGGGCGGGTTGGGCAGGACGCCCAACCCCGGCCTTGCCGTGTGCGCAGGACAGCGCACACGAGCAAGCGGCTGCCAAGCCTACAGGGACGTACTTGCGGCGTCCCCGCAATCCGCCCCCCCCCCCCCGCCATCCCACGGAATGCCAGCTCCTGCTGTTGCTGCTGAGGTTGCCGGCCAGCGGCCGGCACTACCGCGGGTACAGGGTGCAGGGCGCAGCCCTGCCGAACACCCTACCCTTCTAGAACGGAGTCGCAGATTCGAACGCGAGCGCCTCGCCCGTCACCGGATGGGTGAACTGCAGCTTCCGCGCATGCAGGCACACGCGCTGCGCGGCCTCTGCGCCATACAGCACGTCGCCGACGATCGGATGACCCAGGCTGGCCATGTGCAGGCGCAGCTGATGGCTGCGGCCGGTGACCGGTTCCAGTTCAACGCGCGTGCGTTGCGCCTCGGTGTCACGCGACAGTACCCGCCATCGGGTCAGTGCCGGTTTGCCGCGTTCGTGGTCGACCATCTGCCTGGGCCGGTTCGGCCAGTCGACGATCAGCGGCAGGTCCACTTCACCGGCATCATCTTCCAGCAGCCCCTGCACGATGGCTTCATAACCCTTGCCCACCTGGCGCTTCTCGAACTGCATCGACAGCGCCACCTGCATGTCCTTGCCGCGCGCGTGCAGCAGCAGGCCAGAGGTGACCTGGTCCAGGCGATGCACGGTCAGCGCATCGGCATACACCGCCTGCAGCCGTGCGACCACGCAGTCCTGGTTCTCCGCCAAGCGGCCGGGCACGGACAGCAGGCCGGCCGGCTTCTCGGCCACCAGCAGCGCGTCGTCGATGTAATGCAGAAGGATCATGTCGTTGCCAGGTACTCCATACGAAAACGGGGAAGCCGAAGCCTCCCCGTTTCCTGCGTACCGGCCAACGGCCGGTACCTACCCTGATGGAAAGGTGCCGGCAGGGTGCCAGCACCGACCGCATCAACCCAGCAGGTGGGCGACGCCGGCGCGCTCTTCTTCCAGCTCGGCCAGGGTCTTGTCGATGTACTTCTGGCTGAAGTCGTCGACCGGCAGATCCTTGACCAGGGTGTACTCGCCGTTCTCGGTGGTGACCGCAAAGCCGAAGATCACGCCTTCCGGAATCCCGTAGGAACCGTCGGACGGCACGCCCATGGTGACCCACTTGCCGTTGCTGCCCAGCACCCAGTCACGCACGTGGTCGATCGCTGCGTTGGCCGCCGAAGCTGCCGAGGACGAGCCGCGGGCTTCGATGATCGCCGCGCCGCGCTTGCCGACGGTCGGGATGAAGGTGTTGGCATTCCACTCCTGGTCGTTGATCGCATCGGCGATCGACGCACCATCGGCGGTGGCGAAACGGTAGTCCGGGTACATGGTCGGGCTGTGGTTACCCCACACCACCAGCTTCTCCATGCCGGCGACCGGCTTGCCGAGCTTGGTCGACAGCTGGCTCAGCGCACGGTTGTGGTCCAGGCGCAGCATGGCGGTGAAGTTGCGCGGGTTCAGGTCCGGCGCCGACTTCATGGCGATGTAGGCGTTGGTGTTGGCCGGGTTGCCGACCACCAGCACCTTCACGTCACGCTTGGCGACCTTGTTCAGTGCGGCGCCCTGGGCGGTGAAGATCTTGGCGTTTTCCAGCAGCAGATCCTTGCGCTCCATGCCCGGGCCGCGCGGACGCGCGCCGACCAGCAGGGCGATGTCGGCGTCCTTGAAGGCGACTTCAGCGTCGTCGGTACCGACCATGCCGGCCAGCAGCGGGAACGCGCAGTCTTCCAGTTCCATCATCACGCCCTTCAGGGCGGCCTGGGCCTTGTCGACCGGCAGCTCCAGCAGCTGCAGGATGACCGGCTGGTCCTTGCCCAGCATTTCACCGGAGGCGATACGGAACAGCAGGGCGTAGCCGATCTGGCCGGCGGCGCCGGTCACGGCAACACGAACAGGTGCTTTCATGGGGATTTCCTCTGCTAAGAAGCTAAGTAGCGTTGTGGGAGATGGCCGCGCGGGCGGGGACAGGCCTGGCGGGGCGGCCGCAACATGGAAACGGCCCCCTCTGCAGGGGGCCGTCCGGGTATTGGATCAGGCGGCGAGGATCTTGTTCCACTCACCCACGCGCTCTGCCTGGGCGGCGAGCACGGCGTCGGTGTCGCCTTCCAGGGTGATCGAATGGATCACGTCGCCCTGCTTGACCGAATCAACGATCGCCTGGCCTTCCAGCACCTGGCCGAACACGGTGTGCTTGCCGTCCAGCCAATCGGTCTTGATGTGGGTGATGAAGAACTGGCTGCCGTTGGTGTTCGGGCCGGCGTTGGCCATCGACAGCGAGCCGACCTGGTGCTTCACACCATTCTTCTCGTCTTCGAACTTGTAGCCCGGGCCGCCGGTGCCACGCCCCTGCGGGCAGCCGCCCTGGATCATGAAATCGGGAATCACGCGGTGGAAGATCAGGCCGTCATAGAAGCCGCGCTTGACCAGGTTCACGAAGTTGGCGACCGTCAGCGGCGCCTTGTCGGCGAACAGCTCGACCTTGATCGGGCCCTGGGTGGTGTCGAAAGTGGCGATGAGGGACATGCAGATCCTTGGGATGCGGGGTGTGTAATCAGCCCCATAAGGATACACCTCCCCCGTGGCATGGGCGGCTTCGACCATGCGCGCAGGCAGGGTCTTCAGCCTGCGGACGGGCAGCGCCGGGGGGCAGGCTGAATGGGGGCCTCAGCAGTCCTGAAATCCAGGTTTTCGCCAATCGTCAAGTTCGACGTATAATGTTGGACTTCTTTTTCCAAATCCGGCGCCGACTGGCCCCCTTTCGTATGTCCATCGAAAACCTTCGCAACATCGCCATCGTCGCTCACGTCGACCATGGCAAGACCACCCTGGTCGACCAGCTGCTGAAGCAGTCCGGCACCCTGTCCGAGCGTACCGTCCTCGCCGAGCGCGTGATGGACAGCAACGACCAGGAAAAGGAACGCGGCATCACCATCCTGGCCAAGAACACCGCCATCACCTGGGAAGACAAGAAGACCGGTATCAAGAACCGGATCAACATCGTCGACACCCCCGGACACGCCGACTTCGGCGGCGAGGTCGAGCGCGTGCTGTCGATGGTCGACACCGTGCTGATCCTGGTCGACGCGATGGACGGCCCGATGCCGCAGACCCGCTTCGTCACCCAGAAGGCCTTCGCGATGGGCTTCAAGCCGATCGTCGTGGTCAACAAGGTCGACCGTCCGGGCTCGCGTCCGGAGTGGGTGATCGACCAGGTCTTCGACCTGTTCGACAAGCTCGGCGCCACCAATGAGCAGCTGGACTTCCCGATCGTCTACGCCTCGGCCCTGAACGGCTACGCCGGCCTGGAAGACACCGTGCGCGACGGCGACATGACCCCGCTGTACGAAGCGATCATGCAGCACGCGCCGAAGCCGGAAGTGGACCCGGAAGGTCCGTTCCAGATGCGCATCAGCCAGCTGGACTACAACAACTTCGTGGGCGTGATCGGCATCGGCCGCATCCAGCGCGGCACCCTGAAGAAGAACATGCAGGTCGCGGTGATCGACCGTGAAGGCAAGAAGCGCAACGGCAAGGTCGCCCAGGTGCTGGGCTTCCTGGGCCTGGAGCGCATCGAGCAGGACACCGCCGAAGCCGGTGACATCGTCGCCATCTCCGGTATTCCGGAGCTGACCATCTCCGACACCCTGTGCCACCCGGAAACCCCGGAAGCCCTGCCGGCACTGACCGTCGACGAGCCGACCATCTCGATGACCTTCCAGGTCAACAACTCGCCGTTCGCCGGCAACAAGGACCTGTCCGGCGGCAAGTTCCTGACCAGCCGCCAGATCAAGGACCGCCTGGACCGCGAGCAGGTCCACAACGTGGCCCTGAAGGTCGAACAGCTGGAAGACGCCGACAAGTTCCTGGTCTCCGGCCGTGGCGAACTGCACCTGTCGGTGCTGATCGAGAACATGCGCCGTGAAGGCTACGAGCTGGCCGTGTCGCGCCCGGAAGTGATCATCAAGCAGATCGACGGCCAGGCCATGGAGCCGATCGAGCAGCTGGTGGTGGACATCGAAGAAGTCCACCAGGGCGGCGTGATGGAAAAGCTGGGCACCCGCAAGGGCCAGCTGAAGAACATGGAATCGGACGGCAAGGGCCGTGTGCGCCTGGAATACCAGATCCCGGCCCGTGGCCTGATCGGCTTCCAGAACGAGTTCAAGACCCTCACTCAGGGCTCGGGCCTGCTGTTCCACGTGTTCGACCATTACGGCCCGAAGGAACAGGGCGCCATCGCCAAGCGCATCAACGGTGTGATGATCGCCAATGCGCCGGGCACCACCCCCGCGTACTCGCTGGGCCCGCTGCAGGAACGCGGCAAGCTGTTCGCTGCTGAAGGCGACAACGTGTATGAAGGTCAGCTGGTCGGCATCCACTCCAAGGACAACGACCTGACCGTCAACGCGATCAAGACCAAGCCGCTGACCAACATGCGCGCTTCGGGCAAGGACGATGCGATCCAGCTGACCCCGGCGATCAAGTACTCGCTGGAACAGGCCCTGGACTTCATCGAAGACGACGAGCTGGTCGAGATCACCCCCAAGGAGATCCGTCTGCGCAAGAAGTTCCTGACCGAAAGCGACCGCAAGAAGAACTCGCGCGGCGGCTGATCCAGCGAACCGTGAGCCAGAACGGCTACAACCCGGATCCGCATCGGCATCCGGGCCTCCATGTCATCGCCTTGCTCGAAGCGAGCAAGGCGATGCTGGCGTTGTTGGCGGCCACCGGGCTGGAAATCCTCGGCCCGCAGCCGCTTCGCGACGGCGTCAATGCCCTGATCCGGCGTTTCAGCCTGGACCCGGATCACGGCACCCTGCCCTCGCTGTTGAACATGATCAGCCCCGACGCGGTGCACCTGGCCGCGGCGGCGATGATCGGCTACGGCCTGCTGCACCTGGTCGAGGCCTGGGGGTTGTGGAAAGCCAGGGCATGGGCCTCCTGGCTGGGCTGCCTGACCGCCTCCATCTACCTGCCCTTCGATATCTACGCGATCGTCCGCCATCCCGGCTGGGCCTCGTGGACGGTGCTGGCGATCAACCTGGTCGTCGTCTACGTACTGGCGCGCGACCTGCGCAAGCGCCGCCGCTGAGCAGCCGCTACACTGGGGATCGGAGCCGTCGAAGCTGCCCCATGCGCCTGTCCTTGCCGCCCCTCCTGTCCTTCCTCATCGCCGCCTTGCCTGCGGGGCTGGCTGCTGGCTGCAGCCCGGCCGCGTCCACCGCGCATGCCGGTGAACCCGGCAACAGCTCTATGCCTTTCCCCTACGCCGAGACCGAAGTCTCCGACCTGCAGGCGCGGATGGTCGCCGGTGAACTCGACAGCGTCACCCTGACCGGCGCCTATCTCAAGCGCATCGCCGCCCTGGACCGCACCGGGCCACGCCTGCGCGCGGTGATCGAACTCAACCCCGATGCCCTGAAGGAAGCCGCACAGCGCGACCAGGAGCGCCGTGCCGGCCGCCTGCGCGGACCACTGCATGGCATCCCGATCCTGCTGAAGGACAACATCAACGCCGCACCGATGGCCACCAGCGCCGGCTCGCTGGCCCTGCAGGGCTTCCGCCCCGGCGATGCCTACCTGGTCCGCCGCCTGCGTGAAGCGGGCGCAGTGGTGCTGGGCAAGACCAACCTCAGCGAGTGGGCCAACTTCCGAGGCAACGACTCGATCTCCGGCTGGAGCGCGCGCGGCGGCCAGACCCGCAATCCCTACCGCCTCAGCCATTCGCCCTGTGGCTCCAGCAGCGGCAGCGCGGTGGCGGTGGCCGCCAACCTGGCCAGCGTGGCGATCGGCACTGAGACCGACGGCAGCATCGTCTGCCCCGCCGCGATCAACGGCGTAGTCGGCCTGAAACCGACCGTCGGCCTGGTCAGCCGTGAAGGCATCATCCCGATCTCCTTCAGCCAGGACACTGCGGGCCCGATGACCCGCAGCGTCGCCGACGCCGCCGCCGTGCTGACGGCCATCGCTGGCCGCGATGATGCCGACCCTGCCACCGCGACCATGCCCGGCCGTGCGGTCTACGACTACACCGCACGACTGGATCCGCAGGGCCTGCGCGGCAAGCGCATCGGCCTGCTGCAGACCCCGCTTCTGAAGTACCGCGGGATGCCGCCACTGGTTGAGCAGGCGGTCGCTGAGCTGCGCCGCGCCGGCGCCGTGGTGGTGCCGGTGGAACTGCCCCACCCGGATGCCTGGGCCGATGCCGAGCGCATCGTCCTGCTGTATGAATTCAAGGCGGGGCTGGAGCGCTACCTCAACACGTACCAGGCGCCACTGCGCAGCCTGGCCGGACTGATCGCCTTCAACGAGGCACACAAGGGCCAGGAACTGGGCCTGTTCGGCCAGGAGCTGCTGCAGGAAGCCCAAGCGACCCCTGGCCTGGCCGATCCCGCCTACATCCGCGCGCGCAGCGATGCGCGGCGACTGGCGGGCCCGGAAGGCATCGACGCTGTGCTGGCATCGCAGAAACTGGATGCACTGGTCGCACCGACAACCGGTGTGGCCTGGCCCCTGCGCACCACCGGCGATGACTTCCCCGGTGAGAGCTACAGTGTTGCCGCCGTCGCCGGCTACCCCAGTCTGAGCGTGCCGATGGGCCAGATCGATGGCCTGCCGGCGGGGCTTCTGTTCATGGGCACGGCCTGGAGCGAACCGAAGTTGATCGAGATGGCCTACGCGTATGAGCAGCGCACCCGCGCCAGGCGTCCGCCGCGCTTCGATACCGACGCATTGATCGAATCAGGCGATCCCTGATCCAATGGATGGTAGCGCCGGGCCGTGCCCGGCGAGCGCAGCGGCACTCTGCAATCCACCGGGCATGGCCTGGCGCTACCATTCCGGGCGCGGCTCGGTCGGCGCGATTGCGGCTTCGCCATCCTCGGCACCGGGTGAACGCACGTCGGCACTGCCAGCGCGCGGCATCCGCGGCATGTCCAGTTCGTCGTCCCGCTGCAGGCGAGCACGCACCTGCGGCAGCGACTGCGGATGCTCGCGTGCGAGGAAATCCAGCATGCGTTCGCGCACCAGACAGCGCAGGTCGAACGCATCACCGGAACTGCGCGCGCTGACCAGCAGCCGCACCTGGATCGCACGCTCGCTGGTCTCGGTCACCTGGGTCACGCAGACCCGCCCATCCCACAGCGGCTGGCCCTGGCAGATGCGTTCCAGCTCGGCACGTATCGCCGCGATCGGCGCACGGTAGTCCAGCCACAGGAAGGCCGTACCCAGCAGGTCGGCACTGCGTCGTGTCCAGTTCTGGAACGGGTGCTCGATGAACCAGGTCAGCGGTACCACCATCCGCCGCTCATCCCAGATGCGCACCACCACGTAGCTGCTGCCGATCTCTTCGATGCGCCCCCATTCGCCCTCGACGATCACCACATCATCGAGCCGGATCGGCTGCGTCACCGCGATCTGCAGGCCGGCGATCAGATTGCCGAACACCGGTTTGGCGGCGATACCCGCCACCAGGCCGATCAGGCCCGCCGACGCCAACAGTGCGGTGCCGATCTTCTGCACCATCGGGAAGGTCAGCAGCACCAGCGAGGCGCCGAGCACGATGATGCCGCCCATCAGCACGCGGCTGAGCACCCGGGTCTGGGTCTGGATGCGGCGCGCTTCGAGGTTGTCCGAGACATCGATCGGGTGGCTGCGCAGGATCGCCCGCTCACCCGCCGCAACGCCGCGCACCAGCAACCAGATGAAGCAGGCGGTCAGGGCGATGTGCAGCACGCGCAGCAGTTGATCGAGCGTGTGTTCCGGCAATGGCGTGGCCTGCAGCGCCGGCACCAGCAACAGCACGGGCAGTGCAAGGGCCAGCGGCGGTCCGATCACCCGGCCGATGCGCGCACGGCGCCGGTCACGCCCGCGCAGGCGACGGTACATGGCCAGTACGGCCCAAGCGCCCAGGCCACCGATCACCAAAGCGGTTCCGATCGGCCACAGATACTGCTGCAGGTGTTGCCATATCACTGCGCATTCTCGCTGTCTGCATCAAGGAGCCAGCGTGGCGCATGCACCATGAGCGCGATGTCAGCCGTTCGTAAGAAGAATGTAGGCGGGGGTGTTCGGCAGGGCTGCGCCCTGCACCCACAGAGGCAGGATCAACCTCAACAGCAAGAGCAAAAGCCTGCATTCCTTGGGATGGCGGGGAGGGGACAGATGGCGGGGGACGCTGCAAGTACGTCCATGTAAGCTCGGTCGCGCCTTGCTCGTGTGCGCTGTCCTGCGCACACGGCAAGACCAGGGTTGGGCGTCCTGCCCAACCCGCCCGAGGCATGCCTCGGGCCCATGGCGCTCACGCCCCCGCCATCTGTCCCCTCCCCGCCTCCGACAATTTTCCGCGATCTGTCGGAATGTCATGGCCCGCTATTGGTGGGTGTCGACCTTGGTCGACACGTAGATCCACGCCATGCGTGGATGCTCTTCAAATTCAATTCGAAATATTCGATTCCGATGGAGATTCATCCACGCATGGCGTGAATCCTTCGGACACCGGACAACTGTCGAAGGTGGGGCGGTGTCGGATTGCGGGGTGTCCGCGGCATGGATGCCGCGGCCAAGCCTACAAGGACGTACTTGCGGCGTCCCCGCAATCCGACACCGCCCCGCCAGCCCACGGATAGCCCGCTTTTGACGTTGACGTTGACGTTGACCTTGATTCGGCAGGTGCAGGGCGCAGCCCTGCCGAAACACACTTACCGCACTTGTTCCTGCTTGCGCACGATCGCCATCGCGATCTCCAGCGACTGCTCGTAGTTCAGACGCGGGTCGACGGTCGAACGATAGGCGCGCTCGAGGTCACGTTCGGTCAGTTCGCGCGCACCGCCGGTGCATTCGGTCACATCCTCACCGGTCAGCTCCAGATGCACGCCGCCCAGACGGGTGCCTGCGGCCGCGTGCAGGTCGAAGGACATCTCGACCTCGCCGCGCACGTTGTCGAAGCGCCGCGTCTTGAAGCCATTGGCGGTGCTTTCGGTATTGCCGTGCATCGCATCGCATACCCACAGCACGCGACGACCATCGCGCTTGACCGCATCCAGCAACGGCGGCAGCTTCTGCGCGATCTGCGCCGCGCCCATGCGGTGGATGAAGCTCAGGCGGCCCGGCTCGTCGTCCGGGTTGAGCACATCGATCAGGCGCAGCAACTGGTCCGGCGTCACCGACGGGCCCACCTTGATCGCGATCGGATTGCGCACGCCGCGCAGGTACTCCACGTGCGCGCCATCCAGCGCGGCGGTACGCATGCCGATCCACGGGTAGTGCGTGCTCAGGTTCAACCAGCCCTGCTGGCGCGGCACCTGCCGGGTCAGCGCCTGTTCGTAAGGCAACAGCAGCGCTTCATGCGAGGTGTAGAAATCGATGCGGTTGAGGTTGTGCACGCGGGCCCCGGCCAGGGTCTCCATGAAGTGCACGGCATCACCGATCGAGGCCACCATCTTCTGGTACTCGGCAGCCAACGGCGAATGGCTTACCCATTCCAGGTTCCAGTATTCGGGATGGTGCAGGTCGGCGAAGCCACCATCGATCAGCGCCCGCACGAAGTTCATCGTCATCGCCGAATGCGCGTGGGCCTGCAGCATCCGCTTCGGGTCGGGCAGACGCGCCGCCTCGGTGAAGGCCGGCGCATTGATCACATCGCCGCGGTAGCTGGGCAGGGTCACGCCGTCGCGGGTTTCGGTGTCGGCCGAACGCGGCTTGGCGTACTGGCCGGCGAAACGGCCGACGCGGATCACCGGCTGGCGCAGGCCGTGCACCAGTACCAGGCTCATCTGCAGCAGCACCTTCAACCGGTTGGAGATCGTGCCCGATTCGCAGTCGCTGAAATTCTCCGCGCAGTCGCCACCCTGCAACAGGAAACGCTTGCCTTCCTGGGCGTCGGCCAACTGCTGCTTCAGCGCCAGGATCTCCCACGAGGTCACCAGCGGTGGCAGCCGCTTCAGCTCGTGCAGCGCGGCATCCAGTGCCACCGGATCGGGATAGGTCGGCATCTGCAGCCCGGTCTTGCCCCGCCAGCTCTCCGGTGACCAGGCAGCGCCAGCAGCGATGGCGGCAGGATCGGGCGCAGGCGGAACGGCGGACAGGCTCATTACGGACATCCGGGGTGGGGGGCGGTCATGGTCGCAGAGCCAGCCGCTGGCGCAAAGGGCCGGGCCCGGTCATGACTGCCTGAACGGTGTGGAAAGGGGCCGTGTGATCGGCCAGAAACGGCATGGTCGCCGTCGCGGGACAGGCGCATGATCGGCTCGCAGTTGTTACGGAGTAACACTCCCTCATGGACCGGCCCCCTCCCCTCCCCCTCCCCTCCCCCTCCCCTCCCCCTCCCCTCCCCCTTCCCTGCCCATTTCCCATGAAGCCCTCCCTGCTCACCACTGCCATCACCTTCGCCCTGATCCTCACCAGCCAACCCGCGCTTGCCGCCGACACTGATGCCAGCGCGGCTGCGGTCAAGGACCTCGACGTAGTCACCGTCAGTGCCCAGCTTGACCAGGCCCGCAACGCCCTGTCACCGGACATCGGCAGCAGCCAGTACCAGATCACCGCCGAGGACATCCAGAAGCAGCCTCTGGGCGCCTCCGCCCCGCTCAGCCAGGTGCTGCTGCAGGCCCCGGGCGTGGTCCAGGACTCCTACGGTGGCGTGCATGTGCGCGGCGACCACGCCAACCTGCAGTACCGCATCAACGGCGTACTGCTGCCCGAATCGATCTCCGGCTTCGGCCAGACCCTGGATGCGCGCACCATCAAGAGCATCCGCCTGATGGATGGTGCGCTGCCGGCCCAGTTCGGTGAACGTACCGCCGCCGTGGTCGACATCACCACACGCAGTGGCGCCGAGCTGGGTAACGGCGGCAGCGCCGGCATCACCGCCGGTTCGTTCGGCAAGGTCAACCCGAATGCCTCCTGGTGGGGCAACCAGGGCCGCTGGAGCTGGTTCCTGACCGGCAACTACGACCAGAACGAGGTCGGGCTGGAGAACCCCACCAGCGCACGCAGGCCGCTGCATGACGACACCCACCAGGGGAAGGCCTTTGCCGACCTGACCTACCTGGTCAACGACAGCACCCGCCTGAGCGTGTTCGCCGGCTTTGCCAACAACCGCTTCCAGATCCCGGTCAACCCGGGACAGACCCCGCAGTTCGGCTACCTGGACACCACCACCTTCGATTCCAGCCAGCTGGACGAAACCCAGCGCGAGACCACCCGCTTCGGCATGCTGGTACTGCAGGGCACGCTTGGCCAGACCGCATACCAGCTCTCGGCCGGCCAGCGCTACAGCGATGTGGCCTTCAACCCGGACGTCGTGGGCGACCTGGTGTTCAGCGGCGTCGCCTCGCAGGTCAGGCGCAGCAACCGCGCCGACACCCTGCAGGCCGATTTCTCCACCCCGCTGGGCGACAACCACACCCTGCGTTATGGCCTGTACGGCAACTACGAACACGCCGCCGCCAACAACAGCAGCTGGGTCTTCCCGGTCGACGCCGATGGGCGGCAGACGAGCACCACGCCACGGCTGATCCCGGACCGCAATGCCTTCCACGCCAGCACCGCAGCCTTGTACGTGCAGGACGAGTGGCGGATCGGCGATGACTGGACCGTCAACTATGGCCTGCGCGGCGACCGCTTCAAGGCCTTCGGTCGCACCGAGGGCCAGCTCAGCCCACGCCTGGGCGTGGTCTGGAACGCCAGCGACAGCACCACCGTGCACGCCGGCTATTCGCGCTACTTCACCCCGCCAGCCAGCGAACTGGTTGCCGGCAGCGATCTGGCCCTGTTCGATGGCACCAGCAACCAGCAACCTGCCGATGGCAGCACTACGCCGTTGTCCGAGCGCAGTGACTACTACGATATCGGCGTGTCACAGCAGGTCGGCGACCACCTCACCCTCGGCCTGGATGCCTACGACCGACGCGTGCACCGCCTGCAGGATGAAGGCCAGTTCGGCGCCGCCTACATCTATTCCACCTTCAACTATCGCCGCGGCCACATCCACGGCCTGGAGTTCAGCGCCGACTACAGCAACGGGCCGATCAGCGCGTACTTCAACGCGGCCTACAACAAGGCCATGGGCACCCAGGTCATCACCAGCCAGTACAACCTCGATCCGGATGCACTGGCCTACGTGCAACAGAACTGGATCCATCTGGACCACGACCAGAAGCTGACGTCTTCCGGCGGCGTCAGCTATGCGTTCGCTGGCCACAATCGGGTCGGTGCGAACTACGTGTACGGCAGCGGCCTGCGTTCGGACATCGAGGGCGTGCCCAATGGCGGTGAACTACCGTCGTACCTGCAGATCAATCTCAGCGCCGCGCATGACTTCAACGCCGACAGCGGTCATCCGCTGCATGTGCAGCTGGCCGTGCTCAACACACTGGACCGAAGCTACCAGCTGCGCGATGGCGGCGGCATCGGCGTGTTCGCACCGCAGTGGGGACCACGTCGTGGCGCCTATCTGAGCCTGCAGCAGGACTTCTGAGGTACCACCAACTGCCGGCCAGCGGCCGGCACTACCGGAAAACAGTCGAGCCACGCCATGCGTGGCTCCGGACTCGCTCAGTGCTTGACCTTGCGCAGCGACACCACCAGCGCCCACAGCGCCAGCAGCACGAACCACACGCCCGACCACATCGGCATGGTCAGGCCAAGGAACGTCCAGTCGATGTTGCCGCAGTTGCCGGTACCGGTCAGCACGGTGCGGAACACTTCCAGCGGCCCCATGGTCTCGCGCAGGAAGGCCAGCGGCGGGCCACACGTCGCCCCCATCTCCGGCGGCAGCATCTGCACGTAGACATGGCGTGCGGCGATGCCCACGCCCACGGCCGCAGCGATGAAGGCGAGGATGCCGTAGGTCGCCCGCCCCGGTCGGTTGGACGGCCCATGCAGGGCGCCGATCAGGAACAGCAGGCCCAGGGCCGCGAACGCCAGGCGCTGGAAGATGCACAGCGGACACGGCTCCAGCCCCATCTTCAGCTGCAGGAAGATGGCGTAGCCCAGCAGGCCCGCGCAGATCAGGAAGCCCAGCAGGAACTGGGCGCGGAAAGGCCAGCGCAGAGGATTCATCGGCAACGCTCGTGTAGTACGGACCGCAAGCGTAACCGAGAGTGCGCGCCGTTCGAACCGCCACAACGTCGCGCCCGTCGGAACACGCCGGTGCGCTTGCCACAGCGCAGCGCATCATCCACGCACGGCGTGGATCCATCATCGGCGGCCCGAAAACGGAAAAACCCGGCACAAGGCCGGGTTCTTCACCGAATGACGGGTGTTGCGCGTCGATTACTCTTCGACGGCTTCAGCCACGACCGGACGGTCAACCAGTTCGACGTACGCCATCGGCGCATTGTCGCCGGCGCGGAAGCCGCACTTCAGCAGGCGCAGGTAACCACCCGGACGATTCGCGTAGCGCGGGCCCAGGATGGTGAACAGGTTGCCGACGGCTTCGTTGTCGCGCAGGCGGGCGAAGGCCAGACGACGGTTGGCGACGGAGTCGACCTTGGCCAGGGTGATCAGCGGCTCGGCGACGCGGCGCAGTTCCTTGGCCTTCGGCAGGGTGGTCTTGATCAGCTCGTGCTTGAACAGCGAGGCGGCCATGTTCTTGAACATCGCTTCGCGGTGGGCGCTGGTACGGCTGAACTTACGGCCGGATTTCTGGTGACGCATGGTGATATTCCTTGGTTAATGATGTGGCTTTGCGGATCGTTGTCGCCTTCCTGGCGCTGCTGCTCGGACTGCGGTTGGTCCTGGCCATCCGTCCTGGACGACCTGCCCGCGAACCTTCGTTCGTCGTGGCGGTGTTGCCTTGGTGCAATGGCCCCGTCGTTGCCGACGGGGCCATGCGGTCTTGCAGAAAGGCGTTATCAGCCCAGCATGCCGTGGCTGGCGACGCCGGCCGGCGGCCAGTTCTCCAGCTTCATGCCGAGCGACAGGCCACGCTGGGCCAGCACTTCCTTGATCTCGGTGAGCGACTTCTTACCCAGGTTCGGGGTCTTCAGCAGCTCCACTTCGGTCTTCTGGATCAGATCGCCGATGTAGTAGATGCTCTCGGCCTTCAGGCAGTTGGCCGAACGCACGGTCAGCTCCAGATCGTCGATCGGGCGCAGCAGCACCGGATCCACGCCGTTGTTGGCCGGCTTCGCCGCACCGCGGTCGCGATGGGTGAAGTCACCGAACACCGACAGCTGATCGCTGAGGATGTCGGCAGCGGTACGCACTGCTTCTTCGGCGTCGATGGTGCCGTTGGTCTCGATATCGATGACCAGCTTGTCCAGGTCGGTGCGCTGTTCGACACGAGCCGCTTCCACGGCATAGGCGACACGGCGGACCGGCGAGAACGAGGCATCCAGGACCAGACGGCCGATGGCACGGGTTTCTTCGTCCGGACGACGACGCGCAGCTGCCGGCTGATAGCCGAAACCACGCTCGATCTTCAGACGCATGTTCACTGCCGTGTCCTTGGTCAGGTGGCAGATCACGTGGTCGCCGTTCAGGATCTCCACGTTGTGGTCGACCTTGATGTCGGCAGCGGTGACAACGCCCGGACCCTGCTTGGACAGGGACAGCGTCGCGTTGTCGCCGGAGTGCATACGGATGGCCACGTCCTTCAGGTTCAGCAGGACTTCCAGCACGTCCTCCTGCAGACCTTCGACCGTGGTGTACTCATGCAACACGCCGTCGATTTCGACTTCCGTGATGGCGAAGCCCGGGATGGACGACAGCAGCACGCGACGCAGGGCATTACCCAGCGTATGCCCGTAACCCCGCTCCAAAGGTTCGATAACGACCTTTGCACGGGTGTCGGTAAGGCGTTCGATCTGCGGACCGCGAGGACGCAGAACCTGGTTGGCGGTAACCGTCATGTTGCGGGTTCTCCTAGTGAACCCCCGGCCGTCGCCGGGGGCTCTCCAATGTGAATTACTTCGAATACAGCTCGACGATCAGCGCTTCGTTGATGTCCGCAGGCAGATCCGAACGATCCGGAACCGCCTTGAAGATGCCGGAGAACTTGCCGGAATCCACTTCAACCCACGACGGGCTCAGGTCATGCTGGGCGGCGACGGTCAGGGCTTCCTGGACGCGCAGCTGCTTGGCAGCCTTTTCAGACAGGGCGATGGCGTCGCCAGCCTTGACCTGGTACGAGGCCAGGTTGACCGACTTGCCATTCACGGTGACGCCGCGGTGCGACACCAGCTGACGGGCAGCCGGACGGGTCACGGCGAAGCCCATGCGGTAGACAACGTTGTCCAGGCGGGTTTCCAGCAGCTGCAGGAGGTTCTCGCCGGTGTTGCCCTTCTTGGTCGAGGCCTTCTTGTAGTAGTTGCGGAACTGACGCTCCAGCAGACCGTAGATACGCTTGACCTTCTGCTTTTCACGCAGCTGGGTGGCGTAGTCGGACAGCTTGCCCTTGCGGGCGGTGGCGCCATGCTGGCCGGGCTTCTGCTCCAACTTGCACTTGGAGTCCAGCGCACGCGCCGGGCTCTTCAGGGACAGGTCGGCGCCTTCGCGACGGGCGAGCTTACAGGTAGGACCGATATAACGAGCCATTTCTTATCGCTCCCTTTAGACGCGACGCTTCTTCGGCGGACGGCACCCGTTGTGCGGGATAGGCGTCACGTCGATGATGTTGGTGATCTTGTAGCCGACGTTGTTCAACGAACGCACGGCCGACTCACGGCCCGGACCCGGACCCTTGATGCGGACTTCCAGCGACTTCACGCCGTAGTCCAGCGCAGCACGACCGGCCTTTTCGGCAGCCACCTGGGCTGCGAACGGGGTCGACTTGCGCGAACCGCGGAAGCCAGCGCCACCGGAAGTCGCCCACGACAGAGCGTTGCCCTGGCGGTCGGTGATGGTCACGATGGTGTTGTTGAACGAAGCGTGGACGTGGGCAACGCCGTCGGTGACGACGCGCTTGATCTTCTTCTTGGTCTTAGCAGCAGGCTTAGCCATTTATATGTCCCTTACTTCCTGATCGCCTTGCGCGGGCCCTTGCGGGTGCGGGCGTTGGTACGGGTGCGCTGGCCACGCAGCGGCAGACCGCGACGGTGACGCAGGCCGCGGTAGCAGCCCAGGTCCATCAGGCGCTTGATCGCGATACCGATTTCACGGCGCAGATCGCCTTCCACGATGTACTTGCCGACTTCGGCGCGCAGGCGCTCGATTTCCGGCTCCGACAGATCGCGGATCTTGGTGGTCGAAGTGACGCCTGCGACTTCGCAGACCTTCTTCGAACGGGTACGGCCGATGCCGTAAATGCTTTGCAACCCGACCCAGACATGCTTCTGGGCTGGCAGGTTGACGCCTGCAATACGCGCCATGACGCGGTTCTCCAGCTGAGTGATGGCCGACAGCGCGCTCGAGGCACGCCGATCCGGCAGGATGGATCAAAAAAGTGAACCAGTGATACTAACAAGGTTCCGGTTTACTTGGAAGCCCGTGAAACCAGAGGTTTCATGAACCCGGCCCGGGGAGTGTGCCCAGGCTCCGGCGCCGGATGGGGTTGGTCCTGGAGTTTCCTCCCGGGCCGCCCGCGCTACTCCAGCGCGGGACCACCTCATCACACCCCCACCCGGAACCGCTGCGGGGGCCGCCCTTCGTTTGTGTGGCCGGAGTCCGCGAAGCGGAGGACCATCACGTCAGGAAGACGAAAGTATAACAGGCTAATCAGCCGCGAGCAAAACCACCGCGGTTGCCGCCCTTCAGGTTGGCCTTCTTCAGCAGGCTCTCATACTGGTGGGACATCAGGTGCGCCTGCACCTGGGCGATGAAGTCCATCACCACCACCACCACGATCAGCAGCGAAGTACCGCCGAAGTAGAACGACGCATTCAGCTGCGTGCGCATCAGTTCCGGCAGCAGGCAGACGATCACCAGGTACGCCGAACCGGCAGCGGTCAGTCGGGTCAGCACGCCGTCGATGTAGTCGGCGGTAGCCTTGCCCGGACGGATGCCCGGAATCAGCGCGCCCGACTTCTTCAGGTTGTCGGCGGTTTCCTGCGAGTTGAACACCAGCGCGGTGTAGAAGAACGCGAAACCGGTGATCAGCGCAGCGAACACGATCATGTGCAGCGGCTCGCCCGGGCCCAGGGCATTGGCGACCTTCTGCAGGGTCTGGCCAAAGGTGCTCTGGTTGGCAGCCTGGCCGGACCACATGGCCAGGGTGGCCGGGAACGCCAGCAGGCTCGAGGCGAAGATCGCCGGGATGACGCCGGCCATGTTCAGCTTCAGCGGCAGGAACGAGGTCTGGTTCATGTACGCGTTGCGACCGCCCTGGCGGCGCGCATAGTTCACCGTGATCCGGCGCTGGCCGCGTTCGACGAACACCACGAAGAAGGTGAAGGCGAGCACGACGATGGCGATCAGCAGCAGCTGGATGAACTGGATGTTGCCGTCGCGGTAGGCGTCGAAGGTGTGGATGACCGCACCCGGCAGGCCCGCCACGATACCGGCGAAGATGATCAGCGACACGCCGTTGCCGATGCCGCGCTCGGTCACCTGCTCACCAACCCACATCAGGAACATGGTACCGGCGGTCAGTGCGACCACGGCAGTAAGCACGAAGCCCATGCCTGGCATGTACACGACCGGCGCGCCGGTCGGCGACACCTGGCCCTGCAGCGCCAGCGCGATCGAACCGCCCTGCACCACTGCAAGCAGCACAGCGCCGATGCGCGAATACTGGGTGATCTTGCGGCGGCCGGACTCACCTTCCTTCTGCATCGCCTTCAGGGCGGGGAAGATGTGCACGGCCAGCTGCATCACGATCGATGCCGAGATGTACGGCATCACGTTCAGCGCGAAGATGCTGAAACGGTGCAGGGCGCCGCCCGAGAACATGTTGAACATGTCCACGATGCCGCCGCCCTGTTGTTGCATCATGGCAAGCATGGCATCGGGATTGACGCCCGGCACCGGCACGTAGCAGCCGATGCGATAGACGATCAAAGCCCCGACGACGAACAGCAAACGTTGGCGAAGTTCAGTGAACTTGCCCATTCCGCCCGCGAGGTTACCGATGCCAGCTTGCGCCATGATTCTCTTACTCCGTTACGCTGCCGCCGGCAGCTTCGATCGCAGCCTTGGCACCGGCCGTGGCAGCAACACCCTTCAGGGTGAACGCCTTGGTCACTTCGCCCTTGACGACGACCTTGGCCTTCTTGGCAGTGCTCGGGACCAGCTTGGCCGCACGCAGGGCAGCGAAGTCGATCTCGCCGGCCGGCAGCTTGTCCAGCTGGTACAGCAGCACTTCAGCGGTGTCCTTGGCGATCGGCGAACGGAAGCCGATCTTCGGCAGACGACGCTGCATGGGGGTCTGGCCGCCTTCGAAGCCAGCCTTGATCTTGCCGCCACCCTTACGGGCGAACGAACCCTTGTGGCCGCGGCCACAGGTCTTGCCCAGGCCGGAGCCGATACCGCGACCGACGCGGGTACGTTCCTGACGGGCGCCCGGTGCCGGGCTCAGTTCATTGAGACGCAGAGTCATGATCGATTACTCCTCAACCTTGACGAGGTAGTGAACGGTGTTGATCAGACCGCGAACCTGCGGGCTGTCCTTCAGTTCACGGACATCGTTGAGCTTGTTCAGGCCCAGGGCACGCACCGACAGGCGGTGACGCGACTGAGCACCACGCAGGCCACGCACCAGGCGCACCTTCACAGTCTTGTTGGACTCATTAGCCATGGTTGAGTTCCTCCACCTTCTTGCCGCGCTTGGCCGCGATGCGAGCCGGCGACTGCGCTGCAGTCAGGCCCTTCACGGTGGCACGCACCAGGTTGATCGGGTTGCGCGAACCGGTGGCCTTGGCCAGCACGTTCTTCACGCCAACCGCTTCCAGGACGGCGCGCATGGCACCACCGGCGATGACGCCGGTACCTTCGGAAGCCGGCTGCATGAACACGCGCGCTGCGCCGTGACCATCCTTGATGGTGTGCCACAGGGTGCCGTTGTTCAGGTCAACGGTGACCAGGTTCTTGCGAGCCTGCTCCATCGACTTCTGGATGGCGACCGGCACTTCGCGGGCCTTGCCATAACCGAAACCGACCTTGCCTTCGCCGTCACCGACGACAGTCAGGGCGGTGAAGGTGAACTGACGGCCACCCTTCACGGTCTTGCTGACGCGGTTGACCGCGACCAGCTTTTCGATCATGCCGTCGTCGACTTTCTCTTCGCGGTTACGGTCGCGATCACGACCCCGCTGCTGACGTTCTTCTGCCATGTTTATTCCTTGGTTGTTGGGTTATGTACGGCTCGAAGCCGCTTATGGTTGTGAAGTGGTGCGTTGTTGCGGTGGGCCGCTGCAGAAGAGCGGCGCCGCCCAGCCTCACTCAGGCTGGCGAGCAGGCGGACAGGGGGCATCAAGCCCCCTGCCCTTATCCCTTAGAACTGCAGGCCGGCTTCGCGGGCAGCGTCAGCCAGGGCCTTGATGCGGCCGTGGTAACGGTAACCCGAACGATCGAAGGCAACCTTCTCGACGCCGGCGGCCTTGGCGCGCTCAGCGACGATGCGGCCAACCTTGGCAGCGGCATCAGCGTTCTTGCCGTTCTTCAGGCCGTCCTTGACGTCGGCCTGGGTGGTGTTGGCGGCAGCCAGCACCTTCGAGCCGTCAGCGGTGAAGACCTGCGCGTACAGATGCTGGCCGGTGCGCAGCACCGACAGGCGTGCAACGCCGAGCTCACGGATGTGGGCACGGGTCGACTTGGCGCGACGCAGGCGGGCGATGTTCTTGTTCATGATCTTTTTCCCTGGAAAGCGGAAGGTCCTAATTAGGCCTTCTTGGCTTCCTTGCGAATGATGACTTCGTCGGAGTACTTCACGCCCTTGCCCTTGTACGGTTCCGGCTTGCGGAACGCACGGATCTTGGCGGCAGCTTCGCCGACGGCCTGCTTGTCAGCGCCCTGCACCAGGATTTCGGTCTGGGTCGGGGTGGTGATGGTGATGCCTTCCGGCGCCACGAACACAACCGGGTGCGAGAAGCCCAGCGACAGGCTGAGGTCCTTGCCCTGCATGGCGGCACGGTAACCCACGCCGACCAGCTCCAGCTTGCGCTCGAAGCCTTCGGAAACACCCTTGACCATGTTGGACAGGATGGCGCGGACGGTACCGGTCAGCGGGATCAGATCCACGTTGTCGGTGCTCAGGGTGGCAACGCCGTTCTCGACATTGATGTTGATACCAGCCGGCTTGGCCAGCGACAGGGTGCCCTTCGGGCCCTTGGCGGTGACGTTGTCGTTCTGGACGTTCAGTTCAACCTTACCCAGGTCGATCGGCTTCTTGGCTACGCGGGACATGGTCTACTCCTTTCGCCTTAGGCCACGAAGCACAGGACTTCGCCGCCGACGCCCAGCTGGCGCGCCTGCGCATCAGTCATGATGCCCTTGGAGGTGGAAATGATGGAAATACCCAGGCCGTTCATGACCTTCGGCAGTTCGCTCTTGCCGCGGTACTGGCGCAGGCCCGAACGCGAGAAGCGCTTCAGGGTCGCGATGACCGGCTTGCCTTCGAAATACTTCAGCACGATTTCCAGCTCGGACTTGTTGTTCTCGAGCGCGGTCACGCGCAGGTCGGCGATGTAACCCTCGTCCTTCAGGACCTGGGCGATCGCTACCTTGATCTTGGACGACGGGGCTTTCACCGTCTGCTTGCCCACCGCTGCCGCATTCTTGATGCGGACCAGCAGGTCGGCGATGGGATCAGTCATGCTCATATGAGTACCTTTGAGTGCACCGATATCCGCTTTCGCGAAAATCTGTTGTCTCCTGGAAACGGGCCAGGCCCCCTCCCCTTACGTCTTCGCGCAGGGCAAGACGCGGGAGTATACGCCAAAAGAGCCCGACTTGCGTCGGGCTCTTCGGGTTTTTTGCAGAGGGAAAGCTGAACGCCCCCCTCCCCGGCTGCGAAGGCCCCGGGGGAGCCCTCGCCGGCAGGACCGGCTGGGATTACCAGCTGGCCTTGCGCAGGCCCGGAACGTCACCACGCATGGTGGCTTCGCGCAGCTTGTTGCGGCCCAGGCCGAACTTGCTGTAGACGCCACGCGGACGGCCCGACAGTTCGCAACGGTTGCGCTGGCGGCTCGGCGACGAATCGCGCGGCAGCTTGGCCAGCTTGGTTGCGGCGTCGATCTTCTCTTCGTAGCTCGCGTCCACCGAGGACACGATCTTCTTCAGAGCCGCACGCTTGTCAGCGTACTTCTTGGCCAGCTTTTCCCGCTTGATGTCGCGGTTGACCATGGAGGTCTTTGCCATTTCGGTTTCCTCGACGAATCAGTTACGGAACGGGAACTTGAACGCTGCCAGCAGCGCCTTCGCTTCCGCGTCGGTCTTCGCAGTGGTGGTGATGGCGATATCCATGCCGCGGATCGCGTCGACAGCGTCGAAGTCGATTTCCGGGAAGATGATCTGTTCCTTCACACCCATGTTGAAGTTGCCGCGACCGTCGAAGGAACGACCGGAAACACCACGGAAGTCGCGCACGCGCGGCAGCGAGATGTTGATCAGGCGGTCCAGGAACTCGTACATCTTGTGGCGACGCAGCGTGGTCTTGCAACCAATCGGCCAACCATCACGGATCTTGAACGACGCAACCGAGATACGCGACTTGGTGACAACCGGCTTCTGGCCGGAAATCTTGGTCATGTCGCCGACGGCGTTTTCCAGGATCTTCTTGTTGGTGGCCGCTTCGCCGACACCCATGTTCAGGGTGACCTTGACGAGCTTCGGCACTTCCATCGAATTGGTGTAGCCGAACTGCTTCATCAGCGCCGGCACCACTTCTTCCTTGTAAAACTTTTCGAGACGGGAAGTCATCTTCTCATTCCTCAGGCGTCAAGCGCCTCACCGCTGGAGCGGAACACACGCAGTTTGCGTCCATCCTCCAGCACCTTGAAGCCAACGCGTTCGCCCTTGCCCGAAGCCGGGTTCAGCACATTCACGTTGGAGATATGGATCGACGCTTCACGCTCGACCACGCCGCCGGCAACACCTGCCTGCGGGTTCGGCTTGGTGTGGCGCTTGACGATGTTCACGTTGGCGACGACCACACGGTCGCCGTCGACGCGGACGATTTCGCCCTGCTTACCCTTGTCCTTGCCGGCGTTGACGACAACCTGGTCGCCCTTCTTGATACGGTTAGCCATGATTATCTCCTGTCGCTCACAGCACTTCGGGAGCGAGCGAGACGATCTTCATGAACTTCTCCGAGCGAAGTTCACGAGTCACCGGCCCGAAGATACGGGTACCGATCGGCTCCTGCTTGTTGTTAAGCAGAACGGCAGCGTTGCCGTCGAAGCGGATCAGCGAGCCGTCGGCGCGACGCACACCCTTGCGGGTACGCACCACGACGGCGTCATACACTTCGCCCTTCTTGACCTTGCCGCGCGGGATCGCATCCTTCACGGTGACCTTGATGATGTCGCCGATGCCGGCGTAACGGCGCTTGGAACCACCCAG
Organism: Stenotrophomonas sp. DR822; assembly: GCF_019793815.1. Lineage (NCBI taxonomy): Bacteria > Pseudomonadati > Pseudomonadota > Gammaproteobacteria > Lysobacterales > Lysobacteraceae > Stenotrophomonas > Stenotrophomonas sp. DR822. The sequence continues at coordinate 1,863,229 of NZ_CP081826.1, forward strand.
CACCTTGAAGCACATCACCTGCTTGGCACCAGAGTTGTCCGCGACGTCAAGGTAGCTCTGCATCTGGATCATGATTCAGACTCCTTATTCAGCCGCACGCGTGATGACTTCCACCACGCGCCAGTTCTTGGTCTTGGACATCGGAGCAATCTCGGTCACGCGGACGACATCGCCTTCCTTGCAGGCGTTGTCGGCATCGTGGGCGTGCAGCTTCGTCGAACGCTTGATGTACTTGCCGTACAGCGCGTGCTTGACCTGACGCTCAACCAGGACGGTAACCGTCTTGTCCATCTTGTTGCTGACGACACGGCCTTCGACCGTGCGCAGCGCCTTGTTTTCAGTATTGTCGCTCATAGCGGCCATCCTTACTTCGTGCTGCCGAGCAGAGTCTTGACGCGAGCAATCTCGCGACGGACCCGGCGGATGTCGTGTGTCTTCGGCAGCTGGCCGGTGACCTGCTGCATACGGACAGAGAACTGTTCCTTACGCAGGTCGATCAGGTGGGCCTTGAGGTCGTCAGCCGACTTTTCACGGAGAGTTTTGATATCCATCAGCGCACCGTCCGGGTCACGAAAGTGGTGGTGACCGAGAGCTTGGCCGCGGCCAGGCGGAACGCCTCGCGTGCCACTTCCTCGGTAACACCCTCGATTTCATAGATCATGCGGCCGGGCTGGATCTGGGCCACCCAGTATTCCACGTTGCCCTTACCGGAACCCATTCGAACTTCGATGGGCTTCTTGGTGATGGGCTTGTCGGGGAACACTCGGATCCACATCTTGCCGCCGCGCTTGACGTAGCGGCTGATCGAGCGGCGAGCCGCTTCGATCTGACGCGCGGTCAGCTGACCGTGGGCGGTTGCCTTCAGGCCGTATTCGCCAAAGCTGACAGCGTTTGCGCTCCAGCTGAGGCCTTCGTTACGGCCCTTGTGCACCTTGCGGTACTTGGTTCGCTTGGGTTGCAACATTGTCGTTACCTCGCTTCACGAGCCGGGCGCTGACGGTCACCGCGGTCGCCGCGATCATGACGATCGTTGCGCGACGGGGTGTCGTCCTGCTTTTCCTGGCCAACCTGGGAGAAATCGAAGACCTCGCCCTTGTAGATCCAGACCTTGATGCCGATGATGCCGTAGGTCGTCTTGGCTTCAGCGAAGCCATAGTCGATGTCGGCACGCAGGGTGTGCAGCGGCACGCGGCCTTCGCGGTACCACTCCGAACGGGCGATTTCTGCACCGTTGAGGCGGCCACCGACGTTGACCTTGATGCCCAGGGCACCCAGGCGCATCGCATTGCCGACCGAGCGCTTCATTGCACGGCGGAACATGATGCGACGCTCCAGCTGCTGGGCGATCGACTCGGCAACGAGCTGCGCGTCCAGTTCCGGCTTGCGCACTTCGGTGACGTTGATGTGCGCCGGGACGCCCATCATCTCGCTCACTTCCTTGCGCAGCTTCTCGATGTCCTCACCGCGCTTGCCGATCACCACGCCCGGACGGGCGGTGTGGATCGTCACGCGAGCGGTCTTGGCCGGACGCTCGATCAGGATCTTGCTGATGCCGGCCTGGGCCAGCTTCTTGCGCAGCATTTCGCGCACTTTCAGGTCGGCTGCCAGGTAACCAGCGAACTCGGCCTTGTTGGCGTACCACTTGGAGTTCCAGTCCTTGGAAATGCCGAGGCGGATACCAATCGGATGAACTTTATGACCCATGGTCTTTTCCTTATCCGCTTACTTGGCGGCGCCCACAACCACAGTGATGTGGCTGGTGCGCTTGAGGATGCGGGTACCGCGGCCTTTCGCCCGCGCCATGAAACGCTTCAGGGTCGGACCCTCATCTACCATGATGGTCTGAACCTTCAGCTCGTCGACGTCGGCGCCCTGGTTGTTCTCGGCATTTGCAATAGCCGACTCCACCACCTTCTTGATCAGGTGGGCAGCCTTCTTGTCCGAGAACTTCAGCAGGTTGACGGCACGCTCGGCCGGCAGACCGCGCACCTGGTCAGCGACCAGACGTGCCTTCTGCGGGGAGATGCGCGCGGTGCGCAGGATGGCTTTCGCTTCCATTGTCATCTCTCCTTACTTGCCCGACTTCTTGTCACCACCGTGACCCTTGAAGGTCCGGGTGATGGCAAATTCGCCGAGCTTGTGGCCGACCATGTTCTCGTTGACGAGAACCGGGATGTGGTTCTTGCCGTTATGCACGGCAATGGTGACGCCTACCATGTCAGGCAGGATCATCGAACGACGCGACCAGGTCTTGATCGGACGCTTGCTACCCGCAGCGGCAGCCACCTTAGCAACCAGGTGGTGATCGACAAACGGGCCCTTCTTGAGTGAACGTGCCATGGTCGATTAGCCCCTACGATCGCGGACGATGAACTGCTGAGTGCGCTTGTTATGGCGCGTCTTGTAACCCTTGGTCGGAACACCCCACGGGGTGACCGGATGCGGATTACCCTGGCCGGCCTTCGCCTCACCACCACCGTGCGGGTGGTCAACCGGGTTCATGGCAGCACCACGAACGGTCGGGCGGACACCGCGCCAACGCTTGGCACCGGCCTTGCCCAGCTTTTCCAGGCTGTGCTCGTCGTTGCCGACTTCGCCGATGGTCGCGCAGCACTCGACCGGAACCTTGCGCATTTCACCCGAGCGCAGGCGCAGGGTGGCGTAGATGCCTTCACGAGCAACCAGCTGCACGGCAGCACCTGCAGCGCGGGCGATCTGAGCGCCCTTGCCCGGCTTCAGCTCGATGCAGTGGATGGTGGTACCGACCGGGATGTTGCGCAGCGGCAGGGTGTTGCCCGCCTTGATCGGGGCATCCGAACCGGCGATCACCTGATCACCAGCCTTCAGACCCTTCGGGGCGATGATGTAGCGACGCTCGCCGTCGACATAGCACAGCAGGGCGATGTGGGCGGTGCGGTTCGGATCGTATTCGATGCGTTCCACGCGCGCCGGGATGCCCAGCTTGTTGCGCTTGAAGTCAATCAGGCGGTAGTGCTGCTTGGCGCCACCACCGACGTGACGCACGGTGATGCGACCGTGGTGGTTACGACCACCCGAGCGGCTCTGCGACTCGACCAGCGCGGCGTGCGGAGCACCCTTGTGCAGGTCGGGAGTGACCACGCGCACGGCCGAACGGCGGCCGGGGGAGGTGGGCTTGAATTTCATCAATGGCATGGGATGTACCTCAGGCCTTGGCCGTTACATCGATCGACTGGCCGTCGGCCAGGCGAACGTACGCCTTGCGCCAATCGCCGCGGCGGCCAGCACGGTTACGGAAGGACTTGTTCTTGCCCTTGACGTTGACCACGTTGACAGCTTCGACCTTGACGTCGAACAGCTGCTCAACCGCGGCCTTTACATCGGCTTTGGTGGCTTCGTTCGAAATTTCGAAGACGTACTGGTTGGAGAGTTCCTGCAGGCGCGCGGTCTTTTCGGAGACACGCGGGGCACGCAGCACGCTGAAGATTTTTTCGTTGCTGTTCATGCCAGCCACTCCTCGACCTTCTTGACCGCGTCAGCGGTGATGACGACCGTGTCGGCACCGACCAGCGACACCGGGTCCAGACCCTGCACGTCACGCACCTGCACATACGGCAGATTACGGGCGGACAGGTACAGGTGCTCGGAGGCTTCCTCAGTGACGATCAGCGGGCGCTTGCCCACTTCCAGGCCGGCCAGCTTGGCGATCAGACCCTTCGTGTTGGTCGCTTCGACATCGAAGGACTCCACGATGGTCAGACGGCCCTGACGGTTCAGCTCGGACAGGATCGCGCACATGGCGGCACGGTACTGCTTACGATTGACCTTCTGCTCGAAGCTGCGCGGCTTTGCCGCGAAGGTGACACCGCCGCCGACGAAGATCGGAGCCGTCAGTGCGCCATGACGCGCGCCGCCGCCCTTCTGCTTCTTCGACTTCTTGGTGGTACCTGCCACTTCGGAGCGAGTCTTCTGCGCCTTGGTGCCGGCGCGACCGGCGTTGCGGTAAGCAACGACGACCTGGTGGACCAGATCTTCGCTGAAATCGCGACCGAACACGGCGTCGGAGACCGAGACCTTGTTGTTGCTACCCGTGATAACGAGTTCCATCGTCATCTCTCCTTATGCCTTGCTCGCCGGACGGACGATCACGTCGCCACCCGCCGCGCCCGGAACGGCGCCGCGAACCGCGATCAGACCGCGTTCGACGTCGACCTTGACAACTTCCAGGTTCTGGGTGCTCTGCTGCACCGAGCCCATGTGACCGGACATCTTCTTGCCCGGGAACACGCGACCGGGCGTCTGGCGCTGACCCAGCGAACCCGGCGCGCGATGCGACAGCGAGTTGCCGTGGGTAGCGTCACCCATACGGAAGTTGTAGCGCTTGATGGTGCCCTGGAAGCCCTTACCCTTGGTGACACCCTGGACGTCGACGATCTGGCCGACTTCAAAGATGTCCGCCTTGACTTCGCCACCGACGGCGAAATCGCCGAGCTGGGCGTCTTCAACGCGGAATTCCCACAGGCCACGACCCGCTTCCACCTTCGCCTTGGCGAAGTGGCCGGCTTCCGGCTTGTTGACCAGGGCAGCGCGACGCGCGCCGACGGTCACCTGCACGGCGCTGTAGCCGTCAGTTTCGACGGTCTTGATCTGCGCGATGCGGTTCGGGGTTGCTTCGATCAGGGTCACCGGGATGGAACGGCCATCTTCGGTGAACACGCGGCTCATGCCAGCCTTGCGGCCCACGAAGCCCAACGAATACTTCTTCGTCATGGTCGTAGTCCTCAGGTCAGCTTGATCTGAACGTCGACGCCGGCAGCCAGTTCGAGCTTCATCAGCGCGTCCACGGTCTTGTCATTCGGGTCAACGATATCGAGCACGCGCTTGTGCGTGCGGGTCTCGTACTGGTCACGCGCGTCCTTGTCGACGTGCGGGGAGACGAGGATGGTGTAACGCTCGATCTTGGTCGGCAGCGGGATCGGGCCACGCACTTGCGCGCCGGTCCGCTTGGCCGTCTCAACGATCTCGCTGGCCGAACGGTCGATCAGACGATGATCGAACGCTTTCAGCCGGATCCGGATCTTTTGGTCCGCCATGGCGGTAGGTTCCTTCGTTAAAAGAGCGACAGACAAAGCCTCTGGGTTGCTTTGCCCCATGAAATCCCTGAATACAGACGGCCCGCATTCCCGCAGGCCGACAAGGTCAATCCGTAGACCCCAAAAACGTAGGCAGACCCGTTACCCGGCCTGCCCAGACGGAGAAGCATAATGGCACGCAAGGCAGCTGTCAACAGTCTCCTGTTGACGCCGCCTGAATGGCATTGACCCTTCCTGGTCCGGGGAACACAAGGCACATCCTGTGCCTACTTTCCCGTTTTGATACGCCCCGATGCCCTACCCAGGCAACATCGGGGCGCAGAGTCTAGCAGATTACTCGAGGATGGTGGCAACCACGCCAGCACCGACGGTACGGCCACCTTCGCGGATGGCGAAGCGCAGGCCGGCGTCCATGGCGACCGGGTTGATCAGGGTGACAACCATCTTCACGTTGTCGCCCGGCATCACCATCTCGACGCCTTCCGGCAGCTCGACCGCACCGGTGATGTCGGTGGTGCGGAAGTAGAACTGCGGACGGTAGCCCTTGAAGAACGGGGTGTGACGGCCGCCCTCGTCCTTCGACAGCACGTACACTTCGGCGTCGAACTTGGTGTGCGGCTTGATCGAACCCGGCTTGGCCAGAACCTGGCCACGCTCGACGTCGTCACGCTTGGTGCCGCGCAGCAGCAGACCGGCGTTGTCGCCTGCCTGGCCCTGGTCCAGCAGCTTGCGGAACATTTCCACGCCGGTCACGGTGGTCTTCTGCACCGGACGGATGCCGACGATTTCGATTTCTTCGCCGACCTTGATCACGCCGCGCTCGATACGACCGGTCACCACGGTGCCGCGACCCGAGATCGAGAACACGTCTTCGACCGGCATCAGGAATGCCTTGTCGACGTCACGCTCCGGGGTCGGGATCCAGGTGTCCAGCGCCTCGACCAGCTTGATGACGGCCGGCACGCCGATGTCGCTCTGGTCGCCTTCCAGCGCCAGGCGGGCCGAACCCGAGATGATCGGGGTGTCGTCGCCCGGGAAATCGTACTTGCTCAGCAGCTCGCGGACTTCCATTTCGACCAGTTCCAGCAGCTCGGCATCGTCAACCATGTCGGCCTTGTTCAGGAACACGACGATGTACGGCACGCCGACCTGACGCGACAGCAGGATGTGCTCGCGGGTCTGCGGCATCGGGCCGTCAGCGGCCGAGCACACCAGGATCGCGCCGTCCATCTGGGCAGCACCGGTGATCATGTTCTTGACGTAGTCAGCATGGCCCGGGCAGTCGACGTGGGCGTAGTGACGGGTGGTGGATTCGTATTCGACGTGCGCGGTCGAGATCGTGATGCCACGTGCCTTTTCTTCCGGCGCGGCGTCGATCGCGGAGTAATCCTTGAACTCGCCACCGAAGCGCTCGGCACCGATCTTGGTCAGTGCGGCGGTCAGCGTGGTCTTGCCGTGATCGACGTGACCGATGGTGCCGACGTTGACGTGCGGCTTGGTGCGCTCGAACTTACCCTTTGCCATTGTTCTATACCTTGATTATGTAAGTGGTTTTCAGGAGAGGCTGAGCGAGGCTCAGCCCTTCTTCATGACGGCTTCGGCGATGTTGTTCGGCGCCGGCTCGTAATGGTCGAATTCCATGGTGAAGGTGGCGCGGCCCTGGGTCTGCGAACGCAGCGCAGTGGCGTAGCCGAACATTTCACCCAGCGGGATCATCGCGTTGATGATGCTGGCCGAACCGTCACCGGTGGTGTCGGAACCCTGCAGCACGCCGCGACGACGGCTGACGTCGCCCATCACGTCACCCTGGTAATCCTCCGGGGTCACGATCTCGACCTTCATGATCGGCTCCAGCAGCACCGGCTTGGCCTTGGCGAAGCCCTGCTTGAAGGCCATCGACGAAGCCAGCTTGAACGCCATTTCCGAGGAGTCGACGTCGTGGTACGAACCGAACACCAGCTTGACCTTGACGTCCACGACCGGGAAGCCAGCCAGCGGACCGCTGGTGATGGTTTCGCGCAGGCCCTTTTCGATCGAAGGAATGAATTCCTTCGGGATCACGCCGCCGGTGATGTCGTTGACGAACAGGAAGTCGTCCTTGATCGCCGGGGCCAGCTTGGCATCGGCACGGTCGGCAGCGGTCAGCGGCGACAGTTCGATCACGACGTGACCGTACTGACCCTTACCACCGGACTGCTTGGCGTGCTTGTAGTCCGACTTGACGTCGGCCAGGGTGATGGTTTCGCGGTAAGCCACCTGCGGCGCGCCGACGTTGGCTTCAACGTTGAACTCGCGCTTCAGGCGGTCGACGATGATGTCCAGGTGCAGCTCGCCCATGCCCGAGATGATGGTCTGGCCGGATTCTTCGTCGGTCTTGACGCGGAACGACGGATCTTCCTGGGCCAGGCGACCCAGGGCCAGGCCCATCTTCTCCTGGTCCGACTTGGTCTTCGGCTCGACAGCCATCGAGATCACCGGCTCCGGGAACGTCATGCGCTCCAGGATGATCGGCTGGTCGATGGAGCACAGGGTGTCACCGGTGGTGGTGTCCTTCAGGCCCACGGCAGCAGCGATGTCACCGGCCAGAACTTCCTTGATTTCCTCGCGGTTGTTCGAGTGCATCTGCAGGATGCGGCCGATGCGCTCCTTCTTGCCCTTGACCGAGTTCAGCACGGTGTCGCCACCGTTCAGGGTGCCCGAGTACACGCGGAAGAAGGTCAGTGCGCCGACGAACGGGTCGGTGATGATCTTGAAGGCCAGCGACGAGAACGGAGCCTTGTCGTCGGACTTGCGGCTCATTTCCTTGGTTTCGTCGTCAACATCGGTACCGGTCACGTCCGGCACGTCGACCGGCGACGGCAGCAGCTGCACCACGCCGTCGAGCATGGCCTGCACGCCCTTGTTCTTGAACGCCGAGCCGCAGAACATCGGCACGATCTCGGTGGCCAGCGTACGGATGCGCAGCGCGTTGATGATTTCAGCCTCGGCCAGCTCTTCGCCGCCCAGGTACTTTTCCATCAGCTCTTCGTTGGCTTCGGCCGCGGCTTCGATCATGAAGGTACGGGCTTCTTCAGCCTTTTCCTGCAGGTCGGCCGGGATGTCGCCGTACTCGAACTTCATGCCCTGGGAAGCTTCGTCCCAATGGATGGCCTTCATCTTCAGCAGGTCGACAACGCCCTTGAAGCCTTCTTCAGCGCCGATCGGCAGCTGCATCGGCACGGCGACAGCGCCGAGCTTGGCCTTCAGCTGGTCGCGGACCTTGTAGAAGTTGGCACCGGTGCGGTCCATCTTGTTGACGAACGCGATGCGCGGCACCTTGTAGCGGTTGGCCTGGCGCCACACGGTTTCCGACTGCGGCTGCACACCACCGACGGCGCACAGCACGAACACCGCACCGTCGAGCACGCGCAGCGAGCGCTCCACTTCGATGGTGAAGTCGACGTGCCCGGGGGTGTCGATGATGTTGAAGCGGTGCTCCGGCAGGGACTTGTCCATGCCCTTCCAGAACGCGGTGGTGGCAGCGGACTGGATCGTGATGCCACGCTCCTGCTCCTGCTCCATCCAGTCCATGGTGGCGGCGCCGTCATGCACTTCGCCGATCTTGTGGCTCTTGCCGGTGTAGAACAGGATGCGCTCGGACGTGGTGGTCTTGCCGGCATCGATGTGAGCCATGATGCCGAAGTTGCGGTAACGCTCGATGGGAGTGGAACGGGCCACGGGAGCCTCTCAATTTCTTGGAATTCGGATGGCCGAACGCCGCCTTTCGGCGGCCTTCGGATTGGCGCAGCCCTTCTGGGGCCGCGAGGCAGCACCGAGATGGTGCTGCCCTGCCTGTTTTACAAGGCCGTCAAACTCACCAGCGGTAGTGGGCGAATGCCTTGTTGGCTTCGGCCATGCGGTGGGTTTCTTCGCGCTTCTTGATGGCGCCGCCGCGGTTTTCCGAGGCATCGATCAGTTCAGCGGCCAGCTTCTTCGGCATGGTGTTCTCACCACGCTTGCGCGCGGAGTCGATCAGCCAACGCATGGCCAGCGCCATCTTGCGCGAGGCGCGCACTTCGACCGGCACCTGGTAGGTGGCACCACCGACACGACGCGACTTGACTTCGACCGACGGAGCCACGTTTTCCAGAGCCTTCTGAACCAGCTCGACGGAATTCGGGTTCTTCTCACCGATCACGTCCATGGCGCCATAGACGATCTTCTCAGCGACCGACTTCTTGCCGCTCAGCATCACCATGTTGATGAAACGGGCGATGGTTTCGCTTCCGTGCTTCGGATCCGGCAGGACTGCGCGCTGCGGCGTATTACCTTTACGAGACATGTGTGCTTTCCCTTAGCTCTTCGGACGCTTGGCGCCGTACTTGGAACGGCCCTGGCGACGCTTGGCAACGCCGGAGGCGTCCAGCGAACCACGAACGGTGTGGTAACGCACACCCGGCAGATCCTTGACGCGACCGCCACGGATCAGGACCACGGAGTGCTCCTGCAGGTTGTGACCTTCACCGCCGATGTAGGAAATCACTTCTTCCTGGTTGGTCAGGCGAACCTTGGCAACCTTGCGAAGGGCCGAGTTCGGCTTCTTCGGAGTAGTGGTGTAAACGCGCGTGCAGACGCCACGGCGCTGGGGGCACTTTTCGAGAGCCGGCGAGGCGCTCTTATAAGTGGTTGCCTGCCGCGGCTTGCGGACAAGCTGATTGATCGTCGCCATCAGTATGTTCTTCTGAGAGAGGCCGAAAAAAACCGGCCATGAATGCGGATATGTGCGAGCAGGCGAAAAACCGGCCTGCTGAGACAGACGATTGTAGCAACTTGACGAAAACGCGGTCAAATGCGCACGCGCCAAGCCAGCCCTGATCCAGGGCCGTTACAGGGGAGCCTTCTCCATGCCCCCCGTTCAGGTTGTCGCCCGACCCATCGCTGGGCCGGGGCGGCATCCTACCTCATCGACGGCGAACAGACCAGCGGCCTGCGCCCTCGAGTGCAGATCCCGCCGAAGCGGGTCCTGCGTGATACGTGCCCGGCACGGAGCCGGGACATCCAGCAGGGTCCGGCCGATGGCCGGGCCCCTGCCCGATCGCGGTCCGGCCGAAGCCGGACCCACCGATCAATCCTCGGCCTGCTCTGCGTCGGTCGACTCCACCACCACTTCCGGTGCTGCCACGGCCACGGCGGCTGCAGCTGCCGGGGTGCCGGCCAGGGTCTGCATTTCCGAGTCCGTCAGCCCGCTCGCATTGCGGCGGCGGTTGGCGTGGTAGGTCAGGCCGGTACCGGCCGGGATCAGACGGCCGACAATCACGTTCTCCTTCAGGCCGCGCAGGTTGTCCTTGGTGCCGCGGACGGCAGCCTCGGTCAGCACGCGGGTGGTTTCCTGGAAGGAAGCGGCCGAAATGAACGACTCGGTTGCCAGCGAAGCCTTGGTGATGCCCAGCAGCACCGGGTCGAAACGGGCGATCAGCTCGTTACGGGCGGTGAGGCGAGCATTTTCCTCGATGACGCGCTGGCGCTCGACCTGTTCGCCGTTCAGGAACTTGCTGCTGCCCTGATCGGTGATCTCGACCTTGCGCAGCATCTGGCGGGTGATCACCTCGATGTGCTTGTCGTTGATCTTCACGCCCTGCAGGCGGTACACGTCCTGGATTTCCTTGACCAGGTAGGCGGCCAGCGGCTCGACACCCAGCAGACGCAGGATGTCCTGCGGGCTCGGCTCGCCGTCGACGATGGTTTCGCCCTTGGTCACGTGCTCACCTTCGAACACGATGACCTGACGGTACTTCGGAATCAGCTCTTCGTGCTCCGAACCATCGGTGTCCTTGATGATCAGGCGCTGCTTGCCCTTGGTGTCCTTGCCGAAGCTGATGATGCCCGAACGCTCGGCCAGCACGGCCGGATCCTTTGGCTTGCGCGCTTCGAACAGATCGGCCACGCGCGGCAGACCACCGGTGATGTCGCGGGTCTTGGACGCTTCCTGCGGGATCTTGGCAACCACGTCACCCACGCCGACGGCAGCGCCGTCCTGCAGGTTGACGATCGAGCGCGGCGGCAGCAGGTACTGCGCCGGCAGGTCGGTGCCCGGAATCGACAGGTCGTTGCCCTTGCCATCGACGATGCGGACGATCGGGCGCAGATCCTTGGCCTGGGCGCCGCGGCGCTTCGGGTCGGTGATCTCGCGCGAAGCCAGGCCGGTCAGCTCATCGGTCTTCTCGATGACGGTGATGCCGTCGACGAAGTCAATGAAGCGGATGAAGCCGGCCACTTCCGACACGATCGGGTGGTTATGCGGATCCCAGTTGGCCACGGTCTGGCCAGCCTTGATCGAATCACCATCCTTGGAGGTGATGGTCGCACCGTACGGCAGCTTGTAACGCTCACGCTCACGACCGTGGGCATCGAGCACCGAGATTTCGCCCGAGCGCGACACTGCCACCAGCGAGCCATTGGCGTGCTCGACCGACTTGAGGTTGCTGAACTTGACCGAGCCGGTGGTCTTGACGGTGATGTTGTCGACCGCAGCAGCTCGCGACGCCGCACCACCGATGTGGAACGTACGCATGGTCAGCTGGGTACCCGGCTCACCGATGGACTGGGCGGCGATGACGCCGACCGCTTCACCGATGTTGACCAGGTGGCCACGGGCCAGATCGCGGCCGTAGCAGCGACCGCAGACACCGAAGGCCGATTCGCACGAGATCGTCGAACGCACCTTGATGCTCTGCACGCCGGCGTCTTCCAGCTTGGCGACCCAGGCTTCGTCGAGCAGGGTGTTGCGGGTGACGATCGGATCTTCGTCGTTGCCCGGCAGGAACACGTCCTCGGCAACCACGCGACCCAGCACGCGGTCCTTCAGCGGCTCGACCACATCGCCGCCTTCCACGATCGGGGTCATGATCAGGCCTTCGGTGGTACCGCAATCCACCTCGGTGATCACCACGTCCTGCGCCACGTCGACCAGACGACGGGTCAGGTAACCCGAGTTCGCGGTCTTCAGCGCGGTATCGGCCAGACCCTTACGGGCACCGTGGGTGGAGTTGAAGTACTCCTGCACGTTCAGGCCTTCGCGGAAGTTCGCCTTGATGGGCGTCTCGATGATCGAGCCATCGGGACGGGCCATCAGGCCACGCATGCCGGCCAGCTGACGGATCTGCGCCTGGCTGCCTCGTGCACCGGAGTCGGCCATGATGTACAGGGAGTTCATCGACTTCTGGTCGATGGTCTCGCCCTTGGCATTGATGACCTTCTCGGTACCGATGGTGTCCATCATCGCCTTGGCGATGCGCTCATTGGTGCGCGACCAGATGTCGACCACCTTGTTGTAGCGCTCGCCGGCGGTGACCAGGCCCGACTGGTACTGCTCCTGGATTTCCAGCACTTCAGCTTCGGCCTCGGTGAGGATGCCCTTCTTCTCGTCCGGGATCAGCATGTCGTCGATGCCGATCGAGACGCCGGCGCGGGTCGCGTAGGCGAAGCCGGTGTACATCAGCTTGTCGGCGAACACGACCGTGTCCTTCAGACCCAGCTGGCGGTAGCTGGAGTTGATCAGGCGGCTGATGTTCTTCTTGGTCAGCTCGGTGTTGGCCAGCGCGAACGGCAGGCCTTCCGGCAGGATTTCAGCCAGCAGGGCGCGACCGATCGTGGTGTCCACGATCGAGGTCTTGTTCTGCTTGTTGCCTTCTTCGTCGGTCACCACCTCGGTGATGCGGACCTTGACGCGTGCGTGCAGTTCCACCACGCGGTTGTCGTAGGCGCGCTTGACTTCGGCGATGTTGGCGAAGGCCATGCCCTCGCCCTTCTTGTTTTCCAGCGAGCGGGTCATGTAGTACAGACCCAGCACGACGTCCTGCGACGGCACGATGATCGGCTCGCCGTTGGCCGGCGACAGGATGTTGTTGGTGGACATCATCAGCGCACGCGCTTCCAGCTGGGCTTCCAGCGAGAGCGGCACGTGGACGGCCATCTGGTCACCGTCGAAGTCGGCGTTGAACGCGGTGCAGACCAGCGGGTGCAGCTGGATGGCCTTGCCTTCGATCAGGACCGGCTCGAAGGCCTGGATGCCCAGGCGGTGCAGGGTCGGCGCACGGTTCAGCATCACCGGATGCTCGCGGATGACCTCTTCCAGGATGTCCCAGACTTCGGCTTCTTCGCGCTCGACCAGCTTCTTGGCGGCCTTGATGGTGGTGGCCAGGCCACGACGCTGCAGCTTGGCGAACACGAACGGCTTGAACAGTTCGAGCGCCATCTTCTTCGGCAGGCCGCACTGGTGCAGGCGCAGGTACGGACCGACCACGATGACCGAACGGCCCGAGTAGTCCACGCGCTTGCCGAGCAGGTTCTGGCGGAAGCGACCCTGCTTGCCCTTGATCATGTCGGCCAGCGACTTCAGCGGGCGCTTGTTGGTGCCGGTGATGGCACGGCCGCGACGGCCGTTGTCCAGCAGCGCATCGACCGATTCCTGCAGCATGCGCTTTTCATTGCGCACGATGATGTCCGGCGCGCTCAGTTCGAGCAGGCGGCGCAGGCGGTTGTTGCGGTTGATGACGCGGCGGTACAGGTCGTTCAGATCGGAGGTCGCGAAGCGGCCGCCATCCAGCGGAACCAGCGGACGCAGGTCCGGCGGCAGCACCGGCAGCACGGTCATGACCATCCACTCCGGACGGTTGCCCGATTCCAGGAAGGCTTCGATCAGCTTGATGCGCTTGGTCAGTCGCTTGAGCTTGGTTTCCGAACCGGTGCTGGCGATCTCTTCGCGCAGGCGGGTCATCTCCGACTGCAGGTCGATGGTACGCAGCAGCTCGTACACGGCCTCGGCGCCCATGGCGGCGTCGAAATCGTCGCCATGTTCCTGGCGGGCCTGCAGGTACTGTTCTTCGGTCAGCAGCTGGCGGCGTTCCAGGGCGGTCAGGCCCGGCTCGGTCACCACGTAGGCTTCGAAGTACAGCACGCGCTCGATGTCGCGCAGGGTCATGTCCAGCATCAGGCCGATGCGCGACGGCAGCGACTTCAGGAACCAGATGTGCGCGACCGGCGACGCCAGGTCGATGTGGCCCATGCGCTCACGGCGCACCTTGGCCAGGGTCACTTCGGTGCCGCACTTCTCGCAGACCACGCCGCGGTGCTTCATGCGCTTGTACTTGCCGCACAGGCACTCATAGTCCTTGACCGGCCCGAAGATGGCGGCGCAGAACAGGCCGTCACGTTCCGGCTTGAAGGTACGGTAGTTGATGGTTTCCGGCTTCTTCACTTCGCCGAAGGACCACGAACGGATCAGGTCCGGCGAAGCCAGCGCGATCTTGATCGCGTCGAAGTCCAGCGTCTGGCGCTGCTGGTTGAAGAGGTTGAGCAGGTCTTTCATGGTGTTCTCCAGAAGGAGGAATGCTGTGTCGATGGGCTTTCAGTTCACTGCCAGCGGCGCGGCGGCGGTGGCCGCCGCGCCGGCATGGATCAGTTGTCTTCCAGTTCCATGTTGATGGCCAGCGAGCGGATTTCCTTCACCAGGACGTTGAAGGATTCCGGCATGCCCGCGACCATCTCGTGCTCACCGTCGACGATGTTCTTGTACATCTGGTTGCGGCCCTGCACGTCATCGGACTTCACCGTCAGCATTTCCTGCAGGGTGTAGGCCGCGCCGTAGGCTTCCAGCGCCCAGACTTCCATTTCACCGAAGCGCTGGCCGCCGAACTGCGCCTTGCCGCCCAGCGGCTGCTGGGTGACGAGCGAGTACGGACCGGTCGAACGGGCATGCATCTTGTCGTCGACCAGGTGGTTCAGCTTCAGGTAGTGCATGTAGCCAACGGTGGTGTGGCGATCGAAGGCTTCACCGGTGCGGCCGTCATACAGCTGGGTCTGGCCACTGCTCGGCAGGTCGGCCAGTTCCAGCATGCGCTTGATTTCCGCTTCGGTGGCACCGTCGAACACCGGCGTTGCCATCGGCACGCCGTCGAACAGGTTGCGGGCCAGGCGCAGCAGCTCCTCGTCGCTGAACTGCGACAGGTCGACACGGTTGGCCACGTTGGTGTCATCGTGGTTGTAGATGTCGTCCAGGAACTTGCGCAGGTCGGCGACCGCGGCCTGGGCTTCCAGCATTGCCTGGATCTTGCGACCCAGACCCTTGGCGGCCCAGCCCAGGTGCACTTCCAGGATCTGCCCGATGTTCATGCGCGACGGCACGCCCAGCGGGTTCAGCACGATGTCCACGGTTTCGCCCGAGGCCATGTACGGCATGTCCTCGACCGGCACCACGTTGGACACCACACCCTTGTTGCCGTGGCGGCCTGCCATCTTGTCGCCCGGCTGGATGCGGCGCTTCACTGCCAGGAACACCTTGACCATCTTCAGCACGCCCGGGGCGAGGTCGTCGCCTGCGGTGATCTTGCCGCGCTTGTCGGCGAAGCGACGCTCGAATTCCTTCTCGTGCGCCTGGATCTGCTTCTGTGCGCGTTCGATGGCTTCGGCGGCGTCCTCGTCCTTCATGCGCAGCACGAACCAGTCGGCCTTCTTCAGGCCATCCAGGTAGGCGTCGGAGATGACATCGCCCTTCTTCAGGCCGGCGCCACCGTTGACCACCTTGCCGACGATCTGCGAACGCAGACGGGCATAGATGGCCGCTTCCAGGATGCGGAACTGGTCGTCGAAGTCCTTCTTGACGCGCTTGATTTCAGACTCTTCGATCTGACGGGCGCGCTTGTCCTTCTCGATGCCGTCGCGGGTGAAGACCTGCACGTCGATGACGGTGCCGTCCATGCCCGGCGGCACGCGCAGCGAGCTGTCCTTCACGTCCGAAGCCTTCTCGCCGAAGATCGCGCGCAGCAGCTTCTCTTCCGGGGTCAGCTGGCTTTCGCCCTTCGGGGTGACCTTGCCGACCATGATGTCGCCGGCGCGGACTTCGGCGCCGATGTACACCACGCCGCTCTCGTCCAGGCGGTTCAGCGCCTGCTCGGAAACGTTCGGGATGTCGGCCGAGATTTCCTCCGGCCCCAGCTTGGTGTCACGCGCAACGCAGGTCAGCTCTTCGATGTGGATCGTGGTGTAGCGATCCTCTTCCACCACGCGCTCGGAGAGCAGGATGGAGTCTTCGAAGTTGTAGCCGTTCCACGGCATGAAGGCGATCAGCATGTTCTGGCCCAGGGCCAGTTCACCGATGTCGGTGGACGGACCATCGGCCAGCACGTCGCCACGCGCCACCACGTTGCCCACTTCCACCAGCGGACGCTGGTTGATGCAGGTGTTCTGGTTGGAGCGGGTGTACTTGATCAGGTTGTAGATGTCCACGCCGGCGTCGGAGGCGTCGGTGATCTCGGCTTCGTTGACCTTGACCACGATGCGGGCGGCGTCGATCTGCACGATCTCACCACCACGACGGGCGTTCACGGTCACGCCCGAGTCACGCGCCACGGCGCGCTCGATGCCGGTACCGACCAGCGGCTTCTGCGCACGCAGGGTCGGCACGGCCTGACGCTGCATGTTGGCGCCCATCAGTGCGCGGTTGGCGTCATCGTGCTCCAGGAACGGAACCAGCGCGGCCGCGATCGACACGGTCTGCATCGGCGAGACGTCCATGAAGTGGACTTCCGCCGGCGGCTTCAGCAGCGATTCGCCCTGGTAACGGCAGGGGACGAACTGCTCGGTCAGCACGCTGTTGGCATCGGTCAGGGCGTTGGCCTGGGCGATGACGTACTCGTTTTCCTCGATGGCCGACAGGAACTCGACTTCGTCGAAGACCTTGCCGTCCACGACCTTGCGGTACGGGGTCTCGAGGAAACCGTACTGGTTGGTGCGGGCGTACACGGCCAGCGAGTTGATCAGGCCGATGTTCGGGCCTTCCGGCGTTTCGATGGTGCAGACGCGGCCGTAATGGGTCGGGTGCACGTCGCGCACTTCGAAGCCGGCGCGCTCACGGGTCAGGCCACCCGGGCCCAGGGCCGAGACGCGACGCTTGTGCGTGACTTCCGACAGCGGGTTGTTCTGATCCATGAACTGCGACAGCTGCGAGGAGCCGAAGAATTCCTTGATCGCCGCAGCCACCGGCTTGGCGTTGATCAGTTCCTGCGGGGTCAGGCCCTCCGACTCGGCCATCGACAGGCGTTCCTTGACCGCGCGCTCGACGCGGACCAGGCCCACGCGGAACACGTTCTCGGCCATTTCACCGACCGAACGCACGCGACGGTTGCCCAGGTGATCGATGTCATCGACCACGCCGCGACCGTTGCGGATCTCGGTCAGGACCTTGATCACGTCCAGGATGTCCGAGCTGTCGCCGTGTGCGGCAACCAGGCGCTTGGACTCCTCGTCGTTGCGCTCGCCGTAGTACTTGCGGTCGTACAACACGGCTTCGCCGGTGGTTTCCTTGCGGCCCACGCGACGGTTGAACTTCATGCGGCCGACTGCGGACAGGTCGTAGCGCTCGAAGGTGAAGAACAGGTTGTGGAACAGGTTCTGCGCGGCATCCTTGGTCGGCGGCTCGCCCGGACGCATCATGCGGTAGATCTCGACCAGGGCTTCCAGCTGGGTCTTGGTCGGATCGATGCGCAGGGTGTTGGACAGGTACGGGCCACGATCCAGGTCGTTCACCCACAGGGTGCCCACGGCATCGACGCCGGCCTTGCGGAAGGCCTGCAGCTGTTCGTCGGTGATTTCGTCGTTGGCCTGCGCCAGCAGTTCGCCGGTGGAGGCATCGACCACGTCGTGCGACAGGATGCGGCCGACGATGTAATCGTCCGGCACGGCCAGGGCGGCGATGCCCGAGGCTTCCAGCTGCTTGATGTGGCGCGCGGTGATGCGCTTGCCGGCTTCCACGATGACCTTGTCGCCGTCGGCGAGGTCGAAGCCCAGGGTTTCGCCGCGCAGGCGCTCGGGCACCAGCTCCAGCTGGACGCCTTCATCCGGGTTGATGTGGAAGGTGTTGATCTCGAAGAACTCGGCCAGCATCTCTTCGTTGCTGTAGCCAAGCGCGCGCAGCAGGATCGACACCGGCAGCTTGCGGCGACGGTCGATACGGGTGAACAGCGCGTCCTTCGGGTCGAACTCGAAGTCCAGCCAGGAACCGCGGTAAGGAATGATGCGGGCGCTGTACAGCAGCTTGCCCGAGCTGTGGGTCTTGCCACGATCGTGGTCGAAGAACACGCCCGGCGAGCGGTGCAGCTGCGAGACGATGACACGCTCGGTGCCGTTGACGATGAAGGTGCCGTTGTCGGTCATCAGCGGGATTTCGCCGAGGTAGACCTCCTGCTCCTTCACGTACTTGATGGCCTTGGTCGACGACTCGCGGTCGTAGATCACCAGGCGCACGGTCACGCGCAGCGGCGCACCGTAGCTCATGCCACGCTGACGGCACTCACGCTCGTCGAAGACCGGATCGCCCAGCTTGTAGCCGACGTATTCCAGGGCAGCATTGCCGCTGTAGCTGGCGATCGGGAAGACCGACTTCAGTGCAGCGTGCAGGCCGTGGTCCGTGCGCTTGGCCGGATCGACGTTTTCCTGCAGGAATTCACGGTAGGAATCCACCTGGATGGCGAGCAGGAACGGCACTTCGAGAATCGAACGCTGCTTGCCGAAATCCTTGCGGATACGCTTTTTTTCGGTGAACGAATAGGACGTCATGAGGTCTTCCACCTTGTTGTGCGGGTCGTGCGCCCACGACCCGAAGGGAACTTGAAATTGTCAGTTGGAAGTCGCTGGTATTGCCGGCACCAGCACGCCTTCTCCCGCTACTTCCAACTGCCAACTCGTCTGCATCCACTCCCCCGCCGCCGCGCGTTGCGCTGGTCGACCAGGGTTTGACCGCAGCCCGTGTTGGGCTTTTTTGCCGTTTTTCACACCCACGCATGGCGTGGATCTACAGCACCGCAACAACGACCAAAGGCCGGGGGCTTACGCCCCCAGCCTTGGCTGCATCGCCGGATTTCGATGGCGACGCAAAGGAAGTGCTTACTTGACTTCGACAGTCGCGCCAGCAGCTTCCAGGTCCTTCTTCATCTTCTCGGCTTCGTCCTTCGAAGCGTTGTCCTTCAGGACGCCGCCGGCTTCGGCCAGGTCCTTCGCTTCCTTCAGGCCCAGGCCGGTGATGGCGCGGACGGCCTTGATGACTTCAACCTTCTTGTCGCCAGCGGTCTTCAGGGTGACGACGAATTCGGTCTGCTCTTCGACCGGAGCGGCCGGGCCGGCCGGGCCAGCAACGGCAACCGGAGCAGCGGCGGAGACGCCGAACTTCTCTTCGATGGCCTTGACCAGCTCCATCACTTCCATCAGGGACTTCTCGGCGATGGCGTCGACGATCTGTTCGTTGGTAAGGGACATGATAATTACCTTTGGATGTTTTTCTGGATTGAGGTTCCGTCAGGAACCACGATTGGTCGAAACTCAGGCGGTCTCGGCGGCCGGTTCAGCAGCGTCGGCGGCGACGTCGCCACCATTCTGCTTGTCGCCGATTGCCTTGATGGCGCGGGCGAACATCGTGACCGGCTCGGTCAGGACACGTGCCAGCATTGCCAGGGCCTGGTCGCGGGTCGGCAGCGATGCCAGAACCTCGACGTGGCTCGCCGGGAACACTTCACCACCGATTGCGACGACCTTGGCCTTCAGCTTGTCGTTGCCCTTGGCGGCATCCTTGATCAGGCGACCGGCTGCACCGGGCTCCTCGAGCGAGAACGCGTACAGCAGCGGACCAACCATCTGGTCCTGTGCGACTGCGAACTCGGTGCCTTCAACAGCACGCGAAGCCAGGGTGTTCTTGACAACTTTCAAGAAAACGCCGGTTTCACGAGCCTGCTTGCGCATCGCGGTCATCTGGGCGACCGTGGTGCCAGCGTATTCGGCTGCGATCAAGGAGTGGGCCTTGGCGGCGATGTCTGCCAGCTCCGCGACTACTTCTTGCTTCTGGGACAGATTGAGAGCCATTGCACTCCTCCGATTGAACTCCGCTTACGGCTCCTGCCGTGTGCGGTCCTGTGCGGCATCCGTCCTGGACGCCGGGAACATCGGAATGATGTTCCGGGGGGTGGGCCGTTCTAGACCTGGAGTGGGCCAACCTGGGTAACCCCAGACGTGCGTGAACCAGAAAAACTCCAGAAGGGCACCATCTACGCAGGGTGATTCCGGGGAATCGATTAAGCGTTCGTGACTGCTCCGGCGGCGACTCCCTGCCAAATCGAGCTTCCCTGCCCGTCGCCGGCATGCCACGACCGCACCTGCGGTCTTTGACGGCTACCACCGGCGATGGGTTGCCGGCGATGCCTTCAAATGTCACGGTCGCGGGACCCGAGGGACCCCGCGACCGCTTGAAACGATTACTTCAGGCTCAGCGACGACTGGTCGACGGTGACGCCCGGGCCCATCGTCGAGCTGACCGAAACCTTCTGCAGGTAGGTGCCCTTCGAGGTAGCCGGCTTGGCCTTGATCAGGTCCAGCAGCAGCGCGGTCAGGTTCGACTTCAGCGCGTCTTCGGCGAAGTCGGCCTTGCCGATGGTGCAGTGGATGATGCCGGCCTTGTCGGTGCGGTAACGCACCTGACCCGACTTGGCATTCTTCACAGCCTCACCCGGGTTCGGGGAGACGGTGCCGACCTTCGGGTTCGGCATCAGGCCGCGCGGGCCCAGCACGGTGCCCAGCTTGCCGACGACGCGCATTGCGTCCGGGGTCGCGATCACGACGTCGTAGTTCAGATCGCCGGCCTGCATCTTCTCGGCCAGGTCGTCCATGCCGACGGCTTCGGCGCCAGCGGCCAGGGCTTCGTCAGCCTTGGCACCGGCCGGAGCGAAGACAGCGACGCGGACCGACTTGCCGGTACCTGCCGGCAGCACGGTGGAGCCACGAACCTGCTGGTCGGACTTCTTCGCGTCGACGCCCAGGCGCACCGCAACGTCGATCGACTCGACGAACTTGGCCTTGGTGGCGGTCTTCAGGATGTTGATCGCGTCCTCGAAGGCGTATGCCTTGCCCGGAACGATAGCGGCCTTGATGGCCTTCTCACGCTTGGTCTGTGCCATCTTCTTAACCCTCCACCACGAGGCCCATGGAACGGGCAGAGCCAGCGATGGTACGCACGGCGGCGTCCAGATCGGCGGCAGTCAGATCCGGTTCCTTCGCCTTGGCGATCTCTTCCAGCTGCTTACGGGTGACCTTGCCGACCTTCTCGGTGTTCGGGCGCTTGGAGCCCGACGAGATGCCAGCGGCCTTCTTCAGCAGGGTGGTGGCCGGGGTGCTCTTGGTGATGAAGGTGAACGTACGGTCCGAATAGGCCGTGATGATCACCGGAACCGGCAGACCCGGCTCGAGCTTCTGCGTGGCGGCATTGAAGGCCTTGCAGAATTCCATGATGTTCAGGCCGCGCTGACCCAGCGCAGGACCGACCGGCGGCGAGGGGTTGGCCTGACCGGCCTTCACCTGCAGCTTGATATAACCGACAACTTTCTTTGCCATGTGAGTACTCTCCGGGTGCTAGCGCCTTGCGACAACAGGCTCCCCATCGGACCGGGAATCACGCGTCCCGGCATCGCGTTTTGAAATCATGCCGAAGGCCACCTTTCGGTGGCCTCGTCCCGCCAGCTTCCCAACGGGAGCCGCGCAGCATATCAGGTTTTTCCTTCACATGCCTGAAGCGGCACGTGAATTCTGGTCAGACGGCCTTTTCGACCTGACCGAACTCGAGCTCGACCGGGGTGGCGCGACCGAAGATCAGCACCGAGACGCGCAGACGGCTCTTCTCGTAATTGACTTCTTCGACCACACCGTTGAAGTCGTTGAACGGACCGTCGGTGACGCGGACCATCTGGCCCGGTTCGAACAGCACCTTCGGACGCGGCTTCTCGACACCTTCCTGGACACGGTTCAGGATCGACTCGGCCTCGGAATCGGCGATCGGCAGCGGACGATCGGCGGTTCCGCCGATGAAGCCCATGACGCGCGGGGTTTCCTTGACCAGGTGCCAGCTTTCGTTGTCGATGCGCGGAATGCCCGCTTCTTCGTGGGTCTCGATCTGGACCAGCACGTAACCCGGGAAGAACTTGCGCTCGGAACGGCGCTTCTGGCCGGCGCGCATTTCGATTACTTCCTCGGTCGGAACCAGGACGTCGCCGAAGCGCTCTTCCATGCCGTCACGGGCGATGCGATCGCGCAGAGCCTGCGCCACCGACTTCTCGAAGCCCGAATAGGCGTGAACGACGTACCAACGCTTCATGCATTTCTCCTTAGCGGCTCAGGAACCACTGAGTCAGTTTCTGGATGAAGAAGTCGAACCCACCCAGCAGCAGGCTGAGGATCAGGACGACGACAATCACCACCCAGGTCATGCGAATGGCTTCCTGACGGGTCGGCCAAACCACTTTACGCAGTTCGAAACGCGACTCGGAGAGGAATTCGCGGGTGTCGCGCCCCTTGCCGGTCAGCATGAACACGCCGATACCGCCAACCAGGCCGACCACGACCGCCAACGCACGCAGCTGACCCGCCCACGCGCCCAGCTGGGCAGCGCGACCGGAGTCGGCGGAGAACCAGAACCAGACGAACAGACCTGCCAGCACCAGCAGCGATGCGAGGACGTACTTGACGATATCCCCGCCTTGCGCGGAGGTGTCCTTGGAATGTTCGATCTTGCTATTCATCAGGCTGTGTCTGCTTTAGCGGCAGGGCCGCTCGGTAAGGTGGGCAGATGGCACGCCAGGAGGGACTCGAACCCCCAACCTGCGGTTTTGGAGACCGCTGCTCTGCCAATTGAGCTACTGGCGTACGTTGAAAACTTGCCTTCCCTTAGACGGCGAAGGCGGACCGAGGTTCCCGGCCCGCCACTCGCCAGACCGGCAGCGCTATGCGACCGCCGGCATGCAGGCTTACTCGAGGATGGTGGCAACCACGCCAGCACCGACGGTACGGCCACCTTCGCGGATGGCGAAGCGCAGGCCGGCGTCCATGGCGACCGGGTTGATCAGGGTGACAACCATCTTCACGTTGTCGCCCGGCATCACCATCTCGACGCCTTCCGGCAGCTCGACCGCACCGGTGATGTCGGTGGTGCGGAAGTAGAACTGCGGACGGTAGCCCTTGAAGAACGGGGTGTGACGGCCGCCCTCATCCTTCGACAGCACGTACACTTCGGCGTCGAACTTGGTGTGCGGCTTGATCGAACCCGGCTTGGCCAGAACCTGGCCACGCTCGACGTCGTCACGCTTGGTGCCGCGCAGCAGCAGACCGGCGTTGTCGCCTGCCTGGCCCTGGTCCAGCAGCTTGCGGAACATTTCCACGCCGGTCACGGTGGTCTTCTGCACCGGACGGATGCCGACGATTTCGATTTCTTCGCCGACCTTGATCACGCCGCGCTCGATACGACCGGTCACCACGGTACCGCGACCCGAGATCGAGAACACGTCTTCGACCGGCATCAGGAATGCCTTGTCGACGTCACGCTCCGGGGTCGGGATCCAGGTGTCCAGCGCCTCGACCAGCTTGATGACGGCCGGCACGCCGATGTCGCTCTGGTCGCCTTCCAGCGCCAGGCGGGCCGAACCCGAGATGATCGGGGTGTCGTCGCCCGGGAAGTCGTACTTGCTCAGCAGCTCGCGGACTTCCATTTCGACCAGTTCCAGCAGCTCGGCATCGTCAACCATGTCGGCCTTGTTCAGGAACACGACGATGTACGGCACGCCGACCTGACGCGACAGCAGGATGTGCTCGCGGGTCTGCGGCATCGGGCCGTCAGCGGCCGAGCACACCAGGATCGCGCCGTCCATCTGGGCAGCACCGGTGATCATGTTCTTGACGTAGTCAGCATGGCCCGGGCAGTCGACGTGGGCGTAGTGACGGGTAGTGGATTCGTATTCGACGTGCGCGGTCGAGATCGTGATGCCACGCGCCTTTTCTTCCGGCGCGGCGTCGATCGCGGAGTAATCCTTGAACTCGCCACCAAAGCGCTCGGCACCGATCTTGGTCAGTGCGGCGGTCAGCGTGGTCTTGCCGTGGTCGACGTGACCGATGGTGCCGACGTTGACGTGCGGCTTGGTGCGCTCGAACTTACCCTTGGCCATGGCTGCTTATCTCGAATTCGTCTGGTGTGGTGCTGGTAGATGGTGCTCACGAAAGGAATCGAACCTTCGACCTCTTCCTTACCAAGGAAGTGCTCTACCGACTGAGCTACGTGAGCGAGTTTTGCATTATGGCATGAACTCGATAATATTCAAAGTTCATTCAATGGAGCGGGAGACGGGAATCGAACCCGCACCATCAGCTTGGAAGGCTGAGGTTCTACCATTGAACTACTCCCGCACCGGGAATGTGCCACAACGTGAAGCTGGTGGAGGGAGGTGGATTCGAACCACCGAAGGCGTAAGCCAGCAGATTTACAGTCTGCCCCCGTTGGCCGCTTGGGTATCCCTCCTTACCACCCCATTCCGTGCCGCCGAAGCGTTGCGGTGTGTGGTGGTGAGCCCGCAATTCTGGAGATGAAGCGGGGGTCTGTCAACGCTTTTTTTCACTTTTTTTCACGCGCGTCGCAAACCCCTTGATACGCAAGGGTCTGCTCAAGGCAGCGCGATTGTCTCGTCGGCAAAGATGGCCACATGGGCAACGCCATCGGCCCCGATCCAGCCCCGATACATGCCCTGGGTGTTGAACGGCGCTGCCGCTTTTCCATCTGCAGAGAGCACGATCGCCCCGCCATCGCCGCCCATCTGCGGAATCGCGTCGTTGATCACGCCCTTGCCCGCCTGTTCCGGCGACTGACCGAGGTAGCGCATGCGCGCGCAGATCTCATGGGCTGCCGCGGTACGGATGTAGTACTCGCCCCAACCGGTACCCGACACCGCACAACGCGCATCGGCCCAGGTGCCGGCACCGATGATCGGCGAATCGCCGACACGTCCATAGCGCTTGTTGGTCATGCCGCCAGTGGAGGTGCCTGCAGCAAGATGCCCCTGTGCATCCAGGGCGACCGCACCGACCGTGCCGAAGTGCTTTGCGGTTTCCAGGTCGGCATGCGCCTGCCCGCTCGCTTCTTCCTTCAATGCACGCTGCAGCTGCTGCCAGCGCTTGTCGGTGCGGAAGTAGGAAGGGTCGACCAGGGTCACGCCCTGTTCGGTGGCGAAGGCTTCGGCGCCCTGCCCCACCATCATCACGTGCCTGGATTTCTGCATCACCGCCTGCGCGAGGAGGATCGGGTTGCGCACGCGCTGCACGCCGGCCACTGCTCCGGCCGCCTGGGTGGCGCCGTCCATCACCGCCGCGTCCAGTTCATTGCGGCCTTCGTGGGTGAACACCGCGCCCTTGCCCGCGTTGAAGGTCGGATCATCCTCGAGCACGGTGATGGCTGCGGTGACCGCCGCCAGTGCCGGACGCCCTGCTGCAAGTTCGGCATGGCCCTTCAGCAATGCCGCCTTCAGCGCAGCGCGCGCGGCCTGTTCTTCTGCCGCGGAGAGATCCTTGCGCTCCACCCCGGCACCGCCGTGGATGACCAGCAGCGGTGATGCGGTGGGTGCGGCCTGGGCCAGCAGTGGCAGGGACAACAGCGCGGACAGCGCCAGGCGCAGTTTCATGGAAGCAGGTCTCCAGCAGGACAAGGATTGGATTGCACGGTAGCGTCGGGCCATGCCCGTTGGAAGGCACAGCGCGACGGCATCCGCCGGGCATGGCCCGGCGCTACCGGATCATTGGCGGACGACTTCAATCTCGCCATCGCTGATTTCAGCCAAAGCCTGGTAGGCCGCATCGGCCTGCAGGTCGTCCAGGCGCATGCGACTGCCGCTGGCGACCACGGTGACCGGTACCGCATGGAAGCGCAGGGGCTCGCCTACCACCAGCCGGTCGGCGTCGCGTCCGGGGCTGACCACCCAGACCTTGCCTTCGCCGTCGGCGCTGTAGACCTGGGCCTGGCCGTCAGGCTCCACGCACAGGGCCGTGTCTTCGTCGACGCCGATGCCGACCATGTCCGGGTCACCACTGTCATGCGCGGCGCGGGCCACGAACACGATCAGGCGACCGAGACGGTCGCGCTTGTCGAAGTGGGTGTCGGTGACTACCCGCTGCAGGTAGGGCAACTGCAGGAAGCCGCGGTCCAGGGTCACCGCCTCGCCCATCGGGTCGGCCATGGCGCTGGCCGAATCGATGCTGCCGCCGTCCAGCGCGCCATAGGCGTAGCCGCCGAGGATGGCCAGCCCGGCGCTGGTGCCGGCAATCGGCTTGCCGGCGCGCACGTGGGCATTCAGCGCGCGATTGAGCGCGGTGCCCTTCCAGAAGCGGATGTAGCGGGACTGGTCGCCGCCGGCGATGAAGATCGCATCGGCCGCCGCAACGACCCGCAGCACGGCCGGGTCATCGGCGCCGCGGCGGTTGTCGAACACCAGGGTCTGCACGGCGGTGGTGCCGCCAATCTCCCGGTACAGACGGTCCTGCAGCTCATCGGTGCCGGAGGCGCGCAGGATCAGCACACGGCCATTGCCGGCCTGGCGCAGCCACCACTGGAAGGCTTCAGGCACCCATTCGCCACCGCCCATCAGCATCATCGCGGGGGCTCGCGGGCCAGGCCGCGGTGCATCCAGATCGCCCACTTCGTAGTAGGCGAAGCCCGGGTCCATCAGTTCCTGTGCCGCCGCTGGCGATGAGCAGAAGAGCGCCGACAGCAGCAAGGCGATGAGCGGGCCACGCAGCCCGTAGCGAAGGCGTCGCATTCTGATCTCCCTGAACAAAAACGGCCTGCAACCGTTTTCACTCTTTGCCAGACCTATCCCCAGTAGTCAAGGACATAAAAAAGGCGTTAAATGCGCGCGCCCATTCCTGAAATGTGAATGGGGGACAGGGCCCCTCCTCTGTGGGCCGGCATTACTTCCGAGAATTTCTCATGCGTAGACAGGCGATGGCGTGGTCGATCCAGCTGGCGTTGATGGGCGTTGCTGCTTCGGCGGCGGCACAGACTCCCGCTTCCTCTTCGGTACAACAGTTGGATGCGGTGCAGGTGACCGGCTCACGCATCCCGCGCGCCCAGGTGGAAGGACCGGCGCCGATCACTGTCATCAACGCAGAGCAGATCCGCTCCAGCGGCTTCACCACCGTGCCGGACGTACTGCGCGCGATGACCCAGAACGGCGGTGAGACGCAGAGCCAGCAGTCCTCCGGAGGGGCCGATTTCTCGCCGGGTGCGCAGCAGGTCGACCTGCGCGGGTTGGGGCCGAACCACACCCTGGTGCTGGTCAACGGCCGTCGCATCGCCGACTTCCCGATGCCGTTCAAGGGCCGCAGCAACTTCACCGATGTGTCCAACATTCCGCTGGGCATGATCGACCGCATTGAAGTGCTGACCGGCAGTGCGTCAGCCATCTACGGCTCGGATGCGATCGCCGGCGTGGTCAATTTCATCCTGAAGAAGCAGGCCGATGGCAGCACCATCGACATGCGCATGGGCACCACCACCGAAGGCGGTGGTGAGTCGTTCGACATGAGCCTGGCCAGCGGCTTCAGCAGCGGCAACTTCAACGCGGTGTACAGCGTCGAACTGCAGTCGCAGACGCCGCTGTGGGCCTACGACCGCGACATCCAGGACTCGACGCAGGACGGCCCGACCGAAGGCGCGCGCATCGCCCGTCGTTCCTACCTGCGCACCGATTACAACGATGACTACCTGGACCCGGGCGCGGCAACCTGCGAGGCGTTGGCCGGGCAGAACCAGGGCAGCACCTACCGCGCGTTCCGTCCGCGCTACGGCTATTACTGCGGCAGCGACAGCGCGATCGGCTACGGCACCATCCTCAGCAAGCGCCGCGGCGCCAACGGCTATGCCTCGCTCAGCTACGACTTCGACAACGGCCAGCAGTGGTTTGCCGACGTGCAGCTGGGCTACCACACGATGTCGCTGATGCGCGATGTCACCAAGTGGGGCCGCATGGCCGCCGACGGCGATGAGTCGGGTTACTTCAACAATGAAGCCACCGGCGAGATCGAGTTCTGGCAGCGCCAGTTCTCGCCCGAGGAAATGGGCGGGCTGGACAATGCGATGGTGCGCAGCACGCAGAAGACCTTCAGCGTGACCACCGGCTTCAAGGGCAACCTGATCGGCAACTGGGACTACGAAGCAGCACTGAGCCATTCGCAGTACCAGTCGCGGATCAGCTGGGCGCAGATCATTGCATCCAAGGCCAACGACCTGTTCCTGGGCCCGCAGCTGGGCGAGGACGAGGACGGCTTCCCCATCTACAACGCCGATCCGTCGCGCCTGTACCGGCCGCTGACCCGTGCCGAGTACGATTCGATCGCCGCACGCACCACCTATACGCCGAAGTCGCGCACCGAGACGGCGGCGTTGACCCTGACCAATGGTTCGCTGTTCACCCTGCCCGGTGGCGATGCCGGCTTTGCCGCGACGGTGGAAGTGGGCCAGCAGGCCTATGCGCTCAACCCGGACCCGCTGGCGACCGGCTATTACTACTACAGCTGGAAGGATTCGGACGGCAAGGGCTCGCGCAACCGCTGGGCGACTGCCGCCGAGCTGCGCATGCCGCTGCATGAAACGGTCAACCTGAGCGTGGCCGGCCGTTACGACCAGTACCGCTATTCGGGCCACACCATCGGCAAGGCGACCTGGAGCGGCGGCCTGGAATGGCGCCCGATCGACACGCTGCTGGTGCGCGGCTCGTACGGCACCGCGTTCCGTGCGCCGGACCTGCACTATGTGTTCGCCGGCCCGGGCAACGACGAGACCAGCGCGGAGGATCTGTACAACTGCCGCGCCGACGCCGCCGATGATTGCGCCGACTACGAGCGCAACGTGATCCGCAGCCGCAGCGGCAACCGCGAGCTGGAACCGGAAACCAGCACTTCCTGGAGCGCTGGCTTCGTCTGGTCGCCGGCTGCCGGCCTGGACCTGTCGGCAGACTGGTTCAACATCGACATGCGCGACCAGGTTCAGGACATGGACGTGCGTACGATCCTGGCCAACGAAGCGAACTGCCGCCTGGGCGGCGCCGACATCGGCTCGCCGACCTGCGTGGACGCCCTGGCCCGCATCACCCGCACCGCCGACGGCCGTCTGTACGGTGTGCACGTCAATCCGATCAACGTGGCGCGCGAGTCCACCTCCGGCATCGACGTCGGCCTGCGCTACCGCCTGCAGACCGGCATTGGCGACTTCATCTTCAATGGCACCCACACCTGGGTGAAGAAGCATGATTTCCAGCGTTATGCCGGTGATGTGACCGAAGACCAGTTCGCGATCAACAGCGGCTTCGATATTCCCCGCACCAAGACCAGCGTCAGCGTGACGTGGGAAAAGGACGCCTGGTCGGCCACCGTGTACGGCTCGCGCCTGGGCAGGCTGCCGACCTCGGACAGCTACGACCAGGTGTTCGACGAGGAAAACGGCGACAGCCCCTGGATCAAGGCGACCTACCGCTACAACGCTTCGCTGCAGTACCGCTTCGACGATCACTCGCGGTTGTCGCTGTCGGTGGTCAATGTGTTCAACAAGATGCCGCCGAAGGACAATACCTACACGGCGTACCCGTACTACGACGTGTCCTGGTTCGACAGCGTCGGCCGCACCATCAACCTGCAGTACACCCACAAGTTCGGTGGCAGCGCGCTGTAAGGGCCGCCCTGCTGGTAGCCCGCCACAGACCCCCGCTTCGGCGGGGGTCTTTTTTTTGACCGCCAGCCGCTGCCCCAGCCTGAACGGTTCCCCGCCGGCGGCCTCCTCCACGGCGGGCACGCCGCTTTTTAGGACATGGCTGATTCCGGGCGGGTGACCGTCCTCCCTAGGATCGGTGCATGTTCCGATTCCCTCGCCCTTCCCTGCCCTTGGTCGCACCGCCGACCACCGCTTCGGTGCTGCTGCGCTGGCTGACGGTGTGCGTGTTCCTGTGCCTGGCTGCCGCCACCGGCTTCTACCTGCTGACCGCGTTGACCGAAGATATCTCCAGCCACCGCCGCGACATGAATGCCGCCGCGTACAGGGCGCAGATCTACTTCGACCAGCGTGAGGCCCTGCTGCGCTATCTGGGCGATTCGGTGGTGGTGGGTGATCCGTTGGCGCCGTCCAGCGAGGTCGTACGCCAGCTGCCGCTGGACGGGCCGGGTGGAAAGCCGGGCCAGCGCCTGCTGCTGTCGCCGCGCGCAGAACACACGCTGCAGACCCTGCAGACCCATCTGCTGCTGGTCGACGCGCAGGGAACGCATTGGCTGGCCGGCGGCCAGGCCGACGTGGACATCGCCGGCCTGCCCACGCTGCACGTACTGCGGCAGCGCAGCGGCACGCTTGCCGGTACCGATCCGGTGTACTGGCTGCGCGCCGGCGACGCCGGGGTCGCCCTGGCACAACCGGTACAGGCCGGACCGCAACCGGGCCAGTGGTTGATACTGCTGCTGGACAGTGCGGCCGCCTCGGACATGATCGATGGCCAGGGCATCGGCGGCTACGCCCTGCTGGACCGCGACGGGCAGCCCGCCCTGTCGAGCCTGGCTCCACGCCTGGACAGCGCAGGCTGGAAAGCACTGCAGCAGCGCCAGGACGACAGTTTCGGCGTGCTCTGGAGCATGGGCCTGCCCCGCGGCGTGGCCTTGGTGAAGGGCGTAGGCAATGACGGCTGGCGGCTGGTCTATCACCTGCCTCCCCGCCTGCTGCTTGGCGACATGGCGACCTCGCTGCTGATCAGCA
The DNA here is from genome assembly GCF_019793815.1 of Stenotrophomonas sp. DR822. NCBI lineage: Bacteria > Pseudomonadati > Pseudomonadota > Gammaproteobacteria > Lysobacterales > Lysobacteraceae > Stenotrophomonas > Stenotrophomonas sp. DR822. The sequence continues at coordinate 1,893,913 of NZ_CP081826.1, forward strand.
GTGTGTTGCTGCTGCTGGCTGGCATCGCGCTGCGCCTGCTGCGGCGACGTGTCGACCGCCAGTTGATCCAGCCGGCCCTGCTGCAGCACCGGCGCCTGCTGGAAAGCCTGGATTTCAGTTCCACGGTGATCGACCTGGCGCCGGTCGGCATCTGTGTCCTGCGTCGCAGCGACCGTCAGCTGCTGCTGTCCAACCAGTTGCTGCGCGACTGGCTGGGCGAGGACGGCGCGGACAGCGATTGGCAGGCACCGTGGCGCGGGCATGCCGGTGAACGCGGTCGCGGCCTGGAGTTCACCGCACGCGACGGTCGCCAACTGCAGGTGCTGCATGCGGCCTGCCGCTACCAGGATGACGACGTGCTGCTGTGCGTTTTCCATGACATCTCACGCCATCGCCAGGCGCAGGCAGCGCTGTCTTCGGCAAGGCAGGCGGCCGACGCCGCAAACCAGGCCAAGAGCGCGTTCCTGGCGACCATGAGCCATGAGATCCGCACGCCGCTGTACGGGGTGCTTGGCACGCTGGAGCTGCTCGGTCGCACGCCCCTGGATGCGCGCCAGTCGCAGTACCTGCGCACCATCGAGAGTTCCTCGTCGGTGCTGTTGCAACTGATCAGCGACGTGCTGGATGTGTCCAAGATCGAATCGGGCCAGCTGAGCCTGGAGCCGGCATCGTTCTCGCCGCGCGAGCTGACCGAGAGCGTGCTGCGCAGCTTCGCCGCTGCGGCGACGCGCAAGGGCCTGCAGGTACTGGTCTGCACCGATCCCCGGTTGCCGACACGGGTGCTCGGTGATGCCGACCGGATCCGCCAGGTGCTCGGCAACCTGCTCAGCAATGCCATCAAGTTCACCGAGCATGGCCGGGTGGTGCTGCGTGTACGGCTGGTGCAGCGCGAAGGCGAGTCGAGCGTGCTGGCCTGGCAGGTCACCGATACCGGCGTGGGCATCGCCACCGAGGAACAGGCACGCCTGTTCGAGCCCTTCCGTCAGGTCCGTGGCGCTGCCAGTGCGCAGGGCACCGGGCTGGGCCTGTCGATCAGCGACCGCCTGGTGCGCTTGATGAGTGGCGAACTGCGCGTGGTCAGCGAACCGGGACTGGGCAGCAGTTTCACCGTGCGCCTGCCCTTGCCGGTGCTGGCGGCGACCGAGGATGGCCCCGCATTGCTGGCCGAACCGCCGGTCTACGTGCGCGGCCGCGATCGCGAGCTGGTCGACAGTGCCTGTGGCTGGCTGCGCCGCTGGGGTGCCAATGCGCAGCCGCTGCAGGGCGATCCTGCCCTGCTCGACCACGCCGGCGCGATCCTGATGGATGGCGAGGCGGAACAGCCGTTGGCCTGGCAGGGACCGCGGGTGCTGGCCTCGATCGATGGTGGCGACCAACCCGCCCCCACCGCCGATGGCGCGCTGCTGGTCACCCTGCATGGCATGTCCTCGATCGCCCTGGCGGTCGCGCGCCAGCAGCGCCAATGCGCAACGCTGCCGACCGCAGCGCGCGATGTGCAACCGGGCCCGCTGGGACTGCGGGTGCTGGCCGTGGAGGACAATCCCATCAACCGGGTGATCCTGGCCGAACAGCTGCAGGCCCTGGGCTGCGAAGTGGAGCTTGCGCAGGATGGGGTCGAGGCGTTGCAGCTGTGCCAGGCCCATGACTTCGACCTGGTGGTCACCGACATCAACATGCCGCGCATGGACGGCCACGCCCTGGCGCGCCAGCTGCGGGCGGAGGGCACCCTGCTGCCGGTGATCGGCGCCACCGCCAATGCTACCGCCGAGGAGCGCGAGCGCTGCCTGGCCAGCGGCATGCAGGGCTACCTGAGCAAACCCATCGATATCGCACGCCTGCGTCAGGCGCTTTCCGCCGTTCGCCAAGGAGATCCCGCATGACCCGCCGTGTCCTGATCCTGGAAGACCAGCCGTTCCAACGCGGCTATCTCGTCAATCTGTTCAGCGCGCGCGCCGGCGTGCAGGTCGACGCCTGCGAAGACGTGGACGCGGCTATCGCCCTGTGTGCCTGCCAGGCCTATGACCTGGTGGTGAGCGATCTGTTGATGCCCGGCCAGGATGGCATCCAGTTCATCCAGGCACTGGCCGCGCAGCCGCGCCCGCCGCGGCTTGCCGTGGTCAGCGCAGCTTCGCGGCGGATGATGAGTTCGGCGCGGTTGATGGCCGAATCCCTGGGCCTGGACGTGGTCGGGCTGCTGGCCAAGCCGGTCGCCGCCAGCGATGTCGATGCGCTGCTCGATGCACTGGCGCAGGCCCGGCCAGCCGTGCGCACCAGCCCGGCTGCACTGGCTCCGGAACCGGACGCGGTGCAGCTGCGGCAGGCGCTGGCCGACGGCAGCCTGACCGCCTGGTTCCAGCCGAAGAAGTCGTTGCAGTCCGGGCGCGTGGTTGCCGCCGAGGCGCTGGTGCGCTGGCGCCATCCGCAGCTCGGAACACTGGCGCCTGGAAGCTTCCTGCCGGCACTGTGCCGCCATGGCCTGGAGGGCGAACTGCTTCGCGCGATGCTCACCGCCAGCATCAAGGCACAGGCGCGCTGGCGCTCCCAGGGATTCCGCGTACCGGTATCGATCAACCTGCCACCGCATCTGCTGGAGCAGTCCGACCTTCCCGATGAGCTGCTGGCATTGACCTTGGCCGCGGGCGGTAATCCAGCTGATCTGTGCTTCGAACTGATGGAAAACAGCACCACCCGCCACGTCAGCGACTTCTATGCAGGCGCGTGCCGGTTGCGGATGAAGGGATTCGGCCTGGCCCAGGACGACTTCGGCCAAGGCCTGAGCTCGGTGCACAACCTGGTCAACACTCCCTTCACCGAGGTCAAGATCGATCGTGCGCTGGTCAGCGGCTGCGCGCGCGATCCCGCCCTGCACCTGACCTTGACCACCGTGATCGCGCTGGCCAACCAGCTTGGCCTGACCATCGTTGCCGAAGGCGTGGAGAGCGATGCCGATCTGGCCGCGCTGCGCCAGCTTGGCTGCAACCAGGTGCAGGGCTTCCTGATTTCGCAGGCGCTGCCCTCCGACGACTTCACCCGACTGCTGGGCGAAGATGCTCCGGATGAGGGCGCGCGCGGCAGCCGTGCAGCATCGCGCTGACAGTCGAGGCTGAAAGGCTTCACAATCCCATCAAGAGTCATTGACGATCCTCTCTGCGCGGCGGTACCGGCCGTGCCCCGGGCCCTTCGGGCCGCCATCGACCGCCTACTGCTCCGAGACCTGCCCATGCCGGCCGAGGCCGCTCCCGTACGCCGACTCGCCCGCCGCTCCCTGCGCGTACATGCCCTGCTGATTGGCGTGGTGGTGCTGGCAACCCTGCAGGCCGGCCTGCTGCTGTCCACCGGCAGCCAGCTGTTCAACGAAGAACAGAGCAAGATCCGCTATCACTTCCGTCGCCTGGACGGCACGCTGCAGGAACAGGACCGCTTCCTGCGGCAATGGCGCCTGCATGACGTGGGCAGTCGCGGGCAGCCAGTGGACGAATCTGCCTCGCGTGCGCCGCCCAGCCCCTTGTTCGCCAGTTTCGCCCGGATCGGTGCCGACAGCGGCGCTTCGGCACAGGCAGCGGACGAACTGGGCGACCGCTTCCTGCGCTTCTACGGCGCCTTCTGGGCGGCGTCCCGGTTTCCGCCTCCGCAATGCCTGCTGGTCGATGGCCAGGGCCGCCGTGGCCTGCTTGCGCCGATCCAGACAACGCGTGGTGATCCGGGCCAGAGCAGCCCGCATCACCTGCAGCCGGCACTGGCCGCCATCCACCAGGTGCTGCGCGAACGTCCAGCGCTGCGCCGCGGCAGCGTGGTCTGGACACCGGTGGCCTGGCGCGAAGGCCAGACCCGGCTGCTTGCCATCGCGCACGCGCCGCAGGATGCCCGCCTGTGGGGCGAGAACGAGGACGAGTCACTGGCCGCCGTGGCCTGCCTGCTGGATCCCGGCCGCGTCGATGACTACCGCCAGGTGATGGGTACGCCGGTGTTCGAACGGATGTCACTGTTCGATGGCAACGGCCGCCTGCTGCTCGGTGATGCCAGCGATGCCAGCCGCGCCGCTACGTCGTGGCGCGCGGGACTGGACGGCCTGCTGTTCCGCATGCGCAGCGAACACGGCTGGCTGGCGGTGTATCACGTGGGCTGGCAACAGGTGTTCCAGCACCCGCGCGGGCCCCTGCTGGGCAGCATGGTGGTGGCACTGCTGCTGGCCACCGGTGGCGTGCTGATCCTGCGCGCCTACCGGCGCTCGGTGATCGAGCCACTGCGCCGCAACCATGCGCGGTTGCTGGAAAGCGAAGCCTTCAGCCGAACCATCCTCGACAACGCACCGATCGGATTGTGCCTGCTGCGCCGTACCGATGGCCGCGTGCTGCTGGACAACGCGCTGGCGCGCCAGTGGCTGGGGGAAGACCACGCCGAGGGTGGCTGGCACGGGCCCTGGCGACGCAGCGTGCTCGCCGCCGGCGGCACTACCGCAGGTGACGGCATGGCCTACACCGCGCCGGACAACCGCCACCTGCTGATCACCGCCACGCCCGCGCGCTATCGCGGCGAACCCGCTGTGCTGTGCCTGTTCATCGATCTCAGCAGCCAGCACGAGGCCGAGCAGGTGCTGCAGCAGGCACGGCGTGCGGCCGACCAGGCCAACCGGGCCAAAAGCCAGTTCCTGGCCACCATGAGCCATGAGATACGCACCCCGCTGTACGGCGTGCTCGGCACGCTGGAGCTGCTTGGCCTGACCCCGCTGGATGCGCGCCAGCAGGACTATCTGGACACGATCCAGCGCTCGTCATCGACCTTGATGCAGCTGATCAGCGACATCCTGGATGTCAGCAAGGCCGAGGCCGACCAGCTGAGCCTGGAACCCGGCGCCTTCGATCCGGTGCGGTTGACCGAGGACGCACTGGACTCCTACGCCGCAGCCGCCGCACACAAGGGCCTGCAGTTCTACGCCTGCATCGACCCGGACGTGCCGGCTGCGGTCAACGGTGATGCCGCGCGCATCCGCCAGATCCTCAACAACCTGATCAGCAATGCGCTGAAGTTCACCGACAGCGGTCGGGTCGTGGTGCGCCTGGGTGCGCAGCACGTCGATGATCGCTGCTGGCTGCGCTGGCAGGTGGCCGATACCGGCATCGGCATCGCCAGCGAGCACCAGGCACATCTGTTCGAACCCTTCTTCCAGGCCAACCCGGGCACCGATGCCATGCGTGGCACCGGACTGGGCCTGGCGATCTGCGCACACCTGACCGCGATGATGGACGGCCACCTGCGGGTGGTCAGCGAAAGCGGCCTGGGCAGCAGTTTCTCGGTCGAACTGCCGCTGCCTGAGGCAACGCCCGACCCACTGCAGGCGGCTTCACCGCAGTTGCCGGCAGGGCTGCCGGTGCAGGTTCGCGGCAGCGTCCGCGAGTTTGCACAATCGATATGCGATCGGCTGCAGCAGCGTGGCGCACAGGCCAGCGTGTACCGCGACGATGCGCCGCTGCTTGTCGACCCTGGCATGGTGATGCTCGACCTTGTGCTGGACGAGGGCGCGCCTGCGTGGAATGGCCCGCAGGTGGTGGCCTGCCGCGAAGGCGGAATGCAGCCGCAACAGGTGCAGGGACATTGGCAGGTCGGCGTGCATCGCCTGGATGCGATCGTGATGGCGGTAGCGGCCGCGGCCGGGCGAGCGCTGCCCGCCGAGGTCAACGGGCGTCTGCCCGCAACACGCAGGTTCGGGCTGCAGGTACTTGTCGCCGAAGACAACCCGATCAACCAGGCGATCCTGCGTGACCAGCTGGAGCAGCTCGGCTGCCACGCCGTGGTCGCCAGCGACGGCAATGAAGCGCTGCGCTATTGGCCGCAGCGTCCTTTCGCCCTGGTGTTGACCGATCTCAACATGCCAGGACTGGACGGTTACGGCCTGGCCCGTGCACTGCGCGCGCGTGGGGTTGGCGTTCCGATCCATGGCGCAACCGCCAACGCCGATCCGGCCGAACGGCAACGCTGCCACGAGGCAGGCATGCAGGGAGTGCTGGTCAAGCCGATCACCCTGGCAGCACTGCAGCGCCTGCTGACCCAGGTCGCGGCCGGGCCGCACAGCGAACTCATCGACGAACAGGCCGATGCTCCCCTGCAGGTTCCGGAAAAGATGCAGGCGTTGTTCGTGCAGACCATGCAGGCCGACCTGGACAGCCTGCAGCGGGCGATCGGCGATGCCTCGCCCGAACGCGTGGCACAGGTGCTGCACCGCATCCGCGGCGCACTGGTGATCGTCGGCGCACCGGCACTGGTGGCACACGGCCAGCAGATCGAACAACAGATCGGCGACGGCGACACGCTGCCTGCGCTGGCCGGGGCGCTCGGCCATTTCCAACGGCGCCTGCAGCGGCTGCTGGAACCATTGGTGCACGTCGCCGCCTCCTCACCTCTCCGTAAGCCCACACTGCCATGACCACCCGCATCCTCATCGCTGACGACCACCCGATCGTGCTTGCCGGCATCCGCGATGTGCTGGCAGGCGAGCTGGACCTGGACGTGGTCGGCGAGGCCGCCGATCCGGTGACACTGATCGAGCTGATGACGAGCACCCAGCCGCATGCGGTGATCACCGATTACAGCATGCCCGGTGGTGACAGCTTCGGCGATGGCATCAAGCTGATCTCGTTCCTGCGCCGCAGCTTCCCAGACACGCATGTACTGGTATTGACGATGGTCTCCAATCCTTCGCTGGTGGCGGCGATGTACGCCGCTGGCGCTGGCGGCGTGGTGCTCAAGAGCCACGGCCTGGGCAGCCTCGTACAGGCGCTGCGCACTGTGCTGGCCGACCGCATCTATCGCCCGCCCGGACTGATGCCGGTGGCCGCGGCGGAACCGGCCGATGCCGCCGTGGTGCTGGCACGCCTTTCTCCACGGGAACTGGAAGTGATCCGCCTGTTCACCGGCGGCATGAGCGTGGGCGACATCGCCCGCCAACTGCAGCGCAGCGCGAAGACGGTCAGCACACAGAAGATCAGCGCGATGCGCAAACTGGGCGTGGACAGCGACCAGGCGCTGATCGAGTACTGCCTGCAGGCGTCCTTGTTCGCCTGAGGCGTCCACAACGCTGAACCGTGCCCGGCCCATGCGCCGGGCACGAAGTGCTTTAGGAAACGCCTGATTCCATAGGACAGGGCTGATTTCTAGTCTGGATGCATCCCGCCACGGTGACGATTTCCCGTCGCCATCGCCTTACCGGCGGGAGGGAAACCGGATGGCGCCTGCAGCGGCCATCGCACGCGGTTTCCACAGCGACGCGGCCCTGCCGCGCCAGATCGCGCAGCCGCGCTGCGCCCTGCCACAGGAATCCAACAGCATGAACGCCTCTCCCCCACGGCGCCGCCGTGCGCCCGCCTGCGCGCGCGTGGCACGCCTTCCCCTGATTCCCAGCCTGCTGGCCAGCGCCCTGTGGGCCGCCCTGCCCGTGCATGCGGCCGAACTGCAGGGCCCGTTGAAGGTTACCGATGGTGGCAGCCTGCAGCTGGGTGCCGACGACACCCTGCAGCACAGCGCCAGCGGCTACGCGCTGGAGGCCAGTGGTGCCGGCAGCAGCGCTACGATCGATGGCAGCCGCATCTCGATCACCGGCGGAGGCAGTGGCATCCTTGCCAGTGCCGGGGGCAGCGTCCTGCTTGAAGGCGGCCTGCTGCAGCTCGGCAACGGCAGCGCCAGCGTCGGCTATGCGCTGAACGCCAGCGGTGCGGGCAGCGTGATCCGCGCCAACAATCTCATCATCGATGCCTTCCGCAACGGCTCCGGCTACGGCACGGTCAACGCCACCGGCGGCGGCAAGGTGTGGTTGAACGGTGGCCGTGTCAGCAGCGGTGGGCACGCGCTGTATTCCACTGGGCGTGGTAGCGAGCTGCACGTGGCCGGTACGGAGATCAACGGCGGTGCCAACAGTGCGGTGTACGCCGAGGGAGGCGCACTGCTGTCGCTGGAATCGCTGAAGATGACCTTCGCCGAAGCCAGCAGCGGCTACAGCGGCCGTTTGTCCTCCGACGGCAGCGGCAGCGTGCTGTCGCTGCGCGACGTGGACGTGGTCAACGGCTACTTCGACATCGACAACGGTGGCACGCTGCAGATCGTAGGTGGCAGTGCCAGCAGCAGCGGCAGCAGCATCCGCCTGCTCGGCAACAGTGGCAACCGCGTGTACTCCACCGCCGATATCACCGGCGGCCGTTTCGAGACCGTCGGCGGTTACGGCGTCAACGTCAACAGCTGGGCCAGGCTGACCACCAACGGTGCCCACTTCACCGTGCGCGACGGCTATTCCGGTATCTGGCTGTCCGGCGCGGACTCGCTGGCCGACCTCACCGATACCACGATCAGCACCTATGGCGACAACGGCTACGGCCATGGCGTGGACGTCTGGGGTGGTACCGCCACGATCACCGGCGGCAGCATCGATACCCACGGCGATGGTGTCTACGGCCTGCGTGCCTCGGGCAGCAATCCACCGACGCCCTACTCGCGCATCCGCGCCAAGAACCTGGACATCACCACTTACGGCACCGGCGGCGGCGGCGTCTTCCTTGGCGGCAGCACGGCCGATGCGCAGCTGGACGGAGGCTCGATCACCACGCTGGGTGCATCCTCGTTCGGCATCGTGCAGATGAACACGGCCAAGCTCACCGCCGACAACCTGAGCATCCATGCGCAGGGCACGAATTCGGGTGCCTATCGCTCCTACATCACGGTGTTCGGGCCGTACTGGGACCGCCTGGTGTTCAACAACAGCAGCCTGCAGACCCAGGATGGGCCCGCCCTGTGGCTGCAGGGCAGCAACCACGAGCTGACACTCAACAACACCGATGTCATCGCGCGCCGACAGGGCAACCTCGACGGTGGCCGCCTGCTGCGGGTGAGCGACACGGTGTTCACCGACGGAAGCTCGGTCGCCACCGCAGACATTCTCTTCACTGCCGACAACAGCCGCCTGACCGGCGATGTGGTGGTCGACAGCGCCACCGCCAACGTGCAGATGACGCTGCGCAACGCCACCGTGTTCAACGGCGCGCTGCGCAACGACTCGGGCTACCAGGTCGCGCAGCTGGCGATGGACGGCAGCAGCCAATGGAACGTGCGTTCCAGTTCCAGCGTCGGTTCGCTGGACCATGCCGGCACCATCGCCTTCGTCGCCCCCACCACCGGCGACTTCAAGACCCTGACCGTCACCGGCGACTATGTCGGCAACGATGGCCACTGGCTGTTCAACCGCGCGCTGGGCGACGATGCCTCGCTGGGTGACCAGCTGGTGATCCAGGGCAACAGCAGTGGCACCGCCTCCGTCAGCGTGCGCAACGCAGGGGGCGCCGGTGCCCTGACCAGCGAAGGCATCCGCCTGATCAGCGTGGGCGGCCAGTCCGATGCGCAGTTCTCGCTGCAGGGACGCGCGGTGGCCGGCGCTTACGACTACTTCCTGTACAAGGGCGGCGTCTCCACCCCGGATGACGGCAACTGGTACCTGCGCTCGGAATACGTCCCGCCGGTCGACCCGCCGGAACCGCCCGATCCGCCGATTGATCCGCCGACTCCGCCGATCGATCCGCCTGCTCCGCCGATCGATCCGCCGGTAGTTCCGCCCGTCGATCCGCCGCTGCCGCCGGCACCGCCGCGCGTGGAGCGTCCGGAACCGGCGGTGTACATGGCCAACCAGAGCAGTGCGCTTGGCATGTTCCGGCACAGCCTGTACGACCGCAGCGGCGATCCTGCCGAGGCGATCGATGGTGGCAGTGACGCCATTGCATGGGCACAGGTGCGCAGCAGCGCGCCCGGCAGCCGCGGCCACCAGGTGGACGCGGACAGCGAGCTCAACAGCGTGCTGCTGGGCGTCGGTCGTCGATTCGAAACCAATGCCGGCGGCCAGCTGCAGGCAGGTGTGATGGCCGGCCACGGCCGGGCGCGCAATGACAGTCGCTCGCAGGTGACCGGTTACACCGCGCACGGTGTGGTCAACGGCAGCAGCCTGGGCCTGTATGCGACCTGGTTGCAGGACGCGCGGATGGGGCATGGTGCGTATGTGGACGGCTGGCTGCAGTACGGGCGATTCCGCAACAGCGTGCAGGGCGAAGGGCTGCAGAAGGAGCACTATCGTTCGCGCAGCTGGACGGGGTCGGCCGAGGCAGGCTATGTGCTGCCCGTGCAGCGCACGGCCCAGCGCGGGCTCTACCTGGAGCCACAGCTGCAGGTGATCCACAGCCGCTACGACGCCGACCGCGTGGTCGAGGCCAACGGCACGGTGGTTGAAGGGCGCGGCAAGGACAGCACCACCACGCGTGTGGGACTGCGCCTGTACACGCGTTCGCTGACCCAGCGCCAGGGGCAGGTACAGCCGTTCGTCGCGGTGAACTGGTGGTCTGGTGGCAACGACGCGACCATCGCGGTGGACGGAGAACGCCTGCGCCGGCAGTTGCCGCGTGACATCTACGAAGCCAAGGCCGGCGTGCAGGTGAATCTGTCGGGTGGCTGGCGCGGCTGGGGTGAGATCAGCCACCAGACCGGCGGCATGGGCTTCGGCGATACCAGCGGTCAGCTGGGCGTCTCTTACCGCTGGTAAGCGCTGCGACGGGTGATCCCAGCGAGGGGTCCGGCGATGCGTCGTCGGACCCCTTGTTGTTTTCCACACCACGCGTGGAAATCGATGGGGGTTGGATGTGGACAAGTGGCCATGAGCCACGCACGACAAGCGTTTTCGGCGCTGGTGATTTTTTATCCACCCAATCCACCGCGCCGGCAGGTACATGTTTTCCACACAGCAGGTGGAAAGCGCTGCGGACTTGATGTGGACAACCCGGCTTGAACGTTATGCCGCAAGCGTTTCAGGGCGTGGCTGTTTTTTGTCCAGCGGCCTCGTCGGTTTTCCACACGCCACGTGGAAAGCCGTGGGGGTTTGATGTGGACAAGTAGCTGCGAGCCCTGCACGGCAAGCGTTTCAAGGCGTGGTGAATTTCTGTCCACGGTCACCGGCAGCACTGCGCTGGCGCTTCCGCAGCAGAAGCGCGCAGCGGCACTGCTCGTGCGCCCCCTTCTGACAGGCGCCCGATACAACAAGACCCCGCATTGCGGGGTCCTGTGGACAATCACTGCGCTGCGCCGTCGATCAGACGTTGAAGCGGAAATGCAGGATGTCACCTTCCTGCACGCGGTATTCCTTGCCTTCCAGGCGCAGGCGACCGGCTTCCTTGGCGCCGGCTTCGCCCTTGTACTTGATGAAGTCCTCATACGCGATGGTTTCAGCGCGGATGAAGCCCTTCTCGAAGTCGGTGTGGATGACCGCGGCAGCCTGCGGCGCGGTGGCGCCCTTGCGCACGGTCCACGCCCGGACTTCCTTTACACCTGCGGTGAAGTAGGTCTGCAGGCCGAGCAGGCTGTAGGCCGCGTTGATCACGCGGTTCAGGCCCGGCTCGGTCAGGCCGAGGTCGGCCAGGAAGGTATCGCGGTCTTCGTCATCCAGCTGCGACAGTTCTTCTTCGATCGCCGCCGACACCGGCACCACTTGTGCGCCTTCTTCGGCGGCACGGGCGCGCACGGCGTCCAGGTGCGGGTTGTTCTCGAAACCGTCTTCCAGCACGTTGGCGATGTACATCACCGGCTTGAGGGTCAGCAGGAACAGATCGCGCACCAGCGCCTTCTCTTCCTCGTCCAGGCCCGCCGAACGGCCGGCCTTGCCATCGGCCAGCGCGGCCTGCAGCTTGGCCAGCACCGGCTTGCGTGCCGCTGCGTCCTTGTCACCGCCCTTGGCCGCACGCTCGGCGCGGTTCAGTGCCTTCTCCACGCTGTCCAGGTCAGCCAGGGCCAGCTCGGTGTCGATGGTGTCGATGTCCGAGATCGGGTCGACCTTGTTGTTGACGTGGATGACGTCAGCGTTCTCGAAGCAGCGCACCACGTGGGTGATCGCATCCACTTCGCGGATGTGGGCGAGGAACTTGTTGCCCAGGCCTTCGCCGCTGGCCGCACCGGCCACCAGGCCGGCGATGTCGACGAACTCGACCGCGGTCGGGATGACCTTCTGCGGGTTGATGATCGCCGCCAGCTCGTTCAGGCGCGGATCCGGGACCGGCACGATGCCGACGTTGGGCTCGATGGTGCAGAACGGGAAGTTCGCCGCGGCGATGCCCGCCTTGGTCAGCGCGTTGAACAGGGTCGACTTGCCGACGTTGGGCAGGCCGACGATGCCGCATTTGATACCCATGTGTTCAATCCGGGTTTGAGTGTAAGTGGATGATTCGGGATTCAAGGCTCGCCTGTGGGCATGCCCTCAATCCCCAATCGTCCTTCCAGTAGCCCGCGTTAGAACGCGGCGTACAACCTGTGACGTTCTGCGTACGCTTTCAGCAGTTCTTCAAGCTGGCCGTCATCAACTAGTGCATAGAATCGCCCATCCAGCGCATCAAGTGCTGTTTCGAGTTCATCGCCGAGATACCCATCAGCACGATAGATCTGCGGGCGTCTCTGCGCATGATGATCTTCCATGGCCTCATTGCCAAACAGCAGCCTCTGGGCCGCCAGCACGATGTCGCGCACGTCAAGCTGCTCTATCTCCTCAAGCCCTGCAAGGGCTTCAGCGATGTAGCCGCCAGCAGAATTCTGGAAATAGGCGTCAAGCCCTCCCCGATAGACATCACTGATGAGCGCGTTGATCGCAAAGTAACGCTGATCGTGTACCGACAATCCCGCAAATCCACACCCGCCACCGTGGACCTGCTCGATCAACCAATGCCAATACCGCCCCTCTGCAGACTCCTCGAAGCGCTTGCGCTCTTCACGAATTTCCCGATCTCGTTCCCGCGCCATTTCCATGCTTTGCCGCGTGCCATTCCCGCACGGCATGCAGAGCCCATCGTTCCGGGCCGCCGTAGCCAGCAGGATCATGGCGCCACACACGGTGCAGGGAGTACGTGGGTCGGTCATGATCAGCGCGGGGTGTGCAGCCGCTTCATCGCTTCGCTGAAATCGCCCTGCACCGCCAACGGCAGCACGTCGATCGCATCGTCGATGGCGCGCGAGATCAGTACTTCATCGTCCTTGGAGGGACGTCCCAGCACCCAGCCGACCACGCGGTCCTTGTGGCCGGGATGGCCGATGCCCACGCGCAGGCGATGGAACCTGCCGTGGCCGAGCAACCGGATGGTGTCACGCAGGCCGTTCTGGCCACCGTGGCCACCGTCGAACTTCAAGCGCGCCACGCCGGGCGCCAGGTCCAGTTCGTCATGGGCCAGCAGGGTTTCCTCCGGCTCGATCTTCCAGAACCGCTGCGCGGCGGTGACCGACTTGCCGCTGAGATTCATGAAGGTGGCCGGCTTGAGCAGCCACACCGTCTGTCCAGCGATGTCGACCTTGGCGGTCTCGCCAAACAACTTGCTGTCCACGTTCCATCGCGCACCGGCCTTTTCAGCCAGGGCCTCAACGAAATGAAACCCGGCATTGTGCCGGGTCCGGGCGTGCTCCGATCCGGGGTTGCCCAGACCGACGATCAGTCGCAATCCTGCCATCGTTCCATCCAGATACGGCGCCTGCCCCGAAGGACAGGCGCCGCGGGGTATTACTCGGCCGCTGCTTCTTCAGCGTCGGCAGCGTCCTGCTTGCCGTGCTTGGCAGTGACGATGGCGTCGTCGTGGTCCTTGCCCAGCGCCAGCGCCGGAATTTCCACGCCCTTCGGCAGCTTGATGTCCGACAGGTACACCACGTCGCCAGCCTTCAGCTCGCCCAGGTCGACTTCGATCGACTCCGGCAGGTCCTTCGGCAGGCAGCTGATGGCCACTTCCTTCAGTTCGTGGGTGACCACGACGTCGGCAGCCTTGCCGGCCGACGAGGCGTCTTCGTTGATGAAGTGCAGCGGAACCGAAGCGGTCAGCTTCTCGTTCTCGTTCACGCGCAGGAAGTCCAGGTGCATGATCAGCTGCTTGTACGGATGGCGCTGCATGTCACGCAGCAGCACCTTCTGCACCTGGCCGTCCAGGTTCAGGTCCAGGATCGAGGCATAGAACCACTCGTTCTGCTGGGCCAGCCAGATTTCGTTGTGGTCCAGGCTGATGGCGACCGGCTCGGCGTTGCCGCCGTACACGATCGCCGGGATCACACCAGCGTGACGCAGGCGGCGGCTCGCACCCTTACGCTGCAGTTCACGCTTGGTGACCTTGATTTCATGGGTCTTCGACATTTTCGACTACTCGGTTGTTGCCTTGCCTTGCGGCTTGGCGGTTGAAGGCACTTCCGCGACCAGAAGCGCCCGGTGTGTCCCTGCCGTTGCCGGCGGGGACGAAAAAATCAATCCACGTACAGCGAGCTGACCGACTCGCCGAAGGCGATGCGGCGCATCGTTTCGGCCAGCATTTCCGCCACGCTCAGCTGGCGGATCTTGCTGCACACCCGCGCGGCGTCCTTCAGCGGGATGGTGTCGGTCACCACCAGCTCATCGAGCTGGGAGTTGGTGATGTTGTCCACCGCCGGGCCCGACAGCACCGCGTGGGTGCAGTAGGCGGCGACCTTGAGCGCACCGCGCGCCTTCAGGGCAGCAGCAGCGGCGCACAGGGTGCCGGCGGTGTCGACGATGTCATCGACCATGACGCAGGTCTTGCCTTCGACGTCACCGATGATGTTCATCACGGTGGAGACGTTGGCGCGCGGACGACGCTTGTCGATGATCGCCAGGTCGGCGTCATCCAGGCGCTTGGCCACTGCACGGGCGCGGACCACGCCGCCCACGTCCGGCGACACCACGATCAGGTTCTCGGTGCCGTAGGCGCGCCAGATGTCGGCCAGCAGCAGCGGAGAGGCATACACGTTGTCGACCGGAATATCGAAGAAACCCTGGATCTGGTCGGCGTGCAGGTCGACGGTCAGCACGCGATCAGCGCCTGCGGTGCTGAACATCTTCGCCGCCAGCTTGGCAGTGATCGGCACGCGCGAGGAACGCATGCGGCGATCCTGGCGCGAGTAGCCGAAGTACGGCACCACGGCGGTCACGCTGGCCACCGATGCGCGCTTGAGCGCGTCGATCAGCACCAGCAGTTCCATCAGGTTTTCCGCGCTCGGCGCCGAGGTCGGCTGGATCACGAACACGTCCTGCTTGCGGACGTTCTCTTCGATCTCCACCTGCACTTCACCATCGGAGAAGTGCGAGACCAGCGCCTTGCCCGGGCGCACTCCCAGTTCCTTGCAGATGTTCTGCGCCAGACGTTTGTTGGCGTTGCCGGAAAAGACCAGCAGGTTCGGGGACTCTTGCATCATGATTGTCTCGGGCGGGGACGAGTGGCGGGGATCCGGTAGCGGCAAGGACCACCTCGGCCCCTGCTGCTGACAACACCGCGGCTGTTCCCACGTCCCGCGCAGGTGATGCGCTGGAAGGCGCGGACGCAGCCGCATTGGCAGGGGCGGGAGGATTCGAACCTCCGAATGCCAGGATCAAAACCTGGTGCCTTGGGCCTCTTGGCGACGCCCCTGCATTGATGAATCAGTGTTGCTCGAGTGCATCCAGCAGTGGCGAACGCGCAACGCCCGCAGCCACCCTTGCCCGCAACTCCTTCGACAACTTCGCTCGTCCCTGCTCGGCGGCAGCCTGCGAATCGAACTCGACGAAACAACCACTTCCCGAACCGGTCAGCCGTGCCGTGCCGATGTCGCTCAACGCAGCAAGCACCGCCTCGACGGCAGGCTCACGGCGGCGCAGCACCGGTTCGAACACGTTCCCGACCAGCGTGCCGGAAGCGAAGTCCTCTATTTTCGCCTGTGGACTGTCGCGCGTCAAATCCGGATCAGCGAACAGGACGGGGGTCGGCACATGAACGCCCGGATCGACCACCACATACCAGGCCTGCGGCAGGGTGATCGGCTGCAGCCGCTCGCCCACCCCCTCGGCCCAGGCGTTGTGGCCACGCACGAATACCGGCACATCGGCGCCGAGGCGCAAGCCCAGCGCCGCCAGCGCGTTGCCGTCCAGCCCCGCGCCCCAGAGCCGGTTCAGCGCCACCAGCACGGTGGCCGCATCGGACGACCCACCGCCGAAACCACCGCCTGCGGGAACATGCTTTTCGACGATGATGTCGGCACCTTGCTCGACATTTGCCGCTTCTTTCAGCAGCAGCGCTGCACGCACCGCCAGGTCATCCGCCTCGGCGACGCCGGCCAGGCCCTCGCCCTGCCGCCGCACCTGGCCGTCTTCACGCAGGTGCAGGCCGATACGGTCACCCCAGTCGAGCAGGCGGAACACGGTCTGCAGCTCGTGGTAACCGTCGGCACGACGGCCGGTGATATGCAGGAACAGGTTCAGCTTGGCCGGGGCGGGCCACCAGGACCAGCCCGCGTCATCCACCGACGCGTTCATGGCGCACCCTGCCCCCACTGGTCGACCAGCAGGCGCACCTTGGCGTCGCCATTGACTGCCTCGACCCTGCGCGGCAGGGCCGGACGCCCGGCTTCGGCCGGGTACCAGTCCAGATACTGGATCACCCAGCCCATCTGCTGGAGCCGCCGTGGGCGGCCATCTGCATCACGATCGATCTTTTCCGGCCCGCCGCTGCCCCCAGCGACCAGACCGCGTACCCAGTCGGGCAGCTGGTTGACCGGGATATCCCAGCCGGTGGCCTCCAGCAGCAGGGCCTGCGCGTCTTCACCCTCGCGCGGACCACCGGCCAGCCCTTCCAGGCGTCCGGCTTCATGATGGGTATCACCGCTCAGTTTCCAGCTCTGGCGGGTGACCGGCGCGCTCAGTTCAACCACATACCGTTGGCCTTCCTGCTTCCAGTCGATGCGGCCGCTGCCACCATCCTTGCCCTTGCTGACCGCTACCCGGCCCTGGAAATTCCACTCCGACGCCGCTCGCAGCGCGTCCACGCGCGCGGCCTCGGCGGCGGCCGCTTCGGCCGAAACGGTGGTGACAACGGCTGGCGCCGGCGTCGTCTGCCGGCCAACGGTGGTGCAGGCACTCAGGGCCAGGGTCGCGGCCACCAGCAGCAGGGGCCGGATCATGGAAACACTCATGGGTTGAATTTCTCGCGGGCGCGCAGCAGCGCGCGGTTCTCAGGGTCGAGCCTGGCCGCTTCCTCGAAGAAGTGACGGGCTTCATCGTGCTTGCCCAGCACCCACAGCACCTCGCCCACGTGGGCGGCGATTTCCGGGTCCTTGGCCAGCGTCCAGGCGCGGCGCAGCTGTACCAGCGCGTCGGCGTTGCGCCCCAGGCGATACAGCACCCAGCCATAACTGTCGACGATGGCGGCGTTGTCCGGTTCGGCCACGCGTGCGCGGTCGATCAGCTCGAGCGCTTCCTGGTAACGGCCAGTACGGTCGGCCAGGGTGTAGCCCAGTGCGTTCAGTGCCGGTACGTTCTCCGGCTCGGTCACCAGGATCTTGCGCAGGTCGGCCTCGGCGCGGGCGATGTCGTCGCGACGCTCCCAGGCCAGCGCACGGGCGTACAACAGGCCGTTCTCGTCCGGATACGCAGCCAGGCCACGGGCCAGTGCATCGATCTCGCCGGGAAGGTCATCGGCGCGCTGGCGCAGCTCGGCTTCCAGCAGATACGCATCGCGCCGCACATCGTCATCCACCCCGGCATCGGACTGGATGGCATGCACCTCATCCAGCGCCAGCGACTGCCGGCCGGCCAGCCCCTGCGCATTGGCCGCACGCAGGCGCGCTTCATTCAGCTCATCGCCGCCAGGCACGCTGTGATACCAGTTGACCGCCTCCGGGTAGCGCTTGAGGTACTCGGCGATCTTGCCCAGCAACAGGCGCTGCGCCGGGTCCGGCTTGGCCGCCTGCCGCGACAGTTCGTTGTACAGATTGGACAGCGCGGCCTTGTCGCCCTGCTTGGCCAGCAGCGAAGCGCGCATGCCCCACGTCTGCACATCCTGGGGACCGACCGCCAGCACGCGCTCGGCCGCTGCCGGCTGGCCGAGGCTGTCATAGGCGATGGCCACCGCGTTGCGCAGCTCCGGGTCCTGACGGGTCTTCGGCTCCACCCCATGCAGCAGCGACAGCGCCTGGTCGGTCTGGCCGGCCTGCTGCAGCTGGCTGGCGCGCAGCAACGCCACGCGTGGCTCCTCGGGGAAGCGCTTGACCACCTCATCGATCATGCGCCGTGCCAGCTCGGGCTTCTCCATGCGCAGCGCAAGGCGTCCAAACTCCTGCCAGGCCTCGATCTTCTGGGGAATGGCGTTGGCATCGACCAGCTCGCCCAGCACCTGGGCCGGCACGGCCGGATCGCGGCCACCGCCGATCAAGGCGCCCAGGGCGAACTTCCAGCCCTCATCCCCCGGGTCCTGCAACAAGGCCTGAAGCTCGCTGCGCGCAGCCTTCACATCGCCTTGGCGCATCGCCAGCGCACCGGCGGCGCTGCGCATCGCCAATGAGCGCGGCGCACGTTGCTGCCACAGGGCCAGGCCCTTTGCCGCAGCATCATCCTCGTTGGCCAGCATGGCGATGCGGGTCGCCCGCTCGGCCAGGCCGGCGTCGCCGTCGGTCTGCTGGGCGGCCTGCAGGTACCAGCGCGCGGCCTCGGCCAGCTTGCCCGCCTGCAGGGCGAACTCGCCGGCCAGTACCGGCTCCAGCGCCAGTTCCTCAGTCACCGCAGGCCGTGCAGGGGCCTTGGCGGGCACCGCCGCCAGGGCCTGCGCACAGGCCAGGGACAGCAGCAGAACACTGGGGATGCGAATCAATGCGGGCATCGTCGGCATCGGGGCCTTAAAATGTCGTCCAATGGCCAGCAGCTTATCGCAAGCAACTGAACAATGACCCTGTGGGTGCTCGGACTGAATCACCAGACCGCACCGGTGGAACTGCGCGAACGCGCAGCCTTCGCCGGTGACGCGTTGCCGCGCGCGCTCGGTTCGCTGCGCGATACCCCGCAGATCGCCGAGGCGGTACTGCTGTCCACCTGCAACCGCACCGAGCTGTATGCCGTGGCCGAGTCCGCGCAGGCGTTGGACCAGTGGCTGCAGAACCAGGCCGGCGACCTGCAGGGCTACCTGTACCAGCACGCCGATGCCGATGCCGTTCGCCATCTGTTCCGGGTGGCGACAGGGCTGGATTCGATGGTGCTGGGTGAGCCGCAGATCCTGGGCCAGGTGAAGGACGCCTGGTCGACCGCGCGCGACCACGGCCTGCTCGGCCAGCGCCTGGACCGGCTGTTCCAGCAGACGTTTTCGGTGGCCAAGCGCGCGCGGACCGACACCCAGGTCGGGGCCAACCCTGTGTCGGTGGCCTCGGCGGCGGTGCGCCTGGCACAGAACGCCTTTGCCCGCCTGGACGATTCCACCGTGCTGCTGGTCGGCGCGGGCGAGACCATCGAACTGGCCGCACGCCACCTCAGCGAAGGCAAGGTGCGGCGGCTGCTGATCGCCAACCGCACCCTCGCCCATGCGCAGGAACTGGCAAGCCGCCATGGCGGTGTGGCGCTGCCGCTGACCGAACTGGAGCGTCACCTGGCCGAGGCCGATGTAGTGTTCTCGGCCACCGCCGCCCGCGAACCGGTGATCCACCGTGCTGCAGTGGCCAACGCCCTGCGCGCACGCCGGCACAAGCCGATGCTGCTGTTCGACCTGGCCGTGCCGCGCGACATCGAGGCCGACGTTGCCAGTCTCGACGATGCGTTCCTGTACACCGTGGACGACCTCGAGCGCGCGGTGGAAGACAACCGCCGCAGCCGCCGCGAGGCGGCCGCCGAAGCGGAGACCATCATCGACCTGCAGGTCTCGCGCTTCGTCGAAACCCTGCAGGCCAGTGCCCACCAGGCACCGCTGCGGCAGCTGCGCGCTTTCGGCGAGGCCACCCGTGCCGAACTGCTGGAGCGCGCGCGCCAGCAGCTGGCCAACGGCAAGCCGGCCGACGAAGTGCTGGAACTGCTTGCCCACGGATTGACCAACCGCCTGCTGCACCCGCCGACCGCCGCCCTGCGCGCGGCCGCGCTCAGCGGCGACGCCGACCTGACCCGCGCTGCCGAGCGCCTGTTCCCGGCTGCGCCGGGTTACCACCACCCACCTGTGAGAACCGATGACGCCGACCCTGCGCCGTAAGTTGGAAGCGCTGGCCGAGCGCCGCGAAGAACTGGAACGTCTGCTCGCCGAACCGGAGGTGGTCGCCAACAACGCGCGCTTCCGCGATCTTTCGCGTGAGTTTTCCCAGCTCGAACCGATCGCCACCGCGCTGGCCGATGAAGCGCGTGCCAAGGCCGACCTGGCGGCGGCCGAAAGCATGCGTGCCGATCCGGACCTGCGCGAACTGGCCGACGAGGAAATCGCTGCCGCCCAGGCCCGCCTGCAGGACCTGGAGCAGGAGCTGGCACTGCTGCTGGTGCCGCGCGACCCGCGCGATGAAGGCAACCTGTTCCTGGAAGTGCGCGCCGGCACCGGCGGCGACGAGGCGGCGATCTTCGCTGGCGACCTGTTCCGCATGTATGCCCGCTACGCCGAGCGACAGGGCTGGAAGGTCGAGATCGAGTCGGACAACCCCGGCGAACATGGCGGTTACAAGGAAGTGGTGGCGCGCGTAGTCGGCCGTGGCGCGTTCTCGCGCCTGAAGTTCGAATCGGGCACCCACCGCGTGCAGCGCGTGCCGGCCACCGAATCGCAGGGCCGCATCCACACCTCGGCGGCCACCGTGGCGATCATCCCGGAAGCCGACGAAGTCGATGAGATCGTCATCAACCCGGCTGACCTGAGGATTGATACCTACCGCTCCTCCGGCGCCGGCGGCCAGCACGTGAACAAGACCGAATCGGCGATCCGCATCACCCACGTGCCCAGCGGCGTGGTGGTGGAATGCCAGACCGAACGCAGCCAGCACGCCAACCGGGACAAGGCGATGAAACGCCTGAAGGCGCAGCTGCTGGATGCCGAGCGCCAGCGCCACGACGCGGCGCAGGCCGAATCACGGCGCCTGCAGGTTGGCAGCGGCGACCGCAGCCAGCGCATCCGCACCTACAACTTCCCGCAGGGCCGGATCACCGACCACCGCGTGGAAGGGCTGACCCTGTACGACCTGCCCAACGTACTGGCCGGCGATCTCGATCCGCTGCTGCAGCGATTGAGCCACGAGCACCAGGTCGACGCCCTGGCCCAGCTTTCGGCGGGCTGACCAGCATGTCCGCCTGGCAGCAGCGGCAGCAACTGCAGCAGGCGATCACGCGCCAGCCCGGCGACTTCGTCGCCTGGGTGATGCTGGCCGACCTGGAACTGGAAGCCGGCGATATCGCGGCCGGTGAGCAGGCCGCGCGACGCGCGCTGCAGCTGCGGCCCAATCATCCTGAAGCGCTTGCCCGGCTCGGCCGGGTGGCGTGGATGGCGGGAGCGCATGCCGATGCCGCTACGCTGCTGGGCCAGGCCTCGGCGCTGGCACCGGAGCACCCGGGCATCGCGTTGTGGCTGGGGCACGCGCTGGAAGATGCCAACGATGCCGAAGGTGCATCAGCGGCCTATCGCCGCGCACATGCACTGATGCCCGATGAGCCGTATATCGCCGCACAGCGCCTCGCCTGGCAGCGTCGCCTGTGCGATTGGCAGGACGTGGATGCGCTGGCCGATCAGGTGCGCGGTGCACTGGTGTCCGGCCGGGGCGTAGTGGAACCCTTCGCGTTTCTCAGCGAAGACGCCAGCGCGGCCGAACAGCTGGCCTGCGCGCGTGCACGCGCCGCCGCGGTGGCGGCATCGGTGCGGCCACTGCCGCCGGCGAAGGTGCGCGAACGAGGCCCACTTCGCGTGGGCTTCCTTTCCAACGGCTTCGGCGCCCATCCCACCGGATTGCTGACGGTGGCGCTGCTGGAGCAGATGAGCCGCGACCCGGCCCTGCAACTGCATCTGTTCGCGCTCAACGCGGACGATGGCAGCCGCATCCGCCAACGCCTGCAGGCCGCCACCCGGCTGCATGACGTGGTGGGATTGCGCCACGCCGATACGGCCGCGCGCATCCGTGCACAGGGCATCGACCTGCTGCTGGACCTGCGCGGCTGGGGCGGTGGCGGCACGCCGGAAGTACTGGCGATGCGCCCTGCCCCGCTGCAGTTGAACTGGCTGGCCTACCCCGGCACCTCCGGTGCATCGTGGCTGGATGCAGTGATCGCTGACGACGTCGCGCTGCCGTCCTCGCTGGAACCGCACTACAGCGAACGCGTGCTGCGCCTGCCGCGCGCGTTCCAGCCCTCCGACAACACCCGCGTGCTGGAACCGGCGCCGGACCGCGTGGCGTGTGGGCTGCCCGCGCAGGGCACGGTGTTCTGCTGCTTCAACAACAGTTACAAACTCAACCCGCGCAGCATGGGCCGCGCGTTCGCGGTACTGCAGGCAGTACCTGGCAGCGTGCTGTGGCTGCTGTCCGGCCCCGGCCAGGCCGATGCACGGCTGCGTGCCGCCGCCAAGGCTGCAGGACTGGATCCGGCGCGCCTGGTGTTCATGGCCAAGCTGCCGCATCCGCAGTATCTGGCCCGCTATCAGCTGGCCGACCTGTTCCTGGATACGAACCCGTACAACGCGCACACCACCGCATCGGATGCACTGTGGGCCGGCTGCCCGGTGCTGACCTGCCCCGGCGCTACCTTCGCCGCGCGCGTGGCCGGCAGCCTCAACCATCATCTGGGGCTGGAGCACATGAACGTCGCCGACGATGCGGCCTTCGTCGCCACCGCCAGTGCACTCGGCAACGACCCGGCCGCGCTGGCTGCCCTGCGTGCCGAACTGGCGCAGGCACGCGAGCGCAGCGGCCTGTTCGACATGACGGCCTTCGCGCGCGATCTGTCCGCACTGCTTCAGCAGCTGGCCCGCGAACAGGGCTGGCAGGGTGTCAACACGCCCTGACATCGCCCTGCGCTACGCTCGGGCTTCCCTCCCGCGTGGCATGACGATGGCCAAGCTCAAGCGCAAGGAATACGACGAGCTGCTGCAACCGCTGCAGCTGGAACTGACGGCGATGGCACGCTGGGTGCAGCACAGCGGGCAACGCCTGCTGGTGCTGTTCGAAGGACGTGATACCGCCGGCAAGGGCGGTGCGATCCAGGCCATCAGCCAGCACCTCAATCCACGCCAATGCAGGGTGGTGGCATTGCCCAAGCCCACCGACCGCGAAGCCACGCAATGGTATTTCCAGCGCTACGCCACGCATCTGCCGGCCGCCGGCGAGATCGTGCTGATGGACCGCAGCTGGTACAACCGCGCGGGCGTGGAATGGGTGATGGGCTACTGCAGCGAGACCGAGTACCAGCAGTTCCTGCATCAGGCACCTGTATTCGAACAGCTGCTGGTGGATGACGGCATCCTGCTGTTCAAGTACTGGCTGTGCGTGGACCAGGAGCAGCAGGAGAAGCGTTTCGCCGAACGCCATCTTGATCCGTTGAAGGGGTGGAAGCTGTCGCCGGTGGACCTGAAGTCGCGCAGCAAGTACAGCGCGTACACCGAAGCGCGCGAGGCGATGCTGCGCGCGACCCATCGCGACGGTGCGCCGTGGACGCTGGTGGATTTCAACGACCAGCGGCTGGGTCGCCTGACCCTGGTCCGCAATCTGCTGGACCGGCTGCCGGACACACGGGTGGATGTGCCCTTGCCGGAGCTGCCGGAACTGAAGGGCAAGCTGCATCGCGAGCACTACGACGTGCTGAAGCCGATCGAGGATTTTCCGGTCGAAGAATAGGGTTGGTCGGCAGGGCCTGCGGCCCTGCACCCGCTGCTTTCAGGCAACAGCCAAAGCAACGTCAAAAGCTGCATTGCGTGGGTTGGCGGGGCGGTGTCGGACTGCGGGGACGCCGCAAGTACGTCCTTGTAGGCTTGGCAGCCGCATCCATGCGGCTGACACCCCGCAATCCGACACCGCCCCACCTTCGACAGATTTCCGGTAGCTGATGGATTCACGCCATGCGTGGATGTATGTCCATCGAAATCGAATATTTCGGCAATTGAACGAAGAGCATCCACGCATGGCGTGGATCTACGTGTCGACCAAGGTCGACACCCACCAAGAGCAGGCCATGTCATTCCCGCAGCTTGCGGAGAATTGTCGAAGGCGGGGTGGGTCCGGTTGCGGGGGCGTGAGCGCCATGGATGGCGCGACCGAGCCTACAGGGACGTATTTACGGCGTCCCCCGCAACCGGACCCACCCCGCCTCCCCACAGGAAACCTGCTTCTGCTGTTGCTTCGGCTGTTGCTGTTGCTTCGGCTGTTGTTGTTGCTGTCGAGGTTGCCGGCCAGCGGCCGGCACTACCGCTTCGGTGGGTGCAGGGCGCAGCCCTGCCCCTCCCTTATTTGTCAGCAGCGATCTGCTGTTCGATGTCGGCGGCGGTGACCGGGCCCAGGAAGCTGTGGGCCAGCTTGCCCTGCGGGTCGATCAGATGGGTCAGCGGCAGGCCACGCGGGGTGGCGAAGTCGGCCGGTGGGTCGAACGGATCGACGATCACGATCGGGTAGGTCACCGGATGCTTGGTCAGGAACGCCTGCATCTCCGGCGTCTCGATGTCCTCGTAGGCCAGGCCAACCACTTCGATGTTGCTGCGCATGGCATGCAACGCCGACAGCTCGGGCATTTCCTTGCGGCAGGGCGCGCACCAGGTCGCCCAGAAATTCACCACCACCCACTTGCCACGATGCGCGGCCAGGTCGTAATCGCTGCCATCGACCGCCTTCATCTTCAGCGTCGGGAACTCGGCAGTAACGCGCTCGGCAGGCGTGTCCTCCACCGGCGCCGGCGCGGCCGGGGTCGGTGCCTGTGCCGGCGGCTGGCTGCTGGCCGGGGTCGGCTCCTGCGCGGGTTTGCAGGCGGCCAGGGCCAGCAGCGCAGCCAGCAGCAACGGGGTCTTGCAGGTCATGGGGCATCTCCAGAATCAGGGTAGATGTCGCTGACGCGACGCTTGAGGCGTTCGCGCAGCGGCAGGCGCAGTTCATCCAGTGCGGCCAAAGCGGCCCGGCCGAGGCTGTCATCGCGGTAAGGCAGGTGTTGTTCGGCCACCGGAATGCGCAGCTGCGTGCATTCGTACAGATCGCCCAGGCTGACCTGGTCCAGGTCGCGGGCCAGCAGCCACTCGCCGCGCTCATCGCGGCGCAGCAGGCCGATGCCCTCCAGGTGGCAGGCCAGGTCCTGCAGCAGCGAGTCGGTCAGCATCGGTTCCAGCCGCAGGATCTCGTCGTCGGCCAGGCCCCTGCCCTTGGCGCGTGCATGCTGGAAGCGCCCGAGCAGGCGCAGCAGGCCATAGAACTCGTAGCCCTGCGGCAGGCGCAGTTCCACCGGCTGGTAGCGGAAAGCCGCCATCGACGACGCCAACGACGCGCCCAGCAGCACGGCCACCCAGCACAGGTAGATCCACAGCAGCAGGATCGGTACGAAGGCCACCGTGCCATACAGCTTCTGGTAGGACTGGAAGCTGCCCAGGTAGGCGCCGATGCCCCACTTCACCAGCTCCAGGATCACCGCGGCGAGAATCGCGCCCGGAACCGCATGGCGCCACTTCACGGTGTGGTGTGGCACCACCCGGAACATCAGGGTGATGCAGACGAATTCGATCAGGATCGGCGCCAGCCGCAGCGCGAGATCCGCCAGCCAGCGCCCTTCCTGCGTGCCGAACAACGGCATCGCGAACACCCGCGCAGACACCGCCAGCGAGGCAGCGGCGAGCATCGCGCCCAGGGTCAGCACCGTCCAGTAGACCAGGAAGCGGGTCAACCGCGGCCGACTGCTGCCGACGCGCCAGATCTGGTTGAAGGTCTCTTCAACACTGTTGAGGGTGATCAGCAGCGAGATGACCAGGGCGATGAAGCCGGCGGCAGTGAGCTGGCCGGCGCTGGCCGAGAACTGCCGCAGATAGCCTTCTGCGGCGCGCGCGGCATTGGGTACGAAGTTGGAGAAGACATAGTCGCTGAGCTGGTCGCTCCAGCGATCGAACACCGGGAAGGCCGAGAGCACGCCAAATACCACGATCGCCAACGGCACCAGCGCGAACACCGTGGTGTAGGCCAGCGCGGCGGCGGCCTGGAACAGGCGGTCGTCGAGGAAGCGGCGCCACAGGAAGCGGCCGAAGCTGGCGGCGCGTGCGCGATCCCGCGCGCGCTCCATCCATAAATTGAGCGTATCCAAAGGTTCCATCGGCGCAAGGGTACCCGATGCGGAATCGGTGCAGGATAGCCATACTGGCGTCCACACGATGAGGAGAGCTGGGCGCGATGGGCGAAATCCTGGTGCTGTACTACAGCCGCGGCGGTTCGGTGGCACGGCTGGCGCGCCAGATCGCGCGGGGCATCGGCGAGGTCCCGGGCATGGCGGCGCGGCTGCGCACGGTGCCACCGGTGGCCGCCGTCACCCAGACCGCGCAGCCGCCGGTACCCGACGATGGCGCGCCGTATGTGAGCGTGCAGGACCTGGTGGAGTGCCAGGGACTGCTGCTGGGCAGCCCCACCCGTTTCGGCAACATGGCCGCGCCGGTCAAGCATTTCCTTGACGGCCTCGGCGCCGAATGGGTGAACGGCACGCTGGCAGGCAAGCCGGCCGGGGTGTTCACGTCCACCGCGTCGATGCATGGCGGCCAGGAGTCGACCCTGCTGTCGATGCAGGTACCGCTGCTGCACCATGGCTGCCTGATCGTCGGCATTCCGTTCACCGAGCCGGCGCTGAGCCATACCACCAGTGGCGGTACGCCGTATGGCGCCAGCCACGTGGCCGGCGCCGCCGACGACCCGCAACCGACCGACGATGAGGCGGTGCTGGCGCGGGCGCTGGGCCGGCGCGTGGCCGACATCGCGCAGCGGCTGGCACGATGAGCACCGCGCCGCGCACCGTGCTGCTGCTGGCCCTGATGGGGCTGGCAGCGCTGTTTGCCGGCTGGTTCATCAACGACAGGCACTGGCTGGCCACCCAGCTGGTGTTCACTGCGCCGCCGCTGGCGCTGGCCATCGCCCTGCGGCTGGGCTGGCGCAAGGCCGGCTTCTGGGCCGCCGTGCTTGCGCTGGGCTGGTTCAGCCACGGCGTAATGAGCGCCTGGAGCCATCCCGAGACCCGCTGGCTGGCACTGATCGAAATCGGGCTGGCGCTGTTGGTGATCTTTACGGCCAGCCTGCCCGGCCTGCGCGCCCGTTTCGGGCGGCGGCGCTGACGCTGCGCCCGGTGGGCCGTATCATCTGCGTTCCCGGCCCCGCGCCGCTGTACCTGCCTTGGTTTCGCGCATGCACATGATGGAAGAGCTCCTGGTCGTCACCACCGGTGGCACGATCGACAAGATCTATTTCGACGACAAGTCGGACTACCAGATCGGCGACCCGCAGATCGGCATGATCCTGCGCGAACTGGGGGTCACGTTCCGTTTCAACGTGATCCCGATCCTGCGCAAGGATTCGCTGCACATCAACGACGACGATCGTGAGCTGATCCGCGCGACGATCGCCGCCCAGCCCACCCGCCACGTGCTGGTGACCCACGGCACCGATTCGATGGTGCAGACCGGCAAGGTGCTGGCGACGATCCCGGACAAGACCATCGTGATGACCGGTGCGCTGAGCCCGGCACGTTTCCGTGGTTCGGATGCGGAGTTCAACATCGGCTGTGCGATCGGTGCGGTGCAGTCGCTGCCGGCGGGGGTGTTCATCGCGATGAACGGCCGGATCTTCGACCCGCAGCATGTGCGCAAGAACGTGGCGGCGAACCGGTTCGAGTCGGTTTGAGGGATTAAGGCGCGCTGTCGCGCGGATGGGTTCAGCGTTTTGGTTGCTGCTGGGTTGAGGGGGTGATCCCCTCCCTCCTGACAGATCGTCGCGCGCGGCCAGCAAGGTCAAGGGCAGAGCAAGAGCAAATGCACTGCTGCACATTGCTTTCTCCGCTTCGCCGTCCCCCCAAAAAAAACACCCCGGCCGAGGCCGGGGCGTGCCCATGGAGAGGGGCTTGGGCTCAGTACTGGGCGTTGACGGTCACGCCCGAGAAGGTGCTGTAGGCCTTCACCCGCACGTACCAGGTACCGGCGGCGGGGCTGTTGACGGTGCAGGTCTCGTTGTTGCCGCTCAGGTACGGGCGGCAGGTGTAGACGGTGTCGGTCGGGGCACTGCCCTGGCGCAGGTAAAGATCGGCATCACCGCTGCCGCCGCTGATCGCCACGCGCAGCTGCGCGCTGCCAGCCGGGACGTTGACGGTATAGCTGAGCGACGCGCCGCTGGCTGCGCCGAGGCCGGTGACCGGCACATTGTTCTGCAGCACGGTGCCGCCCGGGTTGGGCGTGGTGCCGTTGATCGCGGCAGTCACCGCGGCATCGGCGTCGATGATGCCGGCGCCGCAACCACCCGAGCACGCACCCGGCAGCGGGCGCGCGGTGCTCTTGATGATGCTTTCCACCTGCGCCGGGCTGAGCGGGCTCGGTGCCACCGACTGCATCAGTGCAACCACGCCCGCCACGTGCGGTGCCGCCATCGAGGTGCCGTTGTAGGACGCATAGCTGGCGCTGCCCGGGGTGGTGGTGCCGCTGTTGAGGGTGGACAGGATGCTCTGGCCCGGTGCGGAGATGTCGATGCCGGTGCCGTAGTTGGAGAAGCTGGCACGCGCACCCGCCGAGGTGGTGGCCGCCACGGCGATCACGTTCGGGCAGTTGGCCGGGACCGCGCTGGAGACGTTGGTGTTGCTGTTGCCGGCAGCGACCACCACGGTGGTGCCGCGGCCGACCGCGCCGTTGATCGCGTTCTGGTAAGTGGTCGAGCAGCTGCCGCCGCCGCCCAGCGACATGTTGATGACCTCGGCCGGGTTGGCATTGGCCGGCACACCGCTCACCGTGCCACCGGAGGCCCAGACGATCGCGTCGGCGATGTCGGAGGTGTAGCCGCCGCACTTGCCGAGCACGCGCACCGGCACGACCTTGGCGTTGAAGGCGGTACCGGCCACGCCGGTACTGTTGTTGGTCACTGCGGCGACCGTGCCGGCCACGTGGGTGCCGTGCCAGCTGGAGTTGGAGGCCGGAATGCCCGAGCCGCACTCGTTGGCGCCGTACCAGTCGCCCTCGTCGTTGGGATTGCTGTCACGGCCACCGCCATCGCGCGCCATCGCCGCGTCGCTGATGAAGTCATAGCCGGGCAGGATGTTGGCGTTGAGGTCGGCATGGTTGGTGATGCCGGTATCGATCACGGCCACGACCACACCGGTGCCGGTGGCCTTGTCCCAGGCCGGGCGCACGTTGATCGAGGCGTTGGACGTACCGAAGCCCCATTGCTCGCTGAAGCGGGTGTCGTTGGGGGTCAGCGTCGGGCGCATGATCTGGTCGACTTCGACGTATTCCACGTTCGGGTCGGCGGCCAGCTTGCGCATCAGCAGCTCGGATTCGGCCTGGTCCAGCGCACGGTCGGTCCTGACCACGGTGGAACCGACCGCAAGCCTGCGGACCTGCTGCAGGCCCAGCGCGCGGCCCTGGCTGCTGGCGATGCCGGCAGCAGCCGTCTTCAGCGAAGAGGCCAGCGCGGTGGTGTTGGCCACCGGCGCACTGCCGTCGCGATACTTGACGATGAAGCGCTGGTGGGTCTGCGCGGACTGCAGGCCGCTGAGCTGGACATCACCGGCCAGCGCAGGCGTGGCCAGCAGCAGCGATGACAGGACGGACGCACCAAGGACCACCCACACACGACGCACACGCGGTTGCGTTACCTGGGACATCGGATTTCCCTTCTAATGGTAGGAATGCCGGAATCGGCAGAAGCACCGGCCCGAACCATGGGCTGGCTTGCGATGGCGAGGTTCGGGTCCGGCGAGCCAGCGGATTCCCCTGCCCATCCGCTGTGTTGATGACGCTAGTGGCTCAAACCGGACACCACAAGATTTTCAGCGTCTTTTCAGCAAGATGAAATGTTGGATCTGAGACTTTCCGGGTCGAGGGTTTGTGAAGGTGAAGGAACTTTCGCGTCAGCTGCACGTACCTGACTGCGGAATGTCCTGTCTTTCGATGTCTTTGCCGACATCGGCGAACAGCCGCCGGGCATGGCCCGGCGCTACCGTGGTACGGGTACATTCGCCGGGCATCGCTGCGCGCAGGGGGGAGCCGTTGATCCTGGCAGCGCCGGGCCATGCCCGGCGGACGTACGCCTGAAACGCAGAAAGCCCGTCGCGGGGACGGGCTTTCCGAAAAGTCACCGGGCATGACCCGGTGCTACGCGTTCGCGCAGGCGATCAGCCCAGCTTGACCAGCCAGCCGTGGCGGTCCGGCAGGCGACCGTACTGGATGTCGGTCAGTTCCTTGCGCAGCGACATGGTCACTTCGCCGGCCGGCGCATTGATGTCGCCCACCGAGAAGCCTTCGCCCTTGAGCTGGCCGATCGGGGTGACCACCGCAGCGGTACCGCAGGCGAACACTTCGGCGATCTCGCCGGAGGCCACTCCCTGCTTCCACTCATCGATGGTGACCTTGCGCTCTTCGACCTTCATGCCGCGGTCGCGGGCCAGCTGCAGGATGCTCTCGCGGGTGATGCCCTCGAGGATGCTGCCGGACAGTTCCGGCGTGACCAGCGTGCCGTCCTTGTAGACCAGGAACACGTTCATGCCGCCCAGTTCTTCCAGGTACTTGCCCTCGACCGGGTCCAGGAACAGCACCTGCGAGCAGCCCTGCGCCTGCGCCTTCTGCTGCGGCAACAGCGACGCGGCGTAGTTGCCACCGCACTTGGCCGCACCGGTACCGCCCTTGGCCGCACGCGCGTACTCGGTGGACAGCCAGATCGACACCGGGGCGACGCCCTTGGCGAAGTACGGGCCGGCCGGGCTGGCGATGACGTAGTAGCCGGCCTTGTGCGCGCCACGCACGCCAAGGAACGCTTCATCGCCGATCATGAACGGACGGAAATACAGGCTCGACTCATCGGCCGACGGCACCCAGGCGCTGTCGACGGCGATCAGCTGCTTCAGCGATTCGACGAAGATCTCCACCGGCAGTTCCGGCAGCGCCAGGCGCTGCGCCGAACGCTGCAGGCGACGGCCGTTGGCATCGGGGCGGAAGGTCCAGATCGAACCATCGGCATGCCGGTAGGCCTTGATGCCTTCGAAGATCTCCTGGCCGTAGTGCAGCACGGCCGCGGCCGGGTCCAGCTGCAACGGACCGTAGGCGCGCACGCTGGCGTTGTGCCAGCCGGCATCCTTGTCCCAACGCACTTCCACCATGTGGTCGGTGAAGTGCAGGCCGAAGCCCGGCTTTTCCAGGATCTGGGCGCGCTCTTCAGCGCTGCGCGGGTGGTCCGAACGGGTGACGGCGAAGCTGGGAATGGACTGGGACACCGGAGATTTCCTGTTCTGGTTGCGGGTAATGCCGGGCCCGCGTCACTGCGGGCCGTGGGTCAAAGCATGCCGGTTTCGAGCCGGGCGGCCTCGGACATCATGTGCTGGTTCCACGGCGGGTCGAAGACCAGCTCGACGTCGGCCTCGGCCACCGTCGGGATCATTTCAAGCTTGCTGCGCACGTCGTCGACCAGGATGTCGCCCATGCCGCACGCAGGCGCGGTCAGGGTCATCTTCACGTCGATCTCGCGCTGCCCCTCGTCGAGGTGCTTGATCTCCACCTCGTAGACCAGACCCAGTTCGACGATGTTGACCGGAATTTCGGGGTCGAAACAGGTGCGCAGCTGCTGCCAGACCAACTGTTCGACCTGCTCGTCGCTGGCATCGTCGGGCAGTTCCAGCGGTGCCGGCGCTTCCTTGCCGATGGCATCGCCATCCTTGCCGGCGATCCGGAACAGATTGCCCTCGACGAACACCGAATAACTGCCGCCCAGCGCCTGGGTGATGTACCCATAGCTGCCGGCGGGCAGGGTCACGGTGTCGCCCTGCGGGACCATCACGGCCTCGCAATCGCGTTCGAAGTGGACAGGTTCGCTGCTACGGGAATACATGGGGACCGATATGGGGCTGCGGCATAAGCCACGCAAGCGGTCATTCTAGCGTAGGCGCCCCGCCCTCGCCGGTGCACTGCGGCAAACCACAGTATCCTGTGGGCGACCTTCAGGAGCTTCGATGTCCTCCAATGCCGCACGCGCCAGGACCGTTACCTGGCTCTGGCCCTTCATGTTGTTGCTGGCGCTGGCCACCGCCCCCCTCGCCTGGATGCTGATCGCCCTGTTCACCGGCCGTCCGGTCGGCTGGATGGCGGTACTGACCGCCCTGGAACTGGTATTCATGCTGCGTCTGGGCACACTCGGTCCCGGCAAGCTGCGCATCGCCCTGGTCGTGCTGGGCACGCTGCTGGTAGCCGCGATCTCGAACTGGGCCATCGCCAGTGCCTGGATGGGCGGCTCGATGGGCCTGAACCCCTGGGACGCCTCGCTGCGGATGGGCCCGCACCTGGCCTGGACGCTGATCACCCTGGCCAATGGCGTGGTCGAATGGCTGTGGCTGGCGGTGGGTGTCGCCGTAGGCGCCTGGCTGGCGCGCTGAGCGCGCCGGACGCGGGTAGCGCCGGGCCATGCCCGGCGAGCGCAGCGGTCTGCACGCAACGCCGCCGGGCATGGCCCGGCGCTACCGTACTGCATCAATGCCCGCCGTCGAGCGCCTTCAGCTCGCTGACCAGCGACGCCGCTGCCTCGGCCCCATCGCCGTACAGCATGCGGGTGTTGTCGGCATAGAACAGCGCATTCTCGATACCGGCAAAGCCGGTGCCCTTGCCGCGCTTGATCACCACCACGTTACGGGCATTGACCACGTCCAGTACCGGCATGCCGTAGATCGGACTGGCCGGATCGGTGCGCGCCACCGGGTTGACCACGTCGTTGGCGCCGATCACCAGCACCACGTCGGTAGTGGCGAACTCGGGATTGATGTCGTCCATGTCCGCGATCAGGTCGTACGGCACCCCCGCTTCGGCCAGCAGCACGTTCATGTGCCCGGGCATGCGCCCGGCCACCGGGTGGATGGCGAACTTGACCTTCACCCCGCGCGTGATCAGCCGCTGCGCCAGCTCCCAGATCTTGTGCTGGGCCTGGGCCACGGCCATGCCATAGCCGGGCACGATCACCACGCGTTCGGCAAAGCCCATCATCGCCGCCACGTCGGCCGCTTCGATGGGCTTCTGCGAACCGGAAATCGCCCGCGCCTCACCACCGGCGCCACCACCGAAGTTGGAGAACAGCACGTTGCGGATCGGCCGGTTCATCGCCTTGGCCATCAACCGGGTCAGCAGGATGCCCGCTGCGCCGACCATCATGCCGGCGATGATCAGCGCCTCGTTGCCCAGCACGTAGCCTTCGAACGACACCGCCAGGCCGGTGAACGCGTTGTACAGCGAGATCACCACCGGCATGTCGGCGCCACCGATCGGCAACGTCATCAACACGCCCAGCGCCAGTGCCAGCATGAAGAAGGCGACGATCGCCCAGGTGCTGAGCGTGCTGGCGGCGAGGATGCCCAGCACCACCACGGCCAGCGCCACCAGCAGGTTCATCACCTGCTGGCCCGGCCAGGTCACGCGCTTGTCGAGGCGACCATCGAGTTTGGCCCAGGCGATCACCGAGCCGGACAGCGACACCGCACCGATCGCCGCGCCCACCACCGCCAGCACCAGCACCGTGCCGGACGGCTGCCGCGCGGCCAGGTCGGCCAGCGCCTGCGCACTCCAGTGGGTGGTATCACGATTGGCCAGGAAGGCGTAGCGCAGCAGTTCCACCGCACCGATGGCCGCCGCTGAACCACCGCCCATGCCGTTGTACAGCGCGACCATCTGCGGCATGTCGGTGACGGCGACCTTGCCCGCCGACCACCACGCCAGGCCGGCACCCAGCAGCAGCGCCACCAGGATCAGCGGCACGTTGTGCAGTTCGGGCAGGAAGAAGGTCGCCACCGTGGCCAGCAGCATGCCCAGCCCCGCCCAGCGGATACCGCTGCTTGCGGTCATCGGCGAGGCCATGCGCTGCAGGCCGAGCAGGAACAGGGTGGCGGCAACCAGGTAGCTGGCCTTGACCAGCCAATCGAGCAGTTCGACGGTGCTGATGTTCAAGCCTGCGGCTCCTTCGGTTCATCGTTGCCGGCCTTGCGCACGCTCGGCTTGAACATTTCCAGCATGCGCGCGGTGACCACATAGCCGCCGGCGGCATTGCCGGCACCGAGCACCACGGCAAGGAACCCCAGCACCTTCTCCAACGGCGTCTGTGCGTGCCCCAGCACCACCATCGCGCCGATCAGCACGATGCCATGGATGAAGTTGGAGCCCGACATCAACGGGGTATGCAGGATCACCGGGACCCGGGAAATGATCACGTGGCCGGCAATGGCGGCCAGCATGAAGATGTACAGCGCCACGAACCCGTCACTCACCGGCAACGCTCCTGCTCTGTCTTCGTCGCCCCATCATAACCATGGGCTGAACCCTGCGCGCGTCCCGGTCAACCACGGCCGCGCTCACGCGTTGTCGATGGTGACCCCTGCCGAGGAACCGTACCCTGTGCTGGTGAGCAGCCCTGTCCCCTCAACCACCGATGCCGACGCCGTTCCGGCCTCGCTGGAAGCGTTCCTGGCCAGCGTCGGGCCGCGCGCCTTCCGCTTCGCCGAGGCCGGCCTGCGCCAGCGTGATGACGCGCTGGATGCGGTGCAGGACGCGCTGCTGCGCATGCTGGACTACGCCGACAAGCCGGCCGCCGAGTGGGCGCCGTTGTTCTGGAGCATCCTGCGCCGGCGCGTGATCGACCTGCAGCGCCGCCGCCGTTTCCGCCTGCCGTTCTGGCGCGACAACCAGGATGCCGATGGCGGCGAGATCGACTGGGCCGACCCCGCACCGGACCCTGCGCAGGCGCATGAGCAGCGCCAGCAGTACCAGCAGCTGGTGCAGGCACTGCGCGACCTGCCCGCCCGCCAGCGCGAGGCATTCACCCTGCGCGTGCTGCAGGACCTGGACGGGGCCACCACCGCCCGCGCCATGGGCTGCAGCGAAGGCGCGGTAAAGACCCATCTGGCGCGCGCCCGACAGGCGCTGCAGAATCAACTGGAGATGCACCCGTGAACCGCCCCCTGCCTTCCGATGACGCCCTGCGCAGCCTGCACGCGCAGTCGCTGCAGGCGCTGTCGCCGGCCACCCTGGCACGCCTGCGCAGTGCCCGTCACAACGCCGGTGCAGCGCACGCCGGTCGCTGGCGCTGGTGGCTGGCCAGCGCCTGTTCGCTGGTGATCGCGCTGGGCATCGGCGTCCAGTTCGTCGGTCCGGGCGATCATCAGCGCCCGATCGGCACGCCGATCGTCGCTGCGGAAGAAGACAATGGCGCGCTGTACGACGAGAATCCCGATCTGTACCTGTGGCTGGGCGACAACGACCTGGCGATGGAGTGAACCATGCTGCGATACCCCTCCCTGCCCTTGCTGATCGTCCTGACCCTGCTGCCCGCTGCATCGGCACTGGCACAGGCCACCGCGCCGGCGCCTGCCGCGCGGCCGGCACCTGCTGCCGCGCCGCTGCCCAACTGGGAACAGCTGAGCCCGGCCCAGCGCGAAGCGCTGCTGGCCCCGCTGCGTGATCGCTGGAACGGCGCCGATCCCGCGCAGCGCCAGCGCATGCTGTCGCACGGCCAGCGCTGGCAGTCGATGAGCCCGGAAGAGCGCGACAAGGCCCGCCGCGGCCTGCGCCGCTTCGAGCACATGAGCCCGGAACAGCGCGAGCAGGCCCGGGCGTTGTTCGGCCAGATGCGTGACCTCAGCCCGGCCCAGCGCGATGCCATGCGCGAGCGCTGGTCGCAGATGACCGCAGACGAACGCAGGGAATGGGTGCGGGACAACCCGCCGCCGGCGAAGCCGCGGTAGCCCGCCATCTGAAGGGGTAGCGCCGGGCCATGCCCGGCGGATTCTCCGGATGCCGCTGCGCTCGCCGGGCATGGCCCGGCGCTACCGACTCAGGCCTGCCAGCGCGTCTTCGCCAGCAGCTCGTCTTCCCAGTCGAAACCCAGCTGGCCATCACGCACGAACAGGGCGACGAAGTTCATCAGGTTGCGCGCATACATCTCGCTGGCCTGGGTGGCGCCCCGGCTGGCCAGGCCCAGCGGGCCATCAATGATCACGCCCTGGTGCTCGATGCAGTGGCCGGGTTCGGTCAGCGCGCAGTTGCCACCGCTCTCGGCGGCCAGATCGACGATCACGCTGCCGGCGGCCATGCCTTCGACCATCGCGGCGGTGACGATCGTCGGCGCCTGACGTCCCGGCACCGCGGCAGTGCAGATCACCACGTCCACGCTGCGCAGGTGATCGCCAAGACGGCGCTGCTGTTCACCACGCTCTTCATCGGTCAGCGCCCGCGCATAACCGCCCTCGCCGACCGCGCTCACCCCCAGGTCGAGGAAGCGCGCACCGAGCGACTGGATCTGTTCGCGGGTTTCCGGGCGCACGTCGAAGCCCTCCACCTGCGCACCCAGGCGGCGTGAGGTGGCGATGGCCTGCAGGCCGGCGACACCGGCGCCGATCACCAGCACCTTGGCTGGACGCACGGTACCGGCCGCCGTGGTCAGCATCGGGAAGAAGCGCGGCGCGCGTTCGGCAGCAATCAATGCCGCCTTGTAGCCGGCCATGCCGGCCTGCGAACTGAGTACGTCCATCGCCTGTGCGCGCGTGGTGCGCGGCAACTGCTGCAGCGGGAACAGGTGCAGGCGGTCATCCGAAGCCAATGCGGCCAACGCAGGGTCGGCCGCCGGGGTCAGCAGGCCGACCACACTGGCGCCCGGCTTGAGCTGGGCCAGTACCTCGGCCGGTGGCGCCTGCACGCACAGCAGGATGTCGATCTCGGCCCAACGGGCGGCGTCGAAGGCGCGGGCACCTGCGTCGTCGTAGGCGGCATCGGTGAAGCCGGCGGCCTGGCCCGCACCCGGCTGATACCACACGGTGATGCCCAGCGCACCGAGCTTGCGCGCCGTTTCCGGCGTGAGCGCAACGCGTCGTTCGCCCGGCGCGGTCTCCTTGATCCCCAGCAACGCCACGGCCATGCAGATTCCCGCTGATCGGTGAGTGGGTCCGATCCTAGCAGGCGTACGTGGCTCAGTGCAGCGTCGCACCACCCGGGTCGAGGCGGTCGAGCACGCCCTGCATGGCGCTGTCGAAGGCGCCATCGTCGATGTGGGGACGCAGGCGACCCAGCCGCACCATCACCGCCAGTTCCTCGGGAGAGGCGACGCAGAAGCGCACGCCGCGACGGTTGACGAACAGCAGGCGCGAGGAAATCGGGCTGATCCACGACAGTTTGCCCGCCTGCACCTTGCCATCCTTGTCGACGAAGTCCAGCCAGTTGCCGATCTCCATCCGGCGGAAGCGGTCGGCATCGGCATTGTCGAAATCGTCGGTATTGAAGCTGCTGCCCAGTTCCACCGCCGGCGTTTCCGGGGCAGGCGGTGCAGGCAGCACCACCTGCGGCAGCTCCGGCAGGGCGCGCTGCAGCTCGGGGCGCGATTCGGCGATGCCCTGCAATGTGTCGTGCAGCGCATCGATGGCTGCGGTGGCTGCGTCGCCATGCACGCCGACGCTGGCAAACACCTTGGCCAGCATCGGCTGCCAGGCCTGCAGCCACGGCTTGCCGACGATCTGCCGGCGGGCCTCGGCCACTTCCTCAAGCAGGCCATCAGCCAGGGTCAGCGCCTCGGCCACCGAGGCACCCTCCTCGCCCTCGCGCAGCAGCGCCAGGGTCAGGTGGTGCTGCCAGGGCTGGCGCAGGAACTCGGCGATGGCCGGCGGCAGGGTGGCATCGCCGATGCGGCGATCCAGTTCGGCGCCGGCACGGGTGCGGGCCATTTCCAGCTTTTCCTGGCCGCGCTGGGTCTCGGCGGCCCGACGCTCGGCGATTTCCACGCGACGGCGGTGCTGTACCAGGAAATCGCGGAATTCTTCTTCCAGGGTCAGGAAGATCGCCAGGTTTTCGTTGAACTCGGCGACCAGCCGCTCGATGATCTCCTCCACCTTGGCCATCAGCATCCGTTCGGCCTGGCTTTCGCCGGTGTTGCCCTCGCAGGCTTCGGCCAGCGAGTTGAGCAGCTTGCGCGCCGGATGGGTCTTCTGCACGAACATGCGGCGGTCCAGCATCGCCACCTTCACGAACGGAACCACCAGGCGGCCGATCAGCTCACGCGAGCGGCCTTCCAGTTCACGCTCATCGAGCATCACGTCGAACAGCATGCCGACAAGGTCGATCGCATCCTCGTCCTGGGCGTCCAGCCGGGTCTGGCCCGGGTCGACGCCCAGCCGGGTGGCACTGGACAGCACTTCGCTCTTCAGCCGCTGCGCCAACGATTCGCCATCTTCGCCGATCGCCGCACGCAGGGTCGCGCTGGGCGTGGCCTGCAGCAACGACAGCACCGACATCATTTCGCGCTGGCTCAACGGGCGATGCTGGCCGACCGCGACCTGCGCCGCAGAGGTTGCGTCGTCGCGCACGTGGCGGGTCTGCTGCAACAGCTCGTGCAGCGCTTCCAGCAGCATGCCCTGCTGGCCGGAATAGGCTTCGCCGGACGGGCTCTCTTCGCCACCGGCATGCTGCTGCATGTGGCCACGACGCTCGGACCAGCGCGCGGCAAACCGCTGTGCCCAGGCCGGCGCGGCCTGTTCGTCGTCATTGAATTCGTTGTCGAAGCCCGATGCCGTGCGTTGCTCGACCAGATCATCCAGGCCATGTGGCACATGCTGGGCGGGGCCCGGAGCCGGTGCCAGCGGTCGCCGCGGGGCGCCCATCTGCGACATCACCCCGGCCGCAGCCAGGTGCTCGTCCAGCTTCTCGTAGATGCGACCCACCGGCGCGCGCATGTCGCGCTCGCACAGCTTGATCAACACCAGGTGGACTTCCGGGGCCAGCTCGCAGCCAGCAAAGGCTTCGTGGATGGCCACGCCCAGGTGCTCGGGGCTGATCGGGTTGCGGTCGGCATCCAGTTCGATACCGCCGCCCAGCCAGCCCAGGCGGCGGTCGAGCCGTGCCAGCACCGGCTTGAAGTCGCGCAGCAGCACGGTGGCGAAGTTGCGCACCGCCAACCGCGATTCCAGTACATGTTCCGGCACCAGACTGAGGCCGTCCTGGGCCTGCCCAGCCAGGGTCAACTCGGCAGAGACGGGCTCGCCCGCCGCCAGGCCGGCCCAGGCATGGCCGAGATGGGCGGCAAAAGCACCGGCGATCTCTTCACGGCGGCGACGCAGCTCGCGCATCGCGTCCAGGAACAGCAACTGCGACGAGCCGGCATTGCCGGCACGGTCGAACAGGGCATCGTCGAAGCGGGCCAGTGCCGCGCCAAAGGCCTGGCACAACGCCGGCAGGACGATGTCCCGGGCAAGCTGGAGCTGGGCCGGGTCACGGCCCGGCGATCCCATCGGAGTGGGCGCGCTCATCATTCGGGAAGGCTCCCCACCTTCTCTGGTGCAACAGACATCATGGACATCGCGACGGCCGGTACACCCCATGCACCGGTCCCTCGATGGTAGGCCGCCCAGCCCATCGCGGACAGTGAAACAGTCCTCACTTCAAACCTCATGAACGGCGGCCCGGCAATATTACGTATCGTAAGCCGTGCAGGGCCTGCGAGGCGAGGGGAAGCGGGGCTCCGTGATCCGCCAGTGGCATGATGTTCATCACAGTTTGCTATTCAGGGGTCTGACGCGACACAAACGGCGTCATCTACCTCCCCGACTATAATCAGCGACCCGTGATGACCGGTTCAGACTCCATGCCCGACCCTGCCGCCCTGCTTGCCCTGGATGCCCGCCGCTCGGTGCCCTCGCGGCAACTGGGCGAGCCCGGACCGGACCCGGCCACCCTGCAGCGGATGCTGACCTCGGCGGTCCGCGTGCCCGACCACGGCAAGCGCGTACCGTTCCGCTTCCTGAAGATCGCCGGCGATGCGCGTCACACTCTGGGCGACTTCCTGGCCGCGCGCAGCCGTGAGCGCGACCCGCATGCCGGCGACGCCGTGTTCGAGAAGGACCGCCAGCGCTTCAGCCATGCACCGCTGGTGATCGTGGTGGTGGCCAGCCCCCGCCCGGACCCGAAGGTACCGGCACAGGAACAGCTGATGACCGCCGGCTGCGTGTGCTTTGCCCTGTTGCAGGCGGCACAGGCGCTGGGCTTCGGCGCGCAGTGGCTGACCGCATGGATGGCCTTCGATCCTGCCGTGCACGCCCATCTGGGGCTGGCCGAGGGCGAAGGCATTGCCGGCTTCATCCACATCGGCACGCCCAAGGCCGAAGTGCCCGAGCGCGAGCGCCCCGATGCCGCGGCCCTGCTGCAGGACTGGACCGGCCAGTGAGCGCCGTGCTTCCCGTGGCGATACCGCCGCCGCTGTACCTGGTCGACGCCAGTATCTACGTGTTCCGCGCCTGGCATTCGCTGCCGGACGAATTCCAGGACAGCCAGGGCTGGCCGACCAACGCCGTGCATGGATTCGCCCGTTTCCTGCTGGACCTGCTGGAGCGCGAACGCCCACGGCACATCGCCATCGCCTTCGACGAGGCATTGGACAGTGGCTTCCGTCACCGCCTGTACCCGGCCTACAAGGCCAACCGGGACCCGGCGCCGGAAGCGCTCAAGCGCCAGTTCGTGCACTGCAAGGCGTTGTGCGCAGCGCTCGGCCTGGCGGTACTGGCGCACCATGATTACGAAGCCGACGACCTGATCGGCAGCGCCCTGCATGGCCACCGCAGCAGCCATCGCGGCGTGATCATTTCCGCCGACAAGGACCTGTCGCAGCTGCTGCTCGACCATGACGAGCAATGGGATTACGCACGCAACCAGCGCTGGGACGTGGCCGGGGTCAAGGCCCGGCACGGCGTGCACGCGCACCAGATCGCCGATTACCTGGCGCTGTGCGGCGATGCGGTCGACAACATTCCGGGCATCAGCGGTGTCGGTGCCAAGTCGGCGGCCGTGCTGCTGGCCCATTTCGGCAGCATGGACGTGCTGTACGAACGCCTGGACGAAGTGCCGTTCCTGCGCCTGCGCGGCGCGGCCCAGATGGCCGTGCGCCTGCGCGAGCAGCGCGAGCACGCCCAGCTCTGGCGCCAGCTGACCACCATCGCCCTGGACGCACCGTTGGAAGGCTGCCAGCCCGGCATGCCGCGCCAGGCGGCCGATCCAGAGCTGCTCGGCGGCCTGTGCCAGACCCTGCGCTTCGGCCCCATGACCCGCCGCCGGCTGTTCAGTGCCGCCGGCATTTCCGACCCCTTCCCTACTTCCAGCGAGCCCGCATGAGCCAGCGCAACACCGAAGCACCGCGTGTCGTCTACGAAGGCAAGTACCAGCGCATGGTCGTGCGCGGCAGCTGGGAATACAGCGAACGCACCCACGCCGGCGGCCTCGCCGCCATCATCATTGCCGTCACCCCCGAGGACAAGGTGCTGTTCGTCGAACAGTTCCGCGTGCCGCTGCAGGCGTCGACCATCGAGATGCCGGCCGGGCTGGTCGGCGACATCGATGCGGGCGAGTCCATCGAAGTTTCCGCTGTACGCGAGCTGGAAGAGGAAACCGGCTGGACTGCCGAGCACGCCGAAGTGCTGATGATCGGCCCCACCTCCTCCGGTGCCAGCAGCGAGAAGATCGCCTTCGTGCGTGCCACCGGCCTGCGTCGCATCGGCGAAGGCGGCGGCGACGAGAGCGAGGACATCACCGTGCATGAAGTGCCGCGCGCGCAGGCGGCCGCCTGGCTGGTGCAGAAAATGGCCGAAGGCTA
The DNA here is from genome assembly GCF_019793815.1 of Stenotrophomonas sp. DR822. NCBI lineage: Bacteria > Pseudomonadati > Pseudomonadota > Gammaproteobacteria > Lysobacterales > Lysobacteraceae > Stenotrophomonas > Stenotrophomonas sp. DR822. Next base: position 1,935,481 of record NZ_CP081826.1, read on the forward strand.
TGAAGCCGATGCCAAGCTGTGGGCCGGCCTGTGGATGATCGAGCACCATCTGGACGGCCGGCCCCGTGGCTGACGCCGGCCTGCACGGGCTGCCCGCACTGCTGGGCGCCGACGATCCGGCGATCTTCAGCGTGCACCGCGCGCAGGGCGCCTCGCCGTTCCTGCTGCTGGCCGACCATGCCGGCCAACGGGTGCCGCGTGCACTTGCCGACCTTGGACTGCCGCAGGCCGAACTGGACCGGCATATCGGCTGGGACATCGGCATCGGCGGCACCACCCGTGCATTGGCCGAGCGGCTGGATGCGTGGGCGATCGAGCAGACCTATTCGCGGCTGCTGATCGACTGCAACCGGCCGCTGGTTTCGCCGACGCTGATCCCCGAGGTCAGCGACCATACCGTGGTGCCGGGCAATGCCGGGCTGTCGTCCGCACAGCGGCAGCAGCGCATCGATGCGATCCACGCGCCCTACCACGCGCGCATTGATGCCGAACTGGATGCGCGCCGCGATGCGGGACGGCCGACGCTGCTGGTGATGATGCACAGCTTCACCCCGGTGATGAACGGCATGCAGCGCCCCTGGCACGCCGGCGTGCTGTACCACCAGGACACGCGTTTTGCCCACGCCTTGCTGCAGGCACTGCGCGATGAAGGCGACCTGGTGGTGGGCGACAACGAACCGTATTCGGTCAACAGCAGCAGCGACTACGCGGTGCCGGTGCATGGCGAAGGTCGCGGCCTGGTGCATGTGGAACTGGAAATCCGCCAGGACCTGATCGCCGATGCCGCCGGGCAGCAGGCATGGGCGGAGCGGCTGGCGCGTATTTTCAGCGCCTTGCAGCCGCAGTTGTTGGCGTTCGGATGACCCCCATCCACGCATGGCGTGGATCTACTGCAGCGCTGGCGGACATCCGCATTCGGCGAAAAGAAAGAACGAGGCCGGTTCCCAGTAGATCCACGCCATGCGTGGATGATTTTCGTCAACGCAGCACGGGAACATCCATCCACGGGAACGGTTTGAATCCGCGCACCTGCAGGCGGACGCCGATCGCTTCAAAATCGTCCTTGATCGCCTGCGCACGAAGCTGATCCAGTGCTTCACCCAGCACCACCGGCAGCGCGCGACAGCGTGCCAGCGCTTCGCCCACCGGAATGTCGAGCAGCTGCGCGACGCGCTGTGCCGCAGCCTTGACCTGTTCGCCCGCACACGCCGCCAGCGTCAACTCGAACGCGGCGAAGATGCCCGGCCCGACACCGGCTGCGCGCGCAGCGTCCTGCTCGGCGGCACCCGCCTCGCCCAGCGCTTCATCGACACCGTCCACCTCCAGGAAGGCGTCGTACTCGGCGTAGTACGCCAGCGCTTCGGCGTACTCCTGCAGGGATGACAGCGGACGCTGGCGCTTCTGCACATCCAGTACGTCAGCGAACGTGGCCGGTTCCAGGCAGGCCGACAGGCCCAGCGCCTGCACGGCCTCGGGCACCTCACCGTCATCATCGAACGCGGCGTCTTCATCTGCCGGCAACCAGAAACGCGCTGTCAGCAGATCGCCCTCGCTGGCATGCACCCAGCCGAACGACGCCCATACGTCGTGGTCGTCATTGCAGGCGGCAAACGCGTCCAGCGTCTGGCGAAGATCAAGCAGTGCAATCATGCGTCGTTGGGCAGCGCGTCGGGAGAGCTGCAGTCTACCCGTGCCGGACGCAGGCCCAGCGCGATGACCACGCCGAGCGCGGCGAACAGCGCGGCACCGTACTGTGCATTGACCATGCCCTGCAGGGCATCAGGACTGGTTGCCGCCTGCGTGCCCCGTGCGGCGTTGGCCACCATCACCAGCACTGCCAGTCCCAACGCGCCGCCGATCTGCTGTGCGGTGGCGGCCATGCCGGCCGCCACACCCTGCTGCGGCCCCGGCACGCCCTGCCCGGCCACGATCCACATCGCCGTCCAGCTCATGCCCTGGCCCACGCTGAGCACCACGATGCCCGGCAGCAGCGGCCAGTAGCTGGCGCCGTGCGGCATCGCCAGCGCCACTGCGGTGATGCCGAGGGCACCGGCAGCGAAGCCCCAGGCCAGCACCTGCCGCGGCGAACGGCGCTGCAGCATGCGCTCGGCAATGCGGATGCCGAAGGTGCACACCAGCGTCGGCAGCAGGAAGGCCATGCCGGCCTGCAGCGGGCTCCAGCCATAGCCATCCTGGAAGTACAGCGCCAGGAAGTAGTACTGCACGCCATAGCTGCTCATGAACGCGAAGGTCAGGCCGAGTGCTGCACGCAGCCCGGGCAGGCGCAGCAGCGCGAACTGCATCAGCGGATCGCGGCTGCGCTTTTCAATCTGCACGAACACCGTCAGCAGCACGGCTGACAGCAACAGGCAGATGAGCGTGGCCGGCGCGGTCCAGCCCCATTCCGGCCCCTGCACCAGGGTGGTGACCAGCAGGCTGCCGCCGGCGGTGACGGTGAGGCAACCGGCCAGGTCGAAGGAACGGCCGCGCACGCGCGGGCCATCGGCCGGCAGCCACGCGCCCGCAGCAACTGCACAGGCGGCGGCCAACGGCACGATCACCGCCAGCACCGCCGGCCAGCCGAACGCCTGGGTCAGCACGCCGCCCAGCAGCGTCCCCAATGCGAGGCCCGCCGCACTGGCCATGCTCCAGATTGCCAGCGCGCGGTTGCGCACCGGGCCTTCTGCGTACAGCGTATTGATCAGGGCCAGGGTGGCCGGAAACAGCAGCGCCGCACCGATGCCCTGCGCCGCACGTGCCACGATCAGCAGCGTGGCATTGGGCGCCAGCGCACCCAGCAGCGAGGCCAGCGCGAACAGCAGCATGCCCAGCCGGTAGAAGCGGCGGCGGCCCAGTAGATCGGCCGCACGCCCGCCCAGCAGCAGGCTGCCGCCAAAGGCCACCGTATAGGCGCTGACCACCCACTGCAGCTGCTGCGCATTGATCTGCAGCGCGCGGCCCATGTCGTGCAGGGCGACGAAGATGATGGTGGCGTCCAGCGCGATGATCAGCTGCGCGGTGGCCAGCAGGGTCAGCGCCCAACGCGGGTATTTCAGGGGAGGCATGCGGCGCCCGGTTCGGAGGGGGGACGGCAGTCTCATTGATGCAGCTGAATCAATAAACCCCCTCAGCGCGATTTCTGTCATGATTTTCCGCATGAATGGATCCTCGATGGACCTCAACGCGGTGCGCATGCTGGTGCAGGTGGCTGAGGCGCGCAGCTTCACCGTCGCCGCAGGCCAGCTCGGCCTGAGCCAGTCCGGGCTGTCACGCGCGATCGGCCGGCTGGAAGCCTCGCTGGGGGTGAAGCTGCTGCAGCGGAATACGCGCAATGTCGCGCTGACCCCCGATGGCCAGCAGTTCGTCGAGCAGGTGGGACCGTTGCTGTGCGGGATGGAAGACGCCGAGCGGCTGCTGGCCGACCGCCCCTGTACGCCCTCGGGTACGTTGAAGATCAGCGCTCCGTCGATGTTCGGGCGCAAGGTGCTGGTGCCGTTGCTGGGACCGTTGCTGCAGCAGCATCCGCAGCTGCAGGTGGAAGCGGTGCTCAGCGACCGCCTGGTGGATCTGGTGGAGGAAGGCTTCGACGCCGCCCTGCGCACCGGCACCATCGCCGACCAGCGCATGGTGGCGCGGCCGTTGAAGCCCCTGCGCTGGGTGACCGTGGCCAGCCCGGCCTACCTGGCCGCGCAGGGTGAGCCGGCCGATGTGGCGGCCTTGCAGAACCATGCCTGTCTGGCGGTGCGCAACCTGCGCAGCGGCCGGCTGGTGGACTGGCAGTTCCTGCAGGACGGGCAGCTGCGCGAGGTCACGCCGCCGACGCGGATGGTGTTCGACTGCGGCGACCCGTTGGTGGAGGCAGCGATTGCGGGCATCGGCATCGTGCAGGTGATGGATTTCGCGGTGGCCGACGCGTTGGCCGATGGCCGCCTGCAGCGCGTGCTGCAGCCGTTTGAAGGCCGCAGCCGCGCGCTGTCGTTGATCTACCCGCCGTCGCGCCAGCACTCACCGAAACTGCAGGTGCTGGCCGAAGCGTTGTTGGCCGGGGATTGGTAGATCCACGCCGCGCGTGGATGAGCGTTTCCAACGCAAATGCCGCCGGGCATGGCCCGGCGCTACCGGCAGGGCGTTGCCGGCCAGCGGCCGGCACTACCGATCAGGCGAAACTATCGGTGGCACGCACCAGCGCGTCGACGTTCTCGGCTTCGAACGCGGAGTGCCCCGAGGCCGGGGTGATCTCCAGCTTCGCCTTCGGCCACACCTTGGTCAGGTCCCAGGCATTGGCCAGCGGGCAGACCACGTCGTAGCGGCCGTGCACGATCACGCCCGGGATGTCGGCGATGCGGTGCGCGTCGCGCAGCAGCTGGTCTTCCACCTCGAAGAAACCGCCGTTGACGAAGTAGTGGTTCTCGATGCGGGCAAACGCCAGCGCGAAGTGCGGGTCTTCATGGCTGTTGATGAAGTCGTCGTCCACGTGCAGGAAGCTGGTCGCACCCTCCCACACCGCCCAGGCCTTGGCCGCGTCCAGGCGCGTTGCTTCGTCTTCGCTGGTCAGGCGGCGATGGAAGGCGGAAATCAGGTCGTGGCGTTCCACCGCCGGAATCGGCTTGAGGTAGTGCTCCCACGCATCCGGGAACAGGCGGTTGGCGCCTTCCTGGTAGAACCATTCCAGCTCCCAGCGGCGCAGCATGAAGATGCCGCGCAGCACCAGTTCGGTCACGCGCTGCGGATGGGTCTGCGCATAGGCCAGCGCCAGGGTCGAGCCCCAGCTGCCACCGAACACCTGCCAGCGATCGACCTTGAGGTGCTCGCGCAGCTTCTCGATGTCGGCCACCAGGTCCCAGGTGGTGTTGTCCACCAGATCGGCGTGCGGGGTGGAACGACCGGCACCGCGCTGGTCGAACAGGATGATGCGGTACCTGGCCGGGTCGTGGAACTGGCGCATCTTGTCGCTGCAGCCGCCGCCGGGCCCACCATGCAGCATCACCACCGGCTTGCCGTCCGGGTTGCCGCACTGTTCGAAGTACAGCGTGTGGCGGTCGTCGACCTTCAGGGTGCCGACGTCGTAAGGGGTGATGGCGGGGTACAGCGTACGCATGCTTGCAGCTCCGTGGTGGTGCCCTGCCCTTGGCAGGAGAACCCCCATTCTAGGCCGGTCGCCGGCCCAGGGTGACCCGGTCGCGCTGCTCCAGGTCCTGCACGGTCTGCACGTCGATGTAGCCGGCCTGCTCGAACAGCGCGCCGATGGCATCGCCCTGGTCCCAGCCGTGCTCGATCAGCAGCCAGCCGCCGGGCTGCAGGTGGTCGCCGCCGCCGACGATGATGCGACGGATGTCATCCAGACCATCAACGCCCGAGGCCAGCGCCGTGGCCGGCTCGAAGCGCAGATCGCCCTGCTCCAGGTGCGGGTCGTCGCTGGCGATATAGGGAGGATTGCTGGCGATCAGATCGAAGCGTTCACCGTGCAGCGGCGCGTACCAGTCGTGACCACCTTCAGCAAAACGCACGTTGCCCAGCTCGTGGCGCGCGGCGTTGCGGGCCGCCACCGCCAGCGCAGCGGAACTGGCGTCGGTGGCCAGCACCTGCGCCTGCGGTCGTTCGCTGGCCAGGGCCAAGGCAATCGCGCCGCTGCCGGTGCCAAGATCGGCCAACCGCAGTGCACGGTCCGGCGGCAGGCGCTCCAGCGCCAGTTCCACCAGCAGTTCGGTTTCCGGGCGCGGAATCAGGGTGGCGGGGTCGACGTCCAGATCGAGGGTCCAGAAACCACGGCGACCGGTCAGGTAGGCCACCGGCTCGCCCGCGAGGCGCCGGCCCAGCAGGGCCTCGAACGCGGCCTGCTCGGCGGCCGGCAATGGATCGGTGGCGTGCGCGAACAACCAGCTGCGCGGTCGCTGCAGCACATGCAGCAGCAGCAGCTCTGCTTCATGACGGGCCTCTACGCCCCCCAGGCGGCCGCTGGCGTCGGCCACGACCTGGCGCAGGGACGGTTCGGAATCGGCGGGCATGGCAGGCACTGGCGCAGCGGGTGGGCCCGCAATTGTAGAGTCTGGATACCGTTCAGGTTCGCTGGGGCGGGATCCGCTGCGGTGGGATATGAGAGACCTATCGACCGGTTTCCTCAGCCGCTGACGATTTCCCTTGTCATACAGCGGGTTGCAGGATGCAGGTGGCCTGATTCATTGCCGGCTCAGCGCACATCAATAGACTGTATCTATCAAATAGATGTAATCAATGCATTGTCCTTATCGAAATGGAACCAGTAACCTAGGTCCTGTCGATTCACCCACTCCCCTTCACCCAGAGGAAAAACGATGTCCCTGATCAACACCCAGATCCAGCCGTTCGAAGCCAACGCTTACCTGAATGGCGAGTTCATCAAGGTCTCCGACAGCACCCTGAAGGGCCAGTGGTCGGTCCTGATCTTCATGCCGGCAGCCTTCACCTTCAACTGCCCGACCGAGATCGAAGACGCCGCTGACCATTACGCCGAATTCAAGAAGGCCGGCGCCGAGGTCTACATCGTCACCACCGACACCCACTTCTCGCACAAGGTCTGGCACGAAACCTCGCCGGCCGTGGGCAAGGCCCAGTTCCCGCTGGTCGGCGACCCGACCCACCAGCTGACCCGCGCTTTCGGCGTGCACATTGAAGAAGAAGGCCTGGCCCTGCGCGGCACCTTCATCATCAACCCGGAAGGCGTGATCAAGACCCTGGAGATCCACTCCAACGAGATCGCCCGTGACGTCTCCGAGACCCTGCGCAAGCTGAAGGCTGCCCAGTTCACCGCCGCCAACCCGAACCAGGTCTGCCCGGCCAAGTGGAAGGAAGGCGAGAAGACCCTGACCCCGTCGCTGGACCTGGTCGGCAAGATCTGAAGCAGCACCGGCCTGCCGCAGCCCCACGCTGCGGCGCGCCCATCCCCGTGCCGGCCACATCGCCGGCGTGGGGGTGAACCCAAGACGGCCGCGCCCGCATCGCCCCTTCCACAGGTCCGCGCTGCCCTCTTGGGTTCACCCCTACCCCCTCGCTGGTCCGCTACCTTCTACAGCGGTGCCACGCCCCCGTTTTGCCTGAAGCCAGGAGAAGACCATGTTGGACGCCAACCTGCAGTCGCAGCTGAAGACCTATCTGGAGCGCGTGACCCGCCCGATCCAGATCACCGCGCATGCCGACGACGGTGCCAAGTCGCAGGAGATGCTGGAACTGCTGCAGACCCTGGAAAGCCTGTCGGACAAGATCTCGCTGCAGGTGCTGCGCGACGGCCAGGGCCGCGTACCGTCCTTCGACCTGGGCACGCCGGGCCAGGACATCCACCTGACCTTCGCCGGCCTGCCGATGGGCCACGAGTTCACCTCGCTGGTGCTGGCCCTGCTGCAGGTCGGCGGGCATCCGTCCAAGGCCACTGCCGAACTGATCGAGCAGGTGCAGAACCTGGAAGGCGACTACCGGTTTGAAACCTATTTCTCGCTGTCCTGCCAGAACTGCCCGGACGTGGTGCAGGCACTGAACCTGGCCGCGGTGCTCAACCCGCGCATCCAGCACGTGGCCATCGACGGCGCGCTGTTCCAGGAGGAAGTCGAGCAGCGCGAGATCATGTCGGTGCCGACCGTCTACCTCAACGGCGCGGTGTTCGACCAGGGCCGCATGACCCTGGAGCAGATCGTGGCCAAGCTGGACACCAACGCCAGCAAGCGCGATGCCGAGAAGATCGCCGCCAAGGACGCCTTCGACGTGCTGGTGGTCGGTGGTGGCCCGGCCGGCGCCGCTGCGGCGATCTATGCCGCGCGCAAAGGCATCCGTACCGGCATCGCCGCCGAGCGTTTCGGTGGCCAGGTGCTGGACACCATGGCGATCGAGAACTTCATTTCGGTGAAGGAGACCGAGGGCCCGAAGCTGGCCACGGCGCTGGAACAGCACGTGCGCGAGTACGAAGTCGACATCATGGACCTGCAGCGCGCCAGTGCGCTGGTGCCCGCCGGCGAAGACGGCCTGGTGCAGGTGCAGCTGGAAAACGGTGCGGTGTTGAAGTCGCGGTCGGTGATCCTGTCCACCGGCGCGCGCTGGCGGCAGATGAACGTGCCCGGCGAAGACCAGTACCGCAACAAGGGCGTGGCGTACTGCCCGCACTGCGACGGCCCGCTGTTCAAGGGCAAGCGCGTTGCAGTGATCGGCGGCGGCAATTCCGGCGTTGAAGCGGCCATCGATCTGGCCGGCATCGTGTCGCATGTGACCCTGCTGGAGTTCGATTCCAGCCTGCGTGCCGACGAAGTACTGCAGAAGAAGCTGCGCAGCCTGGCCAATGTCACCGTGCTGACCAGCGCGCAGACCACCGAAGTGCTGGGCGACGGCAGCCGCGTCACCGGCCTGGTCTACAAGGACCGTGTTGGCGGCGACTCCCATCGCGTCGAACTGGAAGGCATCTTCGTGCAGATCGGCCTGCTGCCGAACACCGAATGGCTGAAGGACACCGTGGCCCTTTCGCCGCGTGGCGAGATCGTCATCGATGACCGCGGGCAGACCAATCTGCCGGGCGTGTTCGCCGCGGGCGATTGCACGACGGTACCCTACAAGCAGATCATCATTGCGATGGGCGCCGGTTCGACCGCCGCACTGAGCGCTTTCGACCACCTGATCCGCTCCTCGGTTCCCAAGAGCAGCGGTGCGGTGGCCGAAGCAGCCTGATCCAATGTTCCCAGGCCATCGGGAGCACCATCAGCCGGCAGGGCGCGCCCTGCCGGTGCAGTACCCCGAGAGGTCTGAGGATGAACCTGCGTGACCTGAAATACCTGGTGGCCCTGGCCGATCACAAGCACTTCGGCCGGGCCGCCGCCTCCTGCTTCGTCAGCCAGCCCACGCTGTCGACCCAGATCCGCAAGCTGGAAGAGGAACTGGGCCTGCCGCTGGTGGAACGCGCACCGCGCAAGGTCATGCTGACCCCCGCCGGCCACGAAGCGGCCGCGCGGGCACGGGTGATCGTGGCCGAAGTGGAACAGCTGAAGGAAGCGGCGCGACGCAGCCGCGATCCCGAAGCTGGCACGGTGCGCCTGGGGATCTTCCCCACCCTGGGCCCCTACCTGTTGCCGCACGTGATTCCGCGCATCCGCACGCGCTTCCCCGAGCTGGAACTGCTGCTGGTGGAGGAAAAGAGCGATGTGCTGCTGGAGCGCCTGCGCGAAGGCAGGCTCGACGCCGCACTGTTGGCCCTGCCGGTGATCGACGACCAGCTGCATGCCGAATTCCTGTTCGAGGAACCGTTCCTGCTGGCCGTATCCGGCCGCCACCCGCTGGCCACGCGCGAGCATCTGGACGTACAGGAACTGGCCACGCAGAAGCTGCTGCTGCTGGAAGACGGCCACTGCCTGCGTGACCAGGCGCTGGAAGTCTGTCGCCTGTTCGGCGCCAACGAAAAATCCGAATTCCGCGCTACCAGCCTGGAAACGCTGCGACAGATGGTCGCCGCCGACGTGGGCATCACCCTGCTGCCCAGCCTGTCGGTACAGCCGCCGGTGCCGCGCTCGAACAACATCCGCCTGCTCGACTTCGTCGGCGAGGGCCGTCCCAGCCGTCGCATCGCCATGATCTGGCGCCGCAGCTCGGCGATGAACGAGTTCCTGATGGAGCTGGCCGAGCAGTTCAAGCGCCTGCCCGATGCGCTGTTCACGCTGGAGGCGCTGGCCCCGCCAAGCGGCGATGCTGCCACCCCGCCCACGCCCGTGCTGAACGGCTGAGACACCGCAGCCGGGCATCGAAACCGGCGGGAGTCGATTCCGGCCGCATTTGTCCCCACAATACAGTCAGGCGGCGCCAGCAGGTGCCGCCTTTTGCATGGCTTTCAACCAAGGAGCGTCACCATGAACACCGCCAGCGGCCTGCCGCCGTCGATCACTGTTTCCACCCTCGACATGGACCGCCTGGACGCCATGCTCGAATCCCCGGCGCACAGCCAGACGCCGGCCGCGCGCGCGCTTGCCGACGAGCTCAACCGCGCAACCGTGTTGCCGGCAGACCAGATTCCCGAAGGCATCGTCATGATGCATTCGCGCGTGGAGTGCGAAGATGAAGTGTCAGGCGAAAAGCATGTCCTGACCCTGGTCTTCCCCCGCGAAGCCAATGTCGATGAAGGCAAGGTGTCCGTGCTCGCGCCCGTCGGCAGCGCCCTGCTTGGCCTGGCCGTTGGCCAGAGCATCGACTGGACCGCCCCGGGCGGCCGCAAGCTGCGGCTGCGCGTGAGCGCGGTCCACAACGACCGCCCCTGACCTGCGCTGCGAACCGCGCGCGATCAGTTTCCCTGCAATCCCCGCACCAGGAGCCGTAATGAGTACCCCGTCCAAATTGTCCCAGCTGCGCGAACTGTCCGTGGTCGTTGCCGATACCGGTGACTACGAGGCGATCAAGCGCCTGCAGCCGGTGGACTGCACCACCAACCCAACCCTGGTGAAGAAGGCGCTGGACCTGCCGGTCTATGCGGAACTGATCGAACGCGAACTGGCCTGGGGCCGCCAGCAGGGCGGCGACCGCGAGGCCGTGGTGCACGCCGTGGCCGACCGCCTGACCATCGGCGTCGGTGCGCTGCTGAGCACGCTGGTACCGGGCCGCGTCTCCACCGAAGTGGATGCCGACCAGGCCCACGACACCGCCGCGACCGTGGCCAAGGCCCGCCAGTTCATCCAGATGTACGCCGATGCCGGCGTGCCGCGCGAGAAGATCCTGATCAAGATCGCTGCGACCTGGGAAGGCGTGGAAGCCGCGCGCGTGCTGCAGGCCGAAGGCATCGACTGCAACCTGACCCTGATCTTCAACCCCACCCAGGCGCTGGCCTGCAGCGAAGCCGGTGCGTTCCTGATCTCGCCGTTCGTCGGCCGCATCCTGGACTGGTACGTGGCCAACGGCCAGACCCCGGCGAACATCGACGAGGACCCGGGCGTGGTGTTCGTGCGTGGGGTGTATGCCGAATTCAAGCGCCGCGGTTCGCCGACCGTGGTGATGGGCGCCTCGTTCCGTTCGACCGCGCAGATCGAAGCGCTGGCCGGCTGCGACCGCCTGACCATTTCGCCGGACCTGCTGGAGAAGCTCGACGCCGACCACGGCGCGCTGCCGCGCAAGCTGGTGGCCGGTGCCGCTGAAGCGGTGCAGGTGACGCCGATCGACGCGGCGAAGTTCGCGGCAGACCTGGCCGCCGATCCGATGGCGACCGAGAAGCTGGCGACCGGTATCGATGCGTTTGCCAAGGATCTGGAAGCGCTGCGCGAGCGCATTCGCTCGGAACTGTGATTCCAGCCAACGGCTGAGCCCCTCGTGGCGGGGGGCTGGGTCGCGAAGAGCGGGTCATGCGTTTGGCAGGGTGGGTAGGCCGTGCAGGGGACGCTGCAAGTACGTCCATGTAAGCTCGGTCGCCGCATCCATGCGGCTCACGCCCCTGCACGGCCTACCCACCCTGCCTTCGACAGTTTCCTGCGGCCGCCCGCCACGGAAGAAAGAAAAGAAGAGCAGAAGCGGGTCGCGCGCTGCGCTTGCTCACAAGCAAACAAACAAAAAGGACGCGGCGAAAGCCGCGTCCTTTTTGTTTTCCATCAGTTCGTCAGTAAACCAATGCTCTTGCCCACCTTCACGGGAAACGGTCGGGGGCGGGGCGGTGTGGGCTTGCAGGACCGTTGGCGCCATGGGCCCGAGGCATGCCTCGGGCGGGTTGGGCAGGACGCCCAACCCCGGTCTTGCCGTGTGCGCAGGACAGCGCAAACGAGCAAGGCGCCATCGAGCCCCCATGGGTGAGGGCGCTTTGCTTGCGAAGCACTGCTTCGCAAGCGCCCGAACGCACAGCCGCCAGCGGCTGGGCCGGACCCCGGAGGGGGGGGCACGGCGTGTCCTGCCAACCCACACCGCCCCGCCCAACCCACAGAAACCCAGAGCCGCTTTGGCTTTGGCTTTGGCTTCTGCCCGCCGCAGGCGGACCACCGCCCGTCAGCGCGGCACCTCCACATCCAACCCGATCGGGCAGCTCACGCCGGTACCGCCAATGCCGCAGTAGCCGTTCGGGTTCTTGGCCAGGTACTGCTGGTGATAGTCCTCGGCGTAGTAGTACGCCGGTGCCGGATACACGATCTCGGTGGTGATCGGGCCATAGCCCGCTGCAGCCAGCTGCGCCTGGTAGGCCTCGCCACTGGCCAGCGCCGCGGCGTACTGGGCCTCGTCGGTGGCGTGGATCGCCGAACGATACTGGGTGCCGGTGTCGTTGCCCTGGCGCATGCCCTGGGTCGGGTCGTGGCTTTCCCAGAACAGCTGCAGCAGCCGCTCCAGGCTGACAACCGCCGGGTCGAACACCACCTGCACCACTTCGGTGTGGCCGGTCAGGCCCGAGCAGACCTCTTCATAGGTGGGGTTCGGGGTGATTCCACCGGCATAGCCCACCGAGGTGCTGTACACCCCCGGCTCGCTCCAGAACTTGCGCTCGGCACCCCAGAAGCAGCCCAGCGCGAAGCGGATCTGCTGCAGGCCGGCGAAACGGTCCTTCAGCGGATGGCTGTTCACGAAGTGCTGGTTGCTGTGCAGCGGCAGTGGCTGGTCGCGGCCCGGCAAAGCCTCTTCCGGGCGCGGCAGGCGCTGCTTGAAGGCCCCGATGCCGAGGATGCCCTGTCCGATTCCCAACATGATGCGCTCCTACGCCGGAAGCCCGGCAATGTCGTCGGCGTCTGAAATGGGGGCGTCCGCGGCGTGGCCCAAGTCCAGCGCCGCCACGATGTCTTCGGCCTGTGGCCGCGCGGCGTCGGGGATACCGACCCGCAGCACGCCGAACAGCGGCAGCTCGCCCATGCCGCCCAGCAGCGACTCGCCGAACACGAACGCCGGGATGCCGGCGTCTTCCAGCGCGTGCTTGACCAGGTGGGCGTCGAACAGATTGTCGGCCTTGTACACGATGTGCATGCGGCAGCTCCGTGGGACAGGATTCCAGCATACGCCCGGGGGCTGAATGGTGCCGCTGCGCTCGCCGGGCATGGCCCGGCGCTACCGGTGCGGGATGGTAGCGCCGGGCCATGCCCGGCCAGCGTAGCGGCACCCCGGGCAGCCCTTCCCGGTAAGCGGTAGACTGGCAATCTTTCTGCCTTTCTTTCGCCGACTCATGTCAGAGCACACCCCCGCCAGCCCCGAGACCCCCGCCGACAGCCACGAGAAGCGCGATTTCATCCGCCAGATCGTGCGCGAGGACCTGGCCAGCGGTAAGCACCAGGCGATCAAGACCCGCTTCCCGCCCGAGCCGAACGGCTACCTGCACATCGGTCACGCCAAGTCGATCTGCCTGAACTTCGGCGTCGCCGGCGAGTTCGGCGGCGTCTGCAACCTGCGTTTCGACGACACCAACCCGGCCAAGGAAGACCCGGAGTACGTGGCCGCGATCCAGGACGACGTGCGCTGGCTGGGCTTTGAGTGGAACGAGCTGCGCCATGCGTCGGATTACTTCGACGCCTATTACCTGGCCGCCGAGAAGCTGATCGCCGACGGCAAGGCCTACGTCTGTGACCTGTCGGCCGAGGAAGTGCGCGCCTACCGCGGCACCCTGACCGAACCGGGCCGGCCCTCGCCGTGGCGCGACCGCAGCGTCGAGGAAAACCTGGACCTGTTCCGCCGCATGCGCGCCGGTGAATTCCCCGATGGCGCGCGCACCGTGCGCGCCAAGATCGACATGGCCAGCGGCAACATCAACCTGCGTGATCCGGCCCTGTACCGCATCAAGCACGTCGAACACCAGAACACCGGCAACGCCTGGCCGATCTACCCGATGTACGACTTCGCCCATGCACTGGGCGATTCGATCGAAGGCATCACCCACTCGCTGTGCACGCTGGAGTTCGAAGACCACCGCCCGCTGTACGACTGGTGCGTGGACAACGTCGACTTCGCCCACGATGACGCGCTGACCCAGCCGCTGGTCGACGCCGGCCTGCCGCGCGAAGCGGCCAAGCCGCGCCAGATCGAGTTCTCGCGCTTGAACATCAACTACACGGTGATGAGCAAGCGCAAGCTGATGGCCCTGGTCACCGAGCAGCTGGTGGACGGCTGGGAAGACCCGCGCATGCCGACCCTGCAGGGCCTGCGTCGCCGCGGCTACACGCCGGCGGCAATGCGCCTGTTCGCCGAGCGCGTGGGCATCAGCAAGCAGAATTCGCTGATCGATTTCAGCGTGCTGGAAGGCGCGTTGCGCGAAAACCTGGACAGCGCCGCGCCGCGCCGCATGGCCGTGGTCGACCCGGTCAAGCTGGTGCTGACCAACCTGGCCGACGGCCACGAAGAGCAGCTGACCTTCAGCAACCACCCGAAGGACGAAAGCTTCGGTACCCGCGAAGTGCCGTTCGCACGTGAAGTGTGGATCGACCGCGAGGACTTTGCCGAAGTGCCGCCGAAGGGCTGGAAGCGCCTGGTTCCCGGTGGCGAAGTGCGCCTGCGCGGCGCCGGCATCATCCGCTGCGATGAAGTGATCAAGGATGCCGACGGCACCATCACCGAACTGCGCGGCTGGCTGGATCCGGAGTCGCGTCCGGGCATGGAAGGCGCCAACCGCAAGGTCAAGGGCACCATCCACTGGGTCAGCGCGGTGCACGGCGTGCCGGCCGAGATCCGCCTGTATGACCGCCTGTTCTCGGTGCCGAACCCGGACGATGAATCGGAAGGCAAGACCTACCGCGATTACCTCAATCCGGAATCACGTCGCACCGTCATCGGCTATGTCGAGCCGGCAGCTGCCACCGCGGCGCCGGAACAGTCGTTCCAGTTCGAGCGCACCGGCTACTTCGTTGCCGACCGCCGCGACCACACCGCAGCCAAGCCGGTGTTCAACCGCAGCGTGACCCTGCGCGACACCTGGTCGGCCTGAGCACCTGCGCGGGCGCCGCACAGGCGCCCGCGTCATCCCGGCGAATGCCCCATCCCGTTAAGCCGCATCGCCGACCAGCGGACGCGGCCCGGCCGTGCTGCGCACGTGGCACGCACTGCCGCTGTGCAGCGGATACCGCCATCATCGTCCGTTCTTTCCTACCCATCAGGCCCTGCCATGTCCGCTGCCCCGAGTGCACTTCTGCCGCTGCTGCAACAGGTCCTGCTGGGCCGTGACATCGCCTGCACCGTCGAGGACGACGGACTGCTGCTCGACAGTGGCCTGCACCTGACACCGCACGGTGTCGCCAGCAACGAACGCGACAACGGCGGCTGGCAGACCTCCACCGTCATCGAGACCCGTCACGCGGGCTTGTTCGCCGATGGCCTGTTCGAGTACCAGCACGCCAATGGCGCAACCGAACAGGAATCCCTGCAGTCCGGCTTCGACACCTGGGTGCGGGTGGATCTGGCGACCCTGCAGGCCGCCATCGGCGCTGAAGACGCACCGGATCTGCCGATGATGGGCCTGACCTACCCGACCAACGAAGACGGCCGGGAACACGAGCGCACCGTGGTGCTGGGACCGCTGGCCCATTACCGCGCCCGCGAACTGGACGACGCTGCTGCATGCAGCGAAGACGACCACGGCTCCTGCCCCTGCTGCCTGTTCACCAGGAGCATCGACGCCTTCGACGACCTGCTGAAGGCCAATCACTTCCTGGCCATCCGCCTGTTCGCGTCGCGCGACGAGCAGGGCCAGTGCGAAGCCGACTGCCGGGTCAACGGCCATGACTTCGCCCCTGCCCTGCCGCTGCTGCGCGCCTATGCCGCGCGCTGGCCGCAGGCGGGGCTGGAGTTCCGCAAGCAGTACGTGGTGATCCGCACCGGCTCACCCTCAGCGGCCTGAATCCAGCGCGCACGCCCGGTACATGCCACTGCCGCTACACTGCGCGCCGACATCTGTTGCACCTGTTCCTTTAACTCCCAACGAGGCACCCCCGCGATGCTGTACGCGCAAGTCCACCTGACCCTTCCCGCCTGGATCCACGACCAGATCGACCTGGATCGTCGATATCCGGGCGACGAGGCCAAGGTCGCGCTGGCGATCGAGCTGTCGCGGCTGAACGTAGACCACGCCAGTGGCGGCCCGTTCGGCGCCGTGGTGTTCGGGCCGGATGACAAGGTGATCGCTGCCGGCGTGAACCGGGTGATGCCGCACTCGACCTCGCTGGCGCACGCCGAAAACATGGCCTACATGCTCGCCCAGCAGCGCCTGCAGACCCCGCGTCTGAACGCGGTGCTGTCGCCGATCACCCTGGCCACCAGCTCGCAGCCGTGCTGCCAGTGCTACGGCGCCACCGTGTGGGCCGGCATCGACCGCCTGCTGATCGGCGCCAGTTCGACCGACGTGGAAGAACTGACCCCGTTCGATGAAGGCCCGCTGCCGGCCGACTGGGTGGGCGAGCTCAACAAGCGCGGCATCGACGTGGTGCAGGGCTTGAACCGCGATGCGGCGCGCAGCGTGCTGCGTGCCTATGGGGAAAGCGATGGCGCCCGTTACTGAGGCCGGCATCGGCCTGCTGTGCCTGTGCCGGCAGGGCTTCGAGCCCGAGCTGGCCGGCGAACTGCAGTTCCGCGCAGGCGCCGCCGGTTTTGCCGGTTACGCCCGTACCCAGCGCAATGATGGCTACGTGCTCTTCATGTGCGACGAAGCCGCGGCGCTTGCACCGCAACTGCCGTGGCGCGAGCTGATCTTCGCCCGCCAGAAGCTGGTGGTGCTGGCCGAGCTGCCGCAGCTGGACCCGGCCGACCGCATCACGCCGATGCTGGACGTGCTGGCCGATGCGCCGCGTTTCGGTGATCTGTGGGTGGAGCATCCCGATTCGGACGCCGGCAAACCGCTGTCCGGGCTCGCGCGTGCCTTCGGCAATGCCCTGCGCCCGGCGCTGCGCAAGGCCGGCAAACTCAGCGACAAACCCAACGCACGCCTGCCGCGCCTGCACGTGGTGTTTGTCGATGGCACCCACGCCTTCATCTGCTTGGCCAACCCGGACGACAGCGCACCCTGGGCGTTGGGCATTCCCCGCTTGAAGCTGCTGCCCGACGCACCCTCGCGCTCGGCATTGAAGCTGGACGAGGCACTGCTGACCCTGCTGGCCCCGGAAGAACGCGAAGCGCTGGTTCGCCCGGGCATGCGCGCGGCCGATCTGGGCGCGGCACCCGGCGGCTGGACGTGGGTACTGACCCGCCAGCACATGCATGTGCTGAGCATCGACAACGGCCCGCTGCGCCAGCACGTGCTGGACACCGGCCTGGTCGAACACCTGCGCGCCGATGGTTTCCATTGGCATCCGGAGCAGCCGCTGGACTGGATGGTCTGCGATATGGTCGAGCAGCCGCGTCGCGTCGCCGAACGCATGGCCACCTGGTTCCGCGAGGGCTGGTGCAGGCACGCGATCTTCAACCTGAAGCTGCCGATGAAGAAGCGCTGGGACGAGACGCGCCTGTGCCTGGACCTGTTCCA
This sequence comes from Stenotrophomonas sp. DR822, assembly GCF_019793815.1. Classification (NCBI taxonomy): domain Bacteria; kingdom Pseudomonadati; phylum Pseudomonadota; class Gammaproteobacteria; order Lysobacterales; family Lysobacteraceae; genus Stenotrophomonas; species Stenotrophomonas sp. DR822. The sequence continues at coordinate 1,952,870 of NZ_CP081826.1, forward strand.
GGAGCAAGCCGGCAAGCCGCTGGTGGTACGTGCCAAGCAGCTGTACCACGACCGTGAGGAAATCACGGTGCTGGCGTCGCCGCTGCGCTGATGAACACCCTGCGCATATCCCTGCTGCTGTGTACCGCGGTGCTGGCATCGCCGGCACTGGCACAGCCGGCGCGCCCGCAACCGGCACAGAGCGCTCCGCTGCGCGATGACAGTGGCGTGGTCCGCCAGCAGTCACTGTCGGCCGGGCGCGTGACCGGCAGCGTCGACATCGTGGTACCGCTGGGCGAAACCCCGGTAACGGTGCGTTCGCTGGCGCCGGCCAGCGTGGTCGGCCAGTACCGCATCCATTTCGCCGAGCTGGACGTGAACGCTGATGGTTTCATCAGCCGTGACGAAGCACTGGCCAATCCGGCGCTTTCCGATGAGTTCAACGCCTTGGACAGCAAGCGCCGCAGCAAGCTGGACCGCGCTGACCTTGCCGGCTGGCTGATCGATTGACCCGATTCCGGTAGCGCCGGGCCATACCCGGTGGGATCGGTGAACCGCGCTGCGCGCTCGCCGGGCATGGCCCGGCGCTACCGGCGGATGACCGCGCGGCGCCGTCGGTCACACCCCTGCGGCGCGCTTCCAGAAGGCCTGCACCAGCGGCGGCCACTTGCCTGCGCAGCCCAGCGCGCGGCCACGCGCCAGGGTCAGGTGCATCTCGTCGTTGGAGAACAGCCGGTTGATCGCGTCGAAGCTGTAGGCGGCGATCTGGTTGTCGCTGCGACGCTCACGCGCCCAGCGCTGCACGCGCTGCGGCGACAACCGGGGTTGCCCACGCCGTTCGGCCGATGGCGCCAGCCAGTGCTGCAGGGCGGCGACATCGCGCAGACCAAGGTTGACGCCCTGCCCGGCCAGCGGATGCACCACGTGGGCGGCATCGCCCAGCGCCAGCACGCGACCGGCCACGTAGTGGCGGGCCAGCTGCCGGCGCAGCGGGAACGCCGCGCGCGGCGAGGCCAGCCTCAGCTCACCCAGACGCGCGGCGAAAGCGCGGGTCAGTTCACGATTGAATGCGTCTTCGTCCAGGGCCAGTACGCGTGCGGCCTCTTCGTCAGGCAACGTCCAGACGATGGAACTGCGGCGCTCGCCCACCGGCAACAGCGCCAGCGGACCGGTCGGCAGGAAGCGCTGCCAGGCCGTGGCCTGGTTGGGCAGCTCGCTGTCCACATAGGCGACTACACCGCGCTGCTGGTAATCGTGGCGCTCGACCTCGATCCCGGCCAGTCCGCGCAGGGTCGATTCAGCGCCATCGGCAGCCACCGCCAGTGCGGCTTCGATGCGACGACCATCATCCAGGCGCAGGCGCACAGCGTGCTCGTCCTGTTCAAGCGCTTCCACGCGCGCCGGGCAATGCAGCTCCACGCCAGCTGCCGGCAGCGCCGCCCACAGGCGATCCTGCAGCAAGCCGTTCTCGACGATGAAACCCAGCTCGCGACGGCCGAAGCGATCGGCGTCGAACAGCAGGTCGTCGCCACCGGCCGCGTCCCACACCTGCATGCGCCGGTATGGCCAGGCGCGTGCCTGCACGATCGTCGGCCACACACCGAGACGCTCAAGCAACTGCACGTTGTCGGCGGCGAAGGCGAACACCCGCAGATCCGGCTGTGCGGCCTGCCATGGTGCCGGTTCACGCCCTTCCACCAGCGTTACGGCAAGGCCGGCATCGGCCAGCGCCAGCGCACAGGCGGCGCCGACCACACCGCCGCCGACGATGGCCACGTCCAGGCGTGCGCGCCGGTTCATGCGGCTTCTCCACGGCACAGGCGCGGCACATCGCCACGGAAGCCCATCGCACCACCAACCAGCATCGACTGCACCGAGGCGCGCTGTGCGGCCATCAGGCCCAGGCTGCGCAGGGGGCGCAGCAGCGGCGCCGGATTGCTGGTCAGCCGGGCAAGGCCGCCGGAGAACGCCACCGTCTGCCGTCGATCTTCTTCGCGGCGGTCCACGTAGGATCGCAGCAGTGCATCGCTGCCGGCATCGCCCTCCACTTCCAGCAGCTCGGCCAACGTCAATGCATCACGCAGGCCGAGGTTGAAACCCTGCGCACCCAGCGGGTGGATGGTCTGCGCGGCGTTGCCCAGCAGCACCGTGCGCTCCCCCACCAGCGCGCGCGCCAGCACCTGGATCAGCGGATAGGCACTGCGCGGGCCGGAGTCGAGCAGGCGGCCGGCACGCCAGCCGATGGCCTGCTGCAGGCGCTGCAGCCAGGCGGTGTCGTCCAGCGCCATCACCGCCTCGGCCTGGTGACGGGCGACGCCGTGCACGGTGCCGAAATGACGGTCGCCACGGGGCAGCAACGCCGTCGGGCCGGTATCGGTGAAACGCTCCCAGGCGGTGCCATCGGGCGCGCGCTGGCTGCGCACGCGGGCCACGAACAGCGTCTGCTGGAAGTCGTGGCGATCAACGTCGATGCCCAACGCATCGCGCACGCCGCTGCTGGTGCCGTCGGCACCGACCACCAGCCGCGCCAGCAGCACCCGCTCGCCACTGTCATCGGCCACCCGCACCTGGCGGTAGCCGTCAATCACTTCGCCCAGGCCAAGGAAACGCATCGGCCGGTAGCGGCGCAGTCGCGACAACTCCTGCAGCCGGCTTTCCAGCGCCTGGCCGAAATCACGCGCCACCACCACCTGGCCGAACCAGGGCCGGTCGTACGCTGCGGCATCGAGCTGCACACGGCCGAAATCGCCGGCGCGGCTGACATGGATGCGGCGGATGGGGCCCGGGGCCATCGTCAGCTTCTGCATGACCCCCAGCGCGGTCAGCGCGTTGATCGTGGCTGCGGCAAAACTGAGGTTGCGCTGGTCGAACACCGCCGGCAGTTCCCCGGCCGGGCTGGCTTCGAGCAGGCCCACGTCGCGGCCCAGGCGGTCCAGGGCGATGGCCAGGCTGGCACCCACCAGACCGCCACCGACGATCAGCACGTCATGTCGTTCACTCATGGGCGCATGATACGCGCTCGCCGCGCCGGCATGCCCCACGCCGCCCCGCCTGCGCCAAGCGCCGCGCCGGGCTAGAATGAAACCTGAATCCGCTCCGGCCCGCCGCCATGTCCGACTCCGCCCCCCGCGCCTTCGTCCTGTCAGTGCTCGTGCTGTTGCTGGCGGCGACCCGCGTCAATCACTTCGCGGCAATCCCGGATGCCTCCTGGGCGGTGTTCTTCATCGGCGGCTTCTACCTCGCCCGCTGGACCCGCTGGGCGTTCCCGCTGCTGATGGTGTTCGCGGTGCTGGTCGACTGGATCGTGATCCGCAGCAGCGGCCTCGATTTCTGGCAACACTACTGCGTGTCGCCGGGCTACTGGCTGCTGTTGCCGGCCTACTTCGCCATGTGGGCCGGCGGCATGCTGCTGGGCCGCAACTACCGCAGCGCGCACTGGTCGGTGCTGGGCAAGGGTGCCTTGCTGCTGGTGGCGTCGGTGGCGCTGTGCCATCTGCTGGCGCAGGGCGGTTTCTACTGGACCAGCCAGAACGTGGCCGAGCCGACCGTGGCCGGCTGGGCACAGAACTACGCCCAGTGGTTCGGCCCCTACCTGCGCACCACCGCGATCTACGTGGCCCTGGCCGCCGCACTGCAGCTGGCCGTGGAGCAGGTGCTCAAGCTCCTGCAGGCCCGCCGCGACATCCACCACTGAGCCACGCCATGGGTCATCGCCTCTCGCGCATCTACACCCGCACCGGCGACGACGGCAGCACCGGCCTGGGTGACGGCAGCCGGGTCGGCAAGGATGACCTGCGTGTTGCGTCCTACGGCACCGTCGATGAAGCCAACGCCACGCTCGGCCTGCTGTTGGCCGTGCCGCTGCCGGAGGACGTCCGCGCACTGGTGGTGCACCTGCAGCACCAGCTGTTCGATCTGGGCGCCGAACTGTGCATTCCCGGCCATGCCGCCATCCACGCCGCTGATGTGTCGGCGCTGGAACAGCAGCTGGACCACTACAACGCCGACCTGCCGATGCTGAAGGAGTTCATCCTGCCGGCCGGTGGCGAGGCCGCCGCGCGCTGCCACCTCGCGCGCACCGTCGTCCGCCGCGCCGAGCGCGACACGGTCGCCCTGGCCCGCGTGGAACCGGTTCGCAGCGAGGCGCTGCAGTACCTCAACCGGCTGTCAGACCTGCTGTTCGTGCTGGCCCGGGTGCTGGCACGAGCCGATGGCCACGGCGAAGCGCTGTGGCAGCCACAGCATCGCCAGCGCTGAGCATCATGCTGGTCTTCACCCATCCCGCCTGCCTGCTGCACGACCCGGGCCCCGGCCATCCTGAATGCCCGCAACGCCTGCAGGTGGTGCTCGACGCGCTGCACCAGGCCTTCCCCGGGCAGCTGGACTGGCGCGAAGCGCCGCCGGCCAAGTTCGGTGACCTGACCCGGGTCCACGACAGCGCGCTGCTCGACCTGGTGCTGCAACCGCAGACCGCACCGCTGCGCCAGCTGGACATGGACACCTGGACCTCGCCGGGCTCGGCCAGCGCCGCGGTGCACGCCGCCGGCGCAGGCGTGGCAGCCGTCGATGCGGTGATGCTGGGTCAGGATCCGCTGGCTTTCTGCGCGGTGCGCCCGCCGGGCCACCATGCCACCAGCAGCACCGCGATGGGCTTCTGCCTGCTCAACAACATCGCCATCGCCGCTGCCCACGCCCGCGACCGGCACGGCCTGGAACGGATCGCGGTGGTCGACTTCGACGTACACCACGGCAACGGCACCCAGGACATCTTCCAGCACGACGCGCGTGTGTCCTACTACAGCACCCACCAGGCCGGGCTGTTCCCCGAGTCCGGCCTGCGCCGTGACCGCGGTGCCGGCAACCTGATGAACATCCTGCTGCCGCCCGGCAGTGGCGGCTTCCGCTTCCGCAACGTCTGGGCCGACGAGATGCTGCCGGCGATCGACGACTTCCGTCCCCAGCTGCTGCTGATCTCGGCAGGCTTCGACGCGCACCTGCGCGACCCGCAGGCCGACCTGATGCTGGAGACCGACGATTTCGCCTGGATCACCCGCGAACTGCACGCGCTGGCGCGCCGCCATGCCGCTGGCCGGGTCGTGTCGATGCTGGAGGGAGGATACGACCTGCAGGCCCTGGCCGAGTGCAGCGTGGCCCACCTGCAGGCCCTGATGGCGACGCCTTCCGGCGGCGGGCCTGGATGAACCCGAACCGGCAGTCCGGGGAGGCCTTCATTGCCCCTATGCAAGGGATGGGGCAAGCTACCGTCCGTTTTCGCCCGAATCCGAACCGCGTGCGCCGAGCCCTCCGCCTGCTTCCCCTGCCCCTGAGCATCGCCGTCTGCCTTCCGGCATGGGCTGATGACAAGCCGCTCAACTGGGGCCTTTGCCCGGCCACCGACGTGATCCCTGCGTTCACCGACGCGCCGACCCCGGTGCCCGGCCAGGACAAGGCTGCCGCCACCGCTGCGCGCGAACAGCAGCCCACCGACATCGAGGGTGACCAGCTGCTGGGCACCACCACCGTGCCGCAGTACCAGGGCAACGTGGCGCTGCGCCGGGGCGACCAGTTCGTAGGCACCGACAAGCTCAGCTTCGATACCGAAAGCGGCAACTATGTCGCCGACGGCAACGTGCGCTACCAGGATGCCTCGATCCGGATGGTCGCCAAGCGCGCCGAGGGCAACCAGGAAAGCGACACCCACAAGATCACCGACATCCAGTACCAGCTGGTGTCCCGCCGCGGCAACGGTGAAGCCGAATCGGTCGACCTGCAGGGCGCGGTCGGGCAGATGCACCGCTCCACCTACACCACCTGCGACCCGTCGCAGCCGGTGTGGAAGCTGACCGCCCCGGAAATCGAAGTCGACAACGACGAAGGCTTCGGCACCGCCCGCAACGCGGTGCTGCGGATCGGCAAGGTGCCGGTGCTGTGGGCGCCCTACTTCAAGTTCCCGATCGATGACCGGCGCAAGACCGGCCTGCTGTTCCCGCAGCTGGGGATGTCCGGCCGCAACGGTTTCGATTACGCACAGCCGATCTACTTCAACCTGGCGCCGAACTACGACGACACGTTGACCCCGCGTTACATGAGCCAACGCGGCCTGATGCTCGACAACGAGTTCCGCTACCTCTACAACGGCGGCCGCGGCGAACTGCTGACCGCGTTCATGCCCAACGACAAGCTGCGCGACCGCGACCGCGGCCGGGTGATGTTCGGCGGCTACCACAACCTCGACGACCACTGGCAGGCCCGCGCCAACCTGGCCTGGGTCAGCGACGAGCGCTACGTGGAAGACTTCGCCAACCGCCTGGTGGGGGTCACCGCGTCGAACCTGCAGAGCACCATCGGCCTGTACGGCACCGGCAAGAACTGGACGGCCGGCATCATGGCCGACCGCTGGCAGCTGACCGACTACACGCTCGACGAGCGCGCGCTGGCCTACAACCGCCAGCCGCGCCTGTACTTCAACTGGGACAAGCCGCTGCTGCCGTGGCTGGAGACCGGTGTCTACGCCGAGGCCGTGCGCTTCACCCACGACGACGTCAACTTCAAGTACGACGCCAGCGCCGGTGAAGACCTGCAGTACACCCGCAACGGCAGCCGGCAGACCCAGGGCATCGGCGTCAGCGGCGGCTCGCGACTGGACCTGAAACCGTACGTGTCGTTCCCGATCAGCGGCGCGGCCTGGTATGTCACGCCCACGCTGGCTTACCGCTATACCGGTTACCAGTTGGACCGCGGTCTGGTCGACGGCGTGAACGGCATCCAGGCTCAGATCCTGCGCTCGCAGGGCATCGACCCGGCCACCGCCACCGCCGAGCAGCTGCGCGGCAACACCTCGCCCAGCCGCAGCCTGCCGATCGCCAGTCTCGATGCCGGCCTGTTCTTCGATCGCGAGACGAAGATCGGTGGCAAGTCGTTCCTGCAGACCCTGGAGCCGCGCCTGTTCTACCTGCGCACGCCCTACCGCGACCAGGACGAGCTGCCGATCTTCGATACCCGCGACTTCACCTTCAGCTGGGGCCAGCTGTTCCGCGATTCGCGCTATACCGGCGCCGATCGCCAGAACGACGCCAACCAGCTGACCGTGGCCCTGAGCACCCGCTTCATCGACCAGACCACCGGCAAGGAACGCTTCTCGGCCTCCATCGGCCAGATCCAGTACTTCGACGAGTCGCGGGTGAGCGTGGTCCCCGGTGGCGCGCCGGTGGAAAAGGGCAAGTCGGCGTGGATCGCCGACGGCAACTACATGATCAACGACCGCTGGACCCTGGGCGCCACCTATCAGTGGGACCCCAAGTACAAGCGCGAGGATCTGGCCAGCGTGCGTGCCCGCTACCTGATGTCCAACGACGGCGTGGTCAACCTGACCTACCGCTACCGCATCAATTCCGGCGCCCCGGCCACGGCCAACAAGCATGACCGCACCCTGCTGGAACAGGCCGACCTGTCGTTCCTGTACCCGCTGAACGAGCGCTGGAGCCTGGTTGGTCGCTATTACTACTCGCTGCAGGACAAGGAACCGCTGGAGATCATCGGTGGCGTACAGTGGGACAGCTGCTGCCTGGCCGTGCGCGCCGTGGCCCGCCGCTACGTACGCAACCGCGAAGGCGAAATGAACAACTCCATCCAGCTCGAGTTCGTGCTCAAGGGCTTGAGCTCCCTCGGCCAGGACACGGACCGCACTTTGCGCCGTGCTATCCTCGGCTACAACCGCGACGACCTCTATCTCGTGCCGCCCAGCAACACCGGAGCGACCCGCGATGACTACGATCCGAATCAGATCCCATGACCAAGAGCTTCCCCGTTCTCCTCGCATCGCTTCTGGCGGTGTCCAGCGTGTCCGCCCCCCTGCAGGTTCTTGCGCAGGAGGCCCAGCCGTTGGACCGCATCGCTGCTGTCGTCGATGAGGACGTGATCCTGCAGAGCGAGCTCCAGCGTGCGATCGCCAACATCAAGGCGCAGTACGCCGGCCGCGAGGCCCAGCTGCCGCCCGATGACGTGCTCAGCCGCCAGGTGCTCGAGCGCCTGGTGCTGGTCAAGCTGCAGGTGGCCCGTGCCCAGGGCAGCGGCATCCGTGTCAGCGACCAGGAACTGACCCAGGCGATGAATGCCATCGCCCAGCAGAACGGCTCGACCCTGGATGCCCTGCGCCAGCGCCTGGCCAGTGACGGTATCGATTTCAACGATTTCCGCGCTTCGGTGCGTGACGAGATCACCGTGCAGCGCCTGCGCCAGAGCTTCGCGCAGAGCCGCATCAGCGTCAGCGAAGGCGAGGTCGATGCTGCCCTGAAGCAGCAGGCCGATGCTGGCAACCAGTTCCACCTCGCACACATCCTGGTCGCCCTGCCCGACGGTGCCAGCGCCGAGCAGATCGCCACCGGCCAGAAGAAGGCTGATGGCGTGAAGGCCCTGCTGGACAAGGGCGAACTGGACTTCAATGCGGCGGCCGTGCGCTATTCCGACAGCCCCAATGCGCTGGAAGGCGGCGACCTCGGCTGGCGCACCCTGGATGAAATCCCGGCCGCGTTCGCACAGACGATGCAGCAGATGAAGCCCGGCGAAGTGGTCGGCCCGATCCGTGGCCCGAGCGGCTTCCAGCTGCTGAAGCTGGTGGAAGTGCGTGACGCCAGCGCAGCGGCAGGCACCCACACGGTCACCGAGTACCACGGCCGCCACATCCTGGTGCGCGTGGACGATGCCCAGTCCGACGCGGCGGCCAAGGCCAAGATCGACACCCTGCGTGCGCGTATCGCCGGCGGTGCTGACTTCCAGCAGGTGGCCAAGGAATCGTCCGAGGACACCAACAGCAAGGGCCAGGGCGGCGATCTGGGCTGGTTCCCGGCCGACGCGTTCGGCCCGGCCTTCGGCCAGCAGGTGGCAGGCATCCAGGACGGCGGCGTAAGCCAGCCGTTCCGCACCGATGCGGGCTGGCACATCGTGCAGCGCGTGGGCACCCGCCAGACCGACGTCGGCAGTGACAACCAGCGCGCACAGGTCCGCGAGACCATCGGTCGCCGCAAGCTGGAAGACGAGTACAACCGCTTCCTGCAGGAGCTGCGTGGCGAAGCCTACGTCAGCTTCCGCAGCGGTGACCGGGCGGAAAATACCGCCACGCCTCCGCAGTCCTGAGCCATGCTCCCCGAGCTCGCTCTGGTACCGGGCGAGCCCGCCGGGATCGGCCCGGAACTTTGTGTCCGACTGGTCCAGCAGCCGCGCGATGATTGCCGGCTGCTGGCATTCGCCGATCCGGACACCCTGCGCGCGGCCGCAGCCGCGCTGGATCTCCCCCTGCAACTGCTGCCCGAGGATGCACACGCACGCGTCCCCGGCGATCTGCGCCTGCGCGCCGTCGGCAACAGCGTCCCCAGCCATTTCGGCCACACCGACCCTGCCAACGCAGGTGCGGTGATCGGCGCCCTGCTCGGTGCGGGCCAGGCCTGCCTGTCCGGTGAACTGCACGGCGTGGTGACCGGCCCGGTGCACAAGGCGGTGATCAACCAGGGCGGCATCGCCTACAGCGGCACCACCGAACTGCTGGCCGACCAGGCCGGGGTGAAGGTGGTGATGATGCTGGCCAACGACATCGTCCGCGTTGCCCTGGCCACGACCCACCTGCCGCTGCGTGAGGTTGCCGATGCGATCACCGCGCCCGGCCTGGAACACACCCTACGCACCGTGCATGCCGCGCTGCGCCGCGAGTTCGGCCTGGCCGCACCGCGCATCGCCGTGCTTGGCCTGAACCCGCATGCCGGCGAAGACGGCCACCTCGGCCGCGAGGAACTGGACCTGGTCATCCCGCTGCTGCAGCGCCTGCGCAGCGAGGGCATGGACCTGATCGGTCCGCTGCCGGCCGATACCGCGTTCCTGCCGGCCAAGCTGGCCGGCTTCGACACCGTGCTGGCCATGTACCACGACCAGGGCCTGCCGGTGCTGAAGTACTCCGGCTTCGAGCAGGCGGTGAACCTGACCCTGGGCCTGCCCTATCCGCGCGTGGCGGTCGACCACGGCACCGCGCTGGATCTTGCCGGCCGCGGCATTGCCGATCCTTCCAGCCTGCAGGCCGCCACAACGCTGTGTGCGCGGCTGGCGCGGCAACGTACACTGAGCACATGACTTCCCCGCATTCCCCCTCCGGCCCGGTGTTTTCCGCCCCGGCCAAGAAGCAGCTCGGCCAGCACTTCCTTGCCGACCGCTACTACATCGACAAGATCGTGATGGCGGTCAATCCCAAGGACGGCGACCGCCTGGTCGAGATAGGCCCGGGCCAGGGTGCGATCACCCTGCCGCTGCTGCGCGTACACCCGAAGATGACGGTGATCGAGTTCGACCGCGACCTGATCGCGCCGTTGACCGCCGCCGCCGAGCCGCTGGGTGAACTGACCATCGTCAACCGCGACGTGCTGCGGGTCGATTTCACCGAGCTGGCCGACGGCCAGCCGATCCGCCTGGTCGGCAACCTGCCCTACAACATCTCCTCGCCCATCCTGTTCCATGCACTGGAACATGCTGCGGTGGTCTCGGACATGCACTTCATGCTGCAGAAGGAAGTGGTCGACCGCATGGCTGCCGGTCCCGGCAGCAAGGTGTTCGGCCGCCTCAGCGTGATGCTGCAGGCCTACTGCGAGGTGACCTCGCTGTTCGTGGTGCCGCCGGGTGCGTTCAGGCCGCCGCCGAAGGTCGATTCGGCCGTGGTGCGCCTGGTGCCGCGCGACCCGGCCAGCATCGACATCAAGGACCACAAGCGCTTCGCCGAGGTGGTCAAGGCCGCCTTCGGCCAACGCCGCAAGACCCTGCGCAATGCCCTGAACAACGTGGTCAGCGCCGAGCAGTTCGTGGCCGCCGGCGTGCGCCCCGATGCCCGCGCCGAACAGCTGGACGTGGCTGAATTCATCGCTTTGGCCAATGCCACCTGATTACACTGCCGGTATGGAAGACGCTGACGTTTATGCCATCTCCGTCGAAGTCGCCCCGCGCTTCCTCGACGACCAATCCGCGCCGGAAGACGGTCGTTATGCGTTCGCCTATACGATCCGCATCCACAACCAGGGCCGGGTTGCCGCGCGCCTGGTCGCACGCCATTGGCGCATCACCGATGCCAATGGCCGCGTCGAGCATGTCGATGGCGATGGCGTGATCGGCGAACAGCCGCGACTGCGTCCGGGTGAAGACTTCCATTACACCTCGGGTGTCATGCTCGGCACCGAGCACGGCACGATGCAGGGCCATTACGACATGGTGGCCGACGACGGCACCGAATTCGCCGCGCCGGTCGCACCCTTCGTGCTGGCCATCCCGCGCACCCTGCACTGACACGGAGGCCGAACGATGAGTGTATGGGCGATCGGCGACCTGCAAGGCTGCTATGACGTAACCCAGCGCCTGCTGGAGAAGATCCGGTTCGATCCGTCGCAGGACACCCTGTGGTTCTGCGGCGACCTGGTCAACCGCGGTGGACAGTCACTGGAAACGCTGCGGCTGGTGCATTCGCTGCGCGAACACAGCGTGGTGGTGCTCGGCAACCACGACCTTTCCCTGCTGGCCGTCGGTGCGCGCACCGAGGAAGAACAGCGCAAGGTCAACCCGGACCTGCTGCGCATCGTCCAGGCCGAAGACCGCGACGTGCTGCTGGACTGGCTGCGCCTGCAGAAGCTGGTGCACGTGGACCGTGAGCTTGGCTGGATGATGGTGCATGCCGGCCTTGCGCCGAAGTGGACCACGCAGATGGCCGAGAAGCATGCGGCCGAAGTGGAAGTGCAGCTGCACGGCGCCGGCTACCGCAAGCTGTTCCGCAACATGTACGGCGACAAGCCCAGCTGGGCGCCGAACCTGACCGGCTACGAGCGCTCGCGGGCGATCATCAACGTGCTCACGCGCATGCGCTACTGCACCTCGCGCGGCCGCATCGGCATCGAGGACAAGGGCACGCCGGGCACCCAGGAACAGGGGCTGTATCCCTGGTTCGAAGTGCCGGGCCGGGTCGAGCGCGACCTGAAGGTGGTCTGCGGCCACTGGTCCGCGCTCGGCCTGACCATCACCCAGGGCATCCACGCGATCGACACCGGTGCCGTGTGGGGTGGCAAGCTCACCGCGATCCAGCTCGACACCGATGAGCTGCGCGTGGTGCAGGTACCGGGACGCGACGTGCCGGCACCGGTCGCCAACGCGCGGCCGCCCGCGCGACCGGCACACGAGCGCACGGCAGGCAAGGACAACAGCCAGGGCAACGGCAACGCTGCAACGGCTGGCGCCCCGGGCAACCGTGGTCCGCGCCGGCGCCGCCGCCGTGGTGGTGGTGGCGGTGGTGGCAACAACAACGGAACGCCTCCTTCGGCATGACGCCCGGCAACCGCGCACCATGGACGGTGCTGCTGCTGATGCTGGCCCTGGCCAGCGGCTGCCAGCCCTCATCGTCGCCAGCGACCGTCGGCGCCGACGCTACCGCCGCCCCTGCATCAGCTCCTGCACCTTCGCCGCCGCTGGTCGCTGCCGCGCGCGCACAGGTCGGCGTCACCACCCGCTACGACCCTGCCTATCAGGTACTGGCCTACCCCGGTGGCGACGTGCCCGCTGATCGCGGCGTATGCACCGACGTGGTGGTCCGCGCCCTGCGTACGCAGGGGCTGGACCTGCAGGTCCGCGTGAACGAAGACATGCGCGCTGATTTCAGCGCCTATCCGCCCCTCTGGGGCCTGTCCCGACCGGATCGGAACATCGACCACCGGCGCGTGCCCAACCTGATGCGCTGGTTCGACCGCCACGGCTGGCAGCAACCGATCAGTGCCCGCGCCAGCGACTTCGCTGCCGGCGACATCGTGGCCTGGAAGCTCAACGGCAACGGCCTGCTGCACGTAGGCATCGTTTCCGACCGGCGCCTGGCCGACGGCACGCCGCTGGTACTGCACAACATCGCGCGCGGTACGCGGGAAGAGAACCTGCTGTTCCAGCACACCATCATCGGCCACTACCGGATGCCGTAAAACGATCCTGTAGAGCCGGGCACGGCCCGGCTTTCCACGCCTCAGCGGCGGACGTAATGCACGAAGCGGAACGCGTAGGCGTGACGCTCATCGGCCGGGTGCGGTTCACTGGCCACCTCCTGCCAGAGGCGCTCATCCACCTCCGGGAAGTGGGTATCGGCCGGTACTTCGGCGTCCACCCAGGTCAGGTACAGATCACTGGCCTGGTCCAGCAGCTGGCCGAAGATCTCGCCGCCACCAATGATGCACAGCTCGCTGGCGCCCTCGCCCTCTGCAATCGCTTTCGCCTCGTCCAGCGAGGCCACCGCGCGCATGCCCTCGAACGGCACCTGGCCGCTGCGGGTCAGCACCAGGTTCGTTCGACCGGGCAGCACGCGGCCAATCGATTCGGCGGTCCTGCGCCCCATCAGGATCGGCTTGCCCAGGGTCAACGCCTTGAAGTGCCTGAAGTCGTCCGGCAGGTGCCAGGGCATGGCATTGCCCTGGCCGATGCCACGATTGCGATCCAGTGCCACGATCATCGAAAGTTTCAAGGTGTGGCCTCCTCAGCCGGCGTCGATCTGCAGGCGTGTACAGGCCTCGTTGGCGGCACTGGCCGCGCGCAGCGCTGCAGCCAGCGCCGGGTTCGACGTGGAATTCTCGTCCAGGCCTTCAAGGATCCTCTGCATCTGCGCGTCCTCGATCTCCTTCAGGCCCGGTCCCGACAGGATGTCCCTGGACAGCGTGGCAACGTCGGTGCTGCCGCTGCGCGCCAGGAATCCCTGCAGTTCCTTGCTGGAATAGACCACCGCCAGGCGCTGCTCGAGCTCATGCTGGTAGGCGGTCTCTTCGATGCCAGCCTTCAGGTGTTCGGCCATCGCCGCGTACATGCCGGTCACCGCCTCGCGCACCTGTGCCTGGCAGCCGACTGGCATGTCGCTGGGCAGTGGCGCGCTGCCATCGAGCGTCCGGACGAAGCTCTGCAATTCCCCGCGCATGTGCTTGTGCACGATCTGCTCGTTGACCTGCCGGGCCAATGCGAGGGTGTCTGCAGGCGCCGCCTGCACCAGGCTCAGCGGCGCCAGGCCAGCCAACGCCAGCAGTGCCGCAACGCGTGGGCGCGCGCTCATACCGCCACCGGCGCCTTGATCGCCGGATGCGGATCGTAGCCATCAATGCGGATGTCATCGAACTGGAAGCCGAACAGATCGCTCACCTCCGGGTTCAACCACAGCGTGGGCAGCGCGCGCGGTTCACGCGACAGCTGCTCGCGGGCCTGCTCGAAGTGGTTCGAATACAGGTGCGCGTCGCCCAGCGTGTGCACGAAATCGCCGACGCCCAGGCCGGTGGCCTGCGCCACCATGTGGGTCAGCAATGCGTAGCTGGCGATGTTGAACGGTACGCCGAGGAAGATGTCGCCACTGCGCTGGTACAGCTGGCAGCTGAGCTTGCCGTCGACCACGTAGAACTGGAACAGGTTGTGGCACGGCATCAACGCCATCTGCGAGAGCTCGCCCACGTTCCAGGCACTGACCACCAGCCGCCGCGAATCCGGATTGCGCTTGATCTCCTCCACCAGCCACTGCATCTGGTCGATCTGGCCGCCGTCGGCCGTGGCCCAGCTGCGCCACTGCTTGCCGTACACCGGGCCGAGGTCGCCGTTCGCATCGGCCCACTCGTCCCAGATGCGCACCTGGTTGTCCTTGAGGTAACCGATGTTGGTATCGCCCTTCAGGAACCACAGCAGCTCGTGGATGATCGAGCGCAGGTGCAGCTTCTTGGTGGTGACCAGCGGGAAGCCGTCGTTGAGGTTGAAGCGCATCTGCCAGCCGAACACGCTGCGGGTGCCGGTACCGGTGCGGTCGCTCTTCTCCGCGCCGTGTTCGAGCACGTGCGAGAGCAGGTCCAGGTAGGCCTTCATGCCTTGCCCTCTGCCGTCACCAGCGGCCGCGGCTGCAGCACCGGCGCGCGGCGCGACATCACCAGCAGCACCAGGCCGAAGGCGATCAGCGGCACGCACAGGATCTGCCCCTTGGTCAGCCAGCCGAAGGCCACGTAGACGCCGTTGTCGGGCATGCGCACGAACTCCACGGCGAAGCGGAAGATGCCATACAGCAGCGCGAACAGGCCGCCGACGAGATAGCGATGGCGCGGCTTGGCCGACACTGTCCACAACACCGCGAACATCACCAGCCCTTCCAGCAGCGCTTCATACAGCTGCGACGGATGGCGCGCGAACTGGTTGAGCGCACCGCTGGCGAACTGCGACTGCAGGGTGGCGTGGTCGAGCTGGTTCAACGGTGCCGGCAGGCCGGACGGGAACACCACGCCCCAGCTGCCGTCGGTGTACTTGCCCCACAGCTCGGCGCCGATGAAGTTGCCGATGCGGCCAAAGCCCAGGCCCAGCGGCACCAGCGGCGCCATGAAATCCATGGTGTCGAAGAAGTGCAGCGCATGCTTGCGCGACCACCACCAGCAGGCCGCGATGACGCCGAGCAGGCCGCCGTGGAAGCTCATGCCGCCATCCCATACCTTGAACAGCAGCAGCGGGTTGTGCAGGAAATCGCCCAGCGCGTAGAACAGCATGTAGCCGATGCGCCCGCCCAGCACTACGCCGAGCATGGCGTAGAACAGCAGGTCGGAGAAGCCGTTGGCGTCGACGCCCGGCAGGCGCCCGTCGGCGATCCGCTTGCGCCCCAGCAGCCAGGCGGCGGTGAAGCCAAGCAGGTACATGATGCCGTACCAGTGCACCTTGATCGGTCCCAACGAGAGGGCGATGGGGTCGATGTCGTGGAAATAGATCATGAAGGGCGCCTTGCAGGGATGCCGATATTCTAGCGCCGCCCGGGAGCGGCCTCGTGGTGGCCGCCGTCGCCCGATTGCCGGGCTTCAGCCCAGGATCTGCGGCGTGTCCGGCAGGCCGTCCTGATCGGACCGCGCCGAGGCCGGAAAGTGCCCTTCCACCAGGGAGGAAACCTCGTCGATGGCATCGCGCAGCGCCGCCACCGGCTGCGAGCCGCGCAGGCCTTCGCGCAGATGCGTGCAGACCCGCTGCCACTGCTCGGGCGCGACCCGCCCGTGCAGGCCACGGTCGGCCACGATCTCGATGGCGTGGTCGGCCAGCAGCAGGTAGATCAGCACGCCGTTGTTGTGCGCGGTATCCCAGGTGCGCAGGTGCGCGAAGGCATGCTCGGCCGCCTGCCGCGGGGTGACCTTGTGCCACAGCGCATGCAGCGGCAGGTCGGCCTCCACGGCAAACATCACCTGGCCGCCATGGCGCTGCTCGCCCGCGGCGATCGCTTCGGTGATCGCCTGCAGCGTGGCCGGCGGGAACGCCCGCCTTACTGACGGCGAAAACAGATGCCTGCACAGACGTTGGATCATCACCAGCCTCCCGACGCGCCGCCGCCGCCGGAACGGCCACCACCGCCGCCCCAGCCGCCGCCACCGCCAAACCCACCCCCGCCACCGAAGCCGCCGCCGCCCCAGCTGCCTCCGCCCCAACCGCCACCGCCGGCGAAACGCCCCGGATGGCCGGACAACATCGCCACCACCAGGCCCACCACGCCGGCCAGGCCACTGGCCAGCAAGGTGGAAGTGAACAGGAAGGCGGCTACCGCCGCACCAGCACCACCCAGCAGGCCACGCAGCGGACGCGGTACCCGCGAGAACACGCCGCGCAGGATGCTGCCGGCGAACACGCCGATGAACAACGCCAGGATCCAGGTATCACCGTCCCCGTCCGGGGCGCGTCCCTGCTGGCTGCTGATCGGCGCCGGCAGGGCTTCGCCGTCGATGATCCTCACCAGCACCGCCGTGGCCTCGGTGATGCCACCGGCATAGTCATTGGCGCGGAAGCGTGGCACCAGGTACTCCTGGATCACCCGGTTGGCGATCGCGTCGGGAATCGCGCCTTCCAGGCCATAGCCCGGTTCGATGCGCACCCGCCGATCGTCCTTGGCCACCACCAGCAGCACGCCGTCATCCACGCCCTTGCGACCGATCTGCCACTGGTCGAACACCCGGGTGGTGTACTGGGCGATGTCTTCCGGCTGCGTGGTCGGCACCACCAGCACCTGCATCTGGCTGCCCTTGCGCTGCTGCAGGTCCAGCGCCTGCTGCACCAGCGCCTGCTTCTGCGCCGCATCCAGGGTGCCGGTGGTGTCGACCACCGGCGAATCCAGCGCCGGAATCGGCGCCAGCGTCTGCGCCTGCACGGTCAACGGCAACCACAGCAGCAGGGCCAGCAGTGTGGCGGCCAAGCGCATCGGTCAGTGGCCCGGAGCCGGAGCCGGCTGCTGCTGCGGCGCGTTGCCGAAATCAACCGCCGGCGCGTTGGAGATCTGCGCTTCGTTTTCCACGGTGAAGTTCGGCTTGGGCTGGTAGCCGAAGATCTTGGCGGTGATCAGCTGCGGGAACGAGCGGATGTAGGTGTTGTAGTCCTGCACCTGCTGGATGTAGCGGCCACGGGCAACGGTGATGCGGTTCTCGGTGCCTTCCAGCTGCGCCTGCAGGTCGCGGAAGTTCTGGTCGGACTTCAGCACCGGGTAGTTCTCGGTAACCACCAGCAGGCGCGACAGCGCACTGCCCAGTTCGCCCTGGGCCTGCTGGAACTGCTTGAGCGAGGCTTCATCGTCGGCGTTGACGTTGATCTGGCCAACGCGCGAACGGGCGTTGGTGACTTCGGTCAGCACGCGTTCTTCCTGGCTGGCGAAACCTTTCACGGTCTGCACCAGGTTGGGCACCAGGTCGGCGCGGCGCTTGTACTGGTTGAGCACTTCGGACCAGCTGGCCTTGACCGCTTCGTCCTTCTGCTGGATGGCGTTGTAGCCGCAGCCGGACAGCAGGGAGGCCAGCAGCAGCAATGGGATGAGGCGGGTCAGCAGGCGCATGGCCAAGGCTCCGGGTGGACTGAGCGCCGAGCATGCCATGGTCGGTGTTAACGGACGTGTGGAGAGTGCCGGCCATCGGGCGCCGCCCCCTCCGCGGTGTGGTCCAGCCAGCTCGGGTGGGCCGGGAGGGTGGGTTGGCTGGGGGACGCTGCAAGTACGTCCATGTAAGCTCGGTCGCCGCATCCATGCGGCTCACGCCCCCAGCCAACCCACCCTCCCGGCCACGGACGGTTTCCTGCGCACCGCGGGAAGATCAAAAAAGAGCAAAAGCGAAAGCCCATGCTCCGGGCATTCGTGCCGACCAACGGTCGGCCCCCACCATCAGCAGCAGGTTCCAACAGATCGCAGGAACCTGTCGAAGGCGGGGTGGGTCCGGTTGAGGGGGCGTGAGCGCCATGGATGGCGCGACCGAGGCTACATGGACGTATTTACGCCGTCCCCCTCAACCGGACCCACCCCGCCAACCCACGGAATGCAGGCTGTTGCTGTTGCTCTGGATTCTGCGGGTGCAGGGCTGCAAGCCCTGCCGGAACACGTCCCTCAGCAAGCCTCAGCCACCGGCGCGCGTGCCCGCCCCAGCCACGCCAGCAGCAGCGCCGACGCCGCCAGCAGGCCACCGGCCACCGGAATCGCCGCGTACCCCAGCCCCAGGCTGATCACCGCACCACCCAGCGCCGCGCCCAGTGCATTGCCGAGGTTGAATGCACCGACGTTGATCGACGACGCCAGGCCCGGCGCCTCGCTGGCCGCCTGCATCACCCGGATCTGCAACGGCGGCACGATGGCGAAGGTCGCCGCACCGAACAGCAGTACACCCAGCGCCGCAGTCGCGTGGCTCATGAAGGCCAGCGGCAGCACGAACATCAGCACCGCAAGTACCGCCAGCAGGATCCGGGTGGCGCCGTCCAGCGACCAGTCGGCCATGCGCCCGCCGATGCCGTTGCCGAAGGTGAAACCGATGCCGATCAATGCCAGCGACAGCGCGATGAAGGCATTCGACGCACCGGTCAGTTCAGTCAGCACCGGCGCCACGTAGGTGTAGAGGGTGAACATCGCACCTGCACCCAGCACCGTGGTGGCCATCGCCAGCAGCACCTGCGGCTGCATGATCGATTTCAGTTCACGCCGCACATCCGGGCGCGCGCCCGCGGCTGACGGCGGCAGTGCCATGGCCAACGCGGTGATCGCAACCACACCGAGTATGGCGGTGCCGGCAAAGGCCAGGCGCCAGCCCAGCTGCTGGCCGACCCAGGTCGCCAGCGGCACGCCACCGATGTTGGCGATGGTCAGGCCCATGAACATCGTCGCCACCGCCGCGGCCTGCTTCTCCTTCGGCACCAGGCTGGCGGCGACCACCGCGCCGATGCCGAAGAACGCACCGTGATTGAGACTGGTCACCAGCCGTGACAGCAGCAGCAGGCCGTAGTTCGGGGCCAGCGCCGACAGCAGGTTGCCGATGACGAAGATCGACATCAGCAGCATCAGCGCGGTGCGCTTGCCGAAGCGTCCCATCAGCAGGGTCATCACCGGTGCGCCCAGCATCACGCCCACCGCATAGGCGGTGATCAGCATGCCGGCGGTGGGGATGCTGACCCCCACTCCGTTGGCGATGACCGGCAGCAGGCCCATCGGCGTGAACTCGGTGGTGCCAATGGCGAAGGCGCCGACGGCGAGGGCCAGCAATGCGGCTCTGGAATTCATGGGGATTGCCTGCGTGGGGGCAGGCCCTGTGGAAAATGAGCGCGTAGCCTGCGCGCTTTGCCGGCCGGGAGTAAGCCACTACGCGGGAAAACAGTGTTGATCCCGATTCACAAGTGGAGGGTGCAAGCCGGCATTGCGGGAAGAAGCCACGCCGGGCATCGCCCACGCTTCGGTAGCGCCGGGCCGTGCCCGGCGAGCGCAGCGGCTCCTGAAACGCAGAACCCCCGGCCGGGCCGGGGGTTCTGTCTCGCTTGCTTACCAGTCGCCGGCGCCCGGCACGTGGTGTTCGCGTGCGCGGCGGCGCATCAGCAGGTTCAGCCACTCCACCAGCACCGAGAAGCCCATCGCCGCGTAGATGTAGGGCTTGGGCACGTGCACGTCCAGGCCGTCCAGGATCAGCACCGCGCCGATCAGCAGGATGAAGGCCAGGGCCAGCATCTTCACGGTCGGGTTGGCATCGATGAAGCGGCCCAGCGGGTTGGCCGCCAGCAGCATCACCGCCACCGACAACAGGATCGCCGCCACCATCACCGGCACGTGGTCGGCGATGCCGACGGCGGTGATCACCGAATCCAGCGAGAACACGATGTCGATGACCGCGATCTGCGCGATCACGTAGCCGAACACGGCCGAGGTCTTGGTGGTGGTCGGGTCCTCGTCCTCGCCACCGGTGATCATCTCCTTGATCTCCATCCAGCCCTTGATGATCAGGAACAGGCCACCGACGATCAGCACCAGGTCGCGGATGGAGATGCCCATGCCGGCCACGGTGAACAGGTTCGCCTGCATGTGCGCCAGATACGCCAGCGAGACCAGCAGGCCGATACGGGTGATGCAGGCCACCGCGATGCCGAGGCGGCGCGCGAACGGGCGGCGGTTTTCCGGCAGCTTGCTGACGGCGATGGAGATGAACACCAGGTTGTCGATGCCGAGCACGATTTCCAGCGCGCTCAAGGTGAACAGGGTCAACCAGACATTCGGATCGGCGAGAAACTCAAGGGACATGGGTAGTCTTCAACAAGGGGGAGGAAGAAGGATCAGCCGACGCTGGCCGGGAACAACCGCGGCACCAGCACCAGGGCCCAGCACAGCAGCACGTTCATCATCAGCACGAACACCGCCGCCGAGCCCATGTCCTTGGCGCGGCCGGCCAGTTCGTGGATTTCCGCGCCATAGCGCTCGATCACCGCCTCGATGGCCGAATTGGCCAGCTCCATCGCCAGCACCAGCAGCATCGAGCCGATCATCAGCGCGCGCTCCACCGGGGTCTGGCCCAGCCAGATCGCCAGCGGGGTCAGCAGCACCAGCAGGTAGACCTCCAGCCGGAACGAGGACTCGTGCAGCCAGGCAGCACGCAGGCCCTGCCAGGACCAGCGGGCCGCCTGGAAGATGCGGCGCGGGCCGCGGGGCATGTGGCCGAACTGATCAGCCACGGGTGATGGATCCAGCAACAGGGGCGCGGCGCAGCGACCGCTCAGACGCACGGCAGGAAATCATGGGTGCACAGGGATAGGCAGACTGCCCCCATTTTGCCACAAGGGCGGCAATGGCACCCCGCACGCCCCGCCGCGAGGCCCTGCGAACGACCCCGCAAACGGCCCAGCACGGCCAAGCGCGGGGCCAGCCCAGCTTCTATGATGGATACCCCCTGCCCTGCCGGAGTGCCCGATGACCCGTCCCCGCACCTGCCTGATCCTGCTCGGCCTGCTGGCCGCGCCGCTGGCCCAGGCCCTGAGCCCGCCGGCGCCGCCGCAGATCCCTGCGCAGGTCTCCAACGTGGCCTGGGCCGCCGACATGAACGCCTTCGCCGCCGCCGACCGGACCAATCCGCCGCCGCGTGGTGGCATCGAGTTCATCGGCAGCTCGTCCTTCCGCATGTGGGACAGCCTGGCCCGGGATTTCCCGGGGCAACCGGTGTTCAACCGCGGCTTCGGAGGTTCGGAAGTACGCGACAGCACCTGGTACGCCGGCCAGGCCATCGTGCCGTACGCGCCTTGCAAGGTGTTCTTCTACGCCGGCGACAACGATCTCAACAGTGGCCGCAGCGCAACCCAGGTACGCGATGACGTGGTGGCCTTCGTGCAGCGCGTGCATCGCGACCTGCCGCAGACGAAGGTGGAATACGTCTCCATCAAGCCCAGCCCATCGCGGGCGCACCTGCTGCCGGCGATCATCGACGCCAACGCGAAGATCAAGGCCGCGTTGGCGAAGCTGCCCAACACCGGCTACACCGACATCTACACACCGATGCTCGGGGCCGACGGCCAGCCCGATGCGTCGTTGTTCCGCGAGGACATGCTGCACATGACCCCGGCCGGCTATGCGATCTGGACCAAGGCGCTGGCGCCGAAGGTCAACTGCAACTGATTGATCCCGAGGTTGCCGGCCAGCGGCCGGCACTACCGCGACAACGCGCGTGCTCCGGTAGTTGCCAACCTTGGTTGGCATGAATGCGTCCACCTGCATCCCAGTGAAAGCGCCGACCAGGGTCGGCAACTACCGAACTGGCAAGCGGCCCTCAGCGGAAAATCACCGTCGCCTCGGTGCCCTTGCCCAGCTCGCTGGCCAGGCTGACCTTCCAGCCGAAGCGGTCACACAGGCGGCGCACGATCGACAGCCCCAGGCCAGTGCCCTGCGGTCGGCTGGGATCGGCACGATAGAACGGCTCGAACGCACGCGACAGCGCGTCGGCGGACATGCCGATGCCGGTATCGCTCACCACTACCCGGTCGTTGTGCACGTGCACGTCGATGCGGCCTTCGTCGGTATAGCTGCAGGCGTTGCGCACCAGGTTGCTGACCACCACCTGCAGCACCCGCGGCGGTGCGTGCAGCTGCACGGCCGCGTCGCTGTGCAGGTGCACCGCCAGCGGCCGTCCCACCAGCAGCTCGTTGGCGTTGTCCACTTCGTAACGGACGATGTCGTTGACGTCGAACAGTTCCACCTGCGGCTCGACGTCCGCCTCACGGGCCAGGATCAGGAAGGCATCGATCACCGCTTCCATGTCCCGCCCGGCACGCTGGATGCGCTGCAGGCTGCGGCGCAGGCGCGGCTCCAGGCTTTCATCGCCCAGCGCCATGTCGCTGGCCACGCGGATGACCGTCAGCGGCGTGCGCAGTTCATGGCTGGCATCACGGGTGAAGTTGCGCTCGCGCGCCACGTGCGCGGTGACCCGGTTGGCCAGCGAATGCAGCGCCGCCGCCAGCTGCCGGGTCTCGCCCTGCATGTCCGCCGGCAGCTTGTTCGGCTCCAGGTCGGCCGCTTCCGGATGGCCCGGATCCCAGCGCGAGACACGACGCGCCAGCCAGTTCACCGGCGATACCAGGCGTTTGGAGGCACGGTAGGTGATCCAGGAGGCGCCATATACCGCCAGCAGGGTCAGCAGCACCGGCACGATGCCGAACCAGAACGCCAGCATCTCCGCGCGCGAGCGCAGGAACACCAGGTACAGGCGCCCCTCTTCGCGGGCGTCGACCAGCACCAGCTGATCATCGTCGGGCAGTTCGTGGAAACCCGGTTCCAACGTGCGCAGGTTGGCCGGCAGTGACAGGCTGGACTGCCCGCGTTCCAGCAGGTAGCCACGGATGTTCTGGGTGTTGGGCGGCGGCTGCACGGGCGAGGCCTCGTGCAGTGTCCAGTAGTACGCCGCTTCTTCGCGCAGGGCAGCGCCCACCAGGCTGTGCTTGATCACCAGCGAAACCAGCCAGGCACCCAGCAGGATACCCAGGCTGGCCAGCACGGCTTGCAGGATGAAAGCGATACGGATCTTGCGCGGCAGGCCGTGCGGCATTGCGGTGTCCCGGTCAGAGCGCTGCGATTATAGGCAGCGCGCTGTGCCGTGATCGTGCATGGACGATGACGACCCGGTATCCGGAACGTTCACCCCTTCCCTGCCGACCACGGCCGTGCCGGTTCTGCTGCAACACCGGCACGACGTCGATCAGGCCATCGGCTGGGCGATATCGGCGATGCGATAGCCCGCGCTCTGCACGGTGTGCAGCAGCGGCCGATCGAACGGCTTGTCGATGATCTTGCGCAGGTTGTACAGATGGCTGCGCAACGTGTCCGAATCAGGCAGGCCGTTGCCCCAGATCTCGCGTTCGATTTCCTGGCGGGTGACCACACGCGGCGATTCACGCATCAGGATGGTCAGCAGGCGCAGGCCGATCGGCGACAGCTGCAGCTCGGTGCCGGCACGGGTGGCACGCATGCTGACCGGATCGAGCACCAGGTCGGCGACCTTGAGCACTTCCGAACCCACCTGGCGACGTTCGCGGCGGATCAGCGCGCGCAGGCGGGCTTCCAGTTCCTGGATCGCGAACGGCTTGGTCAGGTAATCGTCGGCACCAAAGCCAAGCCCGGTGAGCTTGTCATCCAGCGTGTCGCGCGCGGTCAGCATCAGCACCGGGGTCGACTTGCGCGCATCGTTGCGCAGCCGGCGGCACACTTCGATGCCATCCAGCCGCGGCAGCATGAGGTCCAGCACGACGACGTCGTAGCTGTTCTCGGCAGCCAGACGGTAGCCGTCCAGGCCATCCTGCGCATAGTCGACCTCGAAGCCACGGCCTTCCAGGTATTCACCGATCATCTCGGAGATATTGCGGTTGTCTTCGACCACCAGCACCAAGCCGGAAGTCTCCTTCGTCTGACGCATGAGAATCCCTCTTTCTTCAGCTTTGTGAAACATGCCCGATCGACGGTGCACGCGATGTGAAGTTGCGTCAATGAAAAGAAGATGGCGTGCTCACAGCAGCGGTTTCAGCAGCGGCCAGACGTTGTCCAGCACCTTCGGCTGCGCTTGGGCGGTGGGATGCAGGCCGTCGGCCTGCATCAAGCCGGGCTGCAGGGCCACGCCTTCCAGCAGGAACGGCAGCAACGGCACCTTGTACTGCGTGGCCAGTGCCCGGTACGCCGCAGCCAGGCGCTGGCGGTAGCCTGGCCCATAATTGGGCGGCACATCGATGCCCAGCAGCAGCACCTTGGCACCGGCCTTCTGGCTGGCCTGCACCATCTTTTCCAGGTTGCCCTGCACCTGCGCCGGGGTCAGCCCGCGCAGCGCATCGTTGCCACCAAGGGCGATCACCACCACCGTGGGCTTCTCGCGGCCAAGCAGGCCCGGCAGGCGGGTCAGCGCGCCAGCGGTGGTTTCCCCGCTCATGCTGGCGTTGACGATGCGCGGCGGGGTTTTCGACTGCTGCCTGACCCGCTGCTGCAGCAGGCTGACCCAGCCGGCATCGGCCGGGATATTGTGGGCGGCACTGAGGCTGTCACCGAGCACCAGCACGGTACCGCCGCCCGGACCTTTGGCACACGCCAGTGCCGGCAACAGCAGCAACCCTAGCAGCAGCATCATCATTGCGCCGGCTTGCCGGCTCCATTCCGTCTTGTGCATTGGAGTCTCCTCATCGACAGCCTGTCCCCCCGCAGCGCGCCCGTCGCCATCGCCGTCGACCAGGTCGGCAAATCCGTGCATGGCCCGGAGGGTGAAGTCCACATACTGGACAACATCACCCTGACCGTCCATGAAGGCACCAGCGTGGCCATCGTCGGCGCCTCTGGTTCCGGCAAGACCACCCTGCTCGGCCTGCTGGCCGGGCTGGACCTGCCCAGCCGTGGCCACATCGCGCTGGCGGGCCAGGATCTGACGGCACTGGACGAAGAAGCGCGTGCACAGCTGCGCGCGCGCGACGTCGGCTTCGTCTTCCAGAGCTTCCATCTGCTGCCGGCGCTGACGGCGGCCGAGAACATCGCGCTGCCGCTGGAACTGGCCGGGCGCGAGGACCGCACGCGGGTGGACGAGGTGCTGACTGCGGTCGGGCTCTCGCATCGTGCCCGCCACTACCCGCGGCAGTTGTCCGGCGGCGAGCAGCAGCGTGTTGCCCTTGCCCGGGCATTCGTCAGCCGCCCGCGCATCCTGTTCGCCGACGAACCCACCGGCTCGCTGGACCAGGCCACCGGCCAGCACATCAGCGATCTGCTGTTCGAACTCAATGCCGGCAGCGGTACCACGCTGGTGCTGGTCACCCACGACCTGCGCCTGGCACAGCGCTGCCAGTACATCCATCGCATCGACAACGGCCGCCTGCAGCCGGTGGAACATGGAGTGGACGCATGAACCTGCTGCGGCATGCGTGGCGCGCGCTGCGCCGCGAGGCCCTGGCAGGTGACCTGCTGACGGTGTTCGCCGCCCTGGTGCTGGGCGTGGCGGTGATGACGGCGGTGGGCACGCTGGTGAACCGGGTCAACCTGGCACTGACCGGCAGCGCAGCGGAAATGCTCGGCGGCGACCTCGGCGTGGCCGGCCGCGATGACCCGCCCGCCGCGTTCGCTGAGGAGGCGCAGCGACGCGGCCTGGCGCATACGCGGCTGGCCGGCTTCGGCAGCGTACTGTTCCAGGGCGATGCCAGCCAGATGGCCAGCATCAAGGCCGTGGAAGCGGGCTACCCCCTGCGCGGCGCGCTGCGCGTGCGTGCCACGCCCGGCGGTGCGCTGATCGCCGATGCCGGAATGCCGGCCAAGGGCCAGGCCTATGCCGACCCACGCCTGCTGCAGGCACTGGGCCTGAAGGCCGGCGACGATCTGGAATTCGGTGCGGGCACGCTGCGCATCGCCGGCATCATCGAATCGGAACCGGATGCCGGTGGCGACCTGCTGACGCTGTCGCCGACCCTGCTGGTCAACCGCGCCGATGTGGAAGGTACCGGCCTGCTCGGCCCCGGCAGCCGCATCAACTACCGGGTGATGTTCGCCGGCCCTGCCGCCGACATCGCGTCATTCCGGCAATGGCTGCTGCCGCAGGTAAAAGGCATGCGCCTGCTCAGCGTGAACGATACCCAGCGCGGTGTGCGCCAGGCCTTCGACCTGGCCGGTCGTTTCCTCGGCCTGAGCGCGCTGCTGGCGGTGCTGCTGGCCGGCGTTGCCACCGCACTGGCGGCCAACCGGTTCGCGCTGCGTCGCATCGACCAGGTGGCGATCCTGCGCTGCCTGGGTGCACGCCAGCGCGACATCCTGGCCGGCCTGGCCCTGCAGCTGCTGATGCTGGCGGTGCCGGCGTGTGCGATCGGCATCGGCCTGGGCATGGCGGCACAGGAAGGACTGGTGCAGGTCCTGGGCAGCCTGGTACCGCAACGCCTGCCGCTGCCCGAAGCCATGCCTGCGCTGACCGGCGCGGGGATCGGCCTGTTGCTGCTGTTCGGCTTCGGACTGCCGCCGCTGCTGCGCCTGCGTGGCGTGCCGCCGATGCGCGTGCTCAACCGTTCGTTCGCTGCCTTGCCGCCGGCCTCGCTGCTGGCCTATGTGGCTGCGCTGGCGGCCAGCCTGGTACTGGCGGTGCAGGTCACCGGCGATCTGAAACTGGCACTGTGGGTGCTGGGTGGCCTGGCCGGGCTGGCGGTGGCCGCGGGCGTGGTCGGGTTCCTGCTGCTGCAGCTGCTGCGTGGCCTGCAGCACCGCCTGCACGGCAACTGGCGGCTGGGCCTGGCGGCGCTGACGCGGCGGCGGATGCTGGCGGTGATGCAGCTGGTGGGGCTGTCACTGTCGCTGTGCGCCCTGCTGTTGCTGGCGGTGATCGGCCCCGGCCTGCTGCAGCAGTGGCGCGAGCGCCTGCCTGCGGACACGCCCAATTATTTCCTGATCAACATCCAGCCCGAGCAGCGCGACAGCGTGCTGGCTGCACTGCAGGGCCTGGGTGCGGATGATGCCAGCATCGAACCGATGGCCACCGGCCGCCTGATTGCAATCAACGGCAAGCCACCGCTGCGGGTCGACCGCACGCCGGCCGAGGACACTCGACCGCAGGGCGAAGGCCAGCGCGACGACGATGACGAGAACCGGCCGCTGAACTTCAGTTGGCGCAGCACGTTCCCGCCGGCCAATACGCTGGTCAACGGCACGTTCTGGAAGCCGGACAGCACCGCCGCCGAGGCCTCGGTGGAGATCGGCTGGGCCAAGCGCTACGGCGTGTACCCCGGTGACCGCATCACCATTGCGGTGGGCGAGCAGCAGCGCGAGTTCAGCGTTACCAGCGTGCGCAAGGCGGACTGGAATACCTTCCGCCCGAACTTCTTCGTGTTGTTGAACCCGAACGCGGTGGGCGATACACCGCACAACCTGCTGTCGGCGTTCCATCTACCGGCCGGCCGAGCGGCGGGACTGGGTGCCCTGGTGCGTGCGCAGCCCAACCTCTCGCTGCTGGACGTGGATGCGGTGATCTCGCAGGTACGCGATGTGATGGAACGGGTGGCGCAGGCGGTGCAGCTGGTGATGGTGTTCAGCCTGCTGGCCGGCGTGCTGGTGCTGCTGGCGGCGCTGCAGGCAACGGCGGGCGAGCGACGCTATGACAGCGCGGTGCTGCGCACGCTGGGTGCGACGCGGCGCCAGCTGCGTGGCGCGGTGCTGGTGGAATTCGGTGCGCTGGGCGCGCTGGCGGCGCTGCTGGCGGTGGGCGCGGCAGCGGTGATCGGCGTTGCGGTGTCGCAGAAGGTGTTCGAATTGCCGCTGCTGCCGCCGTGGCCGGGCCTGGTGCTGGGTGGTCTGCTCGGCATCGCGCTGAGCCTGCTGGCCGGCTGGTTGGGCACCCGGCGGATCCTGCACACGCCACCGGCATTGGCGCTGCGCGAAGCCTGACGCTGTTCTGTGGCAAAGGCATCCACGCATGGCGTGGATCTACCAGCGAGCCGAGTAGATCCACGCCATGCGTGGATGCATTACCGATGATCCCGGTAGATCCACGCCATGCGTGGATGCGGTTCACGACGCCTGCTGCTTCGCCCAGGCCACGGTCATGTCCATCGCGCACTGCATGTCCGGAAGCGCCATGAGCAGGCAGAGCCCGTCCTGGTCGTCGTTATCTCCTACCCGATTGTGAACTTCGGTGTATTCCGGGTGGCTTTCGAAAATGACGATACGGACGAGGTTGCCGCTGGGCAGGTGCTTAGCGGAAAAAACAGGATTGGCTTCACGGTCTTTCGTGCCATCGACGAAGAACACGTTGTAGTGCGGCTTCGGAAGTCCTCGGGGCGCAGCCCGGCGGCGTAGATGTCGGCGTCGAAGTGGTCGAGGAAACGCTGCTCGAGACGGTCGTAGGTTATCGGGTTGGTCAGGTAGTCATCGAACATCGGGGGATCTGGCACGCTCACCCTCAGCACTCGCTGCCTTCGGGCACTGGAATCGCAAAGACACGGACGACGTCGTGGGCCGGGGGACCATCAGTGCGGCTTTCGCAGAAGCGAAAGCCCGCGAGCATGCCTGCATCTACGAACACGGAGCGCACCAGCGCGATTTCCGCCGAGATGATCGTGCCGCAATCGCGCAGAAGGCGATCCCCCAAGGCAACGCCTTCGGCGCCTGGGTAGTAGAAGACGCTGGGAAGCAAAACGCCCTCCTCCGCATGCAGCTCGAAGTCGGTGAAGCTCAATGCCAGAAACATCTCCGGGCCCGTCCCACCGCGCACCTTGCCAGCAATGCGGACGGTTGAAAGCAAGTGGTTGCAGAGACTGAGCAGATAGGCCGATGTCCATCGAGGCCCCAGGCGCGCTAGCAATTCGTCGATCCGTCGCAAACGCGAAACAATCGGCACCTCTTCGAAGTCATCGATTTCGAGAAAGAAGCCGTCGATGTCATCGCAGGCTTCGCCGGGCAGCAGCTGACTGCAGACGGTGGAGAGTTTCATCGACGGGGAAGATCGTGGACAGCACGGGCTGCCCATCCTATCGCGTGCCCGCCTCTCGCAGAAATACGCGGAAAATCGCAGTGAAATGCGTCATAGCGAGACGCATCCGGCACAAAAAAGCGGCACGATGCATGGATGCCACATGCGGTCACCGCCGGAGAGCGTGCCGAGCAAGCTCGGCACCCACCAGTGCAGTGCGCATCCGGCACCGCACTGCGCCGATCATCCTTCCTTCGGCGCCTTTTCCACGTACTTGGCGAAGACTTCGTCGATCTGCGCGTCCTTCACCTTCTTGCCGGCCTGCACGTCCTCGGCCTGGGTGAACAACGGGATGATCATCGCCATGCCGTCGAGCCTGGTCTTCAGGTGCACGCCCGGGGCCTGGGTCAGGAAACCGTCCCAGCGCTGGCGCACCTTGCTCCAGTAACCGGCGGTGGCCTTCCAGTAATCGCGCGCCGGGGTGAAGTCGACCTCGGTGGTCCTGATGTAGTCGTTGAAGCCGAATTCGCGGGCGATTTCCACCTGGCTGCCATCCGCGTTGCGCTGCACCTTGGTGTTGAACTGCTCGTGGGTCCAGCCGTTCGGGGTCAGGGTATGGCGGTTGACCACGGCCAGCGCGTTGTAATCGCTGCGCTTGGTGTACTCGCGGCGTGGCAGCGGCCGCCAGCTGATATCGCTGCTCCAGGTCGGCACGTTGTTGAGGTAGGTCCACGTGCCGGTGCCGCAGTAGCGCGGTGCATCGCTGACTTCGTACACGCACTGGGTCCAGGCGCCCTGGTTGGTCGCGGCCGCGATCGTGCGCACCTGCCAGGTCTGGTCGGCGCTGAACTCGAAGCGGTTCGGCGCTTCGTACACCCAGTCCTGCCGCCAGTGCTTGGTCACGTGGCCGCTCTTCTCGTCCAGCAGCAGGTGCTGCAGCACGATGCGCTTCGGCGTGTCCTCGACCACGATCACCACTTCGTTGCCACCGCTGCGCATGGCCGGCGCGCGCTCGTAGCCCGGCTTCAGCAGCACGGTCTCATCGAAGGCGAAATCCACCGTGTACTCACCCTGCATGGCGAGGATGCTGTCATGGTCGCGGGCGATGTCGGAGGGCTGCGCGCTGGCGGCGCCACTGGCGGCGAGCAGCACCATCACGCTGGCTGTCTGGAACTTCATCGGGTCTTCCTTCGGGGTTGCAGGTTTCGTGGAAAGGCCATCCTGGCCGGCAGGCAATCCATCGCAATCAGGTCACAGCCGTACCAGCGGCAGGTCGCCGGGAGCGCGCGCGGCAGGGCGGCGTGCGGCGTCGGCGCAGCAGCAGTCGTCAATCGCCAGTTCGCCTTCGGCGCCTTCCATGCGTGCGATGCGGCGCGCGGTGGCGGCACCGAGCGACGACAGCGTGGACAGGCTGGCGGCCAGGGTCCGGCCCTCGTCGGCGGCGTGCAGGCGCAGCGTGCACAGACGCCAGCGTTGTCCGCCCAGGTGCCCGGCCAGGCGCCGCCACAGGCGTTCACCGACGCTGCCATCGCTATCGTGCGAAGGACCCGGCGGCAGCGTCGCCACCAGCCGGTCCCAGGCCAGGAAATCGCTGTCCGGCAACAGGTACAGGCGCCACACGCAACGGCCACGTGCATCGAGGAAGCACAGGCTTTCGCGCAGGCCCTCGCTGTCCACGCCCTGGCAGGCATGCACCGATACCGCCTGGCGCCAACCGCCCAGCTCGTTGCCATCGGCGTGATACAGGCACAACACGGTGCCGAGCGCTGCCAGCTGTGCCGGCGCAGGCCAGGCCCGCAGCGACGAACGCGACAGGGAGGACGGCAGGCGGCGCGCGGACAGGGCTCGGCTCATGGGATCACCAGGACACGGCAAGGCTGGCCGACAGGGTGCGGCCGGGGCTGGTATAGCGGTCCAGAACGGTACTGGTGGCCGACAGGGTCGAGCCGACGTTGGACCAGTCGATGTAACGCTTGTCACCCAGGTTGAAGACACCGACGTTGAAGGTGGCGCCCGGGGCGAAGTTCCAGTGCGCCATCAGGTCGGCCACGCCATAGCCCGCCGGGCGATAGGTGGTGGTGCTGGCCAGCCGGTCCTTGCGCTTGACGAAGGTGCCTGCCAGTTCAACACCCCAGGTATCGGTGTCGTACATCAGGCCGACGGTGCCGCGCAGCGGATCGACCGAATCCAGCGGCGTGTCTTCGGTCTTGTTGTCGCCGCGCGACCACGCCACCGCACTGCGCAGCGCCCAGCCCTGCAGTGCGGGACGGATCTGGCCGAAGTCGACGCCGGCCTTCAGTTCGGCGCCGTAGATGCGTGCGTCGGCGATGTTGCGCGACTGGAACACCATCAAGCCCTGCGGGTTGGTACCTACCAGCGTCTGCGACTCGATGAAGTCCTTGTAGTCGTTGTAGTAGCCGCTCACGCTCACGTACGCCGCCGGCGACAGGAAGCGCAGGCCCAGTTCAACGCCATCGCTGGTTTCCGGCTTCAGGTCCGGATTGGGAATGGCGGTGTAGCCGAAAGCGAAATTGGTGAAGCCGAGGTTGACGTCGTTGTACGGCGGCGAGCGGAAACCACGCGAGTAACCGGCAAACAGCGACCACTCGTCGGTGAAGCGATAGACCAGGCCGAACTTCGGCGACACGCTGGTCTTCTTCAGTTCCGACACGGCCACGCCGGGGTTGTCCTCGGCGAAGATGCTGTCCACGTCCGGCTTCAGTTCGTAGCGGTCCACGCGCACGCCCGGCACCAGCGACAGCCTGCCATCGGCCAGGCGCATTTCATCCTGCGCGTACAGGCCCAGCTCGGTGGTCTTGCTGATCGGGAAATCGCGCACGGGGAACGCGTCGGGCAGGATCGTCGTGCTGACCACGCCACGATTGCTGACCTGGTAGCCATCGCGCTTCTGGCGGATCTCGGTGCGGGCGCCATCGAAGCCATAGGTCAGCGCGTGTTCGACGCTGCCGGTGCTGAAGGCCTTGTTGAACACCGCCTGCAGGCCATACACGCGCTGGTCGAAACTGAACTGGCGATGGCGGCGGCTGCCGTTGGCGCGCGCCTCATCGGTGCGCTGCGTGGTTTCGCTGTCCTGCGTGTAGACCTGCCAGTGCAGGCTGTCGGCGAAGCCCTTGTCCAGCGCATCCATCTCGTGGGCGAAGGACACGCGGGTGCGGTTCTGCTTGTCGCGCGCCTTCATGCCGGTGGTGGTGGTGCGGTCGATCGAGGACAGCACGTCGGTATCGGTGTTGTCTTCGTTGCCTTCCACGGTCAGGCGGAAACGCTGGTCTTCGCTGGGCGCATAGACCAGCTTGGCCAGGCCGCTGCGACCATCGCGGTCCTGCGGGTTGGCCGCGGTGCGCGTGTTGTCGTTGCTGCGCACATCGCCCTTGTTGTCGGTTTCCTGGCCCTGGCGGTGGTTGATGTTGACCATGCCGCTCCAGTGTTCGCCACCGAAGGCGCTGGTGACGCCGCCGAGCAGGCCCTTCCACTCGCCGTCGTAGCCGAATTTCAGGCCGACGTAGCTGTCCTTGCCATCCTTGAGGTAATCAGCCGGATCCTTGGTGACGAAGGCAACCACGCCGCCAAGTGCGTCCGAGCCGTACAGCGAACTGGCCGGGCCGCGCACGACCTCCACGCGCTTGAGCGTGTCCAGGTCGGTGAAGTTGCGATTGGCGTTGGAGAACGAGCCGATGTTGAAGCTGGTCGGCATGGCGATGCCATCGGTCTGGATGCGCACGCGATTGCCATCCAGGCCACGGATGCGGATGCTGCCGAGGCCGAAACGGGTGGCACTGCGGCTGACCGACAGGCCCGGCTCGTAGCGGACCAGGTCCTTGATGTCCTGCACCAGCTGCCGGTCCATCTGCTCGCGATCGATCACATCAACGGTGGCGGCGACATCGCTGACCGCACGTTCGGTACGGGTGGCGGTGACCTGCACGCGATCGAACTCGCGCGCGTCGGGCGCGGCATCGGCAGCAGCGTGGGCGGACAGCGGCAGAGCCATCCACAGGGCAATGGAAAGGGCAGTCGGGCGGGTCATCGGCATCGTTCGGTCAGGCAGGGGAACCCCCGGCCACCGCCACGCCAGACAGGCATGAACGGTAGACCGAGGGGGAGAGAGCAGGAGCGGACGGGTCGCCCACCCTGCCGGCGCTGCCGACAGGAGGGAGGGAGGCGGGCGACCAGACCGCGTTACTTGGTCAGGATCAGCTTGTCGTTGCTGGTATGACGCAGACGGTAGAAGCGGTCACCGTGCTGGATCAGGATTTCACGACGGCCCTTGAGCAGGGCTTCGCTGTCGATGACCTCTTCCGGCGGCACGACACGCACCGGGCGGTCGCGGAGGGTCAGCGTTTCGGGGCGCAGCAGTACAGGTTGAGCATTCATGAGCATCTGGACTCGTGCGAGGGACGCCTCAAATGATAATGATTCTCAGTTCACAATCAACAACCATTCTCAACTTCATTGATGGAATTAATGATCGAAATCGGGAATTAGATAGATAAAATCTATTGAAATAGATTCGGCGAGGCTGGGAAGGACGGGCCAAGCGGGGGGCCGCCCTACCGGCTGTCCCCCGGCCTTCAGGCGAAGACGGCTTCCACCTGCGCCCAGCCGGCATCGTCCACCTGCGCCAGCACGTCCAGCGCCTGCAGGTTCTGCAGCAGCTGGCTGACCCGGCTGGCGCCGAGGATCACGCTGGAGACGTTGGGATTGCGCAGGCACCAGGCGATGGCCAGGCTGGCCGGGGCGTGACCCAGCTCGCGGGCCACCGCACTGAAGCGGCGCACCCGGGCCAAACGCTCATCGGCGTTGTCGCCCAGCACCAGGTCCTGCAGCCAGCCCATGCCTTCGCGGCCCAGGCGCGCATCGGCCGGCACGCCATCGTCGTACTTGCCGCTCAGCAGCCCCGAGGCCAGCGGCGAGAAGATCGTGGTGCCCAGTCCGGCGGTGGCATACAGCGGCGCGTACTCCACTTCCACGCGCTGACGGTGCAGCAGGTTGTACTGCGGCTGCTCCATCGACGGCGCCTGCAGGTTGTGGCGCGCGGCGATGTCCACCGCCTCCTGGATCTGGTTGGCCGACCATTCCGACGTGCCCCAGTACAGCACCTTGCCCTGCCGGACCAGGGTGTCCATGGCATGCACCGTCTCAGCGATCGGCGCGTCCGGATCCGGACGATGACAGTAATAAAGGTCCAGGTAGTCCACCCGCAGGCGCTTGAGCGCAGCGTGGCAGGCGTCGGTCACATGCTTGCGCGACAGGCCACGCTGGGTGGGCCGGGGGTCCTTGGCGCTGCCGAAGAACACCTTGCTGGACACGCAGAAACCATCGCGCGGCAAGCGCAGGTCGGCCATCACATCGCCCATCACCTGCTCGGCGCGGCCGCTGGCATAGCCCTCGGCGTTGTCGAAGAAGTTGATGCCATGGTCCCAGGCCGCCGCCACCAGGTTGCGCGCCTCGTCGCGCGGCACCTGGTCGCCGAAGGTCACCCAGGCGCCGAAGGACAGGGCGGACATCGGCAGGCCGGTGGAGCCAAGGCGACGGTAGAGCATGCGATTCTCCTGCTGCGGGCCCGCATACGGGCCGGGATCAAGCCACCATTCTACCTGTCCCGGCAGGCGCAACCCCTTGCTGTTGCTGGCCTGATCGGAGCCGATGGCCGCGCGCAGACGGCTTTTCCTTGCTCCGGCCCCTGCCCTGCACTAGGCTTCCCGTTTTTCGCGACGCCCCAGGGGAGTCACTCAGATGGTCGAAGGTTTGGGCAGGATCGGCTTCGGCCTGTTCGGTTTGGCGGTGCTGATCGGCATCACCTGGCTGTTTTCCAACAACAAGCGCGCGGTGGACTGGAAGCTGGTCGCCACCGGCATCACCCTGCAGATCGCCTTTGCGGCCCTGGTGATCCTGGTACCGGGCGGGCGCGACGTGTTCGATGCGCTGGGCCAGGGCTTCGTGAAGGTGCTGAGCTTCGTCAACGAAGGGTCGAAGTTCATCTTCGGCTCGTTGATGGACGTCAAGAACTACGGTTTCATCTTCGCCTTCCAGGTGCTGCCGACGATCATCTTCTTCTCGGCGCTGATGGGGGTCATGTACCACCTCAACGTCATGCAGGCGATCGTGCGGGTGATGGCCTGGTCGATCACCAAGGTGATGCGCGTGTCCGGTGCGGAAACCACCAGCGTCTGCGCCAGCGTGTTCATCGGCCAGACCGAGGCGCCGCTGACGGTGCGGCCGTACATCGCCAGGATGACCCAGTCCGAGCTGCTGACGATGATGATCGGCGGCATGGCCCACATCGCCGGCGGCGTGCTTGCCGCGTACGTGGGCATGCTGGGCGGTGGCGATCCGGTGCAGCAGGCGTTCTACGCCAAGCACCTGCTGGCGGCCAGCATCATGGCGGCTCCGGCTACCCTGGTCGTGGCCAAGCTGCTGATTCCGGAAACCGGCACCCCGCTGACCCGCGGCACGGTCAAGATGGAAGTGGAGAAGACCTCCAGCAACATCATCGACGCGGCCGCCGCCGGCGCCGGTGACGGCCTGAAGCTGGCCTTGAACATCGGTGCGATGCTGCTGGCCTTCATCGCCCTGATCGCCCTGCTCAATGCGCCGCTGACCTGGATCGGTGAAGTGACCGGCCTGGCGGCTGCGATCGGCAAGCCGACCGACCTGTCGACCATCTTCGGTTACGTGCTGGCCCCGATCGCCTGGGTGATCGGCACCCCGTGGGCCGACGCCACCACCGTCGGTTCGCTGATCGGCCAGAAGGTCGTGATCAACGAGTTCGTCGCCTACACCGAACTGTCGAAGATCGTGAATGGCCAGGTGCCGGGTATGAGCCTGTCCGACGAAGGTCGCCTGATCGCCACCTACGCGCTGTGCGGCTTCGCCAATTTCAGTTCGATCGCGATCCAGATTGGCGGCATCGGCGGGTTGGCACCGGAACGTCGCCACGATCTGGCCAAGTTCGGCCTGCGCGCGGTGCTGGGCGGTACCATCGCCACCTTCATGACGGCTACCATCGCCGGCGTGCTGACGCATTTCAGCTGAACCCCAGTTTCGAGAACAGATTCCCTATGAGCAGCAGTGTCGTTGTCGTCGGTTCCTTCAATGTCGATCACGTGTGGCGGTGCGAGTCGCTGCCGGCACCGGGTGCGACCATTGCCGGCCGCTACAGCACCGGTCCCGGTGGCAAGGGCTTCAACCAGGCCGTTGCCGCCTGCCGTGCCGGCGCTGACACCAGCTTCCTGTGTGCGCTGGGCGACGACGCCGGTGGTGCCACCGCCCGTGACCTGGCCGCGCAGGATGGTTTCGCGCTGATCGCCGAAGCCAGCAGCGAGCCGACCGGCACCGCCGGCATCTACGTCGATGCCCGTGGCCGCAACACCATCGTCATCGGCCCGGGTGCCAACGCGGCGCTGAGTACCGACTTCGTACAGCAACAGCAGGCCCTGCTGACCGGCGCCAAAGTGGTGCTGGTGCAGCTGGAATCGCCGGTGCAGACCATCGAAGCGGCCCTGGCCGTGGCCCGCGAGGCCGGTGTCACCACCGTTCTCAACGCCGCTCCGGCCGACGCCCCGTCGAGCATCGGCCTGCTGAAGCTGGCCGATGTGATCACCCCGAACGAAACCGAGTTCGCCGCCCTGCTCGGCCGTCATGTCGGCGAGCGCGTGGATGCCAACGACGTCGCCGCGCTGGACGGTGCCAGCCTGCACGCGCTGTGCCGCAAGCTGGTCGGCAACGGCACGGTGGTGGTGACCCTGGGTTCGGTGGGCGTGTTCGTGTCGCATGCCGACGAGCACCTGCGTGGCGACACCCAGCCGTACTACCGCGTGGGTGCCGAACAGGTGCAGGCGATCGACACCACCGGTGCCGGCGATGCCTTCAACGGTGCGCTGGTGGCCTCGATGGCACAGGTGCCGGACGCTCCGTTCGCCCGCCACGTCCGCTTCGCCAACCAGTTCGCCGGTCGCTCGACCGAGAAGGAAGGCGCAGCGGCGGCGATGCCCCGCTTCACCCCGGCCGATGCCGAAGTGAAGTAACGCGACATCCCCGTAGGGATGATGATCGGGCCCGGGCATGCAGATGCCCGGGCCTTTTCACGTTCATGGGCAAGGCCCCATCCACGCATGGCGTGGATCTACTGGGCTGGGTGTGATGGCCCCATTCACGCATGGCGTGGATCTACCGGGGCACAGTAGATCCACGCCATGCGTGGATGCGCCTTGCCGGCCCGCCCAGCCGCCCACCATGACCGGCCCATGGGGGCGACGGAAGCGACCATCAAGCATCTGCTGATGCCCGTCCGGCATGAGGTCGGTCCGGATCGGCCTGAACCGGCGGGCCGCCAACCCAGCCGGGGCGCCTGCCGCGCCCTACAATGGGCGCATGCAGATCGGCCCGTACTCCATTGCTCCCAACGTCGTGCTGGCGCCCATGGCCGGCGTTACCGACAAACCCTTCCGCCTGCTGTGCAAACGGCTGGGCGCGGGCCTGGCCGCCTCGGAAATGACCATCAGCGACCCGCGCTTCTGGAACACGCGCAAGTCCATCCACCGCATGGATCACGCGGGTGAACCGGCGCCGATCAGCGTGCAGATCGCCGGCACCGAGCCGCAGCAGCTGGCCGAGGCCGCGCGTTACAACGTCGACCATGGCGCGCAGATCATCGACATCAACATGGGCTGCCCGGCCAAGAAGGTGTGCAACGCCTGGGCCGGTTCAGCGCTGATGCGCGACGAGCAGCTGGTCGCGCGCATCCTGGAAGCGGTGGTCAACGCGGTGGACGTGCCGGTGACGCTGAAGATCCGCACCGGCTGGGACTGCGACCATCGCAACGGCCCGCTCATCGCGCGCATCGCCGAAGACAGTGGCATCGCTGCGCTGGCGGTGCACGGCCGTACCCGCGACCAGCATTACACCGGCCAGGCCGAGTACGCCACGATCGGCGAGATCAAGGCCGCGCTGCGCATCCCGGTGATCGCCAACGGCGATATCGATTCGCCACGGAAGGCCGCCTTCGTCCTGCAGCAGACCGGTGTGGATGCGGTGATGATCGGCCGCTCCGCACAGGGCCGGCCGTGGATCTTCCGCGAAGTGGCGCACTACCTGGCCACCGGCGAGGAGCTGCCGCCGCCGTCGCTGGCCGAAGTGCGCGACATCCTGCTTGGCCACCTGCACGCGCTGCACGACTTCTATGGCGAACCGCAGGGCGTGCGCATCGCGCGCAAGCACCTGGGCTGGTACGCCAAGGACCGGCCGGAGAATGCCGCATTCCGCGCGGTGGTCAACCGCGCCGAAGACCCGGCCAGCCAGATCGCGCTGACCACCGACTATTTCGACCGCCTGATCGCCGGGGAACCGGCGATGTCTTCCGCTGCCTGAGCCCGCCGCCATGACCCCGCCGATTTCTTCCCCGACCTACCTGCACGGGTTCTCCGGCACCGAGCAGCAGCGCCTGATGACCCAGGCGCGCCTGCTGGAATCGAGCATCTTCGGCCAGATCGATTACAGCGGGGCAAAGCGCCTGCTGGAAGTCGGCAGTGGCGTGGGCGCGCAGACCGAGATCCTGCTGCGCCGCTTCCCCGAGCTGCACGTGACCGGCGTGGACCTGAGCGAGGCCCAGCTGGAAACCGCGCGGGAAAACCTGGCGCGCACGCCGTGGTGCAACGATCGCTACACCCTGCAGCAGGCCGATGCCGGCGAACTGCCTTTCGAGGCACGCAGCTTCGATGCGGCGTTCCTGTGCTGGGTGCTGGAACACGTGCCGTCGCCGGCGCGGGTGCTGAGTGAAGTGCGCCGTGTGTTGGCCCCGGGCTCGCCGGTGTACATCACCGAAGTGATGAATGCCTCGTTCCTGCTTGATCCGTATTCGCCGCACATCTGGCGCTACTGGATGGCCTTCAACGATTTCCAGTATGACCACGGCGGTGATCCGTTCGTCGGCGCCAAGCTGGGCAACCTGCTGCTGGCCGGCGGCTTCCGCGACGTGCACACCGAGATCAAGACCATCCATCTGGACAACCGCGAACCGGCACGTCGCAAGACGATGATCGCGTTCTGGGAACAGCTGCTGCTGTCGGCGGCCGACCAGCTGCTGCAGGCCGGCACGGTGGACGAAGAGACGGTGGAGGGCATGCGCCGCGAGTTCCGGCTGGTGCAGAACGATCCGAACGCGGTGTTCTTCTATTCGTTCGTGCAGGGCCGCGCCACGGTGTATTGAGCGGCCGCGGTACACGCCATCCACGCATGGCGTGGATCTACTGGTGCCGATGCATTGCGCCATCCACGCGTGGCGTGGATCTACTGTGCTGATGGGCTGTGGCGTGGATCTACGGGTGCGCGGCGGCGCCGTCCGCCGCCGCCGGTTCGTGCCAGATGCGCTGCCACATCGCCGACAACCGGCGGCCGGCATCGGCACGCGCGGCCGGGCTGCTGTAGTCCACCCGCAACTGCTCGGGCATGATCGCGCGCCACTGGCCATCAACCTGCTCGGCCACCGCGAAATTGAAGGTGTAGTCCGGCTCCAGGCCCATGCGCAGGTCGCTCAGCACCAGCCTGCCCTGCACCACCTGTGCGCGCATGAAGCCACGGTTGAACCACTGCAGGCGCCGTACTGCCGGAATTCCCGCCGCTTCGCGCAAGGCCTGCACGTTGGACGGATGCCCCTCGAAACGCATCGGCCCGTGGTCGGACACCAGCGAGCGGTCACCGACCACGTAGCCACTCGGGGTCATCGCCACGACCCGCCACAACAGGGTATTGAACGGCATCGGCACCGAGAACCGCGGCGCGTCGCCCAGGCCCATCGCGGCCAGGCTCTGCTGCGCGGCGCGGTCGACCTGTGCCTTGGCGATCAGCCCCCAGCCCAGGTACGCGCTGCTGAGCAGCAACGCAACGCCGAGCACCTTGCCCACCCACGGTCGCGCGCGGCCGAACCACGCCAGCACGCAGCCCAGCAGCAGCCACACCGTGTAGCCGGGATCGATGATGAAGACACTCGCGCCCATCGCGGGATGTGGCTGCAACGGCCACCACAGCTGCGTGCCGTAGACAGTGAACGCATCCAGCACCGGATGGGTGACCAGCGCCAGCTGGATCGCCCAGAACCAGCGCAGCGGTGATTGCGCCACCCGGCCGTTGCCGAAACGCTTGAACAGCCACCAGATCAGCGCGGCCACCCACGGCAGCACCAGCAGCGAATGGCTGAAGCTGCGATGGTCGGTCATGTTCGCCACCGGGTCGGCGGCGGCAAAGCCCAGCCAGAGGGCATCCAGGTCCGGCAGGGTACCCAGCGCGGCACCGGCCAGCAGGGCGGCACGGCGGTGTCCAGGCGGGGCGATGGCGGCAGCGACGGCGCCGCCAAGAACGATCTGGGTCAATGAGTCCATCGGCCGATGCTAGCGGCTTGGCGATCTCCGTGCAGCGGCGGTTTCCTGCCCGGCGGCGCGTCAGTCAGCCGCCAGTGGCGCCGCAGCCGCGCGTGCGCCTGTCCCTGCAGCTGCGAATCACGCCGCCTGCGACAACCGTGCTCCCGGCAGCTCTACCAACGTCCGCCCGTTGTGGTCCAGCAGCCGCAAGGCGCCGTCGTGGTCCTCGGCCAATGCCGTCAGGCTCTCCACCCAGTCGCCGTCATTGGCGTAGACCAGACCGTCGCGTTCGATCAGCGCGGCGCGGTGGATGTGCCCACAGATGATGCCGTCGAGGCCTCGCCGGCGGACATCGTCCAGGCCGGCCTGCACGAAGCGCTCGATGTAGCGTTCAGCGGCACCACTCTGCCGTTTCAGGAATTCGGACAGTGACCAGTAGCGCATCCCGAGTCGGCGCCGCACCGCATTCAACAGATGGTTGCCGGTGAGGATGCGGTAGTACAGCCAGTCACCAAACTGCTCCTGCAGGCCACCGAAATGGGTGACACCGTCGTAGTCGTCGCCATGCGCCACCAGCAGCCGGCGGCCATCGGCGGTGGTGTG
This sequence comes from Stenotrophomonas sp. DR822, assembly GCF_019793815.1. Classification (NCBI taxonomy): domain Bacteria; kingdom Pseudomonadati; phylum Pseudomonadota; class Gammaproteobacteria; order Lysobacterales; family Lysobacteraceae; genus Stenotrophomonas; species Stenotrophomonas sp. DR822. Next base: position 1,994,025 of record NZ_CP081826.1, read on the forward strand.
GATCGCACGGCGGCGCACCTGCATCGCCGGCAGCATCAGGCCGCACACCTGGCGCAGCGAGGCGTCGTGGTTGCCGGGGATGTAGATGATCTCGGTACCGGCGCGTCGCAGCGCGTGCAGGGCCAGGATGACCTCGCTGTGCGACTGCCGCCAGTTGGCGCGTCGGTGTGTCATCCACCACAGGTCGATGATGTCGCCGACCAGATACAGTCGCTCGCAGCGCACGGTGCCGAGGAAACGCGCCAGCTCGGTGGCGTGGCAATGCCGCGACCCGAGATGAACATCGGAGACGAACACGGCGCGACGATGCGGTGCCAGGTTCGCCAGCGTGCTCATGCCGGCATCCCCGCATCGCGCAGATAGCGTTTGCGCTTGTGTGGCCGGATCGCGTGCAGGTCGACTTCGATCAGGCCGTCGATCGAGTCGCTGAAATCCGGATCGACGCCAAACGCCAGGAACCGTGCACCGCCGGGTTCGCACAGGTCTGTGTACTGTCGGTACAAGGTGGGCACACCGGTACCGAGCGCGGCGAGATTGGCTTTCAGCACGTCGAAGGCGGCCGCCGCATCCATCTCACCAAAGCACGGTGGCGCGGCGAAGTACTGGAACGGTCGGTTCGACTGCACCCGGCCATCGGCTGCGCCGTAGTAACGCTGGTAATAGGCCACCAGCTGCTCCCGCGCATCGCGTGGCAGCGCGGCGCTGATCGACACCGCACCGAACAGGTAGCGGATGCCGGGCTGGCATTGCAGGTAAGCGCCGATGCCCTGCCACAGGTAATCCAGGCTGCGGCTGCCCCAGTAATCGGGCACCACGAAGCTGCGTCCCAATTCCAGGCCTTCGGCGATGCGGGGAATGGCGTCGTCGGAATAGCGGAACAGCGAAGCGCTGTAGAGCCCGGCCAGGCCCCGGCGCGCCAGCGCCTGCGCGCCCCGCATGATCCGGTAGGCACCGGCGATGCGCTGCGCGGTGCCGTCCCAGATCACGATGTGCTGGTAGTGCAGGTCGAAGTCATCCAGGTCGCGACTGCGCCCAGTGCCCTCGCCCACCTGGCGGAAAGTCAGTTCGCGCAGCCGCCCCAGCTCGTGCAGCAGCGGCGAATCGGCCGTGCAGCTGGCCAGCAGGATCTGTTTGCCATCGGCGGTCTGCCCCAGCACGGTGGCGGCGGCAATCGCAGCGGCGACCTGTGCAGGCGGCACCGGCGCGGCCAGCGGCTCGGGCCCTGCCGGGCAGCCGTCGGCAATCGCTGTTCTCCGCCCCAGCGCGTACACCGCGCGGCGCACCGCCAGCAGCTGCGCGCCGGGATCACCCTGCCCCAGCTGCATCGGTTCGCCGATGCGCAGCCGCAGCGGCCGGCCGCGGCGGGCGAACATCTCCCGTGCCAGCAGTGCCGTACCAGCCGGCTTGAACAGGGTCGAAGCGCCGTAGAACAGCGCCGAATTGCGCGCTTCCACCCGCACCGGCAGTACCGGTGCGGCGGCGGCGCGGGCAAAGCGGACAAACCCCCGCTGCCAGCGACCATCGCGGATGCCGAGCAGCGACAGCCGCGAGACCTCGCCGGCCGGGAACACGATCACGCACTGCTCGGCCGCCAGCGCCTGCTCCACCGCCTGCAGGCTGCTGCGCTGGACCTTGCCGCCGAGGATGCGTACCGGCAGCAGCAGGTCCTGCAGCGGCCCGATCGCGCCCAGCAGATCGTTGGCCACGATCCGCACGTCACGGCGGATGCGGCCGACCGCATCCAGCAGCGCCAGCGCATCCAGCGCCCCGGACGGGTGGTTGGCCACGATCAGCAGGCGGCCGGTGGCCGGGATCCGCGCCAGCGCGGCGGGGTCCACGTGGTAGCGGCCCTCGATGAACTCCAGCCCGGCGGCGACGAAGTCGAAGCCGCGCACGTTGGCATTGCGGCGCAGGAACGACTCGATCGAGTCCAGCCGTGACCAGCGCCCGACGCTGCGCAGCAGGGGCCGGGCCAGTTGGCCGCGACGGCCACGGAACCAGTCGGGATAGCGTTGCTGCAGACGCTGTTCGAGTTCCTGCATGGCGTGTCCACTCCTGCCCGGCGGCCGGGTTGGCCGAGAGCCTGCGCCCGGCAGGCGGCAGCCAGATGGCGGTTTGGCGGCAGAATGATGACGGCGCCTGGGATGGCCCATCCAGTGCCGGCGGGGGCGGCAATGGTCACGCCAGTGGAACACTGCCTGTGCACGATGCCCCCGCAATGCCCGCCAGGCCTTGCCCTGCCGGGCACAACACCTTAACCACCGGCAACCCATACGGGTTCACAATGCACAGGCGGCGCACCCCGTGTATCATTCGCGCCCATCTTTCCATCCGAATCAAAGGATATTAAGCCTGATGTCCAGCTACCTCTTCACCTCCGAGTCGGTCTCTGAAGGCCATCCGGACAAGGTTGCCGACCAGATCTCCGATGCGGTGCTGGACGCGATCCTGACCCAGGACCAGCGCGCCCGCGTGGCCTGCGAGACCATGGTCAAGACCGGCGTCGCCATCGTTGCCGGCGAAATCACCACCAGCGCCTGGATCGACCTGGAAGCGCTGACCCGCAAGGTCATCGTGGACATCGGCTATGACAGCTCCGACGTCGGCTTCGACGGCGCCACCTGCGGCGTGCTGAACCTGATCGGCAAGCAGTCCCCGCACATCGCCCAGGGCGTTGACCGCAAGAAGCCGGAAGAAATGGGCGCTGGCGACCAGGGCCTGATGTTCGGCTATGCCACCAACGAAACCGACAGCTACATGCCGGCGGCGATCCACCTGTCGCACCGCCTGGTCGAGCAGCAGGCCAAGATCCGCAAGAAGCGCAACTCGCCGCTGTCCTGGCTGCGTCCGGACGCCAAGAGCCAGGTCACCCTGCGCTATGAAAACGGCGTGGTTTCGGCCATCGACGCGGTGGTGCTGTCGACCCAGCACGCCCCGGGCATCAAGCAGAAGGACCTCATCGAGGCCGTCCGCGAAGAGATCATCAAGCCGGTGCTGCCGGCCAAGTGGCTGCACAAGGGCACCAAGTTCCACATCAACCCGACCGGCAAGTTCGAGATCGGCGGCCCGGTGGGCGACTGCGGCCTGACCGGCCGCAAGATCATCGTCGACACCTACGGCGGCTGGGCCCGTCACGGTGGTGGCGCGTTCTCCGGCAAGGACCCGTCCAAGGTCGATCGTTCGGCCGCCTACGCTGCCCGCTACGTCGCCAAGAACGTGGTGGCCGCCGGCCTGGCCGACCGTTGCGAAGTGCAGGTCTCCTACGCCATCGGCGTGGCTGAGCCGACCTCGATCTCGGTCACCACCTTCGGCACCGGCAAGATCAGCGACGACAAGATCGAGAAGCTGATCCGCAAGCACTTCGACCTGCGCCCGTACGGCATCATCAAGATGCTGGACCTGATCCACCCGATGTACCAGCAGACCGCGGCCTATGGCCACTTCGGCCGCAAGCCGAAGGAGTTCAGCTACATCAACGGCGAAGGCGAGACCGTCAACGCCACGGCCTTCTCCTGGGAGAAGACCGATCGCGCCGCCGCCCTGCGCGCCGATGCGAAGCTGAAGTAAGAAACACGAAGGGCCGCGCAAGCGGCCCTTCTGCTTTCGGTAGTGCCAGTCGCTGGCCGGCAACCATGCATCGGTTTGCGCACATCATGAGGGTGCCGGCCGCTGGCCGGCAGATGGTTGCGACGGTGGTTGCCGATACAATCGCCCCATGTCGACCGAACTCAAGTCCCACCAGCTGTCCATGACCGTGCTGATGTCGCCGGAAATGGCCAATTTCTCCGGCAAGGTCCACGGTGGCGCGATCCTGCGCCTGCTCGACCAGGTCGCCTATGCCTGCGCCAGCCGCTATGCCGGCCGCTACGTGGTCACCCTGTCGGTGGACCAGGTGGTGTTCCGCCAGCCGATCGCGGTGGGCGAACTGGTCACCTTCCTGGCCTCGGTGAACTACACCGGCACCTCGTCGATGGAAATCGGCGTCAAGGTGGTGGCCGAGGACATCCTCAAGCGCAGCGTGCGCCACGCCAACAGCTGCTTCTTCACCATGGTGGCGGTGGACGAGGACGGCCGGCCGACGCCGGTTCCATCGCTGCAGCCGGCCAGTTCGGATGAAAAGCGCCGGCAGGCCGCGGCGCTGATCCGCCGCCAACTGCGGCAGGAAATGGAGCAGCGGCATCTGGAACTGCTGGCGTCCAATCCGCCGTCACCGGAAGAGTGAGGGCGTGCGGGGCAAGCCCCGCACCCACCGAGGCAGGTAGCGCCGGGCCATGCCCGGCGGATGCGCATCACCCCGTGTTCTGCACGCCCTGCGAGACACCGTTCACACAGGCCACCAGCGCACGCAGCAGGTCGTCGTCCTCGCGCCCGCTTTCGCGCCAGCGCTGCAGCAGGTCCACCTGCAGCACGCTGATCGGGTCCACATAGGGATTGCGCAGGCGGATCGACAGCGCCAGCCGCGCGTCGTGGTCCAGCAGGGTCTGCTGCTCCATCAGCGCCAGCAGCCAGTGCCGGGTCAGTTCAAGCTCGCGTTCGACCTGCGGGAAGAACGCATCGTGCAGCTCGCCGGACAGGCGCGAAAACTGTTCCGCAATGGTGATATCGCCCTTGGACAGCACCATCGCGATGTCGTCCAGGAACGTGCGGAAGAACGGCCAGTCCCGCGCCATTTCACGCAGCGTGGCTTCATGGCCGGCGTCGGCAGCCGCCTGCAGGCCGCTGCCGACCCCATACCAGCCCGGAATCACCGCGCGTGCCTGGCTCCAGGCGAACACCCACGGAATCGCGCGCAGGTTGGTCAAGGCCGCGTCCTGGCCGAGCCGGCGCGACGGCCGCGATCCCAGCGTCATCCGTTCGATCACATCGATCGGCGTGGCGGTACGGAAGTAGTCCATGAAACGCGGTTGGCCGACAAACGCCCGATAGACCTCGCTGCTGGAACCGGCGACCACGTCCATCACCGGCCGCCAATCATCCTCGCGCGGTTCGGCGGCACGCGGGCGCAGGCTGGCGCGCAGCACCGCACCGGTGGCCTGCTCCAGCGAACGCAATGCCAGCGCGCGGATGCCGTACTTGCGGTGGATCACCTCGCCCTGCTCGGTTACCCGCAGGCGACCATCGATGCTGCCGCGTGGCGAGGCATCGACCGCGTGCGTGGTCTTGCCACCACCGCGGCTGATCGAGCCACCGCGGCCATGGAAGAAGGTCAGGCGCAGGCCCGCTTCGGCGGCCACTTCCAGCAGCTCCACCTGTGCGCGCTGCAGGCCCCAGCGTGATGCGGCAATGCCACCATCCTTGCTGCTGTCCGAATAGCCGAGCATCACCATCTGCACGTCCTCGCGTGCACGCAGGTGCGCGCGGTACACCGGATCGGCCAGCAGATCGCGCAGCGTCGCGGTGCCGCGCTTGAGGTCGTCCACGGTTTCGAACAGCGGCGCGATATCCAGCGGCACGTGGCCGGCGTCATCGACCAGGCCGCCACGACGCGCCAGGGCCAGCACCGCCAGCACATCGCCACGGTCGTGCGCCATCGAGATGATGTAGCTGCCCAGCGCGTCGCCACCATGCCGCGCACGGGCATCGGCCAAGGCCGCGAACACTGCATCCAAGCGCTGGTTGCCCTCATCATCGCCAACAGGCAATGGTGTTTCACCACTGGCATGCGGTGCCAGCAGGCGTGCGCGACCCGCTGTATCCAATGCGTCCCATGCCGCATCGCCCCCCAGCACTGCCGCCAGCGCGCGCGCATGCACGCTCGATTCCTGGCGCACATCCAGCCGCGCCAGATGGAAACCGAAGGTCTTCACCCGCCACAACAGGCGCTGCACCGCGAAGCCGCCGGCATGTTCGCCCCGGTTCGCGCGCAGGCTGTCGAGGATCAGCTGCAGGTCGTCGATCAGCTCGTCCGGGCCGGCATAGGCGCCGTCGGCATCATCCAGCGTGGCCTGCAGGCGTGCGCGCATGCGGTCATTGAGCAACCGATAGGGCATGTCGGCGTGGCGTGGCCGCGACTGCACCTGCGGCAGCAACTGCTGGTAATGCGCTACGCGCGCCTGCAGTGCATCGCTGACCCTCACCCGTTCGGTGGATTGGCTGAGCAGGCTGGCCAGCTGCAGCAGTTCCTTCTGGTAGCGGCCCAGCACGGCAACGCGCTGTGCAGCCAGCGTGTTGCGGATGGTGTGCGCATCCACATTGGGATTGCCGTCCATGTCGCCGCCCACCCACGTGCCGAAACGCAGCAGGCGCGGCAGCGGCAGTTCCGCGCCATAGGTATCGCGCAGCGCCTGCTGCAGCGATTCGTACAGCACCGGGATCACCCGGTACAGCACCTGCACCAGATAGAAGCCGACGTGCTCGCGTTCGTCGTCCACGGTCGGGCGCACCGGCGAGGAATCGGTGGTCTGCCACGAGGCGGTCAACGCCATGCGGAAACGCGCGGCATCTGCGGCTGCTTCACCCGGCGTGCGCTGGCCGTCGAGGTTGTCGACCAGGCTGGCCACCATCAGCTGCTCTTTCTCCAGCAGCGCGCGGCGCACCGCCTCGGTCGGGTGCGCGGTGAACACCGGCTCGATATCGATGCGAGGCAACCACCGCGCCAGTTCATCCAGGCCAACGCCCTGCGCCTTCAGGTGCTGCAGGGCATCCTGCAGGCCATCGGGTTGCGGCGCGGCGGCGACGGCACGCTGGTAGTCGCGGCGGCGGCGGATGCGATGCACGCGCTCGGCGATGTTGACCACCTGGAAGTAGGTGCTGAACGCACGCACCATGGTCTCGGCCTGCTGCGGTTCACGGCCGGCCAGGCCGTCGGCCAGCTCGGAGAGCGGCGCCTGGTTCTCGCGGCGGGCAATGGCACGCGTACGCACGTCCTCGACGTCATCGAGAAAGGCGGCCGACACCTGCTCGACCAGCAGGTCACCGACCAGTGCACCCAGACGGCGCACGTCGTCACGCAGGGGAAGATCGGGGGAAGCGAATTCGATACTGCTGCGGTACTCGTTCATCGGCGACGCACAGGCCTCGGTCAACGGATCCAGACCCCAAGCCTAAACCAGAACGCGTGCCGTGCTGCGATGCAAAAATGGTTTCATCTGCACGCATCCGCCGGGCATGGCCCGGCGCTACCGTGGGAAGCGGCCCTGTTGCGGGGGCCGCCATCGTGCGCGGATCAGCGCTGTTTCTTCGCCTTTCCCTGCTGCACCGGGCCCAGGTTCTGCTCCAGCCAGCGTTCGCTTTCGGCCAGCATCGTCATGATCGATTCGCGTGCGCGGTAGGCATGCGACTCGTTCGGCAGCATCACCAGGCGGGCGGTGCCGCCCAGCCCCTTCACTGCGGCAAACATGCGTTCGCTCTGCATCGGGAAGGTGCCCGAGTTGTTGTCGTCCACGCCGTGGATGAAGAGGATCGGATCCTTGATCCTGTCGGCGTAATTGAACGGCGCCATCTTCTGGTACACGTCCTGCGCCTGCCAGTAGTTGCGCTCTTCGGCCTGGAAACCAAACGGGGTGAGCGTGCGGTTGTAGGCGCCGCTGCGCGCGATGCCGGCCTTGAACAGGCGGGTGTGCGCGAGCAGGTTGGCGGTCATGAACGCACCGTAGGAGTGGCCACCGATGGCGATGTGCTCGCGGTCGGTCACGCCACGCCGCACCACCTCGTCCACTGCGGCCTGCGCATTGGCCACCAGCTGTTCGATGTAGGTGTCGTTGGGTTCCTTGTCGCCTTCGCCGATGATCGGCATCGACGGGCTGGCCAGCACCACATAGCCCTTGGCCAGGAACGCCTGCGGGCCCCAGTAGCTGATGGCGTTGAAGCGATACGGCGAATCGGTCACCTGGCTGGCGGCCGCCGCGCTCTTGAACTCACCCGGGTAGGCCCACATCAGCAGCGGCCGCGGACCATCGCGCTTGGGGTCGTAGCCCGGCGGCAGCAGCAGGGTCGCGGTCAGGTCCACGCCGTCCTTGCGCTTGTAGCGGATCTGCTCCTTCTGCACGCCCTTCAGCTGCGGCAGCGGATGGGCGAAATGGGTCAGCGCACGCGGTGCGGCGTTGGTGTCGGCCAGTGACTGCACGTAGAAGTTGGTCGGCTCGTCCGGGCTCTCGCGGCTGATCAGCAGCGAACTGGCCTGCGCATCCAGCAGCGTTACCGGCGCGGCGTAGGTCGGTGCCTGCGAATGGAACAGGCGGGTTGCCTTGCCGCTGGCCACATCGAAGCGATCCACGAACGGACGGTCGCCTTCCGGCGATGCACCGGCACCGGCCAGGTACAGGCTGCCGCCATCAGCGGTGGTCTGCAGCAGCGAGCGGCCGCGATCATCGCTGGCCATCAGCGGGCGGCCCGGATCGGCGTAGCGGTCCTGCGCGTCGCGATCCCACAGCAGCCTGGCATCGGCGCTGGCGTTGTCCGGTGCGATCAGCCAGGTCTTGCTGCGGCGGGTCTTCCACCACGATTCGTTGAGCAGGGCCAGGTCACCGCGGCCCCAGCTGATGCCGGCATAGCGGCTGCCGAGCTGGGCCAGGGTCACCGGCGGCGTGTCGAACGGTGCGGCCTGCATGAACACCGCATCGCGCACCTTGGCTTCCCGGTTCGGGTCGCCACCATCCTGCGCTTCGGCCCAGACCAGGGTGGCATCGGCATCGCCGCGCCAGCTGATGTCACGCACGCCGGTCACTTCGGCATCATTGCCGGTCGGCAGGCCTTCCACCAGCGGCCGTACGGCCACGGTATGCACCAGCTTGCCGGTGCTGCGGTCGAGCACTTCGATGCGGCGCGGGAAGCTGCTCAGCGGCACCACGTAGGAGTACGGACGCTGCACCGGCTGGCTGAGCACGAAGCGGCCGTCTGGCGACACCGCAAAACCCATGAAGATGCCGGCCGCACCGATGGCACGGCTCTGCCCGTCCAGCCCCACTTCCATCGGTTGGGTGGTGGCGTAGTAATCGAACTGGCGCGCGTCGGCCTCGTTCTTCAGCAGGTCCTGGTAGGTGCGGATGGACACCACGCCACCGCCCTGGCTGGTCTGCTGCACGGCCGGGCCGGTCGGGACGCCATCAGCAGCCGGGGCGGCGCCAAGGTTGCCCGGGCGGGTGAACACCACCAGGCCCCGGCTGTCCGGCAACCACTGGTAGCCACTGCCCAGAACGGTATTCAGGCCGGCGACCAGGCGACGGGCGCTGCCGCCAGCCACGTCCACCAGCCACAGCTCATTGGCACCGGTAGCGGCATCGACCTGGTTGAAGGCCAGCCACTTCTGGTCCGGCGACCAGGTCAGGCTGGCGATCGACAGCGAGGCCGGCAACCCGCTGATCTGCCGCTCCTTGCCGTCGGCCACATTCATCAGCCACAGCTTCTGGCCGAAGCTGAAGCGGCTGTCGGAAAAGGTTTTCGGATTGATGCGCAGGCCCGCGAGTTTCAGCTCCGGCTGTGCCACCACTTGGATCGACGGCAGCGACGGCATCTGCATCAGCGCGGCGACATCGCGGCGTGGCGACAGGAACAGCGACGGCGCCCGCGGCGCGTCGACCACGGCCTGCAGTGCGGCCGAGGGCAGCTCGTAACCGGCCACGCCCTGCGCCTGCGCCGCGGCCGCCTGCGGTGCGGCAGCCCAGGCCTGCGGGACCACCGCCAGCAGGGCCATCGACAGGACCAGGCCAGTCAAGCGCCGGTTGCGGCGTGCGTGCGTGCTCATCATTGTTCCACCTGTTCGCTGCATGAAGCCCTCGACCTTAACAGGCCATGCACCTGCGCCCATCTGCCGATGGTTGGGTCATCGCCGTGTCACAGCGGAGGCGCGATATAATGGGCATCCTCCCCTGCCGAGGGGCGCTGCGACCGGATCCCCTGAGACCGGCCAGGCTCGGCCAGGTGGCTTTGCAACAACGGCGCCCGGCCAGATGCGAGCATCCGCTCGCCCACAACCGGAGCTACTGCATGAATGCTGTTGCCAAGACCTTCTCCACCGAAGGCGACTACAAGATCCGCGACATCACCCTGGCCGACTGGGGCCGCAAGGAACTGGACATCGCCGAGCACGAGATGCCGGGCCTGATGTCCATCCGCCGCAAGTACCAGGCCGAGCTGCCGCTGAAGGGCGTGCGCGTGACCGGCTCGCTGCACATGACCATCCAGACCGCGGTGCTGATCGAGACCCTGAAGGACATCGGCGCTGACGTGCGCTGGGCTTCGTGCAACATCTTCTCGACCCAGGACCACGCCGCTGCGGCGATCGCCGCCACCGGCACCCCCGTGTTCGCTTGGAAGGGCGAGTCGCTGGAAGAGTACTGGGACTGCACCCTGGACGCGCTGACCTTCACCCTGCCCGACGGCACCCTGACCGGCCCGGAGCTGGTGGTCGACGACGGCGGTGATGTGACCCTGCTGATCCACAAGGGCTACGAGCTGGAAAACGGCAGCACCTGGGTCGACGAAAAGGCCGCTTCGCACGAAGAGCAGGTCATCAAGAACCTGCTCAAGCGCGTGGCCAAGGAGCGCCCGGGTTACTGGGGCCGCGTGGTCAAGGACTGGAAGGGCGTTTCGGAAGAAACCACCACCGGCGTGCACCGCCTGTACCAGCTGGCCCAGGCCGGCACCCTGCTGATCCCGGCGATCAACGTCAACGACTCGGTCACCAAGAGCAAGTTCGACAACCTGTACGGCTGCCGCGAGTCGCTGGCCGATGGCCTCAAGCGCGCGATGGACGTGATGCTGGCCGGCAAGGTCGCCGTGGTCTGCGGCTACGGTGACGTCGGCAAGGGCTGCGCCGCGTCGCTGCGTGCCTACGGCGCGCGCGTGGTGGTCACCGAGATCGATCCGATCTGCGCCCTGCAGGCGGCGATGGAAGGCTTCGAGGTCAACACCATCGAATCCACCCTGGGCCGTGCCGACCTGTACGTCACCACCACCGGCAACAAGGACATCATCCGCATCGAGCACCTGAGCGCGATGAAGGACCAGGCCATCGTCTGCAACATCGGCCACTTCGACAACGAGATCCAGGTCGATGCGCTGGTCGCCTTCCCGGGCGTGAAGCACGTCAACATCAAGCCGCAGGTGGACAAGTACATCTTCCCCAACGGCAATGCGATCTTCCTGCTGGCCGAAGGCCGCCTGGTCAATCTGGGCTGCGCCACCGGCCACCCGAGCTTCGTGATGTCCAACTCGTTCGCCAACCAGACCCTGGCGCAGATCGACCTGTGGGCCAACAAGGGCACCTACGAGAACAAGGTGTACCTGCTGCCGAAGAAGCTGGACGAAGAAGTGGCCCGCCTGCACCTGGAAAAGATCGGCGTGAAGCTGACCACCCTGAGCCAGGAACAGGCCGACTACATCGGCGTGCCGGTGGACGGTCCGTTCAAGCCGGATCATTACCGCTACTGATGCCTGCAGGTGTCGGCCAGCGGCCGGCACTACCAGTGCATGCAACACACGGACGGGCGCCTTCGGGCGCCCGTCCTGGTTTGGCGTGCGCTCGTGCACCACGCATCCACGCATGGCGTGGATCTACCGCATGTATCGCCCGATCCAGTAGATCCACGCCGCGCGTGGATGCCGTCCATCGGTCCCATGGTAGATCCACGCCGCGCGTGGAGGCTGTCCATCGGTCCCATGGTAGATCCACGCCGCGCGTGGATGCTTTCCATCGGTACCATGGTAGATCCACGCCGCGCGTGGATGCTTTCCATTGGCCACCCGCAGTAGTCTCGGTCAAGGCAACGCCCGCGCGCGGCGCTACGATACGCCCATGACCCCGGCCATCAACCTGCTCAAGCGCGAGAAGATCGCCCATACCGTGCACAGCTACGTGCACGATGCCCATGCCGAATCCTATGGCGGCGAAGCCGTCGAAAAGCTGGGCCTGGACCCGGCACAGGTATTCAAGACCCTGCTGGCCAGCACCGAAACGCACGAACTGCTCGTTGCCATCGTGCCGGTGGCTGGCCAGCTTGATCTGAAAGCACTGGCCGAGGCGGCCGGCTGCAAGAAGTGCGAGATGGCCGCCGTCGATGCCGCGCAGCGCGCAACCGGCTATCTGGTCGGCGGCATCAGCCCGCTTGGACAGAAGAAGCGCCTGCGCAGTTTTCTCGACGCCAGCGCGCAGGCACTGCCCACCCTGCACGTCAGCGCGGGACGGCGTGGCCTGGAAGTGGAGCTGGCACCGACCGACCTGCTGCGCCTGACCGGCGGCCACTACGCCGCGATCGGCAGGGCCCGGTGATGCGCTGGCCCTGGTCCACATCGCCGCCACCGCGGCTGGACGACCCGCAGGCCGATGTGCTGCTGCAGGACCTGCTGTCGCGCGATGCCAGTCGTATCCATGCCGCCAGCAGCCGCCTGGCACGGCTGTTCAGCGCTACGACGCTGGATGCGCTGGCGTCGCAGACCGAGCGGATCGAGCAGGCCTGCCAGGGCGTGCAGCTTGGCGGTGCGCTGGTCAGCAACGATGTGCACCTGCAGGCCGCACTGCGCCGCCTGCGCTACTGGCATGAGCGCAAAGGCTGCCTGTGCGCGCTGTATCCGGATTACCTGTTCTTTGACCCACGCCGGCTCATCGAGCAGGGGCATGTGCGGCTGCTGGAACAGGGCGTGGCCGAGGATGGCTGGGGCGACCGCCATCGGGTGGCCTGCACCTGCTGCGGCCAGTGCTGGGATGCCACCGACCGCGAGTACCACTACCCGTGGTGGGAGTGGACACCGCTGGCGGGGCGTTCGGCCGGTTAATCGCTCGCAAACGTCGCTGTGGCAGGCACAAGGCTCATGCGCGGGGTGCCGGAGGTCCCTCCCTCCCGCTTCCATCGCCACCCCAGCGCGGCCTTCACCGCTGCTTCGTCGAGCAGCGGATGACCGCTGGAGCCCGCCACGATGACAGCTTCGGCGTGCCCCTGGTCGTTCAACAGCACGCTCATGCTCGCTTTGCCCTGCAGGTTGTCAGCGCGTGCAGCCGCCGGGTAGCTCGGCATGGACGGACGGTCGAGACGCCAGCGAGCGGCATCCTGGACAACCTGCGAGGTGCGTGCCGAGAGCGGGCAGCGCGATGGCATCTGCAGTTCGAAGCCCGGAGTTCCCTGCGTCGGCTGGGCGTGTGCCGGCTTGCCACATGCGATGAGGGAGATCGCCTCCAGCATGCGTTGCTGGCGTTGCAGCGCTGCTGCATCGCGCCCGGTGGCGCGGAACGTGCAGCGCCCTCCGGCGTTGGACGCCTGCAACTGGTCGACACCGGCATCGCGGAGCGCCGCCGGCTCGGAAAAGCTTCCGCAGGAAGCGTCGGCGTCGTATCCCGCCGAGCAACCACCAGCGGCAAGCACCGCCATCAACACAGCGCCCCGTGGATTCATGCGTCCCATCATCACTCTGCACCTCCTGCGTCAATCTGCCGCCATCGTAGCGTGTTGTTTCGTGGCCGTTTCACAACGTCTCATCACGGCCGCCAGTTGGCGTTGTTCTCCCAGAACGCCACCGCGCGCTGATAGGCTTGGCGGTCCAGCGGCACGCCCGAACCCCCTTCCTCCACGCCCAGCGCATTGCGCATCATGGTGATCGGGGCCATCGGTACTTCTTCCGGCTCGGCGGTATAGATGCAGCCGACGATGCCCCAGTCCGCATCGATGGGTGAACCTTCCTTGGCCAGCTGCTCGGCGCTGTACAGGATCACCACCAGGTAATTGGCCCGTGGCGATTCCACCCCCTCGAACCAGCGCACCAGCACCGGCAGTTCCTCGCGGTTGCGCGCCTCGTAGCCACTGCGCAGCTGGTGCCGGTTGGCGTCGGTGATCGGCACGGTCAGGCAGCGCGTGCTGGTCCAGTTTTCATAGACGAACAGCTTGCAGAATGGCGCATAGCCATCGAGCACCTTCAGCGGCGGGTGCGCATTGAGATGCGCCTGGAACTGCTCGGCACTGCAGTCCTGGATGGTGTTGGCGCGCGGTACGCGCGGGAACAGGCGGGGGCGGGCGAAATCGGTGAGGACGATGGACATGGCGAACTACGGACCGGAACAGACTGTCAGGGTAACGGGTGGGACGGCAATGCGTCTGCCTAGCACGCTCTCTGCCCGCATTGGTTCCGCCATATCAGCGCTCAAGAAATTCCAGCGCATGCCGCCATGACTTCGGTGGCTGGAAAATCAGCTGCAAGTCGATGACATCAATTTCAGGACGAAATCCTCATGGCAACCCATAAAGTACATTTCACCCTGCCTTCCCGCGAACTGGGTAAGGCTGATGTGTCATTCGCCGTCCGCAAGGATGACGACAAGTTCGGCGAGCTCAAGGTGTCCAACGGGTCTGCGGTATGGTTTCGCGCCGATGGGAAAAAGGGCTATCGACTCAGCTGGAGCAAGCTCGATGCGCTGTTTGCCGAGCATGGCAACAAGGTCGAAAAGCGCTGAGAGTCAGGCCAGCTGGTAACTTGGGTGGCCCATGGTGTGAAAACCATTGGCCATTCCATAAGGAGCGGATCATGCTTCCTGCGGATTGAGACCAACATTTACACATCCATCTCGATGAAGAGATATACTGCTTCGCACCCGATGCCGCCGCCCGTGCCATGACCGCCATCAGCTTCGAGTTCTATCCGCCCAAGACCGACGAACAGCGCACCCAGCTGGACCGTGCCGCGGCCAGGCTGAAGGCCTATGCCCCCGAGTACGTGTCCTGTACCTTCGGCGCCGGCGGCTCGACCCTCAGCTACACCTCCGAGACCGTGCGCCATCTCAACCAGCACCATGGCTTCGACGCGGCACCGCACCTGTCCTGCGTCGGCGGTACCCGCCAGGAAATCCGCGAACTGCTCAAGCTCTACCGCGCCATCGGCTGCCGGCGCCTGGTCGCACTGCGCGGCGACCTGCCCTCGGGCATGGGCTTTCCTGGCGACATGCGCTACGCCTCCGAACTGATCGCCTTCATCCGCGCCGAACACGGCGATGCCTTCCGCATCGAAGTGGGCGCGTATCCGGAAACGCACCCACAGGCGCAGGACGCCCTGCTCGACCTGAAGCACTTCAAGGCCAAGATCGACGCTGGTGCCGATGCCGCCATCACCCAGTACTTCTTCAATCCCGACGCCTACTTCCACTTCGTCGACGAAGTGCAGCGGCTCGGCGTGCAGGTGCCGATCACCCCGGGCATCATGCCGATCTCCAACTTCAGCCAGCTGCGCCGTTTCTCCGAACAGTGCGGTGCGGAAATCCCGCGCTGGATCAGCCGCAAGATGCAGGCCTACGGTGACGACGCCGAATCGGTGCGCGCCTTCGGCGCCGAAGTGGTGGCCAAGCTGTGCCAGCGCCTGGTCGAAGGCGGCGCACCGGGCCTGCACTTCTACACCTTGAACCTGGCCAAGCCAACGGTCTCGGTACTGAAGCTGCTGCAAGGCTGAAAAGTACGCTGCTTTATCGCAATCGGCGCTACGCTGCATCGATGAAGCTCGTCCTGTCCCTGTTGCTGGTCCTGCTGCTGCCCGGTGTCTGCGCCGGTGTGCAGGCGCAGTCCACGCGCTTGAACCGCTGCACCGATCCGCAGGGGCAAAGTGTCTATACCGACCGCCCCTGCGACAGCCTGGGCGCGCAGTCCCGGCGGCCACCGCCGGCGCCTTCCGGCAATACCCTGCAACGCGACAGCCTCGGCAGCAGCTGTCCGCGCCGCTTGAGTGAACTGGTGCAGGCCCTGCATACGGCGGTCAGCATCGGTGATGTGAACCGGCTTTCTTCGCTGTACCTGTGGGGCGCGGTGTCCGATGCCGGCGCACAGCGGATTCTTGGCCAGCTGGAATCGGTGGTGCGGCGGCCGCTGGTGGACGTGGTGCCGGTGTATCCGCGCCAGGATCTGGATGAGGGCCAGGACATCGCCTCACAGGATTCGGAAACGGTGCCGGTACCGGCTGCACGGCGCCATCCGATCGGGTTGCGGTTGGAGCAGACCCTGCCGGGCAGCGCCACGCGTGCGGCGACGGTGCTTGGGCTGCGGCGGCAATATGGGTGTTTCTGGATTACGTTGTGAGCGGGGTCTGCCGAACCGCCATCCACGCATGGCGTGGATCTACTGCTTGCGGTGAGGGGTCGGATCCCCCTCCAGCGGAAAGGGCTCCGACCCCGGATTCAAGCGAGGAGGTCAGAGCCCCGCGTCGCGGGGATCCGATCCTGCGTATCGCGCTACACCGGCCATAGTCCGCGGATGGCGGCGATACCCTGCCCGCCATGCCGGCGTGCCTCGGCCACATGCTGCGGTGTCATGCCGCCGAGCGCATAGATCGGCAGCGAGACCTGCGCGCGCAGCGCGGCGAAGGCCTCCCACCCCAACGGCACTGCATCGGGATGGCTCGCGGTGGCCTGCACTGGCCCCAGCACGGCGAAATCGCAGCCCAGCCGCTGTGCGGCCAGCAGCTGCTCAAGCCCGTGGCAGGAGGCGGCCACCAGCTGCCCCGGCGGCAGCGGCCGTTCCTGCAGCGACTGCAGCTGCTCGCTGCCCAGGTGCACGCCAACGCCGAGGGTGCGCGCCAGTTCGATATCGCGGTTGAGCAGCCACTGCACACCGCGCCGATGCGCGCGCACGGCCTGCTCGATCACGCGCTGACGCTGCGGATGCTCGGCGGGCAGGCGCAGCTGGATGCGTTGTTGCCCGGAAGCCACGGCCTGCTGCAGCTGGCCGTGCCAACGCTGCAGGCCGACCTCATCGATGTCCGGCGCAGGGGTGATCAGGTAGCAGTCCGGCTGGCGCAGTGCGGCCACCACCGGCAGGTCGGCCGGCGGCATTGAATAACGGGCCAGCTTGTCCGGCGTCACCCAGGTGATGGCCTGGCCCTCGCGTCCGCGCGGGGCGCCCTTCCAGCTGCGCACGTGGCGCACTTCCAGGGTCAGGTCCTTGTCCGGGTAGCGCTGCGGCACGTCCATGATCCACTCGCCCACCTCGGCCTCGATGCCCAGCTCCTCGTGCAGCTCGCGCACCAGCGCCTGTTCGGAGGTTTCACCGGGCTCGCGCTTGCCGCCCGGGAATTCCCAGAGGCCGGCCATGTCGCGGCTTTCGGTACGGCGGTTGAGCAGGATGCGGCCGCGGGCGTCGGTGATGACGGCGGCAACGACGTGGATCGATCGTTTCGGGGAAGGCATGGCCGAAGCATGCCGAAAAGCGGGGCACCGGCGCAATCGCCGAACGCCTCAGGGCCCCAACAGGAAAGCCCCGCTTTCGCGGGGCTCTCCGGGGGTCAGCTCAGCTGGCCGTGGCAGTGCTTGTACTTCTTGCCGCTGCCGCACGGGCACGGATCGTTGCGACCAATCTTGGGCTCGTCACGCTGCAGCTGCGCCACGCCCTGCTGGGCGGCCTCCACCTGCGCCGCCTCTTCGTCGGCACCGTAGCCGCCAGCATCCTGGTGCTGGAACTGCGACTGGCTCAGGCGGGCTTCGACCTGCTGGCGCTCGGCCGCTTCCAGTGCCTGCACTTCCTCGTCGCTGCGGATGCGCACGCGGGCCAGCAGGGTCACCACTTCGCGCTTGACGTTCTCCAGCATGTCCGAGAACAGCTCGAAGGCTTCCTTCTTGTATTCCTGCTTCGGCTGCTTCTGCGCATAACCGCGCAGGTAGATGCCCTGGCGCAGGTAATCCATGCGCGCCAGGTGCTCCTTCCAGCTCTGATCGAGCACGGTCAGCATCACGTGCTTCTCCAGCGCGCGCATGGTCTCTTCGCCCACGCCCGCTTCCTTCTCGGCGAAGTGCTGGTTGATGCGCTCCTGCACCTTGGCGGTGATGCCTTCGGCGTCCAGTTCCTCGTGCGACTTGACCAGATCGGTCAGCGACATGTCCACGCCGAAGTCCGACTGCAGCGTGGCTTCCAGGCCACGCAGGTCCCACTGCTCGTCCACCGAGTTCGGCGGCACGAAGCGGGCGACCACGTCGAAGATCACGTCGTCGCGGATGCCATCGACGTTGTCCTTCACCGACTCGGCGTCCAGCAGTTCATCGCGCTGGGCGTAGATCACCTTGCGCTGGTCGTTGTTGACGTCGTCGAAGTCCAGCAGGTTCTTGCGGATGTCGAAGTTGTGGGCCTCGACCTTGCGCTGCGCCTTTTCAATCTGGCGGCTGACCAGGCGGTCTTCGATGACGTCGTCTTCCTTCATGCCCATCATGCGCATGGCCTTCTGCACCCAATCGGAGGCGAAGATGCGCATCAGGTTGTCTTCCAGCGACAGGTAGAAACGGGACGAGCCCGGGTCACCCTGGCGGCCCGAACGGCCACGCAGCTGGTTGTCGATACGACGCGATTCGTGGCGTTCGGTGCCGACGATGTGCAGGCCGCCGGCCGCCTTGACCGCGTCATGGCGCTTCTGCCACTCGGCCTTGATCGCGGCCTTCTGCTCGTCGGTCGCGCCTTCGCCCAGCTCGTGGATTTCCGCTTCCAGCGAACCGCCCAGCACGATGTCGGTACCACGACCGGCCATGTTGGTGGCGATGGTCACGGCGGCCGGACGACCGGCGTTGGCAACGATGGTCGCTTCGCGGTCGTGCTGCTTGGCGTTGAGCACTTCGTGCTTCACACCCGCCTTGCGCAGGTGCTCGGACAGCATTTCCGAAGTTTCGATCGAGGTGGTGCCCACCAGCACCGGCTGGCCACGCTTGGCGCACTCTTCGATGTCGGCCAGCACCGCGTTGAACTTGCCCTTGCGGTTGAGGAACACCTGGTCCGGGCTGTCCTTGCGGATGGTCGGGCGGTTGGTCGGGATCACCACCACTTCCAGGCCGTAGATGCTCTGGAATTCGAACGCTTCGGTGTCGGCCGTACCGGTCATGCCGGACAGCTTCTTGTACATGCGGAACAGGTTCTGGAAGGTGATGCTGGCCAGCGTCTGGTTTTCGCGCTGGACCGGCACGCCTTCCTTCGCTTCCACTGCCTGGTGCAGGCCATCGGACCAGCGGCGGCCGGCCAGGGTACGGCCGGTGAATTCGTCGACGATGACCACTTCGCCATCGCGCACGATGTAGTCCACATCGCGCTGGTAGATGGCGTGCGCGCGCAGGGCGGCGTTGAGGTGGTGGACCACGGTCAGGTTCTGCGCCGCGTACAGGCCTTCGGTCTCGGCATCGAGGATGCCCGCTTCCACCAGCAGCTGTTCGGCGTGCTCCATGCCCGCTTCGGACAGGTGCACCTGCTTGCCCTTCTCATCGACCCAGAAGTCGCCTTCGCCGTCTTCCGCTTCCTGCTTGACCAGGTTCGGCACGATGCGGTTGACGCGGATGTACAGCTCCGGGGAATCGTCGGCCGGGCCGGAGATGATCAGCGGGGTACGCGCTTCGTCGATCAGGATGGAGTCGACTTCGTCGACGATGGCGTAGTGCAGGCCGCGCTGGTAGCGGTCAGCCTTGGACAGCGCCATGTTGTCGCGCAGGTAGTCGAAACCGAATTCGTTGTTGGTGCCGTAGGTGATGTCCGAACCATAGGCTTCGCGCTTGTCGCTGTGCGGCATGCCCGGGTAGACCACGCCCACGCTCAGGCCCAGCCAGTTGTACAGCTTGCCCATCTGCGCGGCATCGCGGCGGGCCAGGTAGTCGTTCACGGTGACCACGTGCACGCCCTTGCCTTCCAGCGCGTTGAGGTACACCGGCAGGGTCGCCACCAGGGTCTTGCCTTCACCGGTGCGCATTTCTGCGATCTTGCCCAGGTGAAGCACCATGCCGCCGATCAGCTGCACGTCGTAGTGGCGCATGCCCAGCACGCGGCGACCGGCCTCGCGGCAGACCGCGAACGCTTCGGGCAACACCTTGTCCAGGGCTTCACCAGCGGCGATGCGCTGCTTGAATTCCGGCGTCTTGGCCTGCAGCTGCTCGTCGGAAAGCTTCTCGATCTCCGGCTCCAGCGCATTGATCTTGGCGACGATGCGGTTGAGCTGGCGCAGCTGTCGTTCATTACGACTGCCAAATACGCGGGTAAGCAGGCTGTTGATCATTGAGGGAACCGGGTTGGATGGAAATGCCGCACGGCTCCGGGAAGGATCCGTCCGCCGCAAACGAATCAGGGCGCCTGGCGCCCTGTCGATGGCAACACCCATTGTAGCTTGGGATGGGCCGCTGGGGTTTCAACCCTGTGCGGTCTTCTGGGCGGCCGGGACCGGGGTCGTGGTGGCCGCGCTTCGCGCTCGCGGGGCATGGCCCCGCGCTACCGCCGGGATCCGACGGCTTCCCGTTAGCGCCGGGCCACGCCCGGCGTTGCAATCAACCGCGGGTGATGCGCCCGACCGGGGTATTGCCGCCATCGCCGAGGAACTTGCGCGGGTTGACCACGTTGCCGTTCTCCCACACCTCGAAGTGCACGTGGGCGCCGGTCGAACGACCGGTGGAACCGGCCTTGGCCACTTCCTGGCCGGCACGGACGAGGTCGCCAACCTTCACCACCAGGCGCGAATTGTGCGCGTAGCGGGTGACGTAGCCATTGCCGTGGTCCACATCGACCACGTTGCCGTAGCCGCCCTTGACGCCGGAGAAGCTGACCACGCCGTCGGCTACCGACATCACCGGGTCACCGACGCGGGCGTGGAAGTCCATGCCCTTGTGGGTGGCGGCACCGCGACCGAACGGGTCGGCACGGGTACCAAAGCCGGAGGTGACGTAGCTGTTGCGGATCGGCATGCGCGAGGGCACGGCGTTCTGCTGCAGCTGGTGGTCGAACATCAGCGATTCCATCACCGACAACTGGCGGCCTGAAGCAGCGAAGCGCTGCTCCAGCACCTGTAAGTCGGCGTTGACGTCCTTGACCGGGATGTCGGCGGTCGGGCCGCCGGCATCACCGTCACCGAGGCCGGGGGTCTCGTTGAAGTCGAATTCGCCGTCTTCCAGCTTGCCCATCTGGGTCAGTCGCTCGCCCAGGGCGTTCAGGCGGGTGGCCTGCGCCTGCAGCTCGCCGAGGCGGGCAGCCAGCGCGTTGACCTGGGTCTGCGCATCGCGCTGGACCTTGGCCAGCTCGGCCTCCTGGCGGTCGACCTTGGCCTGCAGGCGCGAGTCATTGAGCGCGCTGACGCCAATTCCACCGGCAAGGCCGATAATGCAACCTGCGCCGAGCACGCTGCCCAGCAGGGCTCGGGGGCGGTCCTCGAAGTAGAACCGCAAACGCGTGAGCGCCGATTTGGCCTGTCCTTCACGCGTTTTGATTACGATCTTTTTGAATGCCATCAGTGAGTTTTCATGTCTGAGCCGAAATCCAGCGTTCGTCCCGCATCCCGACCGAAACCGGCCCTGGATGCAGTGATGGCGGACAAAAGCGGGAACCCGCTGCGGCGTGCCCTATGGCTCGACGCGCTGGACCGTCAGTTGCGCCCCCAGTTGCCGCCACCTCTGCGCAGCCGTTGCCGGCTGGCCAATGTGGACGGGGAACACCTCGTTTTTCTCGTCGAGTCCCCGGTCTGGCATGCCAAGTTGCGGCTTGCCGAAGCCCAGTTGCTCGACGCGGCCCGGTCCATCGGGCTGAAGGCCACCAAGGTGACCGTCAAGACTGCGTCTCCCACTCCCACGCGCTCCCCAGCGCTCGACAACCGGAATGGACCCCACGCAGTTTCAGCCGCCACGCACAAAGGGCTACGCGACGCCTTGGCAGCTCTGCAGGACCTTCCTTCGAAACCGAAGCGGGAAACCTGAAAGCAGCGGAGCGTCCTGCTCCACTCCCCGTCGCGCGTGTCACCGCTGCGTGAAACATTTCGGGGGCCGGGTCGCATCCTAGCTGGCCCCGGTGGGGCAGTCGTTAGATTGTTGTTAAAACAACGTTAAATTCAGGCTTCGGATCCAACAGGTTCACAAAACCGTGACCTCGGCCCTACCGTCGCGTCACCGACTGCGCCAGTGCGCCAGGCAACACCGGAAATACAGACGCCGCCTTGGGAGGCGGCGTCTTTTCATTAAAATTCAACAACTTGTGAAATCAGGCATAGGCCGGTGTGGCGTACACCACCGGGTCCGGCACGGCCGGCGAGTCGTAAGTGACCCATTCCCAGGCGGTGGCATCGGCCATCAGCGCCCGCACCAGCTTGTTGTTGAGCGCGTGGCCGGACTTGAAGCCCTCGTAGGCACCCAGCACCTGGCCGCCGGCCAGATAGAGGTCGCCGATCGCGTCAAGAATCTTGTGCCGCACGAATTCGTCGGCGTAGCGCAGTCCGTCTTCGTTGAGCACGCGGAACTCGTCGAGCACGATGGCGTTGTCCATCGAACCGCCCAGGCCGAGATTGCGCTCGCGCATGTATTCCAGATCGCGCATGAAGCCGAAGGTGCGCGCGCGGGAGATTTCCTTGGTGTAGGCCATCGTCGAGAACTCGATTTCCTGGCGCGACTGCTTGGCCGGGATCATCGGGTGGTCGAACTGGATGGTGAAGCCCAGCTTGTACCCCTCGTACGGGGTAAAGCGGGCCATCTTGTCGCCCTCGGTCACTTCCACGGTCTTCAGCACGCGGATGAAGCGCTTCGGCGCATCCTGTTCGACGATGCCTGCCGACTGCAGCAGGAACACGAAGGGGCCGGACGAACCGTCCATGATCGGCAGCTCGGCCGAGGACAGTTCGACGATGATGTTGTCCACACCCAGGCCGGCCAGGGCCGACATCAGGTGCTCGACGGTCTGGATCTTGGCGTCGTTGCAGGTCAGGCCGGTGCACAGGGTCACTTCGGTGACCAGTTCGGCCTTCGCAGGCACTTCCACGACCGGGTCCAGGTCCACGCGCCGGAACACGATGCCATGGTTGACCGGCGCCGGACGCAGGGTCATGTAGACCTTGTCGCCGCTGTGCAGGCCTACACCGGTGGCGCGGATCGTGTTCTTGAGGGTGCGTTGCTGGATCATGGGGGACGACCGGAAGTGACACAGTAGATTAACACGCAGGGTCCCCTACCCCGGCTGAAACGCCGGTGGGACGCGCGTGAAGCAGGGCGGCCGGGCCCATCCTGGCCCGGCGCCCGCGTTTTCAGGACATGGTGGCGCAACCCGGGGGGGACAAGCCCCGGGCAGCGTCGATCAGTCCGCCTGGCGGCGCAGGAACGCCGGGATGTCCAGGTAATCGTTCGGCAGTTCCGCCGCGGCCGGTGCCGAGGAGGCCGGAGCCGACGGGGTGGAAGCTGCCACGCTGTCGCTGCTGGCGCGACGCAGGCCCAGGCCCATGCCGCCGACGGCCTTGGACACGGCATCGCCGCCGTTGTCGAACTCGCCGAACTCCGGCTGGCCGGTGGTGGCGTTGCGGACCAGCTTGATCGGTGCACGCTCGCCCGGACGCTGGGTCTTGCTGGCCGAGACGCGGTTCAGGCCCGTGGCGACCACGGTCACGCGCACTTCGTCCTGCATGTCCGGATCGAGCACGGTACCCACCACCACGGTCGCGTCTTCCGAAGCGAAGCCGTCGATGGTGCGGCCGATCTCGTCGAACTCGGCCATGGTGAAGTCGGCACCGGCGGTGATGTTGACCAGGATGCCGTTGGCGCCGGCCAGGTTCACATCGTCCAGCAGCGGGTTCTGGATGGCCGACTCGGCCGCGGCCTGCGCGCGGTCATCGCCGCGGGCGGTACCGGTACCCATCATCGCCAGGCCCATTTCGGACATGACGGTGCGCACGTCGGCGAAGTCGACGTTGATCAGGCCCGGACGCACGATCAGGTCGGCGATGCCCTGCACGGCGCCCTGCAGCACGTCATTGGCGGCACGGAAGGCCTGGATCATGGTCGCATTGCGACCCAGCACGGTGATCAGCTTCTCGTTGGGGATGGTGATCAGCGAGTCGCAGTGCTGGCTCAGTTCTTCGATGCCCTTCAGCGCGACCTGCATGCGGCGGCGGCCTTCGAACGGGAACGGCTTGGTCACCACGGCCACGGTCAGGATGCCCATTTCCTTGGCCAGCTGTGCCACCACCGGCGCAGCGCCGGTACCGGTGCCACCGCCCATGCCAGCGGTGATGAACACCATGTCCGCACCCTGCAGCGCGTCCATGATGCGCTCACGGTCTTCCAGCGCAGCCTGGCGGCCGACTTCCGGATTCGCGCCTGCGCCCAGGCCCTTGGTGACATTGGTACCCAGCTGCAGCTGCAGCTTGGCACCACAATTCTTGATGGCCTGCGAGTCGGTGTTGGCGGTGATGAATTCCACGCCATCCACTGCCGAGTTGACCATGTGCGCCACGGCATTGCCGCCGCCGCCGCCCACGCCAACCACCTTGATCACCGCATTGGGTGCCATCTTTTCGATCAGTTCAAAATGCGCCATGTCCGTGTCCTCGTTGTATCCGCTTGTCGGTGGCATGGACGGTCGGGCCTCCTGCCTTCGCGTGTCATGTTGCCGTTGCGGCTGTGTGGGTTGTGTGTTGCGTTGTTGCGTCGTGATGCGGGTACTGCGGGTGTTGCAGCCGGGCTGCGCCCGGGTGTTACAGGTGCCGCGTCAGAATTCGCCGCGGAACCAGGTCTTGAGTTTCTTGAACATGCTTCCGGCGCGGCCGGTCGGCAGCGACGGCCGGCGCGGATGCTCGATCTGGCTGCCCATCAGCAGCAGGCCCACACCGGTGGCATGCACCGGGTTGCCCACCACTTCGCCCAGCCCGGTAACGTGCTGCGGGATGCCCACGCGTACCGGCATCTGCAGCATTTCCTCGGCCAGTTCGACCACGCCTTCCATCTTCGAGGCACCACCGGTCAGCACCATGCCGGCGCGCACCAGTTCCTCGAAGCCGGAGCGGCGCAGTTCGGCCTGCACCATTTCGAAGATCTCTTCGTAGCGGCCCTGCACGGCCTGCGCCAGCGCGTGGCGCGGCATGCGGCGCGGCGGACGATCACCGACCGACGGCACCTGGATGCTTTCCTCGGCGGTGGCCAGCTGGGCCAGGGCGCATGCATAGCGCACCTTGATCTGCTCGGCTTCCGGGGTCGGCGTGCGCAGCATGTGCGCGATGTCGTTGGTCACGTGGTCGCCGGCGATCGGCAGCGAGGCGGTGTGGCAGATCGCGCCCTGCACGAACACTGCGATGTCGGTGGTGCCGGCGCCCATGTCGACCAGCACCACGCCCAGCTCGCGCTCGTCGGCGGTCAGCACCGCCACGCTGGACGCCAGCGAGGACAGCACCAGGTCGTCCACCTGCAGGCCGCAGCGCTGCACGCACTTGCTGATGTTGGCCGCGGCCGACTGCGCGCACACCACCAGGTGCGCATGCACCTCCAGGCGCACGCCGGTCATGCCAACGGGGTTGCGGATGCCTTCCTGCGAATCATCCAGCACGTACTCGCGCGGGATCGCATGCAGGATCTTCTGGTCGGCCGGGATCGCCACTGCCTTGGCCGCATCGAGCACGCGGTCGAGGTCGCCCCAGGTCACTTCACCGTCGCGGATCGGCACGATGCCGGGCGAGTTCTTGCACTGCACGTGGTTGCCGGAAATGGAGGCATACACCGAGCGGATCTCGCAGCCGGCCATCAGCTCGGCTTCTTCGACCGCGCGCTGGATCGACTGCACGGTCGATTCGATGTCCACCACCACGCCGCGCTTGAGGCCGCGCGATTCGTGGGAGCCGATGCCGATCACTTCGATCGGGTTGCCCGGCGAATACTCGCCCACCAGCGCCACCACCTTGGAGGTGCCGATATCCAAGCCGACGATCAGCGATTTGTCACCCTTGCGATTCATGTTCTTTCCTGCGTCCTTCTTGCCGGGGTGCCCGGTGCATTGGCCGGGGCGGCCGGAGTGCCCCAGCTCAGCGTGAAACCATTGGTATATCGGAGATCGGCGCGCTCGATCGGCGCGGCCTGGTTGGCCAGCTGCGGCAGAACGCGCACGAAGCGCTGCAGGCGCGAGCGGGCATCGTCGCGGCCGACCACCACTTCAGTGCCGTTGCTCAGCAGCAGCGACCAGCTGCCGCGCGCGTCCATGGTCAGCCGGCGCACGTCGACGCCTGCCGGCGCGAACAGCGCGCGCGAATCGTTGTACAGCTTGACCACTTCCTCGGTCTGGCTGTCCGGGCCATCCAGCTCGGGCAGCTGCAGGTCGGCCAGCTTCTTCGGCGTGGGGAACAGCTTGCCCTGCTCGGACAGCAGGCGATCTTCGCCCCAGCGCGCGAACGGCTTGTGCTCGACCAAGGTCACTTCCAGCACGTCCGGCCACTGCTTGCGCACCTGCGCGCTTTCTACCCACGGCAGTTTTTCCAGTGCGTCCTGCGCGTCCTGCAGCTTGACCGCGAAGAAGCCGGCATGCGCATACGGCAGCAGCACCTGCTGCAGCTGTTCCGGCGGCACCCGCTTGAACTCACCGTGCACGCGCAGCTTCGCCAGCGGCCAGCGCTCGGCGCCGACCCAGCCATTGACCACGGCCACCACCGGCAGTGCAACCACCGACAGTGCCAACAGCCAGACGAAAATGCGCAGCACCGCGTTCATGCGTGCGATGCCTCCAGGGTCTGTTCCAGCACGCGCCACACCAGCTCCTCGAAGCTGATGCCGGCCTGCCCGGCCGCCTTGGGCACCAGCGAGTGGCTGGTCATGCCCGGCGCGGTGTTCACTTCCAGCAGGAAGAAGCGGCCGCTGCTGCGGTCACGCATCACGTCCACGCGACCCCAGCCACGGCAGCCGGCCGCGCGGAAGGCAGCCAGGGCGATGCGGCGGATCTCGTCTTCGTCATCACCATCCAGGCCCGGGCACAGGTACTGGGTGTCTTCGGCGATGTACTTGGCGTTGTAGTCGTACCACTGGCCCTTGGGCACGATGCGGATCGACGGCAGCGCGATATCACCCAGGATGGCCACGGTCAGTTCGTCGCCCACCACCATCTGTTCCATCAGCAGCTGGCCGTCGTAGCGCGCGGCCAGGGCCACGGCTTCGTCCAGGCCGGCGTCGTCGGTGACCCGGCTGATGCCCACGCTGGAACCTTCGTTGGCCGGCTTGACCACCACCGGCAGGCCGAGCTCGGCCGCCAGCGCGTGGACATTCTTTTCGGCCGCTCCCGGCATCTTGCCTCCCGCGGCACTCGTACCTCCGTGTACTTCGCGGTACTGCGGGGTCGGCAGGCCCAGTGACAGCCACACCTGCTTGGTGCGGATCTTGTCCATGCTCAACGCCGAGCCCAGCACGTTGGAGCCGGTGTACGGCACGCCGAAGGCCTCCATCAGGCCCTGCACGATGCCGTCCTCACCACCACCATTGTGGCCGTGCAGGATGTTGAACACGCGATCGATGCCGCCGGCCGCCAGCGCCTTGGCCAGCGCCGGAATGCCGTCGATGGCGACGGCGTCGACGCCGCGCGACTGTAGGGCTTCGAGCACATTGCGGCCCGAATCCAGCGACACGTCGCGTTCGCTGGAGCTGCCACCGAGCAGCACGGCGACGCGGCCGAACACGGCCGGGTCAGTGCCGCGCAGCGGCGGGAAGGTCAGCGTGCTCACGCCTCGCCCTCCGCCTTGAAGCCTTCCACGGCAATGTGGCTGGCGACGGCGCCGATGTCGCCGGCCCCCATCATCAGCAGCAGATCGCCGTCCTGCAGCACGTCCGGCAGCACGGTGGCCAGCTCGGATGCCTTGCCGACCACCACCGGCTCGCTGCGGCCGCGCGCGCGGATGGCGCGGGCCAGTGCATGCGAATCGGCGCCGGCGATCGGCTCTTCACCGGCCGGGTAGACCTCGCTCAGCACCAGGGCATCGACGCTGGACAGCACGGCGGCGAACTTGTCGAACTGATCGCGGGTACGGCTGTAACGGTGCGGCTGGAAGGCCACCACCAGGCGCTTGTCGGCCCAGCCACCACGCGCGGCGGCGAACACCGCTTCCAGCTCGCTCGGATGGTGGCCGTAGTCGTCGATGATGCGGACCTTGGCACCGCTGGCGGTGGTCACTTCGCCCAGGTCGTTGAAGCGGCGGCCGACACCGGCGAAGCTGGCCAGCGCACGCGCGATCGCATCCGGGGCCACGCCCAGCTGCCAGCCCACCGCCGCAGCGGCCAGTGCATTGAGTACGTTGTGCTTGCCCGGCAGCGCCAGCACCACTTCCTGGCTGGTGCCCTGCGGCAGGCGCAGGGTGAAGCGCATGCGCGAACCTTCCTGCACCACGTTCTCGGCGCGCACATCGGCCTGCGGGCTCATGCCGTAGCTCATCACGTGGCGCGGAGTCCTGGCGGCCAGTGCGGCCACTTCCGGATCGTCGATGCACAGCACTGCCAGGCCGTAGAACGGCAGGCGCTGCAGGAACTCGGCGAACGCCGCCTGCACGCGGGCGAAGTCGTTGCCGTAGTTCTCCAGATGATCGGCATCGATGTTGGTGATGATCGACATCAACGGATTCAGGCGCAGGAAGCTGCCGTCGCTCTCGTCGGCCTCGGCCACCAGCCACTGGCCACCACCAAGCTTGGCGTTGGCACCGGCCGCCAGCAGCTGGCCACCGATCACGAAGGTCGGGTCCAGCCCACCCTCGCTCAGCACCGCAGCGGTCAGGCTGGTGGTGGTGGTCTTGCCGTGGGTACCGGCCACGGCGATGCCGCGGCGGAAGCGCATCAGTTCAGCCAGCATCGCCGCGCGCGGCATGATCGGAATGCGCTGGCTGCGCGCTTCCATCAGCTCCGGGTTGTCTTCGCGGATCGCGCTGGAGACCACCACGCAGTCGGTGCCCAGCACGTTGGCGGCGGAATGGCCGCGCATGATGCGCGCGCCCAGGCCGGCCAGCCGGCGGGTCGCAGCATTGTCGGCATTGTCCGAACCGGATACTTCATAGCCCAGCGTCAGCATCACTTCGGCGATGCCGCTCATGCCGGTGCCGCCGATGCCGACGAAATGCACGCGCGGGAACGCGCGCACCAGATCGTTGGTGTCATGCAGGCGGCGGATCATGCGCGGCCTCGCGCAGGGCAGGCGCTGGAGCGTGCCTTCTTCATACAGCTTCCTCGAGAATGATATCGGCGATGCGCTCGGCGGCATCGACCTTGGCCAGGGCACGCGCGGCTTGCGCCATCTGCATGCGGCGGGCGGGATTTTCGGACAGATCACGCAGCAGCGCGGCAATGCCGTCTGCCAGCGTTTCGTCCTGCTTCAGCAATACGGCTGCATCGCGCTCGACCAGGTACTGCGCATTGCGGGTCTGGTGATCATCGACAGCAGCGGGGAATGGCACCAGCACGCTGCCGACGCCGACCGCGCAGAGTTCGGCCAGCGTGGACGCGCCGGAACGGCACACCACCAGGTCGGCCCAGGCGAAGGCTTCGGCCATGTCGGCGATGAACGGTGTCACCTCGCCCTGCACGCCGGCCTTGGCATAGGCCTCGACCGCTTCGGCATGCAGCTTCTCGCCGCTCTGGTGGCGCACCACCACCGGCACCTGCGCACCCAGGCTGGCCAGTGCCTGCGGCACGCCACTGTTGAGCGCGCGGGCACCCTGGCTGCCGCCCAGTACCAGCAGGCGCAGCGGACCGCTGCGGTCGGCCAGCCGCTGCTGCGGCGGCGCGACTGCGGCGATTTCGGCGCGCACCGGATTGCCTACGAACTCCTCGCGTGCAGCGAAGGTGCCCGGGAAACCGGTCAGCAGGCGGCGCGCGTAGCGCGACAGGATGCGGTTGGTCAGGCCCGGCGCGCGGTTCTGTTCGTGCACGATCAGCGGCAGGCCGTGCAGGCGCGCGGCCATGCCACCGGGGCCGGAAGCGAAGCCACCGAAGGCGACCACCGCACGCGGCTGGCGATCACGGATGATCAGGCCGGCGGCACGCAGCGCACGCATCAGGCGCCACGGCGCGGCCAGCAGGGCCAGCTTGCCCTTGCCGCGCAGGCCGGTGATGGCCAGCGTATCGATGGCGATGCCGTGCTGCGGCACCAGGCGGGTTTCCATGGCGCCATCGGCACCCATCCAGGTGACCGGCACGCCACGCGCGCGCAGTACGCGGGCCACGGCCAGGCCCGGGAAGATGTGCCCGCCGGTACCACCGGCCAGGATCATCACCGGCCGGCTGTTGTTCTGGGCCGCGCTCATCCGAGCCTCCCGAAGGTCGGTTCGACGCGCGACTGCAGGCGGCTGGTGCCGCGCACGGCGGCCGGCTCGGCCGCGGCCGGTCCGGCGGCCATCGGCACGTTCTTCGCCACAGGTGCAGCGGAAGGCTCGGCCGCGGCAGAGCCGGCAACATCGTCGGCAGCGCCCATGCGCACGGCCTGGCGGCGCTCGGCGCGCTTCAGTTCATAGGACACGCGCAGCAGCAGGCCCATCGCCACGCAGGTCATCAGCACCGACGAACCACCCGACGAAATCAGCGGCAGGGTCAAGCCCTTGGTCGGCAGGATGCCCAGGTTCACGCCGATCGAAACGAAGGTCTGCATGCTGATCCACAGGCCGATGCCGAAGGCGATGTAGCCGGAGAAGTGGCGCTTCATTTCCACGCAGCGCATGCCCAGCCAGAAGGTGCGGCCGACCAGCAGTGCGTACAGGGCCACGATCACGCAGGTGCCCAGGAAACCGAATTCCTCTGCGGTGACCGAGAAGATGAAGTCGGTGTGCGCCTCGGGCAGGTAGTACAGCTTCTGCACCGAATTACCCAGGCCCACGCCGGTCCACTCGCCGCGGCCCACCGCCATCAGCGCGTTGGACAGCTGGTAGCCGTCGCCCTGCTGGTCGGCCCACGGGTCGAGGAAGGAGGTGATGCGGCGCATGCGGTACGGCTCGATGATCGCCAGCGCGCTCATGCCCACCAGGCCGATCACCACCGGCATCGACATGCGCGGCATGTTCACCCCGCCCAGCACCAGCATGCCGGCGGTGATCGCCAGCAGCAGGGTGGACGAGCCGAAGTCGGGCTGCAGCAGCAGCAGCACCACCAGCGCACCGGCCACGCCCAGCGGCTTGAGCATCGCCGGCCAGGTCGCGTTGACCTCGTCGCGGAAGCGCACCAGGTAGCTGGACAGCCAGACGATGTAGAGCACCTTCACCGCTTCGACCGTCTGGAACTTGGAGATGCCCAGGTTGATCCAGCGGCGGGCGCCGTTGACGCTGCTGCCCAGGCCCGGCACGAACACCACCACCAGCAGCGCGAAGCAACCCAGCAGCAGCATCTGGTTGTACTGCTCGATGGTCTTCAGTTCGGTACGCGCGGCGATGATGGCCAGCACGATGCCGACCGCCAGGAAGATCAAGTGGCGGTTGAGGTAGTAGAACGGGCTGCTCATCAACGCGATCGAGCTGGACGCCACCATCACCACGCCCAGCCCGGTGAGCGCGATCATCGCGCCGAGCAGCCACTTGTCGTAGCTGCCACCGATGGCCTCAAGGCGTGTTGCCTGGTGCGACAGGTCGTTCATCAGCGTACCTTCAACGTGGCCAGGCCGATCAGCACCAGCACGACGGAGATGATCCAGAAGCGCACGATCACGCGCGGCTCCGGCCACCCCTTCAGTTCGAAGTGGTGGTGGATCGGCGCCATGCGGAACACGCGCTTGCCGGTCAGCTTGAACGAGGCGACCTGGATCATCACCGACAGCGTTTCGATGACGAACACGCCGCCCATGATCACCAGCACCAGTTCCTGGCGGGTGATCACCGCGATGGTGCCCAGCACCGCGCCCAGCGACAGCGCGCCGATATCGCCCATGAACACCATGGCCGGATAGGTGTTGAACCACAGGAAGCCCAGCCCCGCGCCGGCGATCGCCGCACAGATGATGACCAGCTCACCGGCACCCGGAATCTGCGGGATCTGCAGGTAGTTGGCGAACACTGCGTTGCCCGAGGCGTAGGCGAACACGCCCAGCGCGCAGGCCACCAGCACCGTCGGCATGATCGCCAGCCCGTCCAGGCCGTCGGTCAGGTTGACCGCGTTGGAGAAGCCGACGATCCAGAAATAGGCGATGGCCACGAAGCCGATACCGGCCAGCGGCAGCGCCACCGACTTGAACATCGGGATGTAGAAGGTCAGCGCCGCCGGTACGTCGGCGGTCTGGAACAGGAAGATGCCTGCAGCCAGGCCGAAGATCGACTGCAGCAGGTACTTCCAGCGCGACTTCAGGCCGTTCGGGTCGCGACGGACGATCTTGATCCAGTCGTCGTACCAGCCGATGGCGCCGAAGCACAGCATCACCGCCAGCACCAGCCACACATAGCGGTTGCGCAGGTCGGCCCACATCAGCACCGACAGGGTGACGGTGAGCAGGATCAGCGAACCACCCATGGTCGGCGTGCCGGCCTTGGAGAAATGGGTCTGCGGACCATCGGTCCGGATCGGCTGGCCGCCCTTGAACTGGGCAAGCTTGCGGATCATCGCCGGGCCGAGCCACAGCGACAGGAACAGCGCCGTCAACGCGGCAAGGATGGCGCGGAACGTCTGGTAGTTGAACAGCCCGAACAGGCTCTCCAACTGCTGCAACCATCGAGCCAGTTCATACAACATGCGGGGATTCCTCTCCTTGCGCCAGCAGCGCTTTGACAATCGTGTCCATGGCGCTGCCACGGGAACCCTTGACCAGGCAGCGCACGCCGGCATGCAGCGCTTCCTTCAGCGCCTGCGACAGCGCGTCATGGGTGGTGAAATGATGTCCGCCCTCGCCAAACGCAGCGGCAGCAGCAGCGCTGAGCGGGCCCAGCGCATACAGGCGCTTGAGGCCGGCGGCACGCGCACGGATACCCGCCTGTGCATGCAGCGCCTCAGCGTCCGGTCCGAGTTCGCGCATGTCACCCAGCACCAGCCAGCCCTCTTCCGGGGCGGCGGCCAGTGCGTCGATGGCGGCAGCCAGCGAACCAGGGTTGGCGTTGTAGCTGTCGTCCACCAGCACTGCGCCATTGCGCAGCTGATGGGCGATCTGGCGGCCCGGCACCGGCTGCGCTTCCGCCAGGCCGATGGCCACCAGTGACAGCTCGATGCCGGCGGCCAGCGCCAGGCTGGCGGCGGCCAGCGCATTGCTGATGTTGTGGCGGCCCGGCAGGCCCAGCACCACGCCCGCCTCGCCCATCGGCGTGACCAGGGTGAAGCGGCTGCCCTGGGCACCGGCGCGGATGTCGCGCGCGGTGACGTCGGCGCTGTGTTCCAGGCCATAGCGCAGCACCCGGCAACGTGCCGGGGTACCGATGAAATGCTGTTCGAACCAGCGCCCGTAGGCATCGTCGGCGTTGATCACGGCCACGCCATCGGCAGGCAGTGCGGCGTAGATCGCACCCTTGGTCACCGCCACGCCGAGCAGGCTGCCCATCCGCTCCAGATGGGCCGGGGCGATGTTGTTGACCAGGGCATAGCGCGGGCGCGCGATGTCGGTCAGGTAGGCGATGTCGCCCGGCTTGCCGGCGCCCATCTCGTAGACGGCGTAGTCGGCATCTTCCGGTGCGTCGATCACCGCCAGCGGCAGGCCGATCTCGTTGTTGCGGTTGCCCGGGTTGGCGTAGACCACCTTGTGCGCGTGCTGGGCCACCTGCTGCAGGATCGCCAGCAGCAGGCTCTTGACGCTGGTCTTGCCGTTGCTGCCGGTGATGGCGAACAGTTCGGTCGCGCGGTCGCGCTGCATGCCGGCGGCGATCTTCGCCAGCGCGCGCTCGCTGTCGGCCACCAGCACCTGCGGCAGGTCCAGCGGCAGCAGGCGCTCGACCAGCAACGCGCTGGCGCCACGTGCCTGTGCGTCGGCAGCAAAATCGTGGCCGTCGAAGCGTTCGCCACGCAGCGCCACGTACAGGCTGCCCGGGCCAAGGCTGCGGGTATCGTTGCTGACCGCGTCGATGGCCACGTCGTCGCCGTGGATCTCGCCACCGGCCCAGTGTGCGATCAGCGAAAGCAGGGTGCGCTTCATGCGTCACCCTCCCCGGCCTGCGGGCCCTCTTCCGCGTCCTGCGGCCGGGCCACTAGCGCGTCCATGCGCGTCGCCAACACACCGGCCTTCGCGGCCAGCGCGGCGGCCGACACTTCGGTGTCGTCGAAGTCATGGCGCACGCCATTCACTTCCTGGTAGGGCTCGTGGCCCTTGCCGGCGATCAGGATGATGTCGCCGGCACCAGCGCGCTTCACCGCCAGGCCGATCGCACGCGCGCGGTTGCGCTGCACGGTCACGGCCGAGGCATCGGTGAAACCGGCCAGGATGTCGGCCACGATCACGTCGCCGTCTTCGCCACGCGGGTTGTCGTCGGTGACGATGACCTGGTTGGCCAGGCGCTCGGCAATGGCGGCCATCTGCGGGCGCTTGCCGGTATCGCGTTCGCCACCGCAGCCGAACACGCAGAACAGCGTGCCCTGCAGGTGGCCGTGCAGGCTGTCCAGCGCCTGTTCCAGCGCGTCGGGCGTATGTGCGTAATCCACCACCACGGTCGGCAGGCCGTCTTCACCGCCCAGGCGGTTCATACGGCCACGGATCGGCTGCAGTGCCGACAGCACCTCGGCGATACGCGGCAGCGGATGCCCCAGCGCATGCAGGCTGCCAGCCACCGCCAACAGGTTGTCCACGTTGAAGCGGCCCAGCAGCGGTGACTGCACCGCAGCACGCTGGCCGTCGATGACCAGTTCGAAACCGATGCCGCGGCCATCCAGCTGCAGCGCTTCGGCGCGCACGCTGGCACCGTCGGCACCACGCGAGCTCAGGCCGATGGCCTGCACGCCTGCCGGCAGGCCGGCGAACAGCTGGCGACCGAACGCATCGTCAAGATTGATCACCGCCGCCTTCAGGCCCGGGCGATGGAACAGCCGCGCCTTGGCCGCGCCGTAGCTGGCCATGTCACCGTGGTAATCAAGGTGATCGCGGGTGAGATTGGTGAACACCGCCACGTCGTAGTGCACCGCATCCACGCGGCCCTGGTCCAGCGCATGCGAGCTGACTTCCATCGCCACCGCGCGCGCGCCATCGTCGCGCAGCTGCGCCAGCAGCGCATGCATCTGCAGCACCAGCGGGGTGGTGAAACCGGTCGGCTCGACCGCACCATAAAGTCCGGCGCCCAACGTGCCGATACTGCCACTGGGCGTACCGAGCAGGTGCCAGGCCTGGGCCAGCAGCTGCACGGTGGAGGTCTTGCCGTTGGTGCCGGTCACGCCAACCATGGTCATCGCCCGCGAAGGCGCGCCATGGAACTGGTCGGCCATTGCCCCCAGACGCGCGCGCAGGTCCGGCACGGCGATGGCATCGGCCGGTGCAGGCAGCTCGGCAGGCGCCGGCGCTTCGAACAGGATGGCGCCGGCACCGGCAGCACGCGCCTGCTCGACAAAACCCAGGCCATGCGCGCCGAAGCCGGCGATGGCAACGAAGGCATTGCCGGGGCGCACGGCACGGCTGTCCAGCACCAGGCCGGTCAGAACGGGATCATGGCCCGCCAGGGCCACGTCCGGAAGCAACTGCGAAAGCAACATCGAAGGGCTCATTGCGTGCCTCCCGTCGCGGGCGGCACATGGGGGTGCGCGCTGGGCAGCGCGGCATCGAATTCAGCGGCGGCATCCACCGGCAGTGCGGCTTCGGCCGGCGGCACCGGCAGCACCGAGGCCGAATGCCCGATCTTTCCGGACTGCTGGGCAGCCAGCCACGACTGCAGGTCATCCAGTGGCACGTCCATCAGGCGCAGGGTGCCTTCCATCACGTTGTGATAGACCGGCGCCGACA
This sequence comes from Stenotrophomonas sp. DR822, assembly GCF_019793815.1. NCBI lineage: Bacteria > Pseudomonadati > Pseudomonadota > Gammaproteobacteria > Lysobacterales > Lysobacteraceae > Stenotrophomonas > Stenotrophomonas sp. DR822. The sequence goes on from NZ_CP081826.1 coordinate 2,029,511, forward strand.
CCAGGCCACCGTAGAACTTGCCGCCCTGCGGATCGTTGATGACGATGACGGTGGCAAAGCGCGGATTGGTGGCCGGCACCACGCCGGCGAACAGCGCGTTGTAGTGGCCGCGCTCGTAGCCACCGGGGCCGGTCTTGCGCGCGGTACCGGTCTTGCCGGCCACGCGGTAGCCCAGCACCGCCGCCTGCTTGGCGCCGCCCTGGGTGACCACCGTTTCCATCATCGCCACCACCTGCTTGGCGACGTTCTCGTCGATGATCTGATGGCCTTCGTTGCGCTGGCCCTTGACGAAGGTCGGCGCGATCAGCTTGCCGCCGTTGGCCAGCGCCGAGTACGCGGTGGCGATCTGCAGCGGCGTGACGTTCAGGCCATAGCCGTAGGACATGGTCGTCTTGGTGGTGCCCGACCAGCGGGCCGGGCGCAGCACCACGCCACCGGACTCGCCGGGGAAGCCACTGTGCGGCACCGAGCCGTAGCCGAAACGGCGCACACCATCGTAGAACACCTGGTCGGGCATCTTCGCGGCGACCTTGGCCGCACCCACGTTCGAGCTGCGGGTGATCACGCCGGTGACGTTCAGCACGCCGTTGTTGCGCGGCACATCGCGGATGGTGAAGCGCCCCAGGGTCATGTAACCCGGGTTGGTGTCGATGACGGTGTCCTTGGTCACCGCACCGGCCTGCAGCGCGGTGGCGATGGTCAGCGGCTTCATCGTCGAACCCGGCTCGACCAGATCGGTCACCGCGCGGTTGCGGCGCGTGTCCGGCTGCGCGCTGGTCAGCGAATTGGGGTTGTAGGTCGGCAGGTTGACCATGGCCAGGATCTCGCCGGTGGTCACGTCCATGATCACCATCGAGCCGCCGGCCGCCTTGTTGGCCACCAGCGCGTTGCGCAGTTCCTTGAAGGCCAGGTACTGGATGCGGCGGTCGATGCTGAGGGTCAGGTCCTTGCCCGGCTCGGCCGCACGCAGCAGATCGCTTTCGACCGTCTCGCCCTTGCGGTTGCGGATCACCCGCTTGCCGCCGGGCTTGCCACGCAGCCATTCGTCGAAGGCCAGCTCCAGGCCTTCCTGGCCGCGGTCGTCGATGTTGGTGAAGCCCAGCACGTGCGCCATCGCTTCACCTTGCGGGTAGAAGCGACGGAACTCACGCTGTGCCGCCACGCCCGGAATCTTCAGCGCGACCACGCGCTCTGCCTCGTCCGGATTGATACGGCGACGCAGGTACATGAATTCCTTGTCCGACTTCTGCGACAGGCGGCTGCTCAGCTCGTCCACCGACAGGCCCACCGCCTGTGCCAGCTCGGGGATGCGCTCGGGCGAACGCAGCAGGTCCTGCGGGTTCACCCAGATCGAGGCGACCGGGGTGGACACCGCCAACGGCTCGCCGTTGCGGTCGGTGATCATGCCGCGCGAGGTCTTGATCGGAAGCTCGCGCAGGTAACGCGCTTCGCCCTGGCGCTGGTAGAAGTCGCTGTTGATGATCTGCACGTAGGCGGCACGACCCACCAGCGATACCGAGCACAGGCCGAGCGCCAGGGCCACCCAGCGCAGGCGCTGGCGCAGGTTGAAGGCGTTGCGGGGACGGTTGCGGCCGGTCTTGCTCATGGGCGCACCACCACCACGTCGGCGGCTTCGGGGAACTTCATGCCGAGCTTTTCGCGGGCGATGCTGTCCACGCGGTTGGCTTCGGCCAGGGTCGCCTGCTCCAGCTGCAGGCGGCCGAATTCAATGTTCAGGTCATCGCGCGCACGCTCGGCGCGCGACAGCTCGATGAACGTCTGCCGGTGACGGTGACGCACGAACACGACGCCGATCGCCGAGGCCACGGTGCAGGCCAACAGGATGATCAGCAGCAGCCGGCTCATGCATCGGCCTCCCGCTTCTGGGCCACACGCAGCACGGCGCTGCGGGCGCGCGGGTTCATCGCCAGCTCTTCGTCGGTGGCCTTGATGGCACCCCCGATCAGGTCCAGGGTCGGCACGAAGGCCTGCGCCTCGGGCAGCCGGCGGTTGGCTGGCGGTGCCTTGGCCAGGCGGTTCATGTACTGCTTGACGATGCGGTCTTCCAGCGAATGGAAGCTGATCACCGCCAGCCGGCCACCGGGCTTGAGGCGTTCCACCGCCGCGTCCAGGCCGGCTTCGAGGTCGGCCAGTTCGCGGTTGATGTGGATGCGGATGGCCTGGAAGCTGCGCGTGGCCGGATGGATCTTGTCCTTGCCGCGCGGCATCACCGAGGCGATCAGTTCGGCCAGCTCGGCGGTACGGGTGAACGGCTGCTTTTCGCGGCGGGCCACGATGGCGCGGGCGATGCGCCGGCTCTGCCGCTCTTCGCCGTAGGTCCACAGCACGTCGGCGATCTCGCGATCTTCCACGCGGTTGATCCACTGCGCGGCGCTTTCGCCACTGTCCGGGTCCATGCGCATGTCCAGCGGGCCGTCCTTGCCGAAGCTGAAACCACGCTCGGCCACATCCAGCTGCGGCGAGGACACGCCAAGGTCGAACAGCACGCCATCCAGGCCTTCGGCGGTCTCGTTCCACTGCAGCAGCTGGGCGAAGCTGCCACGGAAGATCGACACGCGCGGGTCCGGCGCGAAATCGCGCTCGGCAACGGCAATGGCTTCCGGATCCTTGTCCATGACCAGCAGGCGTCCCTCGGGACCGAGCTGGGTGAGCACGCCACGTGCATGACCGCCACGACCGAACGTGCCATCCAGATAACGTCCGTTTTCGATCACCCTCAGGCCTTCCAGGACCTGGGTGTACAGGACCGGCAGATGCACCGCCGGCGACTGCGACACCGGAAGGTGACCGGTCTGCGCTTCTGGGCGCATCCGGGCACCCCGGCTCACAACTTCAGGTCGAGCAACCCATCACCCAGATCCTCGTCAGACAACGTCTGCTGGATCAGGGCCCGATGCGCCTGCTCGCTCCACAATTCGAATTTGTCGCCCATACCGAGCAATACCGCCTTCTTCTCAATGCCCACCGCACCGCGGTGGCTGGCGGGAATGCTGATGCGACCGTTGCCGTCCAGCTCCAGGTGGGCGGCTGAACCGACCAGCTTCTGCTGCAGCAGACGTACGACGCGCTGTGTGTTGGGTTTGGACATGACGTCGTCGCGTACCCGCTCCCATTCCGACTCGGCGTACAGCCACAGGCAGCCGGATTCGAAGGGGTTGTAGGTCAACACGAGACGGTTGTTGCTGACGCGCGCAACCAGGTCGCGGTGAGCGGTGGGAACCGCCATGCGCCCTTTGTCGTCAACTGTGATGGCCGTCTCGCCCTGGAACACGACGCCTGCACCTTATCCTTCGCCCGGTGAAACATTGAACCACGAAAATCCACAAAACACCCGGATTTCCCTCTGATGCCCACCTTAGCAGCGACCCAAGGGTTGTCAACAACTTTTCAGCAGGGAAATCGCCAGCCGCATCAATGGTTTGCGCCGATGTTTAGAGAGTTGTTCAAGGTTTATCCACAAGTTGCTGATCCGTCTCAATTTTTGAGATTGAACGGAAGTTCAGGGGTGTGGAGGGCGCGTGAAACATGGGCTGCGCATTCATCCGGAACGGGCCGAAAGCGACGTCGGACTGCGCAAACCGGGCACAATGGCGCCATGTGCCTGCTTGCTATTGGCTGGTTGCACCACCCGCGCTGGCGGCTGGTGATGGCCGGCAACCGTGATGAGTTCCACGCCCGCCCGACCGCGGCCCTGGCCCCCTGGCAGGATGAGACGTCGGTCATCGGCGGGCGCGACCTGCGCTCCGGCGGCGGCTGGGCAGGGGTGGGTGCCGGTGGCCGGATGGCGGTGGTGACCAACGTCCGCGATCCGCAGGCCTCCCAGACCGGGCCATCGCGTGGCGCCCTGGTGGCCGACTACCTGCGTGGCCGCGATCCGGCGGGTATGCATATAGAACGTCTGGCCGGGATCTGCGCTGCCTATGCCCCGTTCAACCTGCTGCTGGCCGATGGGCACAGCCTGGAGTATCTGGGCAACCATCCGGCCGAGCGGCAGACGCTTGGCCCGGGCGTGCATGGCATGTCCAACGGCGCGCTTGATGCGCCCTGGCCAAAGACCCGGCGGCTGATGGATGCGCTGTCGTCGTGGCTGGCGGCCGATGCCGACTCGCTTGACCCGCTGTGGCAGGCTCTGGCCGACGAACATCGCCCGGTCGACAGCGACCTGCCCGATACCGGCATCGGCCTGGAGCGCGAACGCTGGCTCAGCCCCGCTTTCATCCGTGGTGACGATTACGGCACCCGCGCCAGTACCGTGCTGCTGATCGATGGCAACGGCCAGGGCGAAATCCATGAGCGCCGCTTTGGTCCGCAGGGTGTACCCAGCGGACAGGGTCACGTCATTTTCTGACTGGAACGGTAGTGCCGGCCGCTGGCCGGCAACTTCTGGATCCTCGGATGCACCTTGCGGTTGCCGGCCAGCGGCCGGCACTACCAGGTCCATACACCCTGCGTGGAGGGCGATAGGTAGATCCACGCCATGCGTGGATGGATGTGGATGGAATGAAGGGGCGGAGCCGGCCGATAAGCCGGGTTCTGTCGTGGACAGTCATTCCTCTAGGCGTTACGTCGCCGCAACGCTCAAGCAACCTACCCGGATCCAACGCGGGCCGCGCCAATGGATCCCTATTTGGTCTTGCTCCAGGTGGGGTTTGCCGTACCGGTCTGTTGCCAGACTCGCGGTGCGCTCTTACCGCACCATTTCACCCTTACCGGCCTTCCGAAGAAGACGTAGGCGGTATCTTTCTGTTGCACTTTCCGTCGGCTTGCGCCGCCCAGGCGTTACCTGGCACCTTGCCCTATGGAGCCCGGACTTTCCTCGGCACCCCCGAAGGGATGACGCGACTGTCTGGCCGACTCCGCCGCGCGCATTCTAACGTACATGGGGGGTTCCTGCCCGCCGCGTTCTGGTAGCGCCGGGCCATGCCCGGCGGCCGTTGGATGCCGCGCTACGCGCTCGCCGGGCATGGCCCGGCGCTACCGGCCGTACAACGCCTTGCGCGGTGCGCCGGTCAACTCGGCCGCCAGCTTGGCCGCGGTCGACGGTGGCAGGTGCTCGCTCAGCTTGGCGTAGACGTGCCGGCCATGTGCCAGCTGCGCCTCGGCATCGTCGCCAGCGCCCTGCACCATCACCACGAACTCGCCTTTGCGCTGGTTGTCGTCGGCTTCCACCTGCGCCAGCAACCCGGCCAGGTCGCCATCGAGCACGGTCTCGAACAGCTTGGTCAGCTCGCGCGCGAGCACGGCCGGGCGCTCGCCGCCAAAGATCGCCGCCATGTCGGCCAACGACTCGGTGATGCGGTGCGAGGATTCGTAGAACACCATCGTGCGCACTTCGCCGGCCAGCCCCTGCAGGCGATCGCGGCGGCCGCTGGCCTTGGCCGGCAGGAATCCCTCGAAACTGAAGCGGTCGCTGGGCAGGCCGGCCACGCTCAGCGCAGCGATGGCCGCGCAGGCACCGGGAACCGGGCTGACCTTGATGCCGGCAGCACGCGCGGCACGCACCAGCCGGAAGCCCGGATCGCTGACCAGCGGGGTGCCGGCATCGCTGACCAGCGCCAGCGACTCGCCCGCCTGCAGCCGCGCCACCAGGCGCTGGGCCAGGGCCTCTTCGTTGTGTTCGTGCAGGGCCACCAGCGGCTGCTGGATGCCGAAATGGGACAGCAACTGGCCACTGCGGCGGGTGTCCTCGGCGCAGATGGCCGCCACCGAACGCAATACCTCCTGCGCGCGCGGGCTCAGATCGGCCAGGTTGCCGATCGGCGTGGCGACGACATACAGGGTTGGGACACTCATTTCAGCGGTACTCACGGGGCAAGGGTAGAATCCTAGCGTGTACCTGGCCAAGGCCGCTGCCCTCATCGCATGGACCCGATCATGAACAAGCCCGCCGCACGCATCTCTGCCCTGTCGCTGTCGTTGATGCTGCTGGCCGGTTGTGCCACCACCAGCCTCGTCAGCACGCCCGAATCGCCGGCCCAGAGCCAGGCGCTGGCGCTGATTGAACAAGGCAAGCCGCGCGACGCCGCCCTGCAACTGGAAGCGCTGGCCGCAACCCTGCGTGGCGGTGCCCGCAGCAACGCACTGGCCGATGCGGCCTGGGCCTGGCACCTGGCCGGCGACAGCGCACGCGCGCGCAGCCTGCTGGGCCAGGTGACCGCCCGCCAGCTGACCGGCGCCAGCCTGCAGCGTTACCAGCTGGCCAGCGCCGAGCTGGCACTGGCCGACAAGCAGCCGGCGCAGGCACTGGCCCTGCTGAAGGATCATGCCGACAACGTGCACCCGAGCCTGCGCACGCGCTGGTCGCTGGCCCGCGCCAATGCCCTGCAGGCCACCGGCGATGCCTTTGGCGCCGCCACCGAACGCGCCCGTGCGCATGCCGGCCTGGCCGGCACCGCGCGCAGCGAAAACCAGGCCGCCATCTCCGGCCTGCTCGGCACCCTCGACGATGCCACCCTGCGCAGCCGCGCCGCCGCCTTGCCGGCCAATGACCCGCTGTACAACTTTGCAGGCCGTGCGCTGATCGCCCGTGGCCTGCCGCTGCCGCGCCCGTTCGATCGCGATGGCGCCGCCCAGTTCGACACCAGCAAGCGCCCGCCGGCGATGAGCGATGGCTACCGCCCGCCGGCCAAGCTGGCCGTGCTGCTGCCGCTCAGCGGCCGCCTGGCCACCGCCGCACAGCCGGTGCGCGATGGCCTGCTCAGCGCCTACTACGGTGAAACCCGCCGTCGTCCGGAGGTCAACTTCTTCGACACCGCCGGTACCCCGGCCGGTGCGCTGGCCGCGTATGACAAGGCCGTGGCGTCCGGCGCCGACTTCGTGGTCGGTCCGCTCGGCCGCGACGAGGTGGATGCCGTGTACGGCCGCCAGCAGCTGCCGGTGCCGGTGCTCGGCCTGAACCGCGGCAAGGATGCACCGCCCGCCGGCAGCGCCGGTTTCTCGCTGGCACCGGAGGACGACGGCATCGTGGCCGCCGAATACATGCGTGGTCGCGAGCGCAGCAAGGCGCTGGTGATCAACAGCAGCGACGACACCGGCCGCCGCGCCGCTGCCGCCTTCGCCCAGCGCTTCGCCCAGCGCGGCGGCAGCGTCGCCGCCACCATCGCGGTCAGCGAAACGGTGGGGGATGTCAGCGCGCAGGTGCGCAATGCCGGCGCGGTCGACGCCGTGTTCCTGGCCGTACGTGCACCGCAGGCCCGCCTGCTGGCCCCGCAGCTGGCGCTGGCCGGTGCCGGTGGCGCCACCCGCGTGGGTACCTCGCAGCTGACCACCGGCAGCGGCAAGGTTGAAGAAGACGTGGCGCTGGACGGCATCATCTACCCGAACGAAGCCTGGAACGTGCGCAGCGTGTCCGGCGTGCCGTCCGCTGCCCAGGTCGCGCAGACCCTGCCCAGCGCGCGCGGCGCCGCCAGCCGCCTGTTCGCCTTCGGCGCCGATGCGTGGAAGATCAGCGCCTACCTGGACAAGCTGGCCACTGAAGGCGGCCTGGACGGTGCCACCGGCACGCTGTACCTGGACAGCAACGGCAACATCCTGCGCCAGCCGGCATGGTCGACCTTCAGCGGTGGCCGGCCGATGCCGATCGCCGGTGGTCGCTGAGCACCTGCAACGTGGCTCGGCGGTGGAAGCCGCCGCCGAGCAGCATCTGCAGCAGGCCGGGTTGCGGCCGCGCGCACGCAACGTGCGTTATCGCGGCGGTGAACTGGACCTGGTGATGGATGACGCTGGCACCGTGGTGTTCGTGGAAGTGCGCTACCGCGCGCGACAGGACTTCGGTGGCGGCGCGGCCTCGGTCGATCCGCGCAAATGCCGGCGCCTGATCCACGCGGCGCAGCTGTACCTGCAGGAACATCCCGCCATTGCCAATGCGCCGTGCCGCTTCGACGTGGTTGAAGCCACGGGCGAACCACCGCAGCTGCACTGGCTGCGCGATGCGTTCCGGTTGGATGATTGCTGATGGGTACCGTCCGCTCTGGTAGAGGCCGACCTTGGTCGGCGCTTCTGTGCCAATCAAGGTTGGCACCTACCAGAGCGCAGCCTGGCCGGCACTACCACGGTGCGTGACTGATGCCTTCGATCATCACCCACGCGGCGGTGCCACTGGCGTTGTGGTGCGCTGCTGATCGCGGCCGCATTCCGCCGCGACTGCTGGCGGCCGGTGTGGTCGCGGCGATGCTGCCCGACGCCGATGTACTCGCTTTTGCCCTGCACATTCCCTACGCCGATGCGTTCGGCCATCGCGGGGCCAGCCATTCGTTGCTGTTCGCCTGCGTGCTGGCGGCGTTGGCGGCGGTGTGGGCGTTCTTTGGTAGCCGCCAACCTTGGTCGGCGCCGCTCAGCTCCGGTAGTCGCCAACCTTGGTTGGCGGTGCTGTGCCAACCAAGGTTGGCACCTACCACGGCAAAGCCAACCTTGGCATCTACCGTACAAGCTGCAGCGTTCGTGTTCGTCTGCGCCGCCAGCCATCCATTGCTGGATGCGTTGACCTCCGGCGGCCTTGGCGTTGCGCTGGCCTGGCCCTGGAGCGACCACCGCTTCTTCGCGCCCTGGCGGCCGATCCGCGTGTCGCCGTTTGCGCCGCAGTTCTTCAGCGCGCGCGGCCTGGCCACCCTGCTGTCGGAACTGCGCTGGGTGTGGCTGCCGCTGGCCGGCGCTGTCATCGCCTGGAAACTGATTCACTCCGCCCCCGCTGCCCCACGAGATCTGTCATGAGTACTGCCCTGCCCTCCGCATTGGTTGCCGAACTGTCCGCCCTGCTGGGCAGCGACGGCTGGCGCATGGATGACGGCGCACTGGAGGCGAACGCGCAGGACAACTCGTGGCGCCACCAGCGCCCGGCTGCGGTGGCACTGCCGGCCGACATCGAACAGGTGCAGGCGCTGGTGCGTGCCTGCCGCGCGCATGGCGTGGCCTTGGTCGCGCGCGGTGCGGGCACCGGCACCACCGGCGCTGCGGTGCCGTTGCCCGGCAGCATCGTGCTGTCGTTCACCCGCATGGACCGCATCCTCGAGATCCGCGCCGGTGACCGCTGCGCCGTGGTACAGCCGGGCGTGCTCAACGGAACGCTGCAGCAGGCGCTGGCACCGCACGGCCTGTTCTGGGCACCGGACCCGTCCAGCGCCGAGATCTGCAGCATCGGCGGCAACCTCGCCTGCAATGCCGGCGGTCCGCGCGCGGTGAAGTACGGCACCAGCCGCGACAACGTGCTGGGCCTGGTGGCGGTGACCGGTACCGGCGAGGTGATCCGCTGCGGCGGTGCCTACACCAAGGACGCCACCGGCTACGACCTCACCCATCTGCTGGTGGGCAGCGAAGGCACGCTGGCGCTGATCGTGGAAGCCACGTTGAAGCTGACCCCGCTGCCGGTCAGCCAGGCTGGCCTGCGCGTGCTGTACCGCGATGCCGATGCCGCCGCCGCTGCCGTCTCGAGGCTGATGTCGCAGCCAGTCGTTCCCACGCGCTTGGAATTCATGGACGCACGCAGCCTGGAGCTGCTGCGCCTCAACGGTGCCGACGTACCCGACGCTGGCGCGATGCTGCTGGTCGAGGCCGATGGCGACCACGACACCCTGCCCTACCTGCTGCAGGCATTGGCGACCGCCGCCGAAGGTGGCGGCATGATCGCACTGGACGTGGCGATGGAAGGCCGCGCGCGCGACCAGCTGTGGGCCGCACGCAAGGCGCTGTCGCCCGCGCTGCGCAGCGTCGCCCCGGGCAAGATCAACGAAGACGTGGTGGTACCGGTATCGCGCATTCCCGATCTGGTGACTGGCGTGCAGGCATTGGCGCGCGAGTACGCACTGACCATCGTCACCTTCGGCCATGCCGGCAACGGCAATCTGCACGTCAACATCCTGTACCACCCGGACGATGCCGACGAGAACGCACGCGCGCATGCCGCGCTGCCGAAGATCTTCGAGCTGACGCTGGCGCTCGGTGGCACGCTGTCGGGTGAACACGGCATCGGCCTGGCCAAGCGTGATTTCATGGCGAAGGCGTTCACCGCAGAAACGCTGGCGGCGATGCGCGCGATCAAGGCCGCGCTGGATCCGGATGGCATCCTCAACCCGGGCAAGGTGCTGCCGCCGGCGTGAACGCCGCCGGGCATGGCCAGGCGCTACCGGGACGAGCTGCTCGCGATATCGATCAAGGTCTGCCGGAAGCTGGGCAGCAGAACCCGGTTGCCATGCCCGCTCAGGTGATCGTTGTCGAAGAACAGCGGTTCACCGTCCTGCACCGCCGAGCAGGTATCCGGCCCGCACAACAGCGGCAGCGGATCCCACACGGCCAATGACGGATAGCGCGCGGCCAGCTCGGCCAGCAATGCCATCTGCGGCGCACGCAACCGCTGCAGATCCGCGCGCGACATGCTCAGGCCCCCGGCGCACGCCGGATTGCTACGGTTGAACCAGTCCGAGCAGCGATAGGCCCCTGCCTTGAACAGCGGCAGCGGTGCATCGATGACCACGTGCACGCCCAGCCGCTGCAGGCGGCCCAGCACACGCTCGGCTTCATCTTGTGCCGCCTGCGCATGCGCGGGCGTGCGTTCGGCCAGCAACTGCCGATAAATCTGCTGTGCGTCCTGTTGCTGCCAATCGAACCCTCGCAGCTCCGGCATGCGCAGCGCCGCCAGCAACACGATGTCACCCGGGCGCGCGTCGCGTTCGATGGCCGACAGGCTGTCCTCGATGAAGTCCTGGCAGTCGGCCGGGCTGGCCCGCAGCAGATTGACGAAGCTGCAGCCGCCGCGATCCTCCTGGCGGATCTCCATCCCGGTCTGTCGCGCGACCATGCTGGTCATCGTGCGGTAGGCCGCCGCATGCGAATCGCCGACAACAAACAGGCGTCGACCTTCAAGCGCGGGTGCGCTCACCGGTTCCAGCGGTCGCCACGCCGGGTAGCGACGCGCCTGCCATGCGTAGCCATCACGGGTGACGCTGAGCGAAATCTGCTCGTGGTACTCCACCGTCGCCCAGGCACCGGCGCCGCACAGCGCCACCACCGGCAGCGCCATCGCCAGCACCTTCGCCGGCGCCAGCCGCAACAGCGGCAGCGCGCTGCGCAGCGGACGTTCAACGTAATGGTAGGACGCAGCCGACACGGCCAGCAGCAGCACCGGATACAGCCACAGCGCAGCGCCCTGCAGCCCGTAGGTCCAGCGCAGCAGCACCAGCAGTGGCCAATGCCACAGGTACAGCGAATACGACAGGCGCCCCAGGTACGACAGCGGTGCCCAGCCCAGGGCGCGGCCGACCCACGATTGGCCATGCCCGGCTACCGCCGCCAACAGCAGCAGGGTGCCGACCACCGTGGCCAGCACACCCGGCACCGGCATGGCCAGTTGCGGCGCGACAAGCACGCCCGCCAGCAGCAGGGCCAGGCCGGGCAGTACGAGCGCATCCCCGCGCTTGCCGGGACCGCGCGCGCTCATCCACTGGTACAACAGCGCACCGGCCGCCAGTTCCCAGAACCGCGACGGCAGCAGGTAGAACGCCGCCGCCGGGGCGGCCTGCGCCTGCCAGGCCGCCCACGCCAGCGACAGCACCGTGAGCGCCGGCAACAGCACGCGCGACCACGGCCAGCGGCCGCGGCCGCGCAACCAGACGAAGAACAGCAGCGGGAACACCAGGTAGAACTGCTCCTCCACGCCCAGCGTCCAGGTGTGCAGGAACGGATTGAGTTCGGCGCCGGGCGAGAAGTAGTCATCCTGCTGGCCGGCCAGCACCACGTTGCTGAAACCCACCAGCGCCGCCCAGCCGGTCTGGTCGAACTGCTCGTTGCGCCAGGCGCGGGGAATGAACAGCGCCGACAGCACGAAGGTGGCCATCAGCATCACCAGCAGCGCCGGCAACAGGCGCAGCACGCGGCGCCGGTAGAAATCGAGCAGCAGCGCGCCCAGTGGCATGCCCGCACGCACAGCCAGCGATTGGCTGATCACGAAGCCGGAGACCACGAAGAACAGGTCCACGCCGGTGAAACCACCGGGCAGCCATGCCGCGTTCGCATGGAAGACGATGACGGCCAGCACGGCCAGGGCGCGCAGGCCATCGATGGCAGCGTTGTGGGAGCGTTCGGGGTGAAGCATGCGGGCGACCGTCAGCGAGCGATCGGGCAGCATGGCCAGCGCTTGCGCAGTCATTCAATGGACAATCGCGACAGACGTGGACATCGTTCATGTCCCGTCCCTGCTCGCCGCAGTTGTAGAGCCGAGCCATGCTCGGCTGCTCTTCGTTCAGATCGCGATGAGCCGAGCGTAGGCTCGGCTCTACAGCAGCAGCCAGGGGTCAGAGCCCATTGCCATGCAATGGGCTCCGACCCCGGCGTCGGCCTTGGCGTCGTTGCTTACCAGGCCATGCGCAGACCCACCTGGCCGCCCACGTTGCGGTAAGCATGGTCACCGCGCTGCACGCTCACGCCGCCCCATGCACCCCAGCGCTGGCCTAGCTTCAGCTCGGCACCTGCCTGTACTTCGTAGCGGTTGCGCGGAACATCCGCACCCAGCGTGTCACCGTTGAACTGCAACGTGCTGGTACCGCTGCCACGCAGCCAGTTCACGCCCAGGTAGGGCTGCACCACACTGCCAGCCGCAGTGCCGCCACCGAACACGCGCACGCCCACGCGTCCGTTCAGGCCACCGGCCTCGGCACGATCGATCACCGTGCCGTTGTGCTCCACATGACGATCGGCGCGGTAGTCTGCATACGTCAGCTGCATCTGCGGCTGCACATACAGCGCACTGGCGGCCCCCTGCCAAACATTGAAGGTGTAGCCGGTCTCCAGCGACGCACTGGTCGTGCGCGAATCGTACTGCTCCGGCTCCAGGCCCACGCCGCGTATGCGGTTGTCGAACCGGCCGTACTGCACGTTCGCATCCACATAGGCGCCGTGAGTGCCCTCGGCATCCTGCAACCAAGTGCCATAAACCCCCAGCGCAGTGCCACGCACGCGGCCGGTAGCGGTGTAGCCGGTCAGATCCGAAACGACGCGGTTGTCGGCACGGCCACTGCCCAGCATCACCCCGAAGGCGGCGTTGCCCCGACGCAGCAGATCACTGCCGATCTGCAGTACCGACGTATTGCCGTCCACCGACAGCTGGCCACCGACAGCGCTGAAATCTGCATGGCTGCGGCCTACGCGCGCCCACGCAGTGCGCTCGCTGCCGAGGGCGCCGGTGCGATCATGCATTCGGTGGGCGAACATGCTGATGGTGGCCGACTGGTTGGCCAGGTAGGCGCCGGCCTCAGGGCGCAGCACCGGCGGCGGCCGGATCGGGTCCACCGGCCCCACGCCCTCGCCACCGTCCCCGCCCTCACCCGGGTCGGGGCCCGGGCCTGGATCAACCGCACAGCCCGGCGCCGCCGGATCGTCCTGGCACACATCGAACCACTGCGAACGCAGGTACCAGTTGCCATCCGACGGATCGGCCAGGCCGCCCTGGAACAGGAAGTACTCGTACGAGCCGCCCACCGCACGGCCCGCCAGCGCATAACGCGCCAGCGATGCACCGTCCACTTCGATCAACTGGATGCCATCCACCGTAGGTGCACCCACACCACCGATGTTCCTGACCACGATGCTTGCATCACCCGAGGTATCCCCTCGCACATGCAGGCGATCCATCGCGCTGTCATCACCGGCCAGCGCGCCCTGGAACAGGAACGTGGCACCTTCGCTGTGCAGGTCACCACCCACGGTAAGCGTGTTGAAGCGACCGCTGCCATCGGACAATGCCAGCCCGCTGTCGAGCACGCGCAGTTCGCCCACGGTGGCATCAGCGCCCAGCGTCCATTGGCTGGCGCGTTCGATCGTCATGGTCTGCACCAGATCCGACGCTCCCTGCCACAGCGAACCGCCAGCCAAGCGCACGTGCACATCGGACTGCGGCACCAGCCCGGCGTCCTCATCCTCGGGCGTGATGACGATGTCGCCCACCAACTGCGAATGCTCCTCCAGCACGACGTCGAAGCGTCCTGCCACCGCCGCATCCAGTGCCAGGCCGATGCCGTTGCCAGCGGATACCAGCGCGCCGTTGGACAGGGTCAGGCCCGGGTCACGGCTGCTGCGCACCCACACCCCACCGTGCTGCGCGCTGACCAGCGAGCCACCATCGATGCGCATGCGGCCGTTGTCATTGATCACCGCAGCCCACGCGCCTTCGCCTTCGGTACGAACGTGGGTGTTGGTCAGCGTCATCTCGCCGCCCCCACCGGACAACACGCCGTGCGAGTTGACGCCGGTGGTGCGCACCACGCTGTCGGCCAGGTGCACGGTACCGCCCAGGCGTGCGATGGCGCCGATGGCACCGGCGCCTTCGGTCAGGATGTCGGTTGCGCTGGCAGACGCCACCGGGCGAGCGCTGGCGCCCCCCTCGGCATACAGGCCATGGCCGTTCTGGCCGAGGGTGCGCAATCGGCTGCGGGCGATCCGTGCGGTGCCACCCAGTACCGAAATCGCCTGCCAGTAAGTACCGTCGGCGGTGATCTCCGAGCCCTCCACGTCCAGCTCCCCGTCGCTCATCAGCCGAATGCCCACGCCATTGCGCGTGGTAATGGACGAACCCGCCACCTTGGCCACGCCGTCACGCTGGTTGATGTCGATGCCCGTGCTCTCACTGAGCAACTGGCTGTTGCGCATCGTCAGTTCAGACCCCTCGGTCATGTTGATACCGAAATGCCCGGACAGATCGACACCGTCCAGCAGCAGCTGGCCGCCGCCGCTGGTTGCGAAACTGACTGCACTGGCATCGCTGCCACGTGCATGGACACTGCCCCCACGCATTTCAACCGTGCCGCCGATGGACAACCCTTCCCCCGAGCGCTCGTGAGTGAGATCGATGTCCACATCCTCCAGTACGACGTTTCCCACGCCCGCCAGCACCCCGCTGGCCCCGGCGCCAACGCCGTTGATCTGCACCGATTGCAGGTGAACGTCGCCGCCATCCTGCACCCAGAGCCCATGGGCGCCGCCGCCCACCTCGATCCGGGTCCGCTCTGCGCTGAGGCTGCCGCCGCGCACTTCCAGACCGTTGGACTGGCCGGCATTGACCTCGATCACACTGTCGACCACGCGCGCGCTTCCATCCTGCACGAACACACCATGCGACAGGCCACCGGTCGTGGTGATATGAGCGCGATCCAGAACCACGTGGCCGTCGAGTGCTTCAGCACCGTTGGCCGCCGTGCCCTGGGTCTGGATACGGGTTCCGATGGCATGCACCTGTCCGCCGCTGGCAGCAGACAGACCTGCTGCACCGTAGCCGGTGGTGGTCACGCTGCCCTGCTGAAGCTCGATGCGACTGGCGATGCCTTCGGCGCGTGCGGCGGCGGCACGCTGCCCCTCGGTAGTCAGGTTGACCGGACCGGTTGGAATGACGCTTCCGCCGTTGATGGCGAGAAACACGTAACCTGCGGGATCACCCGGCACCACCGGTTCTGTCGTGGCGTAGTCACCTGCCGCTGGCGTCTTTTCATCTCCATCGGCAATGACCTGCTGCGCAAGTGCCGGCGCGGCGGACGCAAACGCCAGACCGAGCGCCGATGCCAAGGCATGGCGACGGGGAAGCAGAACGAACATGGCATATCTCCTGGAAAACAGGCGGCCATGCTCGGTGCACGCTGCACGCGACACCATCGAATGCGTTGCAACATCTCCCCCAGGACACCACCGCGGCCGTGCGGCCCACTGAACCGTTGCCCTCCCCCAGAAGGAAGGTCAATGCCGCTTTGCAACTAATTGCATGGGAACACCCCCACCCCGTGCCGGACACTGGAGGCCATTTCGGACATAGCCTTTCGCAACTCACCCACGGATTCACGCAATCATCACGGCGTGGTGGTCATATCCGCCTGCCTGAACAGGGTGTTGTCGACCGTTGACGTGTCCCCCAGCCGTTTTCCAGCCCCAGGACCCACCAATGACCCCCTCTCTTTGCCGAACCCTACCCGCACGACGCCCACTGGCGCAGTCGCTTCTGTTGGCGCTGGCGACAGCGGCGTTGCCCATGCAGTCCGCCCTCGCTGGCGATCTGGACAACCAGAACGCAGAGGTCACCGTTGGCGATCGCGCCGAGGCGTGGACGCTGAAGAACGGCTCGCGATTGACCGTCACGGGCGGGCAGGTGGAATCAATCACCGCCACCAATTCAACGGTCATCCTGGACCATGGCACCGTAGCTTCTTTCGCGCCGAACGCCGTAGTGCGTGTCACTCTTGATGGAACAGCGTTGCTGGACATGAAGAGCAGCTACATTATTGATGGCTCCGTGAGCATCCGTGAAGACGCCGTGGCACGCATCGTTGGCAGTGCGATCATGGGGCAGGGCTGGGGCGTTTCGATACATGCGGGACCGTTTGACACCGTGTATGGCGGATCCGTGCTGATCGATTCCAGCACGATCCGGGCCGACGACCATTCCGGTGCGCCAGAGATCAACAGCGGTCACGGTGTACGCCTCATGCAGGGAGCGATGACCATCCAGAATGGCTCGAACGTGGAGGGCTTCCGTACGGCGGCTCTGCTTTCAGGGCGAGGGGATATTCCGGGCATGCCGGACACCATCCGGCTGCACGTGGACAGATCCAGGATGCAATCTGACACTGGTGCCGCCATCCGCGTTGCACCGTCGGGTACAGCCGCTGCCACTCGCATCACCTATGACATCGAGGTGCGCAACGGTGCTCAGCTCGTTACTGGCGACGGCAATCTTCTGCTTGCGCAGAGCGTTGGATCCCTTGTGGGACAGGCCGATATCGACTTTACGGTGGACAACGCCCAACTCGCCGGCAATGTCACTTACGATCCTGCCTCGTTTACCGACAGCTCGCTCGATGTGGTGCTTCGCAACAAGGCACAGATCGACGGCCGTTTCATCAACGTCACCAGCGCCAGCATCGACAGCGACAGCACCTGGCTGATGACCGGCGACAGCAATGTCGGCCACCTCGCGCTGGGCAGCACCGGCACCGTGGCACTGGGTAATGCCAGCACCTTCAATACCCTTACCGTCGACAGCTTCGATGGCACGGGCGGCACCCTGCTGTTCAACACCCACTTGGGCGATGACAGCTCAGCGACCGACAAGCTGGTCATCAACGGCGACGCCAATGGCCAGGCCAACGTGCGCGTGCTCAATGCCGGCGGTGCCGGTGCGAAGACTGATCGCGGCATCGAGCTGATCGACATCGGCGGTGCGTCCAATGCGCAGTTCGATCTGGTCGGCCGCGCCGTGGGCGGGCAGTACGAGTATTTCCTGGTGAAGGACGCCAACGGCAACTGGTACCTGCGCTCGCAGACCGGTGCCGGCCCGGACCCGTGCGTAGTCGATCCCACCCTGCCCGAGTGCACGCCGATCGATCCGGTGGACCCGGTGGATCCGCCGCCGCCGGTACTGCGCCCGGAAGCAGGCGCGTACCTGGCCAACCAGTTCGCGCTGGACCAGCTGCTACGCCACGGCTGGCGCGACCGCCAAGGTGGCGCCGCTGCGACGGATGGCATTCGCGGCTGGGCCCGGGTGGACGCTACGCA
Organism: Stenotrophomonas sp. DR822; assembly: GCF_019793815.1. Taxonomy (NCBI): domain Bacteria; kingdom Pseudomonadati; phylum Pseudomonadota; class Gammaproteobacteria; order Lysobacterales; family Lysobacteraceae; genus Stenotrophomonas; species Stenotrophomonas sp. DR822. The sequence goes on from NZ_CP081826.1 coordinate 2,047,052, forward strand.
GAGCAAGCTCGGTGCGGTGGACGACCAGCTCGACCTGCGCGTGGATCGCTCGCGCCTGCAGCTGGGTGCGGACGTGGGCGTGTTCGATGACGGTCGTGGTCGCGTGGGTGTGATGGGCACCGTTGCGCAGTCCAGCGCCACCTCGCGCTCGGACCTGACCGGCTACAGCGCACGCGGCAAGGTGGAAGGCGGCGCACTGGGCGTGTACGGCAACTGGGCCAACGACGCCATGTACGTAGATGCCAGCGTGCAGCGCGGCCAGTTCCGCAACCGCGTGCAGGGTGATGGCCTGGCCGAGGAGCGTTACAACTCGGACATCTGGCAAAGCTCGCTGGAAGCGGGTTATCGCTTCAACATCGGCCAGATCGGCAGCACCGCGCTGAGCCTGCAGCCGGAACTGCAGCTGGTGTACACCGATGCAAAGACCGACGTGCACACCGAAACCAACGGCACCGTGGTGCGTGCAGCGGGCAACAGCGGCCTGTCCGGTCGTGCTGGCCTGCGCCTGCAGGGTGAAGGCCACTCGGCGGCGGGGGCCTCGGTCAGCCCGTATCTGGCGGCCAACTGGTACCGCGATGGTGCCGGTAATGGCATCGCCTTCGACGACGAAGTGCTGAAGGCCGGCATCCCGCGCAACCGCTATGAACTGAGCGCGGGTGCACGCGTGGAATTCCGTTCCGGCTTCAGTGCGTGGGGCGGGTTTGGCGTGATGCGCGGTGACAGTGGCTACCGCGAAGCGACGGCGAACCTGAGCGTCGCCTACACGTGGTGATGTAATCACGAACGGCGCCGGAGAGATCCGGCGCCGTTCTGCTTTCTGTAGCGCCGAGCGGATCTGTTGCACCGCAGCTTCTCGGGCCCGCGTCGCCTGCGATGAACAGTGCCCAACCCGATCAGCAGCCTGATCCGGCCTTTACAACAAATTGCATGGGCTGAAGCCAGCGTCCCGCCCAGAATTCGTGCCGATCAAGACATGAACCGGCGAATTCAGCTCATCACAACCACTTCACATGAACGGCCCCAAAAAAACCGCTTACGTGAACGAATGGATGGGCAAATTCGGCGCAGGCGCACTTGCGCACGATGCGGAACTCAATCGCCGCCTCGGCCGATGCCCGCGTCAATCGGGCCCTGCAATCCACTTCTGCCATGAGGACCTACCCATGCGTCACCGCTACAGCATTTCCCAACCCAAGCTGCTGCCACTGGTCCATGGCCTGTTGGCCGCACTGGCTCTGGCCCCTTCAACGGCGGCGTTTGCAGGTGACCTGGACGGAACTTTCGCCTCCGTGCACCCGGGCGATGCCGTCGAGGAGTGGACGTTGAAGAACGACGCATTTCTGATCGTGCAGGACGCTGAGACGCAGACCATCAGCGCCGACACCTCCCGAATCGACGCCTTCCGCGCCACGATCAGCCGCAGCGGCATACATCAGCACGCCGTGGCACTTTACGGCACGGCCTTGTTTCAGTCCGAGGGAAGCACGCTCCGCGGCGGTGGCGTCCTCGTCAGCGGAGCCTCAATGGCGCACATGATCGGAAATCGTGTGCTGGTGACCGCTGAAGATGGTCTGTCACCCACTGAAGCACTCAGCATCGGCCTCTCGATGGGTGGCACGCCGGCCGGCGCGCCGCTGCCCGGTGCATCTGCCATCATCGACTCTACCTATATGCGCGTGGAAGACACCGCCGCCGGCAGCGACATTGCCAGTGGGCTGGGCGTGCGCATGCAGAATGGCAAGGTAAGCATCGTCAACGGATCGCGCATCGACGCGGACAACGTGGGCGTACTAATGATGGGCACGTTCCGCACGCCAGACACCCTGCAGTTGGTGGTTGATGGCTCTACGATCTCATCTGGCCGCGGCGCCGCGATCCGTGTGGCCGCCGCCGAAGCGGCCGACTTTGACATCACCGTGGCAAACGGTGCGCAGCTGATTGCGGGCAACGGCAATCTGCTGCAGGTCGATTCCCGCAGCGGCAGCGCCACACCCGGTGCCAGCCACGTAACGTTCAACGTGGATGATGCGCGGCTTGCGGGCAATGTCAGCTTCGACGCCGCCACGGTCGATGGCAGCCTGGACGTCAGCCTCCGCAACAAGGCCCAGATCGACGGTCGCTTCATCAATGTCACCAGTGCCAGCATCGACAGCGACAGCACCTGGCTGATGACCGGCGACAGCAATGTCGGCCACCTCGCGCTGGGCAACACCGGCACCGTGGCACTGGGCAATGCCAGTACGTTCAACACCCTTACCGTCGACAGCTTCGATGGCACGGGCGGCACCCTGCTGTTCAACACCCACCTGGGTGATGACAGCTCGCTCACCGACAAGCTGGTGATCGCCGGCGACGCCAATGGCCAGGCCAACGTGCGTGTGCTCAATGCCGGCGGTGCCGGTGCGAAGACCGACCGCGGCATCGAGCTGATCGACATCGGCGGTGCGTCCAACGCGCAGTTCGACCTGGTCGGCCGCGCGGTGGGCGGGCAGTACGAGTACTTCCTGGTGAAGGACGCCAACGGCAACTGGTACCTGCGCTCGCAGACCGGTGCCGGCCCGGACCCGTGCGTAGTCGATCCCACCCTGCCCGAGTGCACGCCGATCGATCCGGTGGACCCGGTGGATCCGCCGCCGCCGATCCTGCGCCCGGAAACCGGGGCCTACCTGGCCAACCAGTTCGCGCTGGACCAGCTGCTGCGCCATGGCTGGCGCGACCGCCAGGGTGGCAGCACCGCCGCCATCGACGGCGTGCGCGGCTGGGCCCGCGTGGATGCCACGCAGAGCAAGCTCGGTGCGGTGGATGACCAGCTGGACCTGCGCGTGGACCGCTCGCGCCTGCAGCTGGGTGCGGACATCGGCGTGTTCGACAATGGCCGTGGTCGCGTGGGTGTGATGGGCTCCGCTGCACGCAGCAGAGCCACCTCGCGTTCGGACGTGACTGGTTTCAGCGCGCGCGGCAAGGTGGAAGGTGGCGCACTGGGCGTGTATGGCAATTGGGCCAACGACGCCATGTACGTGGATGCCAGCGTGCAGCGCGGCCAGTTCCGCAATCGCGTGCAGGGTGAAGGCCTGGCCGAGGAGCGTTACGACTCGGACATCTGGCAGTCATCCGTGGAAGCCGGTTACCGCTTCGGCATCGGCCAGATCGGCACTACCGCGCTGAGCCTGCAGCCGGAACTGCAGCTGGTGTACACCGATGCAAAGACCGACGTGCATACCGAAACCAACGGCACCGTGGTGCGTGCAGCGGGCAACAGCGGCCTGTCCGGTCGTGCAGGCCTGCGCCTGCAGGGTGAAGGCCGCAGCGCCGCCGGTGCCTCGGTCAGCCCGTATCTGGCGGCCAACTGGTACCGCGATGGTGCTGGTAATGGCATCGCCTTCGACGACGAAGTGCTGAAGGCCGGCATCCCGCGCAACCGCTATGAACTGAGCGCGGGTGCGCGCGTGGAATTCCATTCCGGCTTCAGTGCCTGGGGCGGGTTCGGGGTGATGCGCGGTGACAGTGGCTACCGCGAAGCGACGGCGAACCTGAGCGTGGCCTACACGTGGTGATCTGCTTCCAGTAGCACCGCGCCATGCTCGGCTGCTTTTCGGTCCGACGCCCCTCACCGCAAGCAGCACCGGCACGGCGCCTCACGCCGCCCCGTGCCGTGCTGCTGTCCGGGGGCTGAACCTGCATCACCCCCGACCGTGGCTTTACAACAAGTTGCATGGGACTGGCCAAAGCGCATGACGAAAATGTAGCCATAAGAGACATCTGCTAGCGTCATTCCCACCAATTTCATATTTCATTCACATGCTCTCGACCTATACCAACGTCGATGTCGAGAAGCAGACCCGGAAGCGCGCAGTTGCACCAGCCTTTTCCATCTGACAGGACAGCCGCATGTGCTACGCCAATGACTCCCGCGCCAATCCGCGCCTTCCCCTCGCCCAGGCCGTGCTGCTGGCCATCACCGCATTCGCAGCAGGCTCTGTCGAGGCCGGCGACCTGGACAATCAGAATGCCACCGTCGTTGCCGGTGACCCGGCAGAAGCATGGACACTGGTCAATGGGTCGAACCTGATCGGGCAGAACGCACAGATGAACCAGATCGCCGCCAGCAGCGGCTCGACGGTGACCCTGGATGGCGGTCGCGTTAGCAGCACAGGCACAGGGGCAAACACGGTCTCGTTGTCGGGTGGTGCACGCTTCATCAGCAACGGCACTGACTTCTACGGCGGCAGCGTCTCGCTGGAAGGAGGCAACAGCCAAGCCCATTTGACCGGCGGAAAGATCACGGTACCCGCTGGGACTGCAGGTGGTCCCACGCCAACCGCAGGCGTCGATATCGTCTCGCGTGTTGGCGATCGCGCTGGGTATGCTTTGCTGGATGCCATGCAGGTGCATGTCGAGGCATCGAATGATCCCACCGTTCCCGCCTACAACACCGGCAATGGCGTTCGTGTCATGTATGGCAGCATGGACCTCGTCAACGGCTCGCAGATTTTCGGCGAGAACGCAGGCGCCTTTCTATGGGCCCACGATCCGGCCGGCGGCAGCGCCGATCTGGGTATCGACAACTCGACCGTCCAATCGGGAAAGGGCGCTGCCATCCATGTCATGCCGCTGACTGCCAGTGACTACAACATCCTTGTGGCCAACAACTCCACGCTGCTTGGCGGCGACGGCAATCTGTTGCTGGTATCCAGTCTCGCCGGGCCGATTTCCAGCCGCACCGATGTCCAGTTCACCGTTGACGATTCGCGCCTGGCCGGCAATGTGCACCTCGATCCGACCACGGCAACCAATGCCACGCTGGACGTCACCCTGCGCAACAGCGCGCAGATCGACGGCCGCTTCATCAACGTCACCAGCGCCAGCATTGATGGCGACAGCACCTGGCTGATGACCGGCGACAGCAATGTCGGCCACCTCGCGCTGGGCAGCACCGGCACCGTGGCACTGGGTAATGCCAGTACGTTCAATACCCTCACCGTCGACACCTTCGATGGCACGGGCGGCACCCTGCTGTTCAACACCCACTTGGGCGATGACAGCTCAGCGACCGACAAACTGATCATCAACGGTGATGCCAACGGCCAGGCCAATGTGCGCGTGCTCAATGCCGGCGGCGCCGGCGCCCAGACCGACCGCGGCATCGAGCTGATCGACATCGGTGGTGCGTCCAATGCGCAGTTCGACCTGGTCGGCCGCGCCGTGGGCGGGCAGTACGAGTACTTCCTGGTGAAGGACGCCAACGGCAACTGGTACCTGCGTTCGCAGACCGGCGCCGGCCCGGACCCGTGCGTGGTCGATCCCACCCTGCCCGAGTGCACGCCGATCGATCCGGTGGACCCGGTGGATCCGGTGGATCCGCCGCCGCCGATCCTGCGCCCGGAAACCGGGGCCTACCTGGCCAACCAGTTCGCGCTGGACCAGCTGCTGCGCCATGGCTGGCGCGACCGCCAGGGTGGCAGCACCGCCGCCATCGACGGCGTGCGCGGCTGGGCCCGTGTTGACGCCACGCAGAGCAAGCTGGGTGCGGTGGATGACCAGCTGGACCTGCGCGTGGACCGCTCGCGCCTGCAGCTGGGTGCGGACGTTGGGGTGTTCGATGACGGCCGTGGCCGCGTGGGTGTGATGGGCACCGTTGCGCAGTCCAGCGCCACCTCGCGTTCGGACGTGACTGGTTTCAGCGCACGCGGCAAGGTGGAAGGCGGCGCACTGGGCGTGTATGGCAATTGGGCCAACGACGCCATGTACGTGGATGCCAGCGTGCAGCGCGGCCAGTTCCGCAACCGCGTGCAGGGTGAAGGCCTGGCCGAGGAGCGTTACGACTCGGACATCTGGCAGTCGTCGCTGGAAGCCGGCTATCGCTTCAACATCGGCCAGATCGGCGCCACCGCGCTTAGCCTGCAGCCGGAACTGCAGCTGGTGTACACCGATGCGAAGACCGACGTGCATACCGAAACCAACGGCACCGTGGTGCGTGCAGCGGGCAACAGCGGCCTGTCCGGTCGTGCTGGCCTGCGCCTGCAGGGTGAAGGCCACTCGGCGGTGGGTGCCTCGGTCAGCCCGTATCTGGCGGCCAACTGGTACCGCGATGGCGCCGGCAATGGCATCGCCTTCGACGACGAAGTGTTGAAGGCCGGCATCCCGCGCAACCGCTATGAACTGAGCGCGGGTGCGCGCGTGGACTTCCGTTCCGGCTTCAGTGCCTGGGGCGGGTTCGGGGTGATGCGCGGTGACAGCGGGTATCGCGAAGCGACGGCGAATCTGAGCGTCGCCTACACGTGGTGATGTAAACACGAACGGCGCCGGAGAGATCCGGCGCCGTTCTGCTTTCTGCTTTCTGTAGCGCCGAGCGTGCGCTCGGCGCTACAACAAATGTCGCAATTGGCACGCGCGGGCGTGCTCGACTTCGCCCAGCGCATGCGATACGCGTCTGCAACGTTTTCGAAATTGAAACTTTTCTGATTGGTACAGCAGCGCTTGCGTGCACATCATGGCGCGCCACCGACAACGGGTGGCACGGGCTTGCAATCCCGTTTGGCAAAGGCGTTGTTTACGCTTGCCTGTCGGCGTCGCTCTTTCCTTGTTGGGCGGCGTCGGCAGGCAATCCGTCCGTGCCCTATGGCGGGCGGTGCGTGGGGGTCTCGTACCCGCCGGCGTTTCGCGCTTTTGCCACCGGTATTGCAACCACGCACCGTCCGCCGCCCTCGCCCAGCGCGAGGGCGGCCCCTTGCTCCGCACTCAAGGACGCCGCCATGACTTCTTCGCTCTATCCCTATCTGTTCGCCACACTGGGCGACGCCGTCGAACGCTTGCCGGACGATCTGGCCAAAGCACTGGAAACCACGTTGGGCAGCACGATGCGCGCCCACGCCGACGAAGGCATCACGCTGCTCAGCTGTCTGCAGCGCATCCGCCACGTGGACGCCGCCGACGGCCAGCCGTGGCCGGACAAAGGACGCAAGCAGTGCTTTGGTTTCGCGATGGCACGCATTGATCGCGCGAATGCCGGGCTCACCTTGCTGCTGGAACTGCTGCACGCCATCGAGCGCGTACGCGTGGACGGCGATGCCGACCAGCAGGTGGGCGATGATGTGCGCGAAGGGTTGCTGCTGGCCTGCCGTGGGCTGGCCGAGTATGTGGATGTGCAGTTGCGGGTGGCGTAAGCAGGGCTGCTGCACGCGCCGGCCCTGCCCTTGGTAGGTGCCAACCTTGGTTGGCACCTACCAGAGCAACACGGTAGCGCCGGGCCATGCCCGGCGTTCTCATGTGTCAGGCGAAATGCTCGTATCCGCTCGGGCCGTCGTGCCCTTCGGTGTGCACGCCCTGCCCTTCCATGATGCGGCCGATGCGGGTGATCGGCACGTCCAGCGATTCGGCCACGTAGTGCAGCGCGTCGCGCTGGTCGGCGGCGGCGGTGAAGCACAGTTCGTAGTCGTCGCCACCGTGCAGCGCGCAGTCACGGGCGCCATCGCGGCCGAGCAGTTCGCGCAGTGCCGACGACATCGGCAATGCATCGGCATCGACTTCGGCGCGCACACCGCTGCGTGCAGCGATGTGGCCCAGGTCGGCCAGCAGGCCGTCGGAGATGTCCACGGCGGCATGCGCGAATGCACGCAGGCGCAGGCCCAGGGTGACGCGCGGGGTGGGACGCAGCAGGCGCAAGCGCAGGGTTTCGTAGTCGGCCAGCAGGGTAGCGGCAGTAACGTTCAATGCGCCCTGCTGCCACAGGCGCAGCGCACCGGCAGCATCGCCGAGGGTGCCGCTGACCCAGATGTCATCGCCAATCTGTGCGCGATCACGACGCAGCGCCTGGCCGCGTGACACCTGCCCCATCGCGGTAACCGACAGCGACAGCGGGCCACGCGTGGTGTCACCGCCGATCAGGGCGATGTCGTGCTGGTCGGCCAGGGCGAAAAAGCCATCGGCGAAGGCATCGATCCAGTCTTCGCTGGCCTCGGGCAGCGACAGCGCCAGCGTGCACCAGGCCGGGCGCGCGCCCATCGCCGCCAGGTCGGACAGGTTGACGGCCAGCGTCTTCCAGCCGATGTCGAACGCCGGGGTCTCGGCCGGGAAATGCACGCCGCTGTTGAGCGTGTCGGCGGTGACCACCAGTTGCTCGTTCGGGCGCGGCTGCAGCAGCGCGGCGTCATCGCCGATGCCGAGCACGATGTCGTCGCGCTCGACGGTGCGGGCGCGGATGCGGTCGATGAGGGCGAATTCGGCCAGGGACATGGGGCGCTCCCGCGTTTGTACGTGCCGCGCCGTGCGCGGTGGGCGGTAGTGCCGGCCGCAGGCCGGCAACCTCAGAATCCCTGCAGTTGCCGGCCAGCGGCCGGCATTCCCACAGGTGGGTCAGTGACCCGATTCGACCTTGCGCCATTCCACGGCGGCACGATCCAGCACGCCGTTGACGTAGGTGTGGCCATGTTCGGAACCGAAACGCTTGGCCGATTCGATGGCTTCGTTGATCACCACGCGGTACGGCACGTCCAGGCGGTAACGCAGTTCGTAACCGGCAAGGCGCAGCACGGCGCGTTCGATCGCGTCCACTTCGTCGATGCCACGGTCCAGGTACGGGCCGAAGGCTTCGTCGATGTCGCGACGGTTGTCGAGCACGCCATGTACCAGCGCTTCGAAGTACGCCAGGTCGGCGATTTCGCGGGCCTGTTCGTGGGCGAACTGGGCGATCAGCGACTGTGCGTTGCCGCCGGAGATCTGCCAGGCATAGATGGCCTGCACGGCACGACGGCGCGCGCGCGAGCGCAGCACCGGATCGATGCCATCGCGGCGGACGGGTTTACCGGAGGGCTTGCCCTGGGTGTTCTTGTTCATGGCAGCTGCTCCAGAAGGTTGACCATTTCCAATGCGGCGAGTGCGACTTCCTCGCCCTTGTTGCCGTGGCTGCCGCCTGCGCGGGCCTCGGCATCTTCCACGCGCTCCACGGCCAGCACGCCGTTCAGCACCGGCACGCCGAAGTCCAGCTGCACGCGCATCAGGCCTTCGGCACAGCGGTCGGCCACGTGTTCGTAGTGGCGGGTGTCGCCACGGATCACGCAACCCAGGGTGAGGATGGCGGCGTGTTCATGGGCGGCGGCCAGGCGCGCGGCGACCAGCGGCAGCTCCCAGGCACCCGGCACGCGGATCACGTCGATGTTGGCTTCGGCAATGCCGTTGCCGGCCAGGCTCTGGCGGGCGCCAGCGACCAGCACATCGGTGATGCGGGCGTTCCAGCGGCTGGCCAGGATGGCGAAGCGCGCCGATTCGGGAGTGCGAAGATCGCCTTCGTAGTGGCTCATATGCGGCTTGGGATTCGATTAAGGGGTAATTCTACCGTGGATGGGCCCCGGCCGTGGCTGGCGGGGGCCCGGGAGACCCGCCGGGCATGGCCCGGCGCTACCGGATTACGGGGCGCCGGGGTAGCGCCGGGCCATGCCCGGCGAGCGCAGCGGGCGGGTTACGGGGTAACCGTCTCCACCACTTCCAGGCCATAGCCGGCCAGGCCGACCTGGCGGCGGGGCGTGCCCAGCACGCGCAGCTTGCCCAGGCCCAGGTCGGACAGGATCTGCGCACCAGCACCGTTGCGGCGCCACTGGCCCACATCCTTGTCCTTGCCCGGCACCACCGGCGCCGGCTGCTGGCGCAGGCGGGCCAACAGCGCTTCGCCGTCGCGCGGGGCCGACAGCACCACCATCACGCCACTGCCTTCTGCGGCGATCGCGCGCAGGGCATCGGTGGCCGCCACGCCGAAGTCATCGCGGCGCCAGTGCAGCAGGTCGGCCAGCGGGTTTTCCACCTGCACGCGCACCAGGGTGGGCGTGTCCGCATCCGGAGTGCCGCGGACCAGGGCGAAATGCAGGTCGTGGGCGATGCGGTCGCGGTAGGTGACCAGCTTGAACGGACCGAACTCGGTGTCGATATCACGCTCGTCCACGCGCTCGACGGTCTTTTCGGTGGCCAGGCGGTAGGCGATCAGGTCGGCGATGGAGCCCATCTTCAGGCCGTGCTCGCGGGCGAACACTTCCAGCTCCGGGCGGCGCGCCATGCTGCCGTCCGGGTTGAGGATCTCCACCAGCACGCCGGCCGGTTCCAGCCCGGCCAGCATGGCCAGGTCGACGCCGGCTTCGGTGTGGCCGGCGCGGGTCAGCACGCCACCGGGCTGGGCGATCAGCGGGAAGATGTGGCCCGGCTGGTGCAGGTCCGACGGCTTGGCATTGGGCTTGACCGCAGTGCGGATGGTGTGCGCGCGGTCGTGCGCCGAGATGCCGGTGGTCACGCCCTCGGCCGCTTCGATGCTGACGGTGAAGTTGGTCTGGAACTGCGCGGTATTGGCCTGCACCATCGGCGCCAGGCCGAGGTCGGCGGCACGGGTGCGGGTGAGCGGCAGGCACACCAGGCCGCGGCCATGGGTGACCATGAAGTTGATGTCGCTGGCCTTGACCAGCTCGGCGGCCATGATCAGGTCGCCTTCGTTCTCGCGGTCTTCGTCATCGACGATGACCACCATGCGGCCGAGGCGGATGTCTTCCAGGATGTCGGGAATGGGGGCGAAGTTCATGGGGTATCTCCCTGTGGGTGCTGACCGTTGGTCGGCACTCCGATCAATCGCTCGACATAACGAGCGACCAGGTCGATTTCCAGGTTCACCGCGCTGCCCACGCCGGTGGCGGAGAACGCGGTATTGGCCACAGTGTGCGGGATCAGCGCCACTTCAAAGCCTTCCTCGTCCACTTCGTTGACGGTGAGGCTGACGCCGTCCACGCAGATCGAGCCCTTCTTGGCGATGTAGCGGCGCAGGGCGGCCGGCGCGGCGAAACGCCAGCGCTGGGCACGCGCATCTTCATGGATGGACAGGACCTGGCCGAGGCCGTCGACGTGGCCGCTGACCAGATGGCCGCCGAGGCGGTCGGTCGGGCGCATGGCACGCTCGAGGTTGATGACCGCACCTTCGGCCAGTTGGCCCAGCGTGGTCAGGCCCAGGGTCTCGGTGGACGCATCGGCCTGGAAGCTGGCGGCGTCGAATGCGATGACGGTGAGGCAGACGCCGTTGATGGCGATGCTCTCGCCCATCTGCACATTGTCGAACGGCAGATTCCCGACATTGAAAGTGAAGCGGACATCGCCGCCGATGGATTCGCGTGCGGCCAGACGGCCGACGCCTTCGATGATTCCAGTAAACAAGTAACGTTCTCCGCGAAAAGTGAGCGAAAAACGCCGCAAGGCAAACAGGCGGGCGCAGGGCCGCAAAGGCCCTGTGGCACCGTCTTCTTTCATCCGGACTATGACCGTCGGCTCCGGTATTGGACCGGATCTGCTGACCCCCGACGGCAAGGCCGGGGCGCTCGCGGGCTCGTGCTTGCGCACCTACCGCCGGTGGGGAATTGCACCCCGCCCTGAAGACGTTTGTGTACCGGCGAACCGGCCTGCCAAGTGTAACAGCCCGGGCTGAACGGGGCCGGATGCCCCGGGGGCGGATCCCTTTCCGCAGGAAAGGGCTCTGACCCCACCCGGGCGCGTCCGAGCCTGTGACGGCCGTCGCTCGCATTTCGTAAAACTTTCATTAAAATCGGCGGTCGGACGACATGAGGTCGCCACGGACTGCCGCACAGGTGGGCCGCCAATGGACTGAAATTCACAGGAATTCCCATGCGCAAGATCCTGATCGTGGCCGCCCTGCTGGCCGCTGCCCCGTTCTCGGCCTCCGCCGACGCCCTGAGCTACACCTACGTCGAAGGCGGCTGGACCCAGGTCAAGACCGACGACGACGTGTTCAACGATCCGAAGGTTGATGGTGGCTACGTGCGCGGTTCGATCGCGCTGGCCGAGCAGGTGCACGTGTTCGGCGGCTGGAACTACGCCAGCAAGTCGTACGACTACGACTACGGCTCGATGAAGCTCAAGCTGAACCAGCCGGAGCTGGGCATCGGTTACCACATGCCCTTCAGCGACCGAGTGGACTACACCGCCGACATCGCCTGGGTCCGCCAGCAGGCTGAAATCACCGTCAAGGACGTGGACTACGGCCGCTTCAGCGTGAAGGACCACACCAACCTGGTGCGCGCCACCATGGGCCTGCGTGGCAAGCCTTCGCGCATGACCGAAGCCTGGATCAAGGCCGGTTACATGGACGGCGGCAACGAATTCAAGGGCACCTGGGTCGGCACCGTCGGCGGCCAGATCAACTTCACCCGGACCTGGGGCCTGGTGGGCGAGATCTCCGGCTACCGCGACGTCACCCAGTACTCGGCCGGCGTGCGCGCCAGCTTCTGATTGCCCGATCCTCGTCGTGCGATCGAACGGGCTCCGCAAGGGGCCCGTTTTTTGTTGGCCGTCGCGCGCAATACGCTTGGCTGCGGCACGCCATCGAATGCAATGACAATTGCGCTAGGCTTGCCGCCCTCTGGAACAGGAACACCGTCATGAAGACCCCGATCCGCGGCCTGCTGGCCACCGCACTGCTGTGTGCCCCGATGTTCGCTGCGGCCGCCCCGGCGCAGCTGACGCCCGAACAGACCTTCGATCTGTACGCACGCGCATTGCTGGAAGACGATGCCGCCGCCACGCGCACGCTCAACGATGCATTGAAGCCGGCCTTCGACGGCCAGGACTCGGTAACGCCGGTGCCGGGCATGATGGCCCAGGCGCTGGCCGAGCCGTGGCAGACGGTGCTGGCCGTGGCTGGAGTGAAGGGCGATCCGGCAGCGGCGGAGGCGATGTACGCCAAGGCGCTGAAGGCCTCGCAGTGCCGTGCCACGCGCAGCACGGTGGAAGACAACGAATTCGTGGACGACCAGAAGATCGCCAAGGTCGATTTCAGCTGCCAGCTGGCCGACCTGGGCAGCGCACAGCCGTTGTTCCTGGCCAGCCTGACGGGTGAGGACAAGGCTCCGCGCGCGCGCTTCACCGAGGCCTATACCCAGGCCCTGCAGAGTGGCCCGCGCAAGGCCGTGACCGGCACCCTCACCCTGTACACCGCCAAGGACAAGGGCTACTGGTACAGCAGCAACTTCGACGATCTGGTGAGCCCGGTGCTGGATGCGCTGGCGCCGTTCGATGGCTGGATGCAGGAGGTTGAAGCAGCCAAGGCACCGAAGGTGACCGGCGTGCCGGCCTGCGATCTGCTGCTGCAGCAGCACCGCAGCTGCGTGGCGAAGATCGCACCGGACCAGATCAGCGGTGTGGATGCGATGACCGAAGAGTTGAAGGCCAAGACGCAGGTGATGTCGGCCGAGGAAATGACGCAGGAGTGCAAGGCACTGCGTCCGATGGCCGAGATGATGTGGACCGATGCGTGCGCGTGAGTTCACCGCGCTGAAGCGACTGGGGCTGGCTGCATTGCTGGCCCCGGTTGCGGCACTGGCGGCACCACCTGCGCCGTCGCCCGGACACGCGTTCGAGCTGTACGCACAGGTGATCGTACACGGCGATGCCGCCGCCCAGGCCGAGCTGGGCCGCTATCTGGGTACAGCCAAGGGCCCGGCGATCGCGGCGGCGCTGGCGAGCGTAAGCCACCTGGAGCAGGCGCCTGAAATGGCCGATTGGCCGCAGGCCGCCGCCGCCCTGCGCAGGCGCCAGGCATCGGTGCGATGCAGTGTCGGCAGCGTGCATCATCCGCAGGCAGACATCGCCGATGTTGACTACCGTTGCCACCTGCCGGACCTGACGGCCCTGCTGCCCGTCTATCGGCAGCACCCGGTGCCATTCAACGGACCACATCCCCCACAGATGGCGAGCGAACTGGCGAGCGCGTATACGCAGATGATCGCGACGGCACCGGACCGGGAGAGGATCATCACCGTGTCCTTCGAGCGCGATCATGACGGCGGCGCTTGGCGCGTACAGAACCCCTCGCCACTGATGGGCGAACTGGCCGATGCGTTCCTGCCGTTCTTCGAGTGGAACGAGCACCCGCCTGGCGAGGATCGTTGAACTGAAAAAGGGGGCGGAGGGGATTACGGCGTTTTTGCCACAAACGACGTAATCCCCTCCGTCCCCTTCTTCATGGCCGCAGCAGCAACCGCAGATCCTCACCCACCTGGCGCTGGTCGACCACGCGCAGGCGGCGCTGTTGGTCCATCACGTCGATGCCGAGGTCGGCCAGCAACGGGCGGCCGCTGTCGCCCAGCAGTGTTGGCGCCTGGTACATCAGCAACTCGTCCACCCAGCCACCACGCACCAGCGCGCCGGCCAGCGTTGCACCGGCTTCGGTGTGCACCTCGTTGATGCCGCGCTCGGCCAGCAGTGCCAGTACCGCGCCCAGATCAAGGCGACCGTGGCGGACGGCTACGCTGGCAAAGGCCGCGTCGGCGGCGTCGGGCGGACTGATCATTGCATCGTGCAGGTACAGCGTGGGCGCCCCACCCTCGCGCACACGGCTGCATTCCAGCGAGCGCAGGCGGGAATCGAGGACGACGCGCAGTGGCGGCATGACTTCAGTGTCGGCCAGGCGCACGGTCAGCATCGGGTCGTCGGCGATGACGGTGTCGGCGCCGGTGAGGATCGCGCCAGCGCGCGCGCGCCAGTGCTGCACATCCTCGCGAGCGGCGGGGCCGGTGATCCACTTCGAGCTGCCGTCGGCCATCGCGGTACGACCATCGAGGCTGGCGGCCAGCTTCACCCGCAGCCACGGACGACCGCGCTCCACGCGCGACAGGAAGCCCTTGTTGAGTTCGCGCGCCTGCGCCGCCATCAAGCCCTCGGCAACCTCGATGCCGGCGTCGCGCAGCAGATCGAAACCACCGCCATCGACTTTCGGGAACGGGTCGCGCATGGCCGCGACCACGCGCGACACGCCGGCCTCGATCAGCGCCAGTGCGCACGGCGGCGTGCGTCCGTAATGCGCGCAGGGTTCCAGGGTGACGTAAGCGGTGGCACCACGCGCGTCGCTGCCGGCTTCGCGCAGGGCGAACACTTCGGCATGCGGGCCGCCAGCACGCTGGTGCCAGCCCTGCCCGACCACGCGCTCGCCATGGGCGATCACACAGCCGACCATCGGATTGGGACGGGTGGTATAGGCACCGCGTTCGGCAAGCCGCAGTGCGGCAGCCATGTGCAGGTGGTCAAGGACGGTGAACGATAGGCTCATGCCGCCATGGTACCGCCGTCAGCACGATGCCAGCCAAGACCCAGTAGATCCACGCCATGCGTGGATGGGCAGCACGGCGCCAACCAAGACCCAGTAGATCCACGCCATGCGTGGATGGGCGGTACGGCGCCAACCAAGGTTGGCAGCTACCGATGCAAAGGCCGTCAGCCCTTCTTTTTCTTGGTCAGGGCAATCACATCGCCCAGCAGTTGCAGCTGCTCGGTGCTGGAAGGCAGGTCGCGTTCGAGCTTCTCGATTTCCTCGCGGAAATCGGCGACATCCTCAAAGCTGCGATAGACCGAGGCGAAACGCACATAACCGACATGGTCAAGCTTGCGCAGTTCGTTCATCACGAACTCGCCCACTTTGATCGACGGCACTTCGCGTTCGCCGCTGATGCGCAGCTGGTGCACCACTGCGCGCACCGCCGCCTCGATCTTCTCTTCCGGCACCGCACGCTTCTGCAGCGCGCGGTCAAAGCCGGCGCGGACCTTGCGGGCATCGAAGGCTTCGCGGGTGCCATCGCTCTTGACGATGGCCGGCAGCTTCAGTTCAACGGTTTCCAGCGTACTGAAGCGTTCGTTGCACGCCTCGCACTCACGCCGACGGCGAATCGTCGCGCCGTCTTCGGAGACGCGCGAGTCGATGACCCGTGTATCGGCATGTTGGCAGAAGGGGCAGTGCATTGAACGCCTGGCTCAGGGAAATACCTGCTGCCACGGTCGTGGTAGCGTCGCAAAGGTACCTGAGAAGGGGTTTTGCAGCAAATGCAGGCAGCGATCAGCCTTGTCCGGCAAGGCCCGGAGCGCGACGCAACCACACCAGATGCGCAGTCGGCACCAGCAGCGGCACGCCCAGTACCAGATACCCCAGCACCTGCCAGGGGCTGCCGGCAAACAAGCTGAAAAGCACCACGCCGATCACCGCCAGCGCCGCCATCGCGCCCAGCGCCAAGCCGATCCAGGGAATACGGGCAGTGTGCCGCAGGCCATCTCGCCCCCGCCGCAGGTAGCGGATGCTGAGCCACAACCAGGCCAGCAAGCCGATCACCCCCGCCAGCGCCCACAGCAACAACACCGCGCCTTCGTCGCCGCGCATCAGGCCGTGGCGGGTCAGGAAGGTATAGATGCCGAAGGCGGCGACGCCACCACCGGCCACCAGTGCAGGCAACCCCAGCAGCAGGCATTGGGCGATGTACAGGCGTTTGTGCAGGCGCTCATCCATGCGTTCGAATCTCCTTGCAGGTCGCTCGCTTCAAGCGCGCGGTCGCAGCCACAACAGCATGCCAGCCGGGACCAGCAGCGAAGGTCCCATCAGCAGCAGACCGAAGCCTTCGCTGCCATGGGTGATGCCCAGCCACAGCCCTATACCCAACAGCGGCAGCGCAGCCAGCATGCCAAGCAGCAGCGCGCCCCACTGCACCCGGCTGCGGGTGCGTAGTGCGCTGCGTCCTCCGAACAAGTATCCACAGCTGAGATCAAGCCAGGAGAGGCAACCGGCGAGTCCGGCCAGGCCCCACAGCAGCATCAATGCCTGCCCGGGCAGGTTGACGGTGCCGTCGGCAAGTGAAAGCACGCTTCCGGCCATGGCCAGTACCGCCATCGCCCCACCCAACAGCACGCTGGGTGCGCCCAATGGCACAGCCAAGGCTGCATAGAGATACCTGAGGCGGCGCTCATCCATGCGCGGGTACTCCGGTGCCCAGGTCAGAACCCTTCCCGCAGGGAAGGGCTCCGACCCCAGTGCCCGATCAACCGTAGACCGGGTACTTGCGGCACTGCGCGCTGACCGCATCACGCACGCGGGCGATCACGGCCTCATCGGCCGGGGCGTCGAGCACGTCGGCGATCCAGTTGGCCAGGTCCACGCAGTCCTGTTCCAGGTAACCGCGGGTGGTCACCGCCGGGGTGCCCAGGCGCAGGCCCGAGGTCACGAACGGCGAACGCGGGTCGTTCGGCACCGAGTTCTTGTTGACGGTGATATGGGCCTTGCCCAGTGCGGCTTCCGCGTCCTTGCCGGACACGTCCTTGCCGATCATGTCGACCAGCATCAGGTGGTTCTGGGTGCCACCGGAGACGATCTTGTAGCCGCGCGCGATGAGCGTGTTGGCCATCGCCTGCGCGTTCTTCACCACCTGCTGCTGGTAGGTCTTGAAACCCGGCTCCAGCGCTTCCTTGAAGGCCACGGCCTTGCCGGCGATGACGTGCATCAGCGGACCGCCCTGGATGCCCGGAAACACGATCGACTGCAGCTTCTTGACCAGGTCTTCGTCGGCGCCCTTGGCGATGATGATGCCGCCGCGCGGGCCGCGCAGGGTCTTGTGGGTGGTCGAGGTGACCACGTGCGCATGTTCCAGCGGGCTCGGGTAGACGCCAGCAGCAACCAGGCCGGCGACGTGGGCCATGTCGACGAACAGGTAGGCACCGACCTTGTCGGCGATGGCGCGGAAGCGCGCCCAGTCGATCACCTGCGAGTAGGCCGAGAAGCCGGCCACGACCATCTTCGGCTTGTGCTCCAGGGCCAGGCGCTCGACTTCGTCGTAATCGATCAGGCCCTGGTCGTTGACGCCGTACTGCACAGCGTTGAACAGCTTGCCCGAGGCGTTGACCTTGGCACCGTGGGTGAGGTGGCCGCCGTGGGCCAGGCTCATGCCGAGGATGGTGTCGCCCGGCTGCAGCAGCGCGAAGTACACGGCCTGGTTGGCCTGCGAACCGCTGTGCGGCTGCACGTTGGCGTAGTCGGCATCGAACAGCTGCTTGAGGCGGTCGATCGCCAGCTGTTCGGCGATGTCCACGTATTCGCAGCCACCGTAGTAGCGCTTGCCCGGGTAGCCTTCGGCGTACTTGTTGGTCAGCTGGCTGCCCTGGGCTTCCATCACCGCCGGGCTGGTGTAGTTCTCGCTGGCGATCAGCTCGACGTGGTCTTCCTGGCGCTGGGTTTCGGCGGCGATGGCCTTGGCCAGTTCGGGATCGTAGGTTTCGATGCGGACGTCACGCGGGAACATCGGTTACTCCAGGCAGGGAGGGAACAGCGGGGCCTGCGATTGTAAGCGGGCTGGAGGGCCCGGGCGACCGCAGCGGAAGGGGCTTGGGCATTGCGCTGTGGCATGA
The DNA here is from genome assembly GCF_019793815.1 of Stenotrophomonas sp. DR822. Taxonomy (NCBI): domain Bacteria; kingdom Pseudomonadati; phylum Pseudomonadota; class Gammaproteobacteria; order Lysobacterales; family Lysobacteraceae; genus Stenotrophomonas; species Stenotrophomonas sp. DR822. The sequence continues at coordinate 2,065,244 of NZ_CP081826.1, forward strand.
TGTGCTGGCGCGCCTGCGTGTGTAATCCGCAGCGGTGTTGGGCAGCGACTCCATTCCCGGAATATCCGGAAGTGTGACCCGCTTCCTTGCAACTCTGAATTGTTTATATTCAGAAACCTAAAGCCCTCCCTTGCGCGGCCGATACGCCCTGTCCATACAGGGGAAAATCCGCGTGACCCATTCGCACCAAGCTTCGCCGGCAATGACGCTGGCACCGCGTCGCACTTCCGGCGCCTCCCGTACTCTTTCCACCAGCCTGCTGGCCCTGGCGATCGGCCTGGCCATGAGCGGCCCCACCACGGCGATTGCTGCGACGGTCACCGTGCGCGATCCGAGCCAGCTCGATGGCAACTGGTATGTGCCGGGTGCGTGGAGCAACGGCGATCCGAACCTGACTGTCGAGAACCACGCCTACATCGACAGCGTGACCCCGGTCGTGGTGGATGCGATCAGGGCTGATTCGTGGCGCGTGGACATCGGCCATGGCGGCAGCGGCGAGCTGTTCATCCAGAACGGCGGCGTGCTGGAAAGCACTGCCATCTTCATTGCGACGCTGGCCGGCTCGACCGGCAAGGTCACCGTGACCGGCGCCGGTTCGCAGTGGATCGGCAACAACAGCATCGGCGTCGGCCATGAAGGCAGCGGCTTCCTGGACGTGCTTGATGGCGGCCAGGTGATCAACGCCCAGGGCACGTGGGTGGCCTCGGAAATGGGCAGCAGTGGCGTGCTGACAGTGTCCGACAAGGATTCGCGCTTTGCCACCGACCAGATCCACGTGGGCGCGCAGGGCATGGGCACGGTGAACGTGCGTAACGGTGGCAGCTTCCAGACCGGCGTCGCCCGTCTGGGCAGCTACAGCAGCGTGGCCCGCGGCGAAGCCACGGTGACCGGCAAGGATTCGAGCTGGTTGAACAGCAGTGACCTGCTGATCGGCGTTTCCGGCACCGGCACGATGACCGTCGCCGACGGCGCCACGCTGACCGTGCAGGGCAGCACCCTTCTGGGCCAGCAGCGGCACACTCCGGGCGCGCCCGATGGCGTGCTGGTGCTGACCGGCGCGGGCACCACCGCCACCACCGGCTTCATCGCCGTGGGCCAGAACGCGGTGGCCGAACTGAATGTCTTCGACGGCGCCGCACTGACCGCAGGCAACGTGGGCGTGGGTGAGAGCACGCAGGGCGAAGGCAGCTTCCGCGTGGCCGACGCTGGCAGTTCGGCCAGCATGGGCCGCCTGACCGTCGGCAATCAGGGCAACGGCAGCGTGTCGGTGTATGACGGCGGTGCGCTGACGGTCAACGACGCGCTGGGCCTGGCCGGCGCCAGCGGCAGCCGTGGCTCGCTGACCATTGGTCCGCAGGGCACGTTGAACCTGGCCGGCGGCCTGATCTACCAGGGCGCCGGCACGGCCAACGTGCTGATTGCCGATGGCACCCTGCACCTGACCAGCAAGGCCTTCACCAGCAACGTTGAAATGGCGCTGGACGGTGTCGCCACGGTAGACACCGACCAGGTCGATGCGATGTTCAGCGGCCGCCTGACCGGCACCGGCGCACTGCGCAAGACCGGCAGCGGCACGCTGACCACCCATGCCAACAACAGCTACAGCGGCGGTACCCGCATTGAACAGGGCACCCTTGTGCTGGCTGGCAACGGTGCGATCCGTGGCGCGGTGGACGTGGCATCGGGCGCGACGCTGCAGCTGCAGCGCAATGGCCAGACCCTGTTCAACAACGTGCTGTCCGGCGCGGGCGATGTGGTCAAGCTGGATGCGGGCCTGCTGAGCCTGTCGGGCGACAGCAGCGGCTTCACCGGTACCACGCGCGTGCAGGCCGGCGCGCTTGACGTGCATGGCCGCCTGGGCGGCCTGGCCGACCTGGGCACTGGCACCGAGCTGAGCGGTGACGGCCAGCTGGGCAACGTCGTCATCCGCGACGGCGCCACCCTGGCACCGGGTTCGGCCACGGCCTTCGGCACGCTGTCGATGACCGGCAGCCTGCTGATGGAGAACGGCTCGCGTTACCTGGTGGATCTGGGCGCCGATGGCGCCGGCGACCGCGTGCAGGTGGGCGGCGGCGCAACGCTGCAGGGTGGCAATACGGTGGCCATCGCCAGCGAGGGTGACTGGCAGCCACGCACCCGCTACACCATCCTGAGCGCGACGCAGGGCGTGCAGGGCACGTTCTCCGGCGTGAGCAGCACGCTGGCCTTCCTGACCCCCACGCTGGACTACGACGCCAGCAACGTCTACCTGACCCTGGCCCGCAACGATATCGCCATGCCGGATATCGATCTGGCCTTCCCCGATGTGGTGGTGAACCCCAACCAGAAGGCGGTGGCCGGCGCGGTGGAAGCGCTGGGCAATGGCAACGCCGTGTATGAGGCGGTGGTACGGCTGGACCTGGCCGAGGTGGTGCCGGCCTTCGACAGCCTGAGCGGTGAGATCCATGCCGCGCACCGCGGCGCACTGCTGCAGAACCGCTTCCTGCACGAGGGCATCGACCGCCATCTGGACGGTCTCACGATGGGTGCCGAGATCGCCCCGGGCGTGCACGCCTGGATCGGCGGCAACGCCGGCCAGCGCCGCACCGATGCCGGCGCGGACAACACCGGCTTGCGTTCGTCGCAGCACGGCGTCATGGCCGGTGCCGGCTGGCGCCTGGGTGAATCGCTGGAAGTGGGCGTGGCCGCCGGCCAGCAGCAGCTGGTCAGCCGCCTGGCCCAGCGCGATGCACGCAGCGAGACCGACAGCACCGAGTACGGCGTGTACGGCCAGTACCGCTGGCAGGGCCTGAGCCTGCGTGCCGGTGTCAGCCGTGCCGACTACCGCACCGACAGCACGCGCACCGCAAAGGTCGGCACCCGCCTGGACGAAGGCCTGTCCGCCCGCGAGGACGCCACCGGCACGACCGCGTTCCTGCGTGCCGGCTGGACCTTCGGCGGCGCGCGCCTGCAGCTGACCCCGGAAATCGAAGTGGCCCAGGTGCGCCTGGAAAGCGACGGCAGCCAGGAACACGGCGGCCACAGTGCCCTGCGGTGGAACGGCGGCAGCGCACGTTACCGCACCGGCCTGGCTGCGCTGCGCGCGGACTGGGACATCAGCGGTGGCCAGCGTGATCGTGCGGCGCTGACCGCGCGCGTGGGCTGGCAGGTGGCGGGCGGCGATCGCCTGCCGCAGGTCGATGCACGCTTCGTGGAAGGCACGCAGGGTTTTGCGATCAGCGGTGCGCCGCTGGCCCGTCGCAGCGCGCTGGCCCAGTTCGGCGTGGCGGTGAGCCCGACCGACAACAGCCGCGTGGCGCTGCAGATGCAGGGCCGCCGTGGCGATGGCCAGCGCGATCTGGGGGCGCAGCTGGACTGGTCGGTGGCGTTCTGACCGGGAGGTTGGCCGGTTGAATGAAGAAGGGCGCCTTGTGGCGCCCTTCTTTTTTTTCCGATCAGGTCAGAGCCCTTTCCGTTGGAAAGGGATCCGACCCCCGGCGCTGCATCAACGGTTGTTGATGATGTAGTCGGCGATGATGCCGGTTGCCACGGCCACCAGCAGCATGTTGCCGCGGTCATCGCGGATCCAGTGGTGGCCGGACGGCGGGCGGCGCAGGTGGTAGCGCGGGTAGTCGTTCACCACGTAGATCGGGCCGCGGTAGTAATCGCGGTAGCGGTGGCCGCGCTGCCAGCCATAGCCATAGCCGGGCCGGTAGCCCGGGCTGTAGACCACGCGCGGCGGCGGCGGTGCCGGGCGGTAGTAGCCATGGTCGTAGCGGCGGTCGTGGCGGTAGTCACGGCGCGCTTCGCGGCGGTCGCGTTCCCAGTCGCGGCGGTCGTGGCGCCACTCGCGGCGATCTTCGCGCCATTCACGGCGGTCGTGGTCGCGACCACGGTGGTCGTTGTCGGCGAAGGCCGGGGCGATGGCGCCCAGCGCCAGTACAGAGGCCACGGCGCCGGCCATGAGTCGATGGATGTGCATGGGAGACCTCTGCTGGGGTGGGTGGTGAGCCCATATTGCGCATTCGATCTGAACGGTTTCCGGCTGGAAACGCTTCCCGCTGCGGGACTGTGACGGCCCATTCAGTCCTCGGCCAGCCCCGGGCGCTGCGGACGGCGCGGGGCGTAAGCGCTTCCGGCTATAATTGGGGGTATTCCATTCAGTCTGTGCCCGCTGCCGCAACGGGAAGTTCCCCGTGACGGACCGGGCGCAGGGTCGCGCCTACGGAGACCTCATGTCCTCGCAATACATCTACACCATGAACCGCGTGTCCAAGGTGGTCCCGCCCAAGCGGCAGATCATCAAGGACATCTCGCTGTCCTTCTTCCCGGGCGCGAAGATCGGCCTGCTGGGCCTGAACGGCGCCGGCAAGTCCACCGTGCTGAAGATCATGGCCGGCGTGGACACCGATTTCGAGGGCGAAGCCCGTCCGCAGGCCGGCATCAAGGTTGGCTACCTGGCGCAGGAACCGGAGCTGGACCCGACCAAGACCGTGCGTGAAGCGGTTGAAGAAGGCGTGGGCGAAGTGCTGCAGGCACAGGCTGCGCTGGACGCGGTCTACGCCGCCTATGCCGAAGAAGGCGCCGATTTCGACGCGCTGGCCAAGGAACAGGAGCGCCTGGAGGCGATCCTCGCCGCCGGCGATGCGCACACGCTGGAAAACCAGCTGGACGTGGCCGCCGATGCGCTGCGCCTGCCGCCGTGGGATGCCATCGTCGGCAAGTTGTCCGGTGGTGAAAAGCGCCGCGTGGCGCTGTGCCGCCTGCTGCTGCAGAAGCCGGACATGCTGCTGCTCGACGAACCGACCAACCACCTCGACGCCGAGTCGGTGGAATGGCTGGAACAGTTCCTGGCGCGCTACACCGGCACCGTCGTGGCGGTCACCCATGATCGCTACTTCCTGGACAACGCCGCCGAGTGGATCCTGGAACTGGACCGTGGCCGCGGCATTCCGTGGAAGGGCAACTACACCGACTGGCTGACCCAGAAGGATGAGCGCCTGAAGCAGGAAGACAACCAGGAAAAGGCTCGCCAGAAGGCGATCCAGAAGGAACTGGAGTGGTCGCGCCAGAACGCCAAGGGCGGCCGCACCAAGGGCAAGGCCCGTCTGGCCCGCCTGGAAGAGCTGCAGTCGGTCGATTACCAGAAGCGCAACGAGACCAATGAAATCTTCATCCCGCCGGGCGAGCGCCTGGGCCAGGCGGTGATGGAATTCAAGAACGTCTCCAAGAAGTTCGGCGACCGCCTGCTGTTCGACAACCTGAACTTCCTGGTGCCCTCGGGCGCCATCGTCGGCATCATCGGCCCCAACGGTGCCGGTAAGTCGACCCTGTTCAAGATGATCACCGGCCAGGAAAAGCCGGACACCGGCGAGATCGTGGTCGGCCCGACCGTGCAGCTGTCCTACGTGGACCAGAGCCGCGACGCGCTGGAAGGCAACCACAGCGTGTTCCAGGAAATCGCGGGCGGCCTGGACATCCTCAACATCAACGGCATCGAGATCCAGTCGCGCGCCTACATCGGCCGCTTCAACTTCAAGGGCCAGGACCAGCAGAAGATGGTCGGTTCGCTGTCCGGTGGTGAGCGTGGCCGCCTGCACATGGCCAAGACCCTGCTGCAGGGTGGCAACGTGCTGCTGCTCGACGAACCGTCCAACGATCTGGACATCGAAACCCTGCGTGCGCTGGAAGATGCGCTGCTGGAGTTCCCGGGCAACACCTTCGTCATTTCGCATGACCGCTGGTTCCTGGATCGCATCGCGACCCACATCCTGGCGTTCGAAGGCGATTCGCACGTGGAGTTCTTCCAGGGCAACTACCGCGAGTACGAAGAAGACAAGCGCCGCCGCATGGGCGACGACGCTGCGCCGAAGCGCCTGCGCTTCAAGGCGCTGAAGTAAGCAAGAACGAAAGGCCGCGCTCGCGCGGCCTTTCGCCTTTCATGGGCCGCAATCGATTCTTGTTGTCGCTTTTGACCCTTTCGCGGCGCGCTTCGACGCCACCCGGCTGAAGGCTGCACGTGTAAAGCAGTGTTGATTCCTTGTCGCACACGGCATCATCCGTACTTTGCAACTCGTTGTATGTTCCCGGCCCAACGCTTCGGTTTTCCTACGCACCCGATTCATCCCCCTCGTAGGAAAACACCATGAAAGCACTGATCTCCACCACGGCAGCGCTGCTGCTGTCGGGCACTGCCGCAGCCGCGCCGGCGAACTGGGAAGGCATCTACCTGGGTGCCCATGCCAGCCATGGCGAAGGCCACAGCCAGGACCGCAGCAACGCCAATGCCTCTGAAAAGAGCATCCGCGGCTTTGCTGGCGGGCTGCAGGCCGGCCGCAACTGGCAGTTCGACAACAATGTGGTTGCCGGGATCGAAGGCACCCTTTCCTTCGGCAACATCACCCAGCAGTGGAAGGACCGCGACAACCACCAGTACAGCCCTTACTACGGCAAGGATGCGGTGACCCGTTCGGGCGCAGTCAACCTGACGCTGGGTTACGCGGCGGGCCAGTGGCTGCCGTACGTCAGCGCCGGCGTGAGCGTGGCCCGCCAGGAGTTTTCGCTGGGCTGCGACAAGTCGCTGGTGGAGGCCACCAACGGCTGCCGCGTGGCCGAATTTGAAACCCGCGCGTCCCATGTATCCACCGGCGCGAACGTCGGCGCGGGCGTGCTGTACCGCTTCAGCGACCAGCTTTCGGCGGGTGCGGAGTACCGTTACACCCATCTGGGCTCCAGCCCGGTTTACCTGGAAGATCCCAACTACCCGGCTGCGGCGCGACGCAGCTTCCATACCAACTACAGCAGCGTTACGCTGAAGTTGAACTACCACTTCTAACCGCCTGGCGACGCACCCGCCGGTCCTTCGGGCGGCAGGGCGTGCAGGTACGAGAGATCTGCGATGTCCCTGTTCGAACGCCTGTTCCAGCTGCAGCAGCACGGCACCACCGTGCGCACCGAACTGCTGGCCGGTGTCACCACCTTCCTGACGATGTCCTACATCGTCTTCGTCAATCCCGAGATCCTGGGCACCACCGGCATGGATGCTGGGGCGGTGTTCGTGGCCACCTGCCTGGCCGCGGCGCTGGGCTCGGTGGTGATGGCGCTGGCGGCCAACTTCCCGGTGGGCATGGCCCCGGGCATGGGCTTGAATGCGTTCTTCGCCTTCACCGTGGTCGGCGCTGCCGGCCTGCCCTGGCAGCAGGCGCTGGCAGCGGTGTTCATTTCCGGCCTGGTGTTCCTGGTGCTGTCGCTGACCGGCGTGCGCGCATGGCTGGTGTCGGGCATTCCGGCGTCGTTGCGGTCAGCGATCGTGGCCGGCATCGGCCTGTTCCTGGCCATCATCGCGCTGCAGAAATCCGGCGTGATCATCGGCAACGAGGACACGCTGGTGGCGCTGGGCCCGCTCAATACCGCGCCACCGCTGTTGGCACTGGGCGGCTTCCTGCTGATCGCGATCCTGGAAGCGCGGCGTGTGCGCGGTGCGATCCTGATCGGCATCCTGGCGGTGACCGCGGCCGGCTGGGCGTTGGGCGATCTGCAGTACCACGGGCTGGTGTCGTTGCCGCCGAGCCTGGCGCCGACCTTCCTGCAGCTGGACCTGCCTGGCCTGCTGCACCACAACGGCGGCGCGCCGATCGCGGTGCTGCTGCAGGTGGTGCTGGTGTTCGTGCTGGTGGAAGTGTTCGATGCCACCGGCACGCTGTATGGCGTGGTCGGCCGTGCCGGCCTGCTGAAACTGCCGGGTGCGCAGAAGCGGTTCGGCCGCGCGCTGCTGGCCGACAGCACGGCGATCGTGGCCGGCTCGCTGCTGGGCACCAGCAGCACCACCGCCTTCGCCGAAAGCGCCTCGGGCGTGCAGGTGGGTGGCCGTACCGGTTTGACCGCACTGGTGGTCGCTGCATTGTTCCTGGCCGCGCTGTTGTTCTCGCCGCTGGCGGCGATGGTGCCCGGCTATGCCACCGCGCCGGCGCTGCTGTTCGTGGCCGGACTGATGCTGCGCGAACTGGTGGAAGTGGACTGGAGCGACCTGACCGAATCGGTACCCGCCGCGCTGTGTGCGCTGGCGATGCCGTTCACCTATTCCATCGCCAACGGTCTGGCGTTCGGCTTCATTGCCTATGCCGCGCTGAAGGCCGGCACCGGCCGCTGGCGCGAGGTGCACCCGGCGGTGTGGCTGGTGGCGGTGCTGTTCGTGCTGCGTTACGCGCTGGAGTGATCCGGCGAGCGCATGTTCATCATGCATGGCCCGGTTCACCCGTTGCCAACGGTGCTCTGGGATGATGACGGCATGTCCACGCCTCCCCTGCCTCCCGATCCGTCTTCGCCGCTGCGCCGGCGCCTGCTGCGCGCCGCCCTGCTGGCGCCCGTTGCGGCGGCATTGACCACCCTGCCCGGCTGTTCGCTGCCGGAACAGGTGGACGGCACCTTCCTGCAGCCGTGGCGCAGCCACCTGCAGTGGCGCATGGCCGATTGGCAGCGCTCGCTGCAACTGGCGCGCAGGCTCGGCTGCAGGCAGCTGGTGCTGCAATGGAGCGGCATCGTCGGTGGCGCCGAGGGTGATTGGCAGCTACCCGATGCCAGTGTGCGCATGCTGTTCACCGCAGCCTCGGAAGCCGGTATCGCCGTTCGCGTCGGCCTGCCGTTCCAGCAACGCTGGTGGCAGGCCATCGGCGGAGACGACGCCGCACTGCAGGCCTTCTTCGCCGACAGCCTGGCGCAGGCGCGGGCCTGGCTGGCACAGGCACCCTGGTCGCGCGTGCAGGCATTCAATGGCTGGTACATCCCCTACGAACTGGAGCAGTACCACTGGGCCGATCCCGCCCGTCAACAATGGCTGGCGCAGTGGCTGCACGGCATCGCCCAGGCGGCGGTCGAGCGTGGTGGCGACTGCGCGGTTTCCTGCTATTTCAGCCGTCTGCAGACCCAGGGCGACCTGGTGACCTTGTGGGATGCCGTTCTCGCCCAGGCTGCGGTCAGGCCCATGGTGCAGGACGGCGTGGGTGTTGCCGGCGCCGGCAACGTACAGCAGCTGCAGCCGCTGCTGCAGCATCTGCGCACGCGCGGCGTGGCCTTCGATGCCATCGTCGAGCTGTTCCGCGAGCTGCCCGGCGAGAACAACGATGGCACCCAGTTCAAGGGCGAAACCGCTGATGCCGCACGTATCGAGCGGCAGCTGGCCTGGGCGCGCGACAGCGGCGCCGAACACGTGCTGGTATATGCGCTGGACCCTTGGCTGTCGCAGGACACGCCGGAAGCGGCCACCTTGCGCAAGCGCTGGGGAATCTGACCCCGGTACCGACCCGCAAAAAGCGTTACAGCGTGCGGCCGATGATGTCGCGCAGGATCTCGCTGGTGCCACCGAAAATCCGCAGTGCACGCGCGTCGGCCCAGGCACGCCCTATGCCATATTCGTTGCTGTATCCGTAGCCGCCGTGCAGCTGCAACAGGTCGTCCAGCACCTTGCCTTGGACTTCGGTGGCGTTGAGCTTGGCCATCGCCGCGCGGGTGGGATCCAGTTGCCCGCTGATCTGCTCGCCCAGGCACTGGTCGAGGAAGCTGCGCAGCATCGCCAGCTGTGCCGTGGCCGAGGCCAGCACGAAGCGCGTGTTCTGGTGATCAATCAGCAGGCGACCGAAGGCCTTGCGTTGCCGCACGTAGGCCACCGTCTCAGCCAGCATGCCTTCGGCCGAGGCGGCCGCGCGCAACGCGATGGCCAGCCGTTCGGACGCCAGGTGTTCTTCCAGGTAACCGAAGCCGCACCGTTCCTCGCCCAGCAGGTGATCGGCCGGCAGGAACACGTCTTCGAAGAACAGTTCGGTGGTGTCCTGCGCATGCTGGCCGATCTTGGCCATCGGCGCACCGCGGCTGACACCGGCAGCGGCCAGGTCCACGCAGAACAACGTCAGGCCGCCGGCTCCGAGTTCCGGGGCGACAGTGGCCACCACCACGGCGACGTCGGCATTGCTGCCATTGGTGATCCAGGTCTTCTGCCCGTTCAATCGATAGCCGCCGTCCACTACGTCGGCACGGGTGCGGATCGTCTTCAGGTCACTGCCGGCGCTGGGCTCGGTCATCGCGATCGCACCGATCGCTTCACCCCGTGCCATCTTCGGCAACCAGGCATCGCGCACGGCTGGCGTGGCGTACTGCATCAGGTAGGGCGCGACCATGTCCGAGTGGATCGAGAAGCCGATGCCCAGATAGTTGGCGCGTGCCAGTTCTTCGATCACGCAGGCGGCATGACCGTAGTCGCCTCCCATGCCGTACGGCTCGGGCAGCTGGCAGTTCAGCAGGCCGGCCTCGCCGGCCGCGCGCCACAGCGCGCGTGGCGTGATGCCATCGCGCTCCCATTGCGCGTAGCCGGGCGCGATCTGTGCGTCGATGAAGCGACGGACCTGGTCGCGGAACAGTGCGTGGTCCTCGCGGAATACCGGCCGGTCTGCCATCGGATCAGCGGCCCACCGCGTCGGTGCCACTGAGCTGGCCCTGCAGCACCGGTGCGTTGGCGGTACCGGTCAGGAACAGGCTGTAGTGATCGCCGGGCTGCAGCGCGGGAAGTTCGAGTGCGGGACTGTCCTTGCCACCGCAACCGGCCACCAGCCGCGCCTTGACCGGATTGATGCCACGCGCGGCGCTGCGGCCGGCGGCAACCGCCGGGAACACCACTGCGCCCTTGTCGGCCATGGCCAGCTTGCCCTGGGGGCAATTGGCGGCAAGGTTGTAGAAGCGGATCTCGGCCTTGAGGGCGTCGCTGCTGCCACCACCGTCTTCGAGCACGTTGAAGGGCTTGGCCGCTGCGCCGGCATCCAGCACCAGGGTGGTGAAACTGCCGGCGGCCACCGCTGGCTGCGTGCGGGCCTTGCCGGCCACGCGCACGCTGAACGGCTTGCCGCCTTCAACGATCGCATAACGGGTAGCGCGTGTTGCCGGCCCGACGTTCTGGTCGGCGCCATTGCCGATACCGGCCTTGAGCACCGTGCTGCCCGGGTTGAGCACGCGCACGAAGGCAGAGCCAGCGGGCGGGCGCGCGGCATACAACTGGGCCAGGCGCCCTTCCGGTGCGCCTTGGGCGAAGGCTGCGCACGGCGACAGCAGCAGCGCGGTGGCGACCAGCGATTTCAGGACAGTGTTCATGCGGGTTTCTCCGTCGTGCGGAGCGTGCGCGCCAGGATCTGGTAGCGCTGCTCCAGTTGCTTGCGATCCACCTTGTTGCTGATCGTCTGCGGCAGGGCATCCACGGCGAACAGCTCGGAAGGAATCATATAGGGCGGCATGTAACGTTCGAGCAGGCCCTTCCAATCCGCCAGGTCCGCTGGCGGACGCTGCAGTGGGCCGGTCTGTGGCTGGGTGGTTTCGACAAAGCCGATCATCCGCACCAGGCTGCCATCGGGTCGCCGCAGTACCACGGCGGCACCCGCGACCACGCCAGGCAGGCGGGCCAGGCCGACATCGACCTCGGCCAGTTCAATGCGGTAGCCATTGAGCTTGATCTGGTCGTCGCGGCGGCCACGGAAGTAGAACCGGCCCTGCGCGTCGACATCACCCAGATCACCACTGCGGTACGCGCGCTTGCCGTTGTGTTCGAACAACACGCCGGCATCCAGGTCCGGGCGCTCGAGATAACCCCGCATCACATGGTCGCCGGCCATGCAGATCTCACCGTCATCGAGGAACACCTCGGCATAGGGCTTGCCGATGCCGATCGGGAACGGGTTGGGTGCCGCCGCACGCAGGGCCGGATCGATCTCCACCCATGTGGTGGAACAGGTCGCTTCGGTTGGCCCGTAGGAATTGATGATGCGTACCTGCGGGAAACGCGCCCACAGTTCTTCAGCCACGCGCGGTGTGAGCGACTCGGCACCGAACACGAACACCTGCAGGTCGGGCAGGTGCGCGGCGTCGAAACGCGGATTGAGCATCTGCTGGCGCACGAACGAGGGCGTGGATGCCCATACGGCCACGCGCGAATCGCGCAGATGGTCGACGAAATGCTCGCTGCTGGCGATCACCTCGCGCGGGCACAGCACGCAGCAGCCCCCAAGGCCCAGCGCGCCACACAGGTCGAACAGCGAGAAGTCGAAACTGAAGAGCATCTGGTTCATGAACGCCGGCGCCGGGCCCAGCGCCAGGCAGTCGCGGATCCAGCCGGTGAACAGGGCAACACTGTCGCGGCCGATCTGCACGCCCTTGGGGTCGCCAGTGCTGCCGGAGGTGAACATGATGTAGGCCAGGTCCGGCACCGCCAGCGCACGTGGCGCATCGGCACCGGGCAGGAACGCATCGAGGGCCGCATCGTAGATCGCACGCGCATGCACCAGCGTGGTGATGCGCTGCAGGCGCGCTGGCGGGTTGATGGTGTCCACCGGTACGTAGGTCACGCCCAGGCAGAGGCAGCCGAGCATGGCCACCACGAAGGCCGATTCCTTGTGCCCGGAGATCACCAATGCGTCACCGTGCACCAGGCCGGCAGCACGCGCACGGTCGATCCACTGCTGGGTGGCACGATGCAGCCCGGCCCAGTCAAGTACCCCATCGGCCGCATGCAGGGCGGGAGCCTGCGTGGCGACATCCAGGTCGGCGAATCGGCATTGGTCGAAATCGAAGTACATCGTGCTACCTCCGGTGCCCGCAGGCGATCAGCGGGGGCCGTGCTCGGCCACGTAGTCGGCCAGCACCTGCACCGAATCAACCAGGGCATCGATTTCATCCACCGGCAGGGTGACGCCAAGGCGGTCCTTGACCTCGACCATCAGCTGCACCTTGGACATCGAATCGAAGAACGATTCCATGTACTCGTCCGGCTGCACGCGGGTACCAATCACCGCCTCGACGATGTCGATGAGCTGGTTCTGGATTGTCTGCTTGTCCATGTTGGAATCCACCTTGTCAGAACTGGAAGTAAAGGAAACGGGTTTCTTTGTGCAGGTTCAGCAGGCACAGCGACAGCAGCACCAGCATCACCAGCAGCCAGGCCCAGTTGGGCTGCCAGCGCATCCACGCGCGCGGCGCCGGGCTGGGCTTGGCCAGCGCGGGAGAGTACACGCCCATGATCTGGTGCGCGTTCGGTGCCAGCCAGACAATGGCCAGTGCCAGCAGGATGTACAGCAGCTGCAGGTGATGGCCCAGCAGCAGGCGCACACCATCGGCCAGGCCCATGCCCGCGACATGGCCCAGGTTCTCCATGCTTTCCCAACCGCGCACGCCGAACATGCCCTGCACCAGCTGCCACGCATCGTGCACGCCATCGGCGCGGAAGAACGCTTGCGCCACCAGCACCGCGCCGAAGGTCAGCAGCAGGTAGCCGGCGTGCTGGAACGGATTGAGTTTTCGCATCGCGGCCGGCTTGCGACCGCCGACAAAGACCCGCCACGCGTGGTTGATGACCAGGTAGCCGGCATGCAGCAGGCCGAAGATCAGGAACTGCATGCCGGCACCATGCCAGATGCCGGCCAGGCCCATCGCCCATACGGTGGGCAGCACGATCATCGAGAAGAAGCCGCCAGCCGATGCCACTGCGGTAGGGCCGGTGGCACGGCCATGGCGGGTGCGCCAACGGGTCACGGCCATCGCTACCGGGTAGTACAGGTAGGCGGTGATGTAACGGGTGAGCGTCATGTGCCAGCGCGCCCAGAAGTCGATGATGCTGGTGGCCTTGTACGGCGAATTGAAGTTCAGCGGGAAGCGGATGCCGAACATGCGGGCCAGGCCCAGCGCCATGTCCGAATAACCGGAAAAATCGAAGTACAGCTGCAGCGCATAGCTGAGCGCGGTGGCCCACGCGCCCCAGAACTGCACATCACCTGTGGAGGCGAAACCGGCATCGGCATACGGGGCGATGCTGTCGGCGAGCAGGACCTTCTTGGCCAGGCCGATGACGAACAGCATGCCGCCAATGGACAGGTTCTCGGCCTGGAAACGATAGGTCTCGCGCTTGCTGAACTGCGGCATCATCTCCTTGTGGTGCAGGATCGGGCCGGCAATCAGGTGCGGGAAGAAGGTCACGAACAGGACATAGCTGAGCGGGCTGCGATCGTTGACCACGCCGGCACGACAGTCCAGCAGGTAGCCGATCTGGGTGAAGGTGAAGAAGGAAATGCCCAGCGGCAGGATCAGCGTGTCCATCGGGCCGACGTTGAAGCCGATGTCGTGGACGAAGTTCACCATTGCCGCGAAGTACTTGTAATGCACCAGCAGCAGGATGTCGGCGGCCACGCCCAGCGCGGTGGCCAGCAGCTGCAACCGGGGACGCTTGGCCAGCGACAGGATCACCAGGCTGACCAGGTAGTTGAAGATGATCGAGCCGGCCAGCAGGATCACGAACTGCGGATTCCACCAGCCGTAGAACACGATCGAGGCCACGCACAGCCACAGCGCGGCCAGCCGGGGCCGCAACGCGCCCAGCAGGTAGTGCACGCCCAGCGCGATCGGCAGGAAAATCAGCAGGAACAGGAAAGAGTTGAACAGCATGGTCGGTCGGCGCTCAGTCGATACCGGCCAATGCCTTCTGCTCGCCTTCGGTCAGCGGCAGGGACAGGGCCATTTCGGAAAATTCCCAGATCACCAGTTTCACGGTGGGTGGCCACGTCGGCTGCTGCGGCAGCGCCGCCAGCAGTGCGCCGGAAAACTGGCCGCCGTCCATGCTCTGGTTCCACACTTCGCGCCCCAGGCCATGGCCCAGGCGTTCTGCGAACAGGCTGCGGCGGCCGTTGGAGCTGCCCAGCAGCAGCACCTCCACCGGCGGGGTGTCGTCCAGCAGTCCACCGCTGCGCAGCGGCGCGATGACCTGCTCCGGCTCCAGGTCCAACGGCGGCCGCCATGATGGCGGCGCGTGTTCCAGGCCTGCCAGCACGATCAGGTCGCCCATGCGTGGCTTGGGCGTGCCCGGCGCTCCGACCTCGAATGCCTGGCTGCCCTGCCCGCCCAGCAACGGCAGCGCCACCGCGCTCACTGCGTCGGCGGCACGCTGCGCGCCGATGCGGTTCATGTGCACGTCGGTGCGGAAGAACACCGGCGCGTCCTGCCCGGACAACACCGGCAGCAGATCGACACTGGGGACCTTCGCCGCCGCCAGCGCCTGCCGCCACTGCCCGTAGCGCGCACGCATCGGTTCGGAATAGCGCAGGCCACAGGTGTGCGCCTGCTCGATGCGCGACTTGTCCGGCACCACCACCACCAGCAGCTTCGCGCCGGTGGCCTGCAACTGCTGCGACCAGTGCTGCATCAGGCGCACGCGATCGTTGAATACCTTGGCACCGGCACCCGGCTGCGGACGCAGGCCATCGCGGTAGAACAGCCAGCCCGGGCACCCCAGCGCCACCTGCTCGCCAAGATCGCCCAGCAGGCGATAGCGCACGGCCGCCCCCAGCAGGTCGCCCTGGGCCTGGATCGGCAGCCGCAGGGCCTGGTTGATCGCCTGCCCGGCTTCGCCATCTGCCCAGCGCGAGGGCAGCAGTTTCTCGGCCGGCAGCCTGGCGTTGGCCAGCATCCAGGCACCGGCGCAGACGCCGATCAGCAGCAATGCCGATACCACCACGGCGGTCAGCCGATGGGCACGCGGTGGGGCAGCAGGTGGCAGGGGCGCGGGCGCCCCGGGACGGGCATTCATCGGATCACTGCCCCAGCGCCTTGTGCAGGCGCGCCTTCCATTGCTCTGGGGTCATGATCGAGGCGTTGTCCCATTGGCCACGTGCATCCGGGCCCTGCGGGTAGGACGGTTCGAACATCTGCCAGACCAGCACCTGCGGCTTGTTCTGCTTGAACCCGGGTGATTCCAGGTATTCCAGCAGCATCACCCAGTGGCCGACGTTGCCGGGCTTCCAGTTCACCGATACCGGGCGGTCGATCAGGTTGGACAGCTTCTGCGGGAAACCGAAGTACGGCTGCACCATGCTGTGGCCGGTCACGTGCACCGGCGCCGGTGCATCGTCCAGCAGCGACTGCTGTTCTGCCTGGCGGCGTACGGTGAAGGTGTCGCGGCCGATCGCCCTGCGCTGTTCATCGGTCAGGAACAGCTCGGCCAGATCGCCGAAGCGGCGTTCCTTGATCTCGCTGCCCAGCGGCATGCCGCTGCCGGCCTGCCCGGCCAGGGTCGGTACCTGCTCTTTCACCTTCGCGGCGACGGCAGCGGCCACGGCGTCGGCGGCCGGCTGGGTCCAGTGCTGGTCGCTGCGATAGAACACCTCCTGGCCGCCCTGCTTGACCTGCCGCATCGCCTGCAACGCATCGACAGCGGGCACGTGCGCATTGACCAACCCCTCCAGTTCCAACGCGTAGCGGCCACGCACCGCATCGCCCAGCCGCTTGCCATCGGGCAGCTTGTCTTCATAGAACAGGGCCTTGTCCGGCAGCACCAGCACCTGCAGCTTGACCCCGGCGGCGGCCAGCGCGCGCTGTGCCTCGGCGATCAGCGCCGTGTTGCGGGCGACGGCGGCACCATCGACGTCGGTCAGGCTGCCCCAGGCTGGGAACAGCCAGCCATCCTTGCCGGTCAGCACGATGGACGAGTCCTGGTTGGCCGCGGCAACGGGCGCGGCAGGTGCCTGCGCCTGCAGGGGACCGGCGGCGGCCAGCGCGCACACGGCGGCCAGCAGCAGGCGCGGTCTACGCGCGGACGGTACGCGCAGCGTTGCAGAGAAAACTGATTTCATCGGCAGATCCTTCATGCAGCATCAGTAGTAAAGGGTGGCAGTGGCGAACAGTCCCTTGGCCCGCTGGGTATCGCCGCCGCCGATGGCGAAGCGGTAAGACACCGACAGGTCCAGGTAGGAGCGCGCCGCGTTGTAGTGGTCTTCGCGGAACCAGTAACGGACGCCGACGCCAGGACCGGCCCCGAGCGACCAGCTGCGCTGGGTGTCGGACAGGTTGAACGACTGCGGCCCGATGCCGGGATAGTCGATGCCGCGCACCCGCGAGCGCTGGTCCTGCCAGTCCGCGCCCAGCACCAGGTACGGGGTGACCAGCCAGCGGGTCTGGTCGGCACCGAAGCGATAGTTGCGCCCGGCGCGAAGTTCGGCTGCGGCAAAGGCCTGCTGGCGACGCAGGCGACCATTGGATTCGCTTACGCGCTGGGACGGGGCACCGTTGGCATCGAGCGCATCAACGGTGAAGTGGGCGCGGTTGTCATCCCAGCTCAGGCCGGCCTGGGCATAGCCGCTGACGGTCCACCACTGGCTGACGTCGGTGCGCACGCCGGTGCCGTTGTAGAACCCGTAGGTGGCGTAGGTCATCCAGCCACCGGCGCTGTCGTTGAGCCGGTAACGGGCCAGCAGGTTGGCCTGCAGCGGGCGTTCGGATTCGATCTGGATCTGGCAGCGGATGGCGGCGGAGTCGGCGTAGATGCCGCCGCGCCGGGTCGCGCTGCCGAGGAACTGGCGGCGTTCCAGGCCGACGCTGAGGCCGGTCTGGCCGAAGGCATAGCGCACGCCGAACGAACCGACGGTGGACGGCCAGCCGGCGATCGAACGCGAACGGCTGAGGCGCTCGGCGCGTTCACGGTTGTCCGGCGTCGCCTGCCCGGTGCAGGGGTCGGTGAACAGCAACGATTCGAACGTACCGCCTTCGTCGTACAAGGTATTGGCGATACGTGCGTAGGCTTCCAGCGTGCCGTGCTGGTTGTTGGTGGCCTGCGGCCGCCAGAAGGCTTCCAGGGTGCTGAACACCGAAGCGCCGGGCGTGCTGATCGATGCCCCGCCCAGGTTGGTGGCCGCCTGGCGCGACCCGCGGTAGCCGGCCGAAGCGGTCACGCCCCAGTCGCGCGAGTAGCCGGCGATGGCGCTGCGCGTGTTGTAGCGCTGCGCCTTGTCCAGTGGCAGCTGGCCGGCGTCGGCAGCGTCGATCGCGCCGCGCAGCAGGGTCACGGCCTGGCGGTGATCGCCGCTGGCGGCACTGGCATAGGCCTGGTCCATCATCACCGTCCTGGGCGCCTTGCCGGTGGCCTCGGCGGCTTGGAAGTCAGCCAGCGCCAGCGCCGGCTCGCGCGCGGCCTGATTGAGGTAGCCACGCTGCATCAGCAGGCCCGCATCATCAGGGTGGGTGGCCAGCGCGCTGTCCAGGCGCTGGCGCGCCTCGCCCTGCTGGCTGCGGTTGCCGGCGGCCAGGGTCGTGGTCAGCAGCCCCTGCAAGGTCGCACTGTCCGGAGTTTCCTGCACGGCCTGGCGCGCTTCGCTGATGGCCTGCTGGTAATCCTGCCGGCCATAGGCCGCATAGGCGCGCTGTGCCGGGCCGCCTTCGCCCTGCAGATCGGCGGGCATCAGTTCGCACTGGGTGCCGTAAGGCGTATCGCGGCACTGCTGGAACGGCGCCGGATAGGACTGCAGCGTCAGGGTCTGGCCGGCGCGTGCGCCACGGATCGCCTTTTCGCGCTGGGTCACCGCCTCGCGGATGCCCTGGCGTGAGGACGCCTCTACGTCGTCCAGGGGATCGGCCTGCAGCGGCGCCAGCAGCGCGGTGGCACGGCTGCGATCGCCGGCAGCCACTGCGGCGTCCACCGCCAGCAGGCGCACGTTGCGGCGCTGCTGGTCATCGAGCCAGTCCTGCTGCAGGGCCGCGTCGAAATCGGCGTTGGCCTGTGCAGTGTTGCCCTGGCGCTGGCGCAGATAGGCCCGCATCACCAGGGCAACGGTATCGTCGGCATCGTTGTCCAGGGCCTGGTCGGCGGTGCGCTCGGCTTCTGCCAGCTGCCCATCGAGCAACTGCGTGGTCATCAGCAGCAGGCGGTGCGAGGCGACGTCAGGCGCACGTGCCACCGCTTCGCGGGCGAACCCGACGGCGGCCCGGAAATCCTGCGATATCAGCGCCTGGTAGCCCTCCTGTGCCGGTTTCACCGCACGCTGGCGGCCCAATGCCACGCGCTTGGCGCGCAGATCGGCCACATTCGGTGCGCCCAGCTGCAGTGCGGTAGCCGCCGCAGCGTCGGCCTGCTCCAACTGCTGCTGCGCTTCCAGCGAGGCGACCCACAGCATCGCCCACGCACCCTGCTGCGGCTGCTGGCGGAACGCCTGTTCGGCCTTGCTGGCGGCCACCGCCATCTGGTCGTTGTTGTAGGCGGTATAGGCTTCGGTCGCGATGGCGAATGCCTGCTGGTAAGCGCGCTCAGCCGGTGTCTGTCGTGCCGCCGGCACGGCGCGGGTACCACCGCCGCTGCCGGCAGCGGCTGCCGGCGCGGTGGCCAGGCCCGGCAATGCCGGATCCTTCAGGCCCGCATCCAGCGCACGCCGCGCCTGCTGGCGTGCCTCATCACTGCGACCGAGCTTCTGCAGCGAATAGATCTGCAGCAACCGCAGGCGCACCACGTCCGGGCGCAGCCGCGACGCTTCGCCGGCCTGTCGCAGGGCCGTGTTGTAATCGCCACGCTCGTAGGCGGCGAACGCCTGCTCGGCCATGCGGTAGGCGGGCCCGGACAGCGGCAATGGCACGTCGGCCTGCGCGTATGCCGGAGCAGCGGCCGCCAGGGCGACGGCGATGAAGGTGGACAGCAGCGAGGTCTTCATACCGTTTCAACTCCGGGAGGCGGCGACTGCAGCATCGCCGCGCGGCGGCGTTGTTCTTCCATTGCCTGGGCGATGGCGTCTTCGGTGGCGATGCCCCGCTTGACCAGGTAGTCGCCGATGCGTCCATCACGCTGGGGCTTGTACTCATCCAGTGCGATCTCGAAGTGGGCGTGGTCGATCAGGCGCATTTCCACCAGCAGGTCGCCCAGCAACGGCACGGTATCGATGCGCCACAGCTCGGCACCACTGATCATGCGCAGGCCGGCGTTGATCTCGCTTTCGCGGGCAATGCTCTGCTCGACCTGGGTGTTGCCGGTTTCCTGCTTCAACAGGTCCAGCGCGGCCTCCGACAACGGATTGGCCACAGCCAGGCGCAGGGTGCCCTCCTGCACCGGGGGCAGCGGCAGCATGCGCCACTGCACGCAGGCATCGACGCTGACCGGGAATCCGCCCCGGGCCAGGTAATCGACGTCGATGACCGCACGCTGCATATCGCCCTGGAAGGCAATCGCCTCGGCCAGCGTTTCGTCATCCAGCCAGCCCTGCGACAACAGGATCCGGCCCAAGGGCTGCTGGCGTCCGCCCTGCTGTTGCTGCAGGGCCTGTTCAAGGCGCTCGGGCTCGATGGCCTGCCAGGTGGTCAACAGTTCACCCAGGCGCTTGCGGGTCTGCACCAGTGCCGCAGCATCGGGGAAATCATGCATGGTCTTGTCCCAGACCATGCGCTTGCCGAAGAACAGATACGCCAGGAACATCCGCCATGCGCGCGCGGTGGCCATGAAATTGACCATGTTGCCGACCACCATGCGGGGGATCGACATCAACGCGTGTTCCCAGCCATACAGCCGGTTGACGAAGTAGAAGCGCTGCAGCACGCGGGTGGCCAGGGCAGCGGTGGTCAGCAACGCCACGTTCATCTGCCAGCTGCCCGCCTGGAACACGCTGGGGTACTGCAGCTTCCACACACCGGTCACCTTCAGCAGCCAGAACAGCAGCAGCTGCAGGAAGATGAGGTAGGCGATGATGCTGACAAAAGAGGTGATGATGCCCTTGCGGTCGCGCGCCAGCAGGTACTTGGTCGCCAGCGAGCCGCGCCAGCCCAGCGTTTCCCAGCTCTGCAGGCCGATCCCCAGTACCCAGCGCGCCTTCTGCCGGTAGGACGCACGGAAGTTGTCGGGAAAATACTCGCGTACGCACAGCGCCATCTGCTGGGTGCGCTCACGCACCGGCCCCCAGCCGAACCAGGACGGTCGCCGCACCAGGAACTGCACCGGGAAGCGGGCGAAGATCGAGTGCATTCCCATCGCCGCCAACCGTGCGCCGACGTCATAGTCTTCGGTCAGGCTGTCTGTATTGAACGGCTGGTTGCCGGTGGCCTCGCTCAGCGCCAGCAGCGCACGTCGCGAGAAACAGGTGCCCACGCCTGCCGACGGCACCATGCCGGACACGCTCTCGCGGACCACCAGGTCCTTTGCATGCCATTCGGCGAACTCGTCCATGTACACGCCCGCCACCAGTTCGTACCACTCGCGGTCCAGCGAGGTCACCGGCAACTGGATCATGTCCTTGCGTGGCAGCAGGTAGTTGAAGAAACGCAGTTCCATCGGGTGCAGCACGTCTTCACTGTCGTGCAGGATGACGCCAGCGAACTCCATGTCGTGGCGCTTTTCGTAGTCGAAGATCGACAGGATCAACCAGTTCAGGCAATCGGCCTTGCTGGTGGGGCCGTCATGCGGCACTTCCACGCGGCGCAGGCGCTTGTAGCGTCGGCGCATGCGCTCGACTTCATCGATGGTCTGCTGGTCGTTGGGATAGGTCCCGACGAACACGATGTACTCGCGATAGTCGAGCACATCGATCATGTTCTCCACCATCTGCGCGATGACGTCGTATTCCATCCACGCCGGCACCATGATCGCCAGCGGCTGTTCCGGGCGCTGCAGCAGGTCCTGCTGGGTCAGCGGCTTGTACTCACGGCGCTTCTTGACCGTCAGCGTGCGCCAGCTTTCGCGGACCCAGTACCAGATATCGATGAACAGGTCATCGAGGCTGGAAATCAGGATCAGCACGGCCACCGCCGCTGCCACTGTCTCCAGGGCAGCGTAGTAGTTGGCCAGCTGGATGTTCCAGAACAGACCGTCCACGTCCGGTCAGTGCCCGACGTTGGCGGACTTGCGGCGACGGCGGACCTGGGTAATGCGGGCAGCGGCCAGTGCGAACACCACCACGCCGACCAGCAGCAGCAGCCACACCATGTGCTGTTCCCACTTCGACTGCGGATTGCCCTCCTGGGCGATACGCGAACCATAGGGGTCCTGGCTGTCGAAATCGCGGACGACGTCGCTGCCATCGATCACCGCCAAGTCACCCCGCAGCAACCGGAACGGCGCAGCCAGCACCGGTCCCTCGGTGCCCAGGTCGCTGTACAGCACACCGATCTGCCCGCCTGCCGAGGCGACCTGTACGGCGGCCGCCCGCTGCAGGCCGCTCAGGTCGAGCAGCGGCTGCGGCTTGCCGGCAATCACCAGCTGGCCGTTCTTCAGGCCCGCCAGGGAGACGCCGGACGGCGCCAGGGCGAAGGCAAGGTAAGGCCTGGTCGGGCTGATCGCCGCGCCCGCATCCACTACCTTGAGGCTGGCCGCTTCCGGCGATGCACCCACCGCGCTGGCAATGGCGATGACCTTGGCCAGCGAGGACGGTGCATCCTGCAGCCAGGTAGCCGGCACGAACACTTCATTGGCATGCGCCAGCTGGCTGGCCGCGCCGATGAAGTCTGCGCCAAGCGTGCGCTTGGCCAGCTTCAGGTGGCTGCTGGGGAGGATCGACACCGGGAACGCAGTGGCCGGATCGTGGCAGTAGGGCCGCGCCGGCTGTCGCAGGAAGCTGACCCGCACTTCATTGCGGGCCGACAGCGCGTAGGTGGGTACCTTGGCAACCAGCCGCTGCGGTTTGCCATCGGCCGACAGCACCTTGGCCCCGAGCAGGTAGTCGTTGAAGTAGATCGTCGCAACCGCGCCCTGCCCGGCGGCATTGGGTGCAGCCGATACATCCAGCACCACTTCTTCCGGCAACCGGCCATCGGCCGACAATGCACCCAGTTCAAAGGTGGCGCTGCGATCACCACGAGTGACGATGTCCTGCGTACCGGCGATGTTGCCCAGCCGGCTCAGCAGCACCCGGTCCCCTTCCATCACCGGCGCGACCGCCTGCGTGACCTGCAGCGAACGTCCCAGCGCATAGTTGCGCCATTGCTCGGACAACAACCCTGCCACCTTGCCACCGGCCGCCGGGTCGACCACCAGGGTCGGCCGTCCGGCGACAGTGGTGACGCTCACGGAGGCATTTGCCACCGGCTTTTCCAATGCCGCCATGTCGGCCACCCGCCAGGCGCTGAACGCGCTGGCGGCATCGGCGCCGCTGGCCCCGACCTGCACGGCCAGCGCATCCAGTGCAGCGCGTACGCCATTGCGCAGCGCATCGCTGCCGATCATCACATCGGCGGCGAGCGGGCCGCTGTCACGCAGCGACAACAGCGCGCCGACTTCGGCCAGATCCCTGATCGCGTGCGCGCGCTCACCGGCCGCCAGCGCCGCATAGGCAGGCACGCCCTGCAGGCTGGCGGGAATGCTGATGCCGGTCAGGTCCACGCTGTCGCCGACCTTGGGCAGCGCGACCACGTCCACCTGCTTGCCACCGGTCTGCAGCGCAGCACCGATGCGCCACGCCGCATCGTAGGTCGATGCCTGCAGCGCCTTGCCCTCCACCAGCAGGCGCACGCGCGGCGGCAGTGCGCCCCAGGCCTTGGCCACGGTGTCCACCGCACGTCCATCGAAGCGATAGCTGAAGCGCGAATCCGGCGACAGCCGCAGCACGTTGGCTGGCGCGCTCTGGTCCGCGCAGCGGTAGTCGGAAACGATCGACCACCAGCCCACGCCGACGCGGACGAAGCCGTTCTCGCGAGGCTCGCCGTCAATGGCCAGCAGTTGGCTGGCGTCGCCCTGCGCATCGGTGATCGAACGTGCCGCCATCGGATCGCCATCGACCGACCACAGCCCGGACGTGCGCCCGGCATGGCCACGCACATAGCGGCCATCCAGCTGCAGCTGCGCATCGCGGGTCGGCACGCCCACAGGTACGGGCAGGTAGACCTCGCGCTGGCTCTCCTGCCCGCTGAGCACCAGCGGCTGGCGGAAGCCGAGCTGGCGAAGTGTCATCTGCCGGCTTACCGTGCTGTCCCCGGTCCATTCGGTGAACTGGCCGGCGGCGCTGTCGGCAGCGCCAGCGGCAGCGGAGCTCGCCAGGGCCAGCACGGAGGAAACAACGAGGAAGCTACGTCGGCCGGTCTGGGTCATGGCGTCACTTCTTGTAGAGGGGTGGGAACAGGGCCGGCACTGCGGTGGCCGGTAGCAAATTCGGGCAGTGGATGTCCGCGCAGGGCGGCGACGATGCGCGCACTGGCTCGGCCATCACCGTAAGGACTGGCGTCGGGGTCGAAACGGGTTGCATGTGATGGTTGTTGCAACGCGGCGTTGACGGCATCGACGATCCGCGTCGGCGCCGTGCCGACCAGCTTCACCACCCCGGCATCGACCGCCTCCGGGCGCTCGGTTACATCGCGCATCACCAGCACCGGCTTGCCCAGCGCTGGCGCTTCTTCCTGCACACCGCCGGAGTCGGTAAGGATCACGTCGGCGCGTTGCATCAGGCGCACGAAGCTGAGGTAATCCTGCGGCGGCACCAGGTGCACGTTGCCCAGATGGCCCAGCTCGGCATTCACCGGGCCCTGCACGTTGGGGTTGAGGTGCACCGGATAGAGCACCTGCAGGTCTTCGCGCTGGGCCAGCTCGGCCAGTGCGCGGCAGATGTCCAGGAAGCCCTGGCCGAAGCTCTCGCGGCGATGGCCGGTGACCAGCAGCAGGCGACGCTCGGGATCAAGCATCTGGAAGGGCGCATCGGCGCGGGCGCGCAGTGCCGGGTCGCGATCGAGCTGCTGTACGGTCTGCTGCAGGGCGTCGATGACGGTGTTTCCGGTCACCAGGATCCTGCCGCCGAGGTGTTCGCGTTCCAGGTTGGCGCGGGAACTTGGTGTGGGGGCAAACAGGAAATCAGAGACGACATCGATGACGCGGCGATTCATCTCTTCCGGCCACGGCCGGCTGATGTCGCCGGTACGCAGGCCCGCTTCGACGTGTCCCACCGGAATGCGGTGATGGAAGGCAGCGACCGCAGCGGTCATCGCCGTGGTGGTATCACCGTGGACCAGCACACGATCGGGTCGCACCTGCGCATACAACGCATCCAGGCGCTCGAACAGCTTGGCGCACAGGCCGTTGAGGGTCTGGTTGGGAACCATCACATCAAGATCGTGATCGGCGGTGATCTCGAACAGCGACATCACCTGGTCCAGCATCGCCCGATGCTGGCCTGTGGTGCAGACGATGGATTCGATATCCGGCGCCTCACCCAGCGCCTTTACCAGCGGCCCCATCTTGATTGCTTCAGGACGGGTACCGAACACAGAAAGAACCTTCACCGCAGAACTCCCTCAAGACCTGCAAACATCCTGTACGCGGATCGTAAGCGATCTCGTGAAGTTCGGCCACGTAAATGTGATGCACATCACAAAGGTGCACAGCAAGCTGGATGCAGCAACCTGACGCGCAGCGTCACTATGTGACGCTGCGATCCGTTTCAGGGGGCAATTCGAACACCTGCCGCAGGTAGGACAGGTAGCCCGGGTCGTCGCACATGCTCTTGCCCGGCGAGTCACTGAGCTTGGCCACCGGCTGGCCATTGCAGCGGACCATCTTGATGACGATGTTCAGCGGGGTCGGCCCCAGATCGTTGGTCAGGTGGGTGCCCACGCCGAACGCCACCTGGCAGCGGCCACGGAAGTAGTCGTACAGGCGCATCACCTTGGTGATGTCGAGCCCATCGCTGAACACCAGCACCTTGCTGCGCGGGTCGACGCGGCGCAGCTGGAAGTGGGCCAGCATGCGGTCGCCCCAGTCGAACGGGTCGCCGGAATCGTGGCGCACGCCGTCGAACAGCTTGCAGAAATACATGTCGAAGTCGCGCAGGAACGCATCCAGCCCGACCACGTCGGACAGGGCGATGCCAAGGTCGCCGCGGTACTCGCGCGCCCACGACTCCAGCGCCGCCACCTGCGAATCGCGCAGGCGCGGGCCCAGTGCCTGGAACGCCTGCAGGTACTCGTGGGCCATGGTGCCGTGCGGCGTCATGCCGTACAGGCGCGCGAAGTGCACGTTGCTGGTGCCGACCAGCTGCGGGCCCAGCGCATCGCGCAGCAGCGGCAGCAGGCGGGCATGCCAATCGCGCGAGTAGCGGCGGCGGCTGCCATAGTCGGCGATGCGGCACTGCTCGAAGCCAGCGGTATCGCGCAGCAGCGCGGCCTTGGCCTGCAGGCGGCGTTCGCCTTCGGCGAAATCCGCCGTGGTGGTGTTGCGGAACCACACTTCGTTGATGATCGCCAGCAGCGGCACTTCGAACAGGATCGTGTGCAGCCACGGACCGGTGATGTCCAGTTCGATCTCGCCGGGCACCGTCTTCGACGCGCGCAGCTGGATGTACTTGCGGTCCAGGTGGAACAGGCCGAGGAAGTCGGCGAAATCGGGCTTCACGAAGCGCAGGCCACGCATGTAATCCAGCTCTTCATTGCTGAAGCGCAGGCTGCACAGGTGGTCGATCTCCTCATCGATCTGGTTGATGTAGCGGGCCAGTTCGATACCGGGGGTGCGGCATTTGAAACGGTACTGAACCTGCGCGCCGGGGTGCTGGTGCAGCACCGCCTGCATCATGGTGAACTTGTACAGGTCGGTGTCGAGCAGGGACTGGATGATAGGCATGGGGGAATTATGCGCCCGTTCGGGTGAACCGGGGTCCGTGGTGGAGGTGGCGCCCTCACGCGCTCTGCAGTCGATCCACGCCATGTGTGGATGATCCTGTGGCAGCGCGTTACAGCGACCTGCGCAGCAACCTCGGCACCTGCACCAGTGCATGGGCCCAGATCGCCCCCCACACCGCCACCCGCACCGGCAACGACCGCTGCGGCGCTTCGAACTTGCTGAAATAGCGCCACAGCCCGCGATGCTTGTGCCATTCAACGAAGAACGGGCGCGAGCGGCTGGACACCCCGCGCACGTGGGTCACCTTCAGGTCGTTGGCGATGGCAACCACGCCACCGGCCTCACGCACGCGGCGGCACAGGTCCAGGTCTTCTGCGTGCAGCCGGTAGCCGGCATCCCAGCCGCCGATGCGATCAAACAGGGCACGGGGCATCAGCAGCAGCGCACCGGACAACGCCGGCACCTGCTGCAACGGCTGCGCCGGGTCGCGGGCAATGGCCAACCGCGCGCCACGACCGGGTGAGCGCAGCATGGCAAGGAAGTCCGGATCACGGCGCCGCACCGCGTCATCGGGCTGCCCGTGTTCGTCCACCTGCTCCACCCCCAGCAGACTGTCGCCCACCGCATTGGCGCGGTCACGCAATGCGGAGAGCGTATCCACTTCGACCATCAGGTCGGGATTGATGAAGGCCAGCCACGGGCTGCGAGAATCGGCAACGCCCTGGTTGTTGGCCGCAGCGAAACCGGGATTGTCCGGGTTGGCGATGAAACGTACACGCGGATCGTGGCTGGCGTGGCGCTGCACGACTTCCAGGGTGTCATCCAGCGAACCATTGTCGACCACCCGGATCTCGGCCACGTCCTGCGCCTGGCGCAGCCGCGACAGGCAGGCCTCGATGGTGCTGCCGCTCTGGTAGGTGACGACGATGGCGGCAATGGCAGAATTCAAACAGGCGGCTCCAACGGTGATGGCGGGACGAACAGGTCGCCCTGCCCGCGCGGCATTATCGCCTGCTGCAAGGCGTGCTGCAGGTCCTGGCGCAGCGTGTGCAGCGGGTCGTGCATCAGGAAGTCAGCCAGCCGCGGCACCCACCCCGGCCAGCGCGCGGCCAGTGCTTCCAGATCGCCGTCGCGGCTGGGCGCTTCACTGGCACGGCTGACGAAGGCGTTTTCGCACAACACGTTGCGCCAGCCGAGACCAGCCATGCGCAGGCTCAGATCGACCAGCGCCGCGTTCCAGCCCAGGTAGCTTTCTGCATCCAGGCCACCGGCGCGCCGCCGTGCATTGGCGCGCACCAGCACGGCGTGGGTGACCGCCGAAGGGAGTTCAGGATGCAGGCTCGGCAGTGCGGCGCAGACATGGGCCAACAGCGCCGGGTCGCCCGGTTCGGGGTTGAGCTCGCCCAGCCGCGGCCATGCCGCGGTTTCGCCCACGTTGCACCATGGCGTGGCCGTGGCAATGGCCGCGTCGCGCGCAAACGTGGCCTGCAGCTGCTGCAGCCATCCCGGTGCGGGCACGCTGTCCGGGGCCAGCACCGCCACGTCCAGGCCATCGCAGGCACGCAGCATTTCGTCCAGGTGGGCAACCTCGCCGAGTGGCCTGGCGCGGCGGGTGTATTCGGCCTGCAACGGCGTATGGGCCAGCCAGTGTTCAACCACCGCCTGTGCACGTGGCCCGGCCTGCGCGTCATCGGCCAGCCAGATCGATGTCCCCGCTGCGGTACCGGCATCAAGCGCGGCCAGGCAGCGGTCAAGTACCGCGTCGTCCACGCCCAGCGGCAACAACACGATCGCCCCCATCCCGCCTCCGTGGTTGTCGGTGGCCACAGCGTAGCATCGGGTGGGTGTCGGCCGGTTTGCACCCGCACCCGCAGAGGCCGCAGCAACGGCAACAGCAAAAGCTGGCTTCCTGGGAATGGCGGGGTGGGGGCCGGTGGCGGGGGACGCCGTGAATCCATCCCTGGAGGCCTGGCCGCGGCATCCATGCCGCGGACACCCCCGCCACCGGACCCACCCCGCCTTCGACAGATTTCCGCGACCTGTCTGGCCTGTTCCTGGTAGTGCCGGCCGCTGGCCGGCACATGCAGGTATCGGGAACAAAAAAAATTGGGGTCAGATCCGTTTTCCTTGGGAAAACGGATCTGACCCCACTCTTTGAAATCTGACAGAGATTCATCCACGCATGGCGCGGATCTACTGGCCACCGGGAAACTGTCGAAGGCGGGGCGGTGTCGGATTGCGGGGTGTCAGCCGCATGGATGCGGCTGCCAAGCCTACAGGGACGTACTTGCGGCGTCCCCGCAATCCGACACCGCCCCGCCAACCCACGGAATACCCGCCGTTGCTGTCGCTGTTGCTGTTGCTTCGGCAGGTGCAGGGCGCACAGCCCTGCCCTCCCCCCCTTACTTCTTTGCGCGCGGCTGGTTCAGCGGCTCCATCGCGCGGAAGCGCTGGCTGTACTCGTCGGTCAGGTTGCGGGCTTCCTGGCCGTTGCGGACGATGGTCGGGGTCAGCAGCACGATCACTTCCGAACGACGGCTGGTGCGGCTCTTCTGGCCGAACAGCGCGCCCAGTACCGGAATCCGGCTCAGGCCGGGAATGCCGCTGCTGCCATCGGTGGCCGAATCGGTGATCAGGCCGGCCAGCATGATGGTGTCCCCGCTCTGCACCGCCGCCTCGGTGGCCAGCTTCTTGGTGGAGATGCGCGGATTGCAGTTGCGCTCCTGCGGATTGCAGTTCTCCGGCACGTCCGATGCGCTGCTGATCTCCTGCACGATATCCAGGAACACCGTACCGTCACGGGTGACGCGCGGGCGCACCTTGAGGATCACGCCGGTGTCGATGTACTGCACCGAGCTGTAGCTGCTGGTGCCGATGCCGGTGTTGACCGTGGTGGTGTTGATCGGCACCTTGTCGCCCACGTTGAGGGTGGCTTCGGCGTTGTTGCGCACGAACACCGAGGGCGTCTGCAGCAGGCGCACGTCGGTGACCTTGTCCAGCGCGCTGACCACGGCCGCACCGTTGTGCCCGGTGAACGCCCAGTTGGCGCCATCGGTGCCGGTCACCGCACCGGCGAAGGTGTTCCAGGAGCCGCCCGCCGCTGCCGGCAGGGTCAACCCGGACAGCGCGCCGGTCAGCGCGCGCCCCGCCACGGCATTGTCGAAGAACCAGTTGACGCCGTACTTCAGGTCGCCGGTCAACCCGACTTCGGCCACCTGCGCTTCGATGTGCACCTGCAGCGGCATCACGTCCAGCTTTTCGATCACCTCGCGGATCGAGCGCCAGGCCTGCGGCGTCGAACGCACCAGCAGCGTGTTGGTTTCTTCCACCGCCGACACGCCGACACGATCGCCCTCCACTTCCAGGCTGATGCTGACGTTGCCCGACTGGCGCTGCGGCAGGTTCAGGCTGCCGGCGCTGCTGCCACTACCGCTGCTGCTGCCGCCACCGACCTGGTTGCTGAAACTGCTGCTGTTGCCCGTGTCCATACCGCGGTCGCCCTCGCTGCCCAGCTGCGACGGAATGGCACCCGGGGCCAGCGATGCCGAGCCGGAGCCGCCGCGGTTGCCGCTGCTGGCAAAGGCTTCGCTGAGGCGTTCGGCCAGGTCGCGTGCCTTGATGTAACGCAGTTCATGCGAGAACAGGCGCGCGCTGCCGCCGGCGGTATCGATGCGGTCCAGCCACTGCTGGATCTGGTCCAGGTAGCGCACCTGCGGGGTGATCACCAGCACTGCATTGGCGTTTTCCAGCGGCAGGAAACGGAACATGCCGGCGCTGGGCGTCTTGCTCTCCTCGCCGAAGACCTTCTCCAGATCGGCCGCAACCTGCTCGGCCTTGCCGGACTGGATCGGGAACACGCCCACCGACATGCCCGAGAGCCAGTCGACGTCGAAGATCTCCACGGTATGCAGGTAGTTCTCCAGTTCCGCACGCGTACCGCCGAGGGTGATCACGTTGCGGCCGCTGTCGACGTTGACGATGGCATTGGGCCGCGCGTAGGGCTCCAGCACCTTCTTCATCTCGGTGGCGGAGATGAACTGCAGCGGCACCACGCGCACTTCAAAGCCGCGTGCGCTGGAGGCCGGCGCGGTGCTCGGCGCCACGGTGCCGGCCAGTGCCTGGTCGGCGGCGACGATGTTGTAGCGGCCACCGCTGTAGACCATGCGGGCGTTGTTCCAGCCCAGCACCATCTCCAGCAGGTTCAGTGCCTGTGCCGGCGATACCGGCTTGGGCGTGGCCAGCGTCACCGTGCCCTGCACGCCCGGGGCGATCACGTAGTTCTGGCCGAGCATGTCGCCGAGGATGGCCTTGACCACCGCATGCACCGATTCGCCTTCAAAGTTGAAGGTCGCCTCACCGGAACTGGCCGCATGCAGCGCGGGTGATGGCTTGCGCGCGGCTTCGCGGTTGATCATGGTGCCGGTGCCACGGCGGATCACCGCCTGCGGCGCCCCCTGCACCTGGTCGGCCGCCTCGGTCTGCGCATCGACGGCAGCCTGGCCGGCACTGGCCGAGGGCTGCAGGTTGCCGTTGCGTTGCACATGCGGGGCCGACACGGTGCTGCAGCCGACCAGCAGCGTCAGGGCGAAGGACCAGGGAAGAAAACGCAGATTCATGCATTCACTCTATCGGTTGGTGCCATCGCCCGGGGGCGGCGACGGTTGTTGCTGCTGTTGCTGCAGCTGACGGCGGCGGGCCTGGATGCGTTCGCGGATGGCCTGCATCTGCGCTTCGCTGGGACCGTTGGTGTTTGCAGGGGGTGCGGCGGCCGCGGCCGGTGCAGGCGAGGCGGAAGCCGCGTTGCCATCGGCGGCACGGGGGGTGGGCAGCGTCTGGCTGGGCGTTGGCGGCGGTGGCGGCGGCGGAACCACCGCGCCAGGCACAGGCGGTGTGCCAGTGGCTCCGCGCAGCGCGGTCGGCGCTTCACCGCCCTGGCCATTGAACACGGCCAGTTCCAGCACCTGGCTGCCACTGGAGCCGATCACCGTGGCCTGGCGCGGTTCCAATGCCACCAGCTGCCAGCCATCGACTGCATCGCCGTTGAGGCGCAGGCGCAGCGACCGGCCCTGCTCGGTGGTGAAGGTGGCCATGCTGAAGTCGCCGGTCATCAGCACGCCGGTCAGGCGCAGTGCCGGACTGGCGGTGGCTTCACTGCCGCCCAGCAGATAGGGGCGCGGCTTGCGGTCTTCGGCGAACAGGGGGCGTTCGCTGATCGCGCTGTAGCTATCTGCACCGGCCATGCGTTCGGGCGCCAGCGCGGGCAGCGCCGGCAGCGCGGCCTGCGCGTCGCCCTCCGCACTGACCGTGGGCAGCTGGCTGCCAAGACCGAAGCCCGTGGCCAGCCAGATCGCTGCGGCCCATCCGGCCAGCGCCAGCAACAGCCCGGTGCGCAGGCTGATCTGCTCAAGCTTCATCGGCCACCTCCTGCGCATCGGCAGCAGGCTGCTCCGCCGGTGACGGCACAGGTGCCGGCGGCGTGGCCACGGGTGCTGTCGAGGGATCGGCAGCAGCCGCCGGCAACAGGTAGCCGGCCAGCTCGAAGGACACATCCAGGCCGAGGCCGGATTCGTTGGGCGATTGCTGGAAGCGCTGTGCGATCAGGTTGAGGTTGTCCACGAACAGGCGCGGGCTGCCGGTCTCCAGGCTGTGCAGCACGGTAGCCAGTTCGGCCACGCCACAGCGCAGGCGCACCTGCATGGCCACACGCACGAACGCAGCATCGCGACGGTTGTCGCTCAACGGCGTGCGGTTGCTGATGGTGCAGCTGCGGTTGCCCGGGCTGGCCATCGCCACCGCATCCTGCAGGCGTGCGCCGAGCGCGGCCGCAGCGGCCTCGGCGGTGGCTTCCTGCAGGAACCCCGGGCGCTGCTGCAGGGCGTCGCGGGTTGCGCGCAGCCGCTGTTCGATCTGCGGCTGCTGCTGCAGCTGCGCCTGCACGCGCAGCTGGCGCTCGCGCAGAGCGGCGGCATCGGCATCGATCGCCAGCAGCGGCTGGGTGAACCACGGGTGCACCAGCAGCAGGTAGGCCAGGCCCAGCACTGCCAACAGCAGTGCCAGTGCCAGCCAGCGGTCACGGCGTGCGCTTGGCATCGGCATCGGCCGCCTCCGTGGTTGCAGTCGGGGCGGGTGCCGGCGCCGCTGCCGCCGAAGGCAATGGCTGCAGCTCGGCGGTCAGGGTGAAGCGGTCGCGGCCACTGGCGGCACCGTCAGCCTGCAGCACGCCGGTAAGGTTGACCTTGCGCCACTGCGGCGCGTCCTGCAGCAGCGTGACCAGCTGCGATGCTTCGCTGCTGAGGCCGATCAACTGCAGGCTGTTGTTCTCGATCGCCAGTTTTTCCAGGTAGGTGCCATCGGGCAGGCGCCGGGTCAGTTCATTCCAGACTTCGACGGTACTGGCGCGCTGGTTGCGCTGTGCCTCCAGGAACGCCGCTCCATCCAGCAGCGCCTGCAGCTGGCTGCGTTCGCTGGCCACGCCACGTGCACTGCGGGCGCTGCGCTCGACGTCTGCGCGCAGTGCGTCGACGGCGTCACGACGGTTGTCCAGCAACTGCATCGCCGCCAGCACCAGCATCACCAGCGCAGCCATGGCAAGCAGCAGGTTCCAGCGCCGCATCGGGTCCGGTCGCTGCTGACGCTGCGCGGGCGGCAGCAGGTTGACCTGCAGCGCGCGGCCCTGGGCATCGATCGCATCGACACCGGCCAGCACGTCGGCCCACGCTCCGATCTGCGCGCGCCAGTCATCGAGCTGGCGCAGCGGCCAGGCCACCAGCTCCACCTGCAGCAGGCCTTCGCCGGCACTGCCCAGCTCACGGATGTCATAGCTGACCTGGCTGGCTTCGAACGGTGTCTGCCGGTCGATCTCGTAGCCGACCACCGCACGCAGGCGGTCAGCGGCGGCGGCAGGAAGACGCAGAGTGCGCCGCAGGACCTGCCCGGCCGGCAGCAGCCACACCCGTGGCAGGCTGCGCAGGCGCGGCTCCAGCACCCGGTCCAGGTCCACCGGTTGCAGCGGCCAAGGCAGGCGGGCCACGGGCTCGAGACCGTCGCCGGTTTCACGCCAGACCTGTAGTTGCCCGTCCTCGCACTGCAGCAGCAGGCGGGTCTGCGACCAGCCCAGTGCCCATTGCCAACGCATCGGCACCCAGGCCAGCAACGACTGCCGCCACCAGCGCAGGAAACGGCCGGCACCGGGGCCGATCTGGCCCTGCACCTGCCGCAGACTGTCCTGCCACGCCGTCATCTTGCTGCCATTCCCTGCTCCCAGCGAAGCACTGTGTAGGTCCGGCCGGGCACCCCGCCCGATCCGTTGCGCACCACCGCCTGCAGCACCGACAGGCGTCCGCTGCCGTCAGTGGCACGGGACTCGATACTATAGGTGCCACTGCCGCTGGCAAGCGTCGATGCACCCGCATCGTTATCTCCGTCACGCTCCTGCTGGGCGCGTTGCGCCAGCAGTTGTTCCGCATCCAGGCCCAATGCCGTCAACACCGGTCCACTGGCGAAACGTGGATCCGGGCGCGCCTGCCTGCTGTAGAGCGTCAGGTGCGGCAGCATCGCGGCATACAGCGACCCGCGCATCCCCAGCACCCGCTGCAGTTCGCCCAGGGTTTCAAAGCGCTTGTTGCGCGGGCCAAAGGGCAGGCCTGCGGCGGCGTACTCCGGCGCCTCGGCACCGCCACCGGGCTGCAGCAGGCTGTCTTCGTCGCGCCAGTCGATGATCGCACCGGCCAGCTGCCTGGCGCTTTCTGCCGGCTCGCCCAGTGCCTGCATGAATGCGGACAGCAGGGCCGCATCGGCCAGGTTGAGGTTGATCTTGCCGTTCTCGTCCAGCA
Organism: Stenotrophomonas sp. DR822; assembly: GCF_019793815.1. Lineage (NCBI taxonomy): Bacteria > Pseudomonadati > Pseudomonadota > Gammaproteobacteria > Lysobacterales > Lysobacteraceae > Stenotrophomonas > Stenotrophomonas sp. DR822. The sequence goes on from NZ_CP081826.1 coordinate 2,099,408, forward strand.
CCCGGATCTCGATGCGGGCGTCGTCGAACTGCCAGCGATAGGCGCGGCCATCAGCCTGCCACGGCGGACGCTGCGGGTCCGGCTGCAGCCGCAGCAACGCGTATTCCAGGCCGGCACGGGCGCGCTCCTGGCCGCGTGCGTCGTCACCGAGCACCCGCTGCTGCAGGTGTTCGACCCGTGCGCTGAGCGCAAAGGCGCCGACCAGCGCGGTCATCAGCGCGATCAGCCACAGCACCAGGACCAGCGCGGCACCACGTGGACGCTTCATCGCGCACCTCCGCTGCCACCGGCCCGCAGCGACACCACCAGCGGCGGCCACGGCGTGCCCCTGGCTGGCACGATCTGCACTTCCACCAGCAATGGCAGGCGCCGGGTGTCCTCCCAGCGTGGCAACCATTCGGTCAGCTGCCCGTTGCTGGCGTCGACACCGCGGTAGCGCAGCCTTACGTCCTTCAACTCGTCCGCCAGCACCTCGGGCGGGCGCGGCGGATTCTCTTCGATGCGCTCGCCTTCCTGCAGCAGCACCAGCTCCAGCAGCAAGCGGCGGTGGCCGGTTGCGCCATCCACCTGCAGCGCATGCAGGTAGGGGCCGCCGCGACCGAGATAGCCCGGCAGGTCGGCAACGAACTGCATGCCCTGATCGTCGCCCTGGAAGAATACCGGTTCGCGGGTGGGATCGGGCACTTCCAGCGGGCTGCGCAGGGCACTGGCGAGCTGCCGCCGCAGCAGGGCCTGCACGGCGCGCATGCGTTCGCTCTGCGCGGCAATCTGCTCACCGCGCTGGCTGATCGCCATCGCCGAGCGCACGCTGGCGAACGCCAACGCCAGACCGCCTGCCAGCAGCACCGTGGCCAGCATCACTTCGACCAGGGTGAAGCCCCGCGCGCGGCGCCTCATCGCGCATTCTCCAGCGCGGGCGGCAACAGACGCAGGCTGCGCCAGCGCAACTGCTCGCGTTCACTGTCGCCCCAACGCACCTGCAGTTGCAGTTCCGCCAGCCAGGGTGCGCCCGGCGACTGCGCAGCGGGCAGCGCACCATTGCGCGGCTCGGCCCAGGGCTGCACCTGCAGCTGCCAGTGATAACGCCCCTGCTCCCACTCGCCCTGCTGGCTGCCGGCCTGCAGCGGTGCTTCCACCCCGGCGGCGGCCAGCAACGACTGCGCGTGCAGCACCGCACGCGTGCGCAGCTCGGCATCACGCACCTGCCGCGCGCCACCGGACAGGCTGCCCAGCAACAGCGTCAGCGCCAGCCCGAGCAAAGCGAAGGCAACGATCACTTCCAGCAGGGTGAAGCCACGGGCGCGCGACCTCATTGCGCCCGCCACGGTCCGGAACGGACTTCACCGGTCAGCCAGCCCACATCGATGCGCCACTCGGCGCTGTCCAGCTGCAGGCGGATGCGGCCGCCGCTGGAACCGCCATCGGGATGGAATTCGATCACGCCCTGGCCGGGCGCGGTGGCCAACTGCGCGGCACCTTCGAACTGCACCTTCAGCTTGGCCGGCACTTCGCCGTGGCGCTGGCTGGCGCCCTGCCAACGATGCTGCGCCGGTTCGATCACGAAGCGCTGCGGTTCGCCGCGGGCAATGGCCTGCGCGCGCACCATGCGCAGCTGGTTGGCGATGTCCTTGCCGGCACTGCGCAGCTGCATGCCGGCAAAGCCGCGCGACATGCCAGCGGCGGTGATCAGGCCGATGGCCGCGATCAACGCGATCACCAGCAGCATTTCCAGCAGCGACAGGCCTGCCGCGCGCCTGCCGAGCAGGCGCGGGCGTGACAGCCGGCGCGGCAGGAAAAGCAGCATGCGTGCTTACGGCTGGTAGCGGATGTCAGCGTCGACGCTGCTGCCGCCGGCCTTGCCGTCCTTGCCCAGGCTGATCAGTTCATATGCCTGGCCCTCGCCCGGTGCGCGGTACTCCAGCGCGTGGCCCCACGGGTCGTTGAGGTCGGCAGGCTTGGCATACGGGCCCAGCCAGCCACCGACGCCGGCCGGTGCGGTCACCAGGTCGTTGAGCGAGGCGGGCAGCTTGCCGGTGTCGATCTGGTAGTTGTCGACCTTGGAGGCAACGGTCTGCACCTGCGCCTTGGCGATGTTGGCCTTGCCTCGATCGGCGCCGCCGAGCACGCGGCTGGCGACCAGGGTCAGCACCGCGCCGATCAGCACGATGACGATGATGATCTCCAGCAGGCTCATGCCCGACTGGTGGCGTGCGGCGGTGAAGGAAAGGCGGATCGGTCGACGGGAAGCAATCATGGTCGGTCCTTTCAGGTACGGGATGTCGGGGTTGCGAAGGAGGCCATCGTCAGCCGATGGCGTTGGTAAGGTCGTACAACGGCACCAGCACGGCCACGATCACCGCGCCGACGACCGAGGCCAGCACCAGGGTGATCGCCGGCACCATCGCCGCCAGCAGGCGGTCGATGCGGCGGGCGCTGTCCTGTTCGAAGGTATCAGCAGCTTTCAGCAGCATGGTATCGAGCGCGCCGGACTCCTCACCGACCTGGATCATCTGCAGGGCCAGACGGGGAAAACGCTTGCCGCGCGACAACGCCAGCGAAAGACCGGTGCCGTTCTTGACCTCGTCGGCGGCGGTTTCCAGGTCTGCCGCCAGGGCGCGGTTGCCAAGCACGTTGCCGGCGATGCCCAGTGCCCCCAGCAGCGGCACGCCGTTGCGCAGCAGCGTTCCCAGGGTACGCGCCAGCCGTGCGGTTTCCAGCTCGCCCAGCAGGCGGCCAATGCCGCGCCGCTGCAGCAGCCAGCCATCCAGCGCCAGACGGAACGCGGGCTGCCGCGACTTGCGTTCGAACAGCAGCAGCAGCACGCCCGGCACCACCAGCAGCAGCACCCACCAGTCGCGCACGAACAGGCCCAGCTGCAGCACCAGGTTGGTGAACCACGGCAGCGCCACGTCCAGGCTTTCGTACATCTGTGCGAACTGCGGCACCACATAGCCCAGCAGGAACAGCAGCGCACCGCCCACCACCACCAGCAGGATCGCCGGGTACACCAGCGCGTTGATCACCTTGCCCTGCAGCGCACGGCTGCGTTCGAGGTAATCGGCCAGGCGTTGCAGCGTCTCGTGCAGGCTGCCACCGGCTTCGCCGGCGCGCACCATGTTCACATACAGGCGCGAGAACAGGCCGTGCTGGCGTTCCAGCGCGGTCGACAGCGGCGCGCCCCCGCGCACCACGTCGCGGATGTCGGTGATCGCGCGGCGCGAGCGCTCGTCTTCGGGCAGGCTGAGCAGGATCGACAGCGCGCGGTCCAGCGGCTGCCCGGCACCGAGCAGGGTGGCCAGCTGCTGGGTGAACTGCAGCAATGCCGCGCCCTGCAGCGGACGCTGGCGGAACAGGCCGCGCAAGCTGCTGCCGCCAACCGCGCCACCGTCGGCCAGCTGCGTTTCCATCGGCAGATGGCCCTGGTCCTGCAGGCGCGCGACCAGCTCGGCCTCGCTGGCCGCTTCCATCTGTCCGTCGAACACTTCACCGTGTGGGTTCAGTGCCTTGTAACGGTAGTTCGGCATGTCAGCGTCGTCCCTGCACGCGCATCAGCCTTCCTCGGTCACGCGCAGGACTTCCTCGAGGGTCGTCTGCCCGCTCAGGGCCTTGCTCAGGCCGTCCTCGTACATGGTGCGCATGCCGGCTTCGCGGGCGATGCGCTCGATCTCGCCCATGCCATCGCGACGCATCACCGCACGGCGCAGCGCGTCGTTCATCACCAGGAATTCCATGATGGTGGTGCGCCCCAGGTAGCCGGTCGGCGCCAGCGCCGAAGGCTTCGGGCGATACAGATGGATTGTTCCATCCGGTTGTAGGCGGCGCAGGTCGAAGCGCTCGATCTCTTCCGGCGAAGCTTCGTAGCGTTCAGCGTGGGTCGGCTCCAGCCGGCGCACCAGGCGCTGGGCCAGGATGCCGTTGATGGTGGAGGTGAGCAGATAATCTTCCACGCCCATGTCGAGCAGGCGGGTGATGCCGCCTGCGGCATTGTTGGTGTGCAGCGTGGACAGCACCAGGTGGCCGGTCAACGCTGACTGGATCGCGATGCGCGCGGTTTCCAGATCGCGCATTTCACCGATCATGATGATGTCCGGATCCTGGCGCACGATGCTGCGCAGGGCATTGGCGAAATCCAGCCCGATCTGCGGCTTGGCCTGGATCTGGTTGATGCCTTCGATCTGGTACTCGACCGGATCCTCAACGGTGATGATCTTGACGTCGGCGGTGTTGAGCTGGCTCAACGCGGTGTACAGCGTGGTGGTCTTGCCCGACCCGGTGGGGCCGGTCACCAGCAGGATGCCGTGCGGCTGTTCAAGCACCTTGCGGAACTGCGGCAGGAAGGCATCGGTGAAGCCCAGCCGATGAAAGTCGAACACCACCGTCTCGCGATCAAGCAGGCGCATCACCACGCTTTCGCCGTGCGCGGTGGGCACCGTACTGACACGCAGGTCCAGTTCCTTGCCCTGCACGCGCAGCATGATGCGGCCATCCTGCGGCAGGCGGCGCTCGGCGATGTTGAGCCGGGCCATGATCTTGATGCGGCTGATCACCGCGGCGGTCAGGTTGGCCGGCGGGCTCTCGCCTTCGACCAGCACGCCATCGACGCGGTAACGCACCTTCAGCCGGTTTTCGAACGGCTCGACGTGGATGTCCGACGCGCGCAGTTCGACCGCGCGCTGGATCACCAGGTTGACCAGGCGGATCACCGGCGCTTCGGAAGCGAGATCGCGCAGGTGCTCGATATCGTCCACTGCGCCGCCTTCGCCATCGGCGGTTTCCACGATCGCGCCCATCGCACTGCGGCCCTGGCCGAACCAGCGCTCGATGAGATCATCGATCTCCGCGCGCATGCCCAGCAGCGGCGTGACCGGTACACCCAGCGCCAACTGCACGGCCTGCTGCGGGTAAGGATCGTGGGCGTCGGCCAACCACAGCTGCACGCCGTGTTCATCCAGCGCCAGCGGGCACACGTGGAACTGCTTGAGGAAGCGCAGCGACAGCGGCAGGCCTTCGGCCAGCGCCTGCGGCGGCGATTCAGGCAGCTGACGCGCTTCCAGCAGCGGCAGCCCCAGCACATCGGAACTGGCCTGCGCCTGGTCACGTTCGGACACCAGCCCAAGCCGTACCAGCAAGCCAAGCAGGCTGCCACCGGCTTCGGCATGCAGCGGCCGCGCACGCGCCAGATCTCCTTCCTTGAGCCGACCACGTGCCAGCAGCGCATCGAGGATGCGGCCTTCAGTATCGTCGATGGCAGTGGCAGCGAGCGCGTTCACATGACTCTCCTGTCGATCGTCCCGACTTTAGCAGTTAAGCCGTGGTTTCCACCCGCTCCGATTCTTCTTTCGTGAAAAGACGAGGCCCGTCACACAGGTAACGGGCCTCGCTTGTTCATTTACGACAGTCGGCGATTACTGGGTCGCCAGGATGCTCACCCCGCTGTAAGCCGCTTCACCCACCACCTTGATGTAGTAGGTACCGGCCACCGGCTTGGCCACGCGCACGGTTTCGGTATTGCCCGGGCGGGTCGACTTGGCATCGTTGTCGGTGGCCGTGGGCACGCGGCCCTGCGCCAGGTACACCGATACGTTGCCGCTGCCGCCGTAGGTCAGCACGCTCAGCGTCTTGCCGGCCGCCGCTTCGAAGGTATAGACGGTTTCGCTGGCGGCCGCACCGGCCAGCCCACCCACGGTCACCTTGTTGGTCAGCGGAATGCCTTCCGGCTCGCAGTTCTCGGTGCACGGCTCCTTCAGCGCGGCATCCAGTGCGGCCTTGGCATCGAGGATGCCGGTACCGATCGGGGTGGCCGCCGGGATGGTCACCGGGAACTTGCGCGCCGACTGCTTGAGCAGGGTTTCCAGCGCGGCCGGGGCCAGCGGCTCCTTGCCCTTGGCGATCAGCGCGCTCTGCACCAGGGCAGCCACCGCGGCAACGTGCGGCGAGGACATCGAGGTACCGCCCTTGCCCATCAGTACCCACTCACCGGCGTCCGGGGTGGTTTCCGAACTGGAACCGACCTGCCAGATGTAGCCGTTCGGGTTGCCGTCGACACTGCCGCCACCGCCCGGGGCCGACAGGTCGACCGCGGTGCCGTAGTTGGAGTAATAGGTGATGCCACCGGTGACACGGGTCGCACCCACCGCCACCACGTTGTTGCAGCTGGCCGGACGGTACTTGGACGCGTTGTCGGTTTCATTGCCGGCCGCGACCACCACCAGGGTGCCGCGCGACACGGCGCCGTTGATCGCGTCCTGGTAGGCGGCATCGCAAGCGCCACCACCACCCAGGCTCATGTTGATGATTTCCGCCGGATTGGTGTTGGCCGGAATGCCCGGCACGGTGCCGCCCGACGCCCAGGTGATGGCGTCGCTGATGTCGGCCAGGGTGCCGCCGCACTTGCCAAGCACGCGCACCGGCAACACCTTGGCCTTGTAGGCCAGGCCTGCCAGGGCACTGCCGTTGTTGGTCACCTCGGCAATGGTGCCGGCCACGTGCGTGCCGTGCCAGGAACTGCCTTCCGGTTCGGAACCGGTGTAGCACTCGTTGGCCGTTTCCACCCAGTCGCCGTAATCGGTGGCGCCCGGTGCGCGGCCATCGTTCGGGCGGCGCGAGGATTCCTTGTCACTGATGAAATCGTAGCCTTCCAGCAGGTTGCTGCCGAAATCCGGCACGCCCGGCAGGATGCCGGTATCGAGCACGGCGACCACGATGCCCTCGCCCTGCGAGAGATCCCACGCGGCCGGTGCATTCACACCACCGGTGGCGTTGAAGAAGTTCCACTGGTACTGCGCGTAGTTGGGATCGTTGGGCACCAGTGCCGGCTGCGCATTGGTGGCACGCAGGTCCGAGCGCTGCAGGCGCACGTTGGCCACCGCGTACTGCACCGACGGATCGGCATTCAGTTCAGCCAGTACCTTCTGCATGTCGGCCGAGCCGAGCCGGGACTTCAGGCGGATCAGGTCGCCACCGGTACCGAGCTTGCGCTCCACCAGCGGGGAAAGTGCCGCAGCACGGCTGGTGGTGCCGCTGCTGACGATGGCACGCGACAGTGCCGACTGCACGACCGAGAGCTTGGTCGAACGATCGCTGGCGGCCGCGGTGCCGTTGCGGTACTTCACGATGATGCCGTCCACGCTCTGCTGGGCAGTGCTGGCCACGCGCGCCGGTTCCTTGGCCACGCCCGGCTTGGCCGCATGCGCCGCACCGACGCCGACAGTCAGCGACAACACGGCGGCAGCCAGCACATTGATGCGAAGGGTCTGCTTCTTGGTCACGTTCGAAATCCTCTTCAAGGTCATGGTTGAGCTTTCCTTCTCCGCCCGTTGCACGGACGGAGCTCACTACGGCCATCACTCCCTGCGACTGCCCTGGCTGGCCCACCAGGGTTGCCATGCCACGCCCCTTTGGCGCTCACTGCTCGACGTGCCGATGGGATGGCCCACCGGCACGTTGTTGCGCACTTACCAGCCGAAGCCGGCACCGACGCCGACCGAGCTGTCATCACTGCTGAAGGCACCACCGACGGTGACCGTGGCGCGATCGCTGATCGCACGCTGGTAGCCCAGCGACATGGCCGACTCGCCTCCCTGGAAACCGATGCCGACGCCGACCCGGTTCTGGGTGCGGATGCCGGCGGCACTGGTGGCCATGTTGAGCATCGCTGCGCTCATCGCGCCCTGGCGGTCGATGCGGCGATCCATGTGCCGCAGGCGCCCATCGACTTCACCCTTGAACACATCGAAGCTGTCGGTGACTGCCTGCACGCGGCTGTCGGTGTAGCTGTTGGCGGTGGTGATGCCACGATCCAGCTGACCCTTGTTGACCGCATCGGTTGCGGTGGTGCCGGCCGCCACGTTGGTGACCTGGCGTTCGTTGCCCTCGCTGCCGACCGAGACGGTGTTGGCGCGATCAGCAACCGAGCCCTGGCCCAGCGCCACCGCATTGGCCGCCGTTGCGCTCGCGCCCTGGCCGACAGCAGTGGACGATGCACCGCTGGCGACTGCGCCATCGCCCATCGCGACGGCGTTGACACCACCGCCTGCAACCAGTGCTGGCTGAGCACTGCCTGCACTGGCGGCGGCCGGCGTGCCCTGCACACGGGCCGTTGCCGATCCGCCATCCGCCAGGCTCGCGTCGGTGGCAGCCGACGCCGTGGCCACGTTGGACGCGTCTGCGTCCAGCGGAGCGGCCATCGAACGCAGGCTGGCCGCGCCGGAACGCGTGCCGCTGGCGGTGCGACGATCGATCTCGCTGACCTTGCGGTCCAGTGCGCCCAGCGCGTCGCCGACGTTGCTGTAGGTGGACCCCTGGATCACATAGTTCGGCGCGACGAACACGCCCTGCATGCCGACGCTGGCACCGCCGCCGAGGAAGCTGGCGGCATCGCTGAGCGACTGGAACAGCTGCCCACCGTTGATCGCCTGGCGGCTGCCGGAGGCGATGCTGCCGGCGCCGACGTTGTCGATGGTGGTGCCCTGGATACCGGCCAGGGTCAGGCGGTCGCGGCTGGCATCGTCGTAGCCGACCGCACTGGCCGTGCTGGTTTCAACAGTGGCGATGCGCGAGTCGAAATCACCGACACGGGTTTCGACCGCGCCCACGCGCTGGTTGGTGACGTTGAGCTGTGAACCGGTCACGGCGTCGCTGCTGCCGGCGGCGATGCGGCCATCGGCAACGTTGACGATGCGGCGCGTAGCAGGGCCGGCGGTGCCGTTGCCGCCACCAACCGAGACCACGTTGGCCTCCAGGGCGCGTGCACCGGTGCCGAGGGCGACCGAGTTGGTCCCGGTAACGCCGCTGTTGGCACCCAGCGCAAGCGCGCCGCCACCAATGGCCGAGGCATTGGCACCCAGTGCGTTGCTGCGTGCACCGCCCGCATTGGCAGCCGAGCCGATGGCCACCGCGTCGGTGCCGCTGGCGCTTGCGGTGCCACTGCCGCTGGCGCGGAAGTGGCGGCTGGTGGCATCGGCGGTGGAAGCGACCGCATCCAGCTGCGCGCGGTTCACCGCATCGGTGGCCTGGGTGCCTGCGGCAACGCGGGTGATCTGCCGCTCTGCGCCTGCGCTGCCCACCGACACGCTGTTCGCCCGATCGGCCACTGCCGACGCGCCCAACGCCGTGCTGTTGGCGGCACTTGCCGTGGCACCGAAACCAACCGCGGTCGAACCGGCTGCGGTGGCCTTGGCGCTGTAACCAACAGCGGTACCGAGACGACCACTGGCCTCAGCGTAGCTGCCCAGCGCCGACGCACCGTCGGCCGTTGCCGTGGCACGGAAGCCACTGGCCTGCGACTGCGTGCCACTGGCAGTAGACTGCGCGCCGCTGGCGGTGCTGTAGGCACCCTTGGCCTGCGCCCCGGCGCCGGTGGCACTGGAGCCAAGCTCGCTGGCGGCAGCACCACTGCCCAGGGCCACACTGTCCACGCCGGTGGCCTGTGCCGCATTGCCCAGCGCCGCGCCATTGGCACCACTGGCCAGCGCATTGAAGCCGACGGCGGTGGCGTTGGCCGCGACCGCGGTGGCACCACTGCCGAGCGCACTGGCGCCATTGCCGATCGCATTGGCCGCTTCACCGGCCGCCAGCGCATTGTCACCTTCGACGTAGGCACCGGCGTCGCTGTCGGCACTGCCGTTGGCCTGGAAGTGCTTGCTGGTCTTGTCGGCGACACTGGCCACGGCATCCAGCTGGCCCTTGTTCACTGCATCGGTGGTCTCGGTGCCGGCGGCAACATGGGTGACCTGGCGTTCACCGCCCGCGCTGCCGACGGCCACCGTGTTGTCACGGTCGGCCTTCGAACCCGCGCCGAGGGCGACACTGTTGACACCGTTGGCGGTCGCGCTGGCACCCAGGGCGGTGCTGTCAGCCGCATCGGCCCAGGCATTCCAGCCGATCGCGGTGGCGTAGTCATCGGTCGCCCAGGCACCGGCACCGAAGGCCGCCGCACCGGTACCGCTGGCACGCGACGGGATCAGGCCGAAGAAGGTGCTGCCGCCGATGGCGACACTCTCTGCGCCACTGGCTTGGCTGGACTGGCCGACGGCTACGGCGCCGCTGCCTGCTGCCGCCGCTCCGAAGCCGACAGCCGTGGTGTTGGCACCGGTCGCTGCCGAGCCGTAGCCCAGCGCGGTGCCGAGGCGGCCGCTGGCTTCGCTGTAGCCACCGATGGCGGTGGTGCCATCGGCCGAAGCGGCACTGCGGAAACCACTGGCCAGCGACTGCGCACCGCTGGCGACGGCTTCCGCACCGTTGGCGGTGCTGTAGACGCCGCTGGCCTGTGCAGCGGTGCCGGTAGCGGTGGCGCTGATGTCACTGGCTACCGCGCCGTTGCCGAGTGCGGCACTGTCTTCACCGGTGGCCTGCGCGTTGCTGCCTACCGCAGCCGCATTGCTGCCCGTGGCCAGCGAGTTGATGCCCACGGCGGTCGCGTTGGCGGCCACGGCCGTGGCACCACTGCCGAGCGCGGTGGCGCCATTGCCGATCGCATTGGCCGCTTCACCGGCAGCCAGTGCGTTGTCGCCTTCCACATAGGCACCGGCATCGCTGTCGGCGCTGCCGCTGGCCTGGAAGTACTTGCTGGTCTTGTCCGCCGTTGCGGCGACAGCATCGAGCTGGTTCTTGTTGACCGCATCGGTGCCTTCGGTGCCAGCCGCCACGTGGGTCACCTGGCGTTCGCTGCCGGCACTGCCGACGGCCACCGTGTTGTCACGGTCGGCCTTGGAGCCTGCGCCCAGGGCGACGCTGTTGGCACCGTTGGCGGTAGCGCTGGCGCCCAGTGCCGTCGACTCGGCGCCATCGGCCCACGAATTCCAGCCGATTGCAGTGGCGTAGTCCTCGGTGGCCCAGGCACCGGCACCGAACGCCGCTGCGCCGTAGCCACTGGCACGTGATGGCACCAGGCCGAAGAAGGTGCTGCCACCAATGGCCACGCTCTCATCGCCGCTGGCTTCGCTGGAATCACCCATCGCCACCGAGCTGGCGCCCGACGCCGCAGCGAACACGCCGGCAGCGGTGCTGTTGGCACCACTGGCCACGGTGCCATAGCCCAGCGCCGAGCCGAGGCGACCGCTGGCTTCGCTGTAGCCGCCGACTGCGGTGGTGCCGTCTGCAGAGGCTGCCGAACGGAAGCCACTGGCCAGCGACTGCGCACCGCTGGCGACCGCCTCGGCACCGTTGGCCGTGCTGTACACCGCCGTCGCCTGCGCACCTGCACCGGTCGCAGTGGTGCTGGTTTCGCTGGCCACCGCGCCGCTGCCGAGCGCCGCACTGTCTTCGCCCGTCGCCTGTGCGTTGTTGCCCACCGCAGCCGCATTGCCGCCGCTGGCCAGGCTGTTGAAGCCCACCGCCGTGGCGTTTGCCGCCACCGCTGTTGCACCACTGCCAAGTGCAGTAGCGCCGGTGCCGATCGCATTGGCGGCCTCACCGGCAGCCAGCGCGCTGTCACCTTCCACGTAGGCACCGGCATCGCTGTCGGCGCTGCCGCTGGCCTGGAAGTACTTGCTGGTCTTTCCGCCTTCGGCGGCCACCGCGTCCAGCTGGTCCTTGTTCACCGCATCGGTACCCTGGGTACCGGCGGCCACGTTGGTGATCTGGCGGGTGTTGCCGCCGCCACCGACCGACACGGTGTTGTCGCGGTCGGCAATCGAATCGGCACCCAGCGCCACGCTGTTGGCACCGCGCGATTCCGCCGCATTGCCCAGCGCGGTGCTGTTGATGCCCGCCGCATAGGCACCGCCACCGACCGCAGTGGAATAGTCGCCGGATGCTTCGGTCGCCAGCAGGCCGAACAACGATCCACCGACGGCCACGGCATTGGTGCCGGTAGCCAGGCTGCCCTGGCCGGTGGCGGTGCTGTAGGCACCGGATGCTTCCGAATCGCCACCAAGCGCGACGCTGTTGGAACCGGAGGCGTTGGCGAAGTTGCCGAAGGCAGTGGCGTTGAATGCCGAGGCGTTGGCGTAACCGCCGATGGCGGTGCTGTAGCCACCGGTCGCCTCGGCACCGATGCCGAATGCAGCCGAAGCGGTGCCGCTGGCCACGCTTTCACTGCCGACCGCCGTGGCGGCCTCCCCGCTGGCGTTGCTGAAGTAGCCCACCGCCACGGCTTCTTCGCCGCTGGCTTCGGACAGCACGCCGCTGGCGGTGCTGCCAGCGCCGCTGGCCACCGCGGCCGCGCCGAAGGCCGCACTCTGTTCGCCGCTGGCTTCGCTCTCGGCACCATGAGCCGTGGCGTATTCGCCGGTCGCCTGTGCGTTGGCACCGATGGCGCTGGCATTGGCCGCGCTGGCCAGGGCATTGAAGCCGATGGCCTGTGCGTTTCCGGCCAGTGCATTGGCGCCGCTGCCGAGGGCGGTTGCGCCGTTGCCGATGGCATTGGCCGATTCACCCGCGGCCAGCGCGTTGTCGCCTTCCACGTAGGCACCGGCGTCGCTGTCGGCACTGCCGCTGGCCTGGAAGTACTTGCTGGTGGTCGCGGCACTGGCTGCAACCGCGTCGAGCTGCGACTTGTTCACCGCATCGGTGGCCTGGGTACCGGCCGCCACACTGGTGATCTGCCGTTCGTTGCCCGCGCTGCCCACTGACACGCTGCGATCACGGCTGGCCACCGAACCGGCGCCCAGTGCAACTGCGTTGTTGCCACTGGCCGTGCTGCCCGCGCCCAGGGCGATCGCGCTTTCCCCGCCGGCCACCGTGTTGGTGCCGATGGCGATGCTGTTGATGCTGTTGCCCAGCGCCTGGAAGCCCAGCGCAACGCTGTTGTCGCCGTAGCTGAAGGCGCCGCGGCCGACGGCGGTGGAACTGGTGCCGTTGGCCCAGCTGTTGTAGCCGATGGAGGTGGCGCCGTTGGCGCTGGCCCATGCCGCCGGACCAAATGCCGAGGCATTGCGGCCGGTGGCCCATGCGCCGGCACCGAAGGCCGTGGCGCCTTCCTCGCTGGCGGTGCTGTAGCCACCCACGGCGGTACTGTCATCGGCCTTGGCGAAGGCGCTGTCGCCGACGGCAACGGCATAGCTGCCGGTGGCGCGCGCCTTGCCGCCCGCCGCGAAGCTGTTGTCGCCGGTGGCCTGCGCCGCAGTACCGAAGGCGCTGCTGCTGGCGCCGGTGGCCTGCGCGGCATTGCCGACGGCGGTGGAACCGGCCGAGGCGGTGGTGCCGATCTGCACCGGGTTGCCCTGCTCATCCAGCAGCGGCTGGTTGTATTCGTCGTAGGCCTGGCCGAGGCCACCCACGGCTACCGCACCGTCACCGTCGGCGAAGGTATTGCGACCCAGTGCCACGCTGTCGGCGCCGATGGCCGCAGCGCCTGCGCCCTGTGCCAGCGCACCAGCACCGATGGCGTTGCTGGCCGAACCCGCCGCCACCGCACCCTCGCCTTCTGCGTAGGCACCGGCATCGCTGCCGCTTTCCGGCTGCGCCTGGAAGAAGCGCGCGGTGGTATCGGCGGTGCTGGCCACGGCGTCCAGCTGTGCCTTGTTCACTGCATCGGTGGCTTCACTGCCGGCCGCCACGCTGGTGATCTGCCGCTCGTTGCCGGCACTGCCCACGGCCACGCTGTTGGCGCGCACCGCTTCGGAATTGGCGCCCAGCGCAACGCTGTTGGCACCACGCGCGGTGGCGTAGTAGCCGACGGCCGTGCTCTGCGCACCGCTGGCCCAGGTCTGCGCGCCCAGCGCGCTGGCGTTCTCGCCCGGTGCATAGGCGAAGTAGCCCACCGCGACGGATTCGGCACCGGAGGCCTCGGTCAGGCTGCCATTGGCCACGGCCTGGTCGCCGCTGGCGATGGCACCGGCGCCGACGGCGGTGGCCGCTTCGCCACTGGCCTGGGTCTGCACGAAGAAGCCCAGGCCCGGGATCAGGTCGGCCGGGCCACCAATGGCCACGCTGCTGGTGCCGGTGGCGTTGCTCTGCGTACCGACGGCGGTGGAGTAGTCGCCGATGGCATTGGAGACAGCACCGAATGCCGACGACTGCGCACCTGCCGCATAGGCTCCCACGCCGTACGCCGACGCTGCAAAACCACCGGCATCGGCGCTGGCGCCGACGGCGGTACCACCGACCCCGGCACTGGTGGCGCCGGTCTCTACCGGCACGCCACCACTGGTGATCAGCGGATTGCCATCGGCATCCACTGCAGCACCGCCCACAGCGACGCTGCCCGGGCCGACTGCCTGCGCGTTGTTGCCGAAGGCCGCGCTGTTCTGGCCAGACGCAAGCGCGTTGTTGCCGACCGCGGTGGCGTTCTGCGCGACGGCGGTCGCACCTGCACCGACGGCGGTCGTGCCGTTGCCGATCGCATTGGCGGCTTCGCCAGCGGCGAGCGCGTCATCTCCCTCGGCCAACGCACCGGCATCGCTGTTGCTGCTGCCGGTAGCCTGGAATCGCTTGGCGGTGGTATCGGCTACCGCTGCCACGTCCTTCAATTGAGCGACGTTGACCGCATCGGTGTCTTCGGTACCGGCGGCAACGCTGGTGATCTGCCGGGTCAGGCCGTAGTCGACCGCACCCACCGACACGGTATCGACGCGGTCGGCCAGCGAGCCGGCGCCCAGCGCCACGCTGCCGGTGGCCACGGCCGCCGAATTGGAACCCAGCGCGGTGCTGTATTCGCCCACCGCCGTGCTGAACGCACCGACGGCAATGGAGGCTTCGTTGACGGCAGTCGCACCGCGGCCCAGCGAGGTGCTGCCGGGGCCCATCGCCACCGCGCCTGCACCCACCGCCGTGGCGCCATCGGCGCTGGCTTCGGACAGTGCACCCAGTGCGGTGGCTGCGCCGTTCTCGCTGGCGGCCACGGCACTTGCGCCTACCGCCGTATCGCCAAGACCGAAGGCGGCCGCACTCTGCCCGACCACCACGCTGGCATCACCGAAGGCGAGCGCGTTCTGGCCGAAAGCACTGGCGCCAAGTCCTGCGGCAATGGCCTGGGTGCCGACCGCGGTGGTGGCGTTGGCCAGCGACTGGCTGCCACTACCGACCGCGATGGCGCCCTGGCCTTCGATCTTTGCCGCGTCGCTGTCATCGCCAGCGCCATCGGCCTTGAAGTAGCGGCTGCCCTCGGCCGCCGCCTGCGCAAGCGCGGCCTGCGTGGCGCGCGCCTGTGCATCCAGCTGTGCCTTGTTCACCGCATCGGTGGCGGCGGTACCGGCGGCGACATTGGTCACCTGCCGTTCCTTGCCGGCATCACCGACAGAAACGGTGTTGGCGCGCGCTGCCTTGGAACCGGCGCCCAGCGCCACGCTGTTGGCGCCGGTGGCGCTGGTACCCGCACCAATTGCCACCGCGTTGCTGCCCTTGGCGCTGGCGCTGCCATCGACCGCGCACTTGTCCAGCACCTTGCTGTTGAGCACCACGCAGTTCGCGCTGCCCCCAATCTCAACCGACTGCGCCGCAGCGATGCCGGTCATGCCCAGTCCCATTGCCAAGGCCAGCGCTGCAGCCAGTCGTGCCGGCGCGGCATCGGTCGCACCGCGGCGCTGGTCGACGACCCCGCCTGATGAGCTGGAAGAGGCCAGTTCCGAGGCCACCACCAACTGACCCAATGCTTTGTTCCAGACCTTGCGATAAATCCGATTCATCGGTACGGCTCCTGATTGGACTGGTTTTGGGCAAAGCAACGCCACCGCCGAGCCTTCGTGGCCCAACGTCCCCTGGGGGCGTTTATTCGCGTGATTTACTGCGGGTATTGCCGAACGGCGCGCAGGGACAGAAAACCGAGCGCATGCGCCGTGCGGTTACTGCGGGATGAACAGATTTGAAACGGGGGTCAAGTGTTAACGGCATCTTTGCGGATCGTCAAGAGTTTGACGCAGCAAAACCCATTGCCGTGAAGCAGTTCACTGTTTCACTTGTTTATGTACGCATTTTGTTAGGCGTACGTGAGGAAATCCTCACTTATGAAAACGCATGTAACTGACGGCCAGTTCAGGAGTTTCCGTATGGACAAAGAAAAACCCGCCGGTTTCCCGGCGGGTTCTCCATACGCGATGGCATCGTCAGCTGCGCAATGCGCGCGCGATCAACCGCACCATACCCGTGCGTTGCGGAACATGCGCATCCACGGTGAATCGCCCTGCCACTCGGACGGGGCCCAGCTCAGGTTGAGCGCGCGCGGGGTGCGCTCCGGGTGCGGCATCATGATGGTCACCCGGCCGTCGGTGCTGGTCAGGCCGGTGATGCCGTCGGGCGAGCCGTTCGGGTTCAGCGGGTACTGGCTGGCGACGTTGCCGTTGCCATCGATGTAGCGCAGTGCGACACGGGCCGTGGCCTGGTCGACGGCATTGTCGAACACTGCCTGGCCTTCGCCATGCGCCACCGCCACCGGCAAACGCGACCCGGCCATGCCACGCAGCAGGATCGACGGCGACTCCACCACTTCCAGCAGCGCGGTGCGGGCTTCGAACTGCTCGCTGGCGTTGCGGCGGAACTGCGGCCAGTGCTCGGCACCGGGGATGATGTCCTTAAGCTGGCTCATCATCTGGCAACCGTTGCACACGCCCAGGGCGAAGCTGTCCTCGCGCGCGAAGAACGCGGCGAAGGCATCACGCAGCGCGGTACGTTCGAGGATCGAGGTCGCCCAGCCGCGGCCAGCACCGAGCACATCGCCGTAGCTGAAGCCGCCGCAGGCAACCAGGCCGGTGAAGTCCTGCAGCGCCACGCGGCCTTCGATGAGGTCGCTCATGTGCACGTCGAACGCGCGGAAGCCGGCACGTTCGAAGGCGTTGGCCATTTCAATCTGGCCGTTGACGCCCTGTTCGCGCAGGATCGCAACGCGCGGACGCGCCCCGGTCTGCACGAACGGCGCGGCGACATCCTCGTTGAGGTCGAAGCTCAACTTCGGCTTCAGGCCCGGCGCGGTGAAGGCACGGGCGACCTCGCGCTCGGCATCGGCGTTGGCCGGATTGTCGCGACGCTTCTGCATGGCGTGGGTGACCGACCACCACGCATCGAACAACGCCTCCCAGCGCCATTCGGCCAGCGATTCACCGCCCAGCGACACCCGCACCACCGGCGCGGTGGTGGGCCTGGCGATGCGCTGCGCGCACTCGGTCAGCGCATGGCGCTCGACCAGGTCGGCGAACGCGGCGCGGTCTTCGCGGGCGATCTGCACAACGGCGCCCAGCTCTTCATTGAACAGGCTGCGGAACGGGTCATCGCCCCAGGCATCGAGGGTGATGTCCAGGCCCAGGCGCGAGGTGAAGGCCATTTCGCACAGCGCGGCGAACGCACCACCGTCGCTGCGGTCGTGGTACGCGCGCAGCAGGCCGGCCTGGCGTGCATCGCGGATCAGCTCGAAGAAGCCACGCAGGCGCTGCGGATCGTCCAGGTCCGGGGCGGCACCGGCGAAGGCCGGCAGGTCGCCGTGGTCGGCGTGCACCTGGGCCAGGATCGAACCGCCCAGGCGCTGCTTGCCGGCACCGAGGCCGATCAACCACAGCTCGCTGTCGATATCGCGGTCCAGCAGCGGGGTCAGCTGCTGGCGCGCATCGGCCACCGGCGCGAACGCGGTGATCACCAGCGACACCGGCGACACGCTCTTGTGCGCCTGCCCCTGGTCGTGCCACTGCGCCTGCATCGACAGCGAGTCCTTGCCCACCGGGATGCTGATGTCCAGCTGCGGGCACAGTTCCATGCCCACCGCCTTCACCGCGTCGTACAGCAGCGCGTCTTCGCCCGGGTGGCCGGCAGCGGCCATCCAGTTTGCCGACAGCTTGATTTCATCCAGCGCATCGACCGGGGCCGCGCACAGGTTGGTCAGTGCTTCGCCAACGGCCATGCGGGCCGAGGCCGCCGCGTCCAGCAGCGCCAGCGGCGTGCGTTCACCCAGTGCCATCGCCTCGCCGGCCACGCCGTCGAAATCGGCCAGGGTGATCGCCACGTCGGCCACCGGCAGCTGCCACGGACCGACCATCTGCTCGCGCGCGGTCAGGCCGCCCACGCTGCGGTCGCCGATGGTGACCAGGAAGTTCTTGGAGGCCACGGTCGGGTGTGCGAGCACGCGCAGACCGGCTTCCTGCAGATCCAGGCCCCCGGTCTTCAGCGCCGGCCAGCGTGGTGCCGGCGGGTGCGCGGTATCGCGGTGCATCTTCGGCGGCTTGCCGAACAGCACGTCCATCGGCAGGTCGATCGGCGCGTCGGCCGGAATGTTGCCCGGCACGGCGCCATAGGCCACCACCAGGTGTTCGACTGCGGTGGCGACACCGACCGCAGCGAACGGGCAGCGCTCGCGCGCGCACAGCGCGGCGAATTCGGCCAGGCGCTCCTGCGCCACGCCGAGCACGTAGCGCTCCTGCGACTCGTTGCACCACAGCTGCATCGGCGACAGCGATGGATCGTCGGTGGGTACCTTGCCCAGGTCGATGATGCCGCCCACGCCGGAATCGTGCAGCAGTTCGGGAATGGCGTTGGACAGGCCACCGGCACCGACGTCATGGAAGAACTTGATCGGATTGCCGGCGCCCATCGCCACGCAGCGGTCGATGACCTCCTGGCAGCGGCGCTCCATTTCCGGGTTGTCGCGCTGCACGCTGGCGAAGTCCAGGTCCTCGGCGCTTTCACCGGAGGCGACCGAACTGGCAGCACCGCCGCCGAGGCCGATCAGCATCGCCGGGCCGCCGAGCACGATCACGGCATCGCCGTCCTGCAGCAGGATCTTGTCGACCTGCACGCGATCGATGGCGCCCAGGCCACCGGCCAGCATGATCGGCTTGTCGTAGGCGCGCACCAGGTCGGCGCCTTCCGGCAGTTCGAAGCTGCGGAAGTAGCCGAGCAGCGCCGGGCGGCCGAATTCGTTGTTGAACGCGGCGCCGCCCAGCGGGCCGTCGGTCATGATCTCCAGCGCCGGGGCCATGCGCGGGTTCAGCGCACGCGGCGCTTCCCACGGCTGCGGCAGCTCGGGAATGCGCAGGTGCGAGACCGAGAATCCGCTCAGGCCGGCCTTCGGCTTGCCGCCACGACCGGTCGCACCTTCGTCGCGGATTTCACCACCGGCGCCGGTCGACGCGCCCGGGAACGGCGCGATCGCGGTCGGGTGATTGTGCGTTTCCACCTTGATCTGGAACGCGCTGGGCACCTGCGGTTCGCGGCGGTACTCGCCGCTGGCCGGGTCCGGGCGATAGCGCGAGGCCGGATGGCCTTCGATCACCGCTGCGTTGTCGCTGTACGCACTGAGCGTGTGCTGCGGGGTCTGCTGGTGGGTGTTCTTGATCATCCGGAACAGCGAGCGGTCCTGCTCCTGGC
Organism: Stenotrophomonas sp. DR822; assembly: GCF_019793815.1. NCBI lineage: Bacteria > Pseudomonadati > Pseudomonadota > Gammaproteobacteria > Lysobacterales > Lysobacteraceae > Stenotrophomonas > Stenotrophomonas sp. DR822. The sequence continues at coordinate 2,118,635 of NZ_CP081826.1, forward strand.
CGTCGATGGTCCAGCTGGCGTTGAAGATCTTGTGCCGGCAGTGCTCGGAATTGGCCTGCGCGAACATCATCAGTTCCACGTCCGACGGCGACCGGCCCAGCGCGGTGAAGCGCTCGCGCAGGTAGTCGATCTCGTCCTGCGCCATGGCCAGGCCGAGGCGCTGGTTGGCAGCCTCCAACTGGTCCACCGGCACGCGCTCCAGTTCGCCACGGGCCGGGGTCGAGAACAGCGACTGGCCCTGATCGACGCTCTCCAGCACCGACTGCGTCATCGGGTCGTGCAGCACCTTGACCAGTGCCTGCTGGGCGGCAGCGTCTGTCGGCCAGCCCTGCACGTCGATGCGCAGGCCGCGTTCGACCCGGTTCACCGGCTGGCCAGCACCGCGGACCAGCTCGCTGGCCTTGCTCGACCACGGCGACAGCGTGCCCAGGCGCGGCACCACGATGCGGCTGACCGCACCGTCAGCAACCGCCTCGGACTGCGGGCGGGCTTCCAGGATGCGGCACAGGGTATCGACGTCGGGGGCGGCAGTGCCCTCGGCCTGCACGAAGTAGACGTGCCAGGCACCACTGATGCGCAGGGAGGGAGCGATGGACTGCAGGCGGGATTCAAGACGTTCGCGGCGGAACGGCGACAGGGCGGGCGCGCCCTCGAGGACCATCATGTCCGGGGAACCGTAGTTGGGAAACGGGCCCGACATTGTACCGGAAGCGGGGATAGGCTTCGGCCGGGCGGCGCCCGGCACCCGCCGAGGCCAGGGCAACAGCAACAGCAACAGCAACTGCCAAAGCAAAAGCGGGGGTTCCCGTGGGATGGCAGGGTGGGTCCGGTTGCGGGGGACGCCGTGAATCCGTCCATGGAGGCTCGGTCGCCGCATCCATGCGGCTCACGCCCCCGCAACCGGACCCACCCCGCCTTCGACAGTTTCCCGCGATCTGCGGTAGATCCACGCCATGCGTGGATGCTCCTTGGTTACCGGCCGCTGGCCGGCAACCAGGGAAAGGCCTGCAATCAGACGCCTGAGAGCGAAGCGATCGGCGTTTGATCTTGATCTTTTGTTCGTCTTTCGTGGCTGGCGCCACAGGAACCTGTCGGGGGCCGGGCGGGTGGGTTGCGCAGGGGCGTAAGCGCCATGGATGACGCGCCCGAGCCTACAGGGACGTATTCACGGCGTCCCCTGCGCAACCCACCCGCCCGGCCCAACCCCAGAACCTGCTCTAGATGCCAGCCACGAGGGGGCTCCGCCGATGGCTGCCGAGCGCGCGCCAGCGCCGCTCTCCGTCAAATCCCCGAACCATGCACTCGCTCACGGATTGACCACGCAATTGATGACAACGTTGTCCCCACCTGGCGCCGGACTCTCTCCCCGGCCCACCAGGTACCTCCGTCCGCCCCCTCCGTCGCCTTCCCGGGCGATGTCCGGACCCTGCGTTACGTGCGGCGCCGTCCTGGCCCGCGCGCCAACCATCGATCGGAGACACACCATGTACGACCCGCTTGTGCAGAGTGCCGATGTACGCAGTGCCCACCCTTCCCTTCATCGCTGTCGCCCGCGCCGTCTGGCCTGGCTGCTGGCCCTGGCCGGGGCGGTTGCCCTGCCCGGCCTGGCCCAGGCCGCCAGCTGTGCCGGCGTGGCCGAATGGGACCAGGCCAGGATCTACCGCAGTGGCGACACCCTGCAGAAGGGAGGGGTCCTCTACCGGGCGAACCAGGACATCTGGAATGCGCCGCCGGACCATCCGGCCGGGGCGCCCTACTACACCAACCTCGGCGCCTGCGACGGCGGCGGGGCCAACCAGCCGCCGGTGGTCAGCCTGACCTCGCCGGCCAACGGCGCCACCTTCAGCGCCGGCAGCACGGTCAACGTGACCGCCAACGCCAGTGATGCGGACGGCAGCGTCAGCAAGGTCGAGTTCTTCCGCGATGGCAGTTCGCTGGGCATCGACACCAGCGCGCCGTACAGCGCCAGCTGGGCCAACGCCAGCGCCGGCAGCCACACCCTGCGCGCGGTCGCCACCGACAACAACAACGCCACCGCCAGCACCGCGACCATCACCATCACCGTCAACGCGGCCAGTGGCGATACCACCGCGCCCAGCGTGCCCGGCGGCCTGGCCGTGGGCACCCGCACCGCCAACAGCATCGCCCTGAGCTGGAGCCCGTCCACCGACAACACCGGTGGCAGCGGCGTGGCCGGCTACGACGTCTACCGCAACGGCAGTCTGGTCGGCTCGCCGTCCAGCGCCAGCTATGTCGATGGCGGGCTGACTGCATCGACCAGCTACAGCTACCGCGTGCGTGCCCGCGACAACGCCGGCAATGCGTCGGCACAGGGCACGGCAGTGACCGCCAGCACCCTGGCCGGCGACGGTGGCACCACCGGCAAGCGGGTCATCGGTTATTTCACCCAGTGGGGCATCTATGGCCGCAACTACCGGGTCAAGAACATCGACAGCAGCGGTTCGGCCGCGCGCCTGACCCACATCAACTACGCCTTCGGCAACGTGCGCAACAACCGCTGCGAAGTGGGCATCACCCAGGCGTCGGACCCGAACAGTGGTGCCGGTGGCGATGCCTTCGCCGACTACACCAAGGCCTTCGGTGCCGGCGAAAGCGTGAGCGGCAGCGCCGATACCTGGGACCAGCCGCTGCGCGGCAACTGGAACCAGCTCAAGCAGCTCAAGGCCAAGTACCCGGGCATGAAGGTGCTGATCTCGCTGGGTGGCTGGACCTGGTCGCGCGGCTTCTCCAGCGCGGCGCAGCCGGCCAACCGCCAAGCCTTCGTCGCTTCGTGCATCGACGCCTACATCAAGGGCAACCTGCCGGTGACCGACGGTGCCGGTGGTCCCGGTGCGGCACTGGGTGTGTTCGACGGCATCGACATCGACTGGGAATACCCGGTGGCCTGCGGTATCGCCTGCGGCACGCCCGAGGACAACGCCAACTTCACCGCGCTGATGGCCGAATTCCGCCGCCAGCTCGATGCGGTGCGTCCGGGCCTGCTGCTGACGGTGGCAGTCGGCGCCGGCATCGACAAGATCCGCGTCACCGATCCGGCCGCGTACCACCCGTACCTGGACTACATCAACGTGATGACCTACGACTTCCACGGCGCGTGGGATGCGAAGACCAATCACCAGTCGGCGCTGTTCGATTCGCCGAATGATCCGTCCACCGGCGACCAGAAGCTGTACAACAGCAACGACGCCATCGAGGCCTTCATCAGCCGTGGTGTTCCCGCCGCCAAGCTCAACCTGGGCATCGGCTATTACGGACGCGGCTGGACCGGGGTGACCAACGCCAACAACGGCCTGTACCAGAGCGCCACCGGTGCGGCACCGGGTACCTACGAGGCTGGCATTGAAGACTGGAAGGTGCTGAAGAACCTGGCGTGGCCGAACTACACCGACAACACCGCCGGTGCCACCTGGATCTACAACGGCAGCACGTTGTGGAGCTTCGATACCCCGGCCAACATCACCCGCAAGATGGGCTATGTGAAGACCCAGGGACTGGGCGGTGCGTTCGTCTGGGAGTTCAGCGGCGACGATGCGCAGGGCACGCTGACCAAGGCGGTCAGTGATGGCCTGAAATAAGGAAAAAGCCGAGGGCGCGTCGCGCCCCCGGCTTTCTGTGTGATGCATCCGCCGGGCATGGCCCGGCGCTACCCGCCCATCCACGGTAGCGCCGGGCCATGCCCGGCGGCGTTTCAATCAGCGCTTGGCCGACAGCTTCTCCAGCGCGGCGCGCAGCTGCGCCGGCGGCAGGTAGCCGCCGAGCTGGGTGCCATCAGGCGCGAAGATCGCCGGCGTGCCATTCACGCCCAACTGCTGGCCCAGGGCGTACTGCATCGCCACCGGGTTGGTGCAGTTCTTCGCTGCCACCGTGCCACCACGCTTGGCACTGGTCAGCGCCTGGCGGCGATCGGCCGCGCACCATACCGAGATCATGTCGGTGTAATCCTTGCTGCCCAACCCCATGCGCGGGAAGGCCAGGTATTCGACGGTGATGCCGTTGCGGTTGAGCTCGGCGATGTCCTGGTGCAGCTTGCGGCAGTAGCCGCATTCGATGTCGGTGAACACGCTGATGGTGTACTTCGCGTTCGGCGCGGCGAACACGATGCGGTCGCCATGGTTGGCCTTGGCCAGCAGGTCGCGACGGTAGCCCAGCAGGCCTTCGCTGTTGGCCGGGCTCTTGGCGCGGGTGTCGTAGGGCTGCGACTGGAACAGGTAGCGGCCGTCGTCGGAGACGTACAGCAGTTGGCCGGAGACCACCACTTCACGGAAGCCCGGGAAGGGCGCGGCACCGATGTAGTCCACCTGGAAGCCGGGGTTGAGCTCGGTCAGCGCCTTGCGCACGGCCTGCTCGGCCGGAGCATTGGCCGTGGCGGCAGGGCCGGCCTTGGCTGCCGCTGCAGCGGGGGCCTTTGCGGCGGGCGGGGCGGGCTGGGCGCAGGCACTCAGGCTGAGCGCGCCGAACACGGCGGCGATGGCGAATCGGAGCATGGAGCAGTCCGCAGCAGAAAGAAGACCCCGGATTCTGACACAGCCATCCTGAGCGGTCCGCGATGCCGCGCACAGGCCCGGCAGGGGTTCAGCGGCGGGCTCAGCCGCGTGGATGATGGCGGGCGTGCAGTTTCTGCAGGTGTTCGCGTGCGACCAGCGTGTAGATCTGCGTGGTGGACAGCGAGCTGTGGCCCAGCAGCATCTGCAGCGCGCGCAGGTCGGCGCCACGGTTCAGCAGGTGGGTGGCGAAACTGTGCCGCAGGCCGTGCGGACTGATCCGCGCCGGGTCGATACCGGCCACTGCCGCATAGCGCTTGACCAGGTGCCAGAACGCCTGGCGGGTCAAGCCATGCAGCGCCGGTTCAATGAACAAGGGCGTCTGCCCGTCGGCCAGCGCCTGCACCTTGCCCTTGCCCACCAGCTGCGGTCGCGACTGCTGCAGGTAGCGTTCCAGCCAGTACTGCGACTCCTCGCCCAGCGGCACCAGGCGTTCCTTGCTGCCCTTGCCGGTCACCCGCAGCACGCCCTGGCGCAGGTTCACCGCCGTGGCGGGCAACAGCACCAGCTCGCTCACCCGCAGCCCGGCGGCATACATCAGCTCCAGCATGGCGCGGTCGCGCAGACCGAGCGGACTGTCGATATCCGGTGCCGCCAGCAGCGCGTCGACCTGGCTCTCGGCCAGCGCCTTGGGCAGCAGCCGCGGCAGCTTCGGCGGGTCCAGCAGTGCGCTGGGATCCTCGCTGCGTTCGCCACGGCGCACGGCGTCGGCGAAGAACGCACGCAGCGCCGACAGCAGCCGCGCGTTGCTGCGCGGCGACCAGTTGTGGCGGGTGCGCCAGGCCAGGTAATCGAACAGACCGGCGCGTTCAATACCGGCCAGACCACCATCGCGCCCGTCACACCAGCGCGCCAGGCCTTCAAGGTCGCGGCGATAGCTGTCCAGGGTGGCGCGGGCCAGACCGTGCTCGGCCCAGATCGCATCGAGGAAACGCTGGATGCGCTGGCTGTCCTCGCCGCGCAGCTCGGGCAGTTGCTGGACCAGCTGACGACGTTCGGCGGGGGTGGAAGTGACGGCCATGCACGCAGGATACGAGGCCAACTGCGGGCACGGCCAGCATTGCGTATGCTCGGCACATGTCGAGCCCCGCCACCGATGCGGCCCACGTCGCCGCTGATACGCCCCGCCCGCGCGCGCTGCTGCTGTGGCGCCTGCTGGCGATGATCTATGACGCGCTGCCGGTGCTGGCCTTGTGGATGCTGGCCGGCACGGCCTTCACCCTAGCCTATACGTTCAGCGGCCATGCGCAGCGCGACAACATCGCGCCTTTCAGTGCCTGGCAATGGCTGCTGTGGGCGGTGTGCTGGGCCATGACCGGGTGGTATGCCACCGCCAGCTGGCGGCGCGGTGGGCAGACGCTGGGCATGCGCCCGTGGCGCTTGAAGCTGGAATCACGCGATGGCACGCCGTTGCGACGCGGCCAGCTGTGGCTGCGCTTTGCGGTGGCCACGCTGTCGTTGCTGCTGGGCGGATTGGGCTTCTGGTGGGCCTTGGTGGATCGCCAGCGGCTGACCTGGCACGACCGCGCGAGTGCCACGCAGCTGCTGCGGATGCCAAAGCGCTGACCTGTCCTGGCAGCGCCGGGCCATGCCCGGCGGACGCGGGATATCGCACATCTTCGCCGGGCATGACCCGGCGCTACCGGAATCAGCCCGATTTGCGCCGGAACAACAACCCGGACACCGCCAGCATCACGATCGGCGGCAGCGCATAGGCAATGCGGTAGTCAAACTTGAGCGCACCGGCCATGCGGCCGAAGAACAGCTGCAGCAGCCAGAACGCCAGCGCGAACAGGATGCCCAGGAACAAGCGCTTGCCCATGCCGCCACTGCGCAGCGAACCGAACGCGAACGGCACCGCCGCCAGGCACAGCGCCAGCACATTCAACGGATAGAACCAGCGGCTCCAGTACACATCCTCGTAGTCGCGTGCATCCAGCCCGTTGCGCTCGCGGTAGGCGATGCTGGTGCTCAGCTCGGACACGCTGAGGTTGCGCGGCTTGGCGATGCCGGTGGCCAGGGCGCCGGCGTCCAGCTTGGAATTCCACGGCTCACGGGCCGCTTCCTGGCGCGTTGCCGAGCGCTCGCCGAAGGTGTCACGGCGCACGCCGGTCAACACCCAGCCATCCTTGTCATGCTCGGCGGTGGCCGCATGGGTCAGCGTGCCGATCCGACCCTCTTCGTCGATCTTGTACAGGCGCACGTCACGCAGAATCAGCCGGGTGCCCTTGTCGCCGACCAGCTGTTCTTCGCCACTCTGTGCATTGAGGAACGTGTCACCTTCGCGCGCCCACAGGCCGGAGTAACGCGCCACCGCCACGTCGGTGCCCCACTTGGCACTCATCTTCAGCGAATCGGCGCGGTTCTGGCCCCACGGCCCCAGGGTCTCGGCGCTGATCACCATCAGCCCGGTCAGCAGCGACAGGGCAATCGCCACCGACACGCTCAGGCGCTTGCGCGACAGGCCCAGCGCGCGCAGCGCGGTCAGCTCCGAGGTCGCGGCCAGCTGGCCCAGGCCCATCAGTGCGCCGATCACCGCCGCGGTCGGGAACATCGTGTAGGCCCGGCGCGGCACGGTGTACAGCACCCAGGCGGCCGCATGGCCCAGCGAATAGCCGTTCTTGCCGATGTCCTTGAACTCACCGGAGAAGGCCATCAGCACGTCCAGGCCGACCAGCACCGCCCAGGTCAGCAGCACGGTACCCAGCACTGCCCGGCCCAGGTACAGATCGAAACGCATCGGTCGCAGCATCATGCGCGGGCTCCCTTCGGGCGGGCCATGCGGCCGTCACGCGCGTACATCCAGATCGCCAGCGCCAGCAGCGGCAGGGTCAGCCACCACAGGCCAAGCGCCGGCGGAATCTGGCCATTGGCGATCCAGCCACTGCCGATGAACATCAGGTTGGTACCGACCATGTAAGCCATCAGGGCCAGCATCATCCGCCCATAGCGCTGCTGGCGCGGCGAACTGCGTCCCAGCGGCACGGTGAGCAGGGCAAAGGCCAGCGCGATCAGCGGCGGCGCCAGGCGACGGTGCAGCTGTGCCTGGGCCTCGGGGCGCTTGTCACCGAACAACGCGGTGGTCGGCATCAGTTCGGGATCATCACTCTTGCGGGCCTCACTGCCGTCGGGCAGCGCCACGTCGTTGCGGGCGAAGGTCGCCAGACGGTAGTCCAGTGCGCCGGCCGCCGGCCCTTCCAGCTGGTGGCCATCATCCAGTTCGAGGAAACGCTGGCGGGCGCCTTCGAAGTACATGCGGCCGCTGGCGGCGGACACCACTTCAAGGCGATCCTCCTTCTGCCGCTGCAGGAAGACCCGGCCCAGCTGGCTGCCATCGGGCGAGATCGAGGCGACATAGACCACCCCGCCATTGGGCAGCGGGGTGAACCGGCCCGGCTCCAGGCCGGCCATCAGCACGCTGCGGTTGGCGTCCTGCACCATCTGTTCGGCGGTGCGCCCGGCCCAGGGGCCGAGCCACAGCGAACAGGCACCGACCGCCGCGATCACCGGCAGCACCAGCATCAGCAAGGGCTTGAGCAGGCGCCGGGGGCCGACACCGATGGCGGTGATGACCGCCATTTCCGAGTCGCGGTAGAGGCGGGCGATGGCCAGCAGCAGGCCCAGCATCAGTGCCAGCGGCAGGATCAGCGGCATGTAGACGATGAACTGCAGGCCCAGCTGCGAGAACAGCAGCTTGGCCGGCAGCCGCCCGTCGGCGATGTTGCCGAGGATGTCCACCAGCACGCCGCCCACGCTGACCACCAGCAGGACGATCAGGGTAGCCAGGAAACTCTGGACGAAATCGCCCAATAGATAGCGGTCGAGCTTCAACATGGGGCGGTGGTTTAAACTCTCAGGTTCGTTCGCGGTGCCGCCCAGTCTAGCGTCTGGGCGTAAACGGTCCGCGATTGTACGGACTTGCCAATGGAATCTGCTCAATGGCTCTCGAATTCACCCTGAACCACCTCGCTGCGGCTTCGGCCGCCGTTGACTGCATCGTCGTCGGCGCCTATGCCGACCATACCCTGACTGCGTCCGCGCAGGCACTGGATGCTGCAAGCGGTGGCCGCCTGGCCGCCCTGGCCCAGCGCGGCGACCTGTCCGGCAAGACCGGCGCCACCACCCTGCTGCACGACCTGCCGGGCGTGACCGCCCCGCGCGTGCTGGTGGTCGGCCTCGGCGATGCCGCCCGCTTCGGCGTGCCGCAGTACCTGAAGGCGGTCGGCGATGCCGTGCGCGCGCTGAAGGCCGGCGCTGCCCGCAGCGCGCTGTTCACCCTGTCCGAAGTGGCAGTGAAGGACCGCGACGCGGCCTGGGCGATCCGCCAGGCGGTGATCGCCGCCGACCACGCGGCCTACCGCTACACCGCCACCTTGGGCAAGAAGAAGGCCGACGATGCCGGCCTGGCCCAGCTGGCCATCGCCGGTGATGACGCGCAGGCCCTGGCCCAGGGCCAGGCCATCGCCGCCGGTGTCGAGTTCGCCCGCGAGCTGGGCAACCTGCCGCCGAACTACTGCACCCCGGCCCACCTGGCTGAAGTGGGCGTGAAATTCGCCGGCGAGCATGACGGTGCCGAAGCCGAGATCCTCGACGAGACCCAGATGGAAGCGCTGGGCATGGGCTCGCTGCTGGCCGTGGCCCGTGGCTCGGCCAACCGCCCGCGCCTGGTCGTGCTGAAGTGGCGCAATGGCGGCGACGCCAAGCCCTACGTGCTGGTCGGCAAGGGCATCACCTTCGATACCGGTGGCGTCAACCTGAAGACCCAGGGCGGCATCGAAGAGATGAAGTACGACATGTGCGGTGGCGCCAACGTCATCGGCACCTTCGTCGCCGCGGTCAAGGCCAAGCTGCCGTTGAATCTTGTGGTGGTGGTCCCGGCGGTGGAAAACGCCATCGACGGCAATTCCTACCGTCCGTCCGACGTCATCACCTCGATGTCGGGCAAGACCATCGAAGTGGGCAACACCGACGCCGAAGGCCGCCTGATCCTGTGCGACGCACTGACCTACGCGCAGCGCTTCGAGCCGCAGGCGCTGGTCGATGTGGCGACCCTGACCGGTGCCTGCATGGTCGCCCTCGGCCACCAGACCGCAGGCCTGATGAGCAAGCACGACGACCTGGCCAACGAACTGCTGGCCGCCGGCGAGCAGGTCTTCGACCGCGCCTGGCGCCTGCCGCTGTGGGACGAGTACCAGCCGATGCTGGATTCCAGCTTCGCCGACGTCTACAACATCGGCGGCCGCTGGGCCGGTGCCATCACTGCCGGCTGCTTCCTGTCGCGCTTCGCCGAAGGCCAGCGCTGGGCCCATCTGGACATCGCCGGCGTGGCCAGCGATGAAGGCAAGCGTGGCATGGCCACCGGCCGTCCGGTCGGCCTGCTGAGCCAGTGGTTGCTGGATCAGGTCGCCCGCGCCTGACGCTGTACCTGACCCTGGCCGGCAACCGCCGGCCCGGGCCTCGCCGGTCCAGCCGCCACCCGGCATGGATCGGCACCTGCCTCACCTGGATGCCGCCATGCCCCGCGCCGACTTCTACCTGATCGCCAAGCCCCGCTTCCTGACCGAGCCGTTGCGCCTGGTCTGCGAGCTGGCGCGCAAGGCCAACGACGCCGGGTTGTTCACCCTGGTCCTCGCCCGCGACCAGGCCCAGGCCGAAGAACTTGACGAACTTCTCTGGTCGTTCGACGACGATGCCTACATTCCGCACCAGATCGTAGGTGAGGACGTGGACGAGGAAGAAGCCCTGGTGCTGATCGCCCCGCCCGGCGGCGAGGCGCCCGTGCGGCCGCTGGTGATCAACCTGCGCGACGAACCTTGGCTGGGCCAGTGCGAGCGCGTGCTGGAAGTGGTCCCGGCCGATCCGGAAGCGCGCGAACCACTGCGCGAGCGCTGGCGCCAGTACAAGACCGCCGGCTACGACCTGAACAAGCACGACATGTAAGCCCCCGCGAGGACCCCTTGATGCGCCTGCTGATCGCCCTGATTCTTCCCTGGCTGTCCTTTTTCACCATCGGCCGGCCGTTTGCCGGCATCGTCTGCCTGATCCTGCAGATCACCCTGATCGGCTGGCTGCCCGCCGCGATCTGGGCTGCCTATTCGGTCAGCCAGTACCACACCGACCAGAAGATCCGGCGCACCCTCGGGTCGCGCTGATCTCCCTTCCCGCCTTGATGACTGGTTCCCCCGCATGACCCAACTCGCCTCCAGCTACGACCCGAAGTCCTTCGAGACCGACCTCTACGAGGCCTGGGAGAAGGCCGGCCATTTCAAGCCGTCCGGCAAGGGCGAGCCGTACACCATCCTGCTGCCGCCGCCGAACGTGACCGGCACCCTGCACATGGGCCATGCCTTCCAGCAGACCCTGATGGATGCGCTGGTGCGCTACCACCGCATGCGCGGCTACGACACGTTGTGGCAGGTCGGTACCGACCACGCCGGCATCGCCACCGAGATGGTGGTCAGCCGCAACCTGGCGCTGGAAGGCAACGGCGAGACCCGCGATTCGCTGGGCCGCGAGGGCTTCATCGGCAAGGTGTGGGAATGGAAGCAGCAGTCCGGTGACATCATCGAACGGCAGATGCGCCGCCTGGGCACGTCGGCCGACTGGTCGCGCAGCACCTTCACCATGGACCCGCAGCCGTCCGAAGCGGTGATCGAAGCCTTCGTGCGCTGGCACGAACAGGGCCTGATCTACCGTGGCCAGCGCCTGGTCAACTGGGATCCGGTGCTGAAGACGGCGATCTCGGACCTGGAAGTGGAGAGCGCCGAGGAAGAGGGCTTCCTGTGGTCGATCGCCTACCAGCTGGATGAGGGCCTGAGCTACGAACACGTCGAGCGCGATGCCGACGGCGTCGAGACCCTGCGCGAATCCCGCGATTACCTGGTGGTCGCCACCACCCGCCCGGAAACCCTGCTGGGCGACACCGCGGTGATGGTGCATCCGGAAGACGAGCGTTACCTGCACCTGATCGGCAAGCGCGTGGTGCTGCCGCTGACCGGCCGCCGCGTGCCGGTGATCGCCGATGACTACGTGGACCGTGCGTTCGGTACCGGCGTGGTCAAGGTCACCCCGGCGCATGACTTCAACGATTACCAGGTGGGCGTGCGCCACAGCCTGCCGATGATCAACCTGTTCACGCCGGTGGCCGCGATCAACGACAACGCGCCGGAACGTTTCCAGGGGCTGGATCGTTACGACGCGCGCAAGGCCGTGCTGGCTGAACTGGAAGACCTGGGCATCCTGGTCGAGACCAAGGCACACAAGCTGCAGGTGCCGCGCGGCGACCGTACCGGCCAGGTGATCGAGCCGTACCTGACCGACCAGTGGTTCGTGAAGATGGACGAACTGGCCAAGCGTGGCCTGGAGCTGGTCGAAGGTACCGATGGAAAGCCGGGCAGCATCTCCTTCGTGCCGCCGAACTGGATCAACACCTACCGCCACTGGATGACCAACATCCAGGATTGGTGCATCAGCCGCCAGCTGTGGTGGGGCCACCGCATTCCGGCGTGGTTCGATGCCGCCACCGGCAGCTGCTACGTCGGCCGCAGCGAAGACGAGGTGCGGGCGAAGAACAATCTCGGCAGCGACGTCGTGCTGAGCCAGGAAAGCGACGTGCTGGAGACCTGGTTCTCCTCGCAGCTGTGGCCGTTCTCCACCCTGGGCTGGCCGAACGAGCAGGCGATGGCCGAGCGCGGTTTCGACCGCTACCTGCCGTCGTCGGTGCTGATCACCGGCTTCGACATCATCTTCTTCTGGGTGGCGCGCATGATCATGGCCACCGACAACCTGACCGGGAAGATCCCGTTCAAGGACGTCTACTTCACCGGCCTGATCCGCGACGGCCAGGGCCAGAAGATGTCCAAGAGCAAGGGCAACGTGCTCGACCCGCTGGACATCATCGACGGCATCAGCATCGATGATCTGGTGGCCAAGCGCACCGGCGGGCTGATGCAGCCGCGCATGGTCGAGAAGATCGAGAAGGCCACGCGCAAGGAGTTCCCGGACGGCATCGCCGCCCATGGTGCCGATGCGCTGCGTTTCACCATCGCCGCGCTGGCCACCCATGGCCGCGACATCAAGTTCGACATGAACCGCGCCGAGGGCTACAAGAATTTCTGCAACAAGCTGTGGAACGCCAGCCGCTTCACCCTGATGAACACCGAAGGTGCAGCGTTCACCGGTGCGCCGACGCCGCGGACCGATGCCGAGCGCTGGATCCTCTCTCGCCTGGCCGCCACCACCGCCGAGGCGCAGGGCCATTTCGCCGCCTATCGCTTCGACCTGCTGGCGCAGTGCCTGTACGAGTTCGCCTGGAATGCGTTCTGCGACTGGTTCCTGGAGCTGAGCAAGCCGGCGTTGAACGGCGCCGATGCCGCCGACGCCGACAGCACCCGCCACACCCTGCTGTACGTGCTGGAAGCGCTGCTGCGCCTGCTGCACCCGCTGACGCCGTTCATCACCGAACAGCTGTGGCAGCAGCTGGCACCGCGCCTGGGCCTGGCCGAAACCACGCTGTCACTGCGCCCGTACCCGACCGCCGCCGAATTCGAGGGCGATTTCACCCAGGCCGAGGCCGACGTGGAATGGTTGAAGGCGGTGATCAGTGCGGTGCGCCGCGTGCGCAGCGAACTGAACGTCGCCCCGTCCAGGCTGGTGCCGCTGCGCCTGCTGGCCGGCCAGGAACATGCCGGGCAGAGCCAGGACCGCGAGCGCATCGAGCGCTTCAGCGCTTCGCTGTCGTTCCTGCTGAAGCTGGACAGCATCCAGTGGCTGGCCGACGCACAGAGTGCGCCGCCGGCCGCCGCCGCGATCGTCGGTGAGCTGAAGCTGCTGGTGCCGCTGGAAGGCCTGGTTGATCTCGATGCCGAGCGCGCGCGCCTGGACAAGGAGATCAAGCGCGTGGAAGGCGAACAGGAGAAGAGCGAGACCAAGCTGGCCAGGTTCTCCGACAAGGTTCCGCCGGCGGTGATCGAGCAGGAACGCGTGCGCCTGGTCGACTGGAACAACCAGCTGGCCGGCCTGCGCGAACAGCGCGCGAAGCTGTAGCGCCGCCCGGGTAGGTGCGGACCTTGGTCCGCACCGCTGTGATATGCCAACCAAGGTTGGCACCTGCCAAAGCACCAACCCTGGTTGGCACATTCTCGAGGTCGACGCCGGGCAATGCCCGGCGTTTCCTTTTGCCACGCGTGGCATCATCGCTTGATGCCGCTTTCCATCTTCCTGCTGGTCCTCGCCGCCGCCGCACTGCACGCCAGCTGGAACGCGATCGTCAAACGCGGGCCGGACAAGTTCCTCGGCACGGTGCTCGTCACCGGCAGCGCTGCGCTGTTGTCTGCGCTCGTCTTGCCGTGGCTACCCTTCCCCGCCGCGGAAAGCTGGCCGTGGCTGGGCGCTTCGGTGCTGCTGCAGGTGACGTACTACGCATTGGTTGCACGCTGCTACCAGCAGGTCGACATGAGCCTGGCGTATCCGATGATGCGTGGTTGCGCGCCCATCCTCGTTGCGCTGGCCGGCGCCGTGCTCGGCGAACGCCTGCCGCCGTCGGCCTGGCTCGGTGTCCTCCTGGTGAGTGGCGGCATCCTGTGCATGGCCCGCGGCGCACGTGGCGGCCAGCTGCGGCTGCCGTTGCTGACGGCGGCGATGATCGCCACCTACACCCTGGTCGATGCGCAAGGCGCCCGACTGTCCGGCAATGCGCTGAGCTACACGCTGTGGCTGTTCCTGCTGTCGGGCATTCCGTTGCCGTTGTGGGCGCTGCATCGGCAGCGCGGCAAGCTGCTGGCGTATGCGCGCCGGCACTGGCCACTGGGCGTGGCCGGCGGCATCGGTACCACAGCCTCGTATGCGATGGCGCTGTGGGCGATGACCCAGGTGCCGGTGGCAATGGTGTCGGCGCTGCGCGAATCGTCGATCCTGTTCGCGCTGCTGATCTCGGTGTTCCTGCTGCGCGAGCGGGTACCGCGTGCACGCTGGATGGCGGCAGCATTGATCGTGGCTGGCGTGCTGGCGCTGCGGTTGGCATGAGAACGGCGTACGGAGATTCATCGGTAGCGCCGGGCCGTGCCCGGCGAACGCAGCGGCCACGCGACGCCGATTACAACGGCGGCATTGTCTCCAGCTCGCCGTCCACCAGTTCGATCGCCATCACCAGCGCATCTTCGCGCCCCTGCGCAGCAGGGTAGTAGCGGGGGCGCCGGCCGATCTCGTTGAAGCCTTCGCTGTGATACAGCGCCAACGCCGGGGTATTGGACGGACGCACTTCCAGGAACACCCGCTGCGCGCCTCGATCACCGGCCAGGCGGACCAGCGCACGCAGCAACTGGCGGCCGAGCCCACGCGACTGCACCAGCGGATCGATGCAGATGTTCAGCACATGTGCCTCATCGGCAGCGAGGCTGAGCACGCCATAGCCGATCAACAGGCCATCGCGCTCCATGGCCAGGCCGGGGTAACCGGCACGCAGGCAATCCAGGAAAATGCCGCGGGTCCAGGGATAGGGGTAGCCACGCACTTCGATGGCCATCACCGCGTTGAGATCGCTCTCGCGTAGCGCACGCAGCGCCACCGGCCCGGGCTGGCTGACCGCACTCATGCGGTTCCGCCCTTGCGCAGCGCGCGCAGCTGCGGCCACAACGCGCGCTTGGCAGCAGGGTCGCGACGCAGTTGCTCCAGCGGCCAGCTGTCCATCAGTGCCTGTGTGGCCGGGTCGTTGGGATTGCAACCCGAGGCACGCAACAGCGCGATCTGCAGGCGGTCAGGCAGGCGCACCAGCGGCTGGCGCGCGTTGCCGGTGGGCAGCGGACGGGCCGCAGCCGGGACGGTGTCCGGCGCCGCTACCGGCACGGCAGTGCGTGGTGGCGCGCGCTCGGGCCGAGGCTCCGGCGCCGCGCCGCGCTGGCTGGGTGCGTGCTGCATCGAGGGCGGAGCCGCGCGCGTCGCCTCGACCGGCACGGTTGCCGATGCCGTGGCTTCAGCCACGCTCAGCTGCAGTGCCGCGTCCATTTCGGCGGCCAACTGGCCGTCGTGATAGACGGTGTAGCCCATGGCCAGCAGCCATGCCTGCTGGGCCGGGGACCACAACACGGGCAGGTCCTGGCTCACGCCGCCTCGGGCTTCTTGCGCAGGCGCTGCACGCCCCACATCACCGGGCCTGACAGGGCGTACAGGATGCCGACGACAAACAGCACGCGGGGCAGGTCGATCACCGCGATGGCGATGGCGATCGGCACCAGTGCCAGCACCAGGAACGGGACACGGTCCGAGCGCGCGCCCTGCTTGGCCGCGCCGCCCTTGAAGCTCCAGAAGCGGATGCGGCTGACCATCAACAGTGCGGCGACCAGGGTCACCGCCAACGCCACGAAGCGCAGCTCGTTGCCGTTCCAGCCCAGCGTGCCATCGGCGAAGGCCCAGACGAAGGACATCATCAGGCCGGCGGCAGCCGGACTGGCCAGGCCAACGAACCAGCGCTTGTCGACCACGGCCACCTGGGTATTGAAGCGCGCCAGGCGCAGCGCCGCGCAGGCGGCGTACAGGAACGCCACCGCCCAGCCGAGGCGACCGACCAGCTCACCGTCGTATTTCAGTTCCGACAGGGACCAGTGATACATCACCAGGGCCGGCGCCATGCCGAAGCTGACCAGATCGGCCAGCGAGTCGTACTGCACGCCGAACTCGCTGCTGGTACCGGTCAGGCGCGCGACACGGCCGTCGAGACCATCCATCACCGCCGCCACGAACACGGCGATGCTGGCATTGACGAAATCCCCGTTGGCCGCGGCGATGATGGCGTAGAAACCAGAGAACAGCCCAGCCGTGGTGAACAGGTTGGGCAGCAGGTAAATCGTGCGCGAGCGCGGCGGCGGTGTGATCGGGTCCATGGAATCCAGTTTAATCGACTTGCCAGCGCTCGGCGCCAATGCTGCAATCGGCGTTCTACGCCCATTCTGCGGAGTTTGCCATGCGTGCCCTGTCCTGCCTGGGTTGCCTGCTGCTGTTGGCCAGTAACACTGCGCTGGCCGGCCCTGTCTACAAGTGGAAGGATGCCAAGGGCGTGACCCAGTATTCGGAAACGCCGCCGGCCGGGGCAAAGTACGAGACCCGTGCCCAGGCCAGGACACCGATGGCGGAAGAAGTGGAGGCGGCCAGTGCAGTGCCGGTGTCCAAGGAGTGCACCACCGCGCGGGCCAACCTGGCGCTGCTTGAGGGTGGCGGCCCGGTGATGCAGGACACCGATGGCGACGGCAAGGCCGATGCCGCGCTCACCGCCGAACAACGCGGCACCCAGAAAGGCTTGGCCGAGGCGACGATCAAGGCGTACTGCCCCCCGGCGGGTTGAGGGGGGGATCGGCCGGGCGGCGCCCGGCATCCGCGGTAGTGCCGGCCGCTGGCCGGCAACCTCAACTGCAACAGCAACAGCCGGCTCTGGGTTTTCCTTTGGTTTGGCGGGGCGGTGTGGGTGTGCAGGACACGCCGTAAACCCATCCCTGGGGGCTCGATGGCGCCATCCATGGCGCCAACGGTCCTGCCCACCCACACCGCCCCGCCTTCGACAGGTTCCCGGTGACGGTGGGTTGATCCACGCCATGCGTGGATGAATCTCCATCGAAATCGAATATTTCGAAATCGGGACGAAAAGCATCCACGCATGGCGTGGATCTACGTGTCGAGCAAGGTCGCCACCCACCAAGAGCAGGCCATGCCATTCCGGCAGATCGCAGAAATCTGTCGAAGGCGGGGTGGGTCCGGTTGCGGGGGCGTGAGCCGCATGGATGCGGCGACCGAGCTTACATGGACGTACTTGCAGCGGCCCCCGCAACCGGACCCACCCCGCCATCCCACGGAATACCCGCTTTTGACGCTGCCGTTGCTGTTGCTGTTTAGGTTGCCGGCCAGCGGCCGGCACTACCGCGGGTGCCGGGCGCAGCCCGGCCGATACCCCTCCCCCGGCCGGGCTGGCAGAATAGGTATCTCTGCCGTAATCCGAAGCCGACGATGCGCCTCTCCCAGTTCCACCTGCACACCACCAAGGAAACCCCCAGCGACGCCGAGCTGACCAGCCACCGGCTGATGCTGCGCGCGGGCATGATCCGCAAGCTCGCATCCGGCCTGTACACCTGGTCGCCGCTGGGCCTGCGCGTGCTGCGCAAGGTCGAACGCATCGTCCGCGAGGAAATGGACCGCGCCGGTGCCGTGGAATTCCAGATCCCGACCATCCAGCCGAAGGAACTGTGGGAGCAGACCGGTCGCTGGCAGAAGTTCGGCCCGCAGCTGCTGAAGATCAAGGACCGCAAGGAACAGACCTTCTGCTACAGCCCCACCGCCGAAGAAGCGGCCTGCGATTTCGCGCGCAGCGAACTGTCCAGCTACAAGCAGCTGCCGGTGAACTTCTACCAGATCCAGACCAAGTTCCGCGACGAGATCCGTCCGCGCTTCGGTGTCATGCGTGCGCGCGAGTTCCTGATGAAGGACGCCTACTCGTTCCACCTGCACGACGAAGACCTCGTGCGTGAGTACGAAAACATGAAGGTAGCCTACAGCCGCATCTTCACCCGCCTGGGCCTGGACTTCCGCATGGTGCAGGCCGATTCCGGCGCGATCGGCGGTGACGCTTCGCAGGAATTCCACGTGATCGCCGACTCCGGTGAAGACGCGCTGGTGTTCTCCACCGGTTCGGACTACGCGGCCAACATGGAAGCGGCCATTGCCGCTGATCCGGCCGCGCGTGCCGCGGCCAGCGAAGCGCTGCGCAAGGTCGAGACCCCGACCCAGAAGACCTGCGAAGACGTCGCCGCGCTGCTGGGCATCGATCTGCAGCGCACGGTGAAGTCGGTGGCGCTGATCGCCGGCGAAGGAAAGGCGCAGCAGTTCGTCCTGGCGCTGGTGCGTGGCGACCACGAAGTGAACGAGATCAAGCTGGGCAAGGTTGCTGGCCTGGACGAGCAGCGTTTTGCCAGCGAAGCAGAGATCGCCGAATACCTCGGCAGCGTGCCGGGCTTCCTCGGTCCGGTTGCACCGGCCAAGCCGATCCGCGTGGTCGCCGATCGCGAAGTGGCGGCGATGTCCGACTTCGTCGTCGGTGCCAATGAGGCCGGTTTCCACCTGGCCGGCGTCAACTGGGGCCGCGACCTGGCCGAACCGGAAGTGGCCGATATCCGCAACGTGCGCGCCGGTGATCGTGCGCTGGACGGCGGCGAACTGAAGATCGCCCGCGGCATCGAAGTCGGCCACGTGTTCCAGCTGGGCCGCACCTATGCGAAGGCGCTCGATGCCACCGTGCTGGACGAGAATGGCAAGGCCGCGGTGATGACGATGGGCTGCTACGGCATCGGTATTTCGCGTGTGGTCGCCGCAGCCATCGAGCAGAACCACGATGACGCCGGCATCATCTGGCCCGACGCGATGGCGCCGTGGCAGGTGGTGGTCTGCGTGATCAATCCGAAGGGCGACGCAGGCGTGGCCGATGCAGCTGCAGCTCTGCTGCGGGAGCTGCGCGATGCCGGCCTGGATGCCGCACTGGACGACCGCGGCCTGCGCCCGGGCGCGATGTTCGCCGACATGGAACTGATCGGCATCCCGCACCGCGTGGTGGTCAGCGAGCGCGGCCTGGCCGCAGGCACCTTCGAGTACCGCTCGCGTCGCGCCGCCGAAGCGGAGAGCCTGGACAAGGCCACCCTGCTGCAGCGCCTGCAGGGCTGATCGGAAAAAGACCGGGGTATACCCCGGTCTTTTTTTTAGCGGCTGGCCGCGCCGGGAAAACCGCAACGGACATAATCCGGTCAAAATGGTCGCAACCGGGCCAGCCAGCCGACAGACGGTGACCGCAACTGTTTGTGCTGGGATTAATTCCTCATTACTCTGTCCTGCGACGCCACGGACCGGCTCGTCCCTGTCCCTAAATTAGTTTCTGGAGTAATCGTTGATGAGCATCGACCTGACCGGCCTGTCTGCACGTGAGCTGGGCGCATTGATCCGCACAGCCAAGAAGCAGCAGACCATCGTCGCCAAGCGTCGCCCGATCACCAAGGTGCGTGCCCAGCTGAGCAAGCTGGCCAAGACCGAGGGTTACACCATCGAGGAACTGTTCGGTGGTGAGCCCGCACCGCGCGCGCGCAAGGTCGCCAAGGCCACCAAGGCCCCGTCCAAGGCTGCCGGCCGCAAGCTGGGCAAGGTTGCGCCGAAGTACCGCAACCCGGCCAACCCGAAGGAAACCTGGACCGGTCGTGGCAAGCAGCCGCGCTGGATGGCCGAGCTGACCGCCAAGGGCAGCAAGAAGCCGGAAGATTTCCTGATCAAGAAGGCCTGAGGCCGGCTGCATCGGGAATGAAAAACGCCGGCGAAAGCCGGCGTTTTTTTTGGGGTAGCGCCGGGCCATGCCCGGCGATCGCAGCGGTTGGTTTCCCGATCCTCCGGGCATGGCCCAGCGCTACCGCCTGGTCACAGCGTCTTGCGCGCCGGCATCAACAGGTTGCCGAACAGCAGGCCGGCGACCAGCGCCATCACCACGTTCAACACGGTCAGGAACACGCTCTGGCCCGCGCCCACGTCCTGTTGCTGGACCAGGGTCAGTACGCCGCGCAGGCTGGTGCTGCCGGGCACCATCATGATGATGCCCGGCAGGCGGATGATCGCACCGGGGCGGCCGACCACGCGCCCGAACAGGTTGCCGCCGGCGGTCAGCAGCATCGCCGACAGGAAGATGCCGGCCGGCGTCCCCCAGGCATGACCACCAAATTTGGAGATCGCGTAGCCGGCCACCGAGGCGGCGATCACCCACGGATAGTCGCGGCGGTTGGCCTTGAACAACATCGCAAAAGCGAACGCCGCCGTCAGCAGCGAGCCCCACTCCACCCACGGCCCCTGTGGCCGCGAGGCTCGGATCATCGGGTCCAGCCCCAGCACATCGGCCAGGGTCACCGCGATCATCGCGCCAACACTGAGCTTCATGATCGTGGTCAGCGCGCCGGCAAAACGCGCGGTGCCGGACACCCAGTGCTGGCTGGCCAGTTCATTGACCGCATTGGTCAGGGACATGCCCGGCAGCAGCACCACCAGCGAGGCGATGATCACCGTGTTGAGATTCAGGGCGCCCACGAACGTGGCAACCACGGTGGCGACCAGGCCGGCCAGCAGCGCCGCCAGCGCTTCGGCCGCTTCCCGGCTGGCCGGACGCTTGTCGGTGACCATGCCGAGCAGGCCGATCAACAGGCCGATCACGCCGGCGGTGGCGATGTCCAGCCACGGCAGCTTCCACATGCCCGCCACGCCGGCCGCACCGAGGGTGAAGGACAGGATGGTGCGCAGCTTGCCGCTCCGGCCCGGATCCTTGTCCAGCTGGCGCAGCGCGGTGTGGCCCTGGGCGATGCTCATGCGGCCGTTGGCCACTTCTTCGGCGATCCCGTCAGCCACGCTGAGCTTGTGCAGGTCGTTCTCGCCCGGCGCCAGCCGGATCACCCGGGTGATGTCGCTGGAGCCGATGGCCTGTGCCGGATCGCTGAAACTGAGGATGATGCCGGTGGGGTTCGACCAAGGTTCACAATCCAGATCGAGTTGCCGGGCCAATGCAACCACCGCCGCTTCCAGGCGCTGGGCCGTGGTGCCATAGCTGTGCAGGCGGCCGGCGATCTCGGAAACGAAGGCCACGCGCTGCGCGTAGGTGGCCTGGGGCGTGGGGATCGTGTGAGCATCTGCGGACATGCGCCGTAGTATTACCTACGTCAGGCTCTGCTGGAGAAATTCATCCTGGTTCGACGCGACGTGCAATTCAGAACGGTTATGCTGCGACCCGAATGGCCCCCATGACCCCGACCCACGCCCCCCAGCTCGAACAGGACGCTCAGGATCCGGGACTGATCCGGCTGTCCGGCCACTGGACCCTGAAGACCGCCCTGGCCGCGGCCGAAGTGCTGCGTGGCGTTCCGGACAAGCTGACCGGCATCGACGCCACCGGCATCGAGCTGCTCGACTCGGCCGGCGTGCTGCAGGTGCTGCGCGTCGCCCATCGCGCTGACCTCAGCGAAGACGCGTTGCAGTTCCGCCCGGACCACCAGGCGCTGGTGTGCACCATTGAAGAAGTAGCCGACGACCGCCCGAAGCCGAAGCGTGACTTCGGCGTGCTGGCCGCACTGGAGCGGCTGGGTGTCAGCGTCCATGCCACCGGCCACAACATCAAGGCACTGTGCAGCTTCCTGGGCGAGAACCTGGTCAAGGGTGCGCGCCTGGTCAAGGAACCTCGACGTTTCCGCCTGACCGCGACCGTGCACCAGATGGAACAGGTCGGGCTGGATGCGGTGCCGCTGGTGGCGCTGCTGTCCTATCTGGTCGGCGCGGTGATCGCCTTCCTCGGTTCGACCATCCTGCGCGACTTCGGTGCGGAGATCTATGTGGTCGAGCTGGTGAACATCGCCTTCCTGCGCGAGTTCGCCGTGCTGCTGACCGCGATCGTGCTGGCCGGCCGCACCGCCAGTGCCTTCACCGCGCAGATCGGTGCGATGAAGGCACGCGAGGAAATCGATGCGATGCGCACCCTGGGGCTCGACCCCATCGACCTGCTGGTACTGCCGCGCCTGGTCGCGCTGCTGTTGACCCTGCCGCTGCTGACCTTTATCGCGATGGTCGCTGGCCTGGCCGGCGGCATCACTGTCGGCGCGTTCGACCTGGACATCCCGCCGCAGATGTACATCGCGCGCATGCACGAAACGATGGAAGTGCGGCACATGCTGGTGGGCCTGTCCAAGGCACCGGTGTTCGCGCTGGTGATCGGCCTGATCGGCTGCCTGGAAGGCCTGAAGGTGGAAGGCACCGCGCAGTCGGTCGGCGAACGCACCACGTCAAGCGTGGTGCAGACGATCTCGCTGGTGATCATCATCGACGCCTTCGCGGCGTTGTGGTTCATGCACATGGACTGGTGACATGAGCACGCATCCGATCCCCGAAGACGTGCCCATGCAGGACGACGACGGCCACGACCTGGCCATCCGCGTGCGCGGGCTGGTCAACCGCTTTGGCAGCCAGACCGTGCATGAAGGGCTGGACCTGGACGTGCGCCGTGGCGAGATCCTTGGCGTGGTGGGCGGCTCGGGTACCGGCAAATCGGTGCTGATGCGCTCGATCCTCGGGCTGCGCGTGCCGGATGAAGGGCAGATCGAGGTGCTCGGCCGCGATGCGCGCGCCGACGATCCCGAGAGCCGCCTGCACATCGAGCGCAACACCGGCGTGCTGTTCCAGGACGGCGCCCTGTTCTCGTCGCTGACCGTCGGCGAGAACGTGCAGGTACCACTGAAGGAACACTACCGCGAACTGCCCGAGCGTTGGCATTACGAGCTGGCACTGCTGAAGGTGAAACTGGCCGGCCTGCCCGCCGATGCCATCAACAAGCTGCCCTCGCAGCTGTCCGGCGGCATGCGCAAGCGCGCCGGCCTGGCACGTGCGCTGGCGCTGGATCCCCCCCTGCTGTTCCTGGACGAGCCCACCGCCGGCCTGGACCCGATCGGTGCGGCGGCGTTCGACCGCCTGATCAAGACCCTGCAGGAAGCGCTGGGGCTGACCGTGTTCCTGATCACCCACGACCTGGACACGCTGTATGCCATCTGCGACCGGGTGGCGGTCATCGCCGACCGCAAGGTGGTAGCCAATGCGCCGCTGCCGGACATCGAGAAACTGGATCATCCGTGGATCCAGGAATACTTCCACGGACCCCGCGCACGCGCTGCGCGTGGCGAACAGATCGAGAGTGCCTGAGCCATGGAAACAAAAGCCAACTACGTGCTGATCGGCGCGTTCACCCTGATCACCGGCCTGGCCCTGCTGGCCTTCGGCCTGTGGGCCGCCAAGTACTCCTCCGACCGCACCTGGCAGGAATACCGGGTGGTGTTCCGCGAAGCGGTGACCGGCCTGTCGGTCGGCAGCCCGGTGCAGTACAACGGCATCGCGGTGGGCTCGATCACCGAACTGAACCTGGTCCCGGATGACCCGCGCCAGGTGGTCGCACGCATCCGCCTGAACTCGACCACGCCGGTCAAGACCGATACCCGCGCCAAGCTGGCGATCACCAGCCTGACCGGCCCGTCGATCATCCAGCTCAGCGGCGGCACGCCGCAGTCGCCGGCGCTGACCACGGTCAACAAGGACCCGGCACCGATCATCCCGACCACGCCGTCGGCGCTGCAGAACATCACCGACGTGGCCAACCGCATCGTCGAGCGCATGGACCAGATCCTCAGCGACCGCAACGTCGCCTCGATCAACGCGACGCTGGCCAACCTGGAGACGATCAGCGGCGGCCTTGCCGACCGTGACCAGGGTACGCAGGCGCTGCTGCTCAGCGCGCGCGATGCAGCACGCAGTCTGGACACCACCCTGAAGACCACCAACGGCACCATCGAGCGCCTGGACAAGAACCTGGTGCAGCAGCTGCCGGGCATCATCGACAAGCTCGACGCCACCTTGGCCAAGCTTGATTCGGCCGCCGGCAATGCCGATTCGATCCTTGGCGAGAACCGCGCCGCCATCAACAGTTTCGCCAATGATGGCCTGGGCCAGCTCGGCCCGACGCTGGGTGAACTGCGTGGCCTGATCCGCGACCTGCGCCGGGTCAGCGACCGCCTCGAGAACAATCCCGCACGCTACCTGCTCGGCCGCGACGCACCGAAGGAGTTCGAACCCAAATGAGCCCGACCACCCTTTCGCGCCTGCTGATTGCAGCGTCGCTGGCCACCCTGCTGGGTGGCTGCTCGATCCTCGGCAGCAGCGACAAGAACCCCGTGACCCTGTATTCGCCGGCAGTGCAGGTCAAGGTCGACCCCAGCTGGCCGCAGGCCGACTGGCAGCTGGTGCTGGCCAAGCCCAGCGCCGCGCGCATGGTCGACAGCCCGCGCATCAACGTGCGGCCGACGCCGTCGGAGCTGGAGATCTACAAGGGCGCCAGCTGGGCGCAACCGGCCACCGACATGATCGAAGACACCCTGCTGCGCGGCTTCGAGGATTCCGGCCGTATCCACGGCGTGGCCCGCGTTGCCGCCGGCATCCGCGCCGACTACAAGCTGTCCACCGACATCCGTCGCTTCGAATCGGATTACCAGGGCCAGGCGACGCCGACGGTCGTCATCGAGATCAACGCCAAGCTGATCGACGTCAGCAACCAGCGCGTGGTCGCCGGCCGCACCTTCCGCCAGCTGCAGCCGGTGGGCAGCACCGAGGTGTCGGCAGTAGCCGCCGCCTTCGAGCGTGGCCTGCAGCAGGTGGCGCAGGACGTGGTGGGCTGGACGCTGACCAGCGGGCAGAATGACAAGCAGGCGCTGAAGCGCTGAGGTTGCCGGTTTCGCACGCCACCGGTTCCTGGTAGCGCCGGGCCATGCCCGGCGAACCCCGGTCAACGCGGATGGATCAAGCGGAACGTCAGGTTGATGCGTTCGCCCTGCACCCGTGCCATCTTCGGCAGCGCGTGCTGGTAGTGGCGCTGGGTGGCGCCGCCCATCAGCAGCAGGTCGCCATGACCGAGCAGGAATTCCGCCTTGCGCGTGGTGTCATCGCGGCGGCGCAGCAGGAAGCGACGGGCTGCGCCGAGGCTCAACGAAGCGATCAGCGGCGCCGGCCCCAGCTCGGGCTCGTCATCGCTGTGCCAGCCCATGTAGTCGGTGCCGCCGCGATAGCGGTTGAGCAGTACGCTGTTGAATCGACCGACGCCCTCGGCCTGCAGCCGGTCACGCAGCGCGGACAGCCGTGGCGCCCACGGATGCGGGACGAACTCGGCACCGGAATAACGGTAGCGCGCCTGCGGATCACCGATCCAGCAGCTCAACCGCGGTGAATCCACCCAGTTGCCGAACATGCGGATGCGGTGGGTTTCCCACGGGATTTCCTGCGCCAATGCCTGCTGCAGGGCATCAGCTTCAGCTGCGGGCAGCCATCCGGCCAGGTGGCGGACGTCGGCATCTGGCAGGTCGTGGGGGAATAGCATGGGAGATTCAGGGAAAGGGGGGCAGCGACGCGCTGCCCCGTGGATGCTCAGCGGCGCTTGAACGCGACGCCGGTCTTTTCCTTCAACTCATCCTCGCCCACACCCGCCGCAGTCTCCACCAGCACCAGGCCGTCATCGGTCACATCGAATACCGCCAGGTCGGTGATGATGCGGTCAACCACGCCCACACCGGTCAGCGGCAGCGTGCATTCGGCCAGGATCTTGTGCTCGCCGTTCCTGGCGGTGTGCTCCATCAGCACCACCACGCGCTGCACGCCGGCCACCAGGTCCATCGCACCGCCCATGCCCTTGACCATCTTGCCGGGCACCATCCAGTTGGCCAGGTCGCCCTTGTCGGTCACCTGCATCGCACCGAGGATGGCCAGGTTGACGTGGCCACCGCGGATCATCGCAAAGCTGTCATGGCTGCCGAAGTAGCTGGCGCCCGCACGTGCGGTGACGGTCTGCTTGCCGGCATTGATCAGGTCGGCGTCCACCTCGGCCTCGGTGGGGAACGGGCCGATGCCCAGCAGGCCGTTTTCCGACTGCAGCCACACGTCCACGCCTTCGGGAATGTGGTTGGCCACCAGCGTCGGCAGGCCGATGCCCAGGTTCACGTAGGCGCCATCGGTCAGTTCACGCGCAGCGCGCGCCGCCATCTCATCGCGGGTCCATGCCATGTCAGTTGCCCTCCGCACGGATGGTGCGCTGTTCGATACGCTTTTCAGGGGTGGGGTTGTGCACGATGCGGTGCACGTAGATGCCCGGCAGGTGCACCTGGTCCGGATCGATGCTGCCGACCGGCACCACCTCCTCCACTTCCACGATGCAGACCTTGCCGGCCATTGCGCAGGCCGGGTTGAAGTTGCGCGCGGTCTTGCGGAACACCAGGTTGCCGGCCTCGTCGGCCTTCCAGGCCTTGACCAGGGCAACGTCGGCGCGCAGCGCGGTTTCCATCACATAGTGCTTGCCATCGAACTCGCGGGTTTCCTTGCCTTCGGCGACCACGGTGCCGTAACCGGTGGCGGTGAAGAACGCCGGGATACCCGCACCGCCTGCACGCAGGCGCTCGGCCAGGGTGCCCTGCGGATTGAATTCCAGCTCCAGCTCGCCGGCCAGGTACTGCCGTTCGAATTCCTTGTTCTCGCCCACGTACGACGAAATCATCTTCTTGATCTGCCGGGTTTCCAGCAGCTGGCCCAGGCCGAAGCCATCGACGCCGGCATTGTTGGAGATCACGGTCAGGCCCTTGGCGCCACTGTCGCGCAACGCGGCGATCAGTGCCTCGGGAATGCCGCACAGGCCGAAGCCCCCCACGGCCAGGGTCTGGCCATCGGCGACCACGCCCTGCAGGGCCTGCGCCGCAGAGGCGAAACGCTTGCTGCGCGTGCCGCTGGAAGTTGATTGCTGCATCTCTACTGCCCTACCCGGTGAGAATGCCGCCATTCTAGCGGCACACCCGACGCCGGCTGGGATGCGCCGCAGCATGAACCGGCATGCCGGGCTGCCAATCCGTAGAATGTCCGTTTCCCCGCTTGCGGTGCCCTTGGCAACGCGTGCTGTAGATGGAGAGGACAGGACGACGCATGGCCGAAGTATTCACCGGAGGGGAACTGTCCCGCTGGCTGGATGCCGGGACGCTGGAAACGGGCAACCACCACGTGCCGGCAGTGCGCGAACTGCGCTACCGGTCACCGCTGCTGACCGCCCAGGTCGAGGGCTGGCAGGTGGTGATCGACCTGGATGCCAGCGCCCGCACCCCGCACAGCCCCCTGCAGAGTCGCTGCACCTGTCCGGCTGGCACGCACTGCGAGCATGTCGCCGCGGTGTTGCTGGCCGCACTGCAGAACTCACTGGAGGGTGAACCGGGTTCGCTGCGTGCGGCCGCCGATCCGATACTGCCTACCCTGCAGATCCAGGCGATGACACCGATCCTGCATCTGCACAGCATGGAATACCGACCTGCCTGGCTCACCGAACGTGACCCCTCGCAATGGCTCGACGTCGCCACCGTCGCGTTCGAGTACGACGAACACGTGCGTTTTCTCGACGACCCCTCGCTGTTCGTGCACGACGCCGAGGGCCAGCTCTACCTGCTGCCACGTGACCTGGCCGGGGAGGCTCGGCGCGAGGCTGAACTGCACAGCGTCCACCTGCACCGCGAGCGGCAACCGCGCATCGTGCTGGACGGCGGCGGCCCGTTGTTCGAGCTGCGCAGTTTCGACTGGACCCGCTTCCTGCTGGAGGACGTGCTGCGGCTGGAAGCACTGGGCTGGAAGATCGAGACTGACGACGCCTTCCGCCACCGCATCACCCGGGTGGAGGACATCGACCTGGATGTCCGGTCGGTGTCCGCCGACAGCAACGAGCTCGACCTGGCCCTGACCATCGACGTCGATGGCCGCAGCATTGCGCTGGTTCCGCTGTTGCAGGGTGTACTGCAGTCCGATCCGCGCTGGCTGCGCGGCCAGCTGGATGCCATTGGCGATGACGAGAACGTATTGCTGACGACGGCAGACAATGAACGTCTTGCGCTGCGGGCAGCGCGGCTGAAGCCGGTGATCGCGCTGCTTGCGGATCTGTTCGGCGACCGTGGGCAACCGCTGCGCCTGCAGGCGCATGATCGCGGCCGCCTGCAGGCCCTGCAGGACGCTGCGCAGTTACGGCTGCACAGCAGCAACGATACCCGTGCACGCGTGCAGCGCCTGCTGGACGCCCCGGCGATGACCGCTGTGCCAGCGCCCCAGGGTTTGCGCGCGACGCTGCGCAGCTACCAGCTCGAGGGCCTGTCCTGGCTGCAGTACCTGCGCCAGCAGGGCCTGGGCGGCGTGCTGGCCGATGACATGGGCCTGGGCAAGACACTGCAGACCCTGGCCCATCTGCTGCTTGAAAAGCAGAGTGGCCGCCTGGACAAGCCGGCGCTGGTGGTCGTGCCAACCTCGTTGCTGCACAACTGGCAGAGCGAAGCGGCGCGCTTCGCCCCGGATCTGCGTGTACTGACCCTGCACGGCCCCGCACGTGACACGCGGTTCGACGCCATTGCCGCCCATGATCTGATACTGACCACCTATCCCCTGTTGTGGCGCGACGAACCGGCGCTGCAGGCGCATTCCTACCATCTGCTGATCCTCGACGAGGCGCAGCAGGTGAAGAATCCCAGATCGCGCGCGGCGGCCACGCTGCGCACGCTGCAGGCGCGGCATCGGCTGTGCCTGACCGGTACCCCGCTGGAGAACCATCTGGGCGAGCTGTGGACGCAGTTTGACTTCCTGCTGCCCGGCCTGCTCGGCAGCGAAAAGCAGTTCAACCAGCACTGGCGCCATCCCATCGAGCGCGGCAGCGACCAGCGCCGTGCACAGCTGCTGGCCCAGCGGCTGCGACCTTTCATCCTGCGCCGGCGCAAGGACCAGGTCGCTTCCGAGCTTCCACCGAAGACGGTCATCACCCGCACCGTGGCAATGGAAGGCGCCCAGCGCGACCTATACGAAACCGTGCGTGCGGCGATGGAAAAGCAGGTCCGCGATGCGATCAACGGCAGCGGGCTGGCGCGCAATCACATCGTGGTACTGGACGCGTTGCTGAAGCTGCGCCAGGTCTGCTGCGATCCGCGCCTGCTGCCAGGCGGGACACCCGCGCGCGCTGCCGGTTCGGCCAAGCTGGAGCTGCTGCGCGAGATGTTGCCTGCCATGGTCGAGGAAGGGCGGCGCATCCTGCTGTTCTCGCAGTTCACCGGCATGCTGGCGTTGATCGGCCAGGCCCTGCGGGACCTCAGCCTGCCCTACGTCCAGCTCACCGGCGATACCCAGGACCGGGTCACGCCCGTGCAGCGCTTCATGCAGGGCGAGGTTCCGGTGTTCCTGATCAGCCTGAAGGCCGGTGGCGTGGGCCTGAACCTGACCGCTGCCGACACCGTCATCCACTTCGACCCCTGGTGGAACCCGGCCGCCGAGAACCAGGCCACCGACCGTGCCCATCGCATCGGCCAGGAACAGCCGGTGTTCGTCTACAAGCTGATCACCGCCGGCAGCGTCGAGGAACGGATCGCCGAGCTGCAGCAGCGCAAGGCCGACCTGGCCGACGCGATCCTGGAGGGTGGTGGCGGAACCGGCCCACGATTCGATGCGGCCGACCTTGAGGCCCTGCTGTCTCCCCTCGGCGCGCCGGCCAAACGCGCGGCAGGCAGACGCAGGGCCACCCGCACGTGACACTTCGGCGGTCAGGCAGCGTTGGGTCTATGGAAACGATTCCCATACAAGGCTGGGATTACACTAGCCAACTGATCTGACAAAGGATTCCAGCGATGCCCCTGCCCGCCTTCAAGGCTTATGACATCCGCGGCCGCGTGCCGGAAGAACTGAACGAAGACCTCGCCCGCCGGATCGGCGTGGCCCTGGCCGATCAGTTGTCACCCGGGCCAGTGGTGGTGGGGCACGACGTGCGCCTGACCAGTCCGGCGCTGCAGGATGCGCTGGCAGAAGGCCTGCGCGGCGCGGGCCGGGAAGTGATCGACATCGGCCTGTGCGGCACCGAGGAAGTCTATTTCCAGACCGACCATCGCGGTGCAGCGGGCGGTGTGATGGTTACCGCCAGCCACAACCCGATGGACTACAACGGCATGAAGCTGGTCAAGGAGAATGCCCGGCCGATCAGTTCCGATACCGGCCTGTTCGCGATCTCCGATGCCGTGGCGGCCGACAGCGCAGCACCGCAGCCGCCGACCGCAGGCCAACGCAGCGAGCACGACAAGAGCGCCTACATCCAGCACCTGCTGTCCTATGTGGACAGCACCAAGCTCAAGCCCCTCAAGCTGGTGGTCAACGCAGGCAATGGGGGCGCCGGCGCCATCGTCGACCTGCTCGCACCGCACCTGCCGTTCGAGTTCATCCGCATCTGCCACGAACCCGATGGCAGTTTCCCCAACGGCATTCCCAATCCGCTGCTGCAGGAGAACCGCGCCGCCACGGCCGAGGCGGTCCGCCAGCACGGCGCCGACTTCGGCATTGCCTGGGACGGCGATTTCGACCGCTGCTTCTTCTTCGACCACAGCGGGCGCTTCATCGAGGGCTATTACCTCGTCGGCTTGCTGGCCAAGGCGGCGCTGGACCGTAACCCGGGTGGCAAGATCGTGCATGACCCACGCCTGGTCTGGAACACCGTGGAGATGGTCGAACAGGCGGGTGGTGTGCCGGTGCTGTGCAAGAGCGGCCATGCCTTCATCAAGGAGAAGATGCGCGCAGAGGACGCGGTGTATGGCGGCGAAATGAGTGCCCATCACTACTTCCGCGAATTCGCCTACGCCGACTCGGGCATGATCCCCTGGCTGCTGATCGCCCAGCTCATTTCCGAAAGCGGCCGTTCGCTGGCCGACTGGGTTGAGGACCGCATGGCCGCCTATCCGTGCAGTGGCGAGATCAACTTCAAGGTCAGCGATGCGAAGGCGTCCGTGGCCCGCGTGATGGAACACTTCGCCGCACAGTCTCCGGTGCTGGACCATACCGATGGCATCAGTGCCGACTTCGGCGACTGGCGCTTCAACCTGCGCAGTTCCAACACCGAGCCGCTGCTGCGCTTGAATGTGGAATCTCGAGGGGATGCGGCGCTGATGCAGGCACGCACCGACGAAATCGCCACACTGTTGAAGGCCTGAGCGGAGATGTTCCGATGAACACCGTCCAGCCCGTCATCCTCTCCGGTGGTTCCGGCACCCGTCTGTGGCCGCTCTCGCGCGAAGCGTATCCCAAGCAGTTCCTGCCCTTGGCCGGTGAGCTGACGATGCTGCAGGCGACCTGGCGACGCGTGGCGCCCATTGCCAGCCGTGGTCCGCTGGTCATTGCCAATGAGGAACACCGCTTCGTTGCGGCCGAACAGCTGCAGCAGGTCGGCGCCGAGCCTGCGGCGATCATCCTCGAGCCGGTCGGCCGCAACACCGCCCCGGCCATTGCCGTGGCCGCGCTGGAGGCCACCCGCGACGGCGCCGATGCGCTGTTGCTGGTACTGCCTTCCGACCACGTGATCACCGACGAAGCCGCGTTCCGCGCTGCGGTGCAGGCCGCTGCCGGCGCCGCTGAAGCCGGCAAGCTGGTCACCTTCGGTATCGTGCCGACCGGCCCGGAGACCGGCTACGGCTACATCAAGGCCGCCAACGGCCAAGGCGTGCGCGCGGTTGAACGTTTCGTCGAAAAGCCCGATCTGGACACCGCTACCGGCTATGTGGCCAGCGGCCAGTACTACTGGAACAGCGGCATGTTCCTGTTCAAGGCCTCGCGTTACCTGCAGGAGCTGGAACGCCTGCAGCCGGCCATGTTGTCGGCCTGCCGCGACGCATGGCAGAGCGCACGCCGCGATGCCGATTTCACCCGGTTGGACAAGGACGCGTTCACTGCCGTGCCGTCCGATTCGATCGATTACGCCGTGATGGAAAAGACCGCCGATGCAGTGGTGGTGCCGTTGGATGCCGGCTGGAACGATGTCGGTTCCTGGACCGCACTGCGCGATGTATCGCAGCAGGACGGCGATGGCAATGCGCACCAGGGTGATGTGATCGCCATCGACTGCCGCAACACCTACGCCTACGGCCAACGCCTGGTGGCAATGGTCGGGCTGGATGATGTCATCGTGGTCGAGACCGACGATGCGGTGCTGGTCGGCAAGGCCGACCGCATGCAGGAGGTCAAGACCGTGGTGGCGCAGTTGAAGGCCGACGGCCGCAGCGAAGCGACCTGGCACCGCAAGGTCTACCGCCCGTGGGGCGCCTACGATTCAATCGACAACGGCGAGCGTTTCCAGGTCAAGCGGATCACGGTCAAGCCCGGCGGTACGCTGAGCCTGCAGATGCACCACCACCGTGCCGAGCACTGGATCGTGGTCAGCGGCACCGCCGAAGTCACCCGTGGCGACGAGGTGATCCTGCTGAGCGAAAACCAGAGCACCTACATCCCGCTGGGCGTGACCCATCGCCTGCGCAACCCCGGCAAGCTGCCGCTGGAACTGATCGAGGTGCAGTCCGGCAGCTACCTCGGCGAGGATGACATCGTGCGGTTCGAGGATACCTACGGGCGGAGTTGACCCGGAACCCGCTGCATTCCGGGTGGCGCCGGCCCATGGCCGGCGAACGCAGCGGTAATGTGCATCCGCCGGGCATGGCCCGGCGCTACCTTCAGCTGGCCAGTTCGGCCATGACCCGCTTCAGGCCGTCCTGCCACGTTGGCAGCACGATGCCAAAGTCCTGCTGCAGCTTGCGGTTGTCCAGCACCGACCACGCCGGACGCTTGGCCGGGGTCGGGTATTCGGAACTGGGGATGGCTTCAACCGACGGCACCTTGGCCAGCACGCCCGTCGCCAGTGCTTCAGCGAAAATCGCCTCGGCAAAACCATGCCAGCTGGTCTGGCCCGACGCCGTCAGATGCCACGTTCCCGACAGCGCGCCCGGATGCTGCAGCGCCTGCACGGTGACATCCGCGATCAATGCCGCCGGCGTCGGCGTGCCGATCTGGTCGGCCACCACACGCAGCTGATCGCGCTCAGCGCCCACCCGCAGCATCGTGCGCAGGAAATTGGCACCGTGCGAGGCATACACCCACGCCGTGCGGAAGAGCAGATGACGGCCGCCGGCAGCGCGCACGGCGTCTTCGCCATCACGCTTGCTGGTGCCATAGACCCCCAGCGGCGCGGTCGGTTCATCCTCACGGTACGGGGCCGTGCCCTGGCCATCGAACACGTAGTCGGTGGAGTAATGCACGAACGGCACACCATGCGCCGCGCACCAGCGCGCGATGACGCCTGGCGCCTGCGCGTTGGCCGCAAAGGCGGCGTCCACCTCCTGTTCGGCACGGTCGACGGCGGTGTAAGCGGCCGCATTGACCACCACCGACGGCTGCAGGCGATCCAGCAGTGCCGGCAGGCTGTCAGGCCGGCCGAAATCAGCGGTTTCACAGGCGCTGCCATCGGGCAGGACGCCGCTGCGGGTGGTCGCAACCACCTTGCCCAGCGGTGCCAGCGCGCGCAGCAGCTCCTGGCCGACCTGGCCGTTGCCGCCGAACAGCAGCACCGTCATGGCTGGTACACCGGCAAGCGATCTTCGGCGATGTCCTTCAGGAACGGGGCATTCTCGTCCTTGGCCGAAAGGGTCGGGGTGCTGATCGGCCAGTCCACGGCGATATCGGCATCGTTCCAGCGGATGCCGGCATCCACCTCCTTGACGTAGACATCCGTGCACAGGTAGCTGAACAGTGCGCGCTCGGACAGCACGGCAAATCCGTGGGCGAAGCCTTCGGGAATCCAGAACTGCTTCCTGTTTTCAGCGCTCAACACGACCGCTTCCCAGCGGCCGAACGTCGGCGAGCCGCGGCGGATGTCGACGGCGACGTCGTACACCTCGCCTTCCAGCACTGATACCAGTTTTCCCTGGGGCCGCGGCCACTGGTAATGCAGCCCGCGCAGCACACCCCGGCTGGAGGTGGACACATTGCTCTGCACGAAGCGATCCGGCAGGCCCAATGCAGCGAAGCGCTCAGCGTTCCAGGTCTCGTAGAAGAAACCACGCTCATCACCGAAAACCGCCGGTTCGATCACCCGGCAACCCGGCAGTGAAGTTTCGATCACTTTCACGGAACGACTCCCCGCAGGGCGAGCGTGTGCAGGTACTGGCCATAGCCATTCTTGATCAGCGGCGCAGCCAGCGCTTCCAGCTGCTCGGCGTTGATCCAGCCCTGACCGAAGGCGATTTCTTCCGGACAGCAGACCTGCAGGCCTTGGCGGGTCTGGATCGTCTCGATGAAGTTGGACGCTTCCAGCAGCGACTGATGGGTACCGGTATCCAGCCACGCATAACCACGTCCCAGCGCTTCCAGGTGCAGATTGCCCTCCTGCAGGTAGCGCTTGTTGAGATCGGTGATTTCCAGTTCGCCACGCGGCGAGGGCTTGAGCTCGGCAGCGTAGTCGCTGGCCTTGCCGTCGTAGAAATACAGCCCGGTGACCGCATAGTTCGAACGCGGATTCTCCGGCTTCTCGACCAGGTCGATCACCTTGCCGCTCTTGTCGAACTCGGCAACACCGTAGCGCTCCGGGTCATTGACCCAGTAGCCGAACACGGTCGAACCGTCCACGCGCTCGTCGGCGCGCTTGAGCACCTCGCGCAGGCCGTGGCCGTGGAAGATGTTGTCCCCCAGCACCAGGCAGCTTGGTTTGCCGGCCACGAAATCGCGGCCGATCAGATACGCCTGGGCCAGGCCATCAGGGCTCGGCTGCACGGCGTACTGGATGTCCATGCCCCACTGCGAACCATCGCCCAGCAGCTGCTGGAACAGCGTCTGCTCGTGCGGGGTGTTGATGATCAGCACTTCACGGATGCCCGCCAGCATCAGCACGCTGAGCGGGTAATAGATCATCGGCTTGTCATACACCGGCAGCAGCTGCTTGCT
Source organism: Stenotrophomonas sp. DR822 (assembly GCF_019793815.1). Taxonomy (NCBI): domain Bacteria; kingdom Pseudomonadati; phylum Pseudomonadota; class Gammaproteobacteria; order Lysobacterales; family Lysobacteraceae; genus Stenotrophomonas; species Stenotrophomonas sp. DR822. The sequence goes on from NZ_CP081826.1 coordinate 2,153,569, forward strand.
GACGCCCTTGGTGATCGGATACAGCCGGGTGCCGGAGCCACCGGCGAGGATGATGCCCTTGCGCTGGGTCATGTCGTCTCCTGGGTTCAGGCCGCGGTGCCGATGCGCTGCAGGCGGTAGCTGCCGTCGAGCACGCCGTTGACCCATTCCTGGTTGTCCAGGTACCAGTCGACGGTGAAGGTGATGCCCTGCTCGAAGGTGTAGGCCGGTTCCCAGCCCAGGTCGTTCTTCAGCTTGGAGGCATCGATCGCGTAACGGCGGTCATGGCCCGGGCGGTCGGCCACGTAGGTGATCTGGCTGCTGCGCGGCTGGCCGTCCGCACGCGGGCGGCGCTGGTCCAGCAGCGCGCAGATCGCCTGCACCACTTCGATGTTCTGCTTTTCGGAGTTGCCGCCGACGTTGTAGGTCTCGCCGACCTGGCCCTTGGCCAGCACGGTACGGATCGCTTCGCAGTGGTCGGACACGAACAGCCAGTCACGCACCTGCTTGCCGTCGCCGTATACCGGCAGCGGCTCGCCGGCCAGCGCCTTGGCGATCACCAGCGGGATCAGCTTCTCCGGGAAGTGGTACGGACCGTAGTTGTTGGAGCAGTTGGTGGTCAGCACCGGCAGCCCGTACGTATGGTGGAAGGCGCGGACCAGGTGGTCCGAAGCGGCCTTGGACGCCGAGTACGGCGAGTTCGGGGCATACGGGGTGGTTTCGCTGAACTTGCCGGTCTCGCCCAAGGTGCCGTACACCTCGTCGGTGGAGACATGCAGGAAGCGGAAAGCCGCGCCCTGCTCGGCCGGCAACGCCTTCCAGTAATCGCGCACGGCCTCGAGCAGGCCGAGGGTGCCGACGACATTGGTCTGGATGAACGCGCCCGGGCCGTCGATGGAACGGTCGACGTGGCTTTCGGCGGCGAAGTTCAGCACCGCATCGGGCTGGTGCTCGGCCAGCAGGCGGGTAACCAGCGCGCTGTCACCGATGTCGCCCTGCACGAACACGTGATTCGGGTTGCCCTCCAGGCTGGACAGGGTCTTCAGGTTGCCGGCGTAGGTCAGCGCATCGAGATTGAGGACTTTGACGCCACGGGCGACCGCCTCGAGAACGAAGTTACCGCCAATGAATCCGGCACCGCCGGTGACAAGCCATGTAGGCACTACTCGTTCTCCTGTAGAAGTTTCGACTGCGGGCCACGCGCAGAGGCCCGATTCAGCGTTACAGGATACATCGGCCCTGTCTTCACGACTGCCTGCTGCACGTGAACGCAGGTCGCTGCGGCGCTTTCCATGCGGCATCGCAGCATAACCATACGCATTCGCATGGTCACCCCAAGCCAGCTAGAATCAAGGTCCCACCCCCGAACCGGTTGCTGTGCGAGGACCGGACGTTTCCCGTTACTGTGAGCCGGCCAGCGGCCGGCACTACAAGGATCGAGTACCAGATGAAAATCCTCGTCGCGTACAAGCGCGTGGTGGACTACAACGTCCGCATTCAGGTCAAGCCGGACGGCTCCGGCGTGGTCACCGATGGCGTCAAGCTGTCCCCCAATCCCTTCGATGAAATCGCCTTGGAAGAAGCCCTGCGCCTGCGCGACAAGGGCATCGCCAGCGAAGTCGTGGTCGCCACCATCGCCCCGGCCGACGCTCAGGCGCACCTGCGCAACGGTCTGGCCATGGGCGCCAATCGCGCCATCCACGTGGTCACCGACCAGGCCATCCAGCCGCTGACCGCTGCCCGCACCCTGCTCAAGCTGGTCGAGAAGGAACAGCCGGACCTGGTGATCCTGGGCAAGCAGGCCATCGACGACGACGCCAACCAGACCGGCCAGATGCTGGCCACGCTGTGGGGCCGTCCGCAGGCGACCTTCGCCAGCAAGCTCGAGATTGCCGACGGCAAGGCCACCGTGACCCGTGAAGTCGACGCCGGCCTGGAAACGCTGGAAGTGGACCTGCCGGCGGTGGTCACCACCGACCTGCGCCTGAACGAGCCGCGCTTCATCAAGCTGCCCGACATCATGAAGGCCAAGGCCAAGCCGCTGGAGACGCTGCAGCTGGCCGACCTCGGTGTTGAAGCCGCCGATACGTTCAAGACCACCCAGTACGCCGCGCCGTCCAAGCGCAGCAAGGGTGTGATGGTCAAGGACGCGGCCGAACTGGTTGCCGCACTCAAGCAGAAGGGGTTGCTGTAATGAGCAAGATTCTCGTCATCGCCGAGCACCACGACGGCAAGCTCAACGCCGCCACCGCCAAGACCGTCAGCGCGGCCGCCGCCATTTCCGGCGCCAGCATCGACGTGCTGGTGCTGGCCGCCGACCCGACTGCCGTTGCGGCTGAAGCGGCCAAGATCGCCGGCGTCGCCAAGGTCCTGTCCGTGGCCAATGCCGCCAACGCGCAGGCGCTGGCCCAGGTACTGGCCCCGCAGATCGCGCAGCTGGCCAAGGGCTACACCCACGTGTTCGGCCCGTCGACCACCTTCGGCAAGGACCTGATGCCGTGCGTAGCCGCCCTGCTCGGCGTCAACCAGGTCTCCGACCTGATGGCCGTCGAAGGCAGCCACAGCTTCAAGCGGCCGATCTACGCCGGCAACGCGATCATCACCGTGGAAGTACCGGCCGACCAGATCGTGGTCGCCACGGTGCGCGCCGCCTCCTGGCCGGAAGCCGCTCAGGGCGGCAGTGCCGCCGTTGAAGCGGCCAGCGTCGATGCAGCGCTGCCGACCCACACCCGCTTCGTCGGCCTGGCCGCTGGCGCCAGCGACCGCCCGGACCTGCAGAGCGCCAAGCGCGTGGTCTCCGGTGGCCGTGGCGTCGGTTCGGAAGAGAACTTCAAGGTCATCTTCCAGCTGGCCGACAAGCTCGGCGCCGCCGTCGGAGCCTCGCGCGCTGCGGTCGATGCCGGCTACGTGCCGAGCGACCTGCAGGTTGGCCAGACCGGCAAGATCATCTCGCCGGAGCTGTATGTGGCGGTCGGCATCAGCGGCGCCATCCAGCACCTGACCGGCATCAAGGATGCCGGCACGATCGTGGCGATCAACAAGGATGCGGATTCGCCGATCTTCGAGATTGCCGATATCGGTCTGGTGGGGGATCTGTTTGCGATCCTGCCGGAGCTGGAAAAGGCGCTGTAACGGGCTCGCGAAGCACCCTCCGTTCCTTGAACGGGGGGCGCTGCGTGTTTCGGGGGTGGAACCCGGTTAATATTTCGTTCCAACTGGAACACGCCAACCTGTCATGCCCTCCAATGAACTCGCAGCCGCTTCGCCAAATGTCAGTGTCGTCGTGCCTGTCTATCGTGGCGCTAGTTCGATTGCCGAGCTCTTCCGTCGTCTGCAGCTCGCATTTCAGGCAACTGGCGATGAATTCGAGGTCATTTTCGTGGATGATCGTGGGAATGCCGAAAACTGGCCCTCGATCAGCGCGCTGGCTCAACAGCATGGTCAGGTGCGAGGAATCCGCCTCAGCAAGAATTTCGGCCAGCACGCCGCCACGCTGTGCGGCATCTCCAATGCCCGCGGAGAGTGGATCATTACGATAGACGAGGACCTCGAGCAGCCTCCAGAGTCCGTACCCGCACTGCTCGAAAAAGCTCGACAGGGCCATCTCGTCGTCTACGGTGTGAACGAGAAGCGCTCCCATGCTCGATGGCGCAATTTTACATCCGAACTGGGCAGGAGCGCGTTCAAGTTTGCCATTCCGAGTTTGAATCGGGAATACACGTCATTCCGGGTAATTCACCAGTCGGTTGCGAAGGGGCTGGAACGATTCCAATCGCCCTTCACCTTCATTGATGGCTACATCTCCTGGATCACGAACACATATGCAACAGTGATCGTGCCGCATGATACCGGTGCTCACGCAACGAGTAGCTACAGCCTGCGAAAGCTTGTCGCCCACATGATCAACATCTTCGTTACTTTCTCGGATCTGCCACTCAGGGTCGCCACGTGGATGGGCGTGGGCGCCTCCGTGGGCGGTGCGGCATGGGGGCTTCTGATTCTCGTACTCAAGCTTATAGGCACTGTGAGTGTAAGCGGCTATGCGTCCATCATGGCAGGCATGACCTTCCTTGGAGGCATCCAGCTGCTGATCCTCGGGATTTTTGGCGAGTACATCGCACGCATCAACTTCAAGACCGCGTCAATGCCACTCTTCCTCATCGAAGCAGAGACAACGCATTGAAGCCACTGCTCATCATTGGCGCATCGTCGTTCGGCCATCTTATGGCCGTGCTTGCGGAAGACTGCGGCAGGAAAGTTGCAGGGTACGTGGACGACTACCACACCGGGCCAGGCATAGCAGGAACCACTACGCAGCTGGGCGAAGCCATCTCGGCCACAGATTTTGATCTGGTCATGGCCATCGGGTACAAACACCTGACAGCCCGAATCGAGTTGTTCGATGTCCTAAGCCAAAGAGGGTTCCACTTCCCGACGCTTGTACACCCGCGTGCGGTAGTAAGTAGCCGCGCAAGCATTGGCGATGGCTGTTTACTGATGTCCGGGGTAAACGTAGATGCCTTCACAACCATCGGTGACGCATGCGTCCTCTGGCCTGGCGCAATCGTCAGCCACGATAACCAGATCGGCAGAAACACATTCATCAGCCCCGGCGCAACGCTCTGCGGATTCGTTTCGATTGGACAAGACAGCTTCATCGGCGCCAATTGCACCATCATCGACAGCTCCTCAGTGGAAGATGGCGGCTTCGTAAAGGCTGCCACGCGCTACCAGACGAAGAATAAAGAAAAATGACCAACCAGAAGCGAATCGCCGTCCTGCAGTCGAGCTATATCCCGTGGAAGGGGTATTTCGACATCATCCACGACGTCGATGCATTCATCTTCTATGATGACGTCCAGTTTACATATCAGGATTGGCGCTCGAGAAACCGAGTAATCGCCAATGGGAGCCCGGTATGGCTTACCGTCCCAACCGGAAGCGACATCAAGCGGCTGATCAACGAAGTCAAACTCCCGAACAAGAGCTGGCAACGCAAACATTGGTCGACGATCCGGCACGCCTATACAAAGAGCCCTTTTTTTCACGAGCTCTCACCACGACTTGAAGAACTTTTCCTTGAAAGGCAGTGGGACTCCCTGTCAGAGATGAACCAGCATATGACTCAGGTGATTGCCCGGGATCTGCTAGGCATCAAGACAGAGTTCCTCGACTCGAGAGCCTTTTCCGCAGAAGGCTCAAAGCTTGATCGCCTGATCAATCTGTTGCAGAAGGCTGGTGCTACACATTACCTGTCCGGCCCGGCGGCTCGCTCATATATTGACCCGGATCGATTTGCGGCGGCAGGCATTGAGCTTGAGTACAAAGATTACAGCGGATACCCCACGTACAAGCAGTACAGCAACTCATTTGAGCATGCGGTCAGCATTCTGGACCTTCTCTTCAACGCCGGCCCGGATGCACCTCATTACATCTGGGGATGGCGAAGCTCTGGCGTCAGCGCGGGCGGTCAGGAGACCTGATATGGCTTATGTCTTCATTGCGATGACGATACTGCTGACGGTCTATGGACAGCTCGTGCTGAAATGGCAAGTGACAGCGAACTCTCACCTCATTACTCAACCATACTCAGTGATGAATATGGTGGCGCTTTTGCTGAAGCCCTGGGTCATCTCAGGATTTGCCGCCGCCTTTGCCGCCTCGATCTGCTGGATGGCAGCGATTAGTCGCCTGCCTTTGAGCAAAGCATATCCGTACATGTCATTCAACTTTGTGCTCGTTGCCATCATGGCAGCCCTGATCTTCCGCGAACATCTGGACGGCTACAAGATCGCCGGAACGCTGATAATTGTCTTGGGTGTCGCCGTCCTGTCGCGCTCGGCCTGATGCCAACCACCACATTCCGGAGCTAGAGATAAATGATTCCCTTCAACAAGCCTTACATGACCGGACGTGAGCTTTCGCTGATTGCTCAGGCTCATGGAAATGGACACCTTTCCGGTGATGGCCCGTTTACCAAAAAATGCCATCAGTGGCTTCGCAACCAGACACATGCCTCAAGCGCCCTCCTTACGCATTCTTGCACATCCGCCTTGGAAATGGCCGCACTGCTTTTGGATCTGGAGCCAGGCGACGAAGTCATTATGCCATCGTACACCTTCGTCTCTACGGCAAACGCATTTGTCTTGCGCGGAGCCGTGCCAGTATTTGTTGACGTGCGTGCTGACACTCTGAATCTCGACGAACGCCTGATCGAGGCGGCAATCACACCGCGTACAAGAGCCATCTGCGTGGTCCATTACGCAGGTGTAGCCTGCGCCATGGATGAAATCATGGAGATTGCAGGTCGCCACGGACTTGCAGTGGTCGAAGATGCGGCACAAGGCATCATGTCCACGTACAAAGACCGCCCGCTCGGCACCATCGGCGATCTGGGAGCACTGAGTTTCCATGAGACTAAGAACATAATTTCCGGTGAAGGCGGGGCACTGCTGTGCAGAGATCCGAAGTACGCGGAGCGCGCGGAAATCATTCGCGAGAAAGGCACGAACCGTAGCCGCTTCTTCAGGGGCCAAGTGGATAAGTACACTTGGGTCGACGTGGGATCGTCCTTCCTACCGGGTGAAATCACGGCAGCATTCCTCTCTGCACAGATGGACGCTGCTCCCGAGATTACTGCTCGTCGCCTGGCTCTCTGGGATACCTACCACGCGTGGGCGGCACGTCACGAACTATCGGGCATAATCCGGCGACCCATCGTTCCTGAGGACTGCACCCACAACGCACATATGTACTATATGCTACTTCCTGATCAGGAAACTCGTTCGCGATTCATCGAGAACATGAAGAAAAAAGGCGTGCAGGCTGTATTTCACTATATCCCTCTGCACTCTGCTCCCGCAGGCTTGGAGGCAGGGAGACAGCATGGCGACATGATCAACACAAACTCATTAAGCGATCGACTTGTCCGCCTACCATTGTGGGTGGGACTGGAAGAGAATATCGAATTGGTATTGCGTGCGGCCGATGCTTCACTGGAGAGCCTGTAGGCATGCAAGTTACGTCATACTCCAAAACGGGCCTTCCCGCATTTGGACCCAGTGCACGATCGAAAGAATTTCTTGAGAAGGTCTGGGCATACTGCGCTGCCATCCTGACGGCTGTCGCTGTCATGAATGCTTGGCAGTTCAGCGCCGCGGCATCTGGACCGCTTCTGCAGGATGACTCCTGGTACTTCCTAGATGCGTTCGTTAGCAAATACTTCGATGGCACGCTGCAGCCTTTGGACATATTTGTTCAGCGCGGCGCCAGCGATCACTCTCAGCCATTGCAGAAGTTGATTCTTCTCTTCCATACGAAGTACTTCGATATGGATTTCCGCATTGAGGGCATGATCGGAACGGCTTTGGGAATTGCCTGGTGTTGGCTTGTGGCAAGAGAAGTCCGAGCGAGCCGAGCTGACGGCGAATCAACCGGCAAAGCGTCCCTGATGCTAATCGCGCTGGTTTATGTTCTTGGACTATCCTTGAATAGCACTGGAATATTCACGTGGTCACTGGTGACACTTGGATATCTGCCGCTGGTATTGGCGACGCTCTACTTCTCAGCGGGCATGCGCTCTGCCGAAGCCTCCAAACCAGCCACGCTGTTCTTCACGACATTTTTGCTTGGAATCTGCATTGACGAGATTGCCATCATTGTTGTCGTAGCCGCACTCATTACTGGGGCGCTGCTTCCAGCAATCCCGTACAGGAGAAAGATTCATTGCACCGCCACGGTCATTTCCGGATTGGTTGTCGCCCGAATCTTCCTTTGGTATGTGTCGATCAGAGGGCATCCCAATGAACCGCTGTTGACATCAAGCCACTCGCTGGTCGATCTGCTGCTTAGTCCCGGAGCGTTCAAAGGGCTGATGATCCCCTTCGCCGACAGTCTTCTACACTACGACCACCTGGTAAAAACCGTTCCGGCGCACGCTGAGACAGCCATGATGTGCGTGGCTGCAGCCGTTGCCATTCTTCACGCCTACTTTTGGTTGATCATATACCAAGCTTGGCGGAAGAGTGAAATCCAGCATAGCTTGGCGACCGCAGTATTCCTCATGCTTGTCTCCTATGCACTAACAGCCGGAGTCATTTTCGGCAGAGTTCCCATATTCGGCTGGGATTACCTCCACCAACCGCGTTATGTTCTCAGCTATCAGATCGGCTTGGTCGCTATCGCCGTTGCTCTTCACTTCCGCACTGTACGAGTGAGCAGTCAAGCCACGCTCAGGCACTCGGTTGAGCGCGGATTCGTGTCTGTCATCTTCGCCGCTCTTCTGATACTGCAACTGTATGTAAGCAGAGACAGTTGGCAGCTACCGCACTATCTAACCTCGTACTGGCAGAATTCTGCACTAACGATGCAGAGATTGGCGAAAGACCCATCCCATCCACAGGGGTGTCCATCAACCATGCCGGTTTGCGAGTACCCTGAGAGCACCCGTTCCCGGTTGATGAATCTACTCGTAACAAGGCAGCTGAATATCTTCTCAGGACGATTCCAAATGCGTAATCGCCTGTACCCTTCAATTGAAGCCATTCCCGGATTTGCGCCTGAAGTGAGCAAAAAGCAAACAATTGCCCCGGGGATTCAAAGCAGCAACAAAGCCGGTGCAATCACACTGAAAGATGCAAAAGATCAGTGCGCAGAGCGAAAGGTGTTGCCAAGCTTCCGACTCGAAGTCGATACGAATCATCTAGCTCCAGATGGAGCTGAGCTCTGGGTCGACACCGTAGGCGCAACGCATACACTTCTCCGTCCTAACCTGCCTGACGGAAAGTCGGAGCTGTCTATTGATGATGCAATTGAGAACGATTCGATATTGACACTTATTCGCGCGAATGACCAAAGCATACTCGCGCAGCTTCAGCTGAGATTCGCTGACTGCACACCTGTTTCATCAATGAGTAACTGATTCAACATAGCTCCCGCGCCACGCTTGCTTGCGTGGCGCGGGAGAGCCAAGACCGCATTGGGGTGATGCAATCTTTGTAGGCCTTCACTGATAGGCTCGTGCACTCTCTCGCGCCAAGATGTGCATGACCGAGCCCATCTCCGAGTCGGTCAACAGGTCCAGATTGGCCTGTGGTGCCGACCAGATACGATCGGCGAGTGGCATCTGCTGTCTGGGATCGTCGGATGGTACTTCCACAACGAATGCCCAGGTCTTTCCTCGCAGTGGTAGAACACGGAAGCCGAGGGGCTCGAACATCCGGCGAGCGGCGCTTTCTGACCAGCAGGTGATATGCCCGCGATGGAAAGGATCAAGGTAGCCGGGATCCTCATTGCGCACGTAGTCGGTCAGCCCGGTATTGAACAGGAAAAGCGAGCCAGGAGCCGCGACCTTGCGCAGGGAGGTGGCCAACGAGGCGACCATTGCCGGCGTCAGGTGCTCGACGACCTCTACACAGACCCCGCACTCGAAAGTCATCCCCATGTCACCCAGATCGCCGCACAGATAATTGGCATGCCTGGAACGGAACTCTGGGTCGGGAGGAAATTTCTCCACGCCGTAGAAGCTGCTGGAGCTGGTAGGTAGATACCGATCCACCGCATCCAGCAGGAAACCCGGACCAGTACCGATGTCGATGAACTTGCGTACCGGCACCGCGCAGTACAGCAGCGCTTCGCCGACCCGCGCCAACGATGATCCGAAGGAACGGTCGCGCGCTGATTCCAGCTCGGACCGCCAGTAGTCCTCGTCGTACTCCCGCGGAGACTCCCCGGCATCGATGGCAGCGATCAATGCAGGATCGGCGAAGATGAAATCACACGCGTCACACTCAAAGTACTGCACGCCGTCGACCACTCGAAACGGAACGGCGGGATTGCTGCACAGGAGGCAGTCGCCCTCCTCCGACACCGACTTGAAACGCGTCACGGACCTCTCCCTTCCATGATGGTTCCAGCATCCTAGCAGTGCCGGGGCGGAGAAGATGACTGCGCTGCCCGTGCGGGCGGCTACAGCCGTGCCTGTGCCTCGCCCAGCGTCTCCACCACAACAACATTGTGCGGTGCGTCACCTTTACCGACATCGCCTGCCAACAGGAACAGGTGCCCCACCCCTGCGGCGTGCCCAGCATGCATATCGCTGATCTTGTCCCCCACCAACGCCGACTGTGGCAGATCGATCGGGTAGCGCTTGGCCGCCTCCAGGAACATGCCCGGGGCCGGCTTGCGACACCTGCAGACGGTGGTGAACGTCCCTTCCCCTGCATCCGGGTGATGTGGGCAGTACAGCGTAGCGGCAATGGCGATGCCGTGTTGTGCGAACTGCGCATGCATCCAGCGCGTATACGCTTCAAACGTCTGAATGTCGTAATAACCCCGCGCAATCCCGGCCTGGTTGGTGGCGATCACCAGCGCATAACCAAGCCCCAGGGCCGTCTTGCACAGCTCGAAGATGCCCGGCACCCACTGCGTCTGCTCCGGTGTATGCACGTAACCGTGGTTGACGTTGATGACGCCATCGCGGTCGAGGAACAGTACCTTGCGCTCAGCGGTGCCCGATAAGCCGTCGCCCTCGACCAGGCCCGGACCATGCGGAAGACGGCTCATCGCGCAGCGAACTCGGTCTGCGCGCGATGGAAATCTTCCGGCACCCCGATGTCGATGAATGCTGCGGTATCCACCAGCGCGCCGACCTGGCCATTGGCGGCAGCCGGTTCGAGCACCCGCTTCTCGAACGAAAATGTCTGCTCTGCGGGTAGTGCAGCAAGCGCCGTGGCGCTCAGAAAATAGCTGCCGGCATTGATCAGGCCGCTGCCGCCCGGCTGCTTCTCATGAAAACGCAGCACCTTGCCCTGCGCGACATCAACCGTACCGTACCGCGAGACATCCTCTACCCGCGCAAGCGCGATTGCCATCGGCAAGCCTTCTGCGGCCGCCTCCAGCGCAGCAGGAGAATATTCAAGATAGGTATCGCCATTGCAGACATGCAGGCCGTTGCCGCTTGCCAGACGTGCGGCAGCCGCAATGGCACCGCCGGTTCCCAATGGCGTCTGTTCGCGTGAGTACACCACGTCCATCCCGGCCCAGCGCGTGCCGATGGTCTCCTCGACCACGTCACCGAGATAGCCGGTCGCCAGGATCACCTTGGTCATGCCCGCGGCTGCATAGCGGTCCAGCAGGTAGCTCAGGAACGGCCGACCGGCGACGGGCGCCAGCGGCTTGGGCAGGTCGGGCACTTCGCTGCGCAGGCGGGTGCCGAAGCCCCCGGCCAGGATCAGGATCTCAGTGGCGGCCATGTCAGCGTGGGAACATTTCGCTTTCGATCAACGCACACAGCAGGTGGCCGATGAACTCGTGGCCCTCCTGGATGCGCGGCGTTTCGTTGGACGGAACGCGGAAACAGATGTCGCAGCGATCCTTCATGTCACCGCCGTGCTCGCCGGTGAAGCCGATCACGCGAACGCCCTTGGCTTCACAGGCCTCCAGCGCACGCATGATGTTCTTCGAACGGCCCGAGGTGGAGATTGCCACGAACACATCGCCTTCCTGGCCAAGTGCTTCGATCTGGCGAGCGAAGGTGTAGTCGTAGCCGTAGTCGTTGCCGATGGCAGTCAGGATCGACGTATCGGTGGTCAGCGCGATCGCCGGCAGGCCCGGACGGTCGTAGTAGAAGCGGCTGACCAGCTCACCGGCCCAATGCTGCGCGTCGGCAGCGCTGCCGCCGTTGCCGGCGAACAGGATCTTGCGCCCCGCCTTGAGCGCATCCACGCACAGCGCCACGGCCAGCTCGATCTGTGCGGCCAGCGCTGCATCGGCGGACATGCGCTGGAAATTTTCGAGGGTTTTGCCGAACTCGGCCTTGATGAAGTCGTTCATCCGATTTTCCATGCCGTTGCCCCTTGATGGGTAAAGTGTGTGTCAAAGACGGTACCGCCGGCGCCAGAAAGCGCGCGCACCAGATCAACCCGGTGTGCCGGATCGCAGAGGAACATCATGAAGCCGCCACCGCCCGCGCCCGACACCTTGGTCGCGCGCGCACCATGCCGCATCGCCAGCGCTTCGATCTCATCGATCATCGGGTTGGAGATGCTGCTGGCGCTGAGCTTCTTGGCCTCCCAGCCGGACTGCATCACCTGCGCCAGCCGCTCGAAATCGCCACGCAACAGGGCTTCCTTCATCTGGCTTGCTTCGACCTTCAGCCGATGCATCGCATCGAGCGAACTGGCCTTGCCTTCCTTGATGTTGCGCGACTGCTCGTCGATGATCTTGGCCGATGCACGCGACACGCCGGTGAAATACAGCACCAGGCCTGCCTCGAGCTCGGACCAGATCCAGTCCTTGATGCGCAGTGGGTTCACGATCACTCGATCGGCGTCGTAGAACTCCATGAAATTGAAGCCACCGAACGCTGCCGCGTACTGGTCCTGCTTGCCACCGGACAACTGCAGGTCGACGCGCTCGATACGGTAGGCGAGCTGGGCGATCTCGTATTCGCCCAGCGGCAGGGAGAAGTATTCGGCAAATGCCGTGACCAGTGCCACCACCATCGTCGAAGACGAGCCCAGGCCGGAGCCCGGCGGCGCATCGGAATGCGCGCGGATACGGATGGCCGGCCGCTCACCCTGCAGGAAGTCATTGCAGACGCGCAGATACACGCCCTTCATCAGCTGCAACGGGCCGGGGTCTGCAACGACGGACTCCGGATCCAGGCGCTCGCATGCGCCGGCATCCTGTGCGTGGAATTCGACCAGGCCATCGGGCGAGCCATCAAGGGTCGCGTAGGCGAACTTGTCGATGGTCACGTTCATGACGAAGCCACCGAACTGGTCGCAGAACGGCGACACATCAGTACCACCGCCGGCCAGGCCCAGGCGCAGCGGCGCGCGCGAACGAACGATCATGCCTTCTTCTCCATTGCGAATGCCGATTCCAACGCGCGTCCCAGTGCATCGCGCGAGAACTGGCCGCGGCAGTAACTGGCCGCCGCGCGCGAACGCTGCAACCACAGCGCGTCATCCTCCAGCAACGACAACAGTCCTGCGGCAAGGCCATCGGCCTCGTCGGCCACTGTGGCCACGACTTCAAGGCCCACCAGACCTTGGGCGCCAACACCGGTAGTGACCAGCGGCAGGCCCTGCTGCATGGCTTCGACGACCTTGCCCTTGACGCCGGCACCGAACCGCAGCGGAACGATTGCCACGCGCGCGGTACCGTAGCGCTTTGTCAGCTCTTCATCGCTGACAAAGCCGGTCACCTCGACATGCTCGCCGGCGAGTGCGCGCACGGCGTCGGTCGGGTTCGACCCGACCAGCGACAGCTTCACACCGGGGTGCCGTGCCCAGACCTGCGGCATCACCGATTCGACCATCCACTGTGCAGCGTCGATATTGGGACCGTGGGCGAAACCAGCGACAAACAGGATGCCGGAACGCTGTGCGGGTACAGCCTCATCATTGAAATGGTCGAAGGCATACGGGAGTATCGCGCGTGCATCGACGGATGGCTCGAGCACGCGGACGTCCTGCGCCTCTTCCGCGGAGGGATAGAGGACGCGGTCGACAGACTTCCAGATACGCCGTTCCAGCTGTTCCATGCGGCGTGCATCGCCATCACTGCCACCGTTGCGCTGCGCCTCCATGTCCATGCGTCGGAAATGCAGATCGTGACCGTAATAGACCGTGCGCACGCCCGGGTGCTTCTGCAGGGCGTCGATGTAATGCTCGGCAATGTGCGGGCGCGAAAGCATCACGGTACCCACATGGGGGTTGTCCTGCAGGTAGCGCTCGAAGCCGCCTACCCACTGTCCGCCGTACATCACTTCCACGCCACGGGCCTGCAGCGGCGGGGTGTAGATCGGGTCGAAGTACAGGTTGTCAGCCCAGAACTTGACCACGCAGCCACGCGCCAGCAGCGCGTCGATGAAGGCGATCATGGTCCGCGAACCGGCATCACGATCGGGCTGCGGCACGTAGTGGTCAACAATCAGCACCGTTTCCTTGTCCCAGGCACGGTCGCGGGCCAGCACTACGTGCTCACCATTGGGTTCGTGTTGTGCCAGTTCGTCCTGCCAGCGCTCGCGCAGCTTCTTCTGGTTGGCTACCTGGTAGGCCTTGATGCCGCTGCCGGTATCGGTGCCGTGGGAGATGCCTTCGTAATGCACGACTTCCGAGGTCGGGCAGTAATAGAGCTGGAAGCCTGCCTTGCGCACGCGGAACGCCAGGTCCGAATCCTCGCAGTAGGCCGGCACGAACTCGGGATCGAAGCCGCCCAGCTCACGCAGCAGCGCACTGGGAATGAGCAGGCTGGCGCCGCTGCAGTAGTCCACCGGGCGCAGGTAGTTGTACTGGCTATCGGCCGGGTTATCCAGGCGGCCGTAGTTCCAGGCCGAGCCATCACGCCAGATGATGCCACCTGCTTCCTGCAGACGACCATCGGGATAGACCAGTTTGGAACCGACCATGCCGCAGTCGGGCATGCGCTGGAACACGTCCAGCATCTGGTCCATCCATCCCGGACGCACCTCGGTGTCGTTGTTCAGGAAATAGGTGTAACGGCCGCGGGCCAGTTCCAGCGCCTGGTTGCAGGACAGCAGGAAGCCGAGGTTCTGCGGGTTGTGGTGGAAGCGCAGTCCCGGAACCGGCACCAGCTTCTCGATCTCGGCATCGCCGGAGGCATCTTCCAGCACCAGCACTTCATAGCTCACCGCCGGCGGGTGGGCGGCAATGGAGCGCAGGCAGGCCAGGGTGTGCGGAAGATTGCCGTAGGTGGGAATGACGATGCTGACTTCCGGCGATTCATGCACCGGGAAAGAGAGGGTCTTGAGCACTTCGTCGGGATCTTCCACCACCGACTGCAAGACCAGGCCGGCAGGCGGTTCGACCTGGCCCTTGTCATGACGCAGCAGCCAGCCACGGACCGGGCGCGCCAGCGGCGCCAGCAACGGATGGCGTGCCAGGCCGCTGGCACGCAATGAAGCGATGATCGCCGGCACGTCGCCACGCAGCAGGCGCGAAGCGAAACGCATCGGGCGGGTGATGCGCCAGGATTTGGAGGCAAGCACCTGGGCGAACGCTTCGTTCAGGCTTTCCAGCTGTTCGTCGTATTCGCGGATGACCTGCTGCACTGCCAACTCGGACGCATCCTGCTGGCCGGGCCGGACCGCCAGGCCAAGGCGCCGTTGCAGATCACGGCTGACTTCAGAACGGCTGGCAACGGCCTCATGCGCCGTCTGCAGAAGGCGGCGCAGCTCGCCCGCTTCGTGCTGTGATGCCTGCTGGTGGCGCTGCAGGTCGGCTTCGACGTTGGCCTTCTCAGCCTGCAACTGTTCCAGCTGCGCCTGCAGCACATCGTTGCGTGCGCGCAGTTCGGCAGCGCCGTTGTGGCCGCCGCTGGCCTGGACGATCTGGTCCAGCTCCAGTGCCCAGCGCGTGCGCTCATCGAACTCACCTTCCAGGCGGTGGTAGTCGGTGCGGGCCTTCTCCAGGTCCGATTCAAGCGAACGCGCCCAACGAACGGTGTCCTCACGTTCGTTGTCCAGCCCCTGCGCCCAGCGCGCGATGTCATGCTGCTGCGCGTACAGGTCTTCGGCTTCGGCGTAGAGGATCGATGCCGGGGTCGGCGGCAGCAGCGCCGCGTCCGCTGCAGCAACGATCACGAAGTAGACTGCATCGGGGACGCTGGCAACCCGCGCCTCAACGGCGATGCCGGTGTCGGTCAGGGCCTGGTAGCGATCCTGGCCAGCCGCATGCTGCAGCGGCGTGATGGTCGAGCACACCGACATACGATGGCCGCAAAGCTGCGATGCGGGGAAATAGCGGGCCACCAGCGCCTGGAATTCGTCCTGGTACAGCTCCTTCACATGGAAGTCGTTGTGGTAGCCGGCGCGATCGGAGTAGACCTCCTTGTTGGGCGAGGACATCACCATCACACCGTCGGGCCTGAGCACACGACGGATTTCGGCCATCATCTCTTCCTGCTCGAGCAGGTGTTCGATGGTCTCAAAGGAAACAACGACATCCACGCTGGAATCGGCCAGCGGAATGGCGGCAGCCGAGCCCTGCATGTAGGTCAGGTTCGACAGCGATGCGTAGCGCGCTGCTGCGTGATCCACCGCCTCCTGGGAGATATCCACGCCCCTCACGGAGCGCGCGCGGGACGCGAGCATCGCGCTGCCATAGCCCTCACCACTGGCGACATCCAGAACGTCCTTGCCTTCCACCATCGGCAGGCACCACGCATAACGATGCAGGTGCTCCTGCCGGATTACGCCATGCTCGGTCGGCACGAAACGCTCGCCGGTGAATTCGATCATTGCAACTCCTTGGAAACTTGGATCGACAACATCGGCAGCCCAACCAGGCCAAAGCGCATCGTTTCATCCATCGCACGGAACTCCAGCGCATCGTGGATCCAATGCTGCTGTGTATGGTCATGCTGGTCACCGGAAGCGACCGCCGCGTCGACCATATAGGAGCCGGAAGGCATGATCGGCATGCGGAACACGAAGGTGCCGACGACCTGTTCCCCTGCCTTGCCGGAAACCGGCGTCTCCCGGCAAGCGAAGTAACTGTTGTCGCCAAACAGGCGCTGTCCCAGCCGATCCTTCACGTAGAATCCGACGATCAGGTTGTCCAACGCCTGCTGCAGCTCAACACGCACCTGCAGGCGGACCAGTTCGCCCCCCTCCAGGACACCGACCCTCTGACCCTGATCGTTGGTCATGCTGACGTCGATGATGCGCGCGCCGCGCGCACCAAATTCCTGGCCCACGTTGTCCGGATCGAACTCGAAGAGCGCGATCCGATTGGAGACGCCAGCTTCAAGCAACGCGTCGTGACGGAAATCCGGGGTATCGAAAGCAAGCTTGCGCTGCTTCTTCTCTACGACGATCTCGGCATCGCCCATTTCGCGGCGTCCAACCACATGTTGTTCGGTCATATACGCCTCGACCACTTCCTGCGAAGTCCCGGACAGACGCATCTGTCCGTTCTGCAGCCACACCGCGTTCTCGCACAGGTTGGTGACCGCCGCCGCGTCGTGACTGACGAACAGCAGCGTTCCGTTCTTCTGGAACTCACGCAGGAAGCGCATGCACTTCTGCGAGAAGAACGCATCGCCCACCGCCAGCGCCTCATCGATGATGAGAATGTCGGCATCTACGTGGGCAATCACCGCGAAGGCAAGACGCACCGACATGCCGCTGGAATAGCTGCGCACAGGCTGATCGATGAACTCACCGATGTCAGCGAAGGCGAGGATCTGTTCCAGCCGCTGTTCGATCTGTGCTCGCGAAAGACCCAGGATCGCCGCATTGAGGAACACATTCTCGCGGCCGGTAAACTCGGGATTGAAGCCGCTACCGAGCTCCAGCAACGCCGCCACACGCCCGTTCACCGATATTGAACCTTCGGTAGGATTGAGCGTGCCTGCGATCATCTGCAGCAGAGTGGATTTGCCCGAGCCATTGCGCCCGACGATGCCGACGGTCTGGCCGCGGCGCACGCTGAAGCTGACGCCACGCAGCGCCCAGAAGTCCTTGTAGTACGCCTTGCGCTTGCCAGCCAGCGCCTGCCACAAGCGGTGCGAGGGGCGCTCGTACATGTGGTAGCTCTTGCCGACCCCACGGACGTCGATCACCACTTCCGAATCGACACGATCAGAGCACATCGGCGAACCCCACTCGCAGCTTGTTGAACACACGGTGCCCTATCAGCGCCACGGCGCAGGCGATCAGCGCATAGATGCCCAACCCCTCCCAGTCCGGCAGCCGTCCCCAGATCACCACTTCACGCACCTGGTTGATGATGAAGGTGAGTGGATTGAGTTCGAACACGATGCGATAACTGGCCGGCACGGATTCGGGCGGCACGATAGCCGAAGAAAGGAACAGCATCGCCGTAGCGATCACACCTGCGATCTGGCCGATATCACGCAGGTAGACGCCCAGCGCGGAAACAATCCAGCTCACCCCCACCGTGAGGATCACCAGCGGCAGCAGCACCACCGGCACCAGGACCGCAGTCGGGGGGATGCTGCCCTTCACTGCCAGATGCAGCAGCAGAAGGACCACGATGTTCATCAGCAGATGGAACAACGCAGAGAAGGTCATGCTCCAGCCGAGGATGTCCAGCGGGAACACCACACGCTTGACATAGCTGGTGTTGGCCACGATCAGCTGGGGGGCGCGCGTGAAGCACTCAGCGAAGAACCCGTGCACGGTCAGGCCGGCGAAGAGGATCAGTGCGAAGTCAGTCGTGGAACCCGTCGAACCCGGCCAACGTCCCTTCATGATGTAGCCGAAGGCCATGGTGTAGACCAGCAGCATCAGGAATGGGCTGATCAACGACCACAGCAGGCCAAAGCTTGCACCGCGATAGCGGCCAAGCACTTCGCGCTGGGTCAGCTCGAAAGCCAGCGAACGATGCTTGCCGAAGACCGAGAGAATGCCCATCAGGCTGCCTGCGCCCCCAGCGCCCGCTCAAGATCCACCTGCAGATCCCCCAGGTCCTCAACACCCACGCTCAGCCGCACCAGTGCATCACTGATGCCCAGCTGCTCGCGGCGCGCCACCGGGATCGAGGCATGGGTCATCACCGCCGGGTGGTTCACCAGGCTTTCCACCCCGCCCAGCGACTCGGCCAGGGTGAACAGTTCGGTCTTCTCGCAGAAGCGCTTGGCCGCCTCGAAACCACCCTTCAGCACGATCGAGACGATGCCGCCGTAGCCGGCCATCTGCTTGCCCGCCAGCTCATGCTGCGGGTGCGAGGCCAGGCCCGGGTAGATCACCTTCTCCACCGCCGGGTGCTTTTCCAGCCACTGTGCCAGCGCCATCGCGTTGGCGCAGTGCGCCTTCATGCGCAGTGGCAGGGTCTTCAGGCCACGCAGTGCCAGGAAGCTGTCGAACGGGCCCTGCACGCCGCCCACCGAGTTCTGCAGGAAGGCCATCTGCTCGGCCAGTTCGGCGTTGTCGCCGACCACCACCATGCCACCGACCATGTCCGAATGGCCGTTGAGGTACTTGGTGGCCGAGTGCAGCACCAGGTCGGCGCCCAGCTCCAGCGGACGCTGCAGCATCGGCGAGGCGAAGGTGTTGTCGACCACTACGATCAGGCCATGGCGCTTGGCGATGGCGGCGACCGCGGCGATGTCCACGATCTTCAGCATCGGGTTGGTGGGGGTCTCGATCCAGACCATCTTGGTCTTCGGCGTGATCGCCGCTTCGAAGGCCGCCAGATCGGTCAGGTCGACGAAGCTGAAGTCCAGCGCAGCGGTGCGGCGACGCACGCGCTCGAACAGGCGGAAGCTGCCGCCATAGATGTCGTCCATCGCCACCACGTGGCTGCCGGCATCCAGCAGCTCGATCACGGTGGAGCTGGCGGCCATGCCCGAGGCGAAGGCGAAGCCGCGGGTGCCGCCTTCCAGCGAGGCCACGCAACGCTCGTAGGCAAAGCGGGTCGGGTTGTGGGTACGCGAGTACTCGAAGCCCTGGTGCTCGCCCGGGCTGGACTGCGCATAGGTCGAGGTGGCGTAGATCGGCGGCATCACCGCGCCGGTGCTCGGGTCGGGCGACTGGCCGCCATGGATGGCCAGGGTGGCCAGCGCCAGCGCGCGGTCCGGGGAAGAAGCGTTGGACATGTCGTTTCCTGATTGGCGCCGATGGCCGGCGCCGTCGAAGGAGCGGGATTCTATCAGCGCGGCCTTAACGAGCTTTGACGCGGATAAACCGGGATTCAGCAGCGATCTGCGGCGATAAACGCCTTACTGAACGCGCCGACGCAGGTAATTCAGCAGGTCGATCCGGGTGATCAGGCCGAGGAAGGTGTCACCATCCATCACGATCGCCACCTGCCCGCGGTCGAACACCGGCAGCAGCGCCTCGATCGGTGACTTCACGTCCAGCCGGTCCAGCTTGCTGACCATGGCGGTGGCCACAGGGTCGCGGAAGCGGGCTTCGTCGCCATAGACATGCAGCAGCACGTCGCTTTCGTCGACAATGCCGACCAGCTGGTCACCGTCCAGCACCGGCAGCTGCGACACGTCATACAGCTTCATGCGCTGGTAGGCGGTGGTCAGCAGGTCGTTCGGGCCGATCACGACGGTGTCGCGCTGGCCGTACGGGCGCAGGATCAGATCGCGCAGGTCACCGTGCTGCGGGCGCTCGAGGAAGCCGTTGTCCAGCATCCAGTAGTCGTTGTACATCTTCGACAGGTACTTGTTGCCGGTGTCGCAGACCAGCACCAGCACCTTCTTCGGCGTGGTCTGCTCCTTGCAGTACTTCAGCGCCGCCGCCAGCAGGGTGCCGGTCGAGGAGCCTCCGAGGATGCCTTCCTTGCCCAGCAGCTCACGCGCGGTATGGAAGCTCTCCGCGTCGGTGATGGCGTAGGCCTTCTTCACACGGCTGAAATCGGAGATCGAGGGCAGGAAGTCCTCGCCGATGCCTTCCACCAGCCAGCTGCCCGACTTGTCGTTGAGCACGCCGTCGTTGATGTACTCGGCCAGGATGGAGCCGACCGGATCGGCCAGCACCAGCTCGGTCTTCGGCGACAGCGTGGCGAAGGCGCGCGACAGGCCGGTCATGGTGCCGGAACTGCCGCAGCCGAACACGATGGCATCCAGATCGCCATCCATCTGCTCGAGGATCTCCGGGCCGGTGCCGAATTCATGCGCGGCCGGGTTGTCCGGGTTGCCGAACTGGTTGACGAAGTAGGCGCCCGGGGTCTGCTCGGCGATGGTCTTCGCCAGGTCCTGGTAGTACTCGGGGTGGCCCTTGGCCACGTCCGAGCGGGTCAGGCGCACTTCGGCACCCATCGCCTTCAGGTTGAAGATCTTTTCCCGGCTCATCTTGTCCGGGACCACCAGGATCAGCTTGTAGCCCTTCTGCTGGGCCACCAGCGCCAGGCCCAGGCCGGTATTGCCGGCGGTGCCTTCCACCAGGGTGGCGCCGGGCTTCAGGTCGCCGCGCTTCTCTGCCGCTTCGATCATCGACAGGCCGATGCGATCCTTGATCGATCCGCCCGGGTTGGCGCTTTCGAGCTTCAGGTAGAGCTCGCAGACGCCAGCATCCAGGCGCTGGGCCTTGACGATCGGGGTCTGGCCGATGAGTTCGAGGACGGAAGAATGGATGGGCATTCGGGGGACTTCGGTTCGCGCCACACAGGGCCGGACCGGTGATTATCCGACGGATGGCGACGAAAGTCAGGCGTAGGGCGTGCCGACCAACGGTCGGCACCCACAGGCACTCGCAGGCCCCTCCTGCGCCCACCAGCTCGGCTGGCGGCCCAAGGGGATGCGGACGGCCCCGGATCGACGAGGAGACCGGTACCGCCCGCATCGGGGGACGTGCCTGCAGGGCCTAGGCACCACCGCGTGTGGTGCCTAGGCGCGACGCCTGCGTTCAGCGGCGTCGCGTTGCCAGGTCAGGAGAGCCTGGCGGGGCCATCGATGGCCGGGTCATGCCATTCCGGGCACGACCGGAGTGCGTCAATGCGTGGGGGACGACGCTGCGAGCGGTGTTTCGTACATTCGCAGAAGGCGTTGCTTGGCCAGCAGCTTCTCGCGCTTCATTCGACCCAGGGTGACATCATCGATCGGGAGTACACCCAACTCCGCGTCCATGCACTTCTTGTTCAACTTGCGGTGCTGGTCATGGAGTGCCCGGAACTCCGGATCGCGCGCGCGACGGGCGTCGATCTCGCTCTGGGGCTGATCTTCAAACATGATGGACCTCCTTCGACAGATACACGAACGCCCCGGCCGCAAGGCACGGGGCGTTGTTCATGGAGGAGTGCCGGTCGATGCCCACATGGGTGCCCACAACGACGTGCGGCACTGGCCTGCGCACTTCGGTCTGCTGCGGTTCGCGCCCTGCTTGCATCGGCCCGGCCCTCCCATCGTCCGGTCCGCGTTATTGCGTCCCGGACAACTGACCCTACGCTTGCTCTGGGCGGGGTTCAAGCCCCTGCGGCAAAAAGACCGAACCCCGCCGAGGCGGGGTTCAGGCTGAATACTCAACACAACGAAAAACAAACAATATCAATCAATTACGGCGCAATGACGACCTCGGCCGAGCGGGCCCGGGTAGAGGCGGCCTTCTTTCCGGCCACCTGGATCCGGCTGCTGGCGACACCGGCCGACACCAGCGCGTCGCGCAGTGCCTCGGCGCGCTTCTGGCCGACGCCATTGGCACTGTCATAGGCTTCGATGCGGATCCTGCCCTTCTTGCCGATGTTCACGTACTCGGCCAGGGCCTTGGCCTGATTGCGGGCGCCACCGGACAGGCTCGAGGCGCCGGCGGCAAACGCGTCACCGGCAAAGGTGAAGACCTCGCCGCGGCCATCGAACTTCGAGCTTGGCAGTTTCTGCCCGGACACCAGCTCGGCTTCCTCACGGGCCAGCTTGGCCGCGTTCTGCTGGGCCGAGCTGAGGCGCTGCTGCTGCTTGCCGGCCACGCTGGTCAGGGCGTTCTCGGCATCCTGGCGGGCCAGGGTCTCGGCCTCGGCCGCCTGGCGCAGGCGTTCGGCCTCTTCGGCCTGCATCTGCGCCTGCATGCGCAGCTGTTCGGCTTCCTGGCGGGCGCGGGCGGCGTCGCGGCGGCTGGCCTCGATCAGCAGGTCGCCGCGGGTGCGCTCCAGGCGATCGACCTCGCGCGCGGCCAGCGCGGCCCGCACGGCGGTCTCGGCGATCTCGACCCGGCGCTCGGCCAGGTAGGTGGCCAGCTCCTGGTCACGGCGCTTGGCCTTCTCCAGGGTGGCGATGGCCTGCTGCGCCTGCATGCGCTCGAAGGCGCCCAGTTCGGCGGTGTCCGGATTGGCCTGGATCGCCATCAGGCGCTGGCTCAGCTGGCCCACCATCGGGTTGTCAGCGGCCAGGGCCAGCGTCGGCAGGGCCAGCAGCGTAGCCAGGGTCAGCGCGGAGATGGTCTTCATCGGCGGTCCTCCCCGGTCGACAACTGGCGTTGCAGCTGGTTGACCTCGTTGCGGCGCAGCTGCAGCTGTGCGGTCGCCGTGGCTTCCTCGCTGCGGGCACGGGCCAGATCGGCGTCAACGGTGGCACGCAGGGCCAGGGCCGGTGCGTTCTTGCGCTCGCGGCGGTCGCCAGCGGCACGCTGGGCCTGCTCCAGCCCCTGGCGGGCCAACCCGATCAGGTCCGGGGCGTACTGGTCGGCGTCGGCCTGGGTGGCCTTGTCCACCGCCTGCCGGGCCTGGGCCAGTTCCAACGCGCCATCCTGCGCCCAGGCGGGGGCAGAGAGTGCGAATGCAAACGCCATCACATACAGGCTGTGGCGCATTCGTGCGAAGCTAAGTCGTTTCATTGGGGAGGCCGTACCGGTTGTCGGTTCGCGGCCATTGTCGTCAAGCCGGTACCGTGCTTGCAACGGGCACCGGCAGTTTCGTTGGGGAAAATTCGCAATGGATATCGGCTACTTCCTGAAGCTGATGACCGAAAAGAACGCTTCGGACATGTTCTTGACCACCGGCGCGCCGGTGTACATCAAGATCGAGGGCAAGCTGTATCCGCTCGGCAATACCGGCCTGCCGCCGGGAATGGTGAAGAAGATCGCCTACTCGCTGATGGACGAGGGCCAGGTGCCGCAGTTCGAGCGCGAGCTGGAACTCAACATGGCCATCGCCCTGGCCGATGCCGGGCGTTTCCGCGTCAACGTGTTCAAGCAGCGCGGTGAAGTGGGCATGGTCATCCGCGCCATCCGCAGCCGGATTCCGAGCATCGAAGAGCTCAACCTGCCGCAGGTGCTGAAGGACGTCATCATGACCCCGCGTGGGCTGGTGCTGGTGGTGGGGTCCACCGGCTCGGGCAAGTCCACCTCGCTGGCGTCGATGATCGACCACCGCAACAGCACCACCACCGGTCACATCCTCACCATCGAGGACCCGATCGAGTACCTGCACAAGCACAAGATGTCCATCGTCAACCAGCGCGAGGTCGGGCTCGATACCCATGCCTTCCACAATGCGCTGAAGAACGCGATGCGCGAAGCGCCGGACGTGATCCTGATCGGCGAGATCCTGGATGCAGAAACGATGGAGGCGGCGATCGCCTTCGCCGAAACCGGGCACCTGTGCCTGGCCACCCTGCACTCCAACAACGCCGACCAGACCATCGAGCGCATCCTCAACTTCTTCCCGGAAAGCGCGCACAAGAACGTGCTGATGAACCTGGCCCTGAACCTGCGTGCGGTGATCAGCCAGCGCCTGGTGAAGAACAAGGAGGGGCGCCGCCTGCCGGCCACCGAGGTCCTGATCAACACGCCGATGATCCGCGACCTGCTGCGTCGTGGCCAGGTGCACGAGATCAAGGCGGCAATGGAGGCTTCGCTGGAAGAAGGCATGGAGAGCTTCGACCAGTGCCTGTTCCGGTTGGCCAAGAACGGCACCATCGATCAGGAAGAAGCCCTGCGCGCGGCCGACTCACGCGATGGCCTGGCGCTGAAGTTCCGCCTGTCCGAAGGCGGCAGCGGCGAGCACGATCCGTATGCGGACTTCTCGGCCGGCGCGCCGAGCATTACCCACGGGTTCTGACGACGCGCCCGCCGGGCATGGCCCGGCGCTACCGGACGCGTGGTGGCAGCGCCGGGCCATGCCCGGCGCAATCCTGAAGGGTTAAGGGGCGGTCTCATCCAATGAGACCCCTCGTGCGTAGGTTTCTTCAATGGAAACCATACGCAAGCTGGCCATCCTTGCAGATGCCGCAAAATACGATGCCTCCTGCGCCTCCAGTGGCGCGGGCAAGCGCGATTCGCGCGCCTCCGGCGGCATCGGCAGTACAGAGGGCATGGGCATCTGCCACAGCTACACGCCCGATGGCCGCTGCGTGTCGCTGCTGAAGATCCTGCTGACCAACTTCTGCGTGTACGACTGCGCCTATTGCGTGAACCGGGTGTCCAGCAACGTGCCGCGCGCGCGTTTCAGCGTGGACGAGGTGGTCACGCTCACCCTGGACTTCTACAAGCGCAATTACATCGAAGGGCTGTTTCTTTCCAGCGGCATCATCCGCAATGCGGACTACACGATGGAGCGCATGGTGGAGGTGGCACGTCGGCTGCGCGAGGAGCACCGATACGCCGGCTACATCCACCTGAAGACGATCCCCGAGGCATCGCCAGAACTTCTGGCCGCTGCGGGCCGTTACGCCGATCGCCTGTCGATCAACGTCGAACTGCCCACCGAGGCGGGCCTGGCCACCCTCGCCCCGGAAAAGACCAGCACATCGATCCGCGGCGCGATGGGTGAACTGCGCTGGCGCATCGAAGAAGCCAAGGAGGCCCGCAAGGCGCCGGCAGTGATCGCACCGGTTTCCAGCCGCAGCGCGCGTCCTCGCCCTCCCCGCTTCGCACCCGCCGGGCAGAGCACGCAGATGATCGTCGGCGCCGACGGTGCCAGCGACCAGCAGATCCTGACCAGTGCCGACAGCCTCTACGGCAACTACCGCATGCGCCGGGTGTACTACTCCGCCTTCAGCCCGATTCCCGATGCGAGCCGCAAGCTGCCGCTGCAACCACCTCCGCTGCAGCGCGAGCACCGCCTGTACCAGGCCGACTGGCTGCTGCGCTTCTACGGCTACGGCGTGGAGGAGATCACCGACACCACCCAGGGCGGCATGCTGGATCTGGACATCGATCCGAAGATGGCCTGGGCGATACGGCATCCGGAGCGCTTCCCGGTGGACCTGAACCTTGCGCCGAAGGAGCTGCTGCTGCGGGTGCCGGGCTTGGGAGTGCGCAACGTCAAGCGGGTGTTGATGGCGCGCCGCCACGGTCGCCTGCGGGTGGCCGACGTCGCCCGGCTGAAGGCGCCGATGAGCAAACTGCTGCCATTCGTGCAGCTGGCCGACCACCATCCGCGCAGTGCGCTGGATGATCCGGCGGCGCTGCGCGCGAAGCTGGCGCCACCACCCCGCCAGGGCTCGCTGTTCGATGCCGCGCCCGCGGCCTGAGCTGCAGCGCTGGTCGCTGCGCGTAGACCCGCCGTGGTCGCTGGATGCCTGGCGCGGTGCGGCGCGTGAGGCCTTGCTGCGCGGGGTGCTGCCGGAACAGCTGGACTGGATCACGGGCAGCGAAGCGTCGCTGCTGGACGCGCCGGCGGTGCAGCAGGCGCCACTGCCCGACGGCGCCACCGTCCCGAACGTGCCGCGCGACTTCGTCGAACTGGCCGCTACCTGTCTGTGCCATCGCGATCCGCAGCGCCTGCCGCTGCTGTACCGCCTGCTGTGGCGCATCGCGCATGGCGAACGCACGGTACTGTCCAATCCGGCCGACGCCGATGTGCTGCGGTTGATGGCGCTGGCACAGGCGGTGCGCCGCGACACGCACAAGATGAAGGCCTTCGTGCGCTTCCGGGAGGTGCCCGGCGAGACCGACGCGTTCATCGCCTGGTTCGAGCCCGATCACAACATCGTCGACCGGGTCGCCCCGTTTTTCGCCCGCCGTTTTGCCGGCATGCGCTGGGCGATCCTGACCCCCGCGCGCAGTGTCCGCTGGGATGGCAGCGCGCTCTCGTTCGGTGAGGGCGGCAACCGCCGCGATGCACCCGCCGAAGACGCCCGTGAGACGCTGTGGCAGACCTATTACGCCAGCATCTTCAATCCGGCCCGGCTCAACACGCGGATGATGCAGCAGGAAATGCCCGCCCGTTACTGGAAGCATCTTCCCGAAGCGCACCTGTTGCCGGGCCTTGTGCGCGACGCAGCCGGCCGCGTGCAGGAGATGCATGATCGACCGTCACAGGCACCCCAGCGACGTATTCCCGCACGGCCGAACGATGCAACCGATGCCGCTGCGGACAATGGCAGCCTGCAGGCGCTGCGCCAGCAGGCCGCCGTCTGCCGGCAGTGCCCGTTGTGGGAAGCGTCGACCCAGACCGTGTTTGGCGAAGGTCGTGCCGATGCACGCATCATGCTGGTCGGCGAACAACCTGGTGATGTCGAGGACCTGAGTGGGCGCCCCTTCGCCGGGCCGGCGGGCAAGCTGCTGGACCGGGCGCTGCAGGAACTGGGCATCGAACGCGGCGCCCTGTACCTGACCAACGCGGTGAAGCACTTCCACCACGAGCGCCGAGGCAAGGTGCGCCTGCATAAGCGCCCTGAGAGCCGCCATGTGCATGCCTGCCGGCCGTGGCTGCAGGGCGAGATCGCACGGGTGAAGCCGCAGGTGATCGTCTGTCTCGGCGCCACGGCGGCCTCGTCCGTATTCGGTCGCGACTTCAACCTGACGCGCGACCGTGGCCGCTGGCTCACGCTCGAGGATGGCACCCGGGGATACGCCACCGTGCATCCGGCCTGGGTACTGCGGCAGAAGGAGGAGACGCGGCGCGAGGACGCCTACCGGCTGTTCCGCGACGACCTGCGGCAACTGCTGGCGGCCGATTCCGCGCGCGCCGGAGACCGGTAGCGCCGGGCCATGCCCGGCGAGCACAGCGCGACGTCAGGCGGCGTCGATCTGGTTTTCGGGGCGTGCAGCGATGAAGGCATCCAGCTGCTGGCAGGCCGCTTCAATGCGACGCAGTGTGGGGTATGGCGCCAGATCCAGGCCGAAGCGGTGGGCGTTGTACAGCTGCGGCAACAGGCAGATGTCGGCCAGACCCGGGCGGTCACCGTGGCAGAACGTGCCGGTGTCAGCACTGTCGGCCAGCATCGTTTCCATCGCCGCGAAGCCCTCGGCCATCCAGTGCAGGGTCCACTGCGTGCGTGCATCGGCGGGCAGCTGCAGATCGCGCTCGAGGTACTGCATCACCCGCAGGTTGTTGATCGGGTGGATGTCGCAGGCTACCAGCTGCGCCAGCGCCCGCACCCGTGCGCGGCCAGCGGCATCGGCCGGCAGCAACGGCACCTGCGGGAACCGCTCTTCCAGATACTCCAGGATCGCCAGCGACTGGGTCAGCACGTTACCTTCATGCAGCAGCGTGGGCACCAGCTGCTGCGGGTTGAGCCCGCGATAGGCGTCATGGTGCTGCTCGCCACCCTCGCGGACCAGATGCACCGGTCGTGCTTCAAAAGCCAGGCTTTTCAAGGCCAGGCCGATGCGCACGCGATAGGCGGCGCTGGATCGCCAGTAGGTGTACAGCACGATGCCGTCGTCGACCGGAATCTCCATCGCCGCCTCCATGCTCAGGGCATGGCCGCCTGTTCGATGCGCTGCTCGATCGCACCGAAGATGCTGTTGCCGGCGGCATCGAGCATCTCGATGCGCACCACGTCGCCGAAGGACATGAACGGCGTGCTCGGCTTGCCGTCGCGCAGGGTTTCCACCACGCGCTGTTCGGCGAAGCACGAAGCACCCTTGCTGGTGTCTTCGTTGGCGATGGTGCCCGAGCCGACGATGGTGCCGGCACTGAGCGGGCGCGTCTTCGCCGCGTGCGCGACCAGCTGGGCGAAGTTGAACTGCATGTCGACACCCGCTTCCGGCGCACCGAACCACCTCCCGTTGATGTGGGTCAGCAGCGGCAGGTGCACCTTGCTGTCCTGCCAGGCAGCACCCAGTTCGTCGGGAGTGACGAACACCGGCGACAACGCCGAGCGCGGCTTGGACTGCAGGAAGCCGAAGCCCTTGGCCAGTTCGCCCGGGATCAGGTTGCGCAGCGAGACGTCGTTGACCAGGCCGATCAGCTGGATGTGGCCGGCGGCCTGCTCCGGGGTGGCGGCCATCGGCACGTCGTCGGTGATCACCACGATCTCCGCTTCCAGGTCGATGCCGTAGTCCTCGCTGACCACCTTGACCGCATCGCGCGGGCCATGGAAACCGGCGCTGGTGGCCTGGTACATCAGCGGATCACTGTAGAAGCTCTCCGGCACCTCGGCGCCACGGGCGCGGCGTACGCGCTCGACGTGCGGCAGGTAGGCGCTGCCATCAACGAATTCATAGGCGCGCGGCATCGGCGCGGCCAGGGCCTGCGGGTCCAGGTCGAACACGCCATCGGCGTCGCCGGCATTGAGCGACTCATACAGCGCATTCAGACGCGGGGCCAGATGGCTCCAGTCCTCCAGGGCCAACTGCAGGGTGGCGGCGATGCCGGTGGCGCGCACGCCGTGGCGCAGGTCACGCGAGACAACGATCAGGGTGCCGTCGCGGCCGCCTTCCTTCAAGGAACCAAGCTTCATGGTGGGTGTCCGGAGTCGTGGGCAAACAAGTTTCAAGTGTAATCAAATATGCAGCGCAGCCAAGCTGCAGCGCGGCATCGCCTCACCCTACCGCAGGAGGGGGGCGGCAGGGTTGCACCCTGCACCTGCAGAGGCAACGGCCAAGGCCAAGGCAACCGCGAAAGCAACTGCAACAGCCGGCTCTGGGTTTTCTGTGGGTTGGGCGGGGCGGTATGGGGCTGCAGGACACGCCGTAAACCCATCCATGGGGGCTCGATGGCGCCATCCATGGCGCCAACGGTCCTGCAGCCCCATACCGCCCCGCCCTCGACAGTTTCCCGATGACGGTGGTAGATCCACGCCATGCGTGGATGAATTTCCAACGAAATCGAATATTTCGACAATTGAACGAAGAGCATCCACGCATGGCGTGGATCTACCGTGTCGACCAAGGTCGACAGCCACCAGGAGCGGGCCATGCCATTCCGACAGATCGCGGAAAACTGTCGAAGGCGGGGTGGGTCCGGTTGCGGGGGCGTGAGCCGCATGGATGCGGCGACCGAGCTTACATGGACGTACTTGCAGCGGCCCCCGCAACCGGACCCCCCCCGCCATCCCACGGATAGCCCGCTTCTGCTGTTGCTGTTGAGGTTGCCGGCCAGCGGCCGGCACTACCGCTTCGGCGGGTGCAGGGCGCAGCCCTGCTGAACCCCCAACCTGAACAGCCTGTTTTGCGTCAGGTCTCATCCTTCCGCTAGACTATGCGGGTCTGCAGCGGCCGTCCGTTTCCCTCCGGGATCGCCGGCGACCGGGGTTCGCCCCATCGCCCGCCCCCACTCCGACGCCGTTCGTCACGCATTCCAGCCTGCGCTTCGCGTTGGCTGCACCCAATTCTCGCAGCGCGGTTCACGGGAACGCTCCGAGTCAGCCGATCAGTTTGATCTGCCCCCGTCTGTCCGTTCGGACAGGCGTTAACTGTACTTGGAGCAATCTCGATGTCTTTTGAATCCCTGGGCCTTGCGCCCTTCCTGCTGCGTGCGCTCGCCGAGCAGGGCTACGAAACCCCGACCCCGATCCAGCAGCAGGCGATCCCGCTGGTGCTGGCCGGTCGCGACCTGCTGGCCGGCGCACAGACCGGCACCGGCAAGACCGCTGCGTTCGGCCTGCCGCTGCTGCAGCACCTGGGCACCGCTTCGCAGGAAGTGCGCACCGGCCCGCGCAAGCCGCGCGCGCTGATCCTGGCACCGACCCGCGAACTGGCCACCCAGGTGCATGACAGCCTGCGCGGCTACAGCAAGTACCTGCGCATCCCCAGCGCCTGCATCTACGGCGGTGTCGGCATGGGCAACCAGCTGGACATCCTGCGTCGCGGCGTGGACCTGCTGGTGGCCTGCCCGGGCCGCCTGATCGACCACCTGGAGCGTCGCAGCATCGACCTGTCCGGCATTGAACTGCTGGTGCTGGACGAAGCCGACCGCATGCTCGACATGGGCTTCCTGCCCTCGATCAAGCGCATCCTGGCCAAGCTGCCCAAGCAGAACCGCCAGACCCTGCTGTTCTCGGCCACCTTCGAGGACAACATCCGCCAGTTGGCGCTGGAGTTCATGCGCAACCCGGAACAGATCCAGGTCACGCCGAAGAACACCGTCGCCGAGACCATCACCCACAAGGTGCATCCGGTCGATGGCAGCCGCAAGCGCGACCTGCTGCTGCACCTGCTGGCGCAGGACAGCCGCGAGCAGACCCTGGTGTTTGCCCGCACCAAGCACGGTAGCGACAAGCTGGCCGCGTTCCTGGAAAAGTCCGGCATCAAGACCGCGGCGATCCACGGCAACAAGAGCCAGGGCCAGCGCCTGCGTGCGCTCGGCGACTTCAAGGCCGGCCGTGTCACCGTGCTGGTGGCCACCGATATCGCCGCGCGCGGCATCGACATCAACGAGCTGCCGAAGGTGATCAACTTCGATCTGCCGATGGTGGCCGAAGACTACGTGCACCGCATTGGCCGTACCGGCCGCAACGGTGCGACCGGTGAAGCGATTTCGCTGGTGGCGCAGGATGAAGTGAAGCTGCTGCGCGCGATCGTGCGCCTGCTCGGCCGCGACATGGACATCCGCGATGTGCCGGGCTTCGAGCTGCAGACGCCGATCCGCTGGGGCAACAGTGCGCCGGGCAAGGCCGAGGCCGATACCGGCGAGCGCGTGCCGCGCAAGACCCACGCGCGCCGTCCGCACGGCGATGCGCCGCGTCATGCCCATGCAGGCCCGAAGAAGGCCGGCGGTGGCCGCCGCGAGGGCGCGGGCAACGGCCAGCAGCGCGCAGGCGCAGGTGCCGGTCAGGGCCAGCGTCGTGGCGGTGCCGGTAATTCCGGTGGCGGCCGTGGTCGCGGCCAGGGCGGCAACGGCGGCGGTCGCGCTGGCTGATTGCTGCTGACATGGATGGCGCTTCCCGCTGCGCGGGGGGCTATCGAGGGACGGCGCTGACGCGCCGTCCTTTTTTGTTGCTGGCTACCGGGTGATAAAGCAGGCGGTGGCAGTACCGAGGGCGGATGGGCATGGGGGCAGCGCAGAACACGCTGTAAATACGTCCATGTAAGCTCGATGGCGCCATCCATGGCGCCAACGGTTCTGCGCTGCCCCCATGCCCATCCGCTTCAAGCATTGCCTGCGCCTTCTTCTCCCGCCGGGTAGCCGGGAGAAGAAAGATCAAATTCAAATTCAAATTCAAATTCAAATTCAAAGGCAAACGCCGAAGCCGCAATTCCTGCTTTTGCCCTTGCCCCCGCCTTGGGTTTGATGCGTCCGCGCCTGGAGGAAACTGTCTGGGGAGGACGGATAGGCCGCGCAGGACCGCAGGCGCCATGGATGGCGCCTACGAGCCTACAGGGACGTACTTGCGGCGTGTCCTGCGCGGCCTATCCGTCCTCCCAACCCACATGGCAATGAAGGCGCCAAACGCCTCAACCCCGCGCTTTACTCGGATTCACCAGATTCCCGAAGAAGATCGCGTTGATCAGCATGCGATCAGTGCCATGCCAGTACTTGCGATGCGCCGGATCATCAGCAAACAGGATCACGTTGCCCTGCCCCTGCGCCGACACCAGCAGCCACGCACTGCCAGCCACGCGACTGCGGTTGCGCTCGGACAGATACCCGTTCACCCGAGGTGTGTCGTCGATCCGCACCACCGTGGAAAACCCGTTCGCGCTCGGCTGCAGGATGACCGTGTTCTCCTTGTTGATCGCCAGTTGCCGGCGCGGCACGCCGAACGCCAAAGGATGACTGAGGTCGACGTCGGCGCTGAGGATGTTGCCGCTGACGCGCTCGATCGCGGCGATATCGCGCTGGTCACCGAAGGCGCGGCGCGCGGTGTCTGTTGCTTCCTCGTCCTTGCCCAGCTTCTCGCCGTCGGCAAGTTTCTGTTCGATCGCCCACTTCGACGCGCTGCCATAGGTGACCAGTGACCCGCCGGCCTGGATCCAGCGCTTCAATGCCGCTACCGCGGCCGCGTCGATGCCGGCATAGGTGCCGCCGGACAGCACGATCGTGGTGTAGCGGTCCAGAGATACCTTGCCCAGCTGCTGCGGGTCCAGCTTGCTGGCCGGCAGGCGCAGCTGCTGGTCGAGCAGGAACCAGGCCGAACCGATTTCGGTGGCTGCCACGCCCTCGCCCATCACCAGCGCGACGGCGGGCTTGCGCAGTGCCTTGACGCCGTCACTGCCAAGGTCGATGCCATCGCGGCTGCGACCGCTGCCCAGCGCATGCACCTGCACACCGGCGACCCGCGCGGCGGCGGCGACCGCCTCCTGCAACGCCGCACCCTGCAGCGGCTGCCCGGACACCGGTACCACGATGCTGCCCCCGGCAAAGGCCACCTCACCTTGTGCGGTGGCCGCGGTGAACGGCTGGAAGGTGGCACGCGTGGACAAGCCCTTGGCCTGCAGGGCGGCCAGTGCGCGGCCCGCGTTGTAGTCGCGCCAGTCGATCACGTAGGCGAAGCCCGCTTCACCGCCGGTCAGCCCGCCCTGCACTGCGGGAACCTCGACCACGCGGGCGCCGCCATCGATGCGGCTGCGGCTGCCGGCAAAGGCCACGCCGTAGGCCGGGGCGATCGCGTAGCTGGTGCTGCCGTAGAACACGTCGCCCTTGATCGGCGGGGTCTCGGCGAAGATCGAATGGACCAGGCGGAACTGCGCCTGCTGCACCGGCACCACGTAGGCGCTGCCCGCTTCGAAACGCTGGCCATCTACGCTGACAGCGCGGTCCAGTGCATGCACTTCAATCCTGTGCAGCAACAGCAGTTCCAGCAGGCGTCGGGTCAATGCCGGATCATGCGCGTCGCCGAACACGAAGCTCTTCACCGGCTGTTGTGCGGCCTGCTTCAGCGCGCTCTGGAAGAAACGCTTCTGCAGATCGAACAGCGCGCTGCGCTCGGTCACCGCACCGCGCACCGTGCCCAACCCGGTGGCAACCTGGTTGCGGATGGTGAACGGGAACGTCAGCAGGCCATTCACCGATTCCTGCACGCGACCGCGCGAGCTGGCCTGCTCCACGGTGACGCCGACCGCGCCGTGGAAATCCGGATAGGTCGAGCCGTACACGGGCGAGAAATTGTCGAAGTTCTCACCGGTGTAGTACAGCGAACCCAGCGCATCGAGCGCCTGGGCGTGGTACTTGGCCAGGGTCTTGTTGAACTCGTACGATGCTGCCGGGATCAACGGGCTATGCATGCTCTTCGGCGATGGCTCGAAGTAGTACGTGCTGTCCTTGCCCATTTCGTGGAAGTCGATCTGCACGTTCGGGTACCACTGGTGGAACTGCGCCACCTTCGGCCGCGAATCCTGCTGTGTCAGTGCCAGCCAATCGCGGTTGAGATCGGTGAAGTAGTGGTTGGTACGGCCCTGCGGGAACGGTTCGACGTGTTCCTTGTCGGCCGGATCGGCCGAGGCCGGATCGGACGTCCAGGCGTTGTGCCAGTTGGCGGCGCGATCGCGGCCGTCGGGATTCTGCGCCGGGTCGAACAGCACCACTGCCTGCTGCAGCCACTGCTGCGTTTCCGCGCTGCGGTTGGCCACCAGGTAGTAGGCGGTCAGCATCGCCGCTTCGCCGCTGGAAGTCTCGTTGCCGTGCACGCTGTAGCCCAGCCACACCACCACCGGGCTGTCACCGGCAGCGCTGCGCGGCTGCGCCGGGTCGGCCAGGGTCGCGTGCTGCTGGCGGATCTGTTCCAGCCGCGCGTGGTTGCCTGCAGCAGTGACCGTGGCGATCAGCAGCGGTCGGCCCTCATAGCTGCGGCCGATCTCGCGCACGCTGATCCTGTCCGAGTGCTTGGCCAGCTCCTGGAAGTAAGCCACCAGCTGGTCATGGCGGGTGTAGCGGCTGCCGATCGGATAGCCGAGGAACTGCTCCGGCGTGGGAATGGCGGTATCGAATGCCGCCGCATCGGTGGTCTGCGGGAAGAAATAGGCGCTCTGCGCATGTACCGCAGGCGGCAACGATACGGCGGTGGCGACGGCGAGCAACAACGGGAAAACGGCACGGCGGTGGAAGGACACGGTGACTCCCCTGGAACATGGCAACACGGCCGGCCACACAGGGTGGCCGGCCGCGGCGGGTGGATCAGAAGCGGTAGTCGAAGCCCAGCGTGAAGTAGCGGCCACGCAGGTCGTACTGGCTGAAGTCGTACGGCGCGCGGATGCCCGGGAACGAGGCGTCGTACGGCGGCGTCTTGTCACCCAGGTTCTGCACCTTGGCGTACACGGTCAGGTTGTCGATGCCGGTGTAGCCCAGGTAGAGATCGAACTGGTTGTAGGCGTCGACGCGGCTCTGCACCGCAGCGGCAGCGGTGCTGGCCTTCTGGTCGTAGCCACTGGTGTAGTACCAGGTCACCGCGGCGGTGTAGTCGCTGTACTTCCAGTCCAGGGTGGTGGTGGCCTTGTTCTTCGGCAGGGTGGCGCCGAGATTGCTGCCGGCATAGTCCACCAGCGGGCCGCCGACCACGGTCGGGCGCCGGTAGTCGCGAACGTGGGTGTAGGCCGAGGTCACGGTGAAGTCACCGAAGGCCGTGGTCGGGATGCGCTGGCGCAGCTCGACGTCGATGCCCGAAGTCTTCAGCTCGCTCAGGTTCTGGTAGCGGTTGTAGACCGCCTGCAGCTTGCCGCGCTCATCGCGCTGCACGGCACCGGCGACGTTGTCGTTGACCAGGGTCTGGGTGTTGTTGGTACCGACCAGGTTGTCCAGCTGGATACGGTAGTAGTCGATGCTCAGGTTGGTGTTCGCCCACGGCGACAGCACCACGCCGAAGTTCACGCTCTTGGTGCGCTCCGGCTTCAGGTCGCTGTTGCCGACGGTGAAGAAGGTCGGGTTCTGCCGCGAGCCCGGCACGTCCGGATCACGCGGGTCGACCACGCTGCCATAGGCGATGCTGGTGCTGTTGGAGTTCTCCGACAGCGACGGGGCGCGGAAGCCCTTCGACGCGGAGGCACGCACCAGCAGGAAATCCAGCGGCTGCCAGCGCAGGCCGAGCTTGGGCGAGAACGCGTCGCCGAAATCGTCGTAATGATCGGCGCGGGCGGCGGCGGACAGTTCCAGGGTCGAGGCCAGCGGCACGTTGACCTCGGCGTAGGCGGCGCTGACCTTGCGCTCGCCATGCACTTCGGCGATTGCCGGGCGCACCTGCAGGCCGGCATCGATCTGCCACGGGTTGTTCGAATCGAGCTTCTCGCGGCGCCATTCGGCACCGGCGGCGAACCCGATGTCGCCGGCCCAGGTGTGGCCGAGACTGCCGGAGATCTTCGCATCGATGCCCTGCAGCACCGACTCGGCCGGACGCAGGGTGGCGATGTTGATCGAATCGCGCACCGACTGCGGCGTCGCGGCCGGGTTCAGCAGGTTGTAGCTGCCGGTGGCCAGTACATTGGCCAGTGCCCAGCGGTTGGCGAAGCCGCCGGAGACGGTTTCGCGCTCGCTGCTGCGCGCGCCGAACGCGGCCACTTCCCAGTCCCACTTCTCGGTGTTGCCACGCAGCCCGAACACACCGCGATAGGCGGTGGACCGGTTGGTCTTGATGGTGCCGCCGAGGTCGAAGAAGGTGTATTCGATCGGGATCGCGCGGCCGTACGGGTTGTACGGGTTGCTGGCCGGCAGGTTGGACGACACCGGCTCGGCCAGGCCGGTCTGCGCGTTCAGTGCGAAGCGACCGCTTTCCAGGGTGAAGAACGGGCTGCTGCCGAACCAGGCAGCACTCTTGATCTGGCTGTACAGCACTTCGCCGAACGCTTCGACGTTGTCGCCGAGGCGGAACGTGCCGTTGGCGTAGGCCTGGTAGCGCTTGGTGGAGGGAATCAGGGTGGTGTACGGGGCCTGGTTGAAGCCGCAGGTATCACCGGCCAGGCCGTCGATCGGCGCGCTGGCCACGCGGGTGGTGCCGGTGGGGCAGTTGCCGTTGGCATCGAGCATCGGCACGGAGGTGCCATTGACCAGATAGCGCGCCCCCTTGGCCGACCAGCCGTTCCAGCGGCCGCCGGGCTGGTCGCTGTAGATGCCGCTCTTGGTCAGGTTGCGCTCGTCCTGGTCCAGTCGCTCGCGGTTGTAGCCCTGCAGGCTGAAGAGGATGTTGTAGCCGTCCTTGTCGATGTCGCCCAGGCCACCGACGAACTTCAGGTTCTGCTCGTGCAGGCCGCCCTGGTCGGCGCCGCCGAAGCTGCCGCCGATCTCGGCACCTTCGAAATTCTGCCGGGTGATGATGTTGACCACGCCGGCCACCGCATCGCTGCCATACACCGCCGATGCACCGTCCTTGAGCACTTCGATGCGTTCGACCGCCACCAGCGGCAGCGCGTTGAGATCGACGAAGGTGTCCGACAGGCCGCCGGCCGGGAAGCCGTAGTTGGCCAGGCGGCGGCCGTTGAGCAGCACCAGCGTGTTCTTCTGCGAAAGACCGCGCAGGCCGATGCCGGCCGAACCCGAGGCCCAACCGTTGTTGGTGGTCTCGTTGCTGGCATTGCCGGTGTTGGCCGAGATCGAACGCAGCACATCGGCCACGGTGGCCTTGCCGGTCTGTTCCAGCTGCTGGCGGCCGATCACCTGCACCGGGTTGGAGGCTTCGGTATCGGCGCGTTTGATGTTGGAACCGGTGACGCGCACGGCAGCCAGGGTGCTGGCTTCGCCGCTGGCGTCGGCGGGGGTTTCGGCGGCGGCAGACAAAGGCGCGGCCAGAGCGACGGCCAGGGCCGCCACGAGCAGGGTGTGCTGGGGCATGACGATGTGGGGGAGGTAGTGGAAGGACGAGGTAAGTTCCGCAGTAATCCATGCCTGGCCGGGGTGCGGCCAATAACATCTCTTCATACGGATATAAGAGAACCTATCATCTCTTCATCCGGATGGAAAGAATTTCTTCACGGGAAGGCAACGCAAAGCCGGGCTGATCGGCCGCCCGCGGCGTACAATCGCGCCATGGAAATCTTCAAAGTCTTCATGCTCGAGGCGGCGCACCGCCTCCCCAACGTGCCGCCGGGGCACAAGTGCGCGCGCCTGCACGGCCACTCCTTCCGGGTGGAACTGAAAGTCGAGGGCGAGCCGGGCGCGCAGACCGGCTGGATCATGGATTTCGGTGACGTGAAGGCGGCTTTCCAGCCGATCTACGACCGCCTGGACCACCATTACCTCAATGACATCCCCGGCCTGGAGAACCCGACCAGCGAGAATCTGGCCGTGTGGATCTGGAACGAGCTCAAGCCCACCCTGCCGGCATTGAGCGAGATCACCGTGCACGAAACCTGCACCTCGGGCTGCCGTTACCGCGGCCCTGCCGCCTGACAACCCATTGATCTGAAAGGCCTCAAGGCGCCAGAGATGGCGCCTTCGTGATTTTTGTTGCATTGCCGCATGATCGGCGTATGCTGCATTGCATCAATACAAATGCACGGCGGATGCGACTGGCAGGGAACAGCCACTGGCGCGACGCCCACGCTCATTGCATGGGTCCCTCCCCCCATGCAATCCGGACCCGGCAGATCCCTCCCTCTGCCGGGTCTTTTTTTTGCCTGGCGTTTGGATTCTGGAGCGCGTCTTCGTCCGGGTCTCTGCGAGCTGGAGGGCCCCGCCGGGGCGGGTAGGGGTTTGGGCAAATGTCCCCCGGCGCCGGCCGTTGGCCGTCACCTCCTCCTTTACTTTGCCCAGGCCCCTACCCGCCCCGACGAGGCTCGGCTTGCGGCACCAGGCGCGCAGATGCAGCGCTCGCGACGGCCCTTCAATGAGACGCCGACGAGCTCCGGGCGCAGGGCGGAGGCCCTTGCGTGCGAAGTAAAGGGGGAGGTGACGGCCAACGGCCGGCGCCGGAGGACATTCGCACGCAAGGGCCTCCGCCCTGCGCCAGGAAGATTCGCCGCGCCCGTGAGGATCGCTCCCGGTTATCGCCCGCGATTGCCGTGCCAGTGCTGGTACCACGCCTGGAACATCAACACGTTCCACAGGTGCGTATGCCATTTGCGCTCGCCGCGCAGGAACGCCTCCCAGATCGCGCGCACGCGTACCGCATCGAAGCACCCCTGGTTGCGCAGCAGCTGCGGGTCGAGCAACGCTTCCGCCCAGTCGCGCAGCGGGCCGGCCAGCCAGCGTGCCATCGGTGGGCCGAAACCGCGCTTGGGGCGATGGACCAGCGGCGCGGGCAGGTAGCGCGCCAGCAGATGCTTGAGGATCCGCTTGTGCTCGCCGTCGTGGTACTTCAAGTGCTGCGGCAGGCGCCAGGCCAGGCGTATGACCTCCATGTCCAGCAACGGCGAGCGTGTCTCCACACCGGCCGCCATGCCGGCACGGTCGACCTTGGCAAGGATCCCCTCGGCCAGGTCCATGCGGAAATCCAGCAGCTGGATGCGCGCTTCCGCCGGCAGTGCGGTGTCCTGCTGGTGGAAGATCGTCGCCGGCTCGCGCGCCCCCAGTACCACCTGGGTCGGCTGCCGCCAGCGGGTGACGCGCTGCAGGTAATGCCCCTCCACGTCGTTGGCGGCCACCTCGGCCACCAGTGCGCGCCAACCGCCAAGCCGACCACGCTCGACGTTCAAGCGGCTGCTGCCACGCCGCGCAAGATCACGTACCCAGTCCGGCAGGCCACCGCACAGGCGCGCATTGCGCAGCGCGCGGCCATAGCTGGGGTGGCCGAAGAACAGCTCATCGCCGCCGTCGCCGGTCAGCGCCACCGGCTTGCGCGCGCCGAGCAGCTCGCTGGCCAGCAGGGTGGGCAGCTGCGAGGCATCGGCGAACGGTTCGCACCAGACCTGCGGCAAGCGCTGCAGCAGATCCAGGCCCTGCCGGCTGTCCATCCTGTGCAGGTGGTGATGCACGCCCAGGTGGCGGGCCACCTGCGAGGCCCAGTCGCTCTCGTCGTGACCGGGGTCGTCGAAACCCACCGTCCATGCCTCCACCGGCAACGCCGACTGCGCCTGCATCATCGCCACCACCAGCGACGAATCGGTGCCACCGGACAGGAATGCACCGCAGGCCACGGGTGAATGCATGCGCGTGGCGATCGCCTGCTGCAGCACCACCTCCAACTGGTCGGTGGCCTGCTCCAGGCTGGGCGCCGGCTGCAACGGCTGCTGCAATGCTGATTGCATCGCATCGCGCGCGCACCAGTAGCGCTGGCCGCCCTGCGTGGCCTGCGTTGATCCGCCGGCGGCATGATCGTTGAGGTCCACGCGCAGCATCGCCCCGGCCACCAGCTTGTGGATGCCGCGATAGATGGTGTGCGGCGCCGGCACATAGTCATGGCGCAGCAGCAGGCTCAATGCATCCTGGTCGATGCTGGGAGCGAATCCGGCAAAGGCCTGCAGCGCCTTCAACTCCGAAGCGAACAGGAACTGGCCCTGGTACCAGCCGTAATACAACGGCCGTTCGCCGACCGGGTCGCGCGCCAGCCAGAGCTCATGTGCGTGGCGGTCCCAGACGCTGAACGCAAATGCCCCTTCGATGCGCGACAGCGCACGCTGCACGCCCCACTCGACGACGGCCTGCAGCAACAGGCGTGCATCGGTGCAGCTGAGTGGCAGGTCGCGCAGCTGCGACTGCAGGGCCGCGCGGTTGTAGATGCGGCCATCCAGGCACAGCACGTAGCGCCCGCAGCTGGAGCTGAGCGGCTGCAACGGCATGTCGGTCGGCGCACGGCAATGACCGAGGGCCAGCCCTGCGTCGGCATCGGTCCAGTACCCGATGCGACCGCGGCCGCGCTGCTGCAGCGCCCGCAGCATCGGCGCCAGCTGCTGCAGCAGCTGCTCATCGTCGGCAGGCGGCAGCCAGGCCCCGACCACGCCGCTCATCGCTGGCCTCCATGGCAAGGGCATTCAAGGAAAAGCGCGGGACAGGAGGCGGACGGCATGAGGGCGGCACGCGGATGGGGAGAGCTGCCATGCTCGGCCCCGCCGAGCGCCACGTCAGTCGTAGCGCTGTCAGCGACCGTCACCGCAGGCGCGGCTTACGTAACGTTTTGTAACAACACGATGGCTACCGTGCGGCCAAGTCGTTGCCCAGCCTGAGGCCCGGCCCGCGCGCCAGCAACCCCGGCTGAATGGCGCCCGCTCCCTGGACCCGAGCGGCCCGGTAGCTGGGATAGCATCGCCGCGCTCGTGCCACGGCGGTACGGAAGCACCCCGGAGGCCTTGTAGATGCTGGATATCGTACTGGTTGAAGACGACGCTCGGCTGGGCACGATGGTCAGCGACTACCTGAAGCGCCACGGTTACCAGGTCGCCCACGAACGCTGCGGCCAGCGCGCGATCGCCCGGATCCTCAGCGAGAAGCCGGCGCTGGTCCTGCTCGACATCGGTCTGCCGGGTCAGGATGGTTTCGAAGTGTGTCGGCAGATCCGGCCCCACTATGACGGGATCATCTGCGTGCTGAGCGCCCGCACCGACAACATCGACCAGGTGCTGGGGCTGGAGCTGGGCGCCGACGACTACATCGGCAAGCCGATCGAACCACGGGTGCTGCTGGCCCGGCTGCGCGCCCACCTGCGCCGCCACCGCCGGGTCGAGCCACGCGATGGCGCCCTGCGTTTCGGTGAACTGAGCATCGACCCATCCACCCGCAACGTGCACCTGCAGGGCCGCCTGCTGGAGCTGACCACCGCCGAGTTCGACCTGCTGTTCCTGCTGGCCGGCAACGCGGGCCAGATCCTCGACCGCGATGCGCTGCTGCGTGGCCTGCGCGGCATCGCCTTCGATGGCCTGGATCGGTCGATCGACGCACGCATCTCGCGCCTGCGGCGCAAGCTCGGCGACAACCCGGAGCAGCCCGAGCGGATAAAGACCGTGCGCGGCCGTGGTTACCTGTTCAGCCGATCAGCATGGGGATGAAGCATCCGTCGTCGGCCATGCGTGGCCATGCCTTCCACTTCCTGCGCTACGGCATCGGTTTCCTCACCGCCCATCTGCTGCTGATCGTGCTCGGGCTATGGGCCTGGGATGCGCTGCTGGAAGACCGCACCGAGGCCAGCCTGCAGGCGGAAATGCGCGGCCCGCACGCCATGCTGCAACATCGCTTCGCCGAAACGCCACCGGCGCAATGGCCAGCCCTGGCGCAACAGTTGGACAGCGATTTCGCCTATCCCCTGCAGCTGATGCCGCTGACCGAAGCTGCCGCGATACTGCCGGCGAAACAGCGCAAGGGCTTGCTCAACGGACACGTGCAGATCGAGCTGGACAGCATGCGCAGCCTGCAGCGCGTCGGCAACAGCAGCAGTGCGCTGATCCTGGGGCCGCTGGACCAGGCCCTGCCCGAAGAAGGCTGGCAGGACAGCGAAGCCTCCGGCGTGGCCATCATCCTGCTGATCCTGATGGTGGCGGTGGCATTGCCGATGTACGTAATGGTCTACCGGTTGTGGCGCGATGTCTCGCAGCTGGCACAGACCGCACGACGGATGCGCGATGGCCAGCTCGACAGCCGTGCGCCGCGCGCCGCTACCGCGCTGGTGCGGCCGTTGGCCAAGGCGTTCAACCACATGGCCGAACAGCTGCAGCTGCTGCTGGACAGCCAGCGCGTGCTGGCCCAAGCGGTGGCGCACGAAGTCCGCACACCGCTGGCACGCATGCGCTTCGGCCTGGCCGACCTGGAAGACACCGGACTGGACGACGCCCAGCGCGATGCGCTGTCCGGCCTGCGCATCGACATTGACCGGTTGCAGCACTTGACCGATGCGGGTGTCGAGTATGCCGCGCTCGGCCGCTGCCATCAGGTCACCCGCCAGCGCCTGCAACTGGCCGCGCTGGTACGCGGTGTGGTCGAGCAGTTCGCACCACTGACGATACCGGTGCAGCAGGACCTGTCACCGGCAGGGCTGGTCAACGTCAACCGGCACATGCTGGAACTGGCGCTGCGCAACCTGCTGGGCAACGCGCTGCGCTATGCGCGCCGGCAGATCCGCATCGTCAGCACGCTCAACGAGGGATGGCTGTGCCTGCAGGTGGAGGACGACGGTCCCGGTATCGCCGTCGAACTGCGCAGCCAGGTGCTGCAGCCCTACGTGCGGCTGGACCAGGCCAGCCCGGGTTTCGGGCTGGGCCTGGCGCTGGTGCAGGTGGTGGCGGACAAGCATCGCGGCCGCGTGGAAGTGGCCGATTCGGTGCTCGGCGGTGCCTGCATCCGGCTGCTGCTGCCGATGGAAAGCGGTGTCCCGCCACCGGCAGACAACGTCTAGTTCGCCTCGGCATCGGCACGCGGCAAGGCGAACACGAACAGCGCGCCCTGTCCGCTGTCGCGCAGTTCGATACGGCGGCCATGCAACTGCACGATGCGCTGCACGATCAGCAGGCCGAGCCCGCCGTTCTCGCCACGCCGCGCGCCCAGTGCCGCCGGCGCCTGGAACAGTTGCCCGCGCAGCGCCAGCGGCACCCCGGGGCCATCGTCCTGCACCGCCACCTGCACACTGTCGGGCAGCGCCGACAGCTGCACCTGCACACGGCCCCCGTCCGGCGCATGCCGCAGCGCGTTGTCGAGCAGATTGGTCAGCACGCGCTCCACAAGACCCAGGTCGGCGCGCACCAGCGGCAGGCCCGGCGGGAAATCAGCGTGCAGGCGCTGCCCACGTGCCTGCGCGGCCAGCTCGAACTTCTGCAGTACGTCCTGCAGCAGTTCCGGCAGCGCGAACACTTCCCACTCCAGCCGCACTTCACCGTGCTCCAGCCGCGCCAGTTCAAACAACGCCCGGGCCAGACGGCCGACCTTGGCGCTCTGCGCCAGCGCGATACCGAGATAGCGACGACGCTCCTGCGGCGACAGCGTGGCTTCTTTCAGCGCCAGCGTTTCCAGGTAACCGTGCAGCGAGGACAACGGCGTGCGCAGGTCGTGCGAGATGTTGGCCACCAGTTCGCGGCGCTGCAGGTCCTGCTGGCGCAGTTGCTGCCACTGCTCGCCCAGCCGCTGTGCCATCTGCGAATGGGCATGTTCGAGGATCTTCAGTTCATCGCGCTCACCCGCGCGCAGCGGTACCGGCGCGGGCAGTGGCGTCGGTGCGTCGATGTCGAAGGCCTGTATGCGCCGGGTGACCTGGCGCAGGGGCCGGGTCACCCAGTAGAAGGCCACCAGGCCGGCAAGCAGGCCCAGCCCGCCGATCAGCAGCACCGACCAGAGCGTGGTGTGCCATTGGCTGCCGGCGGCCAGATCGTCGGCCAGCATCTGCCGGTGTTCGCCCACCAGTACCACGTACACGTAACCCGCCTGCCGCCCCTGCACCACCAGCGGCGCGACACTGAACACCTTGCGGCCATCGGCACTGCGGGGATCGTCACCGAGGATCGGCAGCGGCGCACCGGACAGCAGGCGCCGCAGCGGTGCCACGTCCACCCGGCTGCGCACCAGGTGGCCGCTGGGCGCATCGTGGCCGAGGATGCGACCCTGCTCATCCAGCAGGTACACCTCGACACTGGGGTTGACCGCCATCAGCTGGCCGAACAATGCGCGCACCGCTGCATCGCGCATGCCGCTGGTGTCCATCAGTTCGCTGCGCTGGGCGATGTGCTCGGCCAATCCAAGCGACAGGCGCTGCACCACTTCCTGCTCATGCCGGGTATTGGTGCGCATCTGCCACGCCAGCAGCGCCATGCAGCACGTCAGCATCAGTGCCGACATCACCAGCGCCAGTTTCTGCCACAGGTTCGGCTTGATCATGTGGCCGCCCCGGCCGGGTCGACCAGTTTGTAACCGCGCCCCCACACCGTCAGCAGGCGCCGCGGGTTGCCCGGGTCGGTCTCGATCTTGCTGCGCAGGCGGTTGATGTGGGTGTTGACCGTGTGCTCGTAACCGTCGTGCTGGTAGCCCCAGACCTGGTTGAGCAGTTCCATCCGCGCAAACACCTGGTCCGGGTGGCGGGCGAAGAACAGCAGCAGTTCGAACTCACGCGGGGTCAGTTCCAGTGCATTGCCATCGACGGCGGCAGTACGGGCGACCGGGTCCAGCCGCAGCCCCCCCAGTTCGATCGCCCCGGCATCGATGCGCGCGTTCTGTGCCATGGCTTCGGCGCGGCGCAGCAGCGCACGCACGCGCGCCACCAGTTCCGGCATCGAGAACGGCTTGGCCAGGTAGTCGTCCGCGCCCAGTTCCAGGCCGACGATGCGCTGGGTTTCGCTGCCACGCGCGCTGATGATGATGATCGGCACGTAGCGCGCCATCGCGCGTGCGCGCTGGCAGACCTGCAGGCCGTCCACGCCCGGCAGCATCACGTCCAGTACCAGTGCATCCCACGGACCTTCCTGTTCGATCAGGCGCAGGCCGGCATCGCCGCTGGCGGCGTGTGCGACTTCATAGCCCT
This sequence comes from Stenotrophomonas sp. DR822, assembly GCF_019793815.1. Taxonomy (NCBI): domain Bacteria; kingdom Pseudomonadati; phylum Pseudomonadota; class Gammaproteobacteria; order Lysobacterales; family Lysobacteraceae; genus Stenotrophomonas; species Stenotrophomonas sp. DR822. The sequence goes on from NZ_CP081826.1 coordinate 2,198,383, forward strand.
CATCACCCAGGTGCATGCGCAGCAGGTCGGCGATGTGGGCATCGTCTTCAACGATCAGGACACGTTTGGCGGACATCGGCAGCTTCAGGCCAGTGGGGAGGCTGCCCGCATTGTGGCGCGGGAGCGGCGTGGATACCTCACGAAAAATTGAATCCTGCGTGAGGATTCGTTGACCGGAGGGGGCGCAGCATGGCCCCGTCGCCCCTTCCCGGAGTCCACCATGTCCCTCACCCGCCGCCATCTGCTGGGCCTGGGCGGTGCTGTCACCGCCGCCGGCCTGCTGGGCCTGGGCGCGTGCAGCCGCGCGGCCCCGGCCGCTGCCGAGGCACGGCCTGCGCGACAGTTCGAGGTGGTCCGCAGCGATGCCGAGTGGCGCCGGCTGCTGAGCCCGGCGCAGTACGCCGTGCTGCGCCAGCAGGCCACCGAGCGCCCCTGGAGCAGTCCGCTGAACAAGGAACATCGGCAGGGCACGTTCGCCTGTGCCGGCTGTGCGTTGCCGCTGTTCTCTTCGTCCACCAAGTTCGAAAGCCACACCGGCTGGCCCAGCTTCTGGGCGCCGCTGCACAACGCCATCGGCGAGGACCGTGACACCACCTTCGGCATGTTGCGGGTGGAAGCACATTGCCGCCGCTGTGGCGGCCACCTCGGCCACGTGTTCAACGACGGCCCGCGGCCGACCGGGCTGCGCTACTGCATGAACGGCGCCGCGATGGCGTTCATGCCCGGGACTGCGCATCAGGACGCCGCTGGCGGCTGGCGCGTGCCGGTCGGTTCTTCCCCTGCTTCTGGAGCCTGATGATGCTGCTGTTGCTGCTTGCCTATCTCGGCGGCGTGCTGACCCTGCTCAGCCCGTGCATCCTGCCGGTGCTGCCGTTCGTGTTCGCACGCGCTGATCGTCCTTTCCTGCGCAGCACCCTGCCGCTGCTGCTGGGCATGGCACTGACCTTCACCGTGGTCGCCAGCCTGGCGGCGGTCGGCAGCCAGTGGGTGGCGCAGGCCAACCAGGTCGGCCGCTGGGTGGCGTTGGTACTGATGGCGGTGTTCGCCATCGCGCTGCTGTGGCCGACCCTGGCCGACCACCTGCTGGCGCCGTTCCAGCGCATCGGCGCGCGCCTGAGCGCACGTGCCGACGCCGCGGATGCGGCTGGCCGTGGCGGCGCCGGGACCTCGCTGCTGATCGGCATCGCCACTGGCCTGCTGTGGGCACCCTGCGCCGGTCCGATCCTCGGCCTGGTGCTGACCGGTGCGGCCCTGAACGGCGCCAGTGCCGGCACCAGTTCGCTGTTGCTGGCCTACGCGCTGGGCGCCGTGACCGCACTGGCGCTGGCGGTGTGGGTGGGCGGCCGTGTGTTCCGCGCACTGCAGGCCCGGCTCGGCCTGGGCAATGTGGTGCGCCGGGTGCTCGGCGTGGCCGCGCTGCTGGCAGTGGTGGCGATCGGCCTGGGCTGGGACACCGGCCTGCTGACCCGCCTGTCCGCAGTCAGTACCGCACGCATCGAACAGGGCCTGCTCGATGCCGTGCCCGGCACGCAGCCGGCAGCACCACCGATGATGATGATGGCAGCCGGCCAGGCAGGCGCGCCGCTGCCGGTGGAAGGAACGCTGCCCACGCTGGACGGCGCCACCGGGTGGCTCAACAGCCCGCCGCTGAGCCGAGAGCAGCTGCATGGCAAGGTCGTGCTGATCGACTTCTGGACCTATTCCTGCATCAACTGCCTGCGTGCGATGCCGTTCGTGCACGAGTGGGCACAGCGCTACCGCGACCATGGCCTGGTGGTGATCGGCGTGCACACCCCGGAATTCGCGTTCGAGCGCGACCCGCGCAACGTGATGAAGGCCGTGCAGCAGCTGAAGGTCCAGTACCCGGTCGCGCTCGACAACCAGTATGCGATCTGGCGCGCGTTCAACAACCGCTACTGGCCGGCGCACTACTTCGTCGATGCGCAGGGCAACATCCGTGGCCACCAGTTCGGCGAGGGCAACTACGCGCACTCCGAACAGGTGATCCGCCGCCTGCTGGTGGAAGCCGGGCAGACCGACCTGCCACCACCTGCTGATCCGGCCGCGGCTGACCTGCAGGGCGTGGCCACGCAGGCCGACATGGGCAACCTGCGCTCGCCGGAAACCTACCTGGGTCACGCACGTGCCGAGCAGTTCGCCTCGCCGGGCGGGCAGCGCGCCGACGCAGCATTCGGCTACACGCTGCCGTCCACCCTGGCGCTGAACCAGTGGGGCCTGTCCGGACAGTGGCGGGTCAACGATGAGGCTGCACAACTGCAGCAGGCCGGCGGCCGCATTGCGTTCCAGTTCCACGCCCGCGACCTGCATCTGGTGCTGGCACCGGGCGAGGACGGCAAGCCGGTGCGCTTCCGCGTGCTGCTCGATGGCAAGCCACTGCCTGCGGCCGATGCCGGCGCCGACGTGGCCGCCGATGGCACCGGCACCGTCAACGAGCACCGCCTGTACCAGCTGATCCGCCAGCGCGGCCCGATCAGTCCGCATCGTTTCGAGATCGAATTCCTCGACGCAGGCGTGCAGGCCTACGCCTTCACCTTCGGTTGAACCGGGAGCACACGATGAAACTCTCCTTTGAACAGGGCATTGCCGCCGGCGTCGCCGGCCTGGTCGCCACCGCGCTGGTCGCGGGTGTGCTGCTGGTGGACCACAGCGCGATCGCCGCCCCGGCCGAGCCCACCGCGCAGCGGCAGCCACTGCCTGCGCCCAGCGGCGATGCGGCGTTCCGCGATGACGCCAGCCACGCCAGCGTGGTCTTCGCCGGCGGTTGTTTCTGGGGCGTGCAGGGCGTGTTCCAGCACGTAAAAGGGGTGAGCAACGCGGTGTCCGGTTACATCGGAGGCAGTGCCGCCGACGCCCGCTATGAACGCGTCAGCAGTGGCCGCACCGGCCACGCCGAAGCGGTGAAGGTGGACTACGACCCACGCCAGGTCAGCTATGGGCAGTTGATGCAGGTGTTCTTCTCGGTGGTGCACGACCCGACCCAGCTCAACCGCCAGGGGCCCGATCATGGCAGCCAGTACCGCTCGGCTATCTACGTCGAAGACGCGCGCCAGCAGGCGGCAAGCCGTGCGTACATCGGCCAGCTCGGCCAGGCGGGCAGCTACCGCGCGCCGATCGTGACCCAGGTGAGCAGCGGCCAGCGCTTCTACCCGGCCGAGAGTTACCACCAGAACTACATGAGCAACTACCCGCAGGCCGCGTACATCCGCTACTACGACGCGCCCAAGCTGACCGCGCTGGGCAAGCAGTTCCCGGCGTTGTACCGCCGCGATCCCGCGTTGGTGCCGATGCGCTGACACCCCATGGTGGTGCCGGCCGCTGGCCGCCACCACGGCATGAAAAAGACGCACGGCCACAGGGCCGTGCGCTTGGGAAGTATCGACCCGGCCCCGATCAGGCCCGGCCGACAACGACATGCTAGGCTCGTCAGCATCATGGGTACAGAACCAGATGCGGGCCGGGTCGATGGATACAGAAGACACCACCACGATGATTCCTCCCCGCTACCAGCGGCTGTCGGACGAGCTGGCTGAAGCCATCCACGGCGGGCGCCTGCCGGTCGGCAGCCGGCTGCCGTCGCTGCGGCAGATGGCATCACAGCGCCAGCTCAGCCTGAACACCGTGATCGCGGCCTACCGTCAGCTGGAAGACGCCGGTCTGGTCATTCCGCGGCCCAAGGCCGGCTTCGAAGTCGCGCCGCGACTGTCGGTTCCGCAGCGCTCGCTGCGCGATGCGCCGTCCGCGCCCACCGCCCCGCTGCAGCAGGTGCTGATGGCGCGGGTGCTGGAAGCGCAGCGGCGCCCCGGCGTGATCGACCTCGCCTTTGCCGGCCCGCGCGGGCGCCAGTTCTACCCGGGTGCGCAGCTGGCCCGGCACACCGCGCAGGTACTTCGCCATGGCCAGCAGACCGTGGAGACCTACGCCCGCCCCAATGGATCGCCACGCCTGCTGGCGCAGATCGTGCGGCGTGGCCCGCGGATGGGCCTGCATACCCACCCCGAACGCCTGCTGCTGACCCATGGTGCGATGGAAGCACTGCAACTGGCACTGCGCGCGGTCACCCAACCCGGCGATGCGGTGGGAATCGAAGCACCCTCGTACTTCAACCTGTATCCGCTGCTGACCACGCTGGGCCTGCAGCCGATCGAACTGCCCACCCATCCGCAGCGCGGCCTGGACGTGGATGCGCTGGAAGCATTGCTGCAGCACACCCCTCTTGCGGCGCTGGTGGTGATGCCGACCGTGCACAACCCGCTGGGCTGCACGATGCCGATCGCCGACAAGCAGCGCCTGGCCGAACTGGTCAACGCACGCCAGCTGCCGCTGATCGAAGACGCGGTGTATGCCGAACTGCAGTTCAGCGAGCCGCCGGCGCCGTTGCTGAAGGCGTTCGACCGCGACGGTTGGGTGATGGTGGTCGGTGGATTCTCGAAAACGCTGGCACCGGACTACCGCATCGGCTGGCTCGATGGCGGCCGCTTCGCCGAACGCATCGCGCTGCTCAAATTCCAGTCCACCGGCGGCGAACCGCAGCTGCTCGGTGATGCGGTGGCGGCCTACCTGGAAGCCGGCAGCTACGAGCACCACCTGCATCGCATGCGCCGGTTGTACCGCGAACAGGTCGGTCGCCTGCGGCAGCTGGTGGCCGAACATTTCCCGGCCGGCACCTGCGCCACCGAGCCGCAGGGAGGGTTCCTGCTGTGGCTGGAGCTGCCTGGCGTAGACACCCGGGAGCTGTTCGAGCGCGCATTGGCAGAGGACATCGTGTTCATGCCGGGCCAGGTGTATTCGCGTGGCGCGCGCTACCGGCATTGCCTGCGGTTGTCGTGCTGCCAGACCCTGGACGCGCGCTTCATCGCTGCGGTGGAACGGTTGGGTGCGATCGCACGGGAGCTGGTGGCGCGCTGATTGATCGGTAGCGCCGGGCCATGCCCGGCGAGCGCACCGCGTGGCGGCCAGAAAATCCGCCGGGCATGGCCCGGCGCTACCATCACGCGCTGTGCAGATACGCGCTCAACGCTTCTCCATCGGCGCCCGGCAGATGCGGCAGCCGGCCCCAGCAGGGCATCGGCAGACGCTGCTGCAAGGTCGCGAAATTCTCATCCTGGCGCTGCATCGACGGATCGATGTGGTTGCCGATCCAGCCCAGGCACTCCACGCCACTGGCCTGCAGCGCGTGTGCGGTCAACCGCGCATGGTTGACGCAGCCCAGGCGCATGCCGACCACCAGCACCACCGGCAGCCGCAGCGCACGTACCAGGTCAAGCTGGTCCAGCTGCGCCGACAACGGCGCCAGCCAGCCGCCCACGCCTTCGACCACCACCACGTCAGCCTGTGCGCGCAGGCGTTCGAAGGCCGCCACGATCGGGGCCAGTTCGATGCGCACGCCATCTTCTGCGGCCGCCAGTTCGGGCGCCAACGGCTGGCGCAATGCGTAGGGGTTCAGATCGGCGTAGTCAGGCACCGGCAGGCTGGCGGCCTGCAATGCCAGCGCGTCGTCGTTGCGCAGCCCCTGCCCCGCGTCATGGCTGCCGCTGGCCACCGGCTTCATGCCCACCGCGCGCAGGCCGCGCCGGCGCAGCGCGTGCAGCAGCGCGGTACTGGCGGCGGTCTTGCCGATCTCGGTATCGGTACCGGTGACGAACAGGGCCGTCGGCAACGTGGCAGGCAGGGACATCACAGGCTCCAGCAGGGCAGCAGAGCCCCCATTATCGCTGGCCCGGCACGCTTGCTAGACTGCGGCCATGTTCGCCAACGCCTCGCTCACCGGCAGCAAGCCGGAACAATACGCCCAGCTGCTGGAACAGGCCCGTGGCCTGGTCTACGGCGAGTCCGACCGCATCGCCAATGCGGCCAACCTCGCTGCACTGGTCTACCACGCCCTGCCCGACCTGAACTGGGTGGGCTTCTACCTGTATGACGGCAAGGAACTGGTGGTCGGTCCGTTCCAGGGCCTGCCGGCCTGCGTACGCATTCCGCTGGACAAGGGCGTGTGCGGTGCGGCCGCCAGCCAGCGCGTCACCCAGCGGATCGAAGATGTGGACGCCTTCCCCGGCCATATCGCCTGCGACGCCGCATCGCGCTCGGAACTGGTGGTGCCGTTGCTCCGCGGTGGGGAGCTGATCGGTGTGTTCGATATCGACAGCCCGGTCGTCGGCCGCTTCGATGCCGAGGACCAGGCCGGCCTGGAAGCCATCGCCGAGGTGTTCGTCGGGGCGTTGGCGTGAGCGCGGTCAAGCTGCGCAACATCGGCCCGAAGAGTGCGGCATGGCTGCGGCAGGTGGGCCTGCGCAGCCGTGAGGACCTGGTTGCCACCGGTGCCGTCGGTGCCTTCGTCAAGGTCAAGCGTGCCGGCTTCAAGCCCAGCCTCAACCTGCTGTATTCGCTGGAAGGTGCGCTGCTGGACTGCCACTGGCAGGAATTGAGCGAACCGCAGCGTACGGCGCTGGTGCAGGACTACGAAGCACGAATCGCCGTGCATCCGCTGAAGGCGGCAGGTCCGGCCTCGGGCCCGGTGCATGAGCAGCGCTTCGACGCCGAGGATGATGGCGAAGAAAGCGCGGCCGAAAGCGCCGACGAGGATTGAGGCCTCCGCGTTGCTGGGAATGCCGGCCAGCGGCCGGCACCACCACCGTGATGCGCGATCGGTAGCGCCGGGCCATGCCCGGCGAGCGCGTAGCGCGGGTGATGTGGAATCCCCCGGGCATGGCCCGGCGCTACCGGATTCGTCAGGGTTGCTGCAGCTCCAGCAGCTCGCCCACCAGCCCCGCTTCACCGCGCTCGACCCACACGCGCAGGCGCGTGCCGTGGTCGATGCGCAGCGCCCAGCACAGCGACATCGGCAGGCCGCACACCAGCGACAGCACCATGCGCAGCGGGCCGCCGTGGCTGACCACGACCGTCGGTGGCGGGTCGTCGTCATCCAGCAGGCGATCCAGCGCGCGTGCGATGCGCCGTTCGAAGTGGCCCCAGCTTTCGCCATGCGGCGGCGGAAACGCGTGCGGATCGGCGTGGAACGCGGCCAACGCCTCTTCCGGCAGATCGAACAATGACTGGCCATCCCAGTCACCGAAATCCAGCTCTTCCCACTCCTCGTCGGCCTCAACATCCAGCGCGCGCGGTGTGGCCAGTGCCATCGCCGTATGCAGCGAGCGCAGGCGCGGCGAACTGATCACCCGTTCCCACGACTGCCCGGCATAGGCATCGACCAGCTCCTGCGGCAGGCGGGCCAGCTGCGGCGGATCGCTGCGGCCATCGAGGAACTCATCACGACCGTTGCCGGCATGGCGGACCAGGTCGAGGATCATGCGCGTGCCCAGTCAGGGCGGCGCGGGAACAGCGGAAAACAGACGGACATCGGCAACGGCACCACGATAATTCGAGCTGCATTCTAGGCGCTGGCGCAGGTCTGCTGCACCGTGCAGGTGCATCCGCGCCTCGCCAGTAGCGCAGGTTCACTGCTACGGGCCGGCCGCGATGCCGTAGACTGCGCGCACTTCCAGGTGACCTGCGGCCCTGCCGGCAGGTTGAAACGGGAAGCCGGTGACGCGTGACAACACGCCATGCCGGCGCTGCCCCCGCAACGGTAAGCACGTCAGTTCCAGGCAACCCGCCACTGTGCCGCAGGCATGGGAAGGCGCCTGGACGGTGGCCTCGGGCCACCCGGCGGCGAGCCCGGAGACCGGCCCGGAAGCCTCAGGTCGCGATGCGGTGGGCATGGCGCTGGTTGTCTGCGGCGATGGCTGCGGCATCGGCGCGTGCCTGCCTGTTGTGACTCCTCCCCTTCGCTGCGCGGGCGTGCGCGGCACCTGGAGTCCCCCGATGAAACTGCAGTCCCGAATGCTGTCCCTGGCCGTGCTGGCCGCACTTCCTGCCTTGGCCCTGGCCGATGATGGCGCCGCCGACCTCGACCAGGTGCTGGTCACCGCCACCCGCACGCCGATCGCCCTGCAGGACAGCATTGCGCCTGCGCAGGTGATCGACCGCGCGCAGATCGAATCCAGCCAGGCCACCTCCCTGCAGGAACTGCTTCGGGGCCGCGCCGGCATCAACCTGACCAACGCCGGTGGCCTGGGCAAGCAGAGCTCGCTGTTCCTGCGTGGCACCAATTCCTCGCACACCGTGGTGCTGGTCGATGGCGTGCGCATCAACAGCGCCGACCTCGGCCTGGCGATGTACCAGGATCTGCCGCTGGCACAGATCGAGCGCGTGGAAATCGTGCGCGGCCCGCAGTCCAGCCTGTACGGTGCCGACGCCATCGGCGGCGTGATCCAGATCTTCACCCGCCGCAACCAGGGTGATTTCGCTCCGCACTTCCAGCTGGGCGGCGGCAGCAATGGCCTGCGTGAAGCCAGCGGTGGCATCGGTGGCGGCACCGAACGCGGCTGGTTCGGTGCCGACATCGCCTACCAGCATTCGGATGGCATCGATGCCTGCCGCGGTTCGGCCACGCTGTTTACCGGCTGCTTCGCCGATGAACCCGACCGCGATGGCTACCGCAACCTGTCCAAGAGCCTGCGCGGTGGTTACAACCTGAGCGACGAGTGGACCGTGGAAGGCAGCGCCCTGCGTGCCGACGGCAAGAACCACTACGACGGCTACTACAACTACTCCGAGACCCGCCAGCAGGTGCTGGCCGGCAAGGTGCGCTACACCCCGTCCGAACAGTTGACGCTGACCGCCAACGTCGGGCGCAGCGACAACGAGTCCGACAACTTCGGTGATTTCGGTGCACGCGGCAGCGCACAGACGCACCGCGACAGCGCTTCGCTGCAGGCCGACATCGGTGTTGCCGAAGGCCAGCTGCTCAGCACCGGCGTGGACTGGAGCGAGGACAACCTGGATGGCAGCAGCGCCGGTTACCTGGTCGACAGCCGTCGCAACACCGGCGTATTCCTGCAGTACCAGGCGCGCTTCGGCCGTCACCAGCTGCAGGCCAGCGCACGCAATGATGACAACCAGCAGTTCGGCAACCATGCCACCGGCAGCCTCGGCTGGGCGATGGAGCTGGGCCACGGCCTGCGCGTCAACGCCAGCTACGGCACCGCGTTCAAGGCACCGACCTTCAGCGACCTGTACGACCCGTGGAGCGGCGTGCCGACGCTGGACCCGGAGAAGTCCAGGAGTGCCAACCTCGGCATCTCGCAGCAGGGCCAGGGCTGGCGCTGGGGCCTGGACGTGTACGAAACCCGCATCGATGACCTGATCACCTACGACGCGGCCACCTTCCGCATGCAGCAGGTCGAAAAGGCACGCATCCGCGGTGCGGAATTGACCGGCGGCGCCACCGTGGCCGGCTTCGACATCAACGCGCAGCTGAGTTTCACCGACCCGCGCAACCGCACCAACGGCAGCGCGCAGTTCGACAACTGGCTGGCACGCCGTGCGCAGCAGACCGCGCGCCTGGACATCGATCGCCGCTTCGGCGACTTCCGCACCGGCCTGACCGTACAGGGCGCGGGCAAGCGCTACGACGATGCCGCCAACGCGGTGAAGGTCGGCGGCTACGGCACGCTGGACCTGCGCGCCGAATACGCGCTGACCCCGGCATGGTCGGTGCTGGCGCGGGTGGCCAATGTGTTCGACCGCGAGTACGAAACCGTGGCGTGGTTCAACCAGCCAGGCCGCGAATATCAGCTGAGCGTGCGTTACCAGCCCAGGTAAGTGGTAGCGCCGGGCCATGCCCGGCGTCGGGGCGCCAGATCGAAGGGCCGCCGGGCATGGCCCGGCGCTACCGGCGGGTCAGATCGCCGATACCGCAGCCAATCCCGGCAGTTCACGCAGGTCGTCGATTACCGCGACGGCCTGCGCGTTTTCCAGGTCCAGTCCTCGCGGATAGCCGTAGCGCACCAGCGCGATCGGCATGCCGGCGTCCTCGGCAGCACGATAGTCGGTGAGCGAATCGCCAACCATCAGGCACGCGTCGACGGGCAGTTCGAAGTGCGCGGCGATATGCCGCAACGGCTCACCACTGGGCTTGCGCTGAGGCAGCGAATCACCACCCAGCACCAGCGCAAAGGCATCGGCGATGCCCAGGTGCTGCAGCAACGGCGGCACCAGCGCGGCCGGCTTGTTGGTGCAGATGGCCAGCGGCACGTTCAACGCGCGCAACTGTGCCAGCGCGTCCACTACGCCAGCGAACAGCTGCGGGCTGCGCAGCAGGCATTGGCGGTAATGGACCATGAAGGTCGGCATCACCGCTGCCAGATCGATCTGACGCCCGGCGGCCTGCACGGCCTGTTCGACCAGCCGGCGCACGCCGTCGCCGATCCAGCCCAGCACGGTGGCTTCGGGTACGCGCGCCAGGCCGATGTCTTCCAGCGTGCGGTTCAGTGCTTCGGCGATATCGGCGGCGCTGTCGACCAGCGTGCCATCGAGGTCGAACACGACCAGCGGATAGGGATACGACAAGGGACGGCTCACTCGTGCAACGTGGGGCCGTCCATTGTACGCCCGCGTCTTCAGCCGATCCGGCGTGCGCGGGTGGCCAGGAAGGTCGGCAGGTAACGGTCGATCAGGAAGCGCGGCTGCGGCTGCCAGTCTTCCATGAAGCGGTCGATGACGAACCCGGCATCCAGCTGCCCGGCGATCAGATCCCCCAGGCTGTGGCCGAATGTCAGCGCTTCGCCACGGGCCAGCTTGGCCTCGCGCGCGGCGGGCTCCAGGTCTTCCAGGTCGGAATAGGGAATCGCGTACTGCGGGCGGATCAGGCCCTGCTCGCTCAGCTGTGCATCACGCGCGGCAACGAACACCACCGGATTGTAGAAGCTGGCCATCAGCAGGCCATCGCGTGCCAGCACCCGGCGGCACTCGGCCCACACCGGACGCACGTCGGGCACGTACAGGTTCGAGATGGGATGGAACACCACATCGAAGCTGTCGTTGGCAAAGGCCTGCAGATCACGCATGTCACCCTGCACGGTGCGCAGCGACAGACCATCGCGGTCGGCGACGGCGCGGTCCTGCGCCAGCTGCCCGTCGGAAAGGTCGAACACGGTCACCTCAGCGCCTGCTGCGGCAAGCACGGGTGCCTGTTGGCCACCGGCCGAGGCCAGGCACAGGATGCGCCTGCCACGCACATCGCCCAGCCAATCCAGCGGCAACGCACGCGGCGTCAGGTGTACCTGCCAGCGTCCCTCGCGTGCGGCGGCAATCGTTCCGGCATCCGCCGGTCGCGACCACTCGCGCACCTCGCTGGCCTGGCGGTCCCAGGCAGCACGGTTGTGGTCGATCAACGCCTGTCCATGGTTCATGGGTTCTCCTTGCGCGAAGGGCGCCAGTCCAGATCCTGGAAGGCCGGGCTGGCGAAGCACTCGGCGAGGAAATCCAGGAATCGCCGCATGATAACGGGCTGTTGCCGGCGCGAGGCGTACACGGCATGAATGCCCAGCTCGTCCAGGCTGTACTCGGGCAGCAGTTCGATCAGCTCACCACTGCGCAGCAACGGCGCGACCTGGTAGGTCGGCAACATGGCGATGCCGGCATTGGCGCGCACCGCCTCCAGCAACAGCGATGCTTCATTGGCACTGATGTTGCCGCCCACCGCCACCGACAACGAGCGTCCTTCGCGATGCAGCTGCCACAGGCTTCTGCCGACGTAGTGATGGGTCAGGCAGTTGTGCGCGGCGAGATGTTCGGGCGCGGTCGGCGTGCCACGCGCCTGCAGGTAGGCCGGCGTCGCGCACAGCACCGAACGGCAGATCGCCAAACGACGTGCGATCAGGCTGGGGTCGATCTGCCGCGCGATGCGCACAGCCAGGTCGACGCGCTCCTCCACCAGGTTGACCATGCGGTCGACCAGCAGCAGTTCGATGCGTGCGGCCGGATGGCGCTGCACGAAGGCGGCTACCGCACGCGCCAGATGGCTCTGCCCGAACGACACGCTGGCGGTGATGCGCAGCGTGCCGTGTGGCTCGGGATCGTCGCTGGCCAGCTCTCCCTGCAGCTCCTCGCCGATCGCCAGCATCTGCCGGAACCGCGCCAGCGCGGCTTCACCGGCCCCGGTCAGGCTGACCCGCCGCGTGGTCCGGTGCAGCAGCCGCGCGCCCAGCCAGCCCTCCACCTCGGCCAGGTAGCGGCTGACCATGGCCCGCGACATGTCCAGCACCTCGGCGGCGGCGGTCAGGCTGCCGCGCTCGGCAACTTCGACGAACACGGTCATGGCGGTCAATCGGTCCATCTGCTCGATCCATGCAACAAACAAGCGCGTTATACGCTGTTTTTCGAGCGACTGCAGCGGCCTACAGTGGCCCCATTCCCAGCCACCACCCCCACGGAGTCCTGCCATGAAGATCGCCCTCGTCGGTGCCACCGGCAACATCGGCCGCCAGATTGCCCGCCACGCGCTGGCCAACGGCCATCAACTGACCGTCATCGTGCGCAGCGCGCAGGACCTGCCGGCCGAGCTGGCCGGCGCCCATCCGGTCATCGCCTCGCTGGATGACCAGGACGCCCTGGTCGCCGCCATCACCGGCCACGATGTGCTGGCCAGCGCCTACGGCCCGCGCCCGGGCGACGACATCGGTCGCGTCGGCGAGGTTGCCGCACAACTGGCCAACGCCGCCCGCAAGGCCAACGTGCCGCGCCTGGTCGTGGTCGGCGGCGCCGGCAGCCTGGAAGTCGCCCCCGGCGTGCAGCTGGTCGACACCCCCACCTTCCCGGAGGCCTACAAGCCCTACGCGCTTGCCCACCGTGAAGCGTTCAACCGCCTGCAGGCGGTGGACGACCTGGACTGGACCTTCTTCTCGCCGGCCGCCGAAATCGGCCCAGGTGAAGAGCGTGGGCAGTACCGCGTGCAGCCCAAGGCCTTCCTCGCCGATGCCAGCGGCCACAGCCGCATCAGCTACGCCGACTACGGCGCCGCGTTCGTCGCCGAACTGGAAGCGCACAAGCACCCCAGGCAGATCATCACAGCGGCGTACTGATCACGCACTCGCCGGCCTGACCGCCCGCCGGGCGTGGCCCGGCGCTACCCACCTGTAAAGCCGAAGGCAACGGCAGGAGCCGTTGCCAACGTCGCTTGCGACGGCCCGTAGGGGGCCGGGCAAGGACCCCCGGCATAGCCCACGCTCGGCTCGACACCCCAAGGACACCTCCCATGCGTACTGCTGCTCTGCTGCTTCCTCTCGCGCTGGCTGCCAGCTTCAGCAGCGCCCCGCTGCTGGCCGCACCTGCCGCGCCTGCACCCGCCAGCGCTGCCACATCCCAGCTGCGCCTGCACACCTTCCATCCTGGACCGCAGGCAATGTTCCCGGTGTCCTCGGTGCTGATCGAAGGGCGCAACGACGCGATCCTGGTCAACGCGCAGTTTGCTGCCGGCGATGCACGCCGGCTGGTCGAGCAGATCCGTGCCAGCGGCAAGCGGCTGACCACCATCTACATCAGCCATGGCGATCCGGACTACTACTTCGGGCTGGCCACCATGCAGGATGCGTTCCCGCAGGCGCGCATCGTCGCCACCGCGCAGACGGTGGCGCACATCCGTGAATCCCAGGCCGGCAAGCTGGCGTACTGGGGGCCGAAGATGGGCGCCGACGCTCCCGCACGCATCGTGGTGCCCTCGGTGCTGGAAGGCGATGCACTGCAGCTGGAAGGGCAGCGCCTGCCGTTGATCGGCCTGGATGGCCCGACGCCGGACCGCAGCGTGCTGTGGGTGCCGTCGCTGCGCGCGATCGTCGGTGGCATTCCGGTGGTGGCCGGCGAGCACGTGTGGATGGCCGATACGCAGACGTCGCAGTCGCATGCCGATTGGCTGCGCACGCTGCAGCAGCTGCAAGCGCTGAAGCCGAAAGTGGTGGTGCCCGGTCATTACGCGGAGGGTGCGCCACTGGATGCCAGTGCATTGCGCTTCACTGCGGATTACATCCGTGCCTTCGATGTTGAAACCGCCAAGGCCAAGGACAGCGCTGCGTTGGTGAAGGCGATGCGGGCGCGCTATCCGCAGCTGGCGGGTGTGGCGTCGCTGGAGTTGAGTGCGAAGGTGGCCAAGGGCGAGATGCAGTGGCCGTAAGGTAGGGGGGTTCTTTTGCAGGGCTGCGCCCTGCACCCGCAGAGGCAACTGCAACAGCAGAAGCAACAGCAGAGGCTGGTTTTCTGAGGGTTAGCGGGGTGGGTCCGGTTGCGGGGGACGCCGTGAATACGTCCATGTAGGCTCGGTCGCGCCATCCATGGCGCTCACGCCCCCGCAACCGGACCCACCCCGCCTTCGACAGGTTCCCGCTGCTGTTGGTGGGTGCTGACCGTTGGTCGGCACGCGGCTGTTGGTAGGTGTCGACCTTGGTCGACACATGTATCAGGTCCGTGGGGAATCGTTCGTTGCGTGCTCGAACAGTTCGCCCTGCACCACGGCTTCCTTTTCGCGGAAGCCGCCGAGGCCGACGCCGACCAGGCGATAGCGGGTGTCGGCGGGTAGATCTACGCGGGCGCGCAATGAAAGTGCGATGTCGCGCAGTTCTTCCATCGACTCGGGCGGGCGTTCGGGGGTGAAGCTGCGGGTTAGGATGCGGAACTGCGCGGTCTTCAGTTTCAGCACCACGGTGTGGCCGATGCGTTCGGTCTTGCGCGTGGCCTGCCAGGTCTTCCCGGCCAGCTGCACGATCGCTTCGCCCAGGTCTTCCAGCAGCAGGTCCTCGGCGAAGGTGTCCTCCGAAGAGATCGACTGCACCTGCTGGTCAGGCTCCACCGGCCGCTCGTCGACACCGCGCGCGCGGTTGTACAGGCTGCGGCCGAAGCTGCCGAAGGCGTCTTCCAGGTCCGGCAGCGTCCATTGCCGCAGGTCGCCGCAGGTGACGATGCCGCGCGCCGCCAGCTTGCCTTCCATCACCTTGCCCACGCCAGGCACGCGGTTCACCGGCAGCGGCAGCAGGAATGCGTCCACCCGCTGCGGCGGAATCACGAACTGGCCGTCGGGCTTGCGCCAGTCCGAGGCGATCTTGGCCAGGAACTTGTTCGGCGCGATCCCGGCTGAAGCGGTCAGGTTGGTTTCCTCGCGGATCTGCGCGCGGATGGTGCGGGCGATGTCGGTGGCCAGTTCGATGCCACTCTTCGGCTCGGTCACGTCCAGGTAGGCCTCGTCCAGGGACAACGGCTCGACCAGGTCGGTATGGCGCAGGAAGATCTCGCGCACGTGGCGCGACACCGCCTTGTAACGCGCGAAGTCCGGCGGCACGAAGACCGCGTCCGGGCACAGGCGCTCGGCGCGCAGTGCCGGCATCGCCGAACGCACGCCGAACACGCGCGCCTCGTACGAAGCGGCACACACCACTGAACGCGCACCGCGCCATGCCACCACCACCGGCTTGCCGCGCAGTGACGGATCGTCACGCTGCTCCACCGACGCGTAGAAGGCGTCCATGTCGACGTGGATGATCTTGCGCAGTGCGTTCATGGTTGGCCCACATGATACCCGCACCGTACCGGTCCAGACGCCGAAGTATGGTCGTTGTGCATCAACGGGATGCGTGGTTTCAGCTGAAAACACTACGCACGCGTACGGAGACGCGGTTTGATATCCGCCTGATCCGTCGTGCATCCTCGGGAATTCGTTGCCTTGTTTTCGCTTCCAGGATTGCGCTTTCCATGACTCGTCTCCACGCGTTCAACCGCGACCAGCTGCTGGCCAGCGCACGCGGTGAACTGTTCGGCGCTGCCGCCGGCCGGTTGCCCAACGACCCGATGCTGATGTTCGACCGCATCACCGAAATCCGCGAGGACGGCGGACCGCATGGCAAGGGCATGGTACGCGCCGAACTGGATATCCGCCCGGACCTGTGGTTCTTCGGCTGCCACTTCATCGGCGACCCGGTGATGCCCGGCTGCCTGGGCCTGGATGCCATGTGGCAGCTGACCGGCTTCTTCCTGACCTGGCTGGGTGCCCCCGGCAAGGGCCGCGCCCTGGGCTGCGGCGAAGTGAAGTTCACCGGCCAGGTGCTGCCCGACGCCAAACTGGTGCGCTACGAGATCGACATCAGCCGCGTCATCAACCGCAAGCTGGTGATGGCCCAGTCCGACGCGCGCATGTACGTGGACGACCGCGAGATCTACAACGCCCGCGACCTGCGCGTGGGCCTGTTCACCGAAACCGGGAGCTTCTGATGCGTCGCGTCGTCATCACCGGCATGGGCATCACGTCCTGCCTCGGCAATGATCTGGATACCGTTTCGGCTGCCCTGCGTGAAAGCCGCGCCGGCATCACTGCGCTGGCCGACCACGCCGAAGCCGGCCTGCGCAGCCAGGTCGGCGGTCGCGTCGACCTCGACCTGGATGCGCTGATCGACCGCAAGCAGAAGCGCTTCATGAGCGATGCCGCGGCCTTCGCCTACCTGGCGATGGCCGATGCCATCACCGATGCGGGCCTGACCCCGGAACAGGTCAGTGGCCTGCGCACCGGCCTGATCGCCGGTTCCGGCGGTGGCTCCAGCGAATGGCAGGTCGGTGCGGTGGATCTGCTGCGCAACCGTGGCGTGCGCAAGGTGGGCCCGTACATGGTGCCGCGCACGATGTGCTCGACCGTGTCGGCCTGCCTGGCTACCGCATTCCAGATCAAGGGCGTGAGCTACTCGCTGTCGGCCGCCTGCGCGACTTCGGCGCACTGCATCGGTGCGGCTGCCGACCTCATCCGCCACGGCGCGCAGGACATCATGTTCGCCGGCGGCGGTGAAGACCTGCACTGGTCGATGAGCGTGATGTTCGATGCGATGGGCGCACTGTCCACCAGCTTCAACGACACACCCGCCAGCGCCTCGCGCCCGTATGACAAGGACCGCGATGGCTTCGTCATCGCCGGTGGCGGCGGCATGCTGGTGCTGGAGGACTACGACCACGCGGTGGCACGTGGCGCGCACATCCATGCCGAGCTGATCGGCTATGGCGTGACCTCCGATGGCGCCGACATGGTCGCGCCGTCCGGCGAAGGCGCCGTGCGCTGCATGAAGATGGCGCTGCAGAACGTGGAACGTCCGCTGGATTACCTCAACACCCACGGCACCTCGACCCCGCTGGGCGATGTGACAGAGCTGGGTGCGATCCGCGAGGTGTTCGGCGATGCGATTCCGCCGCTGTCCTCGACCAAGGCGCTGTCGGGCCATTCGCTGGGCGCCGCCAGCGTGCATGAAGCGATCTACTGCCTGCTGATGATGCGCGATGGCTTCGTGGCCGGCTCGGCCAACATCGGCGAGCTGGACCCGAGGGTGGAAGGCTTCCCGATCCTGCGCGAAAGCCGCGAGCAGAAGCTGGACACGGTGATGTCCAACAGCTTCGGCTTCGGTGGAACCAACGCGGCGCTGGTATTTGGCAGGGTGTGATCTGAAAGCGTGCCAACCAAGGTTGGCACCTGCCAGGGCGGTAGCGCCGGGCCATGCCCGGCGAAAGCGGTGAAGCGTGCCGACCAACGGTCGGCACCCACCAGGTTCAAGGTGGCACCTGCCAGAGCGGTAGCGCCGGGCCATGCCCGGCGAGAGCGGTGAAGCGTGCCGGCCAACGGTCGGCACCCACCAGGTTCAAGGTGGCACCTGCCAGGGCGGTAGCGCCGGGCCATGCCCGGCGAAAGCGGTGAAGCGTGCCGACCAACGGTCGGCACCCACCAGGTTCAAGGTGGCACCTGCCAGAGCGGTAGCGCCGGGCCATGCCCGGCAAGAGCGGTGAAGCGTGCCGGCCAACGGTCGGCACCCACCAGGTTCAAGGTGGCACCTGCCAGGGCGGTAGCGCCGGGCCATGCCCGGCGAGAGCGGTGAAGCGTGCCGACCAACGGTCGGCACCCACCAGGTTCAAGGTGGCACCTACCAGGGCGGTAGCGCCGGGCCATGCCCGGCGAGAACGGTGAAGCGTGCCGACCAACGGTCGGCACCCACCAGGTTCAAGGTGGCACCTGCCAGGGCGGTAGCGCCGGGCCATGCCTGGCGAGAGCGGTGAAGCGTGCCGACCAACGGTCGGCACCCACCAGGTTCAAGGTGGCACCACCGGGTTCAAGGTGGCACCCACCATCCCCCACCGTTACCTCGGCAACAACGGCAGCAGCAGCGCGTGCGCGTCCACCAGCGAGCCGACGATGCGGTGGCCGAGCGCGCGCAGTTCTTCATCGGGATGCACCAGGTCCGGTACCTGGATCACCGTCATGCCGGCCGCCAGCGCGGCTCGTGTGCCGGCCGGGGAATCCTCCAGCGCCAGGCAACGTTCCGGCGCCTGTCCCAGCCGCTGCGCGGCCAGCAGGTAGATGTCCGGCGCCGGCTTCGGCCGCGCCACATCGCCACTGGTGATCACCGCATCGAAGTACGGCAGCAGCCCAGCCGCGGCCAGCTTGCGGTTGGCCCGCGGCTGCCGCGTGGTGGTCGCCACCGCGCGCGGCACCGCGTGCGACTTCAACAACTCCAGCAGTTCCAGGATGCCCGGCCGCAGCGGCAACCCGGTCTGCGTGCGCTCCTCGTACAGATCATGGCAACGCGCGGCCATGGCCTCGATCATGCTGTCTTCGATGCCCTGCTGGCGCAACAGCGCCTGGCTGTCGCGGTCGCCAAGGCCGACCATGCGCACGAAGAAGCTGGCATCCAGGGGCAGGCCGAATTCCTCCGCCGCTTCGCTCCAGCATGCAAGCGACACACGCTCGCTGTCGATCATCAGGCCGTCCATGTCGAAGATGACGGCGTCGGGCAGGAACGGCAGCGCAGCGATGGAGGTCATGGAGCGAACAACGTATCCAGGTCGGTGGAGGTCAGCAGCCGCCATTGCCCTTCGGCCAGTCCCTGCAGGTCCAGGCCACCAACACGGCTGCGGTGCAGTGCCTGCACGTGGTTGCCTGTGGCAGCGAACATGCGGCGTACCTGATGGT
This sequence comes from Stenotrophomonas sp. DR822, assembly GCF_019793815.1. Taxonomy (NCBI): domain Bacteria; kingdom Pseudomonadati; phylum Pseudomonadota; class Gammaproteobacteria; order Lysobacterales; family Lysobacteraceae; genus Stenotrophomonas; species Stenotrophomonas sp. DR822. The sequence continues at coordinate 2,217,221 of NZ_CP081826.1, forward strand.
AGCGGCCTTCGTGCAGTACCAAGCGCGCCCTGCGCGGGCCGAGCACCTGCAGTTCAGCCGGCAGCAGGGGCGTCTTCTCCGCTTCCAGCATCAGCGTGCCGCTGGCAAACAGCGCCACCTCGTCACCACGCAGGTCTTCGGCCAGCTCCACTTCGTAAACCTTGGGCAGCTTCGACTTCGGCGAAATGATCCGATGCAGCAGGTTGCCGTCGTCGGTCAGCAGCAACAGGCCGCTGGTCTCGCGGTCCAGGCGGCCGACGGTGGACAGCACCGGGTCGCGGTCGCGGAAGCGCGGCGGCAGCAGGTCGTAGATCAAGCGGCCCTTGTCCTTGGTCGAGCAGGTGTAGCCGGCCGGCTTGTACATCGCCAGCGCCAGGCCCACCGGCGGGTCCAGTGGCTCGCCGTCCACCCGCACCGCTTCATGCGGCACCTGGTCGTCGGCGTAGAGCACCTCGCCGTCGGCGTCGGTGACGCGGCCTTCGCGGAACATCCACTGCACCTGCTTGCGGCTGCCGTAGCCGAGGTTGGCGATGTGCTTGACCAGCTTCACCGGGCCTTCCCCTTGCCCTTCACCGCTTCGACCAGCTTGAAGCCATCGCGCTCGGCAACCACGCGCACCGCGCCGAAGCTCTCGTTGAGCGTGTACTCGTAGGGCAGGTGGCGATTGGCCACCACGTACAGGCGCCCACCCGAGCGCAGCGCCTGCGCGGCCACGGCGATGAAGCGCTGGCCGATGTCCGGGCGATCCGCACGCGAGGGCGTGTGGAACGGCGGGTTGCTGATGATGACGTCGTAGTCCGGCTCGATACCGGCGGTGACGTCGCGCCACAGGAAGCGCAGCGGCACGGGGCGCGGTGGCGGCGCCAGATTGAGTTCGGCCAGGTCCAGCGCGCGCTTCTCGGCCTCGTACAGGTCCAGCTCGGTGATCTTCGGGCAGCGCTCCAGCAGCTCGCGCGACAGGTAACCGTAACCGGCACCGAGGTCTGCCGCACGCCCGGCCAGGTCGGCCGGCAGGTGTTCGGCCAGCAGCGCCGATGCCGGGTCGATGCGGTCCCAGGCGAACACGCCCGGACGGCTGAGGAAACGGCCGCCGACGATCGGCCGCACCGCGTCCAGCGTGGCCCAGCGCTTGGCCAGGTCCGCATCGTGCTGGCCCTGCAGCGGTGCGGTCCAGAACACGCGGCAGTGGTTCTTGGTCAGGCTGCCGCCGAGTCCGGTCAACTGCTTCAGGTCGCCTTCGCCGGAACGTGCGCCTTCGTTGTTGTGCTGGCAGGCCACGATGCGGCCACCCTCGGCAACCAGCGCCAGGGCACGGGCGAACAGCGCGCGGGCTTCCTCGCGCTGGCGCGGCGGCAGCACCAGCACCAGCGGGTAACGGCCGCGGCCGGCAACATCATCCAGCTGGCCGCTGACGGTCCAGCCAGCGGCCTGCTGCAGCGGCTGCGCGAACGGGGCGAAGCTCTGCTCGCAATCCACCTGGCGGCCGCCGGCCTGCTCGCGCAGGGGCCAGCCGTCACGGGCGCGCAGGAAGGCCACCGGACCCTCCGGCCAGCGCAGGGCACCGCTGGAGAACGGCAGGAACAGGGTCTGCAGGGGGGCGTCGTCGCTGGATGCCATCGGCGCGGGTACTGGAAGCGTGAGGGCCGTCCATTGTACCGGCTTGTCCGGCCCGGCCCCGAACGCCGCTTTGCGAAACTTCAACGTTGCCTTGATGCCGCAGCAACATGCCAGCGCTCAGGGTAGAAGCTCCCCCGCAACCCATGGAGATCCTGCATGCGAGCCTTGTTCGTCGGAGGTGTCGTCGACAACAGTGAAATGGACCTGGAAGGCAGCCATCCCCCCGTGCATTACCCGGAGGATACCGGCGGCGGCCATTCCCGCTATCGCCTGCACCAGGTCGGCCACGGTGCCGATGGCAGCGTGGCCTACGCGGTCTACGGCGCGCCGGATCTGGCAGACGATGAAGTGGCACGGGTGGCCGAGGAGCGCGCCTATGAACGCAGGTTCGAAGCGACGGCAACCCTTTTCGAGCATTGACCAGCGCAGCCACGCATGGACTATCGCAGCCACGCATGGCGTGGCTCTACTGATCGAATGATCATCGCATCCACGCATGGCGTGGCTCTACTGTTCGTTCGAATGATCATCGCATCCACGCGTGGCGTGGCTCTACTGTTCGACTGACCACCGCAGCCACGCGTGGCGTGGCTCTACTGTTCGACTGACCACCGCAGCCACGCATGGCGTGGCTCTCCAGTAGATCCACGCCATGCGTGGATGCCGCAGAGGCCGTCAGCGCGTCGGCGGCAGCTCGCGGATGCTGGCGATTTCATCCAGCCACACGTGATGCTGCTGCACCGGCGCATCGAGATCGTCCAGCCGCAGCTGCCCATTGCTGCCTTCGTCGCCGGCGTCGTTGCGGTACTGCTGCAGCGTCGGCTGCACTGCAACCGTGCCCAGCAGGCGTCGGCCATCGTGCAGGGTCAGCTGCACCTGGGTCTCCCCGCGCAGCTGCGGCAACAGGGCTTCCAGGTGCGCGATCTGCGCGGGATCGGTATGGATTCGTGGAGCAATACGGGACATCGGCGACCTCCTGAACTGCAGGGTCGCCGATCGTCCGTGAATGCTCAGTGCAGCAGGCTGTCCCCGCGCGTGGCCTGCACGCGCCGCACCACACCCACCAGCTGCGCCACCGAATACGGCTTGGCCACATGCTCCTGGAAGCCCGAGGCCAGCGCGCGGCGGCGGTCGTCGGCGCGCGCCAGCGCCGTCACCGCTACCGCCGGCAGCGCTGCCGCGTCCACGCCCAGGTCCTGCCGCAACGTGCTTACCAGGCCATAGCCATCCATGCCCGGCATGCCGATGTCGGTCAGCAGCACCTGGTACTGCAGGTGGCCATTGTCGGCCAGCAGCGCCAGCGCCTCGCCCGCCGAACTGGCGGCGGACACGCTGGCGCCCTGCTCTTCCAGCATGCGCCGCAGGTACTCCAGCACTTCAGGCTGGTCTTCCACCGCCAGCACATGCAGGCCACGCAGCGGGTACGGTTCGACCACCATCGGTTCCAGGATCGGACCGCTGACGACCTCGCGCAGCGGACGCCGTTCGGCATCGGGCAGATGCTGCGGCAAGCGCACGGTGAAGGTGGAGCCGTGACCATGGCCATCACTGGCCGCGCTGACCGAACCGCCGTGCAGTTCGACCAGCTGCTGCACGATGGCCAGGCCCAGGCCCAGACCGCCATGGCGGCGGGTGGTGGTGCCGTCGGCTTGGCGGAAGCGGCTGAACAGATGGCTCAGGAACTCCGGCGCGATGCCGTCGCCGGTATCGCGCACGGTGATCGTCCAATAGTTGCCATCGGCCTGCAGCTGCACGTCGATGCGGCCTTCGGCCGGGGTGAACTTGATCGCGTTGGACAACAGGTTCCAGAACACCTGCTGCAGCCGGGTGGCATCGCCCAGCACCTGGCAGGGCTGTGCCGGCAACTGCAGGGTGACGTCCAGCGCCTTGCCCTCGGCCACCAGCTCCTGTGCGCCCATCGCTTCGTTCAACTGGTCGCGCAGGTCCAACACTTCCACTTCCAGCTGCACCTTGCCCAGCAGCATGCTGCTGAGGTCGAGCATGTCCGAGATCAACCGCTTCTGCGCGGTCGCGCTGTTGGCGATCACGCCCAGGCCCTTGTACAGCGGGCTGGTGGAATCCACGCGCTGCAGCAGCAGTTCGCTCCAGCCCAGGATCGTGGTCAGCGGCGTGCGCAGCTCGTGCGACAGCGTGGCCAGGAACTCATCCTTCAGCCGCGCCATGTTTTCGGCCGCACTGCGCGCGGCACGCTCGGACTGCAGCAGTTCCTCGCGCGCCAGTTCGATCTCGCGACGCTCGGTGACATCCGGGCTGCTGCCGGCCAGGCCGATGAAACGGCCCATCCGCGAAAAGCGGGGACGTGCGTTCATTTCCAGCCAGCGCCACTGCCCATCGGCACGCCGTGCACGCACCAGCGCATGCATCGAACGCTGCGCCTTCAGTGCTTCCTGCAGTTCATATTCAAATACCGACGCATCGTCGGGATGCACCAGGCCGCGCCAGACATCTTCCGGCACCCGGTTCTCGTCGCCGCCGAAGAACTCGCTGAAGGCACTGTTGACGAAGCGGGCGTGGCCGCGCTCGTCCAGCACCCACACCGGCATCGGCAGGCCATCGGCCAACGCACTGAAACGGGCCTCGCTCTCGCCCAGCTCCACTTCCATCTGCTTGCGCGCGGTCACGTCGAAGAACAGGATGCCGACCTTGTCCTCGCCCGGCTGGCCAACCCGCACGGCATCCACCGCGAACGTGCGCCCGAGGGCACGGGCATCCATCTCGAACTGCGCCGGCCGCCCGGTCCGGGCCACTTCGCCATAGATCCGGAACCAGTCACGTTCGTGGTGCGGCTCCAGCGCGCTCATGCGCTTGCCGCAGGCATCCTTCAGCCCGGTGTGGCGCTCGAACGCCTCGTTGACCTCGAGGAAGCGGTAATCGATCGCCTGGTCACCGTCGAACAGCACCTGGATCACACAGAAACCTGCGTGCATGCGCTCAAGCACGCCATGGTGCAGGTCGGTTTCGGGCGTCGGCACCATCAAGGGTGAGCGCTCCACGAGGGGCGGCAGTGTGGACAAGGGCGTGGGAGGAAAAGACCGGATGGAGGTACAGCATCTTCCAGAGTGCGTATTCACAGCGTCAAGCGCCGTCAGTCACGGTTGACGACCATGAATTGGCGGCAACTGTTGACGCATTTGACGCTACTGACCATTGCTGCGGCCCTCCAGCGGGATCACACTCGATCCGAGATCATCATCCTCCCCGCTTCGGGGACGCAGGAGACTGCCATGAAAGGTTCGCTTTCAACCGCCCTGCTGCTGGCCGGCATGCTTGCCGTGGGCAGCGTGGCCGCCGCGCCGCGGACGGTGACCGCGCCCGATGCGCCGCGCGCGCTGCAGGCCGATGGCCCGGTCAGCGTGCAATGGAACGATCCAGCCAACTTCACCGAGATCCGGCAGAGCACCAACCGCTTCGAGGCTGAACGCGGGGACTGGGTGCAGCAGCTGGCACGCTACGTACAGACCAGCGCCGCCAAGCCGCTGCAGGCCGGGCAGACGCTGGAGGTGACCCTGGTGGACGTCAAGCGCGCAGGCGACTACGAGCCCTGGCATGGCCCGCGTGGCCGCGACATCCGGATCATGCGCGACATCTACCCGCCGCGGATCACCCTGCAGTACACGCTGAAGGACGCCAGCGGGCGCATCATCGATGAAGGCGACGCCCGCCTGAGCGACAGCGGCTACCTGCACAACATCGGCCTGAAGAGCGATACCGATCCGCTGCGCTATGAGAAGCGCCTGATCGATGATTGGGTGAAGCGCCAGCTGACCTCGCGCGTTACCGCTGCCCGGTAGGTGTCGACCTTGGTCGACACACATTCGCAGCGCCGACCAGGGTCGGCAGCTACCAGAACCGGTCAGTCCTGGTAGATGCGTGCCACGCGCTTGACGCCGCACGGCAGCTGGTAGGCACTGACACCGCAGCGCGGCGCCAGCTCGGACAGGGTCGGCGCCGTACCCCACAGTTCCACCACGCTGCCAACACCGGCCTGCGCATGCGCGGTCAGGTCCACGGTCAGCATGTCCATCGACACGCGCCCGATCAGCCCACCGGGTTGGCCATCGATCAGCACCGGCGTGCCATTGGGGGCGAACTGCGGATAGCCATCGGCATATCCCAGTGCGACCACGCCCACGCGTGTGCGCGCCTTGGCCACGAAGCGCGCACCGTAGCCGACCGGCTCGCCGGCTTCGATCCAGCGCTCGGCGAACACCTTGGACTGCATCGTCATCACCGGGCGCAGTCGCGCGGTGAGTTCACTGTTGTCCGGCAGCGGATTGGCCCCGTACAGCATCAGGCCCGGGCGCACCCAGTCACTGCGCACGTCCGGCCAACCCAGCAGCGCCGGCGAATTGCAGATGCTGGTCTCGCCTTCAAGACCATCGATGGCCTCGACGAAGGTCGCGGCCTGCTCACGGGTACGCTCGCTGTCCAGTTCATCGGCGCGCGCCAGGTGGGTCATCATCACGATGCGTGCCACCTGCGGCAGTGCAGACAAACGTGCGTGCGCGGCGCGGAAACCAGGAACGTCCAGGCCCAGCCGGTGCATGCCGCTGTCCAGCTTCAGCCACACCGTCAGCGGGCGCGGGCTGTCGAACGCGACCAGCGCTTCCAGCTGCCACGGCGAACCGACCGAGAACCACAGGTCATGCTCGGCCACCAGCGCCATTTCGCTGGGCTCGAAGATGCCTTCCAGCAGCAGGATCGGCGCACGGATGCCGGCCTGGCGCAGTTCCAGCGCTTCTTCGATGGTGGCCACGCCAAAGCCGTCGGCCTCGACTTCCAGTGCCTGCGCACAGCGCACCGCACCGTGGCCATAGGCATCGGCCTTGAGGATCGCCAGCGCCTTGCCACCGCCCAGTTCACGGGCCAGGCGATAGTTGCTGCGCAGTGCGCCCAGGTCGATCAGCGCGCGGGCAGGACGCATGTGCGGTTCTCATGTTGCGGGGCGTGGCGGTACTGGCCGTAGCGGAAGATATCCAGGCCTTCGGTGCTGATCTGCGGCTGGCGCGCGCTCATCAGGTCGGCCAGGTAGCGGCCCGAGCCGCAGGCCATGGTCCAACCCAGCGTGCCGTGGCCGGTGTTGAGGAACAGGTTGCGGAACGGCGTGGCGCCGATCACCGGCGTGCCGTCCGGCGTGGCCGGGCGCAGGCCGGTCCAGAACTCGGCCTTGGCCAGGTCACCGCCCTTCGGGTACAGGTCGCGCACCACCAGTTCCAGCGTCTCGCGGCGGCGCGGCGACAGCGACAGATCGAAACCGGCCACCTCGGCCATGCCGCCGACGCGGATGCGGTTGTCGAAGCGGGTCACCGCCACCTTGTAGCTCTCATCGAGGATGGTCGAGGTGGGTGCCATCGCCGGATCGGTGATCGGCAGGGTCAGCGAGTAGCCCTTCAGCGGATACACCGGCAGGCGCATGCCCAGCGGCGCGACCAGTCCCGGCGAATAGCTGCCCAGTGCGACCACGAAGCGGTCCGCGGTTTCCAGCGTGCCGCCGATGCGCACGCCGGTGATGCGGTCGCCGTCGGATTCCACGCCGGTGATGTCCTGGTCGTAACGGAACTCGACCCCCGCTTCGGCCGCCATCTGCGCCAGGCGGCGGGTGAACAGCTGGCAATCGCCGGTCTGGTCGCGCGGCAAGCGCAGCGCACCCACCAGGCCATCGACATGGGCCAGCGCAGGCTCGGCCTTGATGATGCCGGCACGATCGAGCACTTCGTACGGCACGCCGTACTGGGCCAGGATCTCGATGTCCTGCGCCGATGCATCCAGCTGCTGCTGGGTGCGGAACAGCTGGGTGGTGCCCAGGTCGCGCCCTTCGAAATCGATGCCGATCTGCGCACGCAGCTCGTTCAGGCAGTCGCGGCTGTACTCGGACATGCGCACCATGCGCGCCTTGTTGATCGCGTAGCGCTCGTGGGTGCAGTTGCGCAGCATCTGCCACAGCCAGCGGTACTGGGCCAGGTCCATGCCCGGCTTGATCGCCAGCGGTGCGTGCTTTTCGAACAGCCAGCCGATGGCCTTCTTCGGCACGCCCGGGGCAGCCCACGGCGAGGTGTAGCCGAAGGACAGCTGGCCGGCATTGGCGAAGCTGGTTTCCAGCGCGGGACCGGGCTGGCGGTCGACGACCGTGACTTCAAACCCGGCCTGTCGCAGGTACCAGGCACTGGTGGTGCCGATCACGCCGCTGCCGAGGACTAGGACTCGCATGGGAATTCTCCAACCCGATCATTCCCTGCATTTGCGTGCGCAGGGGCCATAATCGGGGAAGTATATTCTTCCGTATCCAGATGATTTGCCTGATTTCAGCAAGGGAGTCAGGATATTTCCCTGTGATTCATTCCCCGAGCTTGACGCCCATGGCCACCCGTCCCCGCGAGCTGGACAAGATCGACCGCAAGATCCTGCGCATCCTGCAGGCCGAAGGCCGCATTTCCTTCACCGAGCTGGGCGAACGGGTCGGCCTGTCGACCACCCCATGCACCGAGCGCGTGCGCCGGCTGGAGCGCGAAGCGGTGATCACCGGCTACCACGCGCACCTGGACCCCAGTGCGCTGAAAGCGAGCCTGCTGGTGTTCGTGGAGATCAGCCTGGCCTACAAATCCGGCGACATCTTCGAGGAATTCCGGCGTTCGGCGCTGAAGCTGCCCAACGTGCTGGAATGCCATCTGGTGTCGGGCGATTTCGATTACCTGCTGAAGGCACGGATCAGCGAGATGGCGTCCTATCGCAAGCTGCTCGGCAGCACTCTGCTGACCCTGCCGCATGTGCGTGAGTCGAAGAGCTACATCGTGATGGAAGAGGTCAAGGAGACCTGGGCGCTGCCGATTCCGGATTGAAACGACCGGCGGCAGCGGGACCAGACCCCGCGACGCGGGCTCTGGCCCCTGGTTGCATCAGCGCTGCTGCGGGTTCTTCATGGAACCCTGTTGCGGATGCTTCTTCTGCTGCTCGTTCGGCTGCTGTTGCTGTTGCTGCTGCTGGCGCTGCGGTTCCTGCGGTGTTTTGCCCTGCTGTTCCTTGCCGGGATGACGGTTCTGCTGGTTGGCCATGATCGTATTCCAAGGGGACGAGGAAAGCGCGACGACAGGGATGCCGGCGCAGGTCCACCGTGGTCCTGGCACGGTTAATCGCAGGCGAAAAACGGGTGATGCGGGGTGTGCAGGGCGGGGACTGTTTTCCGGCGTTCATGTGGGTGGCGGGTTTCCTGCCAACGGCTGAGCCCCTCGTGGCTGGGGCCGGGTGCGGTGCTGCGAGTGGGCCGGGCGGGTGGGGTCAGGCGGGGACGCCGTGGACCCGTCCCTGGGGGCTTGGCCGCGGCATCCATGCCGCGGACACCCCGCCTGCCCCCACCCGCCCGGCCTCTGACAGGTTCATGCGGACGCCAGCCACGGTAAAGAAAAAGAAAAAAAAGAGCGACAGCGGGTCGCTGCGCTCTCTTTGGGTTGCGCGATTGGTTGCGGGCGCTGAGGTCAGCGCTTGATCTGCTGGCCGTCGCCGGTCGGTACGCTGTCGTAGTAGCGGCCGGTGCGCGAGTCGAACACGCGGTTGGGGCCGACCGGCTTGACGCCGGGAACGATGCGGCCGTTGCGGTCGTAGACCTTGTCCGGCAGCGCCGGTGCGGGCGTGGGGGTCACCTGGGCCGGGCCGGTCGATCGGATCGGCTGTGCCGGCTGCGGCGAGGGCAGCACCTGCGGCTGCGGGCGCGACGCCTGCGGTGGCGGGGCGACAGGCGACGGGGCCACCGTCGAGCTGCTGCGGGTGGCGGTCGGACTGCCGGTGGGAACCTGCGCCTGGGCAAGCAGAGGCAACAGGGCCGACAACAACAGGACTAGGCGGGGTTTCATCGCGCGCTCCAGGGTGGGCCACCCTTACCCTGCGCCTGCCCCTGTGTGCCGGCCATGAACGGCCATCACACTTGCAAGCGTGTGCCGACACCCCCACGTCTGCTGGCATCCCAGGCCACAACCCCACGGAGAGCCGGCATGAGCGCTTTCGATCTGACGCCCCCCACCGCCACGCAGACCGACGCCCTGGTCGCCGGGCTCAGCGCCGAGGAGCGCCGCGTGCTGCTGCAGCACGGCACCGAGGCGCCGTTCTGCGGGGTATTCCTCGACAACAAGCGCGAGGGCGTCTACTGCTGCCGGCTGTGCGCCCTGCCCTTGTTCCGCTCCAGCACCAAGTTCGATTCGGGCACCGGCTGGCCCAGTTTCTTCGCCCCGTTCGACCCGTCGCACGTGCGCGAGATCCGCGACACCAGCCATGGCATGGTCCGCACCGAGATCACCTGCGCCCGCTGTGGCAGCCATCTGGGCCACGTGTTCCCGGACGGTCCGCCGCCCACCTACGAGCGCCACTGCCTGAACTCGGTCTCACTTTCGTTCACCGGCAACGGCGAGCCGTGGCCCGATCCGCTGCAGCGTGGCGGCGCGGAGGCCGGTGTGGCGGGCTGACACGCGCCGCAATGCCCCGCTGACCGACTTCACAGAATTCCCTCTTCAGAAATACCGGTGTCAGGCCGACAAGGAGATATCCCCCCTCCTTGCGTCGCGCCATGCTCATCATCGTTGGATTCCTGGTCGTCATCATCAGCGTGCTGGGCGGCTACCTCGGCGCACACGGCCGCCTTGGGGCGCTGTGGCAGCCCTACGAACTGGTCATCATCGGCGGTGCCGCGCTGGGTGCGTTCCTGGTCGGCACCCCGGCCAAGACGGTCAAGCAGACGCTGCAGGCCATGGTCGGCGTGTTCAAGGGCCCGCGCTACAAGCAGCAGGACTACATCGACGTCCTCAGCCTGGTCTACGAACTGCTCAACAAGGCCCGCCGTGAAGGCTTCATGGCGCTGGAAGACCACGTCGAGCGCCCGGCCGAAAGCGCGCTGTTCGGCAACTACCCGAAGGTGCAGGCCGACCACCACCTGATCGACTTCATCACCGACTGCCTGCGCCTGATGATCGGCAGCAACATCGAGCCGCATGAGCTGGAGCCGCTGCTGGAGCTGGAGCTGGAAAAGCACCACGCCGAAGCGATGGCGCCGTCGCAGGTGCTGACCAAGGTCGCCGACGGCCTGCCCGGTTTCGGCATCGTGGCGGCAGTGCTGGGCATCGTCATCACCATGGGCTCGATCGGCGGCGACATCGTCGAAGTGGGTGGCCATGTGGCCGGCGCGCTGGTCGGCACCTTCCTCGGCATCCTGCTGGGCTATGGCTTCGTCGGCCCGATGGCCTCGGCGATGGAAGCCCGTGCCGAGCAGGACAGCCGCATCTACGAGTCGGTGAAGACCGCCCTGCTGGCCTGCCTGCGCGGCTACAACCCGAAGATCGCGCTGGAGTTCGCCCGCAAGACGCTGCCGTCGAACGTTCGCCCGGCGTTCTCCGACTTCGAGCAGCACCTGAAGACGGTCAAGTAAGCCATGGCCGAGACCAAGCCCACCGTCATCGTCCGCCGGGTCAAGAAGGCCGGCCACGCTGCCCACCATGGCGGTTCGTGGAAGGTGGCCTATGCCGACTTCGTGACCGCGATGATGGCCTTCTTCCTGGTGCTGTGGCTGATGGCCAGCACCAGCAAGCCCGAGCGCGCAGCCATTTCCGAGTACTTCCGCAACCCCAGCCCGCTGGTCGGCTCCAGTGCGACGCCGGCGCCGGGCATGGCCGGGCCGGGCGGCGCCAGCACCTCGATGATCAAGCTCGGGGGCGCCACCGATGTTTCCCGTGGCAACAGCAACGATCCCTTCCAGAACCAGCAGAAGTCGATACCGCAGCCGGTGGACGAGCAGCAGCGCGACAAGCAGCAGCTGGAAGCGCTGATGAAGGAACTGCAGGAAGCGATCAGCCGCAGCCAGGCGCTGGAACCGTTCAAGGACCAGCTGCTGCTGGACCTGACCCCGGAAGGCCTGCGCATCCAGATCGTGGACAAGCAGAACCGGCCGATGTTCGACCTCGGCAGCGCCACCCTGAAGCCGTACACGCAGCAGATCCTGCACGAACTGGCCGAGTACCTGAACCACGTGCCGAACCGGATCAGCCTGACCGGCCACACCGACATCACCGCCTATTCGGCCGCACGCGGTTACGGCAACTGGGAACTGAGCGCCGACCGTGCCAATGCCGCGCGCCGCGCGCTGATCGATGGCGGCCTGGAAGACAGCAAGATCACCCGCGTGGTCGGCTTGTCTTCGTCGGTGCTGTTTGACAAGGCCGATCCGCAGAACCCGATCAACCGCCGCATCAGCATCGTGGTGATGACCAAGGCCGCCGAGGAAGCTGCGCTGGCCGGCGCCGGGCCGCAGGTAGGCCTGTCGGCAACCACCGTGGACCCGGACGTGCAGGCCGCGCAGGGTGAGGCCGGGGTCGGATCCCGTTCCGCAGGAAAGGGCGCTGCCCCCTGACCCGTCTTCGCCGGGCATGGCCCGGCGCTACCGCATCCGGACACACCAAGGTAGCGCCGGGCCATGCCCGGCGAGCGCGCATCCGGACACACCAGGGTAGCGCCGGGCCATGCCCGGCGAGCGCGCATCCGGACACACCAGGGTAGCGCCGGGCCATGCCCGGCGAGCGCGCATCCGGACACACCAGGGTAGCGCCGGGCCATGCCCGGCGAGCGCGCATCCGGACACACCAGGGTAGCGCCGGGCCATGCCCGGCGAGCGCGCAGCGCGGCACCCAGTACAATGGCCGTCTTTCCGACTCCAGGTAATCACACCCCCATGTCCAAGTTGTCCAAGGCCAAGCGCGACAAGCGCAAGAAGCAGCAGACCAAGCGTCCGTTCCTCCGTCTGAACGCCCAGCAGCAGGTGCAGAACCATGCCGTGCTGGTCAACGAGGACGGCCAGGCCGTGGCCGCCATCGGCCTGCAGGGCCGCGAGTGGCTGCTGGCCATCGGCGGCCAGACCATGGGCAACGCCGACAACCCGGTGCCGATGCTGGCCATGCTCAAGCACCTGTCCAACGTGCAGGAAGCCGAAGGCCGCAAGGTCACCCTGGAATATTCCGAGCTGATGCAGAAGCTGCTCGACACCCTGGCCGAAGAAGCGGGCCAGACCGCCGAGGAATACCTGGACAAGCTGGTGGCCGAGTTCGCCAGCGAGCAGGCTGAAGACGCAGCCGCTGAAGGCGACGCGTCGGATGAAGCGGCTGCAGACACTGCCGGCGCCGAAGGCGCTGCCGACGCCGAGGCCACTCCGGCCGCCGACGCCGACGGCAAGCCGCAGGCCTGATCCGGCCGCGGCGGTGTCGGTCTACGTCGATGACGCGGTGCATCCCTGGCGCGGTCAGCGCTGGGCGCACCTGATGGCCGATACCCTGGCCGAGCTGCACGCGATGGCGGCGCAGCTCGGCATTCCTCCACGGGCCTTCCAGAACAAGGCCAGCGGGGCACACTACGATGTCACCGCCGAACTGCGTGCGCAGGCACTCGCGCTGGGTGCGGTCGCCATCTCCCGGCACGTGGACCGGGCACAGGTGAAGGCGGTAATCGCCAACGCCAGGGCGCAGTACCAGCCCTAGGCTGGTGCCGGGCCGCGCCCGGCGAGCGCGCAGCGCGGCGGGAAGCCGCCGGGCATGGCCCGGCGCTACCGGTGAATCTCAGAACGGGTCACTGCCCAGGCGCACTTCCACGTTCAGCAGCGAGCACAGCGCCAGCAGGGCGTCGTCATCGCGGGTCAGCGCCATCCAGCCACTGAAGCCGTCGTTGCCGGCATCCACGCTCCACAGCGTGTAGTTGTGCTCGCGCAGGCGGTCGAAGGCGGTGCTCATCAGCTGCACCCCATCCAGGTCTGCAGCGAAATCCTCGTCGTCCAGGTCGCCACCCCAGTCCAGCTGCAGGTTGAAGCGCGCCGACAGCTCGTTCACCGCCGACTGCAGCGAATCGAAGTCGTCACGCTCGACCTCGAAGCCGGACTGCCAGGCAATGGCCGTGAACAGCGCCGGCAGCCAGTCGCTGTCGGCTTCCAGCGGCTGGCCGTCCTCGGCCAGATGCTCGCGCCAACGGTTGAACTGCTGCAGGGCCAGCTCTTCGTCGCCGGGGTTGATCAGCACGAGCAGGTTCCAGACCCGCGCCTCGAAGTCGTCCTCGTCGAAATCGTGGGCGTCTTCCTCGAAGTCGAAATAGTCGCTGTTGTCAGGCATGGCGGAACGTCCTCGGGAGCAGGGGGGCATTCTACGGTTTATCCTGTACCGCTGAAGCCGGCCGTGGTGGCCGTCACTGTGAATGAAGCGATGAGCGATACCCCTCCCGACCACCTGGCGATCAACCCGGCCAGCCCCTTCCACGATGCGCAGGCCCTGGAGCGCGGCGTCGGCGTGCGCTTCAACGATGTCGAGCGCGACAACGTCGAGGAATACTCGGTCAGCGAAGGCTGGATCCGCGTGCAGGCCGGCAAGGCCCGTGACCGTCGCGGCAACCCGATGACCATCAAGGTCAAGGGCAAGGTTGAGGCATATTTCCTGGAACAGAAGCCGGAGTAACCGGCACTCCCGGGGCGGGGTCAGATCCCTTTCCTGCGGAAAAGGATCTGACCCCGATCGGCAGCCCGGTCGGCATACCGGTCACTCGCGCTTGCGCGATTCCAGCAGGTCGAGGTTGCGGATCAGCCGCCGCGCGATCTCGTCCGACACCACGCCGCGGCGGGTCAGCCGGAACAGTTCCTCGCGCTCGGCGTTGAGACCGGCGCTGCGCAGCTGGCGATAGCCCATCTCCATCCGGTTCACCTTCTCCGGGTCCACGTCCGGGTTGTCACGGTCCAGATGCCGCTGATACAGCAGGCTCACCCGCGATGCGGCGTCGTTGTACAGCTGCACGTTCTCGGTGTTCTGGTTCAGCACCAGCTGCTGGCGCATGCGCTCCACGCCGGCCAACGCGGCCTTCGAGGACAGCTTGCGGGCGAGATCCTCTTCCTTGCGCTCACCCGAATCGGCCGGCAGCTGCAGGCCCTTCAACAGCTGCGGCAGCGCCACGCTGGCGCCGACCAGCGAGCACAGGATCACTGCAGCAGCAAGGAAGATCACCAGGTCACGTGCCGGGAACGGGCTGCCATCGGGCAGGAACAACGGCAGCGTCAACACGCCGGCCAGGGTGATCGCACCACGCACACCCGCCACCGAGGTGGCCACCACGATGCGCCAGTTCGGTGCCTCGCCCCGCTCCAGGCCGCGGCGACGCGCGCGCAGCAGGTTCCAGCGCAGCGACAGCCATACCCACAGCAGGCGCAGCGCGATCAACGTCGCGTTGATCACCAGCACGTACACCAGCAGCCACCACGCGCTCTGGTGGCCGCTCTCGTTCATGGTGGTGGTGGCGCGTTCGACGATGCCCGGCAGCTGCTCGCCCAGCAGCACGAACATGATGCCGTTGAAGCTGAACTGCAGCATGTTCCAGACGCCGGCACGCTGCACGCGCATGCTGCCGGAGACACGGCCGGTCATTTCCACGTAGCTCATCGAAATACCCGCTGCGACCGCAGCGAGGATGCCCGAAGCATTGATCTCTTCGGCCAGCAGGTACGCCGCGAACGGGATCAGCAGGTTGACCAGCATCGCCGCGCCCGGCTCTTCGCCGAAACGGCGCCACAGCCAGCGCTGGAACGTGGACACGCCCAGGGTGACCGCCACGCCGACGGCCAGGCCGGCCACCGCCACCCACACGAAGGTCAGCGAGGCGGTCGCCAACGAGAAGGTACCGGTCATCACCGCCGCCACCGCGAAGCGGAAGCAGACCAGGCCGGAGGCATCGTTGAGCAATGACTCGCCTTCCAGGATGTGCATCAGGCGCTTGGGAATCGGTGCCTTGGCGGCGATCGCACCGACCGCCACCGGGTCGGTCGGCGACACGATCGCGGCCAGTGCGAAACACACCGCCAGTGGCATCACCGGAATCATCCAGTGGATCAGCAGGCCCGCGCCGATCACGGTGAACACCACCAGCCCGAACGCCAGTTCGAGGATCGCGCCCTTGTCGCGGAACAGGCCCTGCTTGGGAATGCGCCAGCCATCGAGGAACAGCAGCGGTGGCAGGAACAGCAGGAAGAACACTTCCGGTTCCAGTGCATGGCCGCGGTTGAATACCCCGGCGATCACCGCGCCGAGTCCGATCTGCACCAGCGGCAGCGGCAACGAGAATGGCAGGACGCGAACCAGGTAACCGCTGGCGACAACGGCCACCAGCATCGCCAGGACGACTTCGATGGTGTGCATGCTTCTTCCACAGGAGCGGCGCGTGGGGCCGGAAAAACCGGAGTGCGCCGGGGGACGGGAAAAAACTTAACACAGCAGGCCGCCACTGCGGCCAGCGATCTGAATGCGCGTCAGGACCGCGACAGCAAGCGCCGCCCGGTCCAGGCCGGCGTGCTGGCCACGTCGTCATGCAGCACTGCCAACCGGCCCTGCACGTGTCCTTGTGCAGGGCGTTCCAGCCCTGGCAGCAGCGGTGGGGTCATGCCGCGTCCTGAGCGCGGTCCTCACCATCGAAGCGGTAGAGGTCCATCGCCAGGAAGCCGGCATCGACACCCGCATCGATGCGCTTGGCACCGAAGCCACCCTCCCCCGCCGCACCCATCGCAAAGTACAGCGGCAGCAGATGCTCATCGGTGGGATGCGCACGCTCGGCAAACGGTGCCTGTCGGCGGTAGTCGAACAGGGCATCGCGGTCATTGGCGGCCAGCCGCTGCTCCACCCAGTCGATGAAGGGGCGCACGTAGGGCGCTTGCTTGCCGTCCTGGTAATGGCCCCAGTCGTGCAGGTTGTGGGTGATGCTGCCCGAACCGATCACCAGCACGCCCTGTTCGCGCAGCGGCGCCAGCGCACGGCCCAGCGCGAACTGATGCTGCGGGCCCAGCATCGGCTGGATCGACACCGGCACCACCGGGATGTCGGCCTGCGGGTGCAGCAGGCGCAGCGGCACCCACGCGCCGTGGTCGAGGCCACGTTGCGGATCGACTGCCACCGGCAGGCCGGCGGCGGCGATGCGGCCCGCCACCTCTTCAGCCAACGCCGGATCACCGGGCGCCGGGTACTGCAGCGCGAACAGTTCGCGTGGGAAGCCGCCGAAATCGTGGAGGGTGGGCGGCTGCGGATGGCTGCCGACCAGCGGCTGCCGGGCCAGCCAATGCGCCGAGGCGATGACGATCGCACGCGGGGTCGGCAGGTCGCGGGCCAGCTCGGCCAGCCGCACGCCGACCTGGCCCGGATGCAGGGCGGTCATCGGCGAGCCGTGGGAGATGTACAGCGAAGGCAGGCGGGACATGATCTTCTCCAAAGACAGGAATCCGCAGCGGGCCAGCGCAGCGGGGCCGACGCAGCTCGCAAGGGACGGGCCACAGGTTATTGCGTCCCCAGCAGCTGATAAATACGATCAATCGACCGTATTTATTTCATAAGGCGCAACAATGGACACCCTTGATGCCATGCGTGTGTTCGTCGCGGTGGTTGAACGCAACGGCTTCAGCGCCGCCGCACAGGCGCTGGACATGTCCACGGCCGGTGTCACCCGCCAGGTCGCCGCACTGGAAAAGCGCCTGTCCACCCGCCTGCTCCACCGCACCACCCGCCGGGTCAGCCCGACCAGCGCCGGTGCCGCCTACTACGCGCAGTGCGTGCGCCTGCTCGCCGAGTTCGATGCGCTTGAGGCCAGCATCGGCGCACAGGCGCTGGAGCCGTCCGGCACGCTGCGCATCAACGCACCGGTCAGCTGGGGCATCGCCCGCCTCGGCCCGTTGCTGGCCGGCTACCGCGAACGCTTCCCACAGGTCGAACTGGACCTGGCGCTGTCCGACCGCCTGGTGGACATGGTCGAAGAAGGCTACGACGTGGCCATCCGCATCACCCGCGAACCGGGCCCGAGCCTGATCGCGCGGCGCCTGGGCCAATCGCGGATCAGCCTGTGTGCCGCACCGGCCTACCTGGCCGCACACGGAACACCGCAGGCCCCCGAGGATCTGCAGACCCACGCCTGCCTCGGCTACAGCTACTGGGCGGCCGGCGACCACTGGCCCCTGCAGGGGCCGGGTGGCGAAGTGAAGGTTGCAGTGACCACCCTGCTGCGCGCCAACAATGGCGACGTCCTGCGCGAAGCGGCGATTGCCGGCATGGGCGTGATCCTGCAGCCGGACTTCCTGTTGCACGAGGCGCTGGCCGATGGCCGCCTGGTGCGCATCCTGCCCGGATGGGAAGCTGAGCCGATCGGCATCTTCGCCGTCTACACCAGCCGCAGCCATCTCGCCCCCAAGGTGCGCAGCTTCATCGACTACCTGGTGGAAACCGGGGTGTAAGGGCGCGTCCGTGACACGGTAGCGCCGGGCCATGCCCGGCGAGCGCGAAGCGCGGCCTAGGCGACAACCTCATCCAGCTGCGCGATGATCTTTTCCAGCGGTGCCGGCCGCCCCAGCAGGTAGCCCTGCACCTGGTCGCAACCATGCGCGGCCAGCCAGTCCAGCTGTCCCGGCGTTTCCACGCCCTCGGCGATGATCGTCAGCCCCATGCTGTGGCCCAGCGACAGCAGTGCCCGGCAGATCGACGCGTTGCGGGGATTGGTTTCCACGTCGGCCACAAAACTGCGATCGATCTTCAGGACGTCCAGCGGCAGGTGCTGCAGATAGGACATGCTCGAGTAGCCCGTACCGAAATCGTCCAGCGACACGCGAATGCCCTGCTCGTGCAGGCGCTGCATGGTCTGCATCGCCTGTGCCGGCTTGCGCATCAGGCTGCTCTCGGTCAGCTCCACGTGCAGTGCACCACGGGCCAGGCCGAAATCCTGCTGCGCGCGGGCGAACTCGGCCACCAGATCGCTGTTGAAGAACTGCACCGCCGACACGTTGACCGCGATCGACAGCTCGCCCCACCCCGCTTCGACCAGACGCCGCTGCGCCTGTGCTGCTGCGCGGATCACCCAGCGTCCCAACGCCAGGATCAGGCCGGTGTCCTCGCACAACTGGATGAACTCGCTGGGCGGGATGAAGCTGCCATCGGCCTGCGGCCAACGCAGCAGCGCCTCCAGCGACGCCGGGCTGCCATCGCTGGCGTGCCGGATCGGCTGGAAGTACAGCTGGAATTCGTTGTCGATGGCCGCGTGGATGCGCCCGGCCAGGCGCAGGCGGTCGGCCAGGCGGATGGTCACCGCCGCATCGAACCAGGCCACCACGTTGCCTTCGGCGCGGGCCGCGTGCGCCGCCTGCGCGGCCATGCCGATCGCCTGTTCAGCACTGTGGCCTGCATCGGCGTCATGTACGGCCACACCAATGCGGGGTTCGAACTGGTGCAGCGAATCCTGGCCGCGCATCGGTGCCGAGACGATCTGCAGCAGATCGTCCAGCACGCGCTGGGTGTTGTGTTCCGGCGCGATCGCCAGCACGAAATCCTCCGCCGGCTGGAACGCCAGCAGGCCGAAGCGCGCGCCCAGCCCGCCCAGGCGCGAGGCCATCGACTGCAGTACCGCATCACCGATCTCGCGGCCCAGCGTATCGGCCACCAGCTGCAGCCCGCGCAGCTGCACATAGGCGATGGTGTAGGCGCCGGCCTGCTCGTCCAGCTGTTCGCTCAGTGCGCGCACGTTGAGCAGGCCGGTGGCCGGGTTGTGGCGTGCGTGATAGGCCAGATCGCGTTCGTAGGCCAGCCGCTCGCTGACATCCTCGGCCAGCACCAGGCACGCGGGCTGGCCATCGAAATCCAGCTGCGACAGGTGCACGCGCACTTCGAACACCGTGCCATCCTTGCGCTGGTGCAGGCGCACCGCAGCGTCCTGCAGTTCACCACTGCGCACCTGCGCGATCGCGCCCTTGACCTCGTCCCAGCCCTCGCGCGGGCGGATGTCGAGGATGCTCATCGCCAGGAATTCATCGCGGCTGTAGCCGTACTGCTGCACCGCCGCCTCGTTGACCTCGATGAAGCGCAGGGTGTCCGGATCGAACACCCAGAACGGCGCGGGGTTGCGATCGAACAGCAGGCGGAAGCGGCGTTCTACCTGGCGCATCTGTTCGTGCGCCTG
This sequence comes from Stenotrophomonas sp. DR822, assembly GCF_019793815.1. Lineage (NCBI taxonomy): Bacteria > Pseudomonadati > Pseudomonadota > Gammaproteobacteria > Lysobacterales > Lysobacteraceae > Stenotrophomonas > Stenotrophomonas sp. DR822. The sequence continues at coordinate 2,236,829 of NZ_CP081826.1, forward strand.
GTAGCGCTCGCTGAGGTCGGTCAGTGCGCCGATCATGCGCCGCTGCCGGTCGGCCACTGCCACCCGCTGGCCGCGCGCGGCAACCCAGCGCACGGCACCACCGGGCAGCACCAGGCGGAATTCTTCGTCGAGTACTGCGCTGCCGGCGAAGGCCTGGTCGAAGGCCTGCTGCATGCGTGCGCTGTCATCGTGGTGCACGCGGGCGAAGAATTCGGCCACCGGCAGCGCATCGGTCTGCACGCCGAAGATCTCGCGCGCCAGCGGCGACCAGCGCAGCAGCGCGGCGTCTTCGTCGACGTACCAGGTGCATACGCGGCCCACCTGATGGGCCAGGCGCAGCTCGGCGTGGCCGGTGCGCAGTTCTTCGGCCATCGACTGCTGCCGGTGGGTGCTGCGGCGCACCGCGTACAGCAGCACCAGCAGCAGCGCCACGTAGGCCAGCATGATGGCGATCGCCGCCTGCAGATACGGCCACCACGGCGCCAGCACGTCTTCGTCGGCCAGGCCGACCTGCACCGCCAACGGGCTGTGCTCGAGGGTGCTGATGGTGGAGATGCGCGGTATCTGGTCGACCGCGCCGGGAATGCTGCCCAGCTCGACCACTGCCTGCCGGCCCAGCAGCGTGCGCGCCGGCAGCGTGTAACGGCGGCCGACGGTGCCATGCGGATCTGGGACACGGGCCAGCATGTAGCCGTCAGCGTCGCTGATCGAGGCCAGGCCGCTCGGTCCCACATCCAGCCCGCCTACGATCCGCTGCAGTTCGCCGCAGCGCAGCCGTGCCAGCAGCCAGCGATCGCCAGCCATCGGCAGCGCCAGCGGTACCACCCAGCCGCCATCGCGGGCTCGCTGCGGCGGCCCGATGTACAGCGTGCTGCCCTGCCCGCGCCGTTGCGGATCGGTCCACAGCGGCAATTGCAGGTCGCCCGTGCCGGCGGTCAGGGCGCGACCGTAGGTATCGAGCACGACGATGCTGTGCAGCTCGGCATGCCGGCGCAGCACGCCGGCAATGGCGGCGTTCAACAGCGCGGGCGCCTGCGCAGGCACGGTGCGGAACAGTTCGGCCGCATCGGCGGCAATGCCGCCCATCGCCCGTTCCAGGTTGCGCAGCTCCAGGGCCAGCAGGCGTTCGCTGCCCACCGCCAACGCCCGGCTCTGCCGCTGCGCGGCTTCCAGCCGGCGCTGGTAATCGTTGGACAGCATCGCGGCCAGGCCAGCCGCCAGCAGCACGCCCAGCACCACGCCGCCCCAGGTAATGGCACGCAACGGCCGGGCCAGCGCGTGTCTCAGCGCCGGCATCGGTCGGTCTTCCCTGTGCAGTCGGCTGGCTTCATGCGCGAACGATTCCTCCACATCCCCGACCTCAACGGCCGGCGGACGCCATTCTTGACGCCTCGACCTGTCCTGCATGCGCCCTCCCCCGGGTACTGCAGACATCCAGCCCGCAGCATGCACCACGCCGGTGACCGCGTGAAGATCGCTGCGGCGTGTTCAGCCAGATCACGCACAGTGCTGGCCCTGTCGAGCACGTCCAGCCGGCCCGCAGCGGATTAGACTTGGAGTTTTCCGCCGCAAGAGAAGTCCATGTCCAAGCTGCGCCGCCCCACCCTGGCACTGGCCATCGTTGCCAGCCTGTCCCTGGCCGCCTGCGACCGCCCGGCCGATCCGGCCGCCGGCACCGCCGCACCGGCCGAGGCGACACCCGCTGCCGCCAAGCCGATGCTGGGCAGTTTTGGTTTCGATGCCAGTGGCATGGACCGCAGCATCGCCGCCGGTGACGACTTCTTCGGTTTCGCCAACGGCAGCTGGGTGAAGAACACCGAGATTCCGGCCGACCGCTCGCGCTTCGGCAGCTTCAACGTGATTGCCGAGAAGACCCAGGCCGACACCCGCGCGATCCTGGAAGGCGCTGCCGGCAACGCCCAGGCCAGCGGCGAAGACAAGCTGATCGGCGACTACTACGCCGCCTACATGGACGAGGCCGGCATCGAGCAGCGCGGCCTGGCACCGGTGCAGCCGCAGCTGAAGAACATCGATGCGATCGCCGACAAGGCCGGCCTGGCCCGCGCCCTCGGCGGCGACGTGCGCGCCGACGTCGACCTGCTCAATGCCACCAACTTCTACACCGACCGCCTGTTCGGCCTGTGGGTGTCGGTGGACCTGCTGCAGCCGGACCGTACCGCGCCGTACCTGGTGCAGGGCGGCCTGGGCATGCCGGACCGCGATTTCTACCTGGGCGGTGGCCGCATGGCCGAACTGCGCAAGCAGTACCAGGCCTACATCGCGCAGGTGCTGCAGCTGGCCGGCGTGGCCGACCCGGCCGGCAAGGCGCAGCGCATCCTCGCCCTGGAAACGAAGATCGCCCAGGCGCATGCCACGCAGGAAGAAACCAATGACGTGACCAAGGGCGCCAACCCCTGGACCCAGGCCGACTTCAACGCCAAGGCCCCGGGCATGGACTGGGCCGCGTTCCTGGACGCTGCCAAGCTGGGCCAGCAGCAGGACTTCATCGTGTGGCAGCCCAAGGCCGTGGCCGGCCTGTCCAAGCTGGTGGCCACCGAGCCGCTGGATGCCTGGAAGGACTACATGACCTTCCACGCGCTGGACCGCGCCGCTGCCTACCTGCCGAAGAAGTTCGCCGATGCGCGCTTCGCCTTCCACGGCACCGCGCTGAGCGGTACGCCACAGCAGAGCGACCGCTGGAAGCGCGCCGTGGATGACGCCAACCGTGCCGTCGGCGAGGCCATCGGCAAGCGTTACGTCGAAAAGCACTTCGATGCCAAGACCAAGGAACGTGCCGACGAGATGGCCAAGAACATCATCGCCGCCTTCGCCAAGCGCATCGATGCACTGGCCTGGATGTCACCGCAGACCAAGGCCAGCGCCAAGGCCAAGGTGGCCGGCCTGACCGTGGGCATGGGCTATCCGGACAAGTGGCGCGACTACACCGGCCTGGACATCCGTCGTGATGATCCGCTGGGCAATGCGCAGCGCGCCGAGCTGTTCGAGTACCAGCGCAACATCGCCAAGCTGGGCAAGCCGGTCGACCACAGCGAGTGGGCGATGCTGCCGCAGACCATCAACGCGATGAATGTGCCGCTGGAAAACCGCCTGGTGTTCCCGGCGGCGATCCTGCAGCCGCCGTTCTTCGACGGTGCCGCCGACGACGCAGTGAACTACGGTGCGATCGGCGCGGTGATCGGCCACGAAATCAGCCATGGCTTCGACAACGCCGGTGCGTTGTTCGATGACACCGGCAAGCTGCACAACTGGTGGACGGCCGAAGACCTCAAGCAGTTCAACGCGGCCGGCGATGCACTGGCCGCGCAGTTCAGCAGCTACGAGCCGTTCCCGGGTGTACATGTGAACGGCAAGCTGACGCTGGGCGAGAACATCGCCGATGTCGCCGGCCTGGGTACCGCCTACGATGCCTACCAGCTGTCGCTGCAGGGCAAGCCGGGCCAGACCCTGGAAGGTTTCACCCCGGACCAGCGCTTCTTCCTCGGCTTCGCCCAGGCCTGGCGCAGCAAGAGCCGCGAGCAGGCGCTGCGCAATTCGCTGCTGACCGACGTGCATGCACCGGGCCAGTTCCGCGCGTTGACGGTGCGCAACATCGACGCCTGGTACCCGGCGTTTGAAGTGAAGGAAGGCCAGAAGCTGTACCTGGCCCCGGACAAGCGGGTCAAGGTGTGGTGATGTAACGCAGACGGGCGCCGAAAGGCGCCCGTTTTATTTCCATGGGTAGACGCCAACCTTGGTTGGCGTTCTTCCGGCATCCACGCATCGCATGGATGGGCACCGCGGCAAAGCGCGCCGACCAAGGTCGGCGCCTACCGGGGCAATGCCGGCCACTCGCGCAACGATTCCACCGGCACACCCACGCGGGCGCAGGCGCGGCTGGCCAGGCCATCGGGCAGCGCGCGGCGGAACAGCGGCGCCATGCCCTGCATCAGCTTCGCCGAAGCTGCGGCCTGCGCACGCTGCCGCGCGCTGCGCTCGAGCATGCCCTCGGCCCAGTCCGGCAGCAGCGCGGCACCGGCACCGAGGAAGATCTCGCGCGACAGGCCGGGCACCGGCACCGGCAGGCGCACGCCGGACAGCACCTGCAGCACTTCGCGTGAGCGTTCGTCCACCACCAGCTCCGGCTGCCGTGCACAGAAATACGCATCCACTTCCGCTGCACTGCGTGGTACGTCCACCGCGCCCAGCGCTTCGGCCACGCAGCGGTACTCGTCGTAATAGCGGTCGGCGATCGCGGCAGGCACCTCGCGCCCGTAGCGGCGATAGCCCTGCAGGAAGCCGTAGGCCTCGGTCACGTGCACCCACGTCAGCAGGTGCGGATCATCGGCGGCATACGGCTCACCCTGCGCGGTATGCCCGCGGACCTGCGCGTGGATGCGCCGCACCTTGGCCACCAGCGCTTCCACCTCGCGCGCCGGCGCGTAGCTGGTGCCGGCCACGAAAGCAGTGGTACGGCGCAGGCGGCCGACCAGGTCCTGGCGGAAATTGGAATGATCGTAGACACCGGCCAGCGCGCGCGGATGCAGCGTCTGCAGCATCAGCGCACACAGACCGCCGGCCAGCATCGAGGGCAGCTCAGCGTGCATCCGCCAGGTCACGCTGTCCGGCCCGAACCAGCCGGGATCGCCCAGTGGATGGTCGTAGTCGATGCCGCTCTGGCCACGCGGAAACGCATCCAGGACCCAGCGCCGGATCGGCGCGGTGACGGGGCGGGAAAGACGGTGCAGCAAGGGCGGCATCACGGGTCCAGATCGGCGGAGGGACGGACCGCGTCCTGCGCGGTCCACCCCGATTCTGGTCGATCACGACCGGCACAGCGAGCCCATCCGCTCAGCGTCGGTTTCATGTGCGCGCGCAGCACATTTCACCCTGCGACATCTTGTCGCAGGCCACGCGGGCAATGCTGCGGCGCACCAATATTCACCTGTTCAGGCTGAGCCCTTGTGCCGCGTGGCCTTGGGGCCATTGCACCGCTCGCTGGAAGTGCTAGAACTGAACCCGCCACACCGTCCACTGCAGATCGCCGCACGTTCCACAAGGAGCCAGCCATGATTGCTTTGTTCAAGGGTTTGGGATTACTGCTTCGCGACAACGAGCTCTACAGCAGCCCGTTCGAAAAACAGGTCGCGCACTGGCGCAGCCTCAGCGAACAGCAGATCCGCGATGAAGTGGCGGTGCTGGCCCAGGCCAAGTGCCAATGGCTGATCACTTCGATCGTCGGATGGCAGGCGGCTTCGCTGCTGATCCTCGGCCTGATCACCAATTACCTGTGGCGCGACGATTACCACATCACCTTCACCCGCGTGGTCGTGGTGTTCGGCTCGTGGATCTCGATCCTGTTCGTGATCTGGTTCATGGCCAACATGTTCGACCGCACAGCGGGCTTCGAACGCTGGATGAAGGCCTTCAACAGCCGCGCGCGCATCACCTCCAAGGCCGACAGCGTCGAGCACGTGGCCGAAGCGCTGGACCTGGCTGAACACTATCCGGAAGTGCTGGACTACAAGCAGGCGGTCACCGCCAAGCGCGAGCTGCGCCACGAGGACATCCGCATCATGACCGAGATCGGGCGCATGAAGCAGCACTCCGAACTGGTGGGTCGCCTGAATCATGTCGGTGAAACCGAACACCATCACGACATGACGCTGCAGCCGGCTTACTGAGCCGAACGCAATCCGGGGGGAGCCACAATGCCACCGTGCTCAGTCACGGTGGCATTGTTCTTTCTGCACGTCGCTGACGCACTGGCGGAAGTCCTTCGGCAGACCGCTCACCTGCTCGGTCTTGCCTGCGGCCACCGCGAACCGGCGCAGCGGCGGCGTCGCGCAAGCGGTGTCGGTGCTGCAGCCCGGCGCCAGCACCAGGTAATGGCATTGGCCACTGCTGCTGGCGATGCATTCGAAACGCGCCACGCCATCGACCACCGTGCTCTTGCTGTACAGCGTGTCCACGCCATTGGCATTGGTGCGGGTGATCGACGTGTTGCTGGACTTTTCGCAGCCGGCGATGGCCAGCACGGCGACACCTACAAGCAGGATACGGCGCATGTTCGTTCCTCGGTCGATGGCAATGGCTGCGGCTACATGCCGCGGAACAGGCTCATGAACGGCTGGCTGACCACCAGGGTCTCGGCACGCTGGCGCAGGCGCAGCACGCCACGGCCGGTATCGTCGCGGCTGACGGCTGCCACCGCCTTCATGTTGACGATGGTGGAGCGATGTACCTGGCGGAAGTGCAGCGGATCGAGCACTTCCAGCAGCTCGCGCAGCGGTGTGCGCAGCAGGCTTTCGCCGGCTGCAGTGACCACCGTGGTGTACTTGTTGTCAGCGCGGAAATAGATCACATCGTCGAGCATGATCAGCTGCGTATCGCGGCCGTTGCTGGCGGTGATCCAGGCCAGGGGCGGCCGGTCGTTGGCGGCCGGGCCTGCACCCAGGCGCTGCAGCAGGCGCTCCAGCACCGCATCGTCCTGTCGCGTGGATGGCAGCCGCGAAAGAATGCGATCGCGCGTGGCCAGCAGCCGTTCGTCACTGACCGGCTTGAGCAGGTAATCCATCGCGCCCTGCTCGAAGGCATCGATGGCGTACTGGTCGTAGGCGGTGACGAACACCACCTGCGTGCGCGGGCTCAGTTCGGCCAATGACCGCGCCACTTCGATGCCGCTGATGCCGGGCATGCGGATGTCGAGGAAGGCAATGTCCGGCTGCTTCTCGGCCAGCTGTTCCAGCGCACTGGCACCGTCCTCGCATTCGGCCACCAGCTTCAGCTCCGGCCACAGCCGCCCGAGCTGCTCGACCAGCGAGTGCCGCAGCAGCTCCTCGTCTTCGGCAATCAGCGCTTCAAGCGGCATGGCTGGGCTCCTTGGCCGACTGCGGCAGGGTCATGGTAGCGGCTACACCACTGGGGAAATTGGCCACGATCGCCACTCCGGCCTGCTCGCCGCAGGTCAAGCGCAGGCGCTCGCGCAGGTTCTTCAGGCCGATGCCGGTGCCGCTGGTGCCCTGTCCGAAACCGAGCCCATCGTCGGCGACCGTCACGGTGACATGGTCATCGAAACCCCGCGCGAGGATCCAGATCGTGCCGCCGCCGGGCTTGGGCTCCAGGCCGTGCTTGATCGCATTCTCGACCAGGGTCTGCAGCGCCATCGCCGGCATCTTCACTTCGTGCAGCTCGCTGGGCACCTGCACTTCCACCGCCAGCCGTGCGCCCATGCGGATGCGCAGGATTTCCAGATAGGCGCGGGTACGTTCCAGCTCCACGCCCAGCGTGGAAACCGATTCGTCCACCTGCGGCAGCGAACTGCGCAGGTACTGGATCAGGTGGCCGAGCATCTGCTCGGCGCGCGCCGGGTCGGTGCGGGTCAGCACCTGCGCATTGGCCAGCGAGTTGTACAGGAAGTGCGGCTCGACCTGCGCGTGCAGCAGGTTCAAGCGCGCGACCGACAGTTCCTTTTCCACCTGGGTCTGTTCGGCAGCGGCCTGCTCGTCGCGGCGCTGGTCAGCCACGCGGCGGCTGATCGCACGGGTCACCGCTTCGGCGTTCTCATAGTTGCTGCCTTCATCCAGTGCCAGCAGATCGGCCCACCAGCCGGCGTCCGGTTCGAACAGCAGGGTGACGGTGCTGGTGCCCTGCCCCGGCGTTACCGTGGCCAGCACGCTGTTGCGTTTGATCGCCAGCCGCGCCGGCAGGTTCCAGCGCGACGGTTGCCGGCCGTTCCACAGGTCGACGCGCCGCACATAGGCACGTACCTGCAGACTGCCGGCAGAACTCTCCACTTCTTCCACCCGCGGCAGCTCGCCGACGGCAGCCTCGACCACTGCGAAGGCCTGGCCGGCATCCATCGGCAGTTCGATCTGCCGGCGCTGGCGGCCGGACAAGGTGGTGCCATCGAGGCGACCGGCCACCAGCCAGACCCGGCGCACGTGGGTGATCGCGCTGCCCAGAGCGGAAATCATCAGGAACATCACCAGCAGCCCGAACACCCAGCCTGGGCCGTCGTTCATGCCGCTGAAGATGCCACTCCAGACCATGCCGGCAACGAACAGCGCCGCGGCCCAGGCCAGCAGATGACGGATGATGAGGGAGAAGCTGGCGATCACGGCGGCGCCTTGGTGGAAGGGGTGAGCCGAGCATAGAGCGGCCCTTCGGGCAAACAAGCGATGTGCGACGAAGGGCCGGAAAGCGGCGATGGAAGCCCTCACGGAAACGCCGGGCATGGCCCGGCGCTACCAGGTGTGGCGGGGTGGCACCCCGCCTACGCTTATCTGCGCTGGTCGGCGCTGGCGTCACGCACGGCGCGGAACGCCTCGTCCTTGCTCCAGTTCGGCCAGCTGCGCGAATTGGCCAGCTGGTTGCCCAGGGTGTACAGCACTTCCAGGTCGCGGGCAGCGCCTGCAAACACCCAGTCCGGCTGCCACTCGTCGCCCTGCTGGTGGTAACGCTTGGCGGTGTAGTCCTCGGACGCCTTCTTGCCCGCCGCGACGCCACCGTCCACCCAGTCCTGCCCGGCCGACCAGGACAGCGCGGGCACGCCACGCTTGGCGAACGGGAAGTGGTCGGAACGGAAGAACAGGCCGGCTTCCGGCTTCGGGTCCGGCGTGTAGCGGATGTCCCAGCCCTTGGCCACGTCCTTCAACTGGTCCAGCAGCTCGAAGCGCGCCGCGCCGTAGATGCCGAAATCGCGCGACGGCCCGAACGGCGCCATGCCGTCCATGTTGATCATCGCCACGGTCTTTTCCAGCGGGTACAGCGGGTGCGTTGCGTAGTACTCCGAACCCAGCAGGCCCTTCTCCTCGGCGGTTACCGCCAGGAACACGACCGAACGCTGCGGACGCGGTGCCTTGGCGAAGCCACGCGCCAGTTCGATCAGCGAGGCGGTGCCGCTGGCGTTGTCCAGCGCGCCGTTGAAGATGCGGTCGCCGCGTGCGTCGGGCTCGCCCACGCCAATGTGGTCCCAATGCGCGCTGTAGATGACGGTCTCGTCCGGATGCGTGCTGCCTTCCAGGCGCGCGGCCACGTTGTGCGAGGTGATCACTTCGGTCTTCACCGCGTACTTCGCATCCAGGCTGGCGCCGGTCAGCGGCACCGGGGTGAAGTCGCGCTGCTGCGCCTTCTTCTTCAGCGCCTCGAAATCCTGCCCGGCCGAGCGGAACAGTTCGACCGCCAGATCGCGCTGGATCCAGCCTTCCAGCAGCGGATGACTGTCAGCCGGATTGTCGCGCACCACGTCGAACATGGTGTTGGTGTTGGAGCCGGCCACCGTGGCCCAGCCATACGACGCCGGGGCGGTCTCATGCACGATCAGCACACCGAGTGCACCCTGGCGTGCGCCTTCTTCGTACTTGTACGGCCAACGGCCATACCAGGTCATGCCCTTGCCGTCGAAGTCGCCCTTGCCGGTCTCGAAGTCCGGGTCGTTGATCAGCACGACGGCGATCTTGCCCTTCAGGTCCACGCCCTTGAAGTCGTCCCAGTTGCGCTCCGGCGCCTTTACGCCATAGCCGAGGAACACCAGCGGTGCCTTGCTGATATCCACGTTGGTGGCGCCGTTCATGGCTGCACGCACGGCGATCTGCTTGCCCTGCTCCAGCGCGATGGTCTTGCCGCCCTGCTGCAGCGACAGCTGCGGGGTGCCGACGATGTCGCCCTTGCGCAGCGGCACGGCCTGGGTCCACAGGCGCTTGCCGTCCTTCAGGTCGCCGCCGGGCTGCAGGCCTGCGTCGGCGAACTGCTTGCTGAGGAAGGCGATGGTCTTCTGTTCGCCGGCGGTGGCCGGGGAGCGGCCTTCGTAGGCGTCGGAGGCCAGTTCCTTGACGTCGGCGGAGATCCGCGCGCCATCGAATTTCGGGGTGGCCGCCATCAGTGCGCTCGACACCGACAGGGCCAGCACGCCCAGTACTACTCGCTTCATTGCTCTCTCCAGCAGGGAAATCGTTCTGGAGTGTAAGGGGTAAGAGGTTCGGCAGGGCTGCGCCCTGCACCCGGCAGCCGCGGTCCCCCCCCGCAACCGGACCCTCCCCGCCTTGGACAGATTTCTGCGATCTGTCGGAACGGCGTGTGATGCTCTTGGTAGGTGTCGACCTTGGTCGACACAGTAGATCCACGCCATGCGTGGATCAGCAGAAACAAGAAGGGGTCAGATCCCTTTCCCGGCGGGAAAGGGATCTGACCCCCACGTGCCTCGAACCGAGGTGTCTTACCAGTTCGGGTCTTCGGCCGGGGCGGCGGCGGGCTTGGGCTTGGGCTTGCTGGCCGGACGCGCTGCGGCGGCCGGGGCGGCCGATGCGGTTGCGCCGGCGGTGGCCTTGGGCTTGCTGCCCAGCTTCTGGCGCAGTTCGATCTGGCCGGGGCGGAAACCACCGCGCATCGCGTCGACGCCCTCTTCCAGGGTCCCGTAGGAGGTCTGCGCGGCAACGCGGTCGATGCGGATGGTGCAGCACGGATGCTCGCTGCGGCCGAGCGAACGGCCGGTCTGCGGGTCCTTCAGCTCTTCGCCCAGGCGCACGGCCTGCCAGCGCTGGCCCACCTGCACGGTGTCACCGCCCTGGCTCAGCACCACCTGGTCGCCATCGACGGACACCACCGACACCGGGAACAGCGTGGTGACGATCGTGCTGCCGATCTGCGCGGACAGCGAGTCCATCATCGAGGCGGCCATGCTGCGGCCGTTGACCACGCGCGGCAGCGTGCTGGGGCCGGTCGAGGCCAACTGATGGTCGAAGCTGTCGGACATCACCACCTGGCCGGTGGTGGCATTGACCAGGCGCAGGGTGATGCGGCCGCCACCGGAATACGAGGTCACCTGGCGATCGGACATGCGCAGGTTGCGCACGCTGCGCGGGTACTCGAAGCGTTCAATGGTCGGAATCAGGATCAGGTCGGTCGCCAGCTGCTGGCCGACGCGCGCGGTGTCCTGCAGGCGCACGTTGCCACTGTTGATGTGGTCGATCTCGGCCTGCAGTTCGTCGCCGAACTCGCGGTCCAGCACGATGAAGCGCTGGGTCTGGGTAAGCGTGTCGGACAGCCGCGCGCGGATCGCCTGGGCGACCTCGTCGGCGTTCACCCGGCCATCGCCAACGGCATAGCTGCCCGACTTGGTGCGCGGCAGGGCCACCACGATCTTCGGCTTGCCTTCTTCATCCGGTGCGCGGTACTGGGCAATCTGCGCGCGTACACGCACCTTCCAGTAGCTGCGCATGCTGCGCCGGGTGACGTCCGAATCGAAGGAGCTGGCACCGCGCTTGGCGTCCACCTTGACCTGCTCTTCGTAGTTTTCCTTGACGCTGGCCGACGCCGAGCCGCCCTTGGCGGAGGCTTCGCCGGAAGCGCTGGCCGAGGCCGACCCCTTGAAGCTCCAGCCTTCGTCGCTGGCACGCACGCGGGCGATGGTTTCTTCGTCGAGCTGGCTCACTTCATCCTGCGAGAGGATTTCATAGCCCAGCACCGCGCCCTGCGAGCCGGCAATCATCTGCTGGGAGAACGCGTCGGCGCGGATATCGCCGACGTGTTCACCGTCCACGTCCACATGCAGGCCTGCGCGCAGGCTCTGCATCTGGCTGGCCACGCGTACGCCGTTGACCTGGGCCACGGCCGACTGCAATGCCGCCAGCACCGCCAGTTCCGGGGTGCTGCCGATACCGTCGGCTTCACGCGCGACCTGGGTGGTGCCGCCGAAATCCGGCGTGCCACGCAGGGGCGCTTCCTGCACCGGCGCATTGCTGGCCAGTGCACTGGCAGCCTTGTCCTTGGCCGGAGCGGTTTCTGCCGGTGCATCCTGCTTGCCGCAGGCTGCCAGCAGGGCCGCTGCCAGGCCCAGGCCGATCAATCGAGTCGTCGTACGCATGCGGAGCTGCCTCGTATCAGAGCGAATCCAGCATCGAATCGGCGTTGGACGGCACCTTCACCTTGCTCTTCTTGGCGAAGGTCACAGCCGACTTGGTCGAGCCGTACAGGCCCTTGATGAAGCCCGGCGATTCCTTGGCAACCCAGGCACCAGCGGCCAGCTTGCGGCCAACGGTGGCCATCTGGGTGGCGCCCAGGTTCTTCATGCCGGCCGCAAAGCCGCTGGCTTCGCCGCTCAGCTTCTGTGCTTCGGCAGCCGAGGCCAGCAGCGAGACCAGGCCTTCGGCGTAGTGCTGCTTGGATTCAGCATTCAGTTCCGGCTGTGCGGCCTGGCGCTCGTCGATGGCGGCCTGGGCGGCTTCGCTGACCGACACCGACTTCTTCATCGCATCGACGTTCACCGAACCGGACGACAGCGCCTGGCGCTCGGCTTCCAGCAGCTGCACCTGCTCGGCCAGGCCGAAGGCACGGGCGAAGGAGGTCTGTGCCTGCAGCGAGTGCGACTGCGAGCTGACGAAACGACGGACCAGCGCTTCCTGCGCGGCTTCGTCCGGGGCGGCAGCGCTGGCGCTGCTGCTGGAGGTGCCGGTGGCGCCGCCGGCCAGGTCCTTCAGCTTGCCGAACTGGGCGTGGGCCGGCATCGACAGGGTGGCGGCCGCGATGGCCACGACGAGAGCGGTATTACGGATCATGGAAGAGTCCTTTGGGAGAGACGGCCGCAATGCGGCGCGCGGGATCGGGGATAGCAGCGGGTGGGTGCCGAGCACGCTCGGCACCCACCAGGGCCGGTAGCGCCGGGCCATGCCCGGCGAGCGCAGCGGTAACGTCAGCGGACCGCCTTGACGTTCAGCTCGTTGATCATCTGCTGGGCGGCCTTTTCGGCAGCCAGCTGCAGTGCATTGGTGCGGGCGACGGTTTCGTTCGGGCCGGTACCGGAGAACTGCACCGGGCCCACCGACGACACGGTGCGCGGGAAGCGACCGGTCACGTCCAGCACCTTGCCGGTGACAGTGACGAACACGCGAGTGTTGCCGCTGGCCGGATCACGGTCGCGCATGCCGACGTCGAGGGTACCGACAGCGATGTACGGGATGTTCGCCGCGCGGATGCCGTTGGCGGTGTCACGCAGGGTGGCCGCGGAGAGATCGTTGCCGGTGCTGAAGTCCTTGCGGATGCGCTCGATGCTGAGCAGGCCACGCGATTCGCCTTCCACGTATTCGGCTTCAACCACTTCGTAGCCGGCGGCGCTGAAGGCACCGGTCATGGCCGTGTTGACTTCGGCGGCGTTGGCCACCTTCCAGCTGATGTTGTCGCTGCGGGCGGTGGTGCTGCCGCCGCTGGTAACCGACACCGAACCGTTCTGGTTGATGCTGCCGTTGGTGCTGACCGAGTTGCCGCGGAAGCTGTCGCCCTCACGGGTGTTCTCGCTGTAGCTGCTGCTGGCGTCGACGCGGCGGTATTCCTTGTCCTGGAACGACTGCACGGTGTCCTGCGAGCGCGCCATGAACAGGAAGGTCAGCAGCGAGCGCTGTGCGGCGGTGGCACCGGCCACGGCCGAACCGGCGTCCAGCTTGGTCTGCAGCAGGGTGGTGTTGATTTCGGCGCGGACGGTAACGCTGTAGGTCTTGGCCTTCTTGTCTTCGTTGTCCGACAGCTGCACGGCGCTGAGCACGTAGCGGTCGATTTCACCGAGGAACTCGGCGCGACGCGATTCGAACAGGCGCAGCTTGGCCGCACCGGATTCGGCGATGTACGCCTCCAGTGCATTGGCCTTGGCCTTGTTCAGGGCCTGCGCACGGGTATCGGCACTCAGGCGCAGGCTGTAGCTGGCCGAACCGGTACCTCGCGAGCTGGCGGTCTGCGCGGCGACCGGCGAGGCCACCGCCAGGGCGATGAGGATGAGCAGGATGGTACGCATCAGCGACATGATTTGATCAACTCCTGGAGGGCTTGGGTCTGTTGCTGCAGCGGGCGTCCGCCGGGCTTCTGCTCGTCCAGCCAGGCGCGCGAATCGGCACGCTTGGCGGCGGCGCCGGCAAAGGCATCGAAGCCGGCCAGCAGGGTTTCGTAGCTGGCCGACCACTGGTCGACCTGCCACTGCGTGACCGGCACCACCTTGGTGGCGCCCTTGCGCAGCGGCTGTTCGAAGTACACCTTGCCGGAGAACGGCTCGGTGACCTTGGCGGTGAAGAAGGCGCCGAACAGCATCGTCTTCATCGCCGGCGTTTCACTGATGACGCCGTTCTTCAGCGCATCCACCTGCAGGCTGATGACGTAGTCGGCCTCGGGGATCTTCAGCTGGTAGACCTTGCCGTCGGCAAAGCGCGCGGCCATGGCACCGCCGATCGCCTGGCCCGAGGCCGGCGGCAGCAGGCCGACACCGGTATTGGACGACAGCGTCTTGGACAGTTCATGGGCCAGCGTGGCGCGCAGCGGACCGGCCCACTTCGGGTCGGGCAGCTTGGCCAGCGTGGCGTCGGACAAGGTCACCGCACCCACCTGCAGGCGACGCGTGGCCGCTTCCGGCAGCTTGGCCTGGGCCAGGGTGGTGGCCAGCACCTGCGACAGGCTGGTATCGGCACCGCCGTACAGCAGATCGGCGACGATCGCATCGATATCGTCGCTGTCCGGGCGGTACTCCTGCACGTCGATGCGCTGCAGGGTAAGCGGATAGGAGGCGATCACCTGGCGCTCGCGGAAATCGAAGAACAGCGCCTGCAGTGCCACTTCCACCAGCACCTTGTACTGGTCGCCGATCGGTTCGACCGATACCAGCTCGCGGTCCAGCGCAGCGGCCAGCACCACGGCACTGGTGGTGCCGTCGAGCATCGCCACCGGCTGGTCGATCAGTTCCAGGTTGGCCGGCGCGCGGCGCTTGAGCGCCTGTGCCAGGGTCTGGTTGAGCGGAATCAGGCCACGCTTTTCCAGCACGGCATGCGCGTGCGGGGTGGTCGCCTGTACGGCGGCGGCGTCAGCGGTATAGGCAAAGCCGGCCCAGTAGGCCTGCTGCGATTTGTCTGCGGCCTGGCTGGCCAACGGCCATACGGCCAGGCACAGGGCATAGGCAAGCAGGCGCGCAAAAGCGCGCGGTGCGCTCTTCGTCCTTGAAAACATCCAACCGCTCCTCGGTCACGACACACGAATGACAGGCGCGAACACGCCCGCTGGGCGCGAAACATAGCCGCTCCGGGGCAAACCGACAAGTGCTGACCTTGTCGGCTTCAATTTTCCTGCGGCAGGCCGGCCCGTTGCCGCAGCAGGGTCCGCTCTGCCTGGTTCTGGCTCAACGCCGCTGCCGAGGCGAATGCGTCACGCGCATCCTGCTCCCGCCCCAACTGCTGCAGCAGTTCGCCGCGCACCACCATCAGCGGTGCGTAGCCCTGCAGGCGTGGCTCGTCCAGCAGCGGCTGCAACAGTGCCCATGCCGCGAACGCGCCTTCGCTGCGCGACACCGCCACCACCCGGTTCAATGCCACCACCGGCGATGGCATTACCTGCAGCAGCTGCGCATACAGTGCAGCGATGCGCGCCCAGTCGGTGTCTTCGGCACGCCGCGCACTGGCATGGCAGAAAGCGATCCGCGCCTGCAGCACATAGGGGTCATCGCCGCCGCCCGCCGACACCGCACGCGCCAGTGCCTGCTGGCCGCGTTCGATCTGCAGCCAGTCCCAGCGCGCCCGGTTCTGCTGGTCCAGCAGGATCGGCGCACCCTGCGCATCCACCCGTGCCGCCGCGCGCGAGGCCTGCAGTTCCATCAGCGCCAACAGACCCAGTACCGGCGGCACCGGCATGCGATGGGCGAGGATGCGCGCCAGCCGCAGCGCCTCGGCGCACAGCGCCGGTCGCATCCAGTCGTCGCCTGCACTGGCTGCATAGCCTTCGTTGAACACCAGGTAGATCGCCTCCAGCACCGAGGCCAGTCGCTCCGGCAATGCATCGGCACGCGGCACTTCGTAGGGGATCTGCTTCTGCGCCAACGTGCGCTTGGCACGCACGATGCGCTGGGCGATGGTCGGCTCCGGCTGCAGGAACGCGCGGGCGATCTCGGTCGTGGTCAGCCCGCCCAGCAGGCGCAGGCTCAGCGCTACCCGCGCGTCGGCAGGCAGGACTGGATGGCAGGCCACGAACATCAGCCGCAGCAGGTCATCGCCGATGTCGTCTTCCAGCGCCTGGCTGTCGTCGGGCGCGGGCAATGCGGCCGGATGCAGTTCCTCTCCCCATTGCGCATGCTGCTGCGCCACCCGACGGTGCTGGCGCAGCACATCGATGGCACGGTTGCGCGCGGTGGTCATCAGCCAGGCTCCAGGATTGTCCGGGATGCCCTGCACCGGCCAACGCTCCAGCGCGGCCAGCCAGGTGTCCTGGGCCAGCTCTTCGGCACGACCGACATCGCCGCCGAGCAGCCGCGCCAGGCGCGCGATCAACACTGGCGATTCCATCCGCCAGAGGGTGTCCAGGCGCTGGCTCAGGGCGGGCTCGTGCATGCGCCGATCACAGCATGCGAGCCCGGCCCGCACAAGCGCCGGCGTTCACGCTTCCACGATCGGCTTGAAGCCGCCCCAGAACATGCGCTTGGTATCGAACGGCATGTCCTTCGGGCCGATATGCGCCAGCCGCGGGTCGGCCATCACCTTCTTGTTGATGCGGTCGCGCGCGGCACGCGTGCGGAACACCACGAAGGCCACGATCACCGTTTCGCCGGGCTTGAGCTTCACCGCCTGCGGGAACGAGGTCCATTTCCCGGGTTGCACGTCATCGGCCACGCATTCCATGTACTGCAGCGCGCCATGGTCCTTCCACACTGCGCCGGCCTGGCGGGCAAGGCGGCGATAGGCCGCCACCTTGTCCTGCGGGCACGGCAATACGTAAGCATCCACGTAAGCCATGGGGATTCTCCCTGCGGCGGCCGCTCAGCCCGGCTCGCCGTCCATGTGTGCGATTTCCCAGAGATGTCCATCCAGGTCCTGGAAGCCGCGCTGGTACATGAAGCCGTAGTCGCGCGCCGGCTGCGGTTCGCTGGCACCGCCGGCCAGCGCCTTGTCCACCATGGCGTCCACCGCCTTGCGGCTGTCGGCCGACAGGCAGGTGATCACCTCGGTGTGGCTGTGCGCATCGGCAATCGACTTGTTGGTGAACTGCTTGAAGAACGGCTGGGTCAGCAGCATCACGAAGATGCTCTCGCTGATGACCATGCAGGCCGCATCGTCATTGGTGAAGGTCGGGTTGAAGCTGTAGCCCAGCGCGGCGAAGAAGGCCTTGGATGCGTTCAGATCCTGCACGGGCAGGTTGACGAAGATCATCTGCGGTTGCGGTGCAC
Organism: Stenotrophomonas sp. DR822; assembly: GCF_019793815.1. Taxonomy (NCBI): domain Bacteria; kingdom Pseudomonadati; phylum Pseudomonadota; class Gammaproteobacteria; order Lysobacterales; family Lysobacteraceae; genus Stenotrophomonas; species Stenotrophomonas sp. DR822. The sequence continues at coordinate 2,254,005 of NZ_CP081826.1, forward strand.
TCATCGGTAAAGCTCCTTGTGGATGAAAGAATGAGGACTCAGGACTGCTTCATGCAGTTGACCATCCACGGCTTGCCGTAGCGGTCGGTCAACATGCCCCAGCGGTGGGCCCAGAAGGTTTCGGCGATCGGCATCTGCACCTGGCCACCCTCGGCCAGCGCCGCGAAAACGCGCTCGGCTTCTTCGATGCTGTCCACGTCGACGTTGATGGTGGTCGAGCCCCCCTCGCCGCCGCCGGGACCATCGGCTGCCATCAGGATCGCCGCGCCGATCTCCAGCTGGCTGTGGGCCACATGGTCGAGGGTGTCGGCCGGCATTTCATTGCAGCCCGGCGAGCCGTCGGACGGCGGCATGTCGCGGTACTTCATCTCCGACGTGACCTGGCCGCCGAGTGCCTTGGCGTAGAACGCCATTGCGTCGTGGGCCTGGCCGCTGAAGCCGAGGAAGGGAATCAGTTTCATGGGGATGCTCCGTAGGATGGGATGAATGCGCAGCCGTGCTCAGGCACGGTCGAGCTGCTCACGCAGACGCTGTTCCTGCTGCTGTAATTCAGGGGTGAAGGCTTCGCCGAAGTCTTCGGCGGAGATCAACGGGCGCAGCTCCAGCGCACCGCCCGCACCGAATGGCGCACGGCTGGCCCATTCGGTGGCCTCGTCCAGCGAGCGCACCTCCCACAGCCAGAACCCGGCGATCTGCTCGCCGGCCGGGCCGAACGGGCCGCTCTCGACCCGGGGCGTACCGCCGCCGAAATGGACGCGCCGGCCGCGCTGGGTGGCATGCAGGCCTTCCCCGGCGAGCATGATGCCGGCGGCCACCAGTTGTTCGTTGTAGGCGCCCATGGTGGCCAGTTCCTGTTCGCTGGGCATGCGCCCGGCTTCGGAATCGGCGTTGGCTTTGACGATCACCATCACTTTCATTGCGGTCTCCGCTGGGCTGCGGGTGCGTGCCCTTCCCTCTTACAACGAACCAGGGGCGCGAGGATCGACACCGTCGTGCAAATTATTTTTCCTGCGGAGAGTGCGCCTTCGGCGGGGATCGGCGAACGGCGGGGCCCCCTCCGTGGTGGGGTGGGGTTGGTCGCTGAAAGCTGGGTTTCCGAGTGAAGGCTGGGCGGGTGGGATTGGCGGGGACGCCGTGAATCCGTCCCTGGAGCAACTGTGTTGCTGGAGGAGCGCCATCCCTTCCGGTAAACGGGCACGGTAGTGCCGGCCGCTGGCCGGCAGCCTCTTGAGGTATGCCCGAGGTGACTTCAGGCGGGGATCGATCCGCCTTGAGCGTCACGCATACGGGCGTTGAGAATCACCAGCATCTTCCGCATCACCGCCACGATGGCCACTTTGCCTTCCTTGCCCCGCGCTCGCAGCGACTGGTAAAAGTCCCGCAGGCGAGGTTCATGCCGCATGGCCGACATGCTGGCCATGTAGAGCACCTGACGGATCTCAGCCCTGCCGCCATGGATGCTTCGTTTGCCACGCATGGTCCCGCTGTCATGGGACATCGGGGCCACACCGACCAGGCTGGCCACGGCCTTGCCACTGATCTTGCCCAGCTCGGGGAGATAGCTGGCCAACACTGCCTGCAGGCCCGGGCCAACACCTTTCATCGACTTCAGGACAGCCAGTTGAGGTTGCTGGGCAACCTGCTCGGCAATCTGTTTTCCCAGGCGTTCAACCATCGTCTGCAGGCAGGTGATATTGGCCAGCAGCAGTCGGCGCAATTCACGATCAGTCACCATTTGCTGCTGCTGCCGCGCTACGGTCAGCGTGTGCATCGCCTGTCGGCGTGCCCGCACAAATTCCCGCATCTTCCGCTGCCAAGGTTCCAATGGCTGATAGGACGGCAGTTTCACCAAGGCCGCCATCTGCGCCAATGCATAGGCATCCAAGCGGTCGGTCTTGGCCATCTGCCCCATCCCCTGGGCCAGCCTGCGGGCCCGCAGCGCGTTGGCGCGGACCACCGGATGACCGACGTTGTGCAGGAAGTCCAGCACGGATTGCTCATAGCCACCGGTGGCCTCCAGCACGATCTGGCCGGCTGGGCGTTTCCTCAGCCAGAGATCCAATTCAGCAAAGCCGGAGCGGCTATTGCTGACCTGCAGGGTCTGTCCGTCTGTCGTGCCAACGTCCAACTGGCGCTTGCTTACATCAATCCCGATCCCGTTCATCACCGGACTCCGTATAGTCTGGAAGGGTCGAGAGCTCCCCCGCTTGCCCAGTCTTATCACTGCGAGTGTCAGCTCCAGCAACTGTTCGGGCGGATCAAGGGAGATTCCGGCGTGGGCGCCAAGCTCCATGGCGATCGTCGAGATCCAGGCTTACACGGCGGCCCACGCCGGCTCTCGACACCTACGTTGCCAGATTCCAATCAGATAAGGCTTAGCCGCGCCATCCATGGCGCGGATACCCCGCCAACCCCACCCGCCCAGCCCCAGACAGATCCCGGTGGCCGAACCACCACGGGAAGATCAAGAAAAAAGGCAGAAGCAACAGCAACAGCAAAAGCGGTTGGCTGGCAACCTTCGCTTTGCGAGCGAAGCGACCCGCGTTTGCCTTTTCCTGTGATTTCCCGTGGTGGACGCCGCAGGAACCTGTCCGTGGCCGGGCGGGTGGGTTGCGCAGGGGCGTAAGCGCCATGGATGGCGCGCCCGAGCCTACAAGGACGTATTCACGGCGTCCCCTGCGCAGCCCACCTGCCCGGCCAACCCGCAGAGATGCAGCTCTTCACGACCAACCCCACCACGGAGGGGCCCCGCCGTTCGCCGATCCCCGCCGAAGGCGCTCTTCCCGCTCTGCCTTTCGCAGTGCAGCATGCCCCCGCGCAAACCTGCGCGATCATGGACCCCCGCCCCCGCCAGGACTCCGCCATGCAGCAGTACCTGCTTCTGATCTACATCGACCCGTCACTGCTGCGCACACTGCCCATCGATGACTTCAATACCTTGATGCGCAACTGTCTCGCCCATGCCGACAAACTGCAGGCCGAAGGCACGTTGCTGGCCGCGCAGAAACTGCAGCCGATCGAATCGGCGCAGACCCTGCGCGTGCGCGATGGCCACAGCCGGGTACTCGATGGCCCCTTCGCCGAAACCCGCGAACTGCTGGCCGGCTTCAACCTGATCGTGGCCCGTGACCGCGATGAGGCCATGCGTATCGCCCAGGGCTTCCCGTGGGCGCGCTTCGGCAGCATCGAGGTGCGCCCGCTGGAAGACATGGACGCCGAGCGCGAACGCTGCGGCGCCCCGGCCGCGGCTAGGGCAGCAGCCGTACCCTGATGTCGCGCGGGCCCACGCCTTCGTTGCCGCTGTAGTCGCGTGCACTGGCACGCACGATGTACTCGCCCGGCGGCAACGCCGCCGGCTGCCAGCGCCCGGTTTCCATCAGCCCATCGCGCACGGTGTTGGTCACCAGATAACGGAAGCGGGTGACCGCGCTGCCATGCACGGTGATGCCGCTGTCGGGTGCGTAAGCCACTTTCACCGCCTGCTTCTGCGGCGGCATGCGGTTGAAGACGATGTTCCAGCGCGGCTGCTCGTAGCCCTGCAGCGGCTGACCAGCGGCATCGAGGATCTGGTAGCCCACCTGGTACGGCCCCAGCCGGCGACGTGGCAGGTTGTTGTCCACCTGGTCCCAGGCTTCCACCACGATCTGCACGCCGCGTCCCTGCCGGGCCAGCATCACCACGCCATCGCTGCCGGCGGCCAGTGGCTGGTCGTTGTCGTCCAGCAGCGCCACATCGGTGATGCGCGGCGCGAAGTGGTCGGCATAGCCCTTGAACCCCAGCGCCACCGCATTGGTCTCGAAACCGCCATTGCCCACGGCCAGGTGCACGTGCGCCTGGTTGTTGATGCTGCCCAGGCGGTCGCCGACGTGGATGCGTGTACCACGGCGCACGCGGATGCGCTCCAGCGTGCCGTCCTCGGCGTACAGCGGCTGCCAGCGCGCGTCGAACGGTTCGCCGCGTGGCGTGCGACCGACGCGCATGTGGATGTATTTCAACCGGTCCACGGCCAGGCCCTCAGCCTGCCCACCGAGGCTCCAGGCGGCAATCGGGCTGCTGATCTTGCCCTCGGCGATCGCCAGTACTGTCTGGCCGACATCGCCGCGCACATCGAAACCGCCGTGCAGGTGGTGGCGGCTCTCACCCTGGAAGGTGCCGCGCACCTCGCCGAGCGTGCCCACCACTTCGTGCCAGCCATCCTGCGGTGCCAGTGGCCAGCGTCCGCCACTGTCCGGCAGCGCCGCATCCGAGGCCGGGCCCACCAGCGCCGGTGCGGGCAGCTCACCCACCGGTAACGGGCGCAGGCGATGCAGGCGATACGCCGCGGAATCGGCCACCAGCAGGGTGCCGTCGGCCTCCACCGCCAGACCGCTGGGGCGCGCCAGGCGTGGCAGGCGGTCATTGCCCAGCAGTGCCAGCTGATGCCCCTGCGGGGTCACCTGCACGATGCGTCCATCCAGGTCACCCACGTACAGCACGCCGTCATGCGTGGTGGCCAGTGATAGCGGGCCATTGATGACCTCCCCGCGGCCAACGACGGTGCTGACCATGCCATCGGCGCCGACGCGACGCACTGCGTTGTTGAACAGATCGGCCACCAGCAGTGCGCCGTGCGCATCGAAGGCCAGCGCCACCGGCGTATCGAAACGAGCGTCAGCGCCAAGCGCATCGGCGAAGCCCGGGCGGTCGCCGCCGGCCAACGTACGCACGTTGCCATCGGTACCGATCACCCGGATGCGGTCATTCCAGGTATCAGCCACATAGACCTGTCCCTGCGCATCCACGGCGATGCCCATCGGCCCATCGAAGCGCGCCTGCGCGGCAGGACCATCGGCGAAGCCTTGCTGGCCACCGGCCAGCGTCGTCACCTGTCCATCGGTACTGACGCGCCGGATCGCGTGATTGCCGGTGTCGGCCACATACAGGTTGCCCTGCGCATCGGCGGCAATACCCGAAGGCGTGTTGAAACTTGCCTGCAGGGCAGGCCCATCAACACGACCCTCGCCCTGCCCCGCTACAGTTTCAATACGGCCATCGGGCAGGCGGCGGCGGATGCGGTTGTTGTCACCGGCATCGGTGAAGTAGACGCTGCCATCGGCACTGGCCAGCAGCGCGTAGGGGTCGGCAAAGCGTGCCTGCGCCGAGGCGCCATCGCGATCACCCGGATGACCGTCGCCGGCCAGCAGCTCGATCTGTGCGGTCCAGCCCAGCGGCGTCGGTACAGGGCCAGCCGGCACCTGCGGGCCGGAGGCGGGGAATTCCCACCAGGTTGCCGCCAGGGCCACCGCTGTTGCCACCACTACGCCTGCCGCCATCCAATGCCGCCGTGCCATCGTTCCTGTTCGCCTGCCAGACCGTGAAGAGGGTCAGACGATAGTCGCTGCACTCCCGGCTGCCAAGGCCGCGCCGCTGCAAATGCGGGGGTGCTTGTGGTGGCAGCCCTTTGCGGGTTCAAATCAACGCACTTCGCATTCAAATCAACGCACTTTCCAAGGATGGATGCCGCCATGTCCCGACCTACCCTGCCTCTCGCCGCGCTGCTGCTCGCCGTGCTGGCGGCAGCATCTGCACACGCCGTCGAGCCCCATCCCGAGGCGCCAGCGCAGGAGATTGCGGATACCCCATTTTCCGCCTACCAGCAACGGTGGGAGTCGGCGTTGATGATGGCCGGTAGCGGCAACATGCTGGGTGCCATGATCGCGTTCGAACGGCTGATGGACGATCCGTTGTTCGCCCGTCTCGAACCCGCCGTGCGTGGGCGCAGCGCGCAGATCGCCGGTGCCACCGCGTTGATGCAGGATGCCCCCGGCGTTGCCCGCCGCTACCTGCAGCAGGCACTGACCGCGCTGCCGAACGACCCGGCCACGCTGGCCACCCTGGTATCGGTGGAACTGGCCGAGGACAATACCGCCGCCGCAACCCTCCACCTGCTGCAAGCGGCCACCCATGCAGATGCCCCCGTGCAGGTTGATACGCAGACCGTCAGCTACCTGCAGTACACGCTGCGTGCGCAGCCGGCTCAACGCATGGCCCTGCTGAAGAGCCTGTTCGACAACCAGTGGACGGGGGATGGCGTTGAACCCACCGGCCTATGGCTGGTGCTGGCGACATTGCAGGTCGAGCACGGCCACAGCGCAGAGGCAGCTGCCACGATTGCCCGCATCGATACACCGTTGGAGGTGATCGCATTGCGCAGCGACAAGCGCTTCGACCGCTACGTCGATCGCCGCGATCCGCGGTTCGATCCGCAGCAGGTGGCACAGCGCAAGCTGGATGACCTGCGCGTGTCGGGCCTGCTCGACCGCCGCTTGAATGCCAAGCTGGCTGCGTTCGGCTTCATCCAGCTGATGGTGGGCGAGAACGAGCAGATCGTGCAGTTCACCGATGACATGGCGCGGATGGTCAGTGCCGGCCAGCGTCCTGCGGGTGAGGAGGCAACGTGGCTGGCGTGGCTGCTGGACTACCGCACGCTGGCACTGCGCCGGCTGGATCGCATCGACGACTCGGTGGCGGCCGCACGACTGACCGATGCGGTCGGTGCCCTTGGCCCGGACGCGGCCGAGCACCGCATGAACCTGGCCTTCATGCTGTCTGCCACTGGCCACGAACGCGAGAGCGACACCCTGCTTGCCGGCATGGACGGGCTGTCGCCCTTCGGGCTGGCGGCGCGCGCCTACCTGACCTTCGTGCATGCGCGCGAGAACAACGATCCGGCGGCAGCGGCGGCCGCGCGCGCGGAAATCGTCAGCCACCGCAAGGACGCACCCCAGATCCATATGGAGCTGCTGATTGAAGAAGGCGACATGGAGGCCGCCGCAGCCGCGCTGATAAGCCAACTGGAATCCGCAGAGGATCGCACCGACGCACTGCTCAGCCTGCAGGACATGCGCGTGTATCCCTCGCTGCCTGCGGAGCGGGTGGCCGACGAACGCTGGCGCGAACTGAAACAGCGTGCCGATGTGCGTGCCGCGATCAACCGCGTCGGCCGGATTGAGCGCTACCCTCTCTACAGCATTTCCACATCGCGCTGATCGCCGGTCATTTCGCCGGCACTTCGATACGGATGCCCATCGCCTCGCGATAGCGGGTGTACAGGGCCATCACCTTGTCCACATAGGCCAGGGTTTCGGCATACGGTGGCACGCCCTTGTAGCGCGCCACCGCACCGATGCCGGCGTTGTAGGCCGCCGCTGCCAGCGGGCGGTCGCCGTTGTAGCGACGCAGCAGCGCGCGCATATGGCGGGCGCCGCCGTCGATGGACTGCTGCGGCGAGAACGGATCGCGCACGCCATATTCCAGCGCGGTGTCCGGCATCAGCTGCATCACCCCCTGCGCGCCCTTGCTGGACACCGCCAGCGCGTCGAAATTGCTCTCGGCGTGGGCGATCGCCCGCAACCAGGCATCGTCCACGCCGGTGGCCTTGGCCGCCGCCTTGAACTGTTTTGCGTGCTGGGCCAGCTGCGGCTTGCCGACCTTGCCCAGGCCTTCATGCGCCGGTTCGCCCGGCGGTGTGGCCACGGTGAACTTCAGGAACACCCGCGAGCCGGGCAGGTTGCGGGTGGAATAGACAAGCTTGCCGTCCTGCTCGCGCTCGTACAGCACGCCACTGAACACGCCCATGTTGCCCCACAGGTTGGGAGTCTGCACGGCACTGTCGTCGATCTCCTTCGGCGTGCAGCGCGAGCCGGGCTCCGGTGCGGTGGCCAGGCTGACCGTGTTGCCCTGGACGCAGCGATAGATCGTGCGCGCAGCGGCCAGCCCCGGCCACAGGCCAGACAGCAGCAACAGCGCGACGAGGGCGGGACGGAGGGACATGGCGGCGGGATGATCCGGCTGCGGCCGCTAACACTGAGTGAATGGGGGTTCGGCCGGGCGGCGCCCGGCACCCGCAGACGCAACGGCCGCAGCAACAGCCGAAGCAACAGCAGAAGCTGGCTTCCTGAAGGTAGGCGGGGTGGGTCCGGTTGCGGGGGGCGCTGCAAGTACGTCCCTGTAAGCTCGGTCGCCGCATCCATGCGGCTCACGCCCCCGCAACCGGACCCACCCCGCCTTCGACAGATTTCCGCGATCTGGGAACGGTGTTCTGTGCTGCTGTTGCCGGGTGTCGACCACGCGGCTGTTGGTGGGTGTCGACCTTGGTCGATACGTGTAGATCCACGCCATGCGTGGATGGGACTCACCGAGGCCGTTGATCTGTTGGCGAGGGTCTTGCTGACTACTGCGCCATCTTCCGCCGCAGCCAATAGCCGGCGCCCAGCAGCACGAACCACGCTGGGCTGGCGATCAGCGCCTGGCGGGTGTCGGCCTGCAGGCTCAGCAGCACCAGTACCGCAGCAAAGAAGACCAGGCAGGCCCAGCACATCGCCACGCCACCGGGCATCTTGAAGATCGAGGCCGCGTGGCGCTCGGGGTAGCGGCGGCGGTAGATCATGTAGGCCACCAGGATCAGCGACCAGACGAAGATGAACAACACCGTCGCCAGGGTCGTCACCAAGGTGAAGGCGGTCACCAGGTTGGGGATCAGGTAGATCAGCAGGGTGCCGCCCAGCAGGCACAGGCAGGAAAACAGCAGGCCCCGTGCCGGCACTGCAGCGCGCGAGAGCTTGGACAGGCCACGTGGCGCGTGGCCTTCCTCGGCCAGCCCATACAGCATGCGGCTGGTGGAGAAGATGCCGCTGTTGGCCGAGGACGTGGCCGAGGTCAGCACCACGAAGTTGATCAGGCTGGCGGCGGCGGGAATGCCGGCCAGCACGAACAACTGCACGAACGGGCTCTTGTCCGGCACCACCTGCCGCCATGGGGTCACCGCCATGATCGCGATCAGCGCCAGCACGTAGAAGATGATGATGCGCACGGGGATCGAGTTGATCGCCTTGGGCAGGTTGCGCTCGGGGTCAGCCGTTTCCGCAGCGGTGGTCCCCACCAGTTCGATGCCGACGAAGGCGAACACCGCGATCTGGAAACCGGCGAAGAAACCCACCAGGCCCATCGGGAACATGCCGCCGTCATTCCACAGGTTCGACAGCGATGCGGTGTGGCCGCTGGGCGAAGTGAAGCCCCAGGCCACCAGTCCAGCACCGGTGATGATCAGCGCGCAGATCGCCACGATCTTGATCAGCGCGAACCAGAACTCCATTTCGCCGAACAGCTTCACCGTCACCAGGTTCAACGACAGCAGCAGCATCACGCAGGCCAGCGCCGGTTTCCACGCTTCCAGTCCCGGGAACCAGAACTGCGCATAGGCGGCGATGGCGATCACGTCGGCGATGGCGGTGACGATCCAGCAGAACCAGTACGTCCATCCGCAGAAGAACCCGGCCCACGGCCCGAGCAGATCGGTGGAGAAATCGATGAAGGATTTGTACTGCAGGTTGGACAGCAGCAGCTCGCCCATCGCCCGCATCACGAAGAACAGCATCGCGCCGATGATCAGGTAGACGAACACGATGGACGGGCCGGCCAGGCTGATGGTCTTGCCCGAACCCATGAACAGGCCGGTGCCGATGGCACCGCCGATGGCGATCAGTTGCAGGTGGCGGTTGGACAGGCTGCGGCGCAGGTGCTCGGGGGGCGTGGCGGGCTCGGTCATGGGCGCTGGAAGGGGCGGGTGAAGCATTCGACGGTAGTCCTCCCGCTGTCACAACGCCAGCGCCGGACGGCCCAGGGCCGTCAGCAATTGTCACTTTCACCACAATGTGACCCGTTACCGCCTTTGTCCCATTCCGCCCAGCCCTGCGCCGTGTTCATATACCGCCATCGCCCAAGGACCGGCCCCGCCCATGTGCCCAGCCCTGCACACCTCTCTGGAGCCCCGGTCATGAGCCGACTGCGGGTCATCATCGGCGGCACCGTCCTGGCCGTGCTGGCCGCTGCAGTGCCGATCGCGGTCATGGTCTATGCCACCTGGGACCGTGCCGTAAGTGTCGAACAGCAGCGGCTGCATGCCATCGCCGAGCGCAGCCTGCGCCGTACCGAAGTGTCCTATCAGGAAGCGCTGGCGGCATTGAAGTCGGCCGAGGCCACCGTGCTGCCGCCCTGCGGGGCCGAACACATCCAGCGCATGCAGACCCTGGTGATGACCACGCCGTCGTCGGACCAGATGGGCTACTTCGAGGGCGGCAAGCTGCGCTGCACGTCGTGGGGACCGTTCCAGCAGGATGTGGACCAGCCCACGCCGGACCACGTCACCAGCGATGGCGCCGGCATCACCGTCAACGTGCGCCCCGAGGCGGCTGGCCGACGGCCGATGCTGTCCATGATGTACGGGTCCTACGACGTGCTGGTCGACCCTCGGCGCTTCGTCGACGTCATCGTCGATCCGGACGTGCGGCTGGCCCTGGCAAGTCCGGATGGACGGTTGCTGAGCCAGCAGGATGGCATGGACCCTGACCTGCTGCAGCAGCTGCTGCGCGAACCTGGGGATGGGCTTGACCGCGACACCCTGTATGCCAGCGCGCGCAGCGGTGAATGGCTGGCGATCGCAACAGCGCCCCGCACCGCGCTGGCCGCCACCTTCCGGCAGCAGGCGTGGCTGTTCGTGCCGTTGGGTCTGCTGATGGCCGCCGCCGGTGCCGGCCTGGTGATCTGGCTGTCACGACGCCGGCTGTCGATGCGTGGCGAACTGGGCATCGCCATCCGTCGCCGCGAACTCTACCTGCACTACCAGCCCATCATCGAACTGGATACCGGCATCTGCGTTGGCGCCGAAGCGCTGGTGCGCTGGCAACGCCCCGACGGTACCCAGGTGCGTCCAGACCTGTTCATTCCCCTGGCCGAAGAAGCCGGGATGATTGCGGCCATCACCGATCTGGTGATCGAGAACGTGGTTGCCGACATGCGCGAGCTGCTGGCCGAGGATCGCACTGCACACATCGCGATCAACCTGGCCGCCGAGGACATCAGCAGCGGACGTGCGCTGAAGGTGATCTCCCAGCGCATGGCCGGCAGCGGCATCCTGCCGCAGCAGATCTGGCTGGAGGCCACCGAGCATGGCTTCCTCGACATCGACCGTGCCCGCACCATGCTGGCCGCGGCGCGGCGCGCGGGCCACAGCGTGGCCATCGATGATTTCGGCGTCGGCTATTCCAGCCTGCAGTACCTGCAGCAGCTGCCGCTGGATGCACTGAAGATCGACAAGTCCTTCGTCGATGCGATCGGCACCGAAAGCGCGACCAGCCCGGTCACGCCGCACATCATCGGCATGGCCCGCGAGCTGGGCCTGTGGGTGGTGGCCGAAGGCGTGGAAACCGAAGCGCAGCTGGCCTACCTGCACAGCCAGCACGTGCAGTTCGGCCAGGGCTGGCTGTTCTCGCGGCCGTTGCCGCGCGATGAGTTCATCGCCTTCCACCGCAAGCGCCAGCAGCAGTACGGTGCGGCGCGGGAGCACATGCAGAATCCGCGCAGCGTGCCGTTCGAGCGCGAGCAGGCGGGGGAGTAGCCGGCGAACGGCGCCGCCCCTCGTGGTGGGTCGCATAAAGCTGTTCGTGGGTTGGCCGGACACATTTCGTCAGCGCCTCACCGGGTCGCTACGCTCGCGCGCACTGTTGAGCTTCGGCCGGGGTAGTGCCGGCCGCTGGCCGGCAACCCCGTCACCCTTGATCGACCCCTACGTCCAGGCCTTCGGCCGCGCCCAGACCCACAGGCCGCACACCACCAGCAGCAGCAACGGCAGCCAGGCCAGGTGCTGGGCGCCGCTGGCCTGCAGCATCAGGCCGCCGCCGACGCCGCCGGCGGCGATGGCCAGGTTCCAGCCGGTCACCAGCATCGACTGCGCCAGGTCGGCGGCGGCACCGGCGCGGCGGGCCAGGGCGGTCTGGAACAGGGTGGGTACCGCACCGAACGCGACGCCCCACAGGATCGTCACCAGCAGCAGCACGCCCGGCACGCCTGGCCACAGCAGCAGCGAAGCCACCGCCATCACGAAGCCGATCACGCTGGCCCACACCAGCGCGCGCAGGTGGCGGTCCACGCCCCAGCCGGCGATGGCGATACCCACGATCGCGGCGATGCCGAATGCCAGCAGCAGCCGGTCCAGCCACGCCCCGGCGCCGGCCTGCACTGCCAACGGCTCGATGTAGGTGTACAGCACGTTGTGCGCCAGCACGTACAGCACCATCACCAGCAGCGTGCTGCGGATGCCGGGCATGCGCCAGACCGAGCCCAGCGACATGCGCCGGCCTGCACCGGCCGCCGGCAACGCGGGCAGCGCCCATCGGGCGTAGCCGAGCAGCAACACCGCCAGCACGCTCATCAACGCGAACGCCCAGCGCCACCCGATCTGCTGGCCCAGCAAGGTGCCGGCCGGCACTCCCAACGACAGCGCCAGCGGCGAGCCGATCATCGCTACCGCGATCGCCCTTCCCTGCAGTTCCGGCACCACCATGCGCGCGGCATAGCCGGCCACCAGCGACCACAGCAGGCCCGCGCCCACACCCGCCAGGAAGCGCGCCACCAGGGTCAGCACGTAGTCGTGGCTCAGCGCGGTCACGGTGTTGACCACCATGAAGCCGGCAATCGCCGCCAGCAGCAGCGGACGACGTGGCAGGCGCTGGGTCAGCGCGGTCATCGGCAACGCAGCCAGCACCGAGCCCAGTGCATACACGCTCACCAGCTGCCCTGCGGCCGCATCGCTGACGCCGAGACTTTCGCCCATCGGCCGCAGCACGCCCGCTGGCAGCGTTTCGGTCAGCAGGGTGATGAAGCCACCACCGGCCAGTGCCAGCAGCCCGCGCCACGGCAAGCGCGTTGCTTCACCCGCCGGAGCCCCTGCATCAATTGCGTGGCCGCTCATCGCAGCGTCTCCAGATCGGCGTACACCGCATCGCGCAGTTCATCGACAAACGCGCCATGCATGCCTTCGTACAGCGTGTTGGTCAGCGTGACCACGCTCAGGCCACGCGCCAGGTCCACGAACCAGCTGTGGCCGTAAGCACCGCCCCAACGCCATGTCCCTGCGGTCTGCGGTGTACCGCTGGCCGCTGCATCACGCAGCACCGCAAAGCCGAGGCCGAAGCCCCAACCCGGCGGATCAACCGGTCCCAGCTCGCCGACCTGCGGGGTTCCCATCTGTGCAACCAAGCTGTCCGGCAGCAGCTGCGAGGCGCGCACATCGCGCAACGCTTCCAGCACGGCCATCACCTCATCGGCACTGCCCACCAGCCCCGCGCCTGCCGACGGATAGCGGTGTGAGTCGGTCGCCCGCGCCACGCTGTATTCGATGCCCACCGATCCCTCGAACGCAGGCACCACCTCGCCCTCCCGCAACCGATGCGGCTGCGGCGTGTCACTGACATACGGCGTGGCCAGACGAGCGCCCTCGTCCGTGGCGAACGCGGTGTCGCGCAGGCCCAGCGGCTGCGCCAACAACCGGTCGAACAACACCTGCAACCTTTCGCCGGTGGCCGCTTCAGCCACGGCGCCCGCCACATCCACGCCCAGCGAGTACAGCCACTGGCTGCCCGGCGCGAACAACAGCGGTGCCTGCGCGATACGCTGCACGTTCTGCTGCAGCGTCACCGGGTTCGCGTCCATGCCATCGCTCACACCCGCCTGCGCATAAGGCCCCTGGGCATCGGCTTCCAGGAAGCGGTAGCCCAGCCCACTGCTGTGGCTGAGCAGCTGGCGCAGGTTGATCGGCGGGCGGCTGCCATCGGCCAGTGCCGGGCGGAACGCCGGCAACCAGCGCTGCACCGGCGCGTCCAGGTCCAGCACCCCCTCGGCTACCAGGCGCAGGATCACCGTGGTCAGCAGCGGTTTGCTCACCGAGGCCAGCCGGAACAGGTGGTCGCGGCGCATCGGCGTGTTCGATTCACGGTCGGCCAGGCCACTGGCGCTGGCGTGGCGCAGCACGCCGTGCTCGCGCACCAGTACCACCGCACCGACCAGGCGCTGCGGATGCACGGTCTGTAGCAGTGCGCTCACCGCGGGCAGAGCCGGTGCGGTATCAACAGGAAGGGCGAGTGTCATCGGGGTGATCCGTGGAGAGAGGCCCGCCACGGTAGGCAGCTCCGGCACCGGCAAAAAGCGGGGCGGGGCTCCGTGCATCATGGACCGCAAGGTCCGCAATCGGCATGATGCCCGGAACCACTGGGCCGCAGCGACCCTCCAGGCCCGCGCACCGCAGTGTTGCGCGGGCCACGTAAGCGGGCCGGACTGCCGCGCCCTACCCTGCCCACTTTCGCAGCGACCTTCCCCATGTCCGTCCTCGACAACCTGGCCAACCTGCAGACCTTCGTCCACGCCGCAGACACCCGCAGCTTCGTCGACACCGGCCGCGTGCAGGGCATCTCCGCCTCGGCCGCCGGCAAGTGCGTGGCCCGGCTTGAACACGCACTCGGCGTGCGCCTGTTCCACCGCAGCACGCGCAGCATCACCCTCACGGCCGAGGGCCAGCTGTTCCTGGCACGCTGCCGCCGCATCCTCGACGAACGCGATGCCGCACGCACCGAACTGGCCCAGCAACATGCAACCCCCAGCGGCACCCTGCGCATCAGCCTGCCGCTGGTGGGCGACCTGACCCTGCCGCTGATGGCCGAGTTCATGGCGGCCTACCCGGACATCCGGCTGGAGCTGGATTTCTGCGATCGCCTGGTCGATGTCATCGAGGAAGGCTTCGACGCCGTGCTGCGCGTTGGCGAGCCCAGCGATTCACGCCTCACCGCACGCCGCCTCGGGGTGTTCCCACGCCGCGTGGTTGCATCGCCGGCGTACCTGCAACGGCATGGCGTTCCACGCACGCCGGCCGACCTGCTGCAGCACCGCCTGCTGCACTACCGCTTCCCCAGCACCGGCAAGCTCGAGCCATGGCCGATCCTCTGGCCCGAAGGCGAAACAGCACAGGATCTGCCGGTGCACCTGGTCGCCAACACCATCGAAGCGCGGGTGGCACTGGCGCTGCGCGACGGAGGCCTGGCGTTCGTGCCGGTGCATTCGGTGCGCGATGCACTGGCCGATGGCCGGCTGGTCACCGTGCTGGAAGAGCACGTGCATTCCTGCGGCATCTTCCACCTGCTGTGGCCCTCCGGCCGCCACGTGCTGCCGAAGCTGCGGGTGTTCATCGAATTTGTCGGCGCCCGGCTGGATACGGTGCCGTAACCCAGCGCCACGGCCGCGACCATTCAGCTCGCGGCGCTATACTGCCCGCTCATTCCCCACCGAGGCTCGCGACCAATGCGCCAGTGATGCCGCCGTCTTCGCACTAGACGGCCCGACTCTTCCCGCCCCTGCGCGCAGGGGAGAACCAGGCATCCATGGAGGTCGCATGACTTCGCATTCCCTCACGCTCGATCGCGTGTCGTATCGGTTGGCCGATGGCCGACCGTTGTTTTCCGATCTGTCCTTTTCCTTTGAACCGGTGGCCACCGGGCTGGTCGGCGCCAATGGCGCCGGCAAGAGCGTGCTCGCGCGCCTGCTCGCCGGCCAGCTGTCGCCCGACGATGGCCGCGTGCACCGCAGTGGCCAGGTGTTCCTGTTGCCTACGCCGGGCTATCCGCCACGTGGCACGGTGGGTGAACTGGCCGGCGTCGGCGCCGAGCTGGCGGCACTGGCGCGCATCGAAGCAGGCAGCATCGATGAAGCCGATTTCGCCTGCGTGGGCGACCACTGGGACCTGCGCGAACGCCTGCAGCAGCAGTGGCAGGCGATGCAGTTGCCGACCGACCTTGATCCGGCGCAGCCCGCGTCCCGGCTCAGTGGCGGCCAGGCGATGCAGGTGGCGCTGTCCGGCGCGTGGGCCAGCGGCGCGGACTGGCTGATCCTCGACGAGCCAAGCAATCATCTCGACGCCCGGCATCGCCACCAGCTGTACGCACAGCTGCAGCAGTGGCAGGGCGGCCTGCTGGCCATCAGCCACGACCGTGGCCTGCTCGCGCAGATGGCGCAGATCGTCGAACTGGACGCGCACGGCCTGCATCGTTACGGCGGACCGTGGCAGCACTATGCCGACACACGCGCCGCCGAACGCGAGGCCGCCGCCGCGCAGCTGGAGCATGCCCGTGCCCAGCACCGGCAGCAGCAACGCAGCGCGCGGGAACAGAACGAGCGCCAGCAGCAGCGGCAGGCACGTGGCAACCGCGAAGCGCGCGAGGCCAACCAGGCACCGATCCTGCTCGGTCGGCAGAAGCAGCGCGCCGAAGCCAGCCACGGCCGTGCGCAGCGGATCCAGAGTGATCGCCTGCAGGCCAGCGCAGCGCAGGTGCGCGCCGCCGCTGCGGCAGTACACGTGACGCCAGAACTGGCGTTGTTCAGTGGCGAAGGCGAGCGTGGCCAGGCCCGCCTGCTGCAGGCGCACGATCTGGTGCTGCCGCATGGCTGCGACGCGGCGCTGCAGCTGGAGATCCGGCGCGGCCAGCGCATCGCCGTCGTGGGCGACAACGGCAGCGGCAAGTCGACGCTGCTGCGCGTGCTGGCCGGGCAGCTGGCGGCGCGCAGCGGTCAGGTGCAGCGGCATGCGCCGCTGGCCCTGCTCGACCAGCAACTGCTGGGGCTTGCAGGTGAACAGAGCATTCTCGATGCCGTGCGCGCTGCGAATCCCGCGGCCGATGCGGGTGAACTGCGTACGCGTCTTGCCCTGCTGGGCCTGGATGCGCAGCGCGTCCAGCGCCCGGCCAGCGGCCTCAGCGATGGCGAGCGGGTGAAGGGTGCGCTGGCCAGCGTGCTGTACGCCGATCCTGCCCCGCAGCTGCTGCTGCTGGACGAGCCGGGCAACGCGCTGGACCTTGCTGCGCTGCAGGCGCTGGAAGAGCTGCTGGCGGCGTGGCCGGGGGCGTTGCTGATGGTCAGCCATGACACTCACCTGCTGCAGGCCCTGCGGCCAACGCAGGTGCTGCAGGTCGGTGATGCAGGTTGGCGGTGGCGCGATGCGTTGTAGGGCCGAGCGGGTGCTCGGCTCCTGCAGGCATTCATCCACGCATGGCGTGGATCTACTACCAGCCTCTCATCCACGCGTGGCGTGGATCTACTGCCAGCCTCTCATCCACGCGTGGCGTGGATCTACTGCCAGCCTTTCATCCACGCATGGCGCAGACGCATCAACGCTTCCACACCGGGAACGCCTGCGGCATCTGCTGCCACAGCAAGGGCCCGGCCTGCAGCTCGGTGTCGTTCAGCAGGCACGCATCCAGGGCCGACCGCACCACACGCTCGTCCATGTGCACGCCGATCACCACCAGCTCCTGCCGGCGGTCACCCCACAGCGGATGCCACAGGCGTGCCATCGCCGAGTGCGCGGCCGCGTCCGGGAATTCCCGTACGTCCGGCAGCGGCGCGCTCCAGCAGTCGGCCTGCTGCCGGGCCCAGCCCAGATCGCTGTAAGGCAGCGGCGTTGGCGGCAGCAGCGGCGTGGTGTCCTCCTGGCCGGCGCGCACCCGCTCGCGCGCCGCATACCAGAAGCCCGCCGCCTGGGTGCGTGTGGCCGCGCCCACACTGTTCAACTCACCCACCCAGTCCATGCGGTTGGCCAGCCAGAACCAGCCCTTGCTGCGGATCACCCCGGGCATGCCGTGCTGCAACGTGCGCGCGAAGCGGGCGGGATGGAACGGCCGCCGTGAGCGATAGACGAAGCTGCCGATGCCGTACTCCTCGGTTTCCGGCGTGTGCTCGCCACGCAGTTCCTTCACCCAACCGGGGGCCTGCTGCGCGCGCTCGAAATCGAAGCGGCCGGTATCCAGCAGCTCGGCAAGCGGCACGTCGCCGAAACTGGACAGCAGCAGCTTCGCGTCGCGGTTCAAGCCGCGCAGCACGGCCAGCGTGTCCTGCAGCACCTCGTCGTCCACCTGGTCCACCTTGCTGACCACGATCACATCGGCGAATTCCACCTGCTCGCACAGCAGGTCGACCACGCCACGGTCATCATCCGGCCCCGCCTGCTGACCGCGCTCGGCCAGGCGCAGTGTGGAACCGAAATCGGCCAGGAAGGCACTGCCATCCACCACCGTCACCATCGTGTCCAGCCGTGCGATATCGCTCAGGCTGAAGCCGTGTTCGTCGCGCACCGCGAAGGTCGCCGCCACCGGCATCGGCTCGCCGATCCCGGTCGATTCGATCAGCAGGTAGTCGTAGCGGCCGCTGTCGGCCAGGCGCCGCACCTCCTGCAGCAGATCGTCGCGCAGCGTGCAGCAGATGCAGCCGTTGCTGAACTCCACCAGCGTCTCTTCGGTGCGACGCAGTTCGGCGCCGCCATCGCGCACCAGCTGCGCATCGATGTTGACCTCGCTCATGTCGTTGACGATCACCGCCACCCGCAGGCCATCGCGGTTGCGCAGGATCTGGTTGAGCAGGGTGGTCTTGCCGGCCCCAAGGAAGCCGGAAAGCACGGTGACCGGAAGGCGGCGGTCGACGCGGGAAACAGTGTTCATGTCGGAGCGGGCTGGCTGCGGAATGGAAATGTTACTGTATAACAATTGTCGCGCAAGGAACTCCCCGCATGAAGTCGCCCTCTGCCGCCCTGCTTGATGCCGGCGCCGTCGCCCTGTCCAGCCTGTGCCTGCTGCATTGCCTGGCCCTGCCCCTGCTGGCGGCCGCGCTGCCGCTGTTCGGCGTCTGGGCCGAAGCGGAGTGGGTGCACCTGGTCTTCGTGGCCATCGCGCTGCCAATCACCGGCTTGGCCCTGTGGCGCGCCGAACGCCGCCAACCGCTGCCTGCGCTGGCATGGCTTAGCGCGGGCCTGGGCCTGGCGCTGTTGATGGCCGGGGCGCTGGCACTGCCCTCGCACGCCTGGGAGACCCCGCTGACGGTCACCGGCAGCCTGCTGCTGGCCGCCACGCACCTGTGGAACGCGCAGCACCGGCACCGCAGAAGCTAGTGCCGGCCGCTGGCCGACAACTGCAGGCTACGTCCGCAGGTCATGAGGTTGCCGGCCAGCGGCCGGCACTACCCAGCTATTTGCCGTAACGCCGCAGCAGTTCCACCAGTACCTCGGCTTCGGCCGCCCGCTGCGCCGGGTCTTCCGCGCCCACCACGTGTTCCTGCAGATGCTCGTGCAGCAGTTCCATCAGCAGGCTGTGGGCAGCGCCACGCACGGCCGCCACCTGCACCAGCACGTCGGCGCAGTCGCCTGTCTCGCCCTCGGGCGTGTTCAATGCCTGTTCCAGCGCCGCCACCTGCCCGCCGATGCGGCGCACCCGGGTCAGCAGCTGCTTTCGATTTCTGTGTACATGGGCCATTGCGGAATCATATACCCTATGGGGGTATCTACCCAAGCCTGACCGCCGCCATGCACCTGGACGCCCTCGCCGCCGCCCGCCGCCACGAGCACCGCTTCGACGACGGCAATCCGCTGGCCGAACGCAACACCCGCCGCGCGATGTGGCTCACCGTCAGCATGATGCTGGTGGAGATCGTCGGTGGCTGGTGGTTCAACTCCATGGCCGTGCTGGCCGACGGCTGGCACATGAGCTCGCACGCGCTGGCACTGGGCCTGTCGGTGTTCGCCTACCGCTGCGCACGGCGCTACGCGCACGATCCGCGCTTCGCCTTCGGCACCTGGAAGATCGAGATCCTGGCCGGCTATACCAGCGCCATCGCCCTGCTCGGCGTCGCCACGCTGATGGCCGTGCAATCGCTGGAACGCCTGTGGGTGCCCGCGCCCATCCACTACAACGAAGCCATCGCCATCGCCGCGGTCGGCCTGGGTGTGAACCTGCTGTGCGCATGGTGGCTGCATGACAGTCCGGGCCACGCCCATCACCACCATGGACACGGGCACGACCATGGCGATCATCATGGTCATCACCACGATCACGACCACGACCATTCCCACGGCCACGACCTCAACCTGCGTTCGGCCTACGTGCACGTGCTGGCCGACGCCGCCACCTCGGTGCTGGCCATCGTCGCCCTGCTGGGCGGCAAGCTGCTCGGCCTGACCTGGCTGGATCCGGTGATGGGCCTGGTCGGCGCGGTACTGGTCACCGTGTGGGCAATCGGCCTGCTGCGCGACAGCGGCCGCATCCTGCTCGACGCGCAGATGGATGCGCCGGTGGTGGCCGAGGTACGCGAAGTGATCGAGCAGGGTCCGTGGCCGGCACGCCTGGCCGACCTGCACGTGTGGCAGGTGGGGCGTGGCAAGTACGCCGTCGCCGCCAGCGTGGTCACCAGTGATGCCACGCTCGATCCGGATACCGTGCGCCAGGCGCTGGCGATCCACGAGGAACTGGTGCACATCACCGTGGAGATCCACCGCAGCGCGTGACGCCAGCAGGGCGACGGTTCTTGCCGAAAATCTGTACCGGCCACGGCTGCGTGCTGCCTACACTGGCCGCACCTGCCCCGTCGGGACATCCCATGCGCACGCTCCGCCTGCTGCTGCCCGGTGCCCTCCTGCTGCTGGTGGCCTGTTCCGGCGATACCCAGCTGCCGTTCTCCTCCGACCCGATGCTCGGCTGCTTCGCCACCAGCCCGCGCAAGTCCGCCGAGTTCCGCATCGAAAAGGAAGCAGGCCAGTACTTCGTCTCGTTCGAACGCGATGGCCACTGGCAGCGCGAACCCAATGCGCTGTACAAGGCCAGCCGCAGCGACATCCAGCAGTACTTCCGCGATGACGCCGACCAGATCGACAGCGCGCTGATCCGGATGGCCGGCGGCTTCGGCATCTTCCGCGTCAAGGACGGCGCCACACTGAAGGCCCGGGCACGCGACAGCGACTACATGGCGCTGCTGCTGATCGGCGCCGGGCCGGTGTATGCGGTGAAGTGCCAGTAGCGGCCAGATTGCAATTCTTCCCATGGCCTCAGCGATGCCGCTGGCACACGCTGCCGGTTTCGAGGAGGAATTCCGATGACCGCTCTTCTCCTGCTGGCCGCAATCGTTGCAAAGACCCAGGGTGCTTACGACGAGGTGCGTGAGACCGCTGATGGCGAGATCGTGGTGATGCGTACCTTCGACTGGGAGATCGAGGGGCAACGCGCCGAGCGCGTAACCGTGCACTGGCTGCTGCAGGAAGACGGCAGCATGCGCTACGACTTCGACCGGCAGCCAGCCGCCACCCAGGATGTCCATCGCCGTTCGTGCGCGTTGCGGGGAATGCAGCCCTCGCGAGGCGTCGGCCTCATCTCGGGAGAGGGAACCATCCACGGATTCAGCTGCACCGACCTGCGGTAGCGCCGCGCCCATGTCCGGCTCGGCTGCACAGCGCCTGCGGTACCATGCCCTCCCCCGAACCACCCCTGTACGCACCGTGCCCCACTACTCCGGCCCCCTGCTGACCCGCGACAGCGCTGACACCCTGCGCCGTGCCCACGACAAGGGCGCCACCAAATGGCTGGGCTCGCTCGATCTGGGCCGCAGCGAAGCGGCGGTACAGCTGGATGCCGAGGGATTCACCTTCCGCGGCCAGCACTACCCGTGGCCGGGCAAGCTGAAGGACCGCACGCTGTACTACTGGGATGGCGAGGAGTTCTGCTCCATCTCCCGCTTCAGCGGCTCGCTGATCAAGCTGGTGCCGACCGAGTGGGGCGCACCGACCTTCGAGATCGACGGCATCAAGATGCTGCCGACCTCCAAGCTGTCGCCGTTCGAGGACGCGCGCCGCAAGGTCGAGCTGGTCGCCCCGGCGGGCAAAAGCCTCCTCGACACCTGCGGTGGGCTTGGCTACTTCGCCGCCTGCGCACTGGAGGCCGGCGTCGGCCAGATCCGCTCGTTCGAGAAGAACGCCGACGTGATGTGGCTGCGCACGCTCAATCCGTGGTCGCCCGATCCTGACTCAGCCGCCGCGGGCGGCCGCCTGCACTTCAGCCACGGCGACGTCTCGCAGCAGATCGAACAGGTCGCCAGCAACAGCGTCGATGCGATCCTGCACGACCCGCCGCGCTTCGGCATTGCCGGCGAACTGTACTCGCAGGTGTTCTACGACCATCTCGCCCGCGTCATCCGCAAGGGCGGCCGCCTGTTCCACTACACCGGCGCGCCGAACAAGCTGACCAGCGGCCGCGACGTCCCACGCGAGGTCGCCAAGCGCCTGGAAAAGGCCGGCTTCAAGGCCGAGCTGGCGCTCGATGGCGTGCTGGCCGTCAAGCGCTGACGCTCACTCGCCGTCCACCTTGGCCAGCTTCATCACCCACTTCGGCACTTCCGGCTCGCCGGCGTAGAACGCCTTGGGCTTGTTTTCGGCCATCGCCCAGCGGTGCAGCCAGCTCGGCCCATAGCGACCGCTGTAACCCTCGGCGCCGCGCGCGTAGGCGGGGTCGCGCACGGCTTCTTGCAGCGACACGAAGCGATAACCACGGCGCCTGGTGGCCGCCACCAGCTCGGCGAACGTCGCCGCGTTGAGCTCGTTGGCGTGCATCAGCCACACCTGCGGCACCGCATACCCCAGCAGCGCCTGCGACTGCTGCTCGTAGTAATCCACCTTGTTCAGCATGTACGGCACATAGCCCTTGCGCAGGCTCGCCAGCGTCGCCTCGCGCTGGGGTGAATCGGACTGCTCGTTCATCACGTTGGCATAGGCGAAGGCCCATACCCACTCACCGTTGTCGACCGTCACCGGTGCCACGCGGTAGCCGTGCTGCTTGAAGAACACGTCCATCGCCACGCGGTCTTCCGGCGTACGGCCCGCACGCAGGTAAGGGTGGCGCATCCATTGCGGCGTCTGTCCACGCTCGGCCAGCAGCGGTCGCAGCACCTGCTCGCCACGCAGGAAGTCCTGCTGGAATGCCGCTACGCCTTTGGCGTTGAGGTCCATGTGCGACCAAGTGTGGTTGCCGAGTTCGTAGCCGGCATCCAGCCAGTCGCACAGCATCTGCACGCGCGCCGGCTGCACCTGGCCATCCACTTCCAGCTTGTTTTCGTTGACGAAGCCCACCACCGGCACATCGGCCTGGCGCAGCTGCGCCATCAGTGCGGCATGGCGTGCCTGCAGATCGGCCGGCACGATTTCATCCAGACGCGCCCACGGCAGATCGTCGATGGTCACCGCGATGCGCCGGTCGACTTCGGCAGCGTGGACGGTCAGGGACAGCAGCAGCAAGGTCAGTGCATGCAGCGATGAACGCATCAGGTCGGCCTTGGGAGAGAAGGTGTCCGCGACTCTAACCCAGCTTCTGGAGATCGTCCCAGCCCCGCCTCCAGATTCGCCCTCACATCACAAGCATCATGAATATCAGCGGGACAATCAACAGCGGGATGACCGCAAGATCAACGCACGTCGACGCAAGCGGTGACCCATAAAGCTCAACGTGTGCCGCTCTTCTATTGCGCCAGCCGACAAAATTGGCGATTCCAAAAACAGCCAATAGCGCAGCAAACCACGGCGATACCACAACGCTCTCGATGAGTGCGCGGTGTTCAACACCATAGCGCTGGACCAAGCCGAACAGCACTCCTGCAATGCCATACAGGAGCGCCGTTGACGACGTGGAAACGAGAAAGTACTTCCTGGGAATGACCGGCCCCGGCACCGAAAATCGCGCAACCACGCTCCGCGCCAGAAGGTAATAGCCGTGACGGATGTAGGAAGAAACGACCACCATCACCAGGATCAGCAGTGCCGTTTCCCACCTCACCAAGCTGTTGAGAAGGTTCATGCGGCGATAGGCTGCCATCTCGCCAAGTGTCTCATTCAGTCGTGGAACCAGTTCAGTGGCAACGCCATCAAAGAACAGGATCATGGCACAGACCCAGATGCCTGCTGCCGCAAGGGGTAGCGCGACTGTACCGAACCGCGCCGATGCATAGCTCCTGCGGCTTTCCCCTGCTACAAAGTGCAGCGGCCGCCCGAACATCGGAAACGCCAGCAGAAGCAAATACTTGGCCACGCCGGTGCTGCGTGCCCATTTCCAAAGCGTCCGAATCATTCCTCCTCCTGGTATCGCAGTTTCGTTCTCGTTGAACATCAACACGCAGACAGTGTTCTGACCAGATGCAGCACGATTGCGGCCTTCCGCAGGACGCGCTACACAGTCTGTCACGTCTGTACCCTGTTGTAGCGCAGCTGCGAGGTGGTGCGCCACAGCCACAGGCCGACCACCATCGCTGCCATCAGCAGTCCGCACAGGATGATGGCCAGCGCATCAGGTGCGTGCGGCGGCGTCAGGTCGGCCCTGGCGAAGATCTGCAACAGCCATCGCCGTATCGAGGACGGGAGCGCATGTCCGTCTGGTGTCAGGTCTGTCATACATGCTGCAGGCAGCGCAGTGGTGATGCCCGCCCAGACATGCTCATACAGTCGAAGCATCACGCCCGCCAGCAGCATCGCCGCCCCATGCAGGGCGAGCAGCCCCAAAGCGCTGCGGCGCAGCGGTGCATCCACATGGCGCAACCAGTGCACGCAGACCAGCAGCGTACCCAGAAGGGCCAGCACCAGCGTTGCCATCGGCAGCCAGCACAGCGGCTGCCAGTCGTCCAGCGCGCCGGCACGTGCCAGCAGGTGCTCGGCCACGTGCAGGCGCGCGGCCGGATCGGCGCCGCCGCAGGATAACGTCAGTGGCTCCAGCAGCAGGTCCACGCGGTGGTGAAAGTAGCCCGCGGCCAAGCCGACCGAGAGCAGTGCCACCACCTGCAGCAGCAACAACATCAGCCCTGCGCCGAAGAAGCGCCCTAGGCGGGCAGTGAAAGCGGTCACGGCGTGTTCCCCAGCAAGTGGACGCGCATGCTAGCCAAGCGGATGATCGCTGTCGGCTGGCAGATGCGACATCGGCTTGGGCGATGCGCCATCATGTCCACTCCTTCAGGAGAGCTGGCGATGGTAGGGCTGTATCTGCTCGTGCGTACCCTGCTGCCGGTTCTGCTTGGCGGGTTGGTTGCGATGCTTGGCGCACGGATGATCAATGTGCGGCTGGCCCGCCTCCCGCCGCGCGTGATTGCACTGCCGGATGACAGCCTGCTGCCCCGCCCCGCAGCACAGCGACGCTATCGCCGCATGCTTCGGCGCAGACCGCGCCTGCAGCGCTTCACCCAGCCGCCCAAGGTGCCGCGCAGCTGGGTCCTGCTCGCGGCAATGGCGTTCATCGGCACGGTGGGCCTGACCGTCTACCTGATGCCCGATGGCCCCCGCTTCCAGGTGCTGGTCGAGAGCACCTTGGGATATCCCTCCACCGTCATCGAGGTCCGCGCGCCCATGCAGCAGCAGCTGCACCTGCTGGACGCCTGCGCACCTGTGCTGCACCGCACTGTCCGCCCCATCACCATGCGCTACCGCAGAGCCCGCACCGGCAATCCGGTCGAGGTGCACGGAGTGCTGCCGGTGCAGGTGCGGCGCCGCGGCACGCTGCTGCAGGTGGCCACGGCGCAGCCGGTGGATGCGACCCTGTTGCGCGATGCCCTGCACCAGTGCAGCGCATCGTCCAACGTTACGCTGACGATACAGCCCCGCACCGTCGCGCCCTGGCGGGAATGGGGTTGGCAGCCGTGGCCGGGGCGCAACAGCCAGTAAGGCTTCAACCGCGCGGCAGTTTCGCCGCCCACATGTTGTCCACCAGGTTCGGGTAACGGCGCCCGTTCTCCTCTGCCCGCTGCCGCGCCGCCGCCTTCTGCGCTTCCGTCAGCGGCTGCGTCTTCTGACCCTTCGGGTTGGGCTTCTTCCAGGGCGGCGTGCGGGCAGTGGGCATGTGCGGATGATGCCGTAGTGGGTGTTATTTCTTCAGGAATTCCAGCAACGCCAGATTGAAGTCATCGGCGTGGCTGGTATTGCAGCCATGTGGCGCATTCTTCAGCACCACCACCTCGCTGCCGGCGATGGCCGCATGCGTGCGCTTGCCTGAACCTTCGAACGGCACCGTCGCATCGCTGTCGCCGTGCAGCACCAGCGTCGGTACGGTCACTTTCTTCAGGTCCGCGCGGAAATCGGTGGTGGCGAACGCCTTCATGCACCCCAGCGCAGCGGTCTGGTCAGATTGATGGGCAAGCGCGATGGCGGCCTGGCGCTCGTCCTCGGTGACCATCAGCTTGCCGTCGGCACTGAAGAAATCGCGGGTAAAGCCGTCGAAGAACGACTCCCGGTCCTTCTCCAGCCCCTGGCGCATCTCATCTGCCTTTTCCTGGGTCAGCGGCCCTTCGGGATTGTCCGCGCCCTTCAACAGGTACGGCGGCACGGCCGCAGCGAACACCACGCTGTGCAGGCGGTCTTCACCCTGGTTGGCGATGTAGCGCGCCACTTCGCCACCGCCCATCGAGAAGCCGACCAGGGTGACATTGCGCAGGTCGCGTTCGTCGATCAGGCCGGCCAGGTCAGCGGCCAGGGTGTCGTACTCGTAGCCATCGGCGGGCTTGTCCGAGCGCCCGAAGCCGCGACGGTCGTAACTGATCACCCGGTAACCGGCGTCGCGCAGCAGCGGCACCTGCGCCTTCCAGGATTCGGCAGACAGCGGCCAGCCATGGATCAGGATGACCGGGCGGCCGGTGCCGCCGGTGTCTTCAATGTGCAGTCGGACGGAGGAGGTAACCATGGGAACTCCCGGGGGAAAGAGGAACCCAGCCTAGGCAATCGCACCGGAGCCGCCCGTGATGGATCCGGCTCAGGCCATGACATCGCGTACACGGGCTCCGGTCAGCCGGCACATCGGTTCGCACCCGCATGAACGGCATTGGTCGGGCCCTGCGCCGGTTTCGTCACGCCCCGGTTACCGTGCGCCATCGTCCATGCCAGTCTGCGCCGGTCCTCAACGGAGCCACGCCATGCTGCTCGCCCTGCCCCTGCTCGCCGCCGCCGTCGCCGGCACCTCCCCCACCAGCGACACCCTCCGCGAGCAGATCCGCGCGGCCGACACGCAGCTGTTCGCCGTGGCCTTCGATGCCTGCGATGCCGACAGGGCCGCCGCGATGACCACCGAAGACATGGAGTTCTTCCATGACAAGGACGGCAAGTCCGCCAACAGCCGCGAGGACTTCCGCCGCAGCGTGGCCACCCTGTGCGACAACGCGCGCAAGGGAGGCTGGCACCTGCGGCGCGAGCTGGTGGAGAGCTCACTGCAGGTCTTTCCGCTGCAGGACGATCGCGCCCTGGAAATGGGCGATCACCGCTTCCATGAGCGCGGCGCCGATGGCGTTGAACGCTGGACCGGCCAGGCCCGTTTCATCCAGGTCTGGCGCCGCGTGGATGGCCGATGGCAGGCCGAGCGGGTGATCAGTTACGACCACCGCCCGGCAGACAAATAAACATCACCACCGCAGCGCCCGCTCAGTCGCGCAGGTTGCTGGCGCGCGTCAGCATCCAGCAGCCGTAGCGGCGCGCGAAGGTGTAGGTATCGCGCTCGGCGTCGCTGCCGAAGGTCACGCGCTGCCCGTTGTCATCGATCGCTTCGATACGTGTGGGCGCGTGGTAGGTGCCGGCGCGCATGTGCTCCAGCGCGGCCGGATCGCGGCTGGCCGGTGAAGGCACGAACAGATCGAACGCGGCCAGGTAGCGGTAGCTGAAACGTTTCAACCGCGCGGCACCCTGCTCCAGCACGACGTGCGTGGGCGCCAGCCCCTCGTGGTCGTCACGCACGGTGTGCATCGGCACCTCGTACTCCAGTGGGTCAGAGGTGTAGCGCAGGCGCACCCGGTCATCGGCCGGGTCGGCGAAGCGTTGCAGGAAACGGGTGAAATCCTGCGAAGGGCAAGCGGGATCGTCCGCCGCCACGGGCGTGTCAGCCACCGCAATACCTGCGCAGGCCCACAGCCACATGCCCAGCAGCAACCGCGCAGCCGCCTGCCCCCGTATCCGGTTTGTCTCCCCGTGCACCACCTTCTCCCTCCATCCCATTGCAGCCGGGCGCCATCCCCTGCGCCCCGGGCCACAGGCTAGCAACAAAGCGGTTACCGGCGCAGCCCGCGACCGTTTTACACTGGCCACATCCGGCCACACGGTAGCGGCCACATGGAGCCCCCAATGACCCCTGATGATTCCCTCCACCAGCAGATCCGCCAGAACGTAGCCGCACTGGACGAGAAGCATGGCCGTGCGTTCGACGCCACCAGCGAGAACGTGGCCGCCAGCCTGGCCGTCAAAGCCCGTGAACAGGGTCTGGAACGCGCCGACCACGTGGTGGTGAGCAACGCCACGGCCAACCTTCCGGCCGGGCAC
Organism: Stenotrophomonas sp. DR822; assembly: GCF_019793815.1. Classification (NCBI taxonomy): domain Bacteria; kingdom Pseudomonadati; phylum Pseudomonadota; class Gammaproteobacteria; order Lysobacterales; family Lysobacteraceae; genus Stenotrophomonas; species Stenotrophomonas sp. DR822. The sequence goes on from NZ_CP081826.1 coordinate 2,281,996, forward strand.
AACATCTTCGTGGTGCAGGGCGACCCGGCCAACCCGGCGCACCTGCGGGTGATGCTGCCCACCGCCGTGGCCGCGCAGACGCCGGCCGAGCAGTCACTGCAGAAGCTGGGGCTGGGTGGGCAGCAGCCGGGGCAGGCCGAGCAGCAGACGCTGGATGCACAGTCGCAGGATCAGCAGCAGAACCCTGCGCATCGCATGGGGTGAATGCCGTCAGGCGTCGATGCCACCGACGCCTGTCGCATGGGCCGGTATCAGCCCATTCGGGGCTGAGCGTGCTGCGTCTGCTGCAGCTGATCTTCCTGCGCAACGCGGCTGGCCTCGCGGCCCTGATGCTGCACGCTGGCTTGCTGGTACACCTCTTCAACCGTGCCCTGCTGGGCATCGGCCAGCGAAAGACGCTGGCGGTTCGCTGCAGGGTCCGGTGAGGCGGTGTCGCCCGTGCGCTGCAGGAAGACATAGCCCGGCGAATCCGCCGCACCGCCACTGCTGAAGGCCACCTGCAAGGTATCGCGCTCGGTGTAGCCACCCTGCACTGCCAATCGCGTCAGGTGGCCCGCCAACAGCTCGGGCTGCTGTCCCGGCGGCAACCCTTGGCGCTCGGCCGCTTCCCCCAGCGCCGCACGCACCCGCTGGTCCAGCGGATGCAGTGTGTCACCCGGCACACGTGCGTCGTTGGCCAACCGCTCACCGCTGCGCTCACCGATGTCGTCGTTCTCGCTCAGCAAGCGATGCTTCCACGTGCGCTCGGGCATCGGATTGGTCTTCGTACGATTGAGATCGCTGTTCGGGAACGGCGGTTCGATGCTGTCCACGCCGTGGATGTTGCGCAGCGGGCGAAAACCGTCCTTGCCTCCACCCTTCATGTCCAGAGGGATGCGGACGTCCGGAAAGAGCTGCCCTGCGGGACCTCCAAAAGCATTCACGTCGATGCTTCTCTTTCGCTCGATGCCAGCGTGGTTCAGCGCCTCCCAGGTGAAGTCCACGCAGTTGTGGCGGACATCCTGGTAGTGTTTGCTGAAGCCGAACTTCTCCGGGTCCGAGCCGAAGGCCTCAAGCTTCTTGTATTGCTCTTCGCTTATCTCGAGCGTGCGGGTGTAGCGCGGGTCTTTATAGACCTTTGCGTCATCGTCCATGATGGTGCCAGGGCCATTCACGCTTCCGTGCTCCTTGGGAGCAAATCCATAACTCTTTGCGGGCTCGCCTGATGCATGCAGCACGTAGAACATATGGCCGGGCGAGGAGGTCTGCGGAATGCCCTCAGCGTCGACGGCCTGCTTGTGCGTCCTGGGGTCGATCAGCGGTGTGCCAGGTGCAGCGATAACGATCTCTACGGTATAGCGTGGCTTGTCCATAAGTTAATCCTTCGTTCCTTCCCGTGGTGAGGTTGATTACTTGCCAGGTGGCCGGGCTGCATGAACCCGCAACTGAGCCGAGTAATGCTGTAACTCCGGCGTGGCCTGAACAGTGCGAATCTGTACGCGATAGCGCGTATCCGGCTCCACCGGCAGAGCAACCAGGCTCAGCGTGTATTGGCCATCACTCCCCATGTGCGGCGACGTATAGCGCCATTCGCTGGATGCATGCCATTCTGGAAGCGGCTCGCCTGCATTGAGCACCCCGGCTTGGTAGCTGTCGTAGGTGGGAACGTCTTTCCAAGCATCAGCGGTCCATTGCTGCAGGTTCACCTCGAACGGGACCCTCAATGTGCCCACGTCGGGCTCGTCGCTCCTTTGCGGTCCTTGGCGCCGCAACTCCAGCTCCACTGCATAGGTGCGATGTGGCATGTAGTTGCGCGCGTTCATCGCGAATTCGAAACGCGCTTCCTGACCGGACTGATCTGCCGCAATCGGCTGTGCCAGATCCAGCGGTTCGGGTGGCGCAGGGTCAGGGCTGGTGCAAGCACCCAGCACCGCCGCCACAATGATCAACAGGCCGACGTGCAGCCAGCGGTGGATACCCAGCATGTTCAGATCCTTTGGCTCCCTGCCATGGGTTTCAACCCTAGCGGGTTGGCGGTGAGGACCGCAACCGGGCAAAGAAAAGGCAGGGCAAAAAGCCCTGCCCTTTTCCAGCAGCCAGCTGCCGGGCATGACCCGGCACCATCCCTTACAGCTGGATTCGCGCCACGCTCTCGTCAGAGCCCTTGGCATCCTTCTCGCCGTTCTTGATGCTCACGTACAGCACGTTGTTCCTGGCATCCAGCGCCAGGCTGTTCGGGTGCGTCGGCACGGCGTAGGTGGCCACCTTCTGGTAGCTGTCGCTGTTGTACGCGGTCACCGTCCCGGCTTCGCGGTTGGTCACGTACAGGCGCTTGCGCGGTGCATCCAGCAGGATGCCCAGCGGGCCGGCGTCGGTCGGGATGCTCGCCAGTTCCTTGCCATTGCTGCGGTCGAGCACCAGCACGCGCTGGCCCGGGTGCTTGCTGACCAGCCCGCTGCTTTTGGCCTGGTAACCCCGCAGCATTTCCGAGCCCTGGTCGGTCACGAACAGGCGCTTGCCGGCCGGGTCCAGCGCGATGTTCATCGGCTGCTCGGCGGCGATCTTGTGCTGGGCTTCCACCTTGTTGGAGTCGGTGCCGACCACCACCAGATCGGCCAGCAGATTGCTGGTGTACACGCGCTTGTTGGCGGCATCCAGCGCCAGGCCCGGCGCCTTGGCGTTGCCCAGGCCCGGAATGGTGTTGATCACCTTCAGGGTGTTGGTATCGATCACGAACAGCACGCTGCTCACATCCGGCTGGCTGCTGTGGCCGGTCACGTACAGGCGGTTGGCGGCGCTGTCGACCACCAGCTCGCGCAGGTCGTGGGTGTATGCGGCCTTGCCGTCCTTGCCGGTCTTCTTCTCCATCAGCTGCACGGTGCCGATGGCCTTGTTCTGTGCAGTGTCGACCACGGTTACCGACAGGTCCACGGTGTTGCCCACGTACAGGCGGTCGTGGGCGTCATCCAGCACCACGCCGAACGCCTTGCGCTCCAGCGGGATGCGGGTTTCCACGGCCAACGTGGTCGGGTTCAGGCGCAGCACCTGGGCCGGGCCAGCGTCGTCACCGAAGCCACCGGACGAGGCAACGAACACGGCGTGCTGTTTGGGGCTGTAGGCCAGCTCGTATAGGCCCTGGGCGATGGCCTGGCGCTGCACGGCGGTGGCGGGGCTGCTGGCGGCGGCGGCTTCAGCGGCGAAGGCGGTCGGGGCACCAAGGCTCAGCGACACGGCGACGGCCAGTGCGGCCGAACGGAAAAGGGAATTGCGGATCATGCGAGCGTCCTTCAATGGGCACGGAGGGTGTCCTGGCTCGCGGGGCCGTTCTTCGACGGCCCGGCCCTGCATCTGTCTGCGCGGGGTGGGCTGGCTGGGTAGCGCGGGAATGGTAGCAGGTGGGGGCCGTGGCGTCCGCCTGCGGATGCATGGCGGACGCGCTGTTCGGCGCTGGGCGCCTACGCCATGCGCGGGGCGTGCGTCTGGGACAGCTGCTGCTCTTCCTGTTGACGCTGGGCATCACGCTGCGGCTGTGCCTGCGCCAGTTGCTCGATGCGCTCGAACGAGGCGGCCACCGGCGTCTGCGCGGCGACATCTGCCGGCAGACTGGCGCGCTGATGCGCCGGGTCGCTGCGGTCGCCCTGCACGATGAAGAGGTTCGAGGCGGCATCGCCACGGCGCTCGCCGAGCAGCACATCGTCTACGCGCGTGAACTGCTGCTCCTTGGAGAGTGCCAGGAGGCTGGCGCTGACGTTGCCGTTCTGGGCGACGAAGGCTCCGAGGTCGGCCACCTGCTGGTGAAGCTGATTGAGGCGAGTGTGATCGGCGTGGGATGGATCGGCGGGGGTTCCGCTCAAGGGATGGGCATCCTGCGTCCGCTCGCCATTCTGCGAAATCCACCACTGACCGAAGGTCTGCGTCGGCATGTCATTCCACTTCACCTTGTCCAGCTCGCTGTCCTTGACCTGCTGTGGGATAGCGTTGATCGCGGGTATGTTGTCCAACACCTTGATCGAGCCTTCGTAGTTCCTGATCTCACCGGCCAGTCCTACCGGGCGCAGACCAGCGTGGTTCAACGCACCCCAGGCGAAGTCGGTGCAGGCATTGGTGACCAGGTTGTAGTTGTTCTTGTCGAAGCCGTGCTTTTCCGGGGCTTCAGCGAACTCCATGATCTTGTCGTACTGTTCCCTGCTGATTTCTATCGTGCGCTCGTAGCGCGGATTTCTGTAGACCAGATTGTCGTAGGTATCAACTTCACCTGCGTCCGGGTTGGTTGGCGTGGGCGCGCGCGTATATCCGTAGCTTTTCGGATCGCGTCCGCTGCCATCATCGATCGTGAGGAACATGTGCCCCACGGACGAGTTCTCGAGCCGTACTGGCACGGAATCCCTTTCGCCCCAGCGAGGCGTTCCCGGAGCAGCCACATGGATCGTGACGGTGAAACGCTCTGCAGTGTCCTTCTGCATCTCTCATTTTCCCAATAGTTGGAAGCCGACAATAAGCTCGGCCGATATGTCATTGAGCTGGGGTCGATCCTCCAGCAGGTCCACGGTCAAATGGTATCTACCGGCATCCAGCAGGCCCGCATCGGCCAGTTGCAGCATGTGGTAGTAAACATCCTGCGAGTACAGTCCAGCCTCAATCAGCATCCCGCTTTCAACTTTCCCCTGAACCAACTTGCCGACGTGGCCGTCAGGCGGAAGAGGCTCCATGCTGCGGCCTCCCGGGGCCGTGGTCATCAGTCGCACCGATGTAGCGTGGTCGCCGTCCAGGCGCTCCAGGCGAACGCGCGCGGGGACACCGACGTCCCTTATCCGCTCGGCCTCGGCAAGCAGCGGCTTGACCTCCTGTGCTTGCAGGCGGAACCCGATCTTCAGACTTGGAATCGCGGGAGGTACTGCAGGCGGCAAGTCAAAGGTCACGTCCACGATGCGCCTCGCCTTGTCCAACCGCACGCCTCGCGTGAATGGCACCACGGTCCGTGCGTCGGCCTCGGCCCGGGTCAACAGCTTAGGGGCTTCAGGTGACGAAGTACTGCCGCAGCCCACCAGCAAGACGAGTACCACCGACGCAACAACCGCACGCACCGCCCGCATCACTGCTCCTTCAACCGCAGCGAATCCGCCACATCCGTCTGTGCCGCTACTTCAGTAGCGATGCTCGCACGGCGATGCCCGGGGTCATCGCGATCACCCTGCACGATGAAGATGCTCTCGGCCTCGTGGCTGCTCTTGGTAGGCCGGCTGAGCAGCACGTGGTCCACGCGCGACAGGTTGTTCTGCTTGGCCAGCACCAGCAGGCTGGCGCTGATGCGCTGGCTGGTGTCGTCGAAGGTGCGCCCGTGTGCAGCGTCCAGCTCGGCCACCTTCTGGATCAGCTGCGCGAACAGCCGGTGGTCCGGGTGCGAGGGGTCCAGCAGCGTGCCGGCCACTTCCATTGGGCTGGGCGGCGGCTCGTCGCTTGGGCGGCCGCCTTCGCGGTGCAGCTCGGCCTCGCGTTCGGGCATCGGGTGGTGCTGTTCGCCATTCAGCTCGCTGGCCGGGAATGGCGCCGCAATGCACTGGATTTCCGGCAGGTTGAACAGCACCGCGAACTCGCCCAGGTTGCTGCCGCCGTCCAGCGGTGCCGGCTGCGAATGCAGGCCAGCATAGTGCAGCGCGGCCCAGACGAAATCGCTGCAGCGGTTGATGGTGGCCGGGCGATCGACATCGAAGCCGAACTCGGCCGGCTCCTCGGCGAAATCGCGCAGGCAGCCATAGTGCTCCTCGCTGATCTCAAGGGTGCGGCTGTAGTACGGGTCGCGGTGCTCGTCGGCATCATCGTGTACGACCTCGGCGTACTGCACACCGGCAGCAGCCTCATCGGGTAGCAGGCGCGGCGATGCGAAGCCGTAGCTGTGTACCTCCTCGCCGGCGGCGGTCTGGAAATACATGTGGCCGCGCGGCGAGCTGCCGCCGCTATTCAGCGGGGTGCCGGGCGCGGCCAGAAAGAGGGTTACCGTGTAGCGTGTTGCTTGCTCCATGCCTGCTCAGCCTTGTTGGGTACTGCGGTCCTGGCCGGATGATCGCATAGGTGGGTTCGCGGGCAGGTGGACAGCCCGGGCCGGGGTGGCGGTGGCTTGCTGAATGTGTGAACCAGGGACCAGTACTTGGCTTTTAGGACACATGTAGGACACATGCGTCTGGAGAGGCGAAGGACGGAACCGTATAGTCGAAGCCCAATGAGCAATGGAATTGCCGATGAATACCAAGCTGGCTTGGATCCTCCGCGCTCACTTTGCGGTCCCATCCGCTTTGAGCCGCCACATGGCCCACGCTTACTGGCGCGTTCTGCTCACGCCTTGCCAAGCGGTGAAGCAGGGTGACTCCCATGTCGTATTGCGCTCCCCCTGTCCGCCCGCCGTGCGGCAATTCGACGTAACGGGCGCATGGCCATGCAGTTGGAGATGCTTGCTCCATACTCCTGACGCTCCTCCATGAAATGCCGCCGGCTGATCTGCCGTCAAAGAGCTCACCGAATGTCCTAGGATCAACCATGCGTCTCTGCTTCGAACCCAGGCCGTACTCCTCCTTTGATCCCGTCAGCGGAATCACGATTCCCAGACCACGTGTTCTCCCGGGCGAATTGGCGGATGGAACAGTCGTAACGGAGTACCAGTACGCGTTCTATCATTGTGACAAGCGAGTTGGCGGCCTGGGTTTCCACGGAACGGACCAGCTCGCAGAGGTCAACGGCCATACAGAGCGAGTCTTCACCTTTGACCTCGGCCACGATTGGTTGATCACCTACATGCTCGAATTCAAGACGATGGTTGGCAACGCCGACAATGACTTCTCGTTCTTGCGAGACCTTGCTCAAGGGCTGGCAATGGCATATGCCGGCCAAACCGACAACGTCGAGAACCTCCGATACGTCGTGATCACCACCGTAAGTGCACTGGCGATTGCCGGCGTGCTGACCCCGGACCGGGGTCTAGTCGCTTCCGATGGCCATGTTGTGCTTGCCGAAGCCTATGTACCCGTCAATGCTCACTGAGGGGTGACATCCTGAGGGATGGCGGGTTGGTCGAGCACCGCCAGGCCAGACGAATGGCGGGCAATACAAGGCTCACTCCCTCATACAGAAGATGCTACGCCATCATTCACTGACAGGCCCCAACGACTTCATCATCGGAAAGCAGGACAAGATCGTGCCCATTGAGTTCAATCCCCAAGCAAGAACCGCTATCGACGCGTTCAGCGGACTAGTCATCTCGTTCCCAAGAATCGTCGCCTCAGACATGCCAGATGGAGACGAAGTCACGGAATATCAGTACACCTTTCGACGAGGGGGGCGGATCCTTGCGGCCATGTCCGTACTTGGAACCGAGGAACGAACTGAGAAGGGTGATCACTGGGGTTGGAAGTACACCCTGGACCTGAGCTCCACCCACGCCTTGGAGCTGATAGCGAGGCTCAAAGTCGACCTCGGCAATACCGATGACCCAATGGATTTTCTACGGGCTGTTGCGAAGGGTCTGCTGGCTGTTTTCGCCAATCAGACCGACAACTCGCGGGATGTCCGTTACTTCGTTCTCACGCGAGCAGGCGCACTCAGAAAAGTTGGTATCGAAGTCCCTGAAGGTATTCCGTTGGCAGCTGATGGCCGAATCATCCTGGCCGAGCTCTCTGTCCCCGCTCACGTGTTCTGAGGTCAGATGACATGGGGCAGTTCGCATTCAAAGAATTTGCACTAGCCACATTGAAACCAGCAACCAACGTGGCTGGTGGTAGTCGGCTTTCCGATCAGCAGAAGGCTCTCGTTGTTGAGTATCTGACTTCTCCCGGCTCGGGTCCAGATGGATCAACGAGCTACGAGGACTTCGTCAGGGAAAAGATGCGCGTCCATCCGCCTCTCCTTCCGAAAGACGTCGAGTACATTGCGTTCTCGGGGATCGACGGAGGAAAGATCCCAAATTTCGATAACGCAACCGAGTATCAAAGGAACCTTGAGGGTAGAGCGGCGATCATCGGTGATACGCCTTGGGGACATTACATTGATTCGCTGAATGAATATCCTGAAATTCATCAAGACTTCCATGCCGTCAAGGACAAGTTCCGAGACTTCATGAGTGCTCGTGGATTCGTTCCCAAAGGGGAGCCCATCAGCGCGCTCCAAGACATGATGTGGAACGCAGGCAGTCCCAAGTTCTTCGAGAACGCCATCGCCACAGGCAAGCCCTTGCTGGCATTTGTCGAGAATGCCCAGCCCGGACGTGGCTTCGACAAATTTGAACTAGCCACCGCCCTCGATCACCCCACTGTCCGTATCAACGGCTACCCGATAAGCGCATTTGGCCCCGAGCCACTGGCCTTCGCAAGCCAGTCCGCCGCCGAGTACCAGGCGCTTGAGCGCAGCCTCGCGCAGCATGCCACGACCAACAGCGCGCACCCCGTCGATGTTGCGCAGGTGCGCCTGCATCTCAAACCCATCGATGGCTATGACGCTGTCGGCAAGACGCTCTTCGAACGACCGCTGCACGATTACAGCGCGTTGAACCTGAGCGAGATGTCGACCACGCGCGCGAACTGGGTCGCCGCGCATGCCAATCTGGGCACAGGACCGCACCTGTTCGCAGACCTGCCCAAACCACCATCGCACGCCCCCCTCCAGCCAGGTGCACCGCGCGGCCCTCCCCATGCGGCAGCCGCTGCCGAAGCAGTCGCCGACGTTGCACCGCATGGGGTACATGCCGGAATCAATCCCGCCATCAAGGTTGCCGGCGTTGCAGGCGTCGCACTGCTTGCGCACGACTTCGCCACCTCCGGGCACAAGTGGATTGAGCTGAACTCGCAGGGCAATGCCGCAGGCGCAGATTCCACCGCTGCACACTTCGTTGGCCGCAACGTCGGTGGTGCAGTGGGTGGCTTTCTTGGCGGCGCCGGTGTCGGCCTTGCTTCGGGCTCGTGGACAGGCCCTGGCGCCATTGCAACCGGTATCGGTGGCGGCGTCCTGGGTGCGTACCTCGGCGAACGCTGGGCCGAGCAGAAAGATATCGAACGCGTCTACTCCCAGGTCGATCCGATGGGACGCACGTGGACACGCGATCCTGCTGACCCTAATGGGCGATGGCTGCGACCTGGCGAACAGCAGCAGGTCCAGAGCAGCGACCTCGGTACCGGCGTGGAAGTCCGCCCGGTGCAGACGGCACAGGGTGACGACGTCACCTTCCGCACCAGCTACGTTGCCACCGGCACCTTGGAGCGCCAGTTGAACTGGCAGGCGGCTCGGGCCTCCTATGAGCTTGGCCTGTCGAACCCGCCGCCACCGCAGAATCCCTACCGGCTGAACGCCAATGGCTTGGCCGAGCCCGCGCGAGGTGCCTTCGAAACCGATCGCGCCTTCGTACGCGATCCCAGCTCGGGGCAATGGGAGCTGGAAATCAAGGAAATGGTGGATGGGCGGGTGCCCAACAGCCGCCACCTGCCGGTCTCGGCGGAGCAGGCACAGGTGCTGGATGAACAGTCACGCACGGTCATCGCCCAGAACTCGGCAAACACCAAAGCCGCGATGGCTGCGCGCTATATGGTTGCTCACGAGCAAGGGCGTTGGAACGACTTCGGCGACGCGAACAATCCATCCATTCCCCGTGCCGTTCAAGACGCGCAAGCCAGCGCCGACACGTTGAAGGCAAGTGATGGCAATGACTACACACGGCAAGCGGACGGCCAATGGGTCAGCAAGGGCGTGATCTTCGACAGCACCGCCAACCGAAACCTGAGCGACGAGCTGGAGATCACCTGGAAAAGCCAGAATGACGGCATCGCCGGGCTGCACGACATCGCCCGGCATCTCAAAGACAGCGCCCAGGTTGCACCCGAGGGTATTCGCGGCCAGGTGGATGCGCTGTACGCGCGCCATGGAATCGAGCGCACCGAGCAGCAGCTTGCGGCTACAGCCGTCGCTGTGGAGCAGACGCTGGATCTGCAGGGCAGGACGGGCGATGTGGTTCTGGAACTGATGCCAGACCCACGCACCCACGCGCCCAGCGCAAATAGTGCCATCGCCACGTTCGGTGACGCGGGCGGCAACCGGATGGTGCTCACCGGCACTACCACCATTGAGGACATTGCGCGGGCTAAATTGCAGCTTCGGCCTGAAGCTTCGCTGGCTGCCCAAGGCGCTGCGTCTGCAGATCAGGCGACGACGCCCGACGTGCCCGAGCTACGCATTGCTGCGTTGACTGCAAAGGAGCAGGACGCACACCGGCAGGCGCTGCAGGAGGCCAACCGCCAAGGCAGTGGGGCTGTGGATGCGCAAAAAGCGGCATCTGCGGCCGTACTGGAGACGTGAGGGGTGGCGATTGACCCCATTGAGGCGCTTAAGGTTGACAGTGACCTCCAACGCGGTGTGGCAACCGCCGCTACCGTTGAACCGACTCGCGAGCCAGCTCCTGCGGCCGCTCCTGTCATCGCGACGCCCTCGGTGACGATTGTTGAGCCAGAGCACACACGTGCTTCGCGTGAGAATGAGCAGCGAGTGGAGAGTCGCTCTGTACGGCAAGCCGATTTCGCGCAGCGCGCAGAGGATGCTGCCCAGCGGGAGGCTCGGAAGGAGGAACCGACACCGACTGCACCGGCAGTGGGCCCTCAAAGCGACTCGCAGCATGAACCGAATGTGGAGCAGGCCCGGCAGGCCCAGAATGCCCCGGACGCAAGTGCTGCGGGCACTGCAGGCCCAAGCCAGCCAATTCAGATGGGAGAGCCCAAGGCAGAGCACCCCGAGCATCAAGGTAGCGTTGAGCGACAACAGCTTACGGACTCATTGTCCGTGCGCGCCACAGCCGCGACAGCTCAGGACGGCGCAGAGGTGCCGCTGCAACGACCTCTTGAGAACGAGCAGACCCAACGGACCGCGCAGGACGCAACGTTGGATCTCCCAATCTCGCCACATCCCGCCCGTGACAATCCAGAGCTGGAAGCTTCAGGCACCGGAGCGGCTGAAATTGGCCGAGACACTAGCCGTCAGGTAGTGCATTCTTCCCCGCCCTCAGTCGAGGATCGCGACCCGGCAGAGCATGCGCACCCGCAGCCCGCCGCTGTGGCGCAAGGCAATCCACTGCACCCCGGCCATCCCGATCACGCCCTCTATCAGCAGATCCGCGAGGGAGTGGAGGAACTGGACGCCAAGCACGGCCGAAGCTTCGATGCGGCAAGCGAGAGAATGACCGCCAGCCTACTGGTTCTGGCCAAGGAAAATGATCTGTCCCACGTCGATCATGTGCTCGTAAGCAACGCCACGGCAGCGCATCCCGCTGGCCATACCCTCTTCGTGGTGCAGGGCGAGGCCAGCGACCCCGCCCATCTGCGGGCATCTATGCCCACCGCAGAGGCCGCGCAGACACCGGTGGAGGAATCACTGCTGCAGTTCGATTCAGTCAGCAGGGAGGCGCAGCAGCGCGCACTGGCCAATCAACAGGAGCAGCTGCTGCAGGATGAACGAGCACAGCAGGACATCCAGGTGCGCGCGGCAAGCATGGGGTAGATCATTTACTTGGTTCAGATCATCGCCCCGCAAAATTACGGCTCATCCCGACTTGAGCTTTGCCCCATGCCAAGCCAGCGCTCAAGGGCCGGTCCTCCGTCGTGGATCAGCTTCGATCGGTGAAGGAACCACAGCGCAACGGTGCCCCCTATGACGACCCACAGCCAATACACGAATGCTATGCGTCCGCCAATTTGGCTCACGACCAGGATGTAGCCCAGCATCGCAGCCGCTAGGGCCGACACAAAGTAACCCGTTAGGAAGGCTCGCGAGAGCAACCTTCGGGTAGCGGGATTGGCGTACTTAGGCTTACGCCATCTAAGCTCGCCGGTTATGTCATCCAGATCAATCAGCGGCCACGCATCGGCTACTTCCATGATGGCCCTAGCGGGTTGATCCAGCTTAGAAAGGCGACGAATGATGGAAGCGGGCAGGTAGGCGCCAAAATGGTGGCGGACCGCCACCGAGATCCAGAGATCGTCCTTTTTTTCAATCTCGTGGAAGAGCTCAAGAAACTCCCTGCGAGCCGAGCCTCGGGACTGGTTCATGCCACTCAGCCCCTTGAAGATGAGGACCAGGAGCACGCACAGCACCAGTGGCACCAGCAACTGCCCGCCATGAAGATCCATCAGCCGATTGACGATGCCATCCATGGTTGTCGACTCCCGAGTTCGTTGGAGGCGAGCATCTCCTAACGTGTTGATGATCGCAATTGGTTGACTATTGTTCCCATCCAGTGAATTCCTGCCCGTGAGACATCTCCAGGTGATCCTGCTGCCCCGCGTGGAGAATTGCCATGACCAAGATAGACACCGAATGGCTGCAAGCCTTCGACAAAGAGCTTATCTACCTGTTCGCCATCGACCATAGCGATGCCGGCATGGATGCGTACCTGCTGGGCTGCTACGCAGACCTACCTCCGCGCGAAGCGGCGCTGGCGTTCGGCAGCGACTACGACCTGGAGCGCGACGATGCGCTGTGGCCACGGCCGGGCATGCCTGTGTGATCCGCGCAGCAGTCCGGCACCCCGGCATTCAAGGCAAGCGATGCCAGGGCATGGCCGCTATGCTGGCAGCGCACCGGAATGGAAACCACGCATGCCCCGTTTGAACACCGCCCTGGCACTGAACCTCGTTCTGATGCTGCTGGGCGCTCCACCTGCCATGGCCATGGCGGCAGGCCCGCAGGTTTCCACTGAAGTGTTCGTAGAGCGCGGTGACAACCCCACCTTCGAGCTGCAGCAGGCGCCTGCCGTTGTGTATTCAACGGCCCCTGCCACGCCGCCCGATACCTTGCTGCAGATTCCCATGGTGGTGCTGCTGGTTGCTCAACTGGATGAGCTGGGCCACGTTTCCAACGTGATGGTGGCGCGGTCCAGCGGACTGCGGGAGATTGATCGTGCGGCCTTTACCGCAGTGGACCAGTGGCGCTTCGAGCCGGTTGTGGTTGAGGGCATCGCGCTACATGCGCGGGTTCGGGTGCGTATGACCTTCGTGCCCACGGCCGAGGCACCGCCGGGCTGAACCGCTGCTCCGATCTGTCGTAATTGGTCCTACGCCGTGAGCCTGGCTGTGGGCATCCTGCGCTTGGGGCCAATAGCGCCAAGCCCTTCAAGACCGTTGCGGCGCAATCGCTTGCCGGCTTAACACCGTGTGCGACAATTCCGAAAGCGTCAGGACTGGCGATCGTCGGTTCTGCAGTTTCTTGGCATTTCGCATCAGCGCGGGTACACCTTGGCATGCCACCGAAAAAGGGTGGCGCGGGTGTCGAAAACCCGTTCTGTAGCGATGTGTTTACGCTTGTCAGCCGGCGTCACCTTTGCGTGGCGCCGGCTGGCAATCCGTTCGCGTTCCATGGCGGGCGGTGCGTGGGGGTCTTCGGACCCACCGGCTTCGCTACAGACCGGTTTTCGAGCCACGCACCGTCCGCCGCCTTTATCTGGTGGCGCTGCTATCTGTCCTGTACGGAGCATTGCCATGAACACATCGGACTTCCGTTCCCTGCACGCGCAGTACGATCCGGACAACGCCGAAGCCGAGCGCGAATCGTCCGTCGATCCCAACACCTTCGTTGCCACGCTGCGCCGCATCGGAACCGGTGCGGCTGCGGACGGCCAGCCTTGGCCGGAGCGGCATCAACTGCCTGGGCGGTGCCTTGAGCTGGCGGATGCGGACTGTGCGCTGGCTGGTCTGCGCGTGGTGGCGGAGCTGATGCTGGCTGCGGAGCGGACTCGGCAGAACGGCGCGCCCGAGGAGTACCTGGGGGATCGGGTGATGGAGGGGTTGAAGATGGCTTGTGTGGCGCTGACTGCGCAGGTGGCTGAGCGGTTGCAGGTTCGGGAGTAGCGCCCAAGGCCTGAGCCTCAAGCAGTAGGCCGTGGGCTGTCGTGGCGACCCCATTCTCCGTTCCCCCTGACCTGCAGGACTTCCGATGAAGTCTCTGACGTACGCACTACTGTGTTTGGCAGCGCTGATTGGTTCAGCGCTCGCCCACTTCCATCTGCCCAAAGGCGATCTGGAGCTGAAGACCTACCCCAAGGTCTCGGATGCAGAGTTTGCTGTCATGCACGAGGGAGCCCTAAGCCTAGTGCTGAAGATGCAGCGCTCGCTGTCGGACGCTTTGCGGCCAGGTACTTCGAGCTAGCCTGCCGAGGCGAGCCCGTTCTGCTGGTGGACAACTCCTCATCACAGTTGCTCATCATTGGCTTCATGAACCCAGCCTCTGAGGCGCCTTGCGTTCAACCTCCACTGCGCCGCTGGAATAGCCGACTACTCCTGGCCGGCTAGAGCTTTTCAGCTTAACTCCACTAACGAGACGTACTGACGGGCCGGAGCAGTCTGCGGCTTGCGCTAATACGCTACGTTCTTCTATCCCAAGCCGTTAGCGGCTCATGGTGTCGTTTACGGCATACTTTCCCCAAGGCGCCACGTGCGGTCGCGGACATGGGAAGGCTGTGAGTAGGTGGACTGAAGAAGAATTGGCTGCTGCCGTTGAGGCGTATCGCCAAATGGAGGCGCGTCTTGCCAATGGATCAGGCCTTGAGAAGGCGAGGGTCTATCGGGAACTGGCAGCCCGCCACGGACGCACGTCCAAGGCGTGGGAGTACCGCATGCAGAACATCTCCCATGTTCTAGATCAGGCAGGCAAGCCTTGGCTACCCGGTCTTCTTCCAGCATCGAACGTGGGCGCTAAGGTTGAGCCGAAACTTGCCAAGCTTCTCGGGCTTTCTGGTGAGACGCTCACGTCGGTCTCTGGTCCTACAAAGGGACTGTTGGATCAAGAGGCCAAAGCGGCGGAGGCATCTGGCAGTTTCTCCCCAACAGACGAGGTAGACGAACGGCAGCGTGTGCTGGCAGCTATCGTTCGGCGCCGCGGGCAGCCCGCCTTCCGTAAGGCACTGCTGGACGCATACGGCGGCTGCTGTGCGATGACGGGATGCAATGTGGTCGATGCGCTTGAGGCGGCCCACATCCAGCCCTACTCAGGCCTAAAGAGCAACGATGTCAGGAACGGTCTTTTGCTCCGTGCCGATGTGCACACTCTGTTCGATTTGTATCTGATAGCCATCAACCCCGGTTCTCTGCGGATCGCCGTGGCGCCTGCTCTCCAGCACTCCACCTACGTCGAATTGGATGGCCGTCAGCTAAGCACTCCCATGCGGTCTGAGCTGTCAGCCTGCCAGGAATCACTCACTTGGCATCGTTCGCAGTGCCAGTGGTAGGAAGCGGTATGGGAACTATGGAACGTTCACTTGCTATCTGCCGAGAGCTGAAATAGGCAAGAGTATGCTTCACCCAAGAAGACCTGAGGCAGGACAATGCCCGACATTCTCAGTCCTGAAGCGCGAAGCGAACGAATGTCCAGGATTCGCAGCTCAGATACCAAACCTGAGCTGTGGCTACGCAAAGCTATGCATGCTCGAGGTTTTCGGTATGTGCTGGGGGGAGGCGGGCTTCCTGGACGACCAGATATCGTGCTACCTAAGTACGGAACCGTCATCTTCGTGCATGGCTGCTTTTGGCATCTGCACAGTTGCTTGAACGGAAGAAGGCCGGGAAGCAACGCGCGCTACTGGTCGCCCAAGCTGGACGCGAATGTGCGGCGCGACCGTAGGTCGGCGCGCCGCTTAAGGGCCGGAGGCTGGAAGGTGATTACTGTTTGGGAGTGCAAGATCAAGCGGGAAGCGGACCGAGCCCGGGAGATCGATCGCATAGTCAGATTGTTGCGGCCGACTGACACATCAGGATCACGAGAATAGGACAGCGGCTAACTATGGGCCGGACACGGCATAACCTTACGTAAATTGCCCACATTGTGATAGAAGGGCTCAATGAATGGCCTTTTTCCACAAGTTCCTCAGCTGGATGACCCCGCTCTCGAGCAGGTTGCCGCAGCGCTCTCACGCGACCCCGCCCTGCTGAGCAAAGTGGGGCAAGCTCTCCGCACGGCATTCGACGAAGTGATTGACGCCCCGCGGACGGGACGCTTCTGCATTGATCAGCTAGAGAAAACAGAAAAGACCTACATCGGCACAAAGGTCGAGATCCTGCTTCGCAAAGCCTTTGCCCTGCAGCGGGGAGTCTTATTGGACAATCTAATTGCCGGCCACGAGGTTGATACCAAATTCACAGTCAAGAACGACTGGATGATCCCGCAGGAGGCGATTGGGCAGCTTTGCATGCTTGTTCGAGCGGACGATGTGAAGGGTCTTTGCTGGCTAGGCCTGTTGAGAATGACCCTAGCAGTACTGACCAATGGCCAGAACAGAGACGGAAAGAAGTCCATCTCCGCTGCCGGTAAGGCGCAGATTCGATGGCTTGTAGAAGGTCCGATGCCCAGGAACTTCATGCTGGATCTCCCTGAAGTTGTGCGCTCGGCAATCTTGGCCCAGCCTAGCGGGCGGCAGCGAGTGCGCGCGCTCTTCACCATGGCCACGGGCCTTCTCATCCCACGGGACGTCATCGAACAGTTGGCACAGCAAAGGGATGCGGTGAAGCGGGCTCGCGAGATGAAGGAAACGCTGGGGAGGGAGGGCTACCAGGTCCTTTGTGCCACCTATCTCGCGGACCGCGAGATCATGATCGCCCACGGCTTCACCCCTGCAGCCAAAGATGAATGGTTGAGCCTCAGGATCGCTGCTAACCCTTAAGGCTTAGCTGTAGAGGCTCACAGCCAGCAGCTTCCAGGACTCGGCTGACTGCGTTACGCAATGGGCCAACCCGGGCCTTGACATCTCGGGGATTTCGGAAGCGATTTGGCGGAATTGACCTGCAGGGATGGCGTCCCAAGCGCCCTGAACTCCAAACACTTGCACTAGCGATCAGGCTTGGTACGCTGGCAGTTGCCAGAGAAGGGGAATCCACGCATCTGGACACGCCACGCACTGTCATGCGGTTTAGGGGCACGCCTGCCCTAGTCTCAGCATCTGATACGGCGCCAGCGTGTACTTGCTGACCCCACCGCCCCCACCCAACACCTGGTGCTCTATGGAGCTCGCACTGTAGCCAGCGCGACACCCTCCTACCGGGCTCCTTTCTGATCTGAGATCTACATGAGTCAATTCACCTCCCTTGAGATGTGCGCCGGTGCTGGCGGACAGGGCCTTGGCCTAGAGATGGCCGGCTTCGACCACTCTGCGCTCGTGGAATGGGAGCCGGCCGCATGCCAGACGCTCCGTTTGAACCGCCCGAGCTGGAACGTGATTGAGGGTGACCTTCGCGAATTCGACGCATCCCCATACAAGGGTGTGGATCTCGTTGCCGGCGGCGTGCCTTGCCCTCCTTTCTCTAAGGCAGGAAAGCAGCTGGGCGCCGACGACGAGCGCGACCTTTTTCCTGAAGCCATTCGAATTGTTGATCAGGTAAGGCCTCAAGCAATCATGCTCGAAAATGTTCGCGGCCTGCTCGATCCCAAGTTCGACGATTACCGGAAGGGCGTAGAGAAGGAGCTCAAGAAACTCGGATACTGGGGCGATTGGCGACTTCTGCACGCATCCGACTACGGCGTCTCCCAGCTTCGGCCGCGCGTGATATTTGTCGGCATGAAGAAGGAGCTTGCTCCGGCATTCTCATGGCCAGAAGCACTGGCAGAGCCCCCAAAGACGGTAGGTCAGCTGCTGCACGACTTGATGGGCGCGCGAGGCTGGGATCAAGTTGATGCATGGAGGGAAGGCGCCAACGCGATCGCGCCGACTCTCGTCGGTGGATCCAAGAAGCATGGCGGCCCTGACCTTGGGCCAACCCGCGCCAAGAAGGCATGGGCAGCTCTAGGTGTCGATGGCATGGGGCTTTGGGACCAAGCCCCTGAAGCAGATTTTGTTGGTATGCCCCGACTTACCCCGCGAATGACAGCTCGAATCCAAGGCTTCCCTGACAGTTGGGAGTTTGCAGGGCGAAAGACCGCAGCCTACAGGCAGATCGGCAACGCGTTCCCTCCTCCGGTGGCTGCGGCTGTGGCTGCTCGTATTTGCGATGTGCTTTCACAGCCACGCATTTTCAAAGTGGCATGAGCGTAGAAGCCCTCTTCCTTTCAGAGCGAAAGAAGTTTCACGCCTCGCTTCTCGAGAGCACGCTCACTATTGACAAAAATGGAATCCACTCTAACGCCGACAAAGATAGTCGCGTAAGCAGAGAAATTGCCAAGCATATAGCCGCTCAACTTTGCGTCGAGGTAATGAGCGAACGAGCAGCCGCGCAAACTTCCGGCAGCAATTTTGAGGGCGCTTGCGCAAGCTTTGTTCGCAACACATTTGGCCAGCTTGATCACATCAGGCCGGGTGATTGGCTTATCCAACAGGTGGGCGGCAGAAACAGGCGATTGATTGCAAACTTTGACCAGTATGCACATCTCGCCGCTCTTGATCGAGCAGCCAAGGGCAATCGGGAGTTGGCAGCAGCGTTAGGGAACGACTACACGATCACCCCTGACATCATAGTTTCGCGCAGCCCGATTGATGACCAATTTATAAATTCTAGTAGCCTCATTGTCGACTCGTCCACTGCACAGCAAGCCTCCCTGAGAAGCTCCAATGGAGGCCTACCAATATTGCATGCGAGCATTTCCTGCAAGTGGACGCTGCGTAGTGACAGAGCTCAGAATGCGCGCTCCGAAGCGCTCAATCTCATAAGGAACCGCAAAGGAAGACTGCCGCATGCGGTAGTGGTAACTGCAGAGCCTAGCCCCAGCCGAATTGCATCAATCGCACTCGGCACAGGAGATATAGACTGCACCTATCATTTTGCCCTGAATGAACTAAAACTTGCAGTCGAGGATTTGGATTTTCCCGATGCAAAAGAAATGCTGGACATCTTGATCGAAGGGAAGCGACTACGAGATATTTCGGATTTGCCTTTAGATCTGGCCGTTTGAATTGATGGACTGCAAGAATGCGGCGCAGAGGTCGCGATATTCGATCTTCCAACTTGCCAAAGATCGGAGTTGCCTGAGACCGAGTTTTAGTTGGACTTAAGCTACAAATCGACAGAAAACCGAGCAGAATACCCGGATTGAATTCGGTAAGTAGCTTTGAGCGCTGTGATCGGCGCCTTCCAGTTCAGACATGCCAAAGTGCTCATGACGCCCTGACCGGCGACGGAAGAGCATGTACCGTTGATCCGAGTTGGTAAGCTAGGCTTTTATCCGCCGGAACTGGTTAACGGCGCGTACATCGGACCAATTTTAGGCCAAACAATTTCCGCACATCGCGCTCAGCGTGTTAGAAGACGCGCCCCTACCTCTTTACCCAGGTCTCGGGGAAGACCGCATGCGAGAACTAAGTAATCGACTAGGCCCACCGAGAATTGCTTCGCTCGCGGCGCGCCAGAAACAAAGGAAGCCATTTCCGCGTCCAATCTCGAATCAGCAGATCCTGCTTCTCGGAAAGCCACCTCTCGACAGAAGTGAGCACACTTGAATGTTTCTTGTGGTGCATCAACCACAAGGCCAAAATACGAGACCAACTTATCCCAAGCTGGAAAATCAACAACTGCTGCACTCTCAGGCCCAGAACGATCCTTCTGTAGCTGCTGCCGCAACTTGTACGAGTCTCGCCCCCCCCAAAGATACAGACGAAGTATTTTTTCGAACTCATCTTTACTCATACCAGGAAGGTAAAATCTTCTTGCATCTCGCGCGAGCGAGGTCCACAGCACCATCAATGACGCCACTAGATCAAGGAATATTACTATGTGTGCATCCTTGCGCGGATCAAAGTTCCCACGCTGCGATCGGAGCTCGGCAATTATCCGCCTAAAGACTGAGGCTGGCGAAGAAGCCAGAGGAACTACGTTTCTCACTAGTGTTCGCAGCTCGACAGACCATGCATTCTTTGAATAGCATTCATCTACATTGTTCCATCGTCCAATTGACGACTGATAGAAAGACTCGCGTGGAAAAGCGATATCCAAAGTTCTTCCAACAGATATAAATGAGTCTTCCGTGTGGAGATCAACATCAATGCTGAGGGAGGATAGACGATGATTACTAACGGCCTTGCCTTTCAAAAGGACGTACCCGTGATCACATGCCGTATAGGTCATCACCCCCCTGGCCCAGAACGCTCGATTTATTGCACTGAGCTTAGATCCGGTCTTGCAATCAAATAGGACGCGCCGCAGGTCACCATCGCTTATGAACTCCAGACCAAGAACGTCCAAATCGGTGAGAACTTCAAGCGAATCACTTATATCCGAGAAGCTAGGAACGAGCACTTCGGGAAATGGAATCATCCCCCTAGCAAGGCAATATTTTATTGCCAGCTCCTTTTGAAACCTATCCTTATCTAGATTTCCCATTAATTAACTCAACTTTAGCAGAAGCTGTTCAAATTCATACGTTGCCTGCGGATCAGCAACTTGCAACTGCCTTTTCTTTATTTCCGACGCGGAAATGAGAGACTGAATGTACTCTTCACCCTTGCCGAGAGCAATCCTTGCATCGTTATTTACCTCCATATCCGCAAGCTGACCCGTCCGGAGAAGCGATATGGCCAGATTCAATGCAGCATCATTTTCCGGGGTTTTATTAAGGCACAACTGCCACATATTTTGTGCAGTCTGCTTTAAATACGCCACCTTAAGAACCACCAGATTTTGGTACTGGTGACGAGCCTCCGAATTGGAGCCTACGAAACCCTTATCTCGCAAAACCTCGAGAATGCGGACTGGGGAGTGAATCTTAAATCGATCCGCCAGGAGCTGCCCTTTTCTAACTGCCGAGATAAGGGCCATGGCACGCTCATAAACCTCTCTGTTTGATGCATTCAAGCGAGTAGCGCCGGGCCTTGGCGTGAATAGAAAGGACTCACTTTTCACACCAAATTTTATGGTTGGAGGCCTAATTATGCCTTCGCCCGCCATTTTATCGACAAGTACTCGCTCAGTTTGAGTAAGCTTAGACCCACCGATCTCCCCCGAAGCGCGCACTACGGAGAGCGGCCAGCCTTGATTTGATTTAACCTTATCAAGCGCACTTTTAATTGATCCGGCGCCGCAGGCGACAGCAGCATCAGCCAATCCATCCAAATTATCCGAGAAATAGAATGGACTAATCAGGATGTCGCGCCCCCGCGCTCGATGCTCGCTAACGATTCCACTCGTTTTTCCGACCACTAGACAGCGATCGATGACCGATTTTTCGGCACCAAGCGAGTTAATGAGCGCATCCTTGTTGATTGGCTCATTCTGCAACCTTCCCAATATATGAATTGTTGCCTGCTCGTGCTCATTCAAGACACACTCACTAGCAGCGTACTGCCCTATTCCTAGGTAGACATCATCAAAAACTGGAATGTTGGGAATAACACTGGAAATTCTTTTCCCGTTCTGGACAAGCTTTACAAACCCTACTTCTTCGAGAATCCTTAAGACTCGCTCCAAAGCTAGGGAAGGTATACCCATGAGATGATCGGAAACCTTCCGCATCACCTCGTATTCGATTTCTCCCAAGCCCTTTATGTGTATAGCCAACGTCCCAGCCATACCGATTAGCCGCAAATCGTCAAACTCAGGAATGAGGCTTGTCGCCAACCCAGAATGTAGGTCGTAGGCTATCTCTGCAAGCTGCTTGCTCACGTCTTCAATCCTTGAACTAGTTCACAATAGTTTTACACGCATTCCCAGCGTCACAACGAAAAAAGGGGGGACTATGCCCCCCCTTTTTTTCAAACCCCAACAGGGTTAGCCTTCTCCGGATCAATCTTGTACTGCTTGATCGCCCGGGCCACGTCCTTTGCGGTCATCTTCCCGTCCTTCGCCAGCGCCGCAATCGCGGCATGCGCGATGTAGTACCGGTCAACCTCGAAGAACCGACGCAGGTTCGCACGCGTATCCGAACGGCCGAAACCATCGGTGCCCAGCACCGTGTAGCTCATCGGCACGAACGCGCGGATCTGGTCCGCATACGCACGCACGTAGTCGGTGGCGGCAATCGCCGGGCCCTGGCGACCTTCCAGCAGCTCGGTCACGTAGGCCTTGCGCTGCTCACCTTCCGGATGCAGACGGTTGGCACGCTCCACGTCGAAACCATCGCGACGCAGTTCGTTGAAGCTCGGGCAGCTCCAGATGTCGGCGGTCACGCCGAAGTCCTTGTCCAGCAGCTCGGCCGCGGCAATGGCTTCGCGCAGGATGGTGCCCGAACCCAGCAGCTGCACGCGCAGCTCGCCCTTCTTCGGCTTGCCGGCGTCGGTCAGCAGGTACATGCCCTTGACGATGCCTTCGGCCGCGCCTTCCGGCATTTCCGGGTGGGTGTAGTTCTCGTTCATCAGGGTGACGTAGTAGTACTCGTCAATCTGATCTTCCATCATGGCCTTGGTGCCGTGCTGCAGGATCACCGTCACTTCGAAGCCGAAGGTCGGGTCGTAGCTGCGCACGTTCGGAATGCCACCGGCCACCAGATGGCTGAAGCCATCTTCGTGCTGCAGGCCTTCACCGTTCAGCGTGGTGCGGCCGGCGGTACCACCCAGCAGGAAGCCGCGGGTACGCATGTCGGCGGCCTGCCAGGCGATGTCGCCCACGCGCTGGAAGCCGAACATCGAGTAGTAGATGTAGAACGGCAGCATCGGCACGTTGCTGACCGAGTAGCTGGTACCGGCGGCCATCCACGAGCTGATCGCACCCGGCTCGCTGATGCCCTGCTGCAGCACCTGGCCGCTCTGGTCTTCGCGGTAGAACATCAGCTGGTCGGCGTCGACCGGCTTGTACTTCTGGCCGAACGGGGCGTAGATGCCGATCTGGCGGAACAGGCCCTCCATGCCGAAGGTACGGGCTTCGTCGGCCACGATCGGCACGATGTGCGGGCCCAGTTCCTTGTCGCGCAGGGTGATGTTCAGGCTCTGCACGAAGGCCATGGTGGTGGAGTAGCTGCGCTCGCCGCTGCTCTTGAGCAGGCGCTCGTAGCTTTCCAGCTTCGGCGCATTGAAGCTCTTTTCGGCCTTGCGGCGTCGCTGCGGCAGGTAACCGCCCAGCGAGGCACGGCGTTCCTGCAGGTACTGCACTTCCGGCGAATCCGGGCCCGGGTGGTAGAACGGCACCTGGCCATCGGCCAGCTGCGCGTCGGTCACCGGAATGTTGAAGCGGTCGCGGAAGTGGCGCACCGCTTCGTCGTCCAGCTTCTTGGTCTGGTGGGTCGGGTTCAGTGCCTCACCGGCGCTGCCCATGCCGTAACCCTTCACGGTCTTGGCCAGGATGACGGTCGGCATGCCCTTGGTGTTCACGGCCTGGTGGTAGGCGGCGTACACCTTGTGCGGGTCGTGGCCGCCACGGTTCAGGCGCCAGATGTCGTCGTCGGAAAGACCGGCCACCATCGCAGCAGTTTCCGGATACTTGCCGAAGAAATGCTCGCGGGTATACGCGCCGCCGAAGGCCTTGCAGTTCTGGTATTCGCCGTCGACGGTTTCCATCATCAGCTTCTTCAGGACGCCATTGGTGTCCTTGGCCAGCAGAGCATCCCAATAACCGCCCCACAGCAGCTTGATGACATTCCAGCCGCCGCCACGGAACACGCCTTCCAGTTCCTGGATGATCTTGCCGTTGCCGCGCACCGGGCCGTCCAGGCGCTGCAGGTTGCAGTTCACCACGAAGATCAGGTTGTCCAGGCCTTCACGGCCGGCCAGTGCGATGGCACCCAGGGTTTCCGGCTCGTCGCTCTCGCCGTCGCCGATGAAGCACCACACCTTGCGGTCGGACTTCTCGATCAGGCCACGGTTTTCCAGGTAGCGCATGAACTGCGCCTGGTAGATGGCGGCCAGCGGGCCCAGGCCCATCGACACGGTCGGGGTCTGCCAGTACTCCGGCATCAGCCACGGGTGCGGGTACGACGACAGGCCGCCGCCGTCCACTTCCATGCGGAACTTGTCCAGCTGCTCTTCGCTGATGCGGCCTTCCAGGAAGGAACGCGCGTAGATGCCCGGGGCGCTGTGGCCCTGGATGAACAGCAGGTCGCCCGGATGGTTTTCGCTCGGGGCGCGCCAGAAGTGGTTGAAGCCCACGTCGTACAGCGTTGCGCCGGAAGCGAACGAGGCGATGTGGCCGCCCAGGTCACCCGGCTTGCGGTTGGCGCGCACCACGGTGGCCATCGCGTTCCAGCGGATGATCGAACGGATGCGCCATTCCAGTTCGGCGTTGCCCGGGCTCTTGGCCTCCAGCTGCGGCTCGATGGTGTTGACGTATTCGGTAGTGGGAGAGAACGGCAGATAGGCACCCGAACGACGGGTCAGTTCCACCATGCCTTCCAGCAGCTGATGCGCGCGCTCGGGGCCCTCGACATCAATAACGGCCTTCAACGACTCGATCCACTCCTGGGTTTCCACAGGATTCGGGTCGTTGTTCAGCACCTCGTTCAACCAGTTCATTAGCGCTCCCATTACCGCACGCACGCGCGCGACTGTTGATAGATTTCTAGACCGCAAAGTGTAGCGCACCAAGGGCTTTCGTCACTTGGCTACGCTGGCGTATGGATGCAGGCTACCCATGTCTGCAAGGCCTGTCCCGGGACGTCCACCGGCGGGACAAAGCGCTGACAACGCGCTGCGGCAGGCCGCTGTGGCTGCCTGCAAGGGCTGCGCCAGCTGTCGCTTGCGGCCTGCTGCGCCCATGCGCAGGACGCAGTGTTACCGCCATGGATGACCGTTGTGGGGCAAGGCGGGCGCCATGTCGGCGTTGTCTGACGGGGCGCCGCTGAACCCGCGACAACGTGTCGCGCGCGCCTCTCGACGCAGACGAGGCAGCTGCGCACGGTTGGCCGCGAGCAGGCCCCTTCCCGCGGTTCGCCGCTCGTCTGCTGCGCCCCTGCCCGGGGCGGAAACCCGCAGTGCCGTTGCGTGGCCCGATACGGATGTCAGGCCGCGCAACGGTGGCTTGCGCCGCACGCATCTTTCCCCCTGAGCCCTTGCGCCGCCTGGCTGCGTGGCCCGATCCGGCAAGCGTTGTGGCCGGAATCCAGCTTGCCGCGCTTGGCCTATCGATATATCGTTTGCGATACACGTTACCGATATATCGAAATGGGCCGATCCCCCTCCCCTCGCAGCCGCACCGACGATGCCGCGGTACCCCGCCGAAACGGCCAGCCGCGCGTGCTCAGCCGTGGCGACCTGCGCCTGTTGGTGCTGGCGCTGATCGGCGAGCAGCCGCGCCACGGCTACGAGCTGATGCAGCACATCAGCACCATGTTCATGCAGGCCTATACCCCCAGCGCCGGCACCATGTACCCGCTGCTGGCCAGCTTCGAGCAGGCCGGCTGGGTGGCGTCGGAAGAGGTGGACGGCCGCCGTGTGTTCCGCATCACCACCGCTGGCGAGTTCGAACTGAAGGTGCAGCGCACCCAGGTGCGATTGGCGCAGCGGCGCGCGTTCGACCGCGCCCGCGAGATCACCAAGGCCTCGCTGCCGGCGCCGCTGGCCGCTGCACTGCGCGAGTTCAAGCGGGCGCTGGTGCACCACCACGGGCGCTGGGCCGACGGCGAAGCCGAGCAGGTGGCGGCGCTGCTGTCGCGTGCCTCGGCGCTGATCAACGGCCTGGGCGACAACGCGCCTTCTCCCTTCTCAACGACCCAGCCAGACTGATTCCAGCCAGGTCTCCCCCATGCCGCGCGCCCCCGCGCGACCTTCCAACAGGTACCCCCATGACCGAACATCACAACTCGCGCCTGCGCCTGGATGTGCGCTTCCGTGAACTGACGGTGCTGCGCACCGAGACCGTCACCCCGCACATGCGCCGCATCGTGCTGGGCGGCGACGACCTGGCCGGCTTCGATTCGCCCGGCGCCGACGACCACATCAAGCTGTTCTTCCCCAACGCCAGCGGCGAGACGGTGCTGCCGGTGCTGACTGCCGAGGGCCGCAGCTACCCCGAGGGCAAGCAGCCTTCGCCGGCACGCGACTACACCCCGCGCTGGTGGGACCACGAAACCGGTGAGCTGGCCATCGACTTCGTGCTGCACGACCAGGGCATTGCCGGGCCGTGGGCCGAGCGCGCACAGGCCGGCGACACGCTGGTGATCGGCGGCCCACGCGGCTCGTTCGTGGTGGCCGACAGCTATGACGCCTACGTGCTGATTGGCGATGAGACCGCGCTGCCGGCCATCGCCCGCTGGCTGGACGTGCTGCCCGAAGGTGCGCAGGTGCAGGCGTACATCGAGGTGGCAGACGAGGACGAGCGCCAGGATCTACCGCAGTACGAGAACGTGCGCATCCACTGGCTGGAGCGCAACGGCTTCCCGGCCGCCAGCAGCACGCTGCTGGAAGACATGCTGACCGACTTCGAGGTGCCCGAGGGCGATACGTTCTACTGGATCGCCACCGAATCGCGCCGCGCGCGGATGATGCGCAAGTTCATCGAAGGCCACCTGGGCGTGCCGCGCGACTGGATCCGCTCGACCGGTTACTGGAAGGCGCACCCGGACGAACAGGACGGCGATTGACCGCAAAACGGTAGGTGCGGACCGTTGGTCCGCACGCTCTTCTACGGGTAGTGCCGGCCGCTGGCCGGCAACCTCATGACTCTTCGGCAGCATCCTGCAATTGCCGGCCAGCGGCCGGCACTACCAGCCGGGGCGCAGCACCACCCTTCCAGCCGAACCGATGCGCGGCCCAGATCTCCAGCGCCAGCAGCAGCGCAATGATCGCCAGCGGCAGCAGCAACCCCAGGTACACACCCGGCATCATGCCGTTGATCTGCGCCTTCACCAGCCGCAGCACGCCGCGCGTATGCAGCAGCTCATCCATGCGCATGGTCAGCGCCTCACGCACCATCTTCGGCTCCAGGCCCACAGTGCCGGCCTTGTCGATCAGCGTGTCTTCCACCATCGCGCGCAGCAACCCGGCGCGCACCTTGCCGATCACCCAGCCCACGCCGCGCGCCATCGGGCCGTTACCCAGACGATCCACGCCGGGCAGCGGATGCTCGTGCAGGTAGATCGCAGCAAGCGAATCGGCAACGTCACCCACCGTGCCCTGGCTCTGCAGCGCGGCACGCATGCGTTCGTCTTCCAGCGAGGCGGTGAAGCCACTGCTCCACCCTTCCACCATCGTCTGCAGGTGCGGCTGGAAGTGGTCCAGTTGCTTGAACAGCGCGCGATGCGCGCCGGCGGTGAAGCCCAGTTGCAGGCCGAAGAACGCGACCAGCAACGGCAGCAGCACCACATACGAGGCCAGCAGCCCGTGGTGCCAACGCCGCTGCCGCCGCAGCCAACCGCGTCGATGCAGCCCGCGCCAGGCGAAGATACCCAGCACCAGCCCCAACAGCGTGCCCAGCACGCTGCCGCAGATCAGATCGAGCACGCTCAGGCCGGTCCAGAATTCGCCAAGCCAGTACTGCGCTTCCTGCATGGTGTTGCCTTCCGTGGTTCAGTGCGGCCGCCATGGTAACCGCGACCCGATGCCCGGCTGCTCTCTGCCGCCGGCAGGTGCAGACCCTCGGACAGCCGGTGGGTGCGGACCGTCGGCCAGCAGGTGGGTGCGGCCCCTCGGACAGCCGGTGGGTGCGGACCGTTGGTCCGCACGCCCCCCTGCAGTCGCCCGCCAGCGGCCGGCACGACCCGGCAAGCAATGCGACAATCGCACTCCTTTCCTGCAGCAACGAGGCCCACATGGCCAAACTGACCCTGGCCAGCGTGGACACGCTGCGTTCCCGCTTCACTGATGATGCCGCCTGCGATGCAGCGCTGTCCGCCTTTGCCGACCCGGCTGCGGCGCGCGTACCGCTGCGTGAGCTGGTCGAGGCACAGCACCGCTACCTGCAGGCCGAACACGAAGTGGCACAGGTGGCCGATATCCTGCGCCGCGACCAGAAGTACGCGCCGGTGGGTCGCCCGTCGGTGCATATCGTGCAGCTGCGCAAGCAGCAGGCAACGACCAAGCAGGCCGCGCTGATCGCCCGCCAGGTAGTGGCGCAGGCGGCGCAGACATTCGTGCGCGTGAGCGGGTTGGCGGTGAAGGCCAAGCAGAGCCCGAGCGAAGCGTCGGCGGCGTGGCTGGGTACGCTGCGCTGAGCGCGTGTACCCGGTAGTGGCCAACCTTGGTTGGCCTGCGGAGTGCTCGTGCGCCAACCGAGGTTGGCACCTACCGGGTAGTGCCGGCCGCTGGCCGGCAACCTCGGTGTAGTTGGATGCATGCAGTTGCCGGCCAGCGGCCGGCACTACCAGACGATCGGGCCACCAATTGATTCGGCAATCGGCCAATCAGGCAATCGAGCGACCCGTCCAGAACGCTGCCAAAAAAGAAGGCCCGCTTTTCAGCGGGCCTTCTGCCTTCTCACGACGAGTGAGCGGGAGGGATCAAGCCGCCGGCTTCTCGCCGGTGGCTTCGGTGGTGATGCGGATCTTCACTTCATCGCTGACGTTCGGGGCGTAGGCGCCGACGCCGAAATCGCTGCGCTTGATCGTGGTGGTGGCATCGAAGCCGGCGGCCGGAACCTTGGCCATCGGGTGCTCGCCGCCGCCGTTGACGGTGACGTCCAGGGTCACCGGCTTGGTGATGTCCTTGATGGTCAGGTCGCCGGTGACGGTCAGCTTGTTGGTGCCGGCCGATTCAACCTTGGTGCTCTTGAAGCTGGCAGCCGGGAACTTGGCAGCGTCGAAGAAATCGGCGCTCTTCAGGTGCTCGTCGAACTTGGCGGTGAAGCTGTTCAGACCGCTCAGCGGCAGCTTCACTTCCACGGTGGACTTGGTGACGTCGGTGGCGTCGTACACCAGGGTGCCTTCGGCGTTGCCGAAGTGTGCGCTCGGGTTGGAGAAGCCGAAGTGGCTCCACTGCGCCAGCACGTCGGTGTGGGTCGGGTCGAGCTTGTAGGTGCCCGAGGCGATGGTGATGGCGGCAGCGGCCGGGGCGGCAGCAGCGGCATCGGCAGCCGGGGTGGTGGCAGCCTGCTCGGTGGCGGCCGGGGCAGCAGCATCGGCCGCCGGGGCGGCGGTGTCGGCCGGCTTGGAGCAGGCGGCGATGGCCAGGGTCAGGGCCAGCGGCAGCAGCAGTTTACGGGTGGCGCTCATCTCAGGAACTCTCCGGATCGTAGGGTGGGAACACAGTGCAGCAATGGCCCGCCACGGCGGGCGGGCCCGAAACCGATACAGCGACTTACGCGATGCGCGCCGCTTCGTCGAAGGACAGACGCGGCAGACGGGGGAACAGGCCCGAATCGTCACCGTACCCCAGGTTGACCAGGAAATTCGACTTGATGCTGGTGCCGGCGAAGAAGGCTTCATCGACCTTGGCGTTGTCGAAGCCGGACATCGGGCCGGCATCCAGGCCCAGCGCGCGTGCGGCCAGGATCAGGTAGGCGCCCTGCAGGCTGCCGTTGCGGAATGCGCCTTCATGGCGGCCTTCGCGCGGGCCGTCGAACCAGGCCTTGGCGTCGGTGTGCGGGAACAGGTACGGCAGCTTCTCGTGGAAGTCCTGGTCGAAGGCCACGATGACGGTGACCGGGGCAGCCAGGGTCTTGTTGTGGTTGCCTTCGGACAGGGCCGGGGCCAGCTTGGCCTTGGCTTCGGCCGACTTCACGAACACGAAGCGTGCCGGGCTGCCGTTGGCGGCGGTCGGGCCCCACTTCAGCAGGTCGTACAGGGCGTGCAGCTGGGCGTCTTCGACCGGCTTGTCGAGGAAGGCGTTCTGGGTACGGGCAGTGCGGAACAACTGGTCCAGTGCAGCAGCGTCGAGCGCGTGGGACATCGGTGGATCTCCAGGGCGGCTAAGGTCTGTGCCCGCGGGCGGCGCGGGGCGAAACGTCGATCCGCAGTGTAGAGTGTCGCGACTGTTGCAACACCCAGCAGGGCTGAAACGAATTAATGCCAATGGTGAAACGATCGAGCGCGCCTTGGACGGTCACCGACGGCCGTGCCGGCAATGTCCGGCAGGCGGTCGCGCTGGCCTCGGCGCTGCGCCAAGGCACCCACCGTCCCCTGATCCTGCAGCCCCGGGCGCCATGGCGCTGGCTGGCACCGCAGCGCTTGCCCGGTGATGTGCACGGCTACGGCCAAGCCCTGGCAACCCTCGCCGCCGATGCGCCCGCGCTGGCGATCGGCTGTGGCCGCCAGGCCGCCGGCGCGCTGCGCGTACTGCGTGCGCGCGGCAGCCAGGTGGTGCAGATCCTCGACCCGCGCATCGGTTCCCGTCACTGGGATGTGGTGGTGGTGCCCGAACATGACGCCCTGCGCGGCAGCAACGTGCTGACCCTGATCGGCAGCCTGAACCCGGTGGACGATGACTGGCTGGCCTGGGGCCGCGCGGCGTTCGCCAGCTTCAGCACCCTGCCCGGCCCGCGCACCGCGCTGCTGGTGGGCGGCCCGACGCCGCTGGCGCCGTGGGACGAAACCGCGATGGTGCATGTGTTCCAGGCACTGGCCGAACAGATCCGCAGCGAGGGCGGCAGCCTGCTGGCGACGACGTCGCGGCGCACGCCGCCGGCCCTGGCCGAGATCCTGCGCGCGAAGTTCGCCGATCTGCCGCATGTGATCTGGGGTGATGGCGGCGATGGCGTGAACCCCTATGCCGGCCTGCTCGGCTGGGCCAACCGGGTGGTGGTGTCGCCCGATTCGGTGAACCTGCTGTCCGAGGCCAGCGCCACCCGCATGCCGGTGATGGCGGCCCTGGCCGATACCGCACAGGGACGGTTGGCGCGCTTCCAGCAGCAGCTGCGCGAGCGCGGGCGCCTGCAGCCGCGTTGGCTGGACTGGCAGTACGACCGCATCGAACCGCTGCGCGAAACCACGCGGATTGCCGCCGAGGTCAAAGCGCGCCTGGCATCACGGTAGTGCCGGCCGCTGGCCGGCAACTCATGATCTTCGGCGACGTACATGCGGATGCCGGCCAGCGGCCGGCACTACCTCCCCCCGTGGAGCGCTGATTCCAGCGATGCGGGTATGATCGGCGCGCGGGCCTGCCCGCGTCTGGAGCGGTATACATGGAACGTCTGCATCGCCTGCGCTGCGCCCTGCTGCTGTCGATGGGCCTGCTGCCCACCGTGCCGGCATGGGCCGACAGCGGCACCTGCCGCGAGCGCTACCCCAGCGTGGCCGCGCAGGCGGCGATGTTCGATGTGGCGTGGACCACGGCCGAGCGCCTGGACGCGCTGCCCGACGTGGACGTGGTGATCGCCGCGCGTGGCGGCCAGGACCTGAGCCGCTACGGCCTACGCCACAGCCACCTGGCCTTCCTGCTGCGCGAGGACGACGGCCGCTGGCGCGCGATGCACCTGCTCAACCGCTGCAAGACCGACAGCTCGCAGCTGTACCGCGAGGGCCTGGGCAATTTCGTCGGTGAAAGCGGCACTCATACCGATCTGCGCATCGGCGTGCCGCCCCCGGCGTTGCAGGCTGCACTGAAGCGGATGCTGGCAGCGCCGGCGATCCAGCCCAAGGCGCTGCACGAATCGAACTACAACGTGGTGGCCTATCCGTTCGCCACCGACTTCCAGAATTCCAACCAGTGGATCCTGGAGGTGCTGGCCGCAGCGATGGCGCAGGCCGAAGGGGGCCCGGTCATCGTCAAGCGCGAACAGGCACAGCAATGGCTGCGCGCGCAGAAGTACCAGCCCAGCGTGCTGCATATCGGCCTGGGCAAGCGCGTGGGTGCGCGCTTGTTCGTGGCCAACGCCACCACCACAGACCATCCGGCCAGCGAACGCATTTCCGGCAACTACTCGGTGGTGACGGTGGAATCGGTATTCGACTTCCTGCACCAGCGCAGCCAGCTGCAGCAGGAACTGACCATTGCGCATGCGACGGCCGGCACTGCCGCCGCTGCGCCCTGACCTGGCAAGGAGAAGATGATGCGCAACCTGCAGTTTTCCGCGTTGGCCGTGCTTCTGTGCGGCAGCCTGTTGTCTGCAGCGCCGGCACATGCCGAGCGCCGCATCGTCATCATCCAGAACAGCGTGCCCGAGGGGCCGAGCCTGGAGATGTCCGCGCCGATGGTGGAACGGGCGCGCGCCATGGCCGCCAAGGAAAACGCCGTCGCCGGCATGCCTCCGGGCCAAGGCCCGCGGGTGACGCTGCCGCAGATGCAGGTCAGCGCCATCTCCACCACCGTCGATGGTCGCCGTGAGGTGCTGCTGCAGGACCCGGCCAACCCGCAGAACACCGCGTCCATGCAATGGCCCAAGCGCCCCGGTGACCCGGCCGTGCAGTTCAACGTGGGCCAGACCGTGAATTTCGAGCCTGCTGAATCGGGCAACGGCTGGCGGGTGAGCGACAACCAGGGCCGGCCGCTGGAATACCTGCCCGAGGCCACCGGCCCCCGCGACATTTTCGATACGCAGCGCTGAGCCGCTGCCTTCATCCTGACCAGGAGGTCACCATGCTTCGTTCCCTGCGCGCCCCCGCCGCCGCCCTGCTGCTCTCGGCCCTGACGGTGCCGACCGTGCACGCTGGCGCCGCCCCGCACATCAACAGCGGCCAGGCCAGCGTGCTGGTCACTTCGCTGATCGTGGTGTCGGTTCCGCTGGCCACCTCGATGGGCCTGGCCGCGCTGTCCAAGGCGCCGTTCAAGGCCAGCGAGCGCAATAGCCGGGTGGCCGAGCGCACTCCGGCAGTACCGCTGCCGCCGATGGAAGTGAAGCAGGTGGCGACCACCGCCGCTGGCGAGCGCCAGGTGCAGCTGCAGGTGCCGGACAAGGCCGACCAGACCGCCACCCTGCAGTGGCCGGCGATCGAAGGCGAAGACCCGGTGGCTGGTTTCGTGGTGGGCCAGCAGGTGCGCTTCGACCCGACCGATGCCGGTGCCGGCTGGACAGTGAAGAACAGTGACGGCAAGGCCCTGGCCTATGTGCCGACCGCCTATGCCGCCGGCGACGCGCTGAGCGAGCAGCTGTAAAACTGAACGGCCGTTTTTGGCTTTGAGGCGGGCCGGGCGGATAATGGGCGATCCCCTTTGTCCCTTGGCTCGCCATGTCCGTGCGTCCTGCGCCTGTTTTTGCCCCGTTGACCGCCCGCGCCCTGGTGCTGGCGGTGCTGGCCATGGGCGCGGTGGTGCTGCTGTCCAACGTGCTGGTGCAGTACCCGATCAATGACTGGCTGACCTGGGGTGCTTTCAGCTACCCGGTGGCCTTTCTGGTCAGCAACCTGATCAACCGCCGCTTCGGCCCGGGCCCGGCCCGCCGCGTGGCGTGGACCGGGTTTGCGGTGGCGGTGCTGCTGTCGGTGTGGGTGGCGACGCCGCGCATTGCAATCGCCTCGTGCTCGGCCTTCATCGTGGCCCAGTTGCTGGACATCACCGTATTCGATCGCCTGCGCCGCGGCAGCTGGTGGCGCGCACCGATGGTGGCCACCACCTGCAGCGCCACGGTGGACACCACGATCTTCTGGTCAATCGCCTTCGCCGGTTCCACCCTGCCGTGGGTGAGCTGGGCAGCGGGCGACCTGGCAGTGAAGCTGGCGATCGGCGTGTGCCTGCTGGCCCCGTTCCGCGCGCTGCTGTGGAAGATGGCGCCGCTGCGTACAGCGGGCTGACTGCCTCACCGGTGGGTGCCAACCTTGGTTGGCGCACTCCCTTCACCCGGTGGGTGCCGACCGTTGGTCGGCACGCTTCTTCAGGGTTCATCGCAGCTGAGGGATTGTGCCGACCAACGGTCGGCACCTACCAATGGAAGGCCATCGCCGAGCCATTGACCCGGTGGGTGCCAGAGGTCGGCACCTACCCAAAGCTGCTACCGCCATTGCAGGCGGTCAGGCGAACGGCAGCTCCGCGGCGATGCACGCGGCGCGGATCGCCGCACACGCCTCTTCGATGGCCGGCGTGGTCGGTGCCAAGCGCGGCCGGCGATCCAGCGTGCAGGCCAGCCCGACCTCCAGCAGCGTGGCATGCGCGCCATGCAGCGCCTGTGCGGTGGCTTCGGGCAGGAACTCCGCCGCCGCCAGCGCGTCGATCAATGCAGGCGTGGCACGCGGCTGCAGCAATGCAGGGAGTTGCGCACTGCATGCCAGCACGCCGGTCTGCAGCAGGAATTCCAGGTCGACCACGCCACCCGCGCCCTGCTTCAGGTCGAGCCGCGCGGCATCGCTGCGGTCCAGTTCGGTGCGCATGCGCCCGCGCATCTTCACCACATCGGCATACAGTGTTGCGCGATCACGTTCGCGGCCCAGGGTCTGCGCACGTATCTGTTCGAAATCCTGCAGCAGGCTGGCATCGCCGGCCACGCCGCGTGCGCGCACCAGCGCCTGGTGCTCCCAGGTCCATGCGCGATCGCGCTGGTACTCGGTGTAGCTGGCCAGCGAAGACACCAGCGAGCCCTTGCCACCATCCGGACGCAGGCGCACGTCGATGTCGTACAGGCGGCCGGCGGCGGTGACTGCAGCCAGCAGCGCCATCACCTTCTGGGCCAGGCGCGCATACCAGCGGCCCGGCTCCAGCGGGCGCGCGCCGTCACTGGCTTCCACGCCCGGCGGGTGATCGTGCAGGAACACCAGGTCCAGATCCGAGCCGAAACCCAGCTCCAGGCCGCCCAGGCTGCCGTAACCAATCATCGCGAAGCGGCCGCCGGCGATAGCGCCGTGCGCGGCGTGCATATCGGCCTCGGCCATCGCCAACACGGTGATGACCACCGCCTGCGCCAGTTCGGCCAGTTGCCGGGTGCTGTCGACCGCGCCCTGGCGGCCATCCAGCGTGGCCATGGCCATGCGGAAGCTCAACGCCAGGCGTGTTTCATTGAGCCAGCGCAGCTGCGATTCGGGATCTTCCACCGGCAGCACCTGCCGGCATTCGGCCAGCATGCCGTCGGCGTCGGGCATCGGCCCGGACACGCGTACGTCCAGCAGTTCGTCCAGCAGCAGCGGATACGCGGCCAGGCGCTCGGCCAGCAGCGCGCTGCGTGCCAGCACGTCGACCAGTCGCGCGAGTGCGCTGGGCTGTTCGTCCAGCAGCGCCAGGTAGCTGGTGCGGCGCAGGACCGCCTGCAGCAGGCCGAGCACGCGCTTGAGTGCGGCATCGGGCTGCGGTGAACGGGTGGCCGCGTGCAGCAGTGCCGGCAGTACGCGGTCCAGTCGCGCACGCGCGGCATCGGACAGCGACTTCACACCGGTGCCCTGGGCGAAATCGCGCAGTGACTGATCGGCGCCATTGGCATCGAGGAAACCGGCCTCGGCCAGCAGCGGCGCGTTGCTGCCTTCGGGCAGGCTGCGCCAGTAATTGGCCAGCGCATCCGGCGCTGCCTGGCCCTTGCGTGGCGCCAGCAGCGCACCGAACTCGGTACTGACGCGCTGCTGCTGCACACGCAGTGCGTCGCGCAGCGCATCCCAATCGGCATAGCCCAGGCCGACGGCAATCCGCTGGCGATCCAGCGCATCGCTGGGCAGCACATGGGTCTGCGCATCGCGCAGCATCTGCAGGCGGTTTTCCAGCCGGCGCAGGAACAGATAGGCCTCGCGCAGTGCCGCGCCATCATCGCGGGCGATCTGCCCGGCAGCGACCAGCGCATCCAGCGCGACCAGCAATCGCCGCTCACGCAGCACCGGCTCGCGGCCACCGCGAATGAGCTGCAGCGCCTGGCATAGGAATTCGATCTCGCGGATGCCACCGGCACCGCGCTTGATGTCGTCGTGCATCTCGCGCCGGGCGACTTCTGCAGTGATAGCCGCCTTCATCTCGCGCAGGCCGTCGAGCGCGGTGAAATCCAGGTAGCGGCGGTACACGAACGGACGCAGGGTCTGCAGCCAGGCCTCGCCAGCGGCGATATCGCCCGCCACCGCGCGCGCCTTCAACCAGGCATAGCGCTCCCAGTCACGGCCTTCGCGCTGGAAGTACTGATCCATCGCAGCGAATGACAGCGCGACACGGCCCGCGCTGCCGAACGGGCGCAGGCGCAGGTCGACGCGATGGCTGAAGCCATCGACGGTGGTTTCATCCAGCAGTTTGGCCAGGCGCTGGCCGAGCCGGGCGAAATACTCTTCGGCCGCCAACGCGCGCGGACCGTCGGATTCACCGCCCTGCACGTAGGCGTAGACCAGATCGACATCGGAACTGAAGTTGAGCTCGCCACCGCCCAGCTTGCCCAGCCCGAACACCACCAGCTGCTGAGGTTGGCCGTGGTCATCGGTGATCACCCCGTGGCGCTGGGCGAACTCCTGCTGCAGGGCGTCCAGCGCCAAGCGCAGGCAGTCCTCGGCCAGCGAGGTGGCGCCCGCCAGAGTCTGCGGCACGTCATCCAGCCCGGCCAGGTCGCGCCAGATCAAGCGGGTGGACATCGCCGTGCGCCAGCGTCGCAGCTGTGCCGGCCAGTCGCTGGGCTGCAGCGGGTCGAGCACCGGCGCCGGCAGCGGCGGGCAGCCCGGCGCGGCCAGCTGCGCCAGCAGGCCGGGCTGGCGCACCAGGGTGTCCAGGGCGAAGTCGCTGCTGATGGCCAGCTGCACCAGCATCGGCCGCAGTTCGGCCGGGATGGGATCGGGCACTGCCTGGGCCAGACGCGCCAGCGCGCGGTCGACGAGGGGCTGCAGGGTGGCGGGCAATTCGGCGGGGGCGAGGGTCATGCACTGATTCTCGCGGGGTCGCATCTCTTTGCCAACGGCGAAGGGCTGCGACCGCTTGCTGCAATATCGCCGAAGGTTGCTGGGGTTGCCGGCCAGCGGCCGGCACTACCGAAAATGGAATCCGCGCATTCATCTTGGGCGACAGGCAATAAAAAAGCCCGCTTGCAGCGAACTGCCAGCGGGCTCTGCTCCCTCCCCCACGTCGGGATGCAGGGCCATCGTGCGGTGTACGAAAGTACTTTGCACGCTGCACTGCAAAACAAAACCGGCGGGTATGGGAGAGGCCTTGCCGGAAACACCATTCCACGAAGGTAGAACCCCCCGTACGGCAGGGGATGGCCGATAATCGGGATTCCCCCCAGAAACGCTGTCGTCATGACTGTTGATCGCATCGCCAACGCGCGTCTTCGTGACCGCGTGGTCTCCGCCGAGGCCGCAGCCGCGCTGATCCAGCCCGGTGAAACCGTGGCCATGAGCGGCTTTACCGGCTCCGGTTACCCCAAGGCCGTTCCCGTTGAGCTGGCCCGCCGCATCGAATCGGTGCATGCCCAGGGCCTGCCCTTCCAGATCAGCCTGATGACCGGCGCCTCCACCGCGCCGGAACTCGATGGCGCGCTGGCCAAGGCCGATGGCATCGCCATGCGCATGCCGTTCCAGAGCGACCCGGATGCGCGCAACCGCATCAACGAGGGCAAGCTGGATTACATCGACATCCACCTCAGCCACGTCGCCCAGCACGTCTGGTTCGGCTTCTACGGTGAGATCGATACCGCCGTGGTCGAGGTCTCGGCGATCCGCGAGGATGGCTCGCTGGTGCCGTCCACCTCGGTGGGCAACAACAAGACCTGGCTGGACCTGGCCAAGAAGGTGATCGTCGAGGTCAACGAGTGGCAGCCGGCCGGCGTGGACGGCATGCATGACATCTACTACGGCACCGCGCTGCCGCCGCACCGCAAGCCGATTCCGCTGGTCAATGCCAACGACCGCATCGGCGAGACCGCGCTGCGCTGTGACCCGGACAAGATCGTGGCCGTGGTGCGCACCAATGGCCCGGATCGCAACAGCCCGTTCAGCCCGATCGATGCGACCAGCGAGCAGATCGCCGCGCACCTGATCGAGTTCCTGCAGCACGAAGTAAAGCGCGGCCGCCTGCCGGCCAACCTGCTGCCGCTGCAGTCGGGCGTGGGCAACATCCCCAATGCGGTGCTGGCCGGCCTGGCCAAGAGTGGTTTCCGCGACCTGGCCGCGTTCACCGAAGTGATCCAGGACGGCATGCTCGACCTGCTGCGCGACGGCGTGCTGAGCTATGCCTCGTGCACCGGCTTCGCACTGAGCCCGCAGGCCAACGAGACGTTCAAGGAGAACATCGAGTTCTACCGCGAGCGCATCATCATGCGCACGCAGGAAATCTCCAACCATCCGGAACTGGTGCGTCGCCTGGGCTGCATCGGCATGAACGGCATGATCGAGGTGGACATCTACGGCAACGTCAATTCCACGCACGTGATGGGCACGCGGATCATGAACGGCATCGGCGGTTCGGGCGACTTCGCGCGCAATGGCTTCCTGTCTGCGTTCCTGAGCCCGTCGACGGCGAAGAACGGCACCATTTCGGCGATCGTGCCGATGGCCAGCCATGTCGACCACACCGAGCACGACGTGTCGGTGATCGTGACCGAACAGGGCCTGGCCGATCTGCGTGGCCTGACCCCGCGCAAGCGCGCGCAGGTGCTGATCGACAACTGCGCGCACCCGGATTTCCGCGCGCAGCTGCAGGACTACTTCGACCGCGCCAGCCGCGAAAGTTACGGCAAGCACACCCCGCACCTGCTGCCGGAGGCGTTGTCGTGGCACCAGCGGTGGCTGGATACGGGCACCATGAAGGCCTGAGTATTGCCGGTTCGCCGGGCATGGCCCGGCGCTACCCCGCATCGCACCTTGGTAGCGCCGGGCCATGCCCGGCGGGTGTGCCGCATCGCATCTTGGTAGCGCCGGGCCATGCCCGGCGGTGTTCCGCATCGCACCTTGGTAGCGCCGGGCCATGCCCGGCGCGTGTGCCGCATCGCACCCTGGTAGCGCCGGGCCATGCCCGGCGGGTGTCCCGCATCGCACCTTGGTAGCGCCGGGCCATGCCCGGCGGGTGTGCCGCATCGCACCCTGGTAGCGCCGGGCCATGCCCGGCGGGTGTGCCGCATCGCACCTCAGTAGCGCCGGGCCATGCCCGGCGGGTGTGCCGCATCAGGTGCGCAGGCTCGCCAGCGATTCGGCCTGGATGCGCTCGTAGATCTCGAACTCATCGTTCACCGCCGCACCCAGCGCCTGTTCGAAGGCCTCGCGATTGGCATGGGCGGCGTACGCGCGCTGCTCACCGCCGCCCAGGTTCGACTGGAAGATGCCTGCGGCGCTGACCGGCAGGAAGTCCTCGTAGACGATCGGATCGGCCGTGGCCAGGCCAGCGGCAACCAGCACTTCGGCCGGCAGATCGGCCACGCGCTCCGGCGCGGCGCGGCCAGCGTCGGTCAGCTGGTAGCGGTAATACCCCAGGCCTTCCTGGCGCAGGGTGTCGTGGTCATCCGGGAAGCTGGCGAACACCGCCTGCAGGCGCTGCCCATAGTCGCCACCGGTGCTGCCCGCGCCGTCGGCATCGCGCGCCTGCGTCAGCAGCTGGTCGTACAGCGCGCGGCCCTTGGCGGTCAGCGCCAGGCCGCGCTGCTCGATCTCGCCGAAGCGCGCGGTATGGGTACCGGCGTCGCCGCCTTCGTTGCCCGGGAAGTGCACGGCCTCTTCCAGCGCCTTGAAGCTGGTCTGCCGCAGCAGGATCGGGCAGGCGCGACGCGGCGGGCCCTCGATCACCGCCTTGGCGGCCATGCCGTGCTCGATCATCGCCGCCTGCGCAGCGTCGATGTCCAGCGTGCGCGGGGTCAGGTGGTTGATGTGCGGGCCACGGAAGCTGACCACGTCGGCCACCAGCCGGTGTGCCTTGTGCAGGGCATGGTAGGTCGGCAGGTCGACGGTGGCGTCGCCATGCCAGCGGAAGGTTTCCAGCGCCTGTTCGACGAAGCGCTCGGCATCGGCCTGGGTCAGGCCACCGTCACGCTCGGCCTGGTCGATCAGCGCCAGTGCGTCGTCGGTGAAGATGCGGCGGCGGGCGAGGATTTCGGCCGACTGCGCACGCAGCGCCTCGTCTTCGATCAGCTCCAGGCGCAGCAGCGAGGTGAACACGCGGAACGGGTTCAGTGCCAGCGCAGCGGCGGTCAGCGGGCGGAAGGCGGTGGAATGCACCGGCACGCCGGCCACCGACAGATCGTAGTAGCCCACCGGGTACATGCCCATCACCGCGAACAGGCGGCGCAGGGTTGCCAGTTCCTGCGGGGTACCGACGCGGATCGCGCCATGGCGTTCTTCATCCAGGCGGGCACGCTCGTCGTTGCGCAGCAGCTGCGCGGCCAGCGCCGGGTCCTGCGCCAGGACCTGCGTGTTGATCCGCTCCACCAGTTCCACCAGCGTGCCGTACAACGGCACTTCGGTGCGGTACATGCGGGACATGGCCTGGGCGAACAGGCGGCGGATCACATCAGGCGAAACGAAAGAGGCGCTCATCAGTCACTCGATTACGGGAACGGGGAACAGCTCGGACCCGTATTGTCGCCGGAGCGCGCGGCGGCGGCGATACGCAGAGCAACATGAAGAACATCGGTAGCGCCGGGCCATGCCCGGCGAACCGCAGGGCCGCGCTGCGCGCTCGCCGGGCGTGGCCCGGCGCTACCGCTTCAACTGCCGCTTCAGCGTGGCATCGAGGGTGATCGGCCGATCCCAGTGCTCGTAGCTGGCCACGATGGCGTGGCGCACGGCGCGGTAGTGCAGGTTCTGCGGCTTGGCCGGCATCCGCTTCACCACCTCGGCCCAGCCGCCGTCGGGATCCTGGCTGAAGGCACGCACGCTGTCGCGGCAGGTCTGGCCACTGGCCTTGGCCCAGAAACAGGCGAAATAGATGTCGCCGGCCTGCCATTGGTGGGTGGTGGCCAGCGCGGCGATGTAGCCGCGCGGTACACCGGCGTAGCGCGATACCTCGTCGAGGAAGGCATCGGGGTAACGCTCGGCGTAGTGGTTGATGTCGGCCAGCTGGGTGTCGACCCAGGCATCGCCGGTATCCACCTCATAGGTCGCCGAACGTTCGGCGGTCTGCTGCGCCAGCACGATGGCCGGCGCCAGCAGCAGGGACAACAGCAGGGCGCGCAGTGGCAGTTTCATCCTTCGATTCTGCCGCAGCCGCCGCGCCGTGTCAGGCCGCGGCAGCGGCCTTGGCCTCGATCGTCGCCAGCGCCGCCGGCCAGTCCCAGGCGGTATCGGCGTTGACCATGCGTGGTTCGTCGTCGGCCACGCCGTGCTGGGTCTCGTGCGCCCAGGTCACCGCGTACGGGGTGTGGATACCCCAGCCGCCGAGGGTGATCACCGGTTCGATGTCCGAGCGCAGCGAATTGCCGACCATCACGAACTGCTGCATCGGCAGGTCGAATTCGGCCAGCACGCGGGCATAGGTTTCCGGGTCCTTCTCGGACACGATCTCGATGCGCGGGAACAGGTCCGCCAGCGCCGCGACCTTGATCTTGGCTTCCTGGTGGAACAGGTCGCCCTTGGTGATCAGCACCACCGGGTACTGCGCGGCGATGGCCGCCACCGACTCGCGTACACCGTCGATCAGTTCGACCGGATGGCGCAGGGTGTCATGGCCGATATCGAGGATGCGCTGGATGTCCTTGGCTTCGATGCGCTGCGAGGTGATCTCGATGGCCGCTTCGATCATCGACAGCGTCATGCTCTTCACCCCGTAACCGAACACGCCGAGGTGGCGCTGCTGCACTTCCAGCAGGTGGCGGGCGGTCTGGGTGTCGTGGACGTCGATGTAGCGCGACAGCAGGTCCAGGTAATCCTGCTCGGCCTTGCGGTAGTAGTCCTCGCTCTTCCACAGCGTGTCGTCACCGTCAAAACCGACCAGGCCGATGGCGCGCGAGGGCGCAGGCGTGGAGGTGTTCATCGCCCTAGGATACAGGCGCGGCGATGACGAAAAAAACCCGGGTGGCCGAAGCCACCCGGGTTGCCCATGCACCGGTTGTCCCGAATTCAACCGTGGATCAGCGACCCTGGCCCGCGGCCGTGCCCCCCGCGCCGGCACCCGCCTGCTGGGCAGCCACGTAGGCCTTGTACTCGTCGGCGCTCAACTGGCCGTCCTTGTTGGCATCAGCCTGGTCGAACACCTGCGCAAGGCCCGCATTCACCTGCGACTCGCTCTTGCTGATGGTGCCGTTGCCATCGGTATCGATGCTGGCCCACGTCTGGCCACCGCCGTTGGCCTGCGCCGAGGCTGCTGCGGCCGCGTCGGTGGCCTGGTCAGCCGCTTGGCCTGCCTGTGCCGCCGCCTGCTGGGCCTGCGCCGCTTCGTTCTGTGCATGCGCGGCCTGCTGCTTGGCCGACTGCGCCATCGCCGGGATGGCCAACACGCTGCCGGCGGCGACGATCAGGGCGATCAGGGGCTTGCGGTTGCGAATAGTCATCTGGGGTGTCTCCTGAAGGGTGGTAGTGCGCGGTCGTTGTCTCCGCACGGCACCTACCCTGCCACCGCGTTTCTGAATCGATTTTGCGCCGCGATTCCCTCGAACACGCATGGTTAACCACTGGCGCAGACGCATGCGTTAGCGCGGTGGTTAGTGCGAAGTGAGCAGGTAGTAAGACGAGCATTCAGCGCTGCAGCATTTAACCGGCAGCGAACGAAAAACCTGCGTCAGTCGACGGTTTT
Source organism: Stenotrophomonas sp. DR822 (assembly GCF_019793815.1). Classification (NCBI taxonomy): domain Bacteria; kingdom Pseudomonadati; phylum Pseudomonadota; class Gammaproteobacteria; order Lysobacterales; family Lysobacteraceae; genus Stenotrophomonas; species Stenotrophomonas sp. DR822. The sequence continues at coordinate 2,324,231 of NZ_CP081826.1, forward strand.
TTCCGATGACCGCGAACTGAACAACACCCATCCCAATGCCACACCGGCGAGCGCACCGGCGATCTCCAGCACCACGCGGCTGCCCAGCTCGTTCGGATCGTGGATGGTGGACAGGAACAGGCGCGCATACAGCGGCGACTCCAGCCGCACGATGCCCATGTAGAACAGCTTCCAGGCGTCGATGCCGGCGGAGATGATCACCGCGATCACGCACGACCAGCCGATCGCATGGCCCACGGTCCAGCGCAGCACCCGGCACAGGTGGTGCCACAGGAAATACACCAGCAGGCCGACCAGCAGGGCGATGAGGCCCGCCTCAAGCGTACCGAGCAGGCCGAAATGCAGGGGAAGGTTCATCGGGCGGGGACGCAGGAGAAGGCGGCCAGTGTAAGGGGTATCGGCAGGGCTGCGCCCTGTACCTGCCGAAGCCAGGGCAACGGCAACCGCCAAAGCAACAGCGGGCGTTCCGTGGGATGGCGGGGTGGTGTCGGATTGCGGGGACGCCGCAAGTACGTCCCTGTAGGCTCAGCCGCGCCATCCATGGCGCGGATGCCCCGCAATCCGACACCCCCCCGCCTTCGACAGGTTCCCGGTATGTGGTAGATCCACGCCATGCGTGGATGGATTTCCATCGAATCGAATATTTCGACAATTGAACGAAGAACATCCACGCATGGCGTGGACCTACCGTGTCGACCAAGGTCGACACCCACCAGGAGCACGCCATGCCATTCCGACAGATCGCGGAAATCTGTCGAAGGCGGGGTGGGTCCGGTTGCGGGGGCGTGAGCCGCATGGATGCGGCGACCGAGCTTACAGGGACGTACTTGCAGCGGCCCCCGCAACCGGCCCCACCCCGCCATCCCACGGATAGCCCGCTTCTGCTGTTGCTGTTGCTGTTGCTGTTGCTGTTGCTGTTGTTGTTGTTGCTGTTGCCGTCGATTCGGCGGGTGCAGGGCGCAGCCCTGCCGACACCCCCTTACCGCACTGGCACGTCGTAGGCGGTACCGGAGTCCGGCTCGGGCTGCAGCGTGTAGTGCCACCACTCCTGCGCATAGTTGGCGAAACCACGCCGTGCCATCGCCTGTACCAGCTGCTGGCGGTTGGCCTTCTGCGCGTCATTCAGGCCGGGCGTCTGCGTATGCGCGCGCGGGCCGAAGAAATCGAAATCGGTGCCCATGTCCATCTGCGTACAGCGTCCGCTGCGGCAATCCAGCAGGCCCAGATCCACGGTGGCACCACGGCTGTGGCCGGAGCGCTCGGCGATGTAGCCGTCGCTCAGCAGTTGCGGCTTGTCCAGATCCGGATACTGCAGCGCCTTGCGCGACTGTTCCTGCGGATCACGTACCCAGGCCATGAACGCCTGCACCGCGCGCACCGGGCGATAGCAATCGTAGAGACGCAAGCCAAAACCCTGCGCGCGCAGGTCGGCTTCCACAGCGGCCAACGCCTTTGCCACCGGCGCCAGCAGATAACACGCGGGCGCTTCATAGCCGGGCACGGGCGCAGCAGTGAAGTTGTTGGCACCGGCGTAGCGGATGTCCATCTCGATGCGCGGCGACAGCGTGCGGATCTCCACCAGTCCCGCCGCAGTGACATCGGTGGCGGGCGAGATGCGTGGTGGCTCAGCGGCGTGGGCCGCCGCTGCCAGGGCAATCGCCAGTACGAGTGAAATGCAGGTCCTGGAAGTCATAGCTGAAGTCGATCTCCGGATCGATGGCGCGCAGTTCCAGCGTCGGCGTGCCTGCATCGGGATTCAGCCACGCCTGCGCCGAGGGTTCCAGCGTATCCCACTGCAACAGCCAGCGACCCTGCAGCTGCTGCACCGTTGCCTGCAGCGCGGGCGATTTGTCCACGCTGAAGCGCAGGCCGTTGGCGGTGGGACACAGCGAGGCGGGGCCCAGCCAGGGATCGCGGTAACGCCCCTGCCATTGCGCCAGATCGGTGGCGGCGGCCGGTTGCGCCGCCCGGGTGGAGGGCGCACGACTTCCCGTGGCGGCACGCGCGGCCCGATCGGCCTTAAGCTCGGCCAGGTAGTACCCCACAGGTTGCGCGTCATCCGGCGCGGTGAACTGTTTCAGTGTTGACTGCATCAGCGCGGTGCGGGCTTCTTCGGCCTCGCCGTTGAACAGCATCACTACGCCGACCTTGCGATCCGGCAGCAGCGCCAGCGAGGAATACATGCCCGACAGCGTACCGGTGTGCGCGACCTTCCAGTGCCCGTCCATGTCCGACACCCGCCAGCCCAACCCATAGCCATAGAAGTGGGCGTTGTCCCACTTGCGTTGGCGTTCGCCCAACGGCATCGGCATGTGCAGCGTCCACAGCATGCGGCGTTGCTCGGCGCTCAACCACGCCGGTGCCAGCGCCGGGTCCAGCAGCACCTGCATCCAGCGCGTCATGTCGCGCAGCGAACAGCGGATGCCACCGGCCGCCATCGACGTCAGATCGGGGCTGAGCGTTCCATCGGCACCGGCCACCACATTGCGGCCATCGCGACGCATATGCGGTTGGGCGACATTGCCGACCTGCTTCACCGACCATGCGCCCACCTGGCAACGGGTCATCCCCAGCGGTTCAAACACCCGCTCGCGCATCAGCTGGTCATACGGCTTGCCACCGGCGGCCGCAGCCACCTCACCAGCAACGACGTACATCAGGTTGTCGTAGGCGTAGCCGCTGCGGAAACTGGTGACCGGTTTCAGGTGTGCCAGCCCGGCGATGACATCGCTGCGGGTGAAGGCATTGGGCTCGGGCCACAACATCAGGTCACCGGCACCCAGGCCGAGGCCACTGTTGTGAATCAGCAGATCGCGCACCTGCAGGTGTTCGCCCACCCACGGGTCATGCATGCGGAACGCCGGCAGGTGGCGCTGCACCGGGTCGTCCCAGCGCAGCTTGCCCTGCTCCACCAGCGTGGCCAGCAGCGCGGCGGTCATCGCCTTGCTGTTGGAGGCGATCTTGAACAGCGTGTCTTGATCGATGCGGCCGCCGTCACCGCGCGCGCCTTCGGCGTGGCGATAGACCACCTGGCCATCCTCGACCACCGCCATCGCCAGCCCCGGCAGGTGCTCGTGCTGGCCCACGAAGGCGATGTCGGCGTCCAGGCGTGCGGTGTCCACCGCCCCTGCTGGGGCGGTGGGGATGGCCATTGCTGCAGCCAGTAGCAACAGACGATGCAAGTCAGTCTCCGTCAGGCAGCGCGCAGGCAGGTACGGCGTTCATCACGCCACGCCGCCCCGCAGGGCGGCGCGCAGATGCATCCTCAATAATTCCAGGTCACCGTCAACTGCGCATAGCGCGGCGACTGGAATCCCGTGCCATAGCCATACATCGGGTTCGGTGTGCCGATGCTGTCCTGCGGCTCGTAGTCCTGGTCCACGGTGACCACGCGCTGCTGGTTGAGCACGTTGTACACCGCCAGCTTCAGGCGCAGGTCAGTGGGGATCGGCACCTTGTAGGAAACGCTGACGTCCAGATCGTAGGTCCACGGGGTACGGCCATCGCCACCGCGCGGCGAATGCACGAACACGCGTTCGGAGGGGACCGTCGACTGGCAGTTGGACACACACACGTAATAGCTGTGGAAGTCGGTGTCGTCGAAGGGATTGCCCGCACCGAAGCGGGTGATCGGGCTGCCCGACTGCACGCCCAGGGTGGCGGCCACGCTGAGGTTCTCGGTCAACGCGTAGCTGCCGCGGAACTTGAACTGATGGCGGCGGTCATTGGCCAGATAGCCATAACCGCGGTAGTTCACCCATGGGTTGTCGAAGTTCTCGGTGCGGCCAGCGTCGGCGAAGTCGGTATCGGAGTTGACCGGGCCTTCGGCGTTGCCGCGGCCGTAGGCCAGCGTATAGGAGGCATTGAAGCCCCACTTGCCATCCCACGCGCGATCGACCTGCAGTTCCAGCGCCTTGTAGTCACGCTTGGGCTTCACCCAGCCGCGTTGGCCCACGTAATTGCCGTCGTCGTCATACAGCGCCCAGCCTTCCCTGGAGGTGTCGATGTCGATCCAGCCATCGTTGCTGCCATCGCAGTTGGTGTCCCCCCAGACTGTGTTCGTGCGCCCGGGGTTGCCCATGATCCAGACGCCGTCGATCGCACCACACTGGCCGGTGGCGGTGATGTTCATGTCATCGATGGCGTTGCTCAGGCGCCGGTAGGTGACGCTTGCGGCAACCGACCACGATTCACTCAGCATGTGCTGGAAGCCTAGAATCGCCTCATCCTGGTAGACCGGATCCATGTCCCGGTTCACTTCGGCGCGCAGGTCCGGGACGCTGCCATCGCCTTGCGAATTGTCGACCGGACCGATCTGGCCGCCCAGGTTCGGCACGTTGTTGGCGGCGCCGGTGTAGCCCAGGAACTCATACCAGGTGCGCTCATCGAGGAATCCACCGGCCTGCTTGATGTTGATGACGTTGGCCACCGGCAGGTAGTAACGACCCAGGTTGCCGAACACCTTGGTGGTGCCATCACCACGCACGTCCCAGGCGAAGCCCAGGCGCGGCGCGATCATGTTGTCGATCTTGATGTAGCTGTCGCCGTCGCCGCCCTTGTTGTCGAACCCTTCCACGCGCGCGCCGATGTTGAGCAGGAAGTTCGGGGTGACCTGCCAGTTGTCTTCCAGGTAGTAGGCTGAGTTGATGGTCTCGAACGAACCGGCTACTTCGTAGCGGCGGGTACGCGCGACCAGGCCGCTGGCGGGCACGGTGCCGCCGTTGAGTGAACTGCCCGGCGTGCGGTAGTAGATGTCGTAGCGCAGGCCACCGGGACCGGGATAGGCGCGCTCGTAGTCGGAGGTGTTTTCTTCGCGGTCCAGGCCAAAGCGCAGCAGATGGTTGCCGATGGACCATTCAAAGTCGGCGCGCGCGGCCTTGCGCGTATCCAGCGCCGACTCCAGCTGCGAGCTGCTGGTGCAGCTGCGGTCACCCTGCAGGTTGGAAGGCACGCCCTGGCTGGCAGTGCGGTTATCGAACACGCGGTTGCAGTTCTCGTCCATCAACGAGCTCTGCGTGCGGTTGCGCTTGTTCTCGCCATACATCAGCTTCATGGTCAGATCGTTGTTGACCTGCCAGCTGTAGGTGCCCGACCAGTTCCTGCCGCCCACCGTGTTGTAGATCTGGTTGTTGCGCTCGGCTGCGACAGTGCCGGTGTCATGGTCGTAGCGATAGACGTCGGTGACGGTATCGCTCTTGTCGGAGAATCCGAACAGCGACAGCATCTGGTTGTCGGTGATCTGCCAATCCAGCTTGCCGCCCCAGAACGGATCATCGGCGGTACCCCGGTTGAACACGGTACCGGCATCATTGGTCGAATTGGGCGTGTAGTCGCGCGCTTCGTACATGCCGAAGAAGAACAGCCGGTCCTGCACCAGCGCACCGGAGGCGAACACATTCAGCGCACTGCGCGAGTAGTCGTCACGGCTGGCGGTGATGTAACGGCTGCCGTCGCCGTCATAGCGGTCGCGCGCCTGCGACTGCCAGGCGCGCGGCTCGAACACCAGTTCGGCACCGGCCTTGAAGTCGTTGCTGCCTGAGCGGGTGACGGCGTTGATGACGCCGCCGGTGCTGCGACCGAACTCCACCGAGTAGCCGCCGGTCTTCACCTGGAACTCCTGGTAGAACGAGAACGGTACCGACGAGAACCCGACCCGGTTGTAGAAGTCGGTGACGTTCAGGCCGTTGATGTAGACGGTGTTCTCCGCCACCGACGAACCACCGAAGGAGATGCCCTGCCCACCCAGCGAGCCCTTGCCCTTCACCGCGCCAGGCGCCAGCAGCGCCACCGCGGTGATGTCACGGTCCACCGGCAGCCGCGACAGTTCCTCGCGGGTGATGTTCGTGGCCGACTCGGTGGACTTCACGTCCACCATCGATACCACCTGCGGTGCGCGTACTTCCACGGTGCCCAACGTGCTGACCGCGCCCAGCGGCACATTCACCGTGGTTGCACTGCCCAGGCTAACGGTGACCTGGCCGACGCGGCTGGCAGCACCACCCGGCAGGCTGACCTCCATGTCATAGGTGCCGACCGGCAACAACGGAATGCGGTAGCTGCCCTTGCTGTCGGCCTGCACCGAACGCACAAAGCCAGTGGCGGGGTTGCGCACGGTAACGGTGGCACCGGCAGGCACCTGTCCGGCATCGCTGGTCAGGCGGCCGACCACGGCTCCGTCCTGTGCGAATGCGCTGGGCGCCAGCGTGGCCATGCACGCGCCGAGGGCGACGCACAAGGCCGCCCGCTTGATGTTGTAAGCCTTCATCCCCTGCTCTCTCCTGCAAGAATTGAATGGTGGTGGGGTGGTGTGTCGCGCTAGCGTTGCCCGGCTGGCAGTACCCGCCACTGGAAGTCGTAGCTCCATTGGTCGAAGTACAGGTTGCCGCCTGACCACTCGGCCTCGCCGCGCTGCGAGTCGACCGTTTCCGAGCGGTAGTGCTGTTTGGCCGGCACGAACGCCAGGCCGAAATCGTCGTTGAAGGCGATGCGGTAGCCATCGAGGCCACCGAGGTAGAAGTCACGCAGCGCGGGCGTGTCGCTGGCCAGCGCACCGGTGGTCACATCCATCGGCAGCCAGCCATAGGGCGCCAGGTAGACCTGGCCCCAGTCGTGCAGGTTGTTGTAGCCGCTGCCATCGTCAGAGAACACCATGCCCGACTGCCAGCGCGCGGGAATGCCGTTCATGCGCAGCAGGGCGATCAACAGCAGTGTCTGCTGCCCGCAATCGGCATGACCGGCGCGCAACGCGTAGTCGCTGATGTTGCTGAGGGTCGAGTACTCGCGCGCACCGGCCCATGGAATGCGGTCGACCGCGGCGAACAGCTTGCGTACCACTTCATACGGGCGTGTCTCGCCCTGCAGCACCTGGTCGGAGAACAGCTTCAGCGCCGGCGTGAAGCGCACGTGCGGCAGCTGCTCGGCCAGATAGGGCTTCAATGCTGGATCATCCGGCGTCGCCTGTACCTTCGTCGCATCGATTGCCGTGTGGCGCGCGAAGATCGTCACCGCATAGCGGATTTCAAAGTGCGTCGGCTGCCCGGCCACCGCCTTGGCTTCCAGGTAGACGGTGCGCTGCTGGGTGCTGGCCGGGGCGATTCGTGCCTTGCCCGGCGCACTGCCGATCCACTGCACGCGCTCCTGCTGGCCGGGAATCTCGCGCGGGTACGGAATCCAGGCACGTACGGTTTCGCCGGCCGGTACGGCATCCGCCTTGACCGTCAACGATTGGGTGAATTCGATGCGCTGCGGCAGCACCGATGCCGTGCCACTCTGTTCGGCGGCAACAACCACACGTGCGTGATGCGCGTTGAGCACCTCGTTGGGGCCCGGCGCCGGCATTGGCGCATCCGCGCGGCGGCGTGCACGCGCTTCATCGCTGAGCAGGAACAGGTTCGATGGTGCGCGCTTGAAGTACCAGCGCGTGCCATCGATGTCGAGATGCTCGAGCAGGCCAAGCTGGTCCCAGCGCGCGAATTCCTCGTCGGTCAGGTCGGGAATCCAGCGGCGTACCGCTGCTTTGGCAGCGGCGTGGTCAAGGGAGAAATCCAGTTTGATGCGGCGCATGCGCTCGCGCTGGAACGCGCTTTCGGCAGCATCGCCTGCGGTCGCCAGCAACGCATCGGCGTCGCTGAAACGACCGCGGTCGACCAGATCGATCAGCTGCGTTTCGCGTTCGCGATCAGTGGCGCTGCGCGGATCCGCGGCCGGTGCCGCCGACGCCCACAGCAGCAGCGCGGCACACAGGCCGGCAGCGGCAGGCAGAGACGGTTTGCGAACGGCAGGATCCACAGCGACACTTCCCAAGCGCGGGTGGTAACGGCTGTGTAACACGGGCCGGGAGACCGGTCAATAATTTATTCTTGCTTTCGGGGCCAAAAGGAATAAATATTCCAACAGGCATTCGAGGAGGGTGTGCAGCGCATGATCCTGGCTTCCCGCAAACCGCGTCGGCACTGGCCGCACCGGTTGACCTTGGCACTGGCCCTGGGCCTGCTGGGTGCACCCGCATTCACCCAGGCGGCCACGCCTGTACCCGACCCCGGCGCCGCGCTGCCTTACGTGATCGGCCTGCACGAGGCCTACCTCACCCCGGACTACTGGGCGGCACGGCTGGACAATGCCGACGCACCTATCCTGGACCGCGCGCAGATCGAGGCGCAGAACGCGCGGATGCGCGCGCAGGACAAGCACATCCAGGACATCGCCACCCTGCCTGCGCAGCTCAGCGCGGCACAGGTGCGTGACAGCATCACCACGCTGTCGAGCTGGCCCACGCGGGCGCTGTATGACGACAAGGGCCGCGCCATCGCACCGGACGTGCGCAGCGCGATCGAAGCCAACCTCGGTCTCGACGCAGTTCCGTCGCAGGTGTCGCCGGACTACGCCCTGGTGGTGAAGCGCGCCGCGCTGCGCACCTTCCCCACCCGCCAGCGTGTCTTCAGCACCGTCGGCGATACCGACATCGACCGCTTCCAGGAGTCGGCACTGTTCCCCGGCGACAAGGTTGCCGTCGTCCACCGCAGCACCGACGGCCGCTGGCTGTTCGTGCACAGCGAGCGCTACAGCGCATGGATCGAAGCCGACGCGGTGGCCAGCGGTGACAAGGCCACGGTGCTCGGCTACGGCGCGAAGGGCCCGTACCGCATCGTCACCGCTGCCACGGCGCACACCGCCTACACACCCGAGGAACCGCGTGTCTCGCGCCTGCAGCTGGACATGGGCGTGCGCCTGCCGGTGTTGGCCGACTGGCCCGCCGCCGAGCCGGTGAACGGGCAACAGGCGCACGCCTCGTGGGTGGTGCAGCTGCCGGTGCGCGAGGCCGATGGCCGCCTGAAGCTGGTGCCGGCGCTGCTGCCGCGCTCGCAGGACACCGCCGCCGACTACCTGCAGCTGACCCCGCGCCTGCTGCTGCAGCAAGCGTTCAAGTTCCTCGGCGAGCGCTACGGCTGGGGCCACGACTACGACACCCGCGACTGCAGTGGATTCGTATCGGAGATCTACCGCAGCTTCGGCGTGCTGCTGCCACGCAATACCAGCGCACAGGCGGTCAGTCCCGCGCTGGACCGCTTGCCGTTCACCGCCAAGGACGGCAAGGCCGTGCGCGACCGCGCCGTCAGCGATCTGCAGGTGGGTGACCTGGTCTACATCCCCGGCCACGTGATGATGGCCATCGGCCACGTCGATGGCCGCACCTGGGTGATCCACGATACCGCGGGCGGCAGCTGGTTCGGCGCCGACGGCAAGCGTGTGCAGGCCCACCTCAATGGCGTATCGGTCACCCCGCTGGAGCCGATGATGGCCAGCGACAGCGTCCGCTACATCGATCGCATCACCAACATCCAACGCCTGCGTGCCAAGAACCCCTGAATGAAGATCACCGCCATCGAACTGGGCATGCTGCGCGTGCCGCTGAAGACCCCTTTCAAGACCGCGCTGCGCACGGTGGAAACCGTGGAGGACGTGGTGGTGCTGATCCGCACCGACAGCGGCCACACCGGCTACGGCGAGGCGCCTGCCACCGCGGTGATCACCGGTGACACCCACGGCTCGATCATCGAAGCGATCCGGCACTTCATCGCCCCGCGCCTGATCGGCCAGGAGGTGGTCAACCTCAACCGCCTGTGCACGCTGGTGCAGACCGCGATGGAGCGCAACACCAGCGCCAAGGCGGCGGTGGAGATCGCCCTGTACGACCTGTGGGCGCAGCTGCATGGCGCGCCGCTGTACCAGATGCTCGGTGGTGGCGACCCGGTGATCACCACCGACATCACCATCAGCGTGGACTACATCGACAAGATGGTGGCCGATTCGCTGTCGGCGATCGAACGCGGCTTCGAGTCGCTGAAGATCAAGGTCGGCAAGGACATCGGCGTGGACATCGAACGGGTCAAGGCGATCCATGCCGCCGTCGAAGGCCGTGCGCTGCTGCGACTGGATGCCAACCAGGGCTGGACCGCCAAGCAGGCAGTGCATGCGATGCGCACGCTGGAAGATGCAGGTGTGGTGCTGGAACTGCTGGAGCAGCCGGTCAAGGCCGCCGACATCAGCGGCCTGAAGTACGTAACCGATCGGGTCAACACCCCGGTGATGGCCGACGAGAGCGTGTTCAGTCCGAGCCAGGTGATGGACCTGATCCAGCAGCGCGCCGCCGACATCATCAACATCAAGCTGATGAAGACCGGTGGCCTGTCCAACGCAATCCGCATTGCCGACATCGCCGGCATCTACGGCGTGCCGTGCATGATCGGCTGCATGATCGAATCCAGCATCAGCGTGGCCGCAGCGGTGCACCTGGCGGTAGCCAAGAGCGATGTGATCACCAAGGTCGACCTCGACGGCCCATCGCTGGGCCAGTTCGACCCGGTCAGCGGCGGGGTGCGCTTCAACGAGTCGGAGATCAGCATCAGCGATGTGCCGGGGTTGGGCATCACCGAAGTGCGGGGGCTGGAGATGCTGGGTTGATCGTTGACACAACGATCGCCGCCATCAGTAGATCCACGCCATGCGTGGATGCTCCTGCTCTTGCTTCTGCCCTACCCCGTACCCCCTTCGCGGCTGGCACCCGCCCGAGCCACCACATACTCTGCTCTACGCCGCCAACCGCAACGCGGTCCTCTATGCTCCAGCGCACGACCATCGGACGCCCCGCATGCCGCCCCTGCTGAAAATCCGCACCGAGCGCGGGCAGATGTCGGCCATCGAACGCCGCATCGCCGACTTCATCCTCGACAACGCGCACCTGCTGCGCGACTACTCCTCGCAGCAGCTGGCCAGCGCGCTGGGCATCAGCCAGTCCAGCGTGGTCAAGTTCAGCCAGAAGCTCGGCTTCAAGGGCTACCCGGACCTGAAATATTCCATCGGCGAGGACGTCGCCCGCGCCGGTGCCGACCCACAGCAGGCGCCCGCCGAACCAGACATCAGCGATGACTACCTGCGCCTGGGCGACGCCCTGCGCCGCAGCAAGGCCCAGGCCGAGGAAGAAACCCGCCAGGCCAACCCACGCGAGGAGATCGAGCGCATCGTGCAACTGCTCGACGGCGCGCCCAAGCTGTTTGTGTACGGCCTCGGTGACGACGGCCTGTACGCGCGCGAATTCGCCATGCGGCTGTCGCTGCTCGGCCTGCTGGTGGTGCCGCATACCGATCCGATCCTGATGCTGGCCAACCTGTCCGCCGCGCGCCCGGGCGATGTGCTGCTGATGTTCTCCGAGTTCGGCAAGTTGCCACAGCTTTCGCAGCTGTCGCGCCAGTTCCAGGACATGGGCGGCAAGGTGGTGTCGATCACCCGCCACACCGCCAACCCGCTGCGCGCGCATGCCGATGCGGCACTGGTGGTGTGCGCGCACGACCGCGCGCCGCAGGTGGCGCAGCTGCTGTACCGTAGCGCCATGCATGCCCTGCTCGATTTCCTGTTCGTGCTGCTCTGCCACGCCAATCCGGATCGCCAGCAGCAGCTGGCGGTGAACCTGGAACGGATCGACCACCTGCTGGATTCCTGACCGGAGCGCCCGATGAACCTGCTGCTGGCCCGCCTTGCATCTGCCGCGCTGCTGCTCGTTGCCGCAGCGGCTCTCCACGCTGCCCCGCTGGACAACGCTCGCCAACTGATCGTGGTCACCAGCGAGACCTGGGACAGCACGCAGGGCCAGCTGCAGGCCTTCGTGCGCGACGGCAAGCACTGGCGCAGGCACGGCCAGGCCTTCCCGGTCGCGCTGGGTCGCACCGGCAGTGCCTGGGGCCTGGGCCTGCATCCTGCCCAGACCGACGGTCCGCAGAAACAGGAAGGCGATGGCCGCAGTCCGGCCGGTGTGTTCGCGCTGGGCAGCGCGTTCGGCTATGCCATCACCCGGCCCGGCACGGCGATGACCTATCAGCCGATGCTCGAGAGCAGCTACTGCATGGACGTGCCAGCATCGCCGTTCTACAACCGCATCGTCGATGCGAAGAAGGTGGGCAGCGCCGCCATAGCCGGTTCCACCGAACCGATGCGGCTGGACCTGCACAACCAGGGCGACGTGCGTTACCGGGAAGGCTTCGTGATCGCGCACAACCCGGACAACCAACCCGGCAAGGGCAGCTGCATCTTCGCCCATCTGTGGCGCCAGCCCGGCGAGGCCACCGCTGGCTGCACTGCGATGCCAGAGGTGCGCATGCAGGCGTTGCTGGACTGGCTGCGCCCGCAGGACACGCCACGCTTCGTCCTGTTGCCAAGGGCCGAATACCAGCGCCTGCAGGCACAGTGGAAACTGCCCGCGCTTGAAGGAGCCGTACGTTGAGCACCGCCGACGAACCGCAACTGCAACGCGCGGTCAGCCGCTGGCAGATCGTCGGCCTGTCCATCAACGATGTGGTCGGCAGCGGCATCTACCTGCTGCCGGCCGCCACGGTCGCCCTGCTCGGTCCCTTCAGCCTGTGGGGCGTGGTCGCCGCCGGCATCGTCGTCGCCCTGCTGGTGCTGTGCTACGCGCAGGCGGCCAGCTATTTCGATGAACCCGGTGGCAGCTACCTGTACGCGCGCGAAGCCTTTGGCCGCTTCGCCGGCTTCGAGATCGGCTGGATGATCTGGCTGACCCGCATCAGCTCGGCCGCTGCGCTCAGCAATGCGCTGGCCGACGCCGTGGCGCGGTTCTGGCCGTGGGCAGGCGCAGGCATGGGCCGCATCGCGATCATCGTTTTCTCGCTCGGTTTCCTCACCGGGGTGAACATCATCGGCGTGCGTTCGGCCGCCCGCACCGGCATCGTGCTGGTGATCGGCAAGATGCTGCCGCTGCTGTTGTTCGTGGCCATCGGCGCCTTCTACATCGACCCGCAGCTGGCGTTCTCCGGCCAGCGCCCGGACCCGCACGACCTGCAGCGCATGGGCGAGGCGGCGCTGCTGTTGCTGTATGCCTACGCCGGGTTCGAGAACATTCCGGCCGCAGCCGGTGAATACCGCAACCCACGCCGCGACATCCCGTTCGCGCTGATCACCATGATCGTCACCGTCACCGTGATCTACGCGGCGGTGCAGATCGTGGCGCAGGGCACGCTGCCCGGCCTGGCCAACTCGGCCACGCCACTGGCCGATGCGGCTTCCAGCTTCGGCGGCGAGGCGCTGGCGCTGATCCTCACCGTGGGCGCGACCATCTCCATCCTCGGCACCAACAGCAACACGATGATGATGGGCCCGCGCTTCCTGTTCGCCCTGGCCCGCGATGGCTACGGCCCGAAGGTGCTGGCGCAGGTGCACCCGCGCTTCCGTACCCCGGCCGCGGCGATCTTCTGCCAGGGCCTGATCGCCCTCGGCCTGGCGCTGTCCGGGTCGTTCGTGCAGCTGGCACTGCTGTCGATGACCACACGCCTGTTCGCCTACATCGGCACGGCCGCCGCAGTGCTGGTACTGGCCAAGCGCTATGCCGACCGTCCCGGCGCGCTGAAGCTGCCCGGCGGCCCGTTGATTCCGGTGCTGGCCCTGCTGCTGTGCGTGGCCCTGTTTGCCAGTGCCAGCTGGCAGAACATCGTCGCGGCGCTGGTCGCCTTCGCCGTTGGCGCGGTGATCTACAAGCTGCCGCGCAAGGATGCCGCTGCTGATTGACCTGCCGATCACGCTGCCGGTCCGGCGCGTTAACCGGCCGATGGGCACGATCAGGCTTCGTCCACTACGGAGCCTTCTGTCCATGAGCCCCGATTACCAGATTCCCGGTCGCGTGCCGGAAGACAGCACCCCGCGCGAGGCCATTTCCGACTACTGGCGCGACCGCTACAGCGCCGAACCGTATTACGACGCCAGCCTGCTGTTCGATGACTACGAGCCGGCCTATCAGATCGGCCACGCAGCACGCTTCAACGAAACCCGCGCCGATCAGGTGATCCGCGCCTACGAACAGGTCGAAGCGGAGTTGCAGTCCCGCTGGGCGACCGAGCGCGGCAAGAGCCGCCTGGAATGGGATCAGGCCCGCGCCGCTGTCCGCCGCGGTTGGGATGAAGCCCATGTAGCCGATCCGCGGCTGACGCGCCACGGTTGACCCCTCCAGCTGTTGAGTGATGCAGCCACAGTAGCGCCGAGCCCCTGCTCGGCGCCTTCTGCGTTGCAGGCCTGGCCTGGGCAGGCGCTTGGCGCTACCTCAGCCGGTCATTCCTGTTCCGGCAGCGGCGGGATCGACGACGCGCGCTTGGGCTCGGCCGCGTTGGCGGCAATCAGGTCGCGGGTGTTCTTCTGCACCGCCACCGCGCCAAACAGCGACAGCGCGAACGCCATGCCGTAGAAGCCCTTTTCGCTCAGCACCAGGGTGGCGTTCCACAGGCCGACCAGCAGCAGCAACAGCGCCGACAGCAGCGCGAACCAGCACAGCGCGTAGTACAGGCCGCTCACCGGAATGGCCTCGACGCGGTCGCGCACGCTCTTCTGCAGCGATACCGCCGCAAACAGGCCGAACAGCAGCAGGGTCAGGTAATAGCCCTTCTCGTTCAGCGGCATCTCGGCATTGAACAGGCCGACAAGGTAAGCCACCGCGCCCAGCAGCAGGGCCACCCACGAGGCGGCGATGAAGGCGGGCGAGGGTCGATGGATGAGGGGTGCGTTCATTGCAGGTCCTTGGCAGACAGGCGGGCAATGCTTTGCCCGGGCGAGAACACCCTAGACGATCCGCGCCATGCCGCACAGGGGGGAGCAGGACCTTCGGGCCACGACCGTCACCGCCCCGGTGGTATACAACGGAGAGCCTGGCCATCCGCATCCCCTTCCGCTGGAGATACCCATGACCCGCACGCCCCTGCTGCTCGCCCTCGGCCTGCTGCCGATCCTCGCCACCACCGCCTGCAACGCGGCCGGCCCTGATGCGTCTGGCCAGAAGGCCCCGGCGACCGCCGCGGCCAACGCAGACCAGCGCCCCTTCACCGCCACCGAGGTCAGCCGGTTCGACCAGCCGTGGGCGATGACCTTCCTGCCCGATGGCAGCCTGCTGGTCACCGAAAAGCGCGGCAAGCTGCAGCACCTGGACCTGGCCAGCGGCCAGAAACATGAGATCACCGGTGTGCCCAAGGTCGCCTACGGCGGCCAGGGTGGGTTCGGTGACGTCATCCTGCATCCGGATTTCGCCCGCAACCGTGTGGTGTACGTCAGCTACGCCGAGGAAGGCACGCTGGACACGCGCGGCGCGGCCGTGGCCCGTGCCACCCTCGCCCTCGATGCCAGCGGCGGCGGCCAGCTGAAGGACCTGAAGGTGATCTGGCGGCAGACGCCGAAGGTCAGTGGCGAAGGCCACTACGGCCACCGCCTGGCCTTCGGCCCGGACGGCAAGCTGTGGATCAGTTCGAGCGAACGGCAGAAGTTCGATCCTGCGCAGGACATGAGCGGCAACCTGGGCAAGATCATCCGCCTCAACGACGACGGCAGCCTGCCGGCCGACAATCCGTTCGCCTCGCAGGGCGGTGTGGCCGCGCAGGTGTGGTCGCTCGGCCACCGCAACGTGCTGGGCATCGCCTTCGATGCCAATGGCAAGCTGTGGGCGCAGGAGATGGGCCCGGCCGGCGGCGATGAGCTGAACCTGATCGTGCGCGGTGCCAACTACGGCTATCCGATCGTGTCCAACGGCGACCACTACGATGGCCGTCCGATTCCCGACCATGACACCCGCCCGGAGTTCGCCGCACCGAAGGTGACCTGGAACCCGGTCATTTCCCCGGCCGGCCTGATGTTCTACAGCGGCAGCCTGTTCCCGCAGTGGAAGGGCAGCGCCTTCATCGGTGGCCTGTCGTCCACCTCGCTGGTGCGGGTTGCCTTCGACGGCGACAGCGCGCGCGAGGCCGAACGCTTCAACATGGGCGAGCGCATCCGCGAAGTGGAACAGGGCCCGGACGGCGCGCTGTGGCTGCTGGAAGACGGCAGCAAGGCACGGCTGCTGAAGCTCACGCCGAAGGCCTGACGGCCGGGTGGTGCCGGCTGCTGGCCGGCACCTGCAGGAGCCCTGGTTGCCGGCCAGCGGCCGGCACTACCGATCTGGAACGGCCCTGCATACGGGGCCGTTTTCATTACTGGATGGTGCCGACCTTCACCTCGGTGCGCGTGCAGGCCTTGTCCAGGCACTGGCCGGTCAGCCAGACCTGGCCATCGCCGATCATCACGCCCTGCTGGTTGACGAACACCGTGCCGAAGTCCTGCGCGGACACCGCCTTGACCACCGCCGGGGTGATGATCTTTTCGTAGTTGCGCTGGAATTCACTGGGCCCGGTGATCTTCCTGCCACCGCTGATGTTCAACGGGAAACGCACTTCTTCAACCACCGCCGCGCGGTCGCCACCGACCACTGCGGTCTTGAAGGCAGTGAATACTTTTTCATACTGCGCCGCATCGCCGAGCAGCGTCTCGATGCGCGCGCGGGCGTCGTCTGCCGCCGCAGGTGCTGCGGGGTTGGCAGCATCGGCCGGCGTCGCAGCCGCATCCTTGGCGTGCTCCACCGCAGCCTGTGGCGCGGCGACCACATCGGGCGTGGTGCTGGCGGCCGCTTCGGCCGGCGTCGCGCCCGTCATCGGCGCAGGCGCATCGGCGGCAGGTTCGGGCGGCGGTGCCGGCTGCGAGCACGCTGCCAGCAACAGGACAGGAACAAGGTAAGCCATCGTGCGCATGCGCGGTCTCCATCGGATCAGGCTCCGATGGTAGCGCCGGGCCGTGCCCGGCGTGTTCGCCATGGGTGAGGACGCCGGGGATGGCCCGGCGCTACTCATTGCCAGTAGATCCACGCCATGCGTGGATGCTCTACCGGTCAGGCCTTCAGCAGTTCGAACTGCACCGCGTCACCGGCCATCGACGAGGCGCACACCCACACGTCGAACAGGCCCGGCTCGGCACGCAGCACGCCGTCGCGGCCGGTGAATGCCAGCTGTTCACGGGTCAGGGTGAACACCACCTCGGCCGACTCGCCCGGCTGCAGCGCCACCTTGCGGAAGTCCTTCAGCTCGCGCACCGGTCGCACGCGGCTGGCCACGCGGTCGTGGATGTACAGCTGCACCACTTCCTCGCCGGCCACGCTGCCGGTATTGGTCAGCGTGGTGGTCACGGTCAGGGTGTCGTCCCAGCCGACGCGCGCGCTGCTCAACTGCGGCACGCCGTAGGCGAAGGTGGTGTAGCCGATGCCGTGGCCGAACGGGTACAACGGCTCGTTCGGAATCTCGCGCCAGCGTGCCTTGAATTCCGACATCGTCGGCAGTTCCGGGCGACCGGTGCGCGGGTGGTTGTAGAAGTACGGCTGCTGGCCGGACACCTGCGGGAAGCTGACCGGCAGGCGGCCGGAGGGGCTGTAATCGCCGAACAGCACATCGGCAACGGCATGGCCGGTCTGCGTGCCCAGGTACCAGGTGATCGCAACGGCATGCGCATTGCGCACCGCGCCCTGCAGGGCCAGCGCGCGACCATTGCGCAGCAGCACCACCAGCGGCTTGCCGGTCATCGCCACCGCTTCGGCCAGCGCCTGCTGTGCCGGCGGCAGGGTGATCTCCACGCGCGACTGCGCCTCGCCGCTGTAACGCTGCGGCTCGCCCAGCGCCAGCACCACCACGTCGGCGCGCAGCGCAGCGGCCACGGCCGCCTCGGTGCCACCGGCAATGGCGGCTTCCAGTTCGCAACCCGGGACCACTTCCAGCAGCGTGTCATCGCCGATGGCCGCGCGCACGCCGGTTTCCAGATCCACGTAACGCTGCTTGTCGCCGAACAGCGTCCAGCAGCCTTCGATGTTGTCGCGGTCCTGCACGAACGGGCCGATCAGCGCGATCTTCTGCCCGTTCTTCTGCAGCGGCAGAACGTTGTCGCGGTTGTTCAACAGCACGATCGAACGGCGCGCGGCATCACGCGACAGTTCGTCATGGGCGTCGATATGGGAGGTATCGGCTTCGCGCGCCGGGTCCAGCGAACGGTACGGGTCGTCGAACAGGCCGATGGCCTCCTTCAGCCACAGGATGCGGCGCACGCCTTCATCCAGCACGCTCATCGGCACCTCGCCGCTCTCCACCAGGCCCGGCAGGTGCTCGGCGTAGAAGCCGCTCTGCATGCTCAGGTCCAGGCCGGCGGTGAACGCCTTGGCGGTGGCATCGCGGTCGTCGGCGGCATAACCGTGCGCGACCAGTTCCATGTCGGCGGTGTAGTCGGAGATCACCACGCCCGGGAACTTCCATTCACCGCGCAGGATGTCGGTCAGCAGCTCGGCGTTGGCGCTGGCCGGCACGCCGTTGATGTCGTTGAACGAGGACATCACGGTGATCGCGCCAGCGTCGAAGGCCGCCTTGAACGGCGGCAGGTGCACATCGCGCAGGGTCTGCGGCGAAATGTCCACCATGTTGTATTCCATGCCGGCCATCACCGCGCCGTAGGCGGCGAAGTGCTTGGGCGTTGCCAGCAGCGAGTCGGCGGCGCGCAGGTCGCTGCCCTGGAAGCCACGCACGCGGGCAGCGGCGAAGGCACAGCCCAGTACCACGTCCTCACCGGCACCTTCGGCACCGCGGCCCCAGCGCTGGTCACGGGCGATGTCCACTGCCGGTGCATAGGTCCAGTGCAGGCCGGCTGCGGTGGCTTCAACCGCAGTGGCGCGCGCGGTGCGCTCGGCCAGGTCCGGCTCGAAGCTGGCGGCCTCGCCGAGCGGAATCGGGAACACCGTGCGCATGCCGTGGATGACGTCGGCCGCCAGGATCACCGGGATGCCCAGGCGGCTCTCCTCGGTGGCGACCTGCTGGATGCGGCGGCCGAGCTCGGCGCCGACACCGTTGAACAGCGAGCCGACCTTGCCCTCGCGCACCTGCTGCAGCACCTGGTCGGCATTGCGCACGTTGGCTTCCGGGTTCACGTCCGGGGCGAACGGGCGGACCATGTCCGCGAAGACTCCCAGCTGGCCGACTTTTTCCTCGACGGTCATCTGGGCAATGAGGGATTCGATGCGATCGGAGGCCACCGGCAGTCCTTGATGAAAACGTTTACAAGCCCGGCATTCTAGCGATCCCGGACGATTTGGCGAGAGGTTTCGTCATTCAGTTTCAGCCACCAGCCGGATCCGTACGGTCCGACCGGGGGCATCGCAGCTTACTCCGAGCCGGCCAACTGGCGCTGCCCGGACATCAACATCGCGTCGCTGGACGCCTGGAACACCCGCAGGCCAAAGGCGGGAAGGATCGCCAGCAGGTGGTCGAAGATGTCCGACTGCACAGCCTCGTATTCGCCCCAGGCGGTGCTGCGGGTGAAGCAGTACAGCTCCAGCGGCAGGCCTTCGGTGGTCGGCTGCAGCTGGCGCACCAGCAGCGTCATGTCGGTATGGATGCCCGGGTGGTTGGCCAGATAACGCTCCACGTAGGCGCGGAAGGTCCCCAGGTTGGTCACCCGGCGGCTGTTGACCTCGGCCACGCCCTGCTCGCGCAGGCGCCCGTTCCACTGGCCCAGCTCCTGCTGCTTGCCGCGCAGGTAGTCGCCCAGCAGGGCGAACTGGCCGAGGAAAGCCAGGTCGTCCTCCTCCATGAAACGCACGCTGTGCTGGTCCAGGAACAGCGCGCGCTTGATCCGGCGGCCACCGGCCTCCTGCATGCCGCGCCAGTTCTTGAACGACTCGGTCACCAGCTTCTTGGTCGGGATGGTGGTGATGGTCTTGTCGAAGTTCTGCACCGTCACCGTATGCAGGGCGATATCGATGACATCGCCGTCGGCATTCTGGCTGGGCATCTCGATCCAGTCGCCGATGCGGATACGCCCATCACCACTGATCTGCACGCTGGCCACCAGCGACAGGATGGTGTCCTGGAAGATCAGCATCAGTACTGCGGTGGCCGCGCCCAGGCCGGTGACCAGGTAGCGCAGATCGACACCGGCGAGGGTGGCAACGATCGACAGCCCGGCGATCACGAAGATGATGATCTTGGCGACCTGCAGGTACCCCTTGATCGGCTTGTTGCGCGCCTCGGGGCGACGTTCGTACAGGTCGTTGGCCGCATCCAGCGCATGCGACAGCGCCAGCACCACGGTCAGGATCGCCCACGCCTGGCAGGCACCGATGATGAAGCCGACCAGGCCCGGCGGCAGGTCCGGCACGATACGGATGCCCGAGGCGATCACCTGGCTGGGCACCACGTTGGACAGCCGCGAAATGACCCGCATCAGATGGCTGCCGCGGCCGGTATCGGCGCCGGGCAGGCGGTTGAGCAGGCGACGCAGGCCGCGCAGCAGGATGCGCTTGGTCACCCAGTTGGCCAGGCCGGCGGCAACCAGCAGCGCCGAGATCATCAACGCCAGGTAGGCGCCAGGATAGGGTTCCAGTGTGTTCTGCAGCTTTTCCAGCCACTGTACCGCCACCACTGCGTCCACCATCGGTTGTCTCCTTCTTCATTGCTGTTGAGGTTGCCGGCCAGCGGCCGGCACTACCGGGGGTTGCCAGCCGACGGCCAGCACTACCGGCGTGTCAGTCCCGCGAGCGTTCGATGATCACGCCGACCGCACGTGCACCGCGCACCGCCCCTGGCTTGCTCAGCTTCAGGCGCAGCCACTTCACGTCGAACTCGTCCAGCACGATCTGCGCGCAGCGCTCGGCCAGGGTCTCCACCAGCCCGAACTCCGATTCGCGCACGAACTGCTCCAGGCGCTTGCTGACTGCCTTGTAGTTCAGGGTATGGGCAATGTCATCGCTGGCGGCCGGGCGACGGTTGTCGAACCCCATCTCCAGATCGAACACCAGGTCCTGGCGGATCCGCCGCTCCCAATCGTAGATGCCGATCAGGGCGTCGATCGTCAGCCCTTCGATGAAAACCTTGTCCATTGCGGTTACCAGCCGGAAAACAGGCGGCCATGGTAACGGGACGGCAGTGAGCCTGCCCGGAACGGAGGCGGCTCGCCGGGCATTCACAAGGTCTGGAAAAGACAAAGGGCCCTGCTAGCGGGGCCCTTTGGTACCTCTCAACGTCCTCGGGGGGAGCTGGAATCCAGCCGCGAGTCCCGAAGCACACGCTGCGAAGGATGAAGATCATTTTCCCTGTCGTCCAGAGGCATTCGCGACATTCCGGGGAAGTCCGAATGCCGTTGGGAGTTCTGCCAGGCAACCGGATGGCATTGCCCGATATCACCCGTACGGCGGCCGGCGCACGCTGGTGATCCACAACGTGATTCCGCCGCCAATGAAAGAGCAGAGGATCCTGCAAGCAGCACTATCCCGACCACGCTGGGCGACCTACAAACGCATCGCAGACCGTCATTCCCTGGATGCGGCCTCGCTGTATGTCTGGAACATGCAGATGTGTAGCGCTTTGCTATCGCCGCTTCACATCTGTGAAATCGTCATCCGCAACGCAGTCGCCGCAGCACTTGCGCATGCCTATGGTCCCCGCTGGCCATGGCATCCAGCACTGTTGCAGCGCATGCCCGCCGATGGCGCGTTGTCGGCGCTGCAGGACCTGCACAAGCGATCGAATCAGCAGATGAACACGCCGGAGATCATCGCCACCCTTCGATTCGCATTCTGGCAGCAACTCTTTACACGGCGCTTTGAGGGGCCCCTCTGGACGCGAAGCCTGAAGATCGCTCTGCCCAACGCTCCACAGAACACTGTCGGCACCGTCCGCACCACCATCCATGCCGACCTCGACCGCATCCGCCACCTGCGCAACCGCATCGCCCACCACGAACCGATCATCGAGCGCGACATCGGCGCCGACCTGGCCGCGATCGGGCGGCTGATCCACGCCCGGTGCCCACACACGCTGGCATGGCTGCAGCGCCATGAACGGGCGACGACGGTATTGGCGGCGTCTCCGTTGGCAGGGCGTCCATAATGCGTCCGCCGGGCATGGCCCGGCGCTACCGGTTGCGGGGCTTCACACCGCCGGCAGCGTCGCCATGTCCCAGCGCGGGGTGACGTCCACCTTCGGGGGGCTGTGCTGGCCCGCCAGCAGGCGCAGCGCGCCGGCGAAGGCGATCATCGCGCCGTTGTCGGTGCACAACGCCGGCCGCGGGAAGCAGGCGCGGCCGCCGAGGCGCTCGGCCATCTGCTGCAGGCGGGCGCGCAGGCGCTTGTTCGCACCCACACCACCGGCCACCACGATCACATTGGTGCCGGCCGCTTCCAGCGCGCGTTCGCACTTGATGCACAGGGTCTCGACCACGGCGTCTTCAAAGCCACGGGCAATGTCGGCGCGGGTCTGCTCACTCTGGTCGCTGTCGCGCCAGGCCATCAGGACCTGGGTCTTCAGGCCGGAGAAGCTGAAATCCAGGCCCGGGCGGTCGGTCATCGGCCGCGTGAAGCGGTAGACGCCCGGCGTGCCCTGCTCGGCCAGCGCGGCCAGCTGCGGCCCACCGGGGTACGGCAGGCCCATCATCTTGGCGGTCTTGTCGAAGGCTTCGCCTGCCGCGTCGTCCAGGGTTTCGCCCAGCAGCCGGTACTGGCCGATGGCATCGACGGCCACCAGCTGGGTATGGCCACCGGACACCAGCAGGGCCACGAACGGGGCCTGCGGCGGATCGTCTTCCATCAGCGGCGCCAACAGATGACCTTCCATGTGGTGCACGCCCACGGCGGGAACCTCCAGCGCCCAGGCCAGCGACCGGGCCACGCCGGCGCCCACCAGCAGCGCCCCGACCAAGCCGGGGCCGGCGGTGTAGGCCACCCCGTCGATGTCGTTCACGCCAAGCCCGGCCTCGGCCAGCGTCTGCCGGATCAACGGCAGCAGCTTGCGCACGTGGTCACGGCTGGCCAGCTCAGGCACCACACCGCCGTACTCGGCGTGCAGGGCGATCTGGCTGTAGACCGCATGGGCGCGCAGGGCAGCGCTGCCGGCCAGGTCGGTGTCATACACCGCCACGCCGGTCTCGTCACAGGAAGATTCGATGCCAAGGACTCGCATGCCTGCTATTATGACGCCCCTGCCAACCCCTCGGGGAACTGGCAGGCCTCACTGCAATCCAACAACTTGCCCCTATTCAGGATTTGTGGCTTGCAGTTTGTTTATTCGCCACTATAATGTGCGGCTCGCCGGGCGTGACCCGGTTCTACTGTGTCCCGGAGATTCCATGCCCAGCGTCAAAGTCCGCGAGAACGAACCCTTTGAGTTTGCTCTTCGCCGCTTCAAGCGCACTTGCGAAAAGGCCGGTGTGCTGGCCGAAACCCGCAAGCGCGAGTTCTACGAAAAGCCGACCCAGGAGCGCAAGCGCAAGGCCGCCGCTGCTGTGAAGCGTCAGCTGCGCCGCTCGTCGCGCGACGTTACCAAGCGTCAGCGCCTGTACTGATCGGACGCATCTTCATTGCGGTGGGCATTCCCTGCCGCGATGGAGTCGAAGCCGGCACGCGCGAGCGTCGCCGGCTTTTTGCGTTTCCGGGCCCGGGCATCCGCCCTGCCCTACTACCACCACGAGGTTCGTCATGAGCATGAAGCAGCAGCTCACCGAAGACATGAAGGCCGCCATGAAGGGCGGCGAGAAGCACAAGCTGGGCGTCATCCGCCTGATCAACGCCGCCATCAAGCAGAAGGAAGTCGACGAGCGCATCGAGCTCGACGACACCGCCGTGATCGCCGTGCTCGACAAGATGGTCAAGCAGCGCAAGGACTCGGTCAGCCAGTTTGAAGCGGCCAACCGCGAAGACCTGGCGGCAATCGAGCGCGCCGAAATCGTGGTGATCGAAGCCTACCTGCCGGCCAAGATGGGCGAAGCCGAGATTGTCGCGGCCATCCAGGCGGCCATCGCCGAGACCGGCGCCAGCAGCGCGGCCGACATGGGCAAGCTGATGGGCGCGCTGAAGCCCAAGCTGGCCGGCCAGGCCGACATGGGCCTGGTGTCCAAGCTGGTCAAGCAGGCGCTGTCGTAAGCAACGCCAGACCCGGGTCCCTTCCGCACTGCGAAGGGACTGCGGGACGCGCTCCTGCGCACCTGCTTCACCGCGTCTTCGACGTGGTGCTGCTACAACTCCGGCATGGTTGATCCAACGTCCCACGCCCCCGAAGACCGCGCGCCGCACGGCGGCCCCGCGTCCCTGCACAAGTACATCAAGCGCCTGCAGGACAGTTTCCCGATGGCCGTCGTCAAGCGCTTCGTCGAAATCGACGTGCTGACCCAGGCCGCCTCGGTTTCCTTCTATGCCCTGCTGTCGATGGCGCCACTGCTGGTGCTGCTGCTGTGGCTGACCGCCTCGCTGTACCCGCCGGCACAGCAGGCCCTGGTCGACCAGATCAGCTCGGTGGCCGGCAGCAGTGCCGCGACCGTGGCCGAAACCGTGCTGAAGAATGCCGACAACCAGCCCGACGTCGGATCGCTGGCCGGGCTGTGGAGCACGCTGCTGCTGTTCGTTGGCGCCACTGCGGTGTTTGCCCAGTTGCAGAACGCACTGAACCTGATCTTCCGCACCAGCGGCGAACGCCTGGAGGGCATCAAGGCGTGGCTGCGCAAACGCGTGTTCTCCTTCGGCGTGGTGCTGGCGCTGGGCTTCCTGCTGATCCTGTCGATGACCGCCACCACCGTGCTGCAGGTGGCCTTTGCGCAGCTGCCCTCGATCCTGCCGGCCATCGGCTACCTGACCAGCCTGCTGCTGTACGCGGTCGGCTTCGCCTTCATGTATCACTACCTGCCGGACCGGCGCGTGGCGTGGCGCCAGGCCTTCATCGGCGGCCTCATCACCTCGGCGCTGTTCGCGCTCGGCCGCTATGGCATCGGCGTGTACATCGCCACCGTCGCACCGGGCAGTGCTTACGGCTCGATGGGTGCGCTGGTGATCTCGCTGGTCTGGATCTACTACGCCACCGTGGTCTTCTTCGTCGGCGCGCTGATGACCGCGGTGATCGATGAACGCCTGCGCGCACGCCATCATCTGCTGGCTGCCGGCATCGACCCTGGCACTGCGTCTAACGCGCCCGGGAACGTGGCCGGCAAGGGGTAAACTAGGGGGACTGACTCCCCCCTCCGCGTGGCTGCCGCCGCGCCCTGCCTCGTTGCCCATGGCCCGTATCCCCGACGCTTTCATCGACGACCTGCTGGCCCGCTCCGACATCGTCGAGGTGGTGGGCAGTCGCGTGCCGTTGAAGCGCCAGGGCAAGGAGTACGCCGCGCGCTGCCCGTTCCATGACGAACGGTCGGCCTCGTTCACCGTCTCGCCGACCAAGCAGTTCTATCACTGCTTCGGCTGCGGCGCGCACGGCACGGCCATCAGCTTCCTGATGAACTACGACCGCCTCGAATTCCTCGACGCGGTGGATGAACTGGCCAAGCGTGCCGGCATGGAAGTGCCGCGCAGCGAGAACCCGCGCAGCGCCCAGCAGCAGGATGATAGTCGCGAGCTGTATTCGGCGCTGGACGCGGCAACCAAGTTCTTCCAGAAGAACCTTGAGGGCAGCGAGAAAGCCCGCAGCTACCTCGATGGCCGCGGCGTGGATGAAGAGAACCGCGCACGCTTCCAGATCGGCTATGCGCCTGATGGCTACAGCGGCCTGCGCGACGCACTGGGCAAGGACGAGCGGCGGATGAAGCTGCTCGACCGCGCTGGCCTGTTCTCCAAGAACGACCGCGGCCACGTCTACGACAAGTTCCGCGACCGGGTGATGTTCCCGATCTTCGACCGCCGTGGCCGGGTGATCGCCTTCGGCGGGCGCGTGTTCGAGAAGGACGACGGCCCCAAGTACCTCAACTCGCCCGAGACCGCGCTGTTCCACAAGGGCCGCGAGCTGTACGGCCTGTGGCAGGTGCGCCAGGCCAACCAGAAGATCGAGCGCTTGATCGTGGTCGAGGGCTACATGGACGTGGTCTCGCTGTTCCAGTTCGGCGTCACCCAGGCGGTGGCGACGCTGGGCACGGCGACCACGCCGGACCACGCCGAACTGTTGTTCCGCAACGCGCCGGACGTGTTCTTCTGCTTCGATGGCGACGCCGCCGGCCGCCGCGCCGGCTGGAAGGCGCTGGAATCGGTGCTGCCACGCATGAAGGACGGCCGCCAGGCCTTCTTCCTGTTCCTGCCCGACGGCGAAGACCCGGACAGCATCGTGCGCAAGGAAGGCGCCGAGGCCTTCGACGAACGCTTGAAGCAGGCCACGCCGCTGTCGCAGTTCTTCTTCGACGAGCTGACCCGCGAGATCAACCTGGGCACGCTGGATGGCAAGGCACGGCTGGCTGAGCGCGCCAAGCCGATGCTGGCGCAGATTCCCGATGGTGCCTTCGGCGACCTGATGAAGCAGCAGTTGGCGCAGCTGACCGGCCTGGGTGGCAACGCGCAAGCGGGCCGGCCGCAGATGCCACAACGCGCCGCGCCGCGCACGATCCAACCGGCGGCCAAGCGCAGCCTGGTGCGCGGCGCGATCGCCGTCCTGCTGCAGCAACCGTCGCTGGCCCTGACCCTGGGCGGCAAGCATCACTTCCAGGGCCTGCGCCTGCCCGGCGTTGAGCTGCTGCTGGAATTGCTGGGGCTGGTCGAACAGCGCCCGGACATCAGTACCGGCGCCCTGCTGGAGCATTTCGACGGCCGCGAAGAACAGGCCTCGCTGCACACCTTGGCCGCGCAGACGCTGGCGGGCGATGAAGCGATGTGGACGGTGGAACTGCATGACGCGGTCGGCCAGCTGGAGAAGCAGCTGCTGTTCCAGCGGATCGACGACCTCAACGCCAAGCAGCGACAACAGGGTCTGGACGATACTGACAAGTACGAGATGCGCGAACTGCTGAAGGCACGCGCCAATCTGCGCCTGTAGCGGCAGAACATATCCCCGGAGAGAGCATGCTGCTGCGCCTGACCTGCCTGCTGTTGTTGTCGCTCTGCCCGGTCCTGCCGGCCTGGGCTGCGGACCCTGTCCTTGCTGAAGTCCGCCCCGGCCTCTACGCCGGTGGCCAGCCCACGGCCGCGCAACTGCGCGAACTGGCTGCGCAAGGCGTGCGCACGGTGATCGACCTGCGCCAACCCGATGAAGATCGCGGCTTCGATGAAACACGCGAGGCCGAAGCGCTCGGCCTGCGCTATGTACGCATTCCTGTGGCCGGTGCCGAGGGCCTGGATGCCGCCAATGTGCGCGCCGTGCACCAGGCCCTGCAGCAGAGCCAGGGGCCGGTGCTGCTGCACTGCGCCTCCGGCAACCGCGCCGGTGCCGTGCTCGGCCTGGTCAACGCACGCTACGAACACGCCAGCCCGGAACAGGCGCTGCAACTGGGCCAGCGAGCCGGCCTGAAGTCGTTGGAAGCGGCCACCCGCGGGCGTCTGGCGATCCCTTCTC
Organism: Stenotrophomonas sp. DR822; assembly: GCF_019793815.1. NCBI lineage: Bacteria > Pseudomonadati > Pseudomonadota > Gammaproteobacteria > Lysobacterales > Lysobacteraceae > Stenotrophomonas > Stenotrophomonas sp. DR822. The sequence continues at coordinate 2,351,404 of NZ_CP081826.1, forward strand.
CCACCCCCTGATTCCCGGGGTAATCCCCCCGCACCAAGGAGCCCATCCACCATGACCCGCTGGTGGTCGCGCCTGCGACCGGACAACTTCACCCTCGCCCTGCTGTGCACCGTCGGCCTGGCCTCGCTGCTGCCGATGAAGGGCGCCGCCGCCCTGGTGCTCGACGATGTCACCACCGTCGCCATCGCCGCGCTGTTCTTCCTGCATGGCGCGCGCCTGCCGCGCGAATCGATCATCGGCGGCATGCTGCACTGGCGCCTGCACCTGACGATCCTCGCCTGCACCTTCATCCTGTTCCCGCTGCTGGGGCTGTTGTTCAAGCCGTTGTCCGGCTGGCTGCTGACGCCTGAGCTGTACCTGGGCGTGCTGTTCCTGTGCACCCTGCCCTCCACCGTGCAGTCGTCCATCGCGTTCACCTCGATGGCGCGCGGCAACGTGCCGGCGGCCGTGTGCAGTGCTTCGCTGTCGAGCATCCTCGGCGTGTTCCTCACGCCCCTGCTGCTGACCGCACTGGCCGGCACCTCCGGCGGCGTGCATGACCCGCTGCATGCCATCGGCGGCATCATGCTGCAGCTGCTGGTGCCGTTCGTGGCCGGCCACCTGCTGCGCCCGTGGATCGCCGGCTGGGTGGAGAAACAGCGCGCGCTGCTGCGCTACACCGACCAGGCCACGATTCTGCTGGTGGTGTACTCGGCGTTCGGCGAAGCGGTCACCGAGGGGTTGTGGAGCAAGACACCGCTGCTGTCGCTGTTGGCGGTGGCGGTGGTGGCGGCGGTACTGCTGGGCATCGCGATGCCGTTGATCACCTTCATCGCCCGCCGCCTGCGCTTCAACCGCGAAGACGAGATCGCCATCGTGTTCTGCGGATCAAAGAAGAGTCTGGCCACCGGCGTGCCTATCGCCAAGGTGCTGTTCGCTGGCGGCAGCCTCGGCGCGATCGTGCTGCCGGTGATGATCTATCACCAGATCCAGCTGATCGTCTGCGGCGTGATCGCGCAACGGTATGCCAAGCGCGCGCCCTGACCTGTGGAACAGCCATCCACGCATGGCGTGGATCTACTGCAGGTCGGGCCCACAAAAGTAGATCCACGCCATGCGTGGATGGTTTGCCTGACGCTACGGATCCACCAGCGTGCCGACGCTCAGCTCCGGCATCCACACCCACAGGTCGTACGGCCGTCCCGCATGGGCATCGACTCGCGGCCGCGTGGTCACCTGCTCTGGAAGTGACCGCGCCATGCAACTGCCCGCGCATCCCCACGCCTGACCACGCTGCGCGCCCAACCGTACGCTGTAGATCTCCAGGTCCCGCAGCTGGGAGGCCATCGGCTGCGTCTGCATTTCCGGCGGCACACCTTGCGGCCGCTGCAGCATGGCGTGCACGTTGCCGGTCAGCACCAGCATGCGTGCGACAGCCGGCAGGCGCCCGTACAGGCGCCGCAACTCGGCGGCCATGCCGTCATCGCGTGCCTGGTTGCCGCCCTTGCTGGCATTGACGTCATAGCCAACCACTTCGATTACACGCCCCTGCGACTTCAGCACGCGCAGGCTTTCGATCATCGCCAGCATGTCGCGGATGCGACGGCCATCGTGCTGGTCATCGCGCACGGTCCAGAACGCACGCCCGCGCAGCTGCTGGCGTGCCTGCTCTCCGCCATCGGAAGCCAGGTAATCGCGCAGCGTGGGGGTTTCCCCACGTGGCAGTTCCAGCGCCAGCACGACAGGGCCGTTGCGGCTGTAGTCGTCCACCAGCTGGCGCACCAGCAGCGGCGTTTCGCGTGTCCCGTGGAATTCGCCCAGTACCAGCAGGCGGTGGTCACCGGCGTGCTGCCGGATCTGCGCAGCGGTGTCGTCGGCGCGCGCACTGAGGGCCATGCCCAGCGCCAGCAGCAGCGCGGCGGTCCAGCGGAAGATCGAATGCATCCCTGCGCCTTCCTTTCCTTGGGGTCAGGAACAGCAATGGCGACGCGACAACCACAGTTCAAGTAGATCCACGCCATGCGTGGATGCCTAAGCCCGCTACAACCAGGGCAGGATCCAGTGATCCACCAGCAGGAAGGCGAACAGCGCCATCAGGTAGACGATGGAGTAACTGAACATCTTCATCGAGAACAGCTCGTCCGGCGGGTTGAGCATGCGCCAGGCGTACCAGAGGAACACGGCGTTGAGCACGATCGCCCCGCCCAGGTAGAACGCTCCGCTCATGCCAACCAGGTACGGCAGCAGGCAGACCAGCGCCAGCACCACCGAGTACGCCATGATCTGCTTGCGGGTGTGCACCACGCCATGGGTGACCGGCAGCATCGGGATTTCCGCCTTGGCGTAATCCTCGCGACGGAAGATCGCCAGCGCCCAGAAGTGCGGCGGCGTCCAGATGAAGATGATCAGCACCAGCAGCGACGAGTACGCCCAGTCCGACTGCCCTTGCATGCCGGTTACCGCCGCCCACCCCAGCATCGGCGGCATCGCACCGGCCAGACCACCGATGACGATGTTCTGCGAGGTCGCACGTTTCAGGTAGACGGTGTAGATCACCGCATAACCGATCAGCGAGGCGAAGGTCAGCACCGCGGTGATCCAGTTCACCCACAGCACCAGGATCGCCATCGACAGCACGATCAGCACGCCGGCGAATACCAGCACCTGCCACGGCTTGACCTTGCCCACCACCAGCGGACGCCACGAGGTGCGCGCCATCTGCGCGTCGATGTGCGCATCCAGCAGCTGGTTGATGGCTGCAGCGGCGGACGCGGCAAGCCAGATGCCGAGGAAGCCGAGCAGGCCGGCACGCACCTGCTCCCAGCTGGGCACGCCGGGAATGGCCAGGACCATGCCGACCAGGGCGGTGAAGACGATAAGGGCGACGACCTTGGGCTTGGTCAGGTCCCAGTACTGGCGATAGTTGGAAAACATGGGATCAGTCCGGGGCACGCAGGCGGGCCAGCAGGCTGACCAATACAAACAACAGGGCAACGGCAACGCCGTTGTGCGCCACTGCCACTTCCAGCGGCAGCGCCAGCTTCACGTTGAGGATGCCGAGGGTGACCTGCAGCACCAGCAGCGCGACTAGGGCCGAAGCCCAGCCGCGCATGCTCGGCAGCCGGAACAGGCGCAGGCCCAGCCACAGCAGGTAAACGGCAACGACGATGGCAAACAGGCGATGGGCCATCTGGATGGCGATGCGCGAGGCACCGTCGAGCACGCCGCCTTCGTAGTCCACACCGATACCGCGCCACAGGGTGAAACCCTCGGCGAAGTTGTGCTGCGGCCACCACTGGTTGGCGCAGCGCGGGAAGTTGTCCAGCGAGGCGCTGCCGCCGCCACACGCCAGCGCCGCGTAGTTGGCGCTGACCCAGCCACCCAGCGCGATCTGGGTGACCAGCACCGCCACGCCAATGCGCAGCAGCCACTTCAGCTTCGGCGCCTCGGCCAGGGTGATCGGCATGTGCGTGGCACGCCAGGCCATCCACACCAGCAGGCCGAACATCAGCATGCCGCCCAGCAGATGACCCATCACCACGATCGGCTTGAGCAACAGGGTCACCGTCCACATGCCCAGCAGCGCCTGGAAGATCACCACCGCCAACGTCAGCAGCGCAGCGCGCGCCAGGTCGATGTTGCTCCAGCGCAGCGCCGCGATCAGCAGGATGGCCTCGCCGACCAGCGCCAGCGCGCTGGCGGTTCCATGCCAGCCCATCATGTACAGCGGTATGCCCGCGGCCACCAGCACGCAGGCGGTGACCACCGCCGTGCTTCCGAAACGCCGCTTGCGTGTGGCCAGCAGGGCCAGGGTCAGGATCTCGATGCCGAGCGCGCCGGCCAGGAAGCGGTGCACCTGCTCACGCCAGGCCTTGTGTGTTTCCAGCGGACGGATATCCGCTGCCGGGTGGCCGATGGTCTCTTCCACGTGCTGCGGCCAGGTTGCCTGCCCATAGCAGGTCGGCCAGTCCGGGCAGCTCAGGCCGGCATCGGACAGGCGCACGAAGGCACCGAACATGATCGTGCTCGCGGTCATGATCATGGCGAACCACGCCAGGCGGTGGAAATTGCGGTGCAGCGCCGGACGCGCGGAAAGGCTCATCAAACGGGACTCACTTCAGTTTCAGCAACGTGGCCATGTCCTTGCGCAGGCCGCCGAGATCGCTCCCGGGGGCATGACGCATGATCACGAAGCCGTTCGGATCGATCACGTAGACCGGCAGGCCCGCCGGATCATCGACGCCAGGCAGCGCCGCGCGCAGGGCTGGCGACGGGGCCAGCGGCCGCAGCGCGGGCAGCGAGGCGATCGACGCCGGTGGCGTTCCCAGCCACAGGATCTCGACATTATCGGCGTTATGGCCGAACAGCTGCCACACCTTGCCCAGTCCCTGCGACAAAGTGACGCACTGCGCGTCGCAGGCACCGGCCGGGGCCACCAGCAGGCGCCACGTGCGCGCCTCGGGGTTCCAGGGGTAGGCCGCGCCATTGGCCAGCGTCGGCGGTTGCTGGCGCAGATCCACCGGCGGCTTCAGCAATTGCCCTGCATTGCGGTGCGCGGTTGGCTGCCAGCCGGAGAAACGCAGGAGGGCGGCCAGCGCCATCGCCCCGAAGAAAACGGCGAACAGCAGCACCAGGGTCCGGCGGCCGTTGCCGCGCGCCTGCGGGGAGGTAGCAGTGTTCATGCGGGGCATTTTCTCATGGTTGGGAAAGGGATGCCGGCCAGCGGCCGGCACTACCGGGCAACGGGCCGTCTTCTGCGCCATTCCAGTACCAGCGCCACCACCAGCACGGTCAACGCCAGCCCGAACCACTGCACGGCGTAACCCAGGTGGCGCTGCGGCGGCAGCGTGTTCGGCAGCAGGTCGAGATCGCGCTCATCGCCGAACGGCAGCGCCGGATCCAGTCGCAGCACGCGCTCGGGCAACGATGGCAGGCCCAGTGCCGCAGCCAGGCCATCGGCGGGAAGGCGACTGGCCAGCCAGCGCCCTGCAACATCGGTGGTAGTGAACGCCGGCCCCAGCGCCAGCCCGGACGAAGGGGGCGGCGCCAACAGGCCTCGCACGGCCACCGGCGACGGCGGTGCCGGCACCACCGGCAACCTGCGGTCCGGCGGCAGCGCGCGCCAGCCAAGGTCCACCAGCAACACGCTGCCCGCATCGCTGCGGAACGGACGATAGATCTTCACTCCGGCGCGGCCGTGGCGGGTCTGGTTGTCCAGCAGCACCACGCCCGGCAGGAAGCGACCGTGATCGGCCACGCCATGCAGCGCGCCCTGCGCCGCCAGCGCCTGCGCCAACGGCAGCGCCTGCGCCACGGCTGGCCCCTGTGCATCCAGCAACGCCTGCTTGGCCTGCATCCGCTGCAGCTGCCACAGCCCCAGCGCGGTGAATCCGGCCATCGCCAGCAACGCCATCAGCCAGCCGATCATGCGCGTGTGCTGGCGCATCATGACAAGTCCGCGCAAACGCGGTCAGATAGGCACATCCACCCTGCCCTCGAGCCGCGCATGAGTGATTCGCTGAAGACCCTGCTGGTAATCGCGTTTCTGATCGTCATCGTCTGGAATCTGGGCGCCGGCCTGTATTACCTGCTGGTGGACCGCGGCCAGACCAAGCGCACGGTCAATGCACTGACCCGCCGCATCGGAGTGTCGGTGGCGTTGATCGTACTGGTGATCGTGAGCATCTACATGGGCTGGATCAAACCGCACGGCATCGGCGGCTGACGCCCCATCAGACCAGGCAGCGCCGGCGGCTGACGCTGCCGACGCCTGCGCGGTCAAAGCACGTAGACGAACAGGAACAGCATCAGCCACACCACGTCGACGAAGTGCCAGTACCACGCGGCCGCTTCAAAGCCGAAATGGTTGTCGCGGGTGAAGTGTCCCTTCGCCGACCGCAGCCACATCACGATCAGCATGATCGTTCCCAGCAGCACGTGTGCGCCGTGGAAGCCGGTCAGCATGAAGAAGGTCGAACCGTAGATGCCCGAGCCGAGCGTCAGGTTCAATTCCTTGTAGGCGTGGATGTACTCCTCGGCCTGCAGGGTCAGGAAGCCCAGGCCGAGCAGCACGGTCAGGCCCAGCCAGATCAACAGCTGGCGGCGGTTGCCCGCCTTCAGCGCATGGTGGGCGATGGTCAGGGTCACGCCCGAGGTCAGCAGGATCAGCGTATTGATCAGCGGCAGGCCCCAGGCCGGGATCGTCTGGAACGCGCCACCGATCGCTGCCGGGCCATTGGTCGGCCAGCCGGCCGAGTAGCCCTGCCACAGCAGCTCGTTGGTCATCACCCCGCGCCCTTCGCCGCTCAACCACGACAGGCCGAGGTGGCGGGTGTAGAACAGGGCACCGAAGAAGGCACCGAAGAACATCACTTCGGAGAAGATGAACCAGACCATCCCCATCCGGAACGAACCATCCACCTGCCGGTTGTAGTTGCCGGCCTGCGACTCGCGCACCACATCGCTGAACCACCAGAACAGGGTCAGCACCAGCATCGCCACGCCGATGTAGAAGGTCCAGCGGCCCCAGCTGGCGTCATTGAGCCAACTGGCCACGCCGACCATGGTCACCATCATCGCGATGGAACCGACGAACGGCCACTTGCTCTGGGCCGGGACGAAGTACACGTTGGCGTCGGTAGGTGTCTGGGCCATGGTCGGTATCCGGGTCAGGGAGCAGCGTGGGCGCCTTCCGACGTGGCGGCGGGCGCCAGCCGATCGGACAACGCATCGTTGCGGTAGAAGGTGTAGGACAAGGTGATCGTGCGGATTTCCGGCGGCAGGTCCGGATCGACGATGAAGCGCACCGGCATGTCACGCTTCTCGCCGGCCTGCAGGGTCTGCGCAGTGAAGCAGAAGCACTCGGTCTTGCTGAAGAACCCGGAGGCGCGTGCCGGCGCCACCGACGGCACCGCGCTGCCGACCACGGCCTGCTGGCTGTCGTTGCGGGCGAAGTACAGCGCCTCGTTGAGCTCGCCAGGCACCACATCCATGGTCAGCTGCTCGGGATGGAACGACCACGGCAGCCGCGAATTGACGCCACCATCGAATTCCACCCGCACGGTGCGCTTGCCGCTGGCAGCACCGGTACTGGCTTCGCTGCCCGGGCCACGCTCCAGGCGCACGCCGAATACCTTCTCGCAGGCGATGCGATACAGCGGTACCAGCGAGAACGTCAGCAGGAACACCACCACCGCAACGCCGATCAGGCGCGGCAGGCCGGCGCTGCGTGACGGAGCGGTGGCCGGTGTTTCGCTCATCGACCGATCACGCCACTGAGGATGAAGCCGACGTAGACCAGTACGGCGATCGCGCCCACCCACAACGCGGTGCGCTTGGCGCGCTGGCGCTGCTCCGCATAAAGCGGCGCGGTGCCTGGCCGCTGGCCTGCCGATGCGCTTGCGGCCAGGCGTGGCTCGGCTCTGGCCGGGGTGATCGGGCTCTCGTTATGCATGCATCACCTCAATGACCGATATCGTCGTGGGCCAGGTCACCCGGGCGGATGGTCGGCGGCGTGGTGAAGGTGTGCGCCGGTGCCGGCGACGGCAGCGTCCACTCCAGACCGCGCGCGCCTTCCCAGGAGCGGGCCTCGGCCTTCTCGCCATTGCGCAGCGAGGACAGCAGGATCGCAGCCATCATGAACGGCGTGGCGAACATGCCGAACGCACCGATCGAGCTGATCAGGTTCCAGTCGGCGAACGCCACCGAGTAATCGGGGATGCGGCGCGGCATGCCGGCCAGGCCCAGGAAATGCTGCGGGAAGAACAGCAGGTTGACGAACACGATCGACCACCAGAAGTGCACCTTGGCCCACTTCTCGCTGTACATGCGCCCGGTCCACTTCGGCCACCAGTAGTACACCGCCGCGATCAGCGCGAACACCGCGCCGGTCACCAGCACGTAGTGGAAGTGGGCGACCACGAAGTAGGTGTCGTGATACTGGAAGTCGGCGGCCACGATCGCCAGCATCAGGCCGGAGAACCCGCCGATGGTGAACAGGATGACGAACGCCACCGACCACAGCATGGGGGCTTCGAACGTGAGCGAGCCGCGCCACATCGTGCTGACCCAGTTGAACACCTTCACCCCGGTCGGGATCGAGATCAGCATGGTGGCGAACATGAAGTAGATCTCGCCGCCCAGCGGCATGCCCACGGTGAACATGTGGTGGGCCCAGACGATGAACGACAGGAACGCGATCGCCGCAGTGGCGTAGACCATCGCCTGGTAGCCGAACAGCGGCTTGCGGCTGAAGGTCGGGATGATCTCGCTGACCACGCCGAAGGCGGGCAGGATCATGATGTAGACCTCGGGATGGCCGAAGAACCAGAAGATGTGCTGGAACATCACTGGGTCACCACCACCGGCCGCATTGAAGAAGCTGGTGCCGAAGAACTTGTCGGTCAGCAGCATCGTCACCGCACCGGCCAGCACCGGCATCACCGCAATCAGCAGGAACGCGGTGATCAGCCAGGCCCAGCAGAAGATCGGCATTTTCAGCAGGTCGATGCCGGGCGCGCGCATGTTCAGCACCGTGGCGATGATGTTGATCGCGCCCATGATCGAACTGATGCCGGCCACGTGGATGGCGAACACGGTGAACGCCACGTTGTAGCCGCCCTGCAGCGACAGCGGCGGGTACAGCGTCCAGCCACCGGCTGGCGCACCACCGGGCAGCAGGAAGGTCAGCAGCAGCAGGCTGAAGGCCACCGGCAGCAGCCAGAACGACCAGTTGTTCATGCGCGGCAGCGCCATGTCCGGCGCGCCGATCTGCAGTGGGATCATCCAGTTGGCCAGGCCGACGAAGGCCGGCATCACCCCGCCGAAGATCATCACCAGCGCGTGTACGGTGGTCAGCTGGTTGAAGATTTCCGGACGGATGTACTGGATGCCGGGCTGGGCCAGTTCCAGCCGGATCAGCACGCTCATGAACGCGCCGATGACGAACATGATGAAGCTGAAACCCAGGTACAGCGTGCCGATGTCCTTGTGGTTGGTCGAGAAGAACCAACGCTCGAAGAAGCTCTGCGGGTGATGGTGATCGTCGTGCCCAACTGCCGAGTGCGCCATTGCAAAACACCTCTCAGGATCGGTTGTCGCCGCAGCCGCGATACGGCCGCGGGCAGTTACATCAGGCTCCGCTGACCGCCGCCGCAGGCGCGTTGCCGGCCTCGGCGGCTGCCGGTGCCGCCGGCTGCGCCGGCGTTGCACTGGCAGGTGCGGTGGGTTCGGCGGGCGCGGCAGGGGCTGCCGGTGCAGGCGCCGGTTTGCGTTGCGCCAGCCACTGCTTGAATTCTTCCTTGGACACCGCCTCGACCACGATCGGCATGAAGCCATGGTCCTTGCCGCACAGCTCCGCGCACTGGCCGCGGTAGACACCGGGCTGCTCGATGCTGGTCCAGGCTTCGTTGATGAAGCCGGGAATGGCGTCCTGCTTCCAGCCCAGCGCCGGCACCCACCAGGCGTGGATCACATCGTCGGAGGTGATGACGAAGCGCACCTTGGTGTCCACCGGCAGCACCAGCCGGTTGTCGACATCCAGCAGGTAGTGCGGATGGCTCTCGCGGGTCGGTACCTTGCCACTCTGCCGCATGCGGTCGGACTCGCGGTCCAGGCGGCTGGTGAAGGTCACGTTCTCGCCCAGGTACTCGTACTTCCACATCCACTGGTAGCCGGTGACCTTGACCGTCATCTCGGCATCGCGGGTGTCGTACATCTTGATCAGGTTGGCCGTGGCCGGCCACGCCATCACCACCAGGATGATCACCGGGATCACCGTCCAGATGACTTCGGCCTTGGTGTTGTGGCTGAAGGTGGCAGCGACCGCGCCCTTGGACTTGCGGAACTTGAACATCGCGTAGGCCATCGCGCCGAACACGATCACGCCGATCACCGTACAGACGATCAGCGAAAGGTTGTTCGATTCCCAGGCCAGGCGCGAGGTCTGGGTCACCCCCTTGCCCATGTTCAACTGCCACGGTTTTGGATCGGCCGCCTGGGCCAGCGCCGTCCCCGGCATCGACAGCAGGGCCCCCATCGCGGCGGCCATTGCAACGCACTTCGTGCCCCACCCTCTGCTTTGCTTCATTGCCTAGACCCTTAGCGTCGTCGGTTGCCGCCATCGCTGGCGGCGAGCAAATCTTCAAGCGTTTCAACAAGCGTTTGACGTTCGGCCGGCGCGAGGAAACTCCCCACCTCCACCTGCCGGCCGCTGGATGCCAGCCGGACCCTCGCATCGTCGGTGAGCAGGCGCACCCAGTGCGGATGAGCCCGGAACACCGGCGATCCACCGGGCACGGGGATGACCTCCACGCACGCCGGCACTACCCGGATTTCCTCCTGCCGTTCACCACTGCGCCACAACGCGCGCAACGCAGCTGCCAGCAACAGGCTGTACAGCAGCGCGAACAGGGGGGCGAATGCATTGCCGGCCACCCACCCGAAGGCGGACACCAGCCACATCACTCCCGACAACACAGCAAACAACAGGACGAACTGCCGGGCATCGAGCGCCCGTGGGGGACGCAGTCGCAGCTGCGTACCTGACCCATCCGGAGCTGTAAGCACCTCGATCATGTCGCAACCGCGTTCCTGCCGCGGGAAACGTCTCGATGGTAGCCCTGCCCTCTCGCCGGTAGCAAGGGTGCATTCACACTTTTTCCGATGCTGCAATACAGCATGAGCCCAGCGGCACGAATGACGAATTCGGCACAAAACGGCCCGACTTTGCTGAACACGCTGAATCCACCACCGCTAGGGGCTATCAGCATTCATGAAGGTGGCTGCGCGGGCCTTCCTGAAGTCAAAAAAATGATTAAAATCGCCAAGTTTTCCACTGGCCGGACCGGCATGAACGCACCCTCCTCTCCCATTGCCGCCAGCGACGTTCCGCGTCACTCGGCGCTGCTGTCGCCGGAACTGCCGGCGTCCCCCAACCCGTTCCGCCAGGCCATCACCGATGGTTGGCTGAAGGACGAGGCCAGCCATGTGCGCGAACTGCTGGCGCAGGCGCGCCTGCCGGCCGACGAGCAGGCCAAGGTGCAGGCGCTGGCCGCCGACCTGGTCGCCCGGGTGCGTGTGCGCGCCAAGGACCAGGGCGCGATCGAAGCCTTCATGCGCCAGTACGACCTGGGCAGCGAGGAAGGCGTGCTGCTGATGTGCGTGGCCGAGGCGCTGCTGCGCATTCCGGACCAGGAGACCGCCGACAAGCTTATCCGCGACAAGCTGGCCGATGCCGACTGGGAAAAACACCTGGGCGGCAGCGACTCGGTGCTGGTCAACGCCTCCACCTGGGGCCTGATGCTGACCGGCAAGCTGGTGCAGATGAACGACGCCACCCGCGCCGATGCGCCCAGCGCGTTCAAGCGTCTGGTCGGCCGCGTTGGTGAGCCGGTGGTACGCCTGGCCGTGCGCCAGGCGATGAAGATCATGGGCCACCAGTTCGTCATGGGCCGCACCATCGGCGAAGCGCTGGCACGCTCGCACAAGGGCGACAGCGCCAGCTACCGCTACTCGTTCGACATGCTCGGCGAAGGCGCGCTGACCATGAAGGACGCCCTGCGTTACCTGGAAGACTACCGTCGTGCGATCCACGCCATCGGTGGTGACCACAAGTCGCGCGGTGGCCGTGCCGATGGCGACGTCAACAACGCACCGGGCATCTCGATCAAGCTGTCGGCGCTGTACCCGCGCTACGAGCACGCCAAGCGCGCGCGCGTGCTGAAAGACCTGGTGCCGGGCGTGCTGGAACTGGCGCAGCTGGCCAAGAGCTACGGCATCGGCTGCACCGTCGACGCCGAAGAGTCCGATCGCCTGGAACTGTCGCTGGACATCATCGAGCAGGTGTTCGGCGATGCCTCGCTGGCCGGCTGGGATGGCTTCGGCGTGGTCGTGCAGGCTTACCAGAAGCGTACGCCGTACACGATCGACCACCTGGCCGACATGGCGCGCCGCGCCGGTCGTCGCCTGCAGGTGCGCCTGGTCAAGGGCGCCTACTGGGACGCCGAGATCAAGCGCGCGCAGATCGAAGGCTATGCCGGCTACCCGGTGTTCACCCGCAAGCAGAACACCGACGTGTCCTACCTGGCGTGTGCCAAGCGTCTGTTTACCCATGCCGACGCGATCTACCCGATGTTCGCCACGCACAACGCACACACCATCGCCGCAGTGCGCAGCATCGCCAACGGTGGCGTCTACGAGCACCAGAAGCTGCACGGCATGGGCGATGACCTGTACGCCGAAGTAGTGCCGGCCGATCGCCTTGGCCTGCCCTGCCGCGTGTACGCGCCGGTCGGTTCGCATGAAGACCTGCTGCCGTACCTGGTGCGTCGCCTGCTGGAAAACGGCGCCAACTCCAGCTTCGTCAACCGCATCACCGACGAGCGCGTGCCGATCGCCGACCTGGTCCGCGATCCGGTCGAGATGGTGTCCTCGTTCGAATCGATTCCGCATCCCAAGATCCCGCTGCCGGTTGACCTGCTGCGCAGCCAGAACCACGACAGGAAGAACTCCATGGGCGCCAACCTCGCCAACGACAACGAACTGCGCGCCCTGGCCGAGCAGCTCAACGCTGCAGTGAAGCCCTGGCAGGCCGCACCGCTGGTGCCGGGCGCGAACCCGACCGGTGCCTCGCTGCCGGTGACCAACCCGGCCGACACCCGTGAAGTGGTCGGCCAGTGGCAGGCCGCCGATGCCGCCACCGTGCAGAAGGCGCTGGCCAATGCCGTGGCTGCGCAGCCGGGCTGGAACCGCACCCCAGCCGCCAGCCGCGCCGCCATCCTCGAGCACGCCGCCGACCAGCTGGAAGCGCGCATGCCCGAGTTCATGGCGCTGTGCGTGAAGGAAGCCGGCAAGAGCCTGCCCGACGGCATCGCCGAAGTGCGCGAAGCGGTGGACTTCCTGCGCTACTACGCCAAGCAGGCACGCGAGCAGTTCAGCCACGCCGAGAAGCTGCCCAGCCCGACCGGCGAATCCAACGAACTGCAGCTGCATGGCCGTGGCGTGTTCGTCTGCATCAGCCCGTGGAACTTCCCGCTGGCGATCTTCCTGGGCCAGGTGGCTGCCGCACTGGCCGCCGGCAACAGCGTGATCGCCAAGCCGGCCGAGCAGACCAACCTGATCGGCTACTACGCAGTGAAGCTGCTGCACGATGCCGGCGTGCCGGCTGACGTGCTGCAGTACCTGCCGGGCGATGGCGCCACCGTCGGTGCTGCGCTGACCGCCGACCCGCGCGTGGCCGGCGTGGCCTTCACCGGCTCCACCGACACCGCCCGTGCGATCAACCGCGCGATGGCTGCACGTGACGCCGCCATCGGCGTGCTGATCGCCGAAACCGGCGGCCAGAACGCCTTCATCGCCGACTCCTCGGCACTGCCGGAACAGCTGGTCAAGGACGCCATCGGTTCGGCCTTCACCTCGGCCGGCCAGCGCTGCTCGGCCGCGCGCGTGCTGTTCGTGCAGGACGACATCGCCGACAAGGTGATGACCATGCTGGCCGGTGCGATGAAGGAACTGAAGGTCGGCAACCCCGGCCTGCTGTCCACCGACGTCGGCCCGGTGATCGACGCCGATGCACTGAAGATCCTGCAGGACCACGCCGTGCGCATGGACCGCGAAGCGCGCCTGATCGCTGCGGCCGAACTGTCCGCCGAAGCGGCCAACGGCACCTTCTTCGCACCGCGTGCGTACGAACTGAAGGACCTGGGCCAGCTGCAGAAGGAAATCTTCGGGCCGGTCCTGCACGTGATCCGCTGGAAGGGCGACCAGCTCGACGCGGTGATCGACCAGATCAACGCCACCGGCTATGGCCTGACCTTGGGCGTGCATTCGCGCATCGACGAAACCGTCGACCGCATCAGCAACGGGGTCCACGTCGGCAACGTCTACGTCAACCGCAACCAGATCGGTGCGGTGGTCGGCGTGCAGCCGTTCGGCGGCCAGGGCCTGTCCGGCACCGGCCCCAAGGCCGGCGGCCCGCACTACCTGCTGCGCTTCGCCACCGAAAAGACGGTGACGGTGAACACCACCGCTGCCGGCGGCAATGCCTCGCTGCTGACCCTGGGCGACTGATCCCGGGCGTCATGCAGTAAACGAAAAACCCCGCGAAAGCGGGGTTTTTTGATGGCGGGGCGAATGCGAAGCTGCCAACCCCTGGCAGCTCATTCCGCCACCACACTGAATCGGTTGTCCGCACGCCTCACCAATTCCTCCAGCACCCGCGCGATACGCATCTCCAGGTCGCCTTCCAGCAACACATACGCCATTCCTCGCGCCTGCAACTGCTGCAGATACCACGCGTGTTGGCGCATGCGGAACTCCTCGCCCACACGCGTTCCATCCGGCTCGAACGGGATATCCGGGGCGCACAGGAACAGCAGGTCGTACGCACGCGCCGCAGCCCGCTGCAGTGGTTCGGGCGCCGTGCCGAACATCCAGCCGCTGTAGCCCAGCGTCACCAACGGCGTGGTATCGCAGAACAACCAGCGATGCGCATGTTGCGCAGCCTGGTGCTCGTGCTGCGGCTGGGTCGCAGCGATACGCAGCAGATCCTGCGCCTGCAACTCGCCGCCCTGCTGCTCCCACAACGTACGCCCGAACTCCGGCACCCATGCCGTACCCAGGCGTTCGGCCAGCACCCGCGCCAGCGTGCTCTTGCCCGTGGACTCACCGCCGATGAAGGCCACCCGCTGCACATGGTCGGCGTAGACCGACCGGCTCAGGCCCTGTCGATGCGCATGCGGATCGACGCGCAGTTCGGTACCACTGGCCTGACCGATGTCGGTCGAACGCTCCAGCCGATGGTGCTGCACCGTCGCATTGAAATGCTGCGCCAGGGCTGCAGCGAAACCATCGCCGTAGTCTTCACCGGTGAAAACAGCCTGCACCGGTCCGCCAAACAACGCCACGCACAGCCATGCGGTGAACGCGCGTTGCACCTGCTCACTGTCCTTGTCCTGCGGCAGCGCACGTGCGGGAACGCCCTGCTGCCTGCACAACGCCGCCAGCCGCGCATCATCCAGCACCGCCACCGTCGCCTGCGGAAAGCGCGCGCGCAGCCAGCGCTCGCGGCGCTCTGCGCTGTAGCCGGCAAAGCCCGGCTGCGACCAGCCGATCACCAGCAGCTGGGTGCAGCGGGCAGAAGCAAATTCGATCAGGCGCTCGTGGCCGAGGTGGAGCGGGCAGAACTTGCCGACCACCAACCCGCGCGGTACCCGCTCAGGCAATGCCATCGGCCGCCCTGCCCGTATCCGCTTCAGCGCGCATCAGGTGCCGCCAGTGACGCAGCGCCACCAGCGCGTTGATCCAGAAACCGACGTACAGGATCGAGGTCAGGTGCAGCCCGCGGCTGTAGTACAGCGGCACCGCGATGGTGTTGACCAGCAGCCACACCCACCACGATTCCAGCTTGCGCCGCATCATCAGGAACTGTGCGATCACGCTCAGCACCAGCACCGCCGAGTCGATGTAGGGCGCATACGCATTGGTCAGCCGGGTCAGCATCCAGCCGTAACCGAAGGTCGCCAGCACCGCCAACGGCAGCAGCCAGCTCCACGCGCGTGCTGGCAAGCGGGTTATGGGCAATGGCGCGCCATGGTCACCACGCAGCCACTGCCACCAGCCGAACACGCTGATGACCACGAAGAAGAACTGCAGGACCATGTCCGCGTACAGGTGCGAGCGCTCGAACACGGCGGCGAACAACGCGCAGCCGACGATGCCCAGCCACCACGTATGCACGTTGTTGCGGCCGGCCAGCAGGATCGAGCCGGCAACGGCGATGTTGGCAGCCAGCTCCAGCTGGAAATTCGGGTCGGACAGGTTCATCGCGCTATTGTCGCGTAGATCCGCGCCCCGCGTGGATGGCTCCAGTAGATCCACGCCATGCGTGGATGGCTCCAGTAGATCCACGCCATGCGTGGATGGAAATCAAGCGCGCACGCGCACCAGCAGCCGCCGGGGCCCTGCGCTACCCCAGCGGCCCAGTTGATGATGCGGCGCCAGCAAAGGCGCGAGCCAATCCGGTGCTTCGATATCCCAGGTCACGCCATCGAACGGATGCGGCCAAGGCGTTCCCTGCGGATTGGGCGAATGCAGGAACAGCGCGCTCTGGCTGCTATCCGGCGCCAACACCACCCAGCACTGGGTGTCCTGCCGCCTGCAGGCCACCGCGCGCTCGAGCAGCCGCAGCAACGCGGCGGCAACGGCGGTGCGATCACTGCCATGGCGATTGCCACGCCCCTTCCAGTCCAGGTGGGTATGCCAGTAGTCGAACCATTCCGATGCGAGCGCATCCTGCAGCGCCACGGTGGCCCTGGCCTCTTCGGCGGCCCAGTAGCGGGTCATCTTCTTCAGGTATCGGCGATCGGCCATCAGGCCATTGTCGCGTAGATCCACGCCATGCGTGGATGCAGATCCCCGGAAAAAAGAAAGCCCCGCTTGCGCGGGGCCTCCTTCGTACTGCTTCAGGCAATCGCCGGAATCAGAACTTGTACTGCATCGACGCAGCCAGCACGTCGCCGGTGACCTTGTACTTGCCGACAACGTTGTTGGCGGTAGCGGAGGTCGAGTTGATGTTCGGATCCTTGGTGAACAGGTGGGTGTAGCCCACGCTGTATTCCATCTTCTCCGACGGCGCCCAGGTCAGGCCCAGCGACAGCCACTTGCGGGTGGTATCCGGCACGCGGACGTCACGGTGGGCGTCGGTGGTCGGGGTCTGGTCATAGGCCAGACCGCCACGCAGGGTCAGCTGCTCGTTCAGACGGTACTCGGTACCGATCGAAGCGAAGGTGGTGTCGCGGTAGTGGAACGGCAGCACGCTGTCGGGCTGGTTGGAGTCGTAGTCGACGCGCACTTCGTCGAACTTGCTCCATGCGGTGCGCGACACGTCGGCCATGATCTTCCACTGGTCGTTCACGCGGTGCGTGAAGCTGACGGTGGCGCTGGCCGGCAGGGTGATGGTCGCGCGGCCATTGCTGTCGACGAAGGTGCCCGGGGCAGCCTGCGCCAGGAACGCGGCAGCAGCCGGGGTCATGGTGAAGTCGGCCTTGCCGTCGGTGATCTTGTGTTCGACTTCCGAGCGGTAGCTGAAGGCGATGTTGGTGCCTTCCACCGGGCTGACGGTCATGCCCAGGGTGTAGCCGACGGACACTTCGTCGCCCTTGATGCGCAGGTAACCATCAGCGGTACCCGGCGAGAAGCCGAGCTGTGCGGCCTGGCGGCCAGCGGCCTGGGCAGCGGCCTGGGCCTGTGCCGGGGTGCGGCCAGCGGCCAGTGCAGCGGCGGCAGCGCGCTGCTGGGCGCTGGCGTTGATGGCGGTGCCGCCGTCGACGGCGCTGGTCAGGTCGACATTCAGGCGCTCGGCGAACACCGACGCACCGAACGACAGGTACGGATTGACGTCGTAGGAGAAGGCCGCACCCAGGTCGATGGCCTGCAGTTCGGTCTTGACGCCGTTGTAGCGGCCGACCCAGTCACGGTCGTATTCGGTCTTGAAGCCGAACGGCACGGTCAGCGACACGCCGAAGTGCATGTTGTCCTTCTCGCCGAACGGCACGTGGAAGTACGCGGCCGGAACCGGAGCGATCATGCCGGCGTCGCCGCCGTTGCCGCCGGAAATCGGAGCGCCGTTGGCATAGCGGCCTTCGCCGCGGAACTTGGCGCCGAAGCTGATGGCGCTGACGTCACCCTGGATCTGGGTGCCTTCCAGCAGGCGCATCGAGGCCGGGTTGGTGGCGACCACCGAGGCATCGCCTTCGGCAGAGGTGGAACCAGCGAAGGCGCGGCCCAGGCCCTTGGCGCTGTTTTCCTTCAGCTGGAAGGCGGCGGCATTGGCGTCGGCGGCGGCCAGCGCACCGGCAACGCCGACGGCCAGCAGGGTCAGGCGGGCAATGGTGGAAGCAGTTTGCATCGTAGTTCTCTCTCTCCGGTAAGCGGTGATGGTGCTCTGAGTGCGCCTGCGCCCGACAGGCCGGATGGCCTTTCGAAGCGCGCCGGATTCCCCTCCCGACATACGACGCCGTATGCGAGTATTACCCAGAGCCGTTAATGAAACAATAACAGCGCTGGCGCTTTCTTCGTCGCAAAAGCTGAACAGGCCCCCTCCCCGCCAAAAGCGCCCGCACGCTAGGCTAGTGCCATGTTTGTCTCCCTCCCCTCGCGCAAGAAGGCGACCCTGCGCTGGGCTACACCCGTGCTGTTTGCGGCACTGTGGCTGGCATTCCTGTGGTCGATCTCGCGCCCGGACGACGCCCGCGGAAGCCTGTGGCTGGACTGGGGCGCCCTGTCCACCGGCCTGACCCACCCGCTGGACTGGTGGGCAACGCTGCAGGACGGCAGCGTGCTGCGCCTGTTCACCGCCCTGTTCCTGCACGCCGACTGGTCGCACCTGCTGGGCAACCTGGTGTTCCTGCTGATCTTCGGCCTGCCGGCCGAGCGGGTGCTGGGCCCGTGGCGGTTGCTGCTGCTGTTCCTGGTGGGCGGGGCGATCTCCAACCTGGTCGCGATCTACACCATGGGCAGCCCGGACCAGATCATCATCGGCGCCAGCGGTGCGGTGTCGGCGCTGATCGGTGCCTATCTGGCGCTGTTCCCCGGCGCGCGCCTGGGCGTGGTGATCCCGCTGGGGCTGTTCCTGGAGTTCGTGCGCGCCCCGGCCTATCTGCTGATCGGTGTGTGGGCGGCGCTGCAGGTGGTGTTCGCCTACATCGGCCCGACCTTCGGCATGGTCGCCTGGTGGGCGCACATCGGGGGCTTCGTGTTCGGCGTGGTGTACGGCATGTACGTGCGCGCAGCGATCGCGCGGCGTCTGCGCAAGCGGCACGGGTTCTAGCGTCGGCTTGCTGCATTCTGCGAAACGCCCGAGCCATGCTCGGGCGGTGTCCGCTCATCAGTCGAGCATGGCTCGACGCTACGCAATCAAGGCTTGGCCGGGATCTCTGCAGGCTTGGCTTCGGGCTTGGCTTCGGGCTTTGCTTCAGCCTTGGGCTCCGCCTTCGGTGCCGGCTTGGCGGCGGCCTTTGCTGCCCTGTCCGCTTCGGCCTTCGCAGCTTCTGCCTTCAAGCGCGCCGCAACCGAACCCGGGTTCTTCAGTTCGGCCAGTGCATCGTTGATAGGGCCATCGCCCGGCAACACGGCGCCTGCGTGATAGCCCTCGGTGCCTTCCTCGTCACCGCGCAGGTGGCCCGGCAGCGTCGCTTCACTGTAGTCACTCAGGCTGGCCGGCAATGCCTCGTCTTCCGGACGCGGTGCTGCCTTCAGTTCCACTTCCGGCACGATACCGGTGGCCTGGATCGATTTACCGCTGGGTGTATAGTAGCGCGCCGTGGTCAGCTTCACCGAATCGCCGTTGTCCAGCGGCAGCACGGTCTGCACCGAGCCCTTGCCGAAGGTGCGGCTGCCGATCACGCGCGCGCGCTTGTTGTCGCGCAGTGCGCCGGCCAGCACTTCCGATGCACTGGCCGAACCGGCATCGACCAGCACCACCACTGGCGCGCCCTTCAGCAGGTCGCCCGGGGTTGCGTCGAAGCGTGCATCGCTGATGCTGATGCGGCCGCGGGTGCTGACGATGTTGCCCTTGTCGAGCAGATCATCGGCCACCTGCACCGCAGCGGTCAGCAGACCACCCGGATTGCTGCGCAGATCCAGCACCAGCCCCTTGAGGTTGCCGCCGGACTGCTTCTGCAGCTGCTGCAGGTGCTTCTGGAAATCAGAACCGGTGTCGGCCTGGAACGTGCTCAGGCGGATGTAGCCATAACCCGGTTCCAGCAGGCGGCTGCGCACGCTGGTCACGCGGATCGTCTGCCGGGTCAGGCTGACGTCGAAGGGCTTGGGCTTGCCGTCGCGGACGATGGTCAGCACTACCTTGCTGCCGGCCGGGCCGCGCAGCGGTTCGCTGGCATCGATCGCGCTGATCGGCTTGCCATCGATGGCGATGATCAGGTCGCCGGCGAGGATGCCGGCCTTGGCCGCTGGCGTGTCGTCGATCGGCGAGATCACCTTCATGCTGGCGTTGTCCGGCTGCTGCTGCAGCTCCACGCCGATGCCTTCATAGGCGCCATTGGCCTGTTCGTCGAACGCCTCGGCATCTTCCTTGTTGAAGTAGGTGCTGTGCGGATCGAGGTCGAGCAGCAGGCCACGCACAGCCGACTGCATCAGCTTGTTGTCATCGACCGGATCGACGTAGGCCGCGCGCACCGCGTTGTAGACGGCCACGAAGCGCCGGATGTCGTCCAGCGGCACCTTCGAGGTCACCGCCTCCTCGCTGCTCGCCGCTTTCCCGGGAGTTTCCTTCAACGGGACGGGGGCGGTCTGCTGTGCCCAGGACAGGGCCGGCAACAGAGCCAGCAAGAGGGTGGCGGTACGGGCTGCGCGCATGGATCACTCCTGTCGACGATGGCATCGTGCCCAAGGCACATGCACCGATTATGCGCGAAGCGTGGCTAAATTCCCGTTGAATCCGCCCTGCTGCGGCCAGGCGGAATTCAGCGCCGCTGCAGCCAGCTGTCCGGATTGACCGGTTGCCCGCCGCGGCGCAGTTCGAAGTACAGCGCCGTCACGCCCTGGCCACCGGAGTTACCGACCTTGGCCACTGCATCGCCACGGCTGACCCGCGCACCGGCATCTTTCAGCAGGGTGTCGTTGTGCGCGTACAGGCTCATGTAGCCGTTGCCATGGTCGACGATCAGGATCATGCCGTAGCCGGTCATCCAATCGGAGAACACCACCGTACCGTCGGCCACAGCGGTGACGGTGCTTCCGGCGGGGGCGCCGATCAACACGCCACTGCTGGTACGGCCATCCGGCAGCTTGCCGCCATAGCGGGCCAGCAGATTGCCCGACAGTGGCCAGCCCAGGCCACCCACCTTGGGCGCTGGTGCGGAGGCCACGGCCGGCGGAATCTTGGTTGCCGGTGCCGGGCGGCCTTCGGCCTTGGCCTGGCGTGCGGCCTTTTCGGCAGCGGCCTTCTCCGCAGCGGCTTTGCGGGCGGCGGCACGGCGCTCGGCCTCGGCGCGGGCCGCGGCAGCGCGCAGGTTGGCCAGCAGGGTTTCCAGCGCCTTGGCGTCCTGGCCCAGTGCCTGCTCCTTCTCGCGCTTGTCCTTGAAGCGCTCTTCCAGCGAAGCGACGGTCTGCGCACGCTCGCGCCGGTCCGATGCGAGCGTGGCGACCTGCTGCTTCTGCTCGCGGTGAGTGCCCTGCAACTGCTGTTGGCGCTGGGCGATCTGCGCCTGCAGCGTCTCCAGTTCCTTGAGGTCGGCCGTCAGCGTGGTGATGCGCTGCGCGCGCTCGCGCTGCAGGTAGCGGTGATAGGCCAGCGCACGGTTGGCATCGGCCACCGTGTCCTGCGAAAGCAGCAGCTTCAACGGCGCGTGGTTGCCAAGCTGGTAGGCCGCGCGCAGCAGTCCGGCCAGTTCGCGATTCTGCTTTTCCAGGTTGGACTGCAGTGCATTGCGCCGCTGTTCGGCCTGGACCAGCGCCTGGGTCTGCTCGCGCAGCGCCGATTCGGTCTGGGCCAGCGCACGACCACTGCGTGCCACCTTTTCATCGGCCTCGCGCAGCTGCTGCGACGCCTGTCCGCGCTGGCCCTCGATCTGCCGGCGCTCCTGCGCCACGCCCTTCAGTTCGGTGCGCAGCTTCTGCAGCTTGCGTTCGGCCTCGCGGGCCGAAGAGGTCTGTGCCGCACCCGGCAATGGCAGCGCCAGGGCCAGCGCCATTCCCAGCAACAGGCAACGTCCACCGCGCAGGGTGGCGATGTGATGCCGGCGTGAGGGGAAGACGTTGTTGCGCAAGGGCTTTCCAGTGACTTCAGGCAGATGCGGAGACGTGCAGGGAATGGTGACATCTCCGCACGCGGCCTGCCAGCCGCACAACAACGAGGTTCTCATGAAAGCTCTCTCCATTCCGCTGCTGTTGGGCATTGCGCTGGCCAGTGGCCCGGCCTGGGCCCAAGCAGACGTGAGCAAGGTCAACGGCAGCATCAGCGCCGATCCGGGCCAGCGCTACGGCAAGCTGGACACCGTCAATGGTGGCATCCGTGTCGGCGAAGGCGTGGAAACCGGCAGCATCGACACCGTCAACGGCGGCGTCAAGGTCGCCGATCGTGCGCGCACAGGCAGCATCGAGACCGTCAACGGCGGCATCCGCCTCGGCCGCGAAGTAACGGCACATGGGGATGTCAGCACGGTCAACGGCAGCATTTTCAGCGACCAGGGCAGCCAGATCGAAGGCGGCGTGGAAACCGTCAACGGCGGCATCGGCCTGGTCGGCAGCCGCGTGCGCAAGGACGTGGAGACCGTCAACGGCGACATCACCGTCGGCATCGGCTCACAGGTCGGCGGTGGCGTGCATGTGCGCAAGCCGAACTTCAGCGTCTCGCTGACGGCCAGTCGCAAGCCGCGGGTCATCATCGGGCCGAATGCCGTGGTCAACGGCAGCCTGCTGTTCGAGCGCGAGGTGGTGCTGTACGTCCACCGCAGTGCGCGGATCGGCCCGGTCACCGGCGCCGATCCGATCCCCTTCGATACCGATACCGCCCCGGCCGACTGAGCCTGCGGCTTGGGCGATACTCCCCGCTACCGGTCGCGCGTGCTGCGTGGCCGTCCCTTGTGTTTCCAGGAACCGATGATGCCCCGCAAACTCCTCCTGTGCCTGGCCGCCGCGGCCGCGCTCAGCGCCTGCAAAGGCGAAGACACCCCGGCTCCGGCGCCCAGCGCCGACAGCGCCGCCAAGCCGGCCACGCACACCTTCTCAGCGGCGATCAACGCCGCCGACTTCGCCGAGATGGTGAAGACCCTGGCCTCTGACGAGTTCGAAGGCCGCTCGCCCGGCAGCAAGGGCGAAGAACTGACGGTCAACTACATCCGCGACCAGATGCAGCGCATCGGCCTGCAGCCCGGCAACGGCGACAGCTGGTTCCAGGACGTGCCGATGACCGAGACCACGGCCGATGAATCGACCGTGCTCACCCTCACCCAGGGCGGCAAGACCCGCGAACTGAAGTTCGGCACCGACATGGTGGTGGGCACCCGTACCGGCCAGACAGAGGTGAAGCTCGATGCCAGCGACCTCGTATTCGTCGGCTACGGCGTGGATGCACCGGAGCAGAAGTGGAACGATTACGCCGGCCAGGACTGGAAGGGCAAGACGGTGGTCATGTTCGTCAACGACCCGGGCTTCCATGTCAATGATGAAAAGCTGTTCGACGGCAAGCGCATGACCTATTACGGCCGCTGGACCTACAAGTTCGAGGAAGCTGCGCGCAAGGGAGCTGCTGCCGCGCTGATCGTGCATGACACCGCGGGCGCTTCGTACGGTTGGGACGTGGTGAAGAACTCCTGGGCCGGCCCGCAGTACGACCTGCCGGCCAAGGACGATGCAGAGCCGCGCCTGCCGGTACAGGGCTGGTTGAGCGCCGACGCGGCCAAGGCCCTGTTCGCCGGCGCCGGGCTGGATCTGGACCAGGCCTACAAGGACGCCAGCAAGCCCGGCTTCAAGCCGGTACCGCTGAAGGCAACCGCTTCGGTGGACCTGAAGAGCAAGGTCGCGCAGAAGCAGTCGCGCAACGTGGTGGGCGTGCTGCCTGGCAGCAAGCGTGCCGATGAGGCCGTGCTGTACATGGCGCACTGGGACCACCTCGGCAAGCATGAGGGCGAACAGGGCGACAACATCTACAACGGTGCCGTCGACAACGCGACCGGCGTGGCCGGCATTCTCGAGGTGGCCGAAGCGATGGCCCATCAGGAACCGAAGCCGGAACGTTCGGTGGTGTTCCTGGCGGTGACCCTGGAAGAATCCGGCCTGCTGGGTTCGAAGTACTACGTCGCCCACCCGACCTTCCCACTGGACAAGATCGCCGGTGTCATCAACATCGATGCGATGTCGGTGGCCGGTCGTGCCAAGGACGTGACCGTGACCGGCTTCGGCAGTTCGGAGCTGGAAGACATCCTCAAGCCGCTGGCTGCAGCCCAGGATCGCACCCTGCACGGCGAGACCTCGGTGCAGAGCGGCTTCTACTTCCGTTCGGATCACTTCAACTTCGCCAAGGCGGGTGTGCCGGCGCTGTATGCCGACGGCGGGGAAGACCTGCGCGACGGCGGTGCCGAGGCCGGTCGCAAGGCGGCCGCCGACTACGGCTCCAACCGTTACCACGGCCCGAAGGATGAGTATGACCCGGCCACCTGGAAGCTGGATGGCACGGTCGAGGACCTGCAGCTGATGTACGGCGTCGGCAAGGAACTGGCCGGCGGTGATCGTTGGCCCAACTGGTACGAAGGCAATCCGTTCAAGGCTGCCCGCGACACGATGATGAAGGCCAAGGCACCGGCCGCTGCGGCGAAGTAAGTCCGCCAGCCGTTGAGTGCCAAAGAAAGCGGCGCCCTTGGGCGCCGCTTTTTTGTGCGTGAGTGCTGGGACCCGGTAGGGCCGGCCGCTGGCCGGCTGGCACGTACAGCCGCGTGATGTTCATGAGGTTGCCGGCCAGCGGCCGGCACTACCCTCGGTTTCTCGCGCACAAAGAAAAACCCCGCTGCGTGAGCAGCGGGGTTTTTGGATGTAAACCCTGGCGATGACCTACTCTCGCATGGCTTAGGCCACACTACCATCGGCGCAGCTACGTTTCACTTCCGAGTTCGGGATGGGATCGGGTGGTTCCATAGCGCTAATTTCACCAGGGAGACGGTTGCAGCAGCGCTTGCAGCGCCAGCTCGCGTACTTGCCCTTGGGGCGGAAGGAACTCAAGAAAGCAGAGCCTTCACTTAATAGAAAAAACCCCGCTGCGTGAGCAGCGGGGTTTTTGGGTATAAACCCTGGCGATGACCTACTCTCGCATGGCTTAGGCCACACTACCATCGGCGCAGCTACGTTTCACTTCCGAGTTCGGGATGGGATCGGGTGGTTCCATAGCGCTAATTTCACCAGGGAGGCGGTTGGAGTGTCGCCTAGGCGTCGTGTCCTTGCAGGGGCTGGCATGGTGATGCCTGCGTTGCAAAGAGACGCGCCTGAGCGCCTGCCTCTCGTTTGGTCTTGTGACGTAGCGTGCACTTGGATCTATCGACATGTCATGTCGGCCAAGGCAACTTGAGGTTATATGGTCAAGCCTCTCGGATCATTAGTATCAGTTAGCTCAATACATTGCTGTACTTACACACCTGACCTATCAACCACGTAGTCTACATGGTTCCTTCAGGGGGCTTGTGCCCCGGGAGATCTCATCTTGAGGCGCGCTTCCCGCTTAGATGCTTTCAGCGGTTATCGCTTCCGAACATAGCTACCCGGCAATGCCACTGGCGTGACAACCGGAACACCAGAGGTTCGTCCACTCCGGTCCTCTCGTACTAGGAGCAGCCCCTCTCAAATCTCCAACGCCCATGGCAGATAGGGACCGAACTGTCTCACGACGTTCTGAACCCAGCTCGCGTACCACTTTAAATGGCGAACAGCCATACCCTTGGGACCGACTACAGCCCCAGGATGTGATGAGCCGACATCGAGGTGCCAAACACCGCCGTCGATATGAACTCTTGGGCGGTATCAGCCTGTTATCCCCGGAGTACCTTTTATCCGTTGAGCGATGGCCCTTCCATACAGAACCACCGGATCACTAAGTCCTAGTTTCCTACCTGCTTGATCCGTCGATCTTGCAGTCAAGCACGCTTATGCCTTTGCACACAGTGCGCGATGTCCGACCGCGCTGAGCGTACCTTCGAGCTCCTCCGTTACTCTTTAGGAGGAGACCGCCCCAGTCAAACTACCCACCATACACGGTCCCCGACCCAGATAATGGGCCCAGGTTAGAACGTCAAGCACGACAGGGTGGTATTTCAAGGATGGCTCCACCACAGCTAGCGCCATGGTTTCATAGCCTCCCACCTATCCTACACAGACGAACTCAACGTTCAGTGTAAAGCTATAGTAAAGGTTCACGGGGTCTTTCCGTCTTGCCACGGGAACGCTGCATCTTCACAGCGATTTCAATTTCACTGAGTCTCGGGTGGAGACAGCGCCGCTGTCGTTACGCCATTCGTGCAGGTCGGAACTTACCCGACAAGGAATTTCGCTACCTTAGGACCGTTATAGTTACGGCCGCCGTTTACTGGGGCTTCGATCAAGAGCTTCGCCTTGCGGCTG